>NZ_QBUD01000049.1 GCF_003058085.1 Yoonia sediminilitoris | reverse complement strand
TAAAACTCCACCACGGCGCGGATTGATTTGCCTTCGTGCATCAGGTCGAACCCGTGGTTGATTTCGTCCAATGTCAGTTTGTGGGTAATCATCGGGTCGATTTCGATCTTGCCGTCCATGTACCAGTCCACGATCCGCGGCACATCCGTGCGCCCCCGCGCGCCGCCAAAAGCGGTCCCCCGCCAGCTGCGCCCGGTGACAAGCTGGAACGGACGGGTCGCGATCTCGGCACCGGCGGGTGCGACCCCGATGATGATGCTCTCGCCCCAGCCCTTGTGCGCGGCCTCAAGGGCTGTGCGCATAACGCCCACATTGCCTGTTGCGTCAAAGGTATAATCGGCCCCGCCGCCGGTCAGCTCGACCAGATGGGCGACCAGATCTCCGTCAACGTTTGAAGGGTTCACAAAGTCGGTCATGCCGAAATGGCGACCCATTTCTTCCTTGCTGTCGTTGAGGTCCACGCCGACAATCTGGTCAGCCCCTGCCAGCCGCAGCCCCTGAATCACGTTCAGCCCGATGCCGCCCAGACCAAAGACGATACCGCGCGATCCGATCTCGGCCTTGGCGGTATTGATCACCGCGCCGATGCCGGTAGTGACCCCGCAACCGATATAGCAAATCTTGTCGAACGGCGCGTCCTTGCGCACCTTGGCAAGGGCGATTTCGGGCACAACCGTGTGGTTGGCAAAGGTCGAACAGCCCATGTAATGATGGATCGGCGTGCCATCGAGCATCGAAAACCGGGTCGACCCGTCAGGCAGCAGGCCAGCACCCTGCGTGCTGCGGATTTTCTGGCACAGGTTGGTTTTCGGGTTCAGGCAATATTCGCATTCGCGACATTCGGGCGTGTAAAGCGGGATCACATGGTCGCCCACTTCAAGGCTGGTCACGCCCTCACCCACCTCGATCACGACGCCAGCCCCTTCGTGGCCCAGAATAGCGGGGAAAATCCCCTCCGGATCATCGCCCGAACGGGTGAATTCATCGGTGTGACACAGACCTGTCGCCTTGATCTCGACCAGCACCTCACCGGCACGCGGGCCGTCAAGGTTGACCTCCATGATCTCAAGCGGCTTTCCAGCTTCAACAGCAACGGCGGCACGTGTTCGCA
>NZ_QBUD01000048.1 GCF_003058085.1 Yoonia sediminilitoris | reverse complement strand
ATGGCTAAGGCAAAGTTTGAACGTAACAAACCGCACGTGAACATCGGCACAATCGGCCACGTTGACCACGGCAAGACGACATTGACAGCAGCGATCACGAAGTATTTCGGTGATTTCCAGGCCTATGACCAGATCGACGGCGCGCCCGAAGAAAAGGCCCGCGGCATCACGATCTCGACCGCGCACGTCGAGTACGAGACTGAAACACGTCACTATGCCCACGTCGACTGCCCCGGCCACGCCGACTACGTCAAGAACATGATCACCGGTGCCGCGCAGATGGACGGCGCCATCCTGGTTGTGAACGCAGCCGATGGTCCAATGCCACAAACCCGCGAGCACATCCTGCTGGGTCGCCAGGTGGGTATCCCCTACATGGTTGTTTACATGAACAAAGTTGACCAGGTCGACGATGAGGAACTGCTGGAACTGGTGGAGATGGAAATCCGCGAGCTGCTGTCTTCCTACGAATATCCCGGCGACGATATTCCTGTGATCCCCGGTTCGGCTCTGGCCGCGCTGGAAGGCCGCGACGCTGAAATCGGCGAAGAATCCATCAAGAAGCTGATGGAAGCTGTCGACACATACATCCCGACACCTGCGCGTGCGGTTGACCTGCCGTTCCTGATGCCGATCGAGGACGTGTTCTCGATCTCTGGTCGTGGTACTGTTGTGACCGGCCGTGTCGAGCGTGGCGTGATCAACGTTGGTGACGAGATCGAGATCGTCGGTATCCGCGACACCAAGAAAACGACCTGCACAGGCGTTGAAATGTTCCGCAAGCTGCTGGACAGCGGTGAAGCAGGTGACAACATCGGTGCGCTGCTGCGCGGTGTGGACCGTGACGGCGTTGAGCGTGGCCAGATTCTGTGTAAGCCGGGTTCGGTCAAGCCGCACACCAAGTTCGAAGCCGAGGCCTACATCCTGACCAAGGAAGAAGGCGGCCGTCACACGCCGTTCTTTGCGAACTACCGTCCGCAGTTCTACTTCCGGACCACAGACGTGACCGGCACAGTTGAGCTGCCAGCGGGCACCGAAATGGTGATGCCGGGCGACAACCTGAAGTTCAACGTTGAACTGATCGCACCGATCGCCATGGAAGACGGCCTGCGCTTCGCGATCCGCGAAGGCGGCCGGACTGTGGGTGCAGGTGTCGTCTCGAAAATCGTCGAATAATCGACGATTAGCGAACG
>NZ_QBUD01000047.1 GCF_003058085.1 Yoonia sediminilitoris | reverse complement strand
CCTGTGGTTTCAATTGGTCGCTGCAACACAGGCTTCAAATTTCTCTGCTGGGGTTTGGTATTGCAAGGTCTTTCTGGGGCGCTCGTTAAGCTGGCGTGCGACAGCGCTGAGTTTGGCCTGACTAAAACCAGATATATCAGTGCCTTTGGGAAAATACTGGCGCAGAAGCCGGTTGGTGTTTTCATTGCTGCCACGTTGCCATGGAGACTGCGGATCGCAAAAGTAGACGTCGATCTTTGTCGCTATGGTGAACTTGCGATGCCCGGTCATCTCTGATCCACGATCCCATGTCAGCGAGCGGTAGAGTTCCTTTGGCAGCTTGCGCGCCTGTTTGATGAGGGCCGTGATGACGCTTTGGGTGTCCTTGTTTTCGACCTTTGCGAGCATCACAAACCGCGAATGCCGCTCAACCAATGTGGCGATATAACTGTTGTTGGAACCGACGATCAAATCGCCTTCCCAATGGCCGGGAACCGCCCGATCCTCGACTTCAGGCGGGCGTTCACTGATTGGGACGGCGTCCTTGATCTTGCGCAGTTTGAGCCCCTTTTGGGTGGCATGTCGAGACCGCCTGATTGCACGCGGACTGCGTAGAAACTCCTGTAATTCCTTCTTCAAAACCCCTCGGGTCTGCAAGTACAGGCTGCGATATATTGTTTCGTGCGACACGCGGCGCTGCTCCTCGTCCGGGTGCTTGCGCTTGAGCCATCCGGCAATCTGCTGTGGTGACCATTTCCTGCGCAGCTTACGCGCAATCTGTTGGCACAAAGGATCGTTGAACGAGAGCTTACACGATTTGGGACGCGTCGCGCAGTCCCAGGCACGCTGGTCAGAGCGGGCTGCGCGATAGGTGTGATGACCGCCATTCCTGCGAACCTCGCGACTGATCGTCGACGGCGACCGGTTCAGGCTTTCGGCGATTGACCGAAGGGACCGTTTTGCGACAAGCCCACGAGAAATTTCTTCCCGCTCAATCAGGCTCAAAGCATATCGCGACCGTTTGCGATCAGGTGGTCGGATTCCACCAAACTGCGCCAAATGAGGGAAGATCGAAGACGACGCGCGATTGAAGTGTCGCCCAATCGAACTCATCGACTCCCCGCGTTGCCATCGGTCCCACATCTCCGACTTCTGTTTGGCCGTGTAAAACGTCCGCGTCCGGTACTTCATCGTAAACACTCCATCTTTCCAAAAAGATTAAAGTGTTGCGTCGACCCATTGAAACCGCCC
>NZ_QBUD01000046.1 GCF_003058085.1 Yoonia sediminilitoris | reverse complement strand
CAGGAGCCAATGGTATGGACCCCGCCGCCTTCGGTCGGCGACCCTTAGAAGATCAATTTTGGGAAAGGAGAAATACCATGCAGATAGTGAGAATTGGTTTGGACTTGGCGAAGAACGTCTTTGAGGTCCACGGCGTAGATGCTCAGGAAGAAGCCATCCTGCGAAAGACTTTGCGACGAGATGCGGTTGCGCAGTTCTTTGCGGATTTGCCGCCTTGTATTGTTGGAATGGAAGCTTGCAGCGGTTCACACTATTGGGCGAAAGTATTTGCCAATCTAGGCCATGAGGTTCGTTTGATCTCACCGCAATTTGTGACACCGTATGTGAAATCCAACAAGAACGACCGGAACGATGCCGAGGCAATTTGCGAGGCCATCGGCAGGCCGTCCATGCGCTTTGTGCCGCCAAAATCCTCGGAACAACTCGAGATCCAGGCTGTTCATCGTATCCGTCAAAGACTGGTGTCAAATCGGACACGGCTGGTGAACCAGATCCGAGGTTTGTTGGCAGAGCATGGGGTGGTCGTTGCCCGCGATATCACGCGTCTGAGACATGCGCTTGGGCAGATTGCGGATGGAACCGACAATAACCTCGGAGACATGATCTTGGAGCTGGTTTGTGATGTGCGTGAAGAGCTTGGTGAATTGGATCAACGCATTGCGGCTTACAACAAGCGCATTCGAGGCCTATTTCGATCCAACGAGATGTGCCAACGCATTGGTGAGATCGAGGGGATCGGCCCAATAACGGCAACAGCACTTGTTGCGGCTGTTGGAGACCGGACGTGCTTCAAGAACGGAAGACAGTTTGCAGCATGGCTTGGGCTGGTTCCCAAGCAGCGATCCAGTGGTGGCAAGTCGCGCCTGTTTGGGATCAGCAAACGCGGGGATCGATACTTGCGCACCTTGATGATCCATGGGGCCCGCGCCGTCCTTGCAAAGGCGGGAGGCAAAACTGACCCTCGGAGCCTGTGGATCGGACGGATGCGTAACCGGCGACATCCAAATGTGGTGGCTGTCGCAGTTGCCAACAAAAATGCCAGGATCGTTTGGTCAGTCTTGTCCGGTGGCGGCAGATATCAGCCCGTCGCCCCAATGTAAGAAAGCACCGAGGCGCTAGAATCAGGAGGACAAACCCGGAATATTGCAGCAAATTGGCATGGGATGGTGACAACGACACGAACCGTCGCTTCTTGACCCTGGTGTGTGGATCGGCACAGCAAAGCTGATGCCTTGGAGCCAATGAGGGAGAAGCACGCGGAAATCCATCGGGGCTCGCGGCGACAATGTATTGGGCCGCTCAAAGAAGCCGGATATACGTCAGCAATCGTGATCCTGAACCAAGCCTGCCAAGACTGTTGCAATAAGGCGGGGTCCATATA
>NZ_QBUD01000045.1 GCF_003058085.1 Yoonia sediminilitoris | reverse complement strand
GCAGAAATAGCTGTTCCAAATCTGGCGCGGGCACCTTTCCTATCACGCTTTGCGCGTTTGCTGCGGTGCAGGAAAGATCTTGGCTAGTTTGCGGAGGTTTTGGGCGGTGGCGGCGAGGAGGAATTCGTCATTTGCACCGCATGGGCCGCGTAATCTGAGCCGTCCCAGCCTGAGGATACGTTTGAGGTGAGCGAAGAGCATCTCGACCTTCTTCCTGAGCCGCATCGAGACTTTGTATTGCTTGGTTTTGGCAATATCGCGGGCAACCTGACGGGCATCTTCATGTTCCTCACGTGTGATCTTGCGGGCATCTGCTTTGGGGCAGCACTTCATCTTCGATGGGCACGCTTGGCAGGTGTGTTTTAACGCCTGATACTTGGCGACACCTTTTCCGTTGGGGCCACGGTTGGGATCTGAGTAGTTGCGACGAAACTGCTTGAGCGGCTCGCCTTCAGGACAAATGTACTGATTGTTTTCTGGGTCCCATTCGAATTCGGTACGGGACCATGTGCCGTCTGTCCGACCCGCTTTATCCAGAACAGGAATGTGGGGTTTGATGTCGCGATCAACGAGCCACCCCAACATCGGCCCTGATCCATAGGCACTGTCTGCGATTAGCCGTTCTGGATCAATATCATGTTGCTCCTTGATCCGATCCAACATGGTGCGCACAGAGCCAACTTCAGCCTGTCGAATTGATCTGGTGCCTTCGACATCCACGATGACGCTGTGGTCGGTGTCGATCAGGTAGTTGGTGGAATAGCTAAAGAATGCTGGACCTTTGCGCGCTGCAGTCCACTGACTGCTTGGGTCTGAGTGCGACGTAAACTTCGGCTCCACCTCTGATGCTGCCCCAAAAGCAGCATCGTCTAAGACGTTCAGATACTCTTTAACCGCGCGCGGCGCGTCTGCGGGATCAATGGCGCTAATGTCCCAGGCTTCTTTTGGTGTCGAGTTCTGATTGTTGGCGTCAGCTTCAATCAAACTGGCATCTGCCGCAAGGCGCTGTCCACTCACCAAGCCGTCAGCGATGCATCGTGCCACGGTCTTCTCGAACAGATACCGTAGCAACGCGCTTTCACGGAAACGCCCGTGCCGGTTCTTGGAAAAGGTTGAGTGGTTCGGCACAGGATCGGACAATTCAAGGCGACAGAACCAGCGATATGCAAGGTTCAGATGCACCTCTTCGCACAACCGGCGCTCTGACCTGATACCAAAGCAATAGCCGACCAATAGCATTCGGATCAGCAGTTCAGGGTCAATCGACGGGCGGCCTGTGTGGCTGTAAAACGCGGCCAAATGCTGCCGTATGTCATCCAGATCCACGAACCGATCAATCGACCGCAGCAGATGATCTTGTGGGACATGATCCTCTAGCGAGAACTCATAGAACAGCGCCGCCTGTGCTTCCTGCTTCAGTCCCAT
>NZ_QBUD01000044.1 GCF_003058085.1 Yoonia sediminilitoris | reverse complement strand
TCTATGGGGGCGAGACCTTCCACGCGATCACTCGGAGACCGTGAAGCCGAAGGTGCCTTGCATCGGGTGGCCGTCCGCAGAGAGGCCCCGCCAGTCCACGGCGTAAGCACCGGCGGGAAGATCGTTCGGTGGCAGCGCACGGAACTCTGTAACGGCATCCATACCGGTCTCGCGCTCGATTTGTACTTCACCGTCCGGGCCGGTCAACGTGATGGCCGTCACGCGCATAGGGTCATCAAAGCGCATTTCGATAGCTTCGACTGTTTCCACTGACGCCTCGTTCGCTGGCGTCGTTTTCTCGGCCTTCGAATGCGCCAGAGCGCTTGTCGTTAGCGTGGCCGTGATCAGGCCAGCAAGGATCATCTGTTTCATTTACGGTTTTCCATTTCGTCGTGACGGGCGCGGATTTCATCCGGCCAGGTCGATTTGATGTAGCTGAGGACGGCGATGATTTCGTCGTCGCTCAGAACGCCGTCATAGATCGGCATGTTCGAGGCGTAGTCAGGATCGTTGATTAATGCACCTACGCCGTATTTTGTGAGCTGGAACAGGGTCTCGCCATCATGGTGCCAGGTGTGCCCACTCGCGTCGTGCGGCGGTGCGGGAAGCAGTCCATCCTCGTCCCGAGAACGCCAATTGGGTTGGCCTTCGAGGTTGATCCCGTGGCAGGACGCGCAGTTTTCCTGGTAGACGGTTGTGCCGCGCGACACCACGTCTAGGTCCATGTCCAGCAGGACGACCCGGTCATTTTCAGCGAGACCTTGCGTGCTGACGAACAGGGTGGCTCCTATCAGAACCACCCCGCCTGCCGCGATCCAGAGGCTCCTGTTCACAACCCTGCCTGATAGAAGACTTCGCCCTCACCGGCATCGCCGCCGAAAGCGATGACATCATAGCGGGCGGACGGATCGTCCCCCATGCCTGGCGATCCACCGGGCATACCCGGCACCGCGATCCCGGCAATTTCGGGCCGTTCTGTCAGTAGTTTCTCAAGTGCCTCGAACGGCATATGGCCTTCAACCACATAGCCGTCGATCATCGCGGTATGGCAGGCCCACAAGTCGCCGGGGATGCCGGCATCGCGCTTTACCGTGGTCACGTCGCGCGTGTCCGTGACTTCGACTTCATAGCCTTCCTTGCGGGCCAAAGCGACCCATGCGCCACAGCAGCCGCAGGTCGGGCTTTTGGTCACGTGCATTGTGCCATGGTCCGCCATGTCGGTATGGCCGTCTGCGTGGGCCATGCCGGTCATCCCGAAGGAGGCGAGGCCGAGCGCGATTGAAGCAGCGCAAAAGACAGCAAGTACAGTCTTGATCAGTTTCATGAGATTTCCTCTCGATGGGTGTGCGCCCCAGGTTCAGGGCAGCGGGCAAAGCCCGCATCATGGTGATTTTAGGATAAAGTTGCGCGGCGCGCAGACGGCATCACACGATGCGCGGAGGATCGACAGGACCTGACAGCTCGATGCCGATCAAAAGAAGACCGACCATGATGAACATCTCTGCATCGGTCGGTGGTGCCGCAATGTGACCATCTTCATCTGCAAGAACGGCTGGCAGGACATGGCAGTTCTGGCCGCGTTCGGTGCTGTCATCGCAGCAAAGCGGCCCATCATCAGCCGTGATTTCAACAGCGGCATGATGGTGTTCGGTTGTCGTCAAATGTCCAGCATCCAACGCCCCGGAGAACGATGCGGACAACGTCACAAACACGATCAAAATGGCGCGGATCAGTACCAT
>NZ_QBUD01000043.1 GCF_003058085.1 Yoonia sediminilitoris | reverse complement strand
CCACAGTCGAGCCAAGCCAAAACCTCACACCCTGGCCCGCATCAGAAAATCTTCATCATAGGAGACCTTCGCTGCAGATTGCATAGAGGTCTGCTCTGCGGGACGAAGCGGCCCCTGCTTCCAAAGACACAGATGTCCGCAATGCGGAGTCAATGGACGTTCAGTTTAGTGTTGGAAAAAAACATGAGGGCTTGGGCTTCATATCTCGCAAGAGTTTGCTTCCGTCGTCGCTTGCTACAATATCCGTAACTGAATCGCTTCTTTGCGAAGTCGTAAATGGAGATGGGCGATCCATCTCTGGTAGCAATCAACTGGGTCCTGCGCCTTTTCGGGTCCAAAACCGGTGGAGAAAGGTGCCCTCGCTGCTCGCTTATCGAGGGTTGAAACAGGCGAACTCCCTGCCGCTCTGATCTGTTGTCAGAGACGGTTCTTCTCTCCGGCACCGATATGTCGCAAAGGCGCATCGTTCATTGAAGGCACACCCTACGGGAGGCGACAATGGATCGGGCAATTCGGTTTCGGCGCTTTCAGGTGCGGCGATGGGGCGTCCGACTTCGGGGGCGCTTTGTGCTAGCAGTGCGGTGTAGGGGTGGCGCGGGTTCGCGAAAATCTCTCGTGCGGAACCGACTTCGACGATTGAGCCGAAATATAGGACCGCGACGCGATCACTGACGGCTTCGACGACCGCGAGATCGTGACTGATGAACAGATAGGTCAAGCCGAATTCTTTCTTGAGGTCGGCCAAGAGGTTCAACACCTGCGCCTGTACCGACACATCCAAAGCAGAGACTGGTTCATCAAGGATCAAGATGCGTGCTTCAGCCGCCAGCGCACGCGCGATGCCGATCCGTTGCGCCTGCCCGCCGGAAAACTCATGCGGGTAACGATCAAGGAATTCCTCACGCAGGTTCACGGCCGCGAAAATCTCGCGGATGCGGGCGGCGCGGGCTGCTTTGTCCAGATTGTGGAGTTTGCGCAGGGGTGTTTCCATGATCTGGCGGATGGTTTTGCGCGGGTTCAGGCTGCTGATGGGGTCTTGGAACACATATTGGATGCGTTTGCCAAAGACAGCCGGGTCGGCATTGTCCAGGACCGCGCCCTCGATCTCGATCTGGCCTGTGGTCGGGGGCAAGAGCCCCACAAGCATTTTGGCGAGCGTGGATTTACCGCAGCCGGACTCCCCCACGATGCCCAAAGTCTCGCCGGTTTGGACCGTCAAGGTCAGCGGCTGGACCGCGTGGACCATGCCCCTGGGCGGCCCAAGCAGGCGTTTGCCAACGGGAAAGGACTTCGACAGTCCTGTCAGTTTGAGGGCCTCGTTCATGCGCTTTGTTCCAGTGTGGCTTCGGGGAACAGGCAGCGTGTTTTTCGCGCCGTCTGGGTCGGCATCAGATCAATGGGGCCTGCGCTACAACCAGCCTGCGCCTTGTCGCACCGTTCAGCGAAGGCACAGCCGGTTGGCAAGCGATCCACGACCGGCGGCAGGCCGGGGATCGCAGCCAGTTTGCGCTGCCCGCCACCCAATGTCGGCACGCAGTCGATAAGGCGGCTGGTGTAGGGATGCTGGGGCGCGCGCAGAACGGCCTCGGTCGGCCCTTCTTCGACAATCTGGCCTGCGTACATCACCGCCACACGGTCGCACAATTGGCCGACAACCCCGAAGTCGTGGGTGATAAAGATGATGGCCAGCCCCCGTTCACGGCGCAGATCGCTCAGCACAGACAGGATTTGCGCTTGCACCGTTACGTCCAGTGCCGTCGTGTCTGACGTCAGCGCCTATGGGTCCAAATAGCTGTATTTGCTAAGGGAGGGTTTGTTGCTCATCGTAGCCACTGAGGAGTGGACGATGAGAAAG
>NZ_QBUD01000042.1 GCF_003058085.1 Yoonia sediminilitoris | reverse complement strand
AGCAGACCTCTATGCAATCTGCAGCGAAGGTCTCCTATGATGAAGATTTTCTGATGCGGGCCAGGGTGTGAGGTTTTGGCTTGGCTCGACTGTGGCCCGCGTTGGAAAATCTCTCAGGGAGGAAGCCGCGGGGGTTGGCGGTGTCTATGGGAAAAGTGTGCTGCCGGTTGGATCTGATGCTGCCGCGGATGCGTTGGTGTGGGGATTGAAGACGGTCGTTTTCACTTTCCACCGGAGTGTTTGCCTTGGGTTTACCCCGGGTTGCTGGCGGTTTGCGCCTTTTACGCGACTTCCCGGTTCGCTGCGCACAAAGGGGTTTGATCGGTTTGGCTGAGCCAACCGGTCTGCAATGGATGGGATGAACGGGTACTCGGTCATGCGGCCTGTTCCCTTGGTGGAGCGCGGGATCGGGGAACCTGGCCACGCCGGAACGTTTCAATGATGCGCATCGAGCCACCGCAACAGGGGCACGGCTCGCGCAGGGTAAGTGGTGCTGGATCACCCTCGGGCGGAGGTTCTTGCTCTGGTGTGCTTGCCCCGATCAGGAAGCGGACCTTTGCGATATTGACCTTGCGCCGTGCCGAAGCCAGCAGGCCGTAGTGGCGGATGCGGTGAAAGCCATCGGGCAGGACATGCATCAGGAACCGGCGGATGAACTCGTTTGTGTCGAGCCGCATGACCTTCATGCGGTCACCTCGTTTGATGCGGTAGTCCTTCCATCGGAATGACACGGTGTCGGCACTGGCACTGACGAGGCGCTGGTTCGAGATCGCGACACGGTGCGTGTATCGGCTGAGATAGGCCAGTACCGCTTTGGGTCCGCCGAAGGGCGGTTTGGCATAGACCACCCATTCTGTTTTGCGCAACGGAGTGAGATAGGCGGCAAAGGCCCTCGCATCTGATAGCCCGTTCAGGTTGCCGAAGAAGGCAAGCTGCCCGGTCCGATGCAGCGCCATCAGCCCTTCGATAAACAAGCGTCGGAACAACCGAGACAACACTCGGACATGCAGGAAGAAGCCCGGTTTGGAAGCGACCCACCTTGTGCCGTCAGGTGATAATCCTCCACCGGGTACGATCATGTGGATATGCGGATGATGCGTGAGCGCTGATCCCCAGGTGTGCAACACGCTGGTCATGCCGACGCGGGCGCCGAGACACTTGGGATCACCAGCGATGGTCACGACCGTCTCAGCCGAGGTCTTGAACAAAAGTCCGTAGACCGCCCGCTTGTTCCATAGGGCGATCCGCGCGATCTCTGCTGGCAGGGTGAAGACCACGTGGAAGTACTCGACCGGCAGCAAGTCTTCGGCCCGCGCCCCCATCCAGTCGCGCGCGGCTGGACCTTGACACTTCGGGCAATGCCGGTTCTTGCACGAGTTATACGCGATATGCTGGTGGCCGCATTTGGAGCAGGCCGCCACATGCCCGCCGAGTGCCTCAGTCCGGCAGGCTTCGATGGCGGACATCACCTTGAGCTGGCTCAGACTGACATGCCCGGCATTGGCTCGCCGCCACGCGGGGCCGTATCTGCGGAATATGTCAGCAACCTCCAGCCTTGCACGGGGCAAGGCCCGCGTCTCACCTCGGTCGCTTGTTACGGGCCCGCAGGTTCAATTGCTTGAGGGCATCGAACGGGCTGGCTGTGTCCCGGATCATCTTGGTGGCGACTTTGGTATATTGGGCGGTGGTCGTCAGTTTGGCATGACCCAACAGCACCTGGATGACCCGTACATCCGTCCCCGCTTCTAAAAGATGCGTGGCAAAGCTGTGCCGCAGCGTGTGCAGCGTCGCGGGCTTGTTGATCCCGGCCATGCGTTTGGCCGAGGTGAAAGCGCGGTTTAGCTGACGTGGCGAGATCGGGTTGATCTTCGGCTTGCCTGGAAACAGCCATCCCTCGGGCCGGGCCTCGCACCAGTAGTCCCGCAGAAGATCGAGCAGATCGGGCGACAGCATGACCTTGCGATCCTTCCGCCCTTTGCCCTGCACGACATGGATAAGCATCCGGTCGCTATCAATATCGCCGGTGGTGAGATTGCAAACCTCGGAAGCTCTCAAACCTGCACCGTAGGAAATGCTGAGCGCGGCGCGGTACTTGAGCCCGGGTCCGGGTGCCACCGCCAGAAGCTCGGAAACTTCCTCGGCGCTGAGCACTGCGGGCAGTTTGCGCGGCTGCGTGCGGAACTGCATGTATCGCTTCATCTCCTCGCGACCACAGGTCATCGAGAAAAAGAAGCGCAGGGCGGTAATGCGCGCGTTGTAGACCGAGGGCGTGACCCCGGCATCCGTCATGTGAAGCTGATACGCGCGCAGCTCTTCCGTCGTCGCCGTATCGGGCGAGCGCCCCAGAAACTCGGCGAAATCCTTCACCGCACGGATATGCGCTCGTTGAGATTCCTGCCCCAGACCCCGAATGCGCATATCCTCGATCATCCGCTCCCGAAGCGGTGTTGTTCTCTCCTCTGTCATTGGAACCTCCTGTGTCGACTGAGAAAGCCTCAATCGTCAGACAGGTTCGTCAGTTCACAAAATGCGCGACGTCAGGAACAATGCGAAACATCAGCCACAAGCGCCATTGCCGCGCGAGCGGCTTCGTCCATGAGCCCA
>NZ_QBUD01000041.1 GCF_003058085.1 Yoonia sediminilitoris | reverse complement strand
TACCTGAGGTGCCTTTGGCGCGGGATGGAGCAGCCCGGTAGCTCGTCAGGCTCATAACCTGAAGGTCGTAGGTTCAAATCCTACTCCCGCAACCAAAAAATACCCTTGCAGAACAACGCACTAGCGCCCCACAGGGCGCTTCTTGCGTTTGTGCCGCACGCCACGGTGCTACAACGGTGCTACGGTTTGAGGGTGAAAAATGCTGAGACGGCTGCACAAATGCAGAGCCTAGTTCTTCTGAGAGATCGCGTAGCAAAACACTCCAACCGAATTTCCGAAGAAATTGAAACGGAAGAACTGGCGAAATTTGAAGAGACTAAAGGAGAGTAGAACTGTTGCATGGTGCTTGGACTGCGCACCGACTGGGTTAAGGTCGCGGTGAGGGCGGGCGATGGAGACTATGTTTAATTTACAATGTCTACTTTGAAAACGCTGCATCGCAACATCACTCCACACGGTGAAAGTCCGTTCCGGGCCGAAAGCGGGCTTTCTGCCGCGCGGGTAGTCTTGAGTGGCGCGGCTTCAGGATGTACCCGGCATGACGGTCAGTCCCAGCATATTCCAGCTTTGCATGCCGCCACGATAATAATAAATCTTCTCAGCCGGGTAGCCTGCCTCAATCATGCGACGCGCAGCCGTCGGCGATTGGCCGCACCAAGCGCCGTTGCAAAATAACACAACGTCAGGCAAGTCACCTTCGCAAATCCAGCCGTCAAAATCGATCTCGCAGCCAAATTCGCCGAGTCTATCTGCGGCTTCGGTATATGGAACAGAGATCGCACCAGGGATGGTGCCCTCCTCGTATTGAGGCCGCACACGACCGTCGACCAACACAGCGGTAGCTGACGTTAAGAACTCCAAGACTTCTAGCTCTCCGATGGGCGTCACACCGGGGGCTGGGACCATTGGTTGGATACAAAAACTCGGGCAAGGCCGTGAGGTTTGCAGCCAAGGTTCCGCTAGACGTGCGTCAGTGTCTTGGTCACGCATGATTTCAACTGTCCCATTGGTCGTTGGAACGGTCACGCTCATGATATCTTTGGTAATGCCAACCTCATCCGCCACCACTGGGCCAGAAACTATTGCCATGCACATCAGAGTTGGAACTACGCGCATCAGAAATCCTCCAGGAAACCTCAACATTGGTTACAGGATATTCAGATTGGGATTGTGTGTCGAGTGTCGCTCCAGCGAGCTTCGATATACGGTGGCATCAGCACCGTCGAGCGGCAGTTTTGCATTCGTAGCAAATGTCTGATCTCGTGAAGCTGCACCGCAGCGCTCGATCATGAATTCAATGTCCGCAAAGGGCCGATACTTACGGGGGTGGTGGCATCTGACAGGCAAAATGCTGCGACCGATCTAACGGCGGCTGAGAGCCCGAAGCAGACCCTCAAAGTTCTACTGATCGCGCCTGCGGCATAGCCACCAACCCAAGTCGTGCAATCTTTCACTCTACAGTTCAAATACTCGTCGTTTGCAGATGCAAGTCAGGTTGGGAAGGGGTCTCGGCAATCAATCTGCTGGCGATTAGCTTGGTGAGGAACAGGCCGAACTGCGGATTGTCGAGGCACAGCTTTTCTACGTTGTCTTGCGAAATCTCGTAAAGTTCGCAGTCAGTTTTGCACAGTACAGAAGCCGTACGGTCTTTGTTGGGACGAAAAATACCCATCTCACCTACTAACGTCCCGGGTGGGATATATATTTCAAGTTCTGGGATCAGAAGCTTTCCATTTGCAAGGAAATAAATCGCATCAGCTACGTCTCCCTTCCGAAAGAGCACCGTATCTTTTGGCAGTCGCTTTCGGGTCATGAACGGAATTAGCACGTCGATTTCAGCGCGGCCTTCGATGGCCGTTTTAATGCTTTTGATCTCTTTTAGCTTCTGCACCGTGCGGTACATGTTCAACGGGAGCAATGTGGCGTGCAATACGAAAATGGGAACAAGTTCAGCGACTGCCCCATAGATCAAAAAAGCGATGTTTGAGACAACTGCGATTACTCGAAGCTGAAGCATTCCCTTCATACAAAATGTCAGAAACACCAAGCCGCAGGCGAGATATCCAATTAATTCTGGCCAAGGTGGATGAAAAGCAAAGATATCTATGACTTCAGTTACTTTTCGCCTAAGGATTGCCCCGTTACCGTATGTGAACATGTTGATAGCTTACTAGCTACAGTCAACCGTGCCACTGTCTGGCAGAGCTGCGCCCACCATGGGATGAAAGTAAAGCAGCAAATCGCTATCCGCAACCATTCAAATAATGCCGAACATTCTCCTGATATCCCGCACTTCAGGCATCCGAGCCGCACGGCGAGCGAATGATTGCAGTCTATGCCGTTCAGCCAATGTCGTATGACCGGTTCGGGGAATTTGTGCTATGCTGCAACCGCAACAGGCCGCAAAGTCCGCATTCTGTGAATGAGCCAGTTGCTTGATTTTGCAGGCGCAGCGAATAGCAGTAACGCATAGCCGCAGCGCTGGATCAAAGGCTATAGGGCTAGTTCCGGTCTGGGCCGTCATTCCCCACATAGTCAATTTAATCGTCAGTATCGTCAGTGTGGTGCAATACTGACGATCATTTACACTCTTTCGATCTTGAGAACCCGCTCGCCTGACTGCCCCTGCTGCGCAAAGCTGACCTCTACCCCCAAGCGCCGCAGGGGCGGGGTAGCGCCAATCCGAACCACCGCAGGCCCGCCGCTGCTGCGTTGAATGAAGACTACGCAGCGCCGGGCCTGCTCAGCACAAGGGGGCTCAATATTGGACGCCGATAGGGGGGCAGCTTTTAATGCCGATTGACACCGCTGTACCAATTTTTCGCGATACCAAAGGGAGTGAATCGGCTAATTAATACTCGATGGAACGCGCTTTCAAACCTTTCTGTTTCGCGGAACTCAATCAGGCTTCAACTGACAAAGAGAAAACGAAGAAGCGTCCAGTTGTTCTATGGGAAAGTCCATTGCCTCAATACTGAGGCCGAGCGCTGCAATGTAGTCGCCGATGCGCGCGCTACCATAAAGGTGATCTAGCACGGAAAAGCCCTGGTCAGAAGCAAAGTCGGATACTTCGTCGGGAGCTACGTTGAACAGGAACGGTTC
>NZ_QBUD01000040.1 GCF_003058085.1 Yoonia sediminilitoris | reverse complement strand
ACAGAATCGTGCAGGTCACTCGAAGATAAACACTGCTCAGCGTGTCTCAACACTCATCACAAGCAACCTGCCGTTCGAAGAATGGACGGAAAGCCGACGTCGGTGGCAGCGACAACGGCCCATACTGGAAATTGACTCAGTCTCACAACGCCGCCCCGCGGCTTTCGCATTGCTGACGTTTGTGCATCGCACAGTATTCTTGAAACGAGTACTTCGGTCAGCGGACAAAGCGGTCCGAAACGAATTCGGTAGTTCGACCGGATCGCTAGTTCAGTCCAGCCTGTTTTAGCCCTTGAAGATAGCGCTCTACCATTCCATCCGGCTTCCAGTTCTTGGGGGTCTTTGCTGCCTCTGCCTCCAATGTGTGTGTCGGACGGGATTCCAGAAACACATTCATGGCGGATCGGGCCAATTCCGGTTGATCAAGGCATATGTGGATCAATGCAACTGTCATACTGGCGGCCGCAACTGGTGAAGCCATACTTTGCATCGCCTCCAAAGCCCTGTCGCATTCGTTGTTCTGCCAGTAAGCTTTGCCCAATTGCCAGCGCAGCCAGTCCCCGTGGAGAGGGTCAACCTCTTTCGCCCTGTTTAGACTGTTGATCGCCTCGTCGGTGCGCCCAAGATACAAAAGAGGAATCGAAGATCCGATCAGGATCAGGGAGTCGGATGGGTTCAACTCAGCAGACCTTTGGTAGTGCAAGATCGATTCCGCAAAATTCTCTTTCCGCGTGAGGATCCGGGCCAAAGTGAAATGGGACATGTAGTTTTCTGGATCGAGTCGCATCGCCGTGTTCGCGAGGTCAACGGCCTCATCCAGAACTTCGTCGCGCGGCTCCATCCAACCCAAGGCTGCTGCAGCCCCAAGCATTAGCGATTTGCCGATGTAGCCCCAGGCAGAATCCGGTTCTTCGCGAATTGAAGTTTCTTCGAGGGCCATGGCCTTTTGCCAGTTTTCATAGCTCAGCTGGCTCATGATATTTCGCGCCTGCAGGCCTCGAAGGCGGGAATCGACGTCTCGGGCGGAAGTGCGACGAGGCATCTCGCTCAAAACCGTCTGCCCAACAACTGAGGATACCTGGCGCACGATTTCATCCTGAACCGAAAACAGGTCATGAATATTTCGATCGTACCGCTTGGCAAATACGTGAACCCCAGACTCTGTCTCAATCAGTTGAACCGTTACCCTTAAACGGGTGCCATCAAGCTGTTGGCTGCCTTCAACCACATAGCCAGCCCCCAAAATACGACCTATTTCGCGAATATCCGTAGGCTTGTCGCGGAATTGAAAGCTGGAATTACGGGCGACAACGCGAAACTGGGGGAAACGGGCGAGTTCCGTGATGACACCCTCGCTTAAGGCATCTTGCAAATAACCTCGATCGGGCTCCGCGCTCAGATCATCAAAGGGCAGGACGGCGACAACTGGCGGGTGGGTTTGACCATCGCTGCGCCAAAGAAAGAAACCGACAACGCCAACGAGGGCGACCAGAACCACGGCCAACAGAGTTGTCCGTTTGGCATGCCCGGTTGTTGCAGGTTGCGGCGGCGCAAAACGGTACCCTTTGCGTGGGACGGTTTCGATGATCCGCCTGTCCGCATCTCCAATGGCATTTCGAATTTCTGCGATACATTGAACAAGGCTATCCTCGCTGACCTGCCGACCTTCCCAAACTGCTTCGGCAAAATCCGCCTTGGTGAGGGTTTTTTCGGGATGCTCGGCCAGAAATTTCAGAACTTCCCGGGTTTGAGGTCGCAATTCAACAGGATCGCCAGAGCGCGTCGTGAGGCTGCCGTCTGCACCGTCAAGAACCAAGCCATTCTTTGCAAATTCGTAATTTTTCATCGGTTTTAGTTAGGTGAATCAGGGCTGTTCGCGTTGAGACTTCAGCATATGCCAACTTGGCCCGCGGACCAAATTCTCGACCCTTGGGAAACACCGCAGATCGGTCGGCAGCCACGCCAGACACAAGATCATTCAAAAAGCATGGAGGTACAAAAGATGCGAACACCCCTGACAATCATCCTGATGGCGCTTGCCGGAGCGGCCGGCGCACATGAACCGATGGAATGGAACGGCTCAAAAATCCATGTCCTTCTGGAACGCGATGGCACCGAAGGGTCCATGGGCATGTTCACCACGCAGTCCTCGGCCCCGGGCGGTCCGCCGCTTCACATCCATGAAGACGCTGGCGAAGCACTTTTCGTCCTTGAGGGACGGGCAGAGTTTCAGTCGGGCGATCAATATGTCACGCTTGGCGCAGGAGAGGTTGTGTTCGTGCCCCGCGGCGTCGATCACACGTTTCATTTCCCGGATGCGACCGGAGGAAAACTGCTGGTTATCGTAACCCCTGGCGGTTTCGAGGGGTTCTTCTCAGCAACAAGGCACCTAAAGTTGCCCGATCAGCTCGATGAACTGAGCCGGATCTCCGCCGGTTTTGGGCAGGTGTTCACTGGCCCACCCCTTGGCGCACACTGACTTTCGCAGACTGCCGCGGCCCAGGATCAGTGCCTGAGCCAAGCCAATAACACCTTATGGAGGTAGCTATGAGTTTCTTACGTTTTCGCAGAGTTATCATGATGGTATCAGTATGCTTTATCTCTGTTTTATCGGCGCTTCACGCATCCGCCCAAACCTTGACTGGTTCCAACGTGGACAGTCGTGTTCTTGTTGCAATGCAGTTTGAGAACGATGCCGTGCAAGCCATGATGCCAGAAGGCTGGACGTTGTTCCCATTCCCGAGTGGTGCGCTAAAGGGCGCGAATTCTCTTTTGATTTTCGCGGACCGGTATCTTGGAATGGATGCGGAAGGAAAGCCAAACGACCCGGCGTCCTATCGCGCCATTGCGATGGCAAGCCTTGGCAAATCAACAACCACTGACGAAGTTCGCACTTTCGTCACCAAGGTATTCGCCACGGTGGATGGCAACGATCCTTACGGGAATGCGCGCTTGGCAAATATCAGTCGCAGCAGCAGCGTTGAAAGCAATGACAGCGCGCCACCCAAGCTGACCGAAGAGTGGTCCATGAACGCTGATGGAGGCGAGTTGTCGTTGTCGCTTGCATATACCGCCGGTCCGCTTTCATGGGCGGCCAGGGAATCTCAATCCTATTCAAACGTTGATTCCACCATTCATCACCTCAACCGTTTTGAGCAATTGTCAGATCTGGCAATGAGCGCTCCGCTGGGCCGTGCGCTTAACGGGGATTTGGAGATCAGTTCCAGCATTCCCGAACTGGCGGCTCTGTTCAGCGGCGCGGAACGGACGATCGCGGTCATCGTTATACCAATGTATGTGCGCGAGGTTTTCGAACCTTAGGCGAGTGGAGGTAAGCATTCTCGAGTCCCAATCATCAGAAGTTAGCT
>NZ_QBUD01000039.1 GCF_003058085.1 Yoonia sediminilitoris | reverse complement strand
GGCTTTCCGTCCATTCTTCGAACGGCAGGTTGCTTGTGATGAGTGTTGAGACACGCTGAGCAGTGTTTATCTTCGAGTGACCTGCACGATTCTGTTCATCACAGTCCCGCTGTTATCGGCAAGACCTCTTTGAAGTTGGCGATTGGGGATGTGATGGCTGGCCTGCAGCACGTGCAAGAGCATTAGTCTCTACTCGGTATTCTAGATCCGAATGAAAATTGGGGAATATGAAGCATATATAACAGTTAAGAATCTGATTTATATGTATTCTATTAATTTATATGGTGCCGCTGATAGGCACCAACCCATTGTTTTGGCTTGTTCTTATCTGTCCGCTTCTGAAGTTATCCCCCTATTAACATGGGCTAACATATCCTGACGTGTCTTGTATCGTCCATCCGTATCCAATACCTTAGGGTGGATATTTGGGGGGATACAGAATGCGGGCTAAGAACAGACTTACCTCTTCCTTCATCAAGACTGCTCCAGTGGGCAAACACTGTGATGGTGCTGGGCTTTGGCTGGTCAAGCGCGATGATGGGGGCGCACAGTGGGTGCAGCGCGTGACCATCCACGGGCGGCGACGCGAGATGGGCCTAGGTGGCTTTCCTTCGCTCGGACTGGCTGACGCCCGCAAGTTGTCCGAACGCTGGCGCAATGTCGCTGCGAATGGTCGTGACCCGGTCAAGGAGCGCGAAGCAGAAGAACGCGCTGCACGTCGGGAGGATATATCTCTGGCCGTGCTTACCGCTGATGCTTTCGAAGCGCGTAAGGCCGAGTTGAAGGGTGACGGCAAAGCTGGCCGATGGCTATCCCCTCTTAACCTTCATGTCCTGCCCAGGCTGGGCCGCGTGCCTGTCACAGACCTAGACCAACGCGACATCCGCGACACGCTTGCCCCCATTTGGCATGAGAAAGCCGACACGGCGCGCAAGGCCATGAACCGCCTCTCTATTGTGCTGAAGCATGCGGCGGCGCTGGGCTTGGATGTCGACTTGCAGGCGACCGAAAAGGCAAAGGCGCTTCTAGGCAAGTCGCGACATGTACCGAAGCACATTCCCGCGATGGCTTGGCAGGATGTTCCCGGCTTCTATGCCAGCTTGGAAGAGCCGACACTCACCCATCTGGCTTTGCGGCTCTCCATCCTGACTGGCGTTCGATCGAAGCCGTTGCGCAATTTGCGCTTGGAGCAGATTGATGGCGATGTTTGGACCATCCCAGCCGAAGGCATGAAGGGCCGCAAAGGCGCAACTGCTGACTATAACGTCCCCCTGTCGCAAGAAGCCCAACGTATTATTGATTTCGCACGCCCGCACGCCCGTAACGGCTTTCTTTTTCCGAACACGCGGGGGGGTGTGATTAGCGACATGACTCTTTCACGGCATATGGAACGGCGTGGCTTAGAAGCACGCCCGCATGGGTTTCGCACATCGCTACGGACATGGTTGGCCGAAGCGACCGATGCACCGCATGAAGTGGCTGAGGCGATGCTGGCACACGTAGTGGATAGTGGCGTGGTTCGGGCATATCGACGGACTGACTTTCTTGAGCAAAGGCGCGTGCTTGCCGAACGCTGGGCAAGCCATGTAACCGGCGGAACTGGTCAGTTGATGACGCTGACGGGGTGATGTGAACGCTATGCCAGATGAGCGGTTCCAAGAAGTTTTGAAGGCGCTTTCTAAACGGCTTGAACATTTACTAATGCGAGAAGCGCATCTGGGGAGTGCATCGCGAATTTCCGGCGCCGCCCGCCTTAAACCAGATGAATTACATGGGCGTCTTGAACGATTGCGTGACTACATTCCGATTGTTTGTGACCTGAGTTTAGACTCCGCTCAGGCTTGCTTCCCCGTCATAGACTTCAAGCGACTTCGCAGGTGCTTAAAGCCTGCGCCTAAGGCGCTTGAACGGAAGCACTTCAAGGGCATGCATGCAACGACTCTCGAAAAAAAGCTTCGACTTCTTTGGGGAGCATTTGAAGGCGCGCTTGAGGTATTTGAAGCGGGTATGGTGACACTTGGCGATACCATAGAGCCAGATGGCATGCTGCACCTGTTAACGCCGGACGAACTTGAAGCGCTGCATAGCGACAACGCAACTGCAACAGCACTCGCAGCTTGTTTGCGTGCAGAGGCAGAACTGCGCAACTGCCTACAAGAAGTACGGTCTCTCGTTGCAGACCATTTCGGGTGTTTGCCCAATCCTGGTGGAGGTCCATACGAAAAGCGGCGTGGGGCACTCATTGCGGCCCATCTTATTGGTATGGCCGTCGGGCTTGGGCTTAAGCCAACGCGCGCGAAATCGAGTCCATGTCTCAGCGCATGTGACGCAGCAGTCGATGCAAGCTTTTCTCAAAAGGCACTCTCTGACCCAATAGCTAGAGCGGTCCGAGAGCAGATTCCTCAAGGTTATGCTGGCATGGAACACATCTGGATCCACACACGCACTGACCAAAAGATGAAAAGCCACATGGAAGTCGGCCATTCACTTGGCGTTAGGGCGAAAGGAAATAGTCCGAAATCGGCCAGTTAGCGCGGACGACATACAAGCCAAGCACAAGGCAGAATAGCACTGTAAAAAAAATAGGACGGTGCAAAACATGCAGACATATCTGACCCTGACGGAACTGTGCATAAAGCTTGGCGGCCGATCGCGCTCAGCAATATATGTTGACCTTGAAGCGGGCCGCTTGCCGAAGCCAATAAAACTTGGCGGGCGGCTCTAGGGGGTGCTTACCTCTCTGGCCGCACCTGTTTCGGGACCGGCGTGGGGAGCCAAATCGGCGCATTCACAATTGCAGGCTTGGGGGGCGGTTGTGTCCTTGGCTTTGGTCAATCAAGGGACCGTGTGGCTCAGCCCAAAGAACATAAACAGCAACAATTTGGTTACTTGGGCACCAATAACGGAGCGTATTACGTCCCATTCCCGAAGAAGGAAAAATGCAAATGGCCAAACCAAGACTGAATCAAACGGTCGCAAAGATCACAGGCGCAGATCGGCGTTCACCGGGCCGCTTCAAGGATCGGGGCAACCCAAGCACCGAACCGCTAGGAGAGCCTCCGCAGGGGCTGTCTGAGCCTGTCAGAGCGGCATTCCGCGATCGCTTACGATCATGGGGCCGGATCCCGCCAAACTGCGCCAAATGGGGAAAGATCGAAGACGACGCACGATTGAAGTGACGCCCAATCGAACTCATGGATTCACCGCGCTGCGACCGATCCCACATCTCGGACTTCTGTTCGTCAGTGTAAAACGTCCGCGTACGATACTTCATGATAAACACTCCATCTTTCCAAAAAGACTAAAGTGTTGCGACCACCCGTTGAAACCGCCCCGCTCAGCGGACCTTAGTGGTGAGCGCAGCTGACGGCAGTAAAGAGCCCAAACTGACCGATGCTGCGGCATGTACATTTTGGCATGAACGGGCTAATTCTGTTGAAAAACTCTTCCTTGATCGGCGTCGCATTCGCTGATTCAATTCCTTTAGGGATTGGGGGATTTTGCGATGATGGGACTGAAGCAGGAAGCACAGGCGGCGCTGTTCTATGAGTTCTCGCTAGAGGATCATGTCCCACAAGATCATCTGCTGCGGTCGATTGATCG
>NZ_QBUD01000038.1 GCF_003058085.1 Yoonia sediminilitoris | reverse complement strand
AATTCTCACTATCTGCATGGTATTTCTCCTTTCCCAAAATTGATCTTCTAAGGGTCGCCGACCGAAGGCGGCGGGGTCCATACCATTGGCTCCTGCATAGCAGGACATTTTTGATCAGATTTGTGCATTTGTCAGAAGCAGTCATGTGTCCGGCCTGTTTGCGCGGTTTTGACCGCTGGCCCTGATGGGTTCCGCAAACCAAGTTCCTTACAGCTTAGCGGGCTATGACGCCCGGGACATTCGGCGGAGTGTCCTGGTTTTGGCGGCAGACTTGTGCACCATCATCTCGCAGGTCTTGCTAACTCGTTGTTCCTTTCTTCTCAGACTGCCGCACGGGGGCTGTAGGGTTCGTCGCGGGCCAGGACAGCCCAGACGATCCGGGCGGTCTTATTGGCCATGGCGACAGTTGCGACACGGGCGGGCTTGCGTTCGAGCAGTGACGTCAGCCACTTGCTGGCACGTTCGGGGTGGGACCGTGTTTGTCGGACCAGTGATGTCATGCCGACGACAAGCAACGAGCGTAAATACTGATCGCCCATCTTGGTGATCCGCCCCAGCTTTTCCTTGCCTCCGCTGGATTTATTCGCAGGCGTCAAGCCCAGCCAGGCGGCGAACTCCCGGCCATTACGGAACTGGTGCCCGTCGCCGATGCTGGCGATGATCGCAGAAGCCGTCACCGCGCCGACGCCGGGTATCGTGCGCAACAAACGCACACGCGCATCTTCTTTGGCCACTTGCTTGAGGCGCTCTTCATACCATCGGATCCGCTTATGCAATGCCATCAACTGTTCTGACAGGTTGCGGATCACTTCATTGGCGATGTCTGGCAAGTCGAGCACTTCACCAAGTGTGATATCCTCAGCAAACCCAATCACGCGGGCCAGTCCTCCGGGGATGTAGACACCGAACTCAGCAACCAGACCACGTAGGCCGTTGATCAGCTGCGTCCTTTGACGGACCAAAAGGTCGCGAGCCCGATGAAGCGACAGCAAAGCTTGTTGCTCAACCGTCTTGATCGCAACAAAGCGCATCGTGGGTCGTGTCACGGCTTCACAGATTGCCTCGGCGTCGATTGCATCTGACTTCCCTCGCTTGACGTAGGGCTTCACATACATCGGTGGGATCAAACGCACCTCGTGGCCGAAGGCCGTCAATTCGCGGGCCCAATGATGGGCGCTGCTGCAAGACTCCATGCCGATCAGGCAGGGTTCTAACTTAGCAAAGAACGGCAGAAACTGCGCCCGTCTCAGGGGCTTGTTGAACAACACATCGTCGTTCTCTGCGATACCATGGACTTGGAAAACGTTCTTGGCCAGGTCAACGCCAATTGTGGTAACTTGCATGGGGTGGCTCCTCTCAAAGCAGATTTAGACACCTGCATCATGGCGCATTGCGACGCCGGTTGAAGCAGGAGCCATCCACCCCATCAGGTTTCCGCCCGGTCTGCGGGAGACGCCATCGGATGCAAGTGCAGAATGAATGTCCATTTTGGGCTGGGAGCGGTCAACCGAGGGGCTCTGGAAACCGGTTGGATGCGGGCCAGAACAAGAAACTGGGTGCTGCGCCGCCGCAGGTCGGCTTCGAGCCCAAAGTGTCCAGTGCTTCCTTGGACACCAATGTCAGGTAGAGCTTCACGACGCTCGTTTTCTCACGGCCAAAATCGCAAGCGCCGCGATCGCAATGTTGATCGCCAAGTAGATGTAGAGACCCACCTGCGGGCCGTCACTATCGAGGCGATACACCGGCAATATTATCAATACCGTGTTCTGGACCCCATGCATGATCCATGGGACCGAGAGCTTGTAGCCTGATAGCTGAAACAGCCAAAGCATTTGCACAGAAAACGCCATTGTAAATAGGACAAAGGCCACGAACGGGATGAAGATATGTGGATCACCCGGAATGATCCAAAGTGGCAAGTGCCACAGACCCCAAACAGCGCCGAGCAGCAAGCTCGATCCTGCAAATCCCAGCCGATCGTGCATCGGTTCCTGAGCATATCCGCGCCAGCCGAATTCTTCCTGACCACCCCCAAACAACATCATAGAAAGGAAGGCCGGAACCAGCCAAATGGCCGCTGGGTATCCAAGATCTTCAGGCACCATGCTGCCCGGCAAAGTATCAGCACCTGTTATGTTCACGACAGAGTTTGCGAGCCAAGCTGACCCAACAGGCAACAGGATAGCCGCTATGAGAACAACTGGTTTGACGCGGAGATCGAACCCGCGTTTGATCAGCCCCCATGCCGCTCTGAAGCCGCCATCCCTTCCGAGCAAGATCATGGCGGCAAGCAGCGGTCCAAATGTTGAAATGAAACCTGCAAACCCGTTGTAGCCATCTCCACCGACTGGTGCAGGAATTCCGAGCCAGACGAGGAATGTGGGAATGAAAAAGACCCAAGAAAGGCCAAACGCCAACACGAAGAATGTGAAAAGTCTTTTGTCGGCCATGGCCAGCCCCCTATTAACGGCGCATCCGGTATGCGAAGCAGGTCTTGTGAGAAAAACATACCATCGGTCTGTAATTCACATATCAATACCGACCGTCGGTATGTTTGTAAAGAAAGGTGGCTGAATGACGCGCCGTCGCAAAAACTTTAGACCTGAGGATCGGCGCAACCAGATCTTTGACTGTGCACAACAGCTCTTTCAGACAAAGGGTTATTCGCGCACGTCCATAAATGACATCATGAACATCGCGGGCGTTTCCAAGGGAGCTTTCTACCACCACTTTGACTCCAAGGAAGCGATGGTCGACGGCCTGCTACGCCGGTACGCAGATCAGATCCGGGGGGCCTACGATGCTGTGCTGGAGACCCAAGGCCTTTCCGCGCTGGACAGGTACAAGCTGCATCTGCAGATCCTCCGCGATCGCCAGGCTTTGGCCGAACCGCAGTCAATGATGTTGATCATCGCATCGCTTCTCAATGAAGAAGACTCTGGCTTCCAAGACCGACTGATGGAAGAAATTGTTGCAGCGGTGGTCCCAGTATTCGCAGAGGTATTACGTTTGGGAATCGAAGACGGCGTGTTCCTTATTGATGATCCAGTGACAGCGGCACCGCTCATTGTCCGTATTGCGAACCAACACAGATACGTCCTGAAGACGGCTTTTGGCATCAAAAGCGCAGAAGATCAGAAGGCTGTCGTGAAAAAGATCGAAGATAGTCTGAAAATGCAAGGATTGGCCATCGACAGGCTATTGGGCATTCCTGACGGCACAACACAACTGAGACACGTAAATTACGCCTCTGATTTCGTTGCCAACCTTCATGCGAAATGACCAATACTCCTATCTCTGTAATTGTGCTTTGAGCGAGCTCGACCCCGCAAAACAATCCCCGTTCCTTTGCTTGCCGGACACCTACACAATGACTGATTCGTCCCGCACACTACCAGTCCGCAGCATCCAAGATTTTGCTCATGCAGCGAATGGCGGGTCTGACGGGCCGCACCGCAGCGACAGCTACCCATGGCCAATGTCCGCAATGGGCCGATCCTTACGGGGCTGGCGGCACCTGACAGGCAAAATGCTGCGACCGATCTAACGGCGGCTGAGAGCCCAGAGCAGCCGGATTGAAATCGCGCCCTTTGCTCTTGCAGCAAACTGAACGCCTCCGCTACGCGTTGCATCGCAGCTAGAAAAGCAGACGTTGGTCGCGACCGCAGCGAATTTCAGGCGGTCTATGACCGAGTTGCGGACGAAGCCGTCGTCAACATCAGAATGCTCCCCTTTCAGTGAGAGGGTGTCCGTCGTCAGGGTTTTTGGGACCAAGAGCGTCCGAACCTAAGAGAGAGTTTGGCTCATCTGTTTGGTTTGATTATGCGGCGTGCTGGCGGTG
>NZ_QBUD01000037.1 GCF_003058085.1 Yoonia sediminilitoris | reverse complement strand
ACTGCGTCTTCTCAAAAAAAGCATGACAGGGGATGGGGGCGACCACGAATGAGATATGCCGCATCTGAGAAACTTGAGATTATCCGGCTGGTCGAAGAAAGCCATCTGTCGGCACGTCTGACGCTGACCAAGCTCGGCATTCCACGCACCACATTTTATCGCTGGTATGATCGATATCTGCAGCGTGGTGAGGCTGGATTGCAGGATCAATCACCGAGGCCAAAACACGTTTGGAACCGCGTTCCTGACGAGGTGAAGCGCAAGGTTGTCGACTTCGCCTTGCAGGAAACGGAACTGTCGAGTCCGCCGTGGCCACCAAAAAGGAGGGTGAGACCTCCAAGGTGCAGTCGGGGCGTGATCTGGCCAAGCGGATCGGGGCTGGATCAGAACGGATCATCTTCACGCTGCTCCAAAAGTTCAATTCGGCCACCAAGCTGCCAGAGTGCAAGAACACATCTGACAAGATCATCGTCCTGGTCGATGAGGGACACCGCAGCCAGGGTGGAGAGAACCATGAACGGATGCGTCAAGCTCTGCCCAATGCGGCCTTCATCGCCTTCACAGGGACACCACTGCTGAAGGAGGATAAGACTCGTAACAAGTTTGGTCCGATCCTTCATGCCTATACGATGCAGGACACGGTTGAAGACGGTGCAGTCACCCCATTGGTCTATGAAGAGCGCAAGCCAATCGTTGATATCAACGACACTGCCATTGATGCCTGGTTCGACAAGATCACAACGGGGCTTTCTGACAGCCAGAAGTCCGACCTGAAGCAGAAATACTCCAGCCGAGGCCAAGTCTATGGTGCCGATGGCCGGATCGACTTGATCGCATGGGACATCGCGGCTCACTTCACTGAGAACTTTGCGAAACTTGGTCTTGGCCTAAAGGCTCAACTTGCGACGGACAGCAAGCTGTCCGCGATCCGTTACAAGAAGGCACTGGACGATACTGGCATGGTGACCAGCGCCGTTGTGATTTCGGCCCCTGATACCCGTGAAGGTCATGAGGATACCGATGAAACGAAGACTCCAGAGGTCCAAACCTGGTGGAAGATGAACGTCGGCAATGATGTTGATACCTATGAGGCCGATGTTATCGAACGGTTTAGCACCGATGGCCCTCCTGACATTCTAATCGTTGTGGATAAGCTGCTGACTGGCTTCGATGAGCCCCGCAACGCGGTTCTCTACATTGATAAGCACCTCAAGGGGCACAATCAGCTTCAAGCTATTGCAAGGGTGAACAGGCTGCATGAGGCCAAGCAATTCGGCTACCTCATAGACTACCGCGGCATCTTGGCCGAACTTGATACGTCGATCCAAGATTACCAAGACCTCGCTGCACGGACCCAGGCAGGCTACGACATCGACGATCTGGCAGGCACCGTCAGCAACGTCTCTGTCGAATACAAACGCCTACCAGGGCTGCAAGATGCGCTGTGGGCCATCTTCTCAGCGGTAAAGAACAAGCAGGACACCGAGCAGTTCCGCCGCGTCCTTGTGCCACGAACAGAGGATGACGGCACGGGACACAGCGTCGATGCCAATCAAAAGATCCGCGAAGATTTCTACGACGCTCTGACCGAGTTTGGTATGTGCCTGAAGTTGGCTCTGTCATCGCGTACGTTCTTTGAGGATGGCGCGTTCGATGAAAAGACAATCCAGCGATACAAACAGGACTTAAGGTTTTTCACGGAACTGCGAGTGCAGGCCAAGCGTGATGCGCAGGAGACCGTGGATTTCTCTGAATACGAAGATCAAATCCGACGGATGGTCGACAAACAGGTCATCGGGCAGCAGGTGGTTGATCCTGAGGGGTTCATCCGTGTGGACACGCTCGGTCAGTTGGAAGACCCTGAAGATTGGTCTGACGAGAAGACGCGGACAGAAGCCGATGTCATAAAGACGCGCATCCGGAAGACCATTGAGGCTGCCGAGGCGATGTTCGATCACCCAGGCAAGCAATATACTCTCTTCAAAGACCTTGAAGAGCAGGTAGCGGCGCGTAACACGCCGGGTGTGCCAGACCGTCTTAAGGACCACCCTAGGGCCGCAGCCTACTACGGTGCGTTGCTGGAACAGTTAGGTGAAGCCCAGCATCCTGAGGACACGATGGTCGAAGAGGCCATGCACATTGATACCACCGTCGATGACGCTGTGCAGACCCATTCCATCAACCCTGGCAGTATCGAGTCAGAGATATGCAAAGCCCTACTACCACGCTACTTCACGTTGCTTGGTGGTCTAGACGCGGCTAATGCGTTGATTGACCAGATCGTCGGAATCGTCCGCGCTGGTGCGAACAAACAATGACGGGTTTTGTACTATCATACGGCGACAATCGCATACCGTATCAGGTGACCTATGCCGATGGTCGGAAATCTCGCGTGGCGATCCATGTCAATCCAGATGGCTCGGTTACTGTCGATGCACCTAATGGTTTCTCGGAGGATACGATCAAGCGCGCTGTTCAGAGACGAGCACGGTGGGTAATCAACCATGTTAACGAAGCCCAGGAGCGATACGCGCATGTCCGCCCCAAGGAATATGTGTCCGGAGAGCAGGTCCTATATCTAGGCCGAAGGTACGTACTGAAAGTCATACCCGTCGATGGCAAACCATTACCCGTAAGGCTTCGAGGAAATCGTTTGGAAGTGGAAACCGCTAACCGCACTGAGGACGATATTAAAGGCCGCATACGGGCTTGGTATCGCGTCAAAGGGCGAGACTACTTTGCCCGCCGCATCGATGCTCTCACTGTGAAACTACCCTGGCTAGAGGTCTCACCGCCGTTCCGTTTGCTGGAAATGACACGCCAATGGGGGAGTTGCTCACCCGCGGGAGAGGTTATCTTGAACCCACATCTAATCAAAGCGCCTCGACAGTGCATTGACTATGTTCTGGTGCATGAACTTGCGCACCTTAAGCACCATGATCATGGTGCTGACTTCTGGACGTTGATCAATGCACACGCCGACAATTGGGAAAAGACGAAACACGATCTGGATGGCCTAGTTGAGGTATTATTGGGCGAATAGGCTTTTGGAGCTCTGTAAGTCGACTAAACACCGTGATGGATATGCTATCAGCCAGCCCTTTTTGAAGTCGGAGACTAGGGATGACTTTGATCGCAGGTTACGTTCATGCGCTCTTGTAAAGGACGATGGCTCCTACGTCTGTTCGTACTTGGGTCGTTGAGATCGGCCCACAGCGGACCTTGATGTCTGGCACTGGTGCCGCGCCGCAGCTTCACCGAACCGGCCATTCGTCGATCCTGTAACATTTTCAGGTGGCGAGTGGCAGCAGTGCGGACGAAGTGAGATTTCGCTGTGGTTGCGCCAATGTCGGCTTTCGGAGACCGCAAATCGGAATTCCCAAGCTCGCCTTATGGCTTCATCTGTAATTTGGCGTCTGATTTTGCACCGTCTCTACGCAATTCAAGAATTTCTGGTCAGGAAGAGCCTATGCAGCTTAGTCTGTTTCAAAGCTATGATCGGACGCGACATGACCAAGCGACAGAATTACAAGACCATGTGTCCGATGAATTGTCATCCGACGCTTTGCGGGATGAATGTTTCTGTTGAAGATGGCCAGCTTGCGTCAATAAAGGGTGATGATACGAACCCAGACAGCGAAGGGTTCTTGTGCATGCGCGGCAAAGCTGCCCACGAGATCGTATCGAACCATCTCCGGCTCCTTACGCCACTAACACGGACGAAGCGCGGCAGCGAAGATTGGTCCGAGACCACTTGGGACGGCGCATTGGACGTGATGGCGACCCATATGCAAGCCGTGGGTAGAGAGGCCGTCGGTTTTTGGCAGGGACACGGAAACTGGGCGAATGACTATGCCTTTGGCTTGAAGCGCGCACAGATGGACAGATTTGCAAACCTCTATGGCTGCCAGTTCTGGAACCCGGCAATGATCTGTTGGGGATTGGGAGGGTTCGGCGTTGGCATCACAGGCGCACTTGAGACCTCGACCAAGGAAGACCTGAGTGCAAACTCAGAAATGGTCATTCTTTGGGGTGCAAATACTGTCAGTCAGGCTGCGACGCTGAAACATGTCGAGATTGCAAAACGGCGCGGCGCGCGGATCGTGGTAATTGACGTGCGAAGAACCGAAGCCTCAGCGCTGGCGGATGACGTGGTTCTTGTCAGGCCGGGCACGGATGCAGCAATTGCGTTGGCTATGATACAGGTCATCCTGGAAGACGAGTTGTGGGACAAGGCCTTTATCGAGGCTCATACCGTTGGTTTCGAGGCTTTGGCCCAACATATCAAACCGATGACGCCGCAATGGGCCGAAAAGCAAACGGGCGTTTCCCACGAACAGATCACCGCTTTGGCCCGCTCATATGCTTCATCGCGGGCCGCCATGATTGTGATTGGCGGCTCATCTCTTCACAAAGGCAACAACACTTGGGACGCGGCGCGGACAATCTCGTGTCTCCCTGGCTTGACCGGCAATTTCGGTCGTCCAGGAGGCGGCATCGGGCCACGCCATGGCGGGCGAAGCCACGGTGCGGGGTTTGTCGATTTGTCGGCTGCCGATAGACGCAAGCCGGGTCGCTACATCCCCAACCAGATGGAGGCCATTATCGCGGCCCTCGAAGGAGGAGACGTAAAAGTCTTCGTTTCAATCGGGTCGAACGTCCTATCTTCATTTCCGGATACGAACCGAATGCGAGCTGCTCTGGGTAAAGCTGACCTTGTTGTGGCCTATGATATATTCCCTAACCAAATGATCCGCGAGGTCGCAGACATCGTTCTGCCAGGGACAATCTGGCTGGAGGAAATCGGTGCAAAGTCCACAAACACCTATGTGCATCTCTCGGACCAAGCTCTTCCGGCACAAGGAGATGCTAAGCCCGTTTATCATCTGTATCAGGGTCTCGCGCAGAGGCTAGGTGTCGAAGATGTCTATCCTTGGGACAGCCAGGAAGATGCGATGAACGCGGCTCTGGACCACCATGCAACAGGCCACGCGACAGTAGCGTCAATGCGAGCCAATGGCGGGCGTGCGGCGCTGAAGGTCTCCCCCGTCGCTTACCCAGACTTCCGCTTTACCACGCCGTCAGGCAAAATCGAGTTCTATTCGCAGCGTGCCGCCGACATGGGGCTCTCGCCGCTTCCGACCTGCACCGAGCCAGATGGAGAACAAGGCTGGCTTCATCTGGCCCACGGTCGGACGTTCGCACATTTTCATTCATTCTATGATCATGCGCGTGCGCTACCCACGCTTGCGGCGCGCGAAGATGCAGCCGACCTTTGGATATCTCTTGACGATGCAAAGGAACGTGGAATTGCAAATGCGGTCGAAATTGAAGTATCCAACGAACGAGGTGCGTTCCGCGCACGCGCAAAAGTCACTGCTCGTATTCCGACCGGGACTGTCTGGATCAGGGACGGATGGCCGGGATTGAACGCGCTTACCGATGCGTCATCGGTTTTGCCAGAGTCAGCTTTGGATACCTTTGCCTTCTCAGTAGGCCAGTCCAACTACGGAGCACATGTGATGATCTCACTGCTTCAAGAAAGCGAATGAACCCATGAAACTTAACGGGCGTTGGAGCTGTGCCTCCTAAGCCGACATTCGTCTGCAGCGCAGCATCGGTGACATTGGGCTCGGAGCTGCCGTTCGCTGCGTCAGGCACGAATGACCGCTATGCGGGGGCGGTTTCAATGGGTCGACGCAACACTTTAATCTTTTTGGAAAGATGGAGTGTTTACGATGAAGTACCGGACGCGGACGTTTTACACGGCCAA
>NZ_QBUD01000036.1:2500-5993 GCF_003058085.1 Yoonia sediminilitoris | reverse complement strand
TGGTTGCGGGAGTAGGATTTGAACCTACGACCTTCAGGTTATGAGCCTGACGAGCTACCGGGCTGCTCCATCCCGCGCCAAAGGCACCTCAGGTATGGTTTAGAGGTGCATCGTTAGAGAGATACGCTGATTTTGCTCATTAGATTTGGCAGTGACTTACTCTCCCACGCCTTAAGACGCAGTACCATCAGCGCTGCGGCACTTAACTGCCGAGTTCGGGATGGGATCGGGTGTTTTGCTCGCGCTATGACCACCAAATCAAATGAACAAAATCAGGTTCCAAGTCGCGTACGACTACATGGTTTGTGTATGTATCTTGACGACGTCGACGCTATGCGACGCCTTCACCAGTCTTACTATTACTGGATCAAATCAAGCCTATCGAGCAATTAGTACCAGTCAACTGAACGTATCACTACGCTTACATCTCTGGCCTATCGACGAGGTGGTCTACCTCGGCTCTCAGGGATATCTTGTTTTGAAGGGGGCTTCCCGCTTAGATGCCTTCAGCGGTTATCCTGTCCGATCATAGCTACTCTGCACTGCCGTTGGCACGACAACAGATCCACCAGTGGATCGTTCACCCCGGTCCTCTCGTACTAGGGGCAACTCTTCTCAAATATCCTACACCCACGGAAGATAGGGACCGAACTGTCTCACGACGTTCTAAACCCAGCTCACGTACCTCTTTAAACGGCGAACAGCCGTACCCTTGGGACCTGCTCCAGCCCCAGGATGAGATGAGCCGACATCGAGGTGCCAAACGGTGCCGTCGATATGGACTCTTGGGCACCATCAGCCTGTTATCCCCAGCGTACCTTTTATCCGTTGAGCGATGGCCCTTCCACTCGGGACCACCGGATCACTATGGCCGTCTTTCGACTCTGCTCGACTTGTCAGTCTCGCAGTCAGGCTGGCTTCTGCCATTGCACTCAACGAGCGATTTCCGACCGCTCTGAGCCAACCTTCGCGCGCCTCCGTTACAATTTGGGAGGCGACCGCCCCAGTCAAACTACCCACCACGCAGGGTCCCGGACCCGGATAACGGGCCGCGGTTAGACATCAAGCAGAATAAGGGTGGTATCTCAAGGGAGGCTCCACCAGGACTAGCGTCCCGGTTTCAAAGCCTACCACCTATCCTGCACATACTGTGCCTGATGCCAATGCGAAGCTATAGTAAAGGTGCATGGGGTCTTTCCGTCTAACCGCGGGTATCCTGCATCTTGACAGGAAATTCAATTTCGCTGAGTCCACATTTGAGACAGCGGGGAAGTCGTTACGCCATTCGTGCAGGTCGGAACTTACCCGACAAGGAATTTCGCTACCTTAGGACCGTTATAGTTACGGCCGCCGTTTACCTGGGCTTCAATTCGGAGCTTGCACTCCTCCTTTTAACCTTCAGGCACCGGGCAGGCGTCAGACCCTATACGTCGTCTTGCGACTTCGCAGAGCCCTGTGTTTTTAGTAAACAGTCGCCACCCCCTGGTTTGTGCCCCCGGCCTCTACTTGCGTAAAAACCGGGCCTCCTTCTCGCGAACTTACGGAGGTATTTTGCCGAGTTCCTTAAATGTGGTTCTCTCAAGCGCCTTGGTATTCTCTACCTATCCACCTGTGTCGGTTTAGGGTACGATCTAGCGGAGGGCTATTTCCAGGAACCTCTCAACGGCCTCCCCAATCCGATAAGGGGAAACAATCTTCGAGATCCGTCACATCCTCCTGGCCCAGGAATATTAACCTGGTTCCCATCGACTACGCCTTTCGGCCTCGCCTTAGGGGTCGGCTTACCCTGCTCAGATTAGCTTTAAGCAGGAACCCTTGGATTTTCGGCGAGGGAGTCTCTCACTCCCTTTGTCGCTACTCATGTCATCATTCTCACTAGTGATCTCTCCACCGGATCCCTCACAGGCCGGCTTCACAGAAAGTTTCGCGTCTCCAATCTGTCCGAAGACAGTAAGGAGACAAGAAACTATGTCACACTACGCTCTGCTACCATGCACTACGTGCATCCTAGACTTCGGCTCATGGCTTGAGCCCCGTTACATCTTCGCCGCAGGACAACTTATTTAGACCAGTGAGCTGTTACGCTATCTTTAAAGGATGGCTGCTTCTAAGCCAACCTCCTGGTTGTTTTGGTCGTCCCACCTGCTTTCCCACTTAGCCATGAATTAGGGGCCTTAGTCGTAGGTCAGGGTTGTTTCCCTCTCCACAACGGACGTTAGCACCCGCTGTGTGTCTGCCGGATATTACTCCTCGGTATTCGGAGTTTGGTTAGGATCAGTAAGACGGTGAGTCCCCATTACCCATCCAGTGCTCTACCCCCGAGGGTATTCGTCCGACGCTCTACCTAAATAGATTTCGCAGAGAACCAGCTATCTCCGAGTTTGATTGGCCTTTCACCCCTAGGCACACCTCATCCCGACCTTTTTCAACAGGTGTGGGTTCGGACCTCCAGTTGGTGTTACCCAACCTTCATCCTGGACATGCCTAGATCACTCGGTTTCGGGTCTAATGCATCTAACTCAGTCGCCCTATTAAGACTCGCTTTCGCTGCGCCTACACCTAACGGCTTAAGCTTGCTAGATACACTAAGTCGATGACCCATTATACAAAAGGTACGCTGTCAGGCCTCAAGGGCCCTCCAACTGATTGTAGGCGTTCGGTTTCAGGAACTGTTTCACTCCCCTCGTCGGGGTGCTTTTCACCTTTCCCTCACGGTACTGGTTCGCTATCGGTCAGTAAGGAGTACTTAGCCTTCGAAGGTGGTCCTCCGATGTTCAGACAGAATTTCACGTGTTCCGCCCTACTTAATACGTCCAATCATGCTTCTTATACGGGACTGTCACCCACTATGGTTGTGCTTTCCAACACATTCTAATCACACTCATGGCTCGGCTGGTCCCCGTTCGCTCGCCGCTACTAGGGGAGTATCTGTTGATTTCCTTTCCTCCGGGTACTTAGATGTTTCAGTTCCCCGGGTTTGCTTTTGTAAACCTATGTATTCAGTCTACAAATACTTGTTTATGCTCATTATTAGCTGCACCGGAGTGCAATAATAACAAACATTCAAGTGGGTTGCCCCATTCAGAAATCCATGGATCAAAGCTTATTCTCAGCTCCCCATGGCTTATCGCAGAGTATCACGTCTTTCATCGCCTCTTACTGCCAAGGCATCCACCAAACGCCCTTTTCGCGCTTGATTTGATCCAGAAAAAGCAAGGCTTTTTCAATGAACGGGCCCTTTTGTGCTTAAACCCGTTCTAAGATCAAAATGCATACATTGCAGTGCGTGCCGCTGGTTCGCAACACACACTGTTCGAACAGCATTACTGCTGTTCCGGTTAGTGTACTTGACTTGGAACAAAATAGATTTTCGAGGCTTCAAACAGATCCTTGCGGACCCTCGGCCTGTCTGACAACTGCTTACGCGCAGCGTCTCTATTCTGATGTTGTATCTCTCTATACGATGTAAAATATGATCCCCGAGAGGATCAAA
>NZ_QBUD01000035.1 GCF_003058085.1 Yoonia sediminilitoris | reverse complement strand
AATTCTCACTATCTGCATGGTATTTCTCCTTTCCCAAAATTGATCTTCTAAGGGTCGCCGACCGAAGGCGGCGGGGTCCATACCATTGGCTCCTGATTAGCAAGACATTTTTGAGGCTGATCTAGCACTGGTCAGAAGCAGACGTGCGTTACGCTGGTGCGACGCACCTGGCCTGAGCAGATCACCAGAGGCGCGTTCGGTGACAGCTCCCAGCAAATAGCTGACCTTGAGCACGGTTACTGACGAGCGTCGTTTCGTGAGACAAAGCTGCCGCGCGCTGCATTTGGACCTGCGACCAATATGATAGCGTCAGTCAAAGAATTCGGACTACTCTGCGACAACCGCAAGGGACGGCCGTCCGTCGGTTTCCATTTCGCTGAACACGAACTCACGGAATGCGGCGATCAAAGGCTCTGATGCTCGACTGCGCTGGCAAACAAAAGAGTACATAACGAAAGGCATGGTGACTGCCTCGAACAGGCGAACCAGGCGACCCGACTTGATCGTATCGCGCACCATGATGTCATACGCGAGTGAGACTCCGAGGCCTTGTTCGACGCCCGATGTCGCCAGCTCGCAATTGGGAAACTCTGGCCCACTCGGAAAGTCAGGAGGTTCGACGCCAGCCGCAGCGAACCATTCTGCCCATTGGTCCATGGTTTCGTCGTGCATCAATGTGACCTTGCGCAAGTCTTCCGGGGTCTCGATACGGTGCTCACATATGAAGCTTGGAGCTGCAACCGGATACCTGCCAGACCGCATCAAAGGTAAAACCTCGGCACTCGGTACAGGGTCATCGGCCCAACCGATAACGACATCGGCATCATTGGTTTGAAAGTCCGTCGAAGGAGCACCTATGGAAACGCGAAGCCGAATTGCCGACGGCTCTATAAGCCGGTCGAGTCTTGGCACAAGCCAACGTGCTGCAAAACCCGGCGTACAAAGAACGCGAAGAGACTGACTTGCGGTATCTGCTGCGTCCAAAGTGCTTGCTTCGAATACGTCCAGAAGCGACGTCATTTTCCCCGCATAGGCTTTCCCCGTCAGGGTGAGTTGCATTTTGTTTTTGCGACGCTCGAAAAGCTTTGTCTCAAGGTATTCCTCTAAGGAACGGACCTGATGGCTGATCGCAGAAGGAGACAGGCAAAGCTCGTCAGCGGCCTTGGTATAGGACAAATGCCGGGCTGCCGCTTCAAAAGCGCGAACTGCAGTGAAAGGTGGAAGTCTACGTCCCAAAGTTTGTGAATTCCTTTCACACCACCATGAAAAATCGTCTTTTGCTCAACCGTGAGTCTGACCCTAGCATAATTTTGCGAGTTTCAAAAATCGATGATGGAGGGCACTATGCTTGAACGTTCCCCCGCCTGCCTTTGGTTGGTGGCACTAATAATGTTCGCTGGTTCTGCTTGGGCCGACGCAATCGTGCGTCTCGATCGGGAACCGGCATGGCGCAAAACCGAAAACATTGCAGAGCTGGTAGAGGTTTTCGATACTTGGCTTGATCAAAACACGGACTTTCTGCGCCCGGAGACACGCCCGAAGATAGAAATTATCAGCGCATCGCTTACGGCAACCATTCAGGGTTCGTCGGCGTCCAGATTTGGGCGAACACGGGGGCTCTTTGATCCGGAATCTTCAACAATATATATGATAATGCCCTGGGATCAAAAGGATCCACATGATGCGAGCGTGCTCCTTCACGAACTTGTACATGCCCGACAGGTTTCCCGGCACTATTATTGTCCCGGTGCTCAGGAGGAAGCAGCCTATCGCCTTCAGGATGAGTGGCTGCGCGAACGTGGCTTGCAAGCAAAGGTCAACTGGATCGCGGTTGTCTTGGAAGCTGGGTGTAGTCGACGCGACTTCCATCCCGATTGATTTATATACATTTTTTGGCCGCTACAGGAGAAGCCGACATTCGCACGCAGCGCGGCATCGGTCATTTTGGGATCTTAGCCGTTTGCTGCAGTTGCACGCACTTTGGCTTTCAGAGAGGCCGACTAAATGTACAGGTCGAATATGGTACTATCTTCAGATGTCTAAAATGTATGTTCGATTGCAAATTACTTGACCCGCAAGAATTGGAGGTTCATTTAACCAAGGCGATGCCAATTTTTTTTCAAACCTATCAAACTTCAGTCACCGGCGGGATCGCTGATGGTGATTCCGTCCTGATCACAGTTGCTCTCTATGGGTCGACGGAGCCGATCGACTTTGGTGATGGTGCTACTCTGCGTATTGTCGACGCTAACGACGACGGTCTTATTGATGCCGCCGAGTTCAATGCAGCAACCGGGGGCGGCGGGCTTGGACAAAACCGTGGCAGTGACTTTGCGCTGTTCGACAACGACAGTAATCCGAACACTGGCACGCTCTATTCTTCGGACCCGTATACGTCTGGCGATGATCTAAATGCGATAATCGATGCGTTGCCAGGTAATCAATGGCCCCCAGTTGCCCCCAATGTCATTAATGTGTGTTTCGCGAAGGGCACGCTGATCAAAACCCGTCATGGGGATGTTGCAGTTGAAGATTTGGCAGTAGGCGACAAAGTTTGCATGTCTGACGGGCGGCTTGAACCCATCCGCTGGACGGCGGGGCGGAAAATCAAGGCGGCGCTGCTTGCAGCCAATCCAAAATTACGCCCGGTCTGTATTACGGCCGGGGCTTTAGGTAATGGCCTTCCCAAACAGAATCTTGTGGTTTCCCGGCAGCATCGAATGCTGGTCTCTTCCAAAATTGCAATGCGGATGTTTGGCGTCAAGGACGTCTTGATCCCAGCCATCAAACTGACAGTGCTTCCGGGCATCTATGTCGATGAGGATGTCCTGGAAGTTGAATATTTCCACCTATTGTTCGACAAGCATGAGGTTATCTTTGCGGAAGATGCCCCAACTGAGAGTCTTTATACAGGACCAGAAGCGTTAAATGCACTGCCATCTGAAGCAAGGGAGGAAATCCTGACTCTTTTCCCAGAACTCGCAGACCGGGACTACTCACCGGAGCCAGCTGAGTTCTTGCCAGCAGGCAACAAACAAAAAGAACTCGTTGCAAGACACTTGAAGAATGCGAAGTTTCCCTTGTGCGATTATTCTCTGCCATCCTAACAAGCTGACACGCGCAATCAGGTCAGTATTGGTCAATCGGGGCTCAAACCCGACATTCGCTGATTTATGTGTAAGTGGCCGTTTTGGGACGCAAGAGCCTAGACCCGCCGAGCCAACGATGTGCGTGACATTGTGTCCAGTCTTCCATTCAATATGGACAAACGGTTCCTTGGAAATTGAACTAGGCGATTTGCCCCACGCTTGGGCTGCTAATTGGTTGCTCTGCGTTGCTCAAATCCGGAGCATTTCTGGACCTCAGCAAAACTGCTGCGCATAAGCCACTTGGTCAAAGACCTTTCCATCAGATCATGTCCGGTCAGAGCAATTTGTCCGCAGTCAATTTCTTCTTTGAATGTCGAGTGCCCCATCCAGGCGGACGTCAGCGCGCGAAGTTCGCATACCACGTAAAGATCGACGTCGAACTTGGGGTCAGTGTAGCAGATGTCGGTTTCTTCGCCTGGTTTGGCCACGAGCCAGTAATGCGCCGTTTCGTTCGGCGCATCTTTCAGAATGAACTGGATAACACACTTCGGTTTCGGAAGTTGCAGTCGATCGATCTTTCCGCGAATTTTCCACATCAGCAAACGCGCATCCAAGTTTTGCAGCGATACATCGCAGTCGATGTTGCGGTGGGCCCATTCACCAAGACCGCGGATCAGCGGCTCAAGTTCATCAGCAAGCGGGGTCGTGAAATACTCGGCATGGGCACCTGGACCAGCGCCGCGGCGGGTCACAAGGCCGTTCACTTCCATTTGCTTTAAACGCTTGGACAACAGACCGGGTGACATGCCAGGTACACCTCGTTGGATTTCATTGAAGCGTGTCGAACCGGACCACATTTCGCACAGTATGAGCATGGTCCAACGTGGTTCCAACAGGCTGGCAGCCATCGCGACAGGGCAAAACTTCGGGTAATTCGAATCTGACATTGCAGTACCTCCGCTCCAAGCAAAGCATTTCAGGCCCGCTATCGTCCACTTCAGAAATTGTAGTGGATTTACTCCATTTAAGGGACTGGTTTGGCGCATGTCACGAATGCGAGCATCGTTTTACCATGATTGGAAGCAAAGGAGGTTTGCCATGCCGTTGGTAGATATTGAAGTGATTGAAGGCGTTTTCGACGATGTACAGAAGGCGAAGATGATCGAAAAAGTGACGAACGCGATGGTGGAGGTCGAAGGGGAAGGTATGCGCGGGGTCACCTGGGTCCGGGTCAAGGAGGTACGCAGCGGACAATGGGGGATTGGAGGCAACACTCCCAGCGCCGATGACATCAAGGCTATGGCCACTGGATGAATAACAGCTTTGGCCGGACCGCCAGGATGGGCGGTTCGGCCACCGGCAGACCCTTTAGAATAGCTTGGAGATTAAGCAATGGACAGAAATAGCCATGCCAGAGAAGCGCAGTTGCGCGCGATTTCAATATTCACCCAACGCCCGGAGCATGCCCAGGTGGTCAATCGCGGATTCGCCAAGGTGCGTGACGGACTGAGTTGCACTTATGAGCAAGACGGACACAGCCTAACCCTGGACATGCCGAATGCGATTGGAGGAAGCGAAGAAGGACCAACGCCAGGTTTTTTTGCACGTGCTGCGATTTGTGGGTGTCTTGCGATCGGGATCAAGATGACCGCTGCGCGCGAAAATCTGGAACTCGATTCAGTCAGCGTTGGCATCGAACAGGACTGGGATAATCGCGGGGTCCTCGCCATGGCGGGCGCAAGTCCTGTGCCAGGTGATACCCGGATCGCTATTGAGATCAAAAGCCCTGAACCCGAAGATGAGGTTGGTGGGATGGTCAGCCGCGCCATTGCCAACGATCCATGGTTCCTCGCCTACCGGGATGCTCAACCAGTCAGCACCGTAATCTCGATAGTCCAGGGAGCCTTGTGATGGATGCCCGCCTTAAACTTCGCGTCCAACGTTATGGCTGGGATGCTGCGGCCGGGTATTATCACGCATCCTGGCAGGCACAACTGCGTCCTGCCCACGACCGTCTAATAGAAATGGCAGACGTCAAAACTGGTCAAAAGGTCATCGAGACGGCCTGCGGTAGCGGTCTGGTCACTTTGCGGCTCGCCGACGCGATAGGCTCGAATGGACAGGTCCTTGCCACTGATTTGTCACAGGGCATGATCGATAACTTGCGCACTCAATTGGACGGGCATTTAGATGGCCATGTCACGGCAGCGCGTATGGCTGCAGAAAAGCTTGATGTGCCTGATGAGACCTTCGACGCTGCGATATGCGCGTTGGGGCTGATGTATACGCCCGATCCTGCCGCTGCTATCTCTGAGATGTCGCGAGTTGTCGCTCCAGGCGGCACTGTCACAGCAACCGTCTGGGGTGAACGCAGAAATTGTAGTTGGGCGGAAGTCTTTCCGATCGTGGACGCCCATGTCGCATCAGAGGTGTGCCCGATGTTCTTTGGAACGGGGGCGCCAAACGCACTCAAGCGACTCTTCGAAGGTGCCGGGTTGCAGAACATTCAAGAGCACCGCCAGTCTGAAATGTTGGTCTTCCAATCCGACGAAGATGTCGTGGAGGCTGTTCTGTTGGGTGGTCCCGTTGCACTTGCCGTCAAACGGCTCGGCGATGAAGACTGGAAAGGGATTTGCCAGGAGTTCCTCGCGTCTGTCGCGGAATACAAAAAAAGTGACGGGAGCTACGGCATTCCCGGTGAGTTCGTAACCGTGCGGGGTCTTCGTCCGCTCAACTGAAAGACAGACCGTGTCCGCATCGGGCTCTTTACTGCCCAACGCTGCAGATTGAGCGAACGCCCGCAAATCGGGCGAGATATCGCGATTTCCACACTGAGCTATCCGTTGTCGGCAAGCTTCCACTCTGCAAGCGGGCCGCAGGATTCTTCCAATCGATCCATGACGTTGGATGCATCTTGCCCGAAAATCCACGTTGCATGCTGCCAACTACGTCCGCGCACGCGGCGTCTGTATTGAGCCGATTTAAGGGACATTTCCCTTATAGGATCCTTATAAGAAGTTTATCCCTTAAATGGATCACTGCTGATACTGCCTTGGCCCCACTGCCAACCCAAGATGGACAACACGTTGGTCAAGGCGCTGGCGCAGGCCTTTCGCTGGAAGCGGATGTTGGAGTCGGGTGAGTTCGCCACCATCGCCGAACTGGCAGAGTGCGAGAGGATCGCTGGGCAGAGACGCGTCCGAAACGGCAGAGGGCATGGTGCTGCAAGTGACGAGTGATGATGGCGCAGGGCGAGGATCCCACCGGCACTGATCCCGCGCGACAGGATGTAGCTCCCTGATAGCTTGCAAATCAACATATATCCCATGTAGATACGGATCATGGTACTGATCCGCGCCATTTTGATCGTGTTTGTGACGTTGTCCGCATCGTTCTCCGGGGCGTTGGATGCTGGACATTTGACGACAACCGAACA
>NZ_QBUD01000034.1 GCF_003058085.1 Yoonia sediminilitoris | reverse complement strand
AATTCTCACTATCTGCATGGTATTTCTCCTTTCCCAAAATTGATCTTCTAAGGGTCGCCGACCGAAGGCGGCGGGGTCCATACCATTGGCTCCTGATTAGCAAGACATTTTTGATCCGATTTGTGCATTTGTCAGAAGCAGTCATGTGTCCGTCCTGTTTGCGCGGTTTTGACCGCTGGCCCTGATGGGTTCCGCAAACCAAGTTCCTTACAGCTTAGCGGACAATTGCGCTTGGGACATATTGAGCGGCGCGCCGAGGCTGCGCTCCCTTTGGCGCCATTGCGCCTCCGTCATGTCCGTCCTTCCAACTCAAGTGCTGAGCCTTTCATTCTTTTTAATCGCCAAGTCGCTGGGAATGCATGTGATTCCAGTGGGCCGAAGCATAGACGCGGAGGTTCGGAAAAATGTTTCCTAAGATGGGCAAGACTTTTCCAGATGACGACGAAGGGAAAGTCGATCGACTAGAATACCAAATGGCCATTGCGGCTGCGCTGAAGCGGGAGCTCGGCGGAGCTCATCGGGCGATCAAGACTGTGATGCGCTGGACGGGTGTCTCGGAGCGAACGGCGAAGAACTGGATCGCAGGCTCTCACGGTCCGTCCGGTGAGCACCTGGTCGAGCTCATGCGGAACTCGGACGAGGTGTTGGCGGCCGTGCTCTCGCTGGCCGGCCAAAGCGACTTAAAGATAGGGGCGGAACTTCACGAAACCCGTGAGACTCTTCTTCAGGTGCTCAAGGTCTTGGACGCCCTTCTCGGAATTTCCGGGGTAGGGGTTGGTGAAAACGAGTAGGCGGCGTTTCGCACCAGTGGCGCGGCACTTTTGAGTAGAGCAACGTTCAGTTCGAAATCGCTTCGCTCCATCAAAACCGAGAAAATTCAGAAAGTTAGGAAATCACCCGTAGTTCGCCAGGTGTTCTCGCGTGCCGCCCTATTAGAAGAGACTGGTTCGCATTGGCCTCCCAGCACCGCCACCATACATATTTCTTGGTTTTTAATGGGTCGCCTTGGGCGGCCTTTTTCTTTTGTTTACAGCACCTTCATACATACCCTCCATTGCATTGAGTTTCTTTCGATGATGCCTGTATTGGTTTATTGAGTGGTATATAATGTGGTAGTTTCTATGGTGATATCCGGCAAGCTAACAAAAAAGTTGGTCGAAAACCTAGGCCCCGGGCGTCACGGAGATGGTGCCAGCCTCTATCTCGTCGTTGATCCATCGGGTGGCCTGAACCGTGCCTTTGCCAGAGAGCTCGGCATGACCACTGGAAAATATTACAAGCTCTATCGCCTGCAGCACGCACGTTATTTGCTGCAGGAAACCAGATTGAGCTTTGAACAAATTGCCCTGAGATGTGGATTCTCCTGCGGATCTGCGCTCGGGAGGTCTTTCCGCAGGGCATTCGGAAAGTCACCTAGTGATGTCCGGCACCGAGGCGCGCCTCCCGTCGGAAAGTCTTTGGTGTTTGGCCGAATTCAAGCTTGAAGGCCCGTGTCATCGCACCGGCATTTTCATAGCCGCACCTACCTGCGATTTCTGCGATGGACTGATCCGTTTCTTCGGCTAGTTTTCGCGCTAGCGCCAACCTCAGTCGCCTATAGAGCCCCTGCGGCGTCGTTCTTAGCTCGGACCCTATCCGCGTTTGGACAGTTTTCTGAGAACAACCGATACGGCGAGCGATTTCGGTGATCGAAATTGGTGCCTCAATGTGTGCCTGCATGACCGTCAAGGCACGGCATACGACTGTGTCATCTGATTTCAGTGGGAGTGCGTAAGGGTTGGCAACAGTGCGGCTCATCAACAGATGCGCGACTTCCATCGAGAGCAGTGGACTGTGGTCCTGGCTTATGATCGCCGCAGCCAGATCGAACGCCGCCATGGCACCGGAGCATGTCATCCGGTTCCGGTCGATGACAAAACGTTCCTGCACAGCATCGACGTCAGGGAAGGTTTCTTCAAACCGTGACAGTTCATCCCAGTGGATTGTTGCACGGTGATTGTCCAGCAGTCCAGCACGGGCCAGCAGCCAGCTCCCGGTGTCCATACCTGCCAGTTGCCTATGCTTCTTCGCCGCATGAAGCAAAGCGCGGGCAGTCTCACGGGTGTCGAGCTTCAGGAAACCATATGATGGCATCACAACAAGAACATCCCCTGTCTCGTCCCTCAGATCGCCGTCCGGGGCCACAACAAGCCCGCTGGAGCTTTCGACAGGCCGACCATCAAGCGAAAAATAGCGCCATGTGTACAGCCTGCGCCGCGCGAATGTGTTTGCCGCGCGCAGAGGCTCGACCAGATTGGCAAGACAGTGGTTCGAAAAGCCATCGAATAGCAAAATGTTGTATGACTGAGACATTTTTCAACTCTGCATATTTTTTGATCAAGTTTGCACATCATGAAGATGAGGAATGACGTTTGCTTCGTCAATCGTCTGCAAAGGAGGCCCCCGATGCATTTTGGTCTGTCCGAAGAACAGGAGATGATCGTCTCGACCGTCCGCAGCTTTGTCGAGAACGAGATCTGTCCTCATGAGGCCGAGGTGGAACGCACAGGCCAGGTCCCGCACGAACTGGGTGAAGAGATCAAGCAGAAGTGCATCGACCTTGGGTTTTACGCCTGCAACTTCCCGCAAGAGGTAGGTGGCGCGGGGCTATCACATCTGGATTTCACATTGGTCGAGCGCGAGCTGGGGCGCGGGTCGATGGCGCTCACGCATTTCTTCGGGCGACCTCAGAACATCCTTATGGCGTGCAATACCGAACAGCGCGACCGGTATCTTCTTCCGGCGGTGCGGGGCGAGCGGATGGATGCGCTGGCGATGACCGAACCGGATGCGGGATCGGACGTGCGGGGCATGAAATGTCAGGCGGTACGCGACAACGGCGACTGGGTGGTAAATGGTTCCAAGCATTTCATTTCGGGGGCCGAGCACGCGGATTTCTTTATCGTCTTTATCGCCACCGGTGTGGAGGACACCCCCAAGGGACCAAAAAAGCGGATCACGACATTTCTGGTGGATCGTGGCACACCGGGGTTCGAAGTGCGCGAGGGTTACAACTCGGTCAGCCACAAGGGCTACAAGAACTGCATCCTCTATTTCGATAACTGCCGCCTGCCCGACGCGCAGGTGCTGGGCGAGGTCGACGGCGGGTTTGCCGTGATGAACGAATGGCTCTATGCCACGCGGCTCACGGTGGCGGCCTTCTGCGTCGGGCGGGCGCGGCGCTGTTTCGATTATGCGCTGGAGTACGCCGCTGAACGTAAACAGTTCGGCCAGCCCATTGGAAAGTTTCAGGGGATCAGCTTCCAGATCGCAGACATGATCACCGAAATTGACGCCGCCGATTGGCTGACTCTGGCGGCGGCATGGCGACTGGACCAGAACAGTCCAGCCAACCGCGAAATCGCCTCGGCCAAGGTCTATGCCTCGGAAATGCTGGCGAGGGTGACGGATACCACTTTGCAGATCTTTGGCGGGATGGGGCTGATGGACGATTTCCCGATCGAGCGGTTCTGGCGCGATGCCCGCGTCGAACGGATCTGGGACGGCACCAGTGAAATACAGCGGCATATCATCAGCCGCGACCTACTGAGGCCACTTGGCGCATGACACGCGACCTTGGCCGTCTACTGCGCCCGAAATCCATCGCTGTGGTGGGCGGCGGCGCATGGTGCCAACAGGTAATCACCCAGTCGCGGCGGATGAGCTTCGCCGGAGATATCTGGCCCGTCCACCCCACCGCTTTCGAGGTTGCGGGGGTTCGCGCCTATGAAGGCCTCGAAGATCTGCCGGCAGCGCCCGATGCGGTCTTTGTGGGGATCAACCGTCACGCCACAATCCCACTGATCGCGGCGCTGTCTGCGATGGGTGCCGGTGGCGCTGTCTGCTTTGCGTCAGGCTTTTCTGAGGCGCTGGCAGAAGATGAAACCAGCCATAGTCTGCAAGAGGAACTGGTCACTGCGGCGGGCGCCATGCCGGTCCTCGGTCCGAATTGCTATGGCTTCATCAATGCGTTGGACGGGGCGCTTTTGTGGCCTGATCAACATGGTGCGCAGACAGTGAGTCGCGGCGTGGCAATCCTGACGCAAAGCTCGAATATCGCGATCAACCTGTCGATGCAGAAACGGGCGCTGCCCATTGCTTATATGGTCACTTGCGGAAATATGGCGCAGACAACACAGGCCGAGATTGCTGCCGCTCTGATCGACGATCCGCGCGTGACGGCGGTGGGCCTGCATATTGAGGGCTTCAAAGACATCCGAGAGTGGGAGGCCCTTGCAGCAAAGGCCCATCAAAAATCGGTCCCACTGGTCGCGCTTAAGGTCGGCGCATCCGAACAGGCGCGTGCCGCGACCGTATCACATACTGCGTCGTTGGCTGGAAGCGACGTGGGCGCACAGGCACTTCTCGACCGTCTGGGGATACCGCGCGTGACGGCCTTGCCGGATTTTCTGGAGACGTTGAAGCTCTTGCACTGCTACGGGCCGCTCCCAGCGCGCAACATAGCATCGATCAGTTGCTCGGGCGGTGAGGTCAGCCTAATTGCGGACATGGCCGAATGTACCGCGCTGACTTTCCCACCCTTGACAGAGGTGCAAAAGACCCAACTGCGCTCCGCCCTTGGTCCGATGGTCGCACTGAGCAACCCGCTGGACTATCACACCTACATCTGGCGCGATGGCGCCGCGATGGCACGGGCTTGGGCGGGTATGACGGGCGAAGGGATCGACCTGACCCTGTCCATCGTGGACTTCCCCACGACCGACGCGAGCGACTGGGAATGTACGATCGAGGCTGCCCTCGGGGTCCGCGCCGAGACCGGCGCCCGCTTTGCCATCGCCGCGACCTTGCCGGAGCTTTTGCCTCTAGATACCGCAGAGCGACTGATTGAGGGCGGCGTGGTGCCATTAATGGGCCTGCACGAAGCACTGTCATCGGTCGAGGCAGCAAGCGCTGTCAGGGCACCAGCGGGAACACCCGTCTGCCTTGCCGGTCCTTTAGACACAGGTGCAACACTGACGGAAGGTGCATCGAAAGAGGCCCTTGCCGCCTTCGGCCTGCAAGTGCCGCTAAGCCGGACTGTGACGGGTGCGCAGGCCGCACAAGCCGCCGCGCTCGACATGACTGCACCCTTTGCCATCAAAGGTGTCGGTCTGGCGCATAAATCAGAACATGCTGCTGTGCGTCTGAATGTCGAAGCGCAAGACGTCGGGCAGGTCGCAGCCCTGATCGCAACCGATGAAATCCTTATAGAAGAAATGATCAGCGACGGGGTCGCCGAACTTCTGATCGGCGTTGTCCGCGATCCTGCGCACGGTTTTGTGCTGACCTTGGGGGCCGGAGGCGTCTGGACCGAGATTTTGCGCGATACGATTTCGCTTCTGGTTCCCAGCACGCCGCAGGATATCCGCGCAGCACTCAGCAAACTCAAGATCGCGCCTCTGCTGACTGGATATAGGGGGCAACCGGCCGCGGAGATCACAAAAGTAGTCGAGGCCATCTCGGCTATCCAGAGTTATGTCATCGCGCACGCCGACAGCGTTATCGAGATCGAAGTTAATCCGCTGATCTGCACGCCCACGCAGGCCGTTGCAGTTGATGCACTGATAAGAAAGGCCTGAACATGGACCCGATAAGAACCCGCCGAGATGGTGCAATCCTCGAAGTCACATTGGATCGTCCAAAGGCGAATGCGATCGACCTTGCCACAAGCCGCCGCATGGGCGAGGTTTTTGCTGATTTCCGCGATGATCCCGACCTGCGCGTGGCCATATTGACCGGCGCTGGTAAGAAGTTTTTTTGCGCTGGTTGGGATCTCAAGGCGGCTACTGATGGCGACGCAGTCGATGGGGACTATGGTGTCGGTGGCTTTGGCGGCTTGCAGGAACTGCGTGATCTGAACAAACCTGTCATCGCCGCAGTCAATGGCATCGCCTGTGGCGGCGGACTGGAGCTTGCGTTGTCAGCCGACATCATTCTGGCAGCAGAGCATGCAACCTTTGCCCTACCCGAAATCCGTTCCGGCACTGTGGCAGATGCCGCAAGCGTGAAACTGCCCAAGCGCATTCCCTATCACATCGCCATGGAGTTGTTGTTGACCGGTCGCTGGTTTGATGCGGCAGAGGCCAATCGGTGGGGATTGGTGAATGAAGTCGCCCCTGCCAGCGAACTGCTGGCACGGGCGCGGGCAATTGCGCAGTTGCTGGCGGCCGGCCCGCCGCTGGTCTATGCCGCCATCAAGGAGATCGTGCGGGATGCCGAAGACAGTAAATTTCAGGACGCGATGAACCGCATCACGAAGCGCCAATTGCGGACAGTCGATATCCTTTATGCGAGTGAGGACCAGTTGGAAGGCGCACGTGCATTCGCCGAAAAAAGGGATCCGGTCTGGAAAGGAAAATAGACTTGCTCGCCGGCAGATCGCCCCTCAGCATCCGGTCCCGGTCATCAGGTCTTGCGGAAACGCGGTGACCACGGGTGTCGGTGTTCCGGTTTGCATAATCAGATCAGGTCGGATTTCAGCCCCAGCATTTCCTGTTTTTTCCTGCTGACCGACCGGGTCATCCGATCCGCGATCATGGCGATAGTCGCCATACCAATCCCCGCACCGTCGCAAGAAGCGCTGCGGCATAGACCGCCTCCATGGCTGGGGTGAATACGAAGCCCCAAGTGAACGGACTGACGGCATTGGTTAGTCCGATCTTGATGGGGAGCATGACATAGAAGAATGCGGAATTCTTCAAAAGTTCGATCCATGCGCGGCCATTGATGACCAGGCTCTCCAACGCGGCATTCAGCGAATTCGCCGGATAGAAAACGCATGCCGCGGGCCAGCTTTTCAGCGGTGGTAGGACAAATGACAAGGGACCGATGGATATGATTGTCGCGGTGATGATGCCCAGCATGCGCTGTCCATTGCCTTCGCATGGTGCGCCGCACCCGTACCATCCCGTAAGCCGTCCGCACCTTCGGAGAAAAAGCTGTCAGGTCTTGCGCCATAAACCTTCCAGACATTCCGACACGATAGTTTAACTGCGGCGCTGCTATGTGGTTTCTAGTCCATAATAATGCCTAGCGAGAGCCTTCCTTTGCCGCGATTTCGTTCAGGTCTTTGGCAGAATTGGCTGATAATTTGCCAGAGGGGGGACCGCGAGGAGCGGACCCGCTGCGTCTTTTCTGCTTCAGATCAGTTGGTCCAGGCGCGCCATGTGTCTTCGTTTTCGGCCATCCATTCGGCGACGGCTTCCTCGATACTCATGCCACCTTGATCCACTTTGGCAATCAATGCGTTCTGAATCGCGTTTGTCATTTGATATTTTTCAACAAAGCCACGGGCCGCTGGCCAGTTCTCGGCGAAATCACGTGAGACGATCTTCTCTACACTCGCTTGCGCAAATCCACAGGCGTCGCCTTTCGACTGACTGGATCCTGCGAGACAGTCCGGCGATGAAAAATCCCACGCGACAACATTCAGGCCGATTTCATTGTGTATCCAATGCGGTTGCCAGAGCATCATCAGCATAGGTTGTTCTGCTGCCACGGCTGACTTCAGTTCAGCGATCATCGCGCCTTCGCTGCCGCCGGCCACAGGCTGGAAGGGCAGGCCTATGGCTGCAACCTGTTCGGATGAGCGCGTGCCCCAATCCGCTGGATAGGTAATCAGTGTCTGACGTCAGCGCCTATGGGTCCAAATAGCTGTATTTGCTAAGGGAGGGTTTGTTGCTCATCGTAGCCACTGAGGAGTGGACGATGAGAAAG
>NZ_QBUD01000033.1 GCF_003058085.1 Yoonia sediminilitoris | reverse complement strand
GAACCGTTCCTGTTCAACGTAGCTCCCGACGAAGTATCCGACTTTGCTTCTGACCAGGGCTTTTCCGTGCTAGATCACCTTTATGGTAGCGCGCGTATCGGCGACTACATTGCAGCGCTCGGCCTTAGTATTGAGGCAATGGACTTTCCCATAGAACAACTTGACGCTTCTTCGTTTTCTCTTTGTCAGTTGAAGCCTGATTGAGTTCCGCGAAACAGCACGGTTTGAAAGTGCGTTCCATCGAGTATTAATTAGCTGATTCACTCCCTTTGGTATCGCAAAAAATAGGTACAGCGGACATTCAAAGACTTGCGAAGAGCGGCAGTAATGTCCCGCAATTCGGCCCTTCGACCGCCGAAATTGCTGCGCGACGCACGAAAGGCCGCTCTGGTGAAGCTGTATTGCAGCGCTATGGGATAGACGGTTCGCAGCAATGGGCCTCATTCCCTACAAAGTTAATTTGATCGTCAGTATCGTCAGTGAACAGCAAGACTGACGATACTGACGATCATTTACAGTCTTTCTATCTTGAGAACGCGCTCGCCGGATGGGCCTTGGCGGGTGAATCTGTCGTCTACTCCCCATGCGGCGCAGGGGTGGCGTGATCCGCCGGATGGCTGCGGAGATTTTGTTTTCTTGGCTCGGGTACCGGGTCAGTTCTCAGTGACAATCAACAGTCTTGTGGAACATGATCCTCGAGCGAGACCTCATAATACAGCGCCGCTTGTGCTTCCTGCTTTGGTCCCATCATCGCTCAATCCCCGACTTTCGTGGGGAAATTGAATCAGCCGATGACGCTCAAATCAAGAAGGGTTTTTCAACAAAATCAGCCCGATGCGGACAGGAAACTCGCCAATTTGGAACGTGGCTCTTCAGGAATAGTTCGAGAACCGTGACTTGCCGAACATCTTACGATGTTCCGCAGGAGTCAGTCCGGTCTTGCGCTTGAACAACTTTCTGAACGACGGCGTATCAACATAACCTACTGCCTCTCCAGCATCTGCTATCGGTATATCGGTGGTTTCAAGCAGCTGCCGTGCTTCTTCAATTCGCAAGGCTAAAACATAGTCTTGCGGCGACTTGTTGGTCGCTTTGCGGAAGCGTCGCGCGAATGTAGTGGGCGGCAATCCGGAACGGTCTGTCATTTCGCCAACCGGGTTATCGATCGCGTAATGATCGGCGATCCATTCCTGGACTTGAGCAATGACCGTGTCGGCGTGAGGCGTGGTGGTGATCAACGACGTGAACGGAGCCTGAAGTTCGCCACGGTTGGCCATAAGCCAGACCTTTGCGGCCCGAACTGCCCTTTGTGTGCCGCCGTAATGCGCAATTAGGAACATGGCAAGTTCCTGCCATCCGGTTGTCCCGCCCGACGTAACGGGGCCGCGGGACGCATCGGAAAAGCAAAGGCCGCGGTCGGTGCGTAGTCGGACGGCCGGATAGTACCGACGGAACAAGCCTTCCCAAGCCCAGTGCGTCGTAGCTTCGACCCCATCCAGGATACCTATTTCCGCCAAATAGACTGCTCCCGTACAGGCTGACATCACCCGTGTCCCGGCCATGTCGCGTTCAGCAAGCCAAGACAAGCAGGGGTGTTGATCGGGGTCAGGCCGTTCGTGCGGTGAAAGCGTCAGCCCGGGCACAATTACAATATCGGCGCTGTCAGCGTCGTGAAATGCTTGATCTGGCGCGATCCACACTCCACTTCCGCATCGAAACCCCTCAACATTCGGGCCAACCAGACTGACGTCAAACACTGGCTCAGGCTCATCGCCGCTCACCAGGTGTTCCCAGTCCCGGCCTGCAGCGACCAGCGTGTCATATAAACCAAAAACACTGGACGCGCTGGTTTGTGGAGTTGCGACGATCTGAACTGACAATGGCATGGGCGAGTTGACCAAAAGTGGTGAATTTGGCTCCGTTTTAGTCTTTTTGCCTCTCACGCCCAACCAGAAATGTCACCAAACCTCTATGTGTTCGTGTTTCACAGGAGGGTCGGATCTGATGAACAAGGTTTGGGAACTGTTTTTTGGACGTGAATGGCTTATCTTTTCGAAGGGGGTCGCTTCAAGAACAGACGGTCGGAAAGTTGACCAGCAAAGTAGAGCCGAAAAATGCAGAGTTTCGGAAAAGGTGTGGAACTCAGCGATTTATCTTGGGCCCGGCGGACCGCTGATGAGAGACCGCCAGCTTGCCCCGATTCCAATGTCTGCTAAGTCCGGAGGCTGTGTGAAAACTCCCTCATTTTGACCGGACTGATGGTATAATTTTTGTATTCGGTACGGGGGTTGTTGATGGCGCAATTTATCGAGGGTCTGGACCGGTAGCAGACGATGTTGCTGCCCGAATGTCTGGACGCTTATGTTGATGAGAACAGTCCTGTCCGTGCCATTGATGCCTTTGCAGACCTTGCTCTGCTACCCAAGTTTCTACCACTGAGGGCCAGAGTTTTGCGCTGAAAGTAAGACCCACGTTGCTCTCGGTCAAATTGCTTGAAACGGTGGCTTTGCCTTGGTTCCTGGCGACCTGTAATCGAATACAACCTGATTATAGGCGCTAAGTTCTAGCCTAGCGCACACGCCCTGTGAAACAGCCGGTGTCCGGGTTGAAAGACCCATCCAATCTTGGATCCCCCTGGTAGCTCAAACGCATAGTTCTGTGCGCATCATAGAACGACGCACAAACCGAATATTCGGTCTCGCTTATGCGGGTATATGCATAGGGAATGTTGGTCTCGTTATCGACAAGGACGTCAGCTTGCATTTGAACCCCTCCACAATACGCGCGGATACTTTCCAGATCCAGTTTGTCAGGTAACACTGGCTGCAAGATCCGCCAGTTTGTGCAATGTAGTGCTGTTGCAATCTGTCGCAGGTTTTCGTAGCGGCGCATATCAAACATGTCTTGTCTGGCAGTATTCGGGCCGCCAACGGTGAAAAAGCCGATAATGATCGCCGTAAGAACCACCGCCGCCGTTCCGATATAGAACACTTTATTTTTCACCTTTCAGGTACTCCACATCACGCAGATAGAATACAAATATGCCTAAGGTCACGATACCAACTGTTGCCGCCTTAAGCACGAAACGCAAAGTCGCTGTGCCCTGCAAAAACTCATAAATGAGATAGGTCGCATCCCCTAAAAATGTCATCGACGAGACAAATAACGCGATGTATGTCAGATATTTACGTACCGGCGAGCGGCGGGCTCTCGCATTTTTTTCCACGCGTTGGTGGACGTAGCGCGACATCCATAAATAAACCGGAGCCGCGACAAGCAAGGTTGCAATCGCCCACCGCATGCGTTCGGTTGCCCTGAATTCGATATAAGGAGCATCAGCTGGATCCGGCATTCTTAGATCAAGTATCGCGTGCACGAGTGTGATCAGATAAATCGCTGTGTATGTCAGCGCAGTAAATAGGACTGCATAAATAAAAACATCGCGCGCCGTAGGTTGCGGGCGCGGCACAGGAATGGGCGGCTTGAAGTCAATCGTTGCATATTGCCCAATTGCGTCCTCGATTTCATCGCGGAACCATCCTGCTTGCTCCAAGGCTGCGCGGATTTCTTCGCGGGACCGATCTGCCACCAAAGCATCATGGACAAATTGCCCCACCGGATCTTTTGCTTGCATTTTGCCACCTCCATCATGCCATTCTCTCGCGGGCAAAACGGGGTCACCTTCAAAATGACCTGCTCATCGTTTGGCACGTTGTCATCAGACCCTATCTGCGCGGCCTTTTTTCCAATTGACTTTCATCAAGATGTGGGACGTGGTTGAAGACTGTGTCGAGTTAGTGTGTTGGAAGACTGTGTTGTCGTTACTCTGATAACAAAAAAATTCGGGGTACTTCTTGCCTTGTCGTCCACGAACAGCGGCTTTCGACGTCGTCGACATGTTGGCCGCTGCTGCCCCCTTATCGACTGTGATTGACTTAGCAATCCGAATGCGGCTTACTTTCGCTATCATCATCCCACGCCTGATTAAGAAATTCTGTGTCCTACAAGACTAGCCACGAAGTGACCGAGTAGTTCTTTTGATGTTTTTAATCACGGTCATTTTCAGAAAGGCAACAAATGAAATCTCGAGTTCTTATCCTTGGTGCGGGCTTCGGCGGTATGGAACTGGCAACCCTGCTTTCAGAAGCCTTGGGTGAAAAAGCTGACGTGACTGTCATCGACAAAAGAGACCGTTTCGTCTTTGGATATTCCAGAATTGACGTTATGTTCGGGAAGACAACGCTTGATGAAGTTGGACTGTCTTACGCATCATTCATTAAGCCTGGCATACGTCTTGTGAAGGAGACGATTACCTCAATTGATGCGGAGGCCAAACGTGTGACGACGGATGGTGGCACCTATGAAGCCGATTATCTGGTGATTGCGCTTGGTGCAGATTATGACATGGAGGCGACGCCGGGCCTTACCGCACATGGGAACGAGTTCTATTCCGACGAAGGAGCAGATCGCTTACGCACTCTTCTGCCTGGATTTACGGGCGGACCAATTGTTGTGGGGATTTGCGGATTCCCCTACAAATGCCCTCCCGGACCCAGCGAGTGTGCGCTGACACTTCATCATTACCTGACAGAACGCGGCATCCGCGAGGATTGCGACATTACTTTCGTTTCACCTCTGTCCAGCCCGATGCCCGCTTCAGCAGAGATGGCGCAGGCGTTGATGAACTCGTTTGAGGAATTTGGTATCCGCCTGTTGCGGCAGCGCACAGTCGTCCGGCTCGAGCCGAGTATGGCAGTGCTTGATGACGGGACAGAACTTCCGTTTTCGCTGTTCCTCGGGGTGCCTAAACATCAGCCACCGAAAGTCGTCATTGAAAGCGGGCTGACTGAAGACGATTGGGTTCCAATTGATTTGCCGACGTTGGAAACACGTTTCACAGATGTCTACGCCATCGGGGATATGGCTGCGACTGGATTGCCCAAGTCCGGAACATTTGCGGAAAGTGCTGCCCGGTCGGTATCTACGTCAATACTGGCAAAACTTTCGGGTGCAAATGTGGAGCGCAACACAGGCACTGGCACTTGCATCGTTGAATATGGAGACGGCCGTGTCAGCTACGCAGAGCTTGATTTCTTGACCGGGCCGAAGCTTGAAGCGATTTACCATCCGCCTTCAATTGCCGGGAAGACCTTTAAGCAGGGCTTCGACGATACGCGGAGAGACCGTTGGTTCAATCGTTAATAAGAAATGCACCAAGATGACCTGAAGCACACTGTGGCGATGAACTGTGGAGCCGTTGATCTGGGTCCAAGACTACGTCGACTGAGTGTGTTTCAAACGTAAACTCACATATTTTTCTCAAGTTACTGTGTTGCAAGGACAGTTATGAGCGGATTATTAGCCCTTTTGGATGACGTGGCTGCGATTGCAAAGCTTGCTGCTGCGCAATTGGACGACGTCGCGGCTCAGGCCAGTAAGGCTGGGGTGAAAGCTGCTGGGGTAGTTATAGATGACGCAGCGGTGACGCCAAAATATGTCACTGGTTTGCCTGCGGCGCGTGAATTGCCCATCGTGTGGAAAATCGCACGTGCTTCCTTCTTCAATAAGCTAGTTATTCTCTTGCCTGCAGCCTTGCTGTTGCAGACTTTTCTACCATGGATGTTGACGCCGTTATTGATGATAGGTGGTGCATATCTTTGTTTTGAGGGAGCTGAGAAGGTTTGGCATTTATTCGCGGGCCAAAAGGATCATGGGCCCCAACAGGCAAAGACGCTGGATGCGGCACATCTAGAAGAGCAACGTGTGAAAGGTGCAATTAAGACTGATTTCATCCTTTCAGCAGAGATCATGACTATCTCTCTCTCCCAGATCAGTATTGATAGCATCTGGATCCAAGCGGCGGCGCTGGCCGCGGTGGCAATTGGCATCACCTCGCTCGTATATGGCGCAGTGGCTCTACTGGTGAAGGCCGATGATTTCGGAGTTCTGCTCAGCGCGAAAGGCCGACTTTCTGTTACCCGGTCGGTAGGGCGCAAAATCGTTAGGTCGATGCCTTCGGTGATGATGGTGATTGCCTCTGTCGGCACAGTTGCAATGCTCTGGGTGGGGGGCAGTATCATCGTACATGGGCTGCATGATCTTGGTTGGCATATTCCTTACGACATTATCAATGACGCAGCCCTGATCGTATCAGATTTTGTTGGGTCGGCCTCAGGTTTTGTCACTTGGTCTGTGACAGCGGGTCTTGACGGAATTATTGGACTGCTTGTTGGATCAGCGCTGATACCGTTTGTGACCAGAGTTGTGGCGCCTGGCATGGGATGGCTATTTCCTGAAAAGAACTGACTGTTCTATCCCTACGAATTGGCTTCGAGCTTGTCCCTCGGATCAACCTTTCGCAAAGGTTGCCTGAGCAAGTGATTGAGGTTTCTCAATGTCGCATTGCTACCCAAGGTTGCAGGAACCTGTGTTTTTAGCAGTAACTGCAAATCACGTGTCCGAAAACTGTCTGACGTCAGCGCTTATGGATCCAAATAGGTAGCTAGCTTGCATATGCAAATCCAGTTTTCAGCAACGAGTGCACGAACCATTTACTTAGGGAGATCTTTATGTGATGTCATGAGTATCTGTGCCTATTGGGTGCCGTTTTTCTTCAATTGTCGGGGTTTTTAGGGGGATTTCATGAAAAATCATTTTGCGGCTGCTACGTTGGCGACACTTGCACTTGCTGGATGCGCGACAGAACCATCATCTAGCGTTGTCGACCAATTTTATGGCAAGAGTCTAGTCTCTGCCAGTGGTGATGTGTTTACCTTCTCGCCTGATGGAACGGTGGGTGGTGAGATTCGAGGTGAACCGATCGCAGGTGAATATAGTGCAACTGCCACCGAGGTGTGCAGCACCTACACAACTCCCGAACGCCTCGCTGGCAGCGAGTTTTGCAGTACACCAGCTATAACAGGAGACCAGGTGGTTTTCCAACGTCGTGACGGAAGCCAGTCGCAAGTCTACACAATCAAAGGCTGAGAGTGCTCAGTTAAGACCAAGTCAGATGACTTGTCTGGCATCAAACCGGGCGCCAGCGCTGCTGCCGCCTCCTATAAGCTTCGCGTGACCGCGTATTTTCATCAGGCCCACCGCCCCTGGTAGCTAGCACCTTGCCAGACTGCTTTGTCCTTCGTCCTAGTTAAGAAATTCCCTTGGATCCCTAACTCGACCAAAGAAGGACCGAAAGAAGAGATGCTGGTCTGGTCCAGGTTCAACGCCCGCAATGGAACGGCCGAAAAAAATACGTTCCGTCAATGCGCCCGAAGTCACACCCGCCATGAAACTGAAAACAGCCGCGTGAATTCTACGGCTGGGACCCATTAGATATGGGGGATTAACCAAGGCCTTCCGCAAGAGCAACAATGCCAACTTGCGGCTTACAATATTCGGTGAAGGCGAAGAAGAAACAGCCCTGCGCGCGCTTGCACAAGGCGATCCGCGCATTCTTTTTGCTGGCATGGCATCCAATCCGGTAGAGGCCTACCGTAAGGTCGACGCTGTCATCATGCCTCACGTTGGGAAGCTTATGGGCTTGTCGCTATCGAGACCATCAGCGCCGGTAGGACACTTTTTTGAAGCGCTGTTGACGGCTTGGCGGATCATCGGTGTATCGGTGCACAAGTCACCGATGGTCGAACCCTCGATTTTGATCAGCTTTCTGCACGCCCAGCGGCAGTGCGATGCAGTGATGAAACGAACCGAAATGCAATTGTCTCATCACTGAGGTTGGAGAACAGTAAGCGGCGTTCCGATCACACAGAATCGTGCAGGTCACTCGAAGATAAACACTGCTCAGCGTGTCTCAACACTCATCACAAGCAACCTGCCGTTCGAAGAATGGACGGAAAGCC
>NZ_QBUD01000032.1 GCF_003058085.1 Yoonia sediminilitoris | reverse complement strand
TGTATTGGGCCGCTCAAAGAAGCCGGATATACGTCAGCAATCGTGATCCTGAACCAAGCCTGCCAAGACTGTTGCAATAAGGCGGGGTCCATATACATCCACACAGGACGTTCGCTGCGCTTTGCATAGATGACCGCAAGGCGGACCAGGCTGCGTTTCATTAAACTGGGGAAAACGCATACCTGAGCATATGCGCGACGCATTGACGAAGCTCAATGAAGTCAACTGACCCGCGTGATACTTTTTTATCAAATTAAAAACTTGGAGCTGCCCCATGAGTGGAAAAATTATCGTTGCCGCGGACGGCTCTGATGCCAGCAACCGCGCAGTGGATTTCGCGGCAGAGCTGTCTATGAAGCTGGAGCGGGATCTTTGCATCGTGCATGTCTTGATGCATGGCCGTCCGTCTATGGAGTTCAAACGACTCGCAGAGGCCGAAGGATTGGTTGAAACCGTGGCCTCCGGTGCCGGCATGCGGGACGTGGCCGGCACGACATCGCTGAGCGGGCTGTTCGCAAGTGCAGAGGATGAGGTGCGAACCGCCAAATTGACGATAGCACTTGGCGAATATGTCGCGGCAACTGCCAAAGACCGCGCCGATGCAGCAGGAGCACGCAACGTGACTTTCCAGACGTGTGTCGGCGACAGCGCAGACGAGATATTGGATGTGGCGGAAGCGGAAGACGCTGATTTGATCGTCATGGGGCGGCGTGGTCTAGGCCGCGTGCGTGAAACGCTTCTTGGAAGCGTATCTCAGAAAGTGCTGCACCATGCGCCCTGTACTGTTATCCTGGTGCGTTGAACGGACAGATTTGCAGTGCAACAGAGTTTGATCCCAAGTGTATTGCCAAGATTTTTGCCGTGGTTTTGAAAAGATATTTTGTCCGGTTTCAAGTGGTCATATCCGTGTCGCAGATGTCGCGATTGCCGCAAGCAACTGTACCAATTTATCGACGGACAATAACCTCAGTACCGTATTGTGCGAGAAAGACTTGCGTGCGGGGCGCGGCTTAAAGGGGCCGGGCTGACAGCTGACCTTCACTACAGACTTCATGGGTGGCTACGGTGCGGACGAAGCGGTCAATGACCATGGCCGTGTCGCTGAGAGTACGCGCGACGGAAGCGGCAGGGTAGCCTTCGGAAATATGCAGATCGGTATGTAGAATTGTCTGACAGGTTGTTATGGATCAAGGTACGGAATTGTTTTCCGCAGCCCCTTCAGACCCAGTGATCGGAATAGCGATTGAATCGTAGCGCGCCTGTCGAACGTCTTCACGACTTGTGGGACAATACTAGCGGACTTAATGCTGCACAGGTGGCCGAACGACGCGCGACTTTCGGGCCAAATACCATCGTTGCGGAGAGTTCTTCGGGTTGGTTAGAGATCGTTCGCAGCACAGTCAGAGATCCGATGATCTGGTTTCTCATTGGCACTGCTGTCCTGTTTATCTGGCTAGGAGATTTGACGGAGGCGGCTGTCTTGGGGGCGGCCCTTATTCCGATCGCAGGAATGGACGCCTACCTTCACAGACGCACGCAAGCCTCTACGGAGGGGTTGCGTGCTCGGCTGGCGTCCCAGGCCCGGGTTCTTCGGGATGGGCGTGAAAAGGACGTCCCTTCAGAAGAGCTCGTTCCGGGCGATCTCGTTATCGTGCCGGCGGGTGCTTATTTCCCGGCAGACGGGCTAATCCAGTCTGGTGAGGCCCTGCAGGCAGATGAATCGACCCTTACAGGGGAGGCGCTGCCCGTTCGCAAGGCTCCGCTTGAGCCTCGGCCAGTCGGAACCGGGAGTGTGACAGTCGAAGGGGAGCATTGGGGCATGGCTGGGACCCGTTTGTTGACGGGCGAGGCCCGCGTGGTCATCGCACTGACCGGGCCCGAAACACTTTATGGAGAAATCGCGCGGCTGTCCCGCGCTACACAAGTCGATCGGACGCCGCTTCAGGAAGCGATCGCACGGCTTGTCCAGATCCTGCTTGTCGTAGCATTGGTGCTATGCGCCATCCTTGCAGGCATTCGCTATGCTCAGGGCTATGGCGCAGTAGATGCACTTCTGAGTGCGGTCACCCTTGCCATCGCCGCGCTGCCCGAGGAGTATCCGGTCGTCTTCTCGTTCTTCCTTGGCCTTGGTGTTTATCGCCTCGCCCGGAAGCAGGCGCTAGTCCGACGCGCCGTCGTCGTCGAAAATATTGGCCGGATTTCTTGTATTTGCACGGACAAGACAGGAACGCTGACCGAGGGGCAGCTGACGCTGCATAAAGCACTCCCCGTCGAGGGGGTGAGTGACGACGAACTGCTTACGATCGCCGCGACCGCTTCTCGTGCGGAGACCGCCGACCCACTGGACCTGATCCTTCTCGAAAGCGCACGGCCCCGGAATGGCAAGGTCGAGGCGGTCTTTCCCTTTGCCGAAGACAGACTGCGCGAGGTTGCGGTCCTTCGCTCACCTGAGGGCAGTTGTAGCGCCGCAATGAAGGGGGCGCCCGAGACCGTCATTGAGATTACTACTCTGTCAGAGGAAGAACGCCGCCTATGGCGCCAACGGACTCAGGAACTGGCTGCCTCTGGTCACAAGGTGATCGGGGTCGCCATTCGGTCGTTTCACGATTGGTCGGGGGAAGAGCCTGAGACCGGCTTCGACTTTGCTGGCCTGCTAGCATTCTCCGATCCGGTACGACCTAGCGTCGCCGACGCGGTGCGTGAAGCGCAAGATGCGGGTATCCGAGTCATCATGATCACCGGAGACCATGCACATACGGCCGCAGCTATCGCCAAAGAGACCGGTATTGGGACGTTGGACCCGCGGGTGATCGACGGAAAGGACCTGGCAGCGCATATTGACCATCAGGAAGCAGAGATCGATTTCGATGTCGTCGCCCGATGTACGCCGTCGCAGAAGCTTGACTTGGTTCAGGCACTGCGCGCCAAAGGAGAGATGGTCGCGGTGACCGGCGACGGGGTGAACGATGCGCCCGCCCTACGTGGCGCGGATGTCGGGATCGCAATGGGTGAGCGCGGCACGCGGTCGGCGCGCGAGGTCGCATCTATCGTGCTGCTGGATGACAACTTCGCCACGATCGTTGGTGCTATCGCCGAAGGACGCCAGCTATTCACGAACCTCCGGCTCAGCTTCGCCTATCTGCTCATGCTGCACGCGCCGCTTGTTGCGACGGCTGCGCTTATCCCGCTCATGGGGTATCCGCTGCTTTACTTGCCGATCCATATCATATGGATCGAACTCATCCTCCATCCGACGGCCTTGCTAGTGTTCCAGAATTTACCGTCGCAAAACGCGCTCTCTCGCCTAAGCAAGGGAAGCCGACCGAGCTTCTTCGCTCCGCGGGAATGGGTCACGATCAGCATTGTTGGTGCCCTTGCAAGCACGGTCATCCTCGGAGGCAACATCCTCAATCTCGGCGAGACTGCCGATGTCCCCCACGCGCGATCGATGGCAATGGCCTCCCTCATCATTACGGGTTCGGCCATTACTGCGGCCCTGACCGGATTTCGGTCTAGATCCGCCTGGATCGCGACAGCGGTTCCTGTCCTGTCAGCCTTTGCCGCAATTCAGATCGAACCGGTCGCAAGGGTTCTCCACCTTTCCCCACTCCATCTCATGGACTGGGCAATCGCGATGTTTGGAGGTGTGATCATCAGCGCCGGTGCCGCTTTTATGACTCAGCGGCAGGATCTTGGGAAGCCACATGCCAGGTTGCATAGATCAGGGCAATCTCCCTCATAATTGCCGATCCTTAAGGGGGAGTATTTCAGATCTAAGTCTGTCATGCAGCAACTGGTCGATTTGGCTCGAAGGAGACCTTGTCTGCAGATAACAAAAGGGTCTGATGTAGGCCGTTTGCATCGCTCAAAGTGCCACCTCTCGGTTTCTAGAGGCATGGAACTACGATCACAACTTCCGTCCGGTCTCACAATTAATTGGATAGCCGCTTGCGGGGCCCTTGATGGGCTGAACCAGCATACGGTCGAGCCAAAGGTCGCGCTTTGTTCGGAACTGCTCAATCCCGATCGACATATCCTCATGCCCGGCTGAAGGCTGTGCCTTATAGGTGCCCAGTAACCGATCCCACCAAGGAAGATTGAACCCGAAATTACTATTTTTCTTTTCCGAGCGCACCGAATGATGCACGCGGTGCATGTCGGGGGGAACCAATATCAAGCGAACCACCCTGTATGCATACTCTGGCAACCTGACGTTAGAGTGGTTGCGCATTTATTCAGAATGTCACGAAGCGCCAGCAACCAACATCGCTTGCGAGAATCGGCCTTCGTCTATTTCAACAACCAACCGCCCGCATTTGTTGGAAAGCGATTCTCCATTGGAGATCGCCGAGAACAGCAGGACCGGAATGCAGGCATTCATGACAAACCGATTCAGCCTAGGCAGGCCATGGGCTGGAAACCACCCACGCCAAACGAAAAGACTGCCAATCGCAATCATAGTGAAGATGGGCAGCATCAAAAGTAGCACATCGATCATGGTGTCTCGCCTCAACGTATGAAATGGATTGCGCCGCGCTCGATGAAGAGCGCGGCGCAAATGAACACCTCGGCGGCTTATGCGCCGTCTTGCGGTTCGAATATCCCGTCAAAGAATGCTGTCAGATCATCGAATGCTTTCAATGGCAGAACATGCGCAACGTACTGATCGGGGCGCACGATGATTAGGCACCCGCTTGTTCGGTCGATCCTGCGCATGTTGTAGATGTCGTCGCCAAGCTTGTGATCGACACAAAAGACTTTCTCGAAATCTTGCAATCCGTAACGCCCCTTCGCAGGCCGAAGAAGCGACGGCATGTCCTCGTAGTTCAGGGACTTGAAGTCTTGCTGGAACACCGCGCGAAGGTCGATCAGGGCGTCGATGTCTTCATCTTTGCGCGTGTAACGCTGCACAGGAGAGACGGGATCGTTTTTCAGCCAGTCGCACAGCTGTTCAATGGCATCACCGCGGGCGCCCACATCACTTTGCCCGGCAAATGCATAGAGGCGCCAGCGGCTGTCAGCCTCGGCCACATGGCCGAGTTGCAGAGGTTTGGCGTCTGACAGCCGAAGTGCCGGGGCGGAATGAAAGCGTTTTCCGATGATCTGGCCCATTGCGAGTTGCTGATGAGTGGGCTGTCCAATAATCCGTGAAGGATCGTACTTGACCGCCAGCCCACCGGTGAATTCCAGATTTTCGATGAACTGCTGTTGAAACCGCGGCATGTCGGTGCCGTCCAGTTCGGATTCGCCCGGAGGCGCACTCATGATCCGCGCCCATTCGTGATCGGTTTCCACCAGGCGCTTGGCCTCTTCCAGACGTTCGGCGGAATAACTGTGGAGCAGGCTGGCATCCGAGCGGCCAGTCAGCACATGCGCCAGCTTCCAGCCAAGGTTGAACGTGTCGCCCATCGACACGTTCATCCCCTGGCCCGCCTTGGGGCTGTGGGTGTGGCAAGCATCACCAGCGGTGAAGACACGTGGCATCCGCGTGGCGGTATCGCCTTCTGGAACATCGTCGAACTTGTCCGTCAACCGGTGCCCGATTTCATATACCGACCACCAGACAACTTCTTTCACGTCAATGGAATAGGGCTGCATAATCCGGTTTGCGGCCGCAATGATATGGTCCGACGTGAGGTTGCGGTTTGAAACACGCTCGTCCGGGTTGAGCTTGTCCAGCTCGACATACATCCGAAACAAATACCCGCCCTCTCGGGGGATAATCAGGACATTGCCCTCCTTGGCTGACTGGATCAGACATTTGCGGCGAAGGTCTGGGAAGTCGGAATTGGCCAGGATATCCATCACGCCCCAGGCCTGATGGGCGGCATCACCATGCAGCTTGCCGCCGATTGCCCTACGGACGTTGCTGCGCGCGCCGTCACAGCCAACGACGTAATTGGCGCGCACCGTGAGCCTGTCGCCTGCGCTGCCATCCTTGTTGACACGCTCCAAGGTGACAGTCACGGGATAGTCCTCGGTGCGAGTTTCGATCTCAAAATCCACTACGCGCAGGCCGTAGCGCGGCTCGAGCCGGGTGGGCGATTTCTTCATCACATCGAGGAAAAGCTGATGGATGCGCGCCTGATTGACGATGGTGTGAGGCATCTCGGACTGATCGTCGGCGACATCCTGAGCAATGCCAACGCGCGTTATGTGATCGGTATTTGAGGGATCCGGTTTCCAAAATGTGGTCTGGTTGACCCAGTAGGCCTCGCGCTTGACTTTGTCGGCGAACCCGAACGCCTGGAACATCTCCATCGAGCGCACGTTGACGCCGTCCGCCTGGCCCTTTTCCATGGGCCCGTGCTTTGGTTCGACGATCATGGTTGAGATTTGCGGGAAACCTGCAAGTTGCGCGGCAAGGCACAACCCTGCCGGGCCACAGCCTGCAATCAAGACATCGACCGTTTCCGGAACCACGCCGTTGTGAGGCTGTTCGCGACCGGGGGCAGGGGCCTTGACGTCCGGGTCTCCTGGATTGAAGCCATCGACATAGTACTGCATCCCTTTACTCCACTTTGGCTGGCCGTCTCCACATTTGGTATCTATACTTACTATATGGGTGGGAAAAACGTGTGCATACATACCTTTTCGGTTGTACCAATAAACCCTTAGTTGGCGCTGGTACCACCGACCAAGGAGTTGCTACGTATGATGGTCTCTGACATGCCAGGACATCTGATCCGGCGTCTTAACCAGATGTCCACGCAGGTTTTTCTCTCAGCGAATGCAGGATGCAGGACAAGATCTGACACCCGTGCAGTTCGCGGCGCTTGATGCCGTACATTCCAATCCGGGCTTAGACCAGGCGGGCATCGCCGCGCGCATTGCCTACGACAAGTGTCCGTCGTCATATAAAATGGGTAAGCGTTGCTTCAGGCCTTAAAGTTCCAGGGTAGCAGCTGCTCGATGTCCTTCTGTTTATGCCTATTGACGATGGCTGTTAGGACGCCGGTTATGTAGGTGCAGTTCAATGTTGTTCATCTTGCAGGTCTCAACCAGGGACGCGAGCATGGCCCAATTTTTTGCGCCTGCCCCGTGGCCTGCGAAGAGCGCGTTCTTTCTTTGCAGAGCGATGGGGCGGATTGTGCGCTCAACGGCGTTGCTGTCCATCTCGATGCGTCCGTCGGTTAGGAACAGGATCAATCCGTCCCGGTATTTAGCGATGTATTTGAGGGCTTCGCCTGTGGGAGATTTAGTCGAGACCTGTATACGGGCATGACCCAGCCATGTTTTGAAGGTTGCAATCTTGGGCGCGCTTTTGGTTTGACGGATTGCCAACCGATCTTCGGCAGACGTGCCTCATGCCTGTGCTTCGATCCGGTAAAGGGCTGCAATCTGTTTGAGGCCTTCCTCGGCGATGGGGGCGACGTTGTGAAGGGTCAAATCAAACAATTTGCGACGCGTATGGGCCCAGCAGTAGGCCAGTTGGATCGGGGCATTGTCGGGCAGATCAAGCACGCGGTTGTATCCGGCATAGCCATCGACTTGCAGGATGCCTTCAAAGCCCTGCAATATCTCGGACGCGTATTTTCCAGATCGCCCCGGCGCATAGGTAAAAGCCACGCCGGGTGGTTCTGGTCCATTCCAGGCACGATCATCGCGGGCGAGCGCCCAGAAATACCCTTTCTTGGTTTTACCGCGCCCCGGATCGGGCACTGGCGCGGGTGTCTCATCCATGAACAGTTTGCTGGAAGTTTTGAGATGTGCCAGCAGCGCATCGTGGACGGGCCTAAGTACACGGGCAGCCTTGCCGACCCGGAACGCCAAGGTGGCGCGATCAATATCAAAGCCCTGCCGCGCATAGATTTGGGATTGGCGATACAGCAGTAAGTGATCTGCATATTTGGAGACGATGACACTGGCCACGGTCGCCTCGGTTGGCATGCCGCCTTCGATCAGGCGTAGTTTGGCTGGTGCTAGGATTATGCCCGCCTCACAGGATCGGCAGGCATATTTGGGGCGACGGGTCACGATCACGCAGAACTGGGCAGGCACGATGTCCAGCCGTTCACTGACGTCTTTGCCAATGATGTGACGCGCGGCTCCACACCCACACGTGACCTCTGGTGCAATTACTTCCTCGATGCGCGGCAAGTGCTTCGGCAAGACGCCGCGACTATCCCGAGACTTCGACGTCGCAGCCTTCTTTGCCGGATCAATCGCCTCATCTTCGGCATGAACGACTGCCATTGCTGTCTCGATGTCTTCCAACGCAAGATGATATTGATCTGGATGACCCTTCTCGGACTTCGCGCCATAGAGCGCCCGTTTGAAGTCGGCGAGCAACTTCTCAAGCCGGATGATGCGATCCTCTTTGCGCACATTCCGCTCTTCGGAGGCAATCAAAAGCGCCTGCAAAGTAGCGACATCTGTAGGAAGATCAGTGGGGGAAGTCATGCCCGTCAGCTATCAAGAACAGGGCTTATACGCCTGCCCAAAACGCCGCCCGAGTCATTCTGCCAAAGCCGGTGGACGGATATCCAACGCGGACACGCGACGCCAGTCGAGACCTGAGAACAGCGCTTCAAACTGCGCCGGATCAAGTCGCAAAACGCCGTCCCTGATCGCGGGCCATTTAGACGCGTTTTGCTCCAAACGCTTGTAGGCCATGACGAGACCTGTCCCGTCCCACCAGATCATCTTGAGCCGGTCGGCGCGTTTGGCGTGGAAGACATAGACCGCACCGTCAAACGGCTTCTTTTGCAAATGGCTCTGCACCAGCGCCGCCAATCCATCGTGCCCCTTGCGGAAGTCCACCGGCTTGGTTGCCACAAAAATCTGCAAACCCTGCGACGGGTGGATCACAGCGCAGCCGCGATCTCGGCGATCCGCACGGCGGAAGTGTCTGCCGCCAGGCGGATCGTCACGTTGCCCTTCAATATATCAATCACGCCAATCTCAGCCTGCGCATCAAACTCGGCTATGTCTGGCAACGTGACGGCAGGTTCCTCAATCGCCACCGGAACGAAGGAAACACCGTCCTGGTTCGGCAGGACCAACTTGCCCTCGCGCGCCATCCGTCGCCATTCGGACAAATGATTGGGTCGCATCCCATAGCGCCGTGCAACCGCATTTTCCGTCGCACCATCAACCAGCGTCTCGGCTACGATCCGTGCCTTCACATCCTACGGCCAGCGTGGGCACCTCCGACCACCAACGCTCGCATCCGTGAGAAACTCAACCGTACTATCCATGGAGAAACTCCCTCAAATCCATGAAGCAGGGACTCGCAGAATAAACGCGTCAACGGAAGGTGGGGTCTAAACAGCGGTTACCGTTCAACAGAACCTCGAAGATCAAGACGGCGACTGCAGGTGGTCCCAAAGCAAGTACGACTGCTAGTTTGATCCCCATCGAGAGCATAATTTCAACTGGATGAAATCGCAGTCCCGTGGTCACATCAAATGCGAGGTCCGCATGATGCATGCGGTGCAACCGCCTAAAGTGCAGGGACTGCGTGGAACATGACATGTTGCAGATAGATGACCAGATCAAGAATGATGACCGAGAGCAGGATTGCGACCCAGCTGGGTAATGCGACGATATCGAACAGACCCCAGCCATTATCCTGTGCGATCACCGCGAACCCGACTGCCAAGATCGGAAACGTCAAACGCAGAATGATTGTATCAATCACCACCAAGGCCAGATTGTTGGACCAACGGATGATGCGCGGAATTTCTATGCGTCTGCGCGGAGCAATCAGCTCGCACAGGGCCATACTGGCCAATACCCCCAGAAACACGACGAGGCGAAGCTGCGGTTCGGTGGCAAGAATGGACTGGGTCATTGGCACGATCATAGTCTCTATGTAGGCGTCTGCGTTGTGCAGACTTGATTTGACGGTGATGATCCGTCACCGATGCATCATCGTATTCCCGAGAGTGGAGTGGAAAGCTCGCTTCTCTCGTTTTGCGGCTGCGTCATCGGGCTCAGTCGATAAGTAGCTTCTTGCGTTCAGAAAATTCTTCGGTGTCGATTTCGCCTTTGGCGTATCGTTCTTTGAGTATGACAAGAGCACGATCATGCGCTACTTGGCTGCTGGCGTTTTGCGCCGTGCCAAACAATCGCAAGAGATAGATGATACCTGCCACAATGGCGACGACAATCAAAATCATGAAGATCGGGCCAAGGACCATACCGAACCCTCCCCACTGGCTGTTGTTCCACATCATGTCATGCTCATGATAGCCAAAGCCGCCACGTTCCGGGCTTCCCCCGACCTGTGCTATCACAGTCGTAGCGGTCAGGCAGAGTGGCAGCGTCAATATCGAAGCCACCGAATTCATTCCTATCTTCATCTTGCTACTCCGTTGTGCTGCCATGATCGCCATCATCTACGCTTGATAGCGCCAATGAAGCACATCGCCACTGATGTAGATCAAAACTGAGGAAGCAATATAATAAGCGTTTTGTGCAGGTCAGCATGTCCAGCCACATTTCTATGGGGGCGAGACCTTCCACGCGATCACTCGGAGACCGTGAAGCCGAAGGTGCCTTGCATCGGGTGGCCGTCCGCAGAGAGGCCCCGCCAGT
>NZ_QBUD01000031.1 GCF_003058085.1 Yoonia sediminilitoris | reverse complement strand
CCACAGTCGAGCCAAGCCAAAACCTCACACCCTGGCCCGCATCAGAAAATCTTCATCATAGGAGACCTTCGCTGCAGATTGCATAGAGGTCTGCTATGCGGACTTTGCCGCCGTTGCCCTGTCGGGTGTTTGCTGACGCAGCATCCGCTCGCGACTGCGGCGTGGTTTTCGCTGTGAAGCAGCATGTGTCGCCAAACCGGCCGTTGAAAGTCAGCCCGAGGGGCCGAATTCAATCCACCTGTTCGCCGCAACGTGGATCGACCAACGAGGAGCGGGACTTTGCGGACATTCTCACTTCAGCTAACGCTGGCCCCTCTCAACCTGATCAAAAAAGTTTCCGCGATTTCAGGCAAAGCCAGCAATGGGCGCACTCTGACTGAAGATCGGGCGTCGTGCTATTGCCGTTCGATGCGCCTCTGGAGCATGCCCGGATCTCAACAGCAGGTTCAGGTAAGTCAGCTCCAACAAGTCGCGCTGCGCCCGGCTGCCTCCGAGGCGAGCGTGATCCGCCATGACCGGCGTTAGGTGTTGCAGTGCAGCCGTCCAATCCTGCCGTGCGATCGCACGCCAAGCTTGTGCCACAGGGCGTACAAGGTCTGCCGCAAAACCCGACTGCGTTTCGGTCAGGACCGCAAGGCGTTCTCCATCTCCAGCCATGGCATGGGCCAGCGCGCTGTGAATGTCGGCAAAACTCATGCCCGGATTTGGAAAAAACTGTGATGCGTATTCGCTCAGATCTCTCCAACGTTCGGGCGGCACTTTTAAACCTGCAATCTCAGAACGATACAGAAGAGCAGCAGCGTCGGTCAGAACATTAATTGGCAGTGAATAAGACACAGTGGGCGCTATCGCTCCGTCGTAAATCGCCCAAAGCTCCGCTTCATCCTCCTGCTCCAATGCCCATAAAGCGCGATGCCAGCTCAAATGGCCGTGCAACAAGGAGCGCGTATCATAATCCGAAATCCAGTCGGCAAGGTAGGCGCGACCAGCCTCCCCAGACCCCTGTTCGTAGAGTGTATGCGCTTTGAAATGCGAGGCATTCGCGTTGGCATTGTTCAAGGCGAGAGAGCGGTCCATCATAGACATTGCCTCGTCGAGCCGTCCAACTTCGCACAGCGCCTGACCGTGCACGCTCATGATCCACCAATCCGCGCCCAACGCATCAAACAGTTTGGTTGTGTAGGCAAGTTGCGTGCTTTCCCGACCCGGTTCGCCAGACATCCCAATCAAGCCGAAAATATTAGTGCAGATCTGCGCGACCAAGACATCGCGCGGGTGATTTGCAGTGTGTTCCTGAACTGCGCCTCGGGCTTCGGACACACGGCCTTGAAGTAAGAGGTCGAAGACTGCGAGATGGCTCTCCTCGCGTTCGGTTAATCCTGACGCAAAGGAGCGGGCCGAAGCAATTGCCTTTTGGGCGCCAGGCATATCGCCGTCGTACATTCGAGCTCGAGCAAGTCCAACATGACCGAGGGCAAAACCGGGATCGGCCGCGACGGCTGCTGAGAATGCAACGCTTGCTCCAAATGTCGCTGCAAGGATGTGGTCAATCCCTTTGACGTAGGCATCCCGCGCATCTGGCAAGCTGGTTGTCAATGTCAGCCCAAATCGATCAGTCAGCATTAATACACTCCCATTTTCTGCATATCGCATATCCGAAAATCGTTGCTCGCAATTGATTAACGCTAGCACAAAAACTGAAACTCTAAACATTGATTTGAATGCGCGACTGTTTTGAGGACAGACCTGATGGCCAACCGGATGCTCGGCATAGGCAATTTCAGCTTTGGGCTCTTCTGACACCTTCGCCGCGTGATCCACGAACGGCAGGTCTTAGATGAACAGCCATTCTCTGCACCGTACATGAACACGTAAGACGCGGGACTTTGTGGACATTTTTGCAGATATGAGGGAAAAATTGGTGACGGCAACTGCCCCGGGTCATTCTGGGTCAAATGCAACCCAATGGAAATCGGATGGAATTGACCGCCTATGAGAAACCTGATTATGGGAACAGCAATCTATACGCTTGTGATATTCCCTATCACGGCCATATGGCATGTCCTCGTCTTTCAGGAGCTATATACAGAGCTTGGATACTTCAAAGAAAAGGAAACCGTTCTTGCTGCGGCTGCTGGACTGGTTAATATCCTAGTGCAAGGTTTTGTCTTGGCGGCCCTGTTCCTGAGAACGCATTTCTTTGGTACCGGTTTCTCAGGCGGGTTGAAGTTCGCCGGGCTCGTTGGCGCGTTCTACTTCTCCGTCCAAGTTATTAATTTCGTGGTCCGGAAAGAAATCTCTGACGTAACAATCTTTGTTTTGCTTGAGGCGGTCTATATGGCTTTCCAGTTTGGGATATATGGCCTCTTGATGGGGGTCTTTGTGAAGCCCCGCCATGTCTGATCAGGGCTCGTTGCCGCCGTTAGCCGCAAACCTGCTAAACGGTCTCGATTTGATCCGCATGAACGGCCCAAAGCAGCCATTCAAACACCAAAGGGTGTGTAGCCGCTTCGGTTTCAAAAGCAGACATGATATACCTAAAAAATACTATCCTCGTAGCTCTGCTTCCCGATTTGCTTCCCTTCTTTCTTCTTGCACAATACTTGTGCTTAGGCTCCGGACGCAGTCGTTGGCCCATTTTCTAACTATTGGGTTTTGGCTGTTCCTAAGGCTCTCAAAAAGCGGAACTAGGGGTTTTAATCGAGAAGAAAACGGACCCCAACTTACACCGGAAAGCAATCTGCTATAGATTCCTCCAAGCTGAGAAACGTCGGATGCATAGGTTTCGATCAACGAAACAAGCTGGGCAGTCCAAAAGAGACTGCTCTCGTCTCCTTTTTCGACTAACTCGATCCATTCAAGCACGAATTCAAGCCGCTCGTTGGGCTTCTCACTTATCCAATTCAGATAAATTTCCTCGGGGAGATCATTCAGAATTCCAGCTTGGCCGGGCGTTCGATCCGAACCTTTTAGAAGGTTATGTAACCGCCACTCTGTTAGGGCATCTGCATTGTCAAATGCTACCAGCACTCTGTTCCACACCAAGGCGGGATCGTACTGCACAGCGAGTAATAAAACCTTGGACGCTGCATCATCCATTTTCAGCTGAACGTCATGTTCCGCTTTGGTTGCCAGTTCCAGCGAGCGATCACAAATGGCTTCCACGAACGCGTCGTCTACCTGATCCGAACCAAAGATTTTTTCAATGCTTGTTTCCCAATGATGGGCGTCCATTACCCCGATGGCCTCAACGGCGAAAATGTCGGGATGAGAGCAAAATTCCTTCACATAAGAAGCTTTTTCCACAAAGCTTTCGGGTTGTCCGTATCTGTACATAAAAACCAAGTCCAAGGCGGACCAAATTCCCTGCGGTCCGGTTTGTTTGATTGCATTTGCGAGCGGCAGAATAGTCTCGAAGTCATGATCGTCAAAGCCACGGCCGCAACTCAGCGTCGCAGCATGTCGTGGATCGCACAGACCATCCGTAACTAACTGGGCAACGCGTGACGCAATTTCAGAATCCATTTGAGCAGCTGAAATCAACGAAATGGCGTGACCGTCTAGTTCAGGCGTGCTCAAAGAATTCTCCAAGCAGGCCATTCCGACATCGCGAGATCGACTAAATCCCCCAGATATCATGCCACAAAATGTTTTTAGGCAAATTACCGTTTCTGTTGGGGGGCGAAGCGCCTCACAAGCCAAACCCATTAATGCTTCGGGATCCTCAACATGACTGGCCAGCGCATGTCCGAGCGCCCAAGCGCTGTTGAATTCACCGCGGACAATCTTGCCAACTAGCTCTGAGTTGTCTTTCGCATCTCTTGAAAGAGTGGAGACAATCTCGCGAATGCAATTTATTGCATACTCATGGTCTGTATCGTTCTCAGGGTCATACGGGACACCAATATCGTGGAAGTCTCCGGGCCACCCTCCGGACAAAAGCAACAGCTGGTCCACTTTGGAGTCTGGAAACAACTCGTCATACCAGTCACGCACTTGAGTGACGTAGTCCGCCGGAGCTTCTTTGCTGTCGAAGAAAAACCATTGGTTTATCGACTTAATTGGCTTGGTCCATGCAGGGTTTTCCTCAACAACCCTCGTTACTTGGCTTCGTAGATTATCGAAAATATTGGGGTACGAAAGCAATCCACGAATATTGCCTCCAAGATGCGAAGTAGCCCTTTCATACGTCTCAACGTTCGCTTCCAACGCGATATCGGTAAGTCGATCAATCGCTGCGTTGTAGAAGTCGAAAATATCTTGATAGATTGCGGGTTGCCAGTCTTGGAGGGCTGGTTCTGCGCCAATTCGCTCGTTGCCACCAGACCTTGAAAAGTGCCACGTATCCAGCATCTTGCCGAGCGCATCGATACAAACCGAGCTTACTCTGGCATCTTCATGCTTCAGCCCAGCATCTAAGATTGCTAGTCGTCTTGCAGGTTCAACCTCAGTGCCCGATAGGTGCAGTTGAAACAGTCCAACAAACTGTCCGTGAGCATTGTTCCCCCAATTTTCGTTCTCTGCCGCAGCCAGATCTAGCAATAGGTTGGCCGCCGGTTCAAAACTGTCATTTCGAAAAACAAGCTTTTCTAACGCCCAAACCGTATTGCGGCGACCGTCTCTGAACTCCAAGAGCTCATCGATTGATAAGTGGGAAAGGAATTTCTCAAATGTAGCTATTGCCAGATCGGGTTCCAGATGAACGAGCCGATCCATAAATTTGGAACCTTCGTCTGTGTTGAGCGCATCGATACTTGGTATAACTGTTTTGACAATACTCAATGCAAGACCGGCAACACGATGATCGAAGCTTAGCCACCTCAGCCGACTGAGCAATCTGAAACGCAAGTCGGTGCCGATCTTCTCAAAAAGCCGGGTGAGTTCACCCTCCGGCGAAGTGTCAAGCAATTGAACGGCCAGCCTTACTGCCAGTGGCTGTGGACGCGCTTCGGCAAAGTCCCCCACTCTCCCAACAATGCCACGATCACCAAATGCTGCCAAATTTCGAAAGATGTCTTTGGCCGATGTTTCCATAAAGCTTGCCAATTGCTCAAGCTCAAATTGCCTATCCCCTTCCACGCCGACAAGCGTAAATAAGCTCAAGAACTGTAACGCTCGAAGGGCTTCCGCATCTTCCTGTTCTTTCCCCCAGACAATCCGTTTCACTAATGCGTCAACCGAAACCAGCGCTGTGTCTCCGTTCTCCGCCGCTTCTGCTGCCACGAGAGCCATTCTGGGAAAACCTTGAGCTAGGTCGCGAATGAAGCCAACGTCATTCTTTGCGTTGGAATACGGGCTGCCTTCTACAATCCTTTTAATAAGATCATCTGAGGCGGGTAGTAGTTCGATGACAAGGTTTCCAAAGACACCCTGAGACCGGGTTTCTACATCCAAAGTGATCAGTTTAACTTTGGACCCCTTCCTTTGAGCTTTTTTGAATAGATCGTTGTGGGAACTGTCGGGACAATCATCGACGATCAGGATGCTTTCGGCTCCGCTTGAGACTAAATTTAAAGCAAGGCTACCTATGCGCTGAGAGACATCTTCAAAATCACAAAATACCACTGACGAAGTATCGAGTGTTGGGCTGCTATCATCTGTCTTCGAGAATAGTTCATGAACGACGCGCGTCTTGCCAAAACCAGACGGACCAACAACGCGAGCGGAGTTTCGGCCAGATGCAAAGAAGTGCTCAATCGCTGCCTGAAGTTGTTCAAAATTGATCGTTTCTTGATCGATCCCTAACTCAGATCTTAAAGCTCGGGCTGTGTTTCCTGTCAGGCGAAATCGTGGCTCTTCGCTGGTCTGGAACGCCACCTGCGATATGTCGCCATCTTGAGCCCATAGGTCGAAAGACTGCAGGCCCCCAAGGTCGACTTCTTGTAAAATGCTGTTTAGCCAAAGTGCAATTGCCGGGTGGGTGGAGGTCCAGTCAGATAACTTATTTGCGTCATAAATTCTAATACTTGATAATAAATCAGGGTTTTTGCCTGCGGCCCTTATGCCCTCTTCGATTTTGTTGACCCGATCCGTAACTTTGGTGCCGACTACGGCGCTGCCAGTAACGACAATGTAGGATCCGCTTGCATCTAAGGCTTCTTCCAGTGCCTCGTTTAGTTCAGCCGGATTGTCCGCGGTTCCTGTTCCCTTTTTCCAAGTTTCTTTCTTGCAGCCGGCGGGACCAGGATCACCTTTTTTACATTGAAAAATCGTATGCCTACTGGGCAGATAGTCTGTCTCGTTTACACCCCCGCTCCACGAGACGCGTCCGTCTTCGCCTCCGTCGGGTATGTGTATTTGCGTTGGGACATTCACATCCCTCAATGGGATGCCATTCTTCAACATTTCAGCTTTAGCGAGCCTGCGGAGTAGCTCCACTAGCAAGTGCTCGTCTAGGCGTTGGATTTGTTCCGGTGAAATCTCTAGGAAAGAAACCATTGATCTAAGCCTATTCTGCCAAAATAGAAAAGAAGGATAATGCGCGCCGTTCTCATTATCTTTGCCTTGGTGGCTGCCTTCAACCTAAAGCTGACGCGAGCATGAATTATTTTTGGTGAAGAAGCCAAGTTTGGGCTTTGGTCTGAGTCTGCTGAAAGACTGGCAATGATGTTCCATTGCCTGCCATTGGTGCAGGCCGCAGCGAACGACCGCAATCCGCCCCTTACAGCCAAAATGTACACGCCGCAGCATCCTGGTGGATCTCCTGGGCACCATTTATCTATATAAAATACATATAAAATAAATACTTAAATGTTTTGGCTGGCTTGGATTCCCCAATTATTACCCAATTTGCATTCAGCTCTAGAATACTGAGTAGAGGCTGATGCAAATGCACGTGGTGCAGGGCGACCACCGCAGCTTGGCTGTTAACAACAGAATGGGCGGGAACCGAACATTCACTGCAAGTCCAAAGATGTGTCCAACTATAGAAATAAAGCAGAACTTCATAGGCTTGGCTTTCTTGGTAGTCTGCGGTGATCACCTCGGATCGACAAGGAATTGGAACATGTTAAACATCAACCATAAGGATGACAGGTTGCCATCTTCACCATAAGTTCTTTGCAAAGGTATTAATTTTCTATGTCCCAAACGACTCAACGATTTTCCAGTGAAACTCCGCCCATCCATCACCTGATCCAAGAGATTGATATGGGAACATTGGGACTGCCAGATCTTCAACGTCCGTTCGTATGGAAAAGGTCCCGCATCCGTGACCTATTCGACTCGCTATACAAAGGCTTTCCTGCTGGGTATTTCCTGTTTTGGAATACGCAGAAGCAAGTTGACAGTCACTCAATTGGTAGCGGCACAGAAGCTCGTGAAAGCCAAAAAATGATTGTTGATGGGCAACAACGTCTGACCAGTCTTTACGCCGTGATGAAGGGCAAGCCGATCATCAATGAAGCCAACGAGGAGCAGTTGATTAAGATTGCTTTCAACCCGTTAACCGAAGAGTTTTCAGTAGCCAACGCATCATCAGACAACAACCCTGAGTTTATATCGAACATCTCTGACATCTGGGCATCGGGAAAGGGATCGTTCAGCTTCATCAACGACTTCATCAAACAGCTTCCCGAGACACTGGAGCTTGATGATGCCCAACGATCAATGATTGCTAACAACATCCAGCAGCTTGAGAACATTCGCAACTATCAGTTCTCTGTTCTTGTTCTGTCGGCTGAACTTGATGTTGATACGGTGGCGGAGATTTTCCAACGGATCAACGCAGGTGGTATCCCACTCAACTCTGCTGACTTCATCCTAACGCTGATGTCCGTTTACTGGGTTGAGGGCCGCCATCAACTCGAAGACTTTTCACGTCGGGCGAAAATACCCTCTGCGGATTATGTCGCATCGCCTTACAACGTCTTCCACGCACCAGCCCCAGATCAGATGCTCAGGGTTGCAGTTGGCTTGGGCCTGAAGCGTGGTGTGTTGCAAAATGCATATCAAGTGCTTCGGGGGCGCGACCCTGTTGAGAAAAAGGTCAAGGAAGACCTCCGCGATGCCCGCTTTGCCGACCTTCAAGACGCGCAGGCTAAGGTTTTGAACCTCACTGATTGGCATGAGTATATAACCTGCATCAAAGCCGCTGGGTTTAGGTCTAAGTCGATGCTGACATCGGCGAACAACTTCCTTTACGGCTATCTCATCTATCTGGTTGGTCAACATGAGTTTGGTGTTGAAAGACGGACCCTGCGCAATGTGATCAGTCGATGGTTCTTCATGAGTGCGCTTACTGGGCGATACACAGGCAGCCCTGAAACTGTCTTGGAGGCAGACCTGAGACGCTTTCAGCAGATAGAACGAACCCCCGATGCCTTCGTGCAATTGCTTGACACAGTGATTTCGAACCAACTAACGGATGATTACTGGCGTGTCACGCTACCCGAACAACTAGATAGCTCCAGTGCTTACAGCCCTTACTTGTTTGGCTACCATGCCGCATTGAATCTTCTTGGAGCTACGGCGCTGTTTTCAAACGTCAGGATCAGTGATCTCCTTGATCCCGCCGTGTCTGGAACGAAATCACCAGTTGAACGGCACCATCTGTTCCCAAAGGCATACCTACGCAGCATTGGCTTCAGCGGCACATATCGCCTTAACCAGATCGCCAATTATGCATTCGTTGAATGGGCGGACAACATTTCCATTTCGGACAACTCTCCCCAAGACTACTTCCCAGACCTGTTCAACGGACTGACGGACCAAGAAAAGGCCAATGCATCATACTGGCACGCGCTTCCCGATCAGTGGCATAGCTTGGAATACCTCGACTTTATCACCCAGAGGCGTAAGCTAATTGCTGACGTTATCCGCGATGGGTTCAAGGTGCTGACGGGTGATGTGGTTCCGAACAAGAGCACAAACGCCGAACCCTCAGTCGCAGAACTGCTGGCCAACATGGAAACTCTACGTATTGAGTTCAAATCTACCGCACGTGTGCCGCTTTCGTCCGATGTGCCAGAGAAGGTCATCAACGAAGGCGTCATCAAGACGGTAGCTGCATTTATGAACTCTGAGGGCGGAACACTTGGTATCGGAATATCCGATGATGGTGATCTGTTAGGCATTCAACCTGATCTCGATTTCAAGAAGCAGGACTTGGATGGTTACCAAAACTGGCTGTCCACGCTGTTCATGAATGCGATGGGCCAATCTGTAGTTGCCAAAGGTGTGAATATCCGCTTTGAAACCGTGGACGACTGTGTGATGTGCTTAGTTGATGTCAGAAAATCATCCTCGCCCGTCTATGCGGATACGATCAAGGGCAAAGAAACATTCTACGTTCGCGTTGGGAACACGACACGCATCCTGGCTGGAGCTGAGATGGTGAAGTATTCTAAGGACCACTTCTAGAGGGGTTCGTCGCCTCCGACCTCAATCCGTATTTCTCTTTGCGCGGCAAAGTCCCTCAAAGTGAGAGTTTTGTTATGTATGGATTTTGCAGTGGCAGCGAATGTCCAACCTCATGGCGCGAGCCGCGGCGATTAACCGGACCGGCCTTCTACCTGTGCTGATGATGTGCCGCCGCGACGGTCATTTTCCGCGGTTCTTAGGCTTGCGCATCGGTGCCATGCTGCCTCGCTTAGAGATTTCGCGCAGGGCGTCTGCTAGTCGGTCTGTGGTTTGGTTGGCGGACTTGTCACCCATGCCCAGATACATGCCAAGCTTCTCAAGAGCCTTGAGGCGATCGACGGGCTTGATCTTGATGGTCAACACCTCATGGTCTGGCTTCTTGTCTTCGCCTTCACCCTTGCTTCTGGTCACTTCGCGCCTGACAACCGTTGTCGCCTCGCTGATCAGATCAAGATCAGCCTCGGTGCAGTCGCCTAGATTGATCTGCGGATTGCCGTCAGCGTCAACGCGCAGGAACCGTGACATGCCGGTGAAGGCAACGCGCTCATACTCTGCAATCACTTCATCGAGGGTCTTGGCCGCGCGCTCTGCAGCAGCTGCTGACAATTCAGCGATGCGATCAATCACGTTCTGTTTTGATCTAAGTGTAGATGCGTTGCCCCGATGCTGTTTATATCCAGCCGCTTCATAAGCTGCGTCTTGAGACATGCCTTTGGCTATGCCTTGAGCGAAGTTCTCATGCTTGATGTTCTTGAGGACGCCCATGACCGCTGCTGTATCCCTTATGTTGTTTATATTTTACATATCACCCTCTAAATATACTATATGTTGTGTCGTGGTTAAAGGTCATGCCTTGATGCATAGCCATGAAAAAGCCCGCCATACAATCAAGCAGGCGGGCTTACAGAAGACCTCAAACTTACGACCGTCTTCTAAGCCTATTCTTATCACCCCAGTCCTAAGCGGACACCGGACATGCCTATAGGCATTTGTCCTGTCCGTCCGCCTGTTTTAGGCTTCTGCAACAGCGGACATTTTCAAGAATGTCCTGCAATGTCCTGTCCGTCCGCCTTTTCCATGATGGAAGTTTGCATTCTAGCATCGAGCGTCAGATAGACGTCATCCTGCACAGTCATCATGCCGTTTTCGGTCATCTGTTTGCGCGCACGCTGAAACGCCTTTTGCTTTGCCTCTTGGGTGTCGCCTGTGTGCTTTGCATAGAAGGTCTTGCGCCATTCATTGATGTGGACGCCTCGAAACGCACCATCATCCCAAACGCCATGCTTCTCCGCTGCATCTGTCCGTCGTCAGGGTTTTTGGGACCAAGAGCGTCCGAACCTAAGAGAGAGTTTGGCTCATCTGTTTGGTTTGATTATGCGGCGTGCTGGCGG
>NZ_QBUD01000030.1 GCF_003058085.1 Yoonia sediminilitoris | reverse complement strand
GCCAGCTTAACGAGCGCCCCAGAAAGACCTTGCAATACCAAACCCCAGCAGAGAAATTTGAAGCCTGTGTTGCAGCGACCAATTGAAACCACAGGACGAAGGGGACATTCGCTGCAGCTGCACCAAGGTCTGGTTCGACGAGCCCTCCCAGAAACGGTGGTTTTTGGGAGGCCGTGAATAGCGACCCTGAACAATCTTTGACATTTTTTTGCATCAGCGTGAATGTAGGGCGGAACAATCTTTTTATTGTGCTGAAGGACGACCGAAACCAATGGCAGAAATGCCCATGAATGACGGAGGCGCATCCTATGATGCTCAAGGAAAAACTGGCAAGCCGGACCCGACGCCTTTCGTGTGAGGTTTGCATCATCCCGTCTGCCACCGTCGCGCAAGCCGTCGCTTCGACCGGAATTGATATTATCGTTATCGATAGAGAACACGCGGCGACAAACAACGAGACCCTTCATGCGATGATTGCGGCAACGCAGGGCACGGATTGTTCACCCATGGTTCGTGTTATCGACCACAATCCCGCCAACGTGAAACTCGCTTTGGATTTGGGTGCAGAGGCAATCATGTTCCCTCTGGTGCGGACGCCAGACGAGGCGGCAGCTTGCGTCGCATCTGTGCGTTACCCGCCAAACGGCATAAGGGGTTGGGGGGCTTTCGTCGCACATTCCAGATGGGATGTCGCGCCCTTGGACTATCTGGCGACTTTCGGGGACAAGATCGTCTGTTGTCTGTTGATCGAAACCGTCGAGGCGTTGGACAACATAGATGCGATCTTTGCCGTCGATGGCGTCGACATGGCTTTTGTCGCCCCGTTCGATCTATCGACCTCGCTGGGCATTTCCGGCGAATTTGGAAACCCAGTCTTTATCGATGCGGTGCGAAAGATCGAAGTTGCTGCGAAGACAGCGAATATCCCGCTTGGTGGCGGACCGGCGAATACTAAAGCAGAAATTGACGACCTCTTTTCGCGTGGATATCGCATCGTTGGGGGCTTCGATATCTTACAACTCAAGCGGGTCGTGAGTGAGATGGTTGCTGCTGTAAAATCTTGTTCAGAATGAACGATTTCTCCGATTTTGGCTAACTGGCACTCAGAAAGCAACCAGCTCTGCGGATAACGCCCGGCCTTGAAATGGTCCGCAAGTGGACATCCGTGCGTAACGCAGCATCAGTCACTGTGGGCTCATTGCTGCCATTCGCTGCATCTTGCACAGATGTCTGCTGTGCGGACGAAACCGGCCTTAGTCTTTGAATGAATGCCAGACACCCACACACTTGGATTGGCCGGTAGAAATGGAAATCATGCCTCTTCCGTGTTAAGAGCAACACGTGTGGTGTGCAGCTCGACAAGATTGCCCACTATGCCCAATATTCATTTGGAGTGTGATCCTTGGAACCGAAATCATCAGATTTTTCAGCAGCCAGCGGCAATGGCTACGAACTGCAAATGGGGCGTTTCAGCCGCTTGCTGGCACCAAAGTTCCTTGATTTCATAGAGTTTGAAGATAGTGACAAAATACTAGATGCCGGATGCGGAACAGGCGCACTGACAGCTGAACTATTACGCCGAACAAAAACTGCCAAAATCGTCGGCATCGACATTTCCGAGGCATATGTTGAATTCGCCGCGTGTGAGATTTCGAACCCTCGTGTTTCGTTCGAAGCAGGTGACCTGAATGCGCTCTTAATGCCGGATGAAGTATTCGATCATGTCGTGTCTCAACTTGTTTTGGATTTCGTTCCCAACACAAGCGGGGCGTTTTCCGAGATCTCACGCATTTTGAAGCCGGGCGGCCGCTTGGCGGTTGCCGTTTGGGATGCACGAGGCGGACTAGTGTTCAATCGCTTTTTTCTAGACACAGCTGCAATGCTGGACCGGGAAGCAAACGAACTCAGGAAAAAGAACTTCACACGGCCGCTCAGGCGCCCCGGCCGTCTGGAAGAAGCCTTGAGGTCGGCCGGGTTTGCAGAGGTTCAGGCCGGCGAAATTCACATCCGGACTGAATTTGCCTCTTTCGAAGACTACTGGAGCCCATTCGACGGAACAGACGGCCCAATTCCATCTTACCTATCGAAGAGAAGCCCAGAGTTAAAAAACCAGATCAAGGATGCGGTGCGAGATGCCTATCTTGACGGCGAAGCCGACGGTCCGCGCTCGTATGTTGCAACAGCCTGGATTGCGACAGGACGAAGGCAATAGCGATTGTTTCGGTGCGCGAACGGCCCAGAGAGGACGTTCGGGCCTTCTGCAGCTAATGGCGGTTCAGAGCCCACTTCGACCGATGCTGCGTGAACCACCAACTGGTGGAAAATGGGCATAGCGGACACAGTCCTTCGGCCGGATGGCCTGCAAGCAAACAGATCAAAATTTAGCTACCTGGCAATTGGGCCTCGCCGATCTCGATGGCCTGACTTGGCCTAGTTGGGCTTTCTGTTATTAAACCTGCGGCCAGAAGGGCGGTCATGCCGCCTTCAACATAAGCAACGTCGGTGAAGCCCATCTTCATCAGCAGATTTGCGGCCTTGGCGCCGCGATAGCAGGGCGACATTCCGCATGTCGTCAGGATGCGGCGGCCGCGATCCTGTAGCTCGGGCGTCCGATAATCGTTGTCGGTGTCGGTGTCAGCCAGCCAGGCAATCGACCTGCCCGGTGCGTTGAACGCCTGTGTTCCAAGGCCGGTGACTGCGACCTCGGACTCGTCACGCACATCCACCAACAACGCGTTGGGGTTGGCCTCCAGTTCAGCGATTGCTTTTTCGGCGCTGATGGATTGTGCCTGCGCCATTGCCTTCTTGGCCATTTGCAAAAAGGTCTGAGCCATGGGTCTTCCTTTCGTTTGATAGTCGTCCATACGTCGGCGGCGTGGATTATGGACCGGATCACAACGAGCCGTCTTCGTCATGCTCCTCAGTGCCGGTCAGGGCCGGGAAAAAGGTGCAGACGACGCGCGTGCGTTCTGTGATCCGGATGCGATGACGGTCGTGGTTGTTCATGGCGTAAAGCGTTCTAGGCCGGATTTGGTGCACTTTGCCGCTATTCAGTTCCTCCACCGTGCCGCCGCCTTCGAGGCAATAGCAGGCCTCAAGATGGTTCTTCTGCCAAAGGATCATTTCGAACCCGGCTTCCAGGATGCTGTCGGTCAAGGTGACGCCCATGCCATCCTCCGCATGCAAAAGGCGCATGGAATGCCATTTGGCGCCGTGGGCCTCACCCTTGGTGCCAAGCACATCCTCAAGAGTCTTGACGATCATCGCCCCGGCTCACATGTCGACTTCGCGGATTAGCGTATCGAGGTAGTCGCGGGTCTCCTGATCCCAGTCGTCAGGGTTTTCGCCATGGGCGATCCGGGCGTGATGACCCATCAATTGCCAGACTTCGTCTTTGGTCTCGGCGGTGACACTGGCGGGGCAGGCTTCCATGCCTTCGCAGTCCCCGCACGCGTATGAATAGGCTTTTGTCATTGTCTGTCCTCCTTGGAGTTAGTCGGGAAAACCGTCGTAGTTGCGCATGTCCTCGTTGAATCTTACCCAGCGAAGCCGCTCTTTCAGGTATACGTTCGACTCGGGCGTGATCGAGTTTGGGTCATCCAGCGATGCGATGGTTATCGCCACATCGTTCCAGCCTTCGCCGCGGAATGTGAGGGGAGAACCGCAGGTCCCGCAGAACCCCCGCCAGATGCCGGGGGAAGATTCATACTCGCTGATCGTTCCCTCGGTTACCGAGAAGTTTTTCGGATCGGAACCGAACCAGGGAACATAGGCGCCGCCGGTCGCGCGGCGGCAGTCGTCGCAGTGACATATCCCGGAATATGTGTGGTGCCCTACCATCTCGTAGCGGACCGAACCGCATCGGCATCCGCCTTCGTGAACTGCTGTAGTTACAGCCATTCCGTATCACTCCCCTGAGTTTTTCTTGCATACCGACCGCGGCTGCAATCAAGTTTACCCTTGTGATATTGACGCAAATAACCAGAAATGCGACTCAGAAATTCATCCCAAACGTTAGGTGAGTTAACAGTGGATTGGCGATCAATGCCCTCTCTCAACGCACTCAGGGCGTTTTCGGCGTTGTCCGAAACCGGCTCTTACACCAAGGCCGGTGAGTTGCTGAATGTCACCCATGCCGCCGTCATGCAGCAGATCAAGGCGCTCGAAGCCTTCTTTGATGTGCAGCTGGCCGCACGATCGGGGCGCGGTATCGCGCTTACGGACGAAGGCCGGATGCTGGCCCGTGATCTGGAGGCCGGCTTTCGCCAGATTGGCCACGGGGTGGAGGCGCTGACCAATCTTCAAGATGCACGCCCCTTGCACGTCACGATGTCCCCGGTCTTTGCGGTCAAGTGGCTGATGCCTCGGCTGAACGATTTCCAATCCCATCAACCCGAAGTGACACTGCTGCTTAATCCCAGTGGAAAGATCGTTGATCTGGACAAGGACGGAATGGATGTGGCTATCCGCTATAGCCGGCTTGAGGCACTGCCGAAGGACGCCAACATTCTTTTGGTTCTCGACTTGGTGGTCGTCGGCACACCAAAGCTGGTCAGCGGCGTGAAAACAACCAGCCCCGCCGATCTTGTGCATCTGCCCTGGCTCATGGAACTGGGCACGCGCGAGGTTCCAGACTGGTTCGACCGGCACGGCGTCAAACTGGACCGGCCCCTGATGATATCACAGATGCCGGGAAACCTAATCATGGACGCGGTCAAGAGAAGTGACGGCATCACCTATACGGCACGGCAGTGGGTTCACGAGGAAATCCAGTCAGGCGAACTTGTTGAGCTGTTTCCCGAAGAGAATGTCGGGGTTTTCTTTATCCATACGCGACCCGGCGACGAGCGGCCCCCGGTTCGGAAGTTTGCAAACTGGCTGCGAAGCCAATCAAATCAATCCTGATACGCGGCCCCTCAGCCAATCCCCGAACGCGGTCAGACGCGGGTCGCGGAACGGGCCCTCGGGCACGGCCAGGTGAATGCCGCGATCCAAGGTGATCTGAGTCTCGGACAGGCAGACCAGTGAGCCATTGGCAAGCTCGTTGCGGATCAGCGGCAGATCGGCCAATGCGACCGCATTGCCGGCAAGCGCGAAATCCAAGGCCAATGCGCGCTGCTCGTGAAAGGACATTGTGCATCCGGAAGGAAAAGCCTGCCCGGCGGCCTTGAACCATTGGCTCCAATAGCGTTCCTGCCCTGCAACGGCGGCCAGCGGCAGGCTGGCGATCTGTCCCGGTTTCATCGGTTGCTCGGCTCTGTGCACCATCGCTGGCGAGGCCACGGGTGCCACCAGGTCCAGATGAACCAATTGCATATGCGCTCCCGGCCTGTCGCTGTGCCCATAGCGCAGCGCGCCGTCCAGATCGCGCTCGGCGAAATCCGCGATCTCATAGCTGAGGTCGAATTCCAAATTCAGGCCGGGATAGGCAGCATGAAACTCGTCAAGATAGGGCAATACCATCCGGTTTGCATAAAAGGGCGTGACAGATATCCGAATGGTTCCGGTCATCATCTGCGCTCTGAACCGCGCCGAGGCCACCGCCACCTGATCAAGTACCTTTTCCAGCTCTGCTGCAAGCGCGGCGGCTTCGTTGGTCAGGGTGACCTGACGGTTCATCCGGTGGAACAGACGCGCGCCGAAATGCTGTTCCAGCGCCTTGATCTGGTGGCTGATGGCAGCTTGGGTGACCGACAGTTCGTCGGCCGCCTGCTTGAAGCTCAGGTGACGTGCAGCGGCCTCGAAGGCGCGCAAATGCTTCAGGTTCGGCAGGCGTCTGGTCATGGCATCGCTTTAGAAAAACTTATCGATATTATGAATTCTTGTCGTTTGTCGTCAATCCACCCCGCATGCCAACGTGGGTCCGCAAACTTGTGATTTGGATGCGAGGACCGAAAATGAAAAGTTTCTATCTGGAAAACCATGATGCCTTCATGCGCTATCTGGAAACGCCGCAGGAAGGACAGGCGATCGTCTACTTGCCCGCGATCAGCTTTTCGGCGGCGGCCTCGTTTTTCGACGTGGTGACACATCCAGACATGCCCCGGCACCGGGCGCTTCTGGTCGACTACCTCGGCTCGGGCGCTAGCGATCATCCCGATGATTTCGACTATTCGCTCGCAGGCCACGCGGCTTGCATTGCCGCTCTGATGGACAGCGCAGGGATCCAAGGCGCCACTGTCATGGGCCACTCCATGGGCGGATCGGTCGCCATCCAGCTTGCCATCACCCGTCCGGATCTGGTTGGTAACCTGATCGTCGGCGAAAGCAACGTGACCTCGGGCGGCGGAGGGCTGGTGCGCCAGATCGTCGCCCATAACGAAGCGGAATTCGTCGGCAGCGCATTTCCGAAGATGCAGGCCGAGATTTTTGCCAGCGCCCGCAACGGCGACACCATTAGCATCCGTCGCAGCAATGTGTGGGCGCATGTCAGCGCAAACGGACTCTATCGTAACGCTCAAGCCCTCAACAACGTGCCTGACTCCATGTTGGAAGACTTTCTGGCGCTGCCGATGAAACGAACTTTTGTCTTTGGCGAAAAAACCTATCCCGATACGCCTGATGCCTTGGGTCCTGACACGCCTTCGCCGGACCTGCTGCGCGCCAACGGGTGCGGGATCGAGGTCGTTCCCGGTGCCGGACACGGCCAGATGTTTGATAATCTTGGTGGTTTTGTTGATATTGTCGCGAAAGTCGCCTTTTGACCGGGCGATCCGGGGCACCGCTTAGGGTAGCAGCAGAAAACGCTGGCCTCAATGATCGCCGCCCGGGCATCTTTTGAGATTTTGCGGAATCTGTGATAGTTTGAGCCCAATCCAAAGCAATGCTGCTGTAGCCAGGGAGGCAACCTGATGATCATGCGTGTCTTTCAAGTCGTCATCCGCCCAGGCAAGGAAGAGCAGTTTGCCCGGTTCTTTCACGAGACCGCCATACCGCTGATGCTGGGCACGAAAGGGATTGTTCAGGTTTTGCCCGGCGCGCCAAGAACGGAAACCCCGAGGGAATTCAGCTTTGTCATGATCTGGGACAGTCTGGATTCGCTCAAAGAGTTTGCCGGCGATGATTACAACTCGCCGCACATTGATCCTGCCGAGGCGGAATTGGTCGAGTCCCGGTCTATCAAGCACTACGACCTCGTGGCGACATGACCGCCCGCCCCCCGAAAAAGGACACTGAAATGGCCGAAGTATCGATGAAAGATCCTGACGCTCTGGTCAATACCCAGTGGCTGGCAGAGCATTTGGACGACCCGAGGCTCAGGATTTTCGACTGCTCGACTATTCTTGAACTCGACGTCGCAGGCGAACGCCCATACCGCGTCGTCAGTTGCCGGCCTGAGCATGAAGCAGGCCACATCCCGGGTGCCGGATTCTTCGATCTTCAGGCAGATTTTTCGGACGACAGCAGCCCGTTTGCCATGACCCTTGCGGACCGGCAAACCGTGGCGGCCGCCTTTGGGGCGCAGGGAATCGACGACACGTCTCGGGTCGTCCTTTACAGTCGGCGTAGCATGTCATGGTCAACTCGGTTCTGGTGGATGTTGCGATGGCTGGGCTTTGACAATGCCGCTGTCCTTGACGGCGGATTTGAAAAATGGACAGCCGAAGGGCGGCCTTTGTCTCAAGCGCCCTGCGCCTACCCCACGGGCCAGCTTTCCATCGACCTTCGGCCCGAGATATTTGTCGCAAAAGACGACGTTCTGCGGGCCATTGATGATCCTGGCACATGTCTCGTCAATGCACTTGGTCGCGATGTCTTTAGCGGCGAAAATCCCAGATACGGACGGCCCGGGCGCATCCCCGGCAGTGTGAGTCTTCCGCAGGTCGAGCTTGTCGCGCCGGATGGAACCTTCCTTTCGCCGTCAAACATCGCGAATGCCCTCAGCGAGGCAATGGCCGACAAAGCGCAACGGCATATTACCTATTGCGGTGGTGGGATCTTTGCTACGGTCGATGCGTTCTGGCTCTGTCAGTTGGGTCACGAAAATGTCGCCGTTTACGAGAATTCGATGAGCGAATGGGGGCCGAACGAACGTCTCCCGATCGAGACCGACACTGGCCCGAGCGCCTGATCGACTATGCAGCATCGAACCGAGGCAAATAGGGCCATGGACTGCCGGTATGTAATCTGACTGCACCTATGTGGTTTTCCTAGACGGCCACACTGCGTTTGAGTTATCGGGAGGGATTGACCAACATCATGAAAGCACTTGTTTATCAAAAGTTTGGCCCGCCAGAGAACCTTGTCATCAGTGATCTTGCCCGCCCCGAGGCGTGCAGCCATGAGGTCCTTGTCAGGGTTGCATATGCCGGGGTAAACTCGGTGGACTGGAAAATTGGTGCGGGGCGCATCGATCACTATCGCAATGCACCCTTCCCGCTGGTGACTGGCCGCGACTTCAGCGGGACCGTGGTGGAAGTCGGAAGCCACGTGAGAAACTTTTCGGTTGGTGATGCCGTCATCGGCTGTTTGCCCGGCCCGGGAGGCAGCTTTGCCGAATACGTTGCCACGGACGCACTGTCCTTGGCGCGGGCACCCTCGAATTTGACACTGGCTGAGGCGGCTTCGATTCCGCTTGTCGGGCTTACCTGCTGGCAGGCGCTCGTTGGATCGGCGAAGCTCTCGAAAGGCGAAGTTCTGTATGTGTTATCGGGTGCCGGTGGAACAGGTAGCATCGCCGTTCAGCTGGGCGCCGCGCTTGGCGCCAAAGTCATTACGACATGTAGCGAAAGAAACCGCGATTATGTCACTGGACTCGGGGCCAACTACATTTTCGACTATTCCAAACCGAATTTCACAGATGATCTCATCGCCGAATTCCCACAAGGCGTTGACGTTGTTTTTTCAAACGTGCTTGGCCCCCTTCATCGCGATGCATATCGAACTCTTCGACCGGGAGGGATATTGGTCACCATCGGCGAATCCCCTTTACCGGCGGTGGCCGAAAAACATGGCGTCGACGAAATTGACCTGATCGTTCAGCCCAATGGAAAGCAACTTACAGAAATCGTGACATATCTGGAGAACGGCACCATCAAGCCACCTTCAGTTTCAATCCATGCCTTGGTTCACGGGGCCCATGCTATGCAAAATATTTCTGAGGGCCATGTGCGCGGAAAAATCGTGCTGCAAGTTTCCTAAGGCCAGCCTGTGGAATCTGTCCCGCTCAAAAGGCGCGTTTGTGCAGCAGCATTGCGGCATTAACCTTCTTGGCGACGCAGCGAAGTGGGCCTGCGAATTTACTTAGCGTTTTGAGCCGCTTCCGCTGTGGGCTCGAAGCAGCCTGATGCGCATGCAACGATGCCCTATCGCTCCACCTGCCGACAGCTGCCGTTCGGCAATCCAGTAGACTACCTCCGTCAGCGCGGTGCTGATGACTGGGTGTGGAGGGAGGATTGGAGGGCAATTCATGCCAAGAGTCCAACTTCCCACCGTCACCCCAAAACGCAGAGCCTGGAACAAAGGCCGGATCATTGGTCAGAAGAGGCCACTATTGCCGAAGCAGGTCTGGGCAATCCGTGCACGGCTTGAACTCGCGGGCAACCTCCGCGATCTCGCGCTTTTCAATGTGGCAATCGATAGCAAGCTTCGCGGATGCGATTTGGTGAAACTTACTGTCACCGACTTGGTGCGGGACGGTCGCGTTCGCGAAAGGGCGTCGGTCATACAGAGCAAAACGCAGCGACCCGTTCAATTCGAACTCACTGAAAACACGCGGGATACGGTTGCCGCGTGGGTCGGGTCGCCCGAGATGATCGGTTGCCGTTTCATGTTTCCTAGCCGATTTCATGACCGGCCACATATTTCAACACGGCAGTATGGTCGGCTTGTGCGGGACTGGGTAACGGCGATCGGGCTGAAGCCGAGTGGATATGGCACCCATTCTCTTCGCCGAACCAAGGCAGCGGAAATATACCGCAAAACTGGAAACCTCAGAGCAGTACAACTTCTGCTCGGGCACACAAAGGTCGACAGCACTGTGCGCTATCTGGGCGTCGAGCTGGAAGATGCTCTGAGCATTGCTGAACGAATCGACATCTGACGATGTTGGCGGGCGGCGCTTGCCGTTCGCCAATTCAGACCAGACCTTTGGTATCGTCGCAGCAGATGATCCGTTTGAGCCCGAAATTACTTGATGCTGCAACATGCCCCAAGTTCCGCTTTGGAAACGCAGCTCCCTGTGCAAAACTTCTTGAATTACACGCTACTCCTTTGAGGTATCGAGTTATGAGCACAAAATTCTGCGATACTTTCGGAATTGAACATCCGGTTGTTTTGGCTCCCATGGCCGGCGTTGCTTCAGATGCATTAGTCGCCGCCGTAAGCAATGCTGGGGGTCTTGGTTTGACTCCACTTTGGCATGTCAGCACAGACGACCTTCGGACATCGGTGCGCAATATCAAACAACTGACCGACAAACCGTTCGGTGTGAACCTCAATATGGATTTTCCAAGCCTAGAGCATCTTGACGCTTGTCTAGAAGAAGAGGTGGAAGTCATTTCACTGTTCTGGCGACCGCCTGGAGAATTCTTGGCGCGTGCTAAAGCGGGGGGTGCGAAAGTCGTATACAGCGCCGGCGACGCCGCAGACGCAAAAGCTGCCGCTGAACTTGGTGCTGATGCCATCTGTGCGCAAGGCTGGGAAGCAGGGGGGCATGTGCGTGGGACTGTCGGCAGCATGGCATTGATTCCCGCTGTCGTTGACGCTGTTGGCGATATTCCGGTTGTGGCAGCGGGTGGAATTGCAGATGGACGAGGACTGGCTGCAGCACTCTCATTGGGAGCCTCCGCGGTATGGGTTGGAACCCGATTTCTTGCAGCGGCTGAGGCAAACGTCCATCCAGACTATCTGTCTCACCTTCTAGCCGCCTCGGAAAACGACACGGCCCATTTTGACGATCTGTTTGATATTGGATGGCCCGATGCGCCGCACAGAGCTTTGAATAATAGCACTACCAAAATGTGGGAAGAGTCAGGTCGCCTGCCACTTGGCCAAAGACCGGGAGAAGGAGATGTCGTCGCCTCAACTTCAACCGGTGGTGAAGTATTGAGGTATCAAAGTAAATCACCTTCCGGTGACCTGACTGGGAATGTCGAGGCAATCTCGATGTGGGCCGGGCAAGGCGTGTCGATGGTCAAGGAAGTACAAAGTGCAAGCGACATTGTTCTAGAAATAGTCAATGAAGCGGACGCGACTTTGCAGCGAATTCTGTGTCGCTGAATGCACCTCGTGCTTCAAGAACCGGACGTTGGCACAGCCGCAGCAAATGGTAGCTTCGTCCCGCATAGCGGTCGTCTATGCAGATCGCAGCGAATGACCTGTGTGGATGTATATGGACCCCGCCTTATTGCAACAGTCTTGGCAGGCTTGGTTCAGGATCACGATTGCTGACGTATATCCGGCTTCTTTGAGCGGCCCAATACA
>NZ_QBUD01000029.1 GCF_003058085.1 Yoonia sediminilitoris | reverse complement strand
CCACAGTCGAGCCAAGCCAAAACCTCACACCCTGGCCCGCATCAGAAAATCTTCATCATAGGAGACCTTCGCTGCAGATTGCATAGAGGTCTGCTGTGCGGGACTTTCCTGACATTGGTGTTCAGGCATGTTGCTGGCGCAGCATTTGTTCGCAGTCGCGGCGACGTGTTTTTTTGCGGTGCAGCGCGTTTCACCAGAGCAGCCATTCAAATCCGCTTCATGGCACCAACCCCAAACTGTCTTTTCGCTGCGAAGAGCTCAAGGTAGCGGGGCGCGGATGGAGTAGATTGCGTTTTCACCCGACCGTCGCGCAATTCAGCATAACGCAGAGGTTTTCATCAGCTAGGAATGGACCTCCACCATGGAAGTTACGCCAATAGGATTGGATCTGGGTAACGACGTTTGCCAAGTTCACGGTATCACCGCTGACGGCACGGTTGTCTTCGATCGTTCGATCCTGCGCAGACAATGCTCAAGTTCTTCGAGACGTTGCCAAACTGTCTTGTTGTAATTGGGGCCTGCGGCTCCGCTTATCATTGGGGGCGTGACCTAACCGCAATCGGTCATGAAGTGCAGCTAATGCCAGCGGTATACGTCAAGCCGTATGTGGTCCTCACCAAAGGTACCTACTACCTCCAAGCAGCACAGAAGGAGTAAGGCAAAACCGAATTGCAAGACGAATGCCATGATGGCGTGTGCGGTCATCCGAAAACCCAAAATCCTGGGTTTTGTCCTGAAATCACAGGTTCGCGTCGCCGCTTGGGAACAGGTTTGCGGAACCCATCAAGGTCAGCGGCAAGTCTCGACGCCGCGATCAAAAGCCGGACACAGGACTGTACTGACGAACCGCGCAATCAGAGCATTTTTCCTTGCAAAGCAGACGCCATCCCCTCAGGACAAACTGGACTTATGCAGTTGAGGCTGTTGCTGACGCAGCGTTCCTTCCAACATGCTCCGTCGTGCCTTTGGGGCAAGCCGCAAGTTTCATCAAAGCCATCATTCGCGCGACACCATTCAAAGTTAAGCCGCACTTAACTTAATAAAACTGGTCGAGTAGCGTATCAATCTCGCGCTGGGTGATGGCGTCGATGCTACACGTGGGAGACCGCACATATGCGTTGGCAATGATACCGCGGCGGTGAAGGATTTGTTTGTGGACATGATAGAAGATGTCACCGTCCTGAGCGGCCAGACGATTGATCGCCATAATTTTGTCGTCGAACAGGACACGGGCCGTTGACTCATTGCCGTCTAGGAGGTGGTTCCAAACGGCGACGAAATCTTCGGGCTGGCTGCAAAAGGGCATTGTCCCCCGTGCGCCGCGGCGGAATTCTTCGATCATGTAGCTGCCACCAGCACCACCGATAACGGTCAATTTCTCTGCCACTTTGGCGGCCATACGCGAGACCTGTGGAACAGTAGGAAGTGTTTCAACTTTGATGGCCGCCGTTCGGCTGGCATGAAGAACAATCCGCCGAACGGCATCTGCGCCAATCGGTGCCTGAGGAACGTCCTGCAAGATGATTGGCAGAGTGACGAACGCATCAAGACGGTCGAACAGATCCAGCATGGATTCCGGACCCGTGGGCATGAATGACATCGGGTAGATCATCAGCGCATCCGCGCCAAGATCTTGTGCCCGACGCGACAGGCTAACAGCGATATCCGTTCCAGGTGCAGAGGTGTTCATCACCACAGGAACGCGGCCGTTCACTGTCTCAACCGTCACTTTCAGCACCTGATCGCGCTCTGCATCGCTGAGTTTGAAGATTTCACTGCCCAAGGCAATCCCCAACCCGTGGACTCCCGCCGCAATATTGAATTCGATCAACTGTTGTAGGCTATCGAAATCAATGCCGCCTTTGGCATCGAACGGTGTGATAAGGATCGGAATGATCCCCTGAAAATTGAGCTGTGACATCAAGGTTCCTTTGACAACTGGTCAGCATGGAAGGCGAAGACATCTTCGACTTCGATTTGGACGGGACGGGTGTCAGAATGGCAATGCATCAAGGCTTCCATTGCTGCCCACCATTTCCACTGTACCGGGTCGGGGTCTGACGGCACCGGCGGTTTGTAGCGGTCCTGCACGGCGATCAGCGTCAAACCGTGGCGGTGTATGGTAAAATCACGGATGCCGCTGGCAGCCATTACATCCAGAAGTTCGGGCCAAATGGCATCATGGCGGGCTTTGTATTCGGCCTCGCACCCCGGCTTCAGGGTCATCAACCAGACACGACGGTTCACGATGCGGCCGTCGTGTTGTCGTTGATGTAGTCCCAGACAATATCATAGCCCAGCCCCGGCATTTGCGGCAGCGGGATCATCCCTTCGGCATCCATCTGGTCGCAGTTTGCGTGCAGATAGGGATGGGGCGCATCGTAATCGACGCCGGGGGCCAGAAGCCCCTTTTCGTAATACTCGCTCGTGTCCTCGGATGTGGCCCCCATTGCGTGCAGGTTGCCCCAGCCCGCCATGTGGATTTCGCATTTGATGCCGTAGGCTTCGCAGACGACGGCGGTTTTTCGACAGCCGGTCAGGCCGCCGCGCCGCACGTCCATCCGGCTCATGTCGGAAGCTCCGCGCAGGATCCATTCGGCCCGTGTAAACACGCCGCCCGCGGCGATCTCAGGGGCAAGGATCGGGATCGACAACTCGCGGCACAGCCGGACATAGCTTTCAACGCGGTATTCTGGCATCGGATGTTCGAACCAATAGAAATCCAGTTTCTCGAGTTCGCGCCCGACTTTGATGGTTTCTTCAAGGGTGTGATAGGTGCCCCAGACGTCATACATCAACACCATGTCAGGGCCGACGGCTTCGCGCACCAGTTGGCAGGTTTCGATATCGTCCTTGATGTTGGAGGGGCGGCCAGGAGTCGGCAGGCCCGTTTCAGGGTTCCAGAAATAGTGCGGGTGAATCTTGTACGCGGTATACCCTTCGGCTTGGCAGGCAAGCGCATGGTCGGCATAAACCTGCGGGGAGCCGATATTGGGATAGGTCGAGGCGTAGGCCTTTACCTTGTCGCGGGCGCCGCCCATGACCTTATAGACAGGTTGCCCAAAGGCGCGACCCGCGAGATCCCACAGCGCCAGATCAACGACGCTGGCGACGACTTCGGGAATGTTTGCAACCCAAAGCCATTTCCACACCATTTCACGATCAAACGGATCTTGACCGACCAGCAACGCTTTGATGCGGCCGGTCAGCATCTCTTGTTCGACCACGTTCAAGCCGTCCTGATCGCCGTGTTTGCCGCCGCCAAAGAAATAGCCGGTCAGCCCTTCGTCGGTGTCGATACATGTGACAGTCTGGTGCACCTCTGCCTTCGGGATCAGGCGCCCGTGGCCGATGTCCCATCGGTCCGCATAGGTGCGGAACGGGATGACTCTGATATCCGTGATCCGCACGTTCGTTACCCCAATCGCACACCCGTTTCGGAGTCAAAGGCGTGCAACCGGCCTGCTTCAACCTCGAGATGCAATGTGTCACCAAGGCGCAGGTGCAACCGGTCGCGGGTGGAGACCAACGTCGGGGTTCCGGCCAGATCGACGACAAACTGGAGTTCCGCGCCGGTTGGCTCAACCACCGTGACATTCGCTGATGCGCCTTGATCGGCTACCATCAAGTGTTCTGGCCGCACGCCTGCGGTAAACGCCTGACCTTCGGTGAGCCCTTCAGGGGCGGGTGCCAGAACGGCGCCATTCTCAAGGACGGCCTGCCCATTTTCCACCTTGGCGGGCATAAAGTTCATGGCGGGCGAGCCGATAAACCCTGCGACAAAGCGGTTGGCGGGCCGGTCATACAGATCCAGCGGAGCACCGATCTGTTCAACATGGCCGTCTTTCATGACGACGATCTTGTCGGCCATTGTCATCGCTTCAATCTGGTCGTGCGTAACATAGACGATTGTTGTGCCCAGACGCTGATGGAGGCCCTTGATCTCTGTGCGCATCTGCACGCGCAAGGCGGCATCAAGGTTCGACAGGGGTTCGTCGAACAGGAACACCTTTGGATCCCGCACAATGGCGCGGCCCATGGCAACGCGCTGACGTTGGCCGCCCGACAATTGCTTGGGGTAGCGTTTCAACATCTGTGTGAGGCTAAGGATTTCCGCGGCCTTGGCGACCTTTTCGTCAATCTCTGACTTGCTGACCTTCGCCATTTGCAAGGGGAAGCCCATGTTCTTGGCGACGTTCATATGCGGGTAAAGCGCGTAGTTCTGGAACACCATGGCGATATCCCGGCTTTTGGGATGCAGGTGAACGATGCTGGATCCATCGATGGAGATTTCGCCTCCGCTGATGGTTTCCAGCCCGGCGAGTGAACGCAGCAATGTGGATTTGCCACAGCCGGACGGACCGACCAGCACGACGAATTCACCGTCGGCAACATCAAGATCGATCCCGTGGAGTACTTCGACAGCCCCATAAGATTTACGAATATCGCGAAGTGCAACTGAGCCCATGTCAGACCTCCTTCAAGAGTTTTGTAGCGTCGTGGTCAGCGAATTGATTTAGAATGGCTTCTGGTGGCTGGTTTCCCGTCGTATCTGTCGGGACAACAACGCGACCATTTTTGAAAACCGGCGCGTCGCCCATCAGCCCATAAAGTGAAGAGCCCTTGCCGCGATCGACAAATTCAACAACCGGATCGGACTGTTTTGCCGCCGCCAGTGCCAGCGCCCATGGTTGTTCGCAGGTGTTGTGCAAGATCACGGGCACTTCTGCGGCTTTGGCCATGTCAAGAATGCGCAAGCATTCGGTGATGCCGCCCGCCCACGCGACATCCGGTTGCAGGACGTCGGCCAGACCTTCGCGGATCAATGCAGCACAATCCCAACGATTAAAGCTGAAATTACCAAGGGCAAGTCGTGTGCTGCCACCAAGGCCGGATTTGAGTTTGTGCAGGCCTTCCATATCGTAGGGTGGCAAAGGATCCTCGATCCAATAGAGGTCGTGCTGGGCTGCTTCTTGTGCAAAGCGAAGCGTATAATCCGCATCCCATGCCATGAAAGAATCCAGCATGATCCGACCATCCGGCCCCGATGCGTCGCGGAAGCTGCCGACATAGTCGACATTGGCACGCAGCCCCTGTTCACCTGCGCCAGGCCCGTATGGCGTGGCAGCTTTTAGCCCCCACCAACCACCGCCCGAAAACGGTTTTGGCTGTTGCGTCGTACAGTATACTGGGAGATCGGACGCACCGCCTCCAAGAGCCGCAACCAGTGAAACGCCACGCGTCTTACACTGAAGATCCCAAAGCGCGATATCGACAGCGGCTACGGCCATCATCGAAAACCCTGAGTGGCCGGACGGCAGTAGCGAATTGAACATCTGGTCCCAGACGTCCGCGATATCTGTGACGGCTGTGCCTTCGATCAGACGTGAAAGATGCGCCTGAACGATCAAAGCCACGACTTCGCCGCCGTTGGTGCAGGACCAGCCGACAAGGCCATCGTCGGATTCGATCCGCACGAACACCTTTTTGCTGGGCCACATCCAACTGGACCGGTTTTCACCAAATTGCGGCCAACGCGACATGGGCGACGCAACACGGCTTGTCTGAAGCTTTTGCGTCTGGAACCCACAGTCAATGGCGCGCGCCTGTATGGATGCGATCTTCATCCTTTCACCGCCCCTGCCAGCAAGCCACGTGTGAAGTAGCGCTGACCAAAGAAGAACACGACCATGATTGGCATCGCGACAAGCGTGGCCGCCGCACCAACCCGGTTGAATTCAATGGTAAATAGCTCGACAAAGCTGGCCAATCCGATGGTCACGGTCTTGTTGTCCGAGGATTCCATCAGGATGGATGCAAAGGCAAACTCGCTCCAGGCGCCGACAAAGTGCCACATCGCGGCGGTGATCAATGCGGGCGTCGCCAAGGGAAGGACAATCCGGACCATGCTTTGCAATCTGCTGGCCCCGTCCATCATCGCGGACTCCTCCAACTCGAACGGGATTTCCCGCAAGGATGATGCAATGATCCAGGTGGCGAACGGCAGGCCGAATGCGGAATAAAGCAGGATCAGGCCGAGCAGAGAGTCCTGAAGGTTCAGCGAGTTCATCAGCCGGTAAGTTGGCAGTAACAAGGCCGCACCCTGGAACATCCGGCTGATTAAAAGCCCGCCAAGGATCAGATCGCGTCCCGGAAAGTGCAGCCGGCTAAAGGCGTAACCGGCGAGCGTGCCAAAGAACACAACAAGGATCGTGGAACTGACTGCGACGATAAAACTGTTCGAAATCAGCGTCGGCCAATTCAAAAGCTGGCTGGACTGGGACGTTTCGTCAAACAGGGCTGTATAGGCCTCAATGGTAGGAGCCTGTGGCCAGAACGTCAGCGGTAGACTGGCCAGTTCGCCGGTTGTCTTGAACGACGCCAAGACAAGCCAAAAGATCGGGAACAAGATGTAGGCGGCGATCACGACACCAATGAGACTGAGCGCCATCCAATAGAAAGGGCGAGATGACTGGTTCATTTGCTACCCCCTGCGGCCCAAGACCGGCGGTTGATGTAAAGGTAAAGGCCGACTACAGCCATGAGGAACACTAGGTTGACGACCGACATGGCCGAGCCCACGCCCCAATTGAAGAACTGGAAACTCTGCTGGTAAATGTAGGTCGACATAATCTGGCTTGAGTTGGCAGGCCCACCGCCGGTCATGACCCATGGCAGGGTGAACTCAGCGGTGATCCAGATCATTGAGATGACTGTCACCGCGGTAAGCGAAAACGAGATATTGGGCAGGATCACATGCCGGAACCTCTGGAACGCGTTGGCGCCGTCCATGCGGGCTGCTTCGATCTGTTCTGCCGGGACCGACCGGATGGCCGCACAAAGGATCAACGCCACCAAAGGCATCTTGCGCCACACAAGCACAATCACGAGCATCCACATCACAAGGTCTGGGTCCCCGAGAAACGAGATCGGCTGATCGGACAAACCAACGCGGGTGAAAGCATCACCGATGACCCCGACCTGACCGTGCAACATCCACTTCCACGCCATCGCCGTCACAACGTCAGGCAACACCCATGGCAAGAGGATCAATGCGCGCAGCGCGGTTGTGACTTTTGAATCGATGGCCAGATATGCGCCGACGGCCAATCCCGTCAGGACACAGAACACCGTGCCTCCAAGGATCCAGATGGCCGTATTAACGACAACAGTGCCAAAGACGGGGTCGGCCCAAAGGGCTTCGAAATTGACCAGCGTGCCGAAGCCGCGCTCTTGACCCATGACAAATTGTGTCAGGCTCAGCGTGGCGACGTCCCATGTCGGGCCAAGCACAAAGGCAAGAACTGCGGCGACAACGGGGAGAATAAGAAAATAGGCAAGCCATCTATCACTAGAACGGTTCATCGTTTGACCTTTCGAACAGGAAAGAACATCGGCCCCGCGCGTGGTGCGCGGCAACGTGCATCAATAGAGAAGTGCCCGGCAGATCGGGAGAAACCTGCCGAGCCTTTCCGAACTAGCCGCGCAACAGATCAATCTGTGCTTGTGCGGCTTCGTTCGCCTCATCCAGAGCTTCCTGTGGTGTTTTCTGCCCCAGCACCACTTGCTGGATCGCTGTCGCGAGGGCGCTTTCTACGGCGGAGACGCCAATGAAACGCGGCATCGGCTCAGCGCCTGCAAAGAAGTTGCCTTCGTTGTATGCAGAGACCCAGTTTGGCCATGCTTCTGCGAGACCAGGGCTGTTCCAGGCATCTTTACCAGCAGGAACGCGAGCGATTTCCGGGTTGCCGCCCCACGTGTTCAGCTGCTCGTTCTGGGTCCAGAAATCAATGTAGGCCATTGCAGCTTCGGGGTTCTCGGTGCGCGAAGATACCATCAGAACGGCAGTGCCATCCATGATCGCGGCGACGGGCGGGAAGCTGCCGCTTGGCGCGTCGGGACGCGGGAAGGGCGCGCCTTCCCAGTTGAACCCTTCGGGCGTGCCCCATGGCGTGTTCAGCCAAGACAAGCCGATCCACATGGCCGCACGACCCTGACCGAACAATTGTGCGGTGTCGCGGAAGTTGGTTTCGGTCATCGACGTGCCAGCCGGTGTTGATCCGTCAGCGATCAGGTCTGCATAAAGTTGCAGAGCGTCGACCATCCCCGCTTCGTTCAGCTGAACCTTGCCACTCTCTTCGTCGAACACGCGGCCACCGTTTGCATAAGCGATGCCTTCGAAGATGTTGATGTCGACGGGTGCAGTCGTGGCAGGGAATGCAATGCCGGGGCGATCGGGCTTGGTCATGGCCTTGGCGTATTCGCGCAGCTCGGACCATGTAGCTGGCGGGCGGTCATAACCGGCCTCTGCCAAGGCATCCATGTCGACAGCGAGGAACGACGCCATATCAACATAGGTCGGCACACCATAAAGCTTGCCATCGTGCATGCCAGACGACATGACTTCTGGCACAAGGCGGGTTTTCCAGTCGTCGATCTGCCCGTCGGTCGCAATGTCATCCAGCGGCTGAATCAGACCGAACCCTGCAAATTCCGGGATATCCTGCCCGAACGCGATGATCACATCGGCGAGGCGATTAGTCTGGAAGCCGGCCAGAATTTTCTGGCGGCGGATCTGACCGTTAAAGAACGAGTAGTCGAGATCGACGTCAGGGTTGTCGGCCAAAAAGCGTTCGTTGGCAGCCGGCCATGCCTCAACTTCTGCGGGCGTTCCGCCAAACTTCCATACCGACAGGCTGCCGGTTGCGGCGCGCGCCGGACCTGCGGCAATGCCCATGGTCGCGGCCATTGCTGTCGTTCCGATCAGGAATCCGCGTCTGCTAATATCAAGTTTCATGGTTTCTCCTCCCATTTGTTAGAACTTAGTCGGTTTTAGTTTTCGAAATGACATTCGTATATCATTGGGTCTTGACTGTGGAATACGTCCATGACATTCGTATGTCAATGCTAATTTGAAATTTGGCGCCGACGCCAAAAGGCCGTAAGGCAACAAGAGTAAGGGCAAACATGGCAAAGAGCCGAAGGGTAACTCTGAAGGATGTTTCAGCGGCCTCTGGTCTGTCGCTGATCACAGTGTCCCGCGCGTTGCGCCACCCTGAAACCGTGCAGGAAGAGACCCGAAAAAAGATTCACAAAACGATCGAAGAAATCGGATACGTGCCCAACCTGACAGCACGCTCACTGGTTTCGAGCCGCTCGAATATGATCGGTGTCGTCGTCCCTATCTTGACCAGTTCACTGTTTGCCGACTTTGCCCAAGGCGCTGAAACCGTATTGAGGCAAGCGAACCTACAAATGCTTCTCGGTGTCAGCCAGCGATCGAAAGACCAAGAGGCCGAGGCGGTGCGAACGTTCATCGCCCGTCAGGCCGATGCGATCATCGTGACCGGGTTTACCCACTCATCGGCGTGTCGAAAGCTGTTGGAGGCGTTCGGCGGGCCTGTGGTCGAAACCTGGAATTTGCGGCCAGAGGCGCTGGATATTTCCGTGGGCTATAGCAACTATGATGCGTCGGCGGGCATGACGCGCTACCTGATCGAAAAGGGCTATCGCAATATCGCAACCGTTGGCGGCGCGTTTGAAAACAACGATCAGGCCACCGACCGACAGGCCGGTTTTCTGCAAACGATGCAGGACGCCGGGCGTTCTGTCCCGCCAGAGAACATTCTGGCTGTTCCCAACCCGACGACCATCGAAAGCGGCGGCCCACTCATACTGTCTTTGTTGGACAGGCCGAACCCGCCCGATGCTGTGTTTTTCCAGGCTGAATTGCCAGCGCAGGGCGCAATGATGGCCTGTCTGTCGCGTGGCATTCGCATCCCCGAGGATGTCGCGATCGCCGGGTTTGGTGACCTGAGTATTTCAGGTCTGATGCCCGTCCCGATGACCACAATCAGAGTTCGCGCGCAGGAAATTGGACAACGCGCTGCCGAGCACGTTCTGCAGCGACTGAACGATGGCGTCGAGCAACCGCTGATCGATGATGTCGGCTTTGAACTTATGATTAGAGAAAGCGCATGACCCAGAACACCGACACCACTGCCGCAACGATCCGCGCCGCTGTCATCGGCGCGGGGCATTTCGCGTATCGTGTCCATATCCCCGTGCTGCAAGACCGCCCGGAGGTCGTGTTAGATTCTGTCTGTCGGCTCGGGGCGGATGATCTTGCGCTGATACGCGATGAATTTGGGTTTGCGTTCGCATCCGAGGATTGGCGCGATATTCTGGCGCGCGACATCGATATTGCCGTGATCGCGACGCCGCATCATCTGCATTTCGAACAAGCGATGGCGTTTCTGGAAAAGGGGTGCCACGTTCTAGTTGAAAAGCCGATGTGCCTTAACCCGGATGAGGCATGGGCCCTTGTTGAAAAGGCGAAAGAGGTCGGGCGCGAATTGTTGGTCTCCTACGGGTGGCACTATAAGCCGGGCCTCAAAACTGCCCGCGACCTATTGGGCCGGATCGGCAAGATTGAACATGTGTTGTGCCACATGGGATCGTTCACACGCTCCGTTTTTGCGGGCAGTGGGGGTGCATCACGGTGGGAACATATCAAGATCCAACCGGAAGCCGAAACATGGCAAAACGCAGATGCAGGCGGCGGTTTTGCCTATGGGCAGCTCAGCCATGCCATGGGCTTGCTGTTCTGGCTGACCGATCTGCGATGCGAATCCGTCGGCGCAATAACGTTGGATGCACCCAGCCGGGTGGACCTGCATGACGCCGCCGTGACGCGGTTCAGCAACGGGGCGACGGGCGTGTTTTCGGGAACCTGTGGCGTGCCGCAAGGGCATGGGTTTGAGGTTGATATCCGCATTTACGGCGAGACCGGATCGCTTTTGATCGACATTGAGACGGAGCGGATGATCCTCAAGCTGCCCGATGGCAGCCGGGAAGATCATTCTGTTGCGCCGGGCACATGGTTCTACAGCTGTGAAGGCCCCGCCAACGCGCTGGTCGATGTCGCAATGGGAAAAGGCGGCAACGAAAGCCCCGGCGATGTCGGCGCACGCGCCGTAGAAACTTTGCATGCGCTGGTGACCTCGGCAAAGGCCGGGGGCAGCGCAACACCAATAAACATGATGAAGGGATGATCCATTGACGACCTATGACTTTTCGAACCAGACCGCCATTGTCACCGGCGGCGCACAAGGGATCGGCGGCGCGATAACCGCGCTGTTGGCGTCTCAGGGCGCGCGGGTCGCGATCTGGGATATGGACGCCGCTTTGGCACAGGAAACAGCGGAACGCGTCGGCGGAGGGGCCTTGGCCGTGCAAGTCGACATCTCCGACTGGGACAGTGTTCAAGCCGCGATAGCCAAAACCGTAGAGGTCTGCGGCGGTGTCGAGATTTTGGTCAACTCTGCCGGCATCGCGGGGCTGAATGCACCGCTGGCCGACTACCCCGTCGACGAATTCCGCAAGATCGTCGACATCAACCTGAATGGCACGTTCCTTGTGAACAAGGCCGTGGTGCCCGTGATGACGGCAAAGGGGTATGGCCGTATCGTCAACATTGCCTCGGTCGCAGGCAAAGAGGGCAACCCGAATGCCTCGGCCTATTCCGCGAGCAAGGCGGCGGTGATCGGACTGACAAAATCGCTGGGTAAAGAATTGGCCGGGCAGGATATTTCGGTCAATTGCGTGACACCGGCAGCGGCGCGCACGCGAATCTTTGACCAGATGCAGCAAGAACACATTGACTACATGCTCTCCAAGATACCGCGCGGTCGTTTTTTGGAGTTGGACGAGTCAGCAGCGATGATCGCTTGGCTGGTTTCGTCGGAAAACAGTTTTACCACCGGTGCAACGTTCGACCTTTCGGGCGGCCGAGCAACCTATTGATCCATTAGAACCATAAGGAAAACCAATGAAACTGCTACGTTTCGGCCCAAAGGGCCAAGAACGCCCCGGCCTGCTCGATGCTGACGGACAGCTGCGCGATTTGTCCGCGCATGTAAGCGACATTGCCGGACCGGATTTGTCCGACGCCATAGCGACGGCGGCGTCTATCGATCCGGCCACTCTGCCAGTTGTCGAAGGCACGCCCCGCATCGGCCCCTGCGTCGGGAATGTCGGGAAATTCATCTGTGTTGGGCTGAACTACTCGGACCATGCGGCTGAATCGGGCATGGACGTACCGCCAGAGCCGATCATTTTCTTCAAAGCCACCTCTGCGATCTGCGGCCCGCACGACGATGTAGAAATTCCACGCACATCCAAGGCCACAGATTGGGAAGTCGAACTGGCTGTCGTTATCGGCAAAACCGCGAAATACGTCAGCGAAGATGATGCCATGGACCATGTTGCGGGTTATTGCGTCGTCAATGACGTTTCAGAGCGTGATTTTCAGATCAAGCGGCACGGGCAATGGGTAAAAGGCAAGTCGGCTGATACCTTTGGCCCGACAGGACCGTGGCTTGTGACCCGTGACGAGGTGTCGGACCCGCAGAATCTGGATATGTATCTAGAGGTGAATGGCCACCGTTACCAAGACGGGAATACCTGCACGATGGTTTACGGGGTGGCGCATTTGGTGTCGTATATTTCGCAGTTCATGAGCCTCCAGCCTGGCGACATCATCTCAACCGGGACACCTCCCGGTGTTGGTATGGGGCAAAACCCGCGTCTTTATCTTAAGCCGGGCGACGTGATGGAGCTTGGTATTGAAGGCCTTGGCGTGCAGCGGCAGCGCACTGTCGCGGCGGGTTGATCGACCATGGGAAGTGCCCTTGATCACGATGGCCCTATGCCGACAGAAATTGTCGATGCGCATCACCATCTTTGGGATCTTGGGCGCTTTCCCTATCCTTGGCTTGCTCCGGATGCGCCTCCACGCCCGTTTGGCAATCACGACGCCATCAAACGTAATTACCTGACAGTGGATTACCTGACACACTTTGATGGATTACCGTTGGTTGGGTCGGTTCATGTTCAGGCCAACTGCGGCGCGGCGAACCCAAGCGATGAAACTGCCTGGCTTGCGGACTTGTCCCAGACATCTGGTTGGCCCAACGCTGTTGTTGGCGACATTGATCTGTCGTCTGAAATGGCCGCCGATATTTTGAAAGCCCATGCACAGTATCCCTTGGCCAAGGGCGTACGGGCGTTTGTTGCTCATGATCGTAGCGGGCGATGGCGGTTATCTGATCGTCCGCATATGATGAACGACCTCACATTCATTAGGAATGCAAGCTTGCTGAGCGAGATGGGGTTCAGTCTTGATCTTGTTATTGTGCCTGACCAGCTAGTCGAAGTCGCGCAACTGGCTACAGCTGTGCCCGACCTTGTAATCATCATCGATCATCTGGCGACACCGGAACCTGTGTCCTTGTCTTCGTGGCGCACCGGGGTTGAGGCGGTAAGGGGCTTTGACAACATTGCAATGAAACTGTCGGGCCTTTGGACCATCGATAAACTCTGGCGACCCGAAAACTTGCGCTCTTACACGCACCACGTTCTTAAGCAGCTAGGAGGCGACAGGCTCATGTATGGTTCCAATGCGCCTATCGAGACCTTGCACTGCTCAGTGTTTGATCAGGTCAGCACTCTTGCTTCACTGATTGCCGAGAATGATCCGCAGTCGATAGACGCAGTGTTTTGCAAGACTGCGACGCGCCTCTATCGCCTTTAAGCGCGGCTCATCCCTGAGAAGCCTTGGCTACGTCCCGCAGTCTGTGAATTCACAGTTTCAGATTTGCTGCGCTTCGCCTGAATGGCGGCATTCCCCTTTGCGATGTTGCAGCCAGTTTGCAGCAACGCGGCAGACTTTTGCACTACGTGCGCACGCAGCGAGAAATTGGCAGGTCCGGTGTGGGCTCATGGACGAAGCCGCTCGCGCGGCAATGGCGCTTGTGGCTGATGTTTCGCATTGTTCCTGACGTCGCGCATTTTGTGAACTGACGAACC
>NZ_QBUD01000028.1 GCF_003058085.1 Yoonia sediminilitoris | reverse complement strand
TACCTGAGGTGCCTTTGGCGCGGGATGGAGCAGCCCGGTAGCTCGTCAGGCTCATAACCTGAAGGTCGTAGGTTCAAATCCTACTCCCGCAACCACTTTTACCGAACCACTACTAAAAAAGGCTTCGGCCTCTGGTTGGGCCAAGCCCACAAGGGCCGTGATTGCGCCGTCGAGGGTCAAGCGTGTCCCTTCATCGGTCTCGTGGATCGTGACGGCACTGATCAAACCGCGAATTGTCTCCAGTGCCATTGGACGGATCTCCGGATCTGACAACGTCTGGGACAACGCCTCCACTTTGTGACGATAAATCTCGCTCAGTTGCGGGTGCAGCCGTACTGGTGATGGGGCAGGCGATGCAAGCTTTGCGTCTACTACGGCCAGCAGTGTTTCCATATCTTCGAGTTTGGACTTTAATCCTGCCGTGCGGAGCCCATCGGCAATAGCATCGTAGAGCCCATCGAGACGGCGCGTGATCTGGGTGCGTTCGGTTGCGAGCCGTGCGCGAGTCGCACTTTCTTCAGCGCGTCCGGCATTCATCTCGCGGCTAACAGACGCCACAAAAGCCGCTACCGCTTCGGGACGCATCAATCGGTCCCGCAGCAGGTTCAGGACAATCGTTTCCAGTTCGTGCCGCTTGAAGGAGCGTTTTTGCGTGCAGGTGTGCTGTTTGCGCGCGGCGGAGCAGGCAATGTAATCCTTTCCCACAGCGGCAAAGCCGCCACCGCAGCTGCCGCAGCGCAGCAGACCGGTCAATAGGTGCGTCGTGCGCTTCTTTTCCCAGAACCGTGTCTCTCTGATTGCCTGCACGCGTGGTGTGGCGTCGATCTGTTCCTGGCGGTGTTTGACGCGTGCCCAGAGTGCATCGTCCACAATCCGCATCTCCGGCACGTCCGTGATGATCCATTCTTCTTGGGGATTGAGCCGCGAAACCCTTCGGCCTGTTTCCGGATCTTTGATATAGCGCAGCCGATTCCATACCAGCCGACCGATGTAGAGTTCATTGTTGAGCAGACCGGTCCCCCTAATGCGATGGCCACGAATTGCTGTGTCGCGCCACGGTTTGCCCCTGGGGCCCGGGATACCCTCTCCGTTGAGCTTTCTTGCGATGGCTTTGGGTGACAGACCGTCGCTGAACTCTGCGAAGATCCGGCGGATCAGGACGGCCTCATCTTCGTTAATGGTCCGTTCGCCTGTCACGGGCATACCGTCCGGTCCAAGGCGGCGCACGACGTCATAGCCGTAGCTGTTGCCACCACCCGAGCGCCCGGCCTCAACGCGCCCACGTAGGCCGCGACGGGTTTTGGCGGCGAGGTCCTTGAGGAAGAGCTGGTTCATTGTCCCCTTGAGGCCGACGTGCAACTCGCTGATCTCGCCCTCTGATAATGTGACAATCTTCACCCCGCGAAAACTCAGTCGCTTGAAGAGTGTTGCTACGTCTGCCTGGTCGCGGCTGAGCCGGTCGAGGGCTTCAGCAATAATGATTTCGAAGTTGCCACGGCTTGCCTCGTCCATCAGGCGCTGAATGCCGGGGCGTTGCATGCTGGCGCCAGACACTGCCATGTCGGAGAAGATGTCAGAAACTGTCCAGCCTTCTCGTTCTGCCCGTTCGCGGCAGATGCGCACTTGATCTTCGATCGACGCTTCGCTTTGCATCTGTGATGAGAACCGCGCGTAAATGGCGACTTTGGTCATGGCCGGTCTCCTTTGAGGCGCTTAATCAGGGACGCATAGTCTCGTCCGGCATCGATGGTTTGCGCGTGAATGTAATGGCGCTCGGCGGTCTTGAACCCCGAATGTGCCAGAACCGGTCGGATCAGTCGCGCACTTTGTGCTGAACTCCGCGCTAACGTCGTCGCGGCTGCATCGCGGAAGAAATGTGGTGGCACGCGTATGCCGGTCATTTGGAGTGTCAGTTTGCCGACACGGCTGCCAATATAGTTTGGGGTCATGATCTCCCCTTTTTTGCCGACCCAGAGAACATTGTGGCTTTGGCCGCCGCGAGCAAGAAGGGCAGGGCGCACCTCGTTGATGTAGTGGCGCAAAACGGGTTCAACCTGGCCCGGAACGATGACCTCCCAGGGCACGCCTGTCTTGGTCATGTCGGGCGCAAGCGAAATCATGATCTGAGTGGCGCTGACGTGAACCGATTGACCGAGAGCAAGCTCACAGAAGGAACGGCGGCGGATCGGCAGCACGGACAGCAAGGCAATCATTGTGCCGTCCCGCTGGCGCTTCAATCGCTCAAGTGGTGTGACGGCTTCGTCGGCGTAGAGACCAGCATGGCGCAGTCCAGCCGCGAGCAAAACTGCACTGCACAAAATGCGCCCGTTTTTGCGCGCTGGATCTCCACGGCCCGCAGCGCGCTTCAAGCCCGCGAGAAGGCGACGCTGCACTGTCCAGTCCTGTTCAGGCGCAAATTCTCTGAGAACGCGCAGGACCCCATCAACGAACATCAGGCGTGACATGGGCTTGGTATGATTGAGGCCCTCCAGCCAGGACTGAAGGCGCAGCATCGTCGCTCGCTCTGGTGGTGGTGCCAATAGTGCCTTGGGATCTGTATCGGATAGCCATTTGATCCAGCGGCCGTAGCGTACCTCCAAGGTGTTGCGCGAGGTCTGACGCAGGTGTGCAAGGCCCCCCGGATCATCAAGTGGCCCTGCTTCTCGGCAGAGTGCCTCCCACATCTCGCGGTCTGAACGGGGCCATTTGGTACGAGGGAGAACAAGGCTCATGTGTTCCGCCCTTTCTTGGTCTCGATCAGATCGGCAAACGCACGGGTTGCCGACTTTACCTCAAGGCCGGAATACAGGCTGATGGTCCTGCTGACTTCGGAATGGCCGAGCAGGCGGCGGGCGACCTCGTAGCCACCTGGATTGGCGTCGAGCCAGTTCATTACGGCGAGATGGCGAAATAGATGAGCGTTCACTTCAAGACCTGTTTGTTTGCGGACGCGTTTGGCGATCCGTGAAGACAGTTGGCTGGGTTCGACAGGTGCCGCAACGTCGCGCCTTGGGAAAAGCCATTGGGTCCCACGCGGGCACATCATCGGGCTGCGCGTTGCCAGATGCTGATCAATCATGCGGATCAAATCCTTGGGGAACTCGAACTCAAGCGGGCGTTCATTTTTGACCTCGTCGTCGACCAAGACCAAGTAGGCGCGCCCATCACCGGGGCGCTGGATGTGGCGCTCCAGATGAATCCCCGCAAGGTTCTTGATGCGGACCGGACAGATGAGCAGAATAGCAATCGCCACCGCATCTTCGCGTGCCAGTGCTTTGGTGTAGGCGTTTGCCTTGCCTTTGGGCGGATGTGTGAACAGCCGGTCTGGCATGTTCAATAGACGTCGCATGCGTTCGTCGTTCTGCAGCACCCGCAAACGGTCCCGGTTCTTCTTGGTCATTCCGCGTTGAGGAGGAACGGCGAGACGTTTTGCCAAGCGGTCCAGCCCGATCTGGGTCTCGGCGGGCTGCCCTGAGACCCTGCTAAAGTTCCGCAAGCGTAATGCAATTTCCGCAATCACGGCGTTGGATTGGTTGCTGCTGCGCGACAGCATTTGACGTAGGCCACGCTCGGCGATGTCGGGCTGCAGCAAAACTGCCAGGTTCTGAATCTGTGCTATCGGCACACCTGAATGGACAACTTCGGAGGCGAAGCGGATCAACTGACGGCGATACTGGGCAATTGAAGCGGGCCGCAAGGCACGATGGCGCCCGTCTTCCGCCAGCGGGTCTGGCGTGGCGAAATCGGACATCAGCGCATCCACATCCTGAATGAAACTGACCGGAAATGCGTCCTCTGGCAGCTTGATAACTTTCTGGCGGCTCTCCAACGAAAGGCGCGTCTTGGGCCAATCCGGTACCCGATCAGTGGCAAGGTTCCAGCCGTTTACTGCTGCGCGATAGGATACCTGTGGCGATTTGCTGATCTCGTTGCAAGTCACCGCCTCCAGATAACAGAGTGCATGTGCATTCCGCACCTTCTGGGGGCTCACACCTTGATTGCTGAGGAAATGAACAAAGCGACACAAAGGGGGTTGGAGGGTTTTGTCGTGGGTGGCGAGAAGGCTGGTCCAAAGCGTTTGCCATTCCGGTGCCAGGTCTGTGACCCGATTGAAGCGCCGCTCAACGATACCGACATGGGCCATGGCGGAACGCGCATTGCTGACGGCGTTTTGCCAGGTCTTGGTGCTTAGCCCGCGTGCTGCGGGAGAAATTTTAGTAAGGCGTGGCTGCAACCAGCGACCGTGACAAGGCACGTCCTGCGGTGGCCGGTCCAGGGCTTTGGCAACTTGGCGCAAGCCAGAGATCATATCCCTGCGGCGTGTGCTCTTGAGGCTGTTGTCTTCGCCCAGCTTTGCGATCAGGTCTGCAAACATAGGTATATCCTTCGGGACGAAGGCTTGGTCGAGGTCGATCGGGGCAAAACGGGTCATCGGGAAAAGCTCCTTGGGGCAGGTTTGGTCTCGGGTGGACAGGGCGGGACAGGGTGTCTGATTCGGGTCAACATATACCCTATAACTTCGCCAGTTCTGGTGAGCGCCTCTTCCCGAGGTGGGCATAAAGCATTGACATATATGGACATTAATGGACACGGCGCCCTACCAGTTCTGCGCCTGGCGGTATGCCGCATGCGCCGCTGGATCGATGCGCAGTAAGCGTCCGCCGGGGCCGACGCGGAGGGCCTCCAACAGCCCTGCTGCGATCGCACGGCGCACCGTCTTCTCCGAACAGTTGTCGAGTTCGGCGACTTGGCGCACCGTCAGCAGGGTGCGGGGCTTATTGCTCGTCTTGTTTATCTGGGATGGCATCGGGCCTCTCCTTTGGGTCAGACGCGTCCACCGCCAGTTCCCGCGCGGCTTGACGCGCAAACAGATCGACCAACCGCAAAACAGCAGTATCGATCTGCGCGTCAGCAGACTCATCAGAGTGGGAAGGGGCGGGGGCGCGTGTCATGGCATGACCATGCGCACACGCCGTTAGATTTTAGAAAGTGTCACAGGACAAAAAAAGTTGGCCAAATATCCAGCAGCTCCAATGTTGGAACTTTTCTATTATAGATCAAAGGTCTGAAGGCTTGACCCCTCGATTGAATGCATCGATCTCGCGTTTGACAGCTTCACCATTATGGCGAGTGGGCGGATCAGACAGGCAGAAGATGACGTCCCTCACGAACTCAATTAGAGGGCCTGTTCGCTCTTCCAAAATATTGTCAGTCGTGTAAGTGACACTGCGTCCAAGATCGAGCCAAAGGTTAAAAAGAGTCACGCATAGAATTGTGCGGCGCATATCGACTGCTTTGTTGCCGTCTGGTGTTGCTAGAAATCGTGCTAAGTCTTCGCTCTCTGCTGCATTGAAAAAACGTCTGCATTCGTCTATGGCACAAACCGCGTTTTCAAATTCTTCGCGATAGCGGTCGGCCGGATTTGGCATTCCTGCATGTGCGAACGGATTGGAAAAGCCTACGTCATCCAGTATGCGGAGAGCCTTTTGCAGTTTGCCGTCGGCTATTGCCATCAATCTACTGATTTCCGCCAGTTTTACTTTTCCAACTCGCCGCCGTTCTAAAAAAAGTTCAGGCTGCGATAGAACCATTTCTTTAAGAAACGCAGATCTCAGTCTAACTGACGCTTGACGCAGAGCTTGCTCTTTTACGTCGTGCTTGAGAGCGAGCCTTTGAATGTCAGCTTCATCAAGTAATGTCCCATGTATAACATGGTCATCAATGAGCTTCCAATTTACCGTATCCCGCGTGACAGTTCGTGGCCCCCGGCGTACGGTCATAGAATTTGTTCTCCAAGTCGCGCTGCTGGCTTGATTTGCCACATGCCTTTGATTCATGTGAGACCGCAGACCGATAGATTATTGTAAATTGGAGCACAGGTCGATTGCGAGGTATTGCTGCCCTATTCGCGCAAGCTTAGCGACGACCCGTTTCAAGTCAATGAGCCAATCGCCCACAGTGTTGACCGCACTTTGCCAGGCGCAGTCAAAATGCGATGATTCAGCGATTTGGCCCAGTCAAAGGTGCCATCTCCCGCCCCAACCGATCTATCCCAAACTGCACTAAGCGCAGTCTTTATTAATGAACAGAGTTCGTCTTTTATTGGGACCTATAATCCATATACCCTACACCATATACCATATACTTATCTGCAGAACTTACCCACCCACCCGACCCCACCCTGCGCCGACGCGGCTCCTGCTGGCCCGCGCAGAAACACGACTACGAAACCCACCGGCCGGTAAAATCGATGCCAAGGCGCGAAATCACGGATCGGGGACCGAAGCGGCTATCATGGCCAAGGCGGGGCAGGTGCAAAGCCTGCGGGAAAGCGGCTGGCCACCGGAAAAAGGCATCGTGTGGATACGGACCTGAAATCGAAGGGCCTTCCCCTGTACATCGGGGGGAAGGAGCGGGGGCCGGATATTGTCTGATGAAAACCCCACCCCTGCGTTGATTACTTGTGATGGTGATCATAGTCCAAACCATCCAATATGTCGTGGATGGACGCGGACCACTTCGTTCCGTCATTGATAATTTGTACCTTGCTTTGAAGCTGACCTAGGCTGTTGAAATCACCGTGGGCTACATTATGGCGTTGCTGGTAGATGAAGACAGCCATAGTGCCAGATGCCATGCTCCCCATTGTGTTTACTGCGTTTGTCCAAAGAACAGTCCCTTTGTTCTTCCGCATTTTTTCCCGCTTGGCGGCCGGCGACTTTCCGGGCATGATTCACTAGCATGGCATTTGGCATTTTCATCCACCGCACAGATTCAATCTATGATGACGTCCCTTCGGAACGATACCAGTTTCCGAAGCAATACCTGTCGCGCGCGCAGCACTGTGAAGGTGACTGGATTGTCTACCTCGAACCCAGAAAGGTCAGGAATACCAAGGGCTACTTCGCTGTGGCGAAAGTACAAGAGATCATCGCCGATCCAAGAAACACCGACATGCACTTGGCCATCATCGAGCCCGGAACCTACCTCGACTTTGGTGATCCGGTCCCTTTTTGAGATGCTGACGACGTTCTTGAGCAGGGCCTACTGAACGACAACGGAAAAATCTCCGGCCGTGCCCAAGCCGCAGTACGGGCACTTTCTCCGATGGACTTCGCCCGGATTGTCGAACGTGGCCTGGGACAAGATCATGATATTCTGCCCCGGGTTGATCAAGCCAAGCAGTCTGGCGGTTTTCAGGATACGCATGCGCCGTTCGAGCATCTATCAGCTCGTGATCGTGTTAATCAGCTGACCAACCGCATTGTCCGCGATCGCAACTTCAGAAAAAATGTGCTCCGTGCCTACGGTGAACGCTGTGCCATTACGGGGTTGCGCCTTATCAATGGGGGCGGACGGGCTGAGGCTGAGGCTGCGCATATTAGACCTGTAGAGCATAATGGTCCCGACATCGTGAGCAACGGGCTCGCGTTATCAGGAACCGCCCACTGGATGTTTGATCGCGGTCTGGTAGGGCTGGCCGAAGATCTGACCATACTCGTTTCTCGGCAAAGCAATGACATGGATGCCGTAAAGGGTCTGATCAATGGGTCAGGCAAACTCTGTGTTCCCGAACGTCCAGCAAACCGGCCAAGGCCGGAGTTTCTGACTTGGCACAGAGAAAACTGCTTTAAGCATTAGGGGGAGGCCTCACCGGCCATTCGTCACCACAGCGCAGCCTTGCGCGAGCGGACATAAGGCTGCCGTACAGCCCCAATCGTCCCTACCAACGACGCTCGGTTAGGCTATTGGAGGAATAACACTTAGGAGCACGAAAATTGACAGTCTCACAAACCCTACCGGAACTGGTTCACGCTGCGCAGATTACAGCAAAGTCTTCCCAAGAGCGGATTTCAGAAATTTTGAAACTTGCCGAGGGTCAAACCCTGTCGACTGCGCAAATCGAAGGGATGACATCCGAAACGCGCGCGATTGAATTGGCCGCAGTGGATATTTTCGCGGTGTTTGAAGCACGCATGCAGCGCCATTTCAAACGTGGCCCGCTATCGCGTAAAGCAAAAGAAGCGCTCTTGGCTGCCGGGAATGCCCATCTCGCGGATAGACTTCACCAGTACTATCTTGCGATCAATGTATTGAAGCATGGGACGGGCGCGAGCTATCGCGAACTGCTGAACAACAAAAGCACGCTCATCGTTGTGATACGTACGGCCGATACAGCTGACAAATCCCAAGACGTGCCCACAACTTTGGTTGATGTCACGGCCCCGCACTTCTTTGAGGGGTTGTCAGAGACCATCCTTGAGGCCAGCCATTTCTTAGAGAATAGATGAGGTCCGCAGTCATTAAACGGCCCATTGCGGACATTGGCCATGGGTAGCTGTCGCTGCGGTGCGGCCCGTCAGACCCGCCATTCGCTGCATGAGCAAAATCTTGGATGCTGCGGACTGGTAGTGTGCGGACGAAGCCGTCGTTTGACGTTCTAGGCCAAATGTCTGCTATCGGCTCAAAACTAGACCGTCATGACAATAGCAGCGAACGGCAGCAAGGAATCCAAGGCGCAACCTCAAAATCAGGGGAGATCGTACTGCATGTAGATAAAGTAGTCGGCAACCTCGATTGGGTCCGAGCATTCTGGAAAGCGATCAATGAAACGGAACCCAATCTTTTCGTAGATCCGAAGCATATCCTGATTGCCTCGGATTGCATTTACCAAGAGCGTTTTCCAACCCATCTCCCGCGCAGCGTCTATCCTAGCCTCAACGAGGGCCCGCCCAAGTCCATGGCCATTTGCTTCTGGGCGCACATAAAGCCGCTTCAACTCACCTGCATCTGGGCGCGCTTGTTGAAGAGTTGCGCATCCTACCAGTTTCCCTCGCGCGTCATTCACCAACATCAGTCTGCCTGTTGGCGGAAGGAATTTGTGCAGATTGGGCCAGAAGGACGCCTTCAAATCTTCAGGAGAATAGAGTGGTGGCCCCCCAGCTGCCACGAACTTCTTAACGATCACGCCATAATATTCGAGCAAGAGGGCATCAAGCGCTGGCTTGTCGCTGACCACCGTTACAGAGTTGATTGAGAACGACAACGCCACACCTCCAGGCTAGATGTGGATAAATGCTAGCGTCATCATGTGTTATCTTCAAAGAAAATAGCAACAGATAGCTCTCGTGTCTTGTTGGCCTGTTCCGAGAGAATCCACTTTACAATGCTGATGCCGCAATATGTCCCGATGTATGGCCGCTATGCGGACAAAACCGACTTTCCGCGGGTTGTAGGGATTTTCAATCAGACGTGTTAGACTTTGATGCTGCCTTAGCTTTTTCAAAGCTGCGGCAGTTTCGAAGGGAGGGCATTCCCCAAGTGGAATGCCGAGTTAAGTTTCACGGGAGGAACACATGGCTACTTTTATCATTACCGGAAATTACACGGTTCAGGCGATACAGGGGATGATTGCGAACCCGTCGGATAGGGCCGCTGCCGTCGCGCCGTTGGTTGAGGCCGTAGGCGGTAAGTTGCTGTCCTATTATGCGACAACTGGTGAGACAGATTTTCTGATGATCTGCGAGGCGGCTGACGGGGAAGATATTATCCCCGCACTGATGGTCGCAGGCGCGTCTGGAACCGTGTCGAATTTGAAAACGGTTAGGGCGTATTCCAGCGCCGACTTGATGGCCTCGCAAAAGAAAGCGGCCGGGATTGCTGCTAAGTTCAAACCGGCTGGTTAAGACGGTTAGGCAGATTTGAGATAACCAACGCTCGGGCATCGTCCGGGCGTCATTCGCTGCATGGCTCATCAAGGTCTGCTCTGCGGACGGAGCTGCCGCTCGAGACGACCGTGCCAATGGCTGCTAACAGGAATTTCATTGACTTAGATAGAGGAACACAAACTTTAGACAAACGATTGCCGCTCAGTATTTGACATGCCTAACGATGCCGTGAAGTGATAATTAGAGGCTCGTTGTGCGCCGCCGATGGTCGGATGACATGACTTGGAAATAATGCTGAACACGGTAGGCTGCATTTACAGACCTAGACTGGTGCCCAGATGACAAAATCGACCCGCCCTTTTTCGCTGGAAGCCAAGACGCGCGAATTGCATGTCGACGGTAACCTTGTACCTTTAGGGGCCCGTGCATTTGACGTTTTGGCCTTTCTTGCGACCCACAAAGATCGTGTTGTTTCAAAACAGGAGCTTTTGGAGACAGTTTGGGGCGGCCTTGCCGTCGAGGAGGGCAATCTTTCGGTCCAAATCTCAACCTTGCGCAAGCTGCTTGGCGCGGGCGCGATTGCCACGGTGCCCGGGGTTGGATACAAGCTGACAGCTGGCGATGGCCCTGCGCAGGTCGCGCCAGGCCCAGACCTACCCGACATTCCGTCACTCGCTGTGCTGCCATTTGCCAACCTAACAGGACAGGCATCTCAGGATTATCTTGTCGACGGCATCGTCACGGAATTGATTGGTGCGCTTAGCAAAATCTCGGGTCTTTTTACCATCGCCGCCACATCAAGCTTTGCCTACAAAGGCCACGCCGTGCACCTGCCGGATGTTGGTCAGGAATTGGGTGTGCGATATGTCCTAGAGGGCTCAATCCAGCAATCGGGTCAGACCCTGCGCATTTCGCTGCTATTAGTAGAGGCCGTGACAGGCCGTGCCATTTGGTCAGAACGGTTCGCTGGCACCCTTGACGAGATATTCGAACTCCAAGACCGCTTAACCGAAAACGTCGCCGCCGCGATTGAACCGACCTTGCGATCTGCCGAAGCTATTCGAAGCCGCGAAAAACCGCGAAACGATTTGCGGGCTTATGACCTTTGCCTACAAGTTGAACCCATCATCCGCGAGACGTCAAAGCCAGCGGATTTCGCGTGCGCGTTCGGCTTATTGGATCAGGCTGTGGCACTTGACCCTGACTATGCCTATGCAAAGGCGCTGCGGTGCTGGGCTTATACGGGAGCCTGCGCCGGGCGGTTCATTTCGGTCAAGGAAGCTGCGCATATCCTGCCTGACGCCTATGGATTGCTAGATAGTGGCACCAACGATGCGGCGACACTGACATATGCGGCCCACACGGTCGCGTATCTCGATAAGGGAGCCGAAATCGGTCTTGTTGCCATCCGCAAAGCTAAGTCGCTGAATCCGAATTCCGTTTCGACGCTGTGTTCTTCTGGCTGGATACATGCCTATCTCGGACAGTTTGAAACCGCGCTTGTGGATATCGAACGGGCTTTGCGTCTTAATCCGCTGGACCCCAGCTATGGGTTTGGCCGTAGCGCATTTGGAATAATCATGTTGGGTCTTGGCCGTACTGACGACGCCATCAACATGCTCGAGCAATCCTATTTTGAAGCTCCGACATATGGCTCGACAGTGTTCTCGCTTTTATGCGGTTACTGGCGGGCAGGACGATTGGACGATGCAGAACGCATGGGACGCGAATTATTGCAGATTAATTCGAAAATGACCCTGCGCTACACGTTGGAGTCAACGCCATTTAAGTACCCGCCACTTCTTCAACTTTTCAAAGATGCGATGCCAGCCTGTGGCATCCCAGAGGGCTGAGGCCAAAAATAAACTACGGCATTCGGATTTGTCGTTGAATGGTCGCAGATTGCCGGACCGCGCATTAGCGTAACAAATTGTCCGTCGCGCGACGGGCGGCTTCACGGCGCGCGATCTTTGTAAGGACATGTTCGGAGTTTGGGGCTTTAGGCGTGAAGATGACATAGACCTGATTTACCAATTGCCAGATTATTGCGACGGCAGCGCGAAGAACAGTTGATGTATGATCTGTGCGGCCTTGAATATCGGTGTTGGTGTTAAATGTTGTCATGGGTTTGGCTCCTGTTTGCGTCGCGATGACGCGGTTGAACCAAATGTGCCTATTATGGTCTTAAACGTCCTTTAGCTGGGCCTTAAACGTTCTTAAGCGGTATTAATCCGTCGGTCTTTTTGCCGTGAGAGCAATTGTAGCGCCTGCGAAAGGAGCAAAAGCAGACTTCTATTTAGGGTGCAGCATTATGCAGAATGGGCTCGAAGCCGACCTGCGGCGGCGCAGCACCCAGTTTCTTGTTCTGGCCCGCCTCCAACCGGTTTCCAGAGCCCCTCGGTTGACCGCTCCCAGCCCTTCCGCGACATTCGTACCTGGCGCGGCATCACGCGCTGCTTCGACGCTAAAAGCGCGAACCGGGCCTCCGCTGCGCTCCAGACGAAGGACCGCTTTGCGGTGCGGTTTCAATGGGCGGTCGTTCACCCATCCATGGCCGATTAGGATGCAGCTTATAGATCATGAGAGCGCGAGAGCGCGCGCTGATCGTCTTCGTTTGTCCGCCCTGCCTTTGCAAGAAATGCTCTGGGGGGAGCGCCCGTGAAATCAAAGCCCATCGTCCAGGCGACCTGTTCTGAAGGCTCCACCTGATCTCATCTGTGCAATGAAGCCTCGATCGGTCTCGTTTTGCGATTGCAGTTGGGCTAATCGTTTTTATTGTGCTACATATTTGCTCAGAGGCGCCTATTCCTTGTGCGCGCCGCCGCGGAGGACGAACCATGCGACACACGGACGTCCTGCGGCGGAACAGTTTCGAGATTCAGTTCTGGGGTTACGAGATTGGCAACGTCATCGCGTCGATGACCGGGGCGGGTGGGGTGCGCGCCTTCTTCATGGACCTCCGCGAGGCGTGGATCGAGTCGGGGAAGTCTGTGTGGCAATCCAGCCTCTGGCTGGCACAGCACTTTCCCGAAACCTTTGCTACTATCGGCGTGATCATGTTGGTCATTCTCGCGAGCCCCGTTGCAAAGCTTGCAGGCCGGGTGGGCGGAAACGGAGCTTCAGATGCGGTAAACATCTGTGCTGTCCCATTGGCGCTGGCGCTTTTGGTGTATGCGGCTTCGCATTCAGCCAGCCTTTTCACCATTGCCGCCTGCAGCTTTGTCGCGGGGTCCTCGTTGCTGCGGGGTGCAGCAGCGTTTCCGATGTTCCTCAAGATCGGCGGATTATTTCTCGGCCTCGGAGGTCTCGTGCTGGGCGTTGGCGGCGCCATGGTCCTCTCGTCCGGGACTTTCGGCGATGGTTCGGTTGCGCTTGCCCTCGGCGTCACGACGGCCCTGACAGGCGCCTACGTTGCGGGGGCGGGGTTGCTGACTTACATCGGTGGCATAGGCGCATGCAGCGTGGCACCGGGCGAAGCATCCGACCGCCTTGTCATTCGTCTGGCCCAGTCGACCGGCCCCATCGGTCGGGTGCTCGAACGATGGGGCGATCCGCTCGTGTCCGGAATGGTTCGTCGCTACGTCTGGCCGTCGCTTTTCTGGGTAGACCCGCTCACGAGGAAGCGCTTTCCTTTTTGGACGAGCATGTTGGCCAGATTGCCTTGGCGGTTTGCTACGGCGGCTCTGGCGCTGGCCACGGGCACGGAAGCGGGGGTTTGGTTCGCGGTCGCGAATGCGCTTTGGGCAATCGGCGATGTCGCAATCGGAGTTCTGGATTCCGAGGACAGGGCGGCTGTTGCCGTCTAATACGCCTTCATGCTCCACAGAAACAGCGCAAACCCGCGGGCAGGCAGCTGTCGAGAGCGCGCTTCGAATGCAAGACCGAACTGCGGCGGCGCAGGGGCGGTCGAACAAACTGAGGCTCTGATTGGGGCACTCGCAGCCCCGATCGGACCTTGATGCCGTCGCTAGCGAATGACCGGAACGGCCGGGTCGCGCCATCGTAACCTGCTCGGCGACACGAACTTTGCAGACGCCGCTTCCTGCGCATTGCTGACCTTGGCAGCTGGTGCAGCATGGTGGGGCGTTGAGCCTGAGCCCTGAATGTCCGCTTTCACGTGTTGGCCAGTGTGCCTTCGCAGGTGCAGCGAATTCACACTTTCCGCCGATTCTGTTGAAAAACACCTATTCGCGAGCGCAGAAATAGCTGTTCCAAATCTGGCGCGGGCACCTTTCCTATCACGCTTTGCGCGTTTGCTGCGGTGCAGGAAAGATCTTGGCTAGTTTGCGGA
>NZ_QBUD01000027.1 GCF_003058085.1 Yoonia sediminilitoris | reverse complement strand
TCTTTTTGGGCTAGGCGGTCTGATGGGAATTGGCTTATTCGAAGGCAGATGGCGCATCGGGGTCAATAATCGGCTGTCCCTTTCAAATCGCCGTTGTGTGCCGAGGCAATGCAACAAAGGCGGGATCAGCGCAGCTTTCAGGACAGGTGAAGGGCTCCTCCCGATGTTGCAGGATTCACTTGGCAAGGGCCGTTCTTGGGCATCACACTTCACGGAACAGCACTAAGAAACGCCTTACCTTTAACCTTCTGAACGTGGAGCTTGAAGTTGATGGCGCATTGCTGGAGGCTGCAGTGCCGAACGGCACAGAATCTCAACCTCTGGACGATTAACGCAACACTCCACCGCAAAGCGGACGGTTCCTGATTAGACACATCGTCACTTGGCATGCGCGCTCGCGAGCAGTTCCCTGCCTTATGTTGCGAGGAAGGCTGTATCGCGCTTAACGATGCTTCTCCGAGTGCGAAAGCCGATACCTCGCATGGAGGTCATTCTGTACATAGCTGCGCATATGGTTTGTGAAGGCTGCAAGAAGTGGGCTTTCCAAGCGATTGCGTGGCGTTACTATTCCGACTGTCATTGCCGAGGTGACGAACCTGACAGGCAGTTCTGCAAGTCTGTCCTTGGCTTGGTCGCCCAGAATGGCATAGCGCGGAAGAACCGTCAGAAAATCTGTGCTGCGAAGCATTTCCATGATGGCGCCGGAAGATTCACTTTGAAAGGCAATATGCAAATTCTCAACGCCGAACGATGTGAGGGCTGTCGCCATGTCAGAGCGCAACATGCTGTGTTCTGCATGACTGATCCAAGTCGCGCTCTGGAGATCGTTGGCATCGATGGTTGATTTCTTCGTAAGAGCATGATCCTTGCGCAGAACAACAACATGTTCATCTTCAAACAATGACTCGACGACTAGGTCTTTCTTGGGGGACGCCAGCAACCTGAGCGGGCAGATAAGCGCGTCGACCTGATTCAGCGCGACATAGCGTTCGAGTTGAGGAAAATAGTCTGACCTAAGCTTGACCAGGATACTGGGACGTTCCCGCAGAAAAGTGGATATCGCATCGCCCACTAATCGTTCGCACAGGAAGGGTGGCGCGCCGATTGTAAGGACGCCGCTTAGTCCTTTCAGCCCCAGCTGAACGTCTTCGTATGCCCGCTCGCGGATTGTTTTAATAGCACGACCGCGTTGCGAGAGCTTCAATCCAATTTCCGTTGGGATCAAAGGGCGACTACTTCGCTCAAACAGCTTAACTCCAAGCCTGTTTTCCAGATTGCTGATCATCCGGCTTAGCGCGGGTTGCGAGGTGCGCAGCTGCCGTGCAGCCTCCTGCAAAGTTCCATGCTCAACGACGGCCGCCAATTGTTCCAAGTTTTTTGGATCTATAAACATATCAAAAAGTAAAGTTAATGTGCCATCTTATTATTGGACTGATATGTAGATACCGTCAAGGATTGGCTCAATGGGTTTTGCCATTGAGCCAATCCTTGGAGTGAAAATGATTAAACAGCTCTCAACATCCATCGCTGAAACAGGTGGCTGGCGTACCTGCGCCCGCTTTGCGGCTGCTAGGGAAGCAACATGACAAAGGCCGCGCGGAACGTCTTGTGGATCATGGCAGACCAGCTTCGGTGGGACTATCTCAGCTGTTACGGGACCGATCACATCGATACGCCCAATTTGGACTGGCTGGCATCTCAGGGCATGCGCTTCAACCGTGCCTACGTGCAATCGCCGATTTGCGGCCCAAGCCGGATGAGCTTTTATACCGGTCGCTATGTCCGCAGCCACGGATCGACTTGGAACGGCTTTCCTTTGCGCGTGGGCGAACCGACGCTGGGCGATCACTTGCGCGAGATCGGGGTCAAATGTTCACTTGTCGGAAAGACCCATATGACACCCGACCAAGAGGGGATGCAACGTCTGGGCATCACGCCGGAAAGCACCATCGGCGCTTTGGTCGCCCAATGCGGGTTTGACGTTTTTGTGCGCGACGACGGGACCAACCACAGCGACTATCCGGGCCGTTGCGGTGAAGATTACGACCAATACCTTCGTGATAATGGTATGGATGGCGACAACCCGTGGGAAGAATGGGCCAACACAGCGATCGGACCAGACGGGGAGATGCGCACAGGTTGGGTCATCGAAAACGCGCCTCTGCCTGCGCGGGTGCCTAAGGAACACTCTGAAACTGCATGGTTGACCACGCGCGGTATCGAGTACATCGAGGCGCAAGGCGATCAACCTTGGCTGTGCCACTTAAGCTATATCAAGCCGCATTGGCCCTTTCTCGCGCCAGCGCCGTATAACGATATGTACACTGCGGCGGACTTGCCGTCGGTAGTGCGCAACGATGAAGAACGTCAGACGGATCATCAACTAATGCAGGCCTGGATGAACATGCGGGTCTGCAAGAGCATGGCCCGGGACGATGTCCGCGATCTGGCCGGTGTTTGTTATATGGGCCTGATCAAGGAACTGGATGATCAGTTGGGCCGGTTGTTTTCCTATCTGCGCGACAGCGGTCGCATGGACGACACGATGATCGTCTTCTGCTCTGACCATGGCGATAATATGGGCGACCACTGGTTGGGCGAAAAGGACCTCTTCTACGATTGTTCTGCCCGCATTCCGCTGCTTGTCTATGACCCGAGGGCCGAAGCAGACGGGACACGCGGCACGGCGGTCGACGCATTGGTGGAAGGCATCGATCTGGTTCCCACATTTCTTGACTTCTTCGGAGGAGAGGACAAACCGCACATTCTTGAAGGCAGGTCGTTGTCCGACTTGATGCATGGCGCGACCACGGAGTGGCGCGAATTTGCAGTTTCCGAATATGACTATGCTACCCGGGACTCTCGCCGCGAGGTCGGCGTAGATCAGGCGGACGCACGCTTGACCATGGTATTCGACGGGCGCTGGAAATACGTTCATGTGGAAAAAATGCGGCCGCTTCTGTTCGATCTGAAGAACGACCCCGACGAATTGCGTGATCTGGCGACCGATCCCGAGCATGCGACCGAACTCGCCCGATTGCGGGACCTCCATTTCGAATGGACCCGTCAGCACCATTCCCGCATCACCAGAAGTGCCGTCCAGATCGAACGAATGACAGACAACAAAGAGCCACCCGGAATCTACATTGGCTACCGGGACAAGGCCGAACTCGAAAGCGATGGGCGGCAAATGCCGGATCACGCCGCGGGTTAAGAAGCCAAGGGAAGAAACCATGACCAAGTCAAACCTAATCGCAGGCGCCGTTGCCGCGACCTGTCTGGCCGGCACTGTCAGACAAAACCCGCTTGAGGCAGGCGGCACAGCGACCTAGCCTCTTTGGATGACAAAACACTGTCCATTTCGCTACTTCAAAACCAGCCCTGAAATCATCGGCCCGGCAACGATGCTTTACGTCCGCTTTCCGCTGTCGCTGCGGAATGTTGAAGGTCTCCTTCATGAGCGTGGTATCGAAATCAGTCACGAAACGGTGCGGTTTTGGTGGAACAGATTTGGCCCGATGTTCGCGTCCGAGATCCGCAGAAGTCGGATCAGCCGGATGCGATCCTAGTCAAACTGGCAGTGGCATCTTGATGAGGTTTTCGTGAAGATCAACGGCGAGACGCATTACCTGTGGCGTGCCGTTGATCACGAAGCAGAAGTGTAGGAAAGCTATGTTACAAAGCGCCGGGATCTCAAAGCAGCGTTGAAATTCCTTAGAAAATCCATGAGGAGCTACGGCCAACCTGAAACCATCTTTACGGACGAACTGACGTCCTACGGTGCTGCAATCAAAGAGATCGGCAACTCTAAACGTCAAGAGACTGGTCGCTGGCTCAACAATCGCGCCGAGAACACACACCTGCCGTTTCGAAAACGCGAGAGGGCCATGCTCCGCTTCAGGCAAATGCGATGTCTGCAGACATTCGCCGCCGTTTTCTCTTCCGTACACAACCATTTCAATCGGGAACGCCAACTCTACTCACGCGGCAATTTCAAGCTCAACCGAACCGCCGCACTTACTTAGTGGCGCGAGCTCTGTTTCGAGTAATTGCACACATTCGGCAGTGAACTGAGACTAGTTCGAATTAGTCTGACCGCACCCACCAGGTAGATCCCTAGCTGCGGAGGTAGCGCGCCGTCTAAAGGCTCATGCGGCTCAGGCCACTGGACAGAAGCGTGATCAAAACGCATTCCGCGCGAGGAGAGCCCAGTCGGTATTGGGAGAATAGATAAGTTCCGCCCCGTACAAACCGATGTGGTCCTACCGCAACTGGTCGGCCACTATTCACAGGACTTTCGTGTCAAAAGGCCACCCTGTCTCCGCCCTTGAGATCCAGTATCTCGCGGGCCTCGTCCGGGCTGGCAACCTCACAGCCGAGGTCCTCAACGATGCGACGGATCTTGGCGACCTGCTGTGCGTTACTCTCAGCCAGTTTTCCGCGGGAGATGAACAGGCTATCCTCAAGCCCTACGCGCACGTTGCCGCCCATCTGGCTAGCCGTAGTACCCAGCGTCATCTGCGCTCCGCCAGCGCCCAACACTGACCAACGGTAATCGTCACCGAACAGTCGGTCTGCTGTATTCTTCATGAATACCAGATTTTCGATTTCCGAGCCGATACCGCCAAGGATACCGAAGATGAATTGAATGAATACCGGCGCCTTGAACAGGCCGATATCCATGCAGAATTTCAGGTTATAGAGGTGACCGACATCATAGCATTCATGCTCGAATTTCACGTCATGCGGGGCGAGGGTTTCCGCCGCTTCTTTGATGTCACGGAAGGTATTCCGGAAGATGTTTCCGTCTGAATTCTTGACGTAGTCCTTTTCCCAATCGAATTTCCAGTCTTCGTCTTTGTAACGACCGGCGAGCGGGTGGAATGAAAAATTCATGGAACCCATGTTCATGGAACACATTTCGGGTGAGAAAATCTTAGCGGGGTTGATCCGGTCCTGGATCGAAAGGGTCAGCGATCCCCCTGTAGAGATGTTCACGACAGCATCTGTTGCCTGCTTGATCCGCGGCAAAAATGGCGCGAAGTCCTCGATTGCAACAGATGGAGCTCCTGTCTCGTTATCGCGCGCATGCAGGTGCAGGATAGAGGCACCAGCTTCGGCCGCGTCTACGGCCTGCTTGGTGATGTCTTCATAGGTGAATGGTAAACCTTCGGACATCGTAGGTGTATGGATTGCACCTGTAACGGCGCAGGTGATGATGGTTTTCTGTTTTTTCTTCGCCATTCGATTCAACACTTTCTGAGAGGTTTATTAGGTTTCACGCGATAGCTGAGAGGGAACAATTCCAGATCAAAGCGGCTTCGGATTAATCCCCAGATGCCCTTGGGCGCCTTGAGCATGAGCACGATGGCCACCACTCCCAAGACCATCAGATAAATGGTGCCCAGATCGGCCAGCGTTTCACGCAGCAAGAAGAAAACGAGCGTGCCAATGATCGGGCCTTCGATTGTCCCGATGCCGCCAATCACAACGATAAAGATCACAAATGCCGTCCAGTCGTTGACCGAAAACGCGGCGTCCGGTGAAATGCGCAACTTTTGAAGGAAGATCAGTGCACCTATCATCGCCGTAAGAGCAGAGGTCACGATGTAGACGATGAACTTTGTCCGCCAGATTTCGATGCCCAGCGAACCCGCCGCCATTTCGTTGTCACGGATCGCCATCAGCGCCAACCCGCTGCGCGACCGCATGAAGAAGTAGACCGCCGCAATGACGATAACGGCAGACGCGAGTGCCAACCAATAGCTCAGGTGTTCGCGCCCGGCACGTGAGGATGCAAGCGAGCGAACGATGCCCACAGGCAGAGATGATCCCGAGCCACCGCCCAAAGCCGAGACCTGAGCAAAAGACAGGCGGAACACCTCGGCAATGACCCATGTGCCGATGGCGAAGTAGGCCCCGCGCAAGCGGAAGATCAGGAATGCGACCGGTAAGGCGATCACAGCGCCCAACACTCCGGCAACCGCAATCGCACCAATTGGGTGCAGCCCACCGAACATGGTTAACGCGAACAGCATATAGCCACCGAAACCCACGTAAGCCTGCTGACCAACCGAAACGAGGCCCGCGTAGCCAGCCATAAGGTTCCACAGGCTGGCCAATGCGAGATAGAGAAAGATTTCGCCCATCAGCCGCATATCCGCACGGCCCGCCCAATAGGGTGCGGCGACCAACGTGATCAAGACAATCAAGCCGAGGATAGCTGCCACTGTTGTCACCGGCGATTTGCGCGTAACTTGTAAATCAGACGTGCTCATTCATTAATCCTCGGGAATAGCCCGTTGGGGCGCACGGCCAGAATGGCAAGGAATACGATGTGACCAGCCAAAAGCTGCCATCCGGGGTCAATCTTGGCGCCAATGGTTTGCGCGACGCCAAGGATCACCCCACCAATTAGCGTGCCCCACAGGTTGCCAAGCCCGCCAATGATCACGGCCTCAAAGCCAAAGATAAGCCGACCGCCGCCTATGGAGGGGTCAAAACTGGTGCGAATGCCCAACAGAATACCTGCAATCGCGGTCACCCCCAGCGCAAGCGCCATGGCCAGACCAAAGATATGGCGCCGGTTCAGCCCCATTAACTGGGCGATTTCCTGATTGTCCGATGTGGCGCGGAAAGCGCGACCAAGCGCCGTGCTATAGAACATCCACTGCAAAGACGCGATCACAGCGACAGCGATGCCGAAGGTCAGCACAGGAAGCACGCCCAAAGACAGCCCACCAAGCGGAACACTTGCCGTTTCCAATGCACCTGCGTTCATCTTTTGCGGATCGGCGGAGTACACTTCCAACAAACCGTTCTGTATAATGACGGACAGCCCGAACGTCACCAAAAGCGGCGGCAGAATATCTTTGCCAAGGGTTTGGTTCAGAATGCCGCGTTGCAGGACATAACCGATGAGTGCCATCGCAGGCACGACCAACAGCAGGGCCACCAATGGATGAAGCCCCAACAGCGTCGTAACGGAGAGCCCGAGATAGGCCCCCAGCACGATGAAGTCGCCATGGGCGATATTCACCAAACGCATGACCCCGAAGATCAGCGAAAGCCCCGCCGCAAAAAGCGCGTATAGCCCACCAAGCAACGTGCCCTGCACGACTGCATTAACCCAATCCATGTTATTCGACCCCGAAATACGCGCGCGAAATGTCTTCGCGTGCGACTGTTGCGGATGCGCCTTCAAGGGACACGCGCCCCTCTTGCAGGCAGTAGAAACGTTGCGATACGGACAGCGCCTTGGTGATATCCTGCTCGACGATCAGTGCGCTCATGCCTTCGCCGATAATGCCCGGCAGGGCGGCATAGATGTCTTTGATGATGATTGGTGCAAGGCCAAGGCTGATCTCATCGAACAGGATCAGGTCAGGGTTTGCCATCAGCGCGCGGCCAATCGCGACCATCTGCTGCTGACCACCCGACAGCGAAGTCGATTGTTGATTGCGGCGTTCCTGCAAAATCGGGAACAGCTCATAAACCGCAGAAAGCGACCAAGGGCCTTTCCGGCCAATCTGCCCCCCGATCAAAAGATTCTCTTCGACCGACAGTGAGGGGAACAGCTGTCGCCCTTCAGGCACCAAGGCGATGCCCTTTTCAGCCACTTCATCAGCACGCAAAGCGCCAATCCGGTCGCCACGAAATGTCACCATGTCGGCCTTGTTCTGCGTCAGGCCCGAAATGGATCGCATCAATGTTGTCTTGCCAGCCCCGTTGGCGCCGATAATCGCCAGGACTTCACCTTGCGCGACCTCAAGGTCGATACCGTAAAGCGCCTGAAAATCTTCATAAAAGGCATCAAGTCCGCTGATCTTTAGAATTGGTTCAGGCATCAACTTCGATCCCCAGATAGATTTCTTGGACTTCGGGGCTCTCCATGATCGCGCGTGGCTCGCCCTCGGCTATCTTGCGGCCGAAATCGATCACCATGAGCTTGTCAACAACAGCCAAAAGCGCATGTACGACGTGTTCGATCCAAATGATCGTGACGCCGCGTCCGTGAATGTCTTTGATGGTTTGCACAAGGGACGTACATTCCGCTTCGGTCAGACCGCCTGCAATTTCGTCCAGCATCAACAAACTTGGCCGCGCGCACAGCGCACGCGTCAATTCAAGCCGCTTGCGCCCCAACAAAGTCAGCCCGCCAGCCAATGTATTGGCCCGGTCCAAAAGCTCGGTCTGGTGCAGCACATCGATGCAAAAGGACTCGGCGGCCCTGCTCGACATTCCACCTGCCTGAGTGGCCGCAATCATCGCATTTTCAAACACGGTCAGACCAGAAAACGGCTGCGGAACCTGAAAGCTGCGCGCCATTCCTGCTCTGCATCTTTTGGCGGCAGAGGTGTTTGTAATGTCCACATCCTCGAACAATAGCTTTCCGGAATCAGGCGCAAGCGTTCCGGTGATCAGGTTGAACATTGACGTTTTTCCGGCCCCGTTCGGACCGATCACGCCAAGCGCTTCGCCTGCGTTGACCTCAAAGCTCATCGCGTCGGCTACGGTCACCGCGCCAAAGGACTTGGTTACTTTTTCAAGCTGCAACAATGCGGCCATGATACCTCACAGGAATTCAGCGGGCGGCACCCGAAATAGGGCGCCGCCGCAAGTGGTTCCTTACGACAGAAGCTTAAGCTCACCCGTAAGCGGAATGTTCGGCGCGCCAGAGTTTGCGACGATTTTCAGGTCCAGATTGTCGCCATCACGCTGCCACTGCCCCGCAACAAGCGGTGTCTTGGTGACGTTGTTGATCGGACCGTTAGCCCAGTTTACGTTGCCCGTAATTGTATCGAGGTTCGTGGCGGCGATCGCCGCGACAATCGCAGCCGGATCCTCGAGATCCTCTGCCCGTTTGATGACGTCGGCAACCACTTCGAACAATGCGTGCTTGAAGCCGATTGGCTGGGTCCACGGGCGACCCGACGCCGCCGTATATCCATCTGCAAGCTCTTTGGAGCTTGCACCGGTCAGCGAAGAACTGAACGGATGGTTGGGTGACCACCACACTTCGGACGACAGACCATCGCCACGTTCTCCCAAAGAATCAATAACGGATGGGAACAAAAGAGCTTTACCGATTGTCACAACTTTGGGCGCAAAACCCTGCTGTGCGGATTGCGCCCAGAAAGTCGCAAAGTCGGGCGGAATCATGTTGCCGGTGACAATCTCGCATCCGGCGGCTTTGAAGGCGGCGATCTGGTTAGAGTAGTCGTCAGACAATGGCTGGTAACGGCCGGGATCAATCAGATCATAGCCAGCAGCAGCCAGTGGTTTTGGCAGGCCAAGCTCTGCATCCCCCCACGCGTTGCCGTCGGCGTCATTCGGGAACAGACCGCCGACCTTTTTGGCCACGCCGCTTTTGTCCCACATATCAAGGAAGGCACCGATGACATCCTCTAGCCCCCAAAAGAAGTGGTAGGTGTTCTGGAAACCCTCTCCTGGTACGCCGTTGCGGCCAAAGAAATAGGGCTGCCAAGGGCAGTCTGTCGTGATGCAGGGCACTTCGTTGATCTCGGCCTGATCGGACACGGGGTTGACGGTATCAGGAGTGGATGCCGCAACGATGATATCAACCTCGTCACCAAGGATTAGATCGGCAGCCACCTCGGCGGCGCGATTAGGGTTCGATTGGCTGTCCTTCGATATGATCTCAACTGTGTAAGCCTTGCCGTTGTTTTCAAGACCAGCGGCAAACGCTTTTGAAATCGCGTCGAGCACATAATCATCAGCTTCAGCGAAGCCGGCCAGTGGGCCAGTGCGCGGACTGACGTGGCCAATCCTGATGACAGGGTTCGCCGCATAGGCGCGGCCGCCTGACAGGATTGCAGGCGCTGCAAGCGCTGCGGTGCCACCAACCACAAAGCTGCGGCGGGTCCATGTTGAAGTTTTCTTGGTCATGTCTTTCCTCCCTATTACCGGTCGTTGGCACCGGTTTTGTTTGAATCATCAGTCGAGCAAAATTCCGTCCAGCCGGCGAAGATGCCGCGCCACGCGCGCGCGCAGTTGGTTGGCTTCACTTTCTGTCCAGTCCCGAAATCCCTTGCCCGACTTCATACCAAGCCGTCCGTCCTCGACGAGTTTGACCAGGTACGGCGAAGGTGCCTGTCGGCTTTCAAGGTCGAACAGAACATTTTCATGGATATCCAGCGTCAAGTCGGTACCGACGAGATCCGCATTCTCAAGTGGACCAAGCACCGCCAAACGACGGCCAAAACTGGACTTGACCACGGTATCCACAGATTCCGCATCGCAAATACCGTTCTCGACCAGACTGATAGCCTCGCGCCAAAGCGCGTGTTGAAGTCGATTACCAATGAAACCCGGCACGTCCTTTTTGACACGAACAGGGGTCTTTCCGGCGTCGTCAAGAAGCGCCATCATCTCGTCCGCCACGGCGCCATCCGTCCATTCGGTAGAGACAACTTCGACCAGAGGGATCATATGTGGCGGGTTCCACCAGTGAGTGCCCAACGCACGGTTCTTAAGGCGCAAACCAGCCATGATCTTGGTGATGGGCATCACCGATGTATTGGACGCCAATATCGCGGTGTCGGGCGCGTGTTCCTCGATCTCTGCGAAAATCCTGCGTTTCAGATCAAGCTTTTCGGGGGCGGCTTCAAACACGAACTCGGCATTCTTCACAGCCGTGGCAGTGGTGTTGGAAATCTCGATTTTATTAAGGATTTTCGGGATGTTATCCGTAGGCTCGCCTAGCGCCGTAAGGCTGTCTGAAATGCGCGCGGCGACGCTCGCGCGTGCCTCTTCAATGGGGTCGGTAATGTGCACATATTGCCCGGCCCTTGCAAGCGTAAGCGCAATGCCGTGGCCCATAAGGCCAGCGCCAACGACTGCGGTTTGGATGTTTTTTCTCATCCCATCAACCCGCCGTATATCCGCCGTCAGCATACAGAATATGGCCAGTGTAGAAATCAGACGCGGCAGAAGAGAGAAACAGCAGCGGCCCAGCCAAATCTTCGGGTTCGCCCAAGCGGCCCTTGGGCACACGGGACAAGAACCCTTCGCGCACGGCTCTGGCCTTTTCGGTGTCTTCAAACATCCACGCGGTCAGCGGAGACCGAAACACCGTAGGCGCGATGGCGTTCACAGTAATGCCAGTTGGACCCAATTCGCATCCAAGAGCCTTGGTGATGCCGTCAACCGCAGCTTTCGATGCGCAATAGGCGGTGTAGCCTGCAGGGTGCCCCAAAAGCCCCCGTGCCGAGGAGACAAAGACAATCTTTCCGCCATTGCCTTGCGCCTTCATTTGCTTGCTCGCCGCGCGGGCCAACAACCACGATTGGGTGACGTTGGCATCCATGACTCTCTCGAAGGTGGACGGCTCCATGTCTTCGATCATCGCAACCTTGTTCATCCCGGAAGCAACGACCAGAATGTCGAGAGCGCCGAATACTTTTGCGGCCTCTTCCACCATCGCTTCACAAGCCACTTCATTGTCAGGGCGGCCTTTGATCTGGTGCACCTCGTTTGTGCAGGTCGCGGCGACTTCGGCCATGGCGTCCGCGTTACCAGCGGCAAGCACAACCTTGCAGCCCGCGCCGGACAAACAGCGCGCGGCGACAGCCCCGAACGCGCCAGAGGCCCCTGTGATCAGGGCTACTTTGCCCTTCACGTCAAACATGGAATGTGGATTGTCCAAAGACATGGGCTTACTCCGGTCTTTTGCCGTCGGGATAAGGGATTACGACCAGCATCTTGCAGATATGATTGGTCTTATTCTCGATACGGCGAACTTCGCCTGCGGGAATGGTGCAGCTATCCAAGGTAGTCAAAACGACCTCGGCGCCGTCGACTTCCACCGTCATCTCGCCTTCAAGAACGACATAGACCTTCTCGAAGGGGGTGCTGTCAGGGCCAGCGCCCCCCCCAGGGAGAAACTGCGAAAAGCCGATCCATTGGTTCTCGGGGCCGCCATCTTCAAATCCTTGAAGGCGCAGGCCAGTGACGCCCCAATGGTTAGGGGCATCATAAGTCTCGGCGTCGGCAAATCGTTTGAGGTGCATTAGAACGCCTCACCTGCTTCGATACGGTAGGCCTGCTGCTTGTCGGTGATTGCCACCAGACGAATAATACAACCATCGCCGCGATCCCAGTTCCATGGGAAGAAGGCGAAAGTAACACGCTTGCCGGTGACGCTATCAAGATCTCCGCCGACATTTTCAATGCCGAGGATACCGTTGGAGAATAGCGTGTTGTGCACTGGCTCCCACTCAGGGAAATCATCTTTCCAGTCGCGGCCGCCGGACCACTCTTTGTATTCCTCTTCGAGATGCGGAAGGATCGGACCGTTGCGCTGCGGGCCGATGGCTGTTGCAAGCGGGTGATCGTTGGCTTGGGTGTCGTGGCCTACAACCTTGACGCCTTTTTCCACCATCCAGTCAGCGGCGGACTGCACAAGACCGGGGCAATATGCGAAATAGTCGCCGTCTTCATATTCCTTGTGCCAACCGGTGTTGATGATCAGAACGTCACCCTTGCGGATTGCATGACCACAAGCTTTTTCCAGATCGTCACCGGTGATTGACTCCCACTTTTTCTTCGGGATCGAAACCACCAGACCGGAACCAAAGAAATGCGGCAGTGGCACTTCGTCGATGAAAGGGGTGCCCTGAACCACATGCGCCGGTGCGTCGATGTGGGTGGTGACGTGCATTGTTGTGGTAATCGTCTGCGATAGCACGCCGGACTTTGCCATATAGTGCTTACGCTCGATTGCGACGTCTTTGAAATATGGCCAGTTCGGACATTGATAGCCAAAGCGGTGGCTGAGATTGACGAACTCCAGCCCCATGTCGTTGTCGTCGTTTGCCTGAAATTCAATTCCGCGGATTTCAACCATTGGGCACATCTCCTCTTTTCGCCGCAAATCCGGCGCGCTGTGTTTCTGATTCTTGTGGGTGGCTCCTCCAACCCGTCCCGCATAGTGATGCAGATGTATCGCATTACGGTCAAGAAAAAAATCACCATGCGGTTGACATGCATCGCAGTGCGGTACAGTACTGAGGCGCGCGGCTGAATGAGCACCGCTAGGAGATCTGAAAGCGGAGATATTCAAGTGATTGAAAAAGAAGAGACAAATAGCAGGTCTGGTATTCAGGTCATCGCGCGCGCAGCTGCGGTTCTGCGCGCTTTGAAGGGAGAGCAAACAGGACTGAGCCTCGGCCAAATCGCAAAGCGGGTTGGGCTGGCCCGCTCTACGGTACAAAGAATCACCAGTGCGCTAATGGACGAAGATTTTATTGTCACCTCCCCGCGGGGGGGCGGCCTAATCCTCGGCCCTGCACTCAGCGCTTTGGCTGGCGCAGCGCAGTACAACATCGTTGAGCATTGTCGTTTGCTGTTGAACGAAATCACCCAGAAGACCGGCGAGACAACCGATCTTGCCGTCATGCGCGGTATCGGGATGGTGTTTCTAGACCAGGTTCCCGGAACCCATCGGCTTACAACGGTTTCGAAAGTGGGTGAGGTCTTTCCGTTGACGACCACAGCAAATGGCAAGGCATGTCTGGCGCAGCTTCCCGAAGCTGAGGCGATCAAGCTAATCACCAAAGAATGGGCGCGCACGGGCGTTCAGGCAGACATTTCCGCGCTACTTCACGAACTCGCAGACGTCCGCAGCAGCGGGCTGGCCTACGACCTCGACGAACACGCGATCGGTGTTTCCGCGATTGGATTTGCTTTCACTGATTGGCATGGCGAATTACATGCAATTTCCGTGCCCGTTCCATCGTCGCGGTTTGACAGGCAAAGAGCCGCAATCAAGAATGCCCTGCTGGAGGTCGCCTCCGATATCCAAAGCACATTTGAATAAATGCGCTTTTACGGAATTCGGTCCAGCAACATCGGGCGAAGCATCAGTTGATAAGAGCCCTGAGGCTTTGTGGCAATGTCAGGCGAATTTCAGCAGGTGCCGCATTCGGGAATTCAGGTTTTGTGTGCGTCGCGCAAGACATTCTTCTGCACCTTTCCCATGGTATTACGGGGCAAAGCATCCGTCAGGATGTATCGACGCGGGTGCTTGAAGCGCGCCAGCAGAGGTTCGACCTTTGCAGCGATTGCGTCACTGCCCAGATCCGCGCCCTGTTCCAGAACAACCGCGGCCAGAACGCTTTCGCCGAAATCAGCGTGCGGCACACCAAAAACGGCGCTTTCCAGCACGCCATCGATGTCGTTGACCACATCCTCGATCTCTTTGGGGTAAATGTTGTAACCACCCGAAATGATCAGATCTTTCTGGCGACCAACAATGCTGACGCGCCCGTCGTCCGTCTGTATGCCCAGATCGCCCGTGATGAAGAAACCGGTTGCACGCAGCTCTTCCGCAGTCTTTTCGGGCATGTTGCGGTAGCCCTGAAACACGTTGTCCCCGCGCACTTCGATCATGCCGATTTCACCTGCAGGCAGAGGTGCGCCTGTCTCCGGGTCTGTGATAATCACTTCGGTTCCGGGCAGGGGATAGCCCACAGTTCCGGGGATCCGGTCACCATTGTAAGGGTTTGACGTGATCATGTTGGTTTCAGTCATGCCGTAGCGTTCAAGAATTTGATGCCCGGTCCGTTCCGAAAACGCAGCGTGTGTTTCCGCCAACAGCGGCGCAGAGCCTGATACGAACAGGCGCATGCCCTCACAAAGATCACGCGCAAGGCGCGGATCGTCGAGCAGGCGTGTGTAAAATGTAGGGACGCCCATCAGCAATGTGGATTTGGGGATTTCCGCTATGATGGCATCAGGTTTGAAGGCCGCCATGAACCGCACGTGTGCCCCTGCCAGCAAGCTGGTATTCATTGCAACGAAAAGCCCGTGGGTGTGGAAGATCGGCAAAGCATGAATCAATCGGTCTTGATCGGTGATCTCCCACAAATCGGTCAATGCGCGTGCATTGGATAGCAGGTTGTTATGCGACAGCATCGCCCCTTTTGAACGTCCGGTCGTGCCCGAGGTATAAAGCAAGGCCGCCAGATCATCGGGACCACGCGCCACCGTGTGAAACTGATCGGGGGCACGGTCAGCAGCATCTGGCAAGCTGCCCGCACCGTCCGCGCCCAAAGTCAGAACGGTTGCGCTGATGGGCGCGCAAAGCTCGGATATCGCCGGCTGATCCTTGGTATCGCAAACGACAACCCGTGGGTCGGCATCTTCGATGAAATAGGACAGCTCTGCCTGCGTATAGGCAGTATTCAGAGGCAGGTAAACAGCCCCGGCCTGCACGGCTGCTCCGTAGAGCGCGATCGCATCGGCCACTTTGGGGGCCTGTACGACGACACGGTCGCCCGGTGTCACGCCTGAATCCGCCAAAACATGCGCCAACTGTGCCACGCGTCGCACGAATGCCCCATAGGTCAGCGTCGTTCCGTCATCGCAGTCTAGAAAGGGGCGTTCAGACTGGGCGTGTGGCGCAATCAGCGCGTCGTAAAGTGTGTTGGTCACGGCTTCTATTCCTTGGTCTGGGTCGCGAGTGTTGCATTAGACAAAGCACGCATACCGCGAGAGGCCACAACTGCGGCATCCATCGCGAAACGCTCGTGGTTTCGTTCGACTTGCGTTAGATCATAGAGGTAATTCACCATCGCCCCGCTGGATTGGGCCGCCCCGTTGGGCGAGGTGTCGGCATTGGCATGAACGTCATGGATCATTGCGCCATTCCCCAAGTGGAACCGGGCCACCGGATCGACCGGTAGACCGTCATCACGTTTGGCCATCAGAAGATAGCGGGCAGCCATCGCGCGTACCTCTTCGGAGGTCGCGGTGCCGTCCAAGGTGGATTGAGCCGTGTTGCCATGCCTTTCATCTTCTGTTTGCGTGGCCAGCCAATTGTTCAGGCCGGGGATCGGCGACAGGGTGACATAGGATTCGATTTGTGGGCAGGCCATCGACAGCTCTGACACCACCTGCTTGATCAAGAGGTTGCCAAAGCTGATCCCAGCAAGACCCTTTTGACAGTTCGAGATGGAGTAGAAAACAGCCGTTTTCGCCTGATCAGCGTCAAGCGGAGTGCGATGGTCCGACAATACAGAGTCAATAGAACCGGGGATATCCGCAGTCAGCGCCACTTCGACAAAAATCAGGGGCTCGTCCGGCATTGCGGGGTGAAAGAACGCAAAACAGCGCCTATCGGGGGGATAGAGCCTACGGCGTAGGTCATCGAGATCATTGATATGGTGCACCGCTTCATAGGCAACAATTTTGTCCAGAATGCGTGCCGAGGTGTCCCAGTTGATCTGCTGCAGAACCAGAAAGCCGCGATTGAACCAGCTGCGCAGCAAATGCACCAAATCAAGATTTGTGCGTGCAAGATCAGAGTCTTCTTTCAAGCGTGCCAGCAAATCTACGCGCATCGCAACCAGCGCCTGAGTGGCACCGACAGGTTGGTTCAGGCGGCGGAACAGCTCTTGGCGTTTTGGCTCTGACGCGGTGGATAGCTTTTGGAACACCGCAGGCGTCGGGGTCTTAGCATATTCGGTCGCCAACCGCGCAACCTGCTGCGCATCAATATCCAGTTCGTTATTGAGAAACTGGAAGAACGCGGTTTTTTCGTTCTGTTCCAATGCGGCATAGCGGTCGAGGATAGTCGCTGCGAGGCGCAGACCGGACACTTGACCTTCTGCCGATAACAAAGCCTGACATAGTTCAAAAATGTCGCGCGTATCATCCTTTCCGCGCATGTAACTACGCCTGTCGAAAAGTTGGGACAGCAGATCCCCAAGAAACCGATTGCGTTGCATTTCTGCCTCGAGCTATGAGTCAGAAATTTAATATCGATATTATCGATAAATGTCCAGTTAAATCGGTAAAAAATTACGTGTCCAGCGCGCGCGCCAGATATTCACCGGTCAACTGGTAGTGCTGCAACAGCGCAGCAGAGGCACGATCAGCGTCACCCTGAATAGTAGCGTCGAGAATCTCGTCATGTTCAGCAGATACGTCTCGTTGCTGATATGCACTGCTGCGCGCTGCTAGGTACCGGTAGCGGATATTCAGATCATAGAGCTGTGAGCAGAACCGCTCCAACATCGGGGAACCGCTATTGGCAAGCAACGCCATGTGGAAAATCTTGTGGGCTTCTTCAAAGACAGCCAGATCCTTGTCGCTTGCTTTCTTCATGCGATGATGGACCACCACTAGTTTTTCTTCCCAACTGGGCGTTGCTCCTGCAATCGACTGTCGCAAGGCAAGGTCTTCCAAGGTGCAGCGCAGGGCCAAAATTTCTTCGAAATTTGCTTTATTCGCTGGCGCCGCCCGAAAACCGCGCTGGTCGATGCGTTCAACCAGCATATCCGAGGTCAGCAGGCTGAGCGCTTCGCGCACGGGCGAGGCACCCGTATCAAGTATAGCGCGCAACTGTTCGATTTTCAGTTTTTGACTGGCAGGCAGCGCACCCGTCAAAATCATATCCCGCAGCGTTAAATAAGCTCCGTGCGTGGCCGAGCCTTCATTTGATCCGGTATCATCCATTACATTAATAGCCTGCGAGTTCCGTTGAAGTTACGTCAAGCTTACAGCCTTTGTCGAAAGTCCAACAGATAGATTTAGTGTACCCTCATTTATCATCCATCGCCGCAATGTGAAACTGCGCGCGCCACTCTTGTGCATCGGGTCACTTTCAGCAAGTGCGCGGGCGGCTTCAAGACTGACAGCACGGTAGATAATAAGCCCCATGCCCTGCATATATGCGCCGCTCTCATCCGACATGGGCCCGGCGAACGCCAGATTTCCAGATTCCTCCAGTGCCGCTTGATAGGCCAGATGATCGGGCAAAGCGGCCTTCACATCCTCTGGTTTTTTGGCGGGTGTGCTTTGCGCGACATAAAACTCTAGCGCCAAGGCGCCACGGGCTTTCGCCTCTGATTTATAGCTTGACCAAGCGACCATTTCATCTCCTATGAC
>NZ_QBUD01000026.1 GCF_003058085.1 Yoonia sediminilitoris | reverse complement strand
CCAGTCGGTCAACCCGTCAAGAATGCGCTGACCATCGACTGCCCCCTCAGCAAACAGCCGCTCCGCAAAAGGATCGTAAAAGACAGCGCGATAGGGCGGGTTCCTATTCACCATCGCACAAAAGGCACAGACACCAAGGGCCGTTCGGCTCAAGCCGATTTGGGCAGTTTCCGGGACATAGAACACGGCGGTTTCCCCACGGCTTGGTTATCATAAAGTTTTAGAGATCATCTATTTTAGTCCAAGTCAAAGAAAGGTGACTTACTCTGGTGAAACTTCCAATGCTCTGACACAGGCTTGCAGGGCCTAGAAAGATTGCAGAAATTTTCTCTTCTGGACTGCATTTTTCATGCCGACGCCTGTTCACAGTCCGGGCTTTTCTGCTTTTCTGACATTCGTGCGACTTGCAGCATTCGTTAATTTGGGCTCGAAACAGCCGTTCGCCACAGCTTGCCTCAAAGTCGGCAACGCGGGACAAAACGGACTTGTGCGGGTGCAGCTATTGCTGACGCAGCATTCCATCACTACCGCAGCAAGTTTCTTGTTGCGGTGCGGCGTGCGTCGTTAAAGCAGCCATTCTGGGACACTGATCTCAACAGACTTCAAATCAACCTTTTTTGCAGCACCTTCCTAAGAATCGAGTCGCAGGACTAAGCGGCCGGAGAAGTTTCAGACTTCAGAGACAAGACAGGGCCCATCACTAACGTAGCGAAAAGGGCTGCTCACGGAGTCTCTATTCTTTTGCAGAGCAGCGCCATGTTGGCAGGCTCAATTTACACAACCAGAAGATGATCGCTACTGGCTCAGCAGGACGGCTAGTCCGCCGTCGTCGTAGGAGGTTCGAACTTGCAGTCTTAATCGGGAAACTTACGCGATGACATGGAAGGGTCTGAGCCTGCAGGGAACCAAGATTGGTTCAGTGGGTGCGTCAGCGTCACCAATCAGCTCAAATGCTTTGTTGAGCATAATGGTAACATCCTGCTCGACCATTCCGACATTGCCTGGCAGAAACGCTCCGAAAGGGTCCCAGTCAAAGCAACCGTATCTTACCTTTTCTGCACCGCTTTGAAGTTCGCTATACCATTTAACGACACCTTCGAGCGAGATTGTCGAGTTTACAAAAAGTCCGGTCGGCCTATCTGGCGTTAACGAACCCAAAGCGATGGCCGCTTTTTCCGCTGAATAGCCAGTCGCCATGACGTAGGAGTCAGGCACTGAGATTGAACGATCCCGGTGTTCGGACATAAACCCTTCCAGTCGCGCAGCTGTGTTATGGTCTGCAAGGCGTCCGCCGACAAACCGCAGGGGCCCACTCCAGCCGAGTTCTTCCTCACATCGGTTGAGGATCAGTTTTGTAAGTTCCTTGGCTGCAGAGTAGTTATCTGAAATCACCGACGGTGCGTCTTTGCCGGGCAGATCAAGGTTGATCGATTGAACGCCCGACGCGCTGCAAAAGGCCGAAATACGGTCCGGGTCTGTTGCTCCGGTCGAGATCAGACATTCAGCCTGGTAGGAGATCAGCTCTTTGGCGGCTTCGAACTCAAGTTCGGGATCACGCTGCGTGCAGGTGACGACGGGAAAGAACCCCTTTGCGCGGGCCATCACTTCGAACTGCTCTGCTATTTCGCCAAAATACCGGTTGTCGTATTTTGGAACAATCATGCCGACGATGTTGGACCGCTCGCGGCGCAAAAGGCTGGCTTGAACATTTACCGCGTAGCCTTGCTCTTCCGCAATTTTCAGAACCCGCTCGGCAAGCTTTTTACTGATTCGACGCTTTTCCCACGTGCCGTTGAGGACGGAACTCACCGCGCTTGGTGACGCGTCGGCGAGTTCGGCGAGGTCGTAGATCGTTGTTCTCTTGGTTACTTTCTCCATATTTCGTCGGGACTCCAGATAATCAACGCGGATTTATAAAAGCACATTGACTCAAAACAATCGATGGAGCAATGTTGCGCAATCGATGAAGCAAATTGCACTATCGATTGCGCATTCAGTGTAATGCGTTGGGAGGAGTTCAATTAGGACCGTGGCGCCCCGACTGTGGGGGGCTTTCGAGTCTGCGATTTCTTCCCAACCGTCACATTCCGTGGGAACGGGCGCAAAAAATGATATGGAGGAGATAACACATGAAATCGACCACATCCCTTGCGGCGGCATCAACATTGGTCGCCACACTTTTCGCTACGGCTGCAACAGCAGAAACCGTGGCATTCTTGATGCCAGATCAGGCATCCACACGGTATGAAGAACATGACTGGCCCGGTTTCCAAGCCGCGATGGGCGAGCTGTGTGCGGATTGCACTCTGATTTACCAAAACGGCAACGGCGACGTCGCTCTGCAACAGCAGCAGTTCAATTCGGTCATCGCCCAGGGCGCGGCCGTCGTGGTTCTGGATCCGGTCGACTCCGCGGCGGCCGCTGGCCTTGTCGAGATCGCGCGTTCGCAAGATGTGAAGATCATTGCGTATGACCGTCCGATCCCGGATTCGCCCGCTGATTTCTATGTTTCGTTTGACAACGAAGGCATCGGTTACGCCATCGCGCAATCGTTGGTCGAGCACCTTCAAGCCGAGGGCGTTCCGGACGGCGCTGGTGTTCTTCAGATCAACGGCTCGCCCACCGATGCAGCTGCGGGCCTGATCCGCGACGGGATCGATCGTGCGCTTGACGCATCGCCCTATGTGACGCTTTCCGAATTCGACACGCCCGATTGGGCGCCGCCAAAAGCGCAGGAATGGGCCGCAGGTCAGATTACTCGTTTTGGTGGCGACATCATGGGCATCGTGGCCGCAAATGACGGCACCGGTGGTGGCGCGATTGCGGCTTTAAAGGCTGCCGGTGCTGATCCACTTCCGCCCGTTACAGGCAACGACGCGACGATTGCTGCACTTCAGCTGATCATCGCCGGTGACCAGTATAACACAATCTCCAAACCATCCGAGATCGTGGCTGCTGCGGCCGCAGAGGTTGCTGTGATGTTGCTCAATGGTGAGACTCCCGAGGCGACTTCGACGCTTTACGATACGCCGTCGCAATTGTTCGTCCCTGCCGTCGTGACGCAAGAAAACATCAAGGCGGAAATCTTTGATGCCGGTATCCAATCGGCTGAAGAGGTTTGCACTGCGGAATACGCAGACGCCTGTGCCGAACTCGGGATTGAGTAAAAGCTAGAATGCGGCACCGTTATCGCGGTGCCGCATCACGTATTTCTGGGAGGAGAATATCGTGTCACAAGAAAACAAAGTGCCAACGAAGGGCGAGGTCATCCTGAAATTACGGGGTGTCGGGAAGCAATTTGGCGCGGTCACGGCACTGGACGACATCGACCTTGATGTTCACGCAGGTGAAGTTGTCGCCTTGGTGGGGGACAACGGTGCCGGAAAATCCACATTGGTCAAGGTTCTTGCCGGTGTGCATCAACCCACGTCAGGCACCATCGAATATCTGGGAAAACAGGTATCTTTGGACACACCAGCGACCGCGCTTGAAATGGGCATTGCAACGGTGTTTCAGGATTTGGCGCTTTGCGAAAACCTCGATGTGGTCGCCAATCTTTTCTTGGGTCACGAAGTCTCGCCGTGGCGGATGGACGAGGTGCAGATGGAAGTCCGCGCCTGGACACTGTTGCAAGAACTGGCTGCACGTATCCCGTCCGTGCGCGAACCCATCGCATCCCTTTCTGGCGGTCAACGCCAGACGGTTGCGATTGCACGTTCGCTGCTGCTGGACCCGAAAATCATCATGCTGGACGAGCCGACCGCCGCTTTGGGCGTCGCCCAGACGGCCGAAGTTCTCAATCTGATTGAACGCGTCCGCGACCGCGGACACGGCGTCATCCTGATTTCACACAATATGGAGGACGTGCGTGCCGTGGCCGACCGGATCGTCGTGCTGCGCCTGGGTGCGAACAACGGCGTCTTTACCGCCGAAACATCGCATCAAGAGCTTGTTTCAGCAATCACTGGTGCCAGCGAGAATTCAGTTTCCCGCCGTGCTGCGCGCAAACTCGAAGAAGTGGGGGAAGACCAATGACCCAAGAAACACAAAATCCAACATCGGCCCCGCAGCTTGATCGCGCAGACAGCCGTGTGCGTCATGATGCTGGCCTCGCTGGGGCGATGCGCGGTTTCGTCGACCAGATCAAATCAGGCGATTTGGGGATGCTGCCGGTTGTGCTTGGGCTTCTTCTTATATCCGTGGTCTTCACGACCCTGAACCCTGTTTTTCTGGCCCCCAACAACCTCGTAAACCTGCTGTTTGATGCTGCGGCCGTGGGCCTGATTGCGCTTGGCGTGATCTGCGTGTTGCTGCTTGGTGAGATCGATCTGTCCATCGGATCAATGAGCGGTTTGGGCTCTGCGATGACCGGCGTTCTCTGGGTCAACTCAGGTGTTCCGCTGCCTATTGCCATCATCGCGGTGATGCTGACCGGTGCCTGTGTGGGCCTGCTGTTCGGCTTCTTGCGCAACAAATTCGAAATGCCCAGCTTCGTTGCGACGCTTGCTGGCCTTCTCGCGCTGCTTGGCCTTCAGCTTTATATCCTAGGACCAACTGGATCGATCAACATGCCGTTCACGTCACCCTTGGTGCGGTTCGGGCAGATTCTGATTATGCCTGCGTGGTTGTCATACATTGCCGCAATCGTTCCGGGCGTCTTGCTCCTACTTGGCGCGATGCGCACCAATCAACAACGAAGTGCCGCAAACCTGTCATCAGGTGGCCTGAGCGTTGCGGTCGTGAAAGCTGCGGTCCTGACAGCCGCTCTGTTGTTTGCAGTATTCTATCTTGAGCAAGGTCGCGGCGTGCCGTGGATGTTCGGGGTGTTCGTCATGTTTGTCGTGATCCTGAACTATGCGCTGGTCCGCACCAAATGGGGCCGGTCTATGTTTGCCGTCGGCGGCAACGCCGAGGCCGCCCGCCGTTCGGGTATCAACGTCCAAAGCATTCGACTATCTGCGTTCGTCGTCTGCTCGACATTCGCAGCATTAGGCGGCGTCTTCGCGGCAGCTCGCCTTGCCTCTGCCAGTCAGCAAGCCGGGACAGGTGATGTAAACCTCAACGCCATCGCTGCGGCGGTGATCGGCGGCACGTCGTTGTTCGGCGGGCGTGGATCGGCATGGTCTGCCCTGTTGGGGGTCTTGGTCATCATGGCGATTTCCAATGGTCTAACCTTGCTCAATCTCAGCTCGTCGCTGCGTTACATGATCACCGGTGCGGTTCTTGCAATTGCTGTTATCGTCGACTCGCTCGCCCGCCGTTCGCGTGCAAGCCACGGCCGCGCATAGTTTTTCGGAGGAGTGGATATGACCAATAGAATGGACGGAAAGACAGCTGCCATTACCGGTGCCGCATCAGGGATCGGGCTAGAATGTGCGCGAATCCTGATCGAAGAGGGTGCACAGGTTGTGCTGATCGACAGGGCCGCGGACAGGCTGAACGCGCTGTGCGACGAATTGGGCGATAACGCCAAACCTTTGGTGATCGATCTCCTCGATGGACCTCAGGTTTCGGGCATGTTGCCACAGATTGAAAACCTCGTCGGGCCGTTGGACATATTCCACGCAAACGCGGGCGCTTATGTCGGCGGTGCAGCGGCGGACGGAAATCCGGACGAATGGGACCGTATGTTGAACCTCAACATCAACGCGGCCTTCCGGGGTGTTCAGGCCGTGTTGCCACGCATGATTGAGCGCCAGACCGGCGATATCATCTTTACCAGTTCCGTCGCCGGAGTCGTGCCTGTGATTTGGGAACCGATCTACACGGCGTCCAAGTTTGCGGTTCAGGCGTTTCTTCATGCAACCCGCCGTCAGGTTTCCGAATACGGTATCCGTATGGGTGCCGTCCTCCCCGGGCCAGTTGTCACAGCATTGCTGGACGACTGGCCCAAAGAGAAGATGGATGAGGCCCTGGCAAACGGATCATTGATGCAGCCGCGCGAAGTCGCCGAAGCCGTGTTGTTCATGTTGACGCGGCCGCGCGGCGTGGTGATCCGCGACATGGTGATTTTGCCCAACAGCGTTGATCTTTGAACGCCGGGAAGGGACGCGAAATATGGATAATTCAATCGCAGCCGAATGCTATCTCCTTGGCATCGATGTCGGAACGGGCAGCGCCCGCGCTGGTGTCTTTACAGCCGACGGGCGAATGGTAGGGACCGACAAATGCCCGACGCGGATTTTTCGTGAAGGTGGGACCATCGTCGAACAATCAAGTGCGGATATCTGGCAGGCTGTCGTAAAGTCAGTGCGCGGGGCCGTGACGGCATCGGGCGTGCGTCCCGAACAGATCAAGGGGATCGGCTTTGATGCGACCTGTTCGCTCGTTGTATTGGGTGAGAATGGCGCGCCGATGCCGGTCGGTGAACCGAACCATCCCGAACGCAATATCATGGTCTGGATGGACCATCGCGCCCTAGAGCAGGCCGAGCGGATCAACGCGACAGGCCACCGGGTACTGGATTATGTCGGCGGGCGCATTTCACCTGAAATGGAGACGCCCAAACTGCTCTGGCTCAAGGAGAACCGGCCCGAGGTGTTTGCCAAGGCTTGGCAATTTATGGACCTCACGGATTTTCTGACGTGGTGTGCATCCGGTGATCTGGCGCGTTCTGTTTGCACGGTAACGTGCAAATGGACCTACATGGCGCACGAAGGCAGCTGGGACGCCGACTATTTCAGAACTGCAGGGCTGGAAGAACTGGCTGACGAGGAGTTCAAGCGCATCGGCACCACTATCGTTGCAGCAGGATCTACGCTTGGCACAGGTCTGACCGTGCAGGCCGCCGAGGAATTTGGATTGATGCCGGGCACACCGGTGGCAGCCGGATTGATTGATGCCCACGCGGGCGGCATCGGTTCGGTCGGGGCAAAGGGTGGCGGCGGGGCAGAGGCCAACCTGGCCTACGTCTTTGGCACGTCCTCCTGCACCATGACGACCACGAAAGATCCCGTCTTTGTCCCCGGCGTCTGGGGGCCATATTATTCCGCAATGGTGCCTGGCCTTTGGTTGAACGAAGGCGGTCAGTCCGCCGCTGGGGCCGCCATCGATCACCTTTTAGAGTTCCACCCCCATGCCTCCGAAGCCCACGCCGAGGCCGCTCGGGACGAACAATCCCTGCCAGCGTGGCTCGCTGGGCGCGTCGAAATGCGTCTCGGCGATGATCAAGACGCTGGCATTCTTGCAGGCAATGTTCATGTCGTGCCGGAATTTCTGGGCAATCGCGCGCCGCACGCCGACCCACATACCCGCGCCGTCATCGCGGGCCTTGGCATGGAGCGTGATCTCGACAGCCTGATCGCCCTTTACGTCGCAGGACTTTGCGGGATCGGCTACGGCCTACGCCAGATCGTCGAGGCGCAGGCCACGGCAGGGGCCCCGGTCGAGCGTATTGTTATCAGCGGCGGTGCGGGTCGCAGCGATATGATCCGGCAGCTTTTGGCAGATGCAACAGGCGTCGAAATTGCGGCACCGTCAGCTGAAGAGCCAGTGCTGCTTGGCTCGGCCATTCTTGGTAGCGTCGCAGGTGGCATCCATCCAAACATCCACCGCGCCATGGAGAAAATGTCGACATTCGCCGCGCAATATCAACCACAGACCGGCGAAGTGCGCCTGCTTCACGATTCCCGGTTCAAGATATTCGAGCAGTTGCAATCAGTTGCCAGACAAGCGGCCACGCGTTGAGTCTGGTCATAGAGATGCTGCAAACCGAGCAAAATTTGCTCCCCCAGCGGAATCAGGAGAAGTGATATGCCAAGCGTACTTGACCAACTCAGAGAAATTACTGTCGTTGTCGCTGACACTGGTGAAATCGATGCCGTGAAGCGACTGCGTCCGGTTGATTGCACAACCAATCCCTCATTGGTTTTGGGAACTTTGAAAGATCCTGCGTCAGAGGGTTTGGTCGCCCGTGAAATAGAAGCGGCGCGGGCGATTGGGCTACCCCCTGAACAGGTCGCGGGCAAGTTGACGGTTGCTTTGGGCGCAGAACTGACAAAGCTGGTGCCGGGCCGTGTCTCGACAGAGGTCGATGCTCGTCTCTCGTATGATACGGATGCGTCTGTGAAACGGGCACACGCGATAATTGCGGACTACGCAGAACGCGGGATCGGCAAAGAACGGATCTTGATCAAGCTCGCAGCAGCCTGGGAAGGCATCCGCGCGGCCGAAATCCTTCAAGGCGAGGGGATAGATTGCAACCTGACGCTGTTGTTTTCAAAGGCGCAGGCAGTTGCCTGTGCCGATGCGGGCGCATTCCTAATTTCGCCGTTCGTCGGGCGTATCACGGATTGGCACAAAAAACACGAGAAGCGCGACACCTATGCACCAGACGAAGATCCCGGCGTGCTGTCAGTCCGGCGAATTTACGATCACTTTAAATCAAACGGGATCAGCACAGTGGTGATGGGCGCGTCCTTCCGCAACACGGATCAAATCAAGGCGCTTGCCGGGTGCGACAACCTTACGATAGCACCCAAGCTGTTGGATGAACTTGCGAATGACAATGCCGATTTGCCGCGCGCTTTGGCTCCCGAAACCGAAACTGGCTCGACTACAGCCATGATGGACGAGGCAGATTTCCGTTGGGATATGAATGCAGATGCCATGGCGACGGAAAAGCTTGCAGAGGGTATCCGCAATTTTCACACAGACCATGTTAGGCTGATCGAGATCATTTCGACGCGAATGCGCTGAGGCCGAAGGCCCATTAGTTTGAAGTATTGCCGACACTTAGGTCCCTGAAGTGGCGGAGACGTCGACAAACTTTTTCTTTGAAGGGTTGCGTATCGTATTGTTGAGCTGAGCAGCAAATTCATTGACCGTTGACGAGGTCGCTCACCTTGAGCCGAACCAAGTCGCAACCACTTAGCTTGCTGTCTATTGCGGCGCTGAATAGTCGATGCGGACTGTATGAATGGCTGGTTTTCCCGCCACGTTGCAGCGCAGATGATCACGCATCTGTCACAATTTTCATGCTGTACGGGCGCGCAGCGAGAAAACTGGATTCACAGTATGGGCTCGGAGCTGCCTTCCGCAATGCAGCCTATCCTTATTGTCTCAGACCATTCCGACCGACTAGGACGGCCCAAACCGGACCTTCAGCATAGGATTGCGATGCCGCAGTGCGGCCCGCCATAGGAGACATTCGTCGCAACCCCAAAATTGGGAGACGGATGAATTCACGCAACCCGGACGACGCTGCCATTATAGTTTGTATCGCCAAACTGGCATTTGCGGATCACGCTCGCCCTTCTGTTGTCGTTTGTTGTGAAACCACGCATGCTGGGCTTAAAGAACTGTGGAGATTAGAATGGCAGCACTTCTTGAGAAAACAGCCTACTCATATCGAGAGGATCCAACCGTTCCTACCTTTGACGACAGCGGTCAAATAGCGGTCATGGACGGCGACTGCGCACTTTGCTCTTGGGGTGCGCGCACAATCGCAAAGCTCGATAGCGCTGGGAGATTTCGCGTCTGTCCCGCCCAGTCGAAAACTGGCGATGCCCTCGTTCGTCACTACGGACTGGACCCGGTGGACCCTGAGACATGGCTCTTTATCGAAGACGGGCAAGCATGGTCCGGCATGGAAGCGATCATCCGGATTGGCGAGCGGTTGGGCGGTGCCGCAAGGCTCGCTACACTTCTGCGCGTTCTCCCGCGAGGACTCCGCGAATGGCTATATCGCCGCATCGCGCACAATCGGTATCGTTTTGGCAAGGCCGACATGTGCGCTACGCCCGACGATAAGCTGCGCCGACGACTGATGACCTGAGCATTCCGGGCGATTTACGCCAAGCGTTCAAAGGACCAATCTCGGCCCATTCCTGCCATTGATCAGTCGGCCTTGTGCCGCGTTGCAGCTTCCGCATTGCGGCCATTGATCAACTACACTGCATTCTTCAATTTGACCGGAGTAATGTAAACAATGCTTTTATCTACACTGACCATTACATCGCGGTCTTGAATATTGATCTGTAACTTCATCGCGCGACTTGCAAGTTTACCAAGTGCGTTGGTGTCTTCTTCAGAAATATTCACTACCTGAAGGTTGTCAAACCGGGTCGTGTTGTTTTTGATCTTCTCCCACCACATGTCAGCCGTCCTGCCGCCGTAGGAATAGATGATCACTTCGTTGGCCTTGCCACAGGATTGGCGAACAACCTTCTCGCTGGGAAGTCCCAATGCGACCCACAACTCAAGCTCGCCGCCTAAGCTCTTCTGCCAAATGTCTGGCTCGTCATCTGTTGAAAGGCCTCTCGTCATTTCCAATTGCTCATGGGCATTCATAGCAAAAGCGAGAACACGCACCATTAACCGTTCATCCGTCTCTGAGGGATGTTTGGCAACGGTCAGTTTATGGGTCTCGTAATAGTTACGGTCCATATCGGAAACGGACAGTTCAACTTTATAAATGGTGGCTTTTTGTGCCATGGTTTTTCCCAGAATTGCGAAGATTAGGGTTGCCTAATGCGTCTGGTCACTTTGTGGAAGCAGATAAAAAAGACACGCGGAACTTCGGCCCGAAGCGGACTTTGAGCACTGCGCCCAAATGCTGCGGTCGCAGCCTACATTCCTGCCATTCGCTGCGAACGCAAAATCAGGGGTCGAGCCAACTCACAGTTTGCGGACAAAGCAGCCATCCGTATGAAGAGCCGCATCCGGCAATGATTGCTCAAAGCCGACCTCTGAAGCAGCAGGATATTTTGTGATAGAGTGCCTTCGTGAACGTCGGGTGATCTGTTAGAACTGTGCCGGCACTTCGGCCGCGAGCAATGATTGTGAAACCGCTTGCAATACAAGTGGGCCGCCCGAATCCGGGCGGCCGAAATTCGCAAATCCGGAGTGCTCTCCGCGACCTTAATGTGCCCTACTGCAGAGCTTTCAGGCTTCTCGCCCGATTTGGCGATAGGCTTAGTGTTGTTTCATAGGCCGCCTGGGCTTCGTCAGTACGGTTCAACAGGGTCAACATATCCCCCAGCAATTCACGTGCCGGAAGGACGTGGCCGGGCGTTACAGGGCTCTTGCCGATCTCGTCCTCAAGGTCAGCAGCAGATGTCTGGTGGAGGAGCGCTAGGTCTTCATTACCCTCTGCCAATTCGATCCACGCTTCTATCGACAATATCTGACCTTCCGTCAGGCGCGCCCAATACCCCTGGTCACGTTCGAGCATCGTTTCGCGAAGCACGCCAAGCTCCGTTGCCGCATCTTTGGCTGTTGCCAAGTCATTGCTGCGTGCCGCCCCGATCCCCTTCGCAAACCGATTCATGGCGACAGTTTGAGGGAACTTCTCCCACGGGATCGTTGGGTGCATATCCGGCGATAAGGCCGCCGCTTCGCTCCATTTCTCCTGCTCCAAGAGAAGGCGCACTGGTGAAGCGGCCAAAGCGTATGCACCGCCGAAGCTGACTTGGTGGTTTTTTATGGCCATCATCTCGTCCACCAGCTGTGTGGCAACGTCGTACTCGCCAAGCTGCAAATGCCCGTAGACCATATAGTCAACTGCGTGCACGTAATGCGTCTGCAGCACGTCGCCTGACTGCTCCATGGCCGCTTCGGTAGACCGGCGGTTGAGATCGATCGACTCCTGCCAATCACCCGTCCGTGTGAAGATATGTGCGGGCATGTGAAGGGCATGTGGGGTGTTCGGCGCGGTCTTGTCGTATATCTCAGCATAGGTTTTGCCGCGCATTTTCAGCGGCGGGTTGTCGTAGGCGTGGATGGCGTAGTGGATGACCCCCGGGTGATCTGGCGCTTTCGCGTGCAGCTCATCAAGCGCGTCACCTACGCCGGAAAGAACTTCCGTCCGCCCCAGTCCGCGTGGTGCGACGGCAATCCTTGCCAGCGCCGCAAAAGCGGCGGCGTCCACGTTGTCAGGGTGACGCGCACCCGTCTCGATTTGCGCGTTGGACCAAGATGCAATCCGGGCGCTATAGCCTTCGATACCCGGAGCGTAGAAGGCGGATGCGGATGCGATCATGTCTGCTTCGATGGCTGAGTCAGGGGTCATCGTCGCAAGTCGTGTTGCTGCAGCCAGACCGCGTTTCATCTCTGCTTCGGAGGGGGTGCCGGGCCAGAGCGGGTGGAAATTTGACAAGGCGATACCCCACTGCGCCATAGCGCAATTCGGGTCCACGCTGGCCGCCGCGTTGAACCGCTCCTCGGCTTGTATGTACATCATGTTATGGAGCAAAGTCAGTCCGTCGTTCACTGATGCTACGGCTTCGTCGGAGCAGGACACCGGAAAGCTCGATCCGATAGAGCTAGACGGCGCGATAAAGCTCACTGTTCCAAAGAGGACGGCAAATGTCTTAGAAGCAACGCTTGGCATGAGTCTCTTCCTTTCCTATTACTCTTGATTGGCTGAGCGCTTTGCTCGCCTCAAGAACAACCGCAGACGTCCTGATTGTCTTGAAAGCAGTCTGAAGTTCTTTTGAAATTAGTCCTTTACTCCGAAAATCTTGGAACTCGCTTTAGCGTTTGGAATACGATAGGTGTTCTGAAGGTGGGAGGTCGCCCGAGTGTTTGGAAACTCAGCCGGGGAAGTCGAAAAGCTCCGTTTTGGAGACATGATTTACGTTTGGCGGGATGGGCAGCTTCGAGACGAGCAGGGACAGGACGTGCCGCTTCGGGCCAAGTCTCTCAAGATGTTTGCGGCGCTTCTTTCAGAGCGTGGAAAAATCCTGACCAAGGATCGGCTCTCGGAAGTTGTCTGGCCAGAAACCGTAGCAACAGACGAGAGCATTGCCCGTTGCGTTGCTGACATCCGGAAAGCCTTGAAAGACGATCAATACAAGATTGTTCAAACCTATCCCAAAAAGGGCTATCGGCTGAACGTCGACAGCGCTGGCCCGGATGCACGACGCACTCCGCATCGAGGCACCGTTCCCCTTTACGGCATCCTAGTCATGTTTGGATTGTTGGCAGTTGCGACAATCTTCGCGATGAGCAACACATCGGCCGAAGAAGAGCTCTCGGCAACCACTGCGACGCCATCCAACCTCAGAAACACGGTTGCGATCCTTCCCTTCATAGAAATTGGGGGCAACAACGGTTTTCTGGCGGCGGGCCTTTCTGAAGATCTTGAGATCCATCTTGCCGAGATGTCTGGCATTCGCATACTTTCTCGCGCTCAGACCGAAGGCGCCTCGAGCGACTCCATGTCGCCATCGGAACTCGCACGCACAATCGACAGCCGCTATATCGTGCAAGGCAGTCTGCGCCGCGAAAGCGCACAGATTGCTCTTTCCGTCCAGTTAATCGATGGGATTGATGGCGCAACACTTTGGGCTGACAGGTATGAAGGACCGCAGGACGGTTTGATCGAGTTCCGTGACGCCGTGCCGGACGCCTTGGTCGAGGCAATGTCTCTCGAGTTAAGCGAACGCGACCGACAGCGACTGGCACATCAGGACACAAGCGATCCTAAAGCGCTCGAACATGTCATGCTCGCGCGGCGTGAACTCAACGTGTTCACATTCGAGGGCAGCCTCGAAGCAGAGAAACTCCTGCGCAATGCCATCGCACTCGACCCGCAATACGCGAGAGCCTATGCCGAACTCGCTTCAGCTTACGCCATCCGGCTCGAAAACGATTGGACAGTGCTGTCCGACGCCGACACCCAGAAGGCCTTCTACTTTGCAGAACGCGCATTGGACCTCGACCCCGAGCTTTGGTTCGGCCACTACGCACTCGCACGCATGCATTCCGTCGCCAAATCAGGCGACACCGAAGTGGCTCTCACACACCTGAGAGTGGCAATGGAACTCCAGCCGGCGAATGATGATGCGCGAGTCTACTATGCCATCGTTTTGATGATGTCTGGCGGTGCCAATGAGTCGCGTTTGATCCTCGAAAGTACGATTGCCAGCCATCCGCAACCGCCGTTTTGGTACCATCTTGGCCTCGCCAATGCGCATTTTCATCTGGAGGATTATGAAACTGCTCTGGTGATAATCGAGCAATGCCTGAGCCAGATGCCGAACAGTCCGTACTGCCTACGTACCCAAATCGCAGTACTTGCCCGCCTCGGTCGGATAGAAGATGCCGAGTGGACGCTAGCCGAGTACGAGATGCTCGGGTATGACACGTCCCTCGATGCAATCATGAAGAGTGCAATAGAAAGAGTGCCCTCAATGGTGGCACATCTCCGCAAATCTTACGAACTAGCGGGCCTCAGGTAGATTGAACAATTAGAGACGCCGCGAAAAACCTCTGTATATAACTGTTGGTCACTTTCGAAGTTGCCTTGAAGCGGATTGGCTGCTTCTGAGGTGGAACGCGCTGCACAGTGAACGTCGGCTTTCCGCCGATCGCGTCAAATTCTGCACGATGCGATAACGTCAATGAAGGGCTCGGAGCTGCCTTCCGCAATGCAGCGTATCCTTATTGTCTCAGACCATTCCGACCGACTAGGACGGCCCTTAGCGGACCTTCATCATCAGCTTCATCGCTGCAATGCAGCTTCCCTGAAGCGGACATCAGCGGTTAACGCAGCATTTCGGGACCTTCGAAGGCAGTAATCTCAATTACTTGAACCGTGATCCTGCAACTGGGATTCAGATTGATGTCCACGCTTGACTTGCTGATGAATCCTGCATCGCTTCGATCGTCTTTTGCACCTCGAGGGCTTCCCGAAAATCCGGGCCGCAGCGATCTCCGTTCATATGCGCCGAAATAAGCTGAGCGACTTCAATCACTTTGAGATCGTTGAAGCCAAGGTGATGGCCCGCTGCTGGACAGAACCGACCGTATGGCGGGTGGTTGGGTCCTGCTTCAATGCGGGTAAAACCTGCAGTGGCACCGCTGCCTTGCGTCAACAGCAACTCGTTCATCCGTTCCTGACTAAAAGCGATGGCACCTTTTGTGCCGGTCACCTCAAATGATAAATCCATGGTACGGCCCGTTGCGGCCCAATTGGCTTCGATGCTGCCCACGATACCTGTTTCAAATCGCAGCAAGGCATGGGTCATATCATCAACGACGACTGGTTCTCGCTCAGTACTTCCCGCCTTGACGGGGCGCGATTTGTGGATCGTTTCACTGACCGCGCATGTCGCGACAATCGGGCCCAGCAGGTAGCGCGCCATTGACACGATATGACTGCCAATGTCTGCGACTGCGCCTCCTCCCTCGGGAACTGTCCGGAAAGAGTGTGGCGCATCAGGATCGCACATGTAGTTTTCAGCATGTCGCCCGCGAAAGCCTGTTATTTCTCCCAATTCGCCCTCGGCGATAATTTCACGCGCGAGCTGGATCATGGGATTGCGCAGGAAATTGAAGCCGACCAGCGTGACAACACCTGCGGCTTCAGCGGCCTCCGTCATCTTCAGGGCAGAGGCTGCTGTCGTCGAGAGCGGTTTTTCGCAATAGACGGTTTTGCCAGCAGCGATAGCGGCCAGTGCCATGGCTTCGTGAAAGACATTCGGGGCGGTGATCGCCACGATATCGACCTTGGGGTCGTTGACGAGTGACTGCCAGTCGGATGTGGCGCGCGCAAAACCAAGCGCCTTGGCACCCGCTGCTGCAATTTCATCTGTGGCATCCGCCAGCATCTCACAGCGCGGTCGCGCGGGCAGATCAAACAGCCCGGCCACCGAGTTGAACGCATTGGCGTGGCACCGGCCCATGAAGCCGGAACCGATCAGTCCAATCCCAACCTCAGGCGCAGTCATTGACGTGCCGCCGATTTAAGGTTGTCTAGCCAGACCGCTGCGATGATGACAACACCGATCAGAACCTGCTGCCAGAAGGACGAGATGCCAAGGATATTCAGGCCATTGGTGATCATCGCCATGATAAGAGCGCCAACCAAGGCCGTCAGCACCAGACCACGCCCGCCGGTAAAGCTGATCCCGCCGATGATAACAGCAGCGATCGCCTGCAACTCGATGCCCTGCGCAACACTCGGCGGGGTCGCGGCAAGCCTGCCAACCATAACCACAGCAGCCAGAGCGGCCAGAAAGCCACTGATCGTGTAGACCTTCAGCTTTTCGCGATCCACCTTGATACCTTGCAGCCGCGCCACACGCTCTTCGCCGCCGATAGCATAGATGTGCTGTCCGAAAACTCGGTAGTGCATGACAATGTGAATGACGAAGTACGTGACGATCACAAAGTAGATCGGGATCGGCAGGCCGAGGAACTTGCTGTTACCGATGGTCAGAAACAGCGGCTCAAGGATCTGGTACGAAACACCGCCAGTGATCACCAGCGCCATCCCGCGTGCGATGCCGAGCATGCCCAGCGTTACGATGAAGGGTGCGATCCGGCCGCGCGTGATGATAAAGCCGTTGATGAAGCCGCAAAGCGTCCCCATGGCAAGGCCGCAAAAGGTGGCAATCAGCGGGTGCACGTCCGCCTGTATCAGCCAGCCAATCGTCACCGCCGAAAGCGCGAGAACAGAACCGACCGACAGATCGATGCCACCGGTAATGATGACCATCGACTGACCGGCGGCCAGAATGGCGACGATGGATACCTGCTTGAGCAAGTTGTTGATATTGCCTGACGTCAGGAAATACGGCGACGCCATTGTGAGTGCAAAAGCCAGAACCAAGGCGACGACAACGATCCAGGTCAGCGGATAGGTCCGGATTTTTTCAAACATGGTCATACCGCAGCTTCCTTTTTGACTGGTGTGCCGGAAATGATCATCGACACGATTTCATCTTGGGTGAAGTCCTTGGTTCTTGCCGTCATGACGTTCTTGCCGCCATGAAAAATGACAATCCGGTCAGTGAAGTTATACACGTCGTGGATATCGTGGCTGATCCATAGAATGCCGATCCCATGCTCTTTGAGGTCTTGAATCAGGTCCACGACCTTTTTGGATTCTTCCATCCCCAGCGCGGCCGTTGGTTCATCCATGATGATGATCTTGGCGTCAAAGTGGACCGCCCGCGAAATGGAGATCGACTGGCGCTGGCCGCCCGACATCATTTCCACGTCTGTCTCCAGCGATTTGATACGGATGTTCAGTTTGCTCAGGGCCTCGGCTGCTTCGCGCCGCATCTCGCGTTTGCGCAAAAAACCCCATTTATGAAGTTCCCGTCCCATAAATAGATTGGACGGTGCATCAAGGTTTCCGCACAGGGCAAGCTCTTGGTAGATTGTCTCGATGCCATATGCGCGCGCATCGTTCGGATCCTGGATATCTGCAACGTCTCCGTTGATCAGGATTTCGCCGCTGCTTGCAGTTTGCGCGCCCGCCAGAATCTTCATCAGTGTCGACTTGCCGGCACCGTTGTGGCCCAACACGCCGACCACTTCACCGGGGTAAAGGTCAAGGCACGCATCGGTCAGGGCTTGTAGACCGCCAAAATGCTTGCTGATATTTCGCATTTCGACCAATGGGACAGGTTGGTTCATGTCATCGCCTCGATCATAGGGTGATTAGAAAGGAACCGGGCGCGCGCGCCCGGTTCACGTGCAGACAGACTGTTATCAGTCCAGTTCGATGCCGCGTGCCGCGAGGTATTCGTCAGTTACATCGGCAGGCTCGAGGATGGATGAGGGGACGACAATCCATTCGTCCAGTTCCACACCTTCGGTCACAAACCGGTAAGCCGCCATCACAGCCTCGTATCCGACTTGATCGGTGTTGCCGTCGATAGTGGCGTTCAGACCACCGCCAGCACGCATGGATGCGAGCGCCGAAGGAATGGCGTCGTCACCCACCACGATGATCTGGTCGGACATGCCCGCGCCCTGAACCGCCTGAACCGCGCCCATGGCCATCAGGTCATTGGTACCCAGAATTGCGTCGACTTCGGGATGCGCCTGCAGAATATCCTCTGCGGCCTTAAGCCCCTTTTCCTGATCCCAGTCCGCAGCGATGGATGCCACAACTTCGACATCAGGATAGCTGTTGAAGACGCGCATCATGCCGTTGAGCCGCAATTCGGCTGTGGAACTACCGCGGAAGCCTTCAAGGATGGCTACCTCGCCAGCGCCGCCGATCTGCGCGACAACCCACTCTGCCATGCCGGCAAAGGATTCTTCCTCGTCGAGGCCAACAAATGTCTCAACCTTGCCGGGACCATCATCGACGCGGGTATCGGCTGTAATGACAGGAATGCCCAAGCTGTTCGCTTCCATCACTTTCGGGATCAGCGCGGTGCCGTTCATCGGCACCAGAACGATCGCGTCCGGGCTTTTGACCAGTTCGGTTTCAACGACCGCGATCTGCCCTTCGATGTCGCCATTGGTCGCGGCGGACACAAAGTTCATCTCGATGCCCAGCTCTTCGGCGGCGCGTTTCGCACCTTCGCCCATCCGCCAGTAGTAGGGGTTCGTCATATCTTTGACGATGAATGACAGGCTAAAGTCTTGGGCTGTTGCCGGCATCGCCAATGCGGTTGTCAATGTGACAGCCGCCAGTGCGCCGCCAAAAATGGATGATAGTTTCATTGTTATCTCTCCTCCCAGAGTTCTTCAGGGCCGGTTCTCCTCCCGGCCCGTTGATGTTGCCCGCGCTTTTGGGGCGCATTCGCTTTTTGTCGTAGTGAGATCGTGCAAGAGCGGGGGACTCTGTTCGATAAGAAAGATATCCAAAATGAATCTTTACCCGCCATGCTTTGCCGTTCGGCTCAGTATCGTCCGTTTTCCCGCATCAAACGGTCCGCCGCGTCCTGCGCCTTTTTCAGTGCGTCAGGCATGGAGAGTTCACCTTGGAGCATTTGAAAGATCGTCTCTCCTAAGATGCTGACTATGCTGCTAAATTCGGGTATGGGAGGACGCGGCCAAGTCTGCAATTCTCCACGACGTTCCATCGCATCGATTTGCCCGATCAGCGGATTGATTGCCTGAACCTCCGGGTCGGCGTTGGTCGAAAACCGTGGACTCGTGATATTTCCATTCTGCACGTACCATTTCAGCATTTCCGGGCGTGTCAGGTATTCCATCACCTTCCATGATCGCCGCTGCCTGTCCTCTGAAAGCCCTGACGGCATCGCCAGAGAGAACCCGCCAATGGGTGAAATCGGGCCACGGCCGCACCCTGTCGGATGGCCGGTATAGGTCGTATTCCCTTTGGCGGGGGATGCGTCGTCGTTCTCGATTAACCCTGCTCGGATGCTCCATCCGTATGTCATGGCGGCCTGTCCGCTGGCAAAGGTTCTAATGCGCCGATCCCAATTGCAGCGCAGACTGTCAGGGTGGGCATATTGCAGCAGTTCAAGCAGATATTCAGCGGCTTGCCGACCCGCTTCACTTTGGATCATGGGCCTGAATTGCTCTGCGTCGATCGACAAGACATCAAAATCCGGCCCAAGCGGTGCGAGACTTATAATCGGCTGACCAAAGTCTGCCATAGTTTGCAGAAAAGTATGCGCAACAGGCGTGCCGCGACCATAATTCATCACAATGCCGGATAGCTGGAAAGCTGACCGGTTGAGCATTCTTGCAGCAAAGAGAACATCATCCGTTGTTTTGGGAATGCTGAGACCGGCCTCGTCGAACAGATCCTGACGGCAAAACAGCAACTCGGCCGTCGGCTGGATGGGCAGGCCATATTGCATGCCATGCCATGCGGAGCCCTTATAAGGTCCGCTATGAAAATCCGAAGGATTATACCGATCCGTCTGCATAAAAGAGTTCAACGGGGTGATCACCTGCTCTTCGGCAAGTTGGCCGACCCAAGGCAAATCAATCGCGACCAAATCGTAACTCGAGTTGGCGCGGCCCGCATTCGCCATGATCTCCTGATGCAAATCATCCAGCGCCAGATTGACGATCTCGACGTTGGTGCCGCACATCTCGTCAAGATTGGATGAAAAGTCGCTCAGCGTCTTGAAAGTCGGGTCGGCGGGGCTGAGAATGCGTATCTTGTGATCATAGCCGACCCCGACACGCATGGCATTCGGGTAGGGCAATATCCGTGACGCCATGTAGTAGCCGCCAAAGTAGAAGTCCTCGATCGAGCCGCCGTCCGTGGTGAAGCCAAAGGTTGCGCCCACGGTCGCCTTCAGCTGCAAGGCAAAACTTTCCACTTCTTCGATCATCTTACGCGACGGGTGCAAAGAGAAGGATTTGCCTGTTTTGGACTTGGCTCGCTTGATCAGATAACCGGCATCAATCAGCTCACCAAGACGACGCATGGCCGTGCCATAGGGAACGTCCGCTGCGCTGGCGGCAGAGGTCATTGTCAGCAACTTGCCCTCAAGATGACGGCGCATTGCGTAAGAAATGATGTTCCAACGGGCGTCGACAGCGGCAAGGTCGGTGCGCTTTTCCGACAGTTGACGCGTCGTATCGACGAACGTCAGAATCCGCAGCAACTCCTCCCGTGTCATGTTTTTACTCCAAGTCTCTCCCTACTGTACGGGCATTGTTGGCTGATACGAGGCCATAAATGTCCAAATCTGATATTTTGCCCATTCCGCAGCCCTACATGTTTCGACAGGCTTTCCCCATTCCACGAGGGAGGTGTGCAATGGCGGACAAGGAATACGATTTCATTGTAGTGGGTGCCGGGTCCGCAGGATGCGCCGTCGCCGGCCGCTTGGCTGAAAAAGGCATGTCTGTTTTGCTGCTCGAGGCGGGTGGCAAGGATCGCAATCCGTTTATCCATATTCCTCTTGGCTATTCGATGCTCTACGCCAACAAATCGGTGAACTGGTGCTATGAAAGCGAACCGGAGCCGCACCTGAACGACCGTCGCCTGTTCCAGCCACGCGGCAAGGTTCTGGGGGGTACTGGCGCGATCAATGGCATGATCTACATGCGCGGTCAGCCAGAGGATTTTGACGGCTGGCGGGACGCGGGCTGTACCGGTTGGGGGTGGGACGATGTCTTGCCTTACTTCAAATCCTGCGAAGATCAGGAGCGGGGCGCGGATGCGTTCCATGGGTCTGGCGGACCTGTTGCTGTGTCCGATATCCGCGAAAAACACACGCTCGGCGAGGCTTTTCACGACGCATCTGCAGCACTAGGATTGCCGCGCAACGATGATTTCAACGGCCCGCAGCAAGAGGGCACAGGCTATGTTCAGACAACAACCAAGAACGGGCGGCGCTGGAGCACGGCCGCCGGCTATCTGCGTGGGGCCGCAAGAAAAAATATCGACCTGTGCCTGAACGCAATGGTTGCGCGGGTGATCATTGAAAACAAGCGCGCCACCGGAGTGGCGTGGTCAGACAGATCCGGCGCGCACAAAGCCACGGCACGGCGCGAGATCATCCTTTCAGGCGGCACCTTCAATTCGCCGCAACTATTGCAGTTGTCGGGGGTAGGCCCCGCCGCAGAACTACAAAAACATGGTATCTCCGTGCAGCACGACCTTCCCGGTGTGGGCGAAAACCTGCAGGATCATTTCGGGATCGGGGCCGAGTACCGCTCCAATGGAGCGAGCACGGTCAATGACCTGTATAACAGCAAGATCAAGGGCGGGTTTCAATTGCTGCGCTACGCCCTGTTTCGGACGGGCCCGTTTGCCGATAACGGCAATTATTCAAACAGCTTTATTCGCTCGGGGCCTGACATTGACCGACCGGATATGATGGTCACCTTCATGGCGTGGTGTACGAACGAGCAGCTAAAGCCCCATCCGTTCTCGGGTTTCACAATTCTGGCCGAACACATGCGCCCCAATTCGCGGGGGTCGGTCAAGATCAAGGGGCCAAAGCCAACCGACCAACCTGCCATCCAGTTCAACTTCTTCGCGGATGAATCCGATCAACGGGCCGCAATTGCGGGGTTGCGGTTTGGCCGCAAGATTGCGGAAACGGCACCGATGTCCAAGCACGTCGAATACGAGATTTCGCCAGGAAAAGATGTGCAAAGTGATGACGAGTTAATGGCCTATTGCCGGCAGTCCGGTCTGTCGCTTCTTCATCCGGTTGGCACCTGCGCAATGGGCACGGGTCCGGACGCAGTCGTCGATCCGAGGCTGCGCGTTCATGGTATCGAAGGGCTTCGTGTCATCGACGCCTCGATCATGCCGCGGATTGTTACGGGCAATACCAACGCCGCCTCGATTATGATCGGTGAAAAAGGTGCGGCGATCATTCTGGAGGACCACAAGTGACCAAACTTGGCATAGCCCTGATGGGTACGGGGCGCATGGCACATGTCTATGGCCCTAAAATAAACGCGCACCCCGGTTTGACGCTGGAAGTTGTCTTTAATCCACGCATCGCCTCTGCGCAGAAAGTATCGCAAGAATACGGCGGTCGACCGATGGACGATTTGGACCGGGTACTGGCCGACCCGGCGGTCGACGCGGTTGTCATTGCCACCCCCACGAACACCCACGTCGAATACATTATCGCCGCCGCAAAAGCGGGCAAGCCGATTTATTGCGAAAAACCCCTCGACCAAACGCTTGAACGTGTCGATCAGTGCCTGACCATGCTGGATGCTCATCCCGTGCCATTCATGCTGGGTTTCAACCGCCGCTTTGATCCTGACAATAGTGCCCTGCAGCAGGCCGTTGCGGCAGGCGAGATCGGCCGACTGAACATGCTGATGAGCACCAGCCGAGAGCCGTCTCCGCCACCGATGGAATATGTCCGCGCATCTGGCGGCTACTTCGTCGATGCCACAATCCACGACATCGATCTGATGTGCTGGATCGCCGGTGAACGCCCCATCGAGGTGTTTTCGCATGGCAGCTGCGTGTTCAATCCCGAGATCGGCGCCGAAGGCGATTTCGACTTGACCATGACGCAGATGAAAATGCCATCCGGTGCAATCATCCACATCAACAACAGCCGCCAATGTGCCTATGGATTTGACCAGCGGGTCGAAGCTTTTGGCACGGACGGGCTGTTGCAAACCGTCAACCATCGTGACGATCCGCTGATGCGGTGGTCCGCGACGCATACTGAAGCGCGCACCCCGCTCAAGCATTTTTTCCTCGAACGCTATGACGCGTCGTTTTACCATGCACTGGACGAATTCCATGGCGCGGTCACGCAGGGGCGGGCACCCTCTGCCAGTCAGAGCGACGGGCGTGCTGCGCTAGCGATTGCCTTGGCGTGCGCTGGTTCAGCGAAGACCGGCAAAGCTGTGGCTCCTGACTACTAACGCGACGCCGCGGATGCATGGCAGCTTGAGCGACTTCTAACGCCTCCAATGCCCCAAGAACCGGCAGGTTCAGATGGTTCGGCCTTGTTTTCGGGCCACCATCGCCTGCCGCGCTACCCTGTTTTGCTATCCAAGATAGTCGCCAAATGTAGAAAATCGAATGTTGCAGAATTGTTCGGTATCTGCAAAATTTCCCGAACCGGAAGCTCGTGCAAAGTGCCTACTGCATGGCATCTCAAGCGCGCCAGTATCCTCAAACCTCTTGCTATGATATCCGATTGGGGGGCGTTGGCCCTTTCAGTCACAGGTTCCGATGGAAATAGTTTGGTAGCGTTGCAGCAACAAATTCTAATCGCAGCATTCGGCAATCTAAATGTCAGCTTTCATCTTGGAGAAAGAGTGAGCTCCCACCCGCAGCCAAAGTCCGGTTTCCGCCGATTCTGTTGAAAAACACCTATTCGCGAGTGCAGAAATAGCTGTTCCAAATCTGGCGCGGGCACCTTTCCTATCACGCTTTGCGCGTTTGCTGCGGTGCAGGAAAGATCTTGGCTAGTTTGCGGA
>NZ_QBUD01000025.1 GCF_003058085.1 Yoonia sediminilitoris | reverse complement strand
CTTTCTCATCGTCCACTCCTCAGTGGCTACGATGAGCAACAAACCCTCCCTTAGCAAATACAGCTATTTGGACCCATAGGCGCTGACGTCAGACACCTGTAAGAAACTCAAACGATGTACCTCCGATTGGCATTTTCTTCTTAGCGTTGTTCTGGAAAACGAACGACGGCTTTTGGAGCGCACCCAGCGATTTCATACATAATACCTATGTTTCCATCGAACACTAGACTGAGGCTTATTTTTGATCACAAGGCTAGCTATCACTGATAGATGAATGCGATGGACACTTGCACCAATGGCTGCTTTGCGTGCCAGTGACGGTAAGACAACGGGGCCTAATTTGGCTCATAAAGTGGATCAGAACGGCTAAGGTGATCTCCTATCAGTTTCACCGCACCGGACACATCGTTTTCTTCCAACAAGTCTACGATACGGGCGTGTTCGAGCAACGTCCTGTCTTCGCGCCCTGACCAATGCAGAACCGGTTTGTAGTACGCAGAGAGCCAAGACAGCATCGCTTGCGTCACCGCTTGGACAAGCGGATTATTCGTCATCTTGGCGATGGCGACGTGAAAGGCGATGTCCGCCTCAATGAAGTCTTTGTCTTGACCAAGCTTACTGCGCTGGACCTCAACAAGGGTGCGCAATTCTTCGATGTCGTTTGCGGTGCAGTTTTTGGCCGCGATCTGAACGGATCCAGCCTCAAGGATTTTACGGAATTGTTTTAGGTTTTCCAGATTTGAAGGCTCGGCCGACAACAGTAGTTTGGCAATGTCGTCGACCTGATCAAAGGCAATGCCGGGCGTGAGCTTGTTCACACGGCTGCGTTCCCCATGAGCGATTGTGATCAGCCCTTTGTTTGCCATGGTTTGCAAGGCCTCGCGGACAGCGGGGCGACCCACATTGAAGCGCTGCATCAGGGCCCGCTCTGATGGCATGGCATCCCCCGGCGACAGTTCCCCGGATTGTACCATCGCCCAAAGGCGATCGAAGACTTGATCCGACAGTTTTTGACGCACAATCGGAGCGTCAATGTGATCAATATTCTTTGTGGTCATGCAGTGCGGCCTCATTGCTTTCGTCGTGCCAAGTCTCCCACATGTATAACCAGTTGACCAGTCAGCCCCCGGATTAGTGCAGAAACAGTGTGGTGATCTGAGGCACAAGCAGGATGAGCATCAAAACCGCGACTTGGATTGCTATAAAGGGCAGAAAGCTTCTGAAGATCTGCGGCAGCGTGATATGGGCGGGTGCCACTGATTTCAGATAAAAGGCTGCGCCGCCAAACGGTGGTGACAGGAAGCTGACCTGCATATTCACGCAGAATAGCACGCCGAACCACACCTGCACTGCCAACTGCGTATCAAGCCCGCCGGTAATACCCAGTTCGTCCCAAGGCAATTTCAGCACAATGGGCAAAAAGACAGGCATGACCAAGAGCACAATTCCAGTCCAGTCCATGAAGGCCCCCATGAACAGGAAGACCAGCATCATGATCAGCAAAACGCCCAGTGTCGGCATATCCAGCCCCACGATCAGGTTGGCCACAAAGGTGGGCCCCCCCGCCAGAGTATACGCACCGGCTAGCGCCGTCGCGCCAATGGTCACCCACATAATGGTCCCGGTAGACTTGAAGGTCCGCATGGAGGCTTCCTGCAGAAGTTTCCAAGAAAATTCCCCGCGCAGGATAATGAGGACCAAAACCGCAAAAGCCCCGATGCCTGCAGCCTCGGTAATGCCGGTAATGCCGCCATAAATTGACCCCAGCACGACAAAGACGACGAGCAGCGGAGACACCATGCCCTTTCCGTTTTGCCATGCGGCCACGGCATTGTCCTTGCCGGTCACGAACCATAGGAACGCCCCACAGGCCAGCGCCAAGGTTCCGGCCCGGATGATGAAGCCGCCAGAGATACCCCCGGTGTCGGATTCGATCAGGTCAAAGGCATTTAGATATAGCCCGCGCACGACCATTATGGCAGCAGCAACGCCCACGATCATGGCGATCAAGGCCAGTCCGTAAGTTCTTTTTTGCCTGCCGGTCAGATCCGTATCCTTCGGTTCGGGCAACGGGGCCAGAGACGGGTTCAGATTGGTGCGGATCAGGATGTAGGCGATGTATCCCAAGGCCAAAATGAAGCCCGGTACAAACGCTGCCTGGAACAAGGCATGGATCGAAGTGTCCGTGATGAGCCCGTAGAAAATTAGCACGATGGATGGTGGGATCATCGTCCCCAAAGACCCAGAAGCACAGATGGTCCCAATTGCAAGGTTTTGATCATATCCAAGCCGCAGCATTTGCGGGAGAGCGATCAGGCCCAGCAAAACGACTTCGCCGCCAATAATGCCGGACATGGCGGCCATCACAACGGCCATGAGCGCCGTAACAACAGCGATGCCTCCTCGTGTACGGCTCATCCACGCTTCGAGCGTATCATACATATCCCGTGCGATGCCCGAGCGTTCCAAAAGGTTCGCCATTAAGATGAACAAAGGAACTGACACAAGAACATAGCTGGTCATGATCCCGTAGATGCGTTGCCCCAAAAGGTTGAGTGGCCCCGTCCCGAAATTGTTGAACAGCAAATCCGGACCGAATTTCATGACCATGACAACGACTGCCAAAAATCCCGAAGCAAAGCCCAGCGGCATTCCGATTGCCAAAAGCAAGAGCATGCCCATTAGCAGAACAAGCGATATGGTTCCTATATCCATGACGTTCCCTTTCCCGGGCTCTTATTTCTTGTTGTCGCCAAGCGCAGAGTTGTGATCGGTGGTCTCGCCTGTCGGGCGGGCCTCCAGATGATCCGCACCCACATGTTCCAGTAGGTCTTCTAAATCCTCAACCAGCGGTGTCTCGCCCTGATCAGTGTTCCAGTCAAAAATCAGGTTGGAAATCGCCTGCAGTGCCAAAAGCGCCATCGTGATCAGGATCAATGGTTTGAGCGTGGCGGGAATGGGCGGGTCAAACTTTGTGCCAAAGCGTTCCCAAGTCATGAACTTGCGTACCGCATCGTCATAACTTCCCCAGATCAATGCAACGGCGAAAATAACAATGCAGACGGTCGAAATGACATCGAATGTTCGACGCAACCAGCGCGGGGCAAGATCATAGAGAATGTAGATCCGAATATGGCTTCTCTGCTGCATCGAATAGAGGCCAGCAAACATGTAAGATGCGCCCGCAACCCAAAGAGAGGTCTCGTTGACCCACATCGTCGCGCGACCAAAAACATATCGCATGACGACTTCGAAAAAGATGATCGCGACGATAAACATCGGCAACCACATGGCAATTCGGCTGATACCCCACGTGATCGGATCCAACGGGCCTGTTCGTTCATGTTCGACCATTTGCCCCTCCCTGACAAATTTCAGGCATTTCCTGCCCTATGATTGCGCGGCCCCGGCCGAAACCGAGGCCGCGCAATGTATCAGACCTTAGGTCAAGCTTACTGGATCAGGCCAATGCGCTGCATGAATGCAACATGGCTGTCGACCATGGCTTTACCTTCTTCGGTCTCACCACCGTATACGTTCCACTGTTCCTGAGCAGCAGCACGGAAGGTTGCACGATCTTCAGCGGACCAGTTGTAGGTGGTCACACCCATGTCAGGCAGTTTCGCCAACGCTTCGCCGTTGTCGACCAAAGTTTGCAGGATCAGATCCATGCCAACGTTCTGGTATGCGACTTCAATGATGGTCTGGTGCTGTTCGCTCAGACCTTCCCAGACATCCGTGCGGCACGCTAGGTGGTCAGCAGCCATGGAGTGGAAGCCGGGAAAGTTCGTGTGCTTGCCGATGTCGTAGGTGCCGATCCGCAGGTTGTTGCCCAACGTGGACGCATCAGCGCCATCGATGATGCCGGATTCAAGCGCTGTGATCACTTCGGAAAAATCCATCACGATCGGCTTGGCACCAAGCGACGCAAAGATGTCCGATGCCATGCCCGGAGGCGCGCGGAATTTCCAGTTTTCCAAATCAGCAACACCCGCCAGAGGCCGCGTCGATGTCAGGGATTCCTGACCACCGACATGAGCACCGATGAACGTCATGTTGTAGCCGGCATAAAGTTCATTGACCGCTTCGCGGCCACCGCCCATTTCGACCCATGCCTGATACTGCAACGGGGAGTCATAGCCACCCATCGTATCGGACACGAACTGGAACGCTTTGTTCTTGCCAGCCTGATAACTGCCGTTGGTCATATCACAGTCGAGAATGCTGTTGATCGCGGCGTCAAAGGTTTCTGCCGAAGGCACAACAGAGGACGAATAGAACATCTCAATGTTCAGTTCGCCGCCGGACATGACAGACACAGAGTCCACAAAATCCTGAATTGCCTGACCATAGGACGACGATTGCCCCTGATGTGTCTGAATACGCAGCGTTGTTTCAGCAGACGCGGTTGTGACGAGGCCAGCGGCCATAGCCACCCCGGCAAGTGTTGTGTGGATCTTACGCATTTGGTTTCCTCCCTTAAGCGTTTTTACTTCGGGCAATTGCCCGACCTCATTGGATCAGGTGATCCGGTCGACGCTTGCTGCGATTTCGTCGTCGTCGAAACAGCGCAGCCAGTCGTCTTTCATCAGGACCGGAATCCCGAATTCGATTGCCTTGTTGGCGGCGTCAGAAAATACGCCTTGGTGCTGGTCGAACATGACCGCACCCATGATATTCATATGACCCAACAGGAAGTCGCGGGCGCAGTCGTAAGAGACGCCCTTCTTGACGACCTCGTCCATCGCCATACGCAAAACCTTCATCAGCGAGCCATTGACCGTCTCGGACAAGCCGGGCTCCAGCAGAGCGAATTGCTTGAGCGTCACGCGGTGCGAGCGAACGACAGGCGCATAGATCGCTTTGCCGACACTATCACCCACGGCGTAGTGCTCTTCCGGCCCCTGGATTAGAACGTTCACAATCCCCTGATCCGCAGAGATGCCACCGAAGTAATCGCGCCGCTCTTCAGTTGTGTTTTCGTTGTTCCAGATCGGAGGATGGCAGGGGTGGGACATGAAATAGGTGATGTCTGCACGCTCGGGCAAATGGCCTGCAAAAGGGGCCGCGCCGTCAAGAACAAAGATCATCGCGCCGGGTTTTACTTTGTCGATGATGCCATGGGCAACTTTGCCGATGACCGTGTCGGGCACAGCCAGAACAATGATGTCTGCGCCGTCCAGCGCCACATCAACATCCACGCAGTCAATGCCGTAAGCTTCGCGAACGGCGGCCTGACCTGCCTCAGACACCTCGACATGCATGGTTTCGAATTCATCGGTTTTGGCGAGGTTCGCACCAAGGCGCATGCCCATTTTCCCGCCTGCACCAAACAAAGCTAGCTTTGTCATAAAAACCCCTCCCGTGGCTCCCGCGGTCCGGCGGGATTGAATTGACAACTGGTATGATAAGTATATAAGTATGTGTTTATGTCAAATGATTTCTTGGCCGTGGAGGACAACGCCCCATGACTCAGCCCCAGAACACGCTGCACGACGGGCCTTTGGTGACGTGGTATGCGGATGACTTCACTGGCGCGGCAGCCGTGATGGAGGTGCTCACCTTTGCAGGGCTCCCCTCAATGTTATTTCTGGAACCGCCAACGACAGATCAGCTGGCCCGATATCCTGATCTGAAAGGGATCGGGGTGGCGTCGACCGCACGCGCCCAATCGCCTGAGTGGATGGACGCCGAGCTGCCGGATATCTTTGCGCAACTGGCTGCCCTGAAACCGGCATTGATGCACTATAAAGTATGTTCAACGTTGGATTCTTCGCCGCAAGTCGGATCCATCGGGCGCGCCATTGAAATCGGTCAGGCCCAGTTTTCTCCGGCCGCAATTCCCGTCCTGATCGCAGCACCACAGATGCGCAGATACCAGTCCTTTGGGCATTTGTTTGCGGGCTTTGGCGATGCTGTTTACCGACTTGATCAGCACCCGGTCATGTCGCGCCATCCGGTGACCCCGATGCACGAAGCAGACGTTGCAAAGCACCTTTCCCAACAATCAACGAAACTGGATACAAGGTGCCTGTCTTTAGAGGACATGAATGCAAACGCGACTTTGCCTGTCATCCCTGCGAACCCTGACCGGATAGAAGCCATCACACTCGATAGTATGGACAGCGCATCCGAATCAGTAGCTGGGCGTTTGATCTGGGAAGGACGCGACGCCAACCCCTTTGTCGTCGGCTCTCAGGGTGTCGAATATGCCCTTGTCCGGCACTGGCAAGACACAAGGCAGATTGCAGTCGCTGACGCACCCAAAGGCATCGGCCGTTCTGACAAAATGGTTGTCGTGTCGGGATCAGTCTCCCCCACGACTGCAGATCAAATCGCATGGGCCATCGCAAACGGGTTTGCTGGTATCGCATTTGACGCGGCCTGCGTTTGCAGGGGCGCTGATGAGCTTGAAACAGAGATAGGGCGGTGCGTTCAGGCGGGTCTGGAGGCCATGTCCCGTGACCTCGATCCGCTGATCTATAGCGCGCAAGGCCCGGACGATCCTGCGGTTGAACAGTTCAAGAATGCGGTCGGACACTCAAACGCCACAATGGCAGACGCAAACCTGCGCGTTGGCGAAGCCCTTGGGCGTATTCTTTATCAAACGCTCAGCCGCAGCGGCGCACGACGTGCTGTTGCGTCAGGCGGCGACACCTCAGGCAACGCGACCCGCCAGCTTGGCATCTTTGCCCTTTCAGCATTGGCCCCAACCATTCCGGGAGCCGCCCTGTTTCAGGCCCATGCCAAGGGACCGATGGATGGTTTGGAATTGGCGCTTAAGGGCGGGCAAATGGGCAGCCCTGATTACTTCGGATGGATCCGTAGCGGAGGAGGAAAACGATGAACCGCATTACAGCAACCTACGACATTGAATCACCAGTGGGCGTTCAGCGCGCAGCAGAGGTTCTAGCCGGAGAGCAATCAACAGGAACCTTCACCCGGCTTGCTGCGGAAACGGATGCTTTGCGTGAAAGATCGGCGGCGCGTATCGAAAACATCGAGATTACGGGCACCTCCTCTACGCCCTCTCTGCCAAGTCGCAAAACAGGCGAGACTTACGAGCGCGGCACCGTCACCATAAGCTGGTCGCTGGACAATTTTGGAACATCCCTTCCAACGCTGATGTCCACCTTGGCAGGTAATCTGTTCGAACTCGCTGAACTGTCCGCCATACGTCTTGTTGACATGCAGTTGCCGAGTGCCTTTGCCACAGATCACCCCGGCCCACAGTTTGGTGCGCAAGGAACACGCGACTTTATGGATGGCCATCAAGGGCCAGTCATTGGGACCATTATCAAGCCAAGTGTTGGTTTGAACCCCTCCGAGACTGCCGCGCTTGTCCAAACACTGGTTGATGCGGGCATCGATTTTATCAAAGATGATGAATTGCAGGCAAACGGTGCGCATTGTCCCTTTGCCGAACGGGTCCAAGAGGTCACCCGCGTTCTCAACGCACATGCCGACAAAACAGGCAAGCGGGTCATGTATGCGTTCAACGTCACAGATGAAATTGACCAGATGTGGCGTAATCTGGACGTGCTTGAAGCGCACGGCGGGACCTGTGCAATGGTCTGCATGAGCTCTGTAGGCCTGACTGGCCTGCGTGCCTTGCGCAATCGAAGCCCCATGACAATCCATGGGCATCGCGCCGGTTGGGGCATTTATTCGCGCTCTCCCGATATCGGGATCAGCTTCCCTGTCATGCAAAAACTCTGGCGTCTCGCAGGGGCCGACCACCTGCACGTAAACGGGCTCGCGAATAAGTTCACGGAAACCGATGACGTGATCGCGCAGTCTGCAACTTCGGTGCAAAGCCCTGTCTGTGATTCCGGCCCCGCGCATCTGGCCATGCCCGTGTATTCCTCGGGCCAAACAGTCTGGCAGATTGACCCCGCACGCAGCCTGCTGGGCAACGATGACTTCATTTTCTGCGCAGGTGGCGGAATCCTAAGCCATCCGGATGGTGCTGGCGCCGGCGTCATCGCACTGCGCCAAGCTGCAGACGCGGCACGCAACGGGATCGACATAAAAGAGTTTGCCAGACAGCACCCGGAATTGCAGGCCGCAGTCGACACGTTTTCACAGCCAAAGATTAAGTTGAAACGACCATAGGAATTTCTCAAGACGCTTCTGCAGATGCGCTTCAATTGCCACTTTTAGTGTCGTTGATCGAGGAGTGCCTTCTGTGAAGCGGGCTTTCGCTGCAAGACAGAACACCTCCAAAATGGGCTCTTTGCCGCCATTCGCTGCGGCTTGAACGAAGGTCCGCTGAGCGGACAAACCGGACTTGTGCAGGTGCAGCTATTGCTGGCGCAGCATTTGTTCGCAGATGCAACATCACTGTTTATTGAGCGCAACGGATTTCACCAATGCGGCCATTCAAATCCACCACCAAGCGCAAAACCAAAACTGCCCTTTCGCTGCAGGGTGACCAAAACTTTCAGGTTGCGGACAATGCGGACCTTTATTCTGAGCCCCGGGGCTTTTCGTAGCCACGGGAAGCGTTCAGATCAAAATCATTTCCGTTACTGACCTCTACAACATCGCATGGGTCGCAATCTGGCGCAGAAGCAAATTGGATGAGTCCGATGTACGGCATCAGATCGAACTAAATGAACTGCAAGTGGGAGCAGTTGAGAATAACCCATAGTTTGGGGCTACCGGCCAGCATTGGCGTGATGATAAAGATTCTGAAAGAAATAAAGGGGTGTTAAGATGTTTGATCGTTTCCAACAGACACCGGAAGTGACGGCGAGTAAGCTTGAACTGGCTTCGAAAACCCGCAAAGTGTGGTACCCTTTGCATAATACAGTAGAACCACGCATTAGCTCGGTGAGCGTCGAATTTATGGACGTTACAATTGCCAACTGATTTCTACTTTTACCTCCTGCTTGGGGCGGCAGCTGGTGGGCTTATCAACGGGTTGGCGGGGTTCGGAACATCCCTTTTTGCACTTGGCTTCTGGCTGAATGTCGTGCCGCCGGTTCAGGCAGTTTCAATGGTTGTCGTTATTTCCGTCGCCAGCGGTTTGCAGGGCGTTTGGTTGGTGCGAAGCTCGATTGCACATCAGCCAAGGCGTCTCGCGCGCTTCCTGCTCCCTGCGCTTCCCGGCATACCGATAGGCGTAGCGGCTCTTGCATACATGCCGGTAGAGACACTTAAGATCTTCATCGCAAGTTTCACGCTGCTTTATGGCGGATTTTTCACCTTCCGCACCACGTTGCCAAAATTCGAACGGCCCACACCCGTGATCGACCGTATCGTCGGGTTCGTGGGGGGCTTGCTTGGCGGTGCCGCGTCGTTGTCGGGCGCATTGCTGACCATGTGGTGCGCCCTGCGTCCTTGGCCCAAGGCCGAAACCCGCGCCGTGCTTCAGCCTTTCAACGTGACTGTCCTAGGGCTCGCGTTGATCATGTTCGCGATCAAGGGAGCCTATACTTGGGACACCCTGATACTCATCGGCTTAGCGCTTCCTGTAACGATGATCTTTGCCCAGATCGGTATCGCGCTGTTCAAACGGCTGGACGATGATCAATTTCGCCGCTTGATCATCGCAATGATGTTTCTGTCGGGAATTATACTGATGCTGCGCGCGCTGATTGCTTGAATTCCAGGCGTCTCAGGGAGTGTTCGCGCGCATGTGGGAAATTGCGAGTAACCTCGACATGGCCGAATACTCGGACCGTACTTTACATGCCAGCTGCCTGAGGGTCTGGGCCCTAAGTGAGATCACCGGATTCCAACGCCCCACATAGCATTGCCAATCTGCCACCAAAAACAAAGGCGCTCTGCGATCCAGAACCTTGGATGAACTCTTGCTCTTCCAATGCCGCGAAATGCGGTTGCAGGATCGCTGTCTCAATATCCAAGGACTTGCCCAGGTCAGCCACGGACATCGGTCGATCAGACTTCGCCAATGTCTCCAGGATCAACAATGGGATGAGGCACTCTGACGTCTGTGCAGTCTCATTCTTGTGCGCAACGATGGGCACGGCTTTAAATGACCTCATCCGTGCGGTCATCACTTTCGCCGTAGCGTTTAAGGGTTGCTGGTCTGGTGCCTTCGTAGACCCGCGCTACGCCCTCTGCAATTTTAGCGTTTTCTCTTTCAAACAGACAGTCGCCATTCATGTCAGAGGCGACGATGAAGGGGCCCATGCGGTTGCACTTCAGAACCCACATCGCCTGCGCGAGGCCCAGCTCCTCGTTCCAATGTACAGCCTCCACATTCTCAACGCCGCGCCCCAACAACGCGCCCGTGCCGTACCCAACGGTGGACAGGTAAACTGCGCCGTTGGGCACGAAATACTCCTTGTAATCCTTGGACGTCATGCCGCCCTTGCCGACGATCAACTTCGCCCCGGTCTTGGCCATCCATTCCGGCAGCCATTTGGCAAAGCGGAACGATGCCGTCGCTGTCACAGCGCCCATATCAAAAGACCCATCCGGATTGATGCGTGCGGCAGGCGAGCAGTGGAAGTTGGTGGCGGATTGGGAGGGCAATTCCATCGGGATATTCGCCTGATCCTCCAGCGCGCGCATGTAGACGCCCTCGCGCGCGGTGTACATCAGACCATCGAGGTAGACGATATCGCCAAGACGCAGATCGGCGATCGCTTCATCGGTGGGGGTCGTGGACAGGATGATTTCACGTGGCGCGCTCATTCTGCTGCCTCCCGCACAGGTTCCCAGTCAATGGTTTCGCGGCGCTGGTAGTCGGTGAACCAGTCGGGGTCCGTGCGGTGCTCGACCCGCCCGTCCGCATGGATGCGGGCCACGGCTCGGCGCGACGACAGGCAGAAGGCGTGCACCGACATAGGCATTCCGCCAGTGTGGCAATAGCCGACTTCGATATTGCAATCGATCACCATGTTCTTGCCGACAAACCCCATCGCGCCCATGCCAATGGAATTGCCAAGTTCTTTGAACTCATCCTCCATCTTGGCGATTTCGGGATCACTGTTGCGCGACCCTACGATCCGCAACGTCGAGGCGCGTTTGCCCAGCGTCATGCAGATGTCCTTTGATCCGCCCAGTCCGATCCCAATGATCGCAGGCTGGCAGGCAAGGCCGCGTTTGCCGAACGCCATCAGGCTGTCGAGGTAGAAGCGTTTGATCCCTTGAATACCATCAGACGGGAACAGCATCCGGTAATCCGATCCAAAAAGCCCGCCTTTGTGGACGGTGATCAGATCGACCCACGCGCCCTCGGGCTCATAGCCATACTCGATCTCTGGCGCGCCGATGCCGACGTTATTGTTATGATCCGTCCGCCACAACGGATGCACCCGGTTGGGGCGCAGCGGGACACCGTTGGTGGCATTTGCGGTCGCCCTGCGCAATGCGGCCTCAAGTGCGACCATACCGCCCTCAACCTGCGCTTCGTTGCCCATCTTGACGAACCAGCGCGGCACGCCGGTGTCGCCGCACATCGCACGGCGGTCTTCCTTGGCGGCCTCGTAGTTTTCCAGCATCGCCTTGAGAACAAAAGACGACAAGTCGCCGTCTTCTGTCCTGGCGGCCTCTTGCAATCCATCAAGGTAGTCCTGCGGGATTTCGATTGCAGCCTTGTCCATCAGGGTTTCGGCGGTGGATTGGATAAGGTTTATAGGGATCATTGTGCTGCAACCAATGTTTCAGGCGCACCTTCGGGCAAGACAGTCTCGCCCGGGCGCACGATGGTGAATTGAACGGGTTCATTTTTTACCACGGCACTGCCGTTCTGCAGTGTCGCGACCGTAAATTCGCTGTCCTCCATCGCACCCGGCTCTGGAAAATCTTCGCGGAAATGAGCGCCGCGTGAGTTTTCGCGGGCGATCCCGGCTTTGGCAATGACCTCGGAGACATCGCAAAGCGAGCGTAGATTGAGCCAGTCATGCCAAGTGAGGTTAAACGCCAGATTGCTGCTTTCGACACCCACATCCATCAAGGCGTCCGACACTTTCGCAATCCCCTTCAGCCCCCGTTTCATGCCAGCTTCGGTCCGCATGACTCCGACATCTTCCCACATGATGTCCTGCAGTTGCTTTCGCAGCGGCAGCACAAGATCAGGCTTGCGGCTGAGGGGATAGATTGTGCGCTCAAGTTCTGCAGATAACACTTCTTCATCTGGTTCCCGCAGGCTCATGCCCGCCACATCGCGGCCCATCGTGTCGCCTGCGATCCCGCCATAGACGGTGGAATTAGCGACACCATTGCCACCCAATCGGTTGGATCCATGCGCGCCGCCCGCGTCCTCGCCCGCCACATAGAGGCCCTCCATCGCTGTGCGCGTGTCCACATCGACCACGACGCCGCCCATGAAGTAATGAGCAGTTGGCACAACCTCGACCTTGCCCGCGGCCAGATCGAAGCCGCTGTCCGCACAGCGGTTGACCATGCCTTTGAACTTCTTGCGCACATTGTCCGGCCCAAGGTGCGCCATAGAGATGAACACGCCCTCCTGCTCGGGATTGTTGTTCTTGCGCATCTCCGCATAGATGCCCCGGCTGACCACATCGCGGGTGGCGCGTTCGCCACGCTCATCATAATCGAACATAAACCGTTGTCCGGCATGACTGATCAACTGTCCCCCGGCGCCGCGCAGGCCCTCCTCAAGCACGGTCCCTGTCATGCGCGTGTGATCGCCAGCAAGCAGGCCGGTTGGGTGAAACTGCACCATTTCCATATCGCGCAGAGACAACCCTGCGCGAAGCGCCATGGCAAGGCCATCCATCGTTTTGTCACCTGATGGCGTGTGGTATTTGTACATGGTCGGCCCGCCGCCCGTGCCCATCATCACCGTCTTGGCGCGTACAAGCCGGAACTTGCCCGTCCGCATGTCGATCATCAGAACGCCCGCCAGCGCGCTTTTGTCTTTGGTTGGGATCAGACCCACCGCGCGGTGTTCTTGCAGTTTCTCAACACCGGAGGCGAGGACCTTTTCCATTAACCGATTGATGATCTCGATGCCCGTCAGATCACCCTTGTGCACCGTCCGGTCCGCCGTTTGCCCGGCAAAGGCCTTTTGGTGCAGGGACCCGTCCGCATTGCGGTCAAAGAAGCACCCAACCTCGTTTTCCAGCTCACGAATGCGGACCACGGCCTGTTCACACAAGCGCCAGGCCATGTCCTGATTGGGCAGCCATTTGCCGCCGTTGATCGTGTCCATGAAGTGCCGTTCAACCGTATCGCCGCCGCCAAGGGCCACGTTGTAGCCGCCCTGAACCATCCGCGTGCAGCCGCATTTACCGATCAAGCCCTTCACCGCGATGGTGATTTTCGTCCCCTCGGGTGCTCTCTGTTGGGCGTGAAGTGCCGCGAACAAGCCAGCCCCACCAGTGCCAAGGATCAGGATGTCGGTGTCGTGGCGTTCGATATCGGAAAGTTTCATGTCAAATCGCCCTCATGAAAAAGAGAACTGCAATGCAGAAGGACACCGCCGTCGCACCTGCGGCCAATGTCTTTTGTGATGTACTCCAAGGCAGCCATTCCATCGCCATCAGGCGCAAGCCGCCAAACATGTGGATGGCTAAAAGGAAAACGAGACCGAACTCGGCGAGTTTCACCACACCTTCCTCAGTCAGATGGAGGAACCCATCAAGCCGCACGGGGTCGGTCATCGCCATAGCCAACACCCAGAAATGCAGGGGCAGGAATATGGCCAGCGCCAGCCCCGACAGGCGATGCATGATATAGGCAAGCCACAAGGGGTGCGCGCGTGATGTGATGCCCTTTGCTACCTTCATGCGCCCGCGCCTTTTGCAAAGGTGACTGCCCAGACAGCGCGCGCGCCTAGTGCAAACAAACCCAAACCAACCAGCCACATGAACCCGTCCAGAGCCGCGCCCTTCAGCCCGCCCCATTCAAACGCGACAGCACGCAAGCCAATCGCACCATGGATAGAGACAGCGACCACAAAGGTGCCGTAAAACAAGAACCACAAGACCGAACCTTGCGTCCGGCCCAGAATTTCTGCCGCGCTCAACCCGCCCTGAATAGCATAGATCATGACCGCAAGGTGACCGATCACGAAGGGGGCCATCAGCAGGGCGCTGAGCCGTTGAAACATGTAAAGTTGCAAAGACAGCATCAGTGGCCCCGCTTGAAAAAGTTTTTGGCGGTTTCTCGTTTCAGACCCGCGATGGCCGACATCGGGTCCAGATCATTTGGACAATAGGCCGTGCATGACCCCATGGAGTGGCAGTTGTGACACCCGCCCTTGCCTGAAACAGCGTCCAAAATCGCGGTGCGGCCCTCGTCCTTGGCGTCATTGAGCAACGTCCACGCCCTTTGCAGGGCGGCAGGGCCAAGGTAGTCCACATTGCCCGCCACCGTGTCGCAAGCCGCATAGCAAACGGAGCAATTGATACACTCGATCCCGGCATTCGCTTCGACTCTTGTCGCACTCGTCTCATCGATGGGGGCAATCTCGTCATCTCGCGTTAAGGCGCCATGATGCACGCCTTCGGCTGCAATCCATTTGTCAAAAAACGGATCCATATCCACCGCCAGATCTTTGATCACGGGCAAGTTGCGCAGCGGCCCAATTGTGACTGCATTACCGTCAAGCACCTTGGAAATATGGGTTCTGCAGGTCCAGCGCGGTACGCCATTCACCATCATCGCACAGCTGCCGCACATGCCCACACGACAGGCAAACCGATAACTCAGGGTCGGGTCGGCGTTTTGCTGCACCCATGACACAACGTCCAGAACGGTCTGGTTTTCATAGGCAGGCACGTCGAACGTATCGACGCGGTCCGCATCGCGCTGAATGGCGACTTTCAGCACCTCTGCCGTCATTTGGAGAAATCCGTAATCACAGCCGTTCCGGGACGCGTCGGGCCCTTCATCGCGCGCAATTCAGCACTTGCCCCCGATAGCGTGACTTCTCTGTCCAACATAGGGGTAAGGTCCACATCGCCCCGTTCGATCATCTCCAACAAAGACGGATATTTCCATGCAGGCATTCCGCGGGTCCCGTAAAAGGCCAACTGCTTAGAATAGATGGCACGCATGTTTACCTCCATCATCCCATCACCCGCGGGCATGCCTACGTGAACGTGTCTGCCGAGTGTCGCAAGACATTCAACAGAAGCGTTCGTGGTCTGCGCAATTCCCAGCGCCTCAAGTGACACCTGCGCACCGCCCTTGGTGATTTCGCAGATGGCGTCGGGAACATCCTGTGTCGCTGCATTGACGGCTGCATCTGCACCCAGCGTCAGCGCATGATCAAGCTTTTCCTGAACGACATCGACCACAATAACCCGCGCCCCGAGCATTTTGGCCAGAAGCAGAGCCGACAAGCCAATACCGCCCGTGCCATGAACGGCGACCCATTCACCTGCACGCACATTGGCGCGGTCGGTCAAAGCGTGCCACGCGGTTGTCACCCGACAGCCAAGACCGGCGGCCAGTGCTTCTGACATTGTTTCAGGCAAATGAACGAGGTTGTGGTCAAATGGCACGGCAACAAATTCTGCGTAGGCGCCCGGCGCCCCAAATCCGGGGACAATGGCACTTTCGCAGGTGTTTGAGTGACCCGTCCGACAAGCCGGACAATCACCACACCCCAGAATGAACGGGGCGATCAATTTGTCGCCGATGCGGTACTTGGCCTGCGCCCCGGCCTCCACAACCGTTCCGCAGTACTCATGCCCCAGAATTGATCCGTTGGTGACTTTGGGATGACCGCCGACCCATCCATGAAAATCAGAACGACACACCCCGCAAGCGGCCACTTCGAGAACAACGCCGTTATCGGGGCAGCTTGGGTCTTCTACCGTTTCAATGGAAAGGTCTTCATTGAAGTCTCTGACAACAGCTGCGCGCATCGTTTATTCCCTTTTTCGTTGAGCCAAGCTCGGTACGGCTCCGCGACCCACCGGGACGCGGTGGTTTTTTGTCAGGCGTCCAAACCGGCAACGCACATGTATTTGACGGACAGGTAATCTTCCAAACCCTGACTGCCGCCTTCCTTGCCCATCCCGCTTTCCTTCAGCCCGCCGAACGGGGCCTCAACTGTGGTGATTAGACCGGAGTTGATGCCGATCAACCCATATTGCAGCCCTTCATTCAGTCGGAAGGTGCGCCCGAGCGATTTGGTATAGGCATAGGCCGCAAGGCCAAATTCCGTGGCGTTGGCCGCATCGATTGCTTCTTCTTCGGTCTCGAACTTGAAGACGGCAGAGAGCGGACCAAAGATTTCTTCGGTTGCGAATTGCATATCGGCGGTTGCACCGGTGATGACAGTCGGCTCAAAAAAGGTGCCGCCTTTTTCGTGCCTTTTGCCACCAGAGACGATCTTGCCACCCTTGGAGGTCGCATCGGCGATCATCTCTTCAACTTTTTCGACACCTGCCATGTCGATCATCGGCCCCTGTGCGACGCCATCCTCGGTGCCATCGCCGACAACCAGTGCTTCGGTGGCCTGTTTCAGCCGCGCGACAAAGGCGTCGTGAATACCAGACTGTACGTAGAAGCGGTTCGTACACACGCAGGTCTGGCCCATATTGCGATACTTCGCGATCATTGCCCCTTCGATGGCCGCATCAATATCTGCGTCGTCAAACACGATGAATGGCGCGTTGCCCCCAAGTTCCATGGACACTTTCTTTACTGTATCTGCGGATTGACGGATCAGCACTTTGCCAACATCCGTGGATCCTGTGAAGGTGACCTTGCGCACATCAGGGCTTGCCATGATGGCCCCCCCGATTTCACGGGCAAAGCCGGTCACAATGTTCACCACCCCATCGGGGAAACCAACGTCCTGGCACAGCTTGCCCCACACCAGACCTGAATAGGGTGTAGCGGTGGCCGGCTTGGCGACAATCGTGCACCCCGCTGCAAGCGCGGCTGCCAGCTTTCGCGCCAACATGGAGGACGGGAAATTCCACGGCGTGATCGCCCCCACAACGCCCACAGGATGGCGCGTAACCATAAGCCTGCGATCGGCGGTCGGGGACGGTACAATCTCGCCTTTGGCGCGCCGCACCTCTTCAGCAAACCAACGCACATAGGCCGCACCAATGGCAATTTCGCCACGCGCCTCTACAAGCGGCTTGCCCTGCTCTGCTGTGAGCATCTGCGCAAGGGTTTCCTGATTATCCATCAATGCGTCGTGCAGCTTGTGCAGCAGGCCGACACGGAAAGACAGATTGCTGGTTGACCAATCACCAAAAGCCGCCGTCGCCGCCGCAATCGCACGATTGGCCTCGGTTGCACCACAATTGGGCACTTGCCCGATGACAGCGCCTGTTGCCGGGTTCGTTACGGCAATGGTCTCACCGCTGTCTGCACCGGTCCAGGCGCTGCCAATCAAGTTGGCTTGTTGCAACAGGCCATCAAAGTCGTTCATGGAATCTCCCTCAAAAGAAGCGATGAGAAGTGCACTGGACACAGCCAAAAAAGCGCAACACTAACCGTGTATAACAGTAAGTTTCTCTGTAAAGAAACTAAAAATATTTTACCTATACTTTAGTTTTTCTTTCAAAAGAATCGCACGGGCGTTAGAGAGCTAGACAAGAGCACTTGCAGCCCCAAGGCTCCATTCGGCGCTTGATCTGCTGCACAATCGACCCAATAGGCGAAAGGATTGAACATGACGATCCGGCAACTCCGAACCCTCGTAGCAATCGCGGATACCAAAACATTTAGTGAGGCCGCGAATGTCATTCACGTGACCCACGCCGCGATTAGTCAGCAAATGCGGGCACTTGAGGCCCAGCTGGATATTGAGCTATTTGATCGTAGCACGCGCACGCCAGAGCTTACGCCAGCGGCGCATCTGATCGTCGCAAAGGCCCGAACGCTGGTCGACGCCTATGACAATCTGGTGCCGTCCGCGCTAGGAGACGGTGGCCTAAGAGGCATTGTTACACTTGGTGCTTTGCGCACGACACTTACAGGGCTTACGCCAAAGGCGATGGCGGCCCTGAAATCGAAGTACCCCGAGATTGGGCTGCACATTCGCCCCGGGCTGACAGGTGCTTTGCTGACAGAGATTGAACGTGGAGGCCTGGACGCCGCAATCGTCATCAAACCGAACTTGATGCCTGCCGACATAACCTTTCGAGAGCTGGCGCAAGAGCCGATGCAACTGATCGCATCCGTCGACGAAACAGAAGTGGACCCGGTGGTTCTTTTGAAATCGAGACCATTTATTCGATACGACAGGAACGCTGTTGCGGGGACACTTATAGACAATTGGCTTACGTCAAAACGTATTCAGGTGGCTGAAACAATGGAATTGGATAGCCCAGAAGCGATTGTTTCGATGGTACACGCCCGCCTTGGCGTATCCATCGTCCCTGATCTTGCGGTCAAGCCGTTCGATACTGTGCCAGTTAAGCGCATTGGCCTCGGTTCAGATGCGCCAATAAGAACGCTCGGCCTCGTTTACAGAAACAACCAAGTCAAAAAGCGGGCCCTCGACGAGCTGTTCGATGCGCTCGCGCATGTCATTGAGATGTCGCCAAAGTGACATTCGGGAAATGAACATAGGTATCGTGCCTCAATAGGCGTTTACCCTTGACTTGATGTAAGAATGTAGCAGCAGTGAGACGGTGAAAGCTTTTGTTTCAGTCCATTAGTGACGTGGCAAATTTTCTGATTTCTGCCTCAGCAGATCTGTCGCGAAGGAAGATAGGAGCTGCAACATAAATGATTGCAGCGAAATATTAGTGCCCAAGCACCACTCTGCAAGAATGAAAACCAAGAAGCAGAGAAGTAGGATTAGTCCAAAGTCGACCCAGCTAGATCCATTCTTGGCCAATGCAGAAAATACGGTTTCGACCGACAGTGCTTCTGTTTCGTGTTGGGAGATTTCAAAAGTTATAACAGCTCGGTAACCGTAACCGTAACCATAAGCGTAAAAGGAAACCTTGTTGCGGTTCCCGGTCACCACTTGCCAGCCGTACCGGACAGTGATCTCTGAAATGCGCTCTTCCAGAGCCCATTAAGAGGAAATATGTCCGCCCATTCTGAAGAGTTGGCAAAGGACGTTTTATGGTTCGTGTGTTAAGACTTCTGACATCAACCCTCTGCGTCCCGTAGTCGTTAGCCGGCTAGCGTAGAAGTCAATCAAGCTTGAAGCCGCATGACCGGATGTAGCTACCGAAGTCAGCACGTTCGGGCTCGCTGTACTGCCGGACTTTATCTTCAGACCAGGAGTAACTGTCGCTGTCCGCGAAGTTCTTTGGGAATCTCTGTTTTTCATAGGGCTGAGAGGTCGCGCGCTCTTCATCGTATTGCGCAATCGCCTCTTTCAAGTTGATCTCCCTATACCGGTCTACGTGACAAGTGACCTGTAGTGGTAGCCGCTTCGAGATCGTCGGCGTTTGCGCGGGGAAACCAAATGCAAGGCCCGCAAACGGAAAAACATGGTCCGGCAGATCAAGCAGGTCAGAGACCGCCGCAGCCTTATTTCGCACAGCACTGATCGGGCAGCAGCCGAGCCCAAGCACTTCTGCCGCTGTCACGAATGCGCCCAGCGTAATGGCGGCATCCCCCGTTGCATTGAAAAGCGCGTCAAGATGGTCGTTTGCGAACGGGACGCCATGCCATTCGTGGAGCAACCTTTGGCGACGGTTATTGCCGCAAATGACGGCAATCATTGGCGCATCCGCGACCCAAGTCTGACCCGAAACAAGTGTTGCAAGACGTCTTTGCATCTCTTTGGATTCAACTACGATGATATCAGACTGTTGCAGATCGCTCTTTGTGGGAGCGGACAGGGCGATCGCAGAGATGGTGCGGACCCAGTCAGATGGGACTGGCTTATCCATGAATGCACGACAAGACCCACGTGCTGCCATGGAGTATAAAAGGTCGGAATGCGCGGTGCTCTCAACGTGCGCAGGTGCATCGCTGAAACGCGCCGCGAGGGCGCGCTGCAAGTCCGATTGGGGTGCTTTCGACATGCTGGCCCTTCTCTTGTGCCGTTTGTTTCATACAGGACTTGTAGAAACTGAACGGCTTTTTCGCCTTCGTAGCAACTGCAAGATGTTCCAACGGCACGCTCACCGTATCGTTTCTGTTGCGTCATAAACGGCAATCGCCTGTTCGCGTAAAACGGCAAACATTGCCGAAGATGTATCACAAGTCTATAGGAGGAAGAAACGTGTGGTTCTCAAGCTTTACCGCGAAAGCCACGACTGGCAGATGAAGTAAACTGAAGCAGCAATGGATGACCTTTCCCTGATCGCGTTTGCCAGCGCCGTCCTGCTGCTGGCGGGCGCGGTGAAAGGATTTATCGGGTTAGGGATGCCGACCGTCGCGCTTGCTCTGTTGACGTTACAGCTTGACGCGAGATCTGCCGTCACATTGATCCTGATCCCAATGTTGCTGAGCAACATCTGGCAGTTCTGGCGTGGACCGGACATGATTGGATGCGCGAAAAAGCATTGGCGCTACGCCGCCATTTTGACCCTATGTGTCGCTGGAACCGTCTGGTTCAGTCAATCCGCACCTGATCGGGTCTTGCGCGCTGTGCTGGGTGTTTTTGTACTGGTATTCTGCTTTTTCAGCTGGCGCGACATGGTGCCCCCGATCCCGTCACACAGGGTGCGATTGTTCGAAGGGATCAGCGCTGTGGTTGCCGGGCTGGTTGGTGGGTTCACTGCCGCATGGGCGCCACCATTGGCCATGTACCTGACGGGTCTCCGACTGGAGCGTGACGCCTTTGTTCAGGCACTCGGGTTCCTAATCTCGGCCGGCAGTGTGTCAATTTTGGTTATGTTCATAACTGTGGGGCACAGTTCGTCCCCAGATCTGGCAATCTCGGCCTTTTTGCTGGTCCCGACGCTGCTTGGGTTTTCCGCAGGTGAGCGGTTGCGGCATCGGTCAAATTCCGAACAGTTCAAGGGTTTTTTCTTAGGCGCATTTTCGCTGTTGGGGGCAAATTTGTTGTTGGGCACTCTCTTGGGATAATGTGCAGCGTAATCGACTCACGCAGTAATGGTCTCACGTCGGTCGATCAGGTCAAAAAGGTCATGACCCGGAAATCCTCAGGTGATGAGACACCTTGATTCCAACTTATGCTGTGATCTGCGTCGTCGGAACAGTGACAGACAATGCGTTCCTCTTGAAAACGCCGACAGAGATGCGCGCCAATGTATTCCCCATGAGAGTTCCAAGCGCAGCTCGTCAGTTCTTGCCCCGGCTTTGAGCACGGCTTGAACTGTAATCGGCGGAGCAATACTCGGCCACGGTAGCGGCGGCAGTGTGGTGTCGCAGGCGGTTTAAAAGTCGGCCACTTTGGCCCTTTCATTTGATGGGAGGGCTTGGCGATATTCACCCGCTGCCCGGCAGGCGATGCCTGCATCGCCGAGAGCGGGGAATTGTATTTGAAGGTACGTCGCGCCCATTTTCAGGATGGGTTGAGCAGGCGGCAGATAGCTCGGGATTTTGGGATCAGCCGGGACAGCGGATTACCCAGCCCGCGCTTTCCTCCTTGTCGGATTTGTCGCCGCTGCATCTCGCGATGACAGCAGCCACAAACCTTAGACCAAGCTGCCGTTGCACCATTTGTAAGAGTTGCCCTCTGCACGCAGGCGATCTAGGGCCTCTGGCGTGTTCCCAGACATATTGGCAGCAGCGTCAGTCCTGAGATATGCTAAGACTGTCAGGGTCCAGATCGATCCAAATGCCATTGATATTGACGGTACATGGCTCACCACAATGAAACACATAGTAAGTGAAATGTCCGTGGAGTTTCCGTTCTGCCCTCCCGAGTGGAATGTAATCTGCCGCAACTTTGGCAGACACCTGATCAAAGCGTCCAATTGGTGAAATCTTCTGGCAGCCAGCCATCAGGATCGTTTGACTTGGAATAGCCGGGGCCAATCCGTTCTTTCGGATCGCGATAGGTTGAGAGTCTGGGTGGGTCAGAAGGTAACGGCGATCAAGCCGAACTGAATCGACATGCTCCACCCTAAGGAATCGCCCGTCTTGTGTCTTGATTGGGTCGCGGCGGCGCAACGCTTCAACCGGCACATAGCCAAATGCTGTTGCGACGCTTGCACCAGCTCCAAAACCTGGCAGGGACCATGACCCCTCAGGCGCAACCGACGGCTCTTTTGAAATGGCTGCCACCGTGCCACATTGTGCCGCAACTTTTTGCAGCAAACTGAAATCAAAACCATCCGAACTTCGCATCATAACAAACTACCAACTAAAACAGACCGCGCACAAACCGGCGGACCTAGAACAATGGCGCGAACATCCTTTTCAGACAAACGCGCCGGCAAAAACAGTACTTCCGATTCACATATTGATACCAAAATTAGGCTTCAAGATGACCGCAGAACAATTTCTGATAATGGATTTGTCGAAATCTCGGACACGATACTGGGGCTTCCGTTCGATTGTTGAACGATCCGCTATTATGGCAACCTGAACGAAAAGGGCTGTCGTTAATTCAGAGACAGGCCTGTATGTTGTGACTCTGGCGTTGCTGTTGAGATCCAAACAACCAAATCCGGACGTCCCTCAAAATGGCAGCGCAAAGAGCCGGCTTCCGCCCTTCACTTCACTTGCTATCAAGCACTCGCCCGTAGAACCATTGTAGCACCGGCTCGTATCGTACAAACGCAGAAAGCGCCCCTAAGGGCGTTAGTGCTTTGTAATCGCTTGTTATATTTGGTTGCGGGAGGGCGCATTTACCTTGACCGAACCTCAGAGGGATTTCTCAAGGGAACAGATTGCCAGTTAGATGCAGCCGCGCATGACGACCAGTCCAGCCTTAGGGCTGGCCAGTCGCGGCTTGCTGCTATCGATCCACCGATGCCAGCGCAAAATTGCGCGCTGCTTCCCGGACCTCGTCGGCAAGTGTCGGGTCCTCAATGGTGCGCGACAGGACCATGCCACCGACGCTAAGGGCAGCAAGAACACGGGCCGTATCTTTCCCGTCGCTCTGCCCCTCTGGCAAGTTGTGCTCGAAGAGCCAGATCATCGCGCGCAGGAGCCCCTCGTAGGATTTTCGCGCTTCGGGCGTCGCCCGGGCCACGTCGGAAGGCAGCGCAATCATCGGGCATTGGCCGTCTGTGTCTCGCGCATGTTCCGGCGAAAGATACGTGCTGATCATCGCTCGCACCGTCTCTGGCCCACCGTTCAGGGGATCAACCCCCGCTCCGTCCCGCCAGGTCTTTCCGCGGCCATTGAGGAAGCTTGCCACGGCCTCGGCGTAGAGCTCCTCCTTGCTGCGGAAATGGTTGTAGAAACCTCCGCGCGTGAGCCCCGCATGTGCCATAACCTGATCGATTGTCACCTCGGCAAAGCCGTCACGGTTAAACAAGACCCGCGCCGCCTCAACGATTCTGGCGCGGGTTTTCGCTTTATGTTCAGGGCTATAGGCCATGCGCGACCTCCTGCTTTCCCCCTCAGCATACAGATCATATAAAAATGTTCTTTAACATATTTAGATGCCTGCGACTGTGGTCACAATCCGAGTCGCAAACAGACGGAGACCGAAATGACCACGAGCAAGACTGCCCAAGGATTTTCAGGCAGTTGCCTTTGTGGTGCTGTGACCTTGAAAAGCAGCGCCGACCCGCATGTCGTTCTGCACTGCTGCTGCGAGGATTGTCGCAAATCAAGCGGTACAGGGCACTGCACCCATATCGCCATCCCCGAAGCGCGTTCGCTGTTGAGGGCAAGGTACCGTTCTACGCCCATGCTGCCGATAGCGGGAACACGGTGTCGAAGGGGTTTTGCGGCACCTGTGGTTCCCCGATCTATTCGACGAACTCCGGCTATCCGGGAGCGGTGTCGCCCCGCGCCTCCGTACTCGACGACCCCAATGGGGTTCAGCCGCAGATGGTCGCCTTTGCCAACTGCAAGGTGGCATGGGACACAATTGACGACACGTTGCCTGCCTTCGATCACATGGCCCCGGGATGACCCTGCGCCTGGATACGCCCTCCATGCGCCTTTGTTAAATTGCACAGGACACACCCGACATGCCTCTTCCCGTTTCTTTCACTTTTATCAGCCTGCTCGCGATCGCACTCATCCCCTTGACCGGCTGGGTCGGGATGCGCCGCGACAAGATCGGCGGCGTTCTGCGCGGCGATGGCGGCGACCCGGAACTCTTCAAACGTATCCGAATCCACGGCAATCTGATGGAGAACGCTCCGCTTATGGCGCTTGTGATGGGCGCCGCAGAATATACGGGGCTCGGGTCTGCCTGGCTCTGGCTTGCAGTCGGGACCTTTGTTGTTGGCCGCGTCGCGCATTATATGATCTTCGGCAGCACCGACCGCGGTTTGGCGATTTTCGTCACTGTACTGCCCAGCGTTACAATGGGTGTCTGGCTGCTGATTTAGGTCTGGCTCTGACCAGAAACCATCCTCTCATCAAAGGAGATCGACATGGAAAACGAACAGGACATTATCGCGCTTGTGAGGGAGCGGCTCGAGGGACTCCCAGGCCTTTCTGAGAAAAAGATGATGGGAGGGCACTGCTTCCTGGTGAATGGCAACATGGTTGGAGGCGCGGGCTGCAACGAGGCCGGTGACTCGCGGTTCATGATGCGTGTCGGCAAGGACAATAGCGCCAAGGCCGAGGCGTTGCCGGGTGGCGAACCCCTGATAAAGGGCGGAAGGCGCATGGGCGGCATGTATCTGGTCGATCCCGATCAGCCTGAGGAAGTCATCAGCGAATGGGTCTCCCTTGCCGTTGGCAATGCTCTGTCCCTACCGGCGAAATGACCATGTTCAGCCATGACACTATCGACTTCCTCGCTGCTCTTCGGGCGAACAACAGCCGAGCGTGGTTCGAGGGAAACCGCGGCGCCTACCACGACGCAGTCCGCGATGCGGCGCGGGACTTCGCTGAGACCCTGTCAAGTTTGCTGGAAATGCACGGCCATGGCCCGGTGACACCCAAGATATTTCGGATCAACCGCGACCTGCGGTTCTCAAAAGACAAGACGCCTTACAACGCCCATGTACACATAGCCTTTCGACCTGCCGATGCGGGGCCCGATGGCCCGGCCTGGATGGTCGGCCTTGAGCCGGGAAAGCTGACCCTCGGCGCTGGGATTATGCAGTTCGCTCCCAGCCAGCTCGACGCATGGCGTGAGAGCGTTGCTGGCCCCGCCGGCGCGCAGTTGCAGCGTGACCTCGATAACCTGCGCAAACGCGGGTGCAGCCTGTCGGATCCGGACCTTGTTCGCGTGCCCAAACCGTATGAGAAAGATCATCCGCGTGCAGATCTGCTCCGGCGCAAGGGGCTCGTTGTCTGGTGGCATACCGACGACACACATATGGCCTTCGGACCTGAGGGGCCCGCGCGGTGCCAGGAAAAACTGCAGACCTTCGCGGCTGTCATGGTCTGGCTGGGCCAGACCCTGCAAGCCGGTCGGGTGCCGAGCTAACCCCAGACGCATCCGATCGTGCGTCGATCAAGAAGAGACTGAAAGGAGCCTCAAATGACAAAGTACCTGTTCATATTCCACGGTGGGCGGCTGCCCGAACCCCAAGACGATCACGACGCGATCATGGCCACATGGGGCGCGTGGATGTCCGGGCTGGGAGATACGATGCTCGATCCGGGGAGCATGATCTCGGCGACATCACACGTGACCACCTCTGGTGTTTCTTCCATGAACGACACCGATGCCCCTTCTGGATACATGATCGTATCAGCCCAAGCACCGGAAGAGGCGGTCGAGATGGCAAAGACTTGCCCGATCCATGCGGGTGGCGGGACGGTGGACGTTGCCACTGTCGTGTAAGAGCGGAGCGCCTGCTATCCAGGCGGCCTCCGAGGCGCTACAAATCACGCAAGCAAGGTCGGGCCGTCTGACAATAGACTAGGAGGAGATACCTGATGCCGAAATTTGTTTTCCTTAGCGCGCTCATTGCGGTGTCTCTGATCAGCATCGCGGCAGGTGCAGCCAAAGTCATGAGAACTCCGCAGGAGGTCGAATTTTTCATGCAAGCGGGTCTGGGGATTATTCCACTGATCATATTGGGCGTCATTCAGAGTGCTGGAGGCGTTATCGCTTTTCTGCCGAAGTTTCGGTTCGCGGGGCTTTCCTTGGTCACGCTGGGTTTCTTTTTGTCAGTCGTCGTGATCGCCTTGACTGGGAACATCGCTTTCGCGGCAATCTCAATGTTGCCAGTTTTGTTGAGTGGGGGGTTGGCATTGCGTGAACGCAATCGAGCGTAGCCTCATTATCCGATGCAGGTAGAGGCTACTATGTGGAGTCAGACATACATTCGATACTGCCGTCGCCAGTCCGCGGATTGAAATTCCTCCTATCGGTGGTTCGATTCCGCCCCGGGCACCACAAAATCATAGACTTATTTGGCAGATGGCAGGTTACGGCTCCGTATATTCAGACCGACGCAATCAAGTTGCTTTCGCCTTAGCTAACTTCTGATGATTGGGACTCGAGAATGCTTACCTCCACTCGCCTAAGGTTCGAAAACCTCGCGCACATACATTGGTATAACGATGACCGC
>NZ_QBUD01000024.1 GCF_003058085.1 Yoonia sediminilitoris | reverse complement strand
CTTTCTCATCGTCCACTCCTCAGTGGCTACGATGAGCAACAAACCCTCCCTTAGCAAATACAGCTATTTGGACCCATAGGCGCTGACGTCAGACACTCATGGACGCGATCCGAGTTTGGCACGTAGCGCATCGCCAAGGACCACTTGTCTACGAGTTCGCATCCCATTCAGCAACGACAGGGCAAGTGCGCTCACATGCGAAGACGATCTGTGCGCCTTGCGCACGTTGATGTTGATCAATCCGATCGGGCAGGGCGCACCTAACATGACCTGACATAGAAGCATGGATATAGGTTGCCGTTCTCGCTTTGCGGCTGAGTTTCTGCCATTTCTGAGAGAAAGGAATAACTTGTCGTACCAAAGAACAAAGACTCCAATTTGTCTCGTCGCGTTTGCCTTGATTGGTGCTCTTGCAGGCTTGTTGGCACAACCCGCAACTGCCCAAAACATGGAGCGCTTCCAAGCCGGCACACTGGTTTGCAAAGGTAGTGGCGGATGGGGAGCGATCTTTACCTCAAAAAAGGAATTTGACTGCACATTTGCCAAACTCGACAGCAACGTGCGTGGTACCTACAAAGGCGTGATCGAACGGTTCGGGCTTGATATCGGTGTTACTGGCGACACAGCGCTTGTCTGGCTGGTCTTCGGCCCCGAAGGCAAGATTGGTGACAACTACAGCCCTGGCTCTTTGGCCGGGACCTATGGCGGTATTGGGGCAGAAGTGTCCCTGGGTGTCGGGCTGGGAGCAAACGCTCTTTTGGGCCGAGGCGAAAGCTCGTTTGCGCTGCAACCCGTGAGTGTTCAGGTTCAGACGGGGATCAGCGTGGCGGCCGGCGTTGAGACATTGAAGCTTGAATATGTCGGACCGCTTCAGGATTCTTGATCTGCGTAGGGGGGCAGCAGGAAAGCCTGCCTCTCAAAAGTCTCGCTTCCCTGAACAGTGTTCCTGGGGCGCGCTGGTCAAGTTTGGCGTGCCGGAAGCGAAAAACAGCTTTGGCCCCCAAGAAGACATGATGCTTGTTTCGGGACGACTTCAGAGGATGACGGCTAATTCGGGTGACCGCGCCTTGGGTCCCCGAAGACGTATCGGCGCGCTCAGTCGCTTGCTGTTTGCGTTCACATTGTATGCGTTGACCATGCTGACGGCATCCGCCCAGGATATCGCAGCCGAGGAGGCTGAGCCGGTTACGCAACGGTCTGAATTTCAGAGGCTGCTCGATGCACATGGCATTCCGTTGACGCTGCCGCCGCGCGGCAAGGCGATCTTGGTGAATATCCCCGCCTTTGAGTTGATCGCGTTGCAGGACGCGGCACCGGTCTTTCGGAGCCGTGTGATCGTAGGCGCGCCCTGGCACCGCACGCCGCGCTTGGAAACCCATGTGACTTCGGTTCGGATCCGACCAACATGGCGCCCGACGCCCTCGATGGTTGCGAGTGGCGAGTACCGCGATCGCATCTGGCCATCCGGGCCAACCAACCCTCTTGGGCTTGCGGCGGTTCGTTTTGAACCTGATTTGCTGATCTATCTGCACGACACGAACCGGCGCGAGTTATTCGCCGAAGAAATGCGTGCTCTGTCGCATGGGTGCATTCGCGTTCAGCAATGGGACGATCTGGTCGCCTGGGTGCTGAATATGCCGCTCCAAACAGTGCATGGCCTTGCGAATGGCAACAAGACACTTGATCTCCCAGCGGATCCAATCCCCGTTTATCTCGCTTACTACCTTCGGTTTCCGGACGATACAGGAACTCTGATTGAACACCCTGACGTCTACGGTTTGTCGCAATCAAATGCGATCGCCTCATCAGAGATTCAGTTATCGCAGGGGCACCTGTCCTGCGCCGGATTGGGGCCAACCTGACGCGGCGATGATCTTTTCGGAATGAATTGGGCCGATGCAATCCTTTTGGCTAGTACCACTCAAACCAGATGACCACGCACAAACTCAAAAGAAGGCCTCCCCAGACAACGAGGTTAACCCGCTGGGACTTTTGGCGTTCTCCTGTTCGTGCCAGGTTCGTGGGCGAATACCGCGCAATAGAAAAACAAGCTGGCTGGCTATTCCAACACTGACGATATTGGCAAAAAGTAACAGGGCGGCGCGCCCGGCAAGCCCGAACTCGCCTGCACCCGCAAACATTGCGATCGCCACAGAGGGTGGACGCAACGCGACGGCCACCATGACGCCGACCAATGCGCTGGACAGACCCGTGGCAACAGACAGCGCCGTTGCTGCACCAGAGGCAAGGGCCAGTGCGATGCTGTCGATTCCGATCTGACTTCGGTCGAGCAACTCCTTGCTGTCGAGGTTGATTTCCACGATTGCCCCGATTGCCAACGCCGTTACTACCCAACGCGCGCATGATTTTGCAGCATCAACGCCAGCTTGGTCAGCATCGGCAAAGTTTGTCAGGCTTTCGATGCCGGTCAGGATAGGGAAAGCCTTTATGTTTCCCGCGCTCAGGCATGGAGCACTTGGTTCGATAAGGCGTATCGCAAGTTGATCAAAAGGCTGGGCTCAGGCAATCCATGAGCCGCAAGGGCGCGCCTGGACACTGCGCCGATGGAAAGCTTCTTCGCGTCTTTGAAGAAGGAGAGGGTCCACCAGCGCCGCTTTGGAACACGGGCAGAGGCCAAGGCCGCCATCTTCGAATACATTGAGGTATTCTACAATCGCCAGCGTCGCCATTCAGGCAACGGGTACAAAACCCCAAAACAGGCTTTTGACCATATGACTTGGAAAATAGCCGCTTAGGGTCAATAATCAAAATGTCCGGAAATAGGGACGAAGTTCAGTCATCCCTGCCAAAGCGCAAGCAACTGGTTTGCCTTCTGGCACAATGATCTGGACCGGGCCTTGTGCCAGATGACAGGTGGGCAAGTGGGATCACGACCGGATCAAGCCGAAGGCGCTGGTCCAACACCTGCCCGTCCCGGCGGGCTGGTGTTTTGGTGCGATCTTGGTCGTTTTTTTGAGCTTTACCTTCCAACACGAGGGCAGTCCCCTCCTATGGGGAGGGTCGGGGGCTGCCCGGCCTGACGACCGGGCGGGTCATCATTTCTGGCGTGGAGCAGGTTTGACGAAACGCAAAAGAACGATTAGAACAAAAGAAGAACATAGGTCGAGATTCGGTGTCATGTATGGGTTCGCTTCGGGTGGAAAAACGGCTGGCAGGGCAGGGGGATCAACCCGATCCGCTCAAGCATACGCTGTCGGAAATCTTTCCCGCGCGTGTTACGGATGCGGCGGCTGTGGGCTATCTGCTGGCGCGCTTGCCGCGTACGAATGCCCCTGTTTTATGGGTGCAGGACCGGCTGTCGCGGCGCGAATCCGGGCGGCCCTATCTGGCGGGCATGGGCGCGTCTCGCCCCATCATCATGGTCAACCTGTCGCGTGCGGTCGATGTGCTGTGGGCGATGGAGGATGGCTTGCGCTGCCGCGCACTGGGCGCTGTGGTGGGCGAGGTTTGGGGCGACCCGCCCGCGCTGGATTTTACCGCCACCAAACGGCTGGCCCTGCGGTCAGAGGCGGCGGATGTGCCCTGCTGGCTGATCCGGCGGGCGGCCACGGCCAACCTGAGTGCGGCGCGCGACCGCTGGCGCATCGGGTCGGTCCCGTCTGCGGCACATCCAGACGATGCGCAATCCCCGGGCCCGCCACGTTGGGCGCTCGATCTGTTCCGGTCGCGGCGCAAAAAGCCGGGGCAATGGGTGGCGGAATATGACCGGGCGGCGGATCGTCTCTATCACGTTGCCCCAGTTCGCGATGGACCGCTGGATGCGGGTGATGGAGCGGCACGGGAACGCGCCGCCGGATGATATCCCGCTGGTGCTGGCCCGCGAGGGGCACCATGGGCCGGTGATCCACGCGGCCAACAGAACAGCACGGCAGACGGGTATCCATCCGGGCAGCCGGGTTGTGGATATGCGCGCGATCTGCCCCGAATTGCAGGTCGAATATGCGGATGAAGCGGGGGATCGTGCCGCATTGGACAGGCTTGTTTTATGGGCGCGCCGCTGGTGCCCGTGGACTGTCCGCGATGGCGACGACGGGCTGATATTGGACACCACCGGATCAGACCATTTGCTGGGCGGCGAAGCGGCAATGCTGGTCGAAATGGAAACACAACTGTCCCTGCTGGGGCTGACATCGCGGCTGGCCGTGGCCCCTACATGGGGGGCGGCGTGGGCCTTGGCACGGTTTGGGCCGGTGCGGTCCATTTGCGGCGCGGATGAGGTGGACTTCAAGCTGGGGGCCTTGCCCGTCACAGGCCTGCGGCTGGACCCCGATACTGTGCTGCTGCTACGCCGTCTGGGGCTGAAAACCATTGGTGCGCTGATGGATGTGCCGCGCCTGTCGCTGACCCGGCGCTTTGTCAAAGCGGGGCTGGCGGCCAATCCGTTGCTGCGGCTTGATCAGGCCTTGGGCAAACTGGCAGAACCTGTGTCCAGCGTGGATGCGGCCCCGCAATTCCGGGTGCAAAGCCGTCTGGCCGAGCCGATTTTCGACCCCACCCCATATCTGCCCGAATTGTGCGAGGATTTATGCGCGCAACTGAAACAGGCGGGCATGGGCTGCCGCGGTTTGCATCTGTGCGTCTATAAAACTGACGGGGATATCAGCCATGTGGATGTGGCGACCTCTGCCGCATCGCGCGATCCGGCGCATTTACATAGTCTGTTCCGCGACAAGGTGGATGCGATAAATCCGGGCTACGGGTTCGATCTGATCACGCTGGCCGCAGGTGCGGTTGAGCCGATGCAGACCGTGCAGAACCATCTTGATGGCGGGTCCGATGATGATTTGCACCTGACCCGGCTGGTGGACCGGTTAAGCGCGAAATTCGGCCCGCGTGCGGTGTCGCGCCCTGCCTTGCGCGAAAGCCACATCCCCGAACGGGCAGAAGGGCAGATGCCTGCCTTGGCGGCCATGACTGATACGGCCTTGGTCACGACCAAAGAACGCCCGTTGCGCCTGCTGGACCACCCCGAAGAAGTGCGCGTGCTTTATGCCGTGCCCGAAGGCCCGCCCGCGCAATTTGTCTGGCGCAGGCAGACCCACCGTGTTGCCCGTTACGCAGGCCCCGAACGGATCGCGCCGGAATGGTGGAAAGACCGCCCCGGCACCCGCCTGCGCGATTATTTCAAGGTGGAAGATCAGACCGGCCTGCGCATCTGGCTTTACCGCGAAGGGCTGCACGAGGACGGGCGCGGTGGTGACCCGCGCTGGTTTGTGCACGGGTGTTTTGCCTGATGCCCGAGAATGACCATCAGCCACCCAAACGCACATTGGACGCAGGGGATTTTACCCCCAACCCCAGAGCCGACTATGTAGAACTGGGCGTGACCACCTGCTTTTCTTTTCTGCGCGGGGCGTCGGACGCAATTGATCTGGCCGTAACCGCATCACGGCAGGGGCATGACGCGCTGGGCTGTGCCGACCTTAATTCGATGGCGGGTGTTGTTCGGCTGCATGCAGCGGCGATAAAGACGTGTCTCAAGCCATTGATCGGCTGCCGCCTGCGCCTTGTCACAGGCGAAGAGTTCCTTGCCTATCCGCGTGGCAGGGCGGGATATGGACGACTTTGTGCGTTGCTATCAAAGGGAAAAATGCATGATGTGCAGGGCAATTGGCAAGCCAAGGGCGCTTGCGACATTACGCTTGATGATCTGGTCGCCCATGCAGAGGGGGTGCAACTGATTGCGCTGCCCGGCCCCGATGTAAGTCATTTTGCCGCCGGTTTGCGCAGGCTTACCCGCGCCCTGCCGGGGATGCGCCATATCGCGGCCAGCTATCTGTATCGCGGCGATGACAAGGTGCGGATCAACCGGCTGGACAAGTTGGCGCGGTCGCATGGGCTGTCGATCCTGGCGACAAATGACGTGCATTACCACGCGCCCGAACGCCGCCCTTTGCAGGACGTCATGACCTGCATTCTGCACAAGACCACCATTGCCAAAGCAGGTTTTCTGCTGGACGCCAATGCAGAGCGTTACCTTAAATCGCCCGCCCAGATGAAGACCCTGTTCGCCGACTGGCCCCATGCCATCCGCGCCACGCGCACCGTGGCCGATGCCTGCGATTTCGACCTGCGCCAGTTGGCCTATGAATACCCCAAGGAAACTGTGCCAAAGGGGCGCACAGCGCAAGACTATCTGGAAGAGTTGACGTGGCAGGGCGCGCAGCGGCGCTATCCGGATGGTGTGCCAGATAAGGTGACGAAAGCCTTGCACAAGGAGCTGGCCCTGATCGCCAAGCTGGATATCCCGCAATATTTCCTGACAATTCATCAGGTTGTGAATTTTGCCCGCTATGACTGCAAGCCCGAAATCCTGTGCCAAGGGCGCGGGTCTGCGGCCAATTCGGCTGTTTGCTATGTGCTGGGGATCACCGCTGTGGACCCTGACAAGAATGATCTGCTGTTTGAACGCTTCATTTCCGAGGAACGCAAGGAACCCCCCGATATCGATGTTGATTTCGAACATGAACGTCGCGAAGAGGTGATCCAGCATATCTATGACAAATACGGGCGCGATCGGGCCGCCCTTTGTGCCACCGTTATTCACTACCGCCCGCGTATGGCCGTGCGCGAGGTTGGCCGCGTCATGGGCCTGTCCGAGGATATCACCACCGCCCTGTCGAAAACGATCTGGGGGTCGTGGGGGCGCGAACTTGGCGCCAGGGAAGCGACTGAGGCGGGAATTGACCTCAAGGACCCACTGATGGCACGCACTATCAAACTGGCGGATCAGATGATCGGTATGCCGCGTCATCTGGGCCAGCATGTGGGCGGGTTCATCCTGACCGAAAAGCCGCTGATCGAAACCGTGCCCATCGGCAACGGGGCGATGCCTGACCGCAGCTTTATCGAATGGGACAAGGACGATATTGACGAATTACGCATCCTCAAGGTCGATGTGCTGGCCTTGGGGATGTTGACCTGTATCCGCAAGGCCTTTGATCTGATTGACGCGCACTACGGGCGCAGGCTGACCCTTGCCAGCACCCCGCAAGATGATCCGGAGGTTTATGACATGCTGTGCAAGGGCGATAGTCTGGGCGTGTTTCAGGTCGAAAGCCGGGCGCAGATGAACATGTTACCACGGCTCAAACCACGCGAATTCTATGATCTGGTGATTCAGGTCGCCATCGTTCGCCCCGGCCCGATTCAGGGGGATATGGTCCACCCCTATTTGCGCCGCCGCAGCGGGCAGGAGCCCGAAGAATACCCATCCCCCAGCCCGCCGCATGACCCTGACGAGTTGCGCAAGGTGCTGAACCGGACCAAAGGTGTCCCGATTTTTCAGGAGCAGGCCATGAAAGTGGCTATGGTCGCGGCCGAGTTTTCACCCGATGAAGCCAACCAGTTGCGCAAGGCGATGGCGACCTTCCGGTCGCGCGGGACCATTGGCAAGCTTGAGGACAAGATGGTCAGCCGGATGATCCGACGCGGCTATGAACCGGAATTCGCGGCCCGTTGCTTCAACCAGATCAAGGGGTTCGGTGATTACGGCTTTCCCGAAAGCCACGCGGCCAGTTTTGCGCATCTGGTCTATGTCTCAAGCTGGATCAAATACTACTATCCGGATGTGTTCTGTGCCGCGCTGCTCAATTCCCAGCCGATGGGGTTTTATGCCCCGGCCCAGATTGTGCGCGATGCCCGCGAACATGGGAAAATCGTGCGCGGGCCGGATGTGAATTATTCCGATTGGGACAATACGCTGGAACCCGTTGGGCCGGGCACATTTGCCGTGCGTCTGGGTCTGCGCCAGATCGACGGGATGCGGCAGGACGCGGGCCAGCGGATCATGGATGCACGGGCGGACCCTTTTACGGACCTCAAGGATCTCAAAGCGCGCGCGCGGCTGGATGCGGGGACCATGCGCCGTCTGGCGGCAGCCGATGCGGTGCGGTCAATGACACTGGATCGCAGGCAGGCGCTATGGGATGCGCGGGCCTTGCGTGATGCACCCGACTTGCCACTGTTTCGCGAAGAACGTGACGAAGGGGCCGAGGTCCGCTTTGATCTGCCGCAGATGCCGGTCTGTGAACATGTTGTCGCCGATTACCAGACAACGCGCCTGTCATTGAAGGCGCATCCGCTGTCATTCATGCGTAAAAGCATGACAAAGCAGGGCTACAGCCCGACGGCGGCATTGCAGAACATGCGCAATGGGCAGTCGGTCAAGCTGGCGGGGATCGTCCTGATCCGGCAGCGACCGGGCAGTGCCAAGGGGGTCTGCTTTATCACGGTCGAGGATGAAACAGGGGTCGCCAATCTGGTGGTCTGGCCCAAGGTCATGACGGCCTTTCGCAAGGTGATTATGCGCGCGCGGGTGATTGATGTGCGCGGCACGGTGCAGCGCAGCGATGATGTGATCCATGTGGTCGCCCATCACCTGACCGACCGTAGCGATGCATTGGAAGGGCTGTCCAATGACCATATGGATGTGCCGCTCGCGCGCGCGGACGAGGTGCGCAAACCGATCCCTCATGATCGGCGGGAGGGTCATCCGCGCAATGTGCGTGTGATCCCGAAATCACGGGATTTTCATTGATATAAGACTTGGCTCAAGGCGGCCACCAGAAGGCCTAGCGCCGCGCGACCCACATGCCGGTCAGAATCAGTGCGACGCCGGTGATCCGCGCCAAAGGATTGCCCGGCGCACCCAAGATCAGGTCAAGCATGACACCCGATATCATCTGTCCGGCGATGATCAGCATGGCGGTCTGTGCCGCGCCAATTCTGGCGATCAGCCAACTGCCTGCGGCAATGAAAACAACCCCAACCGGCCCACCAAGATAGGCCCACCACGGCGCGCTTTGCGGTTCTCCGGCAAACAGGCCGCCGATCAGCAGGGCAGTGATGGTCACAAATCCCAGTCCGACGGCGTGGTTCCAGAACGACGATTCCATCGCCGAGGTAGACAGAGCCAACCTCCCGTTGATCTGGCGTGACAGCCCGACCAGTCCGCCGGCCAGAACGGCATACATAACAAATAACGTCACACACTTCCCCCAAAGAAAATGAGAACCAGACTGCCTGCCAGAATGAGGCCCAGAGCAATGCCATCGCGCAAGCCCGGCATTTTTTGCGGCAGCCCAAACAGACCGCGCATATCTGCGAACAGGCTGAATATCACCTGGCCCGCCAGCCCCAGAGCGATTGTGCCCGAAAGGGCCAGCGCGCTGTTCATGCTGGCCGATGTCAACATGACTGTCAGACCGCCCGAGACGCCGCCAAGATAGGTCCATAGCGGGGGGCGATCCGATCTTAGCCGCTTGGGTCGTAAGACCAGCAAGAAAATCAGTGCCGCGATGGTGCCTGTCAGATGCGGCACCCAGGAAGAAAAGAACAATGATCCGTATGCAGCAAGGGTGCCATTGAACAGCACCATCAATGTCAATAGCGCGCCCGCGCCAAAGGCGGCGGCGAAATGGAAGGGCTTTGGAAGGTGGACCACGTCAGACATGGCCCCACATGTCAGGTTTCCGAGGACGTCCGCAACTGGAGTTGTGCCCGAACTGCGCCAAAATGCTGTTCGGGGTGATGGGGTTGCGACGACTTGATATCGCGCAACTGCTGTACCAAGGCTTTTTCCTTGCCGCGCAGCCTGAAATGGGTGAGGCGGACGACCCATTGCGGCTGGGTTTCGACCGCCAGTGCAAAGAGCGCGGCACGGCGTTCAGCATCAGACAGGGTGTCAAAAGCCGGTGTGCAGCGTTGTTTACGCGTCAGGTCAATCGCGAGCGGAATCAGATGCGAAGCACGAGGGTCATCAATGGCCGCAAATGCCGCGTCCTCATAAGCTGACGGCAACGCTTCTGAGAGACCGTGCAGCCGCCGATTAACCAAGCTTTGCAAGCCAATCCATAAGGTTACGGCAAACGCAAAACACACACTCAGAAACAGGGTCATCACAAATCCTTCACCAGTAGCAACGATATGTAATCGTCTTGTGGTCAAACTTGGGCGACAAAGGCACAATCGTGCGTCCGGACGCCTGATTCTTTGCGTTGACACACATCGAATCATCGCTATAAGCCGCGTTTCATTGGTGTTGGTGGACCGCGCAAGCGGAACCCTGTCGTCCCGGCCAAATCCGGGGAAAGGACAACGCCCTTCGCAATTGAAAGAAGGAGATCAGCGTATGACCAAACGTACCGCTGCCAAGTACAAAATTGACCGCCGGATGGGCGAAAACATCTGGGGTCGTCCGAAATCCCCCGTCAACCGTCGTGAATATGGCCCTGGCCAGCACGGTCAGCGCCGCAAGGGCAAACTGTCCGACTTCGGTATCCAGTTGCGCGCCAAGCAAAAGCTCAAGGGTTACTACGGCGACCTGACCGAAAAGCAGTTCCGCCGCATTTATGCAGAGGCCGAGCGCGTCAAAGGCGACACTGGTGAAAACCTCATTGGTCTGCTGGAGCGTCGTCTGGACGCTGTTGTGTACCGCGCCAAGTTCGTGCCAACCATCTTTGCAGCGCGTCAGTTCGTGAACCACGCCCACGTCACAGTGAACGGCAAGAAGGTAAACATCCCTTCCTACCGCGTCAAAGAAGGCGACGTGATCGAAGTGCGCCAGAAGTCCAAGCAGTTGGAGCTTGTTCTGGTTGCATCGCAACTGCCAGAGCGTGACGTGCCTGACTACATGGAAGTCGATCACAACAAGATGACCGCAACCTTTACACGGACACCCGGTCTTGGCGATGTGCCCTATCCGGTCACGATGGAGCCAAATCTGGTCGTCGAATTCTACGCGAAGAACTAAGAGCCACTCACTCACTCTTCCGAAAAGGCCACGCTATCTTGCGTGGCCTTTTTGTTTTGATTTTCATCCGGGGGCCATTGCCTTATCAATTGGGCCAAATTCTAACTTCCGAGAGGCACGGATGACCAGCTATCCCAACTACGGCCGCATTGACGGCAACATCGTCATGATTGGTTTTGGATCAATCGGGAAGGGCACATTACCCCTGATCCAGCGCCACTTCGACTATGATGCGGACAAGCTTTGCGTCGTCGACCCCAATCCGGCCAGTGCGGCCTTTCTGGCAGAGCAAGGGATCACCCATCACCAGATCGCCTTGACCCCCGACAACTACCGGCAGGTGCTGGGCGGGCTGTTTCCGGATGGCCAGGGCTTTTGTGTGAACCTGTCAGTGGACACTTCATCGCTTGATCTGATGAGGTTCTGCCGTGAACTGGGCGTGCTTTACATCGATACGGTCGTTGAACCCTGGGCCGGTTTCTATTTCGACATGACGGACAATGCAGAACGCACCAACTATGCGCTGCGCCAACAGGTGCGCGACGAAAAGGCCGCAAGCCTCGGTGGCACGACTGCGGTCAGTTGCTGTGGGGCCAACCCCGGCATGGTCAGCTGGTTCGTGAAGGAAGGATTGATGACACTGGCCCGCGATCTGGGCCGCGCTGACCCGGTGCCCGCTGACCGCGCAGCTTGGGGTGCGCTGATGCAGTCGCTGGGCGTCAAGGGCGTGCATATCGCCGAACGCGACACGCAAGCCCGCGCCAAGCCGCGCCCGCGTGACGTGTTTGTCAATACATGGTCCGTTGAAGGGTTCATCGCCGAAGGGTTTCAGCCAGCCGAACTGGGCTGGGGGACCCATGAAAAATGGATGCCGGAAACAGCACAGCGCCATGATACAGGATGCCAGTCTGCGATCTGGTTTGCCCGTCCGGGTGCGATAACGCGGGTGCATACCTGGTGCCCGACGCCCGGACCGCAGTTCGGGTTTCTGGTCACACACAATGAGTCGGTCAGTATTTCGGATTATTTCACTGTGGGCGACCCTGCCAAGCCGGATTTCCGCCCCACTTGCCACTACGCCTATCACCCCTGCGATGATGCGGTATTGTCACTACATGAGATGTTCGGGGCAGGGGTGCAGCAGAAAACCCACGAGATTCTGGATGTCGATGAAATCGTCACCGGCATTGATGAGCTTGGAGTGCTGATCTACGGGCATGAAAAGAACGCGCTTTGGTACGGATCACGCCTGTCCAATGACGAAACCAAATCGCTCGCCCCCTATCAGAATGCGACCGGTCTACAGGTCACGTCTGCTGTTCTGGCTGGTATGGTCTGGGCGCTTGAAAACCCCAGCGCCGGCATTGTCGAAACCGATGAAATGGACCATGCGCGATGTCTTGAGGTGCAGCGCCCCTATCTGGGCCCGGTTGAAGCGCATTACACCGACTGGACCCCGCTACAGGACCGGTGGGAACATTTCCCTGAAGATATCGATGAAAGTGATCCATGGCAGTTCCGGAATGTACTGGCGACATGACTTTTTTGCGCTGCGCGCGCGGATATTTATAGCCACAAGAAGCATGGGGTTGCTCATCGCGGCCCGGGCCCGATAGAACAGGCCAAACGATTGAGGATCAGGGACTATGGCTGACGGTATTCAACCGCAACCGGGCATTATGGACATTGCGCTGTATCAGGGTGGCGCGTCGCAGATTGACGGCATCAGCAATGTGCTGAAGCTGTCGTCAAACGAAAACCCGCTGGGACCAAGTGATGCCGCAAAAGACGCCGTGGTGCGCGCGTCCCATGATTTGCATCGCTACCCTTCCACCGATCATGCGGCGTTGCGGTCAGCGATTGCCGAGGTCTGGGGCGTTGACCCTGCGCGGGTCTTTTGCGCGGTTGGGTCAGGGGATGTGCTCAAGCTTTTGGCCGAAGGATACGCCGGTCCGGGTGATGAGATCATCATGACCGAACATGGGTTTTCGATGTATCCGATCTATGCCCGGTCGGTCGGGGCGACTCCTGTTGTCGTCCCCGAGCGCGAGCGTGTGACGGACGTTGATGCCATTCTGGCTGCCTGCACGGACAAGACGAAATTCGTCTATATCGCCAATCCGGGCAATCCCACAGGCACGATGATTGGCGCGGCTGAATTGGCGCGCCTTGCTGACGGTATTCCACCGCAAACGATACTGGTGCTTGACGGGGCCTATGCCGAATATGTCGAAGGCTATGACGCGGGCCTGTCATTGGTCGAGAGCCGCCGGAATGTTGTCATGACCCGCACCTTTTCGAAGATATTCGGTCTGGGGGGCATGCGTGTTGGCTGGGGCTATGGCCCGCAGCCGATCATTGATGTGCTTAACCGGATTCGTGGACCGTTCAATCTGTCCACGCCGGCTCTGGCTGCCGCCGAGGCTGCTGTCCGCGACACCGCCTATACTGAAAAATGCCGCGTCGAAAATGCCAAATGGCGCGAGTGGCTGGCGACGGCGTTGGCCGAAAGCGGTGTCCCTTCCGACACGTCGACAGCCAACTTCGTGCTTGCCCGGTTTTCGGATCAGGCAGAAGCGCAGGCCTGCGATGCGCATTTGCGGTCAGAAGGGATCATCGTGCGGCAGGTCGCAGGTTACGGTCTACCCCATTGCCTGCGGATCACCGTGGGTGACGAAAGCGCCTGCCGACGTGTCGCGCATGCGGTCGGGCAATTCAAAGGTGCAACGAAATGACGGCTATTTATGGCCGTGTTGCCCTGATCGGCCTTGGCCTGATTGCATCATCCATGGCGCATGCGATGCGCCGCGCAGGGCTGGTGGATGAAATCGTGGGCTATGCGCGGTCCGCTGAAACCCGCGATATCGCGCGTGAAGTCGGTTTTTGCGATCATGTGGCAGATAGCGCTTTTGATGCTTCAAAAGACGCTGATCTTGTTGTGCTTTGTGTTCCCGTCGGCGCCATGGGCGCTGTAGCCAGTGAAATCGGGCCTGCGCTGAAACCCGGTGCGACCGTCAGCGATGTGGGCTCTGTCAAGCGGACCGTAATTGCCGAAGTTGCACCGCATCTGCCGCAAGGGGTGCATTTTGTCCCCGCGCACCCGCTTGCCGGGACAGAGCATTCCGGCCCCCGTGCGGGCTTTGCCGAGCTTTTTGAAAATCGCTATTGTATCATCGTGCCAGTGGCGGACAGCGACCGTGACGCCGTGGCCCGGCTTGCCGACCTTTGGCGCGGCATGGGTGCGCTGATTGATGAGATGGAGGCAGAGCATCATGATCTTGTGCTGTCTGTCACCAGCCATACGCCGCACCTGATTGCCTATACCATGGTGGGTGTTGCTGACGATCTGAGCCGTGTGACCGACAGCGAAGTCATCAAATACTCTGCCGCCGGTTTTCGTGATTTTACCCGCATCGCTGCATCGGACCCTGTCATGTGGCGCGATGTTTTTCTGAATAACAAAGATGCTACGCTTCAGATCCTTGGCCGCTTCACCGAAGAGTTGTTTGCGTTGCAGCGTGCCATCCGGCGTGGGGACGGCGACCATTTGCAGGAATATTTCACGCGCACCCGTGCAATCAGGCGGTCGATCATCGAGGCGGGGCAGGACACGGACGCGCCGAACTTTGGCCGCGCCAAGGCGAAGGGAGATTGATCCGCTGGGGCGCGGTGTTGTGCCTTTTGGCAACGACAGTTGCCGCACAAGAAACCGTGCGCCCCGTTTCGCGCGATGTAACGCCCACGATCCGTCCGGTTGCAAGAGGCGCAGAGGCGGCGACCATCGTCTTTGATACCCTGCGGCCGATCGCCCGCCCCTATCTGCGGCCTGATCTGGCTTATGGGGCATCGACCTTGCCGCAACATCGTGCCGAAGTCGGGATGTTTGCCTTTAGCCCACTGGCACTGACCCAATCGCAGCGCCCGCGTCCGCGCCCAGAGACGATCGAGGCAGCTGCACGCGCCCGACGCGCGGCCCGCCTGCGTGGGCAAGTCTGCGAAGATCCGGCGATACAGGGCGAAGCGCTGGGCAAATTGCCGGGGCCGGGGGGCTGCGGCATTTACAGCGCGGTCAAGGTGCGGTCCGTGGCGGGTGTGCAGTTGACCCCGGCGGCGCGGATTGACTGTGTGACGGCGCGCGCCCTGAAGACATGGGTCACGGACGGGGCGATTCCGGCCGTGGGGGATACCGGTGGCGGGGTTGCGGGTTTGCGCATCATCGGCTCCTATTCCTGCCGGAACCGCAACAGCCAGCGCAGTGGGCGTCTGTCAGAACATGCCAATGGCCGGGCGCTGGATATTGCGGGCATCCGGTTGCGCAGCGGGCGGGAAATCACGGTGCTGACCGACTGGAACAAAGACGGTGACGGGGCGCGTCTGCGGGAGATGTGGCGCGCCGCATGCGGGCCCTTCGGGACGGTGCTTGGCCCCGAGGCAAACCGCTTTCATCGCGATCATTTTCATTTTGACACAGCGCGCTATCGCCGTGGGTCCTACTGCCGCTGAGCCACGGGTCTGTTTCTGCCAATTTGATGTGCAGTTGGGCTTTACCCGTTGCAGGGGTGGGCCTATAAGCCCGCCTATGAAGAATTGGATTATCATACGCATTATCTGCCCGGCGGTTTGAGTGACAAACCAGCCGGGAAAAGGTGTCTGCGTGCGCGCACCGCTCCTCATCCCATCCGATTGACATGTTAAAGGACACGACAGATGTGCGCCGAAAAGACCGACTATAAATCCACCTTGAACCTGCCCCGCACCGATTTTCCGATGCGTGCTGGCCTGCCCAAACGCGAACCGGACTGGCTGGCCCGCTGGGCGCAGATCGGTGTCTATCAAAAGCTTCGAGAAAAGGCCGAGGGGCGCAAGCCTTTCACCCTGCACGATGGCCCACCCTATGCGAACGGCCATTTGCACATCGGCCACGCGCTGAACAAGATCCTCAAGGATATGGTCGTGCGGTCGCAGCAGATGATGGGCCGCGATGCCCGTTATGTCCCCGGCTGGGATTGCCACGGCCTGCCCATCGAATGGAAGATCGAAGAGCAATATCGCAACAAGGGGCGCGACAAGGATGAGGTTGATGTCATCGACTTCCGTCAGGAATGCCGCAAGTTCGCCGCGGGATGGGTCGATATCCAGCGCGAGGAATTCAAGCGCCTTGGCGTGACCGGTAACTGGGATGACCCGTACCTGACTATGGATTTCCATGCCGAGCGGGTGATCGCCGAGGAATTCCAGAAGTTCCTGATGAACGGCACGCTCTATCAGGGGTCCAAGCCCGTGATGTGGTCGCCGGTGGAAAAGACTGCGCTGGCCGAGGCCGAGGTCGAATATCACGACCGCCAGACCGATGCGATCTGGGTGAAGTTTCCGGTGAAAAAACATGGTTATGCCGAAGCATATCGCGAACCGCGAGAAGCTAGCGCTGAAGAGAAGAGACGTTTGCAGCAGCAAAATGCGGCGCTAAATCGTTCATTCGATGAAACGATGGAAGGCGCCCAAGTTCTGATCTTTACCACTACGCCTTGGACCATCCCGCAAAACCGTGCGGTCTGCTTTGGCCCTGACATTTCTTATGGCCTGTACGAAGTCACCGGTACGCCCGAAGTCTGTTGGGCTGCGGTCGGCGACAAATACATCCTTGCGGACGATCTTGCCGCTGACGTGATGGAAAAGGCACGTTTGGAAGAAGGCATGTTCAAACGTGCCTCTGACGTGCCCGCTGATCAATTGGCGGGGCTTGTCTGCGCGCATCCGCTTGCTGGTGCTGACCCCGAATGGGATTTTGATGTGCCGCTGCTGCCGGGTGACCATGTGACCAGCGATGCAGGTACGGGGCTGGTCCACACGGCCCCATCCCATGGTGACGACGACTATGCCATCGGCGTCAAATATGGCCTGCCGATGACCTACAACATCCTTGATGACAGTTCCTACCGCGCTGATCTGCCATTCTTTGGGGGTGAGGCGATCCTGAAACCCAACGGCAAACCCGGTGGTGCCAATAAAGCGGTGATCGAGAAGCTCAAAGATGTCGGCGCGCTGATCGCGACGAAACGCATCACAATCTCTGACGCGCATTCGTGGCGGTCCAAGGCGCCTGTGATCCGTTTGAACCGTCCGCAGTGGTTCGTGGCCATCGATCGACCCGTGGGCGACGGGCAGGATACCTATGGCAAAACGATCCGTGAGCGGGCGCTGACCTCGATCGACGAGCTGGTCACATGGACACCACCAAAGGGGCGCAACCGTCTTTATTCCATGATCGAGGCGCGGCCCGACTGGGTGCTGTCCCGCCAGCGCGCTTGGGGTGTACCGCTGACATGCTTTGTCAAAAAGGGCGCCAAGAACACCGACCCTGACTTTCTTTTGCGCAATGACGCGGTCAACGCGCGCGTGCTCGAAGCGTTCGAGGCCGAAGGCGCGGACGCGTGGTATGCGGACGGGGCCAAGGCGCGTTTCCTTGGCGATGCCGTGAACCATGATGATTACGAGCAGATATTTGATATCCTTGATGTCTGGTTTGACAGCGGATCGACCCATGCGTTCGTTCTGCGCGACCGCCCCGACGGGTCAGAGGACGGCTTGGCCGACCTTTACCTTGAAGGCACCGACCAGCACCGGGGCTGGTTCCATTCATCCATGTTACAAGGTTGCGGCACCATTGGCCGCGCGCCTTATCGTGGTGTGATGACTTGCGGGTTCACTTTGGACGCCAAGGGGATGAAGATGTCCAAATCTCTGGGCAACATCATCGCCCCCAAGAAGGTGGCCGACCAGTACGGCGCCGATATCCTGCGTCTATGGGTTGCTCAGGTCGACTATACCAACGACCAGCGGATCGGGGACGAGATCTTGAAAGGCGTGGCAGACAGCTATCGCCGGTTGCGCAACACGCTGCGGTTTATGCTGGGGTCGCTGTCCGATTTCACCGCAAGCGACCGTGTGGCACCCGCTGATATGCCGGAATTGGAGCAGTTGATGCTGCACCGCCTGGCGGAACTGGATCAGGTCGTGCGCGATGGCTATGCGTCTTACGACTTCCAAGGGGTTGTGCAGGCGGTGTTCAACTTTGCTACGCTTGATCTGTCGGCTTTTTACTTCGATATCCGCAAGGATGCGCTTTATTGCGATGGTGATACGCCGCGCCGCCGTGCCGCGCGGACACTGCTGGATATGCTGTTCCACCGGATCACCAAATGGCTTGCCCCGGTTCTGGTCTTTACGATGGAAGAGGTCTGGTTGGAGCGGTTCCCCGGCGATGAAAGCTCTGTCCATCTTGAGGATTTTGCAGAGACGCCAGCTGATTGGCGTAATGACGACCTTGCCGCCAAATGGGCCGAGGTACGCCGCGTGCGGCGCGTTGTGACAGGCGCGTTGGAGGTCGAGCGCACCAACAAGGTCATCGGTGCATCGCTTGAGGCCGCGCCGACCGTCTATGTCACCGAAGATGTCGCCAAGGTGTTGGGAACGGTCAATTTTGATGATCTTTGCATCACCTCGGGGATCACTGTCAGCACGGACAAAGCTCCGGCTGATGCGTTCCGTCTGGACGACGTGGCAGATGTGGCCGTCATGTTCGCGCGGGCTGCGGGCGACAAATGCGAACGTTGCTGGAAAATACTGCCCGACGTTGGCACGCATTCCCATGCGGGCGTCTGTGGCCGCTGTGACGCGGCGCTAAGCTAATCCGACCCGGCCCCGTCCACGCGGGGCCGGTTTTCTTCACGCCGCCTGTGCCGTTTCGCGCAAGTCGCGCATCACTTCTGCGGCGATTTCAAAAGACCGCAGGCGCGCCACTTGGTCGTGGATCATCCCCGTCAGGATTACTTCGTCCGGTTGATAGTCTGCAATCAGACCCTGCAATTTCTGCCTCACGGTCGCGGGTGACCCTGTGGCGGAACAGCCCAAGGCTTGATCGACGCCCTCCAGCACATGGGCAGGCACGTGTGCTGCTATGTCCGTGACCGGACGCGGCAGTTTGCCCGGTGTGCCGCTGCGCAGCTTGGCAAATGCTAACTGCTGCGACGTGCGCAAGAACGCGGCTTCGTCATCCGTTTCCGCGGCGCAGACTCCGGCGGCCATCATGAAATAGGGCTTGGCCAGATATGCGGACGGCTTGAACGTCTCGCGATAGACTTGCGCAGCCTGCGCCAGCATCGCGGGCGCAAAATGCGAGGCAAAGGCATAGGGCAGCCCCAGATACGCAGCCAATTGCGCGCCATACAGGCTGGACCCCAGAATCCAAACGGGAACGTTGGTGCCTTGTCCGGGGATCGCCTGCACCTGCGTTGGGTCGTCACCCAGATAGTCCAGCAGTTCCAATACATCCTGCGGAAAGCTGTCGTCTGGTGCCATATGCCGCCGCAAAGCGCGGGCGGTCGCCATGTCGGACCCCGGGGCGCGCCCCAAGCCAAGGTCAATACGATCAGGGTATAGCGTGGCCAGCGTGCCGAATTGTTCGGCCACCATCAGGGGCGCATGGTTTGGCAACATGATCCCGCCCGCCCCGACGCGCATGGTTTTGGTCGCCCCTGCGACATGGCCAATGACAACAGAGGTCGCTGCAGAGGCGATGCCGGGCATATTATGATGCTCTGCCAGCCAAAAGCGGTGATAACCGCTGCGTTCTGCCAGTTGTGCCAGCGCCACCGAGTTGGCCAGCGCGTCGGCGGCTGTGTGGCCTTCAGGAATAGGGGAAAGGTCGAGAAGTGAGAAATGCTGCATCCGTTGCCTCCGTACCTTGAAACTTAAGCGCTGCGGCGGCCAAACCCAAGCCCCCTGTTCCTGCTCCGGAATTCGGCTAGAGTGCAAAAAAAAGAGGAGGCAGAATGGCCCAGTTTCGCAATCCCGATGCTGTCGCGCGGCTCCGCGCGGATTTTGAGCGGCAAGGTGCCATGTCCAGCATGGGGATCACCCTGGCCGACATCGCGCCGGGGCAGGTGACGTTGCAGATGCCCTTCAACCCCGCTTTCACCCAGCATCATGGGTACATGCACGCGGGTATCATTACCACCGCGATGGACAGCGCTTGCGGGTTTGCGGCCTTCACCCTGATGGAGGCCGAAGCGGAGGTGCTGACGGTCGAGTTCAAATCGAATTTCATGTCACCGGCGGCAGGTGAGGCGTTCCGTTTCGAGGGCGAGGTCGTCAAGTCGGGTCGCACGCTGACATTCACCCAAGGGCGGGCCGTTGCCATCAGTGAAGGGGCTGAAAAGACCTTTGCCACAATGACAGCCACGATGATGGCCGTGCGCGGGATGCGTGGATGATCTGTGCGCAGTCGCCGGTTGGACCGCTTGGCGCGGACGCAGCGGATGGGGCTGTCACTGCGCTGGTCTGGGGCAAGGCTGGATCGCTGACAGGCGGACCGCTGCACCGGCAACTGAGCGACGAGTTGGCCGCGTATTTTGCGGGCGCATTGAAGGAATTTACAGTACCTCTCGCGCCACGCGGAAACCTGTTTCAGCAAGCGTTCTATGCCGCCTTGAGCGAAATCCCTTACGGAGAAACACGCACTTATGGAGATTTGGCCAAAGATCTTGGGGTATCGGCCCAAGCGATCGGGCAAGCCTGTGGCGCAAACCCGATTGCGATCCTGATCCCTTGTCATCGTGTGTTGGGGGCATCCGGACTAGGTGGCTATTCCGGGATGGGCGGTGTCGAGGCAAAAGTCGCGCTGTTGAAGCTTGAAGGTGCGGCGGGGTTATTGATTTAATTCAATGAGTTTTGCCGTATTTCTGGCTGTTATCGGGGCCGCTTTCTTGCATGCATCGTGGAACGCACTGATCAAACAGGGTGCATCCAAGATGACAGGCATGTTGATCCTCACTTTGGTGCAGGGCGCGGTGGGACTGGCCATTGCAATGACGCGGCCAATGCCCGACGCGCATGTCTGGGTCTGGTTGCTGGGTTCGGGCCTATTTCATTCCGCTTATAAACTGTTCCTGTCTTATGCCTACGAACAAGGCGACCTGAGCCGTGTCTACCCGATAGCCCGCGGGGCTGCCCCTTTGGTGGTGGTCGTGATTTCGGCATTGTTTCTGGCCGACCAGATCAGTGGTTGGGAATATCTCGGTGTCTTTGTGCTGGGCCTGGGAATTCTAACCATGGCGCAGGGGGTGTTTGCGTCGGGCGAAAGCAGGCGTTTGGTGCCTCTTGCGCTGGGATCGGCCATGGCGACGGCGGGCTATTCGCTGGTCGATGGCTTGGGCGCGCGCGTTTCGGGGGATGCGGTTGCTTATGTCGGCTGGCTGTTTGCGTTGGATGCGGTGTTTTTCACGCCGGTCTGCCTGTTGCTGCGAGGGCGGGCGGTACTAAAAGCCGACCGCCGCGCGTGGATGATGGGCAGCTTGGCCGCTGGCGCATCTTACGGGGCCTATGCCATAGCCGTCTGGGCGATGACGGTTGCGCCAATTGCCTTGGTGGCGGCGCTGCGCGAAACGTCGATATTGTTTGCGGTGCTGATTGGCTGGGTCTGGTTTGGTGAAAAACTGGGTCTTGGCAAGGCGCTTGCGGCAGTGATGATCATTGGCGGCGTGGTGCTCACGCGGGTTTAGTGGATAACGGTTGGTCCATTGCTCAGGCTCGAAGCGCTGTTGAGGCTTGTAAGGGGGCGGCGGTATTGTTGCCTTGAGACCAACAAGCGGGTTTTCGCACCATTTGGTCGCGGTCGCTAGAGCAGTGCATCAATTTATTATCCACGATGTCGCGAACTCGTCCATTGGCCCTGCGGCAGTCAGTGCAGTCAATTTCTCTTCTTGCCCTTAACCCGTTTCTTGAAACTGCTTTTCTCTGTTCTGGCCATCATTTTCGCGACAAACTTTTTGCCCGGTCCCTCAGATGGGGGGCGAAAATGTCCGGACTCACTCGTCACTAAGACACTGCCATTAATTCCCCACTCCAATGTGCCAGCGCATGTCACATCAGGATCACCACCGACAAGTGTAGGATGCGGCAGTTTCTTACCATCGGCGCGTATTGCCACGTGCAAATCCGAACCATCCAGTACATACATGTGCTCATCATCGAGGTTGGTGTTCAGAAAATTTGTCATTTGCTTTTCGGAGCTTACCTTTTGCTGACTTAAGACGCTGTAGTCCAGTTGATTTGCCGCCCGACTGTTTGAAATTTCAGCTTCCAAGTTGGCGTTAGTTGCGGCAGCTATCGTCGTGCCGAGGCGCGTTTCAACGTCATCAAATGTATCTTCATGAAATAGTTTTCTGGCCTTCTGATGTCGCATGTCAGCGCGGATGTGATCGTCAGAAACTTTCAAGCGTTGTATCGAGTCCTCGTTTGCGCGTGAATTACCCGCAACCTTTGTTGGACTATTAGCACTGTCGTTAGATGGTTTTGTTTGCAACGCCTTCGCCCCCATCACATCGGCCTCAGCCTCCAGCCCCGCATCATCGTTTACCGCCACGCCCTGCAACTGCATCGTGGGCTTCACCCGCCCTTGGGCCTGTTGCACCACGTGCCATGCCTCGTGGGGCAGGTGCTGTTCTTGACCGGGGCCGAGGTGGATGTCGGTGCCCTGGGCGTAAGCGTGCGCCTGCACGGCCGCGGGTTTGTCAGAGTTGCGGTGGACTTTGACCCCGTCCATCGACATCCCGGAAAGGTTTTCGATCCCGGATTTCAGGTTATCTGGCAGGCCCGTGTTGTTGGTCTTGGGTGTTTCGACGCGCTGGATCGCCTTGCCTTGCATCAGTTCTTCGTCTTCCATGCGCTGGATGAATTTGCCTTGAAGCTCATCCTCTTCCATCCGCTGGATCGCTTTGCCCTGCATCAACTCTTCGTCTTCCATGCGCTGAATGAATTTGCCTTGTAGTTCATCTTCCTCCATGCGCTGTACGGGCTGTACGGGCTGTACGGCCATCGCCTGCAGGGCCTTCAAACTGGCCAGACGTGGGCTGTTGTTCGCGGCGCGCTGCAACGCGGACTGTCCGCTACGGACCGGGCGGGCAAATGCGGTATTCGCGGAACTGCGCTTGGCCTGACGGTACATGTGATCTCCCTGGAATGGGGTGTGCTGCATTGGTCTTTTTCATCCATAGCACGAATGGATTAATTTCAGAAGAAGTGTTTGCAGCGCCGTCCGACAAGCGAAAGGTTGTCACGTGGTGACAAGTCCGGGCAAGGACACTGAACCGCTCAGGTGGCAGTGCGCTGCGGGAACATTTGCTGTGTAACGCCCGCAAACAGCAGGTAGACCGATGTGACGACCAAGCCCCAATGCGCCCAGCTTTGCGGGTGGAAATCGACCCATGCCGCCCAACCGGCAAACGCCGTCCATGCAAGTGCAGTGGGCAAAGTGACGATGCGCCAGCGGTCCGTGCGCACCGGATGAACAAATTTCAAAGGCACGAACATCGCAACGGCCAGAATTGTGACAAGCACCAGAGACACCCAGAAATTCGGCTCGAGCGCGAAAATCACCAAGACCAGCATGTTCCAGCAGCCCGGAAACCCCGAGAATGAATTGTCGGCTGTTTTCATCCGTGTATCTGCAAAATACAGCGCCGATGTGAAGGTGATGACGATGATCGCTACCCATCCTGTCCAGCCGGGCAACAACCCGGACTTGAAAAGGGCATAGGCCGGCACGAACACGTAGGTGAGATAGTCAATAATCAGGTCCAGCAGGACCCCGTCAAATTCGGGCGCGTTGGTTTTTACGTCATACTTCCGCGCCAGTGGCCCATCTATGCCATCCACAAAGAAGGCGACGACAAGCCACAGGAACATAAGGCTCCATTTTTCTTCAACGGCGGCGAGCATCGCCAGCATGGCGAAAACGGCACCGGTGGCAGTGAAAAGATGAACGGCGAGTGCTTTGGTGCGAAGTGTCATGCCCACGTCATGACCCATGATAAAGCGGGATGCAAAAAGAAAACCCGCGAGGCGACCCGCGGGTTTTCCAACCGTTTCATTGTTGCCGCAGCTATTGGCTGATGCGGACCTCCTCCAGCGGGTAGGCAAGATTGTCCTGATAGTCATAATTGACGTGGCAATCATGGCAGAAGGATTGCTTGATCTTCATTTCCTTGCCGTTGGGCTGCACGCCTGCGTAAAGCCAGTCGTCGGCTTCGGGGGCTTCGCCTTCGGCAAGCTTTGTCATGATAAACAAAGGACCGGGGCGTGCGGCCTGCCGTTTTGAACTGAGGGTGATGCTTTCCTTGGCCAGTACTGACCCGACAGGCATGGTGATGTCTTCAGCATATTGCAGATACTGTTCTGCGGCGAATTCGTTTGCGTATGTGATCAAAAGACGGTTGCCATGAACACCCGCAAGCCCGGGGGCTGTTTGGGTGATGGTCCAGTCGCGATAGGCGTTGCCCACTGCGTCGCCTTGTGATGCGTACCCTTCTGCCATACTCTCCTTGAGACAGTCGTAAAAGGCGGCAATTTCAGCTTCCGTCAGATCATAGGGGTCTTCAGCGGTGTAGGCCGTACAATCCTGTGCAAAGGCAGTGCTGGCGGGAAAAAGGGCAAGGGCGGTCAAAGCGGCGCGGAATTTCATGGGCTGTCCTTCAGTAATTCATTAACTCTGTGCATGAATGAACATTCGCATGGGGTTTGGCGCAAGCCAATTGACAGCTTTGCACGAACACGTGAAATCCGTTGCAACATTCTCAGGCCTTGGGATGGGCCTTGTCATAGACTTCCATCAGGCGACTGGCATCGACCGCCGTGTAGGCCTGTGTCGTGGACAGGGAGGCGTGACCCAGTAGCTCTTGGATCACGCGTAAATCGCCACCAGCGGACAACAGATGGGTCGCAAAGGAATGGCGCATGGCGTGCGGTGTGGCGCTGGCGGGCAAGCCCATTTGTAATCGGGCGCGTTCCATCACCTTTTGAATGGCACGGGGGGGCAGTGGGCCGCCCCGCACACCACGAAAGAGTGGGTCGTCTTCAGCCAGTTCATGGGGGCAAATCTTGCGGTAGCTTTCAACCGCATCGCGTGCCGCATCCAGAACAGGTACGATACGTTCCTTGCCGCCTTTGCCGGTGATCCGCAATACAGCAGGCAAGGGCGCATCGGCACCGGTCAGCCCCAGCGCCTCTGATATCCGCAGACCGCAGCCATAAAGCAGGGTCACAACGGCGCTGTCGCGGGCGGCAACCCAAGGGTCACGGGCTTGCACTTCGACCATGTCGATCATTGCGCGCGCACTGTCTTCGGCCAATGGCCGTGGCAGTTTGCGCTGAAATTTCGGTGCCCGCGTGGACAGAACGGCCGTGGGTTCAAACCCTTCGCGTTCTGCCAGCCAACGATAGAATGACTTTACTGCCGAAAGCGATCTTGCAAGACTGCGCGCGCTGACGCCGCGGCTACGCTCATTGGCCATCCACGCGCGCATATCGCGCACGCCGATCCTGGACACCGGGCCAAGCCCCTGGGTTGCGCCATTATACTGCGTCATGAATGACAAAAAACCCAGCACATCGGCCTGATAGGCGGCAATGGTGTTCTGTGCCGCCCCGGCCAAGGCGCGTTGATGGTCAAGCCATTTGGCCAAAGCATCCGAAAGGGCAGGGGCGATCATGTCAGGCCAGCCAGCGGCGCATCACCCGTTCAAACACGCCGGTAAAGAATGTCAGCAGGTCGGTGCCCTGCTGCGGTGTAAATTGCTGCGGGTCCTCTGACCCCATGACCAGCAGGCCGGGCATGTGGTCAGGGCCGAAGTCCAGCTTCAGGCAGGCCTCTGACTGGATGTAGCCTGCGCGATCACCGTAAAGGCTCGCGCCGTGGTTTTTATATCCGCGTAATGTGACCTGCCGGGCAGGCATGTTGCGACCAAGGGTGATATAGTCATCGACAAAACCGATCGGGGCGAGCGCCACAACGGGGCCCATGGTGTTTTCGCTTTCGGGGGTCTCTGTTTCAAGCACCAGCCGAATGGCATCAACCCGCAGCGTATTGGCCACGTCGCCGGTCAGGTCAGCAAGGAAAGTCGCAAAATCCGCGGCGTCCATCATCCGCAAGATCGCCCTGTGCACCTGATTTGTGCCTGCCAGATTGTCGTATGCGGCGGCGATGACGTTGCGGTGTGTGTCCTCAAGCCGGTCAAACCGCGCCTCGAGCCGGTTCATCGCGATGGCGCGCAGATCAACGATGTTCGTGCCTTGCTGGCCTTCGTTTGCTTCGACCAGCGCGCGCATGATGGCGTGATCGTCCAATAGGACCCGTGGGTTGTCGATGATCTTGTCGCGAAGGTCGTCTTCCATGGTATGTTTGGTCATGTAGCCTGCTCTGCTTTTGTTTTGTCTGTTGATAGCCTTTTCTTGCAGGAGGGTGTTCAACTATTTTCGACGCGGTCTGAAAGGGTGGCTTTTGCGCCGCATCAGTTGCGCAGCTGATCAAGCCGCAATGCGTAAGTTGTCTGCATGCAAGAGACACTGTCACCGCAACTGTCCCTGTCACGCAGCCATGCCCGTTGTTGCGTCAAAAGCGCGTCGCGTGCCGCACCGTTTAGCGTCGCGCGCTTTGCCTTGAATGCCGCTTCGAGTGCGATATCGAGCGCCGATAGCGTATCGTTGGCACAAATCGCCCGCTCGGTTCTTGTGCGGGCGTTGGGGCACCATCCGGGGCGGGCTTGTTGTCTTGTTACTGGTGTGGTGGTGGTTGGCTGCGGCTTGGCCTCGGGTACCTGCAACTGCGCGATGCGTTCGTTCGCCAGAGCCGCATAGGCGGTGTCTGTATATTGTTGCTGAAACAGGCGCAGCGCATCTATCGAATTGCTGTTTCTGAAAGCTTCCCAATCGCGGGCAGCAGCGGCATTGCGGTCCGGGGCGGGCTTCGGTTGGGCAACGATGGTCGCGCCATCGCACAGGCCGGACAAACAGGCAGCACCGATGACCTCGTCATAATAGGCGGGGCGTTGCGGGTGACCTATGCGCCCTGCCTCTTCATTTACCAGTCTTTGGGTGCGCTTGAAGGCAGACTGCAAATCCTGCGGTTTGGCAAGCTCCGTCAGAAAATGCCGGGTGAACACGGAATAGGGGGCGGGGTCGTCGTCCGACAAACGATCCAATGCTGTCTGACCGGCACCTGCGGAAAAGGCAACGAACGTGCCCGTCGGCGCATCAATCGGGGCCAGCCCTCGGGCCAGCCCGACAGAGCGGGTGCCTTGATCCGTCGCAAACGGGTTGTCGCGGCAGGCATCAACGATGGCCAGCGTCAGACCGGCACCGCGCTTGGCAATTTCATCAATGATTCCGTTGACGCCGTTGCGCAGCGCAAAGCTTTCCCGCGCGATCAGGGTTTCCGAACCTCCGACACGAATATCTGTCGGCACAAGAAAATTCTCGCGCCCGTCGCTCCAGCCGTGGCCGGAAAAGACAAAGGCCACCGTATCACCGGGGGCAATGCGATCAAGAAAAGTAGCCAGTTCGAACCCCATGTCACGACCATTCAGATCTGTGCGCATGGTGACATCAAAGCCCAGACCTTGCAGCACGTCCTGATAGCCGGATGCGTCGGCACGGGCCTTTTGCAGGCTGGGGACATTATCATAGGTGTCATTGCCGATAATCAGGGCGAGTGACTTGGCAGCAGCCAGTCCGGGGAGGGCCAACAGAAACAGGGCAACCAAAATGCGGAATGACAGCATCGCTCTGTCCTCTTTTCTTGAACAGTCCAAAGCAACATAGGACGCAGCGGGCCTATTGGATAGGTCATGTTTTCCGCCAGCCTCCGAAAGACGGGGTCGTGCGTACTCTATATACTGCTGTGCGCGGCTGCATCGCCTCGGGGTCAGGGACACGGTTGACCCGTGCGATTGGTCCGGAGGCAATGCATAACCCAGGCCAGCCACCCACGAGTCGAGTCGCATGGCGGTTGTGATGGGTTGATTCACGTAATTGGGCCTGAAATGACATCTGATGCGCTCCAAAGTGGCAATATCTTCGGCCGCGGGCCCTACCGCCTTGGCTGCAGCGCATGAAAAGCCCTTTGTAAACAAGGGGTATTATCTGATTTGGAAATAAAACCACGTATCTTTGCATTTTCTTGAAAAAGGGGGTTGCGGGTGTGCTTTAGTAGCCGTAGAACCCCCCTCACCGGCGGCGCAGAGATGCACTGGCGGGGCGCTGGAGAGGC
>NZ_QBUD01000023.1:5367-31019 GCF_003058085.1 Yoonia sediminilitoris | reverse complement strand
GCGGTCATCGTTATACCAATGTATGTGCGCGAGGTTTTCGAACCTTAGGCGAGTGGAGGTAAGCATTCTCGAGTCCCAATCATCAGAAGTTAGCTGTAAGCGGTGTTCCGATCACGCGGTTTGTGCGTAGTGCAAGGCAGGAGTTCACCGATCTGGCTTTGCCGATGCCCATTCACGATGGCGGTGAGAGTCCAGGTCAGGTAGCTGTGCGGCTCGATTCCATTTAGTTTGCAGGTTTCTATGAGGGAGGCCAGGACGGCCCAGTTTTGGGCCCCGGCATCGTGACCGGCGAATAGGCTGTTCTTGCGACCGACGGCGATGGGCCGGATGGTGCGTTCGACGGTGTTGTTGTCCATCTCGATCCGTCCGTCGGTGAGGAACAGGATCAGCCCGTCCCGGTATTTTGCGATGTATTTGAGCGCCTCGCCAGTTGGGGATTTGGCTGAGACCTACGCTCTGGCCTGTTCCAGCCAGTTCTTGAAGTTTGCGACCATCGGAGCGGATTTGTCTTGCCGGACGGCCAGCCTCTGGGATGCAGGCAAGCTGCGGATTTGTGTCTCGACGCGATAAAGAGCCGTGATCTGCCTGAGCCCTTCCTGCGCAATCGGCGCTGCGCTGTTTTTGGTCAGCTCGAACAGCTTGCGACGGGCATGCGCCCAGCAGTAGGCGAGCCGGATCTTGACTTGCCGTTTTGGGTCAATCACCCGGTTGTAGCCGGTATAGCCATCGACCTGAAGGATGCCGTCAAAGCCCTTCAGAATATCCACCGCATGTTTGCCAGATCGCCCCGGCGCATATGTGAACGCCACGCCGGGTGGATCACCTCCATTCCATGGTCGGTCATCTCGGGCCAGGGCCCAGAAGTATCCCTTCTTCAACTTGCCCTTGCCGGGGTCGAGCACCGGAGCGACCGTTTCATCCATGAAGACCTTGGTGGATCTCTTTAGGTCGGCCATCAGAGCGTCGTAAACGGGGGCCAGTTCATAAGCGGCCTTGCCCACCCATGCCGCCAGTGTGGAGCGATCGAGATCGACACCCTGCCGCGCATAGATTTGAGCTTGTCGATACAGCGGCAGATGATCCGCGAACTTGGCAACGATGACACTGGCGACCGTCGCCTCGGTCGGCAGGCCGCTCTCGATCAGGCGTGAGACTGCGGGGGCCTGAACGACGCCACTCTCACAGGACCGGCAGGCATACTTTGGACGGCGGGTGACGATCACACGGAACTGGGCCGGGATGATATCTAGCCGCTCGCTGGTATCTTCGCCGATCACATGCCGATCACAGCCACAATCGCATGTCGTGCTCTCGGGCGTGATGATTTCTTCGACACGGGGCAAGTGTTTGGGCAACGCGCCCCGGTTTGGTATCGACGATACAAAGCGCGCACGTCCGCAGCGACACATCTAATCCAGCATGACCAATAATGCGGGCGACGATCCGGCGGACGAGTTCCTGAACTGAAAAGACGACAGCCGGAGAAGGCCGCAAGAATTCCGGGCCGGTTCAATCGACGCACAGTATCGCAAGGCTCTGAAGCCAAACACCGTATCGTCACAACCCATCGCTAAGGGCGATGACGAGGAACAATTGCAGGCGAGATAGACAGTGGGCTCTAGACCTCTGAACAGCACTGTGCGTCGCTTCCAGTTTCTGATCGTGAGCAGACACTGGCTCAAAGCAGGGCAATGACCGGGATGCGGACTATCTGGACACTCAAAAGCACCAGCAAAGAAAATGCTTTCTGAGCCTGCTCGCCAAGTTGAGTCTTAAGTTGCTAATTTGTAGGAACGGCAGCTATTGTTGCGGTACAAAGGTTGATGACGGGAAAAAGGCGAAAAGCTTGGCGGGCAAGAAACACCGAAAAGTTGGTGTCCGATACCGGAGCACCGACCTGGCAGAGCCGAATTTGAATTCTTACGACGGCATCCCGGTAGCTCTTCAACAAACTGTTTCAAGAAATTCTCTATGCGGGTCAGCGGCTCCCCGATTAGCATGAAGGAATCAGATAGGAACACTGGAGACGAGAAAGTGAAAAGGACGGCTAGCCAATTCGCACATGTCGTGGTTTCGGCTTGTATGCTGGCTGGAGCAGCCGCAGCACAGGGCGTAGAGACACAAAACTACATCGTAATGTTAAACGGCCAAGCTGCCAGCGGTCCGGCGGATGTTGCAACCGAAGTTTCGCAGCGTTTCGGTGGCGATGTCGGTTTTGTCTACCGTGCCGTCGGCGGTTTTTCTATCTCGCTTCCTGCTGGGGCGGCGGCGGTGCTGTCATCAGACCCTCGCATATCGATTGTTGCGCCCGAGGGCGTGCGACAAATTGTGCAGCAGACGATACCCACAGGGCTTGATCGGACACTGGCCTCCACCAACGCCTCGCTTAATATTGATGGGGTCGACGATTTGCGTGTTGACGTGGATGTGGCCGTACTCGATTCCGGCATCGACCGTCAGCACACCGACTTGGACGTTTTCGACGGCGTGAACTGTCTGGTGAACATCGGCAATAGACGCAGACCAAACTATGTTTGCTCGCAGTCGGGGGAAGACGGCGACGACGATGAAGGGCATGGCACGCATGTTGCCGGAACCATCGGCGCGCTCGATAACGGACAAGACGTAGTGGGCATGGCGCCTGGAGCGCGGCTTTGGGCCGTCAAGGTCTGCAACAACCAAGGACAATGCCCCGACTCGGTTGTTATCGCGGGGATCGATTGGGTCATTCAGAACGCTGGCGCCGAAGTCGAGGTTATGAATATGAGCCTCACGGGTCCTGTTGTCGATCCTGCCAACGACCCTTATGAGCAAGCGGTTAATGCCGCGGTCGATGCTGGCATTGTCGTGGTGGTCGCTGCCGGCAACAATGGCGCCGACGCCGCAGGCTATACACCCGCGCGCGTGCCACGCGCGATTACTGTATCAGCCATCGCCGACTATGACGGGTTGCCGGGCGGCGCTGGCGGCAACTTGTGTTCTCTGGGCGGACCCTTCGGGTATTCTGGCCCTGATGACGAATTGGCCAGTTTCTCGAACTACGGTTCAGTAATCGACGTCGCGGCACCCGGCGTGTGCATCCTTTCGACCAAGAACGGCGGCGGCATAGAACTAAACCTCGGCACTTCGATGGCGGCACCTCATGTCGCCGGAGCAGCAGCCGTAATCGCAAGTGGGTACGGCGCACCGCTCACGGCCGAAGATGTCGCCGCAATTGAAATCGAACTTCTATATTCAGATTATGGCACGGATTATGTCGACATCTCGCCCGATGGGATCAAAGAACCACTCCTTAGAAACACGCTTGCGGCAGCGACTATCTCAGGCACGTCAGGTCCTGACCTGACACCGCCGACACCCGTTATTTCATCTACGTCTGGTGACACAACGAGCCAGACCTCCGTGCCATTCACAATCGACTTCGGCGAACCGATTAACGGCTTTGTAGATGAGGACATCCAGGTGGCAAACGGCGTTATCTCTTCTTTTACGGGTAGCGACGGCGACAGCGTCTATGACTTGACTGTGAATTTCTCACCGGTGGCCAACGGCACAATAATGACGGTCGACATTTCTTCAGGTGCCGCCGAAGACCTGGCCCAAAACCAGTCTCTCGCGGCGGCTCAGTTCTCGATTACTTATCAGGAACCGGTCTCGGGGAGCATTAACCTTTACGCATCGGGTTACAAGCTTCGCGGCACAAAGTACGCCGATCTCACCTGGGATGGCGCATTGGGCATTGAGGTTGACATTTACCGTGACGGCTCATTGATTACGACCGAGCCCAACAACGGCGCATATTCAGACCCCATCGGCGGCAAAGGTGGCGGGACATACCTCTATGAAGCGTGCGAGGCGGGAACGTCGACTTGCTCAAACAGCGTAGCGGTAGTCTTCTAGTAAAAGACTGCGCGAATTGCTGAACGAAATCCCCGGTCACCCTCGCCGCGGGCTGGGGTGTCGCTCCCATCAGCGCAATACCATGTTCACTTTTGCGGAATGAAAGTGGGAGAGTACTCCGATGTCGACGTTCGATTTGGGCTTATTCTGTTGAAAAACTCTGATATCGGTCATTCGAGTCTAATCTAGCAGAACAGTATACCGGTTCTGTACGATTTCATCGGCATTTATCAGTATATTTCGGTTAGAGAAGACCAGTTTTCTGATTTTGAAAATTTGCAGATGCAGCAAAGATTTTTCCAACAGTATCGGGACCTTGCCGCCTTTCGCTGCGTGGCAGCATGCAGGAACTCAATGAGCCCCTGCTTCGCGGAGTTAGGCGCCATTTCTTACATCTCGTCAGAAACCACTCAGTAGGCTACCCTTGGAGTATGGAAGCAAAGCCTTCAGTATCATCGCCAAGTTCTAAGCGTCTCGAGTTCTCGCGTTTCACAGAGCAAGATGCTCCAGCATTTGCTCATGTCCTGTCCGATCCGGAAGTGACACGGAGCATCATGGCAAAAGCTACGACGCCAGAGCAGTGTCTGGAATGCGCCCGTCAGCGGATCGCATGGCACAATTCCACGTGGGATACCTTGGGATATGGTGTCTGGGCGCTCCGCGATGGGCTTTCGGAGGGTGCTCCGCCAGGGCCGGTCATCGGGTGGTGCGGACTGATCTCGACGTCGCACGGCCCTACACCAGAGATCCTTTACGGGTTTTCGCGACCCTTCTGGGGCGGCGGTCTGGCAACGGAAGCGGCATCGGCAATGATCGAATGGGCTTTTGATGAAAATATCTGTGACGAGATCGACGCCGTAATCTTCGGGCCACTCAACCCCGGCTCTTCTGCGGTTGCCCTGAAACTCGGTATGACGCACAGCGGCACGATGCGCTTCGACGAGTTCCTGCCTGATCAGCAATTGGGACGAGATGTGCTGGACTACGAGATCTGGAGGCTGCAGGATGGTGTCTGCCTAGATTTCAGGTCACTTCTTTTTCAGGCACCGTTCAAATCCGGTCTGCTCGTGAGTGCTGGCGTCGCGGACGAGACCGATACGCTGGCGGCTTTGCTCGCCGGTGCGAAACAGCACCCTGATCGAGCTGATGTCGCCGAGGCAGAAATCAACGCGATGGTCGGCGACTCATTCAGGCGAGGTTTGAAAGAGTGCGACCTTGACGTCTACCATGTTTCCCGAACGAACTGGGCAGCGGGCCGGGTCAGCCGAATTTGAAACGATTAGTCCATGATCAACTAGTCCGCTTCGGGCTCGTGCCAGTCATTCGCTGTAGGTTACTCAAAGGTCGTCTCTGGGCCGATCCTTACGGGGCTGGCGGCACCTGACAGTCAAAATGCTGCGACCGATCTGACGGCGGCTGAACACGACAATCCTGGCCGAATATCAAAGGCTGACGACAGTGAAGTCCGGGCAACTTTGTATGCTGCCGCCAACGCTTTGCTCACGCGAACCGAGACCGGGTCCAGATAAAACCTTGGGGAATGGGCCTGATGCGCACCAAAGGTCGTCGTCGCGCAGTTGTCGCGGTCGCACGCAAACTCGCCGTCTTGATCCACCGGATGTGGACAGATGGCACTGAATTCCGTCAGGATCAGGTGGGAGTCATGGCATGAACTAAAACGCCACCCACCCAATCCGAACGGGGTCGTCCCTCACCGGAGAGGTTCGTGGAAGAAGCCGAAAATGTCTGTTGCGCAACCAGAAGCGCGTCTCAGAGCAAGGCTCTCCACTGCCGATCCCACATATGCTTGCGGCGGTGCCATCATGGCATCAACCAGATTGCGAAGAAAAGCGTGACCCGGATGAGTGACCTTGACCTAAAAGAAAGAAGGAAAATGAGCTTGACCCAAACACCCAATTAGAGAAGCGGACTTTCAAGCCGCGGCTCAGCGGGGACAATTGTCAGCCTAAGCCGGACCTTGCTCTGCAGCGTGTTGAAATTTGTTGCGGGTTCGAAATTGAGATGAGGCTCTCAGGTCCATGACGCAATTGGCATCTTCTAAATTTCTCGAGAGCCTATGGCTTTGCAGATTGAGGCAGCGACCGAAATTTCCTGCTCGCGCGGCCAGAAACCCTCTCGGTTGCTCGTGTTCAAAACTTGGCTAAGCTGTTGTGGAGGGGGACGTATCACTCATGTCAAAATTCAATGAGATGACGCGCTGGTCAAACCTTGCTCGCTTGGCGGGTGGCAGAACTGCAAAGTTGACGATTGCTGCTCCTTTTGCTGCCTTCATCATCCTGCACAACGAACCATTGCAGCCATTTCTGGAGATGTCCGAGAACTGGCATCCAAATCCAATCCTCGAGTCGCTTGCGCTAGCACGTTTCGATATCTTCTATCTCGGCCTTGTGGTGATCGGGATCGCCGTTGCGCTCTTCTCCCTTTTTAGTCCACTCCAGATTACATCACACGAAGGATATAACGGGTTCATTTCTTTGAAAGAAAGAACCAAGACGAACAACGCAATCGAAGGCAGCCTGCGCCTGACGCTGGAGGAGTACTCGCGCTGCTCGCGGGGCACTGATCTTTCGGTGGATACTAGCGAGCGTCGTTTCCGCTTTCCCAAGCGATTTCGCGAAGGCCTATGGAGCTTGCTTGTCGGACTTTCTCGGGCCACCAAGAAGCAAGGCAACGGTGTAGAAGGCCACTATAGTCCGAAGGAGATCTTGGCGGGCCTCACTGCGGAGGGTCCCAATCGCGCGGATTGGTGGGAAACCGTTCATGAGCTCTTGCCAGATTTTTCGATTGATATCTTCCGACTTGAGTTCGTCCACGCAGATTATGCCTCTCCAATCATGCGGGCGATCGTGTTCTGGGTGCTGATTCTTGGAATTCTTATTGTGTTTCTGCCGACAGTGATCACAACGTACCTCGTGCTCTCCGACCTTGTGCAATTGGTGAAACCGCCAGGATCAGCTGGCGGTGCGTAGCGTGTCCTAACTGATAGAAAGTAAAGAATAATTGGGGCTATGGCGCAGCTCAAACTGCCGGTCATTGAGTCTGCACGCGGGCATTACTGTCCAATGAACAGCTGAGCAACTGGACACCCGCGATAGCCAAATTTTCTTGACCGGTTGCTCACTTTCCCTACCTTGAGAGCATATCTTAAAGGATTTCGATGGGGGGATTTGATGAAACGCATTCTGCATACTGTTGCCTTTACGCTTTGCATGGTCGGCACAGTCGCTTCAGCAGACGAGGTTCGTGAGGTCACCGTCAGCTTTGCAGCGGGGACCACAGGCACCACGTTGAGTGACACGATCATCGGTTACGATTCAGTTCTCTACAGTGTTGGCGCAGAAGCAGGCCAGACCATGAGTGTCCGTATGGATGCCTCAAATCTCGCGACCTATTTCAATGTCTATGAGCCTGGTCGCGGTCCTGGTGACGAAGCATTGGTCGTTGGACAGTTCACAGATCCACCAAATGCCTGGACCGGTACGCTCGGACTATCGGGTGAGTATACGATTTCGGTGTATATGATGCGCAGCGCTGCACGTCGAAACGAACAATCGAACTTCACGATGGATATCTCGGTCACCGGCGCGACGGGCGCCGTTGTTCAGGGCGACTTCGCTGACGGGCTTGCCGGTGGGCCGGACTTCTTTGCCGTGGCCGTTGCGGGCGGCGGGTCGCTCAATCTTCGCAGCGCACCTTCAACCGGCGCGTCGACCGTTGCTCGGCTATCCAACGGTCAAAACGTCCGCAACCTTGGCTGCCGCATGGCCGAAGGGCGACGCTGGTGTAATGTCGCCACATTAGCCGACCCGGGTGATGTCGGATGGGCGGCCGGAGATTTTCTCGTCGAAGGCACAGGTGCCGCGGTCCAATTGCCCGCGACCGTGCCTAACAGTGGAGCAGGCGGAGAGCGTGTCAGCTTTGCGCCCGGTACCTCTGGTGCGGAATTAACTGGAACGCTCGCGCCCGGAGACAGCCGGCGCTATCTGATTGGCGCGAACAACGGGCAGAACCTCTATGTGCGCGTCGCACCACAAGGCCCGCCAATCAGCTATCAGATTTTCAACCCGGATGGGTCATTCCTGGTCGACCAGATGACGAGCAATCGCGAATACCGTGGCCAGCTGTGGCAGTCGGGCGATCACGTGATTGAAGTGATCAACCGGACCAATGCTTCCGCCAACTACAATATTATTATCGGTATAGACTAACCAAACCAAAAACAGACTGAGGGGAGACTTAACTATCATGAGTACTGCATTCAAAATTTCCGTCGCTGCATTTGGCCTTGTCGCGCTCGGCGCTTGCGTTGAAGAAAGTGCACCCATGGCTACCAGCGCACCTACTGTCAGCGCACCTACTGTCGGAAGTTCGACCGACGTGACATCGTTCGAAGGTGCTCGGGCAGGCCAGGCTGAGGGTGGCCTGATGAATCTGGGGTATTCTCCCATCCGGTCTGAAGGGCTGACGACATGGTGGTTCAATGCATCAACCGGTGCCTGTGCGCGGATTACAACTGCAGATGGACGCTACTCTGACGTGACCATGCTGCCAGCGGAGGATTGCTAGATGTCTATTTCAGTCATGACAGTTCGCCATCTGGCTGTTGTCGGTTTTTCGGCAGCGCTACTTTCCGGTTGTGTGGAGGAGTCAGCAGGCAATGCGTCCTCGGGTGGAATACCTTCCGTTGCAGAACAAGCATGCCTCAGGGACGTGACAGGGGTCACCAACAACGCAGACGTTGTGCTGCTTGGGTCAACTTTTTCTCAAGCCGGCACAGAAGTGATTGTTGGCGTTGGCCCACAGCGGGCGCGATGGAGTTGCATCGGTTACAGCGACGGTACAACTGCGGGCATCACATCGCTCACCAACGAAGGTACGCTCTGACCCCGTGAGCGGCGCTCGCGTTCAAATTGTCGATCAGGGTCGTACGATTGCCCTGATCGGCATGATTGTTTTTCACTTCGCGCGGGACCTCGAGATGTTCGGCATCTGGCCAGCCGGGGTCACCTCGTCTGGTATGTGGTACTATCTTGCACGTCTAGTCGCCGGCAGTTTTCTTTTTCTGGCTGGCGTTAGTCTTGTTCTGGGACACAGGGAAACGACTAACTGGCCGGCATTCTGGCCAAGGCTGGTCAAGATCGTGGTGGCTGCCCTGCTGATAACTGTCGTCACCTACATCGGATTTCCTGAAGTTTTCATCTACTTCGGCATCCTTCATAGCATCGCCGTGTGTAGCCTTATTGGGCTTATGTTCTTGCGCCTGCCAGCGATCTTTGCGGCGGTGGCGGCTGTTGGCGTCGTTAAGTTGCACCAGTCAGGCTTTCATCCCCTGAATTCCGTATGGTGGGGCTTCACCGGTATAAGCACTAAGGTCCGTCCCGCTCTTGACTATCTCCCACTCGTGCCTTGGCTGGCACCTTTCCTCGCAGGGATCGCCATTGGCAAAATCTGGCAGCCTCGGGCAACAATGACGGGTAATTTCCAATGGTGTCTGGGCTGGGCAGGTAGGCACAGCCTCGCGGTATACCTTATCCACCAGCCAGTGTTGTTCGGGTTGATCTGGATTTGGGTGTTTGTCAGCGGCTAGTCGTTTCTCCGGCGCACCGTGACCAGACAATCGCTGTGGCGTGGGTGCAAAGCAGGCAGATCGCGTCCCATGACATTAATCGCGCCGACATGCCGTAATGCCCCGCTATGGGCGACCCGCTGCCCTTCCTGCGTCCGGCGCTGGCCATGACCGCTTGCCACGCAGCGCCAATTCTCCCCGCCATCGCTGGCGGCAAACTGGGGAGGATTCAGCTGGTCCTGCCGACCGGCCTGTGGCGTGATCTGTGACTGGCCTGCGGCAGTGGCGACGGGGTCCGAGTCACTTGATCCGGTTTGGCCCGAAGGCGTTGTGTGGCTCTGGCTGATCGGCGTCGGGTTTTTCGCCACAGTGAGCCATATGATGATGGCCAATGCACTGTCGCTGGCGCCTTCGGCTAGTAGTTTTCCAGCAGAACGCGGTTCTTCATGGTTTGGTGCCAGCGTTCGATTTTGCCTTGGTCCGGGGGGGGGAACGGTGCTCCACGAACGTGATCCATTTTTTGCCCCTCAAGCCATTCGGCCAGATCGCCGGAGATGTAGCAGGTGCCATTATCGTTGAGCAGACGTGGCTTGTGGCGCACGACAGCTTGATCGTGTCTGTTAGACGTAGTTCATGCGTTCAAAGACGCATAGAGTGATTTTAATCTGATGGGACCGAGAGCAGCCGTTTGCGTCTCCGCATCTCATATTGCGCTTGAAACCCGGATAATTCATTGTTGTACTTGCGTATTAAAATTTTCTTACAAACAAAGGCTATCAAATGAAGAACAGTATTTTTCTCGGATTAGCAGCTCTCGCGCTTGCCGGATGCATGCAAGACACTGGGACGACGGACGCACCGACAACCCGTTCTTTCATGACCCAGGAAGGTTTGCTTGCGACCATTCCGGGTGCGACGCTCTATGGTGTGTCGTCACAGGACAATGAAACCGAATGGCAACAGACCTATAGCGCCGGGGGAACCAACGGGACCATCGAAGTGATTTGGGATGGAGAACCGTCGACGTCGAAGTGGTTTGTGGACGGTGACCAATGGTGCGAAGACTGGGGCACGGACAGTGCCTGCTTCCGTCTTGTCAAGGTAAGCGATAACGAGCTGGTCGCTTTCAGAAGTGGCAAGCAGATAAGGAATTCTTGGTTCATCAAGTGACAGACCAAGTGATTTCATGATGGCGGCCTGCGGCCAAACCCACGCGCTTTAGCCGGCGCGTGGTCATTGACACCGTCTCGGATTGTCTGACGTCAGCACCAATGGGACAGTTTAGGGTGAATAGATAAGAGAGGGTTTCTGGCACATCGTAACAACCTTGGAATGGAGATGAGACAGAAACCCGGAACCAAACAGAGCCACGGCGAGAAGATTGTCAAAGACATCCGTCGTGCCACACGCAAACAGTATTCGGCCGAAGAGAAAATCAGGATTGTGCTGGACGGCCTGAAGGGTGAGGACAGCATTGCCGAACTGTGCCGCCATGAGGGCATTGCCGAGAGCCTGTATTAAAGTTGGTCGAAAGAATTCCTTGAAGCTGGCAAGCGTCGTCTTTCTGGCGATACTGCCCGTCATCCTAGGCAGCTCTGAGAGTCGCGTAGAGCCTATCTCTGCCAGTGCGCCCGATACCGCATCCAGTAGTCCGGCCAGAATGCGGGGCATCGCGGCGTTGAGCGCCTTCGCTGTCAGCGTTTTCCAGACTTTGATATCGGCGTGGCTATGAGGTCTTCTTTCGGTCCTAACTGGCATTGGCCAAGAATTGCGCGGACAATAGTTCTGCCATCGCCCCTAAATCGGTCTAGATGCACAAATACTGTGCGATTAGCCCTGAGCGTGTTGATGTCCAGCCAGCAGTTCCTAACGTTAAAACTATGACCAAAACTAAAAAATCGTTAGAAGCCAAAGCATCTCTAGATCTCATGCAGGGTTTGATGAATGGAAACACAGCAGATCCGTTCACAGTTTTAGGACCCCATGACAAGGGTGGAGAACGGCATGTAACAACGCTGATGCCTGGAGCCCAAAAGCTCAAAGCCAGGTTGGACATCAACGGCAGTGAGTACGAATTAAATTCAATCTCACCTTCAGAAGGTCTCTTTTCTGGCCCCGTGGAAGGCGATGGCTCTTACAAACTTGTTGCCACATCTGAGGCTGGCGATACTTGGACATATGATGACCCATATAGCTTCGCGCCAGTCCTTGGAGAGATGGACGAATACCTGATGGGCGAGGGTAAACACTACAAGCTTTGGAAAACTCTTGGAGCGCACGTCATACGTCATGAGGGCACCGAAGGTACCCATTTTGCAGTATGGGCGCCCAATGCACGCCGTGTTTCGGTCGTCGGCAGCTTTAATCTGTGGGATGGTCGCAGACATCTGATGCGCAGGCGCGGAGCGACGGGCGTTTGGGAAATTTTCATTCCCGGCATTGCCGAAGGCGAAGCATATAAGTTTGAGATTGTGAATGCGCAGGGCGAACTGCAACCCCTGAAGGCTGATCCCGTTGGGTTTGGCTCGCAGCACCCTCCTAGAAATGCATCAGTGGTGCGCGACATCAGAGGCTACGGTTGGTCCGACAGTGACTGGATGAAATCCCGTGCGGCCCGCAACGTACGTACCGCACCAATTTCAGTTTACGAGGTGCATCTTGCGTCTTGGCGGCGAAAGACCGACGGGCGTGCGATTTCCTACAAGGAAGCAGCCAAAGAGCTAGTGGACTATGCGTCCGAGATGGGATTCACCCATATTGAACTGATGCCCATCAGTGAATATCCCTTTGACGGATCATGGGGATATCAACCCGTTGGACTTTATGCACCAACCGTTCGACATGGCCCACCACATGAATTTCGAGATCTTGTTGACGCGGCCCACAACAAGGGGATGGGTGTGCTGCTCGATTGGGTTCCAGGGCATTTCCCTACCGACGCGCACGGCCTAGGCCAATTCGATGGCACAGCTCTCTATGAACATGGTGATCCGCGCGAAGGGTTTCATCAGGATTGGAACACACTGATTTTCAACTACGGCCGGACCGAGGTCAAAAATTACCTTGTTTCCAACGCACTTTATTGGCTTGAGGAATATCATGCGGATGGTCTCCGCGTAGATGCTGTGGCCTCAATGCTATACCGCGATTATTCGCGCAAAGCCGGTGAATGGGTGCCCAACAAAGATGGCGGACGTGAGAATTACGAAGCCATTGCGATGATGCAGGAATTGAATGCAGCCACTTATGGCGCGCATCCCGGCATCATGACAGTCGCCGAAGAAAGCACCGCTTATCCGGGTGTATCCGCGCCAGTCGACCAGAATGGTCTTGGGTTTGGTTTCAAGTGGAACATGGGCTGGATGAACGACACGCTTGAATACATGAGGCAGGATCCGGTGCACCGCAAATACCACCATGATGAGATGACTTTTGGAATAACTTATGCGTTTTCCGAAAATTTCATTCTTCCGATAAGCCATGACGAAGTCGTCCACGGCAAAGGCTCGATGCTGAGCAAGATGCCCGGCCAAACTGACGAAAAGTTCGCGAACCTGCGCGCCTACTATGGGTTCATGTGGGGACAACCCGGCAAGAAGCTATTGTTCATGGGACAGGAATTTGCCCAGAAAGCAGAGTGGAACCACGATACCGAACTGGACTGGGCCGCACTTGATGATCATCGCCATGGCGGGGTCAAGCGGCTGGTGCGTGATCTGAATACGCTTTATCGCGCGGTTCCCGCTCTTCACGCTTTGGACTATGACCCCCAGGGCTTTCAGTGGATCGAAGCTAATGATGATACCCGATCCGTGTTCGCGTGGCTGCGTCGCGGAAACGCGGACGAACCCAATGTTGTCGTCATCAGCAACATGACACCGGTCGAACAGCCCGGTTACCGGATTGGTCTGCCTTTTGCCGGTGATTGGCGCGAAGCGCTGAACACGGATGCTGAAATCTATGGCGGTGGCGGACGCGGCAACATGGGCAAGGTCACAGCAGAACCGGCACGCAGTCATGGTCAGGCCGCCAGCGCTGAAGTCTACCTACCGCCACTTTCGACGATCTTTCTCGTTCAAGATCGCTGACCACTGGTCCAAATTGCACATTGGCCGAGGTCAAACTTGGCTGACCAATTCAAAAGAACTTAAATACGGTGACGCAATGCCCCTCAGGGACAGAATCAAATTCGATACGACGACAGCCGCTGCCGAGGCAGAGGCAGCGCGACAGGCCTATGCTACTGCGACAACAACGTTTGCTGCCGAGCAAGTAATTGCACGAAACCTTGGTGGACGTGTCGAAGGCGACACCGCAGTCTTTGGTTTCTGGACCCCTGAACTCTTGGATGAGCGCGTGCCACAAGGCGATATATTTCTGGAAGTATTGTCGCCTACGACCCCAGTTGATTTGACTGTTTCCCATCAAGACCTCGTCTTTGAACGCGCTTGGATACCGGTTGTGCGTGAGGGCGCGCATTGCTTTACCGCAGTCACCGGGTTGCGCGCCGGTACACGCGATACAATTGGCGATTTCTATGCCCTGTCTTGGCGCGATGCGCATGGCAACTGGCAACGCATCCTGGATCCGCTCGCCATGTCGCTGCCATTTGGTGCAATGGCACCGGCAGAATTATATGATGTGCAGGCGATGCAGGCGAACCGCAAGGACGCGGACTACTATGCGTTGCTCAAAAAAGACGCGCCGCACAAATTTGATCCATCAATCAACATCCTGCAGATCCATGTGCCGACAGCGACCGCAGGCGGCACGCTGGCAAGCCTGACCCGTCACTATCAGCGTATCGATGATCGGGTGACAAAAGACTTGCCACTGGAACCCGCAGATCAGCTCTTTCTGGGGTATGACGCCGTCCAGCTTCTCCCATTGGAACCAACGACGGTTTACGAAACAGGTCCAGATTTCTGGCAAGAGGCCGACGCCACAAACGAGCAGTTGAGCGTCTCAGCCTTACGTCCCGACACCACGAACTGGGGCTACGACGTTGTGATTGCTGGCATGTCGACAGTGAACCCGGTGCTTTTGGAAACGGGGCGGCCCGATGAGCTGATTGATCTTGCTGCGGTTCTGCATAACTTTCCGTCAAAGGCGAAAAAGCTGATCTTCGATGTGGTTTTCGGGCACTCCGATAATCAGGGGCTTCGTGCTCTGAACAATCATTTTTTTGCGGGTCCGAACATGTACGGGCAAAATCTTGACTACCAGAATCCTTCTGTCAGGGCGATCCTTCTGGAAATGCAGCGGCGCAAGGTCAATTTTGGTGCCGATGGCGTGCGTGTCGACGGAGCTCAGGACTTCAAATGGTGGGACAACGCCCATCAAACCTTGCGGCACGATGACGACTATCTGCAATCCATGGCAGATGTCGTCCAAGATGTTGCCGGTACCCAATATCGGCCTTGGTTCATATTCGAAGACGGGCGGCCGTGGCCGGATGAAGACTGGGAACTAAGCTCAACTTATCGCGCCGTCGTCGAAAACCAGCGTGATGATGATGTCTTTCAATGGGGCCCGCTGACGTTCGCCCATAATACGCCGTTTCTCTATACATTCTGGTTGTCGAAATTCTGGCGTATTCGCGAGATTATTGAAAATGGTGCGAATTGGATTTCTGGGACATCGAACCACGATACTCTTCGGCGCGGTACGCAAGTCAGCCCGAAGCTGAACGTCAATACGCGCTTGGGCGGCACACGTATGGAGATCCTCGACAAAGCCTATGACAATCCGGCTGTGCATGTGCTGACCTATGTCGCAATGCCTGGTGTTCCAATGGATTTCCTGAACGCCATGGCACGCTCTTCCTGGGGGTTCATTCGCAATCAAGATGACCAATATGGGGTCAAGGTTGTCGCAGAAGAAGCTATCAGTCTCAAATGGCAAGTTGATGAATACAGTTACCTTGTCCCCGCAAACTTTCGACGACTTAAGGAACTGGGGTTCGAAACACGCGAAGAGCTTGTGCGCTTTATGGATTTCCTGCCAGCGTTGGTCGAGGTCACAGACTATGATCTTGACGAAATCGCCCGACTTCTGAGCGTCGCAGAACCGCCTTTGGCGGGGCCGGATTTTACCGTCGCCAGCCTGAAGGTGATTGCACGGGCCTGGATGGATGACATGCACGAATATTGCAATATTTCCAATGCATTGTCTTCATTGGACCCTGCGCAGATCCAGTTCTGCCATGCCACGCGTGAATTCCGACGCGAACGCCCTTGGCTAGCCAATAACTACGGGCCCAAGGATCAATTTGACTATATCCATCCGATCAACGGACGCACGGTATTCGCATCACTGCGCCATGGCCCTGACGGCGAGCAGGTCTTCTCTGTCGCTCATCTCGAGGGAAAGCCGACCGAAGAGCTGGAGCCTTTGTCACTACCCGTGCCAGGTATTGAGGGCAAGAACTGGCGTCTCGTCCTGCGTACGCCATCAATCGGCGACGAATATGTCGGGGGGCCAATCGTCCTAAAAGATTCGATGGCGCTCATCTACGTTCGTTCACCGTAGCCATTACTTATCCCAACAGTGACGCGACGTCGGCAGGTGCTGCCTGATTTCTGTCTGATAATTTTGCACGCGATGAACGCCAACTGTTAGCTCGCCGCTACTTTTTCTGCGTCGTAAGGCATCTGTCAAATTGGGTTTTGTTGAAAAACTCTTCCTTGAGCGAGGCCGAAGAAGCTGATTCAATTGGTCCTGCGGGGAGGGATTTGGGATGTTGGGACCAACGCAGGAAGCACAGGCGGCGCTGTTCTATGAGTTCTCGTTGGAAGACCACGTTCCACAAGATCATCTTCTGCGTTCGATTGACCGGTTCGTCGATCTGAGCGACATCCGCCAGTATCTGTCCGAGTTTTACAGCCACACAGGCCGCCCATCGATTGATCCTGAGCTGCTGATCCGGACGCTTTTGGTGGCTTCGAGCCCAAAGCGACCGATGCTGCGTTTCACGTGAATGTCGGCTCTCGGCAGTCATACAACGAGGTGACATTACTGTTGAACAGATTGCTAGAAGGCTTGCCAATCACCTTCCCTCGAAGGGCATGGGCGGTCTAAAAACGGAACTCAGTCTTCTAACGTTGTAATCCCTACGCCAAGTGACTACTTCACTACTACAAAGGTTGTGGTCTTCTGCGGCTAGGGCGCATCGCCTGCTGGAGCGAACTACAACCTTCTATCATGAAAATTCAGCTGTCACGTCTTGTAGCAAGGATCTGATGTTTGGGAAGGCTGCCGATGTTAACGCGCACGATCGATCAGCCGACGCGGTGGATTGATCCGTTTTGGCGGCCGGATACGCTCGTGAATAGCGACCAGATATGAACAGCGCCCTGTCGACTAAATCGACTTGGAAACGGCCCTGACGCAAGATCTTGTCCGCGCAAAATACAGTGAGGCGGCGCTTTCTCCGTCAAAGGATCAAAAAATGACTTTTCCGGAATGGACGAAACCCAGCATCTACGGTGCTTTGGGTGGCGCGATCGCGGTTTCTTTCCTCGGCTTTACGTGGGGTGGCTGGATAACGAGCGGCAACGCCCAGACAATGGCGAAGAACCTAGCAGCTGATGAAGTTACGTTGGCAATGGTGCCAGTATGCCTCAACATGTCAGCCACTGATCCACAACGCACTGCGAAACTTGCAATTCTTCAGGATGTCTCTCGTTATAGCCGCCGCAATGCGATGATGGAAACAGGTTGGGCGACCCATCCAGGTTCAGACACGCCAAACCGCGACCTTGCAGACGCCTGTCTCGCGGGGCTTATGTTGGATGGATCATAATTCAAAATCAACGCTGCAATTGCCTCAAACAGCTTGCGGGACACGATTGTTGGCAGACGCCCGAATGATTTGGGTCTTTTGCGTCGGTCCTATCTTCGCTCTGCTTGTGTTTGCAATGCCTGTATTCGCTCAATCCATGCCCGAAAACGCCAGCGCAAAGCGCTATGGTGACGGATGGGAATGCAACGTCGGGTATAGGCTCAGTGGCGATGACTGTGCAGCTGTCACGGCGCCGGAAAACGCATACGAAACGAACCTCACTTATGGACCCGGATGGGAATGTCTTCATGGCTTTCGCATGTTGGAGGAAGCCTCTTGTGTCGCAGTGGTTGTCCCTGATGGCGGGTTTCTAGACCCTTCGGGCGAACGCTGGCACTGCTTGCGCGGCTTTCTAAAAGTCGATGATTCATGCCAAGAGGTTATCGTGCCCGAAAACGGCTTCCTGGTGGACGCGTCATTTGGGGCCGCGTGGGAGTGCGCACGTGGTTTTGAGCAAACGGGCGACCTATGCACACCTGTTGCGGTTCCAATCAACGCATATTTGAACGGATCTCGCTATGGCCAACCATGGACATGCGAACGTGGGTTTTTTGAACAGGACGGTCGGTGCGAGCCAGTTGTAATACCAATCCACGCATATTTTGACGATTCAACATACGGCAAGGGATGGAAATGCGAGAGGGGATATGCAGCCTCTAGTACGAGCTGCGAAGCGATAGTCATCCCCGCAAACGCCCATCTGGATAGGTCTGGAAACCGTTGGGAATGCAACAGAAATTTTCAAAAGTCCAAAGGCCTGTGCGTTCTCAGTAACTAAGTACTTGGCACGAAAGCTACGGCTTCAACGCGTGATGGCGACCACAGCGTTACCTTCAACGTGACCAACAAAAGGAAAATATTATGAACACCGAATTTCCAACGGTAGACTCCACCCGTCGTCCTGTCAGAGGTGCGCAAGCGCCGCCGCTAACGCGTGACGCCCTAACACCACCGACATCCGTCGCAGAGACGACGTCGCCACCAACGGCGATTGTCTATTGCGAGGGCAACTTTGCCAAAATTGATGGCAAAACCGCCAATGGTCTCGTGCGTCATTCACAGGCCTACAGGATACTTTCTGTCATCGATAGCGGCCACAAAGGCAACGACAGTGGTCAGGTTCTTGATAACGCAATGAACCACATACCGATTTTCGAAAACTTGAATGCTGCTGTCGTCAATGAAACTGTTATCCCCGACACCTTCATCTATGGTATGGCACCCTCTACAGGACGGCTTTCGACTGCTGATCGTGACGTAGTTCTGATTGCGATCAATCTTGGCATGAACATCGTCAGTGGCTTGCATGAATATCTGAGTGACGACGCCGAAATTGCCGATGCAGCGTTTGAACGAAACGTCACTATCCGCGACATTCGCAAACCAAAGTCCAGCAAAGACATGCGATTGTTCGATGGCAGTGTCGCAACTGTTGATGCGCTCCGAATTGCTGTTCTTGGTACCGACTGCGCCATTGGAAAACGCACGACAGCCACGGTTTTGGCGCGTGCATTGAACGCAAAAGGCATCAAGACGGTGCTTGTTGGCACGGGCCAAACAGGTTTGATGCAGGGCGCAAAATATGGTGTGGCCATGGACGCTGTACCACCGCAATTTTGCTGTGGCGAACTAGAGGGCGCGATTGTTGCAGCCTCCGAGGCAGAGCAACCTGATGTCATTTTGATCGAAGGCCAAGGTGCTTTAAGTCATCCGGCGTTCTGTACGTCCGCCTTTATCTTGCGCGGCAGCCAACCGGACGCCGTCATCCTTCAGCACGCGCCAAAACGCACACATCGATGTGATTTCCCGAACATGCTAATGCCCACGCCTGCAAGCGAAATTGCGTTGATCGAGGCATTTGCTGATACCAATGTTATCGGCGTCACACTTAATCACGAGGACATGTCAGAAGCCGAGATCACAGATGCAATCACAACGCAAAGAGAAAGACTTGGACTACCCGTCACTGACGCACTCAGCCGACCAGCGGCACATTTGTTGGCCATGGTTGTTGCTGCCTATCCCGGCTTGCAGCAAGGGACACCCGTGGCCGCGATATGAGCAGCCCCCGCATAGAAGTCGATGTGAGCAAGGTACGTCACAACACGAGAACTATCGTTGGGCGCTTGAATGCACGAGGTATCTCTGTAACTGGGGTGACCAAGGCGGTTTGTGGGCATCCAATCATCGCCAGGGCCATGCTTGACAGTGGCGTTGCGGGCCTTGCAGAGGCACGGTTAAGCAATGTGCAGAGGTTACGCAAAGCTGGGGTTACATGTCCGATCACCTTCATCCGCACCCCAATGCTAAGCCAAGCCGATGATGTCGTGCGAGTCTGTGAGGCAAGCTACAACACGGAGATGACTGTGATCGCGGCCCTGGCCGCTGCAGCAATCCGTCAAAACAAGGTTCACGGCGTGATCCTGATGGTCGAAATGGGTGACCGACGCGAAGGGATCATGCCAAAAGACCTTGGCGATATTGCACTGCAAGTGGTAAACATGCCCGGTGTTGCGCTGAAAGGTATTGGGGCCAACTTCGCTTGTTTGAGCGGGATAGCGCCGAATGCAGCCAATATGCAAACCCTATCTGCCCTTGCAAATAACGTTGAGGGGCAGTGTGGCCCGTTTCTTCAGACGGTATCGGGCGGCAACTCTGCAAACCTGCCTTGGGCACTAGAGGGAAATGCCACTGGTCGGATCAACGATCTGCGGATCGGCGAAGCAATCCTTTTGGGCAGCGATCCGATCTCTGGAGATCAAATAGGCGGAATGTTTAGGGATGCGTTTACACTGGTCGCCGAAGTTGTTGAGACAGACGTAAATTCGGTGCGCCCATCCCTCAGCTTTGCTGATGCCAAATTGGCAAAACTTTGCCTTGTGCCAAACCCCGGAGACACCACGCGGAGAATACTCGCCATTGGGCATCAGGACACAGACATTCTTGGGCTTTCAATGCCTGATGGAAATGTACTTATCGGCGCAACAAGCGATCATATTGTTATTGGCACCAAACATGCGACGCTGCGCGTCGGGTCGGAAATGCGGTTTCAGATGAAGTACAGCGCGTTGATGCGTGCCATGGCCGCCCCCGACGTCGAAATCAAACTGCTGCATGACGGGGCCACACGGCATCGGCGCGGTATCCAGGGCACAGGCGGGCATCTCGGATTGGTATGAAACACGGCAACTAGACATTCGGATATTAACCCATCGAGGAGAATAACATTGGCCAAGCTAACAAAAACAAGCGCGTTCAAAGCGCAAGTTCCCAAAGCGGAAACGCAGATGGATAAAACAACACGTATCGTCCGAAAAATGGTCGACGAAGAATCTGAACAGAGGCAAGTCAAGATTAATCGTCTCCGTAACGCGCGCCTCGAAAGGGAACAGAACACGCCAGCAAAAAAGTCGCGGTAGTCCACAAGACAGGCTTACCCAAAACGGTTGCGACGCGACAACACTATTGCTGCCTGCTCCTTTTCAAGATTCAGTAGCGCCACCAAAAGCTCCAGGGAATTACCCATGTCGAACTCAGACGAGAGCGAAACAAAAATTCACTATATCTGTCAGACATATGTCGAGCAGAACTCCGCGAATGACGGGCAAGCAAGCCTGAAGATTGGCAAGCAATTTCAATATTCAACAGCGTCAGAGGCCCAGAGCAGAGCCGAACGGGAAGCCCAGTCCGAGAATTGCGCTGGTGCTGATGCTTATATATAGTCAGTGAGGGCCCGAACAGTGGCGAAGTCGGGACACCAAGTTTTCTAGTGAGGCTTGGCAGTGTTCCGGACTTTGATGATTTCTAGAGTTTCACATTTATCCTCGGCTTAGCCCAAAACATACTTTTTTTTGTGCGTATAAAAGGTTGCTCCATATCGAGGGGCTGTGCTCATTAGAAAAGCAGCCTTTGGCGCAGCGGCAGCGAAAGCCCGCAATGTCCGCAGACTACTACTTCCACGATATCTGGATCATGCACCTGCAGCGAATGGCCGGTCTAGTGGGCCGCACTGCAGCGCAGGGACCTGATAGCCAATGGCCGCAATTGGCCGCGAGCGTAGAGGTGCCAAGCTTGGGTCATCGCTCAGACCGCCGCAGCGCCGCAAGTCCGTTTTGAGCCCCGATTGCTGGGCGGTGGGCGGATAGCGACTTTGGTGCAATTGCGTCCTTAGCGCTGCGTCCTGTTTGCCACTGGAAGGCAACGACACGCCAGCGGGGCAAACCAATCGCCGTAACGGCGCATCGGGGACGGTTCTGAAGGGTCAAGACGGGAAAATGCAGATTGCGGTTCCGCGCGACCGGGACGGCAACTTCGAGCAGGAGTTGGTTAAGAAGGGCCAGACCCGGATCGACGGCATGGACGACAAGATCGTCGGGCTCTACGCCGCCGGGCTGAGTGTCCGCGATATCCGCGCCCATCTTGAAGAGGTCTATGGGCTGAAGGTCTCGCCCGATCTGATCAGCCGTGTGACCGATGCCGTGCTCGACGAGGTCCGCGAATGGCAAAGCCGGGCGCTGGACCGGATGTATCCGATCGTGATCTTCGACGCGCTCAGGGTGAAGATCCGCGATAGCCGACAGCCGCACCGTCAAAAACAAGGCCGTTTACGTGGGCCCTGGGCGTCAGTCGCGACGGCAGCCGCGAGGTGCTGGGCCTGTGGATTGCCGAGAACGAAGGGGCAAAGTTCTGGCTCTCGGTGATGAACGAACGCAAGAACCGCGGACTGCAGGATGTGTTCATCGCCGTCGTGGATGGGCTCAAGGGCTTCCCTGAGGCCATCACCGCTGCTTTCCCCGAGGCCATGGTGCAGACCTGCATCGTGGATCTGGTGCGCCATGGCCTGAACTTCTGCTCCTGGAAGGACCAAAAGGTGGTGGCCGCCGACCTGCGCCGGATTTACAGCGCCCCGACCGCCGAAGCAGCTGAGACAGAGCTGGATGCTTTCGGGGAAAAATGGGCCGGTAAATACGCCTTCATCGCCCCGGCCTGGCGCAGAGCATGGGCCGAGGTGGTCCCGTTCTTCGCCTCCGACCCGGCGATCCGCAAGATCATCTACACCACGAATGCCATCGAAAACCTGAACCGGGTGATCCGGAAATCGATCAAAACGCGCGGGTCATTCCCAACTGACGAGGCAGCAACCAAGTTGATCTACCTCGCGATCCGCAACTTCGAAAAAGATGGCCGTAACGTCCGGGAATGGTTTGCAGCCCGGAATCAGTTCGCCATATGTTCGGCGAGTGCTTCGACGCTTGAGTATCTGATACTGCATGGGCCGGGGCTGATACACAAAGTTCAGGACACTCCCGCTGGACTTTCATTTTACGCGCCTTCGCCAGGTCGGCGGTTTATCTGTTACCACCCGGACGCATTCAATTCGCGACAAAGCTGCCTTGTAAAGAAAGCGACCCTTCGTCCTGCGTGTCATCGATCACGAATACGCCGCCAATCTCGTCTGCGCGCGGTCCGTAAAAGCCCCCGGATGTCGTCACAACTTCGGATCCACTCAGCGTAGTGGTAATTTGCGTGCTGGTCAGCGTCGCCGTGCCACCCGTAAAACCGCCGTTCGCGATCATGGCATTGTCAATCTGGATACGCGCGACGTTCGTCACGTCGGCTGGATCGCCCGGGCCACTTCTGGTGCCGTTGAGGTCCGCGAAAGTGATATCCACGTCGCCGCCGCCATCTTGAAAAGTGGCCGCGGCCTGGGTGGACCCACGCAACTCGTAAAGTGCGCTTCCGTCAATAATCACGATTTGGCTGCTGCCTGCGTAGGACACGGAGCCAGAAACCGGCAAGTCGCGCGCTTCTGTGGAAACCCCAACGACGCCCACAGTTGGATTGCCCACAAATGGCTCTGCGGTGTACATCGCCACAAAACTTGTGTCGCCATCTTCCAGCGTAATGGTGCCACCTCCGTCGAGCGTGACAGTTTTCCGCGCAGCATCGATACGACCGGCCAGATCACCGAGTGTGAAACTGTTATCGGCGCGGATGAACGTACCTTCACGCAAAGCCACAGTGATCGTTGCCGGGTTTAGCTGATGGCTGACCAGCCCGCTTGTCTGTGTCGATGTCGCGTCCGCGAGATCAACATATCGTGGCAATTGAGAGGGGTCCGCATCGCCGCCGCCGCCGCCGCCGCCCCCGCCACAGGCAACAAGGCTGGACAAAGCAAGAAATGTAAAAGCTGTATTACGCATGATCATATATCCAATGTGAGAAAGTTGTCGGCGGATAGATCAAGCGTCTCTAAGCCGTAGAAGATGATTGTCGTTCCCTGGTCGGTCAGTGTCGCATGGCCGTCGGCGTTATCAACGACGTGGCTGTAGGCATCCGCTGCGCTCATGAAGCCAAAGCCTGATACATCGACGCGGTCGATGCCGACCTGAAAATCAACGCCAATAGCCGATGTGTTGGCGATGTTGTCATAGTCGATATCAAGTCGCGCGATCGTATTCGTGTCTTCCATGACGTTGAACACAAAGACATCGGCGCCACGGCCACCCTGCAAAAGATCATCGCCTTGGCCTGCAATCAGCACATCATTGCCAAACAGAAAATCGCTGATGTCGCCAACCAGTACGTCGTTGCCATCCCCACCAACAAGGAAATCTGCACCAATCCCCCCTCTGATCAGGTCGTTCCCGCCGTCCCCGTCCAGAGCGTTCTTGCCCGACAATGCAACAAGAATGTCGTTGTCCGCGCCACCGCGCAATTGGTTCGCCCCGAAAGCATCAACCAGAATGTCTTGCCCAGAGCCGCCCAAGAGGACGTCATCACCGGTGCCGCCATTCAGGTCATCGTCGCCGCCCAGCCCAGAGAGCTGGTCGTCACCGCCATTCCCGACCAGAACGTTGTTTGTATCGTCACCATTGATGATGTTGGCATCGCTATTGCCGATCGGGTTGTTCCGAAGGGCCTCGAGCGCGCCAAGATCACTTATGTTTGTGCCATTGCCGGCAAGATCATCCCTGAAATCAACACGGGCCGCGCCACTGGCGTCCGTCGTCGGTGCCACCGTGTCATCGCCCGCGTCCAGCGCCGGGTTTGTCGCGTCAGCCTTCAGCGCGATCGTCTGCACCGGACCGCCATTGTCGGCCAGTATCGCGTTTCCAGAGTTATCCAACTGCGCAAACACGTCCACTGCGGTTTCGCCATTGGCACCCGTGATCGACGTATTTACGGTCACGCTTTCGGAAATCTCAATACTGTTGGTACGCGTGTTGTTTCCAAGAAGGATGCTGTTGAACACCGTCGCTATCCCGGCAGGGCGCAGATCATCGCCTGCGAAATTATAAATCCCACCAGCAGCAGCGCCATAATTATTGTTGAATGTGCTGTTAGTGACCTCTAATTCGCCACGGTTGTCGATACCGCCGCCCAGATCGCCTCTATTATTGCTAAACGTACTGTTGCTCACGCCGAGCGCGCCGTAGTTCAAGATGCCACCGCCGTCTACGTCCGCGGAATTACCGACGAAGGTGCTGTTGGTCACATTCATCGTGCCTTGATGGATGTTGATCGCACCGCCGTAATCTGCGTCATTTCCGCTGAATATGCTGTTCGTCACTGTCACACCGGCACCGCCTTGGGCATCACTGTAAATTGCACCACCGGCACCGAAAGCACTATTATAGGAAAACGTGCTGTTCGCGACTTCCAGCGCGCCGAAATTGGAAATTGCACCGCCGGCGTTTCTGACCACATTATTGCTGAGCGTACTGTTCATCAGCAGCAAAGACCCGGCATTACTGATTGCGCCACCATATCCGGTACCCTCATATCCGCCAGTCAAAATCAAACTATCCAGCGTCACAGTATTGCCTGAAAACACTGTCATGACGCGCGATTGACCGCCTGCGTCAATGGCAATGTCGGCCACATCGTCACCGTCAATATCGCCATCAATGGTCACATCACTTCGGAGGAACAGTTCTGACCCGTTCAGCAGAATAGGGCCCATACCCAACAGATTGCTTGCAAAGGTAATTGTATCGGCACCGTCTTGCGCACGGGCGGTGGCCAGCGCCTCGCGAAGGCTGACCAGACCGTCAAACGCATCTCCGTCATCGCTGAGCGTGGTCACAACGAGACCGCTGTCGAAACCGGACACCAGTTCAAGCGCACCCATGTCCGCAAATTGGAAAGCCTCGCCGCCAACGCCAACAAGATCGACACGCACATTGCCCGCCGCATCCAGAACCGGGCCCATCATGGCCTCTGCCGCGTCCAGCGCCGGGTTTGTCGCGTCAGCCTTCAGCGCGATCGTCTGCACCGGACCGCCATTGTCGCCCAGAAGGCCGCCGCCTGTTATTTCGT
>NZ_QBUD01000023.1:0-4588 GCF_003058085.1 Yoonia sediminilitoris | reverse complement strand
CCGTTGATATCCCCGTCGATGGTGACATCGCTGAACAGCACCAACTCGCTTCCGCCAAGTATGATTGTACGTTCACCCTCGGCCAGATCAAAGGTGATTGTGTCCTCTCCGGCCAGACTGTCCGCATAGGCGATCGCCTCGCGCAGGGATGTCACATCGTCAATTGCATCCACCACATCTTCAGATGTGGTCACGACAAGGCTGCGTGTCTCTGGCTGCAATTCCAATGCGCCAAGATCACCAAAGCCCATGCCGTCATTCCCGACGTTTGCGATATCGAAACGTTCGGCACCCGTGGCGTCCGTCGCGGGTGCCACCGTGTCATCGCCCGCGTCCAGCGCCGGGTTTGTCGCGTCAGCCTTCAGCGCGATCGTCTGCACCGGACCGCCATTGTCGCCCAGAAGGCCGCCGCCTGTTAAGGGGTCCGGACCCGCAAAAACATCAGCCACGGTTTCGCCATTCGCACCCGTGATTGAGTTCGTTGCTGTGACCGCAGAAAGGCCACCAATTTCCGCAGCCCCAGCAACATTTGCGCTATTCCCCAGCACAATGCTGTTGGTCAGGGTCGCATCGCTACGGTTGGATATACCACCACCATTTCCGGCTGACGTATTCCCGCTCAGCGTGCTGTTGGTCAGTGCCAGCGTCCCGTTGCCAAAATTGTAAATCCCGCCACCATTGCTGACGGCCATATTCCCGCTCAGCGTGCTGTTGGTTAGTGTCGCGATGCCAGTGTTGGATATCCCGCCGCCTGTAGATTCCGCCGTATTCTCGCTCAGCGTGCTGTTGGTCAGTGTCGCGGTGCCACGGTTGTATATCCCGCCGCCGCGGAAGGCCTCATTCCCGCTCAGCGTGCTGTTGATCAGCGTTGCGGTGCCAACGTTGTTTATCCCGCCGCCAAACTGCGCCATATTCCCGCTTAGCGTGCTGTCGGTCAGCGTCAGGTTGCCAGTGTTGTGCATCCCGCCGCCATCCCTGGCTGACGTGTTCCCGCTCAGCATGCTGTTGGTCAGCGTCGCCGTGCCAAAGTTGGCTATTCCGCCGCCTTGAAATTCCACCGAATTGCCGCTCACCGTGCTGTTGGTCAGGAAAAGCTCTGCCCGGCTAAGTACAACTATACCCGCCCCATAGTCGTCCGCGCGGCCACCGGTGATCGTCAGGCTATCCAGCTCTGCCGTCCCCTGCGCGACGCGGAATACGCGCGATTGACCGTCGCCCGAAACGGTGATGTCGGCCACATCGTCACCGTTGATATCCCCGTCGATGGTGACATCGCTGGACAGCACCAACTCGCTTCCGCCAAGTATGATTGTACGTTCACCCTCGGCCAGATCAAAGGTGATGGTGTCTGCGCCAGCCAATGCGTCGGCCAACGCCAAAGCCTCGCGGAGCGTCGTAAGCCCATCATCATCGACAGAATCATCGGAATTTGTATTTACTACGAAATCAGCCATTGAGGCCCCCTAAGAAAAACGAAGGATCCCCAAACTGACGTGGTTTAAAAAACCCGGCCACTCAACAATTGAACGTTTACAAATCGAAGTCAGCTTACGATCGCAACTCAGACAAGGCAATGAATTAAATTAAATTCCCATTACTTACCTATGGTTGTGGTTAACCCACATCCACAGATTGTTTTCGCCCGCATGCATGCAACGCATCTGCAAATTCTTGCAGCAGGTCAAAGAAGCGCGAAAGGCTTTGATAAACACTGTCTTTTATTTAATAGATTGCAGATATCTACGATTTCATCACAATCCGAAATGCCGCGCAGTTCTGCAAATCCTGCCAGAATCCAAGCCCCGCGTATTTCTCAAATACATCAGGGGGCAGAATGGTCTTGCGCGGTTCAAGCGCCACTTTCGCCCGCACCCGGTGCAAGCCATCAAGGCCAAGCTGTTCATCAAAGGCAGGCGCGTCGTACGAGACGCTCTCAAAATCATGTGCGAAATGTTCTTCCCCGATAAACTGGTAAAGAAGTTTGAGAACATCGCCAGGCCGTGACCCCAGCATGTCATAATCAACGATTACAACACGGTCGGCGTACGCGCCCCAACAGGCCTCGCGCAGGGCCTGATAGGCAAACCCCACCAGTCTGTTTGGCGCCGCGAGGGCATCGGTGCGTGTATAGACCGTGGCGCGTTCGCCCGGGCTGGAAAACAGGCCGGTATTTTCAAAGGTCTTGCTGCGAAATTGCCGTTCGAGGGAATCCATGATCCACGCAACATTGCGCACGCAGCAAATCAACTTTGCCTCAGGATAAAGCGTCATCAACTCGGGGATCTTGGCTGTCCAGGCCCGATTGGTGTCAAAGATCACCTCGGCCGGGTTTTCGGCGTAGTAGCTATCAAACAGCCCACGTAATATCCGTTCGCGTTGCGCCGTGCTCACCATGCGCGACAGTTCCGACCCGGCAGAGACCTGACTGACCAGCCCCTCGAACAGGTTCGCAATAGGGCTGGACATCCCAGCCGAAAAGCGCGGGTTCTGGCGCAGAATTGCACCCAGGAGAGTTGAACCCGAGCGTGGCAGCCCGGAAATGAAATGATAATTTTTAGGGTGCACGTCGGAGATTTCCGGTTGTTATTGGATTCGTCACAAGGTGATGGTTGCCGAAAGATAGTACAAGCGCGAACGGCGTGGTTCCGAGGCCGAGTGTGACGCGCTAACGTGAATTGCAGTTATTTCCCGTCAACAGCATCGATCAAAAGCGATGATTTTGTCCTTCTTCATCGAAAAACGGCGCATCTGAGCGGCTTGAGGATTGAGAGTGGCTTTGTTGCACAAATCAGCGTCATCAGGGATTCACCTCATGAAACCAGCGTGCTAGCTGGCGTTTATGAGCAGCTGGACACCCACGACATACAAGACCCGGAACTGGGCAGAGTATAGCCTTTCCTGGAAGCAGCGCGGATCGCTGTCGATCTGGTTTGATCCAGAGATAGTGTGGGAGGCCGCGCCTTCTGGCCGACGAGGACGCCAACGAGCCTATAGCGACGCCGCGATACAGGCCTGCTTGACCCTCAAAGTTCTTTTTGGGCTGCCCTTGCGGCAGACGACAGGGTTTGTGGTCAGTTTGCTCATCCGATTGAACGGATCGGCTTTGAAGCGGGCACGCTGAGCCAACATCTGTTCTTTGGATTGACGGCAGAAGGTTTTGATGTCGTCTGGATGGAAGCACGCCAGGTCAACGCTGCGCTGTCCGCAATGCGCAACAAGACAGACAAGAATGACGCACGTGGTATCGCACAAGTCCTGCGTACCGGCTGGTTCAGCCCAGTTCACATGAAGAGCCGAGAGGCCCATGGCGTCCGTGCCTTGCTCAGCACGCGCAAGGCACTGCTCAAGAAGACGATGGATCTCGCCAACGAAGTCCGCGGGTTATTAAAGATCTTTGGCATTCGCGTGCCCATGACTGTGAAGCACTGCAGCTTCGACGGCGTTGTGCGACCGTTGATCGAGATAGACGACGTTCTTGCCCATGCTTTGGTGCCGCTCTTGGACGCGCGCGTGATTTTGTATCAGCACTTTCTGGAACTGGATCGCAGGGTCAAACGCGCGGCAAGCCAAGACGAGGTCTGTATGCGCATGAAAACAGTTCCAGGCGTCGGCCCAATCGCTTCACTTACATTCAAAGCCGCTGTCGACAATCCGACGCGTTTCAACCGATCACGGACTGTTGGCGCGCATTTTGGTCTGACACCGCGACGCTATCAGTCTGGCGAACATGACAATCCTGGCCGCATATCGAAAGCTGGGGACCGAGATGTCCGCGCAACATTGTACGCAGCCGCCAACGCTTTGCTTATGCGAACGATGGCGGGGTCTCAGATCAAATCATGGGGCATGCGACTGATGCGCACCAAGGGTCGCCGTCGCGCCGTTGTCGCTGTCGCACGCAAACTCGCCGTCTTGCTGCATCGCATGTGGGTTGATGGCACGAAATTCCGTCAGGACCAAGTGGGAGGAGCGGCATGAACTAAAAGCCGACCACCAATCCTAACGGGGTCGTCACTCACCGGACGAGGTCTGTGGAAGAAGCAGAAAATGGCTGCTGCGCAACGTGAAGCGCGTCTCAAAGCAAGGCTCTCCACTGCCGATCCGACATATGCGTGCAGCGGTGCCATCACGGCATCAAACAGACTGCGAAGAGAAGCGTGACCCGGATGAGTGACAATGACCCAAAAGAAAGAAGGAAATGAGCTTGACCTAAACACCCAATTAGAGAAGCCCATTCGCGGCTGCTAACGCTAAGGTCTGCTCTGACGATTGTCGGCAGTTTTCAATTTGTGGGTCATAACCCTTATGTTGAAAGGTGGGGTCGGTGGATTGCAAAATGACTTGCATTCACTCCATCAGTGTAACCTCACCCTCAACCGTTGTGACAATTTGGCCCGTGGATGGGGTGTAGACGCTGTAAAAGGTGCCACGGGACTGGATGCCTTCCTGCGCACCTGTGCCCCCAACCGAGTACCACGTACCAGCGTTCCGACTGTCTGACGTCAGCGCCTATGGGTCCAAATAGCTGTATTTGCTAAGGGAGGGTTTGTTGCTCATCGTAGCCACTGAGGAGTGGACGATGAGAAAG
>NZ_QBUD01000022.1 GCF_003058085.1 Yoonia sediminilitoris | reverse complement strand
CACCGCCAGCACGCCGCATAATCAAACCAAACAGATGAGCCAAACTCTCTCTTAGGTTCGGACGCTCTTGGTCCCAAAAACCCTGACGACGGACACATCTGCCTTCGGGCTGTCCGCATGGTATGCCATGCAAGCACCTCCCGCGGCCACGATTTGACCATCCGAAGCCTCTACATATGCAAAATGCGTCCTCAGCCCTTGGCCTCGCATCACTGATCCCGGAGCTGGCAAAACACCAGCACCCAATGACATTTCGCAAATTCTTGAGATCGTCTCGTCTGAGGTCACAGGTGTCACCGGCAGTAGCTTTAGTCCACGAGGAGCGCGAAAGTCCTGTAAGAACGAATGGCTTTGCATCAACGCACTGTCGCGACCCCAGAATTGCTCCCATATCTGCGGGTTAAGCCCAGCTGCTTTGTAAGCATCACTGAAGTTCTGCGCATTTTGTCTATCTACAAAATGACAGCTCGCATAACCCTGCAGTCTGCTTAGGCTGATTGCCAGTTCGGAAGCGTTGTCCTGATCAAATGCAACGGAAACGGTACGTCCTTGAAAAGCGAACCGCGGGTCGGCCTGCAAAATCGCCCAAAGCGCATTAGCGCGCTTCACAGTTTGCACTTGAGATGGAGATCCAAGGATGATTTCTGACAAATGTACGGCCTCTATAACGGTGAGTGCACCAACAGTCTCGTCGCAACACCCCACCCTACCCTAGCATCAAAACAAGCCTACTCCACGATTATTGCTCGGGGCTGTCAACGCCAGCTTTGTCCCGCGTTGCCGACTTTGAGGCAAGCTGTGGCGAACGGCTGTTTCGAGCCTTCTCCTGCCGTTCCTGTATACTCGCAGCATTCGTCAAATTGGGCTCAAGTCGAACATTGGTCTCGCAGCAATCAGGAGCGGGGATTGATTTTGCGCCCCAACAAGTATTGTGCCCGCCAGCTATCATACTGACGGGCCAATGATGATGGAATTATCCAGTTACGGATGCAATTATCTTGCTCAGAACTATGGAGGTCCCATGACCGAAGGGAGTCTCATCCATGACTTCTGCCTCAAGCAAAGCAATGCGAGGCATTTGACAAAGCTGTTATAGTTCCATTCGAAAGAAACGCAGGGCGCTCGCAAGATGGGGCATGAGAGTCAGGCTGGCTCCACTATGGTTTGGCTGTTCTTCGAAAAAACCAAGCTTTGCATAGAGCGCCGGCATTTCCACGTTACCACGCAGTGTATCGGCGATAACGGATTTCAGCCCCATGGCCCGGGCATCACGAATTCTTTGTTCTACGAGCCAACGACCCAGCCCGGTCCCGCGCGCCTTTGGACGGACGTAGAGATGCTTCATCTCACCTGTGCTCTCATCCGCTCGGCGTAGCGCGCCCGTCCCCACTAGTTCGCCTTTATCGGACCAAACGAGATAATAGCTGCCCTGCGGGGGCACGACTTTGTCTATGTTCATCCAGAACGCCTCAATATGCGCTTGGGCATCAACAGGCGCACCGTTCACTCGTTCATAAACTTCGGCCTGTGTTGCGATGTACTCGAGCAAGAAGCTATGCGCAATTTCGCGGGGGATATCTTCAGAAGAGTGGAAGGTCTTAGCCGCAAAACCATGTAGACATGGTACATCTACGCCAGCGCGCTGTGCGTTGTCGACAATCTTAGAGTCACTTGTGTCAGCTTCGATTTCGGATGTGGCAATGGTCATGATCGGGCCTCTTTGCTGGGGGTCGCCTTTGAGGAAGCCTAGCTCGCAACGCGGAAAAGTGGTAGTCAGGAATAATTTGAAGATGAAAGCTTAACTATCATGTCGTTTGACTGGCGCAATCTTCCTTCCCTCACGGCCCTACGTGCCTTTGAAGCAACCGCGCGCGAGGGTAGCTTTGCCAACGCCGCACGAGCGCTGAACGTGACACACGCAGCAGTTGCACAACAGGTTCGCGCACTTGAGCGGGATCTTGGCGTCAGCTTGGCAACACGGCAGGGTAGAAGGGTCGTGCTTACAAGCGCGGGCCAGAGGCTTGCGATTGCTCTCACCAACGCGTTTTCCTCCATCAGCGATGAGATCGCGCAAACTCGGGCGGGCGCGGCATCCCGTGGGCTACGGGTGACCTGTTCGCCATTCATGGCCGAGCGGGTGATCATGCCCAATCTGAAGGATTTCTGGTTGCACCATTCTGGCGCGGAGATATCGCTTTCCCCCACGCGTGCTTATGTGGATTTAGTCGCCGAAGGGTTTGATATAGGCATTCGTTCGCGTCACCCTGCAGTCCAAGATGGCAGCATTAGCAGTGGTCTGGAGTCGTTTCACCTAAAACGTATTCAGGCAATAGGCATCGCTGCGCCTGCACTTGTAAATGAACACATAAATGCTCCAGAAGATCTTCCTTGGCTTTGGCATGACGATATGGACCTTGAGCTCAAGTTGATGCGCTCGGGCGGTCTTGATGTTGACCGTCTCAAGCAGGCTCGAATTGGCAGTCCAAATTTGCTGCTAGAGGCCGTCCGGGGCGGTATCGGTGCAACGATTTTCACGGAAAGCCTAGCGCAAGACGAAATTGACGCGGGTCGTGTGGTCAGGGTCGATATCCCGCGACCGATTGAGGTGGATTATGTCGCTGTGATTCCGAAGGGCCCTCCTCATCCGCTAGCACTTCCTTTTGCAGATTGGGTGCGCACTTTCCTTTGAAATCCTAGCCAAGGCCAACCGTGTAAACACTCAGCTCTCTGCGTTAGTAGAGTCCTGTACAACGCACATAGTTAGAGTGCTGTGATGCAGGAGTAGGCACAGAGCTATCTACTCCCGATCTATGCCCACCGATTGCCTGTCACTCAATTGAAGATATCGGTTCATTGTTGACGAACTCTAACGCGCAACGACCGTATTTACCACGATGCGGGAGGAGTTAGCGCTCACGGCCCGAAGCGGATATCCATGCAAGCTGCTGCGAATGGCAGGTCTGAGCCCTTATTGTCTGCTTGCTGCAATGCAGCCAATGACTGCTATGCAAAATGGCGATCACCGTTCCGTCGGAACCAGAGTGTCGAACTATGCTATCCTTTAATGAAGAGCCCAATGTGTCGGATGCAGCAGTGTGTTCAAATGGCAGCTTTGCATTCGAAGAGAACGAATATGGATCAGTACAGAATTGACCGACCCATATCGTCTCAGGTGTGTTTCTTAGGCGGTTCAAGCGGCCGCCAGCAACGCCCGTCCAATTTTCTCGACATGCACGTAGTCCGTGCCGCAACACCCGCCGAAGACGTTCATTTTTGGATGAGTCGCCCGGATGTCCACGTATTGGCTCGCCAACTCATCAGGGTTGCCCTCTTCGAGATGGCCCAACTGGCACAATGTGCCGTGATCCAAAGATGACGCGTTGGCCCGAAGTCCACGGATGCGGTTGGCCCAAGGCTCGCTGGCAAGTGCGGGGCCAAAATCGACAGGGTGGGAGCAGTTGATCATGTAGTAGGCAGGGGCGTTCGAGGTCGCGGCGTCGACCGTTTCAATCGCTTGCTTCAACGTTTCACCACTGCGCAGTTTGCGGTCCTTCTCAATCGTAAAGGCGATAACCGATGGGATGCCCGCCTCGGAGGAGGCCCTGGCGATTCCAATGGCTTCGTCCGTTGTGTTCAGGGTCAGCGCAGTGACTATATCGGCCCCTGCCGCTTTGAATGTCCCGATCTGCTCTGCGTGGTAGGCTTCAGCAATCTCGGCAGTCAGGTCCTGATTGGTCTTGTAGGCATCCCCTTTTGGGCCGATGCAGCCACTGATGACGGTATTTTCCTCTGCCAATCCGGCCTCAGCGGCGCATTCGCGGTAAAGCTCAAAACATTTGTTGTTCATCTCAGCGAGGCTTTGGGAGGAATACCCAAGCAAAGTCCCCCAGTCTCGACTTGCGCGATAAGTCAGGCTGTCGAAGATAAAAGGTGTTCCAAGCTTCACCGCGACATGAGCAAATGCGGTGTAGTATTCTCGCAGCGCTGCGGCTGACCGTTCATCGTTTAACAGATGAAAGGCGCTGAATTCCGGAAGCTCGAAGCCGCGCTTGTACATAAGCCAGGTCTCGGTTCCCCCATCCGTCAAAAATATGTCGGTCGTCTGATGTGGCAAGCGGGGATTTGTGCGAGTCATTTTATGCTCCTTTGACGTCAAATGGATGCGTGAATACAGCATAGGTATTGCTTGTCGTATCTGACAAACGATCAAAAATTGACTTATGACCTAGATTTTCTATGGTATGGGTTATGGTCAGACGCCTGCCATCCCTGAATCAGCTGCGTGCCTTCGAGGCCGCTGCCCGCCATGAGAGCATCAAATTGGGGGCCGAAGAATTGTGTGTGACGCCCGCTGCCGTCGGGCATCAGATCAAAGGATTGGAGCTTGAGTTGAACACAGCCTTGTTTCGGCGCAAGACCCGAAAAATCGAACTCACCCAAGAGGGTCGTGCCCTAGCTGAACGATTGAAATCGGCATTGGATACCATTGAAAATGCCGTCGCTCAGACTCGCAAGTCCGACCTGACTGGAAGATTGAAAATAACGATTGCACCGTTTCTCGGCAATCGTTGGCTACTCCCGCGTCTGCCAGACTTTCACAAAAGACACCCCGGCATTGAGATAATACCGTCGCTTTCGTTCGACTATGTTGACCTCGGAAACTCCGGTTTTGACGCCGCAGTCCGTTATGGCGCAGGCGATTGGGACGGCATGTGCAGTGTGCTCATATGCAACGATGTCGTCAGTCCTGTTTGTGCGCCGCAATTGATAGGTGGGCGTCGGTTGCCCCTGTCAGCCCAGGAAATTTTGGACCTGCCACTGGCGTGTGGTAGGCGGTGGCGCGAAGACTGGCCCGCTTGGGCAACGGCTTCAGGGTCAAGAATTGCCAATCCAGAGAACATCATTGAATATGAAAGCCGTGCATTCATGTTTGACGCGGCTCTGTCGGGGCAAGCAGTGATCCTTGCCGATATGAGAATGACCGCAGCGGACGTGGCCGCCGGTAGCCTCGTTCGGTTAAGCAAGATTACGGTCGACCGTCCACAAGGTCTCCATGTGGTTTCCGAGGCGACGCCAAACGCGAACCCTAGGCTTCAAGTGTTCACAAGCTGGTTAGAGCAACAGGCACGCGGATGATCCGGTGCGAACCGAACTGAACGTGCAGGAAATGCAGTTGGTAACCATTTCTGCAAGCCAAAGCGGTCGTTGGAGCCACCGCAACGAAAGCCCGTTCTGTCCGCACATCGGCCTCTATGCAAACCGCAGCGAATGGCCGGTTTACGTTGGTTTATAGGTCCTGACCCTAGTAAAAGGGCCAGCCACCTAAGGCCAGCTAAGCCTATTTCTTACTACCAAAGACCCTGTTAATCCTGCGGGCATCCTCGACGCGCTTGGCCCAAAGGTCTGCAGCTTCCTGTGTTGGCTTCACTGAACCCTTGCGCACGGCGTCTTTAACGACTTCAACCCGGTGCATAACGCTTGAAGGGGACAGGCCACCACCGTTTGCGTTAAGCTGCTCTTGGAGGTCGAGTAGTTCCTCACCTTTGGCGATAACGGCTTGGGAATCGGCTTTGGTAACGCGCCAATCAGCAAAGAGCTTTTGGAACTCAGATTGTGCATATGCTGCCTTAACGAACAGGTCTTGCTCTTTGGCAGTCTCTTTGAATGTGGCGGATCGGTGTTGCTCTGACATTAGGTATCTTTCTTAATCTTAGTGAATTTCGATTGCGTCATCAGGTGCTGCAATATGTAGGCGTTGACGTCGCGCTGTGAGTGGCCGTGGTCAGCTAGGAAGCGGCTTAACAGCATGAGATACCAAGCTGGCGGGTTCCGGTTCTCTGTCATTGTGTGGGGGTCCTCATACAGGCTAGGTGGTTCAGGAGATGCTGGAGGCAGTAGGCTGAATATCCGTAACCATCGTGGTACGCTTGAGGGCAAGCTGATCCTTACTGTGTTGTCTATGGTGAGTGAGATGGAGCTAGCATACATCAAGGAGAGACAGAGAGCAGGCATAGAGGCAGCTAAGGCTAAGGGTGTCTACAAGGGCAGACCTACATCTATTGATACTGACAAGTTACTCCAGCTTCGCTCTGAGGGTGTTGGTGCTAGTGCTATTGCTAAGGAGTTGGGTTGCACCCGGTCTGCTGTCTACAAGGCACTCGACAGGATCAACTAGGTTAACTGGTGTAGTCATACGGTAGGGGGTAGCCCTGAGAATCGCAGATGCTCTGCTCCATGTCATAGCGTGGGTCCCCCCAGATCATCCACCAACGGATCGGTGGTCAGCGCTAGGCAAACACATTTTCACGAAAAAATCTCAGGTTAAGAGCTAACCCTAGAAAGAATGAATACAAGAAGTCGGAAGAGTTTCTCAATAGCAGCAGCCGACTCATGACGTGGCCGAGTGGTCGAAGGCGCTCCCCTGCTAAGGCAATCCACAGTGATAACCTCCAAGAAAAATCTGTCTCTCAGTGCGGCGTGGGTGGTCAACGTGGGTGGTAGCGTTTTTTGCTTTCCACTCAAGTTACTGATTTTAATGATTTATATATGTTTTGCCACAAGTGGCGGTGGTGTCAGACCAATTCGAACCAGTCTCAGTTTGCCCCAGAATGCATGAACTTATGTGGAACAAAGCTGACGCCACTCAGAGAGTGCGGCGGTTCGGTTGAGCTTGAAGTTGTCGCGTGAGTAGAGGTGGCGTTCCTGGTTGAAATGGTTGTGTACAGAAGAGTGAACGGCGGCGAATTTCTGCAGACATCGCACTTGTCTGAAACGCAGCATCGCCCGTTCTCGTCGTCGAAATGGCAGATGTGAATTCTCAGCGCGATTGTTCAGCCAGCGGCCGGTTTCCTGACATTTGTGGTTTCCAACAGCTTTCATTGCCGCGCCGTAGGACCGCAGCTTATCCGTTACGATGATTTCAGGTTGGCCGTACCGCTTCATTGATTTTCTAAGGAATTTCAATGCTGCTTTGCGATCACGGCGCTTTGTGACGTAGCTTTCCAATACCTCGCCTTCGTGATCCACAGCGCGCCAAAGATAGTGCGAATCGCCATTGATCTTAACGAAAACCTCGTCCAGGTGGCCATTGCCAGTTTGAATGGGATCGCAACCGACTGACCCGGTTTCTGCGGATCTCAGACGCAAACATCGGACCAAATCTGTTCCACCAAAACCGGACTGTCTCATGGCTGATTTCGACGCCACGCTCATGAAGGAGATCTTCGACATTCCGCAGCGAAAGTGGAAAACCAACGTAGAGCATCACGGCCAGGCGGATGATCTCGGGGCTGGTTTTGAAGTACTTGAATGGAGAGCGTTTTGTCATCCAAAGAGGCTAGGGTGGTATCCCGCCCGCCTCAAGCGGGTTTTGTCTGACAGCGCCTCATTGACGGATCGCCTGCCAATGCAGCATGCTCGCCGGACTTAATCTTATTTTTTTCCTGTTATTGAAGAGTTTTTATCATGCCCCAACCACATATAGCTACTAAATTTCAACATCCTGTCGAAGAGAGGTTCATTCTCGAATACGAGAGCGGCGAAATAATTGAGAACAATTTCGGCCAATACTTTCCTGCGCTCGATGCCTACCATCTTGGAGATGACTACTTCGTGGGTGAAGTTGAGGTCGGCGTCATCGCCAATGGATACGCGATCGAATCCGGCAAAAACGCGGGCTTTGGAAACTACGTCGTTGTCCGGCACGACATGCCCAATGGCACTTCACTCTACTCGCTCTATGCCCATTTGAAGGATGGCACCGTGACCGTCGGCGAGATCGAGAAAGGATCCGGGATCGAAGTGAAAGTTGATATCGGAGACACCTTGGGTATTGCCGGAAGAACCGGGGAGGGCGCGAACCAGCACCTCCATCTGGAGATCAGTGACTACGGCGACAGATTTACGCTTGAGGGCCCGGGAATAGACTACGCCAATGGTTACGACGGCGCCTACAGCCCCGCCTTCGCATCGCCGGATGCCGTCGCTGAGAGCGCGGATGAACTTGACATCCTTGCCCCGGGCTATGGCATCTACGATCCAAGCGTCTTCATCGACAGCCACGATACCACTGGCAAGGTGATGCAGGCGTTCGCTCCGAGTGGGCCGACCATGTCTTCCAATGACCTGGATATCCCCGACAATAGGCCAGAGAGTGCAAGATCCGACTTCGTCGATCCAGGTTTCGAAGATGGCAGTCTTTCCGACTGGCAGACCCTTGGTTCTGTGACGGTTGAGTCGCGCTTCGACATTGATGGAGATCTCAACCAAAGCGATCTTCCGACCGAAGCCTCCGAAGGAAGCAATTTCGCGGTTCTGACCACAGGTACTCAAACGAGCGTATCCGAGATAGAGGCACTGCTGGGCCTCGGGGAGGGAGCTATCGCCGAACGGACGGGGACGAACCCGACCGTGGGATCGGCCATCACCCGCGAGATCGAGATTTCAGGTGGACAGGATTCATTCTACTTCGACTTCTATTTCGACTCGGGCGACTATGACCCTTTCAACGACCTGGCAATCCTTGTGATCGATGGACAGATCGTGCCGCTCTCGGATGTCTTCGTTGCCGGCGATTTTGGCGACACTGGCTGGACCAATACTGGCGTCACCCAGCTCGAAAGAGGCACGCACCAGGTCGGTCTGGCCGTTCTGGATTCCGAGGACGACCTGTTCCCGTCCGCGCTCTACGTGGACGACTTCGTCTTCGGATAGGTCGGACGGGATGCTGGAGTTCCTTCAAGGTCGCGACGCACTGTCGCTTGGAGGATGTCGCCACAAGTGATGAATAGCGCAAAGACTGAGCGCCGCTGACAGGATCAGCGGCGCTCTTTGGTTTTGTCATCTACAATGGCGCCAAGCAAAAGCGTCGCCGGTGCGCGCCGCATAACCAAACCAAACAGATAAGCAAAACTCTCTCTTAGTTTAGGCCGCTATTGGTTCCAAAAACCCTGACGACGGACACAAGGTTGTGAACAACTAGGTGTCAGTGATGAGCGCTAGCAAGATGCTAAAAGGCTGCGGAGACTTTGGGAGCATCCTTCCTGAACCATATTCTTGTATATAAGCTGATGCCTCGGCACTCATGACCCGCGCCATTGATAGTGAGCGCTCCAACGCTGCTACCTGACCCTGCCAAAGCTCTACTGGTCCACTTTCGGGCGGAGAGCTTCTACGACGTTCAAGTGCCAGTTCCCTGTTTAGAATCTCGGCCTGGAAGTGTCCGAAGATTTGCATGGCGAGGTACTCAAGAGCGGGACGGGAGCGCTGCAAAGCCTCGGATTGATAACGTGTCGCCTCTGTATTGAGTTGACTGAGCTGGCTAGACCTCACTGCGCGCGTAACCTCTGGCTTCTCAAGAGCGGATCGTGGCGTTTTCCCTCGAGCTACTGCATTTTTGGTCGACGACGTTAACGGCTGCAGGCAAAGATCAACTTGCTCAGTCGATAATCCGGTCCAGCCATCCTTCCCTTTGACGGAGCCGATGCGCAACATTTGCGCCGGCACTTCAAGCCGCACCCTGCGCTGAATTGCACGCAACATGACCTGCAAACGCCGACGGTCGGCGGTCAGCGACTTTCTTTGAGCTTCGGTCGGTGCTGACGCCAGGATCTCATTTGCAGCGAGCGACCAAAGTGGCGGCAGAAGCTCGTCGGGAAAGGGATCCAGACTAACGAAAGTCGCTATTACGATCGGCCCGATGTCCCGTGCTGGATGCCCTTCTGGAAGCCGCACGCTCGTCTGGACAACTGGCTTCGTGGGTCCAAATTGTTCCATGACGCCGGTCGAGTAACCGTGCACCAAAGCGTCATGCAAATCGCCCCCATGATCGAGAAAATGCAGTGGGCGAGCGGACTTCGAACCCTCTGCGGATCGCTCGCCATCATCAGTGAAAACGCCCTTGCGCGGAGGAGCGGTAATAGCTGAACGCCGATAAATGAAAGGCACATGCCCCGTCATCCAGTTGTCCCGAGACGCTCCCGGCAGCAAGAATGGACTGTCACCTGCACGCCCCCTCTCGCCAACTCCGTGGTACCAGATTGTCTGGAAACCGTATCCGTCCTCCTTGTCGACACGACCTCCCACATCGAAATCGGTCGAACTCGAGATTGCCCTGAGCCATGCGCCTATCGCGCGCTCTTCCTTGCGTATCGGCGTATCATTTGGACGCGCTCGATCATTCATCATTGCGAGAGCTGGGCACGGCTGCTCATGCCAACTTTCGTATTCTGACGACGCCCGCCTCAGTGTGAAGGGATCAGCTGACGCAAAGCGAGTTTGCAGACCTGTCCCCTTACCAGCGAGCGGTGATACGCCACGAGTTGTTTGGCGTTTGATTGCAGCTTGGCCTAGTGAAGCTTGAACCTCAGTCAACTCGGATGGCGATAATGGAGGAAGAGGTGAATCGAAAACTCCAAGGGCCGAAACCAAGTCGGCAATTGCTGCTTCTTGCGAACCTTCAAGCAGGATCCGCCAAATCTCAATTGCACGCTTGGCCCCCTTTCTATCACCTGTTGAACGGAGCCGGTCGACTCGACCGATCAACTGATCAATACTGTCAACCTCCCAAGGCAGAGAGAAAAAGATGATGCCTTGTGCGACGTGATGAAGATTGAGCCCTGCTTGCACCCAATCCCCCACAAGTAACAGGCGGCTTTCCCCGGACAGCATAGGAGCAAGTGTCTCTTGAATTTCTCTCAGGTTGGTCACGCCTTCGACGTCAGTCGAAGCGGGACGGCGCAAGACCGAGATCGCATCCGCAAGATCGGGAAAGTAGCGAGGCAGCGCTGTCCTCAGCATATCGATGGTCGGGTTGTCACCACATACAATGATAAACGCCTTGTCCGGATTCCCGCCCCACTGAGCTGAGAGAATGTCGAGGAGCGCGTCCAGGCGGCTGTCTCCAGGGTTCTCGAGCGAAGCAATACGCGCCTCTTCCGCCATCTTGCCGAGAGTGCCGCCACGCGTGGTCAAATCAGCCAAGACCGTACGCGCAGCCCTTGCGCTTCGCTGAAGAGCTTTGACTGACGTCCATGCCGAACCTTGAAGTCCCTGCTCGGGATCGGCGTCCTGGAGAAGCATACCGGCAATTTCAAATCGCAACCGCTCCGGTGCCAAAGGCTGAATTCGGATTTCGTGGTTCCTTCGTTGAGGAAGGTATTCGCCCCAATCTGCGCGTCCGTTTCGTATTACCCGCCGTCCCGCCCCTGCTCGAACGAAGCCATTGGTTCTTTCGAGCAAATCCTCCGGGTTGCGTAACGCTAAAATGGCCTGCGCCTCGCGATCTTCCAGAATCTCGTCAAGCGGTCGGCCCTCGATTCTGGCGCGAAAGGCAGCTTCAGGTTCGATCATCCGCAGAATGGGATCGCGCCACGAGGGATCGCCAAGTCGGGGTGTGGCCGACAGTACCAGCACCTGTCGAAACTCGTCCGCAACTTGCGACACGAACTGGATTGCATCACGTGGCATGGTTTGCGGCTCGTCCACGATCAGCAAATCGAAGACAGTAGGGTCAGCGCTAATAGTACGTGCTTCCTGTCCAGTTCGAGTCATAAGATCACGCGGTCTGGCCAACGTGATTGGCGAAGTCTCGTCATCGCTTCCGTCAATGGTCCCGGCTATCGCGGGCATTACATGACCACGAATCCAAGCCTCCTCTTGCCATTGGGACAAGAGATTGTCCGGTGCGATCACGAGAGTTCTGTGCGACGGATCTTGCCATCGCAAGGCATTGATTATCATCAGTGCCTGGACTGTCTTCCCGAGGCCGACCTCGTCAGACAGCAAATGCCGAATATGGCTGTCGCCCAGCACCCGGCGTACAGTCGCAAGCTGATGAGGTAACGGATCGGCGGCGGCACCTAGAGCGCCTCCTAAGCCAATGCCAAGCGCGGATGTTTTGCGACGTAGAGCCTGTAGCCCGTTTATGAACCGCAGATATTGATCCATTACATTGGGCTCCCGTCGGGCATGTCCAACAGAGCCAGTTTTCGCCTGAGTGCAACGTAGCGGACAGCGCGGCTGGTTTGTATGTCTGAAAGGCCCTTTGCCAGAAATCCGGGCCACTCATCTGCTTCAATCATCGCTCGCGGCGAAAGCCACAATTGCAGCATTGTCCGCAATTCGGCCCTACCAAGCCATCTAAGCCCCGGCCGTCGGAAGGCATCGACGTGGCAGGAGTCGAGCAGATCCACAAGATCGTCCTCGGTAAGTTCAGCATACCAAGTGTTCATCAGTGCCTTCCATCGCGGTTCTGGCAGGATAAGGTGCCTGAACATTGGTAGAAGCGGGATGTCCCGAGCTTGTTCCAACGCCTTGCGCCATGTCGTCGAGGAACGGGCCATGTCGACTTCTTCGAATGCTTCACGGCCGCCAGCTTGCACGTGTCTACGCAGATCCTCATATGCATCGATGACCGCGAGATCGAGGTCGCCAGCAAGTTCGTCGTCCAATCGGGCCAGCGCGTCTGTTATATCGGGTACTGTTTCCCTCAGACGTGCGATCAGCCGGTCCCGAAGAAAAAGCTGGTCCGAATTGGATTTGATCTCTGGCAGATCGTCGCCTGTAACAAGACCGAGCGCCTCAGCACTTCTCAAAAGTGCGCCGTGTTGAGACAGGATCGAAAGATCGATGCCAGATTCGAGCTTGCGCCATGCCACGCCACAGAGTAGCTCGATCAGTCTTTCTTCCAGAGATTCAACAACTGACCAGCGTCGCCAATTACCGAATTGTTCGCTGACTTGGGCCAGTTGCCATGCAACATTGGCACGCGCGAGGTCAATCAGGCCAACGCCGTTATTCCGCGAGCTTGCCTCTCGCAAAAGTGCGGGAATTGAGATGGAATCGGCTTCGTGCATACCAATATGAAACTCTGACCTCTCAGAGATGATCAGGCCGGACGTTAGCGCCCCGTGATCTTTAGCATCGGGGAGAATAAGCCGAGTTCCTGCAGGGACGCTTTCTGACGTTCGAGGGATCGGAGACTGCAGGGTTGCAACCATGGAAGGCAAAACCCTGCCATCTTCATTTGTACTGATCCATTGATCCAAGTCCGTATCATGGTGAAATTCACGGCGCATTGGAGGTAGCGAAATGGTGAGTTGCACAAGACCATGAACATCGACTGTCAGGCGCAGGTGGGAAAGGCCCGCAGAGGCTTCAGCCAGCTGCGCCCGCAGTGCTCGAATTAGGGGTGAATGCCCAGTTATTCGAGCAGGAAGTCGGTCAATGACACCCTCAGAAATCACCTCGGGTTTCCCTGCCGATCGGAGCCGTAGCCTTACCGGGACTTCCTCAAGGTTGAGCGGTGCCGTAATGATAATTTCCAACCGCCCAGCCTCCAGATCGGAGATGTTGGCGTTAGCGGGAAAAATACTGATTGATGCGGGCTCCAGATCGGGTGGCTCCACAACTTCGAACTCGACTCGATCACGATCATCGCCATCTGCAGGTCCAACCCAATGCCTGCCTACATCAGGCTCAAAGACGGACCAGTCATCCTCTTGGAGTCGAAGTGTACCGCTGGCAGGCTGAACCCCGTCAAGCAGCAATTTTCGATCTGTCAAGCTTTGCGCGGCAAGTACTGGAACGCCACGAAGAAAACTGTTTTCAGCGCCCGACATTAGCAGACCGAGAAGTTGTAGCGACGGCGTCTTATCGGAAACCTTGAAACCATTTCGTCGCAGTAGTTCGACATCAGCTCCCGAAGATGTCTCAAGCCAACGAAACTCTGGCGTGCCATCGTGGTCGATCCGCAGGAATTGGATTATTGAGGCATTTGCAGCAAGGGCTTCGTCCGGAAAGATGGCGCGGGCAGTCCGTTCGCCCCGCTCGATGAGGAAGAAAGCTGATTGCCGAGGCTGCAGACTCTCAAGCGCCTCATAAGAGAGACCTTGCTCGACATGTGCTGCATCGCCACGGGATAGAGGGTCAGTAGGCATTTCGGTGACCTTGCCAAGCCCGATTTCCCCACCAGCAAGAAATGAACTGAGCGCGATGGTCTTATCGCTTCCTGCAGCTCTTATCCGGTCTCCCTGAATACGCAACGCGGCAATAACGTCATCACGCGATTGGGACGGCAGCGCAGGCCCTCTGACCAGAAGCTGATTTGGCACGCTGTCAACAAGCGTCATTACGAATTGAGACGGCACAATTGCGGTAACACGAGCTGATCTTCTTGCTGCAGCCTTGCGTGCTTCCGAAATTGCGCGATGTGAACTAAGGTCTTGTCTTATGTCATTGTCAATCCGCTGCAAGATACCCTTAGAAAGCCAGCCTTCTGCATCTGGCGCAAGAAGACGCCGCAAGACCTCTGCGGCAATCTCTTCCTGTTGCAACCAGTTCTCAAAACGACGACTGGCATGCCCGGCAGCCAGCATCTTGAGATGCTCAAGTAGGCCTTCCAGATTTTCCGCCGAGATCCCCGCCCTAACGGATCGTCTCAGGGCATCCGTCAACTGAGGCTGTATCTCCAACGGAACTAACGCGTTGCCAATCGGCCAAGCGATATGTGGGAAATGACGTTCCCAAGGACTGTCACCCGGCCTTGCTAGTCGAAAATTCCGATGTCCCAGATCAAACAAGCGGGACAATCCTGAACGGAACGCCGACCCGGCTTCCACGCCGAGCTCCTGAGCCAATACCGGCCAGAAATCGGTACCCGTTCCACGGTACCGGTAACCCACCTCAGTGGCCATGACGAGAAGAGGCAGATAGCTCCAGGACCACGCAGCTCCGTGTAGCTGGGGATCGGCTTCAAGCTGACCAGAGACTGCTGTTCTCAGCCCTTCCAGTGCGGCTTCGTCTAGGCCATGCTCAATTGCAAAAAGAGGAAGCTGGTCTCGCGTACCGGCAAGGTCTGCGAAATGATCGGCAAGTGCCTGATGTCTGTCTCTTAGAGCGATACCGATATGCATTTGCTTTTCCAAAAACACCAGCACTGCCGCAGCAGTTTAATTTTCATAAGTAATTGACGGTGAGAAATAATAGATCAAAGGTGGACCACTATAGATTGAAACGTCAATCTCGTTTTATTGTCTTTGTTATTTTTTGAGGTTTTTATTGAATTTTGAGTCCGAATTTGGCTACGGCCTTCGCGTTCCTTCTGGGTCCGGACCTCGCGCCAGAAGAGCGATTGCGGATTTGGTGCGCCGTGTCGTAAGTGCCCGCCGTGGAGTCAGTCGGATTGCTTTGTTGGAATGGATACAGCAGTTTATTGAGGGACCAAACCGTTCGGAAGCCTCGGCACTCGTCGAAAGCGTGATCGATGTTCTGTGTGAGATCAAGGACATCGGTTTCGGAAAGACACTTGGCGAGCCAGTCCTTGTGGCTTTGCCCGTTCGTCGTATCGCCCTGCCTGACGGCAAGGTCATTGCGATAGGAGATCATCGTATCGAAAACGGCGCGGGTTCTGAACATCTGGTACCAGAGGTTGATCAGACCGCGACCGAGACTCTGATCGATTTTCTCGACTCCTTCGAAGGCACGGCTGTCCTGATCGGAGCCCCCGCTCTTTCTCCGAAGGGACGATGGACCGGCGATGGTGCAATGGCTTCAGCGCTTCGTAGAGCGCTAACACTGAGCGGCGTGTTCGATCCTGTGACCCTAGAGTGGTCTACGAGCGAAGTGAATGCAGCTTTCATGAATGATTGGTTTGGACTCGGGGATAATGTATCAAGCACTAAAACCACTTCGGCCTCCGATACAAGCCAACTGCGTGTGGCAAAAGCGGCCGCTGGGTCTCGCATGGTTGTTGAAGCCGGGCCTGGCGCAGGCAAGACTCACGCTGCCTGCGAGAGGGTCATTGCGCTTGTACAGGACGAAGGCCTTGCACCGTCACGCGTATTGCTTCTCAGTTTCACTCGCGTTGCTGTTGCCGAGCTGATCGCTCGCATTGCTAAGCGATTGCAGGATGTGCCAAATGTGGCGGCACTCCAGATCCGTACGTTCGACTCCTTCGCCGCGCGAATGCTTTCGGCCTCGAACTCTACCTCTCCGGGTGGTTATGACGCCGCCATCCAAGCTGCGGCTCGACTTCTGAGGTCAGACGATCCGCTTGTGGCAGATGCGATTGGACAGCTGGAACACGTCATAATCGACGAAGCCCAAGACCTCGTCGGCGACCGAAAAGAACTTTGCGAAGCACTGGTGTCATTGCTGGATTCCAGCTGCGGTATCACGGTTTTTGGGGATTTCGCGCAATCGATCTACGGATATCAGCAGCGTGAAAAGTCTGGTTCGACATTTCTGACCGAAATCGTTCAACGCGATGATTTTATCTCTGACAGGCTGGAGTCGGACCATAGGACTAAAACATTGGCTTTGCGGGAGATGTTCCGCGTTGTTCGCGAAAACTTGCGGGATGATCAAGGCGGATCTCGCGAGGGCTACTTCAACGTCCGTGAGCAAATCAAGGCCGCCGCACTTGAAAACGAAATCACTAGGTTCGCTGCGCATTCTTCAACGACACGAGGACTGATACTGACACGAAGCCGCCGAGGGCTTTTCACGGCGGCTGAAGACATGAGGTCCGCGGGCCGCCGATTCCGTCTCCGATTGCCAGACCGCCCGCTGCGTATAGAACCTTGGATTGGTGCCATTCTCGGCGCACATCCGGCATCGGAGAGCATTTCGCGCGATGCTTTCGGTGTCATGCATGAGATGCTTTTTCCGGCCGCCGTACGCGATGTCGATGAATCTTGGGAGATTCTGCTCGATCTCGATGGATCTGGTCGCGATAGTATCGTGGTGGGGCGTGTGGCCGATGGTCTAAATGAGCCGCCGCTAGAACTACTCAGCGATCATGAGGGCAATGCAGGACCTTTGCTTTCAACGATACACGCCATCAAAGGTCGTGAGGATCAGCGGGTGATGTTGCTGCTCACCAAGGCGCCGCACGGCGAAACTGTAGACTGGGGCGAGGAAGCGCGCGCATTGTACGTCGGTGCGACCCGCGCGAGCACGGAGTTGCGCACTGGCTGGATCAGTCCGGTTAAGTTTTACACAACGGGAAAGCCTGAACGGTATTGGGCAGCCCGCGCTGATCATCGGTTGATCGAAATAGGCCTTGAGCCCGATCTCGTCGACTGGCTGGAGTTCCTTCATTCGGGACATGTCATTAATGAAGCCGAGACAATTGCCAGAATCTGGCAGGCTTCGATCAAGGAACCCAAGGTTGTGGCAATTCCGGACTCCGAAGGCCGGTTGATCCTTCGGTTCGAGGGCGAAGAGGGATATGCAATTGGCGTCCTTTCTCCCGATTTCGCCGAAATGTTGCAGTCGATCAGGCAAGTTGCACCGGATGCCGCCCCTCCAGAATTAATTTCGGGTATTTCGGTTGTGGGGGCAACCACAGTGGTCGTTCCGGGCCATGCTGGTGAACTGCCGGGCCTTGTGCTCGCGCCCTTACTGGGTGGCTTTGCCCGGATCCCCCGCTGATCCCTTGGAATTACGGAGTATAAAGATGGTCGATGTGCGAGATACGCTGATTGAACGGATGAAAGTCGATCTGATCGGCCCTGAAGCCCCAAATGAGCTGATTTCAGATCGGCCGACAGATCGTTATTTAACGGGGATTCTTTTTCCACCGCGCACCAGCATATCAGCTGAAGACGACGATGAGGCGAGTGATGCTGACGATGCAGATGGCACCGGTACTGCGCTGGATGGTGTAAAGGCAGCTTCAACATTTCGCCCCAGTTCAGCAGGGCTGTCCTTCGCAGTCGGGTCAATTGGCACGGCCCCAAAATTGCGGGTGAAGGTTGAAGGTGCGCGTTATCGGCCAGAGGGTGCCGAGGTTATCAAGGACAAAGCACTTTCTGTGATTGACGGGGGTGACGAGGGAGCTTCGCGGACAGGGCGAGCTACGCACTGGCGCCGTGAACCAAAAATGGCAGTGATTGATGATCTCGACCTCGAAACTATGAGGGCACAGGCCGCTCCTGCTGTAAGTCTCAGCGGCAGCGGCCTGCCGGGTGTTACGCTTCACTGTCGTGTGGCTCCCTGGGGAGATATTCTCCTGGTCACGCTAGCAATTACCAATGACATGAAGCCTGCCGCGAAGAAAAGCCGTGCAGCAAATGAGGAAGCTACGCTATTTCAGGTTTCGCTTTCCGTCGAATGTATAGACGATTGTCAGTTCGTCCCCAAACCTGATCAGGCAGTAGCCACCACCATGGACGATGACGGTCGATCTTCATCTCTGCTCTATCGTAATGTGCAGCAATGGGCCGTGGGGCATACCTGTTCAGCCATGTGGGACGAGCCGGAAGATGGCACTGTCCGGAGCGTCATTACCAGCTGGTTTCCGGAAGCGATGGTTCATGTGATCAGCGCTGCGGGCGATAGCGAATTCCAAGACGAACATGTGAAGGCGCAGATGGACGCTGCGTTTCTTGCCTCGCAGGAAAAGGTCAGACTGTGTAGTGGCCTGACTGCATTCGTCGATGCCTATGGATCATGGATTTCAAGAATGGAAGAACAGGTGCTGTTCCTCCCGGAGCAGTTCTCCGACCAAGGCAATCTGCATATGAAACGTTGCCGTGCGGCCGAGACTCGAATGCGTGCGGGCATTGCTCTTCTTGAAAGCTCGCCCGAGGTCTTGGCGGCCTTCCGCCTCGCAAATACCGCCCTTGCGCTGCAATATTCGTGGCGGATAGATCCCGATCCGCCCGAACTTGTCTGGCGGCCGTTTCAGTTAGGGTTCGCGCTGCTGAGCCTCGAATCCATTGCCAATCCGGAATCGTCTGATCGAGAGACAATGGATCTGTTATGGTTCCCGACCGGCGGCGGCAAGACCGAGGCCTACCTGCTGTTGACCGCTTTCACGATCTTCTTGCGTCGACTTCGTGCGAATGGCGAACCTCTTGGTGCAGGGGTTACCACCTTCATGCGCTATACCCTCCGCCTGCTGACGATTCAGCAATTCGAGCGCGCTGCCGCCCTGATCTGCGCTTGTGAGATGGTCCGGCTTAGCAAGGTGGAGAATGGCGCGGTCCAGCTGCCTGATCATTTCTTGACTGACGCGCCTATTTCGCTTGGGCTTTGGGTCGGTGAGGGTGCGACTCCGAATAGCTTGGCAGATGCCGAAAAGGCGCTGGATACAGAAGGTGAAAGCTCTCCCGCCCAGTTGCGGAATTGTCCATGCTGTCATGGCGTTCTTGATTGGACCATTGCGGTCGACAAAACCCGTGTGGAGTTAAGATGCCGTTCAGGAACATGTGCTGTTGGAAGCGCCCTCGGTCAGTTGCCGATATGGACGGTTGACGAGGATGTCTATCGCGAGCAACCCACCCTAGTGATCGGCACGGTCGATAAGTACGCCCAGATCACGCGCAATCAGACCTCTGGCCGCCTGTTCGGCTTAGGCACTCCAGCGGCACCACCCGATCTGATCATTCAGGATGAGTTGCATCTGATTTCAGGGCCGCTTGGAAGCCTTGCCGGTCTTTACGAAACTGCGGTTGATGAAATGTGTCGCGCTCGAAGTGGGCACAGGGCGAAGGTGATCGGGTCGACCGCCACCATCCGCAGGGCGGAGTCACAGATCAGTGCCCTGTTCGACCGCGGCTCGTTTCAGTTTCCACCACCTGGTCTCGACCACGCAAACTCCGGATTTGCCATTGAGAACAGAAAAGTTTCAGGCCGTCGATATGTTGGCGTAACAACTGTAGGAAGGTCGGCCAAGTTTACCCAGCAGGCGGTAGCAGCCTCGCTCTTGCAGGCTGCGACTGATCCAGTGCTCGGCAAAGACGAACGCGATGGCTACTGGACTTTGGTAAATTACTTCAATTCACTGCGTGAACTGGGTGGAGCGCTCGTTCTGATGCGAGACGACGTCGCACGAAGCGTGAAGGACTATGCCTCGCGCAGGGGAAATGAGACAGCGCGCGAAGCTGCAACCCAGATCGAGCTGACTAGCCGGGTCCGTTCAAGCGATATCCCGCGATTTCTCAAGGACCTCGAGCGTCATTGGAGTGATCCGGACCACATCGACATTGTCCTAGCGAGCAATATGATCTCAGTAGGTATGGACGTCTCGCGTCTGGGTCTGATGGTGGTAAATGGTCAGCCGAAAACAATTGCTGAGTACATTCAGGCAACGAGCCGAGTCGGCCGCAGTCAAAAAGCTCCCGGACTGATCATCACGCTCTTCAACGCCGCTAAATCCCGCGACCGCAGTCGCTATGAGACCTTTTGCAGCTGGCATCGCAGTCTGTATCGCGATGTCGAAGCGACGAGCGTGACTCCTTTCGCTCCACGGGCTCGAGATCGAGCATTGCATGCGCCATTCGTTGCAATGATACGCCACCTCGTTGATGGGATGGCCGACCCCGGAGCAATCGAGCAACATCAGCGCGAGGCCGAGGCCCTTCTAGACAAGGTCGTAGAGCGAGTCGAAAGAATCGATCCCACCGAAGCAGTTGATGCGCGCAAGCAACTCAACAAGTTTCTAGATGACTGGTTCGATCATCACGGCCTGAAGGATTATTGGAACGACTTCGGAGACGCACTTCTCACGTCAGCAGAGGCGGCCGCAGTGCGTGGGAACAAGGCCCGCTTCGAAAAGCAGACACCTACTCCAAATTCCTTGCGCTCGGTCGAGGCGTCAACGTCATATGTTCTGCTTGAAGGTGGACAAGAAAGGGGTCCGAGGCAATGAAACCAATTGGCAAGATCCGTCGCAGTCAGGTCCTTACCGGCAATGGCCCGGGGGCGATTATCGATTTTCGCGGAGAAGATGGAGCACCAATTTCCGTAGTCGCGGCGGGACTCGAGGCATGGGACCAACTTTCTATAAAGAAAGGCCTGCTGAACGACCAGCGCATTCATCACGAGCCCTTGCAGGCGCGGCTGCAGGTCAACGGCTTCAGACTGCCTCCTGTGGGAGAGGAAAAGATCGGTAAGGACAAAAGGCCCCGTTTGGTGCCTTCTTATCGTTTTCCGGATTGGCATGTCTGTCCAAAGTGCAATCTTCTGCAGCGCAGCAGATTTTGGGGTGCCGAGATTGGGAAACCTGAGCTTTGGTGCCCGACCTGCAGCAGCGGGCGCGGTCGGCGCCAAAAGAAAGTTTACGCGGTTCCTGTACGATTTGTCGTCACCTGTCCCGCTGGTCACTTACAGGACTTCCCATGGATGTCATGGCCCAAGCACTCCGAGTCTTGCTCGCGGAAGAAAGCCCTGAAGCTGATCGGCGATGGTGCTGGCCTCAAGGGGCTCAGTGTCCATTGCACTGAATGCGAGTCCGAGCGCGACCTTGACGGTGCCCTGTCGCCTTCTGCGCACGCCAACTTGAGATGTGACGGAAAGTCACCATGGCTACAACTACCAGCGACTGGTTGCAACCACCACCCTGTTGCAATCCAGCGCGGCGCGTCAAACGCTTATTTCCCCGTGATCGCATCGGCGCTCGATGTTCCGCCATTCGGTGGCTCATTCCGAGATATGCTGGAAGATTTCTGGCCAGATCTGGTTGCATTGGACGACCGATCTCAGCTTCCCGACTATGTTCGGAAGCGAATTCTCCTAAATTGGCCAGACCCGGATGTCACGTCAGAAGAATTGACATCTCGGATTATTACGCTTCTGAAGATGCTGGACGAGAAGACTGGCGACCTACGGCCAAACGAGCATCTCATGTTGTGCTCGGGAGGACCAGACAACGAGGCGTTTGCCGAGTTTCAAGTCAGCCACCAACATCTTCCTTATGAAATGAACGGCTTGCTGGACCACCTCGTGTCGGTAGAGCGTCTTCGCGAGGTTCGGGCTCTGCAGGGTTTCACGCGACTAAGCCCAGTTGAGGCAGGAGATAGCAGTTCATTCATCGCTCCACTTTCGGAAAGGAAGTTGAACTGGTTGCCCGCGATAGAAGTCCGAGGTGAGGGAATCTTTATCAGCTTCGATGAGCCTCAGGTCATCGAGTGGGAGAACAGACCCGAAGTCATAGCGCGAGCCGCTGATGCGCATTCAGCGGCAGAGCGCTCTTGGAAAGAGCACAATAGCGAAGATCGCCCTTTTCCACTTGCGATTTCAGCGCGCTTCTTATTGATACACACGACCGCGCATGCTCTCGCAGAGCGCCTGTCGCTAGACAGTGGATACTCCACAGCTTCTATCCGCGAAAGGCTATACGTTTCGCCGGGCCCGGGTGGCATGTGCGGTTTTCTTTTGTACACATCGGCCCCAGACTCTGATGGAACACTAGGGGGACTGTCCCGCAAGGGACGAACGAGCGAGCTTGGCCCCATACTCCTTGCCGCATTGCGGGACCTCGAATGGTGTTCGTCTGATCCGCTCTGCAGTAGCGGTATTCTCTCCCTTTCTGAGGGTTCCGGTTCTGCCGCTTGCCATTGCTGCACGTTTATCCCCGAAACTTCCTGCGAGCATTTCAACAGGCACTTGGACCGCGGAATGCTTGTCGGTAAGCCGGATCAGCCAGAAATTGGTTTTTTTCGGGCTCTGCTTGAAGGGAAGATTTGACCATGGCACGGATCTATCCGAAGCAGCTGCCCAAGCATGTTTTTGACAACCCAAAGTTGTCATCCGAGGTCCGCGTATATGAGCGTATCCGTGACAAGTTACCAAGCGACTTTACCTGCTATTACTCGCGGTCATGGCATGAAGCCGATGATCATGGTGCCGAATTTGATGGTGAGGCAGACTTCATAGTTGCACACGCGGAGTACGGTCTGCTGTTTCTCGAAGTAAAGGGAGGGCGTGTTAGTTGTCGTGAGGCAGACGGCCAATGGCTGACTGAGGACCGGGATGGCTTCAAGTTCAAGATTAAAAGCCCGATAGCACAGGCGCGCAGCAGCAAATACCACTTCCTCAAGCGTCTTAATGAAAACAAGAGGCTCGGGCGACGCTTTCTTCGTGTTCGACATGGGGCAATTCTTCCCAACAGTGCACGGCCGAAACGTCCACTGGCGCCGGATGCCCCTCTTGAAATCATTGCCTTTGGAGACGATTTGGAAAATCTAGACAAGTGGATATTGCGCCGCATGACCGAAGGCGGCGATCCGAGGGAGAAACCCCTGGGCCTCGATGGCTTGAGGGCGCTGGAGGAATTGCTCGCAAGCCACTTCGAGTTGCGGGCACATGTTGGCTTCAGCCTTGCCGACGATGCGACGACTATAGAAAGACTCACGGGGGAACAGGCCTGGATTCTTGACTCCCTGGAAGACAACAGAGAGATGGCCATATCGGGCGGTGCTGGTAGCGGGAAGACAGTTCTGGCGATCGAGAAGGCTATAAGGTGCGCGGCCGAGGGCCGCCGAACTCTCTTGACCTGCTTCAATGCGCCGTTGGCCAATCACTTACACGACGTCTGCCAAGGCAATGAACTCCTTGTTGTTGCCAGCTTTCACTCGCTTTGCCGTTCGCTTGCAATAAAAGAGGGAATCGTGCTGCCTTCGAATGCTGGTCAGGCGCTGTTTGACACCCATCTTCCAGAAGCACTGGTCGAAGCGATAGGTAACAATCCAAACCTCGGTTTCGATACTATTTTGGTGGACGAGGGACAAGACTTCCGTGACTCTTGGTTGAATGCACTCCGGCTTGCCGTCAGGGACATAGATGAGGGACGTTTTTACGTATTTTACGACGACAATCAGCGCTTGTTCTCTCCAGAGGATGGGTTCATTTCCGCCCTGCCAAAGTCATCGATCGCACTCACTCGAAATCTTCGAAATACAAAGCGGATTCACGAGCTCATGTCTAAATGGTATGAAGGTCGGCGTAGCACTGCGGCAGGGCCCGAAGGGGAAGTCATAGGCTTGCTAGAGTGCCGAAAAAGCGAAATGGCGATGGAGCGCGTAAACGAGCGCATTGCGCAACTATTGCGCTCCGGACAAGCCAAACCTGGACAAATTGCGGTGCTTACTGGCTCCGGCTCAACATCGATGGCTGCGCCAGAAAAGATCGCGGGGGTTCCAACATGTCAATCCGACAAAATACACCCCGACCACATTGTTTTTGATACTGTGCGTCGCTTCAAGGGATTGTCTCGCCCTTGCGTCTTCCTTGTTGGGATTGAGGAGCTGACTGACTCCGAACTGATCTATGTTGCCACCAGCCGGGCCAACGTCTTGCTAGAAATGGCGGGAACGCCTGAAGACATCGCTCGGATGATGCAGAATACAGTGGATATTCACTGAAATCGACAACGTTTCCGACAGTGCTGTATCGGACGGTGAAAGTGCTGACCGGTGCGCTTACATGGCGACTGCATACGGACCAGATCGCATCCGCACGGCGTGGCTATTAAGATTGATTTCAGGCGTTGGAATGGGTTCACGATGGGCTGGTGGAGTGGTGTCAGACCAATTCGAACTAGTCTCAGTTTATCTCAGCACGCGTCAACTTACCTAGAACAAAGCTGACGCCACTCAGAGAGTGCAGCGGTTCGGTTGAGCTTGAAGTTGTCGCGTGAGTATAGATGGCGTTCCTGGTTGAAATGGTTATGTACGGAGGAATGAACGGCGGCGAATTTCTGCAGACATCAATTTGCCTGAAGCGAAGCATTGCCCGTCCTCGTCGTCGTAACGGGAGGTGAGAATTCTCTGCCCGATTGTAGAGCCAGTGGCCTGTTTGCTGTCGATCGGCGTTGCCAATGACCTTCATGGCAGCGCCATAGGACCGCAAATTATCGGTCACAACAATCTGCAGCTGGCCATAACGCTTCATGGAATTTCTGAGGAATTTCAAAGCTGCTTTGCGATCCCGGCGCTTTGTGACATAGCTTTCCAGCACTTCTCCTTCGTGATCCACAGCACGCCACAGGTAGTGGGTCTCGCCGTTGATCTTCACGAAAACCTCGTCCAAGTGCCATTGCCAATTTGAATAGGATCGCATCCGACTGATCCGGTTTCGCCTGATCTCAGACGCGAACATCGGGCCAAATCTGTTCCACCAAAACCGCACCGTTTCATGACTGATTTCTATCCCGCGTTCGTGTAGCAAATCTTCCACATTCCGCAGCGAAAGAGGAAAACGAACATAGAGCATTACGGCGAGGCGAATGACCTCGGGGCTGGTTTTGAAGTACTTGAATGGGCAGCGTTTTGTCATCCCAAGAAGCTATGGCGGTGTGCTGCCCGCCTCAAGCGGGTTTTGTCTGACAGTGCCTTAAATACTCTTAAGGATTAGCTGAGCGATTTGCCGTGCAAGAAACGGCGGCACCGCGTTTCCTACCTGGACATACTGCTGGGTCCTATTGCCCAGGAACAGGTAGTCGTCGGGGAAGGTCTGCAACCGGGCGGCCTCGCGCACGGTCAGGCTGCGGCACTGTATCGGATCAGGATGGATGAAGTAATGTCCATCCTTGGAGATATGGCTTGTGACCGTGGTCGCGGCCGCGTCGGCAAGTTGGACTCTAAATCGATCGTTGAAGACGCCGCTGTGCCAGTTCCGATGATCCGGGCTCAGCGCGAGGGGAAAATCGGCGGCCTTTGGGCTATAGCCGCGCACTGCTCCGAAGACAGCGGCGAACAGATACCGTCCCAGATCCGACGCCATGTGTCCGCGCGTTTCGTGCTGGGCAATGGCGCGCAGTTCTGGCCGCTCAAGCCAGCGCAGCAATTCATCGTTTGAGGTGCCATAGCCATCCGGCTGGCATGACGCTGTCCGACGGCTCTGCGCTTCCGACTTCATTCGCTTGGCAACGGATGAGAATGCCTCCCGAAGCGGAGCATTCTCTTTCCCCTTATGGATTTTGGCCAGAAGTTTCGCTGCTTCGACAACCTCGTTTCGCCACGCCGATGAATCGTCTCGACCACGACTGATGCCGCTGCGCAGTTCGGGCATCGTCCCGATCACGTCGCTGACCGTTCGCGTCAGACCCGAGACCGCAATCTCGGCGCGCGCAGCCTTGCCCGCAAGGTCGGACCGGATGCCGACGATGATCACCCTGTGGCGTCGTTGCGGAACTCCGAACTCCTCAGCCCGCACGATGAAATCAGATGGTCGTGCGGCTTCTTGCAGGCTGGCTTTTCCATCTTTCACCCGGACTGCCCGAAGATCGTAGTGGTGATCCTGGCCCGTGCCGAGCGAGGACAGATCCTCCATCAGCATCTCGAAGACAAGTTTGCTTTCGATAGTCGAGGACAGCATGCCCTTGACGTTTTCCATCACGAAAGCGGCGGGACGAAGCCTGTCGAGTACGCGAATGTACTCTCGGAACAGGTAATGCCGCTCATCCTCTTCAGGCACATAGCCGATCTTGCCCTTGGCCCGGGCGCGCCCTACCAGGGAATAAGCCTGACAGGGCGGTCCGCCGATCAGAATCGTATCGTCATAATTTTTGCGCAGCTTCGCGATGGCACCGTCAATCGCCGTCGCAGCTGCCTCAGTGCCGAGCTCGAGTGCACCAGCCTCATCAATGGCAAGCTGCCACGCTTCGGCGTCGACTGCTGACCAATCCGGCTCGGGGGCAAGCCCCGCGTGAAAATCGATGAACTGATCAGGCAAGGTGCCGTGAAGCGCCCGGTATTCACGCAGGAATGCGCGCAGCGTCAGGGTGCGATGGGCCGATGCCTCTTTTTCGACCGAGATGCCGATTCGGAACGGCGCATGTCCGTCCTCGACGAGGGAGGCAAATCCCTCGCCAAGTCCGCCTGGACCGGCGAACAGATCGATTATGCCGAAAGTGGCTGACAAATCAGGCTCCTGACGAAATTCATTCAGTCGGTGTATAATAGGTTCCAGATCGAAGACCAGGGTGCACGTGACCGATATCGTAGACAAACAGACCCGATCCCGAATGATGGCCGGGATCAAGGGGAAGGACACGAAGCCCGAATTGGTGCTTCGGCGGGCACTTCATGCGCGCGGCTTCCGTTACCGGCTGCATTCGAAGACTGTCCCCGGGCGACCTGACCTCGTGTTTCCGAAGCATCACGCAATCGTCTTCGTGCATGGCTGCTTCTGGCACCGCCATGAGGGCTGTCGTTACACAACCACTCCATCGACGCGTCCAGAGTTCTGGCAGGCGAAGTTCGACGCGAACGTTGCGCGGGACAGGTCGGTGCACGATCAGCTGCTTGATGCTGGCTGGCGTGTGGCAACAGTCTGGGAGTGCGCGCTCAGGAGACCGGAGGAGACTACATTGGCAGCCAATCTCTTGGCCGCTTGGCTCCGCAGCAGTGCTGCCGAAATCCAAATTGGGAATGCAGATGTCATCGCCGACGAAAATGCAGGATGATGTGCTTCAAGCTGATTGAAATTCCGATCCGAGTTCCAAGTGGCCGAAGGAGACTGGCGTCGAAGTCAATTTTCGACCCTCGAAATAAAAACAATAAATCATCTACTTACAAGCTATTCGCTAAATCGACGCAGTCATGAGGTCTGGAGAATATCGGCGCTGAGAGACTGCTTCCGGCCCTCTCGGCACATGGGCCAGTGCTCAGCCCAACCCGCATAACCCTTGAATATAACGGAAAAAATCGGCCGCAGCCGGATCGGGAGAACGCTTTCGCGTGGGCAAGTGGCGGAGGGAATGACTCGCACTTTAATTCGGCTATTTTGACAGTTCGGATCGAGTCTAAATACCACAACAATCCTTGCAATCTTGAGAAAAGTGTCCGACCCCCTTCAGATGAGCCCCGCCCTGTGCCGAAGGGTCCGACTTGGCTTCGACGGCATGCGCCATTTTACACTTGCCCCGCCTGTTTCGGACATAGCCTCTCGGCACTCAACATACCGACTTGAATAGGTTTTCTTCTCACGCCTTCGTTCTCCTGCGACCGAAGTGAGTTGCATAAAAGGAGACGAAAATGAGCGAAGTATGTGTGAATCAAAAAGAACTAGCGGCCCGCTGGAAGATCAGCCATCGAACACTTGAACGCTGGCGTTGGGCCCAGGAAGGACCGAGATATCTCAAGCTAGGCGGACGGTTCGTGTACAGGCTGTCTGACGTGGAAGCGTTCGAACGAGAAGTCACTATGGCGACCAAGGATCAGCCCTCCGGGCCTTAGCTCCCGCACGTACCATCTCTGAATCGTTTCCAACACTGTCTGACGCGTTTGCTGGCTGAAGACCGCTGATATGAAAAACTGGTCGAAGCTACCGATTTTGTGGCTACAGGCTGTTGGTCAATTGTCGGCGGCCACGCTCTTCATGATGCGATGAACGTAGCGGTGGCAATTAGCACAGAGGCACTGGAGATCGTCGAGTCGCGTTTCATGCCTGGTGCCCATTTCTGCAACTGCCGTTTTATGATGATGCACCTCGATGCAGGCTTCGCCATACTGGTCCCCAAACACTACTACGGGGTCCATTTTGCAGCGTTCGCAGAAGAGCCGCCCATGCTTGCGGATGAATTCCGCCTTCTTGGCCCTCGACAGTCCATGCCCGCGTTCGCGGCGGAGGTGGGTCAAAAGTCGAACGTTGCCTTCGGTCCAAACCTTGTCCCCGGCAGAGAGTTCCTCGGCAGGATCAATGGTCTCTCTCTTCGGCACGATGCGGTATCCGGCTTTCTGGAGGATGTCGAAGCAGGGAGTGCCGAGACCTGCTGAGAAATGGTTGGGGCCGACAATACGACCGAGGGCAAGGCTGGCAGCTTGTCCAAAAACTGCCTTGGGCGGAAGTGCAAGACCCGCATCAGTTAGAAGATCATAGTCAGTCGATGGTCCATAGTTTTCGCTAGGTCCTTCGAGCAGGATGTTTGAGATGGCCTGCCAGACGTGCTCGGCTGTCACCTTCCGCAGTTGCTCCGCCGAAAGCCGCACGGCGTGTCTCGGAACGCTCCTGTCCTTGGGGATAGCTCCTATGGCGTGCGCAATGTCCCCCGTCGACCGGGCGCCAATTTCGATCCGGATGCGCTTGTTCGAGTTGCCTCTACCTGGACCGGCATCAGGCAACCTACCAACAGCCTGCATCCGCCGGCTCATGCGAGTAAAAAGTTGCTCGCTCGTTTCGGGCAGATCATCTCGAAACAGTATCTGGCGCTCTCCTAGCGGCATCTGCTGAACGCGACTGCTGTCCACCCACGCGCCTTCGATCTCGATGCTCTGGTCGAGAAGGCGCCTCAGGATGAGCCGCAGGGCAGTGCTATAGTCGCGATTCCTCGCGTTGGGCGAACCTGCTGCTCCTCCACGGCTACGAAGAATGATGGTTCCGCTTTCGACCTCAACGGTCGCGTCCAAGGGCAGACCCTCATTGTCTGTAACGACGAACTCCATACGCTGATGCTAGACGACAACACGTGCTGGCCGAAAGTCCCCATTTTTTCTTCGCAAACTTGCTTGGTTCTGGTATCTTCAGGTCTGTTCAAACCATGAAGTCATCATGAGTGTCATTCTACTGAACCGCTCTCCTAATTCGTTGACACCAAGCGCACCGAGTTGAGCGATCGAGAGTTCGCCCTCAGCAGTCAAGCGCTTTTACCGCGGCTACATGCGAGGCTGGGCTTCCGTGACGAAGCCGCGTGGGAAGACCACAGCCAAACCGAAGTACAAGAGGTGAGGAGTTCAGATTATGGTGGAGCGAGGTGCCAGTGGTGGCGATCAGAAGGCCACTTTAAGTCTACGCACCAATATAGCGCCTTGGGTGTTTTCATAACGCTTGCAAACGCTTAACGTGCTCTCCAACCGGGCCCTTCCGATCCCAAAGAAACCTGTAGACTTGCTGGAGCAGTGGATTGCCAGAGAACAAGAACCCTCATGTGTACAGAATGGCACGGTTTCTGCCGTTCGATCCCTCGCATGATCAGATCTACGAAGAATATCAGGTAGCACGTGATTCACTCAATCTCGACACTGCCGCATTTGACTATGTGCTGAATGCAGCCAAAGCGGGAGCTCACGTAATTGTTCTTACAGGCGATGCGGGCCACGGGAAAACTCACCTGTGCCGCCGGATAATCGAAAGCTTCCTCGGCTATAACGAGGAAGAGGCACGAAAATTGATCAATGAGGCTTGCGACGGCAGGCAGGTCATTAAGGATAAGTCCGGCACGGATGCCGCTGGCGCTTTGCGCATCTTCAAAGACTTTTCGGAATTTTCTCCGCAGATTGCGGCCGATTTGGTTGAAGATTCCAACACCGACGATGCAGTCACAATTATCTGCGCCAATGAAGGACGCCTTCGCGCCGTTCTGTCCGGCAAAGAAGCCGGACAGTATTGTGCTGAACTGCTCAGGAGTTTCGACGCGTCCTTTGAGGACGGTAAAGCAAGTCGCGATGGGCGCGTTCATATTGTGAACCTCAACCACCAGTCCACTGCAGCTGGGAGCGATGGTCAGTCACTTGGCGATCTGGCACTTCGTGACTGGACATCGGGCACCAGGTGGAGGAGCTGCAACGATTGCGATGCGCGCCACGCCTGTCCGATAAACCGCAACAGGGAAATGCTCTCCGAACGCGTCGACGGAGAGGTGGCGGTAACTAGAAAGGCGAAACTGCGTCTTCTGTTCGCGACGCTTGAACGGATTGGCTACGTGATAACTATCCGGGATATGCTGATGGCATTTGCGTATCTGCTGACAGGCGGTCTGAAGTGTGAGGACGTCCACAGGATGAGACGTCGCCATAGGAGGGGCTGGCAGCAGGCTTACGCGTTCTACAATCTCGCGTTCGAGTCTCCTGATACAATCTCAAAAGAACAACTCAAACGCCTGCCTCTGATGCAGCAACTTCCAAAGCTTGATCCGGGGCGTAGGGCCTTGCGAGAGATCGACGAGCGCATCGTAAACCAACAGGAAATCTTCACTGGCGGGCAATTGGACCTGCAGTTTCCGGCTCCCTCAACATCGGATGAAGACCTGATCGATGCCTCGCAGGGAATTGATGAAATCATCGGCGACCCCCGCAACAAGAAACAGAGAGCGGAGGAAGCGGAAAATGTTACCCGGGTGGTGAGGGCGCTTAGGCGCCGCGCATACGTGGATGGGATAGGGAGTACGACCTTGGACATGGTCCACCTCGGTTTCCCGTATGGCGCCGATTTTCTCCGTGTAGTTTATGACCAGATGGATGTCCCGGCACGAGCCATTCTGAAGAAACGCGTGATCGCTGGTCTGCATCATATTCAGGGTCTTCAATTTTCAGAGCAAACCCCAACACTTCACCTCGTTGATCCTGCTTTTGGACGATCAATGTCGGGGACCGCGATACTAGCAGCTAGGATCAAGCCAGCAAACGTCGATTTGCTCAGGCTATCGGAGAAATGGGGGAATAGTGATGAGGTCCCCTACCACGTAAAGAAAAGCGTCGATTGGATCGACCGTCACATTGTCCTACGGATTGTTGATCAAAAGAGTGAAAAGCATGATCTCCAGCTCGATCTAATGACCTTTGACTGCATTCTAAGGGCCGCGGCGGGCCACGTGCCAACAAGATTTTACGAGCACGACATTCGGCGCGTCGCAATCTTTCTGGGGCGCATTGCACAGGCCGCACATTCAAGTTCGGATCAGATAAATCTCATTCGAGATGGTCGCTCCCAGACCATTTCGATTGATGGAAGCACCATCCAGGTCGGTGCAGGAGCCTGAAATAAAAGTAGGTTTAAGAATGAATAGTGAACCGTCAGAAAAAGTCCGTAAGGGCCCAGATGTCTCTCGAGAGTTGTTCGGAGGCGTTCTCGATTTCGATGCCGCGGGTCACTATCCGGGACTTGAGCTTTTGAACTTCGTCTATTGCAGTGAAGGCAATAATCCGCTCCCCTCGCAAGAAGTTGTTAAGATCACACGTAGATCCCATGATTTCGGACGACGACTAGTCTGGGATGGCAACTTCAAAGATGACTCGCGACGTCACGATGTGCTTCTCAACGACACAGACGCGGAAGTGTCCGTCGTCAGGGTTTTTGGGACCAAGAGCGTCCGAACCTAAGAGAGAGTTTGGCTCATCTGTTTGGTTTGATTATGCGGCGTGCTGGCGGTG
>NZ_QBUD01000021.1 GCF_003058085.1 Yoonia sediminilitoris | reverse complement strand
CCAGTCGGTCAACCCGTCAAGAATGCGCTGACCATCGACTGCCCCCTCAGCAAACAGCCGCTCCGCAAAAGGATCGTAAAAGACAGCGCGATAGGCCGGGTTCCTATTCACCATCGCACAAAAGGCACAGACACCAAGGGCCGTTCGGCTCAAGCCGATTTGGGCTGTTTCTGGGACATAGAACACGGCGGTTTCCCCACGGCTTGGTTATCATAAAGTTTTAGAGATCATCTATTTTCGTCCAAGTCAAAGAAAGGTGATTTGCTCTGGTGAAACTTCCAATGCTCTAACTCAGGCTTGCAGGGGGCTTTGTTGCACAAATCGGCTTGAGGTTGGATCTCCCCTTACCCTGGACGGGTTCAGGTTACGGCAACGGTACGAGGTATCCCTCAAGGAATTGAATCAGCGAATGCATCACCAATCCAGGAAGAGTTTTTCGACAAAATTCGCCGTCGCAACACTTCTCGCCTTTCTTCCGTAGCACCACCGTAGCACTGCGCCTTACACTACAAACGCAAGAAGCGCCCCTTGGGGCGCTAGTGCTTTGATTTGGTGTGATTATTTTGGTTTCGGGAGTAGGATTGGAACCTACAACCTTCAGGTTATGAGGCAGCCCCTGCCAGTTTGCACCGGTTGCGAATCAATGCGCCAACATACTCTATCTCCTTGATATTGCTTGTTTAATATTGAATCTCGCGACTCTGATTTCCTATCTCTTACTCCACGAATCTCTTCCAGTTGCTTGCACAATGCTTCCACGAGATTGCGGGAAAAAGAGAGACCAACATGCCCAAATTGACCAAACGCACCATTGATGCCCTCAAATCAGAGGCGGCGGAATTCTTTGTCTGGGATAGCCAGATCGCAGGATTTGGCGTGCGCGTCCTGCCATCGGGCGCAAAGACCTATCAGGCACAATACCGCAAAGGCGGGCGCACCCGGCGCGTATCATTGGGTCGGCACGGCAAGATCACAGTAGACGAGGCGCGACGGTTAGCAAAGGACGTCATGGGGCAAGTTGCCATGGGCGAGAGAGCCACTTCGCGACCGCGAACGCCTGATCTGGGCGCTGGATCTGCGCCCATCATGAAGCTGACGCCCAGTATCGATCCTGATCTCGTTGCATTGATGGTTGCCGAGGTGCTAGCGTCATCAGCTATTTGAACCGCTTCATAGCACTCTGGAACGACTCCGACAGGCTGTCCCATGCCTGCTCGAAGCCTTTGTGCATATCATCCCAGGCAGCGTCGGACGCCTGCTGCGCCTCCTTCATCTTCGCCTCGGCCTCTTCGCGCTGCTTGCGCATTTCCGCAAGCTGCTTCTCGTATTTGATCTTCGCATCGGCCTGAGCTTCCTTGGCGTTTGCCTGCATCTTGTCGATCTCTGCGTTCCACTTGTCGATATTCGCCTTTGCCTTCTCCACATATGCGTCACGGTCAATCATCGTCTTCCTCCCCGGTTCTGAAGTTGGAATGATTCCACATCATAGCCGGAAAATGAGATCTGTGGAAATTTGAAGCTGAAACTCAACATTGATCCCGACCTCGTTGCCATGATGGCCGCTGAAATCAAGGTTGGGGAAAAGGCCGTGAGTGTTGCGATGCGCGAGGCCGGAACCGGGCTCAAATCGGACTGGAGGGCACAGATCACTGGCGCGGGGCTCGGGCGATTCAGTTGAGGTTAACTGACAACTTCTCCGCACGAGCAGATGCCTGCGCCAAGGAGATCGGCTGACAGTTCCATTAATCGAGTCCGACATTGACAGAATTCTGAGTACGCTTCCATTCATCATGCACATGACCTAAGGGATGAAGTGAGTATCAGTCTTGCTCAAGCGATTTTTTCAACCCCATTGGCAATCTGCTTTGAACAAGATATTGATTTCATGAGTTTGCGAATGTTTGCTGTAACAACGACTTTTTGCGGTTTACCCTGTTTGATCATGCTCCAGCTTTTGTCGCACAGCCCAGTTCAGGACGTTGAAGAAGAAGAGTTCGAAGTGCCGATCCTCGGCCCAGCGTTTGCACTAGTTCTAAGACCATGCCTTTCATAGAGCTGAGAGTGTGTGGTACATTATGAGGTATAATTTTTCTTTAGTTAAATAAAACCCTTTTATAATAATTCATTATGGATCTAGCGTGGCGGACTGTCTCTCCGCCATTCATTTCGTGACAGCGCAGGTCCGGACGCGCAGGGTTAAACGAGCAGGGCCGCGTTGCATAACCTGCGCCGGGTTTCAAAAGAAGTGACGTTATCAATGAAGGATGCTGACAAGTTGCCGACCACCAATATCAGAGCATGGCTTCAGGAACATCCCGAGCTTGAATCCGTTTTTGCCTGCGTCTGCGATCTAAACGGAACAATGCGCGGCAAACGGTTGCCGATTGAAAAGGCGAAATCCATCATGGACAGCGGGCTGCGCATGCCACTGTCTCTGCTGAGTGTCGATGTCTGGGGCGAGGATATTGAAAATAACGAATTGGTTTTCGAAACGGGTGATGCCGACGGTATTTGCGATTTTACAGGCCGTCCGATCGTTCTGGTCAACTGGACCAGCAGGCCCTCGGCGCTGATCATGTTCTGGATGGCCACCGAGGATGGCGATCCTTTCCCTGGCGATCCGCGCCGCGCATTGGCGAACATCGTCGCGCGGTATCAGGCGCTTGGGCTGACACCGGTTGTGGCGACCGAGTTGGAATTTTACCTTTGCGACCCCAATGAACCCCAGCCGCAACCGCCCTGCTCACCGGTCACGGGCAAACGACTGGATTCTGACGGTGCCCTGTCACTTGATGAATTGCAGCATTTCGATGAATTCCTAAACGATGTCTATGACGCCTGTCAGGAACAAGGTATTCCAGCCGATGCGGCGATTTCGGAAAACGGGGCCGGTCAGTTTGAAATCAATATGGTCCATGTGGCGGACCCGTTGCAGGCCGCAGACGATGCGGTGCTGTTCAAGCGGCTTGTGCGCGGGATCGCGCGCAAGCACGGGCTGGCCGCGACATTCATGGCCAAACCCTATGGCGACCGTTCTGGAAACGGCTTTCATGTGCACTTCAGCCTTGTCGATGAAAACGGCGTCAACCTGTTTGACAATGGCGGTCCCGAAGGCACGCCACTGATGCTGCATGCGGTTGCAGGGCTGCTGGAAACGATGCAGGAAAACACACTCACATTCGCCCCGCACCAGAATTCCTATCGCCGCCTTCTGCCCGGCGCACATGCGCCCACCAGCGTGGCATGGGGCTATGAAAACCGTACGGCAGCTATTCGTATTCCCGGCGGCCCCAACAAGGCGCGCCGGATTGAGCACCGTGTCGCGGGGGCTGATGCCAACCCCTATCTGGTACTTGGCAGTATTCTGGGCGGCGCGCTTGTCGGGATCGAAGGCAAAATGACCCCGGACGATCCCATTGTGGGCGATGCCTATAGCCAGAAACTTGACCACCTGCCGCTTGACTGGGCCACCGCCATTCAGGCGTTTCGCCGTGGCAAACATGTGGATCACATCTTTTCAAAACGCCTGCAAACAATGCTGGTGGAATGCAAACTGCAGGAACTCAGACGGTTCTCGCGGCATGTGACCGATTTCGAATATGACAGCTATCTGGAAATCGTCTGATGCCAATCGAAACGTTTGCCGCCAATGGCCACACCGCGCATACCCAAAGCTATTACGCCGCCAGTGCCAACCCTTCGCCCGCGCGTCCGGCTCTAGAAGGTGATCAGCAGATAGACATCTGTATTGTCGGCGCAGGCTATAGCGGTCTGTCTGCGGGGCTTCATCTGGTTGAACAAGGGTACAAGGTCGCAATCATCGAAGGCGCGCGCGTCGGATGGGGCGCGTCGGGCCGCAATGGCGGGCAGATCGTCAACGGGCTGAATGCCAGCTTGCAAACCATCGCGAAACGCTATGGGCAGGACACTGCCAATTTCGTGGCAGGGCTTGTGCAAGAGGGCGGCGAGATCATCCGCGAACGTGTCAAGACCTACGATATTCAGTGCGACCTGAAGCCGGGCAACATCTTTGCCGGACTGACGGGCGCACATATGAAAGAACTGGAGGCCCGCCGCGCCCTTTGGGCCAGCTACGGGCTTCATAATCAGGATATGCTGGACAAGGCGCAGATGCACGACCACGTGGGATCTGACCTTTATGCAGGTGGCATGATTGACCATACCGGCGGGCACATGCACCCGCTCAACCTATGTCTTGGCGAAGCTGCGGCCTTTGAAAATCTGGGTGGTGTGATCTACGAGCAATCGCCAGTGATCAGCGCCGACACGGATGCGGCAAGGCCGGTTGTCAAAACCGCGCACGGCACGATGACCTGCGGCACGCTGGTGCTGTGCGGCAACGCCTATCTGGGCCATGTGATCCCTGCCCTGACTGCCCGCGTCATGCCGGTATCGACCCAGATGATGGCCACAGAGCCACTGGGAGACGCGCAGGCGACCGCACTGTTGCCCACCGACAAATGCGTTGAAGACGTGCGCTATATTCTGGATTATTACCGCCTGTCAGCGGACAAGCGGCTGATATTTGGCGGTGGCACCGTTTATGGCGGCACCGACCCGGCAGACGTGCAGGCCAAGCTGCGGCCCGCAATGGAGAAGGTCTATCCGCACCTGAAAGGGGTCAGGATCGACTATACATGGAGCGGCAATTTTGCCCTGTCCTTCAGCCGCGTGCCCCAGATGGGGCGACTGGGCAACAACACATATTTTGCCCATGGCTATTCGGGGCACGGCGTCACAGGATCACATACATTCGGCAAGATCATCGCGCAGGCGATAGACGGCGATAAAAGCCGGTTTGATGTGTTTGCCGGCGTACCGTGGTACCCGTTCCCCGGCGGTCGGATGTTGCGTGTGCCCTATTCCACGCTGGGGTCGTGGTATTATGCTTTTCGTGACAAGCTGGGCGTCTGAGGAATTTCTGCCCGGGTTCAGGATTTCAGTGACTTTGCAATTGCGTCAAGCAGATCATTAAAATCTCTTCATTTCATTGCAGCCTATTGCAGTAAAAGAATTAAATATAGGCGCTAAATCATGTCCTTGAATGTGACGACGCACCAATAAACGGCACCAAGGCAAAATGTGGGACAACTTTAACTGATTTCCAATTTAAGCATCGTCCCACATGTTGCCCCTGCGGTACGTTTCATCTGCTTGCCTACTGCACCAAATTCGGGACAAGTTTTGGGACTTTCGATTCGCAAAGTTGGCTGGAGCCCCGCAATGACAATTCCATCGCATGTCATCGAGATGTTGCAAAAGGTGCGGGCGCGCTTTCAACCCGACAGGCTAAAGCAGCGTATGCTGCCCAGCGACGAGCAGTTCACAACGCTTCGTCCGGTGCGCAAGGCCAGTGCCGCGTCAGTGGCCCGCTATTGGGAACGTTTGCAACCGACCGCATCGCCGCAAGACCGTGACGTGCTGGCCGATCCGATCACAATGGCTGATCCTGACCGCTACAGCCCCAATATCGAAAACTTCATCGGCACCGTCAAAATGCCCGTCGGCATCATTGGCCCGCTACGGATCAACGGGCTGAATGCCCATGGCGATTACCACGTCCCGATGGCCACGACCGAAGCGGCTCTTGTGGCCTCCTATGCACGGGGGGCCCATGCGGCCACAAAATCTGGCGGTATCAGCACGGCCTTGCTGTACGAAGGGGTCATCCGCACCCCCGCCTTCGTCTTTGATAGTCTGCTGGATGCAGGCATGTTCGTCGAATGGGTCGTGCGCGAAATTGAATCTCTCAAGGCCGCTGCCGAAAGCACGACCAGTCACGGCAAACTGGTGTCAGTTGAGCCGATGGTTGATAACAACGTCGTCTTTCTGATCTGCCGATATACCACTGGCGACGCAGCGGGACAGAACATGGTGACGATAGCGACCCATGCCTTGTGCGAGGACATCGCCGCCCGTTGCAGCGTGCCGATCAAGGCATGGTACATCGAAGGGAATTTCTCAGGCGACAAGAAAGCCTCTTTCCTTGGACTGGTGACCGGACGCGGGCGCAAGGTCAGCGCGTCAGTCACGCTTCCGGCGCAGGTCGTGGAAAGGACATTGGGCACAACGGTGCAGGCAATGCTGGACTACGGGCAAGTGGCCAATCTGGGGTCGCACCTGTCGGGCCAGCTGGGGGCGCAAGCGCATTTTGCGAACGGACTGGCTGCTTTCTACATTGCCACCGGACAAGATGCCGCCTGTGTGGCCGAAAGCGCCATGGGCATCACCCGCATGGAAGCACGCGGCGATGCGTTGTTTTGCAGCGTCACCATGCCGAACATCCTAGTGGGGTCGGTCGGTGGCGGCACCTCTCTGCCCAGCCAGTCGGCGGGCCTGAATATTCTGGGCCTGAAAGGCGCCGGCAACGGGGCGGCCTTGGCAGAGGTCGCCGCCGCAACCTGTCTGTGTGGCGAGATATCCATCGTTGCCGCAATCGCTGCAGGTCACTTTACCCGCGCGCATGAAAATCTGGCGCGCCATAGATGACATTGGCAGCCCTCTGGACCTATCAGAAAGAACGGTTTCCGCTTGCGAAAACCGCCCCGCTACTGGCGATCTTTTCTGCAGCCAGCGTCTGTGTATCGGCACAACTGTCCGCCCGCCCCCTGCCCGGCTGGGGTGCCTTTGTGGCCGGGTTCATCATCGCAATGATGCTGTTTTTCCAGATGCGGGTCTGCGACGAATACAAAGATCTGGAAGATGACAAACAGTTCCGCCCAGACCGGCCCATCCCGCGTGGATTGGTGTCATTGGGGCTGATCATCTGGCTTGGGGTGGGGACACTTCCGATCACCGCACTTGCAGCGTGGCTTTGGCATCCGCCTGTATTATGGCTATTGGCGTTGGTCTGGCTTTGGCTTGCCGCGATGACGACGGAATTCGGCGTGCCGCAATGGCTCAAGGCGCGTCCGGTGCTTTACCTGCTGAGCCATATGGCGATCATGCCGTTGATTGATCTGCTGTTGACGGGCCTTGAATGGATGCGCGGCGGAGGGGCGGCGTCCGGACTGTGGATGTTTCTGGCGCTGTCATTCGTGAATGGCTGTGTGCTGGAAATCGGACGCAAGCTTTGGGCGCCGGTAAATGAAATCGCCGGTGTCGATAGCTATTCAAAGCTTTGGGGACCCGTGAAAGCGGCTTTGGTCTGGTGGGTGCTCGTCGCACTGTCCTGTGGCTTGCTGGCGGGTGTGGGCGCGGCAACGGGGGTTTTCTGGGTCAGCGTGATTCTGGGTGGCGCAGGTGCCTGTCTGTGCGGCGCGAGCGCTTGGGCCTATGCCAAAGCCCCCACCCCCAAGGCGGAAACGCGGATGGATACGGTCGCGGGCCTGTGGGTGTTCGCTTGCTATGCCATTGCGGGATTTGCGCCATTCATTGCAAGAGGAGCGTGATGTCTGCGATCATTGCACAAAGTGACGCATTGCAGGTTGATCTGGTCGGCGGCAAAGCTGCCGCGCTGGCCCGTCTGGCAAAGTGCGGGTTCAATCCACCTGCGTTTTTTGTGATCCCTGCAGAGGTTTTCGCTCTGGATCAGACGTGCACCGGACTGGACACCGCCATTGCGCAGTTGGGGCAAGGCCCATTCGCTGTGCGCAGTTCTGCCCGGCAAGAGGACGGTACGGACCATAGCCATGCCGGACAGTTCGACAGCCTGCTCAACGTGGCCAGTGCGGACGTATGGGCGGCTGCGCAAAAGGTGTGGCACTCCGGGTTTTCAGAGACCGTGAAAACCTACCGCGCGGTCAAATCCGGCGGCAAAGCCGAAGGCCCTTCTGTCATTGTCCAACGGATGGTTGATGCCACTGCAGCGGGCGTCGCCTTCTCAGCTGATCCGGTCACAGGGCAGCGCAATCAGGTTGTGATCTCTGCCATCGCAGGCTTGGGCGAACGGCTGGTATCGGGTGAAGAAGACGGCGAAGACTGGTCAATCGGGACCACCACGATCGGGCCAGACGCGCCAACGGTGCTAACCCACGTGCAAGCCGAACAGGTGGCCGATCTGGCCCGCCGGGCAGAGGCCGCCTTTGGCACCCCACAAGACATCGAATGGGCGTTTGACGCAGACGGGCTGCATATCCTGCAATCCCGCCCGATTACGACCAAGCTCTTGCCCAAACCGCAGACAGACACAGCGCTGACGATCTTTGACAATTCCAACATCGTGGAAAGCTATCCCGGCATGGTCAGCCCGCTGACTTATTCCTTTGCGGTACATATTTATGCGCGTGTTTATCAGGCCTTTGTGCGGTTGCTTGGCGTGCCAGAGTCGACCATCGCAGCCAATGGCGCCGTCTTTGGCAATATGCTGGGGCGGGTTGACGGGCGGGTCTATTACAATCTGGTCAACTGGTATCGGGCGCTGGCCCTGCTGCCCGGTTTTTCGCTGAACCGCGCCTATATGGAAACCATGATGGGCGTCGCGACACCGATGCCCGCAGAAGTGACTGACACGATTGGGCCACCCCCTGCGCGTGGTGCCGCGCGCATCAGGGAATACCTCAAGCTGATCAAAGTGGGTGGCGGGCTGATCTGGCAGGCCATCCGCCTGTCGCGCACGCGCGCACGGTTCTATGCGCGCCTGAATGATGCTCTGGACAGCGGATTTGATCCGCAAACAGCAAACCCGACCGCCCTGGCTGCCGAATACCGCCGCATCGAAAGCACACTGCTGGACCGCTGGGATGCGCCGCTGGTCAATGATTTTCTGTGCATGATCGCCTTTGGTGCGTCGCGTAACCTTTTGGAAAAATGGCTTGGGCCCAAAGGGTTGCAGTTGCATAACGATGTGATGATCGGGCAAGGCGATATTATCTCGGCCGAACCTGCGCAACGGATCGCAGCGCTGGGCGCGATGGTGCGCGACGCTGGATTGGGAGACGAATTGCGCACCTGCGGGCGTGATGCGTTGCGCAGCCATCCCCAGATCGACGCACAGGTGCAGGCCTATCTGGACAAGTTTGGCGACCGCTGCACCGAAGAGTTGAAACTGGAAAGCATCCCGCTCAGCGATGATCCAACCAGCCTGCTACAGGCCATTGCGGCCAGCGCAAGCCGCGACGCCACACCGGACCACAGCACCAAAGACCCCGATTGGGCGGCCCTTTTCCCCAATCAGCCGATCCAACGGCAGCTTGCCAAATGGCTGATTACCTGGACCAAGGCCCGCGTGCGCGACCGTGAAAATCTGCGGTTCGAACGGACCCGCATTTTTGGCCACACCCGCCGAGTTTTTCTGGCACTTGGGCGCGAATTTGCAGCACGCGCCCTGCTGGCAAGCCCGCGGGACATCTTTTATCTGACGACCCAAGAGGCGCTGGGCGCTGTGGAAGGGTTCGGGTTGTCCCCCGACCTGAGGGCCCTTGCCGCAATGCGCAAGGCCGAAGATGCAGCGGCGGCGCGGCACCCTGACCCGCCTGAACGGATTGAACTGCGCGGGCCGGCGATTGCGCCTGTCTGGGAAGATGCGGCGTCAGAAAAGGACAGCGCGGCAGAGCGGACAGCGACGGGCTGTTCAGCCGGTCAGGTAACGGCAAAGGCGCGTATCATTCGCGACCCACGCAAGGAAACGCTGGCACCCGGTGACATACTGGTCGCCCGCCACACCGACCCCGGCTGGATTGCCGTGTTTTCCAATGCCTCCGCCATTGTGGTTGAGCGCGGATCGCTGCTGTCGCATTCCGCTATTGTTGCGCGCGAATTGGGTATCCCTTGCGTCGTTGGCCTGAAAGGTGCGACCCAGTGGATCACGGACGGCGAAGAAATCGCAGTGGACGGGGCAACCGGGCGGGTTGAGAGGTGCGATGCAAAGCTCTGAAATTGCAACAAAAGCTGATTTTGATCATATCCGCTATGCGCAATTATGGGAAGATGCGGATGTGCTGACCCAAGCGCTGGGGGATTGCGCGGGAGGCACCTTGGTGTCGATCTGTTCGGCGGGCGACAATGCGCTGGCGATGCTGACCCTTGATCCCCAAAAAGTCGTGGTGGTCGATCTGTCACCCGCGCAGATTGCCTGCCTGAATTTACGGATCGGCGCTTTTCGCCATCTCACGCATCCGGAATTTCTTGAATTGATGGGCGCACGACCGAGCACACTGCGCGCAGAACTCTTGAACAGGTCCTTGCAAGGCCTTGACCAGGACACATGTGATTTCTGGCAGTCCCTTGAAAGCGACGTTGTCCAGTTCGGTGCAGGCGGCCTCGGCAAGTTCGAACGCTATTTCCGGATTTTCCGGACCCGGCTTTTGCCTTTGGTACATCGTCAGAAAACGATTGATGACATCTTTGTTTCCAAACCCAAAGCCGAGCGTCAGACATTTCTTGAAACCCGTTTTAATACATGGCGTTGGCGGCTGCTTTTGAACTTCTTCTTTTCGCGCTTCGTCATGGGGCGCATGGGCCGCGACAAGGCGTTTTTTGACCATGTTGACGGCAGCCCTGCGCAACATGTGGCCCGCCGTATCCGCCATGCCGCGGTTGACTGCGACCCTGCTGAAAACCCCTATTTGCACTGGATCATGAAAGGCACACATGGGGATGCCCTGCCGATGACGTGGCGCGCCGCGAATTTCGATCTGATCAAATCGCGGCTTGACCGGCTCGAAATTCGCCCCGGATCGCTTGAGGCGTTTGTATCGACCGGCGAAAAGGCCGACGGTTTCAACCTGTCGGATATTTTCGAATACATGTCGCCGGACATCTTTGCGCAGGTCTATGGCAGTATCCTGCAGGCGTCCGCCCCCGGCGCGCGTCTGGTTTATTGGAACATGATGGCGCCGCGCCGTGTACCACCAGCTATCATGGACAGAGTGACCACCCTGTCAGAACTCGAAGACCGTTTGAAAGTGCAGGACAAAGCGTTTTTCTACTCCGATTTTGTCGTCGAACAGGTGAAGGATTGAATAACGCGTTACAGATTGCCTTGGCATTGGGCTCTGTGGCGGTCTTGCTGGGGCTGATGGCTGTGGTGCGCCATCTGGCAGCACTTTGGCACATCGGGCCAGAGGTGCAGCGCAAGCTGGTCCACATCGGCACCGGGCTATATGCGATCATGCTGCCGTGGCTGTTTCCCGACCGCTGGCCAATTTACATGCTTGTGGGTCTGACATTGCTTGTGATGCTTGTACTGCGTTTACCCAATTCGGGGTTGGGCCGCACGCTGCACGGCGTAGAGCGGCAGTCATACGGCGATTTTCTTCTGGCGATTTCCGTCGGGCTTTGCCTGTTTCTGGCCGAAGACCAGATTTTTCTATACGTCCTGCCGATTGCGGTTCTGACGCTGGCCGATGCTGCGGCGGCGCTTGCGGGCAGCACTTATGGCACCCGGTTTTTCAAGATCGAAGAGGGTGAAAAAAGCATTGAGGGCAGCACGGTTTTCTTTGCGGTTACGCTTTTGATCGCGATTCTCTGCCTAATGCTGATGACGGGCCTGCCCCCGCTGAACATCATTGTCCTGTCGGTCATGGTGGCCGCCTTTGGCACTTTCGTTGAAGCCGTCAGTTGGCGTGGTTTTGACAATATGTTCCTGCCCTTGGGGCTGTTGATATTTCTGGCCGTCCACGCCAATGACCCGCTGCCTGATCTGCTTGCCCTCGCGTCTTTCTTCGCCACCTGCATCGTCGCCTTCAAGCTGGTCGCGCCGCAACTGGGGCTGACCGCCCACGCCGCAAGGGTCTATGTGACGGCCGTGTTCTTGGTAATTGCCGTTACAGCCATTCAGAACGCCATCTTCCCGATCCTTGTGCTGGCAGCCCACGCCTGGAGCCGGACAACAACCCCAAGCCAAAGCCAATACCCCGACCTTGATATCGTGGTGGGGCTTGCGATGATCAGCTTTGGCTGGCTGGTGCTGGGAAATGCGACGCAATGGAATGCGGTTTCCTTTTACGGGATGACCGCCATGGGTCTGATGCTGGGGTTCTGCGCACTGGCCGTGACAGGTCAGCGCGTCCTTGTACGGGTCATCACTCTGACGGCTATTGTTGCAGGCGCATGTCTGCTGCGCATGATCATTTTGCAACTGAACCCCGACGGCACAAACTGGAATGGCATGATGTGGCCCGCAGTCGCGGGAATGGCCATGCTGACCTTAGGGCTGCCATCCCTATGGCCCGTAGCATTTGCCCAAGCACGGGTGGCCAAGCTGACGCTGCTTGCGCTCGCGCCTCCTTTGGTCACTTATCTTCATGCGATTTACTCGGCAGGAGTTCTCTATTGACCCCAAAGACGTTCAAATCGGACAATGCACGTATCACCGCCTATCTGGATGGGCCAATGCACCATGGTGCCACCTGTGCGACGGTCGGCAATTTTGCCTTCAAATCGCCGGACGCAGGTGCAGAGATCCTTGGCCAAGCCATCGCGCATATCCGCGAAAACGGCATCCGGCAGATCATCGGCCCGATGGATGGGGACACATGGCACAGCTACCGCATTGTGACCCAGACCGACAGCAGCCCCGCATTTCTGCTTGAGCCGGGCCATCTGCCCGGTGCTGTTGATATTTTCAAAGCCGCTGGCTTTACCACGATCAGCCGTTATTTTTCCGCCCGTGCATCGCTTGCTGATGCGGCAAAGATCAAGCCGGACCCAACCGACAATTTCAGAATTGAACGCTGGGACGGAAACGACCCGCAGGCGCTGTTTGATCAGGTTTATGATCTGTCAACGCAGGCCTTTGCCCGCAACATGTTCTATAAACCGATCAGCCGCGCAGCATTCCTTGATATCTATATGCCGATGGTGCCGATGCTGAAGCCCGAACTGATCTTTTTTGCCCGCAGACCTGATGGTTCGCTTGCGGGCTTTCTGTTCGGCACGCCGGATTATGCCCAGGGGCCAAAGCCCACAAGCGTGATCCTGAAAACCTATGCCAGTCTGGAGCGCGGTGCGGGCCAGCATCTGGCTTTTGCCTTTCATACCGCGGCCGCCGCGCAGGGATATGAGACCGCAATTCATGCGCTCATTCATGATGACAACCAGTCAGCTGCGCGCAGCGCGTCAGAAGGGGCGGATATCTTTCGGCGCTATGACCTGTTTGGGCTGACACTGGATGGCTAATATCCTGCAAGATTTTGCCAACGCCGTGCAGCGCCATCCGACACGGGTTGCCATTGTGGATGGCAAGGGGCGCGAAACGACATTTGCGCAGCTTCAGTCACGTGCCGATCAATATGCTGCTGCATGGCATAGAAAAGGCATCACCAAAGGGTCGCGTGTCTTGCTGGCGATGCCGCTGGACGCGGGCCTTTATGCCAGCCTTGCAGCACTCTGGTCCTTGGGGGCGACGGTTATCCTGCCTGAACCTGCGACGGGGCTGGCGGGGCTGCGTCATGCCGCCAAGGTGGCGGGTGTCACCGCCTTTTGCAGCACTGGCAGCTATGGCCTGCTGAAATTCATCGTGCCAGAGCTTTGGTCCCTGCCCCACCTGCGCCCTGCCAGTGGCCCCGCCGGACTGTCCGGCCGCGTGGCTGTGGCAGACAGCGATGTCGCCCTGATTTCATTCACTTCCGGCACCACCGACGCGCCAAAGGCGATCCCGCGCAGTCACGGGTTTTTATCGGCACAGCACCACGCCATTGCCCCGTTGCTCGATAGCACCAAAGCAGAGCGGGACCTTGTGGCTTTTCCCGTCTTTGTGCTGATCAACATCGCCTGCGGGCAGACATCAGTCTTGCCCAACTGGAAAATGTCGCGGCTTGCGGCGGTGACGCCTGCCCATGTTGCTGGCTGGATCAGTGCGCAGCACGTGACGCGCGCGCTCGTCCCGCCATCGCTGTGCGACAAACTGGCAAAGGCTGATTTGCCAGCATTACTGCATACCGTTTTTACAGGCGGCGGGCCGGTCTTTCCCGACATGCTAGACCGATTGCAGGGTACCGAGCCAGACCTGCGCCTGTGCTGTGTGTATGGATCGACCGAGGCAGAGCCAATCGCCCATCTTGACGCCGATACCATCGCAACCGCCGACCGCACCAACATGCAAAACGGCGGCGGGCTGATTGTGGGCAAGCCGGTGAAGGGGCTGCAATTGCGCATCGTTGATGACGAAATTCAGGTTGCAGGGGCGCATGTGAATGCGGGCTATCTGGACCCACGTCACGATGCAGAGAATAAAATCAAAGACGGTACCACCATCTGGCACCGCACCGGGGATGCTGGACGTCTGGATGATCAAGGCCGCCTGTGGCTGCTGGGCCGGATCGGGTCAGATGTTTCCCTTGCAGGCAAAGGTACATATCCGTTCGCGATCGAGGTCGCCGTGCGCGGCTGGCAGGGTGTCGAGCAATGCGCGCTGATTGAGAACAAGGGGGCGGCCTGTCTGGTGATCGGGGGCGACCCGGCCCATCTGGCAGATTGGCAGGCGCAAGCGTCCCTGTTGCACATCACGGATGTCCGCCAAATTGCCCGCATTCCAATGGATAGACGTCATGCTTCCAAGGTGGACCGCTCCGCGCTCAAGGCATGGTTGCGCACCTGATTTCCTGCACTGTGGGTATCAGCACTACAGGCCCGGATCTATCCTGAATTGCGAGATGGAATAATCCGTCTTGTTCCTCCCCGCTTCTGCATGCGGAACTGCTTTTGTTGTCGGCCTGATCATCGCGGGATTGGGAGCGTGCAACTGCGAAAAGGACATGACGCTCAGCCGTTCTGCCCCCCTGTCCGGAGCATTTGCGCGAGCCTGATTGATCGCGGATGACAGATCATCAGCAAAAGCCGGAACAGCAGCCGTGGCACAAATCAAAGCGCAGACACATGGAATTAGAATTTGGCGCATGGCACGGCAGCTCATCAATCTGGTTACAATATCATGAAACAGCGAAAATGCAGCAACACCATGACGGCACAAAGGTCAGTTTCAGGCCAAACCATGCCGTTTCGCCAATTTCCATGGTCAAAATAAAAGACGCCCCGCAACTATGGTTTGTTGCGAGGCCCAATTTCTTCGGATCGTCATTTACCCCAAAGTTGTGGGGCGTGATGGTCATGTTGCCCGGCTAGTCGTCCGTTGATTTTCGCTTGCTTGCCGGGGTCAGCGCCGTGTCGATATTCAGGCCCACCGCGTCCCCAAGTTTTTGCACCGCTGGCAATGAAATCGCCATATCAAGGATCGCATCCACTGTCTGATTGACAGGCGACGCAGGGCCGGAACCGCCGTCAGCACCGCGACCCAGACCGCTGATATGATTGATTGAAATCCCGTCGATCTTTTCCGCTGGCTTGACCATCTCCGCCAAAATCTGCGGCATCGCCTGCAAGCGTGCGATTTCAAGCTCCATCGCGACCTGCGCCTCTGACCGGGCATTGTTCGCCTTGATCTGGGCAAGGTTGGCTTCGGTTTCGGCCAGACGGACAGCCTTGATGGCGTCGGCTTCGGCACGCTTCGCTGCGGCCTTGTCTGCGGCTGTCGCCTTTTCGCTGGCGGCGGTGATCTGGGCGCGTGCTGCGGCAGCTTCGGCCTGCTCTTGTGCCGCAATCAACGCCAGCGCCTTGCGTCGCTCGGCCTCGGCCATCTGGCGGGCTGTTTGGACCGCTTCTGCGGCTTTCACAGCCTCGACGCGTGCAGCATCGGCGCTGGCGTGGGCCTTGCTTTCTTCCTGGGATTTCGCGGCAAAGGAAATCGCGCGGTTCTGCTCGGCAATCTCCAAGGCCAGCGCTTGGGCGATTTCCGCCTCGCGCAGGGTTTGTTCCTTGGCAATATCGGCGGCTGCGATATCCTGCTCCATCTGGATACGGGACCGGGCTGCGGCACGCTCGCTTTCGGCCTTACGCGCGGCGATCTCGGACAGTTGGGCCGCGATCAGTGTCTCAACCTCTTGCGTCTGTGCGATTTCAGCGCGGCGTTGTTCAAGATTGATCTCCAACTTGCGCCGTTCCGATTCCATCGCCGCACGGGCGACGCTGACTTGGCTGTCACCTTCGATTTCAGCGCGTTCTTTTTTGGATTTGGCAATGACTTCGGCCAGCTTGCGCATGCCAACTGCATTAAATGCGTTATTTTCGTCCAATGATGCAAAGGGGGTCTGGTCCAGCGCGGTCAGTGACACTGAATCCAGTTGCAGCCCGTAGTTGGCCAGCGTGTCGGTCAGCGCTTCGCGGACCTGTTTGACAAAGCTGGACCGGTTTTCATGCAACTCGTCCATCGTCATCTGTGCTGCGACCGAGCGCAGCGCATCGATCATCATGCCGTCAATCAACCCCTTGAGCTGTTCAGGCTGAAACACCCGTTTGCCCAAGGTTTGCGCGGCGCGTGTCACGGTTTCGTCGGTGGGCGTGACGCTGGCGTAAAACTCGGCCCCCACATCGACACGCAACCTGTCCTTGGTGATCAAGGAGGAATCGCCTGTGCGCTTCACATCCATGCGCAGGGTCTGCATGTTGACCCGGTTGATTTCATGGAAATACGGGATCGCGAGCGTGCCGCCATCAATGATCACGCGCCGCCCGCCAAGGCCGGTGCGCACCAGCGCAACCTCGTTCGTGGCACGCTGATAGAAGGATGCCGCCAGTGCGATGATGATCGCGGCAATAACCAGAATGATGATGATCCAAGCCAATGCAGACATAGATGGCCTCCTTTAAGATGACAGCCCGTGCATCTCGCACAGGATGTTTGATGACATGCCGCCGTCGGCGGGAATATTGGTGCCGCGTATCCATGTTGTCATGTCTGACAATAAAAACGCGACAATCGGCGCAAGGTCTTGGGGCGTGCCGGGGCGGTCCATGACGCGCGCGTCCTCTTCGGCCCGTGCGCCCAGCGTTTCAAGAAAGTCGCCCAGAATAGGCGTGTCTACCGGGCCCGGGCTGACGCTGTTCATGCGAATGCCACGGTCGCGCCATGTCCAGCGGTTTTGCATGGTCCATGTGATCAACGCCTCTTTGGAAAAGAAGTAACTGCGCCCGCCTTCGTTCGTGATTTGATGATCTGCCGCGAAACGGGCTGCATCATCCACATGGACATTTTCGCATGCGCGGATCGCGGGGACTGCATCGGGCCAGCCGAACCCGGCAAGCGAGGCCAGATTGACGATACTTGCCCCGTTATTGAGTTTTGGGATCAGACCCAGCGTCAGTTGCTTGAGCCCGAAAAGATTGACAGCAAGCACCTTGTCCGCAGGGGCTGTCGGTGGCAGCCCTGCGATATTGGCGATTCCGTCAATGCCCTTTGGCAGCACATCGACCAGCGCATCAATCGTGGCCCCGTCTGACAGGTCGGCGCGATAGAATTCCTCAACATGGTCGAACCGCTTGGTCAGATCCACGCCCAGTACGCGTGCCCCCATCGCGGTACAGACCCGCGCGGTTTCTTGCCCGATGCCAGAGGCAGAGCCGGTGACGACGATTGTTTTGCCTTTCAGCAGTGGTGCGCGTTCCCAATCCATCAAAACACCGGCGGGAATGGGCGACCACCACGATCAAGCGTGATCCAGCGCGTTTCGGTAAAGGTTTCCATCGACCATTTGCCCCCGTGTTTGCCCACGCCCGAGGCCTTGCTGCCCCCGAACGGCACATGCGGTTCATCATTCACCGAGCTGCAATTGACGTGGCACATGCCTGTTTCCAACTTGCGCGACATTTCAAGCGCGCGGTTTTCATCGGCTGTGATGATGCCCGCGCTCAGCCCGTATTCGGTGTCATTATTCAGTGCGATTGCCTCGGCGTCGGTTTTGAAGGGGACAACGACGGCAACAGGGCCGAATGTTTCATCCTGCCAGACCGCCATATCCGGGGTCACATTGGTCAGGATCGTGGGTTCGACAAAGCGGTCCCAGACACGACCGCCCAACACGGCCTTGGCCCCTTTGGAAAGTGCATCCTCGATCTGGAACTTCACCCGTTCAACCTGCCGATCATTGATCAACGGACCGATCACATTGCTTTGGTCTGCCGTGTCGCCCGTTTTCAGTTTGGCGGCACGGGCCACGAACTGCCGCAGAAAGTCGGGGTAAATGCTTTCGTGGACCAAAACTTTTTCTACCGACATGCAGATCTGGCCCTGATGCATGAAGCTGCCGAAACTGGCCGCTTGCGTCGCCCGTTCCATATCCGCGTCTTCGAGCACGATCAGGCTGTCCTTGCCGCCCAACTCCACGCAGGCCTTTTTCAGATGTGCACCCGCTTTGGCCGCGATCTGGCGGCCAACGGGGGTTGATCCGGTAAAGGACACGCCCTTGACCAGAGGGTTTTCGACCATCTCATCGCCCATTTCAGAGACCCGTTCGCGTGAACAGGTGATGACGTTGAACACCCCTTTGGGGATGCCTGCCTCTTCCATGATTTCGCCAAAATAGAGCCCACCCGAATAGGGCGTGTCTTCGGATGGTTTCAACACTATTGTGTTTCCCGCAGCCAGCGCAAAGGCAAAGCCGCGTGACGTCAGAATGCCGGGCATGTTCCACGGGCTGATCACACTGACGACCCCCATCGGCACGCGCTCAACCATCGACACCTTTCCATGTTGCGATGGCAGCATTTCCCCGATGGAATTATAGCACATGGCAGCAGCGGCGCGGAAAACCTCGGGCACATAACCCGTTTCAAACATGCCCTTGCCGAACCAACCGCCGCCTTCGGCCACAGCCGCGGCGACGAAATCCATCTTGCGTCTCTCCCACACATCGGCGGCCTTCAGCAGGATCTTTGCGCGTTCCTGAAAATGCAATGCGGCCCATGCCGGAAAGGCCGCCTGGGCGGTTGCGATTGCATCGCGCGTTTCAACCCGGCCACCATCGGGAACCTGCGCCCAGACGCTTCCGGTTGATGGGTTGATGTCATCGAACGTGCGTGCACTGGTGATCCACTCACCTCCAATGAACATGCCCTTAATGTGTGACGTGCTGTCCAGCATCCTATTTCCTCTCAAATCCGGTGCCGTCCGGTTGGCGGCGGTAAACTTCGACCCGTGGCGCGCGATAGACCTCGATGACAGGAGGTGCCTTGTCGGCCTGCGCCGGTTCTTGACGCAAAGGTTGCGGCGGGGCGGCTGTGCGCCTGGTTGGTGCGGCTTTTGGGCGATTGCGGGCGGCTGTGGCGGCGCGCTCGATCTCGGCCATCGCGGCAGCCAGACGATCAACGGGCACTTGCGCTGGCTTTGTCACGGCAGCCGCGGGTCTGGCCGCACTTTGATCGCTCGCCCGCGCGACAAGATCGGCAATTGAGCTGCCCAGAAGCGCATCAGCAGAGAGCGTCTGCTGACTACGCGGTTTGATCGCAAAACTTTCAATGACAGGCTCGGGCTCTTGCTCGGTTGGTCTATGCGTGGCTGGTGCCTCACTCGCCCCTGCCCCCAGATAAGCCGCCTGCACCGCAGGATCGCGCATCAGATTTTCGGCACTATCCTCATGCACTACATGTGCGTTTTCAATCAGATAGCCACGATCAGCGATGGCCAGCGACTGCTTTGCGTTTTGTTCCACCATCAGTACGCCAATCCCCAGATCGCGGACCTTTGACAGGTTCTGGAACAGTTCCTTGGACAGCAGCGGCGACAGACCAAGCGACGGTTCATCCAGCGTCAGGATCGTCGGGTTCGACATCATCGCGCGCCCGATGGCCACCATCTGCTGTTCGCCACCAGACATAGTGCGCACGATCTGCTTGCCGCGCTCGCGCAGTTTCGGAAACAGGCTATAGACCCGGTCCAGCGTCACGTTTTCTTCGTCCCGCGCACGATCCGCATAAGCCCCCAGCGTCAGGTTTTCACGCACCGACAGATCGGGGAATACACCGCGCCCCTCGGGCACCAGGGCAAGGCCCGCATCTACAATCTTGTTCGCGGCCAGCCCGGTCAGTTCGGTGCCGTCGATCCGCACACTGCCCTGCACCGCGCCTTCGCAGATGCCACTCGCCGCCTTGAGAAGCGTTGATTTCCCCGCGCCATTGGCCCCAAGGATCACCACGATTTCGCCTTTGGCCACCTTGACCGACGCGCCCTCCAATGCGCGGTGTTGGCCATAACGGACTGTGACGTCGGTCAATTCAAGCATCGTCGTCTCCCAGATAGGCGCGGATCACTTCCTTGTCCGACAGCACATCTGTCGGCGTGCCTTCGGCAATCTTGGTCCCTGCGGCCATCACCACGCAACGGTCACACAAAGACCGGATTGCATCCATCACATGTTCCACAAGAATGATCGTGCGGCCCTCGTCGCGCAGGGATTTGATAAGGGTAATCCCGATCTGCAATTCGGTCGGGTTCAGCCCTGCCAGCCATTCATCGAGCAACAGTACTTTGGGGTCACTGGCCAGAGTCCGGGCGAGTTCCACCCGTTTCGTATCGATATAGGTCAACTGCCCAACAGACAGATCACCCTTGCCGCCAAGGCCCACTCGCTCGAGCAGTTGTTCGGCGTGATCATGCGCCTCCCGGCCCCAACGCCGCCGGTGGCCGAAAACTGCGCCTGCGACCACATTTTCGCGCACATTCATCGACGGCAACAGGCGCACCAATTGAAAGGTGCGGCTCACCCCTTTGCGGGTGATGGTCTGCGCCGGAAGACCAGAAATCTGGCTGCCCCACAGGGTCACGTTTCCCGCCGTCAGCGGCAAGGCGCCTGACACAAGGTTTAAAGTTGTCGATTTGCCGGACCCGTTGGGGCCAAGCAGCCCGACGACTTCGCGTTCGGCCACATCGAAATCCATCGCATTGACAGCAACCAGTCCGCCAAAGCGCTTGGTCACACCGCGCAGGGAAAGAATTGGATTGGCCATGATTACGCCCCCTCCCGTCCGTTAAAGCGGATCATCGCCTTGTCCAGCAGGCCCACAAAGCCTTTGGGCAAAAGGTAGACGATCACCAGAAAGGCGATGCCAATGACCAAAGTGGTTTGGTTGGGAAAGTTGGAAGAGATCACTTCCAGCAGAATTGTAAAGGGGATCACCCCGACCAGCGGCCCCCACAGCCGCGACGCGCCGCCCAGCAAGGCCATGATGACCACCTGAAACGACAGGATCGGCGCAAAGGCCAACGACGGCTCAATGTAAACGTAACGTGGCGCAAGGATCGCGCCCGTCATGGCGGCAACGGCACCGGGCACCATGAAAAGCATGACTTTCGCCAGCGCCGTGTTGATCCCCGAATGGGCCGCGACCGTTTCATCATCACCAATGATGCGCAGCGCAAAGCCAAGCCGCGAACGCCCGATCAGCCAGCCCGCCAGAAACACCGCCGTTGCAAGGCCGAGCAGCCACCAATAGATGCCCGCCTCGTCCAGATCGGTCAGGACGTACAGACCCTTTTGCCCCGAATTATTCTGCACCCATGTGATCACCTGTCGGACAAGTTCCGCCAGTCCCAGCGTAAAGATCACAAAGTAGACGCCAGACAGGCGCAGCGTGGCGAGCCCGACAAGTGCCGCAAGCACTGCACCTATGATGCCGGCCAGCCCCACCAGCACCCAGAACGGCAAGCTGTCGATGCCCAGCCCGGTCACATATGTCCCGACCCCGAAAAAGGCGGCAGTCGCCAGACTGATATAATGGGTCGGTCCCGAAAACAGCGCCCAGGAGGTTGCCAGCACGGTGAACATCGCCACCGTCACCCCAAGCCCCAGCCAATAGCCATTGTCGCCAAGCGGCAGCAGCGCACAGACCCCAAGCGCTCCCGCGGCAAGGATCAGATTGCGAATATCCGTTGCAGTCAGGTTCACGTCGTCTTCTTTCCGAACAGGCCCTGCGGGCGAAACAAAAGGATGCCAAGGAACATGACATAGGCCGCAGCAAGGGTCAGACCGGGGTCAAGCAGGCTTGCGACAACGGTCTCGAGAATGCCCAGCAACAAGGCGGCCACGATCGTTCCGCGCACATCACCAACGCCCCCCATGATCACGATGATCAGCGCTTTGAGCGTAAAGACCACCCCGGTCGAGGCATCCAGCGTCAGATAGGTCGAGATCAGCGCGCCACCGACGGCCGTTACGGCACCGCCAAGTGCAAATGCCAGTGCTGATAGATGCTTGACGTCAATGCCCACCAGTCGCGCGGATGACGGCGCCGTCGCAATCGCACGGATCGACAGGCCAGCACGCGACCGGTTCAGCCAGATATACAGCGCGCCGCAGATCAGCACGGCCATCACGAACGACACAACCCTGTTGGCACCATAGGTATTGCCAAGAAGTTCGACCGGCACCGCCATGAAACTATAGGAAAAATAATCACCGCCGAAGAAGCTCAGCATCAGGCCCACGCCAATGAACGACAGGCCAAACGTGGCAAGGATACTGTCCGTCTCAAGCTGTCCGCGGGATTTGGCACGGTTCACCAGCGGTTGCAGCATAATGCGGTAAATCAGCCAGTTCAGCGCAAAGGCCAGCGGGGCGACGAGGAAAATGGTCAGCAAAGGGCTCAATTGTGCGGCAGAGTAGGCGATGAACGCAAAATAGCCGCCCGCGACCAATATTTCGCCATTGGCGAGGTTCATGATGCGCGCGACACCATATTGCAGGTTCAGCCCCATCGCGATCAGCGCATAGGTCCCCCCCAGCAACAGCCCAGTGATCAGAATATCCACGTTTTCTCTTCCTTGGTGGTCGCAGTTTCGGGGCGGCAAGACCGCCGCCCCGTGACTGGGAATTTATTCCCAGCCCTCTTTGATGATGACGGGCACAGTCCCGTCGCGGCCACGCGATGCGACACCTTTGAACACGCCACCCTGCCACTGGCCGACGGTCCAGAAGTCAGGGTTTGAGTTATTTTCGTCAAAGCTGATTGGCCCGAGGATTGTCTCGTAAGTGCTCTCCTTGAGGTGCGCCGACACGGCCTCCCGGTCCAGACCCACGGCTTCAATCGCCTGGCCCAGGATTTCCAGCGATGCGTATGTCGTGGCCGAGGCCCAATAATCGGGCTTGTTTCCGGTGACCGCCTCGTGGGCCGCTGCATACTCCTGAAACGCCGGGCTGTCGGGATTCACACCACCCGCACCCAGAACGCCTTCAGCCGCTGCACCAAACCGTCCGCCGTAGCCTGGAAACGGTGTAGCGACAGCCGTGTAAAACGCCTTGACGTCCAGATCCTCAATCATCGCCTGTTCGGTCAGGCCGAAGGTATCGGGCGGATAGGACCATGCCACAAAGGCATCAGGTTCTGCCGCTGCGGCCCCCTTGATGACAGGTGACAGATCCTGTGTGCCCAGCGGATAGGACGTTTCATAGACGATTTCGAAACCGGCTTCTTCGAACAGGGGCTTGGCAGCCGTCGCCAGTTCAATCCCGAACGCATCGGCCACATTGACCATCGCGACCTTATCGCCCATCTGGCCCGCGTCCCGCATGTCCGACAGGACCTTGACCACGTCAGCGGCCAGAGCAGTTGTGGTGCCCAGTGTAAAGAACATGTTGGGGAACTTCGCGGCCAGATCGGCCTGCTGGTCGGTGATCGCGGACACGGCAATTTGCGGATAGCCATAACGGTCGAACAGCGGCGCGGCGGCAAGGTTCAGCCCGGTGCCGTAAGGGGCGATAATGAAATGCGCATCGTCCTGCGTAGCAAGGCGCTGGACCGCCTTGATGGTTTCGCCCGGATTTGTCTGATCATCATATTCGATCAGCTCGATCATCATCTTTTCGCCGTCAACAGTCAGCCCGCCCGCTTCGTTGACTTGATTGACCCAAAGCTGGATCGAGGGCCACTGCGTGACGGTGGCACCACCGGCCAGCGGACCGGTCTTGGGTGCGACAGCCCCAATGCGGATGTTTTCGGCGCTGGCCGCTGACGCCGCCAAAGCGCTCGCGATCGTCAGCGCACTTGCCAGTTTCAGGAATGGTCTTAGTTGCATTGCGTATCCTCCATTTGCAATTTTTCGTTATGGGCTTCTGCCCTTGAGAGTTCAGAAATCCGGATGGTCAGGGTCTTCGTGGATCGCGATCCAGCGCAGTTCAGTGAATTCGTGAATCGTGCTTTCGCCGCCGAAACGGCCGTAGCCGCTGAGCTTCATGCCCCCGAACGGCATCGCAGGGTCATCGTGCACGGTCGGGCCGTTGATTTGGACAACACCAAATTCCAACCGGTCCGCAAGTGATTGCGCCAGCGCGGTATCTTGGGTGAAAATCGCAGCGCTCAGGCCAAAGTCGCAGTCATTCGCGATCGAGATCGCCTCTTCGGCGTCATGCACCCGCATGATCCCTGCCACCGGCCCGAACGCCTCTTCGTGGTAGAGGCGCATGTTGGACGCAAGGCCATCCAGCAACGCAGGCTGCATTACATCGGCATCAACGTCCCCGCCTGCCAGCAAATGTGCGCCCTTGGATTGCGCATCCTCAATCAGTGATTTGACACGCTGTGCCGCATCGGGCGAAATCATCCGCCCCAGATCAACAGGCTTTGCGTCCGCGCTTGGTGTACTGAGCGCGCGGGTGCAGGCCGCAAGCTTGGCGACAAAGGCGTCGGCCACAGAACGCACCACGATGACCCGTTCTGTCGACATACAAATCTGGCCCTGATTGAAGTAGGCGCCGAAACAGGCAGCTTGTGCAGCAGCATCAAGGTCCGCATCTTCCAACACGATCAAAGGGGCCTTGCCTGACAATTCCAGCAGCACAGGCTTGAGATGGCGTGCCGCCTCGATCGCCACTTCGCGCCCGACACGGGTTGAGCCGGTAAAGTTGATGCGCCGCACACAAGGGTGCCCGATCAGTTGCACCATCGTATCGTGCGCCTCGTCCGAATTGCTGACAACGCAGTTCAGAACACCGGGCGGAATGCCGGAACTGTTCAGGATATCGACAAGGTGTTGATGTGTCCTAGGGCAAAAATCAGAGCCCTTCATAACAACTGAATTGCCGCAGATCAGAGGGCTGGCCACAGCGCGCACGCCCAGCGTAATCGGCGCGTTCCATGATACCATGCCCAGCACAACGCCTGCGGCCTGACGGCGGATGAGTGATCTTTTGCCAGTCTTCTCGTCGTTGATTTCCTTGTCGGCAAGAGCTCCGGCAAGGCTCGCGCTTTGGAATAGAATATCGCGCCCCAGATCTACGTTAAAATCAACCCATGATCGCGACGCGCCGACCTCCTGTGCTGCCAGATCATAGAGTTCGCCGCGCCGCTGGTCGAGCAATGCTGCCATTTCGCGCAACACCCCTGCGCGCTCTTGCACTGGCCATGCCGACCATGATGCGAACGCAGACGCCGCACGATCAACAGCAGCTTCCGCCATCCGCGCAGACGACTGTGCATCCCCTTGGGGCAAACCGCCAGAATCGACTTTCAGAAGCTGCAAAATCTCTCCTCCCCCTGACGTCGGTGCAAAATCCTGTTGCTTCGCAGCAGACCCGAACCGACGCGCTCGGATTAACCTATGGGAAACCTCCGCTCAGAAAATATTGATATTTGGGAATTTCATGTCAGTATCCGGGAATGATTCAGGAACAAACCAGAGTTTCCGGGCCCGCGCCCTATCAAACGACTGTCCACGCAGAAGCCTTTCGGAGTGGGCTTTATGACCGTTTTCTGGGTGGGCTGGTGGATTTTTCGGGGCGCACATGGCAATGTATCATGGTCAGTTCCGGCAGCATCACGCGGCTCAAATCAGATAGCGAAGAACATATCGCCGCCCCTGCAATTGTCTGGACACCCAAAGACGTGGAAGTCCGCAATCGCGCCAAAGCAGGCAGCCACGGCATCGTCCTGACCATTGGTGAATCCACCTTGACCAACGCGATCGGCCACAAGCCCGAAGCTGCCACCTTGCGCCTTATGTCGGAACGAGAATTCAACCTCACACTCGACGCCAAGAGCGATATCACACAGACCTTGTCATCATGTCTTGCCGCCATTTTCAGAGAACTCGAGGGCGAGCAGACAGGCATGGACACGGTAATCGAGGCGCAGATCAGGATCATGCTGGTGGCCCTTTGGCGCGCAGGCGTCAATGAAATGATCAACGCCGCAAGCTACAAGGGATCCAATCTGACATTGGAACGTTTCCGCCACCTGCTTGAGGCACACCTGCGCGAGCGTTGGACCGTCCAGCGTTTTGCGTCCGAACTGCATATTTCACCCGACCGCCTGCATGACATTTGTTCACGCACCCTTGGCAGACCGCCCCAACGGCTGATCCAGGATCGTTTGGTCGTCGAGGCCCAAACGCTGCTACAGCGCTCGCATCAGACGCTTGACCAGATTGCGGATTATCTGGGCTTTCGCAGCACGCCGCAATTCAGCGCTTTTTTCAAAGCACAGACAGGTATTCCACCCGGCGCCTTTCGCAAAGCCATCCGGCAAAAGGACAGATCAGAAGAGCTTGCACAGACAAAAACCTATGCCGACTGGCCATAATAAGGAAAACAGGTGATTATCGCCGGAACCTCGGGCATCAAGAGAGAAAGCCAAAAAGAGGACCGCAGTGATGGCGCATGAATTGTCAGATTTCAAAAATACGCCGGTGGTAGTCTGATGGAGATTTTGGGCAAGATTTGCGTTGTCACAGGTGCTGCAAGCGGCATCGGGCGCGCGATCTGCGTCGATTTCGCAGCCAGAGGCGCGCAGATAATCTGCGTGGATATTGATGGCGCGGGTGCCACGCGCACCGCGACCGATGTGGGCGGGCACGCCTTTGCGGTTGATGTGGCCGACGAAGAGCAGATCAAACAGATGATCGAAACGGTCGAACAGGATATTGGTCCAATTGACCTGTTTTGCGCGAATGCGGGCATATTCATGGAGGGCGGATTAGAGCGGCCTAACGCAGATTGGCAACGGATTTGGGACATCAACGTGATGAGCCATGTCTACGCTGCCCGCCATGTCCTGCCGCGCATGATGGCGCGTGGCGGCGGTTATCTTTTGATCACAGCCTCGGCAGCGGGTCTGTTGAACCAGATTGGCGCGGCCCCTTATGCTGTCAGCAAACATGCCGCCGTCGGATTGGCAGAATGGCTGGCCTTCACCCACGCCGACGATGGCATCAAGGTTTCCGTGCTGTGCCCGCAAGCCGTTGAAACCGCCATGACCGCAAATGGAGCAGGTACAGCAGGCGTAGATGGCATCATTTCAGCCAAAACCGTGGCGGAAGCCTGCGCCACCGCCATCCGGGACGAAACGTTCCTTATCCTGCCGCACCCGACCGTTCTGGGCTATATGCGGAATAAAACCGCCAACTACGACCGCTGGATCGGGGGTATGCGCAAGCTAAAACGGTTGATCGCGGGTAAGTAGCCCTGCGCCGTTAGCTGCCGCGGTATGTTGCGTAGCCAAACGGGGACAACAACAAAGGCACATGATAGTGCGACGCGTTTGACATGCCGAAACGGATCGGGATTTGCGACAGGAAACGCGGCTCTTCCGGCGGTGTGCCAGTTGCATCAAGATAGGCACCGGTGTCGAAGACCAGTTCATAAGTACCTGTTTCAAAAGCATCACTTGGCAAAATGGGCGCATCCGTGCGCCCGTCACTGTTTGTCACTGCCGTCGCAATTTTCTCGTGATGATCGCCATTTATGCGAAACAGGGTGATTGCAATGCCCTGTGCCGGGCAGCCGCGTGCCGTGTCCAACACATGGGTTGTTAGATATCCCGCCAAATGTGCATCTCCTTTTGAACTGCTGGTTTTATAGGCCGCATTGCCACCTCTCGGCAAAGCAAAGCTAACAAGAGGCTCTTTCGCATATTTTTTGAAAACGAAACTGATTAATTCGGAATATAGAGGTCAATAATAACTGAAGAAAGGCCCAGATGTGACCCGTTATCCCCGTGACATGACCGGATATGGTGCAACGCCCCCAGCGGCGCAATGGCCCAACGGCGCCAAGATCGCTGTCCAGATCGTACTGAATTACGAAGAAGGCGGCGAGAATAACATTCTGCACGGCGATCCTGCGTCAGAAGCGTTTTTGTCCGAGATCACCGGTGCCTCTGCATGGCCCGGCCAGCGCCATTGGAACATGGAATCGATCTATGAATACGGCGCGCGTGCGGGGTTCTGGCGGGTCCACCGGATGCTGAAAGACCTGCCTATCACGGTCTACGGGGTTGCCACCGCCCTTGCCCGCGCCCCCGAACAGGTCGCCGCCATGAAGGCCGCGGACTGGGAGATTGCCAGCCATGGTCTGAAATGGATCGAACACAAAGACATGCCCGAAGATCAGGAGCGCGCGCAAATCGCTGAAGCGATCCGCCTGCATACCGAAGTCACCGGCAGCGCGCCGCGCGGCTGGTACACGGGCCGCTGTTCGAACGACACCGTGCGCTTGGCCGCCGAGACAGGTCAATTTGCCTATGTGGCCGACAGCTATGCCGATGATCTGCCCTATTGGATGCAGTTTGGTCAGCGCGACCAGTTGATCGTGCCCTACACGATGGATTGCAACGACATGCGCTTTGCAATTCAGGCGGGGTTCACCAATGGCGACCAGTTTGAAAGCTACCTAAAGGACAGTTTTGATTACCTTTATGAAGAAGGCGAAGCTGGCCAGCCCAAGATCCTTTCCATCGGTCTGCATTGTCGCCTGATAGGTCGTCCGGGCCGCGCCGCAGCCCTGCGCCGGGCGATTGCGCATTTCCAGTCCCGCGATGATGTCTGGTTTGCCACCCGGCTGCAAATTGCAGAGCATTGGGCAAAGACCCATCCGCCTGTCTCAAAGCCCCGTCCGTCACAGATGGATCGGGCAACATTCGTGCAGGAATTCGGTGGTATTTTTGAACATAGCCCCTGGATCGCCGAAGCTGCACATGCGCTGGAACTTGGCCCGGCCCACGACACGGCCATCGGGATTCATCAGGCGCTCGCGCGGGTGTTCCGGTCGGCCACCGACGTACAGCGTCTGGGCGTGCTGACCGCGCACCCTGATCTGGCGGGCAAACTGGCCGCCGCCAAAAGGCTGACAGCCGAATCCACAGCTGAACAAGCATCGGTCGGGCTGGACGCGTTGACAGATGCAGAACGGGACCAGTTCGTTGAACTGAACGCGACCTACACCGAAAAATTCGGATTCCCCTTCATCATTGCGGTGCGCGACAACACAAAGGCCAGCATTATAGCCGCGTTCAAGCGCCGTATCGACAATGACCGCGCCGCTGAATTCGCCGAAGCCTGCAAACAGGTCGAACGGATCGCAGAACTGCGCCTGATTGAAAAGCTGGGCGCATGAGCCGCGTTGTCGAAATCAGGCCGCTGACAGCTCAAGCCTTTGCCCCTTTCGGTGACGTGCTTGATGTGTCCGGCCCGCCTGACAAGATCATCAATCAGGGGCTTTGCGGGCGTTATCATGATCGCGCCAAAATCGACGTGACGGATGGCAAAGCCGGGATCAGCCTGTTCAAGGCCGAGCCGCGCAACCTGCCGCTCCAACTGGACATGATGGAGCGGCACCCCCAAGGCAGTCAGGCATTCCTGCCGATGAGCATGGATGCGTTTCTTGTTGTCGTGGCCCCCGATGCAGATGGCGCACCGGGACAGCCGCACGCATTTCTGACCACGCCAGGCCAAGGGGTGAACTACCATCGCGGCACATGGCATGGGGTGCTGACACCGCTGCATGCACCGGGACTTTTTGCGGTCGTTGACCGGATCGGCGTGGGTGCCAACCTGCAGGAACACTGGTTCGAAACCGCTTACACAATCACCAATCATCAGTAGCAAACCAGCGCAAAGACTGGTTCATTCGTCTACCGGAAGGGAAAAAATATGGCTGACACTTCACTTGGGACCGCAGATCAGCTGCGCGATCCGAACTATACACCGGCGCTGCACCGCGCTGTTCCATTGGGTATCCAGCATGTGCTGGCAATGTTTGTATCCAACGTCACACCAGCGATTATTATCGCAGGGGCTGCGGGCTTTGGTTTCGGGTCGGATGCGGGCGCGCAGGGCTTCCCTGACATGACCTATCTGATCCAGATGGCCATGTTGTTCGCCGGGATCGCAACGCTGTTCCAGACCATTGGTATGGGGCCGGTTGGCGCGCGTTTGCCAATTGTGCAAGGCACGTCCTTCGCCTTTATTCCGATCATGATCCCGCTTGTTGCAGGCAAAGGGGTCGACGCCCTGCCCGCCCTGTTCGGCGGCGTCCTGATTGGTGGTCTGTTTCACATGCTCATCGGGACATTTATCGGCAAGATCCGCTTTGCTCTGCCCCCGTTGGTCACGGGCCTTGTCGTCACGATGATCGGTCTCGCGCTGGTGAAGGTCGGCATTCAATATGCCGCTGGCGGTGTTCCTGCCATCAATTCCCCGGAATATGGGTCGCTGCTGAACTGGTCTGCGGCACTTGTGGTGATCTTTGTGACCCTGGGGCTGAAGTTCTACGCCAAGGGCATGCTGGCCGTATCTGCCGTGGTGATCGGTATTCTTGTGGGCTACCTCTATGCGCTGATGATGGGCATGGTCACGCTTGACGGGATCGCGACAAGCTGGGGCCGCGCTGCGGCGGTCTCCTTCCCTGTTCCGTTCAAATACGGGTTTGAATTCAGCTTTGCCGCGATTATCGGTTTTTGCCTGATGGCCTTTGTGTCGGCGGTTGAAACTGTCGGCGATGTGTCGGGCATCACCAAGGGTGGCGCAGGCCGTGAAGCGACCGAGGCTGAAATCACCGGCGCCACCTATGCCGATGGTGTTGGTACGGCTGTTGCCGGTATTTTTGGCGGCTTTCCCAACACATCCTTCAGCCAGAACGTCGGCCTGATCGCCATGACCGGCGTGATGAGCCGCCATGTCGTCACCATCGGCGCGCTCTTCCTGATTGTCTGCGGGCTGGTCCCGAAAGTGGGCGCTGTGATCCGCACAATCCCGATCGAAGTGCTTGGTGGCGGTGTGATCGTGATGTTCGGGATGGTGGTTGCTGCCGGTATCTCAATGCTGTCGGACGTCAAATGGAACCGCCGGAACATGGTGATTTTTGCCATCGCCCTGTCTGTCGGGCTTGGCCTGCAACTGGACCCCAAGGCGGTGCAATACCTGCCCGATACGCTACGGATCCTGATGACATCGGGCTTGTTGCCAGCCGCTGTGATTGCGATTGTGCTTAACTTGATCCTGCCAGAGGAACTGACTGACGAAGCGACCGAAGAGGTCTCCGGCGGTCTGCAAGGACACGGTGAAGGCTCTTTGAAGGGCTAGCGGCAAAACTCTCGGCTGCCCGGCCCTCTGGTCGGGCAGCCACAGGCCCTATTCACGCCAGCGGGCCACTCTACCGCTCCAGCGATTGCAGGCCCTTTTGCGCAAAGATTGGCACCAGCTCACCGGCCCGCTTTCCCCCTTCAGGGTCAGAGGCATTGCCATCCAGCGCCCGCCGATAGACGCCTTGCAGGATCGCAGTCATGCGGAAAAAGCAAAAAGCCACGTAAAACCCGAGATTGTCGATCTTGTCGATGCCGCGTCTTGCGCAATATCGGGCAACAAACGCATCATCCGAAGGCAGCCCCAAAGCGGACCGATCAACCCCGTCCAGCCCCCGCGACATCGGCCCTGTCGGCATCTGCCATTGCATGATGACCGACGCAAGATCGGCATAGGGATGCCCGATTGTGGACAGTTCCCAATCCAGCACGGCCACGCATTTTGTGCCGTCCTTTTCAAACATCATATTGTCGATGCGAAAGTCGCCATGCACCAGCGTCCGTTGGCCATCATCACCTGGGAAATGGGTCTCCATCGCGGCCATCAGCTTGTCCATCGCCGGCAAGGTTTCAGTTGCTGCTGCCTGATATTGCTTGGTCCAGCGCCCGATCTGGCGGGCAAAATAGTTGCCGGGCGGCCCATAGTCACTAAGACCGACAGCATCGATATCAACATCGTGCAAAGCAGCCAGAACGCGGTTCCAATCGTCCATGACCTGCCCGCGTTCAGCCACCGTCAACGCATCCAGCGTCGGTTCGTTGAAGTTACGACCCGCAACAAAATCCATGATGTAGAAGTCAGAGCCAATGACGTCAGGATCCTGACAGAGCAAATGCATTTTCGCGACCGGCACATCGGTGCCAGCCAGCGCCTTTTGCACGCGAAATTCGCGATCAACAGCATGGGCCGATTTCAACAACACGCCGGGCGGCTTGCGGCGCAGCACATATTTGTGCGTCGGCGTCTCCAGCAGGAAAGTCGGATTGGACTGGCCAACCTGGAACTTGGTCGCCTCAAGCGGTCCTTCAAAATCGGGCAAATGCTTGGCCAAATAGGCAGTGACAGCCTGCAAATCGAGTGTTTGAGTGTCTTGGGTCATGAAAGCCTTGGGCGTGATATTCTGTTCGGCGCGCAGTCAACAATAGCTATCAGCGCGGAAAACACCATGATGATAACGCATGTTGCGCCGCTCAGGTCAGGGGGATGACCAGCAACGCGATGCTGGCCCCGACCCCGCAGATGGGCACAGCCACGGGGACGTGAAAATGATCGCCTGCCCCCGGTGACCTGTGTTTGATTGCAACCAGTGACAGGTTCACGCAGACAAATACGCAAAGGACGATTTGCGATGTCCACGCGGCAAGCTGTTCAATTGGCAGAAATAGGCCAAGGCCCAAGATACTGGCGGTCACAAATGCCGTCGCGACTGATGGTGTGCGTGTTCTGGGTGACAGGCGCGCAAAGATCGCCGGCAAACCGCCCCGATCAGCCATGCCGTACAGGACGCGCGATGCCATTATCATCTGGATCAAAACCCCGTTGATGGTCGCAACGACGGCAATTGCCGCAAAGCCCAGCTTGATCGCCTCCGGCGCATTGGCAAAAACCAGCGTCAGCGGTGCGGCTGACCCGGCAAGCTTTTCCAACGGCACAGCAAGCAGTACAGCGACGCAGGTCGCGATATAGAGCAACGTCGCGACAATCAGCGTATAGACAATTGCCAGCGGGATCGTGCGCCGCGGGTTTTCGACCTCTTCGGCGACATTGACCATGTCCTCGAACCCGATGAAGGCGAAGAAGGCCAGCAGTGATGCGCTGATGATGCCGCCCCAATGGCTGCCTTGCAGAGGTGGCAAAAGCTCTGATGCAGGCGTACCACCCTGCGCTGAAAACCCCACGCCCCACGCAATGACTAAGCACAGGCCAAGAATTTCGATCACGGTCACGACGGCGGCAACCGTAACCGACTGGGTGATCCCCCACCACGCCAGCAGGCCCATCGTCGCAACGATCCCCACAATCAGCGGCGCGGATGGCAATCCGGTCATGTCTCCCAGATAACCCGAGGCCCCGACCGCGACAGCCGACGCCGACACCATTCCAGAAACGACCACCAAAAGCCCCACTACTGTCGCCAGCCAAGGCTGCTTGAACCCCGCCGCGACATAGGCTGCTTCCCCCGCGCTGACCGGAAAGCGTGTGGCCAGTTCCGCATAGGAAAAGGCCGTGAACCCAACCACAAAGGCCGCCAGCAAAAATGCGACCCACGCAAAGGGGCCTGCCTGCGCCACGGTCGTTCCGATCAGCACGTAGATGCCAGCCCCGACCGTGACCCCCAACCCATAGAGGGTCAGCAACGGCAGAGTTAGCGTTCTGCGCAATCCAATTGCTTTGTCCGTGCCCGCGTCTGCCTTGGTGATCTTCGTATTTGTCATGCCCTATCTTTTGAACGGATTATTCCGGATCGTCCATAAGCCGTACCAAGGCAGCAACATGCGCACCAGCAGATCGGTGTCAGGCACACTTTTACATCCAGAGATGTCTCTTACAACTGCAGAAAACAGAACGGTGGCGGAAGGGACGGTACCGGGATCGAACCTTCTCGACCCGATAGGCAACTGATCCAAATTTATTTTCCAGACGCCCCCAAAGCCGCAGCAACTCAACGCAAGCTCAATTTGGCTTGTCCGTGAGCCAACTGAGATCACGACACAGATCATCGCCCACGAACCAGCCGTCACTGAGGTCGATATGCCGAAGGGTGTGCTCTTCGATCATGTCCTCGTATCCTTCGGGTCCCCGCACTGTGCCAGAGGAGATCGCCGACGCTCATCGTTTCATGGTTCGGCACCCGCCCAAACCAATCGTACTTGCCAAAGTATCGCGAGACGGGGTCAGAACGGGACAGAACGCCATCACTTTCTAACGACAGCACTGTCATCGCGACAAAGCTTTTCCCGAAACTTGCCGCCAGCATGCGTGTCCCAAGCGTCATCGGCATGCCCGCACCCCGATCCGCGAGACCGGCTGCAACAATGAAAACGCGCCCGTCCGGCAATGCTACGGCAGCCGTTGCTCCGGGGAAGCCATAGTCCTGTTGGAGCCCATTGAGCAGAGCCTGCATCCTTGGTTGCTCGGTTTCCGATGACGCGGGCTCTGCAATCAGGAAGCACAAGGAAAACAGCACTGCGCAGAGTGCGCGTGTCATGGCCGCGCCTCGTCCGGAATGACTTCCGTGACAGCCCCGTCGCGCGAGAACACCATGTCGCGTTTCCACCAGACAATGATGGCGGCGACCCCGACAAGGAGCCACGTGTCCCACGGCTGCGCATCGGGCCAGAACGGATTGATCAACTGCCAATGGAACAGCATCGGAAGCAGGAGACTACCGCGCGTCGCGTTGAAAATCGGGGTCACGAGAATGGCGAGCGTGATGTTCCCGATAAAGAACGGCAAGAAGCTCCATTCCGCAAAGACAACGCCTGCAAGAAAGAAGGCGGGCAAATGCCAGAGGCCCCAGATCGCACCGATCAGCGCACCGGCCCAAAGCGGTGCCATGTAACGCTGCAAGAGCGGTTGTGCGACGCCGCGCCAGCCAAACTCTTCGATTGGCCCCAAGAGCAGCATCATGAACATAAGCGAGATTATCGCGCCCACGCCTTCCGGCGGAATAGGCGCCAGGAGTGGACCGCCTTTGATAAGCGAGCCCGCCACGAAGACAAGCGGGATAACGATCAGAATGAAGGCCCACCAGGACGCGGGGCAACGCCACAAGAACAATCGAGACAAAAACCCGCGCAGTCCCGACAAGCCGCCATAGAGCAACACAACAGTAAACGCGGCGATGGCCGGTGCCCATGTGGCGAGGAAAAAGAACGGATGCGCGCCACTGATTTCCCCGAACCGCGCCGTCATTTCTTCGGGCCAAAAGATGTAGCTGCCGATCACACCCCACGTGATCAGAAACGTAAGTGCAAGGAAGGCAAGCAAGGCAGGGATAGAAGGTCTTTTCGTGGAGAAATCCGTCGAGACAGTCATGCGAGGCCTCCTGTTGTAAAACGTCTTGCGCACAGACCTATCAGATTCGACGTTCATGCTCGTTGCGGTGGATCAATCGTTTGGCGCGGTTTTGGACCAAAGCACGCCGAAGCCACCCGGCCACATGCCCGCTAAGGGCCTGCAAATATCTTGGGCGAGCCTTGTGGCGGAAGTTGACCGGATACCACCGCCGAAGCCGCGCAGAAACGAAGATGAACTGCGTAAAACTCCCTGGCCAGGGCCTCATGGCCAGAGACTTCGACAGGCAGGTTGCCGAACTCCAAGTCCGGATCGCGGTGCTCAACCGCTACACTGCTCTTGGCATCCCAGTCACAGAGCCTGTAGGATAAGTCCGCCTGCGGAAAGGGGACCTGCGCTCAAACCCCGATCTGTGCAACAAAATCCATCAGTTCATCAAAATCATTCTTCGCCAGTTACTTCTCATATGAGCAGTATAGGCCAAACCGAACCTGCCGTGTAAAGCAGCCGGTACATCCCATTCGTGACCTATGCTGCAGGACGCATGACTGACAAATAAGTGCCGCAAAGGATTATTGGGTCATGGATTTCTGGTCTATTTGTCGGTGCCTGGCTCGGCTTTCTTGGATGAGACGGATGAAGATCGGCTCTGATGGCTCCGCGCGTCGAGCGCACCTCCGCTCGCCGGACCGAGCAGAGGCTGAATCAGCATCCGGTCGAGCCAGAGATCGCGGCGCGTGCGAAACTGCTCGATGCCGATCACCATACCCTTGTGGCCATTCGCAGGCTGCGCGACGTAAGTGCCTAGGAGCCGGTCCCACCACGGAAAATTGAAGCCGAAGTTCGAGTTGGTTTCGCGTGGATCAACGGAATGGTGCACTCGGTGCATGTCCGGGGTGACGATGATCCATCTGAGGATACGATCTACCGGGCGCGGAACGTCAATGTTGCCGTGATTGAAAAGCGCCGTCGCGTTCAAGATTACCTCGAACAAGAGCACGGCGACAGCGGGGGGGCCCAAAGCTGCGACGACCGCCAGCTTGATCCCCATTGAGATGAGGATTTCTATCGGGTGGAAACGCAAACCCGTGGTCACGTCGAAATCAAGATCGGCATGATGCATTCGGTGCAGCCGCCAAAGACCCGGTACCGCGTGGAACATTACGTGCTGAAGGTAGATCGCAAGGTCGAGAAGCAGCATCGAGACCACGATGGCAACCCCAACCGGCACATCTATGTTGTTGAAAAGCCCCCATCCGCGCTCTTCGGCCATGGCCGCGAGACCAACTGCGAGGATCGGGAAGGTGAGCCGCAGGATAGCGGTGTCGAGCAACACCAGCGCAAAGTTATTTGTCCATCGGACAACGCGTGGTATTTCCCGTCTTCGCCGTGGTGCTCCAACTTCCCACAGCGCCATGGCCGCCAGAATGCCCAGAAAGGCAACAAGCCGTATGGTCGGTTCTGCTGCAAGGATTGTTTCGGTCATGGAAAGTATCCTTTTGGATTGTCGGTCGCGATTGAACTGCCATCATTTCTCGGTGACGACTGCTCCATATGTATAGCAGACATTCACGCCAGATCATCTTAGGGCAGCTTTGTCCCGCCCTCTATGTATTCAACCATCGAGGACTTTGCAGTTGCAGCAAATGGATTGTGTGGAAATATATGGACCCCGCCTTATTGCAACAGTCTTGGCAGGCTTGGTTCAGGATCACGATTGCTGACGTATATCCGGCTTCTTTGAGCGGCCCAATACA
>NZ_QBUD01000020.1 GCF_003058085.1 Yoonia sediminilitoris | reverse complement strand
GGTTCGTCAGTTCACAAAATGCGCGACGTCAGGAACAATGCGAAACATCAGCCACAAGCGCCATTGCCGCGCGAGCGGCTTCGTCCATGAGCCCACAGGAGACCAACAGAATCTTCGCTGCGTGCGCTCGCGGCACGGTTTATGCTGCGATTGCTAAGAACTCGGTGTCGCAACGCGGCGTGTAGACCCGCCGTTCATTCAAAGTGCAGCATGGAAGCGCAGATCAAGGATCAAGTCGCGGACAAAGGGACCTTAGCAAGGTGCAATAGTTGACAAATACTCTCCAAATAGGATGCTCAGTTAGTACAGCTTGGGGAATGCAATGAGTTTTCGAGAAGAGTGTCAGCAATTGCTCGATCAATATGTATCATACTACCGCAAAGGCGATGCGGCTGGTTGCGCATCTGTGTATAGTCTTGAGGCTGAGATGTACTCGCCTTTTGGACCACCTGCCATTGACGCCAAGCCATCGAGGCGACTTACAAAGAATGGGTTGAAGACGGTGCAGAGTGCAGTGACGACCTTGGTTGGTGTATTGCGCGCTTTAGTGAAGGAACTACTGGGAGCGGCTCCTCGATGAGTATTCTTGCCCGTCAGCCTGATAGGAGCTGGGCAATTACGCATTGCAGCCTGAATGAAAGCTAGCCTTCCATGACGATCAGATTGTCGTGGATAGAAATCTTAGGGTTGGCAATGATCGGGCATTTTGACCCGCAATGGACGCAAAAAACAATTATTAGCTTCCATGTTAATTTGGGCTCAGACCGGCCCAATTCACGTGCAGTAATATTTGGCAACGCCCCCATCGCAAAGCTGGCATTGGAAATCGGGCTATAATACTTCGTCAACGCTGTGTTGATGTTTGGGTCGGAGGGTTGGATGGAGGGCAAATTATGCCGAGAGTCCAACTTCCCGCCGTCACCCCAAAACGCAGAGCATGGAACAAGGGGCGTCTTGTCGGGCAAAAGCGCCCACTACTTCCCAAGCAAGTCTGGGCCATCCGCGCGCGCCTAGAACTCACGGGCAATCTTCGCGATCTTGCTTTGTTCAATGTCGCAATCGACAGCAAATTGCGCGGTTGCGACTTGGTTTCGCTCAAGACCTCGGATCTGATCAGGGATGACCGATTGCGAGAAAGAGTGTCAATCGTTCAGAGTAAGACAAACAAGCCAGTGCAGTTTGAGTTGGCTGAAAACACGCTAGCAACCGTGACCAACTGGATCAAGTCTCCGGAAATGATGGGATGCCAGTTCATGTTTCCCAGCCGTTTCCATGATCGTCCGCACATATCAACACGCCAGTATGGGCGGTTGGTTCGGGATTGGGTTATCTCGATTGGTTTGGAACCGAGTGGCTACGGCACGCATTCTATGCGCCGAACGAAGGTGGCGGAAATCTACCGCAAGACTGGCAACCTGCGTGCCGTTCAGCTTTTGCTTGGCCACACCAAGATTGATAGCACTGTTCGTTATCTGGGAGTCGAATTGGAGGACGCCCTGAGTATAGCCGAACGGATCGACATCTAAGAACTTTGACGAACGGCATGAGCCGTTCGTCATCCCGAAGCGGTCGCAGCCTTTAATATCACCGACGGTAGTGCTGAGCCCCCACTGTGAATTCGGTTTTGTGCCGCGTGCGCTCGCAGCGCAAAATTGCTGCAAGTACACCGTTTTATCTGCCGCGATAAGGCGATGAAACCGGCCATCCGTACGAGCCGCAGCGATTCTTAATGGTCAAGGATCAAGTCGCGGACAAAAGGCGGTTCGCTCACGTACGATCCCGTGCTTTTACCGGAGCAGTCACCTCTGTGGTGCTAAACTCCCATTAGAAAACTATCTTAACCCAAACTCTAGCCCAGCAAAGCATGCGCGAAGATGCGCGGAAGCTTCAAGACTGAAGGTTTGTATTGGAACTGAGTAAGCAACTTGCCCACATGGTGTTGTTGTTTATTCGAAATGAACCAAGGCGGGCGCGGCAATAGGGTTAACTGACCAGAGAGCACGCCGCGTGGAAAAGGTCTCCATGGAGCTTTGACCACGGTGCGTTCGACTTTTTCCAACATGAATGTGTTGTGCACTGTTCCGATGCCCGAACCAACGTTTTCCAAAGTTGCGTTTGGAAAACCGCCCCAAGGACACGCGGTGATAAGAAACCCAATGCCCGTCCAGCCGTTGATCGCGATGGTCCCATATTTGAGATCGCTCAAAATCTCTTCAAATCGCGCCTTGCCAATCTCTTTAATTGTCCGTGGATGAATGACGATGTTCGCGCCAAGTGTCCCGTAAAGTTCGTCATTCGCGTAGGCAATAGCTGCGCGCAGATAGCTTTCGGCATCAGACGCAGGAAGCGTTTTTGTTGCCATGGCCGGGCCGAAGACTTCGGTTTGAGTGAACCAATCCGCGTCACCATTCATAATCTCAGCTATTTCGACAGCGGGGCCATTTTTGCGCTGAACTTTCCGCGTCTTGCCGGCACTTTCAGCAAAGCGATCCATACGGCCCTGCGCACCAGGGTAATACGGCCCGCGCGCGCATTTCGCCATGACGTCGCTTAAGCCTTTCATCAGAGCATCCGTATGTTTCCAACCCTCCGGTAAAATCAATGCCTGACAAGCGACGCAGTTATAGCCGTGGTTATGCATTTTCTGTGTCGCAATATTCTCAGCCTGAAACCGCAAATCGGCCTTACTCCAGAATCCGGGAACCACAATGGTTGGGCAAACAGCACCAAGTTCAGACGTGATTTTGCGAGGGTTCTTGGGCTTGCCGGCTTTTTTGTTCTTTTCCCCTTCTTTTCCGCTCCCCCAAACAATCGCATCATGCGTCGCCCCCGCGCCGGTGATGTGAATTTCTTCCACAAGCGCGTGGTCGCAAAGATATGCACCGGCGGGGCCGCCGCCATTCACGATGCGTAGCGCATCCACCTCGATCAGTGGTTTCAGCGCCTGTTTCAAGAACGGCGTTAGATAGTCGTTCACAGGGTTCATCTTTATGACACAGACCTGATTTTCCAGAAACAGTTTTTGGAACGCATCAAGCGGTGTAATTGCCGCGATGTTGCCTGCGCCAAGGATTAAAGCAACCTTGCCCTTTCGTTGGGCCTCTGGCTGGTCGTATGCACTGGCTACATGACGGTCGAGGTTACCTTTGTTCACGCCCGATTGGAGCCAAACTTCGCATTTCACGCCAGATATCAGCAGGTGATCCCAAATCGAATGTGGTGTGACTTTCACGGCCGTATTGCCGTTGGGCAGTTGCCGCGTTGGTAAATGTTTGGCAAAGGACTTGTCCTTCATGTGCGACAGCGTGGTCATCAGCCCATTACATGCCGCCATGACGGGAAACGGGCCGGAAATCCACTCTTCCCCTTTTAACGCCGATCCGTCAGGAATTTGCTTCGCCTTCGCTGCGGCGGTGACCCAATCTTCTGCCACTTCCATCAAACCATCTTTGATCAGCGACAAGATTTCGATCCGCGTTTCAACGGATGATTGCGCCCATTTGTCTTTGGCGGCTTCCAGAGCGATCAGGTCTGCCTCATAGGCTTCAGCTTCGAATGCCTTGTTGTTGTTTGCCATGTTCATGTTGGGACCCCCAGCGTATCGGTTATTATTACTAATCTATTAGATGCAGCTCTCCTGTTGCGGGAAAGACCCACAGATTGCCGTATGGCAAACGGACAGCGCAGGTTCAGGCTGCGCTATCGGAAACTGCGTTATTTGGTCGGGACGGTTTCGCCATTTTGGTAGCGTCGAAGTTCATCAAGATCGAATCCTTCATCATTATCGACAAAGTCATCGGCCATGAAATCATTGTTCTTGGGAATCAAGAAAACCCCATGGACGATAAGGCGTGCGACCTTTTGGAAAGGCGTGCGATTTAACGCCGCCTTTCCAACCAAAAAGATCATGACCTTACCGATCCACCCAAAACGGAAGATGTTGAGCAGTTTAAACAGCATCTTCAGCCAACCTTTCTTCTTCTGTGACCGAATTCAACTTATTGATTCTACATGGGATACCTTTGAGATGCGGAATGCCCTGTTCCTGATCCATGTAGTCAAAATCTTCGCGACACATCTGGTTGTCAGAGTACATCAACGCGCCGGACAACTTGCCATTGCCGCGTTCCATTTCAGGCTTCCACCAACCGTGAGGAACGCGGATCAGATCGTCAGGCATCTTGTCCGTGATCTTGACCTGAACGCGAACAGACCCTTGGTCGTTCGCGACCTCGACCCATTCATCGGCAATAACATTCCAAACTTTGGCAGTCTTCGTACTGATGAATATCTGAGGTTCTGGAATACGCGCCCGCATTTCGGGAATGTGACGGCCGCCTGTCTGGAAATACGGATCCTCCCGCACGCCAGTGAACATCATGAGCGGATAATTCTCTGGCATTGGGGGGTCTTCTCGGAAGTACGGAAGCGGATCAAAGCCGAGATCTTCAAGGATCGAAGATTTCAGTTCAACCTTGCCGGAGGGCGTCGCAAAACCTGTCTTTTCGTATTTCTTGTATTTGATCGGTTCAAAATGGACATCGGTCGTCGCACAGAACTCTTCAAATGTTTTTCCGAGCCCCGCCAGACGGTAATCGTAGAATTCATAGATGTCTTTCCACGGCACGACCTCGGGCATGTCCATCGCGTTGGCGAGTAGTTTCCAAAACTCCCATGTGCTCTTGGCTTCACCCATCGGCTCCATGCTTTGTTCGGACGGACGGACGAAACCTATCCATTCGAACAGGTCAGACAGCCACGGTCGTTCGTGCCATGTGTCGCCGGGCAACACGTAGTCGGCCAGCTGCGCGGTTGGGGTCATGAAGTGTTCTTGGACCACCACCAATTCCTGATTCATCAACCCTTTGATAATCTGGTTCATATTGGAGTAACTCATCACCGCGTTATTACCGAGGGCGAAGAAGGCTTTGACTTTGTATGGGTCACCTTCGGCCATGGCACGGAAGACCGATGGTGGGTTGGCCATATAGCAACCGGTCACTTGGTTGATATATTCATGCCCCCAGACGCGCTTGAGCGGTTCGCGCATCGCCTCTTGGCCTTTGTAGGTATACGCGGGATGAGTGTCAGAGCCGAGCTGCTTCATCTTTTGCTCGTGTGGCAGCACTTCGTGCATTTCGATCTGGCTGTCGTTGACGACACCATCAACCAATCCCTGGAAAGTGTCGCCGCCACGCACATCCAGGTATCCACAGATTGCGCGCAAACACCCCTGAAGACGAATAGCCGAAGTGGAGTTCCGCTGCATATCGGTGATCGGCGTCCAGGGGATAATCGATGGACCTTCGGTTGCATACATACGGGCCGCCTTTTGGATCATCTCCGGCTCACACCCGGTCAGTTTGGCAACACGTTCCAGCGGGAATTCATTCACACGGTCGCGCAGTTCTTCAAATCCAACGGTCCATTCTTTCACGAATTTTTTGTCGTACAATTCTTCATCCATGATCACCTTGAGCCAGCCAAAGATCATGGCGGCATCGCTGCCAGCTTTCAGGGGAAGGTGAATGTCTGCGCGGATCGCGCTGCTGCTTTCGCGGGGGTCCAGCACGATGAGTTTGGCTCCACGGGCCTGGGCCAGTTGGATGTAGTTGTAAATCATCGTCCAGCTGTGACGGCGCGGGTTATGACCGAAAAGCACAATACACTTTGTGGAATGAAAATCTCCAAGCGGGAACCAACCATAGGTAAACCGGCTGACAGCGGCGGTGTTGCCCGCACACAGAGACACACCGGAAATCCAGTTTGGCGAGCCCACATGGTTCATCAATCGGCGTCCCAAACCATGGTCCGTGCCCGTGTTCCATTGGCTGGTTGAGACAGCCCATGCTTCGGGCCCGTGCTCTGCAATCACACCCTTAAGACGGGATGCAATGTCGGTCATCGCCTCTTCCCATGTGACTTGTTCCCACTTATCTTCGCCCCGCTCGCCGACGCGCTTTAGGGGATGCAGAATACGATCAGGGTGCGCAAATCCTTTGGGCGACACAATCGCTTTCATGCAAATATGGTCTTTGAAGATTGGATTGTCAGACGAACGTACCCGCACAACCTGCCCATCAATGCTTTCTGTCACAACGGCGCACTGCATGTCGCAGGTCTGACAAAGCGCGCGTTTAGACACGACACCCTCACGTTCGCTTTCACGGAAAACGGGTTTGGTATGAGCTAGAGCTTCTTCACCGATTGGCATTGGTGCTGGCATTATGACTTTCCTCCCAAAGAAACTCCGCCCCCTGAGCAAGGGCGGTTGAGAGTAGCATCACGAATTTTGGTCACTTGTCCAATACTTTTTTGGACACCCGTCCATCAAACCTGTCCAAAACGTGGGAATATCTTGCGGATGGCAGGCGCAGTGTAAGTAGGTTTGTCCAATCAAGCCTGTTACTTCACCCAGAGGTAGTTAAGCATCTTTTGAAACGTGGCGAGATTTGCATCATAGTTGCGATGCTCTGGCAATTTGCTTTGCATGAGGTATCTGAACAGACCATCGATCGCTGCGTAGTCAAGGATCGCCGCATCGCGCCCGACAAGGAAGCGCTGCTCAATCTCGGCAAAAATCTTAATTATTTCGCCTTCAATTTCTGCAATCGAATCCTCAAAGACTTCGTCAAATATCGCTTGGTTGCGAATATCAAACCAAAGCTTGTGTTCATCTGCATTGAACGACACACCGTGGGATAGCCCCGCACTCAAATTGGCAATCGCTTCAGCCAATGTCTCACTTGCATTGGCGGCTGTTCGCAACTCATCGAGAAAGGCGCTCTTATACATTTTTACGGAAAATGTAATCAGGTCGACCCGATCTTCAAAGTAGTAGTGAAGTGTCCCAAGCGCATTGCCAGAGTGTTCCGCAATGTCACGCAAGGTTGTATTTGCATAACCCAACGTGCACAGCGCATGCGCTGCGCTCTCTGCAAGCTGTCGTCGCTTGTCTTCGCGCTTCTTCGACTTGCGTTTCACGCGATCGTTTAACTTGAGGCTCAGTTTGTCCATCTGGCTTCGCTACCACTCTGAATTCAATGCCCGTGTGCACCAAAGCTGCTTTTGTTGCTACCCATTATTCCTTTGAAACGGATGTCACAACAAGTAGATAAGTTTTTTGTTGCATTGTCCAAAGTTTTTGTCCAAAAAATATAAAACTCAAAAGTTAAAACAGTCTCGATAGCGCAGGTCAACGACTGCCCGCCGAGGCGTAATTAGATATAACATTATGAATTAAATAAGGAAAATAGCGTGAATGTCTATGGTGTCACAGGTTGGAAGAACTCGGGCAAGACGACCCTCGTGGAAAGCCTTGTGATACATTTTACAAAACTGGGCATGAGTGTTTCAACGATCAAGCACGCGCATCACTCTGTCAAAATAGATCAGGAAGGCAAAGACAGCCATCGCCACCGTGCCGCCGGTGCCAGCCAAGTGATGTTGGCGTCGCAATCCCGTTGGGCGTTGATGACTGAGCTACGTGATCAGAAAGAGCCGACCTTGAAAGATCTCCTGGCTGGAATGAATCCCGTCGATTTGATCTTGATCGAAGGATACAAGCGCGACACGCACCCAAAGATCGAAACATTCCGTGCTGCAGCCGGCCAAACCCTCATTGGATCCACTGATCCGACCATCAAGGCCGTCGCCACAGACGTAGCTGACCTACAGACGGATCAAACTATACTTGATCTGAACAACACCTCCCAAATTGCAGATTTCATTCTTGCACAATTGGGAATGTCCGAACCGGCAATCTCCCGAAAGGTGCATGGCCTATGAGCGACGTTTTCAGCAAGATGCGAAGGGGCCGATTGCAATATGCATTCAAGCGCGAGGCAGACCGCCAGGCAATGACAATCACCGAAGATGCCACGTCTTATTGGGCCACTTTCGCCGCGCAACACATTGACCAACACTTCGACAATGACGAAGAGCGAGGCATCGCTGCAGAAAAAGCAGAAAGGGCGTTAAACCCGATCATGTCAGCACTTGCGAAAGCCAATGGCAACGATGTGTCGTTGGCAGCCTGCAAGTCATTCGTTGCCGCTCCAAGTGTCGTCGTCTTTCCATGGACAAAAGCGACGCCCGATTGACGTTTGCGCCTGCCATCCAAGACGCCAGAAACTCCGGAGGATACCATGACCATTTTTAGCAGCCCTTTTGAAGACGTTGTCATCACTGACAAGTCGATCACTGAACGCGTCTTCGAGGGGCTGGTTGACCGCCCCAATGAGGTTGTACTGACCGATGGCCCAAGCGGACGGACAATGACCGCACAGATGTTCATGGATCAGGTAAAACACCTTGCGGGTAGGCTTCAGGCTGCAGATCTTGCCGGTGGCAAGGTCGTCGCCTTGATGGCCCCCAATATCCCTGAATATTGTGTTGTGTTTCATGGCGTTGCTTGGGCCGGCGGTACAATAACAACATTGAATCCAACGTATACATCATCGGAAGTGGCGCACCAGCTCGCGGACTCGCATGCCGACATCCTGATCACAATTCCTGATTTTATGGAAACCGCAACCGCAGGCGCAGGCAACCGGCCGGTCGTGGCGATTGGTACGCCAGAATTCGACGCCTTGTTCGGTGAACCTCTTCTGGCCCAGCAGCGTGTTGATCTGGACCAGCACACCGTGGTTCTGCCCTACTCATCGGGCACCACAGGGTTACCCAAAGGTGTTATGCTGTCGCACAAAAATTTGGTTGTGAACGTTGACCAGACAATGAAATGCGGTGAGTTTCAAAGGGGTGAAGTCACGGCGGCATTCCTTCCATTTTTCCACATCTACGGCATGACTGTTTTGATGAACATGCATTTGGCTGGTGGTGGTGCCTTGGTCACGATGCCCCGCTTTGACTTGCCGCTGTTTTTACAGATCAGCCAAGACTACAAATCTCGGCGGATGTGGATTGTACCACCAGTCGCATTGGCGCTGGCAAAACACCCGCTGGTTGATGACTATGATCTGGGCCCGTTAGAAGAAGTCTTTATCGCAGCCGCACCATCTGGTGCCGAGCTCACAGATGCAGTCTCTGCACGTTTGAATTGCGTGGCACTCCAGGGCTACGGCATGACCGAACTCAGCCCTGTTTCGCATTTGATCCCCGGTAACGCGCCACGTTCCGGGGCGGCGGGGATCGTTGTTTCCAATACCACCTGCAAAATCGTTGATCCGGAAACAGGCGAGGCTCAACCAACTGGTGCAGAAGGCGAACTTTGGGTCAAAGGACCGCAGGTCATGCAAGGATATTTGAACAGTCCAACCGCGACTGCCGAGACGATCAATGCAGATGGATGGTTGCAAACAGGCGACATCGCGCGTGTGGACAGCGATGGATATATGTTCATAGTCGATCGTCTCAAAGAACTGATTAAATATAAAGGATTTCAGGTTGCTCCAGCGGAATTAGAAGCTTCACTGATTGCAATGGATGGCATCGTTGATGCAGCGGTAATTGGCATAGCCAACGACGAAGCCGGAGAGCTGCCAATCGCTTTCGTTGTGCGGGAAGAAAATGGCCCTTCAAAAGATGAAATTGATACTCACTTCACTGAAACGCTGGCAAGCTACAAACAGCTACATCAGATCAGGTTTGTCGATGAAGTCCCTAAATCCGCATCTGGCAAAATCATGCGCCGGTTCTTGCGCGATCAGATCGTGTCAGAACAGGCACAAGCTTGAACACGAGCACCGGCACTCCAAACATATTTGGATGATTTGGGACAGGCGGCAACAATGGAAGTTTTGTCTCGCGTCTCGATTGTTGAAACGGAGTGAAGCGGCAATGCTGTTGATCGTTCCAAATCAGCCCGTGTGAGTGACTGGTTTGGCGAATTCGCTGCATTGCAGAATGTGAGATGCTGCTCATGCATTGGTATTCTGCGTTAGCAAACACTCGGAAGTGCAACGACCGGATAGTCCGCAGACCATGAGTTCGAGCACCACTGGATTTTGCGCTCACGGCGAAAGTCCGGTTTGGTGAAGCTGCATTGCGGCGTGACCCAACCCGATGAACAGAATCTGTGGGTGGCTCCTGCATTGCAAGCATTTTCCGTCGATATTAGCGGTCGTTTTGTCAGTTGTAGTAGTTCAGATGTGATCTGACAGTTGGCCGATTTTCCGGCAGCGTCTGGTTGCGTTGGCACACGTGCGGAGAAGTGACGGGTACCCGGATGAAAATATGAAAGTGAAGAATTTTTTGGGCGTTGGATTTCAAACGAGCCTGCATTGCAATAAAGCTCTGTCACCGTAGAAATACGGATTGGTGTTTGTGCCCACACCTGCGATGAATGTAAATGGCTGTCTCACACCCAAATAACTTCTGGCGATACGCCTTGCTATGGACGCTTGCTATCATGTTCGCGCTCAGCGGCTTGGCGTTTTTTGAACGACAAAACTTGATCCGTGAACTGACTGCCAAAAGTGCAACGCTTCATCGCTTGGCTTCCCAGCGGGCTGATCAGCATGATGCGCATTTGACGTCTTTGTCTGCGATTTTTGTGGCGGGTGGGGTCGAGCGGCAAGATTTGTTGCTGGATGTCGCGGCAACAATCACTCGGTTTTACCCGCGTATTGCATCGGTGAATGTCGTCCCGTACGACCCATCCCAAACCACGATAGAAACACAGCCCGGACTTTCGGTTCAGGCAAGAGAACACGTCATCGAATTGGCGCGCCGCTCGTCGGGGGCATTGCAAATAGGGCAAATGCCGGATCTGCCGGATCACTACCTGCTTGTGAAGCGTACACCAAACTCTGATGCGGCGCAGCATGGTTTGGCGCTGGTGATTGACGCCCGTGCGTTGATTGCCACGGATGATCCGTTTTGGGCCGCGCCATCGACGTCCTTGCGTCTTTCCACGCCGGACAGCCAAACGGTATTGGTGGGTCAACCCCAATCAGAAGAAGCAGGGTTCTCCAAACCCCTTGGCAGTGCGTCTCAGCCTTTGGTGTTTGAGGCCTCTTTGGCCGTTGGACTGCCGGACCTCTTGCCAGTCGGAAAAGTGCTGTCTGTCATCGCACTGGTCACGGCGCTTCTTTTGCTGTCGGCCTTCGGGCTCAAGCAACGCGCACGCACAAGAGATGCAGAAAACCGCGCGAAACTCAGTGCGCAGGAAACCCGGCTAGCTCATGCGTCGCGCGTCAATGCGATGGGTGAAATGGCAAGCGGTATGGCGCATGAATTGGCTCAACCGCTGACTGCCATCCTCAGCCAAGCACAGGCTGGTCGTCACCTGGCACGGCGCGGTGATGTTGAACGACTTGGCACGGTGTTGGACGACACGGTTTCCCAAGCACAACGTGCGGCGAATATCCTTGATCGCCTGCGACGCTGGAGCAAACCGAACCGTGCGCCATCTGAGGCCTGTTCTGTCCATGAAGCCGCCCAATGCGTTGAGAACCTGCTGGCATTGGAGGCCAAAAAGAAGGGGGCCACGATTACCCTATCGCTGCATGATAATCCCCTGTTTATCGACGCCGATCCGGTCGAGCTGGAACAGGTTGTGTTTAATTTGGTGCGCAACGCGCTTGATGCATCGGAAGGCGCAAAGGTGACGATCAGCGCGCATGTCGATGGGCATTCGGCCATTCTGGATGTGAGCGACAATGGGCCGGGTGTGGCCGAACACATCAAGCCACGCATTTTTGAGCCTTTCGTCACCGGCAAGCCGGGTGGAACTGGTTTGGGCCTCGCACTTTGCCAAAGGCTGGTTGAAGAGATGGAAGGTGACATTATGCTGCTCGATGTTTCCAAGCAGACAACATTTCGTTTGTCCCTGCCGCTTTCAAAAAAAGCAGTGACGCTATGACCAACCACGTCTATCTGGTTGATGACGATGAGGCGGTGCGAAGCGCCTTGGGCCTGTTGTTGGAAACCGTCGGTCTGAATGTGCGCAGCTTTGCATCACCCGAGACATTCTTGGCGCAAGCCGCTGACCTTGTGCCGGGGTGCCTGATCCTTGATATCCGGATGCCGGCGATTTCGGGTCTGAAGCTACAAGAAAAGCTGACGGAACAAGGCGTGACTTGGCCAACTGTGATAATAAGTGGTCACGGTGATATTGAGGCGTGCAGGCGCGCGTTTCGCAATGGTGCGGTTGATTTCCTCAGCAAGCCGGTAGACGAAAATGACCTGATCGACGCGATCCAGAAGGGTCATGCAGAATTGGAAACACGCCGACAGGCATCAGAGGAACGCGCAGAAGCGGTGGCGTTGCTACAGCACCTGTCCGCGCGGGAAAAAGAAGTCCTTGAAATGATCGCAAAGGGGCTGACTACCAAGCAAATCGCTGATGCGCTGACGTTGTCGCCCCGAACGGTCGAAAGCCACCGTGCAGCGATCGCGACCAAAGCGGGCACGTCTTCGGCGGCGGAACTCACGCGGTATTGGCTGGACGCGCAGGCAGAATAACGGGCGGATCAGTAGAACTACGGACACTTTTGCGGATGCTACGAATATCGCGGGTCAGCGCGGCGTATTAGAAACGGTGCATCAGTTCAACAAAAGGAAACACACCAATGATCCGTTCCATTGCACTTGCCACAGCTCTGCTAACACCCATCGCAACCTTCGCCCAAGACCTGCCCACAGCACCCTACTTGCCGCTTGAGATGGCAACCACAGCCGCCCAGGCCGCTGTCGCTGCTTGTTCTGTCGAAGGCCACAATGTCAGCGTCGCAATCGTTGCGCGCAGTGGTGAGACCAAAGTGCTTTTGCGCGCTGACAATGCAGGTCCACACACTGTGGGTTCCAGCACTGGCAAAGCATTCACATCCGCCAGCATGGGCCGTGACACGACAGGTCTTGCGGGCTTTATCGGCGGCAACCCAGAAAACGGTGGACTGCGCGATATGGATGACCGTCTGGTGATCCAGGCTGGCGGTCTGCCCATCCGGATCGGTGGCGCATTGGTCGGTGGCATCGGTGTTGGCGGCGCGCCATCCGGCGCAATCGACGAGACATGCGCCCGTGCAGGTCTTGACGCAATCGGCGCTGAATAAATCACACGGCCCGTCCCTTATTGGGGCGGGCCCCTCTCTTTGAAAGGTAACACGATGCTTCGTTCCCTCCTGTTCGCTTTGGCCATCGGCACCGCCGGATCTGCCCATGCGCAAACGGCCCCATCTGCCTCAGACATCGCGTCTTACACAGGCTTGCACCTTGCCGCCCACGAGGGCGACGTGGAGGAGATCAACCGTTTGATTGCAGCAGGCGCCGATGTGGACATCCGGGATCGCTCACAGCGCACACCCGCACATGTCGCAGCCTTTGCATCACATGATGACGCGCTGATCGCACTGGCCAATGGTGGAGCGGATATGAATGCCTTCGAAAATCGCGTATATGATGTGCTGACAATCGCAGCCGTCGCAGATGACCCCAAAATGGTCTCGCTGGCAATGGAGCTCGGTAACGCGCCGGACCTGATCACCAGCGTTTACGACGGCACAGCCTTGATCGCTGCGGCCCACCTCGGGCATCACGACGTAGTTGCGCGTCTTGTCGAAGGTGGCGCACCGCTGGATCATATCAACAATCTGGCGTGGACGGCTTTAATAGAGGCTGTCGTTTTGGGCGACGGTGGGGCTGACCACATCAAGACAGTGCAGATCCTCGTTGATGCAGGTGCAGATAAATCCATCGGAGATCGCGACGGGGTCACGCCGCTGCAACATGCCACGTCACGCGGCTATGCTGAAATGGTCGAAATCCTCAAATGAGAGTTACGAAGATGACCCTGTCAAAATTTCATATTTTCAGGGTCGCCTCGCTTACCAAGCTCGTTGCCACCTTCTCATAGCCTTTGTTGGCGCAACCGCCGCGAAAAGGCATTTTGTCCCGCAACCCAGTCGTCGCCACGGATTGGACCAGAGTCCGCTCTTGGTATGAAGCTGACTTTGGGTTATGAAATTGCTTCGCGATAGTGCCGAAGCGTGTCACGGATTGAAAATCCTCGTGTCGGTGGTTCGATTCCGCCTATCGGCGCTATTTCTGCAAAAATACAATAGCATAGCCATCGCACAGTTTTTAGTTTCTGCGTTGCGCACTCATCGCACAGTATTTCGTGTGTTTGTGTGGGATTTGATGATGGATTTGCTGTGTTGAACACAGTGTTTTGGAATCGCTGTGTTAACACAGTAAATGGAACACAGTGTTTACCCCATCGTATCTTCAACACAGCAAATGAACTTACTCTTGGAACACAGCAACCCAACACAGTCTTGGACCACAGTTTTTCAAGTTGCTGTCAAAACACTGTTTTCTGGGTCAGTGGCGTTGCGCACTTAAACCCAGCTTTGGGACCGACTGTGTTTGTTGCTTGCTGCCGACTTTTGGTTGGCCCTTGGCATGTGGGCAGTGCTTGGCGCCAACGGCCCCAAGCAGACCTTGATGACCGTCGCAGCTAAAGTCCGGTTTGCTGGAGCCGTTTCCCTGTTTTCAATCCAATTGAAGAGTCATGAGGATTGCGCAGAGCGTGGATCAGAATGTCGGCGGAGTGCAGGCACTAACTACGCGACAGACAACTTTTCCAACATTGCGAAAACGGTGCGGCTGACGGCTTTCAAAGAGATAACCCTCGCCTGGGCCCAAGACACGGACTTGATCGCCAACTGTTATCTCGATCTGACCACTCACTACAATCCCAGCTTCCTCGCCTGCATGTGACAACAGTTCTGGGCCAGTGTCGGCATTTGGAGGATAAGTCTCGTCCAAGAGTTGCAAGGTATGCGTACTTGCATTGCCAAGCTGGCGCAAAGAGACCGAGGCAAAACCTGATTGTGGGGCTACTTCGACAAATTCGTTCGCGCTATAGAAGATCTTTGGCTCATCACTCTCCTCAATCGTTGCAAAAAACTCTGCGATGCTCAGAGGAATCGCATCCAGCAAGCTTTTGAGTGATGCGACCGATGGACTCGTTTTGTTTTGCTCAATTAGTGAAACGGTGCCATTGGTCAGGCCTGCACGTGCCGCAAGTTCGCGCTGGGATAATCCGTTCTGCTTGCGAATAGTCTGCAGTCTTTTGCCAATGTCCACGCGTACTTCCTTTGGGGCAGTTCAATTTTTGTCACAAGATCAACGTAGTGCAACACTCAGACTATCGGAACACCTATTGCGTTCAAAACAGTGTTTTCCTGCACCGCAACAAATCTATGCATCACAGAGTAAGAATCTATATTGACAGCTAAATTAAACGCATTATGAAAATTTTAAACACCCCCTTTAGGATCGTGTTCTCTCCAACAAGGAATCACCTGACATGACGACCACTGCAAAGAAGAAATCTCGCAAGTCTGCCACCAAGACCCCGCCAAAAATCTCCGTGGTTCCCGACGTCGCTGCGACTGCAACAACAAATGCCTCATTGATCGCACGTCGCGAGGCCGCTGTTGCGCGCGGTGTTGCGTCTGCAGCACCCATCTTTGCGCGCTACGCAGAAAATGCACTACTGTGGGATGTCGAAGGCAACCGTTTCGTTGATTTCGCAGGTGGTATTGCAGTGCTCAACACAGGGCACCGCCATCCCAAAGTGATCGCCGCGGCCAAAGCTCAAGAAGATCACTATACCCACACAAGTTTTCAGGTTGTCCCTTATGAGCCCTACATCGCCTTGGCCGAGAAGCTGAATGCGCTGGCTCCCGGTGATCATACGAAAAAGTCGTTGCTGGTAACGACAGGTGCCGAAGCCGTTGAAAACGCGGTCAAGATCGCGCGCGCGGCAACTGGCCGCCCCGGTGTCATTGCATTTACTGGCGGATATCATGGCCGCACTCTGTTGACGCTCGGGATGACCGGAAAGATCAGCCCTTATAAGAAAGATGTGGGGCCCTTCCCGTCCGATATCTTCCGCGCACCCTTCCCAAGCGTGCGTGACGGGATCACCGTTCAGGACGCACTGACCGGTCTGCAAAATCTGTTCCTGACAGATGCACAGCCAGAGCGTATCGCCGCCATTATTATTGAGCCTGTCTTGGGCGAAGGTGGCTACACACCTGTCCCATTCGAGATGATGCAAGCCCTGCGCGACATCTGCGACACCCATGGCATCATGCTGATTGCCGATGAAATCCAGGCCGGTTTCGGCCGCACTGGCACATGGTTCGCGATTGAGCATTCAGGCGTCGTGCCTGACTTGATCACTGTCGCAAAATCGATGGCTGGCGGATACCCGATTGCGGGCGTCATCGGCCGCGCCGAAGTGATGGATTCTGTTATCCCAGGTGGATTGGGCGGCACATACGGCGGCAACCCTGTTGCCTGCGCAGCTGCCTTGGCAGCGATCGAAGCGATTGAGGAAGAGGGTCTCCTGGCACGGTCAACGGCCCTGGGCGAAACTTTCCGCGCACGCTTTGCTGAAATTGGAGCACGGGTCGCACCTTACCGGATGTGGGACATTCGCGGTCTTGGCGCAATGCTGGCGGTTGAGTTTGTCACTGACTTTGAAACAGCCAAGCCAGATCCAGATCTGACTAAAGCGGTTGTCGCGCATGCATTGCAGCGCGGTCTGATCCTACTGGCCTGTGGTATGCATGGGAATGCCTTGCGGATCATGGTCCCACTGACGGCATCGGACGCCATTATCGACGAAGGTTTGACTATCTTCGAAGAGGCTCTTGCTGCTGCCGTTGCCGACCAACAGTCTTAAGATGAATTATATGTTAGGAAAGGCGGGCAAATTGCCCGCTTTTCTTCGTTTTGGCCCCTGTACTTGGCCACGCGAGTATCAGTTCCCTGCCGGGAAAGCCTCTATTCTCGCCAATTACACCGCCCAATGTTCAATATATTAAACATTTTGACCATCAGATGATGAATTTTGTTGCATGAATCATATCCCTTTGTCAGTCTTGGTCAGTACGAACTTCTTTGACTTGGCGCAGAATACGCAGCGCCGCAACCTTGAACGAAGAGTGTCAGGGCACAGTGTTGCGTCTGTTTGTCCGCCCCCAAGGGCAAAAAAGCCCTCCGCGAAGGAAGGCTCGATACGATTGAAATAACTGGGAGAAAATAATGAAAGTCTTTAAGCACCTTGCGTTTGCGGGGGCCATGCTGGCCGGTACCGCGACGACTGCACAAGAACAATTCATCACCATCGGAACCGGCGGCCAGACAGGAGTCTACTTTGTTGTAGGCCAATCCATCTGTCGTTTGGTCAACCGTGGCACACCCGATCACAACCTGAAATGCACCGCCCCATCGACAGGCGGTTCTATCGCAAACATCAACGCGATCATGGCTGGTGATATGGATATGGGCGTGGCCCAATCTGACTGGCAGTTCCACGCCTATAACGGGACCTCCGAATTCGAAGGCAACCAGTTTTCGGACGAACGTGCCATATTCTCTGTCCATGGTGAGCCTTTCACTGTGATCGCACGTGCTGACGCCGGCATCGCAACCTTCGCCGACCTGCAGGGAAAGCGCGTCAACATCGGCAACCCCGGTTCGGGCCAATATGCGACCATGCAAGTTGTTATGGATGCATTGGGTTGGACCATGGATGACTTTGCACTTGCGTCCGAGTTGAAGCCAGCCGAGCAGGCTGCCGCACTGGGCGACAACAAGGTGGATGCGATCATCTATACTGTGGGTCACCCCAACGGATCCATCCAAGAAGCAGTTTCTACCGTCGATGCGGTTTTGATCCCCGTGACCGGACCAGAGATCGACCAATTGATCGCGGACAACCCTTATTATGCAGCTGCATCAATTCCTGGTGGCATGTACGAAGGTTCGCCTGATGCGACCTCAACTTTTGGTGTCAAAGCGACATTTGTCACATCCGCCAGTGTTGATGATGAAGTCGTTTATCAGGTCGTAAAGGCAGTCTTCGACAACTTTGACCGGTTTAAGCGTCTACACCCTGCGTTTGAGAACCTGACCGAAGAAGAAATGATCAGCGATGGTCTGTCCGCTCCGCTGCACCCCGGCGCAGAGCGTTACTACAAAGAGCGTGGCTGGATGTAATTCCTCCACGTGTCGATTGATCACTGATACGGCGGCTCAATCCCGCCGCATCAGACAAAAAAGACAAGACGATGTGCCCGAAAAGGGCCGCAAGGGGGAACAAAATGTCGGATAATCCAAATCAACAGCAAGCTGCTGCAGTAGAGAACGCGGCCGCTGGTCGTGGTGGTCTTAGCCAGGAAGAACTCGACGCGCTGGTTGCTTCCTCTGACACTGGCGGACGTGGTGCCGCTGGGACGGTTGGGATATTCCTGACCTGTGTCGCCCTTGCCTGGTCACTTTTTCAGCTTTGGATCGCGTCCCCTATTCCATTTATCGTTGGCTGGGGCGTCTTCAACGACACCGAGAGCCGGTCAATCCATCTGGCATTCGCCATATTCCTTGCGTTTGCAGCGTTTCCGGCAACTCGTACAAAATTCCAAATCGGGCTGGGCATCACTGTCCCCGTGGTGCTGGCCTTTCTGTTTATGACGGGCGCTAAAGATAGCACCGTCATCTGGTGGATTCCATTGGTCGCCATCGCAGTTGTTGCCGCCGTCGTTCTCGGCTCTCCCAAAGACCGCGTACCGGTTTGGGAATGGGCACTGGCAATCGTAGGTGCTCTCGCAGCGCTTTATCTCTTTGTTTACTACCGTGATATCGCGGGACGGGTCGGTGCGCCGATCCTGCAAGACTTTGTCGTGGCTGTCATTGGCCTGATGTTGCTACTCGAAGCGACGCGCCGCGCGCTTGGCCCTGCATTGATGATCGTGGCCTCGGCCTTCCTTGTCTACACAGTACTTGGGCCCAATATGCCCAGCATCATCGCGCACAAAGGCAACAGTCTGTCCGAAATTGTGAACCACCAGTGGATTACAACAGAGGGCGTGTTTGGCATAGCCCTGGGCGTGTCAACATCGTTTGTCTTTCTCTTTGTTTTGTTCGGCTCACTTCTGGATCGCGCGGGCGCTGGCAATTACTTCATTCAGGTGGCCTTCAGCCTGATGGGTCACATGAAAGGCGGCCCAGCTAAAGCCGCCGTTGTATCCTCTGCTATGACAGGGCTGATCTCAGGCTCATCCATCGCCAATGTGGTGACAACGGGTACCTTCACCATACCATTGATGAAGAAGGTAGGCTTTTCGTCCGAAAAGGCAGGAGCCGTCGAAGTAGCATCGTCTGTGAATGGCCAAATCATGCCGCCTGTGATGGGCGCTGCAGCCTTCTTGATGGTCGAATATGTGGGTATTCCTTACTTTGATGTGGTCAAACACGCATTCCTACCGGCGGTGATCTCTTACATCGCACTGGTATACATTGTGCACCTTGAGGCGCTGAAAGCCGGGATGGAGGGTCTGCCACGCGCATATACGCCCAAACCCATCGTTCAGAGATTGATCGGCATCGCGTTTACCATCGCTGCGATCTGCGCGATTTCATTCATCGTTTACTATGGCATGGGCTGGATACGTCCCGCGTTCCCGAACTCTGCCGGGTACATCATCTTTGCTTTCCTCTCTTTGGTCTATGTGGGCTTGCTTTATATCTCTTCAAAAGAAGCGCCGCTCGAGCTTGACGATCCAAACGCTCCTGTAAACACATTGCCATTGCCAGGCCCTACAATCCGGTCCGGCTTGCACTTCATTCTACCAGTTGTCGTGCTGGTCTGGGCACTGATGGTGGATCGCTTGTCACCAGGATTGTCAGCTTTCTGGGCTACAGCATATATGGTGTTCATTCTCGTCACCCAACGCCCACTGACGGCCATGATGCGCGGCGAAAACGCGCTGGGGGCTGCAGTGTTGCAAGGCGGCAAAGACCTCATTGAGGGCCTTGAAACAGGCGCGCGCAATATGATCGGTATCGGTATCGCCACGGCGACAGCGGGCATCATTGTAGGCGCAGTCAGCCAAACAGGTGTTGGGTCAGCTTTGGCTGATGTGGTCGAAGTTTTGTCTGGCGGTAATATCCTCGCCATCTTGTTCCTGACGGCGATCCTTTCGCTGATCCTTGGAATGGGCCTTCCAACAACGGCGAACTATATTGTGGTATCAGCTTTGCTTGCACCAGTGATTGTGACACTGGGCCAGCAAAACGGGCTGATTGTACCGCTGATCGCGGTTCACCTCTTCGTGTTCTACTTCGGCATTATGGCCGATGTGACACCACCCGTTGGCCTGGCCAGTTTTGCGGCGGCTGCTGTCTCAGGTGGTGATCCAATCAAAACAGGGGTCGTCGCGTTCTTCTATAGCCTTAGGACGGCAGCCTTGCCTTTCTTGTTCATCTTCAACACAGAACTGCTGTTGATTGATGTGACTTGGGCGCAGGGCGTCTTTGTGTTCATTGTCGCAACCATTGCAATGCTCTTATTCGCGGCCGCGACCCAAGGGTGGTTCTTGGCCAAAAACCGTATATACGAAACGGTGGCGCTATTGCTTATTGCATTCACGCTATTCCGTCCGGGCTTTTGGATGGACATGGTCTATCCGCCCTATAGTGAAGAAAACCCGACCGAGATTGCAGCAGCGGCGATGGCAACACCCGTGGGTGAGGACTTGCGCCTGCGTGTCGCGGGGTTGAACGATCTTGGTGACCCCATTGAGTTTGTCGCCGTTCTGACAATTGAAGACGGTGCCACAGGCGAAGAACGGTTGGAAAACGCGGGCCTGATGTTCCGTAACGATGGCGACACGTTGATCATCGACGACGTCAGCTTTGGCAGCGCGGCTGAGACAGCTGGACTGGACTGGGATCAGGAGGTGCTGCGCGTGCTTCGCCCTGTCGGGCAGCCTACAAAGTATCTGATGTTCCTGCCTGCCCTACTCCTGCTGGCCTTGGTGGTCCTCTTGCAACGTGGCCGCAACGGCCGCGCTGTTCGCAAACCGGCCACCGTTTAGAAAGGACATACTATGTTCAACTGTATTCTATTGACTGTCGACCTGAACCATCCAGCATCCTGGAAAAAAGCGTTGCCGCAAGCGGTCGAACTGGCGCGTGCTTCAAAATCCAAACTACACATAATGTCGGTCGTGCCTGATATGGGCAGCCCGCTTGTGGAAGGGTTCTTTCCCGATGATTTTGAAAAGCAGGCCATTGATGCTGCAAGTGCCGCTTTGGATGGCCTCGTTAAGACAGAAGTACCTGATGATATCGCCGTCAAACAGCACCTCGCCTTCGGCAAAATCCACAAACAGGTGCTCAAAACGATTGAGGAAATCAAATGTGATCTGGTGATCATGGCATCGCATAAACCTGACCGCGTGCGCGAGTTTCTGGTCGGGTCAAACGCTGACCGCGTTGTGCGCAGATCGCCTGTTTCAGTTCTTGTCGTAAGGGCGTAAGGGTTGCCTGAAGCGGAGATCATGACGGCCCTTAAGGTGCGCCTCCGTATTTACGGAGAATTTTGCTGATGACCCCTTTCGCAATAGCTGGCGTGCAGATGCACGTTAACGCCCTGCATTCCAACGTCGAAGGAATGCTGCACCGCATTGACCTATTGATGCTGCGTTTTCCGTGGACACAGATGGTGCTGTTCAGCGAGCTTGCGCCGTTTGGACCACTGGAAAAGTTTAAGCTGCCGCCGCAAAACGACATCATCAACCAATTTTGCGAGGCCGCGCGCCGTCACAAGATCTGGCTGATCCCCGGCTCAATGTTCCTGACCCACCCAGAGGATGGCCGCGTCTATAACACCTCGCTTGTCATTGACCCGGACGGCAACGTTATCCGTCGTTACGCCAAGATGTTCCCGTTCCTGCCTTACGAAGTCGGCATTTCCGCAGGCACAGATTTCTGCGTCTTTGACGTGCCCAATGTAGGCCGGTTCGGCCTGTCGATCTGCTATGATATGTGGTTCCCCGAGACGACGCGTCAGCTGACATCGCAGGGTGTCGAAGTGCTGTTGCACCCTGTTCTGACAGGAACCACGGACCGCGATGCAGAACTAGCGATCGCGCGGGCAACAGCGGCGCAGTTCCAGTGCTATGTCATAGACGTAAACGGCTTAGGCGCCGGAGGCGTGGGTAAATCGCTGGTTGTTGACCCCACATCGCTGGTCTTGCACCAATCCGCAGGGCAAGAGGACATGTTCCCCATCGAAGTGGACCTGTCTATGGTTCGCCGCCAGCGCGAAACCGGCATGAAGGGTCTCGGTCAGGTTCTTAAAAGCTTCCGCGACCGGTCCAGCGACTTTTCGGTCTATGACCGTGAAAGCGGCACCGACGCCTACCTCAAATCGTTGGGTCCGCTTGAAATACCGCAACAGGGGTCTCGGGCTGGATTGCATGTCGATTTGCCCGTCAACACCGAAGCCGAGGCCCACGCCACAGAACGCACCCGCGCGTTGGGAATATCGCCCGTCATGGGCAAGACATCTAGCGGCTAAAAACTCTGGCTGTGCCACATCGCGGGGTCAGTCATCGTTTGCATGCCACAATATGGAGAACGACCGATGGATTCCGTCAGCGACTATTATTCTGCGACACAATTGCGTTCCGACAGATGGAGTGCACTTCGTGAGGCGACTACGTCCATCTGCCGTGAAAGTGGGGCGAAAAAGATCACCGCCCTAAAGACGCGGATCGCGGACCTTTTCGAATCTCTGGCCCTGATCGAACCCTATTGGGCCTTCCCCGGCATGGCGGCGTTTGACCATATGCGCCGACAGTTTGAACACAACAACTACGACGATTTGTCCTTCACAGTGCATCGCGTCACACGCGCACTGACCACCGGAGCTTACCGCCGCCGCAACATTCCGCTGGAACGCGACACCACTGACGACGAAGAACACAACGACGAGGCGATGCTGTCCCCAGAGGCGCGCGCCATGACCCGCCCCTATTTCGAGGTGCTGATCGTCGACAATGTGAATGATCACCAAGAACGCTGGCTGAAAAGCAACGTAACACGCATGCGCCGCCCGGAGGATCCGTTTAGCTACGAAGCCGTCGTTGTGCCCAGCCTTGAGGATGCGCTTATCGCAGTTCTGTTCAACCACAACATCCAAGCGATCGTGGTCCGGCCAGGGCTGGTTCTGAAATCCAAGAACGCCAATGAAATCCTGACAAAATACCTGAGCAACGCGAGCGATTCAGATGAAATCGACGCCATGCGCCCTGAGGACTATGGACCCGAACTTTGCCGTTTGATTGCACGGGTCCGACCAGAACTGGATGCTTACCTCGTTACCGAAAGATCCGTCGAGGACATCGCGGGTCTTGATCTGGGCATCTGCCGGCGGGTTTTCTACAATCAAGAAGACTTTATGGAGCTGCACTTGAATATTCTGCGCGGTGTTGCGGCCCGCAATAAGACTCCGTTTTTCACCGCTCTAGTGAATTATTCCAAACAGCCGACGGGCGTTTTCCATGCCATGCCGATTAGCCGAGGCAAGTCGATCACCCGCTCACATTGGATTCAAGATATGGGCGCGTTCTATGGGCCCAATATCTTTCTTGCCGAAACATCTGCGACGTCTGGAGGGCTCGACAGCCTGCTGGAGCCACACGGGCCTATCAAAGAGGCACAAGAGCTGGCAAGCCGCGCGTTCGGGTCCAAACAGACCTTCTTTGCCACCAATGGCACATCGACCTGCAACAAGATCGTCGTGCAAGCCGTTGTCAGGCCCGGTGATATTGTTTTGGTGGACCGCGACTGCCACAAATCGCATCACTATGGGATGGTGCTGGCGGGTGCCGAGGTTGTCTATCTCGATAGCTATCCACTCAATGAATACTCCATGTACGGGGCAGTGCCGCTCAAAGAAATCAAACATCAATTATTGGCGCTCAAGGCCGCTGGGAAGCTCGACCGCGTGCGAATGCTGTTGCTGACTAACTGCACATTTGACGGATTGGTCTACAATGTCGAACGGGTCATGGAAGAATGTTTGGCGATCAAGCCTGACCTTGTTTTCCTATGGGATGAGGCATGGTTTGCATTTGCCCGCTTCAGCCCCACCTACCGCCAGCGCACTGGCATGCGCACGGCCAATAATTTGCGCAAGCGGCTAAAGACGGACGCGCACCGTGCAGCTTATGAAGCGCAGCAGAAAGAGCTGGCAGATGCCAGTGACGAAGAACTGCTGAACACTCGTCTCATTGCACCACCGAATGCGCGGATCAGGGTTTATGCCACGCAATCGACGCACAAAACGCTGACATCCTTGCGGCAAGGGTCAATGATCCATGTGAGCGATCAGGATTTCAAAGGTGAAGTCGAACAGTCCTTCCACGAAGCCTATATGACCCACACATCGACCTCGCCCAACTACCAGATCATCGCATCGCTTGATGTTGGTCGCCGTCAGGTGGAGCTTGAAGGGTTCGAATTCGTGCAGCGCCAGATTGAGGCCGCCATGTCGATGCGAAAGGCCATCAGCAGCCACCCTTTGCTGCAAAAATACTTCAAGGTGCTGACCGCGGGCGACATGATCCCGGAACAATACCGGCAAAGCGGTGTCACTAGCTATTTCGACAATCATCAAGGCTGGACCGACATGTGGGATTGCTGGGAGCAGGATGATTTCGTGCTTGATGCCACGCGCGTCACGCTGGCTGTTGGCGGCACCGGTTGGGATGGAGACACGTTCAAGAACGACGTTCTGATGGACAAATATGGTATCCAGATAAACAAGACTTCGCGAAATACCGTCCTGTTCATGACCAACATCGGAACCACCCGATCATCAGTTGCCTATCTGATCGAAGTACTGGTTGAAATCGCCAACGAGCTGGACGAATTGCTCGATGATGCCTCACGGATGGAGCGGTTGTCATTCGACAAACGCGTGAAGAACCTCACCGAGAACTATCCTCCGCTACCTGACTTCAGCCGGTTCCACGATGCATTCCGTCCTGATGACGTGACACCAGAGGGCGATATCCGGACGGCCTACTATCTGAGTTATCAGGAATCCAACTGTGACTACCTGGAACTCACAGGATCGCTTAAAGATGCGCTTGATGCGGGAGAAGAGGTTGTCTCGGCGGGTTTCATCATCCCCTACCCCCCCGGCTTTCCTATCCTTGTCCCGGGGCAAGTCATCAGCCAGGAAATCTTGGCCTTTATGCTGGCCCTTGATGTGAATGAAATCCACGGCTACCGCGCCGATCTGGGTTTGCGCGTCTTCACATCAGAGGCCCTGGCTGCGTTGCCCAAAGCCAAAAACCTTAAAACCGCCGCCGAATAAGAAAAGGAAAAATACAATGCCAACAGTGCTGAAGAACATCTCGGAAATCCGCCGCTTCTTTCACCGCAACGAGGATCCGATCTATTTCATTTCGGCGACCAACTTCAACTTGCTAGGTCTTGATGAATGGGTGAAGAATTTCAAATATATCTGCTACATTGACTGCTACGGTGGCAAGCACCCAAACGTCTTCTGCCCGTCTGAACAGCCGCACGCAGAATTCCAATCCATCGAAGACATTAACAACTATCTGCTGCAGCACAAAGAAGTCATCGACTTTATTAAACGTCGCGGCGGCAAGCCAAAGTTCGTATTCTTGATGTTTGATGAGGAAACAGAACGGCTGTCCAAAGAACTGGGCGCTGAAGTTTGGTTCCCAAAGGCAAAACTGCGCACGAGTATGGACAACAAGATTGAAACTGTCCGCATTGGTAACAAGGCTGGCGTTCCTTCCGTGCCTAACGTACTGGCCGAAGTGAAGTCTTACGAAGACTTGCAGAAGACTTGTGAAAAGGCCGGTATCGGCCATGATCTGGTGCTGCAGTCCGCTTTTGGCGACAGTGGCCACACAACTTTCTTTATCAAGTCCGAAGCAGATTTCCGGCGCCATGAGCATGAGATCATCGGCGAAGGCGAGATAAAGATCATGAAGCGGATCGATTGCCGGGGGTCAGCGATCGAGGCATGTGCGACCAAGGAGGGCACAATCGTTGGGCCATTGATGACGGAACTCGTCGGTTTCAAAGAACTGACACCCTACCGTGGCGGCTGGTGCGGCAATGAGATCCTATCCACGGCATTCCCGCCAAAGGTTCGTCAAAAGGCACGCGAGCTGACGTTCAAATTCGGCGAGCAGCTGCGTAAGGAAGGCTATCGTGGCTACTTTGAACTGGATTTCCTAATCGACAAGAAGACCGGTGATCTTTGGTTGGGTGAATTGAACCCGCGTATCACGGGCGCCTCTTCCATGACCAACCACGCTGCATTCGCGCATGCTGATGCACCATTGTTCCTGTTTCACCTGCTCGAATTTTCCAAGAAAAAGTTTGATCTGGATACGACAGAGCTAAACGATCGTTGGGCCAACCCCGATATGATCGACAGTTGGTCGCAAATGGTGATCAAACACACCGAAGACAACGTCGATATCTGCACTGCGGCCCCTGAAACCGGCATCTACAAAATGCTGGAAGATGGGCGCGTTGTCTTTGACCGTTTCGACTATCACCGACGTGCCGTTGAATCCGAAAACGAAGCCTTTTTCTTGCAGATCATGCAGCCTGGGAGCTACCGCTATGAGGGTGCCGACATCGGCATCTTGGTGACACGAGGCCGGTCGATGACCAAGAACTTCCAGTTGAATGAGCGCGCGAAAAAGTGGATCCACGGCATCAAGCAAACCGTGGACGGCAAAGCCTTACCGGTCGCCAATGCGGGCCCTGCCATCGCAGAACCTGCGTTCAAAATTCTGTAAGAGGAAACAAACGATGCTTTGGCGCGCCCTCAGCGAAGATTTGCCCGGTCCAAAATGGACCGGGCTTTTCGCGGAATATTGGCCGGATTACAAACGCTGGTGGCTGAAAGAAGGCGACGCGGCGCGGCCGAGTTATCTGGAAAGCCGCCGTGCGCTCAAAGAACATATGCCAGAGATCGTCCCACTTTATGATGAGCTTTGTGAATTGGCTGGTGGCGGCGATCAGGCTTCGCGCTTCCTGAGTTTCTATTGCCCGCCGCCTTATCTTTCTGGTTGTAGTCAAGCCATTTGGCCGGGTGAAGAGCCTGTAATGGTGCGTAACTACGACTACAATGCGAACGCCTTCGACAGCCTTGTCTTGCACACCCGTTGGCAAGGGCGTCGTGTGATGGGAACGTCAGACGGGCTTTGGGGCCTGGTTGACGGAATGAATGACGCAGGTCTTGCTATCTCGCTGACGTTTGGCGGCAGGCGCGTTGTCGGCGATGGATTCGGTGTTCCGCTCATCCTGCGCTACGTTCTGCAGACCTGCACAACTGCTGAAGAGGCTGGTGTCGTTCTCGCACGTGTGCCGACCCACATGAGCTACAACGTGACCGTGCTGGATGCCAAACGCCGCTACCTTACTGCGATGATGGCACCGGATCGGCCTGCGGTTATCACACATGCGGCTGTCGCGACCAACCACCAAGAAAACGTCGAGTGGCTCAGTCACGCACGTTTCACCGCTACGGTGGAACGCGAAAGGTTCCTGCTGCAACGGCTCACCTTGCACCGGGATCCAGAAGATAAATTCATCGGCGCGTTCCTGCGCCCACCGCTCTACTCCACCGCTTTCGATGCCGGCTTTGGCACGCTTTACACCGCTGTTTACCGCCCAAGGCTCCAACAAATGGAAGTCCGCTGGCCCGGCACGATATGGAACCTCGATATGGATAATTTCCAAGAAGGCGGCCGTCGAGTGCAAATCCCCGGCGCTGCATAAGGATCATCAGATGTCACATATATTTCCGCGCCATACCAAACAGTTACCACCCGTCGCGGTACGTGGTGAGGGATGTTATCTCTATGATGACCACGACAAACAGTATTTGGATGCTTCTGGCGGCGCAGCCGTGTCGTGTTTAGGGCATGGGGATCAAACCATTATTAACGCAGTCAAAGCCCAACTAGACAAGCTGGCTTATGCTCATACTGGTTTCTTTACATCAGAACCTGCTGAAACACTCGCAGACTTGCTTATTGAACATGCACCGGGGAACTTGGACCGCGTCTACCTTGTCTCTGGAGGATCAGAGGCGATGGAGGCAGCGCTTAAGTTAGCGCGCCAGTATTTCGTCGAAAAAGGTGAACCAAAGCGCGGCCGCCTTATCGCGCGAAAGCAAAGCTATCATGGGAACACAATGGGCGCCTTATCCGCCGGCGGAAACGCATGGCGGCGTGCGCAATTTGGTCCACTGTTAATCGACATGAGCCATATTGATCCGTGTTATGAATATCGCCTCAAACGCGAAGATGAAACGCCCGAGGCCTATGGGTTGCGGGCCGCAAACCTGCTGGAAGAAGAGCTTCTCCGCGTTGGCCCCGAAAACGTCATGGCCTTTGCCGCCGAACCTGTCGTTGGGGCGACTGTAGGTGCATTGGCCCCTGCCCCGGGCTACTTTAAACGCATCCGCGAAATCTGTGATCAATACGGCATCCTGCTGATCCTGGACGAAGTCATGTGCGGCATGGGCCGCACTGGCAGCCTTTTTGCATGTGAACAAGACGGTGTTGCGCCAGATATTCTATGTATCGCCAAAGGTTTGGGCGCTGGATACCAACCAATCGGCGCAATGCTATGCAGTCGCGAGATTTATGAGACCATCGAGAAGGGGTCAGGGTTTTTCCAGCATGGGCACACCTACCTCGGGCACCCCACCGCCGCGGCCGCCGGTGTTGCTGTCGTGAACGCTATGCTGGATCGCAAGCTTATCCCGCGCGTCAAAACACAAGGTGACAAGCTGATGGCGGCACTTCATGCCCAGTTCGGCCAACATTCGAACGTGGGCGATATTCGGGGGCGCGGGCTGTTTCAGGGCATTGAACTGGTGGCGGATCGCGATACGAAAGCCCCCTTCGACCCTTCGCGCAAGATTGCTCCCAAGATCAAGCAAGCCGCATTTGACGCAGGCATGATCTGCTATCCGATGAGCGGTACAATCGACGGACAAACAGGTGATCACGTACTTTTGGCACCGCCGTTCATTATTAGTGACGCTCAAATTGACGAACTGGTACAAAAACTGGCTGGCGCCATCGACAAGGCGCTACAACACTAAAGTCTTATGATGACAAACCCATGTATTATCTGCGTTGCAATCACCGGCTCTGTCCCGCGCAAGCAAGACAATCCGGCGGTTCCAGTCACAATCAATGAACAGATCGAATCCACCCATGCCGCGTTTGAAGCTGGGGCTACGATTTGCCATGCGCATGTGCGCAATGATGATGAAACACCATCCTCTGATCCCGATAAGTTCGCGGCATTGATGGAAGGCGTGACCAAGTATTGCCCCGGCATGATCATTCAATTGTCCACAGGTGGGCGATCCGGCGCTGGTGAAGAACGCGGAGGCATGCTGCCATTGCGCCCTGATATGGCATCGCTCAGCGTTGGGTCGAACAACTTTCCTACCCGCGTCTATGAGAACCCGCCTGATCTGGTTGATTGGCTCGCGTCCGAAATGCGCAAATATGGGATCAAACCAGAAATCGAAGCTTTCGATTTATCCCATATTCATCAGGCCGCCGCGATGAACCGTGACGGGCGCATTCACGGAGACCTATATGTCCAGTTTGTCATGGGCGTGAAGAACGCAATGCCAGTGGATCGCGATGTCTTCGACTACTATGTCAAAACGGTCCGCCGCTTGGCCCCCGACGCACAATGGTGTGCGGCAGGTGTTGGCGCAGGTCAGGTCGCGGTCAGTGAATGGGCCATCGCCGCTGGCGGTCACACGCGTACAGGGCTTGAGGACAATGTGCGATGGGACAAGCAAACGCTTGCCCCTTCCAACGCAGCTTTGGTGACACGCACAGCAGAAATTTGCGCGCGATATGACCGCCCAGTCGCCACGCCCGCGCAAGCGCGGGCGATATTGGGACTGCGTGCCTAACCTACTTCGCCCATGCAGAGATATTTGATTTCCAAATAGTCTTCAGTGCTGTATTTTGAGCCTTCGCGTCCAAGCCCAGATTGCTTGACCCCACCAAAAGGGGCCACTTCAGTGGAAATCAAGCCTGTATTGATGACGACCATGCCGGATTCCAGCGCTTCAGCCACCCGCCAGATACGGGCCATGTCACGACTGCAAAAATACGACGCCAGTCCAAACTCACTGTCGTTTGCCATAGCAACAACATCCGCTTCGTCCTCAAATTTAAACAAAGGGGCCACAGGGCCAAAGGTTTCTTCGCGTGCGACCTTCATGTCGCGGGTCACTCCGGTCTACACGGTGGGTTCAAAGAAGCCAGCGCCCAGTTCTGCCTGCTTGCCGCCAAGGGCAACTGTCGCACCCTTGCTGACGGCATCGGCAGTGTGGTCTTCAACTTTTGCTACGGCGGCGGCGTTGATCAAAGGACCAGTTGCAATGCCATCAGCAAAACCGTTCCCAACCTTGAGCCCGGCAACTTCGTTCGTCAGTTTTTGCGCAAAGGCATCATAGACACCGGTCTGCACATATATCCGATTGGCACAGACGCACGTTTGCCCATTATTGCGGTATTTTGCGATCATTGCACCTGCGACGGCAGCATCAATATCCGCATCATCGAAGACAATAAAAGGGGCGTTTCCGCCCAACTCCAATGACATTTTCTTTATGGAGTCCGAACATTGGCTCATCAGAATTTTGGCCAGTCGCGTCGAGCCCGTAAAGGTGATCTTGGCCACCTTTTCATTTGCACAAAGCTCTTTGCCGATTGCGGCACTGTCCGATGAAGGGATCACGTTAAACACGCCTGCAGGTATTCCAGCACGTTCAGCCAACACGGCCATGGCCAACGCCGAAAGCGGGGTCACCTCAGCAGGCCGCGCCACAAAGGTACAGCCGACAGCCAAGGCAGGTGCAACTTTTCGCGCGATCATAGCATTGGGGAAGTTCCAAGGCGTGATTGACCCGACCACACCAATTGGTTGCTTGAGCACAATGATCCGTTTGTCGCGTTGGTGTCCCGGGATCACATCACCATAGATACGCTTTGCTTCCTCGGCGAACCACTCAATGAACGACGCACCACAAAGGACTTCACCGCGGGCCTCGGCCCAAGGTTTTCCCATTTCCATGGTCAAGATCATTGCCAGATCATCGGCATGCGCGATCATCAGATCATACCATTTGCGCAAGACGGCCGCGCGTTCTTTCCCTGTCCAAGCGGCCCATTCTGGCTTAGCCTTATAAGCGGCATCAATCGCAGCAGATGTGTCAGAAACGCCCAGATCAGCAACCTTTGCAATGACCTGCCCGGTTGCTGGATTTGTCACGTAAAATGTCTCAGTACCAGTGATCCACTCACCATTCACATAGGCGCGGACTTAAAGAAGCGTGGGATCCTGCAACGGCGCCGCCCGAGTCATACCTTCATGTTCAGACATTGTTGCTTCCTTTATTCTTAAGCACTTTCAAGTCGTGTGAAGCACGCGCATGTCCAGCTATAGATATTTCCAGATTTTCACGAGGATGCGGTATAGGTTTATATTTGGACTAGGATCAGTCTGATGAGTCACCAAAATTGAGCAAATCAAGAAAGCCCAGGACTGAAAATCCTCGTGTCGTTGGTTCGTTTCCACCCCCGGGCACCATTTTTACCAACATAGACAATAGCATAGCCATCGCACAGTTTTCAGTTCCTGCATTGCACACTCATCGCACAGCTTTTCGTGTGTTGGTGGGAGGTTTTGTGGGGTGATTTACTGTGTGAACACAGTAAATGCAGCACAGTGTTTGCCCACAACAACTTGAACACAGTTCTTTCCCAAAGTGTTTGCTGCAACGGTCGAAGAAAGCATGTCTGTACACGCTTTATGCCATCGGCAACCGATCAATCGATACCATGCACGATAACCAAGTTTGTGTCTGCGTTCCGACGACGGATTTCAGCGAGCTTTTGGTAATCAGGGTCGTTGTACCAGGAACGAGCAGCTTCGGCGGTCGGAAATCGCATCAAAACCGTGCGCGGCATTGCCCAAGTCCCCTCCAGAACTTCAGTCTCCTGCTTAGATGTTGCTAGCAATTCACCTTTGTAGCGCTCAAAAATTGACGTGAACCCAGCCAGATACTCCTCGTAGTCATCAGGCGTGTGAATGTTCAGTTGGCCGACAACGTAAACGCTCATGATTTTCTCCATTTGAAAGTGAAAAGACCGAGCTACTCCTTTTCCTGTAGCAAGAATGTACGAGCGTCTTTGAGCCCGTCGCAGACTTTGGCTTTCACGCGGTCGCCAAAGTTGGCAAGAGTATTTTGTTCCCAGTCTTTGACCCAACGATCATCTTGACCTGAATCCGGCAGGGGCGGCAATAGCACAAATTTCTGCAAAGGCGAGTTTCGGATTGAGGCTCTGAAATCCTCACTGCTTACCCATTCGTAGTCCTCGTTAGACAATGCATGAGAAGACATCGAAACATCGACGACCCAGTGTTTGACATCATTGGCGCGGACATAATCTAAGGCAGCCCGGACAGCGTCTCTCACTCGTGTCCCTTCGTCATACTCGCTGATCCAACGTAGATAGACTGCGTCTAAATCAGAGTTGAACGTAACTTCTACTAGGCCATGCGCAGTGTGAATCTCATCTGTCTTCATACTGATGCCTCGCACTTCTGATTTCGGGATCATTATAATATTGCCAGGATTTGAAATTAGCGAGCGCAACGAATTGTAGAGAATGCATGGATCGTCTTTGTGGCAAACTTTTTCTTTGCCCCACAGTAATTCAAACACTGTTCTTCCCCACAGTGTTTTGGCGCGCATACCGTTGCCTTGTCCGGTCCTGCGATCAGCTTTGGCGCATCTTCCTCGTCATCATCCCCCAGCAGGTTGAAAAATCCTACCGCGACGATACCAAGGCCGATTGCTGCTGCGGTTGCTGGATTGATGAGTGCTGGCAGGAGGAGGCTGAGTTTGGCTTGGTTGGCGTTCACAGTCATTTTCGTATCCCATTGATTTGTGCGGTTGGATGAGCCGTTGCCGACGGTTGGTCGCACGGTTCGGAACGGATAACTTACGGGAATGGAACGGTTGGGTGGATCCACGTTGATTGCGGAGGGTTACGACGGGCTGCGGTACGTCAAATTTCTATGGGCTATGAGGCTCGACCATAGGCTTTCGTGGGAACGGTCGGATGTACGGTTCACCGTTGCGCGTTGCTTGGCTGCCGCACCTGTGATTTCGCTTTGGTTGCTTCCACAGTGCTTCCAGCTGGGATTTGCCAACGCAAAGCGCCACCCGAAGGTGGCTGTTAACGCATTGATTGGTTGTGTTTATTTTGGTTGCGGGAGGGCGCATTGACCTTGACCGAACCTACGCGCACTTTCGGCGTGGCAAAGGGAAGACCGAGCAACTCCTATGAAAAAGGGGATGGAGAGGTATTCCCGAACAAGAAGTGCCAAAAGAGCTCTGACGTCAGACATTGCACAGCACGTTCGAGCAGTCTGTTGGCTCAACCTAAGTGCCCCGTCATTCAGCATAGAAAACCTGTTCCATACCCGGTGATCTCGAACGCCAAAACGGGGCCTTCGTCGAGTATTACAACAACCAGCGTTACCACGAGAGCCTCAACAACGTCACACCCGCCGACGTCTACTTCGGCCGCGACAAAGCCATTCTCAGGGAAAGGAAGAAGATCAAGAAACAGACAATCCAACACCGTCGCTTGCAACATCAAAAACAAGCCGCATAATCAATCACACAAACGAGCCAGAGCCTCCAATGCTCAAGCCGCTCTGATGTTCCATTTTACATGGCGACGGACACCAAAACGCTATGGGATAGACTCTGCGCAAACATGGAGGAGTTTTCGGTGAGGGAGGCTGACGCAAGTGTGTATGCGGTGTGATCGCGGGATGGTCTAATCTGCCGTTGTTGACCTGACTGGAGCTTTCGCCATGACCAGAGCCCACATGACGCCCAAGCAACCCTTCGGAGCACGGCGCTACTTTCTGAAGGTTCTTGCCACGCTGCCCCTGCTGGCCGCTACACCTGCTGCGGCACAGGTGACCCTTTTTGATGCTGCCTGGCCGAACACGGATTTCTCGCGCCTCGCCATCGACCTTGGCGAGGTCATCTCGGGTGGGCCGCCGCGCGACGGGATCCCGGCTATCCTCGATCCCAGCTTTATCCGCGCTTCCGAGGAGACGCGGCTCGATGGCCGCGAACCGGTCATGACCTACGTGCCGGACGACGGTCCTGCCCGTGCCTATCCGATACGCTATCTTATGTGGCACGAGATCGTAAACGACGTAGTGGATGGACAACCAATCACCGTCACCTTCTGCCCGCTATGCAACGCTGGAATGGTCTTCGACGGTCTACTGGGCGGACGGACTCTGACCTTTGGCGTCTCCGGCTTACTGCGTCATTCGGACATGATCATGTACGACCACCAGACAGAAAGCTGGTGGCAGCAGGCAATAGGAGAAGGTATCGCGGGCGAGATGTCGGGACGTGCTCTGACTCAGCTTCCGGCCTGGATGGAAAGCTGGGCGGCGTTCCGCCACACACATCCAGACGGACTTGTTCTCGACCAGCCGAACTGGCGCCGGGCTTACGGCACCAATCCATATCGCCAATACGACACGACACAGCCCTTCCTTTATTCAGGCGAGGACCCGCCGCAAGGTATTCCACCACTGGAACGCGTCGTCCGGGTTGGTAACCGAGCCTGGCCACTGACGCGCCTGTCTCGCGAGCGTACGATCACCGAAGCAGGCCTGACGCTGAGTTGGGCCGAGGGGCAGGCCTCCGCGCTCGATACCGGAAACATCCGGCAGGGGCGCGAGGTGGGTAATGTCCGTGTCCGCGATGAGCAGGATCGGGATGTGGTGTACGACATCCCCTTCGCTTTCGCGTTTCACGCCTTCCACCCCGAAGGCAGCTGGATGCTCGGGGACTGACGGCCCAAAGCGGTCTTTGATTCCCTTAGCAGCGAAGATCTGCTTCGAGCCCAAAACGTCAGATGCTGCAGGACATACGAACGACTGCTTTCACGGTGTCCTGTCGAAACCCAAAGTGAACGTTTCAGTCGACGCCTTTTCGGCTAAAAAGGCGCGGCTCTGGGGAATTTTTTCAGAACCGACGCGTGATTAGTCAACTTCGGGAAATGCGTGGGCCGAGGCTGGATCAAACGTCCACGCCATATCGTCTCCGGGCGCCAACACGGCATCTTCGGCAATGGCGGCTATCAGTGTCGTTCCATCCGAGACGGCAAGGTTCACGACCGTTTCACTACCCAACCGTTCGGTCAGTATGACTTTGCCGTTCAGCATGCCCTGTCCATCAGGGGCAGCCATCAAATACTGTGGGCGTACTCCCAGCGTGGCCGCCTGCCCTTTGGTGAAGCGACGGCCTTTGTTGGGGACTTTCACGCTGGCGAGAGCGTCGCTGGTCACCTGCACCCAGTCGTCACCGACATCTTCGACCGTGACCTTTAAAAAATTCATCGACGGCGCGCCAAGGAACCCAGCGACGAACAGATTAGCGGGTTCGTGGTACAACTCCATCGGGGCACCGGCCTGCATGACCAAGCCGTCTTTCAAAACAACGATCTTGTCTGCCAATGTCATCGCTTCGACCTGATCGTGGGTGACGTAGATCATCGACGCGCCAAGGTCTTGGTGCAGCTTGCCGATTTCCATTCGCATATCCATGCGAAGGGCGGCATCGAGGTTTGAAAGGGGTTCATCGAACAAGAACACTTTAGGATCACGAACAATGGCACGGCCAATGGCGACGCGCTGGCGTTGACCGCCAGAGAGTTCCGACGGGCGTCGGTCCATCAGGTGTTCCATCTGCAAGATACGTGCAGCTTCGGCAACTTTCGCTGACTTCTCGGCCTTGTTCACCTTGTTGATGGTCAAACCGAAGGCCACGTTTTCACGCACGGTCATATGCGGGAAAATGGCGTAGGATTGGAAGACCATCGCAATGCCGCGCTTGGAGGGTTCTAGATCGTTCATCCGCTGACCGTCGATTTCGAGCGTGCCATCGGTGATGTCCTCAAGCCCAGCGATCATGCGCAGCAATGTGGATTTGCCACAGCCGGACGGGCCGACGAACACGACGAACTCACCGTCTTCGATATCGATATCGACACCTTTGATGACCTCAACCTTGCCATAGCTTTTGCGGATATCGCGAAGTTTGACGGTAGCCATTATTCTGCTGCTTTCAATTTGGGCGGGATAATCAGATGCCCGTCTTCTGTGATTTCAACCGGCTCAGGGTCCATGATGTGGCCAATGAAATCGATGCCATTTGGTCTGTCTGCAAAGCCAAGGATGAACATGCCGTCATCCGTATCCACAATGCGGGCGGCATAGCGGGTACAGGGTTGAGTCCCATCAAGGAAACCGGGGGCAATACGCCACGGGCCACGAGGGCTGTCCCCGATCAGGTAGTGGTTGCCTGTTACGACGGGGCGCAAGCTAGTTTGTTCTTCGGAGTAGTGGTTGTTGGCGGTACAAAACAGGCAATACCAAGTGCCTTTCTTTTCAAAGACCTGCGGGACCTCAAGTTGCCCGAAGCCCCCTACGAAGACAGGCGGCTCCAACGTCCAGTTATATCCATCCTGTGATGTGGCAAATCCGATGCAACCAGCGTCGTTCGCCTCTGCCACACCGGGCGCGCGCGCGGTGAAATACATCAGCCACCCGTCCCCTTCCGGGTCCGGCATGACCCATGGATCGCGCATGGCGCGGTCATGCCATTCCCCGTTAGACACATCAACCTCGTAGTGGTGTGCGTTCAGCCCGACCAGATCGAGGATCAGCCCGTCACCGACCCGTTCCCAGTTATGCAAATCGGTTGAGGTCGCGTGACCGATCTTTTGCGCCAATTGCGGGTCGTTCTGGCGAGTGCCGGTATAATACAGGTGCCACAGATCATCGTTGCCGCGCACCACTGACCCTGTCCATGTGGTGTAGTTGTCCCAACCGTCCTCCGATGGCCGGAAGCATTCACCAAGGTGATCCCAATTCACCAGATCCGTGCTGGTCGCATGACCATAGGATACGTTGACATGACGCAGCTCCGGATCGCCAATTGAACGGGGCGCTTTCAGGAAATAGCAGTGGTATTTTTCACCATCATAGACATACCAGCTGTCCCAAACGAAGTGGTCTTTGAGTGCGAGAACCATGATTTAGCCTTTCACGCCGGTTGAGGCAATCGATGCAATGAACGCCCGTTGCAGTATCAAATAGAAGGCCAGGACGGGCACCGTGATGATCGTCAGATAGGCCATGATTTCACCCCATGAGATATTGAGCTGGAAGAAGTATTGCAGACCAACCATTACGGGGCGGTAGGTTTCCTGTTGCACAACGATTAGTGGCCAGAGGTATTGATTATACATCACGAGAAACTTCAGGATTGCGGCGGTTGCAATGACGGGACCGGAGAGCGGCATAACGACCTTGCGGTAAATCTGCCACCACGTGGCACCTTCAACGCGGCTGGCTTCGATCAGCTCGTTTGGCAGGTCTTTGAAGTATTGAACGAATAGGAAAACCGTCAAGCCGTCTGCGATCCATGGGATAATCTGGACGTGGTAACTGTCGAGCCAGCCAATCTGGACCCCCTCCAGCCCGATCCATGGCAGCTTGGACACTAACAACAAAAGTGGGATGGCGATGGTTTCGAACGGGATAATCAGCGTTGCGATAATGATCGTCAGTGCCAGATCACGGCCTTTCCAGTTCAGATAGACGAACGAAAATGCGGCCAGTGAACAAAAGAACAAGCTCAGCAGAACAGTCACTCCTGTCACCAGCACAGAGTTAAAGACGAACAGACCGATCGGGGCGCGGGCAAACGCGTCATAATAGTTGTTCAGGCTGATGTCACCGACCGGCAAGAAGGCCCGCAAGCTGGACGTATCCCGCAGCAATTGCAGGTCTGGCTTGAAGCTTGACATGACCATGAACAGCAGCGGGAAGATGAACACCACCGCTAGTAGGGTCAGGACGACATAGCGCATGGCAAGGCGCAGACCGTGGTTGTCTTGATTGATAGCAGCCATGTTACCGCGCCCTCGTGATATAGCGTTGAATAAGTGAGATGCTCAGTACGATCAGGAACAAGACGACAGAGATCGCCGAGGCTCCCGAAATATCCTGTTTGCCGTAGCCGCGCTCGACGGCTTGGAAAACCAAGGTTGTGGTGCTGTCCAATGGCCCGCCGTTTGTCATAACGTCGATCTGTGCAAACAGGGCGAAGGCCTGCATGGTGATCACGATGATGACCAACACGGCCGTGTTGCGCAGCCCCGGCCATGTGACATAGCGGAAGGTCTGCCATTTGGATGCGCCCTCGATGGACGATGCCTCATAGAGTGTAGGCGAGATCGTTTGCAGGCCTGACAGCCAAATGACCATGTGGAACCCGACCGCTTGCCAGATCGACATTGCCTTGATCGCACCAAGGGCTGTGTCTTGGTTGCCGAGCCAATCGCGGCCTTCAAACCACCCAAAGGAAAGAAAACCAAGAATATTGTTCAACAGCCCGTCGTTGCCGTCATAGATGAACCGGAACAGCAGAGAGACTACGACGATCGAGACCACGACAGGCATGAAATAGATGGCACGGTAAATATTTATTCCGCGCAGCTTCTGGTTCACTAACAGCGCAAGCACCAGCGCCAGACCCGCCTGAACCGGGGCTACGATCAGCACAAACATCAGCGTGTTGCGCAGGGATTTCCAGAATACCACATCAGTGGCCACCACCACCTTGGCCGTGTCGCCGGAATGCCAGCGGAACCACTCGCGCATGCCTGCATATTCCGGATAATCTGGATTGTTGCGGGTGAAGGATCGCACGCGCGGATACTGCGGTGCGCCGTCATCGTCACGCACCACGGCACCCGTATCATCGACTTCAGGCTCAATCGTCAGGACCGAAATGCTGAGCAAACGATCATAGTTGCTCAGCCCCACAAACTCGGTCGGGTTCGGGGAAATCAGCCGCTGGTTGGTCAGCGACAGGTAGAAGGCAAAGAAAAATGGGATCACGATGAACATCATGATCAACCCAAAGCCCGGGAGTGCGAAGCCCCAGCCCGCGCGGTTGGATGTTGTCAGTCTCGACGCCATTTTTCACTGCTTTCCGTAAGTTAGAGATGGGGATGGCGTGGCCGCCACCCCCGGGAGGAATATTGCGATCCCTAGTGGCCGTAGCCCCCGTTGCGGTCGATGTCAGCGTTGATTTCATCAACAGCCGCGTCGAGCGTGTCAGCAACATCCGCACCATTGGCGATGTCTGCCAGTGCCTTTTCAAACACTTTCGCGGACACAACGTACCCAGGTGTTACAGGACGCACGAGCGCCTGCGCCTGTGTCAGATCGAAGAATACAGCCATTGCACCATCTTCGCCGTAGTTCTCAGTCATCGCAGCGGACTCAGCGGTTGGTGGGATCAGGCCGATGCCGTTTGAGAAATCGGCAAGGTACTGATCCTGCAAAGCGAACTGGATGAACGCAGACGCGCCATCTGGGTTCTCGGAGGCAGAGGACACACCGAACTGCCAAGACGCAGCACCGATTTTTGGACCGTTGCCAAAGTCAGGGGCGGGCAAGAACAGGGTGTCGTCATGTGCTTCCAGCGCATTCAATGCCGCCCAGTTGCCGTTCCAAGAGAACGCATACTTGCCGTCAACAAAACCGGTGTCACGGTCCGCTGGGTCCTGAGATGTCCCCGGTGCATAGCCATCTACGAACATGGACTGCCACCACTCACCAAACGCGAGCGCTTCTGGGCCGTTCAAAGCACCTTCGGCTGTTGTGTACGTGGAGCGGTCAACGATGTCGCCGCCAAAGGACTGAAGGAAGGGGCTGAAGGCATATGGATACCACTCACCTGTCCAAGCCATGCCGAGGTCGAGCGCATATTCGAAATCGCCAGAATCCTTTGCCACATCAAGGGCCGCCTGAAATTCTTCGCCTGTCCAAGGCTGCTCAAGCGTTGGAGTGCGCAGGCCCAGTGCATCAAGCGTAGACTGACGTGTCACCATTGCGACAGCTGCGTCCCACAGGCCGACGGAGTAAAGCTCGCCATTCCAATAGCCCAACGGGCCGGGCAAGAAGCCTTCGATGGCCGCTTCGTCGATTTTCAGTGGCTGCATATAGCCCGCCCATGCCCAGTTCGGCATGACTGGACCGTCAACGTCGATGATGTCTGGCAGGTTGCCAGCGAGAGCCGCAGCGACAACAGAATCGTTATAACTCTCCTGTGGGAAGCTTTCGACGACCACAGTCCAATCGGACTGGCTGGCGTTGAAGTCTTCAACGATCTTGTTGAGGATGTTGGCTTCGACTTCGTTGCCAGCACCGTGGTACCACATGCTCAGTTCAGTTTGCGCTGATGCCATGCTGGCCCAGCTTACAGATGCAACAAGTGCTGCACTCAGAGTCATTCCGAGTTTCATTTGGTCGTCCTCCCTATTGACGAAAGTTTGGTAATGGGTGTTGGCAGATCCTTGACGGAATTGCCGGGGTTTACGGGGCCACCCACCAATATTGGCCGGGTGGGCACGTCTGCGGTGCCATTGATTATGCCAAGCAGCAGTTCCGTAGCGCGAATACCAATCGCGGCGTAGGGCAGCTCGGCTGAGGTCAATGTCGGGTAAAGGGTGTCGGTAATCAGTCGATGGCCGTCATAGCCCGCAACCGACAGATCAGCTGGCAGCGATACGCCGCGGCTCCGCAAGATCCCGTAGGCGCGCATCGCCATTCGGTCATTGCCGAAACAAATAACGGTTGGTGGTTCGGGCAAGCTAAGAACGCGGTCAATCGCATCCCATAGCAGTTGAACCCCTGCATCATCGTCCGCGATACCCACTTCGGCAGGCACAAGCAGGAATGGGTTAAACTCAATATTGGCGGCGCTTAACGCGTCCTTGTATCCCTGAATGCGCAGGCCCGTCGCAACAAGCTGGGTGCTAAGCGAAATGTATGCAATGCGCCGGTGCCCTTTCGCGATCAGGCTGTTCACTAGGTTCAATTGGCCTTGATAGTCGTTGGGCAACACAGATGGTGTTCCCTTGTCATCAAAGCAGTTCGCCAAGACCATCTTCGTGGACGCAGACACAGCCGGCAAAGAAACCTGCCGGTGGTGGTCCGCCGCATAGATAAGCCCTTCGACGCGGTGCTCTTCGAACGTGCGGATAAGCTGTGGCACCCTGTCCATCTGCCCGCCCGTGTCGGCAATCAACAGCGTTCTGCCGCTGGCCTCCATCGCCCGTTGGATACCCTGAACAATATAAAGATCAGGAAGACCGGAATTCTCGGACCGATTCGGAGACAATGAAATCGCACCCGTGATCAGCCCCACCAAACCAGATTTGTTTGATCGCATCGCCCGTGCGGCGGTCGATGGCACATAGCCAAGTTCAGTGATCGCTTTGTTGACGGCGTCCTTGGTGTGCTTCTTGACCGGAGCATCCCCGTTCAGCACACGGCTCACGGTTTTGGGCGATACGCCAGCAACGCGTGCAACATCATAGATTGTCGCCATAACCAGCCCTCCCAAACCGCTGCGTCAATCGATCTAGAATCGCTCAACACGTAAATGACACCGATGTCATGACACCGATGTCATGGCCATGTCAATAGTAAGCGTTTAGGTGACATTCGTGAACGTGAAGCCGCAAATGATAGATCGCAGTCAGAGAACTTCTGCCGCAACTAAATTGAAAGCAGACATTAGGAAATATCAGGTGAAAGTCCGCTGTGTCCCTGTGGTTTCAATTGGTCGCTGCAACACAGGCTTCAAATTTCTCTGCTGGGGTTTGGTATTGCAAGGTCTTTCTGGGGCGCTCGTTAAGCTGGC
>NZ_QBUD01000019.1 GCF_003058085.1 Yoonia sediminilitoris | reverse complement strand
CTTTCTCATCGTCCACTCCTCAGTGGCTACGATGAGCAACAAACCCTCCCTTAGCAAATACAGCTATTTGGACCCATAGGCGCTGACGTCAGACAGTGGCAAACCGGCTTGGCGTCTCAATCGCTACGCTTGCAACGTGGCGCTGCACGAAACGCTACGCACTGACCTATGTGAAAATCGGGCGGCTCGTGCGCTATCGTCAGGCGGATGTCGAAGCCTTCGAACTCTCGCGGTCGCACGAGGGGTCACTTCGGCATCCATGCGCACGATGCAGGGCACCAGCGCGGTCTTGTTCATCCGCTTTTGCTTCACGAGCAATTCCAGCGCCCGGAATCGCCGCCCACCGGCCGGGATCGAAAACATGCCGGTCTCGGCACCGTTGTCGTCCAGCACGGGCCGCACGGTGATGGAACTGAGCAGCGTCCGCCGCGCGATGTCCTCGGCCGGCTCCTCGATCGACACGCCCGCCTTGACGTGGCGCACGTTCGACTGGCTGAGCATCAGCTTGTTGAAAGGAATGTCGCACGAGGCGCTGAGGGTGATTTTCTGTTGCTTGGTCATCGGGATATCTCCGCGACGGGCCGGCCGGGAGCCTCTCTCCCGACCTCCAAACCCGTCACGGAAAACCCGGCACCCCTCTCACTCTAGGGGGCGATTGGCGAGGAGTATCTGTGTGGCATGACGTTTCGGCGATGTGATCTCTCGGGAACAGCTGGCCAGAAGCAATACTTTTTGCAGCTGATCTTGAATCTGGTTTAAATCTGTTAAGCGCGTCGGCTCTCACCAAAGATTCAAGCGTGTGGCGATGTAAGAATATTGATTCAGCACTAACGCATCCAACTCATAGCAGCCTGTTGGAGACTCGAAAGCCGGGCCAAACCACTGGAAACTGCAATCAAAGAATCCCCAGACGGGAATATTTTTCGCTACCTTCGTTAGCTGGGCCAGCTCCGCACTGTCAATAGAAACGCCCACGCTATAGGTTTTGTTTTCATTGTCGCAGTGGGTATAGTCGGGATCCGACCAGTTTACCGATTGACAACGCGCCGATTCCAATAGTTCACCCCATGTACCGTTTGGGGAATCGAGTGCCTCCCTAAAAGAATAGACATCCGTGTAGATCCCCCAGTCGCGGAAACCTTGAGAATTTATATCGCTACCACAGCCGACAGCCAAAAATTCCAGCTCTTTCCCAGCAGTTCCGCCAGTAAACCAGTTGGGAATACGCAGGCTTAGTTCGCATGAAGTATTGTCATCGATAAGATCGGCGAGACTGGAGATCTTCGGGTAATGGTAGAGCCCGAAAGGGTGCGAAATTTGAGCCTCGGACAAATCTCCCAAAATGGCCTTTCCGACAATTGCTTCGTTAAAATAATCCACCAACAAAAGCGTTTCACCTGCACCAAACAGATCAAAGCCAGTAGCGTCTGGATCGGAGTGTTCAGGTGTTCCTAACGTAGATTGTAAAAAGGCTCGACTTGTACCACTTTCACCGCGCAGGGAGACTTGAACCTCAGAAAAACTCAAACTCTCCTGCTCCTCTCCTGCACCGTTATCTAAATAAAGTTCGTAGTATCGAATTCCAAAGCCCAAAATCATTCCAATAATTGCAATATAGAATACGTACCTGAGAAGTGATTGAACAACGGCTCCACCTGCGCGTTGTGAAATTGGCGGGATCACTCCTGCTGCTAAGAGAGCGCGGTAAGTTGAGAACGCAAGAAAAATAATAAAGCCAACCAATATTAATGGGTGATTGAGCAGCGGCCAGATAGTCTCAGGAATCTTTTCCATCAAATTTGTGCTCCTTAAGTTATTGCCTTTGCTCGCAAGGTTGCCGTCTGAGATGCGGCTTGGCAACAATTCATTGCCAAGCTCGCACTGCACGCCAAGACACTAGGAGCCGACATGCATGCACACCGCAGCATCCGCCGCTATAGGTCGAGAGGGCCATCGGCCTGGTGGCCTTGGGAATGCGGCCCAGTATACTGCCCCTATAGAACCTCGCTGCCTACGCCACTTTCTCTAGCAACACCTTCGCCTTCCCCTCCATCACCAGCCGCGCATCCTGCTGGGGCTTCGACCGGGCCATGGCGGTGATCCCCTGCACGAAGTCGAAGACGCTCTCGGGCGAGCGGCCTTCTTCGGCCAGCACCGTCTCGACGATCCGCCCCGTCTCCGCCTTCGAGAATCCGCGCTTGCGCAGGAAATCCTGACGGTCCTCGTCCGATCGCGCGACGATCTTCTCGCGCGCCGCGCGGATGCCGTTGATGAAGGGCGCGGGCGAGGACTCCGCAAAGCGCGTAAGTGCCGGGGCCGCCTCGTGAGCAAAGCGGGACGCGGCATACTTGGAGTGGCGGATCTTGATCTCCTGGAAATCCTCGACGCCCCAGAGGTTTCGGTTCTGGCATACCGCGCGCAGGTAGAAGCTGGCGATGCCCAGCGTCTTGGCTCCGACCTCCGAATTCCAGCAGTAGAACCCTCGGAAATAGAGGTCTGGCGAGCCGTCAGGCAGCAGCCCCGCCTCAATGGGGTTCAGATCATCGACCAGAAAGAGGAAGACGTCGCGGTCTGAAGCATAAAGTGTGGTGGTGTCTTTGGTGATATCGACCCGGGGATTGTAGATGCCGGTCGACCAGTCGAGCACACCCGGCACCTTCCAGCGCGTGTCACCCGTGCCATTGCCCGCAATGCACTGGACGGCAGAGACCAGCTCGTGATCGTAGATGCGGCCATAGCCGGGCCCGGTCACGGCACGCAGTTCGGTGCGCCCGTCGCCGGTTTCCAGCGTCTTGATTTGTTCGGCGCGGTGGTTGGTCAGGCCGTATTGTAAGTTGATGCCTGCGAGTGGTGCGGGCAACTGGCGCAAATAGGCGGCAGGCGCGCCGACGAGGCTGGACAGTTGACCAAAGCTCCAATGCGTTGGCGCAATCGGCTCATCTGCTCCGGGCAAGACCAGCCCCAACTTCTCAGGATTGTCGCGATGCGCCTCGACCCGGATCGCAGCGCTCTCCACCGTGCGCGTCCGACTGCGCTCTGCGCGACCTTTGACTGAGGCGAAAAGGTCGTCGAGTGACAGGTAGCGCTCATCGTCGGGCCGCGAAAACCATTCGGACGACACGCGGTCCACGTTCGAGCCGCGTGACACATCCACCTTGTAGCCGCCGCTCGCATCGGGGCGCGCATTGAAATTCTGTTCCTGAATCATGGGAAAACCTCCACGACAGGCGCCGGAGGCCACTCCTCCAGCCCTAGCCCGTCACGGCTCCCCAAACCCATCTCTCACTCTCCCGCCGGAGTAGCCGCGCGTGCAAACGGCGAAATCTCGCAACCCCAATTCAATGCCGTTTTGCGATTCGGGCGGGTTGTGGCATTCCTTAAGAACGGGGCGATTGCGCTGGCAATTCGTCCGCCGAGGACCTCGCCATGGACAGAATTCGGACTGACACGCATTCGAACTACGGCCTTTACGGTGCCTATATGTGCGACGCCAAGCTTTCCCATACTGCGACAGCCTACGCCAAAGCACGCCAGCGCATGCGGCAACTCGCTGTTTTCCCACATGGTTTTTTCTTGAAGGTCAGCGACCGTCTGTCATGCTTGGCCCTATGGAACCCACCGATCAAAGAAAGCACGGCGGCCAGACGGCACGCGATACCTCGACGGGGCGTTGCTCAATTAGGGCCGAAAATGCAGATCGTGATGTCGGGCGCGTGGGACGTGCAAGCGATGACCCGCGTCTGGTCAACTTGGTTCGCCTGCTGGCACGGCAAGCTGCAAGAGATTTTGTCGAAGCGGAAACCGCGCGTCATGGACAGACTCGCCCCCGCGATTAGGGAGGTGAGCATATGAAAGCAGCACTTTACGCACGGTATTCATCGGACAATCAACGCGATGCGTCCATTGAGGATCAACTGCGCATCTGTCGTGCGCGTGCGGAACGCGAAGGCTGGACGATTATCGACAGCTATACGGATCGCGCGATCTCCGGTGCCTCGCTCCTCCGTCCAGGCGTTCAGGAACTGATCGCCGACGGACTCAAGCGACGTTTCGACGTAATCCTCACGGAATCGCTAGATCGGCTTTCGCGTGACCAAGAAGATATCGCCGGGCTCTACAAACGGATGCGTTTTGCGGATGTGAGCATCGTGACACTGTCTGAAGGCGAGGTCAGCGAACTGCATATCGGCCTGAAAGGGACGATGGGCGCGCTCTTTCTGAAGGACCTCGCGGACAAGACCCGGCGCGGCCTGCGCGGTCGGGTGGAAATGGGGAGGTCCGGCGGCGGTCTCTGCTTTGGCTATGACGTGGTTCGGACCGCGGACCCGGATGACCGAGGGGAACGCGAGATCAATCCGATCGAAGCGGCTGTCGTGCGGCGGATCTTTCGCGACTACCTTGCTGGGCAATCGTCGCGCACCATTGCAATGACCTTGAACGAGGAAGGCATTGCAGGCCCGCAGGGCAAGGAATGGGGGCCTTCGACGATCCACGGCAACCCCAAGCGCGGCACAGGTATTCTCAACAACGAACTCTACATCGGGCGGCTGGTCTGGAACCGGCTGCGCTACATGAAGGATCCTGACACCGGCAGGCGAGTGTCTCGCCCGAACCCGGAAAGCGAATGGGTTGTGCACGAAGTGCCTGGCCTGCGGATTGTCGATCAGTCGATATGGGATGACGTCAAGGCGCGACAAGCCAGCCTGGCGTTCGATACAACCGGGGACAGCGGCAATCCAATGAATGATCGCAGGCGGCCCAAGCACCTGTTGGGGGGCCTCATCAAATGCGGATGCTGTGGCGGTGGCTATTCCCTGATCTCAAAAGACCTGCTGGGTTGTTCGACGGCCCGGAACAAAGGGACATGCAGCAATCGGATGAATATCCGCCGCGATGCTTTGGAAGCTTCGATACTGAACGGCCTCCGCAAACACTTGATGGAGCCGGAGCTCTTCAAAGAGTTATGTTCCGAGTTCACGCGCGAGGTGAACCGCCTTCGGATCGAGCGTGGCGCGGATCTGGTAGGATGGCAGCGAGAGTTTGAACGGGTTGATCGTGAGTTGGACAAGATGGTCGAGGCCATTTTTCAGGGCTACCCGCCGCTCAAGCTGAAGGACAAAGCCGAAAAGCTGGAAGCACGCAAAGCCGAACTGGCTGAGTTGCTGGCGAATGCCGATGAACCGCCGCCCCTGCTGCATCCAAACATGGCGCATGTCTATCAGGAGCGGGTCGGCAAGCTCTGCGAGAACCTGCAGCGCGAGGAGGACCGCGGACCAGCGGTCGATGTGCTGCGGTCGTTGATCGAGCAAGTAACGCTCATGCCTGACAACGAGGAATTGGCGATCATCCTGCGCGGCGATCTGGGCGCAATCCTGCGCTTTGCCGCAGGAAAGAAAAACCCCGACTTCCTTTCGGAGGCCGAGGCGCTAGACAACTTGCTATCGCAAGGATCGTTGGTTGCGGGAGGGCGCATTGACCTTGACCGAACCTACGCGCACTTTCGGCGTGGCAAAGGGAAGACCGAGCAACTCCTATGAAAAAGGGGATGGAGAGGTATTCCCGAACAAGAAGTGCCAAAAAGAGCCCTGACATAAGACATTGCACTGCACGTTCGAGCAGTCTGTTGGCTCAACCTAAGTGCCCCGTCATTCAGCATAGAAAACCTGTTCCATACCCGGTGATCTCGAACGCCAAATCGGGGCCTTCGTCGAGTATTACAACAACCAGCGTTACCACGAGAGCCTGAACAACGTCACACCCGCCGACGTCTACTTCGGCCGCGACAAAGCCATTCTCAGGGAAAGGAAGAAGATCAAGAAACAGTTAACCCAACACCGGCGCTTGCAACATCAAAAACAAGCCGCATAATCAATCACACAAACGTGCCAGAGCCTACAATGCTCAAGCCGCTCTGATGTTCCATTTTACATGACGAAGGACACCAAAACGCTATGGGATAGACTCTGCGCAATCATAGAGCAGTTTTCGGTGAGGGAGGCTGACGCAAGTGTGTATGCGGTGTGATCGCGGGATGGTCTAATCTGCCGTTGTTGACCTGACTGGAGCTTTCGCCATGACCAGTGCCTGAAGCCGCCAATCATTGTCGCTGGGGTCATCGGTTGGCGCGATGGTCTGCACGAGGAGCCATCGTTTATGGCGATCCTCACACGGCATTGGCGCAAGTATCATCTCGTCAGGTTTCAGGGCTTGATCCATGCTAATCGTGTCCTGTCCCGCATCAATTTCGTCGGCAATGTCCAAAGGATAACTTTTGCGAAGCCTCATATACCGTCGATCAGAGCGGGACTCTTCCGATTCAGTTCGGGCGGCACAAGGATTTCAAGCCTTCTCCGGAGTGTGTAGGTGGCTTCGACAGCCGCGCCTACATCTGAGCATAGGTTTGCCATGGCGCGAATTCCGCATCGCCGATGTCGAGTTCTTCAGACTTCGTTGGTTTGCCCGAGGCCGTTTCGAGAATGGAGCGAAAGATCCTATCTCTCGCTTCGGCAACGGTTTCCGAACCCTCGGCAATGGTACCGCAATTGATGTCCATATCGTCCACCATGTGATGATACATGGTGCTGTTCGAGGCGATCTTGATCGACGGAACGGGTTTGTTTCCGTAGCACGATCCGCGGCCCGTGGTGAAACAGATCATGTTGCAGCCCGACGCGACCTCTCCGGTCAGCGAAACCGGATCGTATCCGGGGCTGTCCACGAAGACGAGCCCCTTGGCCGTGATCCTCTCGCCATATTCGTAAACGCCGGTCAGGTTGGTGCTTCCGGCCTTCGCGACCGCGCCAAGCGATTTTTCAAGAATGGTGGTCAGACCGCCCATCTTGTTACCCGGGGTCGGATTGTTGTTCATTTCGGAACCGTGCTTGGCAGCGTAGTCTTCCCACCATTCCAGAAGATCGACCAGTTTCCGGCCGACCTCGGGGCTTGCGGCGCGATCCGTCAACAGGTTCTCGGCTCCGTAGATTTCGGGCGTTTCCGCCAAGGCCGCGGTGCCGCCGTTCCTGACAAGAAGATCAACGGCATGGCCAAGTGCCGGATTCGCCGTGATCCCGGAATAGCCATCAGAGCCACCGCATTGCAGCGCCAGACTCAGATGAGAGGCATCGATCGGTTCGCGCTGCGCAAGGGCCGCTTTCTGCAAGGCGGTTTCAAGCCACACCAGGCCCTTTTCAATGGACTTGCGCGTGCCGCCTGCGCTTTGCAGCGTGTAATACTGAAAGCTGTCGTCTTCGGGTCGTCCATAGGCTTCGAGCATCAAGGGGATTTGGTTGGCCTCGCACCCCAGACCCAACATCAGGACCGATGCGAAATTCGGATGCGTGGCATAGCCCCAGATCGCCCGTTGAAGTTTGCGAAAGGCGTCGTCATCGGTTCCGATACAGCAGCCAGCGCCATGCACGATGGGCACAATACCATCGACGCCAGGATAGGCGTCCAGCAGACCGGAGCGTTCAGCTTCCTTTGTCAGCAGCTTGGCAGCAGAGGCCGAGCAGTTCACCGATGTGACGATGCCTACATAATTCCGTGTGCCCACGGCGCCCCTGGTACGGCGATAGCCTTCAAAGGTCGCACGGTCCGCAACAGGCAGGATGTGCGTGTCGCGGGCCTTGGAGCCGAAGGTCTCGCTGCGCTCGAAGCTGGCCATCGCGACGTTGTGCACATGCACGTGGGAGCCTGCGGGAATGTCCTGCGTGGCGACCCCGATGATCTGACCGTATTTGGTGATTTGTTGGCCAGCGGCAATGGATTCCATGGCCACCTTGTGCCCTGACGGGATCTTGTCGAGCGCATTGAGGCCGGTGGATGCCAACGCAGTCCCGGACTCGATCTGGCGCAGGGCCACTGTGATATTGTCGCTCTCGTGAAGCTTAAGGATTTGTTGGCTGGACATGTTCAGTTACTCCTGAGGTGTGTTGGGAGCGGATCAATGGTCGGTCTGCTCTCGCGCCTTGTGGCGCAGCAGGGCCATCAGCTTTCGGTCACGTTCCGCTTGCTTTGTGGGAATGTCTGCGACGGGGATCAGGGTTTCCAACTGAGCCTTCAGGCCGGAGTCGACGATCTCTTTCCAGTCGACGTCATCGTAGGGACCAAGACCAAAGCCGCGATACATTGCGCCATAACGTTCGACGTATTGTTCGACCCCTTCTGGCGCATTGAGGTGGATCGTCTGCATCGGCCCCATGAAGGACCAGCGCAAACCGAGCCCGTCACAAATGGCCTTGTCGAGATCTGAGGCCGATACGATGCCGCTGCCGACCAGCTTGAATGCCTCTTCCAACAGCGCACCCTGAAGACGGTTGACCACAAAACCATCGATTTCCTTGGTCAGAACGATGGTTTCGCGCCCGCAGGCCCGCATGAGCTCTGTCGTTATGGACACGATTCTGGGATCGGTCCATTGGGTCGGCACGATCTCGACCGCCGGGATGAGATGCGGTGGATTGATCGGGTGCACGACAAGGCAGCGGTGCCGTCCGGTGATATCCTCGCAATAGCGCGAGGCCGAGATACCGGAGGTCGAGCTGCCGATGGGCACGTCAGGGGCGGCAAGCGTGTCCAGTCTTTCGGTGATCTCGCGTTTTACCTCGACGCGCTCAGGTCCGCTTTCCTGAACATAGACGACGTCTTGCAAGGCCTCTTCGAGACTTGTCGCGACCGTGAGGCGGTTCAAGATAGCGGGGGCGTCAGAGGATGCGATGAGGTCGAAGGCAACCAGATCCGCTACCCTTTGCGTCATTGCGGCAAGGGCGTGCTCAGCCGCCGCCGGCGCGGGGTCGTACATCGCGACATCGAATCCCGCTTTGGCAAAGACAGTTGCCCAGCCCTGCCCGATCAAACCGCATCCGATGGTGGCTATCTTGGTCATGTTTACTCTCCTTGAAGCGGCCAGTTTGTGGCTACGCCATTATTCCGAGGTTGTCCGCCGTCTCAAAACGCGCCTCTGTTGCGTTCGCCACCTTCTCCAGCGTCAGGCCTGGCGCGATTTCCGTCAGGGTCAGACGGGATTCGCGCACCTCAAACACGCCCATATCCGTGACCAGCAGGTCGATGGGCCTGCTCGATGTCAGTGGCAGGTCGCATCTTCTGACGACCTTGCTGACATCCTTTGCAACGTGCTGCATCGCGACAATCACACGACGCGCTCCGGTCGCAAGGTCCATTGCGCCGCCCATGCCCGGCACCATCTTTCCAGGGATCATCCAGTTGGCCAGATGACCGGTCTCATCCACTTGCAAGCCACCCAGCACCGTCACGTCAATATGACCGCCGCGGATCAGGCCAAAACTCATCGCGCTGTCGATGGCCGCGGCGCCCGGAACAGCGGTCACGAAACCGCCGCCCGCATCCGTCAGGTCCGGATCTTCCATCCCTTCGGGCGGCCGTGCGCCAAGGCCGATGACACCGTTTTCGGACTGAAAAAACACGCCGGCCTCTGAGGGCACAAAACTGGCCACGAGGCTCGGCAGACCGATTCCGAGATTGACCAGCGTTCCCGGCACGATTTCCTGCGCGACACGGCGGGCGATACGTTCCTTGGGCGTCATCTAGACCGGCCTTTCGATCAGGTGATCGACGAGCACAGCGGGAGTGCGCACCGAGTCCGGGGGGATGACGCCAACCGGAACAATATGTTCAGGCTCCGCGATCACGGTATCGGCCGCCATCGCCATGATCGGGTTGAAATTCTGGGCGGTCAGGGAGTAGTCAAGATTACCGAGGTAGTCAGACTGGCGCGCGGCAATGAATGCAAACTCGGCGCGAATGGGCATTTCCAGAAGGAACATCTGGCCATCGATTTCGAGAAGGCGTTTGCCGTCTTCTAACCCGGTGCCCAGCCCCGTCGGTGTCACGACTGCGCCAAGCCCCATGCCACCCGCGCGGATGCATTCGACGAGGGTCCCCTGCGGCACCAGCTCGACCTCTAGGGTGCCGTCGTTCATCTGTTTTTGCGTTTCCGGGTTCAACCCGATATGCGAAACGATCAGGCGGCGGACCGCTTTGGCTGAAATCAGCTTGCCAATCCCGCGCCCCGGCATGGCGGTGTCGTTGGCGATCAGAGTCAGGCCACGTCTGCCGGAGGCCACCAAAGCGTCGATAATTCGCCGTGGCGTCCCCACGCCCATGAAACCGCCGATCATGATCCTTGCCTCATCCGGGACAAGGTCTGCGGCAGCGCCCGGCGACAGGACTTTTTTCATCATATTGCGCCCCAGCGTCCTGCGCGCAAGAGCCCGCGGGCATCAACTAGGATCGGGCGCGGCTCAAAACGCAACTTGATCACCCCCTTTGAGGTCGAGGATTTCACGGGCTTCATCCGGTGTTGCGATCTGTAGGCCCAGGCCTTCAAGGATCGTGCGCACCTTGCGGACCTGCACGGCGTTGGAGGTGGCAAGCTCTCCGCGGCCCGCCCAAAGACTGTCCTCGAGCCCGACGCGCACATTCCCGCCCAGGGCGGCGGCCTGCGTGGCGATGCGGAACTGGTTGGCACCTGCACCTAGCACCGACCAGCGGTAGTCAGCGCCGAACAACCGGTCGGCGGTGCGTTTCATGTGCATGACGTCCTCGGGATGGCCGCCAATCCCGCCCAGCAGGCCAAAGACCGATTGGACGAAGAAAGGTGCCTTGACCAGGCCGCGATCAGCAAAATGCGCTAGGTTGTAGACATGCGAGGTGTCATAGCATTCGAATTCGAACCGGGTACCGTTACCGTAGCAGGTCTCAAGCACGTATTCGATGTCCTTGAACGAGTTGCGGAACACCAGATCCTTCGAGCCTTCGAGGTGCTCGCGTTCCCAGTCGTACTTGAATTCCTTAAACCGCTTCAGCATCGGATATAGTCCAAAATTCATCGAGCCCATGTTCAACGAGGCCAACTCGGGCTGGTACGTCGCGGCTGGTGCGGCGCGCTCAGCGACGCTCATGTAAGGACTGCCGCCGGTGGTGATGTTGAGCACCGCGTTGGTGCTTTGCTTGATCCGGGGCAGGAAGGCTGCAAACCCCTCAGGGCTCTGATCGGGCCGCCCGTCTTCGGGGTTGCGCGCATGCAGATGGAGAATGGAGGCCCCGGCCTCGGCTGCGGCCAGCGACTCTGCGACAATCTCCTCAGGGGTGACCGGCAAATGCGGCGACATCGACGGCGTATGGATGGCCCCCGTGACCGCACAGGTAATGATGACTTTGCCCGCGTGTGTGTTCTTCGTGCTCATGGTCGAACTTTCTTCTTTGAATCACAGAGTTTCGACGTTTCCGTCGACGGCAAGGGATTGCCCTGAGAGATTGTTGCCGAGATCGGAAATCAGCATTGCCACTGTCGTGGCGACATCGTCCGGCGACACCATGCGACGCAGCGATATATTCTTGAGATACTCCTCGCGCATCGCATCAAAGCTGACACCCGTTGCCTCGGCGCGGGCGCGGATAACACCGTCCATGCGCGGACCCTCTACGATGCCGGGAAGGACGGCGTTCACGCGGATATTGTCGGGGCCAAGCTCCTTTGCAAGGCTTTGGGTCAGACCGATCACGCCAAACTTTGCGGCGGAATAAGGCGTGCGATAGGCGTATCCGTGCTTGGACGCGGCCGAACCCATGTTGACCAGAGCGCCGCCACCAGCGGCTTTGATCATCGGGATCGCTTGCCGTGCGCACAGGAATTGCCCCGTCAGGCAGATATCAATGCAGCGCCGCCACTCGTCCGGTGACAGGTCTTCGATATTGCCGGTCGGACCTGCGATGCCTGCATTGTTTACCAGCGCATCCAATCCGCCAAGTCCCGATTTGACCTTATCAAAGAAAGCCTCGACCGCAGCCTCGTCCGAGACATCCGCTTGCTCCGCTATGCAGCCCCCAAGCGCGTTGCTGGCTTGCTCCAGCGCAGCCGCATCAACATCACAGATCGCAAGCTGCGCGCCCTGGAAATAGAGCTGGCGGGCAATGGCAAAGCCGATGCCACCTGCGCCTGCCGTGACCACAACTTTTTTGCCCTTCAGCCCCGGCAGGCGCATGTCTGTCATGGCTTTTTTCGCCTCGATCTGATGGTCGTTCATGTCAGTCTCCTTCAATTGCCGAACACGGCGTCGGGTGCCCAAAGTACAATGCTAGGCCAGATGATCAGCAGCGCGAGGCCGAAAAGCTGCAACACGACGAACGGCACGATGCCTCGGTAGATTGTACGAATGGTAATCTCGGGTGGGGCCACGCCTTTAATGTAGAACAGCGAATACCCGAAGGGCGGTGTCAGGAAACTGGTTTGCAAGTTGACGGCCACCAACATGGCGAACCACAAAAGCTGTTGCTCCTGTGAGATACCCAGACCGAAATCCAACCCAGCAACGATTGGCGCAAAGAGTGGCAGCACGATAAAGCTGATTTCAACCCACTCTAGGAAAAACCCCATTACAAAGATCACCAGCAACAGGATGCCCAGCGTGCCATAAGCACCTAGATCAAAGAACAGGATTCCGTTCTCGATCATCTTGTCGCCCTTCAGGCCCTTGAATACCATGCTAAAGATTGTGGCACCCACCAGCACTCCGAGGATCATGGCGGAGGTATTTCCAGTCTCACGGACACAACTAGACAGGGTTGGCATCGTCAGCTTGCGATTGATGGCGGCCAAGATCATTGCGCAGATTGCCCCAAGGCCGGCCGCTTCGGTTGGCGTCGCCATACCCGTAGCAATGGACCCAAGCACCGTCAGGATCAGTGCCAGAGGCGCAAACAAATCTCTTAGCAAGGCCAAGGCCAGCGATCCCTCGGCCCGTACGGAGGTAGAGACGGGTGCATAGGTTGGCTTGGTCAGCGCAATAAAGACGATGTATCCGATATAAAGCCCACCGAGCAATAAGCCGGGAATAATGGCACCGAGAAAGAGTTCGCCCACAGAAATCTGCAGAATGTCGCCCACCAGAACCAGCATGATCGACGGAGGGATCAGAATACCAAGCGTACCAGACGCGGCGATTACACCAACGGCCAGTTCAGGCTTGTATTTTTCCCGCAGCATAATCGGCAGGGCCAATGTGCTGAGCATGACAACCGACGCTCCGACAATGCCTGTGCTTGCGGCCATGATGATACCAAGAATTGCGACGGAAATCGCCAGCCCTCCGCGCTTACTTCCAAGCGCCCGTTCCAGCGAATAGAGCAGGTTCTGAGCCAGCCCAGACTTATCAAGCATCGCCCCCATGAAAACAAAGAGCGGCACCGCCAGCAAAAGCCAGTTCTCGATGACGCCCGCGAAGATGCGCGACACGCCAATCTTCAGGAAGGCAAACGGCAGCCCGCCGATGAAGGCAAACAAGATGCCAATACCGCCTAGGACAAAGGCCACCGGGTAGCCGCTGAAAATGCCAATGAGCAGACACAGAACCATCGACAGGGGAACGATATATTCAATCATCGGCTTTCCCGGATTGTTTGGTGAAAAGTGCGCGCAGGTCGCGTATGGTCAGGTTGATCCCGGCAAGCAGCATGAGACCGAAGCCAATGGGGATGAACGCCTTTATGAAAAAGCGGTCGTACATCCCGTCATAGTTCGATCCCTCGTCCATGTGGAAAGAGCGGACGGTAAAATCATAGCCGTGATAGGCCACGATCGCGCAAAGTGGAATGAGCAGAAACAGATGCCCGATCACATCCACGATGGCCTTATTCCGCGCGCTCATGTGCTGCCTAAGAAAATCCACCCGTACATGCGAGTCGGTGATAATTGCCCCCGCCATGGTCAGCATCAGCATGATCCCGAACAAGTGCCACAGAAGATCTCCGATGCTCGACAGTGTAAGCTTTGAGCCAAACAGGAAGACATCGCTGTCCCAACTAAAGATCGTTCCGACCTTGGCCATGGACAGCACAACACTGATCAAAACGAGCACGAGGATTGGAACGAGGATCCAAGCCGCAGCCCGGCCGATCCATAAGATTCCGTTCAGAACCATATGGACCGGGCCGACGCCAAGATCAGGATCACCAGGACGTGACTCCAAATCCTGAGCCATGGCCTTACTCAGCTGGCAGGGTCTGAAGTGCGGTCCAGCGGCCCGAAGACGCCACGAAGTCCTTCATCGAGCGGTAGGCTTCACCATAGAGTGGGTCTTTCTCGGCCTCGGCATTCAGGACGCGCTCAGTCACGACACGCAGTTCGGCCAGAACCTCGTCGGGGAAGGTTTTGACGATGGTACCACCGGCCTCAAATTCCTCGATCTGCGGGATCTGGGCGGATGGCGCATAGGCCAGGGTCCATTGCAGGCTGACCTGGCAGGCCGCTTCATACATGGCCTGTTCTGTTTCGCTCATGCCGTTCCAGACATCCATGTTGATCATCAGGATGTCGGCACTGCCCGGCTGATGCCAGCCCGGATAGTAGTAGTATTTCGCGATCTGGTTAAACCCCAGATCCTTGTCGATGATCGGAAGCGAAAACTCCGTGGCGTCGATCCGGCCACGTTCCAATGCCAGATAAATCTCTCCTGCGGGCAGATACTGGGCCGAGGCACCAAACTCGTTCAACACGCGTGCGCCGACGCCACTCATCCGCATCTTCAACCCATTGAAGTCCTCAACCGAGTTGATTTCCTTGTTGAACCAGCCGCCGGGCTCGGGGTTGGTGACATGGCAGGCCATGATCTTGATGTTGAGCGGGTCAAAGCCGCGCTGCACGATCTCCAGGCCCCCGCCCACATGCAACCAGGCTGCCAGAGCTTCGGGGCCCGCACCAAAGGGTGTCGCGCCGATTTGGGCAACAGGAACCTGTCCGCCCCACTGACCTAGGAAGCTCCACCCGGCCGGAATGGCACCCGAGCTGACGTTTTCAAGGATCTCCCCTGCCGGGACCAGTTCTCCAGCACCATAAAGCTGGAAGCCTGAATCTCCACCGCTCATATTTCTGAGGGTTTCATCCATCAACTTCGCGCTGTCAGCCAGGAATGTCAGGTCCTTGGGGATGTTCATGTGAACATCAAGGATGTCAGCTTGCGCCGTTGCGCCAAAAGCCATGGAACCAGCGACGAAAGCCGCAGTGAGTGTCGAGTTTTTCATTTTTTCCTCCCAGTTGGGCTGACCTGTGAACGCACCAACCGGTTGCAGATCACGAGCAGCAATGGAAATCTGATAATTGATTATTGATCAAAAATCAATTACTAGAAAATGAGAAATATTCTGGTGCTTTACGAGAACGTTGAGAGGGAGAAAGTGCAAGAGTGGAACAGCAGCTACAGGTCTGTTGGTGTTTCAGGCTGATTCGGTCTGGAAAAGCACCCGGACGAGCACCTCATAGGCATCAGAAAGATCTGCGATCAATGCTTCGGATGCCGCATCGGCATCGCCTTGGTGGATGCTCTGGACGATCTTGCGGTGGTGGATGTTGGAAATCTTATATTGATCCTCTTTCTCCAGTTGGTACAGATGCGGACTGACGCGAAGCCAGAGTGTATCTATCACCTCGGTCAAGGTCGGAGACCGAGATTGTTGGTAGAGCCGAAAGTGGAATTCGTAGTTGGTCTTGACGTACGCGGCGACTTCGCCCGATTGTTCTGTTTTCTCGAGACGCTCAAGCAAGGCGTCAAGCTCGGTCAGAAAGGCCTTGTCCCGGTTCTTGACCGCCCACCTGATGGCAAGAGATTCGATCTCAGTGCGGACGTTGCGCAGATCGGTCAACTCATCGTAGCCAAGCACCGGTACGCCCACGGACCTGCCCGACACATTAGACAGAACGCCAATTGCCATAAGCCGGGTCAATGCTTCGCGAACCGGCATTGCGCTGACGCCAAAGGCCTTGGCAACCTTCGAAACCGGCACAGCTTGCCCAGGCGTAAACTCTCCTTCACGCAAAAGCGTACACAGACGGTCGTAGACCTGATCGTGCAATTTGTCTTTTTGGATCGGCTGTTGGTTCTCGAACATGATACGCGTCTTTGCATTAAATCAGGACAGAAATCCAGAGTGCGTTTGCCGCACCGGGTGCTCTTTGCGTGCCTGATACACCTCAGATCGTCCGCTTTACACTTATCCGCAACATCCAAAAGGAACGTATAGTGAACAGGAAATCAGACAGAAGAATCTCGTCAAGGATCAAAGACTTTCGCACACTCGAACCCGATGCGCGATTAGAAGCCGTAACGCACGCGGCAGGGATTGAAGCATTTTCTGCCATTGCCTTGTCGGGACAAACCGTTCTCGGGCTCGATATTGCGAACGGGATGATCGAAAACGTGATCGGTACGTTCGAATTGCCCTTGGGCGTTGCAACCAATTTCACGGTCAACGGGCGCGACTACCTCGTGCCAATGGCGGTGGAGGAACCCTCTGTTGTTGCGGCAGCATCCTACATGGCCCGGATCGCCCGCGCTGGCGGTGGCTTCAACGCCACTTCGAGCGAACCGATCATGCGGGCGCAAATTCAGATTCTCGGAGTCCGCGATCCTCACGCTGCACAGGAAAGTCTGATGGCCGAACGTGACAAAATTCTGGACAAGGCGAATGCAAAGGACGCTGTTCTTGTCGATCTTGGCGGCGGATGCCGGGATATCGAGGTGCATGTGTTCCCAGAAACCCCCATCGGAGCGATGGTGGTCCTGCACCTTTTGGTGGATGTGCGTGACGCAATGGGGGCAAACACGGTCAACACCATGGCCGAGGCGCTTGCGCCTTTTGTCGAAGAGATCACAGGCGGAACCGTGCGCCTGCGTATCCTGTCCAACCTTGCCGATCGACGCCTTGTGAGGGCCAGCGTGCGGGTGCCAACTGACGCTCTGACAACCGATTCTCTAAAGGGAGCTGACGTGGCGCAGGGCATCGTCGAGGCCTGCGCCCTCGCGCTTGTCGACCCGTACCGCGCCGCGACCCACAACAAGGGGATCATGAACGGAATCGACCCCGTTGTGTTGGCCACTGGCAACGATTGGCGTGCCATCGAGGCCGGTGCCCACGCGTTTGCGGCCCGCTCCGGGCGCTACACATCGCTCACGACGTGGGAAATCGCAAATGATGGGGCGCTTGCCGGGACGCTGGAAATGCCGATGGCGCTTGGTATCGTTGGCGGTGCGACGCGTACACACCCGGCGGCCCGCGCGGCGCTTGACCTGTTGGCGGTTTCCACCGCGAAGGAGCTTGCCGAAGTCGTGGCCGCCGTCGGATTGGCACAGAACATGGCCGCACTAAGGGCTCTTGCCACCGAAGGCATTCAGCAGGGGCACATGAAATTGCACGCCCGAAACATCGCAATTACTGCCGGGATCACAGGCACTGATATCGACCGCGTAGCAAACGCTCTTGCAGCCGACGGCGACGTCAGTGTCACCAAAGCGAAAACATTGATCGAGAGGTTGAAACCATCGTGACTTTCTTTTGCCTTCAGCACGTCCGGAACGCCACAAAAAACCCGACCTTTCAGGCCCTGAAACATACCTGCCAAGCCTGTCCGTCAAAAATGAAGTGCTGCCCCAATGCTGATGCACGCAAGATCCCCCGCGAAGAACATGAAGACGCCCGCCAAGTCGCCCGAGATATCGCTAAGACCAAACAATACGCCATCTCAATGCGGCTCAGAAAGAAGGTCGAGATGCTCTTCGCGCACCTCAAACGCATCCTCGGCTTGGGACGGCTCCGATTACGCGGTCCTTGCGGTGCAAATGATGAATTCCTACTTGCAGCCACTGCCCAAAACCTCCGCAAATTGGCAAAGATCTTTCCTGCACCGCAGCAAACGCGCAAAGCCTGATAAGAAAGGCACTCGCCCTCAGTTTTGAGACGCATTTTCTGCGCCAGCAACACGTTGTTTTTCAACAGAATCGGCGGATAGCAGCCGTTCGCTGCGGTCTGCATAGAGGTCTACTATTGGGACGAAGCTGCCGTAAGGAACGCGTTGCTCCTTGGCGGGCGTGGACTTTGGGAAGTTGCTGGACAGATGTCTTTTCGCACCGCAGGCTTGGCGGACAACATCAATTTCCAATGCTATTCCCAGAAAGGAATTCGCAATGACCGAAGTGACCTTCGATCTGCTGGGCAAGACCCGCGAACTGGTCTCACCGTTACTTGATTCAACGCAGTGGAATGGGTTTGAATTTCGCGATGGCGACGTCGTCGTAAATACCTATGGCAAGAGTGGTACAACATGGACTCAGGCCATTCTGGTGCAACTCCTCCACGGCGCCCCCGAAGCACCGCGCGTGAACAACATCTGCCGCTGGATCGACTGCGGTTTCGGTCAGGAAGGTCGTCTGGAGGCGATTGCGGCGCAGAAGCATCGTCGCATTCTTAAATCTCACCTGCCGCTTGACGCGATGGGGATTTCACCGACGGCCAAATACATCCACGTGTCGCGCGACGGACGAGACGTTGCCTGCAGTACTCACAATCATCTCTTCAATTCCGTGGATGGCTTCTACGACATGCTCAACAGCAGCCCGAATGCCGCGGGCCTGCCGCTCGAACGTCCCACAGACGACCTTCGGGCAAATTTCCACGACTGGGTGGAGACGAGCGCCTTCATGGGTGCAGAATTCTTCGATGTGACGCGCGGCTGGTGGGACGTGCGTGACCTTCCGAACGTGTACCTGTTGCATTATCAGAATCTGAAAGACGATCTTCCAGGACAAGTGAGGCGTCTGGCAGATTTCCTGGATATCGAACTCGACGCAGATCTGTTGGGCAAGGTGCTCGAGCATGTGAGTTTCGACCACATGAAGAAGCACGCAGAAACAATGTTCCCGGATCTTCCTTTGAAGCGCGGCGGTAGCGACTTCATCAACAAGGGTACCAATGGTCGCTGGCGCGACATCCTGACTGCTCAGGACATCGCGAAGTACGAGGCAAGAGCTCTCGCCGAATTGGGCGAGGACTGCGCACATTGGGTCGCCACCGGCGAAATGCGGTAAGGCATCGGACTATGTGCCTCTCATGACGGCTTCGGGCTCGGAGCTGCCTTCCGCAATGCAGCGTATCCTTATTGTCTCAGACCATTCCGACCGACTAGGACGGCCCGAAGCTGACAACGTCACAAAGGGCGAATTCTGTTGAAAAACTCTTCCTTGATCGGCGTCGCATTCGCTGATTCAATTCCTTTAGGGATTGGGGGATTTTGCGATGATGGGACTGAAACAGGAAGCACAGGCGGCGCTGTTCTATGAGTTCTCGCTGGAGGATCAGCGATATGCGTCTGCGCTATGATCTGGTCAAGAGCGGTATCAGCTGGGGGTCCATGCCCCGCCCCATGGTAGAAGCCAATCTTTCTCGCGGTGACCTCGTTGAACTCCGGCCCGCGCAATGGGACTCCTCCAATACCATGCCCCGCTTCAAGACCGTTGTAGCCAAACGCAAAGGCAAGGCACTAGGGCCCGCCGGCAGTTTTCTTATGGCTACCCTGATGCACGGGTCTGGTTCCAACGATTGAAACAGCAAATCCGGCATGTAGACGTCGATGAGGCACTGGCTTGGCGCTTTATGATAGACCTGTGGCAGTTCTGGAAAGACACTTCGTTTGGGCTTGTTCACCGATCCTGTTTGGATTTGAAGTGCTTGATACATGACAGCATCGCCTGCACCTTTTCCGTGCGATGCAGGTCAACGTGGGTGATCAGCCACCCCGTAACGGTCCAATCCGCAGTGGCCGGCAAGATCACGCGCAGGTTATCACGCTTCTGGGCTTCTGCGTCGCTGAGAAAACCCAAGCCAATGCCTGAATAGACAGCCCTTTCGATAACCCCGACATCGCGGGACGACAGGGCGACCGCTCTTGGATTGACGTTGTCCTGAATCCACGCGCCAAATGGAAGACGCTCCAGTGGGAAATCAGGCAAGACGAACGCGTGGCCTTCAAAGCTATTATGGATTCCGGCTGGCCCGTACCGCGTCAGATAGCTGTCGTGGGCATAGAGGTTGAACGTGATCTCGCCAAAATGTGTGACCACGTAGTCGGGATGATCCGGTTTGTTGCCTGCCCGAAGGGCGATATGGGCCTCTCCATATTCGAGGCGGGCCAAATCCTCGGTCACATCGATCCGGACAGCGCATTGCGGATTTTCGATACGAAATTTCTGGATTGCCTCCATTAGAAATCCCGCAAAAGGCGCAAGAAGCGTGAGTTTGATTTCACCGTCTATCTGGCCGCTGCCGCCTTTGACGCGGCCTGCCAGATCTTCGATCATTTCATCGGCCTTCTGGGCGACCCGAAGCACTTCTTCGCCAGCCTCGGTCAACGTATAGCCCCGTGCGTGGCGCAGAAAGATCTTGGTACCGATCGCCGCTTCCAGCGCATCAATATGGCGGTTTACGGTTGCGCGGTGTAGCTGCAGCGCCTCGGCGGCCGCGCTCACAGTTCCAAGGCGTGCCACGTGATAAGCCGTGCGCAATTCCGTCCATTTATCCAAATCACCACCTGTACAATCTTCGCGCATATAATGACTGAAATCGCGCATTGATTGCGAATTTGCGGCGCTTTAGATCGGATATCAAGCAAAATGACATTCTAGGAGTCTTCAATGAAATATGTCTCGCTCGGCCTTCGCGGCCTTCTGACGCTCGCGTTTGTAGCCGCAGGTGGTGCAAAACTAGTTGGCGTTGAAATGATGGTTGGTACCTTTGATGCAATCGGCGTGGGCCAGTGGTTTCGCTATCTGACCGGCGCGCTGGAATTTGGCGCCGCAATCCTTCTGTGGTTGCCCGGCAGACAGGTACTGGCCGCAGCGCTTCTTGGCGCAACGATGGTCGGTGCGGTTTTGGCCCATCTGTTCATCCTCGGGCCGTCGGCTGTTCCTGCGGTGATCCTTGGCCTCATCTGTACCGCCGTGATCTACCTGCACCGTGACCAGATCGCTGATCCCTTGGGCCGTGCTACCGCCTGATCTGCTTTTCGCAAGGGCCGCGTGCAAACATTGCGCGCGGCCCAATTCCTATTCCGAACACTTGGACCAGACATGGAAATCGGTATCGACAGCTTTGCAGCTTTCTTGCCCGAAATGCAGGACCGGACGGGTTTAGGGGCCGCTCAGGCTTTGTTGCACAAATCGGCTCCACCAAGGATTCACCTCATGAATCCAGCGTGATAGCTGGCGGCCATGAGCAGCTGGACACCTACGAAGTACAAGACCCGGAACTGGGCAGAGTATAACCTTTCACTGAAGCAACGGGGATCGCTCGCGATCTGGTTTGATCCAGAGATGGTGTGGGAAGCTGCGCCATCTGGGCGAAGAGGCCGTCAACAAGCCTATAGCAACGCAGCGATACAGGCCTGCCTGACGCTCAAAGTGTTGTTCGGCTTGCCGTTGAGGCAGACGGCAGGTTTTGTGGCCAGTTTGCTCAAGCTTGTCGGGTTGGACTGGTCTGTTCCGGACTACAGCACCTTGTGCCGGCGACAACGAACGCTGTCCGTTGCAATCCCCTATAAGGGCTCAGCAGGGCCGTTGCACCTTCTGATGGATAGCACTGGCATCAAAGCTGAGGGTGAAGGGGAGTGGAACGCGCGCAAGCATGGCGGCTCCAGGCGCCGCCTGTGGCGCAAGATTCATATTGGTATAGATGAGGAAACGCTGGAGATACGGGCGTCGAAGTCACCAGCAGCAGCATTGGAGATGCTCCTATGCTTCCCGACCTACTCAACCAAATCCCACCAGACCAGGAGCTTGGCAGCGTGACTGCCGACGGTGCTTACGATACGCGCAAATGCCATGATGCGATTGCGGCGCGTGATGCACATGCTGTCATACCACCTCGCAAGAACGCCAAAATGTGGAAGCCGGATACACCTGGAGCCAGGGCGCGAAATGAAGCGGTTCGCTCCTCAAAGTACCTGGGTCGCGCCCTGTGGCGGCGGTGGAGCGGATATCACCGCCGCAGCCGTGTCGAAACGAAGATGCATTGTGTGAAGCTACTAGGTCAGCGCCTCTTGGCGCGCGACTTCGATCGGCAGGTTGCGGAACTCCAAATCCGCGCAGCCATCCTAAACGGCTTCACAGCTCTTGGCATACCTCGTACCGTGGCCCTAGGCTAAATCCGTCCGGGGTAAGGGGAAGCTCGTCCTCAGCCCATTTGTGCAACAAAGCCTGCAACACCCTCAAGATCGACAAACACCAGATCGTGGTTGGCACCCGCCGCCTCCAGTGTATCTAGGATGACCCCGGCAATAAACAGCTAGTCGAGATCGGATTGATGCTTGGGTTTCAGGTAAGCTTGAGTGGTTCACGATGACCGAGCATTCCAAGGATTGAACGGGCTGGCACAAGACCTCAAACCACGATGCGCTTTGAGGCTCGGTGTTAAGACGAAACCTATCTGCAGGAGTTGCAGCCAGTTGACACGGCTCAACAGATCCAAAATGCCTGAGGGCAATTCGATGGCCAATCACCATAGCTCGTTTCACCCACTTGCGTATTTCCCAAGTGACAGAGCCCTGTCAGAGCCTTCACACTCGATTTTTAGCGCCTTGTTTTCTTGACGCAGGGCCTGTTTGATTGGGTACCTCAAGATCGGACCCAATAATGGACTGAGTGGACCTTCAATTTGGATGCTCGTGTAGCACTCTGTAACGTCTTTCACGGGAGATAGATGGTGCTTTGCGCGCATCCGCAATAGACGTCCCGATGTCTCCCACACAAAGCTGACTTTTGGTGAGAATTCCACGACTCGCCAAAGCGTTTTTGGTTGCGCTGGCTGCTTAATAACGGCTTTACTTCCGACACCGAACGGACCCTCACTCACCACTTGTGCGTGCCGAATGGTTGGCACCCAGTTCGGCCAGCCGTTGATATCTATGGTGATTGCCCAGACTAGATCTGCCGGACAAGAGATGTGTATTCTATCTTCGATCAGCATTGTAAACGGTCCCTTCGAATGTGCATCAAACTGGCTCAGCCTGAAAACGCGTGACCGCGGGCGTTTGTTGCAGCTGTTTGGCAAGCAACACAGCATCACCCTGAGTGTATTTCAACGTCGGATGTGGCACGAGGGGCCGCCGTTTGACTTCAACAAAGGAACGCCTGCGATAAAGCGTCATCGCCCTGTCATTTTGCTCAAAACAGATAAGAGAGATATGGTCGTTGGTCGCTGCCGCGTCTTCGACTTGGTCCAACAGTAAGGTTCCGATCCCCCGACCACGATATTCTTCCTGGACGGCGATACCAGAAACATACACTGAACCGGGCACCTCAAGATCTGCGTAGGGTTTCAGGATCGGGTCATCCTCAACAGCGCGATCCCCGATTGGCATTGGAAACGCGTGTATCATGCCAACGACATTGCCCGACACCTTGGCCACCCAACAATTCTCATATGAAAAGGCTGTGCCTGACCGTGCGTATCGATTTGCGCCGTGTTCAAGCAAGTCGGTTCCAGACGGTTTGTCGCGCGACCAGACGTATGCGGCAAGCCCGTCTGACGAGATCAGGAATAACCTGGCTATGGCCTCTGCGTCATCACGCACTGCATGCCTGATTTGAACCGCTTTCGGATTGTTTTCGTTATGAATATGCATCTTTTTGCTATCCTTGGATTACTTCAGGGGGGAACCGCAGCCGACATCAGATCTTTTTTGTGTCGGCTCTGGAAATCGCGTTTCGAAGAAAACGATGTTTGCCTAGATGGCTTCGTTCTTCTCGTGTCAGATGGTCAAGGCCCACGTCGCGCAAGAGATACTCCGGCAACTCATCAAGGCGACGCAGCTGCCGGGCACGCGCCCGCCAAGACGACCAATTCGCTAACAACCGCCGGAGCGTCCACTGTCTGGAGAAACTGAAAGAGAAAACGGAAGTTGTCATTGAGATGCTCCTTTTGTTGCAGTCCGGCGAGCGGTAGCGGTTAATCTTGTGGAATTAATCAACCGGGCTCCGAGAGAGTTGCGCGTCCCAGCCAGGTTTTGGGGCATGGCGCTATGCGCAGATTCGGCCGGTTGCCGGTCATTGGTGATCGCTTTCGCGATTTTGTCTGCTGTCTCGCCCGCCGCATGAAAGAAACCGGCGAGACCGGGCGTAAATCCAGTGAACCAAAGTCCCGGATTGTCAGGGTCAGGTTGGCCCATCGGATGGAGGGGACGCCCATTGTGATCCAGCGCACCGAGATCCCTGAACAGCGGTTTCAGTCCGGTTTCGTAACCAGTCGCGCAGATCACAACGTCTGGATCGATACGCCTTCCGTTGGCCAGCTCTACGCGTGTGTCATCAAAGCCGACTGTTTCGGGAACAGCCTCGAACCGCCCGGTTTTCAAGGCCGCGACAAAGCCATCATCCAAGGCGAATGTTACGCCCTCTTGCCGCATTCGCGTTGCGCCACCCGTGCGGTGACGACGCAGACCAAAGCGCCTGAGATTTCCGAATGACAACCATTGCAATGCAACAAAAGACGGGTCCAAAGACCACTTTGGCAGATACGTGAACAGTTTGGCGAGGCGGTGCAGTGGAAAGCCTAAGATTAGCTTGGGCAAAATTGAGGGGCCGTGCCTGACAGACACCCAGACCTTGGCCGGGTTGATGCGCGCCAGATGGCTCAGTACGTCTGTTCCAGAGTTTCCTGCACCAACAACAAGGACTTTGCGACCTTCATATTGGGTCACATCGCCAAAATCGGCAGTATGGATGACCGGACGACCATAGCGCTCCATGCCAGGCCAAATCGGAATCGTCGGTATGCTCTCGCGTCCCGTCGCAACGACAAGATGCGCACAGCTCAGTTCGCCCTTATTGGTTTGAACATGCCAGCCATCACCATGGCGTTCAACACTCAAAACCCGAGTGCCGAACCTGATTTCAGCGTCCAGCGCCTTTGCGTAGTCTTCCAGGTATCCCACGACGGTGTCGCGGCGCACATAGGTCCCATCATTGCGGGTCATCGGCGCTCCGGGAAGTTGTGCGAAATGCCGATGGATGTTCAGCCGCAATTGCGGATGTCTCTTGCGCCAAGGATCTGCGACCCTGTCGGAGGCTTCCAGAATGGTGACGGGGATGTTCCTGTCACGCAGTGCCCGTGCTGCCGCGAGACCAGAAAGACCGGCCCCGATCACAATTGTATCGTTCATATTCGGGTATTCCATGGGTTAGGTCCTTCAAATTCGGCGTGAAATTCAACGCCGGGCGATGAAATATGCGTTGGTTGGATCATGCGGCAGGCGGTGCGTCGCAATCTGACCGAAGCCCGCAATCGCAAGCATCTCTTGTGCGGTTTCAACGCCCCACATGGCTCCGAGACCGGGTCCGCCTTGTCCGATCGAAACCGGCGTGCAGTGCATCAGCGAGATGGTGTAGAGCAAAGGCGCAAGCGGATTTTCGATGTTTGCGGCTAGATCGCGCGATCCGCCGATGTCCTGCATCAGGAAAACGCCGTCATCCGCCAGGGACCCGTACACCAGATCGAGCAGCCCTTGCGGGTCTTTCTGATCGTGGACGGCGTCGAATGCCGTGACCAGGTCGAAGCTGCCAAGCGATTTGATCTCTGACAAATCCTGCACGCGAAACGAAAGATTGTTCAGGTCGCGCTTGGCAGCGGCGATCTGCGTTTCTGCAAATGCATCGGCACAAAGGTCAACGCCCACAAAACGACTGGCAGGAAAAGCCTCGGCCAATCTGAACATGGCCCGACCGGCACCGCAGCCAACGTCAAGTACGTCAATCCCATGTTCCAGTCGCTCGATCAGTTCCGGCGCCAATGGCAAGATGTGATCGATCAGGGCTGCGACAACCGTTTGGCCGCTGTCCTCAGCCATCACCTCGTGAAACCGCCCATAGTGATGGTAATGGGTGCCGCCGCCATCCCTGAAACGTGCCAGCATTTCCTCCTCAACAGAGGCAACAACGCCAATGAACTGCGTAGTGACAGCGAGGTTGTTCGGACTTGCGTCGCGGGTCAGGAATGCCGCGTGCTCAGGCGGCAGCGTGTAGACGCCTGTTTTCGGGTCATAGAGAACGACACCCGAAGTCACCATGACACCCAGCCATTCGCGCACATAACGTTCTGCCAGCCCGGCCTGTTCGGCCAATTTCTCAGAGGTGCAGCCGGGCATCCCTGCCAACGTATCGAACAGCGCGGTCCGGTGGCCAATCGACGTCATTAAAACTACGGCAGCCGCGCTGAGTGCGTCGACCAGCCGATCTGCAAAGGCCTCGGCTTTGACCTCGTCGAAGGGCGTGATTTCTGTATGTTCATTCATATTGTTTCTCCAGATTGCGACTGACGGGTGCCGTCGTTCCAGGAGGTATTGTCGCACTGCGTTGAGTCGTGATATGCGGAAAAGTGTGTAAAACGGTTAAAATCGGACACACCAATGAGCGATTCGACATCTACCTACCGGACGGCGGTGCTCGCGATGCCCTGTGTGGGCACATCGACCGTTTTCGGTATTCTCGATGTCATGGCATCAGTCGGACGAGACTGGGAGATGCTCCACGGCGATCAACCAAAACCACCGGTATTTGAGGCATCGCTCTTATCCTTGGATGGACAGCCTTATTCGGACGTCAATGGCCGTAAGGTTACGCCCGATGGCGCGCTGCATGATTTTGGTCAGCCTGATCTAATCATCGTGCCTGACCTGCACCTGGATCCGAATGCACCTCCACCTCGCGAATTCGACGAATTTGCACCCTGGATTGTCAACGCGCATGAGAACGGCGCAATGATTGCGTCCGTCTGTTCAGGCTCGCTTCTCCTTGCCGAAACCGGCGTTTTGAATGGGCTGGATGCAACATCGCACTGGGGATACTGCGATGTCATTGCGCGGCGATTTCCTGAGATAAGGCTGAGGCGTGAACGGATATTGGTCCCGGCAGGTGAAGGGCACCGAATCATAACGGCTGGCGGCGCGTCAGCTTGGGGTGATCTCATGCTTTACCTCATTGGCCGACTCGCAGGGGAGAAGGAAGCCCGGAAAATGGCCAAGGTCTATCTTCTTCAGCCGCATACCGAGGGGCAGTTGCACTACGCGTCATTGGTCGCAGGACGGCAGCACAACGATGCAATTGTCGCGGAGGCGCAGGCGTGGGCGGTTGATAATTACGCTAGCTCAGCACCCGTTGCCGCAATGGCCAAACATTGTAGGCTAACAGAGCGCAGCCTGCTGCGCCGTTTCAAGAAGGCGACGGGGCAGACACCCGCAGAATATATTCAAACTCTGAGAATCGAAGAGGCCAAGCAGATGCTGGAAACTTCAGCGACACCCATTGACGAGATCGCCGAAGATGTCGGCTACATCGAAACATCGAGCTTTCGACACGCCTTCCGAAAAAGGGTCGGGATGTCTGCTTCCTCATATCGTAAAAAGTGGTCCACGAGCGCGCCAGGCGCAGCTACTTGATCGAATGCTCTTGGTCGCATTGGTAAGGGTTTTTTGTCGTGCCGCCGCGGTCGCCCGAACAATGCGAGGCACTCGGCAAGTCGAGCTCGAAGCTTTCCTTAACATGAGCAGCAGAGCACAACATACTAGTCTCAGTTCTCTTAGCGGCTCACGCAACGCCTCATAGCCAGACTTTCGCGCACGCGCAGCGAAGGCTCACTAAGTCCCGCGACTTGATCCTTGCTCGCGCTATTTGCGCTGCGGTAGGAATGAATGACCTGTTTCGCCGCCGCACGGCAGCGTCCGTAACCGAGCACTTGCAGCGATTTTCATGCCGCGTGCGCGCGCAGCGAAAAAATTGAATTCACAGGTTGGGCTCTTCGGTAGCCTTCGCTGCGTGTTGCACGGGTGACTGCTTCGGAATTTTCCGACTTTCGCTGCACGCTACATGAATTGGTAAGATGCGGACGAAGCATGGGTAATCGGGCTGACCAGATTGATGGGTCAGGTTCTTGATAGAGTTGCAGGATGTATCTGCAATTTGAGGAGAACGAGATGGATTACTTTGTTGGTTTGGACGTGTCGCTGCGGTCAGTCGCTGTCTGCGTGATCGATGGAGGTGGCCGAACGGTTCTTGAGCGCTCGGTTGCGTGTGAGATCGATGACATCAGCGGCTGTCTGGCAAGCCTTACTGCAAGTGAACTTCAGATTGGGTTCGAAGCTGGTGCGATGAGCCAGCACCTATACTTTGGATTGCAGGGCGCTGGCTTTGACGTTGTTTGTATGGAGGCACGGCAGGTGAACGCGGCGTTGTCGGCCATGCGCAACAGGACCGATAAGACGGATGCGCGCGGGATTGCCAATGTGCTTCGGTCTGGATGGTTCAATCCCGTCCATATGAAGAGCCGGGAGGCACACGCCATTCGTGCGCTGTTGAGCAGCCGCAAAGCGGTTCAGCGTAAGTGCATTGATCTGGCGAACGAGATACGTGGATTGTTCCGGGTCTTTGGCCTGCGCCTGCCATCGGGTATCGACCAGGCCTCCTTTGACGAGCAGGTGCGGCCTATTATCCAGGCGGACACAGATTTGTCGCATGCGCTGTTACCACTCTTGGATGCCCGAGCAGTTCTCTTCACCGCATATCGAGAATTGGACAGACGCGTAAAACGCGCCGCCAACCATGATGAGACTTGCCTACGCTTCATGGCGATCCCCGGCGTGGGGCCGATTGCTGCCCTGACCTTCAAAGCGGCGGTGGATGACCCCAAGCGCTTCACAAGCTCAAGAACGGTCGCTGCACACTTCGGCCTGACACCGAGGCGCTACCAGTCCGGGGAGATGGACAACCCCGGTCGTATCTCAAAAGCTGGTGATGCGGACGTTCGGTCCGCCCTCTACGCAGCGGCAAATGCAATGATGATGCGGTCCGTTGCTAGCTCAGAGATAAAGAGTTGGGGTCTTCGGTTGATGCGCCGAAAAGGCCGCCGCAGAGCTGTCGTTGCAGTCGCCCGCAAGCTGGCTGTCATCATGCACCGCATGTGGGCGGACAACACCGAGTTTCGTCAAAGACCTTTGGAGGGTGCCGCATGAACTGAACCTTCAAAGATCAATGACGGGATCGTCCCTCACCGGACGAGGTTAGCGGATGACGCCGAAAATGGCTGCTGCGCCACTCGAAGCGCGAGACTAAGCTGGGCGCTCCGCGACCGATCCGACACATGCATGCAGCGGTCCAACCGAACCGGGCCAACAATGACTGCGAAGAGAAGCTTGACCCGGATGAAGGACCTGATCCCAAAGAACGGAAACGAAACGATGAAATAAACTTGACCCAAACGCCCGATTAGAGAAGCTGCCGTTCGTTGAGCCGTCACCGATGTCCACTTAAAAAAGGTTCAGGATTATTGTTTTCTTGAAATTGGCTTTTGTCGATGGATCGTTTCAAATCAAGTCCAGTGCAACTATTGTCCTACGGCGCCTTCTGCAAGCGTCTAAACATCGCTCGGGCCATCTCCTTCGTCCGACTTGCTTCGCCTGCCAGATTTTCCAACTTATAGATTTGTGCGTAATAGAATCTCGATTCTAATCCGCTCTTGAGGCCCTGCTGAACGTCGCTTGTCGACGATACCTTTTAGACGTCGAATGGCACTTCGGACTAGATGACCTGCATCTTGCGCTACGAGACCGTCCAGCTTGCCGTCGCGAAGCGCATTTTCAGTAAAGGGCGTGCGTTCGTGTGCGACCTTGATCAAATCTTGCGGGAGTTGAAGAGTGTCGAGTATCTGAAGCGGAACACGCGCTTCGGAAGACATCACATAAATCCCGACAATATCTGCGTTTGCAGAAAGTGTAGCTTTCAGGATTTGCTCCGCGCGTTCTTCGTTCCCATAGGTTTCAAGAGACGGCAAAGCGCTCAACTCAGGGAAGTGAGTATTGATTTCTTGGTCAAACCCAAGCCGACGTTCCATACTATCGCGCGAGGTCATGCTTTCTGAAATCACAACCACGGAACCACTTTTCCCACGCAACGATTGCCCGATAAGCAGCGCAGCTGTGGCACCGGCCGAGCTATTATCGATGCCGACCCAGTCTGCGTTAAGGGGCGCTTGGTTTGAAATGAAGGGCAGGGCGGCGATGTTGCGTTCTTTTAGACGGATGATGGCATCGCGGACCTGCGGTGTTTCTTGCGCCATAATGGCGACACCTGATACGTCCTCAGATGTAAGTGAACTTAGATAGGCGCTGATGCTGTGCGGGTCATTGTCGTCGATATGATGAACATCGCACCAGATGCGATCTGCGGCGAAAACATCGATGGCTTCCTCGATCTTTGCGACGATTTCCTGAAGGAATTGATCTCCTGATTTCGGCAGCGCGAAAACAAACCGATAGCTTTGTGATTTGGCAAGATTTGCGGCCTGAACATTGCGGACGAATCCCAATTCCTCGATAGCCTTATTTACGCGATCAACGGTATCTTTGCGCACACCTTCACGTCTGTTTAGGACGCGATCCACCGTCGCACGACTGACCCCCGCAGCCTTGGCAAGGTCTTTTGTCGTCGGGTGCAGAAGCGGTTTTTGAAGCATACGGTTTTGAATTTTTATCATTTTTTCAGGCTCTTGAGTGCCGTCCAGGTCAACTTTTCCGGTAGCGGCTGCAAGTGGTTTAGCAGAAGTTGACGCACGTGTCTCAACAAAAAGCTTGATTTGAGGCACGTGTCTCATTAGCACTTTGAGCATCAAAGCCGTGGCTAGGGGGTCCGGCTTAATGACTTTCTGGGAGGAAGCATCCAATGAAAAAGAATTTAATGATGACGGCTGCCGCGGGTGCCGTGATGATGTCCGGCTTTTCAAGCGCTGCGGTCGCCGAAGACCTGACGCTTTGCTGGGCCGCATGGGATCCAGCAAACTCGCTTATCGAGCTAAGCAAAGATTTTGAGGCTCAGTCCGGACACAACATGAGCTTTGAGTTTGTGCCATGGCCAAGTTTTGCAGACCGTATGTTGAACGAGTTGAACTCGGGTGGTCAGCTGTGTGATTTGATGATTGGCGACAGCCAATGGATCGGCGCGGGCGCAGAAAACGGCCACTACGTGAAGCTAAACGACTTTTTTGACGCCAACGCGATCACAATGGATGATTTCATCCCGGCAACCGTGACCGGCTATGCCGAGTGGCCCAAGAACACACCAAACTACTATGCTTTGCCGGCCTTTGGTGACGTGGTGGGTTGGACCTACCGCAAAGACTGGTTTGAGCGCCCCGAGCTTCAGGCTGAATTCCAAGAAACCTATGGCCGCGCATTGGGTGTGCCAAACTCGTTGGAAGAGTTGAAAGACATCGGCCAATTCTTCCAGGGCCGGGACATCGACGGCACAACGGTTTACGGAGCTGCAATCTACACCGAACGTGGGTCCGAAGGCATCACAATGGGTGTGACGAATGCCCTGTATAACTATGGTTTTCTTTATGAAAACCCCGATCAGCCCTACGACCTTGAAGGATTTGTGAATTCTGAGGGCGCGATTGCTGGCTTGGAATTCTACAAAGAGCTTTATGACACAACAGTGCCTCCGGGATCTTCGAATTGGTACATGGGCGAAAACATCGATGCTTACCGTTCTGGTCAGGTCGCGATGCAGATGAACTTTGCGTTCATTTGGCCGGGTGTTGAAGCTGACGAAAACGTGGGCGGGGGAAAATCTGGGTACTTCCCGAATCCAGCCGGACCGGCGGGTCAGTTTGCACAGCTTGGCGGACAGGGCATTTCGGTTGTGGCCTATTCGGAAAAGCAGGACGCAGCGCTCGAATACATCCAGTGGTTTGCACAGCCACAGATCCAGGCCAAATGGTGGGAACTGGGCGGTTACTCAGCTTTGAAGGCGGTTGTTGAAGACCCCGGATTTGCGACCAGCCAGCCATATGCACAGACCTTCCTCGACTCGATGGCAATCGTAAAAGACTTCTGGGCAGAGCCTGCTTACGCAGACCTTTTGCTGCCAATGCAAGAGCGCGTTCACAACTTTGTTGTGGCAGGCGAGGGCACAGCGAAAGAGGCGCTTGATGGCCTTGTTCGCGATTGGGTCGAAGTCTTTGAGGACGAAGGCAAGCTTTAAACGCCTCCCTTTCGGGCGGATGAACTTGCGCCCGAAAACAATTTCCTTCCCGGTTGAATGCCAATCGGCGTTGCCGGGAAGGCCCTTCTAGATCAATGCCCCATGACCGTGCCTTTGGGCAGCGGCTTGGAAAGGACTGACAAATGACTGGCAGCCCCATCGACACACTAGCTGACAAAACGCCCGCAAACGTGGCGCGCAAAATCAAGGGTCTGTCGGACAGAACGATTGCCTGGATTTTCGTAGCACCCACGATCTTTTTGCTGCTGGCGGTGAACATCTTTCCGCTGATCTGGACGATCCGCCTGAGCTTTACAAATTATCGGGTGAACCGCCCGAACCGCGATGTCGAGTGGGTTGGACTTCGCAATTACGAGCGCATTTTGAACGACCCTGACATTTGGAACACAATGCAGGCGACGGCGCATTTCCTGATCTGGACGATTGTTCTGCAGGTGCTGATCGGCTTCACACTGGCGTATCTGATCAACAAGAAATTCAAAGGCAACGATCTTTGGACGACGATCATCGTCTTTCCGATGATGCTGTCTCCGGCTGTGGTCGGCAACTTCTGGACCTTCCTTTACCAGCCGCAGATTGGCTTGTTTAACTATGCGGTGACTTTTCTTACAGGGGGCGATCCGGCCAGTTTCTCGATGATTGGCGATGTGCATCTTGCCCCATGGGCGATTGTCATCGCGGATACGTGGATGTGGACGCCCTTTGTGATGCTGATCTGCTTAGCTGGGCTACGTTCAATCCCTGACAGTATTTATGAAGCGGCGGAATGTGACCGGGCCAGCAAGTGGCGTCAGTTCTGGACAATCACCATCCCGATGGCACTGCCGTTTCTGATGTTGGCTGTGCTGTTCCGCGGGATCGAAAATTTCAAAATGTTCGACCTTGTCGTGCAACTGACAGGTGGCGGGCCGGGGAACACCACTACGCTCACCTCAATCGACCTCAAACGCGAAGCCTTTGAGAAATGGCGCACGGGCTATTCTTCGGCCTACGCGGTCATTTTGTTTGTCACGGTGTTCGGGCTTGCCTCGATCTACGTCAAAGCGCTTAACAAGGTGAAAGAAAGATGAGCTTTTCAGTTACTGAGCCGTCAAACGGCACCAAGTGGTTTGCTGGCATTGCCGTGATCGCCTATGCGGTCATGACGCTTATCCCGCTGCTTTGGATCATTGCGACCGGGTTCAAATCCCCCACAGATTCTATCGCCTATCCGCCCGTCGTGGTGTTTGAGCCTACACTGGAGGGCTATGTGAACCTGTTCACAGATCGCACCCGTGCGACAGCTCAGATGCTGGAAGAGGCGGGGCCACCACAAACGTGGTACGATGAGATTGCGCGCGAACGTGGCACGGTGATCAGTGGACCCTCGCGCTATGGCGAACGGTTCTTAAATTCGGTCATTATCGGTTTCGGCTCGACTTTGCTTTGCATGGTGCTGGGCACGATGGCGGCCTATGCGTTCAGTCGCTTCAAAGTGCCGCTCAAGGATGACTTGCTGTTTTTCATCCTCTCGACACGGATGATGCCGCCAATCGCTGTGGCGATCCCGATCTTTTTGATGTTCCGCAATTTGGGGCTGAACGACACGCATTTGGGGATGATCCTTCTTTATACAGCCGTAAACCTTTCATTGTCGGTTTGGTTGCTGAAAGGGTTCATCGACGAAATCCCGACCGAGTATGAAGAAGCGGCTCTGATCGATGGCTACACCCGCTTTCAGGCGTTTTACAAAGTTGTGCTGCCACAGGCGGCGACCGGCATCGCGTCAACTGCGATCTTCTGTTTGATCTTTGCTTGGAACGAATACGCCTTCGCGGTGTTGCTAACCTCGGGCACGGCCCAAACAGCACCACCTTTCATTCCCAATATCATCGGGGTCAACGGCAAGGATTGGCCAGCAGTTGCGGCAGGTGCGACGATCTTCCTTGTCCCTGTCATGGTCTTCACGGTCTTGTTGCGCAAACACCTGTTGCGCGGGATCACATTCGGAGCGGTGCGCAAATGAGTGATTTTATCAATGGCCTGTTGCGGCTGCGCCGTGGTCCGTGGGAAATGGTTGCCTCGATCCTGATCGCGGTGGGCGTGGTGATGCTGATGCAGCCATTTGTTCTAAGCGTTTACACCTATTCGTTCATTGTCACCCTTGTTGGCACGGTGATGTTCATCATCGTCAGCCACTTCCCGGAGTAAGCGCATGGCTCAAATTAGAATTGAAAACGTGCGCAAAGACTTTGGTAGCTTCACCGCTGTACAGTCTTCAAGCTTTACCATCGAAGACGGCGAATTCTTCATGCTGCTTGGGCCTTCGGGCTGTGGCAAGACGACGACGCTGCGCATGATGGCCGGGCTGGAACTGCCGACCAAGGGCGAGATTTACATCGACGGCGAAGAAGTTGGCATGAAGCCTGCCAGTCAGCGCGACATTGCTTTCGTGTTCCAGATGTTTGCGCTTTATCCGCATATGAACGTGCGCAAGAACATTAGTTATCCGCTGAAAAGTCAGGGGATGCCGGGAGCAGCGGTCAAACAAAAGGTGGGCGAGATTGCCGAAATCCTAGGCATCACCGATATTCTGGATCGCCCAGTTGGTGGTTTGTCGGGGGGGGACCGTCAGCGTGTTGCTTTGGGACGTGCGATTGTGCGGGATCCAAAAGCGTTCTTTATGGACGAACCCTTAGGCGCGTTGGACGCTGAGTTTCGTGAACATATGTCTGAAGAGCTACGCGCGCTGCATGATCGCATGAACGCGACGACTGTCTATGTTACGCACGATCAGTTAGAAGCCATGCAAATGGGCGACAAAATTGTTGTTATGAACCACGGTGTTGTTGAACAGTTTGGCGTGCCGCAAAATATCTATGACTGGCCCGCAACAAAGTTTGTCGCTCAGTTCATCGGCTCGCCCCCGATGAACTTTCTTGATTTTCACGGGATGGCAGGGGCGGGCGCAACGTCTGTATCCTTTGGCGGCAACACCTTTGACATCCCTCGTCTGATTGACGGCGAAAGCGGTGATCTGACCTTTGGTGTCCGCCCAGAACATATCCGGCTGGACGACGGCGCGTCTTATCGGGGTGAGGTGGTTGCGGTTGAATATTTGGGGACCACCCAGATCATCACGCTTAACACCGCCAACGGCCCGGTAAAGGTACGGGCCGCATCATCGCAGTTGGCAAGGGTCGGCGAGAAAACCGGCCTAGCGTTCGATCCACGTACCGTCACGATCTTTAACGCAGACACGGGGCGGGCTTTGAAAAACGAAGCAAATGTGGGGGTGCTGACCAATGGCTGATGTGAATTTAACCGGTGTCTCAAAGACCTTTGGCGAGGATATCGCGCTTGAAAACCTGACCATGACGGTGCCTGATGGGTCTTTCGTCGTGCTGCTTGGGCCGACCGGGGCGGGCAAGACAACGACGCTGCGCATGGTGTCGGGGCTTGATAAACCTGACAGCGGAAGCGTCAGCATTGGCGGGCAAGACATGTCGGGCATGACACCTGCTCAGCGCGATGTAGCGATGGTGTTCCAGCAATACTCGCTTTATCCGCATCTATCGGTGCGCGAGAATCTTGAATTCCCGCTAAAATCGCCCGTTTTGCGGACGCCGAAACCTGAGATCGACCGCAAAGTTGGCGAGGTCGCCGAAGTTTTGCAGATCAGCCACAAGCTGGACAACAAAGCGACTGAATTGTCCGGTGGCGAGATGCAGCGCGTTTCTATCGGGCGCGCACTGGTGCGCAATCCATCGGTCTATCTGATGGACGAACCGTTAAGCTCGCTGGATGCGAAACTGCGCTCGGATTTGCGGGTGGAGTTAAAAAGCATTCAGGCGAATTCTGGTGCGACCCTGCTTTACGTGACGCATGACCAGATCGAAGCCATGACAATGGCCACCCATGTTGGCGTGTTGGACAACGGGCGCCTAGTCCAGTTTGGCAGCCCGCGCGAGATTTACGAAAACCCTGTCAGCGTTTACGCCGCCAGTCGTTTAGGCCAGCCGCGTATCAATGTGCTGCCTGCGGAGATCTTTGGCGGCGCTCCTGCAAGTGCCAAGACAATTGGGCTAAGGCCAGAACATATTGTGCAGGGCGAGGGCGAAGACAGCATGGTAAAACGGGTCGAACATCTGGGCGATCAGACGCGCCTGCATCTGTCGTTCAAAGACCAAGAGCTGATTACCGTCACTGATGCTCACACCCAACTTAAGCACGGTGATATCGTGAAAATTCGGCCAGAAAATCCATATTACTTCGACGCTGCTGGCGCACGCGTTGCATGACCGGGGGGAAAAGATGAAGCATTTTACCAACAACAAAGAAGACATCGTGACCGATGCCATTGATGGCACGATTGCAGCCTCGGGCGGTACATTGACCCGGCTTGATGGGTACCCGCATATCCGGGTGGTTGTGCGCAGCGATTGGGACAAGTCCAAGGTTGCTTTGGTCACTGGCGGTGGGTCCGGTCACGAACCAGCACACGTTGGCTTTGTCGGGCAGGGGATGTTGACGGCGGCAGTTTGCGGCGATGTCTTTGCGTCTCCTTCGGTTGATGCAGTGCTGGCTGGTATCTTGGCGGTCACCGGTCCTGCGGGCTGTTTGCTTATCGTCAAGAATTATACTGGCGATCGGTTAAACTTTGGACTTGCAGCTGAAAGGGCACGCGCTTTTGGGCTCAAAGTAAGTATGGTCATCGTTGATGACGATGTCGCTCTTCCTGATCTGCCTCAAGCGCGCGGGCTTGCTGGAACACTGTTTGTTCATAAGATCGCGGGTGCGATGGCAGAGAACGGAGCGAACCTTGAAGCCTGCACCTTGGCCGCAGAACGGGTCATCAAAGCGAGTCGCAGCATCGGCATGTCACTGGACACTTGCATAGTGCCGGGTTCCCTCAAGGAAGACCGAATTCCTCCGGGTATGGCCGAATTGGGATTGGGCATTCACGGCGAAGCTGGCGTCGAACAGGTCGCGTCAAAGGGTGCTAAAGACGCGATGGCGCAAGTCGTTGAAAGACTGGCGGCCACCATGCCAAAAACGCCTCATGTGGCCCTTGTGAACAATCTTGGTGGGTCTTCGGTACTTGAGATGTCTGTACTGACAAACGATCTTTTCGCAACCGCCATTGGCGACAATATCAAGCTTTTGATTGGCCCGGATGCAATGATGACGGCGCTTGATATGCATGGATTCTCTGTGTCGGTGATGGAGCTGTCAGACGGCGATGACGCGCTACTGAAGCACCCTGTGGCCGTACCGGGTTGGCCAGGCTGCACAACAGTTCAAACACCTAATACGGTGCCGTTGCCAGATGGGCTTTCGCCCATCCGTGCCCCCGCCTCGCCGCACGCATCAACTAAGACTTTTATTACCGAATGCTGCAAAGTTCTGATTGCCGCTGAAGACGATCTGAATTTACTGGATGCCAAATCGGGTGATGGAGACACAGGGTCGACGTTGGCTACGGCCGCGCGCGCACTTATCGAGGCAATGGACAGCCTGCCGCTTGCCGATCACACACAGCTTTACCGTGCGATTGGGCTAGAGCTCAGCCAAACGATGGGGGGATCATCCGGTGTTTTGCTGGCGATTTTCTTTGCGGCGGCAGGGGACGCTTCATCTTCTGGGCTGCCAATGCGTGAATCTTTGATTGCTGGGTTGGATCGTATGCGGCAAATCGGGGGAGCAAACCCAGGTGACAGAACTATGATTGACGCACTTGCGCCTGCTCTGGAAGGCCTCAAGGGCGGTTTGCGACCCGCAGCTGACGCAGCTCGCAAAGGAGCGAAATATACGGCAACTCTGACGCAAGCAAAAGCTGGGCGCGCTACTTACATCAATGCCGATCAATTGGAAGGGCACGTGGATCCTGGTGCAGAAGCAGTTGCGCTTTTGTTCGAGCATCTTGCTGGAACGTAGAGCGCAAGTTTTTTTGACTCCGACGAATTGTATCTTTGGCCATTCCTATGCCTGAAATTCAATTGATTTGGATGTTAGGGCAGGCATTCGCTGCGAAACAGAAAATTGCAAACTGGGCTCTTCTGTAGCATTCGCTGCATAAGCCACGAGTGGCCGGTTCAAGAAGTATCGCCTTTCGCTGCGCTGCGCGCAAACTTGTAAGATGCGGACAATCCGGACTTGCGCAGGTGCGGCTATTGCTGATGCAGCATTTGCTCGCATGTGCGGCACCAATTCCGCTGCGGAGCAACATAACAGATGGTGTCAAAGCGATCATTCAAACCGCTCTTTCGCAACGTGGCCAATGTACGCAAAGGGAGCATATTAAGCGGACTCGGGCAGTTGGAGCTATTTCTTACGCAGCATTCATTTGCATTTGCGGCAGCGTCTCCACCATTCCATCGTTGATGCCATCATAGCCGCCAGTCAGTTCAAGTTCGACATCCGTTTTGGCGCTGGCTCGACCGTCATCCACGCTGGACGTTCCACTTCACGCCGACCTCAAGCTTCTGGCTGAACGCGGTAGAAGGCTTCTTCGCCAAGCTCTCGCGCCGCCGACTGAAACACGGCGTGTTCCATTCGCTCGTTGATCTTCAGGCCGCCATCAACCGCTTCATCGCCGAACACAACGAAACCGAGGCAAAGCCATTCATCTGGCGCGCTGATCCCGACGAAATCATCGCCGCCCGAAACAGAGGGTTCCAAGCGTTGGAGACAATCCACTAGCGCTACGACGCAGCATTACCAGACCGTGCCTTCGATGCAGCAATGAAATCCGCCGCTCGGCGAGGAGTGGCGTCGAACAAATCGAGTTGATAGGTTCGTTATTAGAATGGGCTGTATGAGGTTCATGCATTTGGGAATCGAATGAGACCCTGGTCTCTCGAATGGAAAATCTACGATAGGTTGGACACCATCGGGAATTCCAAAGTGGATATTTGGCGGCCTCGCCAAGCTATCGAAAGCTCCCAATTGAATGAAAATTTGTCGAGACCATGAAGGGACACCTTTTTCTTTGCTTTCCTGTCCAACTGGCCCTACTTTTCTGCCCGAATTATGCCGCTTGCATCTCAGTCAGCAAAGGTATTGTGGACATTTCTTAGCCATTTGGCTGCATAGACCTCTGCAATTTCCTGCCAAGACGCAGAAATCTCAATCAGGTGATGAACCGGTTCTTCCCGATCTTGGACTAGCAACGCCGCGCCGACACTTGTACCGGTCGTGTTACGAGAGTAGATGATCGGGCATTTGCAAAAAATAGCTAACGCTTGAAGTAGTGTCGCGTTTCGCGCGAACGGTCCTTCGATATGAATTGCACCGTTATGGCCGATCATCGCAAGTTGTTGATCAATCATGAGGGCCAAATATAGCGCTACTGCTGCGGTACGGCGCCCACTACCGAGTTCGGGCTCGTCGCCAACCCATCTATGTGTCTGGCCTTGAAAGGGCCCGCTATCTGGCACGACCGCTGGCATCAGCATCACGCCATCGGCCAAAACGCTCTTGACGTCCGCTTCCGTTGGTTCCGAAAATTGGCCTGAAATCAAGATGTCATGCTCGCGCCCGCCCATAAAGCGGGCAGACGGCACCGGATCGCCGAATGCATTGACGTTGATCAAAGTGTCTTTTGCGGGGTCCAGTGTCGGTATCGTGCTGCCAACCGCCATCGTAATGACCCATGTGCCCGTGGACACTACGCTGAACGGCGCAATTGTGTTTACGAGCTTGGCATAGAGTGACGCGTTTGAATCGTGGATACCGCAATAGACCGGCGTGGTTTCGGGCAGTCCTGTTTCCTGGGCGACCTCGTGCAACAAGTGGCCCAACATATCAGATGGTTTGCGCACAGGCGCAAAAAGCGTCTCGATACCCAAAGTTTTCGGAAGATCAGAAAAAGCCCGCATATGGGGGTTCCACAAGTCTGTGTGGCACCCCAGAGACGTCACATCGACAGCGCCTTTACCCGTCAGCATATGGCCCCAGAATTGCGGATAGGTCACGATCTGCGCGGTCCGCGCCTTTAGGCTAGGATCAGTGGCAAACATCCAGTGCAACTGTGCCCCAAGGTTAAGGCCCATAGGCAAGCGCGGGGACCCTGTTTGTTCGAACGCAGGGCGCAGTTGATCGTAGTCTGACGCCAATGCGTCAGGCCCAGTATGCTCGTAGTCTAGGACAGGCGCGGCCAAGGCCCCATCGGCATCCAATAGTGCGCAACAGGCGCCATGGGTCGTCGTGGTGATGGCCTTGATTCCATATTGCGCATGAAATTCTCGCAGTCCGGCCTTCAAGAATTGCCAATGTCCGTCAATGTCGAAATGCGGCCATGGCGGACTGGGGAGAACGGTGTTTGGGCGTGTAATGACCGCGATCTCTTCGAGTTGATCCGCAGAAACTAACGCCAATTTGACGTTTGTTTTGCCTATATCTATGACCGCTATGTTTGAGCGCATTGATTGTCCTCCCGTTGCGGCTTCGATCCCGCGCCACTTGTTATGACAAAGCATAAGCCCTCGCATTCGATCAAACACATACACATAATGATCTCCGAGATCTCTTTTTGTTGACCGGCTCAGCCTGAATGCCGCAAGGCAGTTTCAACGCCGAGATTTTGGGAGGATATGGCATGTCAACCGATGTTGAGATTAACTTGCTGGACAATCGCTGGGATGCGTCTGTTGCATCCGGGATGAGCGAATCCGAGTTGCTTCTGTATCGTTCGAACGTATTGGGTTCCGATAAACGCGTCACCAACTACGGTGGCGGCAACACTTCCGCAAAAGTGTTGGAGATTGATCCGCTGACCGGTGAAGCGACCGAGGTTCTTTGGGTCAAAGGCTCTGGCGGTGACATTGGGTCCATCAAAATGGACGGCTTTGCGACGCTGTATATGGACAAGCTTCAGGCGCTGAAATCGCTTTATCGCGGAGTGGAGTTTGAGGATGAGATGGTAGGCTATCTGCCGCATTGTACCTTTAAGCTGAACCCGCGCGCGGCTTCGATAGATACGCCGTTGCATGCCTATGTGCCCCGCAAACATGTGGATCACGTCCATGCCGATGCGATTATTGCAATTGCGGCCTCGAAAAACTCCAAAGATCTGACGCAAGAGATTTTTGGCGACAAGATCGGTTGGTTGCCATGGAAGAAGCCGGGCTATGAATTGGGTCTTTGGTTGGATAAATTCTGCCGTGAAAACCCTGATGCGGATGGCGTTGTTCTGGAAAGCCATGGTCTGTTCACTTGGGCTGACGACGCCAAAGCCTGTTATGACATGACGATTAACGTCATCAATCAGGCGACCGAGTGGCTGGCGCAAAAATCCGAAGGCGTTGCCGTCTTTGGTGGAGCCAAGCATGAGAGCTTGGACGTGGACGCTCGTCGCGCTGTAGCAGCGAGTCTGATGCCCGCCATTCGCGGATTTGTCGGCGGCAACCAGCATATGGTCGGCCATTTCAATGACAGCGATGCGGTTTTGGAATTTGTGAATAGTCAGAACATGGAGCCTTTGGCGGCTCTTGGCACGTCTTGCCCCGACCATTTCCTGCGCACAAAAATCCGCCCTCTCGTTGTCGACTTTGATCCGGCCAAAGGCAATCTGGATGAGGTGATGGAAGGTCTGCCAGCGCAGATCGCTACTTATCGCGACGACTATGCGGCCTATTACGAGCGGTGCAAGCACGACAATAGTCCGGCACTGCGTGACCCCAATGCAGTGGTTTATTTGGTGCCCGGCGTTGGTATGATTACCTTTGCTAAGGACAAGGCGACAGCTCGGATCGGTGGCGAGTTCTACGTCAATGCCATCAACGTGATGCGTGGTGCGTCAGCTGTGTCGGAATATGTTGGCCTGCCAGAGCAAGAAGCATTCGATATCGAATATTGGTTGCTGGAAGAGGCTAAGCTGCAGCGCATGCCCAAGCCCAAATCTCTAGCGGGCCGTGTGGCGCTGGTGACTGGTGGCGCTGGCGGAATTGGTACGGCGACAGCGATCAAATACCTGTCCGAAGGTGCCTGTGTCATGCTGGTCGATATCAACGCTGATGGGCTTGCCACAACGGTCGAGGCATTGGCCGCGCAGTTTGGTGGCGATGTGGTGCGCAGCGTTGAGATGAATGTCACGGATGAGGGTGCCGTCGCTGCGGCCATGGCGGAGACATCTGTGGAATTTGGTGGGCTTGATATTCTGGTGTCCAATGCCGGGATCGCGTCGTCCGCGCCGGTTGAAGAAACCTCGCTGGCGTTGTGGTCCAAGAATTTGGACATTCTGAGCACCGGGTATTTCCTTGTCAGCCGCGAAGCGTTCAAGCTGATGCGCGTGCAGGATATGGGCGGTGCGATTGTCTTTGTGGCCTCCAAAAACGGCCTTGCGGCTTCGCCTAACGCTTCGGCCTATTGCACAGCCAAAGCCTCTGAAATCCATCTGGCCCGCTGCCTCGCGCTGGAAGGCGCAGAAGGCGGCATTCGTGTCAACGTCGTGAACCCGGATGCGGTTTTGCGGGGATCGAAGATTTGGGAAGGCGAGTGGCTGGACCAACGCGCAGGCACCTATGGGACCGACAAAGAAGGTCTTGAGGAAATGTACCGTCAGCGGTCGATGCTGAAGCGGTCCGTTCTGCCAGAAGATATTGCAGAGGCGGCATTCTTCCTCGCATCTGACCTGTCGGCCAAATCGACAGGTAACATCATCAACGTAGATGCGGGCAACAAAGAAGCCTTCACCCGGTGATCCTCCCAGCGGGTGGGGTTGGCCACGGCTGACCCCGCCAGCAAATTTCACAACCGGCGCAACTGAGGAGAGCGCCTAAGGCCTTGGCCAGGCAACAAATGGACGGACAACGTTTCGTGGAACGGGAGGACCATACCAATGAGCTATGATACTGCAAAAGCACAATATGCCGAATGGGGCGTCGATGCGGATGCTGCGATAGAGGCCACGCTAAAAATCGCCATTTCGATGCATTGTTGGCAGGGCGACGATGTGGTTGGATTCGAAAAGCGCTCTGGTTCATCCGGCGGCGGCATTCAGGCAACGGGCAATCACCCTGGCCGGGCTCGCACGCCTGATGAGCTGCGAGCGGATCTAGAGTTTGCCTATTCCATGATCCCAGGGGCACATCGTCTGAACCTGCATGCGATCTATTTGGATACGGATAAAACGCCTGACCGTGACGAAATCGAATACAGCCATTTCGCCCCTTGGGTCGATTGGGCCAAGGCGCAAGGGGTTGGACTGGACTTCAACCCAACCTTTTTTGCCCATGCCAAGGCTGACGATAACCTGACGCTCAGCCATCCTGACGAGGGAGTCCGCGATTTCTGGATTGAGCATGGTAAGCGAAGCCGCGAGATTGCAAATCAGATCGGAGACGAGCTGGGCAGCCCTTGCGTCAACAACATCTGGGTGCCCGATGGGTATAAAGATACGCCGATTGACCGCATGGCGGCGCGGTCTCGGCTGGAACTGTCGCTCGACAAGGTCATCAAAGAAGATCAGCCAAAAATGCGCGACGCGGTTGAAAGCAAACTCTTTGGTATCGGGGTCGAAGCCTGCACCGTCGGCAGCCATGAGTTCTACATGGGCTACGCGATCCGTCGCGGAATTGCGCTCTGCCTCGATATGGGTCACTTCCACCCAACTGAGAATGTGGCCGACAAGCTGTCATCTGTCGCTTTGTCCGTTGATGAAATCCTGCTCCATGTCAGTCGCCCAATGCGGTGGGACAGTGACCATGTGATCTTGCAGAATGATGATGTTCTGCAGATAGCGCAGGAACTGGTCAGTGCCGACCTGCTAGGGCGGACCTATATAGGGCTCGATTTCTTTGATGCGACGATCAGCCGGACAGCGGCTTGGGTCATCGGTGTGCGCAATATGCAAAAGGCTCTTTTGCGCGCCTTCTTGATGCCCTTGGGGTCTTTGCGCAGGGCGGAGGAGAGCATGGATTTCACAACCCGCCTGACCATGACCGAAGAAATCAAAGATTTGCCATTCGGCGCGGTCTGGACAGAGCTGTGCGCTCGGACGGAACGACCTGCAGGGATGAACCTGATTGGCGCACTTGATGCCTATCAGGCTTCGGTCGCTGGGCGTAGGTGATCTGCGCCGCGGTGATCAAAATTTGCATGGGTCCGGTCATTTAGGCCTGACCTGACGCAGTATCCTAAAATGAAATGCCCGCGCAGTCCGGCTTTGCAGCTGTGATCAAGTCTCGCGCGGCGCGGGAGGAGATAACATGGCAAAAATCACAAAAGCACCGATGAAAGTCGGTCTCTTCGGTATCGGATTGGATGCGTACTGGCCTCAGTTTGAGGGTCTGAAAGAGCGTTTGAAATCCTATGTCGGCGTTGTTGAAAATAAGCTGGCGCGCGATGACGTTGAGGTCGTAAATTTGGGCCTTATCGACACGCCGGAGAAGGCCGTGCAAGCAGGTCATGATTTTCGTGCCGCCGATGTCGATGTTATATTTCTTTACGTGACCACCTACGCGCTGTCATCGACGGTATTGCCGGTAGTGCGTCGCGCCGGTATTCCGGTCATTATCCTGAACCTGCAGCCCGTCGCCGCAATTGACTACACTGCATTTAATGCACTTGGAAACCGCACGCAGATGACGGGCGAGTGGTTGGCGCATTGTGCCTCTTGCCCAGTGCCTGAAATTGCAAATGTCTTCACGCGGGCGGGCATCGACTTTCACCAGATCACCGGGGTTCTTGAGGGCGACGCCCATGTGGATGCTGAAATCGAGGATTGGATTGAAGCGGCCCGCGTTGGCCATGTCATGGCCCATAACAAACTGGGTGTCATGGGCCGCTACTACAACGGCATGCTCGATATCTATTCTGATATGGCGTTACAATCTGCGGCCTTTGGTACGGTCATTGAGATCGTTGAAATCGACGAACTGGCAGCGATACGGTCTAAACTGACTGACGCGCAAGTCGATGCGGCTCTGGCGCAGATCAAGGATGAATTCGATGTCCAATCCGATTGTAGCGAAGCCGAATTGCGTCGCGCGGCGTCCACGGCGGCCGCCCTCTTTGAATTGGTCGATCGGCACGGTCTGGGGTCGATGGCATATTACTATGAATCCACACCGGGCACCGTTCACGAAGACATCATCACCTCGGTCATTCTGGGCTGTTCCATGCTGACGGCATCGGGCGTTCCGATTGCGGGCGAGTACGAGGTCAAGAACGCACAAGCCATGAAGATCATGGACAGCTTTGGCGCAGGTGGATCATTCACCGAATACTATTGCATGGACTTCAACGAAGACCTCGTCTTGATGGGGCATGATGGTCCTGGGCATACACAAATTGCTGAAGGCAAGACCAAAGTGCGCCCGTTGGAGGTGTATCATGGCAAGGTTGGAGCAGGTGTTAGCGTCGAGATGAGCGTGAAGCACGGCCCAGTAACTTGTTTGTCGGTTTTGGAGATAGGTGGAAAAGTGTCTTTGCTGGTGGCTGAGGGCGAGTCGGTGCCTGGCACGACGCTTGAGATCGGAAACACAAATAGCCGTTACAGTTTCCCTATTGGCGCTCGCAAATTTGTTGAGGATTGGAATGCTGCTGCGCCTGCGCATCATTGCGCAGTGGGCGTTGGCCACATCGCCAGCAGAATCGAAAAACTCGGAGCGCTTTTGGGGCTTGAAGTTATTCGGGTTTGCTGACTGAGCCAGCTGACGCAATATCTGGGCGTGTCCGCCACTCTGTTGGCGGGCAGCCCACAATCTTTCTAAATTGATTAGAGAAATGGAATCCCGAACTATAGCCTAGTTGGGCCGCAATCCCCTTGATGGACAGGTCGGTGTTGTCCAGTAGATCTTTGGCTTTGTGGATGCGCATTTCGGTCTGATAGTCTTTCATCGACATACCAGTGTTGACCCGAAACGTGCGCCGCAAGTTCGAATAGCTGACATTGAGGGCGTCAGCGATGTCTTCCATCGGGCGATTGTCCGCACATCGTTCCAAGAGCATCATCCTCACCGTGTTCACGATCCGGTTCGTGCTATTCTCACTTGCATTTCGCGGTCCTGCCAAAATGGCCAATAGCTTAAGACCAAGCATCGACAACACCGGTTGATTGCCAACGGCGTCCTTCGCTGCCAATGCATGGATTTCTGCAAATGTTGCCTCTATCGCGGCAATGTCAGGGTTCCGAAACACAGGGCGACGGCGATCCAGGATGCCGGAATTGACCGCCATATCGAAGGCTGTTCCTTTACATTCCACCCAGTGTTCTGTCCAGCCGACCGACAGCTCAGGTGCATAGCGATGCCAAACGTTTGGAAAAAGAATAAAGACGCTGCCAGAGGGTATATCCTGTATTCCCTCTTGTCGGCCAAGCTCCGCTCGACCGCGCCCGTTTTCAATGTAAACAATTTGATATGCTTGAAGAATTCGGCCTCGGTTCCGGCCAAAAAGGTGATCCTCTGGGTGGGTCTGCGCGGGATACTGCGCGTTTTTTTCGACCTTCGTATAGCCAGCCGATTGCAGGGTGCAGCCCAAAGTGTGGCATAGCCTGCTTTCGGGTATGTAACAAAAGTAGTCTCTTTGAGGTAGGTGAATCATGTCATTTTCTTCATGGTGTGCGCTGCCGACTCCGAACAATTTTTATCGCATTCCTGCAAAAACACCATGTATTTCCGTATATTGGGCACTGTTTGGAGGACTTTCTTGCTTTGGCCCTACTTTTGCAAGGAGAAGGAAGGTTATCATTTTTTATATCTTTTTGGGCAGAAACTCAACGTGCTATGCAGGTAAGGTGACCATGGAGGATGTCCCCTAACACGGGGACAACAAGAACACTTCAGGGAGGAACCAAAGAATGAAGAAACTACTCTTGTCCGCAGCAGCGGCGGCAGCGTTTATGGCTGCTGTGCCAGCTCATGCTGATTTCATGGGCTACGATCCGGCCAGTCATGATGGATCGATGTTTGCCGCAGATGATCTGATGGCGATGGTCAAGGCTGCAATGGAGGTGACCCCGCCGCGCAATGGCGAAAACTATGTCATCGGCTTTGCCAACCTGCAGCGTGACATTCCATTCTGCGCGCTGGTCGAACAAGGCATTCTTGAGAATGCGGAAGCCGCTGGGATCGAAGTCGTTGTTGCTGACAACCGCCTTGATGGCGCGACCGCTTTGACGAATGCTGAAAGCTTCATCAATCGCAACGTTGATTTTGTCATCGAATTCCAGACGGATGCGGAATTTGGTGCGGTTATCATGAACAAGATGAACCAGGAGGGCATTCCCGTTGTGGCCATCGACATCCCGATGCCTGAGGCTGGCTTTTTCGGCGTGAATAACCCCCGTGCTGGCTTCATGGGCGGCTCTTACCTCGCGCAAGCCGCTGTTGCCCGCTACGGCATGGAAGCTGTGATGAACGGCTATTTCATCGAAGGTGAATTGCCGCAATCCGGCCCGATCCCTGCGATGCGTACAGGTGGTCAGGTCGCGGGTTTCAAGGCTGCACTGCCTGATTTCCCCGAGAATCAAATCCTGACCTTCGACAGCAAGAATACGCTGGAAGAAAGCTTCACGCAGACTAACAACCTGTTGAGCCGAATTCCCGAAGGTGTGCCGATCATGGGTACGGCGATCAATGATCAGGCGACAACAGGCATCCTGCGCGCAGCGCAACAAGATGGCCGCGAAATGATCACGGTTGTTGGCTTGGGTGGCGACGAGGGTGAAACCCTAGCCAATGAGGCCGATTTCGTAGCCGCTGTTGGGTCGTTCCCAGAGCGCTATGGCAATTCGCTGATCCCAATGGCGATGGCGACTTTGGCTGGTGAAGATTTGCCGGACGCAGTGCTGATCAACCACACCATGGTGACGCCTGCGAATATCTGCGAATTCAACACAGAGGTCGCCTGTCAGGACGTTGAGGTGATTGATTACTCCTTCCCCGAGGAAGGTTTCCTTGCCCACCTTGAGGCGCTGCGGAGCGATCCGTCGCTGGCGGATGTGCAAAATCTGATCCCAGCACAATAAATCCAAAATGAAAAAAGAACCGCGCGGCCGATGCGCCGCGCGGTTTTTTGATGATGTTACGTGCACTATGGTTTTACGGCACGAAAGGACACGGAATGACTGCTCTCTCTCCCCGTCTGCAAATGCAGAACATCAAAAAAAGTTTCGGGCCTGTGCAGGTCCTCAATGGGGTCTCCATGGATGTTATGCCGGGCGAGATCGTTGCGCTATTGGGGTCCAATGGCGCTGGCAAGTCCACTCTGATGAAAATTTTGACGGCGAATTACAGCAAGAATGCTGGCGATATTCGCGTCAACGACCAACTGGTCGATTTCCAGACACCGCGCGATGCGTCACGGGTCGGTATCCGATTTCTGCCGCAGGAAATTTCTGTTTTTCCTGAGCTAACAATTGCGGAAAATATTTGTATGTCCGCCGAAAGCACAGGGCCGGTTAACTGGTCCGATATGGCCAGCCGGGCCGAGCTGGTTCTGGACGATCTTGGCTTTGGTCAGCTTGACCCGCAAACACTTGTGAATGACCTGCCGGTTGCCGAGCGCCGGATCATCGAGATCGCCCGCGCGCTGGAAGGCCAAGCCGATATCTTGGTGATGGACGAGCCAACAGCCTCACTCTCCGAACAGGAAAGTGAGCAGATTTTTATCATTCTAAGACGCCTTAAAGAACGCGGCACCTCGATAGTGTATATCTCGCATTACCTTAAGGAAGTGTTCGAGATTTCAGATCGCATCGTCGTGTTGCGCGATGGTTTGAACTCAGGGGAGTTTGACCCCCATAAGGCCGAGGTCTCTGAGGTCGTCAGCGCCATGTTGGGCAAGGTTTCGGGGTCGATGTTTGAAGACAGGCCACCTTTGCCAGAACAGTCAGACGTGGTTCTGTCCTGCTCTGGCCTGACGCAGCCTGGCGTCATCGAAAATGTCTGCTTTGAGCTGCGCACAGGCGAGATCATGGGGGTCTTTGGCCTCATCGGTTCCGGCGTAGAAGTGCTAGGACGGTTGATCTTCGGCGCTGAAGGGCGCCCTGAGGCAGGCAGTCTCATGCTGAATGGCGCAGCCTACACGCCCATAAGCCCACTCAAAGGCAAACAGGCCGGGATCGGCTTTGTCACGGCTGAGCGCAAGACCGACGGTATCATGGCCGATATGAGCGTGCGCGAGAACCTCGTCGCCGCCTTCCAAGCCGACTTTGGCGGGAAAATGCTGACGTCTCCGGCGCGTGAAAATGAACATACGACAGATTGGATTGACCGTTTAGGGATCAAAACGGCTGGCCCCGAACAGGCGATCCGTTTCCTGTCGGGGGGCAATCAGCAGAAGGTCTGCGTGGCCCGTTGGCTTAACCCCAAGGTCAAGGTTTTGATCCTTGAGGAACCCACGCGCGGCGTCGATGTCGGCGCGCGCAAAGATATCTACAGGCAACTCGTCGCCTTTGCCCGCGAGGGGTTGGCGATTTTGGTCCTGTCATCCGATGTCGAAGAAATCGCAGGCTTGTCGGATCGATCCATGGTGATCGACCGAGGCCGCATCATCGAAACATTCGAGGCTGGGGCAGCGCCAAGTGACCTTATGTCTGCCTCCGCCCAGCCGTCATAAGAGGTCCGTCTGATGTCTCAATCCGCTCAAACCAACAGTCTCGTGAAACGCCTCTTCGGAGGCTCCGGCGTAGGCACTACAGTCCTGATCTTGCTGGTGTTTTATGTCCTTCTGCTGGTCGTGTTCTCGTTCTTGTCTCCGTTCTTCATGACGGTTCGGAATATGACGTCGATCAGTTCAAACATCGCCCTGATCGGACTGATGGCCGCTGCTGGAACTCCGCTGATTATCGCCGGGGGGCTTGATCTCTCGGTTGCAGCGGTTGCGGGGCTGACAGGTGTGATTATTGCCTTATTGCATGCCGCGGGCATTCCAATTTGGTTCGCGGTTTTGGCAGCCATTGCGGTCGCCGTAGTGGTTGGGATCGTGAATGGGATACTGGCAACCTACCTGCGCCTGAACCCCCTGATTGTCACCTTGGCGACCATGTCGATTGTGACTGGGGTCTCGTTGATCTTGACCGGCGGCCTAAGCAAACCGCTTTTGGTCGACGGCTTTAACTGGGTTGGGCAGGGGCGTATCGCGGGCATACCTGTCCCAGCGCTTTTGATGTTGACAGTCTACATCGGCCTTTGGCTGATGATGCAAAAGACTCACTTCGGGCGTTACGCTTTTGCAGTCGGGGGTAACCCCGATGCCAGCCGCCTGATCGGTCTGCCCGTAGATCGCACGCAAATCACGCTCTATGTTATGTCGGCTGTGTCGGGTGCCCTTGCAGGAACGGTCCTCGCAGCTATGCTCGGCGCGGCTGCCCCGAATGCGGCAGGTCCGCATCTTTTGACCGTCATTGCGGCTATCATTCTGGGCGGAACTTCACTTCAAGGAGGGCGAGGGTCGGTCTGGGGCACATTGGTCGCCGTGCTTATCCTTGGGACCTTAAACAACGGCCTAACCTTGATGAATGTCACCAGCTTCTGGCAAGACGTGACACGCGGCGTGGTGCTTATTCTGGCCGTCGGCTTTGACGGCTTGCGCCAACGCATGGCTTAAGGAGGCGGCTCATGGAAAAGATTGCCTTCCGCATGCGCTTGAACCCCGGCCAGAAGGAGGAATACCAGAAGCGTCACGATGACATCTGGCCCGAGCTGGTCGCCTTGCTGAAAGACGCGGGCATCCAAGACTATTCCATTCATTTGGACGAAGAAACCAACCTGCTTTTCGGAGTGTTTTGGCGCAAGCCAGACCATAAAATGGACGCACTGCCCGCCCATCATGTAATGCAACGCTGGTGGACGCATATGTCCGATATCATGGAGTCCCACCCATCTGGGGAACCTGTGGTTGCCCCGCTGGAGACGATGTTTCATTTGCGCTGAGGATCGCAACTGCCGCTTGTGCAAATCTCCGCTTAATTAGGACCGTTTGCGATGCTGGCGCCGAAGCGAGAAGGCGTAGGAACTAATGGTTTTGTGGGTGTTACGAGAATTAGGTTCACCCAAAACAAGTGGTGATCTAGAATAACTTTCTCTGGCTGAGCTAGCTGCGCCAGCAAAAGACGGGTTTGTCCGCGCCTTGATCCTTGCTCAAAAGATCCTCGTCGCGCGGTGTTTCAATAGCAGCTTTTCTAGCCGCAGTGCCGCATAGATTTCTTCGCTCAAACAGCAATTTCCGTGCTGCGAGCGCGCGCAGCGAAGAATTGCAAGGTCTCCCTTGGGCTCAAACCCGTCGTTAGCTGCTGCTTGGACAGATGTCTGCAAAGCGGACAAACCTGACTCGTGGATATCAGTGGCAGATATTGCCAATGCGACCTGTTCCTATCCATCACCGTTCTCAAGCCATGTCCGTGCCCGAGTTTCTGGGACCAGATTGCTAAGTTGATTGTGATATAGTTCGATCTCTTCCTCGGTGAGCTTGCCTTCCCATTTGTTCGAGCTGGCAGAATCAAAGAAACCGGCATCAGATTTCCAGTATCCTGTGCCCGCTACGGGTGCATAGTTCGCAGCCTTTGCCTTCATCGCGCCAAAGGCGGTGGCTTCGGTCACAGCGTCGAGCAATGCGGCATCTGCGTCAATTTCAGCCGCTTTGGCAAGCCTTTCCACGGTGGCCCGCCCGTCTCGTATCATGTCAGAATAGTGAAACAATCTGAAGTCAGGCACTCTGCCCGAGAGTGCTGTTTTCGCGTAGTGTTCGGTAAATGCCGCGAGCGTGTCCCGGTCGCAATCATTAATGTCTGACGGACCCTCGAGGAATGCCCGTATCGAACGCGGAATGGGCATGAGCATCGGGTGGTCGGCCTTTCGATCCTTCACATTTTCGGCGTGTTTGCGCAGCGAAAAGAAAACGTCGAGCGGATGGCGGTAAACCGCAATGACAATGACGTCCTGCCATACAGGGAAGCCATCGGCAGGCGTGTGCGTCTTGACGACCCGCCGTCCCTTCTGTGTTGAGAGCGCGGTCGCGACGTCGTTGGCTGGAACTCCCAAATCGGCATCGACCCAAGGCGACAGAACGGGAACCCTTTCGGGAAGGTCCGGTCCTCCGTGAACGAGCATGGTAAGGATCGTTTGGGTCCAGGTCGTGCCGCATTTCGCAGGCGTGCAGACAAGAATATCACCTTTGCGCGGCGCCCAAGCGTTCCAGCGGTCGGGATCAGTAGTATCGCCACGATAAGTTCGGGATGCAGGTGCGAGGATGGAGGCGTCTGTCGTCATGTTTGTATCGACTCCTACTTTGCGAACTATTGAAAGCTCTGTCATTATCCTTAGCAATTAAAATAGCATAGTGTCCAATCAGGGCTAATTCTGTTGAAAAACTCTTCCTTGATCGGCGTCGCATTCGCTGATTCAATTCCTTTAGGGATTGGGGGATTTTGCGATAATGGGACTGAAGCAGGAAGCACAGGCGGCGCTGTTCTATGAGTTCTCGCTAGAGGATCATGTCCCACAAGATCATCTGCTGCGGTCGATTGATCG
>NZ_QBUD01000018.1 GCF_003058085.1 Yoonia sediminilitoris | reverse complement strand
CTTTCTCATCGTCCACTCCTCAGTGGCTACGATGAGCAACAAACCCTCCCTTAGCAAATACAGCTATTTGGACCCATAGGCGCTGACGTCAGACACCGCTTGGCAAAAACATGGTGCAGACGGTCAGCTCTGGTGTGGTGTCTGCAAGAGCTGGGTTCATCAGTGCGATCATTGCTAGGTGGCCTTCAAGTCATCAAGTTTGATTCAAGCGGATCTTTTTCGACTGAGGTGGCAGCCGTACGCTTTCCAGGTTTGGTGACAACCGACCGCCAACCTTACCTTTCAATTCACCCCTGCACCGCCAGGAGTTGTCGCGATGAACAGCCCCGGCGGCATCGTGGATGAGGCGCTTCAGATCGGGAAACTGATCCGAGATCAGGGCTTGGAAACGGTGATCCTACCAAGCACGGCATGCCTCTCCTCTTGCCCCTATGTTCTGGCGGGCGGTGTCCTGCGCCATGTTTCCTTGAGAGGTGCAGTCGGACTACATCAACATTACTACGACACGCGCGGCTATAGGCGCGAACAATGAAGGTGCGGCTATGCGAGAGCTTAGTGTGCGCAACCTGCAGTTTGACGCGTTCACCACCAATTGTGGCCCAGTCTTCGCTCCAATCGAACTGGAACGCCTCACCGGGCTGAAACACCAACGGCACAAACGTCCCGTGCCCTGTCGTTTGTTCCAGCCGGTGCCGATCAGCGCGCCACGCACGGGCAAAAGCCGCCACACGCTCATAAGATCCATCGTACCCGAGCTTGACCAAGTCCTCATGCATCAGCTTCACGGACCGGCGCTCTTTACGCGACTTCCGCGTCAGTATGATCAGCATCTATCAGGAGTTCTGAGGACGTATTGTGTGACTTGATCCACAACCATAAGCTGCTAGCCTGTTACCTCCTCGGGGAACTTGTCGAAACCCGAGCATCGCGATGCTCTTCTATCTAGGTGTCTGATTAACCCAAAGTTATCAAGATCAAGGCCTAGAACCTCTAGCGTGCGCTCGCACGGGTGTCTTTCGTAAAAGTGCTCAAGCAATTTCAAGAACACCGGATCACCATTGGCAGCAGCAAAGAGTGTGGCCGTCGATCTGAGTTTCATGCGATCTATGGATCCCATTATTGTATCAATTGGCAGTGACTTGTGAAAAAGCAGAGCGCTTGCAGCCTCAACCAGTCTTGGCCCAAGCAATACATGTGCCAAATAGGATTCAGCGGCTATCAAGTCTTCGATGCCAAAGTACTTTGCAGTTTGGGAGCGTCCAAGTGCTTTAAGTTGTGGAAAAATGTACCACATCCAGTGCGTCCGTTTTTGTCCGTCACGTAGTTCGGTGAGGGCCGTTATGTAGTTCGCCTCCTGCGCATGAAGAAAACGTTCAGAATCAAACATGTTGTCGGTGCCCTCCTTTTCCACTCAACTGAGCCTGCTCCAAGAATCTCTCGTCCACCTCATAAATGCGCTTTCTTCAACATCATCCTGAACATCTGTTGCAACTCGGTTGGCGCCAAAATTTCGACATCATTCCCCCATCGAAACAGATGCCAACACATCTCCCGAAAACCACCTGCCCGAAATTTTACTATAAGGCTGCCATCGGGCTCATCGGTGATCTCTTGTGTCGGGTGGAACATGTAGAGCCGTGCATCTGCCGCGGCGGCAGATGAGAACCGCCAAACCACATCTTGGACTTCCTCTTGCCAAGTCCCAAAAGCACGCTGCAACCAGACATTGAGGTCAAAATCTTCAGAGCGCTCAAAACTCTCATTGGACAGTGCGATCCGCTCAAAGCCAGCCAGCGCGAACAGGCGAACATCTTCGGCCCAATCGCTATAAGCAACAAGATACTGTCGACCTTCCCCGAGAAGCATTGCTAAAGGACCGAGCCGCGCGTTTTGGCTCAAAAGACCTGACGCTCGGGTGCGATGGTCGGCATTGATCCAGACCCCGGCAAGGATGGCTTGGCGAAGGTCGTTCAGTGTTTCTTCCGAGATGCGCTCTCTGGGGCCGGGACGCAGGGCGACACCATCCGCCTCAAGAAGTGCGGCAATATCAGGCTCAAGCCGTGTGCGTATGGGGCCTGACAAGCCAGCCCGCAAGCGATCCGACAATATGTCGAGATTATCTGCAGTAACAATATCACCGCTTTGGCGGGCGAGTTCGGCACCGCGATTAAGCGTTGCAATGTCATCGATGCTTGGGTCTGCGAGACGTCCCGTTGTGCCCGGAGGCAGACGCCAACGTTTGCGCTCCCCCGGCTCGCTAATTTCTTCGACCTGTGGAAAGGCATCCCTGATCGCATCTCGCATCCGTTCCGCTGTTCGGCGCGAGACTTCATAAGTTTCCCCAATGTCATTGAGCGACAGACCATCGGCCCGACCCTGCATCTGCAGAGCCAACCTCACTAGATCTGTTAGTCGGCCATAGCGCATTGGAGGATCTCCGTTCTACGCAGTCTTGCGCAAACCGCTCAAGGCTTCAAGCAGACGACGACAGCGCTTTCCGATCTAGTGTGATGAGCACGTCCCCCCTCCGTCAACTCGACACTCGAAATCCAACTGGGGTACTAGCGTTTGGTTTCGATGTTTGTTCGCGGGTTAGCTCAGCAATAATCGCTGAGGGCTCCTTGATGCCCAGCAAGGTGCTCCGTTTAGCCACAACCGCAAAATCCCCTGGCGTCAGTTGATCGAGCAATTGAAGCTCAGCAGAAGGCTCGTTCAGGAAAAATCGCCGGAAACAGGCTCGGCGCTGTTCAAGGCTCAGTGGTAGGAACCCGATCCGCAAGCTAAAGCGTCGAGCGGTCGCAGGGTCCAGCTGATCACCAAGGTTTGTTGTGCATGCAAAGGGTAGAGGGTGGTTCTCCATCCACGTGAGCATTTCATTTACTTGTGAGATTTCCCAGCCATGAGAGGTGGCTTCGCGTGACCTGAGTAGCGAATCGGCTTCGTCAAATACAAGGAATGCCTTGGTATCACGCGCCTCTGCAAAAGCATCTGCAATGTTACGCTCGCTTCCACCCACAAAGCGATCTAGCAGATCAGAGGCACGCCGTTCCAGGACAGGCATATTAAGGCGTTCTGCCAGATAGCGTGCAAAGGCGCTTTTGCCGGTACCTGGTGGCCCGCTGAGACAAAGTCCACCGGTATTGGCGGGACCACAAGTAACGAACCGCTCTGCGATCAAGCTTAAGTCATGATCTGCATTGGCCAGTTCTGGATCGAAATACACTTCTCTATTTGAAACATAGGGAGTGTGACCGCCGCGTACCGCGCGAGAAATCGCCGTTGCGGCCAACCACACGTCATCTGTACCACCACGCGCAATACGTGCTGCGCGAAGGGCGCTATTGGCTAACGCTGGCGCATCCTCCATGTTGTGCGCCAAGTCCATGCAATGCTCTTGGGATAGTGGCACCCGATGTTTTCTTGCAAGTTCTTGCCACACCCGGGCACGAACACTGACCGGGGGTGTGCGCAACTCAAGCGTAAAGCTGATCCGACGCAGAAAAGCCGGATCGCAGTCACTGATGTCATTTGTCGTCCAGAGGGTAGGTACAGCGTTTCCTTCGATTAGCCGGTTTGTGTGTACCTTTGAACCCGAACGACGCAGCGAAAGTCCAAAGAGCCCGTTGTTGAGCCCCGGGAAAAGATCCTCCATCTCATCAAACAGGATAACGCTATTACCTTGATCGGCAAGAAGTCGTTGGCCAAGACGCAATTGCTGTAACCGCTCGAACCGCGTCGGCTCGTCGCCGTCTTCGTCGGATTCGCCAACTGCATGGAGGCTTACAGCCAGCCTTTGGGCAAGCACTTTGCAGAACTCGGTTTTTCCTGTCCCGGGTGGTCCATGCAGCAGAATATTCACGCCCTTTTCGCGTTTTTTTATAGCACCTTTCAATAGTCGAAACGCGAAATCGCGAGACTCACCGAGATGTTCAAAATCTTCCCATGCAACATCTGTGGGTTCTACAGCGGAAAAGAGCTTTCCCAAAATATCTGACAACCCACGTGAGGGCGGCTCTAGTGATATCAGCAACCTGTCTGATGGCAGAAGACCAAGGCCATGAATTGGAGACTTTTCGTGATGCAAAAGGCCAGAGGATAAAAGTCTGGAAGATGATGTCAGTGCTTTGCGCACCCTCGCGGGTGAGATGCCAGTCAGGTAAATGACAGCGTCCTCAACCGGAATCCTTGCTTCATCAGTAAGACTATTGCAGAGCGATTGGAGCGGGCCCGTGCGGGCAGCACGAACTGCCAGAGCGAAGATCTGTTCTTCGTCGGGATCAAGCAACATATGCACTGATAGTGCTGCAATGTTTTTGGAAAGTGCATCAGGGCGGACGCATCGGGTCTGTGCAGCCTTACGGGCTAGGCGTAAGCGAAGGTCTTCCCATATCGCGTTTGGTACGCCCCTCCGCTTATAGTTCTCAAGATCTGGATCCCAACGAAATCCGAGATCCTGCTCTTCCATCCAGTCTGACAGCTCAAGAGCGGCGATGCTGCGTCCAGACAAGCGTGCTGCGATGCGGTCAGCAACTTCTATTAAAAAACGTTGTTCAAATCTGTTGATCATGGTGCCTCCGTGTTCATACACAACATAAGCTAGCAATACGTCATATTCGGGCGTATTGACCCAAGAGGAGTGCCGCGAAGTGCGTATCACCGCGTGACGACCAAACTGGTAGCGGGTAGAATGTGTCATGAACTTTGCATTCTATGATCTTGAGACAACCGGCATCTCTCCGGCATTTGACCAACCCCTGCAATTTGCGGCCATCCTTACGGACGCGCACTTCAGGGAGATCGAGAGGGTTGATTTGCGGTGCCGCATTGCGCCGCACATCATCCCCTCACCGTGGGCGCTGGCTGTAACTGGGTTGCATCCGCAGCAATTGGTTGACCCTGACTTGCCAAACCTGTTTGAGCTTTCACAGTCTTTGTCCCAACTTGTTTCACGCTGGTCACCTGCCATCTGGACAGGGTTCAACAGCATCCGTTTTGACGAAGAAATGCTGAGGCAGGTGTTTTATCAAAACCTCCAAGCCAATGTTTTTGCGACGCAGTTTAATGGAAACACACGATTTGACATCATGACCGCCGTTTTTGCGGTTTGGAATAGAAACCCAGAGATCTTCGATTGGCCGGCTGACGAAACCGGTCGTGTGCGTTTCAATCTTGATCGTTTGGCGCCGTCAAACGGTTTTAATGGACATAATGCCCACGATGCGCTCGGCGATGTTGAAGCGACAATTCATATTGCACGCGCGATTGCCCAACGTGATCCCGCTCTTTGGGCCGAGCTTCTTGAGAACCGACACAAGGCGAGTATCCAAGCACATCTAGAGGGCTTTCAACCGATGGAACTATTTGGGTGTTTTGGCGCAGGCCCACCGCGTGGTTTAGTTGGTTGTTTTTGTGGTTACTCAGCGAGCAACCCCAACCAAGCAGCTTTCTTCGATCTTGAGGCTTGTGATCCTGCTGATTTGATTGACGCAGACGAAAGAGAACTTTTCAATGCTGTTGATGGGTCAACCAAGATTATCAGATCTGTTTCCATCAATAAGTCACCTCCACTTTTGGCGCTTTCCGACCCAACAGACGAGCAGCTGCGTCGTGCTCGTTTGATTGCAGAGGCGCCAGTGTTTCGCGAGCGTGTCGCTTGCGCGCTAGCTGCGCGCTTTCCTTCGGATACTGAAGCTCCCCTGCCACCGATCGAGAGACAGATATTTGATGGCTTTTATAGCTACTCTGACAAGGCGCTTATTGGTGAGTTTCAGAAAGCGGAATGGCCACGCCGTCAAGAAATCGTAGTCGAATTGGATGATAAGCGCCTGCGCCAGCTTGGTCGCCGACTTGTTGCATTTTATGCACCATCTTTGCTTGTAGAGGATGAGCGTCAACAGTTTGATGACTGGCTTCACAAAAAATGGACAGGGCCAGACCTGCCATCGACTGAATGGATGACGCTTGGAAAAGCACGGCGCGCATTGGATGAGATGCGTAAGGATGCCAATTGCAACAAAGTGATGATTGACGAGATTAATCAGTTTCTTTGTCAATTTGATTAATAACAAAGAGAGATGTGACAATCGCCATGAATGCTCCGATCGAAAATGACCCTGATGTTCGCCAAAATATGTTGAGCCTGGACGAGAAGCTTACCAAGGATCAAGTTGAGTACGTCGGACGAATGCTTCGTAAGCTGATCACTCAGTTGGAAAAAAAGCGCTATTCTGAGCCTCTGCGGCCTGTAGAATGGGAACAGTGGAATAATTTTATTCTCTCAACTTACGCTTGCGGATTTGTCTGCTGTGATGGCGGCGAGACCATGGACGATCGCGCACAGACACCGATATCACAGGTGATAAGGGCGCTTCAGGAAGATCCGAAGCCTGTCGAGGGATTTAGCCTGCGTGAATTGCGACAAATCATTCACTTTATCATACGAAGTGAACGCTGGGGGGATGCTGGGGCAGAAACTGGTGGCGGTGCCGTCTGGGGGCTTATTGATACATCGCTTGGTGATGCTATAGCACGTCGTCTAGGAGCTTAAGAGTATGGCCCAACTTTCAGAAGAGTTCGATTACCTGCGTGACATGCATCGCAGGTTGAGGGATCAAATCTCGCCGGAATTAAACCTACGGACCCATCGTTCAATAATTTGGCTGAGCCGCGCAGCTGCATTGATTGAAGATGATGCAGATGCCGCGTTCATTTTTGCTTGGATTGCGTTCAATGCCGCCTATGCAAAAAATATGGATGAGGACCCTGGCTCATTCGCGCGGACCAACTTTCAGAAATTCTTTGATGCGCTGGTTCGCTGCGATCCAAATGGCCGTATTGCGCACGAAGTATGGTACCAGTTTGAAGGTGTGGTGTCCGAACTGTTAAACAACAGGTACATATTTAGCCCATTCTGGAAGTTTCATAATGGTGATCCCGAATATAGCAATTGGGAACTTCGATTCGAGAACGCCAAGAAGGCAGCCCAATATGCGATTGAAGGGCATGAAACAACGAAACTCCTGAGTATTGTATTTGACCGCCTTTATGTCCTCCGCAACCAGCTGCTCCACGGTGGGGCGACCTGGAACAGTAAGGTCAACCGCAAACAAGTGCAGGATGGAGCTGAGCTGCTGATAAGTTTGATGCCTGTTTTCTTAGAGACGATGATTACCAACCCTGAAGAGAATTGGGGTGATCCCTATTACCCAGTGGTGGATTGAGGGAGCCAACTGCCTCTACCCGGTAAGGTCAAGCCCTGTCGCTCCAGCTTAACAATGTATCAATTACAAGCGCCAATCAGGATGAAGTGCGGTTTGGACCAGCATCTCTGGCTAATGTGACGGATCTGTTTAGCCGACCCCCAGTGCCAAAACCCAGACGGAACCAACAGCAATATACGAGGAAATCTTCATGAATGCTCTGGATGATGTCCTTAGCCGTATCGACGATATCGTTGAACAGATACCACAACTTCTCGAAATCGCACCGGTCCCCGAAAATCGGCTGCGTGCGATCTTATGGGGCCTCGCGATTGGTGATGCACTCGGCAACACATCCGAGTCTCGCGTCCCACGGAACAGGTTCCGGGAATTTGGTAAAATCACCGGATATCTACCGAACCGTCACGCCAACGGACAAAGGGTAGGTCTACCTAGCGATGACACGCAGATGGCCTTCTGGCTTCTTGAGCATCTACTTGGTGAAGGACGTCTAGATCCCAATCTTCTCTCCCAGGTTTTTGCGACTCGAACAGTTTATGGCATGGGCCAATCGGTAAGGAAGTTCCGGTTCAATCTGGCCAGTGGTCTCAGGTGGGAAGTTGCCGGTGTTCCCTCGGCGGGAAACGGGGCAATAATGCGTATCGCGCCCATGCTAGCACTGCAGCCACACATGGCGGGTGCAGATCTTGCGCGTGAAATTGCCAAGTGTGCTGCCATCACTCACAATGAGCACGGAGCGATCGCAAGCGCCGTGGCCTGGGTACACCTTCTGGCCGCTCTCGCTTCGGGTCGGCAACAATTTGAACCGCATAACATCCTTCAAACATTTGTCCGTCTGCAAGTAGGTCTTGAAGGCCCCACCCGGTATCGCCCACGTGGCGGCAAAATGCTCGGACAGTTCGATGGCACCCTGACCGAGTTCCTAAATCTGACTGTACCTGAAGGCATCAAAAAGGGCATGACGACACTCGACTTTGGCGATCTCACGTACTCCGGCGCGTTCCTTCTGGAAACATTACCTGTCACGATATTCCTCATAGGCCAGAACCTGGAGGATCCTGATCGCGCCATCTTAGATGCCGTCAACCACACACGGGACAATGACACAATTGCGTCGCTTGTGGCCAGTGCGATGGGTGCACTCCACGGTATCTCGGCCTTTCGCGACGAATGGAAGACTGGCCTTCTCGGGCGCACCAGTGCAGACGATGATGGACACGTTCAAGCTCTTATCGAACAGGTCTGTCGAGAAGGGGTACGGACGCCATACACCGCCCCACCATAGCCCTTCACCAAGGGCTATTTTCGGTGAACACTAGCAGATGTCATAAACAAAAGGCTCATGTAGGCGATTGGCGTAGCTTTTCCGCCGGTTTGTGACCCAAAAAAAAGACAGTTTTTGCGTCTAATCCCGACGATCGCATCGCTCGTTTAGCAGTGTTCTTGTCCAACTCCAGGATGCCGTGATCAAGGGATTGCAGTAGCGGCGCATGCGAGTCAGGACATAATGGACTACGCCGATCATCAGCGATTTGCCCAAGATACGAAGCAACTGGTGATGCGCTTCCGCGCGGAAGGACGGCAGGAAATGAGCTTATCTCTGGCAAGATGGCGCACCAAGCCGAGGCGCAGTTGTTTAGCAGTCTCAAAACTTCTTCTTGGATACGACCGAAAATGACGTAAGCGGATAGTAGTGTTGATTGAATGGACAAAAAGGAACACCGCTTGCCTCGAAACAGCACAACCCTCCCACTTCGCATCGATAGCCTGCCAATCAGCAACGGTCTGCTCGGACTCACGCTTTGCCCAGGCAAGAAAGGCGACAGCGTCTTTGGCGGGGCTTGGGATCGCGATCTGGACGTCGATCTTGATGTGATCAAAACTTGGGGGGCGCATACCGTTCTAAGCCTGATTGAAGATCATGAGTTCGACTTGCTTTCGGTGTCGGGGCTTAGCGACGCCGCAAAGTCCCGGGGCATGGAATGGTATCACTTCCCAATCCGGGATGTGGATGTGCCAACGCCAGAGGCCATGCAGAAGTGGAGGCTTTTGTCGCCACGTCTTCACCAAACTTTGGAAAACGGCGGCCGTGTGCTGGTCCATTGCAGGGGCGGCCTTGGCCGTGCCGGCACGGTTGCAGCCCTACTGCTCGTCGAGCGGGGGCATTCAGCTAGCGGAGCTATGAAGATTGTGCGCACGGCGCGGCCGGGGGCGATAGAGACCCAGGTGCAGAAACATTTGGTGACAGCCCATGGAAGACATGATGGATTGCGGCCTATCCAACTCCATTCCAGCCTACTCGGCGGTGCCATTGGCGACAGCCTCGGCGCCGAGATCGAGTTCCTTTCTCTTGCCGAAATCCGCTGTCGCTACCCCGGCGGTATCATGGACCTGCCGCCGCATATGGGACTGCGCGGCGCCATTACCGACGACACTCAAATGACGCTATTCACGGCCGAGGGGATCGTCCGCGCGCTCATTCGCAGCGAGCTGAAAGGCATCTGCCACCCGCCATCTTTCATCCATCATGCGCTTTTGCGCTGGTACAAAACCCAAGGCGGCAAACCGGAGGTTCGAACAGATGATGTGGGCCTGATCGAAGACCCACGACTTTGGGTTTGCCGCGCGCCGGGCAATACCTGCCTATCATCACTGGAAGCGAGTGCGTATTTTGGTGACTTGGCGCGAAACAATAGCAAGGGGTGCGGTACCATCATGCGCGTTGCACCAATTGCGTTAATGTTTCCACGCGATCAGGTGCGCGAGATGGCGATTGAGACATCAGCGCTGACTCATGGCCATGTGACCGGTCAGCTTGCGGCCGCGGCATGGGCAGAAATGCTTGCTGATGTGGCCGCAGGCGCGCGCCTTGAGGAGACTGCAAACCGCACCGCAGAGATTTATGCGCGACTGGATGGGGGCAATGAGACTGCGCGGGCCATTCAAGCCGCCCTTGCCGTGCCGCGTGACGGTGCCGGTGAAACTGTCGAGTCTCTTGGTGGTGGCTGGACGGCAGAAGAGGCCCTTTCCTTATCGCTCTACGCCTGCCTAACTGGCAATTCCTTTGAAGAGGTTCTTGCGATTGCAGTCACGCATGGTGGGGATAGTGATTCAACGGGTGCGATTGCGGGCAACATGCTGGGTTTGCTCGATCCCGCGGCCGTGCTTCGACACAGATGGGCTGATACCGTTGAAGGCTCGGATCTAATCACTCGGCTGGTTCGTGACTTCAGACGCCTGTCTTCCGATATCGATGCGGCAGAAGAACTCTTCCAATACTACCTGGGCGGATAGAAAAAGCGATTGCTGCAATTGCTGAATTATAAACCGCAAAAGCCATATAGATCATTGATTTAGATTGGATGCTCAATACACTGCGTTATTAGCATTATCTACAGGCAAACCATGTTTTACCCTTTTCTCGTCGCTGATCCCCGTTCTGGTTTGCCGTATCGCCTGACTGATACCAGCCTCGCAGAGCTTTCGCTTGCGCCCATAGCGTCGGAGTGGTCGCCGGGGCAGGCGATTATCGACGACTCGGATCCCGTCTGGAAAAACAGCGTTGCCAACGCACCGGTCGAGACGATCTCGGCAGTCAGTATGGCGTTGGAGGATCTGGTGCTAGCCACCGACGATCTCCATGTGCCCGTGGCAGATCCCTTGCAAGGCAGCCGTGCGCGGCGGCATCTGGATGCACTGATCGGGCTGTGGCGCAGGCTGGGCGATTCACTGCCCGAGGGACTGGCCCCAGTGCGACATGTTCTGGAGCTTCCGCATGGTAAGTTCCTTGATCAGTTACCGGTGGTCGAAGGATCGCTCGACCCGCTTGCACCTGCTGCGATGCGTGCTCTGTATACGCGTCTGAAACAAGAGTTTGGCACAGTTCCTGCACCCGACAGAGGTCTCGCCGCGCCGGTTGGGAGCAGAGTTCACGCCCTACAGAGCGGCATTGCTGCGCCAAATATTTCAGTCGGAAAAGCTGACGATAGCCTTGCATTCTTTGGCTTACGTGATCCGGCGGCCTGCGCGGATTTCGCAGCGGCGCGGGCACGCGCTCTGATTGAGGCCGGGGTCCCCGCTCGCGACATCGCGGTCACGGCCGACAATAATCCAAGCCAAATCGCACGCGCCTTCGCCGAGCAAGGCGTGCCGCTATCCGGCCTTCCCGGCAGCCTGCCAGAGCGCGACATCATTGGCGAGACAGCCCTTCATCTGGCACTTGCCAAGCGCACACCGACCCCGGGAATGGTGCTTGCAAGTCTTGCGCTATCACCTCTGATGCCTTGGTCCTCGCAGTCCGGACGTGATCTAGCCGAAAGCCTGATCAGCGGCGATTTCCGGGGCGAGATCCTGTCATCCACCCCTGCGCATAAGGAATTGTGGACAGACATCCGGTCTTCCGCGGGCAGCCTCGCGCAGTTGCGTTTCTTGCTCGACCGTATCTGTGAAAGGATCAAAAAAGGTCAGGACGTGCGCGCGCGCCTGCCCATTCCGCCCGGTGACGGTAGCCCGGATTGGGAGGCAATCCTGCGGGGCATTCAGATTGCACCGCCTCTCAGTGCTGATCCAGATCGCATTCTGGAGGGCGTTAGCCTGTGGTCCGCGCAGGACAGTCCGTGGCGCCCCTGCCGACATCTGATCGTGACGGATTTCACCGACGGCCTTTACCCGACGCGGACGCGCGGCAATCCGATGTTTCTCGAAAGCGAGATCGCCGCAATCCGCGGATCTGTTGGCTTGCAGCTGCGAGGCCGGGCCGAAGGGCTGGCTTATGGGCTCTCGTTATTTGATCAACAGCTTCAGGCGGTCTCTGAGACGGTGACATTCCTGACCCCTTGGCGGGATTTGTCCGGTGTGCGCCTGCAACCCTCGGCAGGGCTTTCGCTGGTTGCGCGCGCCATCGAGGGTGTCGAAGATGCTGCCGATTTGATCCTAGACCTGTCGCTCTTGCCACCAGCAGATTGGCCCATCACGCACCATCACCTGCCACCGGTGCCGGAACCGCCCGATCTGCCAGAGGCTCTGGCTTTCCCGGGGGTCGACTTGTTGGCCCTGCGCCAAAAAGATGACGGAACGATGAAACCTCAATCACCCTCGCGACTGGAGACGCTTTTGGTCAGCCCGCTGGCCTGGCTTCTGGGCGAAGTCGCAGCCAGTGATATGACTTGGTCGGCAGAAGAGCTGGATGTCATGGCCAAAGGAAACATCGCCCATGATGTGTTCGAGCATGTGTTTCTCAAGGACCAACCCATTCCTGACCCTGCGGCCCTGACCGCGGCAGTGGCCGACGCCTATGATCGCGCATTGACCCGCCATGCCGGGTTCCTACGGAGCGCGTCATGGGAAATGGAACGCAGCGGGCTGGAACGCGAAATTCTTCAAGCGGCCCTTCGCTGGCGCGAATATCTGTTGGCGCTTGGCGCGAAAATCATTGGCAATGAAATCTGGCTGGCTGGCGAAGCGCATGGCATCAACCTGCACGGTAAAGCGGATGCGATCCTTGAATTGCCAGACGGAGCGCTGCTGGTCGTTGACCACAAGAAGAGCGGCACATCGGCCAGGCGCAAGCGGATGGAGGCGGGCTGGGATCTGCAAGCGGGGCTCTATCGCGACATGATCGCGCGTCCCGCACGGCGCGACGGGGACGGAATGGATCCGTTGATCGGCCGTGACGTCGGGATCGCCTATCACCTGATGAATGACGGTGGTTTTCTGACCTCAGGTCTGCCCGTGGCCGAGGGTTCACCCGCCCGCGACATGGGCGATGCCATCAACCTGGCTGCGATTGCAAAGCTGGCCGAGCGGTTGGCCGAGCTTGGTGCGGGGCGGGTCGTGCTCAACACCTCGCTCGACGAGGGGTTCTTCAAGAAAGAGGCGGGGTTTACGCCCTATGCGCTGACCGACGGCTCGGCCCTCGTAACTTCATTCATCCGCCAGATTGAGGAGGAATGATCATGGGCAAATTCGATTCAGACCGGGGACTGGTGATTGTGCCTGCAGGCGCGGGCGCGGGAAAAACCCATCGTATCAAGACGCAGCTTTCTGACTGGGTCAAACGCAAGGTCGTGCGCCCCGAGCGCATCCTTGCCGTGACTTTCACCGAAGCCGCCGCAGGCGAATTGCGCGAACGCATCCGGGCGGGTCTTCTGGCGGACGGGCTGGTGGCCGAGGCCATGGCAGTCGAGCGTGCCTATGTCTCGACCATTCATGGGCTGGGCCTGCGGCTTTTGACGGAACATGCGCTGGCGGCGGGTGCGTCCTTGCAACCGCGCCATCTTGGCGATGCCGAGCGCGACCTGCTGATCAGACAGGCACTGGCACATGCCAGATCGCTGGACCCGATCAAGGCCGAGCCCGAGCGCTTCGGCTATCAGGCCAACTGGCAAAAGGGCGAAACGGTCGAGGACTCATTGCGCGGCCGTGTGCTGTCGATGATCGACCTCTTGCGCGGGTTGGGTGACAAGGGCCGCGATCCCGGCCTTATTGCACCGGCGTTGACGCGCCTCGATACGATATACGGCGAGGTGCTGACCGATCCCGCCGCTGCCCGCGACGCGCTGGTCTTTGCGGTTCGGGCCATGCTTGCGAGTTTTCCCGAGGGCGGCATGGCTACTGTGACGGCCAAAGGTCCGCGCAAGACACTGGAAAAGAACCTCGCGCTCCTTCGTCGCGTTGAGCGGGAACCCGCACTGCTGGCTCGGGACTGGGGAGTTTGGCAATCCCTGCGTAGCCTCTTCATCTCAAATAGCCGCACGAAGACTCCAGAGGGCTATGATGCGCTTGCCGAGGCAATCATGCAGGCCGCCGATGTGCTGCCCACCCATCCCGGCCCGCTGGCGGATGCAAAGCTGCATCTGTCGTGCCTGATTGCTTGCGCACAGGAAGTGATGGAGGCCTATGAGGCGCGCAAGAAGGCACTTGGCTTAATCGATTTTGCCGACATGATCGCAGGGGCTGAACGTCTGTTGCGCACCGATCAGGCGGTGCGACAAGCTGTGCTCGATGAAATCGACTGCGTGATCATTGACGAATTCCAGGATACGAACCCAGTGCAGTTTGCCCTGCTCTGGCAGCTCGGAGCAAAGGCCCCGCGCACTCTGCTGGTGGGTGATGTCAAACAGTCGATCATGGGCTTTCAAGGCGCGGATTCGCGCCTGTCGCAAGCCCTTGCAACGGCCAACCCAGAGGCAACGCAACCTCTTGACCGCAACTGGCGCTCGACGCCGGCAGTGATGGAGTTCATCAATGCCATGGGAACTGGGCTGTTCGGCGCAAGCTATAACCCGCTGTCCCCGACCCGCGATCCGGTGGCGGGTCCGGCCATGGAGATCCTGAATGTCGTGAAAGGGCGCGGGGTCAGGACCTCGTCAAAACCCCAGGAACATATCGCCGAGCGCATCGCCAGCATCCTGAAAACAGGCGAGTTGATCACAGACCGGCACACCAAAGCTGCCAGAAGCGCCCGCCCCTCTGACATGGCACTTCTGGTCTGCCGCCACGCCACCGCCGCCCGCTACGCGGAGGAGTTGCGGGCACGCGGTGTGCCTGTCCGCATCGCCGAGGACGGCTGGGCGGCAAGCCCTGTGGTGCAGGCAGCCCGCGCCGCGCTGAGTTATGCCGCGAACCCCGCCGATATTCATTCGGGGCTTTTGCTGCGCACGCTCGGCCCAGATCCGCTAAGCCTGCAAGTTGCGATGGCCGCACAGATCGACGGTCGGTTGGCGGATGATCCGGTTCTCATACGCCTGGCGGCCCTGTCTGATCGGCTCGCGCGCCTGCCGGTATCGACCGCGCTGGACGTCGTCCTCGACGCCGCCAGTCTCCGCCTTTGGGCCGCCCGTCATCCTGACGCTGCAGCAGCTCGCGCCGACCTTCTGCGACTCGAAGCCGAGGCAAGTGAATTCGAAACCGCGCACCGCGACCTAAAAGCTGCCTCCGGTTTCCACGGCGAAACTGCCAAGGTGTTTCTCGGCTGGCTCGATGCGCGCGCGGCTGATCGCGATTTTGATCGCCGTCCCGATCCCTCGGGGAACAGCGCGGAAGCGGTGGAGATCGTCACATGGCACGCCTCCAAGGGTCGGGAATGGCCGATCACCGTGGTCGCCGAATTCGACCATGGTATTGAAGAATGGCCGGGCAGCACCGCAACCCGGTTCGACGCGTTGGACAAGATTGACGACATGGCCGCTGTGCTGGCCTCTGCCGCCCTGATCCACACGCCCGGATTTGCCGCACCCGAGGCTGGCCGGCGCTTTATCGAGGATCGCCGCGAGGCCTTCGAAGCCAATGCGAAAAACCTGCTCTATGTTGCCCTGACCCGCGCGCGTGACCGCCTGGTGCTGGAATGGCCGGGATTCCTGAAAGAGCGCGAGGAAGAAACGCCCGAAGCGAAGTGCCTGTTCCATGTGTTCGACGATACCTGTGCGCCGCAGATTGCGGACGGGAAGCTGCGAATTGGCGGAGTGGATTGCCCAACGGTGATCATGCAATTGCCGGAACATGCGAGTTTCACGGACTATCAGACCGAGGTGGGGACAGATACGCCCCGGTTCGGCGATGCCGTACCATTGCCCAGTATGCCGACGTCGCCATGGCGCTTGCAGCCATCACAGACCGCAACCGCCGAGCCGACACCAGACTCGCGCGGGATTACCCTCGGTGCACCTTGGCCCAGCACCGTCAACACTGCTGCCCGGGGCACCGCGCTGCATCTTGCCATACGCACCTGCCTGACACGATCAGACCTGATCGCAGCCTTGCCTGCGGCCACAGGGCTGGATGAGGCTACCCTGGCGCTCGTGGCAGAGCGGGCGACCGCGCTAAAGACCTGGCTGGCAGCCGCCGGCTACACTGATCTGCAATGTGAGATCCCTGTTCTGGGACACACACCAGAGGGTGCTGAAATTCCTGGGATGATCGACCTACTAGCAATTGGGCCGAGGGGGCGCCTGTTGATCGACCACAAGACCGGCGGCGCGGGTTTGGGACTTGGCCCTTATTGGCCACAACTTTCGGCCTATGGCGGATTGGTCCGCGACATGTTTCCGTCGTATGAATTGAATGGTATGGCCGTGCTTTGGGTCGATCATGGCCGACTTGATCTTGTGGATATGGCTTCGGCAGACGCCCACGCACATCAAGGCGATTTACTTTGATGTCTTGGGGAATACTGGCGCCTGACACGCTCATTTCACTGCGCAGGCAGCAGAACCTTGGACTTGCCAGCGCCGTGCGGCATTTCAACGACTGTTCGGTTCCGGGCTTGGGCGGCATGTGGTTTCCGATGCCGATCCTTTGGTCCGTTTTGGCGGTATCCATCGCAGAGGAGTTACGTGTGCCGGCCTTGCCAGTCGGCAACGCCATCGAAGCGTTGATGATGCGACAAGCAACTGAAGAGCGCCTGGCGGACCGTCGAGTGCGCGGTATACGCAAGATGCAAGGGCTGGAAGACTGGAGTTTCAAGAACCTGAAACGACGCGGCACCTACGTGGTTCAACCCATCCGCATGGCTATGGTGCAACCGCTGGTCGCGCTTGGTTTCGTGCGGGGCAGTCGCTATGGTGCCTTCACCATCCACACTGCTGGCGCGCAGATGCTGAACCTGCCGGTGATGGCAAACTACCGTCGTATTCTGGGCGCATGGGCACATGGGGGAGACCCTCATGGTTTGAAAAAGATGAGGGAAGACCTGTCGCCCAATGCTGCCGTCCCACCCGAAGTGCGCAAGCTGATCCTGGCCCGCCTTATCGGAGGTGACGATCCGTCAACGTCGCGTCGCCGGTCCCTCGTGGCACTTGGGACCGGGCCCAGTGCAAGCCAACTTGATGCTGTGGAACCGCTCAGCGGGATAACCCCTGACCACTGGACGGACCTGCGCGCGGGGGCCGCTTTCATGGATTTGCGCAATGCCGCGCTCGCGGTGTTGTATCGCTTGGAACATCGTCTGCTTGAACTTCGCGATGCCAATGCGGCCGCTGTGCTGTCCGTCGACGAGGCCAGCAACTTGGCGGGCGAGCCCCTCGCGGCGCTTCGCCAATACGCCCGCCAGCAGGGCGACAGAATTGACGCCAGAGCAGAGGCAACCAGCCGAAAATTCCTATCTGAGGTCAGGGACTTGTCCATCCCGCAGCTTCTTCAGAAACTGGCCGAGCGCGAGGGAACGGTGATCCGGTGGCGGGACGGTCGTATCGGTCTGGGGCCAGCAGCCAACGAGATGTCGGCCAGCGGTGAAAGCGAACCCGTCAAAGATGCCGAATTCGCGCCTCAGTTGTTCCGACTTTACAACCTTCATTGCGTTGCGACCGAACTAAACGGCCGCGTGAACCCTGGATGTCAGGATTCAGCAGATGAAGAACCAGCATGATGAACACAACGCTTATCACCCTCTTCATGCCGCCCGAGAATTGTTTCGGAGATTTCGGTTTCCTCTGCGGATTTACGGCAACGCCTAAGGTGATGGGGCAGATCCGGCGCAGCTTTACCGGTGAAATGGCACGCCCGGTACTTGCCGCATTCATTCACCCTACAATCAATGCAATTTCGGACATACCGGGCCTGGCATGGATGTGGATGCGGCTTCAGGATCGGGGCTATAACCTGCTGCACGCTAAGGTTGCCTTGATGGGATTTCGCAAGCGCGACGAGGATGGATATGTCATCCGACTTGCGGTCAGCACCGGAAACTGGACACAAGATCCGCTGACGGACAGCATCGACTTGTTCTGGTCCATTGACCTTCAGACTGACACGCCCGTCGATCAAGACATCGCAGATATTCAGGCCGCGTGGGCGATGTTCGACTGGCTGCGCAATCGTGGGGATTGCACGCTGATTGAACGCAAATATGACGGCGCACTGCCCTATGCGCGGCTGGAGGCCGAAATCAGGCGCCTTCCGGCCTCCACCTTGCAGCCCCGCTTTATCGACAGCCGCTCTCAGGCGTTGCTCCCGCAGGTTGTCGAGCGGCTGGGACTGCGAAAAAGGGCAGATCGCCTCATCCTCGGCTCCGGCTATTTCGAAGCCGAAGGCGATGGTAGCGCGGGACTGCCTGAAAGGCTCCGCAAGACGCTGCTGGCGGAAAAGCTCTTGAAAAAATCGGCCACTCTGAATCTGTTTCTCAACCCGCTGTCCTGTCAAGGTCTGGCCATGCGGGCTCCTGCCCTGACCGACGCGGGCTGGAACCTGCGGCGCCCGACCTCTGCCTTGCACGGCGAGGACGGGCGGCTTCATGCCAAATTTGTTCTGCTGGCCTCGGGTCAGGATGAGGCCCAAGGGCGCGTCTACATAGGGTCGGGCAATCTCAGCCGTAACGGTTTTGAAACCGCCGCAAACGCAGGCGGTAATCTTGAGGCAGGTGTCGTCGTTGATCTTCCAAAGGGATTGAAATGGCGCCAACGAAAGAACAGCAAAGGTGGCCTTGCAACCCTGTTGCCAATCCAGTTCAACGACACGGTGACACTGTCAGCGCTACAGCCCGGCAGTGGGTTTGTGCCCCCGGAAGAGCCTGCAGCGCTTCCCCCGGTGTCGTGGTTGATCTGGCAGGACGGCACGCTTTCTGCACCCGACGGGATTGTTCTTGATGTTGCAGGCCGGGACGGGGCAACTGTCTCAACGCCCTGCGCATGGCCTGCGCCAGCCCCCGCCATCGTGACCCTCTTACACGGCGACTGGCGCCTTCCGGTCATTGCGGAGGGCGTGCTTGTCGCGCCACGCCCAACCGAAATGACGGTGGAAGATGTTTTAGCGGGGCTTGGATCGTTCCCGGAACCCATGGACGCAGATCAGTCCGATGATGGCCCCGAAGGCGGCGAGCCATTGGTTGAGGCCTCTGACTCACCAGAGCTGCCCCCCGCCACATATGCCATTCGCCGGATGATGGGCCTTCTGGTCCGGCTAGGCGAAACCCAGGCAAATATTCACCCCAGAGACTGGCCGCGATGGTGCCGCGAACTGCGCCAAAATCTTTGCGCGATCTGCGTGCAGGAACAGCCGATGATTGGCTTTTTTCGCGATGCAAATGCAAATCCTTTGCCAGCATTGTTGGACCCGCGCATGTGCCCCACAGGGGCCGATCTGAACCTGCTGGAACGATCCATGAAGGCCGTCGCGCAGGAATGGAAGCTGAATGACATTCCGTCGCTTTGGGCCGAAGAGGAGATATGAAATGGATTGGGTAAGAGCAGCCGACTTTCTGGATCACCTTTCATCTCATCAAACGGACGATCTGCTCGATGCGGGTCAGCGGGCGTCGGTTGCGGAACTTGCCCTGCGGATCAGATCAGGTAAGCGCGCCGCCTTGTTGGCGGACGAGGTCGGCATGGGCAAAACCCGCATAGCGGTCGCGCTGATCACAGCGGTGCGTCATGCGGGCGGCAGAGCTGCGATTGTGCTCCCGGCTGGGTTGGGCGTGCAGTGGCAGAAGGAACTGAAGCTGTTTCAACTTGATGACCAGACCCTGCTGCCCTTGCGCAGCTATGACGGATTTATCGCGGGTTTCCTCACCGAGGAAGATGCCGAAGGAACCGAAAAGCGCAAACGCAAACACGCGGACTGGCTTAAGGATCGGAGACAGCAGCGGGAGCTGCCCAAAAAGGGGTGGGCCACTGAAGAGGTCCTGATGATCTCGCACACATTTGCAGCTATGCGCTTTCCGAACGCAGGCGACGGTCCGGCGGGGGGATGGCGGCGTGAATTGCTTCCGAATGTTGTGCGCTTGCTGGCCGGGCGACGGCGCAATTTCATGCGCGACAGCTTTCGCCGTGGTGAGGTTAGCCATGTTTATGCCAGCCGCCGCGCCGCCAGCACTATTGCCGACACAATCATTGAACACAATTTGCAGGACGATCCGGATTTAATCGGCGATCTGGCTGGCGACTACAAGTGGCTTGGTGCCGATGAATATAAGCACAAGATCCTGAGGCTGATCGGGTATGGGTTGGGGCAGTTTGATTTGATCGTAGTCGATGAAGCACACAAGGCACGCGGTGCCGATTCTAGCCTTTCGCGCATTCTTGGTCCGGTGAGTTGGGAAGCTAACGATCCGTTCCGTCTCGGGATGACCGCAACCCCTGTTGAGCTAGACGCAGGCCAATGGATTGACACACTGGGCCGGATCAGCGGGCGAGACGATGGCCATGATGTCACCGCGCTCGGCGATCTGGCGGCGTGGATTAGTGGCTATGTTGACACCGTCAAACGCATCCAGGTCGAAGAACTTGACGAGCCATTGACCGATGGCTTCGTGACCGCCGCAACCCGATTTCAAAAGGCATTGCGCCCCTATGTCCTAAGAAGGGACAAGCGACACGATCCCGTGATCAGCGCATTTCAGGAAGATCACGGAGATTATCGTGTCGTCCAGGATTTGAAAGTATCTCCCGCAACTGAGGGGTTTACGCGCGACTGGCTGCGTCGGTTCTGTGCTGCTGAAGCCCTGTCGATCTTGCCCCAGGAGGATTCCCGCGTGAAACGTGCAAGACTTTCGGTTGCCCAAGGGTACGGTTTTGGACTCGCTTCTGAAGCCGACCTTGCCGAACAAATGAAGGTGGAAAATGAGTTTGAAGGCCCGCAATCTTTCTGGATGGATGCCTTCTGTGGGCAGCCTGCGGATATATACACCCATCCGGCGATACTGGCCGCAGCACGACTGATCGAGTCTTATACTGAACAAGACGAGAAAGTTCTCGTTTTCGGGCGGTTCATAGCTCCGATGAATGCGCTGACCCGGATACTGGATGCGCGCGAAATGCTCCGGCGGCTCAGAGACGGACAGCACTGGCCAGCCGCGAAAGTACGGGACGAGAGCGAGCCCGCCGTTCTGGCCGCGATGAAAGACCCCGACATGTACGCGCCCTCGGGCGGGATCATAGCAATCAACCAGATGCTGACCGAGCGTTACAAAAAATGGTCCACTGCGCGCCGCACCGAGCTTGCAAGGCTTCATCGTGAGATCGACGCCCTTGCGCCACAGGATGATATCGCCGCACTGCTGGTCAGCTTCTTGCACCAGGATGACGATGGCGAAGAATTGCAGGGCGAAATTGGCCCCCTGCTCGAAGCGCTTGGCGACAGGCGCGAGCGTGCGGATGCATCTTGGACCGGCGTCGAGATACTAGACCTGTTCAGAGGGCTGCTGGCAGATCACTCGACCGATGAAGAGCAAGAAAACGACGACACTCTGCGGTCCAGACTGGTTGTGTACCTTCAGGATTATTCCGGGCGAGAGGGAAATTTCGCCCGCATGATGTCTGGCGCAACCCTACCTCAAACGCGCCGCTTGTTGCAGTCCGCCTTCAATCGCGCCTCCAGCTGGCCAATGGTGCTGCTTGCACAATCCCGCGTCGGACGTGAGGGGCTGAATTTGCATGAAGCCTGTCGCACCGTGGTCATACTGCACGCAGAGTGGAACCCCGGTATTGTCGAACAACAGATCGGCCGCGTGGATCGTAAGGGCAGCTGCTGGATGAATGATCTAAAAATTTGGTACGAACATGACGAGGGCGATCCACCACGTATCCGCATTCATCCTGTCGTCGTCAGCGGAACCTATGACGATCACAACTGGCAAGTTCTAAAGGCACGCTGGATGGAGTTGCGCGCACAGTTGCACGGAGAAGTATTGCCACAGCAGGCGAGGCCTTCCGTGACATTGCCCGAAGTGGAGGTACTGCGGCAGCGCATTATAGCCGCCACGCCTAGCTTTGCTCCAAAAGATATTGAATAATAATTAAGACCGCAATTTGGGACACTAAAAAAATTTGTTAAGATTTGTTCTCTGATGGCATTGAAAACCTGCTGATTGATCAAATGCGTGTCTCCTTTCGCAACGACACATTGAAGTTCAGGTCTATTAGCCAGAACAAGGATCAGGTCCGCGCAAAAGCCAGGGCAAAGGAATCCAAGCTGAATGACGGCGCAAGTTCGAGTCTTGAAAAGCTGTAGGCTTGCTTGGATCGCTTCGTCGCTGAATACAACGACGTGTCAGCCGAAATCTTCGGATCGCGACGAAGACCTAAGAAACCTTCCAGCCTTGAGCGATAGGCACATGCTTCAGTCCTTGGTCCGCACCTAGTTGCCAAGATGGTTCTGGTTCGATGCAGTTGCGATGTTCATCAGGTCTGATGGGAATCCTCCAGAGCGCTTTAGTATCACGATATCTCTTGCTTGTGTCTGTGGTGATTTTATACAACGGACGGGCTTCTGCTCGTCCCAGAGGCTTGATCCAGCAGCTTGGTACCTGCGCGCTCATGGTCACGTTCCGCTCGCTCCATAGATATCCAACAACAGGTCAGGATTCGAACCTTCTCCCGCCAGCTCTGACTTCAGGTCTTGGAGGATAGGCAAGAACTTCGACCGCCGCCTTTGGAAATTCATATTGGACCCACAACGGGCCTTCAGGTCGTGCTCTGTTTTCTCAATGATAGCCAAGAGGTCATCCGCCAACGGGTCGGCCCCGATCACCAAAGCTTTAGGATCAACGAGACGCCATCTTATCAGGCCTGCAAGTAAGAAAGGCGCGTAGTTAAACATTGTATATTGGCCGCCGATATTACGTTGGAAGTCCGCGATAGTCCTCTTGGTCAGCTTCTCTACGTCTTCTCGTTCCAGGTAAGATGGAGCGCTGTCAGAACGAGACAGCATGAACGCCATGGCCGCGCTTTGTCGGTTCCAGACCCAGTCCTCAATGGACGAAGTCAGAAGCAACCGCATTGCTCTCGCTTCGTCCTCTTCGTTTCCGACGATGCGGCCAAGGCCCTGATATACGAGAACCCAACTTGCTTGATGTTTGACGAACGGATGGTTGCGCCCGGACGCTTCAATACAGTCCATCAGCCACGTCGCGACATCGCGCGGGCATCGGCGGAACTGCCAACTCAAGAATTTGAGAGCCTCATTGTCTTCCGTTCCGTAGCCGCTTTCGCCCCTCAGGCGCTTTTCAGTAACCTCAAGCGCTTTGCTGGTCAGAATTTCAAACCGCTCGAGGGTTTCTGCCGCGATCTCCGGAGGCACGTCGCCGTCACTTGAGATGCAGTATTTGCCAAAGGGACGCTGTGAAAGTTTTTGCCGAAGGGTCGCCCAATCCGTGCGGCTGCGATTAGGCTCGGATTCGAGCAAAGTTAGCATACCTGCGGATCGATCGCTGTCATGCCATGCCTCCATGCCGCAGGGAAGAACCAGACGTTTGGGAATTGACACTTGCGTATCCAAGCTCTCGATGATCTCAGACCAGGGCCGTTCCTCTTCCAGTGCTTCATCCCAATCCACCGCGAAATTCCGCCCCAAGTCCGGCGATTCCATGAGGATCCGCGCTCGCCCGGCGGCCGGTTTCTGTTCGACCCACAGCGAGACGGCAGCTTGATGCTTCAGAGGAGCTCCAAGCGACACCCTTGCCTTTCGAGGCCAGGGAGCTTCCTCTTTCCTCAGGTAGACAGAGACGCTCTCCTGCCCTGCCGGTATCGCGAGAGATGCTGCTTCAGGGCTTCTGTAGGTCCGGCCTGCTTCGAGCGTTTCTTCTTTCCGTATGAGATCGAAATTCTTTGCGCCATCCGATCCGAACACGATGGTGGACAATCGTGGTAGAAAGTCGAAGAAGATCGGTTCCCCGTCCCCGGCTCGGCGTGCTGCTTCCAAGGCACCTTCCGCAACAGCCGTTGCGGGAAGAGAGAGCACCTCGACTGGAGCTGCTCTTTGGATAGCATCACTCAGGCATTTTTTGAGCCGACCTTCACAAAGGGTCTCGAAAAGAACGACGTCGCAATCGGCCAGATCGAGCTCGGAACTCGGGACACTCACCACTTCCGACGCGTCAAATTTATTAAGGTCCAAGAGCTCCCAATCGCCGTTGGGCATGCGGAGCATCTCAGGATTGCAATCCATCCCTAAACCAGCTTTTCCGACCGAGCTTGCGATCGCACGATGAGCTGTGCGCGCCGAAAAACCCTCTGCCCCGACAGCGGCGTTGCGGGCACCTCGGAATAGGGACTCGTAACCAGCGTCGCACGGTATATGGGCAGCGGCCTCGCGTCGCTCCGGGGCGAGCACATTCCTTGCGCTACGAATACGCAGCTTTTGAACTGACAAGCCTTGGCGCTGATGGGAGACGACGCCTACAAGCTGCCCCTCCGAAACCTGATCGCGATGAATGGCGAACAAGGCGGCAAGAACTGGTCGCCAAACCAATGAGCCATTTCGGAACTTCCCTCGGGCAAGTGCTTCGAGAAGGTGCTCTTGGACGGCTTCATCGCCATCCGGGCCCTCATCGATCGAAACGACTGTGTTTGCCGAACCGCTCGCAGATCCCACAAGTGCCTGGGCGAGTTTTTCGACCCCGTCATCACGCATTTCCAGCAGTGACCGAACGGGAATGCGTCTTTGTTCTGACCCGACATCACCCCAACCACCACCGCGACCGTGCGGAGCAATGTCAGCCTGCGGTCCTCCGATCCAACCTGCGAGGCGGCTTTCCCCGATCCGCACGATCGACGAAAGAGGGCCACTTGTGACGATATCGGTCGGACCAATGACCTCGTCTTCACCTGGCACGGAGCGCCAGTTCTTCGCAACGAAATCTCTCCATCCGTTGAGATCGAAGCCGCATAGTTTTCGGTCGATCATGTTGCGACCTCGTATAGCTCACTGCGAATGAAGTCGCGCACGGCCTGGAATCCCTTCGCTAGGTCTTCACCGGCTGGGCCTATGGCGATTGCCGTAACGATCGCTCTTCCGTGAGTTGCGCTCTCTTCAGCTGCGACACCACGTGCTGGGGTCATGATCAACCCATTCCGCAAAACTTCCGTCTGAGCGAGGGGCTGGATTTGGTGAAGCAGTTGAACTGCCCCCCGCACAGTATCCTCGAGATCAATTCTACGCATGGCATGTGGCGTCCAGACAGCGATCCTGCGCGGAAGGTCAGCCCGTTTGGGATCGGAAATTCTGAGGGCGACGTGCGCTTGTGCCGCGCTCAACATGGTTCCTGGTCGCTCAGGGCGTGCTTGGACTTCAACAATGCGGTTGGTGTCGCGCAGCCAAAAGACGGCGATTGGCCGATCCTGATTGAACCAGCGTCCGCCTGTTGCCTCACCGCTCCACGAAATCGGCGACTGAGCGACAAGTTCAGCCTCTTCCAATTCGTCGATGGCAAGAATGATCGAAAGAACGGAGAAATCCGTCCAAGTTTCGGCCTGCCAAGCCCAAAGATCATCTACAATTTTTCGGCGTAAGAGAAGCCTCAGCCATCCCTCATGAACCTCTCGATAGCTGCGATCTTGCATGAGCACATAGTTTGGCTGGACGCCGGCCGACGCGATCATGACACCGAGGTCACTGAGTGTTCGCGACAATACTCGACAGGCCTTCCTAAAAGCCTCAACCTGTTTGTAGCGAACACTGTCCTTCGCACGAGGGTGCTCACGGGTCCATTCGCGTGCAACATCTGCGGCAAGACGCGTGTAGGCATGCAGGACACGGTTCTCGAGCGTATCGAAATTCTCACGGCGAACCGTCGCAAGAATTCGTTGCGAAGAACCTGCACGTTCCGCGATGCTTCGCCCTGGCTGTCGGCTGAGCCACACCATAGAGGTCCGATCCATCTCCTGCACCCGATCAAGGGGAGTTAGCTCCCTGTGCCTACGTAGAACCCGGCGGATGCGTTTTTCCAGATCGCGAAGCACCGGAAGCATGCCCCGCGCCTGCCGGACGATTTCAGCCATTTTGGGTTCGGCTTCATTTTCGGCGCGCTTCCAAGCATCCCTCAGGCGCCCCCATGTATCGCTTGGGTCTTCAATCGCACCTTCCAGTTCTTGGATACGTGCAAGAACTTCGTTCATGTGTCGAAGGGCCTCTGCGCCTTCTTCTTCGTCCGGAGTGGCAGGATCGTGCCCCGACCTTGGGCGCACCGGGAAGCCCTTACGCGCGGGCCCGACAGCTTCCTCACGCTTTGGATAGGGAAACAGAACAGTTCCGGTATCGCTACCTCGGACGTTTCCCCTCAAGAGCGTCACGTATTCGTAGCCGCCTGGGTTCGCCCCCTGGTAGCTACCGATCAGACAGTCTTCGGGCCCAAAGGCTTCGTCCTCTCCAAGGGCTTTCGCCGCCCAGGGACGGGCCAGAAACCGCATCAACGCGTGACTCCACTCCATACGAACTGCCCGGTTGCCTCGGCGAGGGACATTGACTCACCGATTGCTTGGGCCAAGGCGTCGTCCCCCAGCTCGCGTTCCACAAAGGTCATCAACCTCGAGAACTGAGGGCCAGCCATGTCGGTTTCCACGCCCCTGAGTTTCGGTAGAAGGCGCATCTCTAATTGATCCGCGAGAGCGTCGTCGACACCGCGGCCGCCTTCAACCTCAGGATAGTTCGCCGCGTAAGCCATGATCGCGCGTCCGAGCCGATGACCGAAAGGCCGTTTGAAGTCACGCATCAGATCAACCATTTGTTCAATCCGGTTGGTGACACGCCGACCGCCATCGACAGACGCACTCGACCGCCCCCAGCTCTCCCATGTCTGTTGCGAAAGGGCCAAAATCGGCTCGACCGTTCCTTCTGCCTGTCCGTCCTTGATTTTCTTCGGGGCGGAAAAACGAAGGATATTCGCACGGTCGACAACTTTATCGGATAGCGACTGCGTGCTTTCGTCCTCGTTCATAGTGCCCGCAAACAAGAGGTTGTAGCCCGGAAAAATCCTGGGGGGGCGTTCCATGTTCGGGATTTCAAGCTCGATCACAGCGTCCTTGCGTTCGTTTTCATTGTCGACGTCATCGGGACGCGGACGGCTTTCCAGCCTGCTGAGGAAGTCCGAGAAATAGTATTCGACCCTTGCGAGGTTCATCTCGTCCAGCAGGATCATCATCATGCGATCCTGTTCCGCATCGTCGTTGTTAAGCCCGTCGACCGCCCAAAGCGCACGCGCCATGTCTGTGGGTCGGAACTTGCCTTCGATGTAGTTGTAAAATCCCATCAGATCCTGAGGACTATCCCAACGTGGCTGCACCGGAACTTGCAAGAAACCGATGCCCATACCGGCCGCGTATTGACGCGGGAGCTGGCTCTTGCCCGTTCCGGAAATACCGGCAAGGACCGCCATCTGCGTTGTTTCATTTACTTTCATGGCGGTGTGAAAAGCGCGAAGCGTGCGAGCCGGGTAGTCGAGACCCTTTGCGCGTAGGCGGCGTTCGACGCGTTTGATGGCATCCGCCTCGTTCTCGCGGGGCGCGTTGTCCCAGGTCCTCATCTCCGTAATGACCGGTGGTGTTTCATTGAGCTCGCGAAGCGGATCCGTTTCGCCGGTTTCCCCGTCGACGGTTCGACCTTCTCGGCGAGCTATCTCGGCCTTGAGGTGTGCCAATCGAGCATCAAGCGCGCTTCGAGTGTCCTGGAGCGTCTCGATTTCGCCCCTGGAGCGGCGGGTTTCCTGGTTCAGAGCCGCAACCTCTGCATCGAGGCGAGCATGTTCGGTTTGGGCAGATGCCAACCCACCGTGTTCCGAGGCGATCCGCGCTTCCAAGGCGGACAACTCGCTTTCATGCGAAGACTTCTGTCCCTCAAGCCGAGCATTCGATGTCTCAAGTTCGAAGGAACGCTCTTCCAGGCGAGAAACCCGTTCCTCGGCCTCTTCAAGTTGCCTCTTCTTGTCCCGAAGATCTTTGACCTGTGTGGAGATTTCGTCGTGCTCTCGTCTCAAGGCGTCAGTGCGCTCAATGAGCTCCTCCGCCTTTTCCAGCCTTTCCTTTATCTCCAGATACTCCGCACGAAGCGGGGCGATCTCCGTTTCGAGTTGCTGGCGTTCGACAACGGCGTCCTCAGTCTCCTTGCGAACTGCCGCAACTTCGTCGCGACGTTCACGGAGACTCTCCCATTCTGTAAGGAGCTCCTCCTTCTGACGCCGTAGACCGTCGACCTCAGCCCGGAGGTCAGTAACGACGGCCATTGCCTCCCGACGTTTTTCCACTTCAGCTTCAAGATCGTCCATGAGCCGCTGTTTTTCTTCCAGCCGCTTCTCGTAGACGGCAAGCTCTTCGATCGGGCCTGCTGCCGTAACCGCCCGGTCGTGGCGGGCGGCCAGAAAAAGTTGAACCACGGCGAGCAGTATCAGGACACCCGCAATCGCCAGCACAAGTATTGTATTGTCCGTAAGCATTTTCGGTTACCTCAATTGTCGGTGCTCGATGGCGCGGAGTTGTCAGACTGAGCGTTTTCACGGGCGCCAGCGCCTTCACTAATGGTTGATACTGGTTCCTGTTCCACAGACTGTCCGTCCATCAGTTCCGCTCGTGTCTCGGAAAGCTCATCATCGGCAGCAGCAAGAGCTTCTCTCAAGCGCCTCAAATCGGCAGTCCGCGCTCTTGAAAGGGCATCGGTTTCCGCAAGTTGACCAAGCTCAGCTTGAAGGGATGCGCGCGCGGCCTCCGCCTCAGCAGTGGCGGACTGCGTTTCCAGCCCGAGTTCGTCGCGACGCTCTTGGAGGCGCTCGATGTCGGCTTCCAGACTGGAACCCTGGCCTTTGAGTTCAGCAACTCGCCCGAGCTCTGTTTCCACTTCTGTCGTGATAGAACCCAAATTAGCCCGCTCTGCTTGAACTCGCTTCTCAAGTTCGGGGAGAACCTCCTCTAGTGTCGTTCGACGTGCTTGCAGCTGGTCTATTTGAGCCTGCAATCTGCTGAATTCCGCCCGTCTCTCTTCAAGTTCGGAAAGCTCTCTTTCAGCAGCTCCAAGAGCTTCTCTCAAGCGCCTCAAATCGGCAGTCCGCGCTCTTGAAAGGGCATCGGTTTCCGCAAGTTGACCAAGCTCAGCTTGAAGGGATGCGCGCGCGGCCTCCGCCTCAGCAGTGGCGGACTGCGTTTCCAGCCCGAGTTCGTCGCGACGCTCTTGGAGGCGCTCGATGTCGGCCTCCAGACTGGAACCCTGGCCTTTGAGTACAGCAACTCGCCCGAGCTCTGTCTCCACTTCTGTCGTGATAGAACCCAAATTAGCCCGCTCTGCTTGAACTCGCTTCTCAAGATCGGGGAGAACCTCCTCTAGTGTCGTTCGACGTGCTTGCAGCTGGTCCATTTGAGCCTGCAATCTGCTGAATTCCGCCCGTCTCTCTTCAAGTTCGGCAAGCTCTTCCTCTGCCGATGCAATCTGCGACTGGAGGGTAGAGAGCTGAGCGCTTCGCGTCGAAAACTGTTCCTGAGCGATGTTGAGTGCTTCTGTAGTTTCAGCGCGCTGCGCATCAGCTCGCGTCACCGCGTTCTGTGCGATCTCCAGTTCATTTTGCAATGAAGAAAGACGCGTCTCTGCTCCCGAGACACTTGCCTGCAGTTCGCCCTGTCTCGACTCGAGGTCATCGACTTCGAAATTCAGTGTTTCAAGTTGAGCTTCTGTGGATGCTATTTGTTCCTGCCCTGCACGCAGCCTCTCCTCGGCCGCATCGACCTTTTCCGCGCTGGTCGCCAATTCAGTCCGTGCAATTGCAATGTTCGCATTCAAATCGTCGAGGCTCTGTTCGAGACGATCCTCGTCACCTCGCAGTTGTTCGACAAGCCGCTCCTGTGCACGAAGGTCTTCAACGGCGGGCGCGAGTCTATCCACTTCACGTTGAAGTTCAGCTCTTCTCTCTTCGAGGCGATCGACAGCCGATTGCGTTTGGTCAACACCAGCAGACAACTCTTGCTGGCTCTCCTTAAGGGCCTGCACATCGCCTTTCAGTTTGACCACCTCTGTTTCGAGGCCATTTCTTCGCAGCAAAGCTTGAGCAGTTTCACGTTCAATTCGCTGCGCATCCGCAATCGTTTTTTGGGCTTCGGCCAAACGGTCCCGCTCAGCAGTCAATTTGGCCTGGCTTGCTTCGACACTAGCCTGCGCATCCGCCTCTCTCTGAGCCGCGCTTTGAAGGCTGCGTTCGGCGCTCGCGACTTCCTGAGACAAGCTTTGCTTTTGGTCAGAAAGTTCGCGAAACTGCTCACGAGCAAAAGCCAGTTGCTGCTGCGCGGATTGGAGTTCCCCGGTGTAGTAGCTCAGATTTTCCTCGATACGACCATATCGGCGATCGAGCGAGTTGACTTGCAGGACGAGAAAGCCCGAGGCAAGGATGGCGGCGCCACCCAGCCCCAACGCAACCGCGGTGTTCCTGCTCGACTTACGATAGGTCTTGTTCGACTCGGTCAAGACAACCCTCCATATCCCTTGAAAGTTCGTCCACCCAGAACCGGCGCACCCGCCATCCCATGGACTTCAGTTGATGATCGCGCCACAGGTCTGACGTCTTTCGACGACCGTCTGGGCTTTCGTGCCATCTGCGTCCGTCGACCTCGAGATCGAGCTTTACATCATTCGCTCCAAACAACGCGAAGTCCAGCCTCCGCCCAGCTATTTCGTGCTGCGGCTGCGGATCCAGACCTCGGGCCTTCAGAGCGTGATAGACTTTGCGTTCCCAATCGCTGTCGAACACACCTTCGCCCCGTTTCGTCCGCGCTTCCGTCGCCCTCGAAGCGAGCTTGGCCAGCGCTTTTGATTGCCCTGAACGTGCAAAATCAAGATCGCCGAAGATCATCGCGACCGCCCGAGCCCGCGAAATCGCAACGTTCAAACGGCGCGTATCTCGCTGAAAGAAGGTCAAGCCAGACTGCGGGCTGCGTGGACCGACGCAAGGCGAGAACATGATGAGATCCCGCTCCTGTCCCTGAAAACCGTCAACTGTGCCAACCTTGAGCTCGCAGGCAATGCGCTTCGGTTCATCCAGGACGGCATCGACCGCGTTCTCGATAGCGGCCACTTGAGCGCGAAACGGCGTTATGACACCGATGCTGCCAGTGTATTTGTCTTCAACGATCAGCTTTTTCAGGTGCCTAACAATCGCGCTTACTTCCGACGGATTGACGTTGCCCATTTGCGGGACCGCGGGAGCAGGAACATGTTCCCATGCGAGGCCAGGGCGCACCCCATCTGGCACGTTCAGTCGCCTCGGGTCATACGAGGTCTGCAACTGGTTTCCGTAGAAGTTCTCGCTGATGTAATCGACGATGGGGCCTGCTGAACGATACTGGTGCCTCAGAGTAATCCTGTTGTCGGCAACAGACACGCGCGATGCGAAATCGAATAGCGAACGGCGACTCTGGGCGAAACGGCCCATTCTGGCGACCGGTAGGCCCTGAGCCTGCATGAGATTGCGATCCTGCGCCTGACCCAGTTGAGGGATGAATGACAGTTGTCGATCATCCCCAACAACGACGGCCCGCTTCGCGCGCGCCAGCAACGGAACGGCCGTCGCGATGTCGCATTGGCTCGCCTCGTCGAAGATCACGAGGTCAAACAGCCCGTCATCAAGAGGTATGCGTCGAGGCGTGCCCAAGATCGATGCAAGCCACAAAGGCCGATGCGAAATGAGGACGCGCGAAAGATCAGTAGGGGGATGTCCCCGTCCCCCGTCGAATGTCCAGTCATCGTAGAGTTCTGCGATTTCGCGCCTCTCATCCTCTGGGAGATGTGTCCGGGCGGACAGAATGCGAGGCAGAAGATTCTCGGTCGCTTCCCGGATCTTCTCGCCTAAGGCGATCGGATCGTCAGGTGTCCCGAGCGCATCGCGTTCATATCTTTTTTCTGCCAGCGCGCAATGAAGCTCTTTGACGTTCATTCCGCGGCGGGACGAAGAATGATCTGTCACTGGCGCTACTTTGGGGGGACGCTTGGCGAAAAGCGATCCAAACCAAGAGACAAAGCGGAGTAAGAGACTTTGTCTCGGATCCACGTCTTCAGAGTCTTGGTTGTCAGGGCGCCCGCGATCCTCTCGGACTTGAATCCGGTCCAGAATATCGGAAATTTCGCATTCCGTTTCCGTGATCTTATCGATCACGCTAACCACTTCGCTTCTCGCGATCGCGTCGCTTTTGAGCTCGCCTAATGCGAATTCGTCGACAGATGCGTTGCGCGTCACATTTTCGCTGTCGATGAGTTGTTTGAGGGCGTCCTTGAAGCCCGTATCCGCCTCGTCATTCGGGTTCAGTGTCCGGATGGCGAATGGGACGTCCGGAGCAAGAGAGCCAAGACGGTCCTCCACAGCATCAAGCGCTTGATGGTTCTTGGAGGCGACGAGAACACTGCCACCATCTGCGAGCACTGACGCGGCCATAGATACGATCGCTTGGCTTTTGCCAGTCCCGGGCGGACCGGTCACGACGGTCAAAGGCGCTTGGCATGCGGATCGAACCGCGCGCAACTGTTCCTTGTTCAGCGGAACTGCGTCGATTGCAGCAGCCTTGTCCGTGCCGTCTTGAAGGTCAAACCCGAATACCGCGCCAAGCGCAGTTCTCTCAAGGCGGTCCTTCGGCCATGTCGCAATGGCATCCAGGTCACGAGCAGCCCCCGCGGTGAAAGAAGAGTCAGTCGGTAGGAAGATCGCGGCGCTGTCAAAAATCCCTTGAGCCGAGGCATCGAGCTGTGTGGCGAGATTCTCGCCGACAACGCGACCACGTATCTGACTGGCAACGGCAATCCTTACCTTCTCCACAAAATCCTGAGCCCGCAGCCCCAGCCCATCGTCCACGAAAAAAAGGTCAGCGAGGTCGTCGCGCTTCCAGCCGCTGGCACGAGCGGCACTTTTGACCCAATCAGGGTTTACCAAAACGTCATCGGCATCAATCGTCAGGATTAGACGGTCATCCTTACGATCCCAAGCTGCTGCTAACATGCCAACGGGTCGAAAGACAGGAACTCCGCCACGTCGTCCGACCGCCATCGGCCAACCCACTGCAAGCGCGTTCTCGTGACCTTCCCTTCGCACCAGAGCCTCTCGAAAGGCAGGATCAATCGCGTCGAGTTCGATTGAAACAGTCAGCGTTTGCCCTTCTTCTGGACCGATAGGGCCACGCCCAGAGATCAAGGCCCACTCGATTCCATGTTTGTCGAGAACCTGGGTCGTGGCTCCTCGTGGATCGGCACGCAAGGCCGAGCGCCAATATCTCAGTAGCGCTTGCGGATCGGGAGCATCTGAACTTTCGTCTTCTTGATCAGGTAGTTCGGCCGCCGTCGGTTCCGAGGAGAAGAATGCATTGGCAGCGTGAATGACATCAACGAAGCCCTCAGGCCCTCCACCTCTCGAAGCCGACACGCTCTCATGTCTGGGTTTGAAACCATCTGCCTTTGCACGCCAGCGACCGTCCTTGCCTTTCACTATCAAACCATCGCGAAATAGCGTCTCCAGTTCGCTGAGAGCCGCAAGCCGCTTGTCATTTGAGAAAGCCGCACCGACGAGAACAAGCAATTCTTCGGTAGTCCGACCTCTCGGAAAAGCCCGAACCGTCTTCAAAACCAGAGACATGCTTCAGGCCTTCTACCGAGCCGGAAACCTTCGGATAACCGGGACGGAATGTTTGAATAGCGTCTGCTGCACCCAATACTCGACCTGACAACGAAAATTGGTTTCAAAGACCACCTCAAAACACAAATAAACATCAATTCTCAATACTTTGCAAGCGACTGGCGCGCGCAGGCGCGCTGTCTGGCCATGGTTGGTTGCCCGACCGGCCCTTCTGGCTGGAGGCATTTGGTGGCCGCAGCTATGCAGTTGATCGGAAGAGTAGCCCTGAACCCATATTGGTGGAGCATCTGTCGATCGCGGTTCTGGGTGGCACCCAGCCCGATAAATTGGACAGGCTCTTGGTTCAGAATGACGACGACGGCTTGCTGGCGCGATACCTCGTAACATATCCAGCCCAACCACCGCTGCGTCGTCCAACGACTGCTGTTGATAACAAGACTTTGCAGATTGCTTATCAGCGTCTGCGGGCCCTTGAACCGGTAACTGATGAGCACGGCAATAAAACGCCGCAGCTTCTCTACTTGGACGCGGCTGCCCAAGACGTTTTGCAGGAATTTCGAGAGCAATGCCGTGATTGGGAGATCGAAGCGTCAGGGTTGATGAAGAGTCACATTGGTAAATTGCCTGGCTTGGCTGTCCGTGTCGCTACGGTTTTTGCACTTCTAGACTATGCAAAGGATGGATTGGCGCCAGTCAAGATGATCAGTACCGTTCATTTAGGGCGCGCATGCCACTATGTGGGAGAACACCTCCGCATGCACGCACATCGCTCTTACGGGGTCGCCTCGAGGCCGTCCGAGATTCGTGCGGCAAGCCGCATTGCAGAGATCATTGTGGCCGAGGGTCTGACAGAGATTAACACGCGGGAGATACAGCGCCGCGGGTTGTCTGACTTGCAATCTGCAAAAGAGATCGCACCCGCATTTGCTGTGCTTGAGAACGCAAACTGGATTAGACCTGCTCCGCACACCGGATCAGGTCGTCCCCGCAAAAGCTATGTTGTGAACCCGCGCGCGGAGGTAGTGAAATGAGTAAGTGGTTGGCGCTCGCGCAAGATCCCACTACTTACGCGAAATCCCTCAATGACAATCCGACAAAACCTGACAAAATTGCAGAACCGCCAACTAAAGCGGACTTCTGTCGGGTTTTGTCAGGCTGTCATGCGGCTGGATATGAAACCGCAGCGGCATTGGACCGCTCTGCAATGCGCCATGGTTTTGCAATAAGCGGCCATCCCAAAACATGGACCGGGCAAATTGTTTCGCTGGATGAATGGCGAAAGCTGACCGCTTGGCAAAAACATGGTGCAGACGGTCAGCTCTGGTGTGGTGTCTGCAAGAGCTGGGTTCATCAGTGCGATCATTGCTAGGTGTCATCAGCGTCGTCGTCAGGTCTTTGGGAAGCAGGTACGTGTTGCATGAAACCACAATGGCAAAAGAAAGGTGGCCATTCTTGAAGAGCGTGATGGCCATCGCTGCGACAACCGCGGCATCCGCTGGGCGGGGAACAGCCTTGGCGGCTGACCGATCAAGAGCGGTTCATCGGTTCATCCCCGCGTGGGCGGGGAACAGTCTGCAAACCGATTTGACCCGCGCCCGAACAGCGGTTCATCCCCGCGTGGGCGGGGAACAGATTCTAGTTGTCGGGGTCCGGCCCGTTGGTCCCGGTTCATCCCCGCGTGGGCGGGGAACAGAGATGCCGTATGTTCCTCAACTGCTTGGCTCTCGGTTCATCCCCGCGTGGGCGGGGAACAGGGCAACATACCTGTTCTGCAACTGCGCGCCGACGGTTCATCCCCGCGTGGGCGGGGAACAGTGACAACATGGACTGCGTTGCCATCCTATGCCCGGTTCATCCCCGCGTGGGCGGGGAACAGGATCAGAACGCGGACACAAGCGACGTGCTAAACGGTTCATCCCCGCGTGGGCGGGGAACAGGCAGGACTATCCGCTGCACGAGGTCAAGGCCGCGGTTCATCCCCGCGTGGGCGGGGAACAGGCGCTCAACGCCGTTCATGACCGATATGGGCACGGTTCATCCCCGCGTGGGCGGGGAACAGGGTCGAGGTCGCGGAACAGGACTTGAGGACGGCGGTTCATCCCCGCGTGGGCGGGGAACAGTTCAACTGGCAGCTTCACGATAACGTGGTCGCCGGTTCATCCCCGCGTGGGCGGGGAACAGGACGACGGCACAGAAAGCACCCTTTGGCCCGGCGGTTCATCCCCGCGTGGGCGGGGAACAGGGTCTCTCGATGGTATATCCTTTTAGTGGTCCCGGTTCATCCCCGCGTGGGCGGGGAACAGCTATCAGCGAAGAAAGTTTTGTAAACACAAATCGGTTCATCCCCGCGTGGGCGGGGAACAGATCCGGTCAATTCGATTGCGAGGCTGACAAGCCGGTTCATCCCCGCGTGGGCGGGGAACAGCACTCGGGCATACGATTGAAGGCGAACAGAACCGGTTCATCCCCGCGTGGGCGGGGAACAGCGGGCGCCCGTTGTTGAATTCCCTCTGCAATTCGGTTCATCCCCGCGTGGGCGGGGAACAGGCTTTGGTGGGACAAGCTGCAAACTATGCCGTCGGTTCATCCCCGCGTGGGCGGGGAACAGGAACGTTGGTCGGCATCGAAGGGCCAAACGAGCGGTTCATCCCCGCGTGGGCGGGGAACAGTCTAGTCCTGGGGTTGTATAGACTGGTCAACACGGTTCATCCCCGCGTGGGCGGGGAACAGGCGGGCGCTGCTGGACCTAGCACTGACGCGGGCGGTTCATCCCCGCGTGGGCGGGGAACAGGGGTGCCACGTGGTCACGTACGGGCTGTCTGGCGGTTCATCCCCGCGTGGGCGGGGAACAGGCTGTGTCATACGAAATAGCCGCACCTTCCTGCGGTTCATCCCCGCGTGGGCGGGGAACAGGCGAGCGCCTAGCATGTCGTCTGCGTCAAAGCCGGTTCATCCCCGCGTGGGCGGGGAACAGCTTCTTTGATGAATGATTCCTCAATCACCCGCCGGTTCATCCCCGCGTGGGCGGGGAACAGACTTCCTGTAGACACTTGATCTACCACTATTATTCGATTGTCAAAAAGCGCACCGAATGTTTCAGCCACGAAAGACGCACTCTAGCGCCTTACTTCGCGCCCGTATTCGGAAAGAACTTCACCAGCTTTAGCCCTTCGAAATCAACAGGCATACGGCGGTTTCTGCCGACAGTCTGGAACTCGTAGCCTTGGTCGGTCGGGGCCTTCCAGATCATCACGCCGTCGCCCTTTTCGATCCCACCCGAAACCTGCTTCCAGATCATCTCGCGGGTGCGGGCGCTATAGTCGCCGACATAAACGCCTGCCCGAACCTCGACGAGCCAAGCCGCCAGCCTACCCCGAAGTCTCGGCGGCGCATTGGAAACCACGACGACCATCATCTCTGCCCATCCTCGCCGGTCTGCTCAGGACGGTCAAAAGCCGCACCGCGCGCTTCGGGCGGTGGCTCGGGGCGTGCAAGCTTGCCTGCAGAAAGCACATCTTCAATCTTCGGAATTATGTCCGCCAACAGGCCCGTTTTGCGAAACATGTCACGACACGCAAGCCGAACCGCGCGATCTGGGTGCATATCCAGCTTGCCCTTGGCGGCCTGTCCGGCGATGCGAAACGCCTCGGGAACAACGGTTATCAATTTATATAGGTCAGCGATGTCGTAAACAAAGGACAGAGGCTTGCCCGTGTGCAAGAAGCCGATCGCAGGGGCATATCCGGCCGCAAGAACCGCCGCCTCGGCAAGCCCGTGAAGACAGGCGGTCGCGGCCGACAGGCAGCGGTTCGGGATATCCCCCGCCTCCCAGTCTGCAACGTCGTAAGAGCGGCGCTTCCACTCAACCCCGTATTGCTGCGCCAATAGCGCGTAGGTCTCGCGCACCCTGACGCCTTCGATCCCGCGCAATTGATTAATCGAGCGGCGCGACGGGGCCTCATCTCCGAACCGCATCTCATACATCTTGCGCACCACACGCAGCCGCGCCGCATCGTCCAAAGCAATCGAGGCTTGCCACAGAAGCTTGTCCGAACGCGCCCCTCCTGGTTGGCCTGCGGAATAGAGGCGCACACCACCTTCTCCGACCCAAGTGATCAGAGTGCCGACCCGCGCCGCCAGAGTAATCGCGGCATGGGAGATCCGCGCCCCGGGTTCGAGCATAACCCCCGCAAGGCCGCCTACGGGAATCTGGGTCCGCGTCCCGTCCGCATTCACTGCAACAAAGGCTCCGTCTGCCACGTCAAGTTGAGCGCGCTCCACAAAGACAAGCTGCGCCCGATCCTTGAGCGGGATCGGACGCGGTGGAGGCAAACCCGGAAGATCGCTCATACTGCGCGACGGATTAGCATAAGCCCGCAACCGAAGGCCTTGGCGCGGCCGAAGCCTTTCTCGAGCGCAGTACGAAATGGCTCTGAGTCCGTGACCTCAACAGTACCCTGAAGATCGAGAATGCCAAACTGCGGCTGCCCCACGCGTTTGCCCCGATAGGTCGGGAGCACATGAACCAAATACTCTTTTACCTCGCATCGTTTGACAACGAACCCGTTTCGCGCGCCTTGACGTTCGATCCAGGCCGGGCCTTCGATCTGGGCGATCTCCATGCGCTTTGTTGCGCGCTTGTCGGGCGCAATCCCATGAAGCGCATCCATAACTACATCCACGCGGCCCACGCTCTTTTTCGCGCGCGTCGCATTGGCCCTGAGTGCAAAGTCGAGCCGATCCCCGACTGCAAGCACAGGATCGAACGGTTTCGTATCGACACGCGAGAAGAGTTCGCTCGAAACAGGCTCACGGGCAGATAAGATCAAGAACTCCCCTGCCCTCTCTTCACGCCAGAGAAAATCACGTTTGCGGTCAGGCTCATCGGCGAAAAGCGTCCAGAGAAGACGGTGATGCGCATCAGTGCGTTTACCTGCGTCGTCGGGGAGGAGAAGGACATTCATCGCCTGAACAGAAGGCGAGCGCGAGACGGTCACACGCGAGATAAACATACTCATCGTGCGACCTCCGGGGTGATCTCTACCGAACGGAACGCCACCCGCCGCGCACCGAAGTGCCAGTGTGCACGGTCAATCACACGATCGTGTCGGATCTCGGTGTGGGTATCACCCTCAGCGGCATCGGTGACCAGCTGCTTCGCTACAGCGCCGCTGCGCCATTCGGGGACTCGTGCTTTGGTCATAGCGTCTTCGACTGTGTCGGCCTGAACCAAATGAGCATCTACAGGGGCGGATAACGGACAAGATTTGCGCCCGAGATAAAGCGTGAACACTGGCCTCTTCAATGCGGCCCAAAGCGGCTCGAGATCATCGCCCCAGACCACCACTCCAAAGAGCGGCCCCGTGCGGTAATCGCGCAGAGTGATCGTAGTATTTGTGTCCTGCCCCGCGGAGCGGAGCGCCTCTGGCCGCGAATTGGGGGACTTGGCCTTGGCAGAAGGAACCGTCTCAACCGTGTGGTAATCGCGAAAGCCCCGGTCGGTCCGTTGCTCAAACCGTGCAACCGCCATCCCTAATGCATTGATCGCTGAGAAATCCGCGTCCCGTTTCAGTCCAAGCGCGGCACCAAGCAGCCCCGTGATCGCAGACCTCCCAGGCCAAAGGTAAGTCCCCCGCCGCTCATGCCCGGCCAGATCGCCCATCGCACCAATCGAGGCTGATAGGGTAAAGACCAGATAATGCGTCATACGCCCGCCTTGACTGTTGACGCTGCAAAGTCTGCGATCCCGTCGAGCGAGCCAATGCTCGCCCGAACGTCCATCACTGAAATCCGATCATAGGTTTTGCCATAAGCGCGGTCAATGTTCTCGGCGGTCTTGGTCAAGGCCTCGACCGAAGTGCGTTCCCAAGGCTGCGCCTTCACAGGCGAAAAAAACGCACCCGTCAGATCGCGCGGTTGCTGCGGGCCCGCCTCTGCGCGGATGTAATAGGCCCGTGGGCGGTTGGCATAGCTGTTCTGCTTGCCCGTGGGCGTCGCCATAGCCACACCCCGCGCCAAGGCCTCCAACCCTTTGGCTGCCAATTCCCGATTGCCGGCAAGGTTCTCTACCAGAAGATCAACGTTCACGCAGACGTATTGATAATAGATGCCCGAACCAAAACCGCTCTCGCCAAGGTGCCCTGCCCCGCTGTCCTCGGCTTTATTGAGGTCATCCACTGCCGAATACCAATCATCCTCAACCACTGCCGTGTGCGTGGTGATCGCATGACTTACTTGCACAGCGGCGTCACGGTTGAAATCCGCGTCATCCGCCAACATCCGCCCGAACATCGCGATATCAATCGCCCCGTCCGCCTTTCGCAACACAAGCCTCTTGAGATCCTTATCCTTGGGCAGGTCTTCGCCCGATAGAACCTTTTCCGCCAACTCCTCAGCCAAGGACCATTCCGCAGGCGAGATGAACGCAAGTGTGGTGCCGATTTTCTTCTCAGGCGCTTTTTTGTCAGGCGTCTCAAGCTTGCCAAAGATCACGGCAACCTGCTCGGCTGCGGCGACGGCGGCATCCTGCTTGGCTCCGCCCACAACCAGGTGATCGCGAAGACCCTCAAACAAACGCTTTGTGCGCGTGCCCTGATGATCCTTCAAATCGAGCGCAAAGAACGAACTCTCACGGATTGCCCGTTTGGACGACTGTGACGAAATCCGAAGACGCGGTGCGCCGCCGACATTCGCCTGTTTCGGGCGACCTTGATCATCGCGGTTCGGGTTGGAAGGGCCGTATTCCGTCAGAACGTGAAATTGCAGAAACGTCGTCATTTAGTGAGTCTCCTCGGAAAACTGATTGGGCGCCTCAGCCCCAAAATAATGAAAGCACCAAGTCATGCGGGTCTGATCCGACCAGAACATCAGGTCTTCGCCCAGAGCCGCCACGTTACAGCGATGCCCTGCGATCTTAATTGCCCGTCGAAGGCCGTTGATCAGTTCATCTCCTTCGGCGCGCATCAGCTTTTGAAACCGAAGCTGCGAAAGGTCAGGGTCGTGGCCACCCAGGACTTTTGCAAGCGTTTGCGGCACATTCTCGCGCACTTCCGCGAGAAGCGACACAAGCCTAACAAGCTTTTCCGCGTCCTTAATGCCAAGCTCGCGCGCAAGCTCGTGCACCTTGGGCTCGCTCATCGCGGCCACAGGCCCCGCCCGCCGAAGCGTCGCCGCAAGCCGGCGCCCATGCGCGGTATCGCGTTCGAGTTCCGCAGACCACCACTTGAGAATAGCTTTACCCTTGTCACTCATGCTGCTTTTCCTTTTGCCTTGGGCGGCTCCTTTTCAAGGGCCTCAAAAAGCAACCGCCCAAACTTGCCGTAGCCGGCAAAGGTTCCCGTCAAGGCCCTGCGCGCATTCACAATCTTTTCGATGTCTGAGGTATCCCGCTGATCAATCGCAGAAAGTGAAAGGGCATCGAAACGGCTGAGCACCTCGGACCGCAGAACCTTGAGCCAGCAGGCATAGACCTCTTCAATCGACTCGCCCATTTTCAATGCCGCAAGGCAGCCCACGAACGCCGGTTCGGTCGCAGCATAGAACGCCTCGCGCTCGGCCTCGAGTCCTTCGCCTTTTGCCAGAACAGGGACAAGCGAGCCGCGCAGGGCGATGGCGGCATTGTCAGCCGCTGTCACCAGCCCAATAAGACAAATCGTTTCATCCTCGGGCAGATCAATGAGCGGCTGGACCGAATGGACAAAATCCCGCGGTTTCATGTTGTCCATCGACCATCCGGCCAAGATCACGCTGGCTTCCTTTCGGGAACGCTGTTCCCATAGGTTCACGCAATGCGCCCGCTCGGCCAACTCGGCATCCCTGGACTGTGCGAGGATACCAAGCCAGTTACGATAGCCGAAGGATCCCGCCTTGGGGTGCACGGGCAGAGGTTCCTCCCCTGCCTTGATTCGGTAATAAGGGCTGAGCGGGTGCATCCAGATGCCATAATTGGTGCCATAAGGTTTCTGGACCACGCCCGTTATCACATCCCCCTCGACCACCAGATGCAGACGGCGCGGTACCCCGAAGAAGGCCTCGACCGAAAAACGCTGGCCCTGAGGCGGCAGGACCACCTGATTGTTGTCAGACACCCGTGTCGGGTTCATCCAAGGCAATTCGGACAACGCCGCCGGCATTCCGTTCGGCACGTTCGCCCAGATAATCGACCAGAGACCCTGCCCCGGATCAACCAACGTCACCATCGGCCCGCCACCCCGCATCGAGGTCCGGTTGCCTGCCCCACCCGAAGGCGCATGGGCCTGAAAGGTATGAAGCGCCATCGCGGCCAGCGGCAGGTCAAGCCCCCTATAGCGATCTCGATGCACCATCAGGTCAGCATTTTTTTTGGCCGTATTGGCACCCGCACTGTCGATGAACAGCATATCCACAGGGTTCGGCGACCCGTCCAACGGCTCCAAATCCTGCAAAAAGAGCGGTCCCTCGCCGGTAAGGTTGAACGCTGGTGCATAAGGAGCCAACTTCCCTTTCAACCGTTCAGGATCAGGTTGCACCCGCGCAACCCAATCATCACGGCTCGCCGGTGGATCGGCCATGAAAACCAACCCGACGAGCAATTCAAGACAAGCAATGTTGAGATCACCGCGCGGCCAATCCGGTCGCTGCAGAGACATATCTGCCATTTCCCAAGGCGCGATGATCCGGCGGCTACCAAATTTATCAACAACCGGAATCCATTGTTCAGTAATTAAATTCAAGGGCAAAGAATATTCCGAGAATAGTAAATATTTTTATCTTCACTACCTTAAAGTAATTTCCCTCGTTATCAACTCTCATTTAATGTTGAATCAGAAAATCAGCCCCTTATCGCTTTGATAAGAGAGCTCCTCGCAGATACTTCCGTCCTCCGCCACCGGACAAAGAGTATATTTCCCGCGCATCCATTCTTTCCATATATCTGTTATTGCCGTAATTCTTGGACTACTTTGATCCGGCAATTCCAGCTTTTCCAATCGGTGTTTCGCCGCGCTGACTTCCGACATGGCCCAGCCGTCCGGTCCGTCGATATAAGGCACCAAACGTCCGTCTCGTTCTCTGGCAAGGACAAGGGTCCGTTGCTCGGGACCCAGACGCGTCGGATAGCTGGCATCGTCGTGGGCTTGCCCGCCAAGCCCATAACCATCCTCGATCCTAACGATGTTCATGCTCGCAAGTGACTGGTGCGAAAACTCCTTGCCCTTCCTATCTCGTTCGAACTTATCCAAAACCTCCGGCGTCTCGGGATTCCCGGAATACGCGCTCTCGATCAGGGGCCGGATGCCCGACGGTGCAACGATCTCGGCTTGGCGAAAGAGGTGATAGGCCGTGCGCCACATAAGGTCGGCCGAATAAGTATAGGCACCGCTGTCGAGCACGTCCATCAGCCAGCGTCCATGCTCGACCGCTAAAGGATCGGGCGAGACCACATAGAGCACCGGCGCCGTTACAGGCCTATTGTCTGCAGGCCGAATATCCATATGACGCCACAATCGACCGACCCTCTGGACCAGCCCCGCCATTGGGGCAAGGTCCGAGACCATCACGTCAAAATCGAGGTCAAGCGAGGACTCAAGCACCTGAGTGCCGACTAAAACGCACCCTTCCCTTCCCTTTCCGTTTTTACCGAAGCGGTCCCTCATCAACCGTTCGATCCGCTTGCGATCCCCAAGCGTATACCGCGCGTGCAGAAGTTCGGCCTCAACTCCTTCGGCCCGCAATGCTTCAAATGCCGCAATTGCATCATCAACGGCGTTCCTGACCCAGACACAAGCGGCACCCGTCGCGGCCTTTTCCTTGATTAGCAAAACAGCATGCTCGGCGCTTGCCAGCCGCTCGACCGAGACCGGACCTTTCGGCCCTGTGTTCTGCGGCATATCGCGCACTGCAGCACCACCGCCGATGGTCAACGCAGGATAGGCCTGATCCTTATCATCGGCACCCCCGTAGGTCGCAAGTAGTTTGCTTCTAAGTTCGATTGGCAATGTTGCCGTCAGCAAGATCGCGGACCCACCAGCCACGCGATGAAGCTTCAGCAGCGCCGTCAGAGTTTCGGCGATATATGGCTCCCCGAGTTCATGCACTTCATCAACGATCAGAATTTTCGACGCGAGCCCAAAATGGCGAAGGGTCTGAAATTTAACCGGCAGAGTTGACAAGAGCGCCTGATCAATCGTGCCGACCCCGACAGTTGCCAAGAGCGCCCTGCGCCGACTATCCCCAAGCCATTCGGTACAACCGATGTCTTCCGGCGCATTTGGCTGTCCCTCCTGAATATCGCGGTAGTCTTCGGACAGACCTGCGCGGCCATGCGCAAGCGTCACTGTGGGCTTGTGCACGAACATCTTACCGACGAGTTTGCTGACGCGCGAAAACATCGCATCTGCCGTTGCCATCGTCGGCAAAGCAAAGAAGAGCCCCTGCCCCTTCCTCGCCGTCAGCATCCGCTGAGCCAGCATCAAAGCCGCTTCGGTTTTGCCCGACCCAGTTTCGTCTTCGATGATCGCGAGCATAGGGCCATTGGCTAAAGCGACGGAGCGGCTGGCTTCTTGCATCGGACGCAGTTCGGGCCAGTCGAAAACACACAATCTGCTGGCAGGATTTGACTCGATTCCGACGCCCTTGATGGCCGCGGCAGCTTTTACTCTGGCTACGTTAAGATAGCCCCCCAACGAATACACTGGTTCTGCGGCTTCAAACCAATTCGCATTCGAACCGATCCAATCAGCCGTTGTCACCAACCCCGAGAACCACCAGCTCAGTTCATAGGATCGTTGCTCATCGATTCCGGCAAGGGATGCTCCTGGCCAAAGCTCTGCTATGGCCTTGATCATCAACTGGACGTCGTCCGGGATGTTGCGTTTGGCTCTACGCTTTTCCTGCGCCGACCAGTCTGATGGTCTTCCGTGATGGCCTGCCGTTGCATCAATAAGAGGATCTAATCGAGAAGGGGAATCAGGATTGAGGATTTTCGCGAGCAGCTCTATGTTTTCAAACAGATAGACCTCGCTTAACCGCCAATGCGAAACAGAAGGCGTGGATGAGCCACGCAGCATACAGCGAAAACGGCTGTGCAGTTTTCCGATATCGTGCAACGCCGCAAGAATGACCAAGGCCTGCTTATGTTCTGACGAAAACGCCGTCTGCTCTAAAATAGCTTCAGCTACCGAGGCAACGTCGAGCATGTGGTAAATCGCCGGGTGTTCCACGCCGTTTTCCCCGGCACTCTTGCCAGGCCAACGAGCGATCAAATCATATTCAATCATAAAAAATCTTTCGCCAAATAAGGGTAGTAGACCAATTTAGCCAGTCGCCTTCAAGAAAATTGTCAGTCGATTGTTATCAGGACTGACTGGCTTTGGCTGTGCAGTCAGCGCACCCAATCAATCAACGCCCTGCGGGCGCAATTGGCGGCCATTCTTGAGGCAGAAACTGGATTAAAAAGGGCCCAACTTTCCCTTAACAATCCCGAGGGTCGAAAAGAGAAAATCGTTTCAGCCATAACTCAACTAGATATTTTGCTAAGACGCACTGCGGAATTGCGCTACCGACTGCCTCCGTACGTAAACAACCTAGAAATAGGCGCTCCGATCGACCTAAATCCCATTTTCCAACGTGACCACCGCCTTCGTTTGCTACTTCGTGCTTTTGCGCCAAGTCCAGTTGAAGCTATTTCAGAGAGCTTATCAACTAGGTCTACATATCCGCCGGTCATGCTTAACCACCTGTGGGAACTGTGGGGGATAGTTTGGATAGCTAAACAACTAAGAAACCTTGATTTTACGGGCACATGCTTTGTTGAAACGATAAAGTCCGAGAGGCGATGTTCATGGCATTTCGAAAGGGACGGAGTAACAATCAAACTCGATTTCGAACCTGAACCCGCTCTTGTTGACTATACGCAAATGCCACCGGTTCATGAGCGTGGCATTCCAGCGTTCGAGTGGGCTGCTAGCAATCAAGATGTAGATCGCGATCGACCATTCCTTGGCTTGGAAGAGAAGTGTTCGCCAGATTACCTAATTCGAATAGTGAGTAGCACTGACAGTACACTTTTGGTTGGAGATGCAGCTTTGGCAACGGCCGAACATCATAAAAAAAATATTAACCAAATAAAGACCAAGCCTCAAATAGTTGAACGATATCGGAGAACGATAGGGTGGGTGGCCGACGATAAGATAGTAAGGTGTCATCCTATGGGCGCATTCGTAGTCTTTCCCCCTCCCACCAGTCAGTGGAGCGACTTAGAAACTATAGTGCAGGCCCGTGATTGCACAATTCTGTGCCCTAGTCCTCTAGACGACAGGGAAGCGAGCAACAGGCTAACAATCCTTCTAAATTCTTTGGTCCCAGAACTCCGCTCCCGAGATAATTCTGTTTAGAGATCGTTGCCGCTTGCACGCTTTCATAGATTCAACTTCGCATGTAGCATTCTTCATTTTCGTTGTTTTCCAGTAAGATAGGGGGAATTTCGCAACCCATTTTAGAATGCGCCGGTAATCCCCCAATTCTAAATGTAAGCGGTGCGCTGGTCACACGTGTTTGGCGTGATTCCAAGGCAGCAGTTCGTTGATGTCGGTTTGTTTGTGTCCTTGTGCGATATGTAAAGGCCACACCGGGAGGGTCATCTTTGCGATCATTGCTAGTTGTCATCAGCGTGTTCGTTAAGTCTTTGGGAAGCAGGTACGTGTTGCATGAAACCACAATGGCAAAAGAAATGTGGCCATCCTTGACGAGCGTGATGGCCATCGCTGCGACAACCGCGACATCCGCTACAAGAGCCCAGTCCTGATTATTCGTGTCGCAGATGTCGCGACTGTCGCAAGTTCCTGACGTCATAAAGTCGCTCAATAAGTAGAACAAGTAAGAACAGTATTGGGGTCACTGGTCAGATAAAATACATCGGTATGACAAAGCTGCTTCGAACATCGTAGACGGTCAAAATGAAAGCGAATGAAAGCATTTTTAGAGGTGGTCGCAAGATTTCGAACAGTTTGCAACCTCGTGCGCATTTATGACCTTAGACGATCCAATGGCAGTTTTAGGGCGGCGTAAAAGCTTAGTGTCGGCGATCAAAACAATACCCGAGGGTGGCCATGGCGCCTGTTGGAAATGTTAACTAATGTTAAGTCCTGGCAAGCACAACGACCGTCAAGAATGATGACAAATGAAGCCATGCTTTCCGAAGGCGCACTTAAAATCTGTCGCAAGACTGATGCATGGGTTGTTGCCGGTTTGTGTTGTTTCTGCCGGGCGTAAATTTAATAAAAACAGGGTGTTGATGCCTGCAGTCGGGCAGGTGGTACAGATAGGGCCACGTGTAAAACGATACTCCGACTAGCAGCATTTCCACGAAAAATGCTTGATAAGACTTTCAAGGAAATTCATGGTTCATGGTTCATGGTTCATGGTTCATGGTTCATGGTTCATGGTTCATCTTTGTCGCATTGGCATCTTATTGAACTTGTGGGTCGTCTGCAGTGAACGAGCGCTAGATAATCGAGGCCGTCACAATGAAGTCAAATAAAGTCATGCGTTGACACAAGAAGCGACCAATACCTGCTATTGTCTGACGTCAGCACGTGTGGGACATATCTGAGGATTTGAATAAGGGAGGATTTCTGGTTCATCTTATCGATTAGGAGATCGAGATGACGAAGAAGCCACAAACATCGAAAGCCGCCGCCGAGAAGGTGGTGAAGAACATCCGCCGCAAGACGCGGCAAACCTATTCAGCTGAAGAGAAGATCCGCATTGTATTGGCAGGCCTGCGTGGCGAGGAGAGCATCTCGGTGCTGTGTCGCCGGGAGGGTATTGCTGAAAGCCTTTATTATAGCTGGTCGAAGGAATTTCTTGAAGCTGGCAAGCGCCGGTTATCTGGCGACACGGCGCGGCAGGCCACATCGCCTGAGGTAAAGGATTTGCGTTCTGAGTCCTTGGCCCTGAAAGAGTGCGTCGCTGATCTGACCCTTGAAAACCGTCTGCTCAAAAAAAGCATGACAGGTGCTGGGGAGTTCGAGGAATGAGATACCCTGCGTCCGAGAAACTGGAGATCATCCGCACCGTGGAGGGATCGCACCTGCCGGTTAAGCAGACCCTCGACATGCTGGGCATCCCGCGCACGACCTTTTATCGATGGTATGATCTTTATGTCGATGGTGGCCTGGATGGGCTGGCTGATAGATCCCCACACCCAGGATCGGTCTGGAACCGCATCCCGGATGCCCGTCGTGACGACTTGATTGAGTTTGCGCTGGAACATGAAGCGCTGACCACGCGGGAACTGGCCGTCAAATACACGGATGAGAAGCGGTATTTTGTCTCTGAATCATCAGCTTATCGCATTCTCAAAGCCGCTGATCTGATCACGGCACCAGACTATGTGGTGATCAAGGCGGCCGAAGAGTTTGCGGACAAGACCACGGCCATCAACGAGATGTGGCAGACCGACTTCACCTACTTCAAGATCATCGGCTGGGGCTGGTATTATCTCAGCACTATTCTGGATGATTACAGCCGCTACATCATCGCTTGGAAACTCTGCACAAACATGCGGGCCAAGGATGTGACAGACACGATCGAACTGGCACTGGCGGTATCGGGTTGCGACCAAGCCGTCGTGCGCCACAAGCCGCGTCTGCTCAGCGATAACGGCTCATGCTACATCTCGGGTGATTTAGCTGAATGGCTGGAAGGGCAAAGCATGAAGCACGTCCGTGGCGCGCCATTCCACCCACAGACCCAAGGCAAGATCGAACGCTGGCACCAGACCATGAAGAACAGGGTTCTGCTCGAGAACTACTACTTACCGGGTGATCTCGAACGCCAGATCGGCGCATTCGTCGAGTATTACAACAATCAACGTTACCACGAGAGCCTGAACAACGTCACACCGGCCGACGTCTACTTCGGTCGCGACAAAGCTATTCTGAGAGAAAGGGAGAAGATTAAGAAGCTGACGATCCGCGAACGCCGCTTGCAACATCAAAAACAAGCCGCATAATCAATCACACAAACGAGCCAGAGCCTCCAATGCTCAAGCCCCTCTTATGTCCCATTTTATATGACGACGGACAATCCAGACACACATCTATGCCCCTTGAACGCCAAAATACCCCCTTGGAAATTGATTTTGGGGGTACGATCGGGGGTACGGATAGATATCCGAAAATCTTTTACGTTTAAATACAATCGACTAAAAATAGATTGTGAGTCCGTGTGGGGGCACCATTAAATCAGATACTTAGCCGACGATAGTTGTTCTCCTAGGCTCGTTTTAGGCTCTTTGAATATCGGTTGTGGCCTTGCTACCCACAATTAAAGTAGGAGGCAGAGCTCGATTGAAAATCCTCGTGTCGGTGGTTCGATTCCGCCCCCGGGCACCATTTAAATTAAGCAACGCATTGATAATCAACAAAAAAGTGATACGATTGCTTTATAATACCCCCCCAATTATCCACCCTCCTTCTGCTGCCTGTCTCGGCAAAACCGCAGCATGAATGCAGTCAAGCTCCGCTAGTGTCGGGACCTATATCCTGTTCTACGTTTCACGACTCGACCCGGTGGATGCCCCGCCGTGCGTTCGTTGAAAAAATATTCCAGTGCGGGAATGCCTTGGCCTTCTCCGAATCTTGGAAGATACCAAGCAAGAGCATAGACGCGTCGTGCAGCATTAATACGAAGCATCCCACTTCTCCTTCCAGCTGCCACTTGTAGCTGTATTGAAGCTCTGATGTCTTCTTACCTTGTCGTAACTCTCCGTAGTTCCTCAGTGAACGTAGCAAATCGTCGGGCGTCTCTTCATCGATGACTTGGGCATTTGTGAACCATCGGACCATCACCTTGGCGGTGTCAGGCAGTATTTTTCCTTCAGCGTGAAGATAATGGAGTGCATAAGCCTGTTTTGCAGCCCAAGGGTTGAGCCAATCTGTGTAGATTGAATTGTCAATTTCAACACGGGCATACATGTTCACTCGTCCGTTAACCTTAATCGGTACGTCTGTGGAACTGCCCTCCGCAATCGCGGCAAAAGCTGAGGGGGCATTGTTTTGTACGCCCTTCACCAGCTTTTCCATATAGGTTTCAGGAATATCTTGATGGATCGTTGATTGAATTAAGGCTGAGAGAGCAGCAACCTGGTCAGATCCGCTCGAACCAGAGTTGCAACGTTCACATGCGGGCACTCGATGCGTAGCCGACGGAACTTCCTTGTTTACGAAGAACACCTTTGGTGGAGCATGCTCGATAGTTGTTGCATAGACTGATCCTCCACACAAACAGCAGTATTTGTGCCTCTCCAAGAACAACTTGTTGCTCAAAATCTTCCGCTTGGCTTGCCCCATGACCCTATCTCCGTTCAATCAGCCAGAAGCACTTCTGCCAACCGATCTAGCTGCTTCTTGGTTTGACGCCAATCACCTGCATGGGCATCGATCAGCTTCCAGAATGCAGCGCCATGGTCGTGGTGTTTGAGGTGGGCAAGTTCGTGGATCAGCACATAGTCGATGCACTGGCGGGGTGCTTTGACCAAATGCGGGTTGATGATGATTTCACCGGATGGGGAGCAGCTTCCCCACTGACGTGACATTTCCAGCAACCGGAACGGTGGTGGTGCATCTACCCACGGTAGGCTTTCGGCCAGAGCATCGATGCGGCGGCTCAGGTAGTCCCGCCCTCGGACGCGGTACCAGGCACGGAGTCGGCCTTTTATGTCGTCCTCCGTGCCGTTGGTGGTCTCGACCTCCAGCCGATTGCCACGCAGCCGTGTAGGGGATGGTTTGGTATCCACGGGGATCACCTTGAGCACATAGCGGCGGCCCAGATAGAGTACTTGTTCACCGGAAACATATTCACGGGGCCGCACATGGGCGTAGCGTTCCCTCGCTTCACTGACATGCCCGACCACCCAACGGGCCCTCTTCTGGACGGCTTGTTTGATGGACTGGTCTGAGAACCCATTTGGGGCATCGACGGCGACCGATCCGTCGGGATTGACGTGGATTGCAACACGGGATTTGCGGGCGTCATCATATGAGACCTGGTATGGGATGCGGTGATCCCCGTATGCCAGAATGAAGCCTGTCATGGCTTGTTCGCACCTGCACGAACAATGCCTACGATCTGGTCGATCAGTTCATTCGCAGCGTCCAGACCGCCGAGGAACTTGAAATAACGTGGCAACAGAGCCTTGCGTATCTCGGCCTCGATGCTGCCAGGGTTGATCGAGTGCGTCTGCACGGCGTCATCAACGGTGGTGTCGATGTGCATGGCTTCTGCAACCAGAACGTCTTCATCTTGTTCCGCACCCGCCGGTTGTTCCAGCAGGGCCCCGTAGTAGGACTGTGCCCGTGGGTGATCCGCGAACCGATCCGGCACACCAGGGGTGTTCCGAGCCGCGACCTGCTCTTCTAGGTCCTTGAACATGACGTATTGCTTGCCAGGGTGATCAAACATCGCTTCCGCTGCGAGGATCGCTTCTTTCAGCAGTTCGGAGAACACCCGTTGTGCATAGGGGTCATCGATAAGGTCCTGCTCGATGGTTTTCCTGAGACGGGTCTTAATGACATCGGCCTCGGTACGGGTCTTCTCGTCCGACCAGTCTTCGCGATCATCGGCCTGACCAAGCGTGTCCACCCAAATATAACCTTCGGGGTCAACCACCTCTTGGCCGATCACCTGCTTATCGACCATTCGGCGGATTTGCTCTTCGTATTCAGAGAAATCCACGGTCTCTTGCGCATCACGCTTAGCCTGTGCGCGCAGTTCAGTGAAGAACCGCAGGTCACGCTTGTAACGCTGGATCGTCTTCTCGTCGAAGGCCCCATCCTCGAAGAATGTCCGCGATGACAACGCCAGCTTGAGGCACATACCAAACTTTGTCAGTGCATCATAGAAGTCCTCACGCACCTTCTGGTTGGCGTCGATGCTATGGCCCGCCCCATCTTCGGCAGTCCTTGGCACCAGAATACGCCGAAACTGTTCGACATCCTGCTTGTTCTGCACGGCTGAGAAGATCGCCCACAGCGCATCATGCAGGCTAGGGAGACGTTTGTATTCGACAGAGACATTGGTGACCGTACCCGCGAGATCGTCGATCTCGTATCCGGCTTGGGTTTGTGAAGCGAGGTCTTGGTAGTCCTGTATAGACGTATCAAGCTCGGCCAGGATGCCACGGTAGTCGATCAGATATCCGAACTGCTTGGCTTCATGCAGTCGGTTCACACGTGCAATCGCCTGGAGCAGGTTGTGCCCCTTGAGATGCTTGTCGATGTAGAGGACGGCATTGCGCGGTTCATCAAAGCCCGTCAGCAATTTGTCCACGACAATCAGGATATCTGGGGCCCCATCAGTGCTGAACCGTTCAATTACATCCGTCTCGTAGGTCTCCGCATCATTGCCAACGTTCATCTTCCACCAGGTCTGCAGCTCTGGTGTCTTGGCCTCGTCGGTATCCTCATGACCTTCCCTTGTGTCGGGGGAAGAAATCACAACCGCGCTGGTCACCATACCCGTCAGATCGAGGGCGTTCTTGTAGCGGATTGCCGACAGTTTACTGTCCGTCGCCAGTTGCGCCTTGAGGCCCAGCCCTAGCTTGGCAAAGTTCTCGGTGAAGTGCGTGGCAATGTCCAAGGCGATCAGATCAATGCGCCCGCCAGCGCCATAGACTTGCCCACGGCTAGAGTATTTCTGTTTGAGGTCGGACTTCTGACTATCCGTGAGGCCCGTTGTGATCTTTTCAAACCATGAGTCGATAGCTTTGTCGTTGATATCGACGATGGGTTTTCGTTCTTCGTAAACCAACGGGGTGACAGCCCCGTCTTCAACTGCATCCTGCATCGTATAGGCATGGAGGATCGGGCCGAACTTGTTGCGGGTCTTGTCCTCCTTCAGCAGGGGTGTCCCAGTGAAGGCGATGAAGGCCGCATTAGGCAGGGCCTGTCGCATCCGTTCGTGGTTCTCACCACCCTGGCTGCGGTGTCCCTCATCGACCAGGACGATGATCTTGTCAGATGTGTTCTTGCACTCTGGCAGTTTGGTGGCCGAATTGAACTTTTGCAGCAGGGTGAAGATGATCCGTTCCGACCCTGACCCGATCCGCTTTGCCAGATCACGACCTGATTGCACCTTGGAGGTCTCGCCTTCCTTCTTAGTGGCCACGGCAGACCCAAAGGCCCCGCCCGTCATGAAGGTCGCAGCAAGCTGCTTTTCCAGGTCCACTCGGTCAGTCACGATGATGATCCGACATCCAGCAAGCTCGGCATCCAGCAGTAGCGCCTTGGTCAGGAACACCATCAAGTTCGACTTGCCCGACCCCGTGGTGTGCCAGATGACGCCGCCTTCACGGCTACCGTCAGGTTTCTGGTTCGCCACTTGGGACAGGATCGCCTTGGCCCCCTGGACCTGTTGATACCTGGCCGCGATCTTGCCCAGCTTTCGGTCGAAGAAGATGAACCGCCTGGTGAAGTCCAGTAGGCGGTCAGGGCGCAGCAGGCTGGTGATCAAGCAATCCTGTTCTGTGAACAGCACAGGGCCGCTGTGAAGTCTGTCGAAGTCGTCCCGCATCCACTTGGGCTTGTCCGCGAACAGGGCCGTTCTCTGGGCCTCTGTCAGGGGGGTGGACTTCACGGCCTGCATCTCGGCTTCGGTGATCTCTTCCTCGGTCCAGGCTCCCCAGAACTTCGCAGGTGTGCCAGTGGTGCCATAGCGCCCGTCGGTGCCAGAGATCGACAGCAGCAGTTGTGAATAGGCGTAGAGGTCTTGGATACCGTCAGACTTTTGATTTCTAAGGTGCTGACTGATCCCCTCGGTCACCATCGCGGCGTCTTTAGTGGACGAGTTGGGGCGCTTTGCCTCGATCACCACCAGGGGAATACCATTGACGTAGCACACGACATCGGGCCGATAGCGGCCCATCCCTGCGGGGCGTTCGACACTCAACTCTTCGGCAACATGCAGGGTGTTGGCCACTGGATCAGCCCAGTCGATCAAGGGCACTGTGACGGATGTGCGCTGGCCATCCACGAACTCGGTGACGGTGATGCCGAGGGTCAGATGCTTGTAGATCGCTTCGTTTGCAGGGATCAGCCCTTCGTTCAGTCCCGTCGCACTGATGTCTCTGATTACTTGGTCAATACCGCCTTGGGACAACGGATAGCTCTGCCCCTTGAAGTCAAACCGATGCGCCTTGAGCCGTTCCCGCAGCACAGGTTCCAGCAGCACAGACCGCTCCGACCCGCGCAGGCCCAGTGCATCAGCGGGGGACAGATAGGTCCAGCCCATGGCCATCAGCACGTGCAGCGCTGGCAGTTTCGAGGCCGCTTCTTCGCGGGTGTCGGGAGTGCGGTTCGTCATGCTCATATCCTGTCGAATACCGATCCGACACGTGGTTCGAACAATTGTTGATACCGTTTCGTCGCGTAGTCGTCGGTCATGCCAGCGAGATAGTCGCAGATTACCCGTTTCTTGAGATCGTCCGTCTCCATCGCTTCGTAACGTTTCGCGTCACGAGGTGGGAGCAACCTGGTGGGATCAGTGGCAAAGGCGTGGAAGAGTTCGGTGACGATCTTCTGCCCTTTGAACTCAAGCTGTTGAACTGTAATTGTAAAGATAACCTGCTGCTCTACCAGCTTTTGCAGCACATCCAGGACCTTACGGGCATCGGCTGCCAACACTGCCTGGTATCCAAAGATCGGGTTGCCGAAGCCATGTGGGTTGGATGTGTCCAGGGTCGTGTGCCGAATGCAGAAATCAACCAATGCTCCAATCGCGTTCTTTCGTTGATATGTGTGGGATGAGAACAGGTGACCCACCAGATCGTCATAAGACTGGCCATCGGACCAAGCACAGAACCCAGCGATGTCTTTGGCACTCACGGCTTCGATGAAAGATGCGCGGTCGATCAAGCCCAACCCTATCGCATCTTCGAGGTCGTGCACCCCATAGGCGATGTCGTCAGCGATCTCCATGATTGAGGTATCGAGGGAGTGATGCTGGGTCTTCTTGTGTTTCTTTTCGCCCTGATCTTCAAACTCACTGCTGATCCGTGGCCAGTCACCAAGGTCTTTGGCTATCCAGTTGACGACCTCAATCTCGGTATCCAAATAGCACTTCGGCGGCTTGAATGGCTTGGCACTGAACACGGATGACGCACTGGCGTCTGCACCTTCATACTGCTTCTTGTTGACCACGGCGCTTAGCGGCGCGGGATACTTCAGAACACCCAGCAGTGACCTGCGGCTTAGGTTCATGCCCAGAGTTTCATGGTAGGGCTCAATCAGGGTCATAATACGCAGGGTTTGGCCATTCCCTTCAAAGCCGCCGTGGTCAATCATGCAGCGGTTCAGAGCAATCTCACCACCGTGGCCAAAGGGCGGGTGACCAAGGTCGTGAGCAAGACAGATAGTGCGGATCAAAATAGGATCGGGCAGAATGTCGTAGCTGGGAGTGCCCTTGACGGCTTCGGCCTTGAACCGACGCGCAATGCCCTCCCCGATCTGGCTGACCTCCATCGAGTGGGTCAGACGGGTGCGGTAAAAGTCACTATCACCAACACCCAGCACCTGTGTTTTGGACTGTAGTCTGCGAAAAGCGGCAGAGTGCACGACCCTGGCATAGTCGCGCTCATAAGCTGTGCGCCCGTCCTTGGTGACACCACCATCCCTGCGTTCGTCCCAATACTCGACCATCAAAATCTCTCACCAAATCAGTTATCTACAAATCAATTCCATGGTTGCTACCGCCTGAAAACCAAGCGCAACCGTTCAAGCTTGTCTGCGAATGCGGGCGCGTCACCCGTCAAATGACTGCCATCGGCTTGTGTAAGTCCGTCATGTTTTGCAACACAGATGGGGAAACCCGTTTCTTCGCGTAGAAGCTCAATGCATCGGGTCCCAATACCTTGATGAAGATATTTGCGATTGCCCCCTTCTAAGAACGCATTCGTCATTTTTAGGCAATAGCCATCAGGTGCCCGGGGATCCTCAATGAGGCGGCATTCAATGGCACCTATTAGGGTTCCGGCCTGATCAAGAACGGTGGCGGTGTAGTTGTCTTCATCAATCTCGATGGTGACGACCGAGCCGTTCTTCGTACTGAATGTTGTCTTCATAGGGATACCCGCCGTTTGCCCGTGAGCAGTTGCTGCATCAAGGCCTTCTTTTCGGTGCGGAGTTTGGTGATCGATTGTGCATGCTCAGCGATCTGATCCTCTGCATCATTCAGAACCGCTGCGATCCGTCGCTGTTCGCCAAGTTCGGGCATCAAGAAGCTGCGCTTATCGAAGTCCTTCTTTGACAACTCCAGAAAGGTTGATCCGCAGGCGTAGCGAATGAGGTCCTTCTTGAAAAACTGGAGCAGATAGAAAATGAAATCGGAGTCGAAGGCATCGGACAGCACCAGGTTCTTGAAACCTTGGTTGGTGCAGATCGGACCGGTGGCGATTGCCATTTCACCGATGGTCGCACGAGTGCAGATCAGTATCGTGCCAGAGGGTACAAGTTTCGCAGAGGAACCCTTTAATCCGCTTTCAGTGATCATCCGTGCTGTCTTGCGAATAAAGCGCGAAGTTAGCTTCGTGATGTCGGTGGGTGTCGCCCAGTGAATATCGCCATCCCAGTTGCTGGCAACGGTGCTGTCCGGTGTTCCGCCAGACACTGTGGTGCCCGTCTCCCCCAACCGCACCTCTTTCCACGGCTGCCCCTCGAAATCAGGGAAGCGACGTTTGCCTGTGAGGAGGGATTGCATGAGGGCGCGTTTTTGGTCTTTGGCGGTGGCTAGCAGGGCCTCTGTCTTCTCGATGGCCGCGTCCCAGGTCGCGAGGATATCCGCGATCTTCCGTTGTTCGGGGAGTGGGGGTGTCGAAATCCTGAAGCCGCCAATCGCTTTTGTATCTAAGAATGGTTGTGCGTTGCCAGTAAACAGACTGCGTTGCTGTTTTGTGATCTCGTTTGACTTCAGGAAGTTAACTAGAAAAACCTTATCCACGCTACTCTTTGGCCGAATGCGAGGTGCGTTATATGAAAACGCAAACCCTTCGAAATGTTCAGGAACCTCAAATGTGATCCCTGCCGTGGCACCTGTTCCTGCGATCAAGATATCGCCTTTTTTGAGTATGAAGCGGTTCATGTCTGGGGTGTGGCTGACATACTTGGGGTTATCACCCAAAAAATCACCGATACGAATTAACCGAATGCCGTCGTCAGGGTCATCGACGTAGGTCAGATACTGTGAACCTGCGCCTCGTTTGACGTCGGCTAGGTCTGAAAGCTTTGTGATGCTCCACCCCTCAGGAACCATACCCAAGCTCCTGCAAATACCCTGACATCCGCTCTTCCAGTTCAGCCAGATCGTCCTTCAGCTTCACCCGCTCGGCACGGACGGCCATCAGATCGATCTCTTCTTCCTCCTCGAACGTGTCCACATAGCGGGGGATGTTCAGGTTGAAATCGTTCTCCTCCACCTCTTCCCTCGTGGCGCGATAGGCGTATTTATCCACGCTCTCCCGCGCCTGATAAGTCGCCACGATCTTGTCGATATTGGTCTGATCCAAGGCGTTCTGGTTGGTGCCAGAGATGAACTCTCGCGACGCATCGACGAACATCACGCTGTCGTCTGCTTTGTGTTTGCGGAACACCAGCAGGGCGGCGGGGATGCCCGTGCCGAAGAACAGCTTTTCCGGCAGGCCGATGACGGCATCCAGCAGGTTTTCCTCGATCAGCTTTTGGCGGATTTTCCCCTCGGTTGAGCCACGGAACAGCACCCCATGTGGCACGACCACCACGGCGCGGCCTGTCTTGGGCTTCAACGTCTCGATCATGTGCAGGATGAAGGCATAGTCGCCCTTGGTCTTGGGCGGGATGCCACGGCGGAAGCGTCCGAACTTGTCGGTCTCGGCGGCCTCGGTGCCCCATTTGTCCAAGCTGAACGGTGGGTTCGCCACCACGATATCGAAGTGCCGCAGCGCGTCGTCCTTGGTGCGCAGCTTGGGGTTGCGGATGGTGTCGCCCCATTCGATTTGGTGGTTTTCCTCGCCATGCAGGAACAGGTTCATCTTGGCCAGCGCCCAAGTGGAGCCGATGGCCTCTTGACCGAAGAGCGCATAGCCCTTGCCGCCCTGATTGCGGATGAGCCTGCCGCATTTCATCAGGAGAGAGGCAGATCCACAGGTTGGATCGCAAATGTGATCCCCTGGTTGCGGATCGGCCAGACGGGCCATCAGGTCGGACACCTCGGCAGGGGTATAGAACTCGCCTGCTTTCTTGCCCGCCGTGGCGGCGAAGCGAGAGATCAGGTATTCATAGGCCCCGCCGATGATGTCGAGTTGCCCGACACGGGAGGGGCGCAGGTCAAGCGCAGGTTTGTAGAAGTCTTCCAGCAGGTGGCGGAGGATGTCGTTCTTCTGCTCCTCGTCGCCGAGCTTGTTGGAGTTAAAGCTGATGTCCTGGAACACATCGCGCAGCTTGTCCCCGTTGGCCTCTTCGATGGCATGGAGAGCCTTGTCGATGCGCTCGCCATTGCCCGCCTCATGCCGCCGTTTGTGCAAGGAATCGAAGCTGGCCCCGTCCGGCAGCTTGAAGGCTTCCTGCTGCATCATGGCCCCGACCAGTTCGGGGCTATCGGGATGCTCGGCGTGGTAACGGGACTGGTGATCCTTCCACACGTCACTGACGTATTTGAGGAACAGCAACGTGAGCACATAGTCCTTGTAGACAGACGGATCGACGACACCCCTGAACGTGTCACATGCCCCCCATGCGGCTTTGTTGATTTCAGCTTGGGTGACTGGTGTCATTGATCTTCCTTCAGAACTCTTCTTCCGCTGACCATTTCGACATATGCAATAAGTTTCAACCGCAACTTGTTAAGCTGGACGTTACAAATGCTTTGAAAAGCGCTGCTTTGCTTTCTCAACGCTAATGTTGCTTATGTCAGCATAGCCTTGAAACCATATATTGAGTTCTTCATGAAGCGCCGCAACTCTGATGGCTTGGTAAGTCCGCCAATGCATACCCTTTGGCTTGAGTGGAAAAGGTGGGCCTATGCCGCCCTTCTTTTGGCCTAAGCGTCTACGAACAGCAAAAGCGGCATGCAGCCTTCGGCCCTGCGGTGACATGTACTCGCTCGCATAGCGGCCCTTTAGACATACTCGGCAGCCCATCTTCAGGGTCTTGGGGTGACAATAAATGATGGCGCACCGGCGATCGCATGATGGGCACAAGAACCACTGACGTCGGCCGCCAAAGTTTGACGAGGTCCAAGTCGTTTCAAGCACGCCATCTGCAAACTCGAACCGGTCAGGTAGGTGACACCCAGGTTTGGCCAATTTGCGGATGTCGAACTGCGCCGCGTGATCACAAATCATATGGGAAGTTGTTCTTTCTGATTAATGCCCAGCCGGGGCGGGACACGGGACATGCCTTAGGCATTTGTCCCGTTTGTCCCGTCTAATTCCGCTTCTGCATCGGGACATTTTTCATTTTGTCCCGCTGTGTCCCGCTTGTCCCGCTGCATCATAATTGCAATTTGCAGGTCAGCATCACCGGTGAGATATACGTCATCTTGCACCGTCATCTGCCTAGAGTTCACCATATCTCTGCGGACTGTCCGTCGTCAGGGTTTTTGGGACCAAGAGCGTCCGAACCTAAGAGAGAGTTTGGCTCATCTGTTTGGTTTGATTATGCGGCGTGCTGGCGGT
>NZ_QBUD01000017.1 GCF_003058085.1 Yoonia sediminilitoris | reverse complement strand
GCTGCTGAGCGACAACGGGTCCAGTTACGTCTCAGGCGACTTGGCGGGATGGTTACGGGACAAAGGTATGAAGCACTCGCGCGGTGCCCCGTATCTTCCACGTTGATCCCCGTCTTGCTCGAATAACTCTAGGGCTGATATGCTAACAGAGAGCACATATCAAGTCATATATGGAAAATATGACGCATATATGCAATTTATGCATTATAACTCCCTTCTGCTCACCACAATCGTCGCCATGGAAGTCATATTTTTAAAAAGGCGACGCAAACCTAACTTCGCTTTTCGTTGATCTAGTCGCCATATCTACTACCGCTCAAATTTTTTGAAGTAATTTTCGTTACAGCTTGCGACGTTATGATCTATTCCTCAATAGGTTGAACTTTCAAATGCATGGTTTACGATGCCACAAAGGCGTGTTCGCTCTTCGGCGATCCAAATCCCGAAATCTAATTGGCGATGGCCCACAACCCTCAATTGAAACCGGCATAGGACAAGACTGTCCTTAAAGGCAAAAACCGCGAACAACTTCCCAAGGCATTACCTATAACATCACCAACCCGATAGCTTAGCAGGAGTTTCATTTGTGTTGTTACCGCAAGAGTTGCAGGAACTCACTGCTATAGTTGCAGAGGCAGGCATGCCCAGTTTAGCTGGTGAAATGATGGCATACGCACTTGCTGAGCCTCTTTCCCACCAAGGCGATGACACTGAATGGCAGGAAGTTCAGGAATCTGTGGATCCTTTGAACCGGGCCGTTGAATTTCTCCGTTTTCAAATCGTGCTTGCTGAGTTGCATGTAGCGGAAACTGAAAAAATTGCCTCTGACATACAAGAGCAGGCGACGGCAAAGATAGTTTACACTCCACCTAGCCAACTTAGCGAAACAGGGTTCGAAGATGGGTCCAAATCTGTCTTCGCAGAAAAGACGCGCGCTGAGGAATGGACATCACTTCGCAGACATCGCGTCGTGACAGCTTTGGACCACATTTTGAAACACATTATAGAGGACGAAGATCAAGAATATGGCTCTGGATCCGAAGCGGACTAGACAACTCCGCGCAATGTTAAGACGGCTGTCAGCGGCCAATGCAATTTCTTCTATACCCGGCGGAACAGGAAAAGCACTAGAAGCATGGGTTTTTATGACACTTGCAGACGCTGCAAGACAGAAAACAGGCTGGCAGGTTACTTTGCATCAAGGTGATGGCTCCCGCCTTCCTCCTAACCATCCTTTTGTTTTCAGCGGCGGACCAAGTGGTTTGTCTCAAGCAGTCGGCGACCCTTGCTTTGCTCGCCTGCACAGGTCTGGCGGTTCAGAACCCCGCACCCTCGAACTGCATCATGGACTCCAACACAAAGGAAGAAGCGGCGCTCGCCATGAGTGGGATATCGCCCTTTTGCCCACTGAAATTCCACAAGGTATTCGGGCGACAAATGCCCAATACCCTCGCGGTCTGCCGTTTTTAGGAATCGAGTGCAAAGACAAACTAAGGAGTGGAAACTCTGATGAAATGCGCCAAACTTTGGCTAGAATGTTCGACCTCGCCCATGTCACTCAACTCAGAGGTTCGGTTACTCACCGCATGATGGATGAGCATGGTACCGCCGGAACAGGAAGACGTTGGCCCACTTATTTGGAAAATTACTCTCACGGAGCCTTCGGAGTAGTACACGTCGGAGGATTTCAACTCGGCCCCCGCGACATGAGTGATCACTATAAAATACAACGCTTCGGTCACGTGACCACAAGCAATACAGCTACTCGTAATGCCCTTGAAGTCTCGATGTCGAGGGTCTTAGACAGAATTGATCAACTTTACTGATCCTTTCCGAGCCCCCGACGGATCAAAAATAAAAGTTTGAAGATAGCGGCTGGCTACTTCGATAGAACAGCGACTTTGCGACACGACAAAACAAACCGAACCCGCGCACACCGAGAGTGGTTTGATTAGCATTTGCAAGCGATACGCGTTAGGATCAGAATCGCACGTAAATCGTCAAAAACTTACCAGCACTTTGTGGCCATATTACCATGGATTCCTATTCGGGTTACCATGGAATCCTACGTCATAAGCCATTTAAGTAATTGATTTTTATTGGCTTGTGAATGGTGGTTCGTGAGAGGCTCGAACTCCCGACATCTTCGGTGTAAACGAAGCGCTCGTCGCCATCCTGAACAATCTCGCCAAGGAACGCTTTCACTTCTTGGTTGTTATAACGGATGACGCGATAAAATCCGAAGTCCAACCGTTCAGCTTCATCAAGCTGTAACAGTCCAGCCATCAACTCGACGAATTTAATTTCGGCTTACCGCCGCACGCGCTCGCTCTCGGAAGTTAGAAACTTGAAGTAAAACGCACAGCTAATGGATAAACGGGAGACGGCTTCACTTTGAGCAGTCCATCGTCTGGTATTTAATTCTGAGCGTCCGGGTCGGCACCGGGAGAGATTCGCCCCCTCAAATGCCCCCTCCACACCAATATTATACAATAAAATCAATATAAATGGTGCCCGGGGGCGGAATCGAACCACCGACACGAGGATTTTCAATCCACTGCTCTACCCCTGAGCTACCCGGGCAACGGGACGGGTTTCCCCGTCGGGTAGCGGCTGTTTAGACGGGCGTGAACCAGGTGTCCAGAGGGAAGTTCGGCAATATCTCATAACATTTCCGACCCTCCCAGAGCCCTGCCATTTCAACCTTAACAAGGGCGTTTGGCGATGGGAATGAGCCATCGGTCAAAAACCGCAAAGACAGTGAGTGTTGCGGTCTACCCTCTAGGAATCGGGCGTTGATGTCAGCGATGATATGCAGGCGTTCAACCTTCGGCGAAAGGCAGTCGGAAGCGTTTTCAGCCAAAGAACGGCCTGATCCATGAGGCGGTCTGGTTCGTTTGGTCCCTGTAATTGTGCAGCGCTCTTTCCGCCCTGCGCAAAATTCCGAATGTCGGCGACAACCGGGCATACTTCAAGACGCAGAGCTTCCAAGAAATTTTGTCTATGCTGTCGTCGTCGCGGGCTGTCGAGGATTACAAAAGATCGTAGCGGCCCAGCCTCTGACCTTCAATTTCGAAAAATCGGCCGACCAAAGCTCATTGGGCCGCTTTGTATTGACCTTGAGGTCGGCGGCGGCAGAAGAAACAGATTGGCCGGGCCGGTGAGCAATTCGTCAGATTTCAGGATGCGATACAAAAAGCCATTGACATGAAATAACTGTTTTGAAGTTGATGCCCGCACCTCCCCTTAAAGAACGGCTTGCCCGCGGCAGACCCCTGTTCTGAGGCGTGCTGCAACCCTGTCTCGGCGCATCGTGGGCCGGCATTGCGGTAGCACATTCTCCGCGTCTGCTCGGGTTTGCTAGGCGGGCATCGTTGGATGCCGGCGCATCATGCGTGCCATTCGCGTGTTCCTTGGTTTCAAAAACTTGCACCGCCAAAACGCCTTTGACGCGATCTGTAATTGCATCCAAACGAGTCGGCAGCCATAGTGGAACTTGTGGGGCACGACATGATGGACCTCCTGCAAAGACAGGGGCCGGTTGAGGTACATATTGATGCGCAGTTTCAAGTTTCTTGGAGCACTTTTTGTTCTTGCCGCATGTGGAGGCGGGCCGAATGTGTCGGGCTCGGTCAGTGATGCATGTCTCGCAGTGAACCGAAAGGCAGCAACCCCCGCACTTTGCTCGTGCGTTCAGCAGGTTGCAAACAATACGCTGTCAAAGCGCGACCAATCCCGCGCAGCAAGCTTCTTTTTCGAACCGCAATTAGCACAAGACACGCGCCAGTCGGACAACTCCCGGGATGAAGCATTCTGGCAACGCTACAAACGCTTCAGCACGACCGCCGCCTCGCAATGTCGGGCCTTGACCTGAAGCTTTTGCGAACAAGCCTTCGTCGGCTCTACGTATTCATCACTATGTCAGTCGCCATATACGTGGCAACGCCGAACCGCGCAGTCTTGGTCATCTTGTCATGTTCAGAAATTGCCCACAGAGAAATATCAGGCGTAGACTCTGCAAGGAAAGAGCAAAGCCCTCTTCAAATCCTACATGACATAAGCTGGCATGAATTTTCTGATAAGCTCTTTTTGACCGTTCCGGTCTGATTATTGACAGCGTCCTCGAGAATGTCCGTTTCTGTAAAAACGAGTAATCGCCTGCGATTTACACACCGGCTAGGTTGAAAAAGTGAAAGGCCCCAAACTCAGGCCGAAAGGCACAGGACTCGGAACCCGGTCAAGGCCCTCAACTCTGCAACCGATCCGAAAAATGAGACATATTGGTCGTGGCACGTCTGATCGAGGCACGACCGTTGTCAAACCGTAAGATGGATTTCAATCCATTCCCGTCCCATAGCGTTTCGCGAAAAACCCTCCCCGCAGCTTTTCGGCAAACGCTGAGATTGCACGATATCCAAATCCGCGCCGCGATCTTAAAAACTCTCTCCCAGAAATGTAGTTAACGCAGCATAACCTTGAAGCAAAATATTCAGCTCTTCATGCACCGCTACACTCTTGATGGCTTCATAGGTCCGCCAGTGCATACCTTCGGCTTTGATTGAAAGGGAGCACCAAGACAATGGACAATACGCGATCGCCAGATAAAAAGAGAACCTATGAAAAGACCAACGAACATAACCACCTTGGCCAAAAACCTGTGCAATGGTGATCGTCGGGCACTTGCCCGCGCCATTACTCTGGTCGAAAGCGGGCGCCACGATCACCGGGAGGAGGCAATTGCCCTTCTGGCTGCCGTCGGCACGACCAAGCAGGCAATCAGGATTGGATTGTCAGGGACACCCGGCGTCGGAAAGTCGACTTTCATTGAAAGTTTCGGCCTGATGCTCACCGGGTTGGGTATGCGCGTTGCAGTGCTGGCGGTGGACCCATCGTCAGCGCGCTCTGGCGGCTCAATCCTGGGTGACAAGACGCGGATGGATTTACTGGCCCGCGATCCGAATGCTTTCATCCGCCCGTCCCCGAGCCAAACCCAACTTGGGGGGGTCGCGCGGCGATCGCGCGAGGCCGTCGCGCTGTGCGAAGCGGCAGGCTATGATGTCGTGCTGATTGAAACAGTGGGGGTCGGCCAATCGGAAACGATGGTGGCACAGATGGCCGACCTTTTTGTCCTACTTCTTGCGCCTGCAGGCGGGGATGAGCTGCAAGGCGTCAAGCGCGGGATCATGGAAATGGCGGACCTCATTCTTGTAAACAAGGCAGACGGGCCGTTGAAGTCTCAGGCAATAAGGACCTGTGCCGACTACGCCGCTGCCCTACGGCTATTGCGCAAACGCCCACAGGATCCAGATGGCTTTCCCAAGGCGCTGACCGTCTCGGCGATTGACGTCCTTGGGCTGGATCAGGCCTGGGCAGAGATGCAAGACCTCATAAACTGGCGTCGAGACACCGGTATCTGGGAACAGACGCGGCAGGAACAGGCGGCATTCTGGTTCGAGCAAGAGGTTCAGCATGGTTTGCTTGATTTGCTGCGCAGTGACCCTGAGACTGCATCCCGCATGACCAATGCCCGTGAGGAGCTGCTTTCCGGTCGGATCACCCCTGCGGCGGCGGCGGCCTATGTGCTCGCGCCCCTACGCAACCAAAAGCCCGGCAACTCAACCTAAGAATTGACGCCATGTTGGCGTTCACGGCGGCCCGGAGCAGGGTTGCCGCACACCGGTGGCCATGCAAGTTGCGAAAGGATGCAAGATCAGACGCCTGGCTGTGAAAACCGGGTTGACTGGTTGACGGAATCCTCATATCTGGCGCTGATCTTATTCCACAGCTCGGCTCTGCCGGGCTCAGCCCTATGACAGGATATCCCCTCGTACAGACGGTGATGTTCTATAACACAAGGAAAACGCCCATGTCGCGCCGTTGCGAATTGACCGGAAAAGGCCCGATGTCGGGCAACAATGTCAGCCACGCCAAAAACCGAACCCGCCGTCGGTTTCTGCCCAATCTGCAGGATGTAACGCTTCAGTCCGACGTGTTGGGCCGCTCTTTCAAATTCCGTATTTCAAATGCGGCACTGCGCACGGTCGACCACCGTGGTGGGTTGGATGCGTTTATGGCCAAAGCAAAAGAAGCGGAATTGTCGGTTGCTGCACGGAAGGTCAAGACTGAGATCCAGAAGGCGACTGTGGCCTAAGCCAAATAGACCAATGATTTCTTCGAATGACCTGGATGGTTTCATCCGGGTCATTTTCGTTTGAACGCCACGACTTGTTTGCCGATCACATTTGATTGCATTGAAACATCAAAGATCGTGCATATTTTCAAATCACTTCCATCGTGGCAGATCGCTGCGCGCAAGGGGATTTGATGATGATATATTTTTTGCCACGCCTGTTGGGCGGATGGATAATATTGCCTCTATTTCTGTTTGCCTCGGCCGCGCATGCTGACGCAAAGGAAACGCAAGGCTGGACCGATGGGATCGACTTTATTGCAAAACGCGGTGTTACAATTGTCGAAACAAACGAAGGACCCGCGCTGATCGTCCTTGAAACGGCCTTTGACACAGATCCGACCGCGCAACTGCTATTGCGGCTGGGCCGTGATGGACAGCCCGATCAAAGGGCGCATTTGGGTCAACTGTCGATGACAAAGGGGCTGCAAGTGTTCGAAGTGCCGGGGCAAATTGATCTGAATGCGTTCAACGAGATTCACATCATCAATGGGCGCGATGGGCGGCATATTGGCGTGGCAGAAATACGGTAGTCATCCCACAAAGGGGATGGATTGAAATCCATCTTACAGTCCTTCAATGCATAACAGAAAATGTAGCGTAAGGTGGGTCTTGACCCACCCCCGCACACCGGCCGACAAAGCCTGATGATTGCACTTCCAATTGATCCTGTGCTGCCCGATCTTGTTACCGCGCTTTCAGAGCACGGCTGCGTCGTCTTGCAAGCCCCGCCGGGTGCCGGAAAGACGACCCGCGTGCCGCACGCCTTGCTTGATGCGGGACTCGTCAAAGGCAAGACTATCATGCTTGAACCACGCCGGATCGCGGCGCGCGCTGCGGCAGAACGTTTGGCCGAGGGTCTGAATGAAAAGCCGGGCCAGACGGTGGGCTACAGAATGCGCGGCGATCACAAGCCGGGCCAGCGGATTGAGGTCGTTACCGAAGGCATCCTGACCCGCATGATCCAGGCCGACCCTGCCTTGACCGATGTTGGCGCCCTCATCTTTGACGAATTTCACGAGCGCTCGCTGAATGCCGACCTTGGGCTCGCATTGGCATGGGAACTGCGTCAGGTGCTCCGCCCTGACCTTTTGCTTGTTGTCATGTCTGCCACGCTGGATGCTGACCCGGTTGCGGCTATGCTCGACGCCGCCCCGGTCGTGACATCCAAAGGAAGAACCTACCCGGTTACGACCCATTTTCTGGACCGCGCACTTCCCAAAAACACCCGTCTCGAACAGGCGACCGCCGATCTTGTCACAAAGGTTGTGTCCCGCACCGAAGGTGGTGTTCTTGTTTTTCTGCCCGGCGAGGGAGAAATCAAGCGTACAGCCGCCGCCCTTTCGCACCGCCTGCCCGGTGATTGCCTCATTCAGCCGCTTTATGGGGCTTTGCCCTTCAAAGAACAGCGCGCCGCGATTGCCCCGGCCCAAACGGGTCGAAAGATTGTGCTCTCCACCTCCATCGCGGAAACATCCCTGACGATTTCCGACATCCGTGTCGTTGTTGATGCCGGGCGCGCGCGCCGGGCGCGATTTGATCCGGGCTCAGGTATGTCACGACTTGTCACTGAAAAAGTCAGCCGGGCCGAGGCCACGCAGCGCGCTGGGCGGGCAGGCCGTGTCGCGCCCGGTGATGCCTTTTGCCTTTGGACCAAAGGCGAGCATGGCGCCCTGCCCGCCTTTGCCCCGGCAGAGATCGAGTCTGCCGATCTTGCCGCGCTCGCGCTGGAGCTGGCCATTTGGGGCAGCGATGAGCTGTGCTTTTTGACCCCGCCGCCACCCGGTGCTTTGGCAGAGGCACGCACGCTGCTACAAAACCTTGGCGCTTTGGACGGCAATCAGCGCATCACCGCCCATGGCCGCGCATTGGCAGCCCTGCCGCTTCATCCCCGTCTGGGGCATATGTTGCAGCTGGCTGGCAAGCAAGCCGCACCACTTGCTGCCCTACTTTCCGGTCGTGACCCGTTGCGCGGAGCGCCCGTTGACGTCACCCTGCGCCTGCGCGCTCTCAATGGCAACTATGCGGGGCCAGGCGAGGTTCAGCATGCGGCCCTGTCCCAAATCAAAGCTGACATTCCGCGTCTGACCCGCGATGCGTCCGCCCAACCTGCACGATCGACCGCACAGCAACTGGCGCTTGCTTATCCAGACCGGATCGGACTGCGCCGCAAAGGCGACGCACCGCGTTATGTTTTATCGGGGGGAAAAGGCGCTGTGATGGATGCAGGTGATCCGTTGGCAGGTCAGCGCCTGATTGTGGTCAGTGATCTTGACGGGGACGCCCGCGAAGCGCGCATCAGGCAGGCAACGTCGATCAGCGAAAGTGAGCTGCGCGACATGTTCTCAGATGATATCCACTGGCGCGATCTGTGCCTCTGGTCCAAGCGCGACAATCAGGTTCTGTCGCGCAAGCAGGAATGTTTTGGTGCGCTGGTGCTGGACGACCGGGTGTGGGCCGACGCGCCCGACGATCTGGTTGCGCGCGCTATGCTGGAGGGCGTCCGCCAGCTTGGCTTGCGCTTGTCCCCCGCAGCGGCCCGGTTTCAGGCGCGCGTGGCGCTTATTGATGACCTTCCCCGGATGGACGATGACACGCTGCTAGACACGCTCGAAGACTGGCTTTTACCCTATCTGCAAAATGTACGCAGTGCGTCGGACTGGCGACGCTTTGACGTGCTGCCTGCCTTGCGGGCAATGCTGGACTGGGACCAGATGCAGCGGTTGGACACACAGGCACCGGCGCATTTCGAAACGCCTTTGGGGCGCCGCATTCCCATCGACTATGCCGGAGACGCCCCTGCAATCACTTTGCGATTGCAGGAAATGTTCGGCGTCACCCGCCACCCGACCGTTGGGCGGATGCCATTGCGCGTGACGCTCCTTTCACCGGGCCAGAAACCTGTGCAAGTCACCCAGGATATCGTCGGTTTCTGGGCCAGTTCCTATGCAGATGTAAGACGTGATATGCGTGGTCGATATCCAAGGCATCCGTGGCCAGAGGACCCGACCCAAGCCGACCCGACCCTGCGTGCAAAACCGCGGGGGACGTGACCGGGGGACAGGATGCCTTTGCTCTTGCGTTAAGTTTCTCTTAGGTAAAATGATTTACCGTCTGGGCATGTCCTTTATCTCGGAAACAATGCGGGCGACCGCGCCACACCAAATCCTGCAACAAGAACCTGCTTTGCAGGTGGCGGCCTTTTGCCATCGGCCGGGTTATCAGGGGCGGGAGCTTTTGCTGATAACGAGTTCGTCAGGCCGCTGGATATTGCCCAAAGGATGGACCGAAGAAGGTATAAGAGATGGTGACGCCGCAGCCCTGGAAGCCTGGGAAGAGGCTGGCGTTATCGCCAAATGCATCACCGATACTCCCATTGGCCACTATCATACAAAAAAGACACTTGCGAACCGTGCGTCTGTACCCTGCCATGTTCAGATCTTCGACATCGAAGTGCAGTCACTGGCGAATGACTTTCCCGAAGCCCACAAGCGTGATCGCAGATGGGTACCTTTTGCGCAGGCCGCATCAGAAGTGAGCCTGCCGGCTTTGTCGGATGCGCTGGCGCGCTGTCTGCCCGCATGTGAGATCTAGGGCATTTCGCGAAAACCTGAATCACAGCCATTCGGGAAACGCATTGCAGCGTTCGTATGTCGTGGGTGCTCCGCCTTTATCTGATGCCTGAGGTTAAAGGCGAAACGCTTGAGACACCTTCCTTGATCAGTCAGCGAACTCGGCAGATACTGCACAGTGCAAGCTGAAGGGGCTTATATGCGATTGTTCACCTGTACCGGTCTTTTATGGCTGTTAAGCCTGACGGCGGCCGTTGCACAAGACTGCCCGGATATCATTCGTTTTGTTGACTTTGGCCGATATGACGCCGCAGGCGGGATCATGCGCGGCGGTCCGATCATTCGGGTTGTTGACGAAAGCACGCAACTGCTGATGGAGCGCCCAGAACGATGTGTGAAGGTTGAACAGTTGCATGTTGATGGGCACAACCACCCTATCCCAATTGTTCCCAAAATTCGCTTTGATCCAACGACCGTTTCAGCCGACTTATCATCGTTGGTGGTGCAGGGGCAGGTCAATGATATTCCCGCGCGGCAGGAGCTTTCGGCAGTGCCCTATCTGCAAATGCGCAGCCGAAATCACGTTGTCATCCGCACGTCCGAAACGGCCATATGTGTCACCGCCAGCCAGCCCCCTGACAGCCCAATCGCCTGTCAGTTGTCTAATCCATTCGGTGGCCCGCTCCCGGTAATGCTGACTTGCTACGACGGAACCTGTGAATTGCCAGTCTTGACCTTGGATAAAAACACAATGATATCAGCCGTATGGTCCGTGCCTGCGCCAGCAGGTAATGTCACCCGGCTAGACGCATTGGCGACTGCTGGCACTGTCAGCACAGCCATGCTGGCCGACATTCATCATTTTCTGGCGCCGAAGATATCGCTCTAGCCCCGCCTATTTACCCAAACAATAGCGCATGATGGCCTTCTGGGCGTGCATCCTGTTTTCGGCCTCATCAAAGATGACCGAATGGGGCCCGTCCATGACGCTGCTTGTTGCCTCATCATCGCGGTGGGCAGGCAGGCAGTGCATGAACAATGCATCATCCTTGGCCTGTGCCATCAGCGCATCATTGACCTGATAGCCACGCAACTGATTGTGGCGCCGCTCACGCGCTGACTGCGGGTCATGCATCGACACCCATGTGTCGGTCACAACAAGGTCCGCACCCTGCACAGCCTCGTTGGGGTCGCGCACGGTTGTGTAAAGGCCAGCCAATGCAGGTTCCGGGTCAAGCGGCGGCGGCCCGGTAAAAACCAGATCAAAATCAAATTTCTCGGCTGCATGGGCAAAACTGGCAAAGACATTGTTGCCATCGCCCGACCAGACGACTTTCTTGCCTTTGATCGGGCCGTTATGTTCTTCGAATGTCATGATATCGGCCATGATCTGGCAGGGGTGCGTGCGGTTGGTCAGCCCGTTGATGACCGGGACAGTGGCATATTCGGCCATATCCAGCAGCGTTTGTTCCTCGAACGTGCGGATCATGATCAGATCAACATATCGCGAAAGGACCCGCGCCGTGTCTGCGATTGTCTCACCATGGCCCAACTGCATATCCGCACCCGAAAGCACCAGTGTCTGTCCGCCCATTTGGCGCACACCCACATCAAACGATACGCGCGTCCTTGTAGATGGCTTTTCAAAGATCAGCGCCACCATATGCCCCGCCAGAGGCTGTTCGCTGTCCGGCGTACCTTTTGGCAGGCCCGCGCGGGCTTGTTTCATTTGCTGTGCGTTCTGAATAATCCCGCTTAGGTCATCAGACGGTGTTACGTTGATATCGAGAAAATGGTTCATACGTTTCGCTTTTTGTTGTGCCGGGAAAATTGGGGTGCTGCCCCCGGCCTTACGGCCTCCCCCGGGATATTTTGGGCCAAAAGAAGTCTAGTGATGGGTCATGACCTGAACCAGTCTCCCATCGGAAGTTGGTGCAAATCGTCGTTTGTGAAAGCCCGCCTGGCTATAGACCCCGATCATGCGCGTGTCGGTTGTGCCTGCCGCGACGGCGACGAGAGGATAATGCAAACGCAAATCCCTGATAAAGGTTTCGATATAGCCGACCGCATGCCCCTGCCCCAGAAAGTCGGGGTCGCCTACAAATGTAGCGATGACCCGCGTACCGACAGGCAGGTCGCCATATTCCGGCATCTGGAACAGATGCGCATCGTGATGCCGGATATAGGCGAATGGACGCCCCGACAGCGCAACGATCAGCATGTCAACCGCAGTGTTGTTCATGTCTTTTTCTATCAACGCAACCTGTTGTTCCGCATCGCCCCACCAAACCTTGACATGCGGCAATTGCAGCCAGGACCCCAATTGCGGCAGGTCCTGTTTGGTCAGGGTGCGAAATTCATAGTTACGCATGGGCCCTTGTGATCTGTTGTGCCGCGTTTTCCAGTTTTTCGACGGCCATTTCGATATCATCTTCCCCGATGTTCAACGCGGGCAGCAGCCGCACCACATTGTCGGCTGCAGGCACTGTCAGCAGGCCATTGGCATAGCCAGCGTTGACGACGTCGCTATTGGCAACCTTGCACTTCAGCCCCAGCATCAGACCGGACCCACGCACGCTTTCAAAAACATCCGGATTGCCATCAACAAGCGACTCGAGCTTTTGGCGCAAGAGCCCCGCCTTGCGATTAACATCTGACATAAATGCGTCATCCCCCACGATTTCCAGCACCTTGGCCCCAACCGCGCAGGCCAACGGATTGCCCCCGTAAGTGGACCCATGGGTGCCTGCGGTCATCCCCGATGCCGCCTCTTGTGTCGCCAGGACGCCCCCCAGCGGAAAGCCCCCGCCAATGCCTTTGGCAATCATCATGATATCCGGCGTGATCCCGGCCCATTCGTGCGCAAACAGTTTGCCCGTCCGGCCCATCCCGCATTGCACCTCATCAAGGATCAGCAAAATCCCATGTGTGTCACACAAGTCACGCAATCCCTTGAGGCATGCATCCGGCAGCGGTCTGATCCCGCCTTCGCCCTGCACAGGTTCAACCATGATTGCCGCAACTCTGTCATTGGCCGCTGCATTCAGCGCCTCATGATCGCCGAATTCAAGGTGGATGAAACCGGGCAGCAAGGGGCCGAACCCCTTGGTCATTTTCTCTGATCCGGCGGCAGCGATCCCTGCGCTCGAACGTCCGTGAAACGAGCCGCTGAAGGTGATTATATCTGTCCGGTCGCTGCCTTTGTCGAACCAGTATTTCCGTGCCATCTTGACGGCCAGTTCGCAGGCTTCCGTTCCGGAATTTGTAAAAAACACCGTATCTGCAAAGGTCTTATCAACCAAAGCATCCGCCAATTTCTGCTGCGCTGGGATATTATAAAGGTTCGAGACATGCCAAAGCGTCTTGGCCTGCTCTGTCAACGCTGCGACCAGCGCAGGATGCGCATGACCCAGTACGTTCACCGCAATTCCCGCCCCGAAATCAAGAAAACGTCGCCCGTCTGCTTCCGTCAACCAAGACCCTTCACCAGATATGAAGGTCAGCGGCGCACGTGCATAGGTCGGCAGAATTGATGGGATCATGGCGATCATCCTTTGCGAAGTACCTGAATGGTGCAGAACCAAACCGGAGTGTCAATAATTTTAGGGGGTTAGATGAAGACGAGTGAACGGGCGCCGCGTTTCAGCGTCGACGTCGAATGTTCTTTTGTGCCTGTTTCATCATGACGGTCTGATAGCGTGGTTTTTGTCAGGAAGAAAGTACTAAGTGCACTGTAGAGCTGTCGGGTATGAAGCCCGCTGCCTTTGGCGGTATCCGCCACTCTTTACAGGACCACACGACAATGGGAGATTTGGGAGATTTCCCGATGATATCAGCACCCTGACGGTTGCGCGTTTTCTGACAGGCACAACTTTACCTGCTGACGCAGCGCCGCGAAAAACGCCTTGTTAGTAATTCCTTAAACACGCTACCGAAGGAACAAATTGCAGCCATGATCGTCATCTAGTTGCGATTTCATGAACGAGGTTTACGAGTATCGCCGGGCGCCAAACTTGTGGGTGATGCGGCTATCGGTAGTCAGTCTGGCACTGCTGATCATGGTGATTGCACTGACAGGGGCACATCATCTGACCGCACTTGCCTGGGGTTTGGGGGCTGCAACCCTTTACTGGATGCTGCTGCCGCATCCGGTGTCCGGCATACGGGTGGATGACAATTACCTCGTGCTGGCAGCATGGCGCAGGCCGCGTGCCATCCCGCTCGACAATATCGCTTATCTGCGCATCACCGAGGTCAGCGCGGAATGTACGGTCACGATCGTTTACAAGGATGGCCGGGAAGAGGGCACATTTGCAGGCGATCTACCCAGCATCGAAGCACTCTCCGACGTTATGGCGGAACGGGGGATCCCCTTACGCGAATCCTACCTAGGCCTTTAGCCGATATCCCCTGTCCATCCAGCGCCAGCAGAGTGCCAGGACAGCGATACAGGCGACACCGACCACGCAAAGCCCGATCCAGGGGCTGCTGTCACTGACCCCGATCATGCCGTAGCGAACCCCGTCAATGATATAGAAGAACGGGTTGATATGGCTGAGCGTTTGCATGAAGGGCGGCAATGCCTCAATCGAGTAGAAGGTCCCCGACAAAAAGGCGAGCGGCGTGATCAGAAAGTTCGAAATCGCTGACAGTTGATCAAATTTGTTGGCATAGATTGCGGCGATCATGCCCAGACCACCCATCAAGACAGACCCCAGCAAAACAAAAACAATCGCCCAAACCGGGTGTTCCATCCCGACGCCCAGAAAAATAGCCGCCCCTGCCGCGATGACAACAGCGACGAGCGCCCCGCGCAGTACCGCCCCGCCGATATAGCCCACAACAAGCTCAGCTGCCGAAAGTGGCGGCATCAGCGTGTCGACAATATTGCCCTGCACTTTGGCTGAGGTGATACTGGACGAAGTGTTTGCAAAAGCGTTCTGAATAACCGTCATGGTCAGGATGCCCGGTGCCAGAAACGTCACAAACGGCACCCCCATAACGTCTCCGCGCGTTGGGCCGATGGCGATCGTGAAAATCATCAGGAACAGCCCTGCATTGATCAGCGGTGCCATGACAGTCTGCGACCAGACGTTCATGAACCGGCGGACTTCCCGCCATATTAATGTGCGCGTCCCCAGCCAGTTCACCCGGCCGAAACGACGCACGCCCATTGAAGTTTGTTGTGTCATTTGCCATCTGCTTGTTGCGTCCCCCCGTCATAACGTCCACGACGTGTTTGGCCAGCAAGAAGTGCACAAGTCGCGCAACAGGCAAGACATAAGGTTTGTGCGCGGCGGTATCTTCACATCGGCGACAACAGTGATTACTATAAAGAGCTAACGAGATCGATAGACCTGCCTGCTATTGCGCATGTCAGTACAGCAAACCAAAGGAATCTTTATGTCCTGGACCGATGAGCGTGTTGAAAAGCTCAAGAAAATGTGGGCGGATGAACACTCTGCCAGTGAAATCGCCAAGGAACTCGGCGGTGTGACGCGCAATGCCGTGATTGGCAAAGTGCACCGTCTGGGCCTGTCCAACCGTGCCACGTCAAACCGCAGCGCAACCGCCAAGGCTGCGCCAAAGGAACGTGCGGCACCGGCAGCAGCAAAGCCCGCACCAAAGCCCGCCGCAAAGGCCAAACCCGCATCACCGGCTGTGCCCGCGGTAAAAGAAGAAGTCGAGCTGGACGAAAACGGCATTCCAATCTCTGCTGCACGCCGGGCGATCATCCCTGCCGGTCAGCCGTTGCCGCCGCAGCCGTCCGCCAATGAAATCAGCCCAGAGGCATTGGCGAAGGTCAGTGAGGTCGAAAAGACGGCCAAGCGACTTAGCCTGATGGAGCTGACTGAAAAGACCTGCAAATGGCCTGTTGGTGACCCTGCAACCGAAGATTTCTGGTTCTGCGGATTGGGCGTCCAGCAAGGCAAACCCTATTGCGAAGCACACGTGGGCGTCGCCTTCCAGCCGATGTCATCGCGCCGGGATCGTCGGCGCTAGTCAGACGCCAGATCGTAAGATGGATCTTGATCCATCCTTCTGTTCGAAAACGCCGCCACTCTGGCGGCGTTTTTCATCACGGGGCCGTCCGCATTTGTGGCGTTCCCTCCGCCACTCAGTTCCGCTAAACCCGCACAATGACCCAGAACCCACCAAACCTCCGCCCTGACATTGCGCCCAAGGCCAAAATCAGTGACCCGAAACGCGACGGCCAGCCGACCATCGGCATGGTGTCGCTTGGCTGTCCCAAGGCTCTTGTCGATAGCGAACGTATCCTCACGCGCCTGCGCGCGGAAGGATACGCCATCTCGCCTGATTACGCTGGCGCAGAGGCGGTGATTGTCAACACCTGCGGATTTCTCGACAGCGCCAAGGCCGAAAGCCTTGATGCCATTGGCGAAGCCCTTCAGGAAAACGGCAAAGTCATCGTGACCGGCTGTCTGGGGGCTGAGCCCGATTACATCCGCGAACATCACCCGCAGATCCTCGCCGTCACGGGGCCGCACCAATATGAACAGGTGCTTGATGCCGTCCACGCAACGGTGCCCCCCGCTCCGGACCCGTTCATCGACCTGCTGCCCGGCACCGGCGTCAGCCTGACGCCACGCCACTACAGCTATCTGAAGATTTCCGAAGGCTGCAATCACAAGTGCAAATTCTGCATCATTCCCGATATGCGCGGGCGTCTAGCCTCGCGCCCGGCCCACGCGGTCCTGCGCGAGGCGGAAAAGCTGGTGGATGCGGGCGTCAAGGAATTGCTGGTGATCTCTCAAGACACCTCTGCCTATGGGCTGGATCGCAAATATGATCTGAACCCCTGGAAAGATGCTGAGGTCCGCAGCCACATCACCGACCTGACCCGCGAACTGGGCAAGCTCGGCGCGTGGGTGCGGCTACATTACGTTTACCCCTATCCGCATGTCCGCGACCTGATCCCGATCATGGCAGACCCGACCAACGGCGTACTGCCCTACCTCGACATTCCCTTCCAGCACAGCCACCCAGACGTGCTGCGGCGCATGGCGCGGCCTGCGGCAGGGGCCAAAACGCTGGATGAAATCGCGGCATGGCGGGCCATCTGCCCAGACATCACCCTGCGGTCGACATTCATAGTGGGTTACCCGGGCGAAACCGAAGCCGAGTTCCAACATCTGCTGGACTGGATGGACGAAGCGCAATTGGATCGTGTCGGGTGTTTCCAGTACGAAAACGTCGACGGCGCGCGCAGCAACGCCCTGCCAAACCATGTGGCGCCAGAGATCAAGCAAGACCGCTGGGACCGTTTCATGGCCAAGGCGCAGGCAATCTCCGAGGCCAAACTGGAAGCCAAGGTCGGCCGCACACTAGAGGTCATCGTGGACGACATCGACGAAGACGGCATCGCCACCTGCCGCACATGGGCTGACGCCCCCGAGATCGACGGAAACCTGTTTATTGATGAGGGGACCGAGAGGCTGAACGTTGGGGATGTTTTGCAAGTTGAGGTTGAGGAAGCGGGGGAGTATGACTTGTGGGGAGCTATGGCCGCCCGTTCTTGATGTAATCGGACAAATCATAGCCTAAGCGAGTAAGTGTCCAATATCCTTGTCGATCTTTTGAAGCCAGTTTTAGACGTTCAAAGTTCTTAAATGCACTTTCAAGCTCTGCTTCGAGACGAACAATATCGAGATTTGGTAAAACTGAATCTAGCCTCGTCAGAAAATACTCTAAAGCTCCCTCTGACAGGGCAAACGTCCTGACCTTTTCCGAAAGTTCGGGCAAGACTGAAATAATTTTGATATCTCGATCACTCAAATTCGCGATTAGGTTCTTTATATTTTCAACAGGAGTAGAAACATCGGATTGTTCTCTCTGTTCGATGATAGTTTCCGCAGCCTCACCGCCCTCAATGCTCTCTGCTTCTTCAATACGTTTTGCTGCATCAATTGTCCTGCGTTCTCTCGCCTCTTCCAACTTTGCTTGCGCAATCTCCGCTTCGGCTTCCTTTGTCCAGCTATAGATCTTCTGCCCATGTGCTTGATCAAATTGGAGACGTCGCAGCAGGCGATCCGGTTGAATAGCAAGCCAAGCACCCGCAAATTTCACCCAAGGTGTCGACAGAGCAAGAATCACACCAGCAAGGGCAGGCCAAATATAAAGGGAGTAGGTTGTCGTATTCATTTCGAAGAAACGAAACTTTATCGCCACTGGCTGTTCGGCGAGAAAGAGATACCACAGTGGTTTCCAGTTCAATACAAAAAATGCAAGACCGATTGACCCTAGAATAGGACTACGAACCCGTTGGGACCTCGCCTCAGTACCGTCTTTAATGAAATCGATCAAAGTACCACCCAAAAGGTTACAGTTCCCTTATAACAACTTTGAGAAGAGACAATAGTCAAGCAACGCTATCAAGAGACCTACCCATCAGCGCGGGCAAACCGCAAATCCGAACACGTTGCCGTTGATGTATTTCTAACCCGAAAAAATAGACCTACACTCCCCGCATGACAAAACCCAACCCGATCAATCCCACCGACGACGCGGCCCTCACCCTCGCGGTTGATCTGCTGACCAAAACCCGCTTTGGCGCGCTTGCTGTCATTCTGCGTGACGCTACCCCCTATGTCGCCCGCACGGCGATGATCTGGGACGGGGCCGCCCTGTTGACCCTCATCTCCACACTGTCGACCCATACCGGCGCGCTGCTGGACAACCCTGCCTGTTCCGCCCTGATCGGTGAGCCGGGCGACAAGGGTGATCCGCTCACGCATCCCCGCATGACGCTTCAATGCACGGCAGCACAGGTGGACAAGGCTGCACACAAGGACCAATGGCTTGCCGCCATCCCCAAGGCGCAGCTTTACTATGATTTCACGGATTTTCTGATGATCCGGCTGGCACCCGATGCGATTCACCTGAACGGCGGGTTCGGAAAGGCATACCGACTGGGGCCGGACGACCTCTGATCAGTCGAAGATATCAAACACTTCCGACAGAAACCCGCCCCGTTTCTTGCGGCGGCGTCCGCCACGGTCATCGTGATCGTCGTCGTAATACTCCGGCTCGGCATAGGTCTGCGCTGGCGGCGGTGGCGGCATGGCGGCCTCTGACCGCTCGATGATCTTGTCCAATTCGCCCCGATCCAGCCAGATGCCACGACATTGCGGGCAATAGTCGATCTCGATGCCGCTGCGGTCAGTAATGACGAGGGTTGTTCCATCAATCGGGCATTTCATTGGCTCTGTCTCCTTAACTGGCTTCCTCATCCATGTGGGGGACCGATATCAAAGGTCAAGCTGCCACGGGCAGGCCGCGCCCAAGACCAAGCAAGATCACGCTGCCCTGCTGCCATTTACCTTTGACCAGAAACCCCTTTTCGCCCACTTTCGGGAATTTTTGTTTCCAGTCCAGAAAACGGTCATTGGTCACAACGCGCAGGCCGTCTGCCACCGCACGGTCCAGCAGGATCTCATCGGCCGCCGTCCCGCTTGGGGCCAATGTCACTTGGTCTGGGGGCAGGTCCAAATGCCGGGCGAGTTCTTTGGGAGCCACATGCCTGTCGAAAAGCTTGTAGCCCACATTGGCATCGAAAAAGACCAGCGGTGTATAGCCCCGCGCCTGCAATTCCTGCAACACCCGCGTCAGCACCTTGATCGATGGGTCACCGCCCCAGTGCATAACGTTGGAGCCATCAACAATGACCGGATTTCCGAGCGCGCCGGTCGTCTTGGGGGCTTGCGGTTTGCTGCGCCGCCAACGGCGAAGCCGCACCAGATAGCACAGGCAGATGAGCCCAAAAACAGTGAAAACGCCCTTGCCGATCCCATCAATGATCCGGGCTTTGTCGGCCGTTTCGGGCAGGACAACAGCACAGAGCAGCATGAGGCCCAGCAGCCAAACAATGATCCCTTTCAAAATGCGCATTGGTCCACCCGGAGTGATCGCCTGAAGCCAGCATACACGCAATGGGTGCAAGCGGATGGCATGATCGGGGTAATTTTATGGCCCTTCAAGCCCTTTGAGGATCGGGCAATCGGGCCGTTTGTCCCCGGCGCAACTTTGCACCAGATCGGCCAGCGTGTTGCGCATTTCGGTCAGACCTTTGATCTTGGCTTCGATCTCATCCAGATGTTCCTGCGCGATGGCCCGCACATCTGCGCTCGCGCGGTCCTGATCCTCCCATAGGGCCAGCAGGTTGCGGCAATCCTCGATCGAGAAGCCAAGGGCGCGGGCGCGCCCCAGAAATTGCAGCTTATGGGCGTCAATCTCACTGAAAACACGGTAGCTATTGGCCTCCCGCGCTGGTGTCACCAGCCCGATATCTTCGTAATAGCGGATGGTCTTTGCGGGCAATCCGGTCCGCTCTGCGACCTCACCGATATTCATAGGACACCCTTTGCGCCGCGCAGTCGCAGGGCGTTGCTGACGACGATCACGCTGGAGAGCGCCATGGCTCCCGCTGCCAAAGCGGGCGACAGCAGCATCCCCCAGACCGGGAAAAGCACACCGGCAGCCACTGGCACCAGCAGAATGTTGTATCCAAACGCCCACATCAGATTTTGCCGGATATTGGCCATTGTCGCTTTGCTTACCGCGATGGCATTGGCGACACCTGCGGGGTCACCCGACATCAGCACAACGTCCGCCGCCTCCACCGCGACGTCGGTGCCAGTACCGATCGCGATGCCAACATCGGCAGCGGCCAAAGCAGGTGCATCGTTGATCCCGTCGCCCACAAATGCGACCTTTTTGCCCCCACTATGCAATTGCGCGATCGCGTCTTTCTTGCCGCCAGGCAGAACGTCGGCAATGACATCAGTGATACCAAGATCGTCGGCAGTCGCCTGCGCGGTCTGCGCGGCATCGCCGGTGATCATCACAACCTTGACATCATTGGCCTGCAACATCCGGACGGTCGCAACGGCGTTTGGGCGGAGCTGATCAGCGACAGCCAATACGCCAGCGGCCTTGCCATCCACGGCCACCATGATCGAGGTCTTGCCGACCTTGGAAAACCTCGCAGCTGTCTCTGCCAAGGCCGCGCTGTCAATCCCTTCGGCCTGCAACATACGTTGCGCACCGACGACCACCGTGCTGCCAGAAACCTGCGCCTTGATCCCATACCCCGGCACCGCCTGCACATCCGTTGCCGATGGCAGTGGCGCGGTCGCTGCATCGACAATAGCCTGCGCCAGAGGGTGTTCCGATGTCTTCTCAACAGCGGCGGCTAACCGCAGCAATGTTTCTTCGTCCCCGTTCAAGACAACCACATCGGTCAGGGCCGGCTTGCCCAACGTCAGCGTACCGGTCTTGTCAAAGGCCACGACATCAACGGACTGCAAAGCTTGCAACCCGTCACCCCTCCGAAACAGAACACCAAGGTCCGCTGCACGCCCGGTCCCCACCATGATTGACGTGGGCGCGGCCAGTCCCATCGCACAGGGACATGCGATAATCAGCACCGATACGCCCGCAACCAATGCATAGGACAAGGCCGGATCAGGCCCGATGGTCAGCCAGACCAGTACGGTCAATGTTGCCACCGCCATAACCGCAGGCACAAACCACGCTGTCACCCGGTTCAACAGGTCCTGCACTGGCAAGCGCGCGCCTTGCGCGTCCTGCACCATGGCGATGATCTGCGCCAGCATTGTATCCTCTCCCACGGCTGTGGCGCGCATTTCGATCACACCATTACCATTAACAGTCCCGGCGGTGAGCCTGTCGCCTTCGGCTTTGTCCACCGGCATCGGTTCACCAGTGATCATGGCTTCGTCCACAAAGGATTGCCCTTTGACGACCACACCATCGACGGCAATCCGCGCACCGGGGCGCAGCAGCAGCATGTCGCCCTGCACTACCTCATTGATGGGGATGTCGCGCGCATCGCCGTCACGCAAGACCGTTGCCGTCGCCGGACGCAGGCCGATCAACCGCTTGATCGCGGCACCCGTCTGGCCTTTGGCGCGTGCTTCCAGCCAACGGCCCAGCAAAATGAGCGTGATAATGACGGCGGCAGCCTCGAAATAGACAGCCAGCGTACCTGCGGGGAATACGCCCGGCAGGAACAGGGCACAGGTCGAATATGTCCACGCCGCCGCCGTGCCCAGCACAACAAGCGCGTTCATATCAGGCGATAAGTGCCGCAGCGAAGCTATCCCCTTGACGTAGAAAATCCGGCCCGGCCCAGCGATTACCAGCGTGGCCAGAATGAATTGTACTGTCCAACTCGCCGTCATGCCGATTGTCCGCATGATTAAGTCGTGTAGCGCCGGGATAAGATGCCCGCCCATTTCCAGCAGGAAAACCGGAAACGTCAGGCCCATCGCGACCAGAAAAGAGCGTTTCAGATGCTCGGCTTCGGTTGCCTGCGCTTCATCGGTCGTTTCGTCGGCACCGAGAACTGTCGCATCATAGCCAATCGCAGCGGTGGCGCGTTTTAATGCATTAGCATCAGCGTCCGCCTGCGATACAATACGCGCTGTTCCATCGGCGAGGTTCACTTGCGCGAACTCCACGCCCGGCACGTTCTTTAGCGCCGTCTCGACCCGTCCAACGCATGACGCGCAACTCATCCCGTCTACGGCGAGCCTGATTTCAGAATGTTTGGTCATGTTTTCCCCTTATTTCCGCTAACATAGGGGTTCCAGTTATGGGAAGGTCAAGAGGGGCGAGATCAAAAATCGTAGGACCATCCGAAAAGCAAAAAGGGCAAAGGATAAGATGTCCTTTGCCCTCTTTTTTTGCAGCGCCTTATAGGTACGAGTGGGCCTCTGTCAGCCCTTACCCTTCCAAGGCACCAGCACCCGCTCGGCCCAGCGCATCAGCATGTCGATGCCAAAGCCGATCACACCGATCAGGATAATGCCCATGATCACGATATCGGTGTTCTGAAACTTCGATGCAGTCATGATCATCATGCCAGCGCCCTGTTCGGCGGCGACAAGTTCGGCAGCAACCACCGTACCCCAGCATACCCCCATTGCGACCCGCGCACCGGTAAATATCTCAGGCAGGGAATTGGGGATAATCACATGGCGCATGATCTGCCATTTGGATGCACCCAGCGAATAGGCTGCATGGACCTTGGAAATCCGCACGCCAGAGACGCCCGAACGGGCCGCAATTGCCATGATCCACAAGGCTGCAAGAAACAGCAGGATGATCTTGCCTGCCTCACCGATACCGGCCCAGATGATCACCAGCGGGATCAGGGCCAAAGGCGGCACCGGGCGCATGAATTCGACAATCGGGTCGAACCAGCCCCGAAACCAGTTGCTCAGCCCCATGGCGTAGCCCAGCGGGATGCCAACCAGTGCCCCCAGGAGGAAACCGGCAATGACGCGGAAGAGCGAATAGCCCAAATGCTGCCATAGGCTGAAGTTACGGAAACCTTCCTGGGTTATCTTTATCGTTCGGTCCCACACGGCCTCCGGCGCCGGTAGGTAGAGTGGCTCCATCTGCCAGCCGCGCGACGGGGCAAAGTTTGGCGTGCCCTTGTCAGACAGGGTCACACTGCCGCCCTCAACCTTGACTGTTTCACCGGGCGCGATGGGCTGTCCGTTGATCGCAATGACCCGCGCGCCATCGCTCTTGGTCAAATCATCGTTCGCGGCAACATTGATCAGGCCTGTGCGCCATTGTGCAACGGTCGCTGAATCATTCTTGGCAAAACCATCGCCCGGTTCCACTTCGGGCGCATCCGTCGGCACTTCGCGCGGATGCACGACGACGGTCACGGTGGCATCATCCGTGCCTTGCCCATCGACTTCTGCGGTGTAGTCAAAGGTTGATGTGCCCTCGAACGGGGCCGGTGCATGCAGAAAACCGGGCAGCAGACTGGACCCCGTAAACATGCCCCACAAGACAAAAATCGAAAAGACCGAGATGACCCCGGCCACCCGGTTGGGCCGCACAGCACTTTCATCACCGAACGTCACGGTCTTGAGCGATGTGTAGTCCTTTGCAACGGCGCGGTGGACCACTTTGGTGACCAGCACATAGGCCAGAATGAAGATCGCTACATAAATCAGAAGGGGGATCATGCTGCATCCTCCGAACGGCCCATGATTTCTTCTTCCATGTCCCAGATCATGCTGAGGATTTCCTCTCGGGTTTGACCGAAATCAGGATGCTTCTTGACCTCGCGCAGGTCCTGATCAACACCCATTTCCGCAAATGGCAGACGGTATTCCTTGTGGATGCGACCCGGACGCGGGGCCATAACGATCAGTCGCTCACCCAGCAGCAACGCCTCTTCGACGGAGTGGGTAATCAGAATGATCGTCTTGCCCGTCTCTTTCCAGAGTTTCAGAACCAGCCCCTGCATCTTTTCGCGGGTCAGCGCATCCAGCGCGCCCAGCGGTTCATCCATCAAGATGACATCGGGGTCATTGGCCAGACAACGGGCCAGTGCCACGCGCTGCTGCATCCCGCCCGACAGTTCATAAACGGCCTTTTCCTTGAAATCCTGCAAGCCCACGACATCAAGCAGATGATCGACAATCTTGTGCTTTTCCGCCTTTGCCATCCCTTTCATGGAGGGGCCGAACCCGACGTTTTCGCGCACGCTCATCCATTCAAACAGTGCACCCTGCTGGAACACCATGCCACGTTCGGCGTCGGGCCCGGTGACCTGATGGCCATTGAGGATGATTTGTCCATCGGTGGGTGCCAGAAACCCTGCCACGATATTGAGCAGCGTGGTCTTGCCACAGCCGGACGGCCCCAGCACCGACAGCAACTCTCCTGCTTGCAGATTGAGAGTGACGTCCTGAAGCGCCTGTACCGACGATCCATTTGGCAAGTCGAACCGCATGGAAAGTTTGTCTATTTGAAGTCCCGACATCCTCTGTCCCTCTTGTTTCTCTTGAAAAGGCCTGCGCGCGGGTCTTTTCAGGAAAAACCAAAGGCAAGGGTTGGCGCGCACCGGCACGCCAACCCAGGTGTCTTAGTTTGCGGCCTGCGTAAGAGGTCCGGTGTTCACAGCGTCCTCATAGCTTTCAAGTGCGCTATCAATTGAGCCCGCTTCAACGAACACGTCCGCCACACCCTTCATAAAGGTTGCTGCATTTGACCCCAGCCACGCGTCGGAAAGCTGCGTTTCGACATCCGGGAACTTCATCGTCGAGATTGACGCTTTGGCGGCGTCAACATCCATGCCGGACTGTTCCGCAATCACGGCCAGCATCTCGTCAGGCTGACCCGCGTTCCATTCCGCGTTGGCCGCTGCAGTCACCGCCAGGAACTTTGCGACGACATCACCATTTTCGGCAACATAGGATGCAGGTGCAGATGTCACGTCAAACACCAGAATGCCGAGTTCTTCCTTTTCATCACCTGTGAGCAGGACGTTGCCATACTCCTTCATGGATGTCAGGCCACCACCGTAGCCACATGCAAAGTCCACATCGCCCTGTGCCAGTGCTGACGCACCTGTTGGCGGGTCCATGTCAACGATTTGCAGGGAATCAAGCGGCACACCGAAGTGGTCCATCTGGCGCAGAAAGCCGTAGTGCGCAGCGGTTCCCAACGGCACGGCAACTTTCTTGCCCGCCAACTCACCGGCGCTGTCTTTGTCGATTTCCAGCCCCGCCGCTACGACGCAGTTGTCATTGTCGGAATAGCTGACGGCAACATCAACAACCTGCAAATCCTGCCCGCCGGAGGCCGCGACAACAAATGGCGGCACACCCTGGCTCACGGCAATCTGCACGTCGCCGGACGCCATTGCAGCTGACATCGCGGTGCCTGTCTCAAAAGACACCCAGTTCACCTTCATGCCCAGTGCCTCATCATAGGCGCCCGATGCTTTGGCCGCCAGAAACGGCATTGGCCACTCAAGGAAATAAGCAGCTGTAATTTCGCCGTGCCCGTCCGCAGTCGCTTGCATGCCTGTCAGCATTGCAGCACCGGCAACAGCCCCCATCAGCGTTGTTTTGATCTTCATTTTTGTTCTCCCATGTTGTCGTAAGCAAGGTCGCCCCTGCCGCGATACTGCAGATGAACATGGTTTTTTACCGTTGCCCAGCCGCAATATATTATCACCACTACAGCCCGGCGTTCGGTCAAACGCCTGCCGGGCGGAGCAGATTATTCAGTAGCCAAGGCAATTCAGGGCCAGCGGTCAATCGCAAGAAAATCTCGCGAAATCCGCATGGACTGCCGAAAGAAGACGCGGGATTTCTTCTTTTGTCCTTATTTACAATATCTTGGCATTGAACACCGCGACAAACAGTCCAGAGGCGCCCCGACTTCTGGCTATATTCATGCAGCCCAACTGGCCCTATTGAGATTGCTCAGCGTAGAGGCAAACTGAGGTCAATATGTGCATCGAACGAACTGGATTCGAATTGCATAGCCCTTCTCAAACAACGGAGTTCCCCGGATGGACACCCATGCCTTTGCAAATGACCCAGACCAGATCGTGGAAGCGGACCGCGCCCATGTCTGGCACCATCTGAGCCAGCACAAACCCTACGAAACAATTGACCCACGCATCATCGTCGAAGGCAAGGGCATGCGCGTTTGGGACATCAAGGGCAAGGAACATCTCGACGCTGTGTCAGGCGGCGTATGGACGGTGAACGTGGGCTATGGTCGCGAACGCATCGCCAATGCAGTCGGCGCGCAACTGACCAAGATGTGTTTCTTCGGCGGCACCCTTGGCACAATCCCCGGGGCGCAATTTTCTGAAATGCTGATCGACAAGATGCCGGGTCTGGACCGGGTCTATTACGCCAACTCCGGATCAGAGGCGAACGAAAAGGCCTTCAAGATGGTCCGCCAGATCAGCCACAAGCATTATGGCGGCAAAAAGAACAAGATCCTTTATCGTGAACGCGACTATCACGGCACGACCATTTCTGCGCTCTCGGCTGGCGGTCAGGATGAGCGCAACGCACAATATGGACCGTTTACGCCCGGTTTTGTGCGGGTCCCGCACTGCCTCGAATACCGGTCGCAAGACGGGTCGGTTGGCGAAGAATATGGCGCAAAGGCCGCGCAAGCGATTGAGGATGTGATCCTTGCCGAAGGACCCGATACGATCGGCGCATTGTGTCTTGAGCCCATCACCGCCGGTGGCGGCATCATTGTGCCGCCAAAGGGGTACTGGGACCGCGTGCAGGAGATTTGCAAGAAATACGACATCCTTTTGCATATTGACGAGGTCGTCTGCGGTCTGGGCCGCACAGGGACATGGTTCGGCTATCAGCAGTTCGGCGTGCAGCCTGATATCGTGACAATGGCCAAGGGCGTCGCTTCCGGCTACGCTGCGATTTCGTGCTGCGTGACGACAAACGCTGTTTTCGAGATGTTCAAGGACGACACCGACCACCTGTCATATTTCCGCGATATATCGACGTTTGGCGGCTGCACGGCAGGGCCCGCCGCAGCCATCGAAAACATGAAGATTATAGAAGAAGAAGACCTGCGCGGCAATTCCACCCGCATGGGAGAGCACCTGCAAAACAACTTGCTGGGGCTGATGGAAAAGCACCGCTGGATTGGTGATGTGCGTGGCATGGGCCTGTTCGCTGGTGCGGAACTGGTGACAGATCGCGATAGCAAAGACCCCGTGAATGAAAAGCAGGTTGCAGCCATTGTTGCGGACTGTATGCAACAGGGGATCATCATCGGGGCAACAAACCGGTCATTGCCCGGATACAACAACACGCTGCTATTTGCCCCGCCCCTGATCGCGACAAAGGATGATCTGGACCAGATCACCGACGCCGTTGATCAAGCGATCACACGGGTCTTGGGCTAACACATGATTGGCCGGGGTCTTCCTCGGCCAACACCCGTTCCGGGACAATCAGATCACCTGCCACTTGCTCGGATGGTAGCGCAAAAACGCAAACATGGAGTGTCTGGGATGTTGCGAAAGTGGCAAGACTGGCTGCACCCATGGCAAGCACAATGACGAGATGAAACAAGTTCATGGCAATCCCCTTAATTGACGCAGGGGTTATACGGGGCAGCAACAGAATTCCGGCGCAGTTGCCACAACAAACCGCCAATTTCCGTATCGCGCGATGAGGCGGCGGCAAACCAGGCTGCGGCTTTGGCCTGAGCCATCAGCGAAACCCTATAGCAAAACGCGCGGCTTCTGACCCGGCCCTTGGTTTCATGCCGTTCAGGAGCACAATCCGTTCCTTTTTCTTTCTGTCGACTACAGCGTTTCGCGAAAAACCTGATCCAAAGCTTTTCAGGAAACGTCATGCAACGTTTATATGTTGTGGGCGTTTCACCTTTACCTGATGCCTCAGGTTAAAGGCGAAACGCTTTAGTCTGGGCTTAGGGCCTGCCGAGTAAAGCCCGCGTGGCGCTCAGGCGAGGCAGGCCGGGTGACACGAATGAGATTGGCTGCGATCTCTCGCAGCACTTCCAATGCAAGCTTGGCCTTAAGCTGATCTGTGAAGTCTGGAATACAGCTTGGCTTACTGTCCAGTATTCAAGGACCCCTTCTAGACCCCGGGTTTCGAACGACCTGAACCGCCTCAGGAAACAGGGTGGGGATTGCTTCTGCCAATTCTGGCCAAGAACTGAAAAACGCGCAGCCAGCGATAGTCCCGTTTTGTACGGCGAACCAAGACGATTTGCAGACTTGGCCCAGCAATATAATGCGCGAGCAAATTGGCCTAGGCCGCGATGCGCATCCTTTCCGCGCGAACCTCTTCGGCCTGGCGGGTCATTAGCATGGTCTGTTGATAGGCATCATCTGCCATCTTTGCCTTTAGCTTGCGCGACGCTGCGTCATCGTCGGCTTTGTCCGCGTCCTGACTGCGCACCTCAACAGTACTGCGCATGACTTCAGACCCGACCACAGCGTCACGTTCTTTCTTGTCTGCGATGCGTTCAGGCAGATTTGACGGACGTTCCGTTTCAGCGGATCTGGTTACAGCTGTTTCCGGCGGCCCTTCGGTGCCTGCCTTTTGCGCCCGATCCTTGCTCTGCAAGACGGTTGAGCCTGTCGGCAGCAAAGACGCCGCCGCGCTATTATTCATCAACGTATCGATCATGATCGAGACACCTTGTTCCTACACTTTCACCCAAGGACAAAAAAACACTCGCAGTCTTAACACCGGCTTAACAGTTACGCCGTTTCTTTCCCGTTGGTTAATGGCAGTACTTGCAACCAGCCCCAGTTAAGGCCAGTCTACGCAGGCAATAAGGCCAGTTCAGCGAAAGCAAGCCATGTCCATCAATATCGAGACTTTCTTTCTTGATCCGAACGCAGAAGGGACGCTGCAATCGCGGATTCAACAGATGGTGGCCCAAGGAATTCTCGAAGGCCGGTTTCGGCGTGGTGAACGCTTGCCATCCTCGCGAAAAATGGCGGTGCATCTGGGGGTCAGCAGGATCACGGTCACGCTGGCCTATACCGAACTTGTAGCCGATGATTATCTGGTCTCGCGCGGGCGGTCTGGGTACTTCGTATCTGACAACGCACCCGAACCACCTGCCTTTCCCGCCCGGCGATTTGGGGCGGGCACGGTGGATTGGAACCGCGCGATCGCGCAAAGGCACAGTCCGGGACTGAGCCTGAAAAAGCCGTCCGATTGGGCGAGTTATCGTTACCCGTTCATTTACGGGCAGGCCGACAAGACCCTTTTTGACAGCGCAAACTGGCGGCTGTGTGCGTTGCAAGCGCTTGGGATGCGCGACTTTGCGGCGATGACGTCCGATCTGTACGATGGCGACGATCCTCAACTGATCGAATTCATCGCCCGGCAAACATTGCCACGCCGCGGCATTCTGGCCAATACGGATGAAATTCTGGTGACGATGGGGGCGCAAAACGCGCTTTGGCTATCCGCGCAGGTTTTGCTGAACAGCCGCCGACATGCGGCGATCGAAGACCCTTGCTATCCGGCGCTGCGCAATATCCTTACACAATCGCGTTGCCAGTTGCATAACATCAGCGTTGATTCCGATGGGCTGCCTCCTGACGCGCTCCCCCATGAAACAGATGTTGTGTTTACAACGCCTAGCCATCAATGCCCCACAACAGCGACCATGCCGTTGCACCGGCGCCGCGCCTTGCTTGAACGGGCGGATGCGGATGATTTCCTGATCGTCGAGGACGACTATGAATTTGAAATGTCATTTCTCAAATCACCGTCCCCTTCCTTGAAGTCGCTCGATCAGAACGGGCGCGTGATCTATGTGGGCTCGTTTTCGAAATCGCTGTTTCCCGGTTTGCGCCTTGGCTATCTTGTGGGGCCAGAGCCGTTCATCCGCGAAGCCCGCGCGCTACGCGCGTCGGTGCTGCGCCATCCGCCGGGCCACATCCAACGCACGGTCAGCTATTACCTCTCTTTGGGACATTATGATGCGCTGGTCCGCCGGATGAGCAAAGCCTATCACGAAAGGCGCAAAGTCATGGATGCCGCACTGGAGAAGAACCAACTGACCGTTGCCGGAGAAGGCGCTTACGGCGGTTCATCGGTATGGCTGCGCGCGCCGGATGGGATTGATGCAACTCAATTGGCCGAAACGCTGCGGGCGGATGGCGTCCTGATCGAAGCAGGTGCGCCCTTTTTTGCGAATCCGCAGGGCCACAGCGCCTATTTTCGACTGGCCTATTCATCGATCTCATCCGGTCGCATTGCAGAAGGTGTCGATTTGGTTGCAAGGGCGATCCGCTCCTACCAAAAAAACGGAAGGCCTCATATCGCCTCTGCATCAGCATGACTCAGGCTGGCTGCTGCGAATAATCGTTGATTATTCTGACAGAACAGCTAAAAGGATAGCCTTACATTTTGAGACTAAAAGTCTCATTTTTGAATCCGCTGGCCTTAATACACCGCGTCAACTGGACCTAACGCGACACAGCCGTCGCACATAATGTCGCCCCAACGGCCGGGGGCATGGCCAGGCTGCTTTTACTGATACCAAGAGGGGAAGGACCCATCTAATGAAGATGACCACTGAAGAGGCTTTCGTCAAAACACTGCAAGCGCATGGTATCCGCCATGCGTTCGGGATCATCGGCTCTGCCATGATGCCGATCTCTGATATTTTCCCCAAGGCGGGCATCACATTCTGGGATTGCGCCCACGAAATGACCGCTGGCATGATGGCGGATGGGTACACCCGCGTCACAGGCGAAATGTCGATGATGATCGCCCAGAACGGCCCGGGCATCACGAACTTTGTGACATCTGTCAAAACCGCCTACTGGAACCACACCCCCTGCCTGCTGGTCACACCACAGGCAGCAAACAAGACCATCGGTCAGGGCGGTTTTCAGGAAATGGAACAGATGAACCTGTTCGCCGACTGCGTGGCTTATCAGGAAGAAGTCCGCGACCCGTCCCGCATCTGCGAAGTGCTGGCCCGCGTGATTGCAAAGGCCAAGCGTTTGTCCGGCCCCGCCCAAATCAACATTCCACGTGATTTCTGGACCCAGGTCATCGATATCGAACTGCCTGAACCAATTGAATTCGAAGTCAGCCCCGGTGGCGCGACTTCAATCTCAAAGGCGGCTGAAATGCTGTCCACAGCGAAGTTCCCTGTCATCCTGAACGGTGCTGGCGTTGTTCTGGCCGAAGGTGGCATCGAAGCCTCGCGCCTGTTGGCTGAAAAGCTGGATGCGCCTGTTTGCGTGGGCTACCAGCACAATGACGCCTTCCCCGGCAACCACCCGCTGTTTGCAGGGCCGTTGGGCTACAACGGGTCCAAGGCTGGCATGGAGCTGATCAGCAAGGCTGATGTCGTTCTGGCATTGGGCACACGCTTGAACCCCTTCTCGACCCTGCCCGGCTACGGCATTGACTACTGGCCCAAGGACGCCAAGATCATTCAGGTAGACATCAACCCCGACCGCATCGGCCTGACCAAGAAGATCACCGTGGGTATCGTCGGCGACGCCGCCAAAGTGGCCACCAGCATCACAGAGCAACTGGCCGATGGTGCCGGTGACGCAGGCCGTGCAGACCGCAAGGCGCTAATCGCACAGACCAAATCGGCATGGGCGCAGGAACTGACATCGCTTGACCACGAAGAGGATGATCCGGGCACCACATGGAACGAACGCGCACGCGCAGCCCGTCCTGACTGGATGTCGCCACGCATGGCATGGCGCGCGATCCAGTCCGCAATGCCAGAGGATGCGATCATCTCGTCCGACATCGGCAACAACTGCGCGATTGGCAACGCCTACCCCAGCTTCCCCACAGGGCGCAAATATCTGGCACCGGGTCTGTTTGGACCTTGTGGTTATGGCCTGCCATCCATCATCGGTGCCAAGATTGGCCAGCGCGATGTGCCTGTCATCGGTTTCGCAGGCGACGGCGCCTTTGGGATTTCGGTCAACGAACTGACCGCGATTGGCCGCGACGAATGGCCTGCCATCACGCAGATCGTCTTCCGCAACTACCAGTGGGGTGCTGAAAAGCGCAACTCTACCCTGTGGTTCAATGACAACTTCGTCGGCACCGAACTGGACATGAAAGTGTCATATGCCGGGATCGCCAACGCCTGTGGTCTGAAGGGTGTGCAGGCGCGCACGATGGACGAACTGACCGCAGCCCTCAACGAAGCGATCAAGGATCAGATGGAAAACAACACCACGACCCTGATCGAGGTCATCCTCAATCAGGAACTGGGTGAACCGTTCCGCCGTGACGCCATGAAGAAACCTGTTGAAGTTGCGGGTATCTCTGCTTCCGACATGGCTGCCGAATAGGCTTGCCATTCGATCTAGGCCCCGGACAGGCGGTCGCCCTTGCAGTTGCATTGTTGGGCGCCGCCTTTGTCCGGGGCTATTCGGGGTTTGGGTTTTCGGCTATTTTCATTGCCTTCGCGGCGTTGATAACAAACCCCCTACCCCTCATTCCGGTGGTGTTTTCATGCGAGATCTTGATGACAGTCTTTCAGGCACGCGGCATTCGCGGCCATGTGGACTGGCGTCGTGTTTTTGCACTTCTCGCCGGGGCTGCCGTGATGCTGCCCCTGTCAGTCTGGACCATCCTTTCGCTGGGCGAAAGCGCGGTCAGACTGACCGTTTCGCTGATCGTTCTTGCCATGTCGCTGGTGTTGCTGTCAGGCTGGACATTGCGACGCACGATTGGCGCGCCGGGGCATTTCGGTGTGGGCATCTTGTCGGGTCTATGCAACGGCGCAGGCATCGGGGGGCTGCCGGTGGCTGCTTTCATGACCGCGCAACCCATGGCACCCCAGCGGTTTCGCGCCACGATGATCGTCTTTCTGACCGGTCTGGATCTTATCACCATGCCCTTGCTGTGGGCGGGCGGATTGATAACGTGGGACACAGCCGCCGGGCTGGGTCTGGCCTTTCCGCTGCTCGGATTGGGGGTCTGGCTGGGCGGGCGTCAGTTTCTTGCCGCGTCCCCAACGACCTTTCGCCGCTTTGCGGTTATGCTCCTTCTAGCGCTGGCTCTGCTGGGCCTTTTGCGCGCGATTACTGAGGTTTGATATGTCATCACCGTTCCTGTCCAAACGCGAAGCTGTTGCACCGCAAGAGCTGATCGCACGCGCGCAGAAGTTCGCACCACCACGGGTCGCGATTGCCCGCGCTGGTGCGCCCTTGCCGATGGAAGCGGCAGAGGACGCGACCAAAGCGGGCATCATGATCCCGGTTTTTGTGGGTGAGGCTGATGAAATCCGGGCCGAGGCAGCAAAGCTGGAATGGGACATTTCCGGCTACGCCATCCACGACACCAATGGCGAGGCCGAGGCGGGCCAGACCGCCGCCGCCCTTTGCGGAGCGGGCGAAGCCGACGTGCTGATGAAAGGCAACCTGCACACGGATGTCTTTATGAAATCTGCTGTCAGCCGCGATGCGGGGCTGCGCACGGGGGCGCGCTTTGTGCACATTTTCCACATCACCCATCCTGATGGGGGCAAACCGATTTTGATTTCCGACGCTGCGGTCAACGTGGCCCCCGATCTGGAAACCCGCCAGACCTGCATCGCGCAGGTGAATGACCTGCTGCACCGCTTGGGCAATGACCGTCCCAAAATCGCCATTCTCTCCGCGACCGAAAGTGCCATTCCGTCGGTCCCCAGTTCCATGGATGGCAAGGCGCTGGCTGATTGGGCCGCAACGCACATCAGCAACGCCGATGTGTCCGGCCCTTTGGCGCTTGACCTGATCCTGTCGCCCGATGCCGTCGCCACAAAGGGGCTGACCGACAATCCGGTCGCAGGTCAGGCAGATGCGATCATCGTGCCCGACATTGTGTCGGGCAACGCCCTGTTCAAAGCCTTTGTCTACATCGGCGGCGGTTGTGCGGCTGGCGTGGTGACGGGGGCAAAGGTACCTATCCTGCTGACCTCACGCGCAGATCCGCCCGCCGCGCGGCTTGCATCTGCCGCACTCGCGTCGATCAAATGCGCACTGCCGAAATAGGGCAATCAGCATGATCCTTGTCCTCAACGCCGGTTCTTCATCCCTCAAGATCGAGCTTTTCGATCATGGGCTGACGTCAGTGGTGAGCGGGGCCGTGACCAATATCGGCACACAGGGTGAATTGAAGCTGGGCGATGCCCGGCAAGAGGTCACGGCTGTCGATCATGCGGCGGCACTTGCCGCGATGCTGGGCGCGCTGGACAAGGCCGGGCATCCGATCAGCGCACTGGATGCCGCAGCACACCGCGTCGTGCATGGCGGGACAATCTTGACGCAACCGGCGCGCCTGACGACATCCGTCATCAAGACCATTGAAAGCGTGGTGCCGCTGGCACCCCTCCATAATCCCAACAATCTGGCGGGCATCTATGCCCTGCAACACGCGGCCCCCGACCTGCCGCAATACTGCAGCTTCGGGACGGCGTTCCATGCCGCCAATCCCGAAGTCGCCATCCGCTATGCCATCCCCAAAACCCAACATGATGCAGGTATTCGCCGCTACGGGTTTCACGGACTTTCATACGCCAATATGGTGGCAGAGTTCGGCGCTGACCTGCCGCATCGCCTGCTGGCTTTTCATTTGGGTAATGGGGCCAGCCTTTGTGCCATTCTGGACGGGAAGTCCTATGCGACATCAATGGGTTACTCGCCTCTGTCCGGCCTGACAATGGGCACGCGGTCAGGCGATATCGACGGTGCAGCAGTCCTGCGCATGTCCAAAGCCTTTGGCGAAGACGAAACAGACCGGCTGCTCAACAACGCCTCGGGGCTCAAGGCGCTAGCAGGCGACAACAACATGAAAACGCTGTTGGCGCGCGATGATCCTGACGCGAAATTCGCGGTCGAGCATTTCTGCTATTGGGCGGCCCGGCACGCAGGGTCTGCGCTGGTTGCAATGGGCGGGTTGGATGCCGTCGCCTTTACCGGCGGCATCGGCGAAAACGCAACCCCCGTGCGCGACCGGATCATGGAACTGCTGGCCTGCTTTGGTGATGTACCCGTGCATATCGTCACCGCCGACGAAGAAAAGCAAATCGCCCGCGATGCGCTGACCCTGATAGCCAAGGGGCAGTAATGGACGCGCTGACACTCATCAATCTGACAGCGCCGGAGTTCGCAGCCCTCGCCTTGATCGTCACGATCGCCGGGGTCGTGCGCGGTTTTTCCGGCTTTGCCCTGTCCGCGCTGGTCATGGCCTCTGGCGTGCTGATCCTGCCGCCAATCGAGTTGATCCCGATCTGCTGGTGTCTGGAAATGGCCGCGTCTGTCCTCATGGCGCGGGGCGGCTGGCAAGAGGCTGACCGCCGCATCGTCATGGGCCTGGTCATCGGGTCCACGCTTGGCGTGCCGTTTGGGGTGCTGGCGGTGCAGGCACTGTCGGTAGAGGCGTCAAAGGCTGTTGTCCTGACGGTCATCATCATCTTGGCACTCACCCAACTGGCCCGGATCAGGATCGCGTTCCTCGCCACCAAAGCTGGCGTCTATGCAGCCGGTTTTGTCGCAGGCATTGTCACCGGGCTTGCGTCAGTCGGCGGCATGGTCGTCGCCCTTTATGTGCTGTCGCAAGACGCGCCTGCCGCCAAGATGCGGGCCGCCCTTGTGCTGTTTCTATTCATCAGCCTGTTCACCACCATTATCACCTATTTGGCTACGGGCGTCATGAATGCGCAGGCCGCAACGCGCGGCCTTGCCTTATCTGCCTTTGCCTGTGCGGGGGTGTTTGCCGGACAAAAGCTGTTCATCCCGCGATTTGCCCCTTTCTACCGTCCCTTCTGCCTGCTGCTGCTAAGCGGGCTGGCGGTATCGGGGCTTGTCAGGACGCAACTGTCATGAGCCGCAGGTTAATATCATACGCAACTTGGCCTAATTCCATTGCCATTTTGCCCCCCGCCGGGGTTAACTCGTCACTGAATGCCCGACCCGAAAGGTAACTGTTATGTCACTAGATCAGCCAAACATTGATACATCCCCCAAGGTTTCGGACGAGGTGCGCAAAACCACTTGCTACATGTGTGCCTGCCGCTGTGGCATCAACGTGCATATGAAGGACGGCAAGGTCGCCTATATCGAAGGCAACAAAGACCATCCGGTGAACCAGGGCGTATTGTGCGCCAAAGGCTCCGCCGGGATCATGCAGCATAACGCGCCGTCCCGTCTGCGCGCGCCCCTGATGCGGGTGGGCGAGCGTGGTTCGGGTGAATTCGTCGAAATCAGTTGGGACGCGGCCCTGAAAAAGGCCGTTGAATGGCTCAAACCCGTGCGTGAAAAGCACCCCGAAAAGCTGGCGTTCTTTACAGGCCGAGACCAGTCACAATCTTTCACCAGCTTCTGGGCGCAAGGATTCGGCACCCCGAATTATGCCGCGCACGGCGGGTTCTGTTCGGTGAACATGGCAGCAGCGGGCATCTATACGATGGGCGGGGCGTTCTGGGAATTCGGACAGCCCGATTGGGACAACACCAAGCTGTTCATGCTGTTCGGCGTGGCCGAGGACCACGACAGCAACCCGATCAAGATGGGCATTGGCAAGCTCAAGAAGCGCGGCGCGCGGATGATCGGGGTAAACCCTATCCGCACAGGCTACAACGCCGTCGCCGACGATTGGGTCGGCATCACGCCCGGCACAGACGGTCTGTTTATCCTTGCGATTGTCCACTGCCTGATGAAGGCGGGCAAGGTTGATCTGGACTATCTGGCGCGTTTCACCAATGCCTCTGTTCTGGTGAACGAAGACGCCGACAGCGACCAGTTTGGCCTGTTTTTGCGCGACAGCGACGGCCAGCCGCAGGTGATTGACCGCAACACCGGCAAGCTGGCCCCATGGAACGGTCAAGGGGTCGAGCCTGACTTGTCCGCCACCTACCGCGACAAGGGCGTCACGCATCGGCCCGTGTTCCACCTGATGGCTGACCGCTATCTGCAGGACGACTACGCGCCAGAGGCAGTGGCCGAAAAATGCGGCATCTCCGCCGAACGCATCCGCGCTATTGCTGCCGATCTGGCTCGCGTGGCCTTTGACGAAGCGATTGAGCTTGATCGTGAATGGACCGACTTCCGGGGCAAGAAGCACGCCAAAATGGTCGGACGCCCGGTCAGTTTTCACGCGATGCGGGGGATTTCAGCACATTCCAACGGATTCCAGACATGCCGCGCGCTGCATGTGCTGCAAATCCTGCTTGGGTCTGTGGAAACCCCCGGCGGGATGCGGTTCAAACCGCCCTACCCCAAACCCGCGACCGCCCACCCCAAGCCGCACGGCAAGGTTACGCCGGGTGCCGCACTCGATGGGCCACACCTTGGCTATACCCACGGCCCCGAAGACCTGCTGCTGGATGATGACGGCAATCCGACCCGCATCGACAAGGCCTATTCATGGGAAAACCCGATGTCGGCCCACGGGTTGATGCATATGGTCATTTCCAACGCCCATGCCGGTGTGCCCTACAAAATCGACACGCTGTTCATGTATATGGCGAACATGTCGTGGAATTCATCGATGAACGTCGGTGGCGTCCACAAGATGCTTACCGACAAGGATGAAAATGGCGACTATGTGATCCCGCATATCATCTATTCCGATGCCTATTCGTCTGAAATGGTCGCCTATGCTGACCTGATCCTGCCCGACACGACGTATCTGGAACGGCACGATTGTATCTCCCTGCTGGACCGGCCGATTTGTGAGGCTGACGGCGTTGCCGATGCGATCCGCTGGCCCGTGGTGGAACCTGACCGCGACGTGCGCGGGTTTCAGTCGGTGCTGTGTGAACTGGGCGGCATGCTGGGCTTGCCGGGGTTTGTGAATGACGATGGCAGCCAGAAATACGCCGACTATGCCGACTACATCACCAACCACATCCGGCGCCCCGGCATCGGCCCGCTGGCCGGTTTCCGCAAAGGTGACAACGGCCCCCAAGGCGGGCGCGGTGACGTGAACCCCGACCAGTTGCAGAGCTATATCGACAACGGCGGTTTCTGGATCGAGCATGTCCCCGAGAACGCCGCCTACTACAAACCGTTCAGCATGGATTATCAGGATTGGGCTGTCAAAATGGGCTTTTACGATGTGGTCCAGCCCTACATCTTCCAGCTTTATGTCGAACCGCTGCGCAAGTTTCAGGCAGCCGCCGAAGGCATCGGCACCCGCCAGCCCCCCGAACACCTGCGCGACCGGTTGATGTCTACGATGGACCCGCTGCCGATCTGGTATGAACCATTCGAAGATACCGCCGTCGATCTGAACGAATACCCGATCCATGCGCTGACACAGCGGCCGATGGCGATGTACCATTCATGGGGCACCCAGAACGCATGGCTGCGGCAAATCCACGGGCATAACCCGTTATATGTGCCAACCAAAATCTGGGAAGCGAACGGCTTTTCAGATGGCGATTGGGCGAAGGTGTCGTCGGTCCACGGGTCCATCGTTGTGCCGGTCGCGCATCAGGCCAGCCTTAACGAAAATACGGTCTGGACATGGAACGCCATCGGCAAACGCAAAGGCGCATGGGCATTGGACAAGAACGCGCCCGAGGCGACCAAGGGCTTCCTGCTCAATCACCTGATCCATGAATTGATGCCGCCCAAGGGCGACGGGCTGCGATGGGCGAACTCTGACCCTGTAACCGGTCAGGCGGCCTGGTTTGACTTGCGGGTCAAAATCGAAAAATCCGCGATCCCGAACGAAGCCCAGCCCGCGATGCCCGCCATCAAATCGCCGGTCCCTGACGCCCCCACCCATTTGGAGTGGAAGGTCAGAAAATGAAAAAGGCGCATATTCTCATGCTGATCGCAGCCTTCATCACCCTGACACTTGGCAGCTTCATCTGGTTTATCGCCACGTGGGATAGCGCCAAAGAACAACCCATTGGCCAGCTTGCGCCAGCACCTATCGAAAGGGCCACCACATGACCCAGTTGCCACCGCCATCCACCAAGAAACTAGGGCTGGTCATTGATCTGGATACCTGCGTCGGGTGCCACGCCTGCGTGATTTCCTGCAAGGGCTGGAACACCGAAAACTACGGCGCGCCGCTGTCTGACCAGGACCCCTACGGCGGCGACCCGACGGGGACTTTCCTGAACCGCGTGCATTCCTACGAAGTGCAACCGGATGCCGGTGCAGCCCAGTTGATCCATTTCCCCAAGTCGTGTCTTCATTGCGAGGATGCCCCCTGTGTCACCGTCTGCCCAACCGGTGCCAGCTACAAACGCAGCGAAGACGGAATAGTGCTGGTCAATGAAAGCGACTGCATTGGCTGCGGGTTATGTGCATGGGCCTGCCCATACGGTGCGCGCGAACTGGACGCTGCCGAAGGGGTGATGAAGAAATGTACCCTTTGCGTTGACCGTATCTATAACGAAAACCTGCCCGAAGAAGACCGCCAGCCTGCTTGCGTACGCACCTGCCCCGCTGGCGCCCGCCACTTTGGCGATCTGGGCGATGCGGACAGCGACGTGTCCAAACTGGTGGCCGAACGCGGCGGGTTTGACCTGATGCCCGAACAGGGCACCAAGCCGGTCAACAAATACCTGCCGCCGCGCCCAAAGGACGAGATGCCTGAATTTGACGTGCTCGCCCCCTATCTTGAACCTATCGCCCAAGACGGCAAAGGCTTTGCCGCGTGGCTTGACAAAGCCCTGTCTGCCCTGCCCGGAGGAGCCAAATAATGCATCCAGCACCATCCGTTATCGTATTCACTGTCTTTTCCGGCATCGGTTTTGGCATGTTATTCTGGCTGGGTCTGGGGGCGATTGTGCCCACGGGCTTCGGGGCCTTCATCTGGTTTGCCATCGCATATCTGTTTGCCGTTGGTGGCTTGCTGGCCTCGACCTTTCACCTCGGGCACCCCGAACGGGCGGTCAAGGCTTTCAGTCAGTGGAAAACAAGTTGGCTCAGCCGTGAGGGCATTTGTGCCGTCGCAACACTGTTTATCATGGCCATCTACGGGGCCGGGCTGGTGTTTGCGGGCACGAGGCTTGGCCTGTTGGGCTTTCTGGGGGCCGTGGGATCACTCGGCACAGTGTTCACGACCGCGATGATCTATGCACAGTTGAAAACCGTGCCGCGCTGGAAACACTGGACAACCCCTGCCCTGTTTCTGACGCTGTCCATCGGCGGCGGAGCCTTGATGACAGGCCAGATATGGCTGACCATTATTCTGTTCCTCATCGCAGGCGGCTTACAATTCTACGCATGGACTAGCGGCGATACGCGGCTGGCTGCATCCGGCACCAATATGGAAACCGCCACAGGCCTTGGCCACATAGGCAAGGTCCGCGCGTTCGAACCGCCGCACACCGGCACCAACTATCTGATGCGTGAATTCATCCACGAAGTGGGGCGCAAACATGCGCAACAATTGCGGATTTTGGCGTTGGGCCTTGGCTTTGTCGTGCCTGTGATTCTGCTGCTCTTGCCGTTCAGTCACCTGCTTGCCGTTCTGGCCGTGCTCAGCCACCTCACCGGCATGCTGGCCCTGCGCTGGCTGTTCTTTGCACAGGCCGAACATGTGGTGGGGCTGTATTACGGGAAGAGGTAGTCGCCAGTTCGCAAGGCATGGCCTGTGACGCACAAGTGGCACGGGACTGGAGATGAGGCCACTCGAGCAATTGCAGAGCTTAATATCGATGAATGTTGTGCGCACTTTGCTGCCGTTTAGGGTTCCAATTTGAATGTCGGCTTTTGCAGCAATGCATGTCACGAAATTCGACGTCGCGCCAACTCGCGGTATAGGGCTTCGCGGCTTACAGACAATTCATCTGCTAAGCCTTGCCACTTACCTCTCTGGGGAAGATTGCCGTACTCAGCCATCCACGCATCAAGTCGCTCTGCAACAGTTTTCAGACTGCGGACTTCAGCACGCATCCGTGCTTGTTGGACGCCATGCGCCAGATACGAAGCCCAAGCTTCGGATAGGGGCTGATTGGATCGAAGCGCATCTAGAAAGGACTCGCGCGGCATAGATGCGAGCTCAGACGGTTCCACCGCTATACAATCACAATGATATCTGCGCGCATACACGGATGCCTCAGCGATGATATGTCCGGATGATGCACGCTGCAAAACTGCTTGTTGTCCTGACGCCAGTGGCCGGACCAGCGCGGTGTGACCTTTGCATACCAGAAATACCTGCGTCACCTCGGACTCAGATCGAAAGACGATATCGCCAGGACCAAATTGCCGAACCGTCTTGGCTTCAAAGATCGGAAAATCCCGCCACATGATAGGTATCATATGGAATCAGACTAGATTGCGCCAGATGTTAAGGAAAGAAGGAGATTTACATGACAAGATTATTCGCTTTCCTCATCGCTTCGGTCGCTTTCTCATCTATTGCGGCAGCCGACGAGACGCATCAGCCATATCAGGGCTTTGAAACGCGTGAGATCACAAGCCTGTCTGAACAAGACATCGAAGCTTTGCGGGAAGGGTCAGGTTGGGGCCTTGCCTTGCCTGCTGAACTCAATGGTTATCCGGGTCCGGCTCATGTTCTCGAACTCGCTGATGAACTCGACCTTTCTGACGGGCAGCAACAACGCATATCCATGATATTTAAAGAGATGCGTGTCGATGCCATCGCAAAGGGCGAAGCATTAATAGAGGCAGAGCGCAGTCTGGACGAGGGATTTAGATCGACCAGTTTGGATGCAAATCAGCTGAGGCACCTCATTGATGAAGCGGAAGCTGCGCGCGCTGATCTAAGATATGTTCATCTATCACGCCATTTGATGACAACGGAGCTTTTGAGCGCAGAGAAGGTCGCCGCATACGCTGTCTTGCGAGGCTACGCTTCGGACCCGTGTTCATCTGTTCCAGATGGGCACGATGCAACATTGTGGCAACGCCACAACGGATGCGACGACCAATAAGAACCGACATTCGTGCAGCACGCACCATTGGTCTAAGTGGGCTCTTTGCGGACGTGCTACTATCCAATTGATTTTCTGAGAATTCCAGTTATCGGCGGGGCCGAACAGGTGATCATACGTCTTGGGGGATGCGGACTGTCAGCCCGTTTTCCCGCAATGCGCCAACGATTTCATCCACATGGGTCTGGTCGCGAGCTTCGATGACGACCTCAAGTTCGGCCTGTTTCAGCGATACGCTTTGCATCATGCGTTGGTGGATCACTTCAATCACGTTGGCCCCCGCGTCCCCGATGATCCGCGATATTTTGGAAAGTTGACCGGGCGTGTCGCTGATTTCAAACGTCAGCCGCGTGATCCGGCCATCGCGCATCAGGCCGCGCAGGATCAGCGTGGACAGCAGGCGGGAATCGATATTCCCGCCGCAAATCACAAGGCCCACCTTTTTGCCTTTATATTGGTCCAGATGCTTTTCTATCACGGCCAGCCCGGCGCCTGCGGCACCCTCGGCGACCAGCTTTTCGTAGGATAGCAGATCAAAGATCGCATTCTCGATTTCGGCCTCTGTCGCGCTGTCGATACGGTCGACAAGGCGGCGGATCACGTCAAGATTTGCATCCGCAGGCTGGCGCACCGCAATGCCTTCGGCCAGTGTTGCGCCTGCAAAGTTGGGCGCGGCCTCGTCAAAATCAGCCTTGGCCGCATCAAACAGATGCGCCTGCGCGCCCACGATCTCGATCTGGGGTTTGACGCCTTTGGCCGCGATAGCCATGCCCGCGATCAGGCCACCGCCGCCAATCGGTACAACAATTGTATCAAGATCAGGGTCCTGTTCGAGCATCTCCAGCGCGACAGTGCCTTGGCCCGCCACAACCATCGGGTCGTCAAACGGATGGATAAATGTCAGGCCCTTTTGCGCAGCCAGATCAAGCGTGAACTGCACGCTGTCATCGAAGCCTTGGCCATGGATAACCACCTCTGCCCCCAGATCGCTCGTGCGTTTGATCTTGTTGAAAGGTGTCCCCTCCGGCATCACGATTGTTGCCGGAATACCAAGCCGGTTTGAGTGATAGGCAACACCCTGCGCATGGTTGCCCGCGCTACAGGCGATCACGCCGGTTTTGCGCATGTCGTCCGTCAGGGTCAGCAGCTTGGCCAGCGCGCCACGCGCCTTGAAGGCGTTGGTGTGTTGCAGGTTTTCCAGCTTGAGCGACAGATCAATGCCCAGATGGTGCGACAACCGGGTCGCGGGCACCATGGGCGTGCGTATGGTCGCGGGTTTGATCGTCTCGTAGACGGCTTTGATCTGTTCGACGTCGAGCTCCACGGTATTCTCCTTGCCAGATGCGGGCTGTCGCCACACTCTCGCAGAATTGGCCGTGCCGCAATGCGATTGCGCAGCGCCCCGAACCTGCGGGTACTAGGTCCGAATACGCGCCTCTGTTTCGGCGTCAAACAGATACAGGCGGCTTTTGTCGATGCTCACGCCAACACGCGCCCCTTCGGCCGAGCGTTCGTCGCCGCGTTCCTCGATCACGATCCTCTCGCCTGTGTCACCGGTCAGATAAACGAAGGACACGCCGCCAAGGCTTTCTGTCATTTCAACGGTGTGCGTGTCACCGCCTGGGTCCACCATCAGATGTTCGGCCCGCATACCCACGGTGATTTTCTTGCCGCTGTAGGCTGGCGCGATCACCCCGTCGAAACTGGCCTTCATGCCGGGCACTGTCACCGCGCCATCGTTGGCGACTCCTTCAAGGAAATTCATCGCCGGTGATCCGATGAAACCAGCCACAAACTTGTTATCGGGGTCACGGTACAACTCCATCGGCGCGCCCACCTGTTCGATATTGCCCGCGCGCAGCACGACGATCTTGTCGGCCAACGTCATCGCCTCGACCTGATCGTGGGTCACATAGATCATCGTGGCGCCGATTTCCTTGTGCAGGCGCGCGATCTCGACACGCATTTCAACCCGCAGTTCGGCGTCCAGATTCGACAGGGGTTCATCGAACAAAAACACCTCGGGCCCGCGCACGATGGCGCGCCCGATGGACACCCGCTGCCGCTGCCCCCCCGACAAGGCAGAAGGCTTGCGGTCAAGATATTGTTCAAGTTTCAGAATACGGGTCGCTTCGGCGACCTTTTCGGCAATCTCGGCCTTGGGGTGGCCATTCATTTTCAGGCCAAACCCCATGTTATCCTTGACTGTCATATGCGGATATAGCGCATAGGTCTGGAACACCATCGCAACCCCGCGCTGGGACGGGTCCATGCGGGTGACATCCCGGGTGCCAATATTGATCTGACCATCGGTCGTTTCCTCAAGCCCTGCGACCATGCGCAGCAATGTGGATTTTCCGCAGCCGGACGGTCCGACAAAGACGCAGAATTCACCATCGTTGATCTCCAGATCAATCCCATGGATGACCTGCACATCGCCATACTTCTTGATTACCTTGTTCAGTGTCACACCTGACATGGCCTATCCCCCCGTTGCTTGTTTCTTGTCATGGTCAGGGAAGCTCCAGTTATGGATATCCCTTGAAATACTGGTTGCCGTTTCTCGCAAGAGAGGCACCTGCGCTTCGAGGCCTGCCAGATCGTTGCGTTCTGTTGTGCTAGTCACAGAGATAGCCCCATGCACGCGCCCGCTTTCCGACAGGATCGGCATCGCGACGCAAATAATGCCGGGCTCATGCTCTTCACGGTCGAACCCATAGCCACGGGTACGGATGTCGCGCAACTCCTCCCGCAATGCCTCTGGTCCGGTCAGGGTATGCGGCGTGAAAATATGAAACGATTGCTGTGCGATGCACTCTTCAACCCGGTCAGACGCGATAAATGCAAGCATGGTCTTGCCAACGCCAGTGCAATAGGCCGGTCCGATCTTGCCAGCCTGACTGTACATCTCAACCGGCTGGGCTGCGTTGACCTTGTCCACGTAAAGCACATGCGCATGATCCAACTGCGCCAGATGCACCGTTTCACCCACTTGACTGCTCAGCGCCTCTATATGCGGGCGGGCAATCGGGGCCAATGTGGATTGTTCCCATGCGGCATGGGCCAGCCGCACAAGCCGCAGCCCCGGCGTATAGGTCTGCCTGTCAGGATCATAGGCCAGCATACGCTGGTTGGTGAGCGTCTGCACAAAGCGGTAAAGCGTGGGCTTGGGAAACGGCGACTGCGCCAGCAATTCGCTGAACCGGACAGGCCGCCCAAAGGCTGCCACCTGATCCAGCACTTCCAGCGCCTTTCCGACTGTGCCGTCACCGGTCACATGAGCCATGTATCCTCCCTTTGTCCAGCGGGGCTTTGCCACCGATCCCCACCCGGTGACGCCCTGGACTGTTGACAAGCCTAGCCGAGTCACGCTTTAGTATCAATATCCAAAACCATGTTTCAAATAATGAAACTGTTTTGACCACGGAAGCATATTGGGAGGACACCATGCATTCCATTTTGAAAACGTCGCTCGCGGCGGTGGTTGCATCGGGTATTGCAGCATCTGCTGCTTTTGCCGATGCACATGCCGCGCTGTCCGGCGACCTGAAGATTACATCAGACATGTCGAACCCTGCGCCGCGCGCAGTCATGGAAGGGCTTGTCGCTGATTTTAGCGCCCTTCACCCTGACCTGAACATCGAACTGACTGTTGTTGACCGCGAGGCGTGGAAAACACAAATCCGTAACGCGTTGGGTGCGAACCCGCCCGACGTGGTGAACTGGTACGCCGCCAACCGGATGCGCCCCTACGTGGACGCTGGTCTCTTTGCCGATATCTCTGACCTGTGGGCAGAGGAAGAAATGGCAGCACTGGCATCGACCAAAGGTGCGATGACATTGGATGGCAAACAGTGGGGCGTGCCCTACACCTACTACCAGTGGGGCGTTTACTACCGCAAAGACCTGTTTGACCAATACGGCCTGTCCGAGCCCACCACATGGGAAGAAGAGATGGCCAACTGCCAGACCCTTCTGGACAATGGCGTCAAATGCTACACCATCGGCACCAAGTTCCTGTGGACCGCCGGCGGCTGGTTTGACTACATCAACTCGCGCACCAATGGCTATGATTTCCATATGGCACTGGCACGTGGCGAAGTCGCATGGACAGATGACCGCGTTCGCCAGACATTCGCCAACTGGCGTCAGCTGATCGACATGGGCGCCTTTATCGACGACCACCAGAACTACAGCTGGCAGGAAGCCCTGCCCTTCATGCTGAACGGCGAAGCAGCCGCTTATCTGATGGGTAACTTTGCCGTCGCCGCCATGCGCGAAGGCGGGCTGACAGATGATCAACTGGACTTCTACCAGTTCCCAACGATCAATCCTGACGTGGCTTATGCCGAAGATGCGCCAACGGATACTTTCCACATCGCATCTGGCGCGCAGAACATGGACGCCGCCAAGGAATTCCTGCGGTTTGTGACATCTGCCGACGTGCAGACCAAGATCAACGCCGGTGATGCGCTGGGTCAGTTGCCAGTGAATGCAAACGCCTCCATCGACAACGACAAGTTCCTTGAACAGGGCTTCAACATGCTGTCGACCAACGCCACAGGCGGCATCATGCAGTTCTTTGACCGCGACTTTGATGCGGAAATGGCATCCGTCGGCATGGAAGGTCTGCAGGAGTTCATGGTGTTCCCAGACAACCTTGATGACATCCTTGCCCGTCTCGAAGAGACACGCCAGCGCATCTATCAATAACGGCTTGGCGGGGTTTCCCCGCCTGCCAGCACCCACCCTGCGCAAAGGGTGGGTGCAATCCACGCTCCAACGCATCCGCAAGACCATGAAGGGTCTTTCGCATGTGTTGACCCAAGGGGAGGCAAATCATGGCATCCGCCGACACCCATCGCAGCTGGTACAAGCGCAATGAAATTGCCATTACGCCATGGCTGTTTCTGGCCCCTGCCATGCTGTTTTTTGCCGTCTATGTGATCATTCCCATTGGCCAGTCTTTCTGGATCTCCCTGCACGAATGGGACGGTCTGGGGGAAAAAACATGGGTCGGCACAGCGAACTACGAACGCCTGCTGGGCATCGGCGACCAAAGCATCGACCGTAAGTTCGAAGTGTCCTTCTGGAATAACCTGCGCTGGCTGGTGCTTTATCTGTTGGCGATCCCGGCGGGTCTGTTCATAGCGCTTTTCCTGAACCAGACAGTGCGCGGCATCCGGCTTTACAAGTCGCTGTTTTTCTTTCCTTTCGTGATTTCACAGGTCGTTGTCGGGCTGGTGTTTTCATGGTTCTACCTGCCCAATGTGGGTCTGTTTGAAATCATCATCGGCTTCTTTGGGCTGGATATCAAAGGCGGCGTTCTGGGGAACCCCAACACCGCCACCTACGGCATCATCGCCGCCGGGCTCTGGCCGCAGACGGCCTATTGCATGATCCTTTATCTGACCGGACTCAACGCCGTTGATCCCGAACAGGTCGAGGCCGCGCGGCTTGACGGGGCCAAGGGCTACAAGATGCTGTGGTATGTGATCCTGCCGCAGTTGAAACCCGCGACATTCATTGCCTTTGTCGTCACCATCATCGGCGCGCTGCGGTCGTTCGACCTGATCAGTGTGATGACCAACGGCGGGCCGTTCGGGTCAACGCGCGTCCTGTCATTTTACATGTTCGAGGAATCGCTGTCCGAATTCGGGTTCCGCATGGGCTATGGTGCGGCCATCGCCGTGGTCCTGTTCTTCATCATGCTTGGCTTCATCGTCTACTTCCTGTGGTCGATGTATCAAGACGAAAAGGGAGCGCGCTGATGTTTCCGACACCTATCGAAAAATCGTCACGGCAGTGGCAAATCTCTTATCAGATTATCCTGCCGCTTGTCCTGATTGCGTGGCTTCTGCCGCTACTGGCTGTCGCATTGTTTTCCATCAAGCCTGATGCCGATTTTACCAACGGCAATTATTGGGGCGTACCCAGCAGTTTTGAGGGGTTCACCAACTACGGCAAGGTATTCTTTGAATCCAACATGCCGCGCTATCTGATGAACTCACTCTTCATCACCATCCCCACCGTGATCGGCGCAGTGGCCCTGTCCTGCATGGCCGGGTTTGCGTTGGGCGTTTACAAGTTCAAGGGCAACCTGCTGATCTTTTTCATGTTCATCGCAGGCAACTTCGTGCCGTTCCAGATTCTGATGGTCCCGGTGCGTGACCTGACCATCGGTCTGAACCTTTATGATACGAAAACCGGGCTGATCCTGTTTCACATCGCCTTTCAAACCGGATTTTGCACGCTCTTCATGCGCAACTTTATCCGGGCCCTGCCCTTTCCATTGATCGAGGCCGCGCGCGTCGAGGGGGTCGCGGAATGGCGCATCTTCTGGTTCGTGGTCCTGCCATTGATGAAGCCCGCGCTGGCGGCACTCGCCGTGCTGATCTTTACCTTCATCTGGAACGATTATTTCTGGGCCGTCGTGTTGACCCAAGGACCAGGTGCGCAGCCCGTCACCGCAGGCATCACCGAATTCAACTCGCAATTCCGCGCTGCCTATCACCTGATGAGCGCGGGGTCGATTGTTGCCGCTTTGCCCCCTGTTGCGATGTTCTTTCTGATGCAAAAGCATTTCATCGCGGGTTTGACCCTTGGCGCCGTCAAGTAAAACCCACAACGGAGCGATAATGACTGCCACTTTTCATGATCTCGCCGATGCATCGGTTTTCATTACCGGCGGTGGCACCGGTATCGGGGCAGCACTGACCGCCGCTTTTTGCGCACAAGGGGCCAAGGTCGCGTTTGTCGATTTTGTCGATGCCGCGGGTTTCGTAGATGAGCTTGGCGCAACAGCCGCGCACCCGCCGCTTTTCACCCAGTGCGATGTGACAGATACAAGTGCAATGCATGATGCCATGGACAGGGCCGCCGACGCGCACGGGCCATTCAAGGCGGTCGTCAACAATGCCGCCAATGACATGCGCTATGACGTTGCTGCCGTGACCCCCGACATCTGGGATGACATGCAGGCGGTTAACCTCAAAGCCTATTTCTTCAGTTGTCAGAAAGCGGCTGAACGGATGGCCGCGAAAGGGTCGATCATCAACTATTCCTCAACGTCTTACATGTTGGGGATGGGTAATCTGGTCCCCTACACGACTGCAAATGCAGGTATCTCGGGCATGACACGGTCTTTGGCCCGCGCCTTTGGCCCAAAGGGAATCAGGGTCAATGCCATTGCACCGGGCTGGGTCATGACCGAAAAACAGCTTGCGCTTTGGGCCGAACCAAAGGCCAAAGCGGCCCATCTGGACCGCCAGTGTCTTGCAGAATTCATGCAACCCGAAGATATGGTGGGCGGGACCTTGTTTCTGGCCTCGGATGCATCAGCCATGATGACGGGGCAGACAATTGTAATCGATGGCGGTGTGGTGACAACAGGATGACGGACATACAGCCAGACTGGATCGCTGTTGATTGGGGAACAACCAACATGCGGGCCTGGGCGATGTCAGGCTCTGGCACTGTCTTGGCGGAAGGCGCGTCAGACAATGGCATGAGCAAGCTCACCCCAGAGCAGTTCGAACCTGCGCTGCTGGATGTGATCGGCCCATGGATGCAAGGACCGACCACAGTCCTTGCCTGCGGCATGGTCGGATCCCGCCAAGGCTGGGTCGAGGCGCCCTATGCGGCCGTGCCATGTCCCGTCGCACGAGAGGCGTTCGCGCAGGCCCCCTGCAAGACCCCCGACCTGACCGTGCATGTCATTCCCGGTATCAAACAGGAAAGCCCCGCCGACGTAATGCGCGGCGAAGAAACGCAAATCGCTGGCTTTCTGGAACTGAATCCCAAGTGGGATGGCATCATCTGCCTGCCCGGCACCCACACAAAATGGGTTCATGTCAGTGCCGATGAGGTTGTCAGCTTTCAGACATTCATGACGGGCGAGCTGTTCGCGCTGCTTTCGCAACATAGCGTACTGCGCCACTCCGTCGCGTCCGACGACTGGGATGGCGCTGCGTTTGACTCCGGGTTGGCAGACGGTATGGCCCGCCCCGAGCGGATTGCAGCGCGGCTGTTCTCCCTGCGCGCCGAGGGGTTGTTGCATGGCCTGCCCGCGGCGGCGGCCAAAGCACGGCTTTCGGGGCTTCTGATCGGCACCGAACTGGCAGCGGCCAAGCCCTATTGGCTGGGCCAGCAGATTGCCGTGATCGGTGCCGGTGGCCTGTCAAAACGCTATGTCGATGCGCTTGCCGCGCAATCGGCCCCTGCAACACAAGTCAAAGGCGACGCGATCACATTGGCAGGGCTCACGGCCGCCTATCGCCGCCTGAAAGGATAACCCATGACTCGCCCTTTGATCGCCATCCTGCGCGGCGTCACCCCCGCCGAGGCCGCAGACATGTGCGGTGCTTTGATCGACGCGGGTATCACCAAGATCGAAGTGCCCCTCAACTCGCCCGATCCATTTGCCAGCATCAAATCGATGGTCGACGCCCACGGGGACAGCGCCCTGATCGGGGCAGGTACGGTGCTATCGACCGACGATGTGGGGCGCGTGGCGCAGGCGGGTGGCAAGTTGGTCGTGTCGCCCAACTGCGACCAGCGGGTGATCGTCGCGACCAAGGCCGCAGGCATGGAAAGCTGGCCCGGCGTCATGACACCCACCGAATGTTTCGCGGCCCTCAAAGCTGGGGCAGACGGGCTGAAAATCTTTCCCGCCAGCCTGCTGGGGCCGGAGGGGATCAAGGCGATCCGCGCGGTTCTGCCCCCTGGCACGCAAGTCTATGCCGTGGGCGGGGCTGGCCCTGACAATTTCGCGCAATGGATGGCGGCAAGCGCGGATGGTTTTGGCATCGGCTCTGCCCTTTACAAGCCCGGACTTGGGGTGGACGAGGTCGCTACGCGCGCCCGCGACATGGTCGCCGCTTATGATGAGGCCGCGCAATGATCTATGACGACACGACCTGTACACTCGGCGAAGGCCCGCTTTGGCATCCCCAACGACAACAGTTCTTCTGGTTCGATATTCTGGAAAAACGCCTGCACACCAAAGGACACCACTGGCAATTCGACGAATATGTCTCGGCGGCGGGCTGGGTGGATGACACCACGCTGATGATCGCGTCCAGCAAGCAGTTGATGCGGTTTGATCTTGAGACCGGCGCACAGAAAAAACTGTGCGACCTTGAGGCGAACAATCCGGTCACCCGCTCAAACGATGGCCGGGCCGACCCGCAGGGCGGGTTCTGGATCGGCACGATGGGCATTAACGCAGAGCCGCAAGCGGGCGCGATCTATCGCTATTACAAAGGCGAATTACGTAAACTGGTCGCAGACGTGACGATCAGCAATGCGATATGTTTCGCCCCCGATGGTCAGGCTGCCTTCTACGTTGATACGGAGGTCGGGAAGATCATGAAATGGCAGCTTGGCTCCGACGGCTGGCCTGACGGCGTCGCAGAGGTGCATCTGGATCTGAGCGGCGAACGCTTTGGCGTCGATGGGGCGGTCGTGGATGCCACGGGCAACCTTTGGAACGCGCAATGGGGGGCCGGTCGGGTAGCCCAGTATGCGCCGGATGGAAGCTTGCTTCAGACCGTCAGTTTTCCTGCCACCCAAACCAGTTGCCCCGCCTTTGGGGGCAAGGACCTGAAAACGCTGTACTGCACGTCTGCTGCCACTGATCTGGACCCCGCAGGCACGGACGATGGCAAAACCTTTTGCGTCACCACCGATACCGCCGGACAAACGGAGCATCAGGTTCTGCTCTGACCTTTCCAGTTTCCGACCAACACAACAAGGCTGCCCCATGAAACGCACGCTCGGCGTCTGCTATTATCCTGAACATTGGCCACAAGACCAGTGGGCCGACGATGCCCGACGCATGGTTGATGCGGGTCTGACATGGGTGCGGATTGGCGAATTCGGGTGGAGCCGGATGGAACCGCAGCCAGGCACGCTGACGTGGGACTGGCTGGATCAGGCGATTGACGTTTTGGGCGGCGCAGGCCTGAAGATCATTCTTGGCACACCGACAGCCACGCCGCCGCGCTGGATGCTGGACAAGTACCCTGACATGCTGCCTGTTGATGCGGAAGGTCGCCCGCGCAAGTTCGGCTCGCGCCGTCACTACGATTTCAGCCACCTGCCTTACCGGGACGAATGCCGCCGCATTGCCCGCCTGATGGGGCAGCGGTACGGGCAGAATCCGCACATCGCTGCATGGCAGATCGACAATGAATATGACTGCCACGATACAACGCTGAGTTACTCCGATGCAGCGCAACGAGGCTTTCAGGACTGGCTGGCACAACGCTATCAGTCGACCGACGCGCTGAACCGGGCATGGGGCAATGTGTTCTGGTCGATGGAATATGATCGTTTTGACCAGATCGACCTGCCCAACCTGACTGTAACCGAACCGAACCCGGCGCATGTGATGGCGTTCCGGCGCTATGCGTCCGATCAGGTTGTTGCCTTCAACAGGGTGCAGGCGGATGAACTGCGCCGCTACACTGTGGCACCTTTGATCCATAACTATATGGGAAGGGTGACAAATTTCGATCATTGGAAGGTTGGGGCCGACCTTGATATCGCGTCGTGGGATAGTTACCCTATTGGCTTCCTATCTGATCGGCTGGAAGGCAGCGCAAGTTTCAAGCAAACTTTCTTGCGTCAGGGGCACCCCGACAATCAAGCGTTTCACCACGACCTTTACCGGGCCGTTGGGCATGGACGAATGTGGGTGATGGAACAACAACCCGGCCCGGTGAACTGGGCGCCCTACAACCCTGCCCCCCTGCCCGGTATGGCCCGGCTCTGGGCGTGGGAAGCATTTGCCCATGGTGCCGAAACTGTCTGCTATTTCCGTTGGCGGCAGGCACCGCTTGCGCAGGAACAGATGCACGCGGGCCTCTTGCGGCCCGATAGCGCGCCAGCCCCTGCGCTGGCAGAGGCACGTCAGGTCGCCGATGAAATCGCGGCGCTCCCGGATGTGGGCACAGCCACGGCGCAGGCGGCATTGATCTTTGATTATGAAAGCGCGTGGGCGTGGGAAACACAGCCGCAAGGTGCGGATTTTGACATGTTCCGGCTTGCCTTCGCGGCTTACCGTGCACTGCGGCGGGCCGGTCTGAATATTGATATCCTGCCCCCCGATACGACCGACCTGTCCGGTTACCCTATGGTCCTTGCACCGGGGGTCATGCATTTGTCAGACAAGCTGCGCGACGCATTGGCGCACTTTAAAGGCATCGCCCTGCTGGGTCCGCGAACCGATACAAAAACCGAAGAACTGGCCATTCCTGTGCCACTCGGGCCTGATCTGCCCGGTGTAGACGCGACCGTCACCCTGACCGAAAGCATCCCCCCGACAAGTAAGGTGAAACTACAGGACAAAGGCCGTTTCCGCCATTGGTTCGAACATGTCGAAGGGAAGGCCGACGTGCATCTGCACACCAAGACCGGGCAACCGGCGATCATGGGCGGCCCACATCTGCGCTATCTGGCCGGCTGGCCCGATGACGCCACCTTTGACAAGATCATCCGCGCGATCGCCGCAGAACTGGACCTGTCCGCCCATGATCTGCCTGAAGGATTGCGGATTCGCGACACAGCCACGCATCGCTTTGTCTTCAACTACGCGCCAAAGGCGCAAAAGTGGGGCGACCGGATGATCCCCGCAGCCGGTGTGCATTGGGAAACCCTTTGAGGCCGTTTGGAACGACAGCGCGCGGGCAAGAGGTGCACCAGATAAAGCTACAGGCTGGCGATCTGACCGTGCAGCTTTTGACGCTGGGCGTAATGTTGCAGGATGTGCGGCTTGCCGGGGTGGACCACAACCTGACGCTCGGTTCCGACAATCTGGCCGACTATGAAGGGGCAATGCGCCACCACGGTTCCCTGATCGGTCCTATCGTAAACCGGATCAGCAATGCGCGCATCCGACTGGGCGGCATGATGCACGAGCTTGAGCGCAATCAGGACGGACGCATTCACCTTCACTCCGGGGCAGAGGGCACACATCTTCAAGTCTGGACCGTGGCCGAAGTTTCATCCACGCACGCCGTGATGACATTGACGCTGCCCGACGGGATGTGCGGCCTGCCCGGCAACCGCCATATCACCGCCCGGTTCGAGGTCGCGGCCCCCGCCATGCTTACCTTGACGATCACGGGGACCACCGACGAAGTGACCGCCATGAATTTTGCCAACCACAGCTACTGGAACCTAGATGGCAGCGACCGCTGGGACGGTCACCAGCTCTGGATTGATGCGGACCGCTATTTACCGTCAACTGCAGACGACTATCCAACTGGCGAAATTTGCGATGTCACCGGAACGGAAATGGACTTTCGGCAGGCCCGGGTCATCACGGTAAAGAACCCGCCCTTTGACAATAATTTCTGCCTGTCCGACCGGCGAACCGCGCTGCGCGAGGTTTTGTCATTGCGTGGCAATTCCGGTGTCACCATGCGCTTGGCGACCACCGAACCGGGGCTGCAAATCTATGATGGACGCACATCCTACAAAGGGCTTGCGGTTGAGGCGCAAAGCTGGCCCGATGCGCCGAACAATCCAACCTTTCCCTCAATCAAAGTTGGCCCTGACGCGCCCTACAACCAGATAACGCGCTGGCAGTTCGCACAAACCTCTGACTGACACATCGGCCATGTTGGCCAGCGCGTCGTGCATGCGGGAACGACGACGAACAAGGGTCGCGCAAGCCCCGGCATGAATGGATGTCCCAGGCTTTGAAATAACGAACAAAATTGTCGTCAAATCTGCAGCTACAAGGCAATCGCGCTGTGCTGTCGCACCCCCTGACATTACGCCCAGACGCGCTAAATACTTTGATAACAAGTTAATCTGCTTTTCATACAGAGGGCAAAATGGACACGCTTATCTTATCGCGCATGCAATTTGCGGCGAATATCTCTTTCCACATCCTGTTTCCAACAATCACGATCGCGCTTGGTTGGGCGCTTTTGTTCTTCCGCGTGCGGTTCAACATGACCGGTCAGGAAAAATGGATGGAGGCCTATCGCTTCTGGGTAAAAGTCTTTGCACTGTCCTTTGCCATGGGTGTTGTGTCCGGCATCACCATGTCGTTCCAGTTTGGCACCAACTGGCCCGGTTTCATGGAAACGGTCGGCAATATCGCGGGGCCACTGCTTGCCTACGAGATCATGACTGCGTTCTTCCTCGAAGCCGTCTTTCTTGGGATCATGTTGTTCGGCGCGTCCCGCGTGCCTGCATGGCTGCATACAACAGCGACCTTCCTTGTTGCCTTTGGCACGATGATGTCGGCCTTCTGGATTATCGTGTTGAATTCATGGATGCACACGCCGCAAGGCTTTGAAATGATTGACGGGGTTGCCCATGCAACGGACTGGTCAGAGATTATTTTCAACCCGTCCATGCCCTACCGTTTCGGCCATATGGTGCTGGCCAGCTTCCTCACCTGCAGCTTCCTGATCGCAGGCGTCAGCGCTTTCCGCTGGTTGATCGGCGGCAAGACACAAGGCGTGCGCGTCGCGCTAAAGACAGCGATTTATGCGGCGGCCTTGCTGATCCCGGTACAAATTCTCGTGGGTGACATGCATGGTCTGAACACCAAGGAATATCAGCCAGCCAAAGTGGCCGCCATGGAAGGGCACTGGGAAACCGGGGGCAACGTGCCGTTGTTGCTCTTTGCGATTCCCGATGATGAGGCCCGCACGAACCACTATGAAATCGGCATTCCCAATCTGGCGTCTTTCATCCTGACCCATGAATGGGACGGAGAAATCAAGGGGCTGAACGACTTTGTATCTGAGGAGGGTGAAATCCTACACCCGCGCGTGGCCCCCGTGTTCTGGTCGTTCCGTGTGATGGTCGGGACAGGGATGGCGATGTTAGTGATAAGTTGGGCAGCGTCCGCCATGATGTTGCGGCGCAAACGCGGCGTCGAAGGATTGCCCAAGCCGATGCTCTATGCGCTTGTCGGGATGAGCTTCAGCGGCTGGCTGGCCACCCTCGCAGGCTGGTACACGACTGAAATCGGACGCCAGCCATGGCTTGTTCAAGGGGTGATGACGACAAAGCAGGCGGTCGCAGACGTGCCCGCACCAATGGTGCTGTCAACCTTCATCGCCTACATGGTCGTCTATCTGTTGCTACTGTCGGCCTACATCTACGTGATCTTCTATCTGGCGCGGAAAATGTCCAGGGGTGAAGACATCGGAACCCCTGTCGCGCCGACACCGCGCCAACAACCAAACGCCATGCCTGCGGAGTAAGCAACATGTACTATTTCGGAGATCCCGCCGTTTGGCTACCCTTCGTCTTTGCTGCCCTTATGGGGCTATCCATTCTGATCTATGTGATTTTGGATGGGTTTGACCTGGGTGTCGGGCTTTTGTTTCCCTTCGCAGATGACGAAGAAAAAGACCGGATGATCGCATCGATAGGGCCGTTCTGGGATGCCAACGAGACCTGGCTTGTTCTGGCGGTCGGGCTGCTGCTTGTCGCGTTTCCGTCTGCGCATGGGGCGATCCTGACGGCACTCTATCTGCCAGTGGCGATCATGTTGATCGGCCTGATTTTGCGCGGGGTCGCGTTCGAATTCCGGGCCAAGGCCCCGGCGCCACAAAAGGAGCTTTGGAACAATCTGTTCTTTGCAGGATCACTCATGACCGCGCTCGCACAAGGTTTCATGCTGGGAATGTATGTCATGGGTCTGGACTGGACGTGGGCACATGCAGGATTCGGCCTGCTCACAGCCGTGTTCCTCGCAGTCGGGTACAGTTTCATCGGGGCGACATGGGTCATTCACAAGACCGATGAATTTCTGCAACGCAAGGCCGTCGATTGGGCCAAAGGCGGTATATGGGGGCTGGTCCTCGGGATCGGGGCGATCTCACTGGCTACACCATTCGTCAGCGATCGGATATTCGACAAATGGTTCAGCTTTCCCGCTGCGCTCTATCTGGCCCCGTTGCCCCTTATGTCGGGCGGATTGGTGGTCTGGCTGTGGGTGATGCTGCAAAAGATGCCCTACGCGCAAGACCGGATGTCGTGGAAGCCATTCGTAGCCGCGACAGCCCTCTGGGTCATGGCCTTTGGCGGAATGGCATATAGCTTTTACCCCTATGTGGTGCCCGAAAAGCTGACGATCTACGAAGCAGCAAGTGCGCCCGAAAGTCTGTTCATCATCCTGATCGGGACCTGTTTCGTGCTCCCCACCATCATGGGATATACCGTGCTGTCGTATTACATCTTCAAGGGAAAAGCGCGCGAATTGCGATACGACTGACAGGCACCAGACCGTAAGATGAGTTTTAACCCATCTTGAGGGCAGAATCGGTTTGACACACCTGCACCCATTGCGTAATCGGTCCCTCGTGGTCCGGCGCGGTAGCTCAGTTGGTTAGAGCGAACGACTCATAATCGTTAGGTCGGGAGTTCAAATCTCCCCCACGCCACCACCACCTTCTCCTCCAAAAATCTTTGAGGACAGAGTGATCTTACTTTAAGTCTGTCGCTCGCCGCTCTACCTCTGTTGCATTAGTATTCTTCTAACAGAGGTCGCCATGTCAGTTCTGCCCCAGATCACTGCCGCAATCGGTGAAAAATATGTTCTGACAGGGGGCGACACAGCAGACTATGTCACTGACTGGACGGGCGCCTACAGTGGTCAGCCTCTTGCCGTGCTCCGCCCTGCCGACACAGCACAGGTCGCGGCCGTGCTCAAGATCGCCAACGAAAATGGCACACCCGTCGTGCCCGTCTCTGGCCACACCGGCCTGACCGGAGCGACCTTGGGAACCGACGCGCTGATCCTGTCCTTGGACCGGCTCAGCCAGATCACAAAGATTGACCCCAAAGGGCGTACGGCCACGGTTGGGGCCGGTGTCATCCTGTCTACGCTGCATGACGCGGTAGACGCGCACGATCTGATCTTTCCGCTCACGTTCGGGGCGCGCGGGTCGGCGATGATCGGTGGGGTTCTGTCCACCAATGCTGGCGGGTCCAATGTGGTTCGCTATGGTAACACCCGCGACCTGTGTTTGGGGGTCGAAGTCGTCATGGCAGACGGTCGCATCATGAATTTGATGAGCGCGCTGCACAAAGACAACTCTGGACTGAACCTGCGCCAACTGGTGATCGGGGCCGAAGGCACACTAGGTATCATTACCGCAGCGGTCATGAAACTTTGGCCCAAACCGCGCGCTTATGGCACCGCGATGGTCGCGGTTCCGTCGCTTGATGATGCGCTTGACCTGCTCAACATTGTTCAGGACGAAACCGGCGGCGCGGTCGAGGCGTTTGAATATATGCCGCGCAACTACATCGACCGGCACATGGCGCTTGTAAAAGGTGCCACCGCCCCCTTTGCCGAAAGCTACGACATAAACATTCTTCTCGAAGTCGGTGCCACGGCAGAGCATGACGCAGCCCCTACCCTGACCGGCGAAATCCCGATTATCAGCAAAATGGAGGCCATTCTTGGCAACATGCTCGAAAACGGGAAGGTCATTGACGCTGTGATTGCCCAAAACGAAGCACAAAGGCGCACCATGTGGGAGCGCCGCGAACAAGCCGGAGAAATCGTGTTTCAGGGTGGACCTTTTGTGAATACCGATGTTGCGGTCCCAATCGACAAGGTTGGCGCATTCGAAGCCGCAGTCACACCGCGGCTCAAGGCGATCGATCCCGACGCCAGGGAACTGATCGTAGCGCACTTGGGCGACGGGAATATCCACCACACCACCTATACCAAACACAACGACCCAAGCATTCATGATGCCATGACCGCTGCCGTAGAAGATGTGGTTCAGGAACTCGGCGGGTCATTCAGCGCCGAACATGGTATCGGCCTGTCAAAACTTGAAACGATGCGACGGCGCAAGGACCCTGTTGCCTTGGATGCTATGCGCGCGATCAAGGCCGCCCTTGATCCCAAAGGTATATTGAATCCGGGCAAGGTGATTCCAGACTAGGGTTAGGACCCTAGGCGGCGCTTTGGGCATCAAGAGTGGTCAAAGAACCCCGGCCCCGCCTGCGCCAAAAGGCGGGCCGCCATTTCTGCGCCAAGCTTGGGACCATCCGCCAACGGCACAGTTGCATCGTCGGTCAGAACCTCTGACCCGTCACCGCGCAGGATTTCCCCACGCAGGCGCAACATACCGCCCTCTATTTCTGCCAGCCCGCCAATCGGCGTTTCGCAAGACCCGTCCAGTCCGGCAAGAAGCGCACGTTCCGCAGCCAGCCTGTGCCCGGTTGGTGCATCATGGATTGCCGCAAGCATCTCTGCTGCGCGTTCATCATCCACACGCCGTTCAATACCGATCGCGCCCTGTGCGATTGCAGGCAACATATGTTCCGCGTCGATTGGCATATAGGGCACATCTTCCATCCCCAGCCGCCGCAGGCCAGCAGTCGCCAAAAATGTGGCGTCAGCGACACCTTCAGCCAGTTTCTTCAGGCGGGTCTGCACATTGCCCCTGAATTCAACGACCTGCAAATTGGGAAACTTTGCCGCCAGTTGCGCGCGCCTGCGTGTCGATGACGTGCCCACAACAGCACCATCCGGCAGGTCATGCAAACTCTTGTATTTCAGGGAAACAAAGGCGTCGCGAACATCTTCGCGGGGAAGGAATGTCTCCATCACCAGACCAGCGGGCTGGGCAACGGGCATGTCTTTGGTGGAATGGACGGCAATATCAATCGTGCCCTCTAACAGCGCCTCTTCAATCTCACGGGTGAAAAGGCCCTTGCCATCGATTTCGCGCAGGGGTTTATCCAATATCTGGTCGCCAGTCACCTTGATGACGCAGATTTTGAACGCCTCTTGGGGCAGATCAAAGGCGGCCATCAGCCGGGTGCGGGTCTCGTACGCTTGCGCCAATGCAAGCGGCGATCCGCGGGTGCCAATATTGAAGGGTGCGGCGGGTGTGGGCATATTCACTGTCATGAAATGATTGTTAGACCTGTCAACCTAGCCTGACAACTCCCTTGACAAGATCATCCGCAATTGGGACCACAAGGAACACGAAAAAGGACCCATAAATGGCGCAGCAAAAAACAATCCTCCGGGCCCTTGCGGGCGAAACGCTTCCAACACCTCCGATCTGGATGATGCGGCAAGCGGGGCGCTATCTGCCTGAATATAAGGCCACGCGGGCGCAGGCCGGGGACTTTTTATCGCTCTGCTACAATCCTGAACTGGCGGCAGAGGTCACGTTACAACCAATCCGCCGCTATGGATTTGATGCGGCGATTCTTTTTGCAGATATTTTGTTGCTGCCACAGGCGCTGGGGGCCGACCTGTGGTTTGTCACCGGCGAAGGGCCGCGCTTGTCCACAATCACGACGGCGGATGAACTGGCACAGTTGAAACCTACCGAGGCGATCCACGACACGCTCAACCCGATCTACGAGACGGTCAGCATCCTGTCGCGCGAATTACCCGATGAAACCACCCTGATCGGATTTGCCGGCGCACCCTGGACCGTGGCGACCTATATGATTGCAGGCCAAGGCACGCCAGATCAGGGACCAGCCCACGCGTTAAAGGCTGAAAACCGCCCTGTGTTCGAAGGGTTGATCAACCGGATCACTGAAGGCACCATTGAATATCTGTCCAAACAAATCGACGCAGGTGCTGAATGTGTCAAGCTGTTCGACAGTTGGGCCGGGTCCTTGCAAGGCGATGATTTCACAGAATTCTCTATCAAACCCATGCAGCAGATCACAGCCGCATTGAAAGAGCGGCACCCTGGCATTCCTGTCATCGCCTTCCCGCGCGGGGCCGGTGAAAGATACGTGGGTGTCCATGCTGCCACCGGCGCGGACTGCGTGGCTGTCGATGACGGGGTTGATGCAGCCTGGGTTGCCGAACATGTGCAAATCGACGGTTGCGTGCAGGGCAACCTGAAGTCGTCGCACATGGTCACGGGCGGCGATGCGCTGGTATCAGAGACCCGGCGCATTTGTGCGGCACTCAAGAACGGACCGCATATCTTTAACCTTGGGCATGGGATCACACCCGATGCCGACCCCGAAAACGTGCAACTGATGATCGACACAGTACGCGGGGCCTAATTTCGCCAAGATCATATGCGAAGGGCGGGCAAACAAATCTGAGTGACCTTTGCCCTAACCATCCGCTTAATCTATCATGGCTTCCACGGGCTTTGGTCGGGGTTTCTGATCGCGACCGTAGGCTGGACAGCGCAGGTGGGCGCAAGCGCGTCAGAACGGGCGGCATTGGGCATCCCCGCCCATATCGAAAGGCCGCATGGTCTGATCGAGATTCGCATCGCCCGCATAACGGTTCACATCGCCCCCGATAAGGCAGCACAGATGCTCAGCGATGCCTCAAACTTGGAACTATCGCCTAGCATATGCCAGCATGTTCCTGCGCGAGATCGCCAAGGGGCCCGTGGCAAGCCGAGCCGCATTCGAATAAATGACAAAGCCACCCAAGACACCGGATAGCAGCCTTGCAGGCAGTGCCAAATGGGTGCAGTTCGGCGGGTCCTAGACCCACTTGGCAAGTGGTGGCAGGCTCATCAAGACGGCATTGGCATCATGGCCTGTGGCCAGCCCGAATTTCGTGCCCCGGTCATACACAAGGTTATACTCTGCATAAAGGCCGCGATGGATCAGTTGCGTGTCTTTGTCGGCATCAGACCATGCCGTATTGCGCCGTTTTTCGACCAGTGGAACATAGGCTGGCAAAAATGCGCGCCCGATATCCTGAGTCAGCTTGAAATCAGCCTCCCAATCGCCGGTGCAACGATCATCCATAAAGATGCCACCAACACCGCGCGCGCGGTTGCGGTGCGGGATATAGAAATACTCATCAGCCCACGCCTTGAGCTTGGGGTAAAGATCTTCACCGTGGGGGTCCAGATGAGCCTTTTGCGTGGCGTGGAAATGGGCAGTGTCTTCGTCATATTCGATGCAGGGGTTCAGGTCGGAACCGCCGCCAAACCACCATGCGTGGGGCGTCCAGAACATGCGGGTGTTCATATGCACGGCAGGCGCATGGGGGTTTTGCATATGTGCAACCAGCGAAATGCCCGAGGCCCAGAAGCGCGGGTCGTTTTCCATTCCCGGCACGCCACGCGCCGCCATTGCCTGCTGCGCGGCGGCCCCCAGCTGGCCATGTACTGTGGAAACATTCACGCCAACTTTTTCAAACACACGCCCGCCACGCATGACGGACATCAGGCCGCCGCCTGCGTCAGAGCCATCATCTGCCGCGCGTTTGGTTTCGGTCACTTCAAATCGACCAGCGGTCCCTTCACCGGTGTGGCTGTCTTCAAGCCCTTCAAAAGCTGCGACAATCTCATCCCGCAAAGTCCGAAACCACGCAGATGCTTTTGCCTTTTCAGCTTCAAATCCGTTTGACATCCCTGCCCCTTGTCACTTGATATTGCATAACAGTGTTTTTTCGCACCATAGCGAAGCCATCACGATGATCCAGACCAAACAGCCGGAGACCACAATGCGCCGCATCCCCTTTTTGCTTCCTTTGGTTGTGCTGGCCGCCTGCGCCACGCCCCGTGAACAATGTATCAGAGACGCCACAAGCCAACTACGCATCCTGAACGCTCTGATAAACGAAACCCAAGGGAATCTGGCGCGCGGCTATGCAATTGTCGAAGAACAGGAAGTGCGTACGCTGAGTCGGACCTGTCGCGGACGGAATGAAGATGGATCAACCTTCCGTTTTCCCTGTGATGAAACCGAAACTGTCACAACAACCCGACCCGTCGCGATTGACCTGAACGCCGAGCAGGACAAGCTAAACTCGATGTTGGAACGTCAACGTCTGGTCAAGGCTGCATCAGACCAAGCCGTCGGCCAATGTATCGCAACCTATCCGGAGTGATCAGTGTGCCGACACCGCCGCAGGGTCAATCAGGGTCCGGCCCCCATCAACTGTGATAATCTGCCCGGTGACAAAGTTCGACGCATCAGAGGCAAGATACTGCACCGCGTCCGACACTTCGCCCGGACTGGCGATCCGGTGCAGCGGTGTGTTTTCGAGAATCGCCTCGCGGGTTTCGTCCTGATCTTTCAAGGATCCTTTCAGGCTCGCGCTCATGACGCTACCGAATGCAACGGCATTGACCCGAATGCCATTCGCCGCAAGAGCCACCGCCATTGAGCGCGTCATTTGTTCCAAAGCGGCCGTGCTGACCGAATAGGCCAGCAAATCGGGATGGGCGCGACATGCGGCAATCGAACTGATGTTCACGATTGACCCGATAGAACCCGACGGATTGTCACCAGCCTGTTTGATCATGCGGCGTGCAACGGCCTGACTCATCCGCATGGCGGTCAGGGTGTTCTGCTGCAGCAGTTCCTCGACAGAGTTATCGTCAGGGTCAAGCGGATCTGTCGTGATCACCTGCCGCGATGCATTGACCAGAATATCCACCCGTTCAAACGCATCAACCGTCGCGGACAGGAGATTGCGAATCGTCAGCTTCTTGCGCAGATCACCTGCGAACTTACGCACGTTTTCATCTTTCCCGGCCTCGTCCGCCAGTTCGTGGCACAGCCCCTTTTCGTCCATATCGGCGAAAACGACATTGGCCCCCATCTTCACGAAATGGCGTCCAATGGCGAGCCCGACACCATTGGCCGCCCCCGTCACGATGGCCGTTTTGCCTGCAATGGAAAAAGACATGTCCGTTCTCCTTGTTCGTCAGCGTTGGGGCTTTGTCGCGCGAAATACCTTGAACGCACCATTGTCGGCAATCATGTCCACGTTGCGAAAAGATTCAGCCAATGTGCCTTCGTAGGGTAGATGGCGATTTGCAACCATCCACAGCTTGCCTTGCGGGGTCAACAGGCGCGCTGCGGCCTGAATAAAGGCGCGCCCCAGCCCATGGTCAGCTGCCCGGGTTGTATGAAACGGTGGGTTCATCACAATCCCGTCGTAGGCAGGATTAGCCTCAAATGCCGTCGCATCGGCCCAGTGAAACGCGACCCGCGGGTCGGTCACATTCAATCGCGCACACGCAAGCGAAAGCTTCTCGGCCTCAATCAAATCAAGCGACTGAACACCTTGGCGGGCCAGAATTCCGCCGGCCAGATAACCCCAGCCCGCGCCCAGATCTGCCATTCGCTTTGGCAGTTTCGGCGGCAGACAATCGGTCAGCAATGCCGACCCCTTGTCCACGGCACCATCCGAAAACACGCCCGGCAGGTTGTAATAACCATGCGGTCCTTTGGTGGCTTGCGGTGCGGCCCAATCGGCAAATGCGTCGCTGGCATCAAACCAGAACAACCGCCCGTGCCCCTTGGTGACTGTGGGCAGATTGCCCAGCCGCTTGCGGCAATCCTTGTAAAGCCCGTCAACGCCATCGGTCTTTTGTCCGTCAACGATCACCAGATCGGCGGTCGCACAGGCGTCATGTATCATTGCACGGGCCAGTTTCTTGGCGCGGGGCACAACCACAATTGCAGTTGCGGCACGCCCATCTGCCTGTGGGTAAGCCGCATTTTGCCAGGCGCGGTAGTCAGGATAAAACCCGTGATCAATCATTATCGCATCACGCGGCAACGCAGTGACATCATAGGTCGCAGGCGGACGCATCAGTTTGACGCGACCCGCAGGCAGCGACAACTGGCCGTCTTGGATCGCGGTGCTTAAGCGGGATTGGGACATGTCGGGGTGAATAGCCGATACGCTATTCTTTCTCCATCGTGCATTGCAGCGGATGCTGGTGCCGCTGGGCAAAGTCCATCACCTGCGCCACTTTGGTTTCCGCGATCTCGTGACTGAAGACACCAACAACGGCGACACCTTTTTTGTGAACGGTCAACATCAACTCGAACGCCTGTGCATGTGATAAACCAAAGAATCGTTCCAACACATGCACAACAAACTCCATCGGGGTGAAGTCGTCATTCAGAATCATCACCTTGTAAAGCGGCGGTCGCTTTGTCTTCGGCTTCGTCTCAAGCACGACACCGACGTCGCCGTCATCGTCGCCCTTCTTGTCTGCCATCATGTAGATTTCTGCCAACATCAAATCGCCCTATCTGATTAGCGGTATATATAAGGCACACACCCCTAGTGAAAAGCCCATAGATTAAGAAAGCGTCTCCACAGCATTGTGAGCAAATGGCATGCGCATATATGTGTATGACAGGTGGTTTGCCACCATATCTGGTGGCGTTGCTTTACGATCACCCTGAAAACCTTTGAATTTAAGATGTTTTCTGAATAGCAGACCTGTGCTAAACTATTTTCATAACAATAAGGTCACCGAAAAAATTCGGGACCAGAGGCAGAAAAAGAGGCATACGACGTGGCAAGTCGTCCGGGACAGTTGGCCCTACGCGGGCTGTATTTATTCGCATTTCTTTTAACCTGTTTTGTCGCGCCTATTGGCGCACAAGCGGCGCCCTACGCCGCAATGGTGATGGACGCCCGCACCGGCGAGGTTCTGCATTCGCGCAATGCCGATACCCGCCTGCACCCTGCGTCTCTCACGAAAATGATGACGCTCTACATTGCGTTTCAGGCGGTTCAGCGGGGCGAAATCACGCTGGACACGCAGGTGAAAATCTCGCGCAATGCCGCGTCAGAGCCGCCTTCGAAACTGGGCCTGCGCGCTGGTCAGTCGATTGCCCTGCGCTATCTGCTGCGCGCGGCGGCGGTCAAATCTGCCAATGACGCGGCCACGGCCATTGGCGAAGCCATCTCCGGGTCCGAGGCCGCGTTTGCCACACGCATGAACCGGACCGCCGTTACAATGGGTATGCGCAATACCACGTTCCGCAATGCACACGGACTGACCCAATCGGGCCATATGTCGACCGCGCGAGACATGTCCATTCTGGGGCGTCACGTGATTTACGACTTTCCACAGTATTACAACTTGTTTTCACGACGTCAGGCCAATGCCGGAATTGCCACCGTGCGTCACACCAACCGCCGCTGGTTGGACAGCTATGAAGGTGGTGACGGGATCAAAACCGGCTATACCCGCGCGGCGGGCTTCAACCTTGTCGCGTCCGCCCAACGCGGGCAAGAACGTGTCATTGCCACAGTATTCGGGGGCAAATCAACAAGCTCCCGCAATGCCCGCATTACTGAACTGATGGACATGGGCTTTAACCGTGCACCCTCACAGGCGCGCATCCGGCGTCCAAACCCGCCTGCCGCCACCCCGTCCGACAATGCAAGCGCATCCAGCGCGCGGGCCGTTGGCAAAACCGTGCGCGTCAGCGGACTGGTCAAGACAAGTATCCGTCCGGTCGCCCGACCATCCCCGCAAGCCCCGGCAGATGCCGCCTTGGTTGCCGCTGTTGATCCAGGCATCATCGACGCCGTGATTGCAGAGGCCGTTGATTCTGCCATCGCAGAGGCACTGGGAGAGTCAGTCAGCGCGCCCGTCACACCAGTCAGGATGGCTGACGCGGGCCCTGCTCCGGCAGTCAAGCCACAGGTACGCCCCGCACAGGCCCCGCAGACTTTTGCCGCGGCAGAGCTTCCTACAAATGTCGCGCCGGTCGAGCCTGAGGTTATCACCCGTGTCTCTACATCCGGTGGACGTCATTGGGGGATCAATGTTGGCCGCTACAACAGCCGCTATGACGCAGAACGCGTTTTACTGCGGGTGGCACTGAACGAGATGAGCACACTTGACGGATCACTCCGCCGTGTCGTGCAGCGGTCGGGCGGGTTTGACGCGAACTTTATGGGACTTTCGCGCGAGGGTGCCGACCTGGCCTGTCGCAGACTGCAAGCCCGCGGCACGACCTGCTTTATGCTTGGGTCCGAAAGCTAAGGCGAGGTTGCTTAGGGTCGTGACCCTAAGCAACCTCGCCTTCAAAGGCGGCCGCCATGAGTGCACGGGTGTAATCTGTCTGCGGATTATCAAAGATCATCGCCGCATCCCCTGCTTCGACAACATCGCCCTGCTTCATCACCATCACCTTGTGTGACAGCGCGCGTACGACCTTCAGGTCATGGCTGATAAACAGATAGGCCAGCGCATATTTCTGCTGCAAGTCACGCAGAAGCTGTACGATCTGGACTTGCACGGTCATATCCAGCGCGCTGGTCGGCTCATCCAAAATCAGCAGCTTGGGCCGCAGGATCATCGCACGCGCAATCGCAATCCGCTGGCGCTGACCGCCCGAGAATTCGTGCGGGTAACGGTCCATCATGTCGGGATCAAGCCCTACCTCGCCCATGATCTCGGCCACCATGTCACGCCGGTTGCGCCCCGGCTCCACACCATGCACGCCAAGTCCTTCGGCAATGATTTCAGCCACAGTCATGCGCGGGCTCAGCGATCCAAACGGGTCCTGAAACACGATCTGCATTTCACTGCGCAGCGGCCGCATCTGGCGTTGATTCAACGCATGGATATCATTTCCTTGAAACACGATCCGCCCTTCGGACGCAATCAGCCGCATCACCGCCAAAGCCAGTGTGGTCTTGCCTGATCCGCTTTCGCCCACCACGCCCAGCGTTTCACCAGCACGAACCGTCAGGGTGGCACTGTTGACAGCCTTCACATGCCCAACGGTGCGCTTCAAAAGACCCGCATGAATGGGAAACCATATCTTTGCCTGTTCGGTTTCCAGCACGACTGGCGCATCTTGCGGTACTGCTGTCGGTACCCCGGTAGATTCCGCAGCCAAGAGCATTTGCGTGTAAGGATGCCGCGGGTTTCCAAAAATCTCTGCGGTGGGGCCAGTTTCGACGATCTCACCATCTTTCATCACACAGACCCTGTCGGCAATCTTGCGCACGATGGTCAGATCGTGGGTGATGAACAACATCGACATCTGTTCGCTGGATTTGAGGTCCGCCAGCAGGTCAAGGATTTGGGCCTGAATGGTGACATCCAGTGCGGTTGTCGGCTCATCCGCGATCAGCAAATCCGGCCCGTTTGCCAGTGCCATAGCGATCATCACGCGCTGTCTCTGACCGCCTGACAACTGATGCGGATAAGACCCAAGGCGGCTTTCAGCGTCGCGGATCCCGACCCTTTCAAGCAGTTCAATGATGCGTGTGCGTACGGCCGGGCCACGAATCCCCTGGTGCAATTCAATGCTTTCCGCCAATTGCTTTTCCAGCGTGTGCAGCGGGTTGAGCGAGGTCATCGGCTCTTGAAAGATAAAGCTGATGTCATTGCCGCGCACCCGGCGCAATTCCGCGTCGTCCGCGCCGACCATCTCAGCCCCGTCATAGGTGATGGACCCGGCCATGACCGCGCTATCGGCAAGCAGCTGGACTGTGGACAAGGCCGTCACAGACTTGCCGGACCCGGATTCACCGACAAGGGCAACAGTTTCCCCGCGCGCAACCTCGAACGATACCCCGCGCACCGCATGGGTGGTCTGGCTATCCTGCCGGAATCCGACGCGCAGATCAGTCACTTTCAACAAAGGATCACTCATCTTTGGTCGGTTCCTGTCGCGGCAACTTCGGCTGTCTGGTCTGCAAACGCGCTCGGGTCTTCTTCAACCTTGCCATCCGCCACGAACGTCTTGCGCGGATCAAATGCATCGCGGACCCCTTCAAAGATGAAAACCAGCAATGACAGCATAATCGCAAAGGTGAAGAAGGCGGTGAAGCCAAGCCAGGGGGCTTGCAGGTTTTGCTTTGCCTGCAATGTCATTTCACCCAGCGACGGCGCAGAGGACGGCAAGCCAAAGCCCAAAAAGTCAAGCGATGCCAGCGTGCCGATTGCCCCTGTCACAAGGAATGGCAGCATCGTGACCGTCGCCACCATCGCGTTGGGTAACATGTGCCGGAACATGATCGTACGGTCGCGCACGCCCAGCGCCTTGGCCGCGCGTACATATTCCAGATTGCGGGCACGCAGGAATTCCGCCCTGACGACCCCCACAAGCGCGGGCCAACCAAACAGCACTGTCAAGAATACAAGCAGCCAGAAACTGCGCCCCAAAATCGCGAAGACAATGATGATCACATAAAGCGACGGCGTGCCTGTCCAAATCTCGATGAACCGTTGAAAGATCAGGTCAGTCCAGCCGCCAAAATAACCTTGCACAGCGCCCGCCATAATGCCGATGATCGAAGAGGCGACCGTAACGATCAGCGCGAACATCACCGACAGTCGGAAGCCATAGATCACCCGCGCGACGACATCACGTTTGGTGTCATCGGTGCCGAGCCAGTTTGTTTCCGACGGGGGGGCCGGGGCCACGCCGCCCACATCAACGATGGTATTGTAGGAATAGGGGATCACTGGCCACAGCACCCATCCCGCTTCAAACCCATCGATATCAATGGTTTCGCCCGCGTCGACTGCGGCGATCAGTTCCTCTGGCATATCAAAGCAGTCAACCAGACCGCCGGTTACGATCAGACATTCGACTTCGACATCCTTATAACCTGCCTCGGTCGGGAAATCCCCGCCAAAGTCCTGTTCGGAATAGAAGCTGAAAATCGGCATCCGCAATTCGTCGCGGTAGCTGACAAGGATAGGTTTATCGTTGGCGATGAACTCCGCAAAGAGCGAAAGGCCGAACAGGATACCGAAGATGATCAGCGACCATGTGGCGCGCCGATTGCGTTTGAAGTTCCGCCAGCGGCGTTTGTTCAGGGGGGACAAGCGCATCATCCGCGGGCCTCAAAATCAATACGCGGGTCGATGAACACATAGGTCAGGTCGGTCAGGATGCTGACGATCAACCCAATCAGCGAAAAGGCAAAGAGCGTGCCAAACACAACCGGATAGTCGCGCGCAACCGCGGCCTCGAACCCCAGACGCCCCAAGCCATCGAGCGAAAACAGAGTCTCGATGATCAGCGATCCACCAAAGAACACGCCAATGAAAAGCGCCGGAAAGCCCGAAATCACGATCAGCATGGCGTTGCGGAACACATGACCGAACATGACCTGCCGTTCTGACAACCCCTTGGCTTTGGCTGTAATGACATATTGCTTTTTGATTTCATCCAGAAAGCTGTTCTTGGTCAGCAGGGTCAAAACCGCAAAGGCAGAGATGGTCGAGGCCAGCACAGGCAGCGTGATGTGCCAGAAATAGTCGATGATCTTGCCAAACAGGCTGAGGTCTTCCCAGTTGGTTGAGGTCAGGCCGCGCAGGGGGAACCACTGCCAGTAGGAACCGCCCGCAAACAGGACGATCAGCAGGATCGCAAACAAGAAACCAGGGATCGCGTAGCCGACGATGATGGCCCCCGAGGTCCATGTGTCAAAGGGCGTACCATCGCGCACAGCCTTCCGGATACCCAACGGGATCGACACCAGATAGGCAATTAGCGTGGACCATAGCCCCAACGTGATCGACACGGGCATCTTTTCCATCACCAGATCAAACACGCTGATCTTGCGGAACCAGCTTTCACCGAAATCAAAGCGCAGGTAGTTGCCCATCATGGTCAGGAAACGCTCGAGCGGTGGCTTGTCGAAACCGAATTCACGCTCGAGTTCTTCGATGAACTCCTTGGGCAGTCCTTGGCCGCCGACATAGTTACTGTCCTCAGTGCCTCCGGTCAGTTCAGAGCCGCCGCCGGCAATCCCCTCGAACACATCACCGCCACCTTCCAGTTGCGCGATGATCTGGTCAATCGGCCCACCGGGCACGAACTGGATCAGCGAGAAATTGACAATCATGATGCCTAGCAAGGTCGGAATGACCAGCAGCAGCCGTCGGAGGATATAGGCGCCCATCTTCTTTGGCCCTACTGGAACGCGCCAGCGGCTTTCAACGCCTCGCCCGCTTCTGCGTCATACCACCAGAAATCCAGCTCTCCCAAGGCGTAGGGCGGCAATTCTTCGGGGTGACGGAACATATCGTAGTAGGCCACCGTATGTTTGTTCTTGAACCATTGCTGGACCCAGAATCCTTCAGCGCGCAAGGCACGGTCCAGTGCATGGACCGCTGGCTTCAATTCGGCCAGCGTTTTCGCTTCAATCACCACGGTGAGCAGCCTGTCGATGGCTTCGCTGCGCAAACGCATCAGATTGCGTGAACTGTCGTCAGCCGTTTCAGACCCGTACCATTGGCGCAAGCCTGTGCCCGGCTCAAAACCCATACCGAACCCATGGCCCACCATATCGAAGTCACCACTGCGGCGGCGGTCGACATATTGCGACCGGTCAACCCGGTCGAGTATCGCATTCACGCCAAGCCGTTTGAGGTTTTCGACATAAGGATTGATGATCCGGTCAAAAGCGGGGCTGGTCGACAAGATCACCATATCCAACGGCACACCATCCTTTGCCCGCATCCCGTCATCACCGGCCACCCAACCGGCTTCGTCCAGCAGAGCAGACGCCGCACGCAGGTTGCGCCGGTCAAGCGGTCGGTCCGCAGAGCTTGATGTCGGGGCCATCACCGGTTCATCAGTCAGGATGGACGGGTCGAGCAGACCTTCATCGACCAGCGGCTTAAGAATGGCGACTTCTGTCGGGGTTGGCACGCCCGTCGCCTCAAGATCAGAGTTTTCCCAGAAGGAATTCACCCGCTCGTAGAGCCCGTAAAACAACGTTTGGTTTGACCATTCAAAATTGAACATCAGGCCGATTGCCTGCCGCACGCGGCGATCCTGCCATTTCGGGCTATCAAGATTGAAAACAAAAGCTTGCGCATAGCCAATCGAACCGTCGGGCAGTTCCTTCTTGACAGCCAGCCCGTCTTGCATCGCCGGAAAATCATAGCTGGTCGCCCATTCCTTGGACGAGTTTTCATTGCGGAAGGTATAGGCTCCGGACTTGAACCCCTCGAGGGCGGCAGCGCTATCTGCGAAATACTCGACACGGATCGTGTCGAAGTTATTCCGACCAACATTGATCGGCAAATCACTGGCCCACCAGTTCGGGTTCCGCTCATAGATGATCTGGCGGCCGATATCGACACTTTGCAGCACATAGGGACCTGTGCCCAAAAACGGCTCTGTTCTGGGTTCATCCAAACGGGTGCCAGTTTCCTCGAACCACGATTTGGAGAAGAGCGCGCTTCCACCACCGGCCACGCCAATCACATCGCGGCGGGGGGCATCGGGGGCAAAATTGAACTTGACCTCATAGGGGCCAAGCACCTCGACACTCTCGACAAATGTCTGGACGACATTGCGATACTCGGTAATCCCTTGTTCCATGAAGAGTTCGTGGGTGAACTTCACGTCTTCGGCCGTCAGTGGCCGACCATCGGAAAAGGTGATGTCATCACGCAGATTGAAGATCACCCAGTCAAGGCTTTCCGGATACTCCATCGTTGTACACATGTAGCAATAGGCACCGTAGGGATCGTCTGCGGTTCCCGTCAGGATTCCTTCGTAAGGCAGGCTGTTCAACGCCGCCGCCACGCCCTTGCGCGAAAAATTATTGAAACTGTCGAATGTCCCCTGCGCCCATTGCGCGATTTCACCGCCCTTGGGCGCATCAGGGTTCACATAGTCCAGATGCGGAAAGTCAGCGGGGTACTTCACCTCTCCAAAATTTGAAAAGGCGTGGGTTTCAATGATCGTCTCGTGCCCTTCTGCAAAGAGTGCGGAAGCGGCAAAAAAAGCCCCGAGTCCAAGCAGAGACCCTTGTAGAAATTGTCTGATCTGCTTGTTGCGATACGGTGCGAAAGCAGTGGATGTGTGACGATTCTTCATCAATCTCTCCGGGTCTAGGCGTAACGATTTATCCTATAGATGAAGCTACGAGACAGGATGGCAAACATTCAACCCAATACTGCGTCATTTGGCAGTGATCAGACTGTAACAATTCACAAAAAAGGCCACTCGATACGAGCGGCCCTTTCATCATCGGTTAACCAAGTTAATTAGTCGCCAACGGTTTCCAGATAGGCGATCAGGTTTGCGCGATCCTCGATCTTGCGCATCCCGTTGTAGCCCATGGCCGTACCAGGCGCCCAGCCTTTTGGATCTTCGAGGAAACCGTTGAGATTTTCAGGTGTCCAAACTTCAGCGACCGCAGCAAGCGCACCTGAATAGTTGAAGTCGTCATATTGCGCCACAGGACGGTTCACGACACCGTATAGCGCGGGGCCTGTGCCGTGTTTGCCAGCCTCAAGCGCGTGGCAGGACCGGCAATTGCGCCACAGTGTTTCGCCATCTTCCACACTGGCAGATGCCATGACCACGGCAAAATCGACTTCTTCGACAACTTCTTCTTCGTCCGCTTCGCTGCCAGCGACTTCGATGACATACGCTTGCGCATGTTCACCATCGTGACTTTCGGCGCTATGATAAATCAGTTCAGCCATCCAGCCGCCCAAAAGGAAAACCAGAAGCGACCCGCAGAGAGCGCCCACAGTTTTGGTCATCGTCATTGTGTCGAACATGTCGCGTTCCATTCCGTTCAAAGTTTTGCGGTTATCTATCCGCTTCCCACGTCGGGTTGCAAGGTGTAGTGGCGCGACCTAACGCCCATTTTTATGTTGTAGCAGCAGGGACACGGGATCATGACGGCAAGAATCGCATTCCAGGGGGAATTAGGCGCCTATGGTCACGAGGCTTGCGTAGAGACCTGCCCTGCGTATGATCCATTGCCTTGCCCCACGTTTCACGATGCCATTACAGCCGTGCGCAACGGCGCGGCCGACCTTGGCATGATTGCTGTCGAAAACTCCACCTACGGGCGGGTGGCCGACGTGCATTCGCTTCTGCCTGAAAGTGGCTTGCATATCGTGAACGAAAGTTTCGTACGTGTGCATATCAACCTGCTCGCCCGCAAGGGGGCTTCGCTGGACCGGATTACGGACGCATACGGACATGTGGTGATTCTTCCGCAATGCGGGAAATTCCTGCGCGATCACAACATTGCGCCTCATGTAAGTTCCGACAACGCAAAGGCAGCGCGCGATGTGGCGGAAGGCACTGACATGACGGTCGGCGCGCTGGCCTCTGAACTGGCCGCGGAAATCTATGGGTTGGATGTGGTTGCGCGGCACATCGAGGACGTCGACAATAATACCACGCGTTTTCTGGTGATGGCCCGCGAACCCGATTACCGGCATCGGGGTGAACACGGCATGATGACCAGTTTTGTTTTTCGGGTACGCAACATTCCGGCCGCCCTTTACAAGGCAATGGGCGGTTTTGCCACAAATGGTGTCAACATGACCAAGCTTGAAAGCTACATGGTCGGCGGCACCTTCAAGGCGACTCAATTCTATGCGGAAATCGAGGGCCACCCTGACGATCCAGGCGTAAAACGTGCGCTGGAAGAACTTGATTATTTCACGGATCACTTGCACGTCATGGGCGTCTACCCCGCCGCAGCGCGCAGAATGAAGAGCGGCGCGCGCTAGGATCAGGACCCGAGCTTGCGGCTATATGTCCCGACGAAAATCATCTTCAATGTCTTCGGCGAACTCAAGAACGCGGACCTTGAACCGTTTCGTCAGTTTCGTCTTGGCCAGCTTCATAGATTGCAGCAACAGCCGCGCGGTCAATGACCGGGCGCGCAGGTCCATCGCGACCAACAGTCGGGTGCGGCCCCGCGAAAGCGCCACAAGATCCACCGTTGTCACAACAGTCATTCCGTCCGATTCGGTATCGACCCTGTAACCGCTGGGAGGATCAATGGTCGCTATCTTTGCCTGCATCCGCCGTTCTCTCCCACGAAATGGAAAGGCGATATCCCAGCTGGACCCAACATCGATCTGGCCCCCCTGATGCGCTGAAATATTCACGCCATGTCGCAGCGCACGCCGTTCAAATCCGGCAAAATCACTAACCTGTTGATAGACATAGTCAATCGGCGCTTCGACGTCCTCACGCGTGCTGAATTTCATCTCAAGACCTTCTGACTTTGTGGCGACCTAACATCAAACGGTTTCAATCCAGTGTATCGGCCAGCCAATTCTGCAAAAGAAAATGCGCAATTGCGCCCTTTCTGGCCGGAAGAATGTCAGGGTGATGCCCCGAAAACGCCTGTGCCAGCTCTTCTCGGCTGACCCACCGGGCATCTTCAATCTCATCAGGATCAATCGTCAGGTCGGTGCCCAGTGCGTCCCCTGCGCATCCGATCATCAGCGACGCCGGAAACGGCCATGGTTGGCTGGCCAGATAAGTCACCGCCCCGACACGTACCCCTGCCTCTTCAAACACCTCGCGGCGCACGGCGGCTTCAATCGTCTCGCCCGGCTCAACAAAACCGGCAAGGCAGGAATACATCCCATCGGGCCAACCCGGCGATCGGCCCAGCAAGACCGCGTTGCCATGTGTAATCAGCATAATCACAACCGGGTCAGTACGTGGGAAATGATGGCCACCACATGCAGTGCAATTGCGTTGCCAACCTGCCATCGAGAAATCCGACAAGGCACCGCAACGCGAACAATATTTGTGCGACAAGTGCCAGCCCAAAACGGCCTTTGCGGTTGCAGCCAACTCAGCATCGCGAAGGCTGAGCGCGATCATAATCGTACGCAATTCGGCAAACACGGCATCGTCTGCCACCGCAGGATGTCGCTGATGTGTCGCATCCAGAAAACTGTCAAATGCGGCATCATCCATGTCAGGCGGTGTCCACCCGGATAGGTCTGCCCCGAAAATTGGACCGCTCTCGTCACGTCCCAGAAAAACCTGATCAGGACTGGCGTCATCAAGCACCGGATGGTCCAACGAGACACGCACCAATTCATCTTTTTTTGTCAGCACCTTACCGCGCCAAAGCACGATGGCCCTTGCCTCCGGATCAAGGGCCAACTCAGTGGCTTGACCCCGGCATTCCGCTGCGCGATCTAGGTTGGAGCCACCAAAAGTAACGTATTCTGCAATTTTCATCCCGAGCAAATGACATGTTCAAAGAAAGAGTTCAATTTTTTCCCGGTGATGTCTGTGGCAATCGTCCCCATTCAGCTTATAGTTGTTAAATGGTGAGTGAATTGGTCCTCTCGGGACAGTCAGCCCGGGTTGATGGATGTCCGACAGCGCGGCTGCGACTGCTTGAAACAACCGACCTGCATATGCAGTTGTTGGCTTATGACTACTTCTCTGATGCGCCTGATTATCGCTCCGGCCTGGTCCAGCTTGCCGAGACCATCAGCGCGTACAAGAACGACCCTGCGATGCCCTGCTTGCTGTTCGACAATGGCGACTTCATACAAGGCAATCCACTCGCTGATTTCCTTGTGGAAAGCGAGTCAACTATGACCACGCATCCGATGATCGCGGCGCTGAACACGTTACAGTACGATGCGGTGACTTTGGGCAATCACGAATTCAACTACGGGCTGCAATTCCTGCAAAACGCTTTGAAAAACGCCGAATTTCCGGTGGTCTGTGCCAATGTCGCTGAATTAACACCGCCCCGAATCGCAACAGATTTCAGCATTATCGCTCGAGAGCTTGCCTGTGACGATGGGCAGACCCGCACCATCCGGATCGGCGTGACCGGCTTCGTTACTCCACAAATCACGGATTGGGACAATGCCAACCTGGCCGGCCAGATTGAGACGACAGACATCGTGGATGCAGCCCGCGCCGTCGTGCCCCGGATAAAGGCCGCTGGTGCCGATATAATAGTAGCTCTTTGTCACTCTGGCATCGGAGCCGCGGACCACACGCCAAGAATGGAAAATGCGGCTGTCCCCTTGGCAGAGGTGGCAGGCATCGATGTCGTCATGACCGGCCATACGCATGAACTTTTCCCCGGCAACAATGAACACCGCAGCACCGCCGTCGATGCCAAAGCCGGAACATTGCATGGCAAACCAGCAGTGATGGCCGGTTTTTTTGGCAAATGGCTCGGTGTCATTGATCTGATGCTGGGCTGGGACCAGAACACATGGCACATCAAAGACCATCAATGCTATTTGCGTCCGTGCAACGGCTCGGATAAAACGTCTGGCCCATTGCAGGAAAAGCTAAGCGGTTTAGTCGAGAGCGCCCACGCGGCGACAGTCGCGCATATCCGTCGGCCAATCGCCCAGACAAGTGAAGCGATCCACAGCTATTTTGCAAATATCGGACCGGATGGCGCGCAAAGGCTTTTGTCGGATGCGCAGCGCGCGTTTGTCACCACTGCCCTTGAGAGAACAGCACACGCCGGCACGCCAGTTCTGTCCGCGACGGCACCATACCGCTTTGGCGGCCGTGCTGGCCCGGGACATTTCATCCATATCCCGCCCGGCCCGCTCACATTGCGCGACGCAGCTGCGATCTATCCATTTGCCAACAAACTTTGCGCCGTAAAGCGCAATGGTGCTCAAATTCAGGAGTGGCTGGAACGGGCCGCATCATACTACAGTCAGATTGTGCCCGGAAGGCACGACCAGGCGCTTCTCGATTGTGACCGTGCAGGCTATAATAGTGACACGCTTGTCGGGTTAACCTACGAAATCGATCTGTCCAGCCCCGCAGCCTATACCGCAGACGGCGCGCGCACCGGGTCAGACACCAAGCGGATCAGAAACCTGTGTTATGGCGGCATGCCTGTCAAAGCCGATGATTGCTTTATCGTTGCAACCAACAGCTATCGCACCAACGGCGGCGGCGGCTTTGAAGGCGCGCCAAAGGCAGATATCGTCTTTGAAACAAGTCAGTCGACACGCGACATTCTGATTGAGTATCTTCAACGCAGCGACACAATCAGAATTCGAGAAAGCCACACATGGAGCTTTGCGCATTTGCCGAACACAAGTGCGGTTTTCAACTCCGCGCCGGCAGCCAAACATCACCTGGTCGACGGGATCAGTCACATTGGCCCCGGCACGGACGGTTTTGATCTTTTTCGGATTACATTCTGACGTCTTGCACTGACGCCGCGGGCGGCCTATATCAAAACTGAGAGGTTGGCGCGGGCGAGCGCCTCGCCAACCTGGTCAGGTCCGGAAGGAAGCAGCCATAACGAGCCCCGCTTGGGTCGTTGTCAGCCTCTCACCTTAAATGGTTCTGCATTGCAGGACTGTGTAAAAGGCACCGATAAGAACGAAGGAGGACAAAAATGATTGTAAAACTGTCCCTCCCGGTTTGGGTGCGCTGAAAGTATTTCCGTTATCTCGTCCGGTTCACGCTGGTCGCGTCAGGCGACCGGCCTTTTGTTTCCATTTGACGAGGACTGATCCTTGACAGACATCACACGCGTTGACCTTGGCTGGTCGCCTTTTTTCATGTCTCAACTCGATATTGCAGAGCTTGAAGCTCTGACGCCAATCCGGATCAGCACGGTACACCGCGACCGGGTGACAGGATTATCCGAGAATGGCACTTTGGAATTGACCCTTGACCCGGGCATCACGACGGCCGCTGTGGCCGTCGGTGACTGGGTATTGGCAGCCCCGGCACAGCACAGACTTGTCCGTGTGCTGGACCGCAAGACAGAACTGAGCCGCGGGACCGAATATCACACCGGCGAAAAACAACTGATCGCGGCAAATCTGGATACGCTTTTCATCACGACATCCTGCAACAATGATTTCAATCCCGCGCGGCTGGAACGTTATCTGGCGCTTGCGCATGATGCGATGATCACGCCAGTCATCCTGTTGACCAAGGCCGATGCGACAGATGATCCTGACAGATTCGTGGATCAGGCCCGGGCCCTGGGCCGTGACCTTGCGGTTTTGGCAATAAACGCGAAAGGTCTTGATGTCACTGAGCGGCTGAGCCCCTGGTGCGACACAGGCCAGACGGTGGCACTGACCGGATCATCAGGCGTCGGTAAGACGACAATCGCGAATGCGCTCACCGGCGGCTCCGCCCTGACGCGAGACATTCGCGAAGACGACGCGCGCGGACGGCATACAACGACGGGACGATCACTGCACCACTTGCCCACGGGCGGCTGGTTAATCGACACGCCCGGCATGCGCGGGCTTGGGGTCGCAGATGTGGCCTATGGGATCGATACGACATTTCCCGAAATCAGCGAACTGGCCGCGAAGTGCAAGTTTCGCGATTGTGACCACGAAAGCGAACCCGGCTGCGCCGTTCAGGCGGCAATCCAGTCTGGTTCGGTTGACCCCGAGAGGTTGAAAAGATTCAAAAAGTTGAAGCGTGAAAACGAGCATGCGACGGAAACTATTGCTCAAGCCCGTGATCGCAACCGGAAGTTGGGCAAGATGTATCGCGCAGCCACTCGAAAAAAAGGACGCGATTGACAAGTGGGGGATGGGTCAAGACCCATCTTACAGTTTTTCATCTGGACCCCCTTTGAAGCACCGCAAGATGGATCTTGATCCATCCCCATACGACGGAAAGTGGCATTGGCAAGGAGACGCGGACATGCGTACCCATATTCGAACAGGTTGTTCAAGCAACACAATGCTGCGTCAATAGCCCAACTGCGCCCAGGCCATTTGCTGATCAGTCTCAACCGCGCAAGGGCGGACATTGCGCAATCGCTCCAGCGCTTCTTCAGGTGCCTCACCTGCGGCTATCATTAGCCGCAGGACCATCATACCCGAACGCCCGCAGCCTGCGAAACAATGCACAAGTACGCGACCGCCGGAAGCCAGCTGACCCAATGCATGATCCCGCAGCAAGGGCCAATCCAGCCCGTCCGGCGTGCCAAGATCGGGCACCGGCGCATGCATCCATGCAATCTTGTGCTGTGCCAGGTCGGCCCCGAGCGACGCCATCCCCGAACGATCAAGCTCTGTCTGTTCTGTCATGCTGATCACCAGAGTGGGACGCCAACCGATAAGCCGCTGCCATGCCAGGCCATCTGGCGCGGCCCGTCCGGGGATCGGCGTGATGGCCAATTCTCCCTTGCCGACAGGCAGACAATTGATTGTAAATTCAGACAACAACATGCCCCGAAAATTGGCCCGGATGTGCATTTCCCCCGTCCGGCACATCTGGTAAACCTGAAGATTTTTTCGCTTTCTCTGGTAACGCGCCCCCCTGCCCCAACGCCAGTCGCAGACAGCCAAGATGGTCGCCCCGCGTTCGGAGCGGGCGGTTCTCCGTGCAGTGAATAATAGTCGACAGAAGCATCCCTCCTAAACCATTGACATGCAAAAATTCACGTTAGGGCACAAGAAATAGCGCGTGGCTTCCCAACAGGTGATCTGAGCGGGTGTCAAGCCCAATTCATCGGGCTTGTCCCAATGCACCCCGAAGGCCTAACCACGACCGCAAATGCGGGTTCTCACCATCCAGATGCAATATCGGATGGGCACATAGGCGGGATTGATTTAGCTCAGGCCCGGTACCGTAACTGCGGCGGCCAACGCAGGTAATTCCTCAACATCGCTGAGTGCCGATGGATACAGCAATGCCACCAATGCTTGGTGACGATATGCACGAACTGCCGAATAGATCGCGACCCCATCGCGCATGATCGTTTGATCTGCGCCGGCCTCCAGCAAAAGCTGGCAGATTTCGGATGGGCATCCACGCCATGCTGCATGATGGAAGGCGGTCATGCGTCGTCTTTGTTCGGGTCCACCCCCGCGTCCAGCAGCATCTTGACCATTACCAGATCAAGGTTGACCATCGCGCCCTTAAGCGCATTTGTCCCACGCGGGTTCGCTTCCGCAGCCTGCATCATGCCCAAACCGTTGGGACGCCCCAACTCTATCGCATGGTACAGACATTCACCGTCATTGGGTCCTGCGCCATGATAAAGAAGCCACTGCGCCAAGGACATGATGCCCGCGTGGCACAACGCGTGATCGAGCGCCCACAATTCTTACACCCCGCCTTGTTCAACGGCGAAACAATCATTGGCGTCGGCACCGTGGTGGACCAACAGCGCCGCCGTCGCCACCAAATCGGCTTCTTGCTCTGGCCAGACGTCCAGCATTTTGGAAAGGGATATTCTAAGACGCCGCAATTCCGCTGCGCGGTCAATTCCGTGGATCGCCAACGCCGTCTTGAGTTGTGGCCAACTGCTCAAATTCCGCTTGAGGGAAGTGACACGCAGAAAATACCCATGCTTTAGGCCGCCTCTACGTGGATTGATATGATCAACCCGCGCAATCGCAAGGCGCATGCCAAGTTCCCATTGCTTGGGAAGTCTTGTCGCTTGCCTGCACGAGCGATCTAGATCGTCAGCCATCGGCTTCCTCACCAAATGCGACCGCCGGTCCACTGCATCGGGCGAATGAGAACGACCCCTGATGTGGATATCTCAAAATCGTTATTGGGTGCGACACGCGATCCGCCAATCATGATTGCAGCCCAGCATCCAATTTACACGCGGACCTTCATGCCGTGCTTTTACAAGCTGGCAAGCCAGCAGACCCACTCTCATAGGTGCGGGACCCGCATTCGTTACACCGCCAGCGTGCCAGAAAGAAACGGTTGCCTTTCGTTGCTTTCGGACGTCAGCGAAAATAAACTTCTTCACTTAAACCTGCGCACACTGAAATCAGCGCAAACAATGGTTCAAGCCCCTGATGACACCTCTTTTGATTGGGCAAACTCCACCCAGACTTTGACGTCAAGGATCTGTCCGACAAGCCCGAGACATTTTGTCAATGATGCAACATCCGTCTGGGCCAAGTCTTCCAGCGAATGAATTCCGCATTCGGATAGCATCCAAATCAGCCCTGCCCCCGCACCAGGTAGTTGGTACAGGTTGGTTGATGCCTGTTCGCTGACCGTTTCCTGTTCTCCACGGCTTTCACCTTGTTCCGGCGTCTGATCCCCAGCATCACGCCCCACGACCGCGTCCGCACCAGAACTGTCCGGATAACCCTTTCGATGTTGGTCACTCACGCTGTCTGGGTTCTCATCATAGCCGGTCGCATCGCCGTTCCCGGCGTCGGATTCCACCAGCACCACGTGGCCCGTGTCATGCGCTGTATCGGCTTCTTGTTGGGCAGTGTCATCAGCCGGTAACAGCACCTCGGCAGCACGACCGCCACTACCTTCGGTGCCGCAACCGGGCGGTTCGGTTTCGGGCGCGATGTCTTTGCCTGAAAAGCCTTCTTTGATGATGAAGGGCTCAGCCCCCCCTTCAAACGCAATATCGATTTCATCCCCAAGATCAGTTAACGGGTGTGGCGCAACATTTTTCTGGTCACAGGCTTGACGAGCACCGTCATCTTGTTCCGGGTAGAACGCAACGTCAGGCTTGGTCGTCGCATTACGCTTGGCGGGCCGCATATGGGCATTGGCAAAGCCTTCCACCGCATTCAAGTCTGTTGCATCATCGAGACTGCCGTCCGGCGGGTCGGTAACCGTGTGAGTTGACCGAGCGATTTTGCCGATCCTACGCTTGTCAATGCGTTCCTGGCGAAGTGCGGCCAAAGTCGCGCGGGCTTCGTCACGCACGGACCGGGCCTTGCTACGATAATTCTGTTCACTCATTTCTAAGGCCCCTGCTGTTGGGTTTTATCGGTTTGGGGTGACATATTCAGCGTCCCAGTAGGCCAGCGCTTCTCCCGCCAATACGGCAAATGTCTGGCGAAACTTCCGCTCTTTGTACAAACTGTCGATAGTTGTTGTTAGTGACATCGCTCAAAGAGCGAAGGCTGACCGCGGTCGTGCCAATCAACCCTTCGGCAATCAAGGAATGTGACAGCACGAAGTCACCCTTTGGTTTGCCCCACAAGGCAATTTCAATGTCTCGATCACCATCTGTCACAACATGGTGCGCCAGGCAGTGCCCGCGAAACCGCAACGGTGGCCGCCCCAAGCGGTTCAGCACAGTTATCTCACTGTGCTGCCTGTCCGTCGTCAGGGTTTTTGGGACCAAGAGCGTCCGAACCTAAGAGAGAGTTTGGCTCATCTGTTTGGTTTGATTATGCGGCGTGCTGGCGGT
>NZ_QBUD01000016.1 GCF_003058085.1 Yoonia sediminilitoris | reverse complement strand
ATCGAACGCTGGCATCAAACCCTAAAGAACCGCATCTTGCTGGAAAACTACTTCCTGCCAGGTGACCTTGAAGCTCAGATCGAAGCCTTCGTCGATCACTACAATCATCAGCGGCATCACGAGAGCATCAACAACGTCACACCTGCAGACGTCTACTTCGGACGGGACACAGCCATTCTAAAACAAAGAGAAAGGATCAAACGAAAGACACTCGAACCGCGGCGCTTGCATCACCGCCAGCACGCCGCATATCCCGCATGTTTGAAAAGCGCATCGCTTGTTAGGACAGAATTCTTGTCACTCGCTTGCCTGCCGCATCCTCCAGCACGATTGATGCGATCAGAGGCGATGTCGCCGTTCGTCTTGATGCTGCGACGCCGGCAATGCGGATCGTTGGTATTTACGAACACGGCACGCTCTACTTCGTGCGTACGGATCATATTGGTCGACTGAGTTAGGCTAGGTCGAAGTCTCGCGAGTGCAGCGAATGTCCGAAAAGCGGGCTGCCGACGCCGCAGCTGGACTCCGCGTTCAAGGTCGGCTTTGGGCCGTCCCTGCTCGGGATGAAGCTGGCCTATTGAGCCGATGCACAGTCGGTCAGCACAGAATTGGTTTAAGCCATTGTGGCAGATCGCTTCTTAACCTCTGCCAACAATCCAAGGCTATCGCAGATATCAGCCGCTCTCTGCCGATCACCGTCTGGTGGAGAGCGATAGAGAGTTGTCATCGACCTGATAGTTTCCTCAATTTCTTTCTTTGATCTATCGTCGACTGGATCAAATTCTAATATCCCTGTCAAAGTGTCGAATTCATCGACGATCCTCTTTAATAGCCAACCAACTTCGTCAGAGATGCTGGGCAAAGCAGCGGGATCACTTTCAAGAAGAACCTGCCTAGCAACCAGACTCTGTGGGCTATAGCGCAAAGCCTGCGGGGAAACGGCTGGCCACCGTCAAAAGGCATCGTGTGGATACGGATCTGAAACCGAAGGGCCTTCTTCTGTACATCGGGGGAAGGAGCGGGGGCCGGATATTGTCTGCTGAAAACTCCACCTATGCATGGGTGACGCGTTGACGGTGATCATAGCCCATCCCCCTAAGGGTGAAAAACCCCTTGGGGCGGGCGCATAAGCGCCAATGAGGTCGCGCGCATTCTTGAAGGCGCGCCCGGACCGGGTCTGCGGTATCGGGCAGCGTTCAGCGTGGCCTATGGTGGCGGGTTAGCCCCCTTGTATCACTTGGTTATAAGTATATAACAAAGTGAGGTAGAGGGCCTGAACTATTGTGTTAAGGACAATTTCGAAATGCCGATCTCAGCGCTTTTTGGCTTCGGGCTTAGCCCGCTGGTACGGGCGACAGCCGCACGAAGACCATTCAACTCAGCGATAAGCGCATGATCGCAGCAGCAATGGCCGCACAAAGTAATCGCCAAATTGAAATCGTGCAGGCGACGCTTCAACTTGCATTCGAGCTTGGACCGGACGCGGTGTCGACCTCACGAATTGCAGGCCGATTGGGCATTTCACAGCCTGCGATCTACAAACACTTCAAGAACAAGGACGCGATTTGGCTGGCTGTATCGGATCAACTTGCCGAACAGTTCACCAAGATCGTCCGCAACGGCGAAGCCTCTGCTTTGCCGCCTGTCGCCCGCCTGCGTGATCTATTCCTTCAACATGCCCAGTTCATTCAAAGCGTTCCGGCGCTGCCCGACATCATGGTGATGCGTAACGCAACAGGATCCCACGAAGTCATTCGACGCCGCTTGCAAAAAGAAATGGCGCAGCTTCGCAGCCTTATGGTCCATTTGGCCGAGCAAGCCCAAAGTCAGGGCGAAATATGCAAATTTATAAGCGCACCAGATATCGTCAACCTGATCATCGGTGTCATGCAAAGTCAGATCTTGAAAATGATTATCTCGCGCGAACCATCCCATCTGGTGCGCGATTGCGCACGGCTTTTTGACCTGCAAATTGCAGCATTGGCATCAAAGGGGCCTGCATTATGAAAAACCTCGTGAAACTCGCCCTGATTTCGCTGCCGATTGTCGGGCTCGGCGTGGCATTTTTATCCTACACGGTCTCCAACAGCCCACCGCCAGAGCAGCAAATCCTGGGTGAACGCACCACACATGTCAGCGTTATCATCGCCCGAACCGATGCGGTGCGCCCGATGATCCGGGGCTTTGGCAGGGCAGAACCTGCGCGTGTCTACGAAGCGGTCGCGCAAGTGGCCGGAACCGCAGACTATGTGAACCCGATGCTCAACCGTGGCGAAATCCTGCCAGCCGGGGCGGTTCTACTGCGCTTGTCACCGGCTGATTATAATCTGGCCATCGCCCAGTCACGTTCGACTATCCGTACCGCTCAGGCCCGTTTTGCAGAGTTGGCCGTCACGCAGGAAAACCTTGAGGCGTCGCTGGAAATTGAGCGCCAATCGCTTGACCTTCTGGAGCAAGAACTGACACGTGCTGAAACACTTTTTAACGCTGGGTCCATACCGCAAACCAGCCGCGATGCAGCACGCGCGGCGGTTCTGGCAGGACGGCAGCGGGTTCAAAATGTGGCAAGTTCTCTTGCTTTGCTGCCAACGCAGCGTGCGGTCCAGACAGAACAGATCGCTGCTGCGCAGATCAGTCTGGAACAGGCGGAACGCAATCTGGCGCATACGGAACTCACGCTGCCCTATACCGCACGCGTTTCGCAGGTCGCTGTCGAAACAGGAGAGTTCGTTCGTGCAGGCAGCACGATTGCGGAATTGGATGGCATAGAGGCTGCCGAAGTTGAGGCGCAAATCAATCTTGCCAGCCTGCGCGGGCTCATGCGTTCGGCCGCGCCAAACACCAGCGTGTCGCCAATGGATCCGTCCGCGATGACATCGACCATCCGAAATCTGGATTTGACCGTATCCGTCAACCTTGAACTGGGGGGCGACATGGTAAGTTGGGATGCAACCATCGACCGCCTAAGTGACACGATTGATCCCCTGAGCGGTGCAGTCGGGGTCGTCGTGCGGGTGGAGGACGCCTACAGGGAAGCCAACCCTGGGCTTCGGCCGCCGCTGACACAAGGCATGTTCGTCGAGGTCATTCTTATGGCCCCCCCGCTTGAGGGTCTGGTCCTGCCCCGCACGGCGCTGCGTGATGGCGTGGTCATGATCGCGGACGCGGACAACCGGTTGCGCCGTGTTCCTGTGACGCCAAGCCTTGCTCAAGGTGACATCGTCGTTGTCAGCGAAGGGCTGCCGTCCGGTGCAATGGTCCTCGTGGTGCCTCCAAGTCCGGCGATCGAGGGGATGCTGCTGGAGCCTCACGTCGATGATGCAGTCATGGCGAAGCTTGCTGGCGGCGGGCGCTTGAAATGATCCGGTATTTCACCGCACACCCCACCATCGCAAACTTGCTCATGATCGGCTTTCTGGCGGCAGGCCTGATTGCGGGACCAACGCTCTTGCGCGAAACCTTTCCCCGGGCGGGGCAAAGCGAAGTCGAGGTTACCGTGGCATATCCCGGTGCGCGACCCGAAGATGTCGAAACCGCGATCTGCGCGCGGATCGAGGATGCGCTTGATGCCGTGACCGGGATTGACCGGCAATCCTGCGAGGCCCGCGAAGGGTTGGCCAAGGCCCGGATTGAAATGCGCGCCAGCGAGGAATATCAGGCCTTCGTGGCGAATGTGACGTCAGAGATCGACACGATTTCCGACTTCCCTGACCGGGCCGAAGCGCCTCGCATAAGGACCCTGGGGCAAACCGATCCGGTAATTTCCGTCGCCATTACAGGCCCGCAAGACCGGGTTGACCTTCATCGTTACGCCGAGGAAATGCGGACAAGAATGCTGCGATGGGGCGGTATACCGAAAGTCGACATCACAGGGTTTTCGAACCGAGAGCTTCAGATCGGGCTGAAGCCATCCGCCCTGAGGGATTATGGCGTTTCGGTTGGCGACGTGGCGCGCGCGGTGCAATCGGCAAGCCTCGATCTTCCGGCGGGCAGCCTGACGACAGGCAGCGAAACATTCCTGATGCGTGTTGATGAAGAACGTCAGACTGCCGCCGACCTTGAAGCACTCGTGATCCGCTCAACCGAGACCGGCGGCCAGGTCCTGCTGGGCGAGATCGCGCAAATCACGGAAGGTTTTTCACAGACAGACAATTTCATCTTGTTCGACGGACGCCCCGCCGCGATCCTCGAGATCAGCAAGACGCGGTCAGAAGACAGCTTGCGTATCATCGACACACTGAACGACTTTCTTGACGCAGAGCGGCAACAGGCCCCTCCCGGTGTCGTGCTGGAAATTTCGGCAGACGCGGCCTCTGTGGTGCGTGAACGTCTGGCGCTGGTCGTGGTCAACGGCCTGCAGGGGCTTGCGCTGGTGTTCGCAGTCCTTTGGTTGTTTTTCGGATTCCGGTTTTCGTTCTGGGTCGCCATGGGCCTGCCCGTGTCGTTCATGGGGGGCGTGGCGCTAATGGCTGCGGTTGGATATTCGCTCAACCTGATGACGACCTTGGGTTTGCTGATCGTGATTGGCCTTCTGATGGACGATGCCATCGTGATCGCGGAAAATATCGCGCGGCTGCGCGAAAAGGGTCGCAGCGCCTTTGATGCTGCGGTCGAAGGTGCCTCACAGGTCTTTCCGAACGTTCTGGCGTCCTTTGCCACGACAGCGATGGTTTTCGGATCGCTCGCGTTCCTGCAAGGGGACTTGGGTGCAATCCTGCGGGTCGTGCCTGTCGTCATGCTGTTCGTGTTGTCCGTGTCCCTGATCGAGGCTTTTCTGATACTTCCCCATCATCTGGTCCATGCACTGGATGCCCCCGCCAAAGACGGCGCCGTCCGGCTCCGCGTCGAGGGCGCAATGGCCTGGATGCGCGACCGCCTCGTCGGGCCGTTTGTCGATCTAACCATACGGTGGCGCTATGCCACGGCCGGGCTTAGCGTTACAGCACTTCTGGTTTCGATTACCATGCTGGCCGGTGGCTATGTGAAGTTCACTGCCTTCCCCGAACTTGACGGCGATACCGTCGTGGCACGGGTCTTGCTGCCGCAAGGCACGCCGCAGGCACGGACTGCGGCGGTGGTGGCGCAACTGGAAACGGGGCTGGAGCGCGTGAACGCTGACCTCACGCCTTTGCAGCCGGAACAGGCGGCGCTGGTGCGCCATGTGACCGTGTCCTTCGGCGTAAACCGCGATGCCTTCGAGAGCGGTGAACATGTTGCGACAGTAAGTGTTGACTTGCTGCCGTCATCATTGCGCAACGTTCGCCCCGATGAAATCATGCGCCGCTGGCAAGAGGCGGTTGGCCCTGTGCCCGATGTGTTGAACCTAAACTATGCAGAGGCAACGATCGGCCCTGCCGGTATCGCGATCGATCTTCGCCTGCGCGGCGATAATCTCGCGGCACTTGGTGCGGCAGCGGACGAGCTGCGCGACTGGATCGGGCGGTATCAGGGTGTCACCTCCGTCATGTCGGACCTGCGCGCAGGCAAGCGCGAATTGCAGGTCAGCCTACGTGATGCCGCAGGGCCCATGGGTATCACGGCCGCGATGGTCGCGGATCAATTGCGCGCCGCCTATTTCGGATTGAGTATCAGCGAGATCCAGAGGAATGGCGATCTGCTGGAAATCACGGCACAATACAGCACGGATGCGGTCACGGATCAGGATCAGTTCATGGCTTTCGATATATATCGCAGTGATGGCAGCTCGGTCCCTCTGAGTATGGTTGCCGACGTCACCACAAGCACGGGATACAGCCGTATCAATCGCGAAAACGGCAGGCGGACAGTCACAGTCCAAGGAACAATCGACACAAGTGTTGCCAATGCAAACGCGATTGTAGCAGACACGCTTGCGCGCTTCGCACCGGAATTCCTGTTGCGACATCCTGACGTCACACTGGACGTTGAGGGGCAAAATGCCGAAGCAGGAAAGACCCAGCAATCGATGGTCAAAGGCTTTGTCGTGGGGTTGGTCGGCGTGTTCCTTTTGCTCAGCTTCCTGTTTCGATCTTATGTCGAGCCGATCGTCGTTATGCTGATAATTCCGCTGTCGCTGACGGGTACCATCTTCGGCCACATGGCCATGGGGCTTGATTTCTCGATGCCCAGCATGCTGGGTTATGTCGCGCTGGCGGGGGTCGTGATCAACAATTCGATCCTGCTGGTCGACTTCATCAAGAACGAACACGGCGCAGCAACCACAGTCGCCGAAGCCGCCGTAACCGCGACGCAGGCCCGCTTCAGAGCGATCTTTCTGACTTCGCTGACCACCGTCGCAGGCCTTACGCCCATCCTTCTGGAAACCAGTCTTCAGGCGCAAATCCTGATCCCCCTTGTGGCAAGCCTTGTCTTCGGGCTGTTTTATGCTGGGATCATCGTCCTTTTTGCCTTGCCGGCACTCTATGCCATTCTGGACGATTTCGGTCTCGGCACCATGTCAAAGCATCATCATAAAGCGGCTTCAGGTGGCAATTTGACCAAACAGCAAAGCTGACATCCGCCAGATCACTGCAATTAGACAAAGCCGTCATCCGATTGCGGCCCCTCATTGTGCCCCAGCCTACCTTATCAATTGCCGCTGCGAGTGGGACGAATACGATCAAGCGCTAAAGCGGTATCGGTGCTGAGTGGTGGATTGTTGGCGCCATGGATGTCGTCTTCGGTAAGCCCAATATCCCTGAGATCGCGGTCGTTCAGACGATGTAGGGATGCGGTCTGCGCCCGGGACGCCCAGAGTGCGCTAAAACGCCCCCTGTCTTGCTATCGAATAATCCTTTGTGTGTTTACACCAGCTAGTATCCCCAGGGCCAGAGCTTTGTACCGATTTGCCGTCGCTAAATTCGGCAAAGTCTCATTTGTAGGGTGACCGTTGGGGGCGGATCACGATCTCGGTTGGGCACGCTGTTGAAGCGGTTTGCAGGATAAACCCGACCGCGGCAGATATGTCGTCTGGCTGTATCATCAGATCAGATTGAAGCCTCGGTGACGCTGACATAGATGTGGCAACAAATCCTGGGTGAATAACACTAACCTTAGTTCCAAATTCACGAACATCATCGAAGAGTGTTTCGCAGAAACCACCTAGTGCTCGCTTGGCCGCAAGATTCATCCCCGCACCGGCGTAGGCCGGGGTTATCGAACCTATCGCTATGACCGCGCCATGTCCAGATCCGTTGATGCGACCAATACCCGCGCGGACAAGATGGACAAACGCCCGAAAATTTACATCCAAGACGTGGTCCCAGCTTTGAAGGTGAGCTTCTATCGTCCGACCTCTCACGTGTGCGCCGGCACAGAAAATCAAAGTGTCGAGGCCGTCCATTAACTCGACAGTCTCGTTTATGCACCGGGCACAGGATTTCATGTCGCCGAGATCAACGGTCAGGACTCCCGGCTTTTCGTGTTTTTCGCCGATCTTTTGCGCGATCTGCGCCAGTCTCGAGTGATCCCGCCCGATCAGAGCAAGGACGTCGCCTTGACGTGCCCGGTCAAGAGCCACGGCACTTCCCATGCCGCCGGTCGCTCCAATGACAATGGTTTTTCTTCTTATTTCAGCAGTCATTCTTTTACCATCAGATTTTTCGTCTGCGACCACAAGTGTTGTCCGCTTCTGTAGTGAAGTGTGTTGAAAATGAGCCCGTCAGGCACTAGGCACTTTGGTGAGGCCTGCTGGAGGGAATATTCCGCACAGAGGATCTCTTGGAGGCCCGACATGTCTGACTTAATTTTGCATCATGTTTCTTATCCTGTCCGAGACGTCGAAATATCCGCGCAATTTTATCGAGATTTGTTCGGCCTTTCCCTACTGCCGAGACCTGATTTTGGAATTGATGGGGTATGGTTAGCATGCGGCGATCGCCAGATACACTTAGTTTCCAATCCGAAAGCTGGTACTTTTCGCCTTAATAAAAGCGTCGACATAGCGGACGTACACTTCGCTTTCCGAACAGAGGATTTCGAAGCCACGTTGGGGAAGCTTGTTGAGCGAGGCTACAGCGAAACATTACCAAAAGATGATCCAAAGTGGATATTAGTTATCCGCGAAGGTCTCGCCGGCTTTCCGCAACTCTACCTACTCGACCCCGACCGTCACACCATCGAAGTCAATGCAGCTCCTATGTGAAAGGTTTAATGCGACGGACCAAATGGGCTCAAAGCCCCATTCGCGGCTGCTAACACTAAGGTCTGCTCTGACGATTTTCGGTAGTTTTCAATTTGTGGGTCCGGCCCCTTGGGTGGAAAGGTGGGGTCGGTGGATTGCAAAATGACTTGCATTCACTCCATCAGTGTAACCTCACCCTCAATCGTTATGACAATTTGGCCCGTGGATGGGGTGTAGACGCTGTAAAAGGTGCCATGGGACTGGATGCCTTCCTGTGCACCTGTGCACCTGTGCCCACAACAAGCTATGCCCGAAAGTTGGTGATGGCCTGATCATGCGGCGGGTTGAATTTGCTTGATACCGTCGACGAAGGCAATGCCTTGAATAATCTTGGGCATGCGGTTTGACAGGTCGAGTTTTCGCCATTTGCGTCGAGCCGACATCATCAGCTTGAAGGCCATTGCCAATCCGGTTTTGGGGCTTAAGCAGCCTTTGGTTTTGCCGGTGTGGTGGTCCGAGCCTGAAACACAATCAGAAAGCGGCCATTCCCAAAGATGCGATAGTTCAGCGCTTTCAGCGAAGTGCTTCGATTTGAGGGCATTCACTGGTTGGAAGCGGTCGCCAGATGAGTTGGGCCGGAATGGCGGCAGTGAGCCCTGAGTGGTTCGTGGGGCCTAGCATGAATGTTCGCCGTTCCATGGAAAATGGTATTGCAGACAATTCGCTCGTCAGGCCGTCTCGCCATACAGGTACAGAGTGTCACCTGACATGATCGCCTTATGCCAATCCTCGAAATCTGCTGACGACATTGTACCCCAATCGGGTGTTTCCAACACCTGCGCACGGCCGATGCGACGGCCGATCTGGCTGAGCGTCTTTGCCTGCGCGCATCTTTGGGCATCATAGCGCGCAAGTAGTTCAGCAAGATCATCGACTGTTCCTGCAAGGTCTTCGAGAGACAGCGCATCCTCCAGCGCTTTGGTGGCCCCCGATGCGGTGTGGGGGCGGGCCATTGTCCCGGCATCGCCGATCAGAAGCGTTCTGTCGCTGGTATAAGTATCGACCACGCTGTCGTAGATTGGTTGAATCGAAACGTCTTCGTGCCGCGTGTGAGCGATCAGGTCGCGGATAGCTTTCGGGAAGTCGTCGTTTAGCAGCCTTTGGAACTCGACAAATGCTGCCTTCTCCACCGCTCCGGGAGGCACGGATTCAATTCCGTTGAGCTGTTGTGCCATCGGGCATGGCGCATAAACAGCCCAGTTGACCCGGCGGTGTCCTGGCATGTTGCTGCCGTCAAGGTCCGGGATCATGTAAAGAACACCGTGTCCGCCCTCGAATGGAACGGTTAGCCAGGCAAAGTCTGTGTCGATGGCGTCGATCAGGCTCTTGTCGTCGACCTCGGCCTCTGGGTAGTTCCCCCGCCACAAGACATATCCAGCGTATTCGGGTTTCGCTTGGGGATGCATCTTGCTGCGGACCACAGAATGATACCCGTCCGCTCCGATCAGGAGGTCAAAGTTCCTCGCCTCACCGTCGTGAAACTGAGCGACGACACCGGTCTCCGTTTCGGTGAAATCTGACAGCCTCCGGCCCTCGTGATAATTGTCAGTTGGCACGTTCCGGCGCAGTGCCCGCCAGAGATTTCCCCAATTGTTCGCAAATGCGGGAGTGGCTTGCGTCCACAGCCGGCGTCCCTGTGTCGTGTTATCAGGAAACTGCCACCAACGCGTCTTCATCTCGCAGTTCGGAAAATCCCGTGGAAGGTAGCCCCGCTCCATCAGATCGGCGCGGAGTTGACCGGGGATCGCAATTCCCGAGCCCCGGTCCGTCAGACCCTTTGACGACCGCTCAAAAACCTCGACGTTGCAGCCAGCGCGGCTCAGAGCGGTTGCCGCTGCACACCCGGCAATACTGCCGCCAATCACTCCGACATTCAGTCCTTGAATTGTCATCTGATACTCCAATGCCAACTTAGCAAATCTCGTATTTTTACATTGTATAAATAATTATATCTTGTAAAGTTAAAAAATGTCGGAGCTTCAGAAATCGCCGAGAAAGACAAATCGGAGGCGCGACCTCACGGTGGAAAAAATCGTGGATGCAGCGCTGGAAGTGTTGAAATCCAACGATCCCTCGGCGCTTACAATGCGGCGGGTGGCAGAGCAGTGCGGCGTGTCGGCTATGGCGATCTACCACCATGTGGACGACAAAAACCAACTCGCCAATCTGGCCGTCGACAGCCTTTTCCGTGTGGCCTCCGAAACGCCTCGCAAGGGATCAACTTGGCGCGACCGCTACGTTGATCTTTGGGACTCCATCCGCGCGAGCCTCCTTGAAACACCAGGAGCCGGCATGATTTTTATCCGGCAGGCTGTCATCGGCCCCGGCACCGCTATGGCAACTGAGCAGATGTTCCGGCATCTGCAGGACGGCATGCTGAGCGGTCAGGCGATCGCTGAAGCCAATGACGCAATTACCATGTTGACGATCGGGTCTATCGCAAACGACCTGACGCGTCCGCCGCAGATACGTGAAGAATTGGGAAACCAAGTTTCAACTCAAGACGCGCCGCTCTTGAACAAGCACATGCAAGCCTATGCGACAAGGGATGGCAGAGCGCGATACAAGCTAGCCGTGGGCTGGATTCTTGACGGTGTTGTTCAATCCAGTGAGCAATAGAACCACGGCGAGCACTGAAATGCAGATACAGCGCTTTCAAACGTAGGTCAGCTTTGTCCCGCATCTGAGACGCTCAGCACCGCCGTAGCGAATGGCCGGTCTGGTGAACATTTTTCGACCTTCGTCTCGACTGCCGCATTCGACACCGCCACGAGAAATTCGCGATTTGCATGGGTGTATGCTATACTGAAATTCCGAAGTGTCGGACACAATGATGCCAAAAAAGGGATTATCAAATGACAAGCCATTATGAGGGAGGATGCGACCACGTTCATGTGACCGCTTCCGCCGAACCGATTGACAATCATGAGTGCCACTGCAATGTCTGCAAATCCGTGACCGGTCAGCAGCACACGCATGTTGCTTTCTTCAACTGGGGTGATTTGACCGCTGACCATCCCGAGAAGATGACGAGGCAACCGTTCAACAAGGACAATCCAGACGGGCCACTGGAGCTTTGCACCTGCTCTGAATGCGGGGCGGCTCTCATGCTGGATGACAAAGAGAAACGTATTCGCGTCGCCGTGCCAAATGTTATGGGTTACGACGACGCCGCTTTTCCCAAAGCAACCTATCACGCGTTCTGGGACGAGAGCAAAGGCTATGCGAAACCATCCGACGGCCGACCGGTCTACGATGGTCTGCAACCCAGCTTTGTCTGGCCTGCCGGGGCGTAAAAGGACTGTCCGAGCGACTGCCTGGCTCCGCTGAGCGGCCGCTCGGCCTTATCCATCAGATGACCGTTTCGAGCGCCATCGGACATTTGCTCAAGTTGGGTTCATATGCCGCAATGCCCATCAGAAGAGCAATTGGAAAACCCACCTTCAACTGCGCAAGGTCTATTTTTCTGGTGCAAGGCAGGTCCATTGAGTGACGATCAGACAGACTATCAACGTCCGGTTCAGGCACTGAATGAGCGCTTTGTCCGCGTAGCGGAGCTTGGTGCAGAGCACCGTGAACTTCCCCTGTGAGCCCAAAGTGACTATTGAAAGGGAGTGCCCTAGGACGCTTTTCGAATGAATTGGCTATAACTTGGTCGATCTGATTTCAGTCTACCGTTTGCGTTGAAATCTTCATCAGCATTGAACTGGATAAGGGGCCGGCGGTCGAACTCCGAGATGAGCTCGGTTTGCGCCTTCAAGGCGCGCACGAGCCGCTCTTCAAGGGCTTCTTTTCGTGCGCCATGGTGGTAGCCATGAACGCCATGGACTATTTCCGGAACGGCAACCGAGAACCCAAGATACCTAAGCGTGTAAGCTGTTGGCCAGAGCAACATATGAATGTCACCCTCCCTACCATTGAAAGCGCTCTCTTCTTCATTCGATCCAGTGGTGACGCAGAAAAGAGCTTTCCTGCCGAGAAAGTGACCCTTGTCGAAACGGCGTTCAACCGTATGAAGTGCGCCGTGCGCCAAGACACGATCGAACCACCCTTTGAGAATGGCCGGCGGAGCAAACCACCAAATAGGGAAGTGAAAGATGACGCGGTCAGCTCGAAGCAACTTGACTATCTCCCTTCCCACGTCGTCAGGAAGCATGTCTTGTTCAGCGGCCTCTTCCTGAGCCTTGAGGGCATCGAAATGATGGTTTGAGGGAAGATGAGGATAGTTGTTTGCGCGCTCGACAGGTTGGAAGTTCATGGCGACAAGATCTGAGATGAGAACCGTATCGCCCATGGCTTCGCAGGCCTTTTGCGTCGCGCTAGCCCATGCCCCATTGAAAGAGTGCGGTTCGGGATGAGCCAGAACAATCAAGGTTGTGGTCAAAGTAGGCTCCAAATCATTAATTGAGCAATTTTCTCCACCCAAACTGCGACCGGCGCGTCCATTGTGCAAGAGCCACTTTTTCCGCGAAAGAGTGCTGAAGTTATCTTGCATGGTGTAGCCCCAATGGTCGCAAAGTGCGCGGGCTGCATCGCCCTGCTTTAACCCGTTGAGATAGGCGTAGAGGCTGACGGGGTCGCCGCCCGCATCGCCAGTGGCGAAGTCTGCCCACTGTCCGGTTTCGATGTTGATCTTGAATGGTGCCGCAATGAAGGTGATTGGCAATGCCAACCGGCAGTTTTGCGGACGCTGGTTAAAACAACCGAGCCGAGAACTCACATCTCCCATTTCGACGACGAGAACGGGCCATGCTTCGCTTCAGACACATGCGAAGTTTGCAGAAGTTCGCCTTTGTTCATGCGTCAATCTACAACCTCTTCAATTCAGAACGTAGCCTTCACTCAAGACCAAACTTCAAGCTCAACCGCACTGCCGCCCTAGCTGAATGGCGCGGGCTTTGCGCGGAATAAAGGGCAGTTCTACTTTCCGACCAGACACTGGCTCGAATTAGTCTGCCAGCAACCGTCTATTTGCTGGAAATCGAGGTCGGCATGGGGACTTTCATACATCTGTGCCGGCTTATCGCAGCGCCGAGATCTCATGGTTGGCCATGTCCAATCGGTCACAAAGCACACGTACTATGAATGTCAGCAGCCGCGCATGCAATTCTGGCATTTTCTTTTCCATCTCGGCCATCGCTTCGAGCGACAGGGAATAAAGCGTGAGATTTTCTGCAGCAAAGATAGAAACGCTGCGGTTGGCTTGTCGAAAGAAACCCATTTCACCGATGACGGTACGGCGGGTTGCGCGGCGGATCACCTGCGGTCCGGATTGCGTCTTAAGGCTCATGCTCACGGACCCGGTACAAATGAAATCAATGGTATCGGCGCGGGTGCCTTGCGTATAAACCTGATCACCACAGGCAAAATGCTTTTCCTGAAAGTATCGTTTTAAGGTGCTGGAACTGACCTCTGACCCAAGTTCTATAGATATCCAATCCGTAAAAGTCGTCCCGGACGTGCTGTTCTTTTCGATTGGATCTGCTTCAAGAAGGCGTTGTTCGCACCAGAAAACACCATCTATAAGCGATCCGAACTTAACTGCGTTTTTGTTCCTGATCAGCACACCGGCTTTCGCGATTGCAGCTTCAAGGGTTTTGGGAGAGCCACAATAAACCACCCAAATGTTATTCTGAACCGCTAGACTTTGCAGCTTGATAAGAGTGTTAACTGCAGTGCTGTCGAACCCACTGACGCGACTGAGATCAAGCAGGATGAACGCAACCTTAGGATCTGTTTGCGACAGTACTTGAGCGCGAATTTCGTCAAACAATTTTTCTGATGAGCCAAAGAAGATGTAGCCAGAAAGCTCAAAAACGTGAACGGCTTTCCCGCGCTCCCTCAGCGTTTTTTCCAGGTGCGCGGGCCATTCCGTACCACCGGAGACCTCCGCACGGGTAAAATGGTGGCGCACCACACCGGTGCGGCTGCAGTCAATCGCAAAGATCAGGCAGGCAACCAGGAGACCGAACAGGGCGCCTACAAGAAATCCGAACTTCAAGCATAAAATAAAGATTGCGAGTGCTGCGATCAGGTTCAAACCTGATTGACGAAAAACGACACGGACCGCCTCAAGAGACATCGTATAACCGAGATACAGCAATAGCCCGCCGAGCACGGGTTTCGGCAACAGCGCCGAGAGGTCAGCGCCCCAAAACACGATCGGCGCCAAGAGTACGACAGTAACAATATAACAGAACCGCGATCTGTATCCTGCCACTTGTATTAGCTTGGAGGTACTGAAGAGAATACCGCCCGAGGTCGCGCCAAATGGGGCTGCTATCAGGTTCGCACTACCGTAGGTTCGAAACTCTTGATCGATATCCGCAGACGCCTCGCGCATAGACTCGATCGTTGAGATCCGCACGACCAGTGACAAGATACCAACGAGGACACAGGCAGTAATTTCCGAATACGCTCCGAGTATGCTGCCCCAGTAGATTTGGCCGCTGTTTATCGCCGCGATAGGCTCCCAAGGGGTCATACGCATAGACGCCACGAACCAGTCCGTGCCGTCAATCATTCCGGTCAAACCCATCAAGTATATCGCGGCGACCGCAGCGAAGAACGAGAGCGGCATGACTAGAGGCGACCTGATCATATGGTGCGAAATCAACAGAAACGCCGAATAGCCCAGCATGAACCACAGTTGATGACTTTGGCCAGCGCCCATTGAGGGGCCAAAAGTATCAAACGTAATGCTTGAACCGAGCACAATTTCGGGGCTGCCCTTTAGTAACAAAAGACCTGTCGCGGCTAAGAATCCGCCGATTAGGGGGAATGGCACAAATCGCAATGCTCTTGCCCATCCCAAATACCCGATGACAAACAAGATCAGAGCATAGATCACCGCCACGAGTGAGATGGATAGCATGATGTGAGACACTACGATCTCGGTTGGCAACCCCATTTCGAATAGAGTGCTGGCCATTTTACCGGCCAGTAAGCTCATGACGGCGACGACAGCAGTGTCGGGCCCGCCGGCTGCAATCGGACGCAGCGTCGTGTGCCAACCGACAAAGGGCCCGATGATGATCATGCTCAAGAGAATTGCCCAGACTGCAGTCGCGATCCCTGGCTCTAGGGTGCCTTGAAATATGGCTGCGGCAAAACTTGCTGCGAGCGCCAGATTTGACGCAGCTACAATGCCACCGGCGAACAAGTCCGAAAGTAAATCGCGCCCCACAGTACGGAGATCGCGAACGGTTGCATAACTCAATCCGGCTCCTCGCCCTGCGCCTCAGACTAGAAGAGCAAACAACACAAGTGATTTTAAATCAATACCCACCACGACCAACACCTTGTTTTTCCAGAGCTATCCACAACGCTGGGCCGCCTATAGAAATATGGCATATGACGCAGTTTGTCCTAACCAGCGTAAGGTCCCTTGCTAAGTCACTTTTTTGATTTTCGAACGTCTTGCTTCGACAGAAAACAAGATCGCGGACAATCCGTTCGACCACGGTCTCAATGACGCTCATACTTCCGGGTTTGCGGTTGCGGATTGAATCCCGCGCTCTACGTCAGAACCGCTCACCGCTGAGTTTTTGGAGCCGTTAGTCGCGCAGCCCGTCAAAAATCAATTGGACCTAGTCCCGGATCAAGGCCCAGTTACATGATTTCCGTCTGAGAAGTTATCGGGGTGCTATAAGATAGTTTGCGAGCAAGATCCTGTGCGATAAGGGCTTCGAGCGCAAGCTCCAGCCGATGATTCCGGCGCAAACCACGACGCAAAGATCCATGCTGCCAGCGCACCAGGTCGGCACCTGGTTTGACCTCTACGCTTGCGGAGGCATTGCCGCCCGTGAGCCATGCGATCTCGCCCACGAAGCAGGGACCATAAATTTTAATCGGTGCCTGCCCATGCCGTCTCAGTTCGACCCAGCCGTCCAACAACAGCCAAAGGCTATCCGGCTTTGCGCCCTCGGTTGTTAGCTCAGTCGTCTCCGTGACTGTGTATCGATCGCCCATTCGCATCAGGCGACGGAATAGGCCGGGTTCGATATCTCCGAGTAGGTCCAGAACCTGCCGGGTGTCCTGTGGAGTAGAGATCATCGTCCTGCTCCAGATGATCTGGATAGCACCTTGCAGGCTTGCCGTGCCAACCAAGATAGCGCCGATCATCGCATCCCAAAGCGGCTCTGTCGGTACGATCCAATAATACGTCGTGTAGAAGAAACTTCCCATGACGATTAGCAATCGCAAATACAGCTGGTCCCGACACAGAAACCCAATCACATAAGTGCCAACTGCGCCAATAATGAGAAACGAACTTAGGCTCACAGATTGAAATATACTTTCCATTTCGGTGAGACGCCCCTTAACCTCAACTCATTTACCTTCCGGCCGATCACTGGAGTTTTTCCCAGCTTGCAGACGTTCCGCGCCACGGTGTTGCTTGTCGGCAGGCAGAGCCATCATCGGTAAATCACAGATGCACCTAAACGCTCCGGTCTCATCAATGCAAGAATGCATTTATTGGACGAGCGCTTTTGGCGCACTCCATTGGGCGCAATTTTGACGGTGATTGGCAGCTACCGGCTTGGCATATGCACGAGACTTCGGGAAGCTCCGTCAGAAACTTGCGGAAACCCGTTTTTTTCATTTGTGATTATAGACTTGCATCGTATACCGTCGTTTGAAATTGCGTGAGAGAATAGTCAAAGCTTTTTATGACGACGGCAAACTTCATCAGCACCTTTAACAACCCAGAGTGGCGGGCTTTGCATGAGCCAGATTGATCTCGTCTGGGTTCTGATGTGTACCGCGCTTGTTTTCATGATGCAGGCGGGCTTCATGTGCGTCGAGGCCGGGATCACTCGGACCAAGAACAACATTAGCGTTGCCATCAAAAACATTTCGGATTTCTCGCTTTCGGTGATGCTGTTCTGGCTGCTTGGATATGGCTTGATGTACGGTGAAAGCTTCGGCGGGTTTATTGGAACCTCCGGATTTGCCTTTGACGGCCTTGGAGATGCAGAAGCTTACACATTATTTCTGTTCCAGTTGGTCTTCTGCGGCACAGCAGCCACGATCCTGTCCGGTGCGGTCGCCGAACGCTGCGCATTTCACGCATATCTTATTATCACGGCTATTACCGTCGCTTTGGTATATCCACTCTTCGGTCACTGGGCGTGGTCCACCGGCCCGGATGGTAGCCCGGCGGGATGGCTCGGAAAGCTGGGCTACTACGACTTTGCCGGTTCCAGTGTGGTTCATGCGGTGGGTGGCGGGATCGCGCTTGCCGCGATCCTTGTGCTAGGCCCCCGCGAAGGGCGCTTCTTGGAATCGGGCCAGGCACGGCGGTTCAATGGTTCGAACCTGCCGCTCACAATGCTGGGCGTGATCCTGATCTGGTTTGGCTGGTTTGGCTTCAACGGTGGCAGCGAACTTCGACTGACGAATGCCGTCCCGGGCATCTTGCTAAATACTGTCGTCAGCGGTGCGAGCGGCGTGCTGACCGGCCTAGCGGTCAGCTGGATGTTAGAAAAGAAGGCGAGCGTCTTTCACGCTATGAACGGCGGGCTTGCAGGGCTCGTTGCGATAACAGCGAGCTGCGATCTTGTGTCGGTGCGTGAGGCGGTGGCGATCGGTAGCATCGGCGGCCTTATCGCGCTTCTCGGCGACCGTGCGCTGGAACGTTTGCATATCGATGACGTTGTGGGTGCTGTGCCAGTACACTTCATGGGAGGTCTGTGGGGTGTCATGGCGGTTGCATTCTTTGGTGTGAATGAACTTGAGACTTCGTTCTGGTCACAATTTGGCATGCAGGTCACGGGAATTGCTGCGCTGATCTTTCTAGCAGTCGTGCTGCCTTTTGCGGCGTTCTTATTGATCGACCGAGTGATGCCGTTGCGCGTCACCCAACACGTAGAATCCATCGGTCTGAACGTCGGCGAGCATGGCGCCAACACCGACCTCAACGAATTATTCGAAGTGATGCAGCGGCAAGCGCGCGACCGTGACCTGTCGATCCGTGCGCCACAGTCGCCTTTTACCGAAGTGGGCCAGATCGGTCTGTTTTACAATTCTGTCCTGTTTGAACTGGAGCGGTCTTTCGAACTTGTAAGGGAGCAGAAGAACGATCTTTCCGAGGCGATCGAACAGAAGAGCGCTCTTCTCGAAAATATCCTGCCCAAACGAATTGCCGAACGTATGAATGGAGGCGCGGACCAAATTGTTGACCAGGTAACCGACGCCACGGTGGTGTTCGTTGATATCGTCGATTTCACCGAATACACCGCCTCCGTCCCGCCCGAAGAGTCGCTGGGCCTGCTGCGCGATCTGTTCAGGCGCTTCGACGGGGTGATACAGGAATACGACCTTGAGAAAATCAAGACTGTGGGTGACAGCTATATGTATGTCTCGGGTGTTACGTCTGACATCCCCGACCATTGCGCTGTGGCTTTGGACGCGGCGGTCGAAATACTCTTTGAGACGGGTCAGATGGGGCAAAGCATTGGTCGCAAACTGCAAGTACGTATTGGAATTCATAGTGGTCCGCTAGTGGCTGGAGTCGTCGGAGATCTGCGCTTCGTGTATGATTTGTGGGGCATGACGGTAAATATGGCGTCCCGCATTGAGGAAGCAGGCAAGCCTGGCAAGATCAGCGTGAGCCAAAGTGTCATAGACCGGATCGGCAACGAGTTCGTCTATGAACGTCAGGGGCGCGTACGATTGAAAGGAATAGGTCCATCGGTACTTTACAGTATTGAAGGCCGGCGTCCGGGAATGGCTAGGAAAGTGCAGCGCAAGTCCGAGACAGGTATTTGACTTCAGCACCTTCGGGGGCATGGTAAGACAAGACCAGCTTGAGGCGGACAAGACAGCTTAATAGCCTCTTTTGATAACAAAACGCTCTCCCGTTGCTACTTCAGAACGTCACCTGAAATCATCCGTATGGCGTTGATGCTGTGTGTTCGTTTCCCACTTTCGCTCCGAGACGTGGAAGATCTGCTGCACGAACGAGAGATCGATATCAGCCACGAAGCGGTCCGATATTGGTGGCACCGCTTTGGACCGATTTTTGCATCAGAGATCAAGAAGCGCCGTATCGAAGGGCTTAAATCCAGCAAGTGGCGCTGGCATCTGGATGAGATGTTCGTGAAAATTAATGGTGAGCAACACTATCTTTGGCGGGCTGTTGATCATGAAGGTGAGGTTCTCGAAAGTTTCGTCACCAAACGCCGCGATAAGAAGGCTGCCATCCTGTAGGCACTCGTCTTTCAGGGTTCGCCAAAGCCGCGCGATAAAGATGTTGTCGAGGAAGCGACCCTTTCTTTCCATCGAAATCTGCACACCGGTCCGGCGCGATCATGCCGCGCCCCGCTTCCCGCCACGGGGATTCAGCTTTCGCTCCAGAAAACAGTTGGCCACTGCCTTTTCCCCGATCTTGGCATGGCGTTCATTTACCCGCTCCTTGACGATCCCGGGCTTTTTCGGGCGCCGCGCGCGATCACACCGAAAGCGCCTTCGAGCAATGTACGCGTTCAATGATGGATCACCGTCAGATGCACCCCGAACCGGCGCGCCAGCCTAGCTGCGGTTTCCTGACCCTTCAGAGCCTCCAGCGCGACCCGCGCCTTGAACCCGGGCGCGGGTCGTTTGCGTTTCGACATCTCTGATCTCCTTCCCGTCGAAGATCAACAGACTGCAAATCGTAGCTTATGTCAGTGCCCTGATGCTGGCGGGATAGCTCAGCCTGAAGTCTACCCTTCACTTCAGTCGGCGGCCTTTGCAAAGCCGGCCTCTTTCGTGTCGCCGTCAGCTTGCCCAAGCAATTTGACCTCGCGCTGCGGGAACGGGATTGAGATGTTGTTTTCGGCAAATGCGTCCCAAAGCGCCAGAAACACGTTGCCGCGTATGTTTGTCAGCCCGCCGGTCGGGTCCCTGATCCAGAACCGCAGGATGTAATCAACAGAACTGTCCCCGAAGCCCACGATATGACAGACGGTGTTTCGGTCCGTCAGCACGCGTTCAACGCTTTGGGCCGCAGCGATCGCGATGCGGCGTACATCATGCGGATTGTCCGCATATGACGTCCCGAAATAGATATCGAGGCGCACGAATTCGTTGGAATGGGACCAGTTGACCACCTGACCTGTGATCAAATCCTCGTTCGGGATCAGATATTCCCGCCCGTCGCGCGTGACAACCGACACATAGCGCGCACCCAGCGAGTTGATCCAGCCGAAGGTCTCGCCAAGGCTGATCACGTCGCCGGGCTTGATCGATTTGTCCAGCAGGATGATGACCCCAGACACAAGGTTCGACACAACCTTTTGCAGGCCGAAACCCAGACCTACACCAATGGCACCTGACAGGACGGCAAGCCCGGTCAGGTCAATCCCCAGTGACCGCACACCGATATAGAAGGCCGCGCCGAAAAAGGCGATCTGCACACCCTTGATGATCAGCACTTGCATCGACGGGCTAATGTCGTCGTTGCGCCGGATGCTGCTGGTCGTGGTGCTGGTCAAGAAGCGGGCGATCGTCAGCGTCACCCCCCAGATCACCAGCGCCTGCACGAGCAGCAGCAGGGAAAAACGGATTTCACCAATCTGAAAGCCTGCGCTGTCCAGCAGGGTCGCTATATCTTCTACCCAGCCAAAGACATAAAGCGTGGCATAGGTCCATGCCCCGTAGCGAACCACCTTGCGCAGAAACGGGCTTTTGATGAGCCGGGTGAGGAACACGATACTGAGCCACGCAAAGGCAAGTGTGCCAATGACGCTCAGTAAGTAGCTGCGACTGTTCCATGTCACCTCGCGCATGATCCAGATCGCGGCCCAGATGAGTGCCACAAAGAAAATCGCGCGCAAACGCTGGTGGATGACGACAAGAATCCGCATCCGCCACTTGGGCCAGTCATGCCGAGCGGCCATCCACGCCCGAATACGCGGGCCAAAAACGGCGCGCAGGACATGGGCGAGTACCGCCAAGCCAATCACAATGGCGATCTGGTAGAGGTTCCAGGTCCGCATCAAGCCCAAGGTAAACGCTTCGACCTGATCAAAAAGACTGGTACCAATGTCAATTGCCTGCTCCAACTGGACGTCGGGCGGTGGCAGATCCGTCGGGGTGTCCGGGTCTGTCGATGTGACGTGGCGCGACATGCGTGGTCTCTCCGGGCAGGTTCTGTTTTCTTAAACTGTTGCACGGGGCGAACGTGGCAAGCAAGCTGACAGTGAGCAGGTGGTTGGCGGTAATGCCAGAAATACCACTGCCGCCGGGTATGGCTTTGATTTACTTAACCATGTTGAATCGCCGGGCCTTGTTCCACGAAAGCAAATAGGTTTACATAAAATTAATGCCTCATGCGTGGACGCCGTGTTATGGACCTGACTTTATTACTTCTTCTTGGCTTGGGGCTTGCCATTGCGGTCCCGATTTTTGGTGGTGATGATGACCAAACAGAGCCGGAAGCACCCGAACAAAGGGAGGTCGAGGAGGAAGACGCATTCGGTAATCCGGGTGACAACATCATTATCGGCGATTTTCAGGACAATGTCATTGACGGGACCGACGGCAATGATGCGATTAAGGGTCTGAAGGGTGACGATACCATCAATGGCGGTGCCGGGATTGACACGCTGGCTGGTGGATTTGGCAATGATATTGTGCGCGGTGGTGATGATCGCGACGTAATTACCGGCTTTGACGGTGACGACCAGCTTTTTGGTGACGCTGGAAACGATACGATCCAAGGCGGTGCAGGCAATGACCGGATTGACGGCGGTCTGGGTTTTGACATCTTGCGCGGTGGTGACGACGATGATGTGGTGCTTGGCGGGGCCGCAGCAATCAGGGGCGACGGCGGCGACTTGGTGTTGGATGATGCTCGCGGCGATATAGCACGCGGCCTGGACGGCAATGACAAGGTTTACATCTGGGGTCGCGGCGGCCTTGCCGTTGGAGGCGAGGGCGACGACAAGCTGGTTCTGGTGACAGGTCAGGGGACCCTGGAAGACGAAGATGGGCCCACTGAATTCTTTGTTCTGGCCAATGCCGAAGACGACACGATTCTGACCCGCGCCACGATCACGGAATTTAACCCGTTTGAAGACGTTCTGACATTAACCGTTGATGGCGACCCCGGTGCTGGTCCTGCGCCAGAGGTTGAGGTTTTTGCAGAAGAACAGACCAGAACAGAGGGCGACCGGGAGGTCAGGGGCGTGTTTGTCAAAGCGCAACTTGTTGGCCCCGATATACCGGGTAGCGAGGAAGCAGGCGCATTCCTGCGCGGCGCGACCCTGGATCAGTTGAACGCTGATAACGTCCGTGTGGCCTTTACCGAAAACGCAGACTACTTCGATCCGGAACAAACGGTTATCGATGTGGAAGAGTACCTGCTGGCGCCACGGGTGCCCCCGCCCCCTGCGGCATAGGATGCAACCTTTGTTGGCTGCACCGGAGCCGATGATCTTTGCACCCCTTGCGAGACTCACTGCCCATGTGTATCTGAACGCTCATGACGATGGTTTTTGACATGGATGATCGCGCGCGCCTGCCTTGGCGGTTTTTTGGCGCGACCTGCACGATCCTTGCGCGGGGCTGACTGCGCCCCGTTTCCGCACGCCTGAAGTTACCTGATATCCAAAATGAAAATAAGGGAGAGGACCACCATGTCCCCCAAAACGCTCTATGATAAAATCTGGGACGCGCACGTCGCCCATGAAGCCGATGATGGCACCTGCCTGCTGTATATCGACCGCCATCTGGTCCACGAAGTGACCAGCCCGCAAGCCTTTGAAGGCTTGCGTATGGCGGGCCGCAAGGTACGCAAACCCGAACAGACAATTGCTGTGCCTGACCACAACGTCCCCACGACGCTGGGCCGCGAAAACGCGGACAATATGACCGAAGACAGCCGCATCCAGGTGGCTGCACTCGACAAGAATGCCAAGGACTTTGGTATTCACTACTATCCTGTGTCTGATGTCCGTCAGGGCATCGTGCATATTGTCGGCCCCGAACAAGGCTGGACCTTGCCCGGCATGACAGTCGTTTGCGGCGACAGCCACACGGCCACCCACGGGGCCTTTGGCGCGCTGGCCCACGGTATCGGCACGTCAGAGGTCGAACATGTGCTGGCCACGCAAACGCTGATCCAGAAGAAGTCAAAGAACATGAAGGTCGAAATCACCGGGAAACTGCGCCCCGGTGTCACGGCCAAGGACATCACCTTGTCCGTGATCGGGGCGACAGGCACCGCAGGCGGCACCGGCTATGTGATCGAGTATTGCGGCGAAGCGATCCGCGATCTGTCGATGGAGGGCCGCATGACCGTCTGTAACATGGCCATCGAAGGCGGCGCGCGCGCGGGCCTGATCGCGCCTGATGAAAAGACCTTTGAATACTGCATGGGCCGACCCCATGCGCCAAAAGGTGCCGCATGGGAAGCGGCGTTGGCTTGGTGGAAAACGCTCTATTCCGACGATGACGCGCATTTCGACAAGGTAATCACGCTCAAGGGTGAAGATATCGCGCCGGTTGTCACATGGGGCACATCGCCCGAGGATGTGCTGCCAATCACGGCGGCCGTCCCCGCAGCCGATGATTTTGAAGGCGGCAAAGTCGGTGCGGCCCAACGCTCGCTGGACTATATGGACCTCAAGCCCGGCACGCCGCTGTCAGAAATTGAGATCGACACCGTGTTTATCGGGTCCTGCACCAACGGCCGGATAGAGGATCTGCGCGCCGCTGCGGAGATTCTGAAAGGCAAGAAAAAGAAAGACGGTCTGCGGGCGATGGTTGTGCCCGGCTCCGGCCTTGTACGCGCGCAGGCCGAGGAAGAAGGGCTGGCCGATATCTTTAAAGAGGCCGGTTTTGAATGGCGGCTCGCGGGCTGTTCGATGTGTCTGGCAATGAACCCGGACCAACTGGCACCCGGCGAACGGTGCGCGGCCACATCAAACCGCAATTTCGAAGGACGGCAAGGCCGGGGCGGACGCACCCACCTGATGTCACCAGCGATGGCCGCGGCCGCCGCAATCACTGGCAAACTGACCGACGTGCGGGAGATGATGTAATGCAAAAGTTCACAAAATTGAGCGGCATTGCCGCCCCCATGCCTTTGGTCAACATCGACACCGACATGATCATCCCAAAGCAGTTCCTCAAGACGATCAAGCGTTCGGGCCTTGGCGTGAACCTGTTTGATGAGATGCGCTATGACGATGATCGCAACGAAATTCCTGATTTCGTGTTGAACAAGCCGCAGTATCGCGATGCGCAAATTCTGGTCGCAGGTGACAACTTTGGCTGCGGGTCATCACGCGAACATGCGCCCTGGGCCATCGCCGACTTCGGGATCACCTGCGTGATTGCCCCCAGCTACGCCGATATTTTCTACAACAACTGTTTCAAGAACGGCATTTTGCCGATCACGCTGCCGCAGGAACAGGTTGATGTGTTGATGAAGGACGCGGAAAAAGGGTCCAACGCGCGGATCGAGGTTGATCTCGAAGCGCAGACGATCACCTCGTCCGATGGCGATGTGTTCAATTTTGAAGTGGACGCCTTCAAGAAGCATTGTCTGCTGAATGGTTTGGATGACATCGGGCTGACCATGGAAAAGGCTGCGTCAATCGACAGTTTCGAGGCTGAAGCACAAGCTGTGCGGCCGTGGGTCTAATCAAGAGCTTGCGCGGACCAGCCAATGTGGTTGGTGCGCGCAAAGTGCGTGGCTGGTCGACACCTATACCGATGATAGCGCTTTTGCAGGCGACGCGGTCTATTGTTCGACCAATGATCAGCTGCGTTTTTTTGCGATAGCTTGCGGTCTCTCATGATTGTGTTTTTGCAAGATGGACAATTCGTTGACCCGACTTAAACTCTTTACAGATAAGTGTCATGCCGGGCGAGGTATCGTTGCGGGCTGTGTCAGTAAGTTTTGATGGACTAGGGAAGGGTGCTTTGGGCACCCATAGCGAGAGGGTAAAGACACTTTGCAATTTCGTTTACCAGGGGCGTTGGTTCGCGCGGTTTTGGTCGTCTTTCTCACGATCCTGCCATCGGTTTTGCTGCCGGGCTGGACAGCGCAAGGACTACAAATTGTGGCCCTTGTTGCGTTTCTCGCGGCCGTGTTTACGTTTGTAGAATATAGTTCTGACAGCCCCAGCCTTGTTGAATTTCGTGACGCGCCACCTTTCAACCGCGTCCGCTTTTGCGCCCTGTTTGCAACCGTTTTGTCACTTTCGGTGATCTTCCGGGGCGAAGCGGCACCATCGGCCGTCACTGCGTTTTTTCAAAGTAGCGGTTCACAGATTGGGCAGGTCATTGATTTCCCGTTTTCGCCCAGTCGCCTGATGATCCTTACGATGCCGGACGGGACGGGTGCGCGCGCGCTGACCATGCTGCGCGATGCGGCCGGGCTCAGTTATCTTTTGTCGTTGCTTTCCATCGTCTGGTTCGTGATTTTGCTGCGCTTGCAGGAATGGCCGCGTCACGGGGCAGGGTTCAATGTTTGGATCAATTTGCCAACATTCGACCCGACGGCAGGGGGTGACGTTGTGAAAAGGCTCAATCGTGATGGGCGCGTTAACATTTTCTTAGGGTTTCTGCTACCCTTCTTGGTACCGTTGGCAATCAAGCTGGCGGCCTATTTGGGGGCACCGATCAGGCTGGATGATCCGCAGACTTTGATTTGGACGGTAACAGCATGGGCTTTCCTTCCCGCGGGTATTGTGATGCGTGGCGTTGCCTTGTCGCGCGTGGCGCGTATGATCCACCTACAGCGCAAGAAAGCCTCTGCCAATGCAGGTGCCAAAGGGGTGCAGTCGGTCTAGCGTTCGCTTTGTTGCCTGCGCTTGTCGCCGCCGATGATTACAGGATTGCGACCTTTGCAGCCCCGCTTAGCAGGGACGGACCGGGGCTGTTGCTGCGCGATATTCACAAAGGCGAGGATGCGCAGATTGCGGCGGTACAGCAGGTGATTGCACATATCGCGCCGGATGTGCTCCTGCTGACGGATTTCGACTATGATCTTGATGGGGCTGCGCTTGCGGGTTTTGGCGCCATGTTTGGCGACGCTTTCCCATACAATTTTGCGGCACAGCCCAACACAGGCCTGCAAACAGGTCTTGATATGGATATGAACGGCCGACTTGGTGAAGCGCGGGATGCGCAGGGCTACGGGCGGTTCGCGGGCGACGGCGGCATGGCGGTTTTGTCGCGCTATCCTGTCTTGGCGGCCAATACCGACCTGTCTGCATTACTGTGGCGCGATGTTCCGGGTGCCACGCTACCGGCGGATTTCTACAGCCCGGCAGTGCTGGCGACGCAGCGGCTGTCGACCACGGGCCACTGGGTCGTGACGATCGGATTGCCGGACGGTGCCTTTGACTTGCTGGCATTTTCGGCAACGCCGCCGGTCTTTGACGGGCCCGCCGACCGCAACGGTTTGCGCAACCGTGATGAGTTGCGGCTGTGGGAGCTTTACTTGAACGGTAACTACGGGGAGCCGCCAGATAGCTTTGTGATTGCTGGCAATGCCAATCTTGACCCCGAGGGCGGTGACGGCCTTTCAGACGCGATGGCCAGATTTCTGGCCGACCCCCAGCTGGTTGACCCGCTTCCGGGCCAGCCCACTGCCGATTGGGACGACGAAGGGCCGGGGAATTTGCGGGTCAGCTATGTCCTGCCATCTGTCGACTGGCAGGTTGTCGACGCGGGGGTTTACTGGCCCGCGCCTGATGCGGGGTTACTGGGCAATGACGGCATGGCCGCCGGGCCGCATCACCTTGTCTGGGTAGATATCGCGCGGTAGCCCGGAAAGCATGACCTGCTCTTGGTTGGTCGCTTCAAAATCCGGCAGCAGGCGGCTGAATTTCTTACCGCTGATCCGATGCGGCATCGCGTAAAGATAGCGCATTTCGGCCATTTCACGAGCGATTTCCAGAAACGGGCTGAGCACAGTCATTAGCCACCAAGGAAAACGGGCCAGACGAACAGGGCGGCCCAGCGCCATCTCCACCTTGTCCCGCAACTGGGTGATGGTGAAGGCGTGGCCCGGAAATGGCACATCTTCGAAGGTCGCAAGCGTGTTGCGCTGTTCCGCCAGCAGCACTGCGGCACGCGCCCAATCCGGCACATAGGCATAGGCCTGCATGCTGTCAGGATCACCGGGCGCCGTCAGCTTTCCCTTTTTGATTGCCCGCATCATCAGCATGCTCATGACATCGCCGTTGCCGTCCGGGTCAATGAAATTGCCGGCGCGTAACAGGATCGTCCGAACGCCGGCATTGCGGTAGGATTGCTCCATTTCGACTCGGATCTTACCCTTGCGGGTCTGCGGGATCTGCGGTGTTGTTTCATCCAGCAAGCCGGGCTGATTGCCAAAGTTATAAATGTTTCCGGGGATGATCACCGTTGCGCCACTCGCCTTGGCCGCTGAAATCACCTGTGAAGTGATGGCGGGAATGGTTTCTGCCCAATTGTGATAATGCGGCGGGTTAAGACCGTTGACGATCACATCGACCCCGATTGCGACCTGCGTCATGTCGGTGCTGCGGTCATATTTTCGCACGGTCCAGCCGGCGTTTGAAAAGGCCGCGGATGCGTGGGTCCCGATCTTGCCAGTTGCACCAAGGATGAGGACTGTTTCTGTCATGGGATGGCTCCTGTTTGTTGATGTGCATTAAATGAGCCATTCACTTGATGAAATAAATTGTCTGAAAATGTAGATCATGTATTCATTTATGAATGGACAAGCCGCTTACTTCGCTTGATTGGTCTCTGGTGCAGGCCTTTTTGACGGTTGCCGAAAAGGGCAGCCTGTCTGCAGCCGCGCGTGATCTGGGCAGCAGCCAACCAACGCTTGGACGTCAGATAAAAACATTGGAGGCGCAGTTGGGGGCAGAGCTGTTTCATCGGCAGGCACGCGGGCTGGCCCTGACCCAGACGGGCGCTGACCTTGTGGTTCCGGCGAGGAAAATGCGCGCGGCTATGCAGCAGATTGCGCTGACAGCCGCTGGCCAGCAGGCCCGACTGGAAGGCACGGTGCGGATCACGGCGAGCATGGCCACCTCAATCATGCATTTGCCGCCGATTATCGCCCGTATTCGCAAGCTCGAGCCTGAGATTGCAATCGAACTAGTGCCAAGTGACGACAGCCGCAATCTGCTTTACCGCGAGGCCGATATCGCGGTGCGGATGTATCGCCCGACCCAGCTTGATCTGGTGACGCAACATCTGGGGGACATACCCTTGGGCGTTTTTGCCGCAAAGGCCTATCTGGCCGCACATGGCACCCCCCGGACTATTGCCGACCTGTCACGCCATGCCTTTGTAGGCTACGATGCGAATCCCGATATTATCGACGGTTTCGCGCAAATGGGGATCAAGGTAAGCCGCGATTTCTTCAAGGTGCGGGTTGATGACAATATCGCCTATTGGGAGATGGTGCGCGCGGGCTGTGGCATCGGCTTTGCACAAAAGGGCATCGGGCGCAGTGATCCGCTGATTGAGGAAATCACAGTGGGTATCGACCTTCCCGTCCTGCCAGTTTGGCTGACCGCACATGAAGCGATGAGACAAACGCCGCGGATCAGGCGGGTCTGGGACTTGCTGGCAGACGGGTTAAGGCCGCTGGTATCTTGAACCTCGTCTCTGGTCGGGGTAGGGCCTTGCAAAACTCTGCAACCAAGGACGCGCGCAATGGCAAACCCATCCCTCTTGATCCTCCCCGGTGACGGCATCGGCCCTGAAGTTATGGACGAGGTGAAGCGCGTCATCAGCTGGTTCGGGGACAAGCGGAACCTCGCGTTTGATGTGTCCGAGGATCTTGTCGGCGGGGCAGCCTATGACGCACATGGTGTGCCGCTGCACGACGACACAATGGCAAAAGCGCAAGAGGTTGACGCAGTGCTGCTTGGCGCTGTGGGCGGACCGAAGTATGACAATCTTGATTTCAGCGTAAAGCCAGAGCGCGGCCTGCTGCGTCTTCGCAAGGAAATGGACCTGTTTGCGAATCTGCGCCCCGCACAGTGTTTCGACGCGCTGGCCGACTTTTCGTCGCTCAAGCGTGATATAGTTGCTGGTCTGGACATTATGATCGTGCGTGAATTGACCTCGGGTGTCTACTTTGGAGAGCCGCGCGGCATTCATCTGGAAGACAACATGCGTGTCGGCATCAACACCCAGCGCTACACCGAAGCCGAGATCGAGCGCGCGGCGCGCGCCGCGTTTGACCTGGCGCGCAAGCGGTCGAACAAGGTCTGTTCGATGGAAAAAGCCAACGTCATGGAAAGCGGTATTTTGTGGCGCGATGTGGTGACGGAAGTGCACCAGGCCGACTATGCAGATGTGGAATTGTCCCATATGTATGCCGACAACGGGGCCATGCAGCTAGTGCGTGCGCCAAAACAGTTTGACGTGATCCTGACGGATAACCTGTTTGGCGATATCCTGTCTGACTGTGCGGCGATGCTGACAGGCAGCCTTGGCATGTTGCCATCTGCGTCGCTGGGCTTGCCTATGGCCAATGGCCGCCCCAAGGCGATGTATGAACCCGTGCACGGTTCAGCACCCGATATCACGGGGCAAGGCAAGGCGAACCCGATTGCCTGCATTCTGTCCTTTGCAATGGCGCTGCGCTATTCCTTTGACGAAGGGGCAGAGGCGGATCGGCTGGAGGCCGCTATCGAGAAAGTGCTTGCAGATGGGGCCCGCACAGCCGACCTCATGGGGCCAGAAGGCGGCACACCACTAAGCACAACACAGATGGGCGACGTGATACTGTCGGCGCTTGACGCAAGCCTCTGACGCGAACAAGGTTGGAATGCTTCACATTTTCAGGCTACGTTTGCGCTAAAAAAACTGGCAAGGGCTGCGGAAATGGGTTATGATGATCAAGTGTTTCGCAGACCACAGAATTTAAGAGTATAAGGTTTAGAATAAATAATGAATTACGCCATTTCCCGCATTGCGGCTTTTGCCGCTTTGCTGATGATTGCAGCGCCTGCATCTGCCGCCACATATAGCTATGACTTCACAACACTAAATTCGGGTCAAACAACCTATTCCAGCGGTCTGGCTGTTGAAAGCGACGGGCTGACGGTTGAGGTAACGGCAGGTCGCTATGATTCCTACATGGGTTTGGACAATGACCAGATTGCCGATACGGATTGCGCCGATGGTGGCTGCCAATGGTATGACAATAGTGTCGGCGAATTGCTTGGCTACCGTGCCGTTGCAATCACTTCTGATGGATTGGGCATTGCCGGCTTTTTTGACGGTAGTGATATTGACGGTGACTTTGGCAATGATCTGATCACTTTCACGTTCGATCGAGTCGTCGATTTCACCCGAGTTTTCTTTACCGGTGTTGAAAGCTTTGGCTATGCGCAGGACCAGTTTGATGTGTTTGTTGATGGCGTGTTGCTGCGCGAAGAAGTGTTGATCGGGGAAAACAACCCCTATGATCTTACAGGTTTTTCCGCAATTGGGCGGTCAATCAGCTTCGGCGCAGACAGTGGATATGATAATTTCCGTATCGGCGGATTAGAAGTTGAACTGGCGGCGGTACCGCTGCCAGCAGGTGGTTTGCTGCTATTGAGCGGTCTTTTCGGCCTTGCCCTTGCCCGACGTCGCGGCACTGCTGCATAAACTGGCAGTTTCTGATTTTTGAGAAAAAGGCGGTCCTGTGGGCCGCCTCTTTGCGTTGACGCTGTTGATCGCCACTGTCAGACAGGCGATGGAACTACATCGCCAGAAGGAACGGTAAAGCATATGTCGTCAAACGCCCGGGGTGCCATATTTGCGCTAATCGCCTTTGGGGTTTTCGCGACGCACGATGTGTTCATCAAGATCCTTGGGGGGATCTATTCACCTATCCAGATCGTATTTTTCAGCGTTCTGTTCAGCTTTCCACTGGCGATGGTCATGTTGATGCGCGACGCGAAGCCGGGAACATTGATGCCCGTTCACCCTTGGTGGCTGGCCCTGCGGACGGTGGCAGCGGTCGTTACCGGTGTCAGCGCGTTCTACGCCTTTTCGGTTCTGCCCCTGGCTGAAACTTACGCGATCCTCTTTGCTGCACCCCTGCTGATTACGGTCCTTGCGATTCCGATTCTGGGCGAAAAGGTGCGATTGCGGCGTTGGCTGGCGGTTATTGTGGGATTAATCGGGGTGCTGATTGTCTTGCGTCCAAACCAGACGTCCCTTTCAATTGGCCACCTTGCCGCGATTTTTTCGGCGATTGGCGGCTCTGTCGCGTCGATCGTTGTGCGCAAGATAGGAGAAGATGAACGGCCCGTCGTGATGCTGCTCTATCCGATCATGACGAACTTTGTCGTCATGGCTGCTGCTTTGCCGTTCGTCTATAAACCAATGCCGATTGAGCATCTGGCCATGCTGGGGGTTGTTGCGGTCTTTGCTTGGGTCGCCAGTCGCCTTGTCATTCAGGCTTATCAGGTGGGCGAAGCAGCCATCATCGCACCCATGCAATACAGCCAGATCATTTGGGCGACAGGCTTTAGCTTGTTGCTATTTGGGGAAACGGTTGAAACGACGACATACATCGGTGCAGCGGTGATCATCGCCAGCGGGCTTTACATCGTACTGCGCGAAAGCCGCAGCGGCGCGTCCGAGAACACACCCGTATTGCGTACACGCTCACGATCTGAAACGGCCACCACTCCCAGGGTCAGCCTTTTCATGCGGATGGCTGGCAAATTGCCACCGCGGCCGGACAACGAAGGGTCCGCATAAAACCCTAAAGTGCGTCAGGTGGCGCGAAACTTTCTGCTGTGGCCCGGTTCCAGCGCACCCGGTAGATTTCGTCGCCGCCTTCCTCTTCCAGCAGGAAACCTTCGGGCAGGTACGTGTAAACATCAGCAGCTTCGGTCATCTGGCCATCACCTTTGCGGGCCATGAAATGATAGGGGAGGAAGTCACGGGGTTCATTCAGGCCCGCCGCACCTGCCATCTCGCCCAAGGCTTTCAGCGTATTGTCGTGAAACCGGGCGACACGTTGGCTTTTGTTGTCCACGTGCAGGGCCTGCTGGCGCAAGGGGTCCTGTGTCGTGACCCCGACAGGGCAATGATTTGTGTGGCAAGCCTGCGCCTGAATACATCCGATCGCAAACATGTAGCCGCGTGCGGAATTGCACCAGTCGGCACCCAGCGACAGGGCACGGGCGATGTCGAAGGCACTGACCAATTTGCCCGCGGCACCAATTTTGACCTGACGCCGAATGCCGGCACCGCGCAGGGTATTGTGCACGAAGGTCAGCCCTTCGACCAACGGCATCCCGACATGGTTGGCAAATTCAAGCGGTGCAGCCCCGGTTCCGCCTTCGCTTCCGTCAACGACAATAAAGTCAGGGACGATGCCCGTTTTGAGCATGGCCTTGACCATGCACATAAACTCCCTGCGGTGGCCGATACAAAGTTTGAAACCAACGGGTTTCCCATCCGACAGATCCCGCAACTGGCCCAGAAATTCCATCAGTTCGATCGGTGTCGAAAAGGCACTGTGGGCCGCAGGTGAAACGCAATCGACCCCCATCGGGATATCGCGTGCTTCTGCAATTTCGGGCGTAATCTTGGACGCGGGCAACATGCCGCCATGGCCCGGCTTTGCCCCTTGGCTCAGCTTGACCTCAATCATCTTGACCTGATCGCTGGCGGCTTGCTTCTTGAATTTCTCGGGCGAGAAACGGCCCTGTTCATCACGGCAGCCAAAGTAACCGGAGCCGATTTCATAGATCAGATCGCCGCCACCTTCGCGGTGATAGCGACTGATCCCGCCTTCGCCGGTATCCTGCGCGAAACCTGCAAGCTTGGCCCCTTTGTTCAGGGCCAGAATTGCATTGGCGGACAAGGCCCCGAAGCTCATCGCCGAGATGTTATAAAGTGACGCATTATAGGGCTGTTTGCATGCGGGCCCGCCAATCGGGACACGGAAATCAAGATCGTCAAAATGCGTGGGTACGACGGAATGGGTCAGCCACGTATAACCGGCCTCGTACACGGCTTCATGGCTGCCGAATGGCCGCTTGTCTTCGTCTCCCTTGGCGCGTTGATAGACCAGCGAGCGCTGCTCGCGGCTGAATGGCTGCTCTTCCCGGTCGCTTTCGATCAGGTATTGGCGGATTTCCGGGCGGATCATTTCGAACAGAAAGCGGGCATTCCCCAAAACGGGATAGTTGCGCAAAATCGCATGACGGGACTGAGACAGGTCATGAATGCCAACAGCCGTGAGCGCCGCGAAGATGGCAAAGAGTATGAAAACCCAGCTTGCCCAGAAGCCCGCAAAAAAGCAAATCACCGTCATGAGGGCCACAAAAACAAAGGTGGCATAGCGTTGTAGTTCAATCAATTTTCGCAAGATTAATCCTCCGTGCTATAGGCACAGTAAGACGCGGTCTTGCTTAACGAAAGGTACTTTTGACGGCTTTTCTTTGTGTGTGTAAATGGCTACCGCTCTTGGCGGCGCAACCCAATGTGCCCGTCAGGGTCAAAAATCCGCAGACACACCGGGCAGGTCGAGCGATTTTATCAACTCGCGCAGCTCTTGCCGGGCAGCCACATTGGAAATATTCATACCCTTGACGCCAATATCGCGCAAATCAAGGAGCGTTAGCCCCCTTGGAAATAATTCGCGGAAAATCACCCGCTCATTGAACCCCGGTGCGGCGCGAAACCCGATGCGCTTGGCAAGCTTGTCGATGACTTTCTGCATCTTTTGCTTGTTAACCATGTTTTGCGCCCCAAGTCGGTTGCGCACAACAATCCAGTCAATTGGCTTCAGGCCCGCCTGCGCCCGCAACTGCCGCGCGTTCCAGACCATCTCGGAATAGACCGACGGCCCTGTAATTTCATCGCCGTCGGAATTCACGTGGGCCAAGAGGTCAAAATCAACGAAACTGTCGTTCAACGGCGTAATCAGCGTGTCGGCCAGACTATGCGCAACCTGACTAAGCCTTGTATGCGATCCGGGGCAATCAATCAGGATGAAATCATTGTCAGCTTCCATGTCGCTGACGGCCATCGACAACCGCTGGTCCAATGCGTTATCGCCGGGCTTCAGGCTGCTTTGTTCGACTTCCGGCAGATCTTGATAGCGGGGCGAGGGCAGGTCGAGCCGCTTATTGTGCAGGAATGTCTGCCGGTTTGTGATGTAGCGGGCCAGTGTTTTCTGACGCAGATCAAGGTCCAGCGTACCGACCCGGTGCCCCATGCGGGCAAGGGCTGTCGCCACATGCATGGACACGGTTGATTTCCCCGCGCCGCCCTTTTCGTTGCCGACGACGATAATATGTGCCAAGCTGCTGTCCCCATCATGCGTGCCCTTCTAATACTATATGATGTGGGGTGGGGCAGCGAAAGCGCGTCTTGTGGTGTTGTCGGTTTTTTTCTGTGGATAAGTGCCATGGCCTTTGGCCGATGACCGAGACCACGCGAAAATGGCGAAATCTGCGCAAGATTTGATCCTTGCGGATTGCGCGTCCGAAAAACTATTCTGCAAGGTCCGGCGCGCATCGCGTTTGCTTGTGTCGGCAAGGCTTGACAGATGGCGCAGAAAACATCATGTGACTTGGACCGACGTTACCTGCCGCGTGAGCAGAGCGAGACCTCAACGGTCTTTCGCAAGCCGTCGCTTAAAACTTCAGGTTCCCACATCACGCAGGGGTCCCGCGCCAAGTCGGCGCCCGGACAATGCGGTTCTGGCTGTCAGCATATTGGCGCAACCTTGCACGGGTTCATTGCATGTTGCGATGGGCCGTAAATATGCGCGGGAACTCCCGCAAGAGTAGGATATCCTTTATGGATTTTGACATGCTGGGCCTTGCGCCCCGACTAATTAATGTTCTCAAAGAACAGGGGATCACCGATCCCACGCCCATCCAGACCCAAGCCATCCCGCACGCGATGAACGGGCGCGATGTGATGGGGCTGGCCCAAACCGGGACGGGCAAGACTGCGGCTTTTGGTTTGCCAATGATCCACGCTTTGATGAAGGCAGGGGTCAAGCCAAATCCCAAGACCGTGCGCGGGCTGATCCTTGCGCCGACCCGCGAATTGGCCAAGCAGATTTCCGATAATCTGACCGCTTATACCAAGGGCAGCCATCTGAAAGTAGCCCTTGTCGTCGGCGGGGCCGGCATTGTGGCCCAGACAAAACGGCTGGCAGGCGGAGTTGACCTGCTTGTGGCAACCCCCGGCCGATTGATTGATTTGCTGGATCGTCGTGCGGTTCGGTTGGATGAGACAATTTATCTGGTGCTGGATGAGGCCGACCAGATGCTGGACATGGGTTTCATTCATGCTCTGCGCCGGATCGCACCTTTGTTGGCAAAGGAGCGCCAGACGATGATGTTCTCCGCCACGATGCCAAAACTGATGTCAGAATTGGCCGATACCTACCTCAAGGACGCAGTGCGTGTGCAGGTGAACCCGCCAGGACAAGCCGTAAAGCGGATCAACCAGTCTGTGCATTTCGTAGCGCAAGCCGCCAAGACCGATCTGCTGGTAGAATTGCTCGATAAACATCGTGATGAGTTGGCGCTTGTCTTTGGCCGGACAAAGCACGGCTGTGAAAAACTCTACAAAGTGCTCGAGAAAAAAGGTTTTGCGGCGGCGTCTATCCACGGCAACAAAAGCCAGGGACAACGCGAACGCGCGATCACGGCCTTCAAGGCTGGAAAAGTGCGGGTGCTGGTGGCAACCGATGTTGCCGCGCGGGGCATTGATATCCCCGGTGTGCGGCATGTCTATAATTACGACCTGCCCAATGTGGCGGAAAACTATGTGCACCGGATCGGCCGTACAGCGCGCGCAGGGGCGGACGGGGCTGCCGTGGCCCTCGTCGCGCCGGATGAAATGATTGAGCTGCAGGATATCGAAAAAGCGATGAAGGAAAGCATTCCGGTCGCATCCGGGCGCCCTTGGGAAATCGCGCCCGGTCAGAAGAAACGTCCCAACGGTGGTGGCGGACGGCGTGGTGGCGGTGGCCACCGAGGCGGGGGCAAGCCGGGCGGTGCGTCAGCGAAATCCGGTGCCAAACGCCACGGTGGCGCCGGCAAACGAGCGCGTGGACGGTCTGCTGCATGATACTGGTCTTTTCTGGCAACCGTCGCTTGATCGATTGCGTTGCCAGAGTTGCCCGAAGGCCCGTTCTGCAGGGTACTCCCACAATTTGGCTTGGTGCGCCTCGCGCCATTTTCAACGCGGTCGATTTATGCGAATAGTTGATTGCGCCAGCCTGCTATTAAAGGTGTAGGGGCAGGTTGCGGTCTAATGACCGTCGCATCACCGTTGACGCAAATTGATTGGGCCGCTCCCAACAATGAACGGCGCTTCGTTGTTCAGAAGATGCAATGGGCCGTCCATCGGGCGGCACCTGATATGTCAACTAAGGCGCTTGGCTTTTTGGGTTATCTGGTGGGGCGCCAACCGCGCGAATTGATTGTCAGTCAGGCGGCGTTAACTAGTTTCGCGGTGTTGCCGCGCGACCCAGTTTCAAAGGTGCTGAGCGCCTTGGACAGGTTTTGGGCTTCATTTTTGAGCGTTTCGCTGGCCGCGTTGGCTTCCTCTCCCAATGCGGCATTCTCTTGCGTGATGTGATCAAGCTGCTGAACACTGGACGTTACGTCGCTTTGCCCTTTTGCCTGCTCAGTGAGTGAGACGGCAATATCCTTGATGACGGCTCCCATTTCTTCAACTTGACTCAGAAGTTGTCCAAGCGACCGGCCTGTGTTTTGCACCAACACGGTCCCATCACTGATCTTTGACCTGCTTGCAGTGATCAGCGTCCGGATTTCACGGGCAGAGTCTGTCGCACGCATGGACAAGCCGCGTACTTCGGATGCGACGACGGCAAACCCTTTGCCTGCTTCACCGGCGCGGGCGGCTTCAACGCCGGCGTTCAGTGCCAATAGGTTTGTTTGGAAAGCGATATCTTCAATCACAGCGATGATTTGGTTGATCTGGTCTGAAGATTCTTCAATTTCCTGAATCGCATTTGTCGCATCGTTCAGCACCTGACGGCTTTCGCTTGAAAGTGTTAGACTGCGGCTGACCATCTGATCAGCATTGGCGGCATTTTCAGCAATTTCTTTTCCCGACTGGCTGAGTTGGGTCAGCGTATTGGCGGATTGTGCCAGTGTCGATGCCTGTGACTCGACGCGGCGTGCAAGCGTATCGGACATCATCGCGATGCTTCCGGCCGTTGATGTCACGCCCGATGCAACCAAGTTGACGTCATCCAATGTGGAAGACAGGCTGTCGATCACTGCGTTGAAATCATTGCGCAGCGGCTCATACTGCGCTGGAAATGGCTGGGTTACCGATGATTGGATACGCTGCGTCAGATCGCCTTGGGCCAACCGCTTCAGCCCGTCGCCCAGAAAGCCCATCGCGACTGTCTGCTCTTCCTGAATGATCCGTTGTTCAGCTTCGAGCTTCTTGTTGTTCTGGATATCAGCCTTGAATGAAGTCACCCGCGACGCGATCGCACCAATTTCATCAGTCTGATTGTCAAAGGGAATTTCGATGTCCAAATCACCCGATGCCAGCCTTCCAATGACATCAGAAAGCGTATTCAGAGGACGCAAGAGGAGAGAGGTCACAAAGAATACGGCCAGCACGCCGAGGCCAACGGCGACCGATGACGTAATCAACAACGCATTGCCTTTTGCTGCCGCTGCGGCATCAATGACTGTTCGTTCGACACCGACATAAAGAATCCCGATGACATTCGACCCCGGCCCGAAAACGGGTTGATAAACGGTGAGATAGGGCTTGCCAAGAATAACTGCCTCACCGCGGTAGGTTTCGCCGCGCTGCATGGCGGCGAAAACCGGGTTTTGTTTGCCCAGATAGGTGCCAACGGCACGATTTCCGTCAGGTTTGATGATGTTGGTTGTCGCCCGGATAAAGTCGCCTTCTTGTGAATCCCATACAAAAAGCGTCGCTGTTTCGCCTGAGACCAACCCCACCTGATCGACGAGTTCATGGCTGTCAAAACTGGGAATATCGTTCCACGTGGCGCGAGCTATCGTGCCATCAGGTCGGTAATTGAATTCAAGAGTATCGAAGGCATTTTGAAAAGTTGCGGCCACGACCCGCAAAGAAATATCTTGCTTGGCCTGTGCGTCGTCCAGCATGGACTGATTTGACAGCCTGCTGGAGATCATCATCAAGGTCGCGCAAACAGCAACAAGGACAATCGCCATTGTTACGCTAATACGGATTTTGAGGGGGATATTCGACGTGCTTGGCATCAACGTGCTCCGAAAAAAAGAACCTGCTGAGAACCAATAGGACCAATTTACGAATATACACCTAACGCATTTCGCAATTCCGGCGGGGCATCAGCGCAGCAGAATGCGTCGACGATGCGTACGGACTGCGTTGCGCTGTATTCTTCGAAAAAAAGGCCCCTTGCGCATAACAAGGAGCCCCTCTTCTTGAATTTTTAGGCAATGGCTCAGAAGCCAAGACCAGCATATTTGTTCTTGAACTTGGATACGCGACCGCCAGCATCCATCAGGCGAGTAGAGCCGCCATTCCACGCGGGGTGCACGGATGGGTCAATGTCAAGTGCAAGCGTGTCGCCTTCCTTGCCCCAAGTCGATTTCATCTGGACGATCGTGCCGTCGGTCATTTTGACGTCGATCATGTGGTAATCTGGGTGGGTGTCTTTTTTCATGACAGAATTCCTTACGCCTCTGCGCCCTTGGGGGCCTTATAGTTGGAAACTTCTGCGATCCGTGCAGACTTACCGCGGCGTGAGCGCAGGTAGTACAGCTTCGCGCGACGCACGCGGCCACGGCGCACCACGGTGATGCTGTCGATGTTGGTGGAGTGCAGGGGGAACACACGTTCCACGCCTTCACCAAAGGAAATCTTGCGCACTGTAAACGACCCGGCAATGCCTTTGCCGTTCTTGCGGGCGATGCAGACGCCTTCGTAGTTTTGCACACGGGTACGTGTGCCTTCGGTCACTTTGTAACCGACGCGGATGGTGTCACCCGCTTTGAAATCGGGGATTTCTTTCCCCAGCGCAGCAACCTGCTCCGCTTCGAGTTGTGCGATCAAATCCATTGATCCGCTCCTATATCTAGCACGGGTTTTCCCGCGACGTGTGCGTGTCGTCAGAGCTGCGTATCGTTCCCGGGTCCGGTCTAAAGCCGCCCGCCGCAGGGTGCCGTCATCTTTTCTTTTTTGTGGTTGTCCGGCCTGTCTGGTAAGGGTGGGTCAACGAAGACCCTCTTAGCAATCCAGCGGTTCCATAAACCAACACCCGGAATCAGCAAGCTGATCGGGATTGCAGCCGTATAGGCGGATGTGCGCGAACGATCAAGGGATTTGCTTGTCGTGGGAGTATGGTTTCAGAGCTTATCCAAAGAAATCAAAACTGAACACCTCGGACAGCGCGGCCAGTAAGGCGCAAATGATCAATGCACCCAGGATCATGGCAAGTGTTGTCGCCAAGACCTGCAACAAAATGGCAGTGCTGCCCAATGCCGTCGCCGCAACCGCGAGCCTGCGGTTTTCATGCCGGATAAGAGCCCCGGCACCCAAAACTACGGCAAGTCCGGCAATTCCCATGATTGCGACCCGCAGAATGCGATCCAGATCCCAGGGCGGGGCTTCAGGCGCCGGTTGCCTGACACCGAAAACATCGCGCACAGCTGATTTGCCGATCTCAGCAGCGAGTTCGCCAAGGCTGATGGCGACCTGCTGTTGGGGGGCAAAAGGGCCGGCAACATAGTTCACCAGCACCATGACAAGGGCGATGGCGGCCAAGGCAAACGCAAAACCGCTCAGAACAGGGCGCGGGGCTACAGGTGCATCCGGCATTGTTGTCATTGACGCGTCCTTTGAAGATTTGAACCTCAATATCGGTGGAAAATGGCTGAAATTTGGCGAAACACCTTGGATTGGCCCCTAATCCCCTTGCTGGAATTTGACCCAAAGGTCTGGCCTGCGGGCTTTGGTCAACGCCTCACTTTGGGCGCGGCGCCAAGCGGCTATTTTAGCATGGTTGCCCGAGAGCAGGACGTCGGGGATCTGATGCCCTCGCCATTCGGCGGGCTTGGTATATTGGGGATGTTCCAGCAACCCGGTCGAAAAACTCTCCTCGATCGCGCTTTCAGCATTGCCCAGCACGCCGGGAAGCAGACGCACTGTCGCATCAATCATTGCCTGCGCGGCAATCTCGCCACCGGTAAGGACAAAATCGCCCAGGCTGACCTCTTGGATGTTGAAATGATGCAAGACCCGTTCATCGACCCCTTCGAACCGGCCGCATAGCATGGTGACACCGTCCGCTCGCGCCCACGAGCGTGCCATGGCCTGATCAAAGCGCTGCCCGCGCGGGGAAAGGTAGACCAACGGGGCAACACCTTTGGACTGCCCGCGCGCGTCCATAATGGCCTGTTCCAGCACATCGGCCCGCAGGACCATGCCCGCGCCGCCACCGGCGGGCGTGTCATCCACGTTGCGATGCTTGCCGATCCCGTAATTGCGCAAGTCAAACGTGTCGAGCCTCCAGATCCCATCCTGCAAGGCGCGTCCGGTCAGGCTTTCGCCCAGCACACCGGGAAAAGCCTGTGGAAACAAGGTGATGATCTGCGCGGTCCACGCGCCGACAAGGTCCGGGGTATCGGTGATCAACTCGCGCGGCTTCAGCGTCGGACGAACTGAGACGCGGCCAGCAGATTTCGGGGTCTTTTCGGTCATGCCGTTCTCTTACGGTATTGCGATGGATAAGAAAACGGCATTGCACGCATACACCAATGCAACTTTGTTCGATGTGGCTGAGCCTGACGCAAAGGCGTGAGAGGATGAAAATTATATTTCAGAACGTCGATTTTGCGAGATCGGCACCTTTCCCGATAAAGTTTTAGCTTTGAAAAGACTGCTTTGAGCCCGAGTGTGACATCAGTTGTAGATCGGGCACCGCCCGGACTGCGCTGGGCAGTTGTTCCAACTGGGCAGAGTTCTGCGACACGCGAACGGCCGCTCCGTCTCGCATTACGCTCATTTTACCATCTCGCTAATGCCGCAGCGATCAGTTCGGCAGGCTTCCCTCTGGGGGATTTACGATGATTTTTCCAACGCTCAGATCAACAGTTGGAACAATTTCTTGCGTGAAGGGCAGCAGGACGGTTTCGGAATGTCCCTTGACCTGAATTTCAAGCAAATCCCCTGCGCCGTGATCCATCACGTTCTTGACAGTGCCCAAGGTTGCGCCCCCGGTGTCAAGGACCGTGAGACCGATCAGATCGCTGTAGTAATATTCGTCGTCGGGAAGAGAGGGCAGGCGGGATCTGTCTGCATAAAGGTCGATGTTGCGCAGCGCGTCCGCATCTTCCTTTGTGACGACGCCGTCCAGACGGGCGGTGAAGCCGTTTTTCAGGTGGCCTGTCAGAATCACCTGGGCAAAGCAGCGGCCATCTTCGGTGAACAAGGGGGTATAGTCGGCGATAGCCTGCGGGTCTGCACAAAAGGACTTCAGGCGAACCTCGCCGTGCACCCCAAACGACCCACCCAACGCGCCAACGATTACACGGTTAGTCATTGGACAGATCCACTCCTACGCAAATTTTGTCGATCCACAAGCCGCCACCGGCTGTGCAACGATCACCGGCATGACTTCGTTCATAAAATATCCCCGCCACAAATGCGCATAGGGAAAAGATGATCAGGCGCAACAAGCGAAACATGAGGCCTCATGCGGCAAGGGAGGCGTTGCCCGGCACGCATGTCCGGGCAACGCAAAATGTCTTACTCTTGCGCAGCGGCTTCTTCGGCAGGGGCAGCGGCGGCTTCTGCCGCGGCAGCAGCCTTGGCGGCCTTTTCCTCGATACGTGCCTGGGCGGCTTTGCCGGGTGTGCCCTTCTTGGGGTTGCTGCGGTCTTTCTTTGGCAGTTCGCCTGCGGCTTCCAGCATGCGTGACACGCGGTCGGTAGGTTGCGCGCCTTGGCCCAACCAGTACTTTACGCGCTCGATGTCCATCTTTACGCGCTCTTCGCTGTCTTTGGGCAGCATCGGGTTATATGTGCCCAGTTTCTCGATGAAACGGCCATCGCGGGGCATACGGCTGTCTGCCGCAACGATCGCATAAAACGGGCGCTTTTTGGAGCCGCCACGGGCCAAACGAATTTTCATAGCCATCAGATTTTCTCCTTACAGATGGGTCCGTAAGATGGGTTTCAACCCATCCTACGATTGATGTTGTTTGTGGTGTTGGATGACTTCCTGAATAATGAAGTTCAGGAATTTCTTGGCAAATTCCGGGTCAAGATCGGCCCGTTTTGCAAGGTCGGTGAGCCGCGCAATCTGCTTTTCTTCGCGCGCGGGGTCGGACGGGGGCAGGTCGTGTTCAGCTTTCAAAACACCGACAGCCTGCGTATGTTTGAACCGCTCGCCCAGCGTATAGACAAGGATCGCGTCAAGGCGGTCAATGCTCTCGCGATGACCTCTGAGGATCTCGGCGGCACGGGTTGCGGCATCAGTCATTGCCGGCTCCTTTCTTGCGGTCAGGGTAAAATGTGCGGTTCATGTCAGATCCTGTGGGGCGGGATGGTTCCAGATCTGCAAATGCCCGTAGTCGGGGTGTTCAAACGTGCCATCAGGCGTGCAGCCCAACCGTTTTGCCAGCGCCACGGCGCGGGCATTCGACGGATGCACGGCGCTCATCAGCGATGGCCAGCCCAACGTATCATAGGCATAGGCGCGTGCTGCGCGTGCGGCCTCGGCCGCGATGCCCTTGCCCTCGGCCGCATCAAAAACAGACCAGGCCAGTTCTGGCGCAGGCCAGCCTTCAGGCAGGTAGAGCCCGACAACGCCCAAAGGCGCGTCCGTCCCTTTGTCAGCAACCAGCCAGCGGCCAAATCCGCGCAGGCCCCAATGGCCGATGATGGCGCACAACTGGTGAAACGCTTCCCGCCGGTTAAAGGGCCCGCCCACTATTTTCAAACGGGGCGAGGCGCGGAAAGCGGCATAGGCGTCAAAATCGGCCCACTCCGGCGGGCGCAGTGTCAATCGCTCTGTGTGAAGCACCGGGATCATTGCGACGGCTCCGGTTTGTGATGCCGATAGACCAACACTTCGGGAGCGGGGCCGGTTGCGGTCGGGTCCACGACAGCACCCAGCTTTTCTGCCAGCCGGATCGAGCGTAGATTTTCCGGCCAAATATAGCTGACTGCCGTTTCCCATCCCAGACCGCCAAAGGCGTGGGCCAAAGCAGCACGTGCGGCTTCGGTGGCGATCCCCTTGCCTTCCACATCAGCCGACAGCATGATCCAGCCGATTTCCTTTTCAGGCCAGTGCGGCGGGCACCATGGGCCGACCAGTCCAATGATTGTATCGTTGCCGGTCATCGTGACGGCCCACATGCCACAACCGTACATCTGCCAATGGCCCAGTTCGGCGGCAAATGTTTTCCAGGTTGCCGCCAAATCGCCACTGCTGCCAAAAAATGCGGCCCGGTCCGACATCATGAAGTCGTGATAGGCATCCCAGTCGGAAGCGACAGGGCGGCGCATGGTCAGCCGGTCAGTGGTAAGCGCGAGACACGTCATGCGATTGCCCGTGATGCCTGGGTCCGCGCGCGCGGATCGTCATGACGCAAGTGTCGAAAGACAATGACCTTTTCATCCCGTACCTTGTCCCGGCTTTCTTCGACGCAGCCCAGCCGTGTGGCCAGATTCAGGGACCGGAAATTCGTCGGCGCGATGAGCGATATCAGCGGTTGCAGCCCAAGCGTACCGCCCGCCCATTCGCGGACAGCGCAGGCCGCCTCGAACGCATAGGATTTGCCCTCGAACCCGTCGTAGACATGCCATGCCAATTCCGGCTGTGGCCATTCCACGTGATGCAAAATGCCAACGCGCCCGGCCGCAATACCCGTTGCCTTGTCCGTCACCGTGAAAAGGCCATAGCCGTGCCACTGCCAGTGGCCGATACCTGCCAGAAACCCGCGCCATGCGTTGCCCTCATTGTCGTTGCCGCCCACAGCCTTCATCCGCGCGGATGTCGTCACCCATTTCGTGAATGGGGCGAGATCGCGCTTTTCAGGGCCGCGCAGCAAAAGCCGGGCTGTGGTGAGGGTCGGGGCGGGCGTCATTTTTTCTTGCCAAATCCTGACAGTCCCGGTGGCAACTGCATGCCGCCACCCAAGCCGGGCATGCCGCCGGGCATTTTACCCTGCATTGCTTTGGCAGCTTCTTCCATCGCCTTTGGGTCGTTCATGTCAGGCATGGCACCGCCTTTGCCGAACATGCCTTTCATGGCTTGTTTCAGCATCCCGCCCTTGCCCATCTTTTTCATCATGCCAGCCATTTGCTTGTGCTGTTTGACCAGACGGTTGAGTTCGGACACCTCAAGCCCCGCCCCCTTGGCGATGCGTTTCTTGCGGCTGGCGGCCAGCAGGTCAGGATTGGCGCGTTCTTTCTTGGTCATCGAATTGATCAGGGCGATCTGGCGCTTGAGGATACTGTCATCCATGCCCGCCTCGGCCATCTGTTTACCCATTTTGTTCATGCCGGGCATCATGCCCATCATGCCTTCCATGCCGCCCATTTTCATCATCTGCTCAAGCTGCATTTTCAGGTCGTTCATGTTGAACCGGCCCTTTTGGAACCGTTTCATCATGCGTTCGGCCTGTTCGGCCTCGATGGTTTCCTGTGCCTTTTCGACAAGGGCCACAATGTCGCCCATGCCAAGGATGCGGCCTGCGATGCGCTCCGGCTCGAAGGTCTCGATCGCGTCCATCTTTTCGCCGAGACCGACAAAGCGAATTGGCTTGCCGGTGATGGCCCGCATCGACAGGGCCGCACCACCGCGCCCGTCACCGTCCATACGTGTCAGGACCACGCCGGTGACGCCGATCTTGTCGTCGAATTCCTGCGCCACATTGACCGCGTCCTGCCCAGTCAGGCCGTCAACGACCAACAGCGTTTCGCGCGGGTTGGCCACGTCGCGTACAGCGGCGGCTTGGGCGATCAGTTCCTGATCGATATGCAGACGGCCAGCCGTGTCGAGCATATAGACATCATAGCCGCCCAAGCCGGCTTGTGTCTTGGCGCGCCTTGCGATCTGGACGGGGTCTTCACCGGGGACAATCGGCAATGTATCGACGCCAATCTGGCCACCCAGAATCGCCAACTGCTCCATCGCGGCTGGGCGGTTGGTGTCAAGCGAGGCCATCAGCACCCGCTTGCCTTCGCGTTCTTTCAGGCGCTTGGCCAGCTTGGCAGTGGTCGTTGTCTTACCCGACCCTTGCAGACCGACCATCAGGATCGGGGCAGGCGGGTTGTCGATTTTCAGCGCACCGGGATCTGCGTCACCTGTGAGAACATGCTGCAATTCGTCATGCACGATCTTGACGACCTGCTGGCCGGGGGTGATCGATTTCGTAACGGCCTGACCTGTGGCCTTTTCCTGCACAGCCTTGATGAAATCACGGGCGACGGGTAGCGAGACGTCAGCCTCGAGCAACGCCACGCGCACTTCGCGCAGGGCGGTCTTCACATCATCGTCAGAAAGCGCACCTTGCTTGGTGAGTTTGTCAAAGACGCCTGACAGGCGTTCAGATAGATTCTCAAACATCGGCCGTGGGCCCCTTAGTCGTTTCGGTTGCCTTGGCTATATAAGAAGCCAAAGCGAAAAGCAGTAGCGCCCCCGTGGACGCAACGCGTTGACGGAGGGCGATCCCCTGATAAACGGGGACCGGAAAGCTGTTGCAATCCGGGGTTTAAGGGGCCTTTACGCCCGGCGGCGGTCTGAGTCAACAATATTGGCAAGCGATGCATTGATTGCATCGGCTGCCTTTTGGTCCCATTGCCCCCGTAATGGTTTTCTGTGGCCGGTTGGGTTCCTGCATCCATTCCGCCTGTCAGCACCAGCGCCGCCGGATGTATCGGGACCCCGTTTTGGTGCTCTTTCTGGGTCTGCAAGGTCATGGATGACTGTTTTGCGGCCAAACATGTGCGCATGGCCCGATTAGCCCATCAATTGCAGAATTTGCCTGCGATGATGCCCAACCATTGTAGAACTGGCAATAATCAGCGCGATCATGTGCCAATATGGGGGGCCTACCCATAACAGCAGCGCGCAAAGCCCGATGGTTACAGTGGCCAGCAAGAGAAGTGCTGCAAACCCTTCCAGACCTCGCTTCCACAATAGCAGTGCGCCAGTGACCTCGACCGTGCCGGTAATATAGCGGGGGAACTGACCAAAGCCGATCGCCTCGTAGATCGCGACGTCGACATGATAGCCGACAAGTTTGCGCAGGCCGAAATAAAGAAATGCAAGCGCAAGCGCGCCGCGCAGGAAGTTGATGCTTTTTTTCATGCGTGTGAGGTAGTGCATTTGCGGCGTCGTCCACCCCGAAACGGGAATGGATCAAGATTCATCTTACGGTTTTGGTAGGTTCCGCCCTTGCGCTGACGCACGAATTTGCGGATAACGCCGCCACTATGTTTGTTTTCGCACAGGGTTTGCCGCATGGATAACTGGGACGAAATACGCACCGCCTACCAGGTGGCCCGCAAGGGCACGGTCAGTGGTGCCGCTGAGCAATTGGGCGTGCATCATGCAACCGTCATTCGCCATATCGACGCGCTGGAATCCCGTTTGGGTGTCAAGCTGTTTCAGCGTCATGCCCGCGGGTATACGGCAACGGAGGCCGGGCAGGACTTGCTGCAGGTGGCAAAGGCCACGGACGACCAGTTCACTCAATTGGCCGGACGGATCAGGGGGCAAGGCGAAGGCGTGTCGGGCGATTTGCTCGTGACGTCGGTAGACGGCTTGTCGCGCATGTTGACCCCAATCCTTGTTGCCTTTCAGGAGCAAAACCCGGACATCACGGTGCGCTATCAGACCGGTGACCGGTTGTTCCGCCTTGAATACGGGGAAGCGCATGTGGCGATCCGGGCAGGTGCCATGCCCGAAGAGCCTGATAATGTTGTACAACCTTTCCTGTCGCTTGATGTCGCACTTGTTGCCTCTGCCGCCTACATCGCGCGGCACGGGTTGCCCGACGGCGAGGGAGATCTTCAGAACCATTGGTTTGTGGCCAGTGACGACGAGAACAGCCGTGCCCCGTTTCAGCGGTGGCTGCGCGGCGTCGTCAGCGATGACCGCATCAAATATCGCGCCAATGACAACCGCAATATGCTTGATGCTATCCTGGCCGGGGCAGGCATCGGGTTTGTCGGCGCCCATGATCTGGCCAACCATCCTGAACTGACCGAAGTGATGCCCCGGCTTGACACATGGGCCGCGCCCTTGTGGTTGGTTACACATGTCGATCTGCACCGGACGACCAAGGTGCAGGCGTTCTTGCGGATTCTCAAGGATCAGGTCAGGAAGCCTGCTCTGTGATGGGACCTGCAAGGGCCGGACATCTGGCCATGTTGCTTTTTTCGCTGCTGGTGGCGGGGTCTTTTGCGCTGGGTGCGCTGGCGGCCAATGACATTACCCCACTCGCGCTGAACACCGTGCGATTCTGGTTTGCAGTGGTCGTGATGGGCGTTGTTGTTGCAATGACATCGGGTTTCAGCAGGCAGGCGGCTGCGGCACCTTGGCGATATGTCATCCTGGCCGTCTTTTTTGTCACCTATTTTGTGCTGATGTTTGAGGGTTTGAAAACCGCTCCGCCAGTCAGCGCTGCGGCGGTCTTTACGCTGACACCGATCCTGACCGCAGGCTTTGGCTATCTGTTGTTGCGGCAAATGCTGACGCCGCGCATGGGTTTTGCCTTGGCGATTGGGGCGGTCGGGGCGGTCTGGGTCATTTTTCGGGCGGATATCGCTGCAATCTTGCGGTTCGAAATTGGCAAGGGTGAGTGGATATATTTCTGGGGCTGTGTCGGGCACGCGGTCTATACCCCTTTGGTGCGCAAGCTGAACCGGGGTGAACCTGCCGTCGTTTTTTCATTCGGGGTGCTGCTGGCAGGTGCAATCATGTTGACCGCTGTCGGATGGTCCGATTTGCAGCAGACCGTCTGGCGGGATCTGCCGCCGATTGTCTGGATTACGATTGGCTACACTGCCGTTTTTGCCAGTGCAGCCACTTTTACGCTTTTACAGTTCGCCACACTCAGGCTGCCCAGTTCAAAGGTGATGGCCTACACCTATCTGACTCCCTCGTGGGTTATCCTGTGGGATGTGGCGCTGGGCGGGGCGGTGCCGCCCATGCTCGTTTTTCTGGGGGTCGGCCTGACGATGGTCGCTCTTGTCTTGCTGCTGCGGGACGAAGGGTAGCGGGGCAGCCTTGGCTTGGGGCTATTCGAGTTCCCCGGCAAGGAACGCTTCGAACTGATCAAGATCAACCGCTTCCATCTGGCCGAATGCCTGCATCCAGACCGATGCATCCCGCAATGCGTCCGGTTCCAGTTTGCACCATTTCACGCGGCCGCGCTTTTCCTGGGTCACAAGGCCAGCCGCAGTCAGCACGCCCAGATGTTTTGAGATAGCGGCCAGCGACATGGCAAAAGGCTCGGCCACGTCGGTCACAGCCATGTCGTCTTCCAGCAGCATCGACAGGATCGCGCGGCGGGTGGGGTCGGCAAGCGCCGCAAAAATGGTGTCAAGTGTTTGGGCCATTGCCATGGTCCTAGCAACCAATGGGCAGCCAAGCCAGCGTTTCGTGATCGGTCCCCTGATCGCCGTGGCGATAATCAACCGATTGGTTAAATAAGCCACGCACAGCAAACAGGGGCTTTCGCTGTGGGGCAGGTCGACCGCAACGCTTGTTCTTATGTTTTATATCAATGGGTTATGCAGGTATCAGCTTTGCTTGACTCTCTCTGGTCGCCAACATAAACCTCACCCAACCTTTCAGAAGGTCCAACACGATGACTGACCCGATTGACCCTAACCGTCTCAAGGCGCTCGAGGAGAAGATCGCGGCGCTCAAAGAGCCGGAAACGGTCAAGGACCACTCGGAAGAACACTACTCTCAGGCGCAGCTTGCCTGGCGGATGGTGATAGAGCTTGTTGCCGGTCTCGCGATTGGCTTTGGCATCGGATACGGACTGGATACCCTGTTTGGGACGATGCCGTTGTTTTTGGTGCTGTTTATTTTCTTTGGCCTCGCGGCTGGTGTCTTGACCATGATGCGATCCGCCAAGGAAGTGCAGATGAAGCAGCAAGAAGCTGCAAAAGAAAAGGGTGACGCAAGTGGCGACTGAAGAACATTCCGAAGGTGGTCTGGTTTTCCATCCGCTGGACCAGTTTATCGTCAAGCCGTTGTTCGGTGACGGGCCGGTGCATTGGTACACTGTGACCAACGCGACGCTTTGGATGGCGATTGCAGTGCTGGCGATTGTCGGCGTGTTCGTCCTTGGCACGCGTGGGCGCGCGATTGTGCCGTCCAAGCTGCAAAGCATTGGCGAGATGATCTATGGCTTCATCTACAAGATGGTCGAAGACGTCACCGGCAAGGACGGCGTGAAATACTTCCCCTACATCATGACGCTGTTTCTGTTCATCCTGTTTGCGAACTATCTGGCGTTGCTGCCGATGTCCTACAGCCCGACATCAATGATTGCAGTTACGGCCATCCTCGGTTTCGGCGTATTCATCGCGGTGACGATCCTTGGTTTTGTCAAAAATGGCGCAGCTTTCCTTGGGTTGTTCTGGATGTCGGACGCGCCTGCGATACTGCGTCCTATTATTGCCGTGATCGAAGTGATTTCCTACTTCGTGCGCCCTGTCAGCCACTCCATTCGTTTGGCAGGCAACATCATGGCTGGTCACGCGGTTATCAAGGTGTTCGCAGGCTTTGCGGCTTTGACACTGGTCAGCCCCGTCGCGATCCTTGGCATCACCGCGATCTACGGGCTTGAGGTCCTGGTGGCCGGTATTCAGGCCTATGTTTTCACTATTTTGACGTGTGTCTATCTGAAAGACGCACTGCATCCCGCACACTAATGTTCGGTGCGCAAGAACGCGCATCGCTCACCTCTAACTTCCAATCGTAAGGAGAATACTCATGGAAGGCGAACTCGCACACATCGGCGCTGGTCTGGCTGCAATCGGTTCAGGTGCCGCTGCTATCGGTGTTGGTACCGTTGCTGGCAACTATCTGGCAGGCGCGCTGCGCAACCCATCCGCTGCTGCATCGCAGACAGCTACATTGTTCATCGGTCTGGCATTCGCCGAAGCGCTGGGGATCTTTGCATTCCTCGTATCGCTTCTGCTGATGTTCGCTGTTTAAGAACACGACCCATATCCTTACGGCTGGCAGGTCTTTGCTGACCTGCCAGTAAACTTTCAAGGTATTCGGGGGCCATCATGGCAACAGAAACAAACGATACTGTCGCAAGTGCATGCGTTGATGCAGGGGGCTCTGCCCTTGGTATGCCGCAGCTTTGCGCAGACTGGATCCCAAACCAGATTTTCTGGCTGCTGGTCGCACTTGTTGCGATCTATTTTGTCATGTCCCGCATTGCGTTGCCACGCATCGGTGCAGTTCTGGCAGAGCGTTCGGGGACCATCACCAACGATATCGCCGCAGCAGAAGAGCTGAAGAACAAGGCCGCCGAGGCAGAGACCGCCTATGAAAAGGCACTTGTCGATGCACGCGCTGAAGCACACAAGATCGTTGCAGAGGCGAAAGCTGAGATACAGGCAGAACTGGATGTCGAGCTGCAAAAGGCCGACGCTCAGATTGCTGCCAAGACCGCCGAGTCAGAGGCGGCCATCGCTGAAATTCGCGCAGGCGCAGTTAAAAGCGTTACCGACGTGGCCAAGGCAACAACCAAGGAATTGGTCGCTGCAATGGGCGGTTCGGCTGACGCAAAAACAATCACCGCCGCCGTTTCGGCGCGGATGAAAGGGTAAGTCATGAGATTTCTGATCACAGCCCTGTTCGCGCTCAGCGCATCACCTGCACTGGCAGCGGGCGACGTGTTCTTTTCGCTGAAGAATACTGATTTCGTTGTCATTATCGCCTTCCTGATCTTTGTGGGCATTTTGGTCTATTACAAGGTTCCCTCGCTTGTGGGCGGGATGTTGGACAAGCGCGCAGACGGCATCAAGGCAGAGCTGAACGAAGCAAAAGTCCTGCGCGAAGAAGCGCAGTCTTTGCTTGCCTCTTACGAGCGCAAGCAAAAAGAAGTGCAGGAGCAGGCCGCGCGCATCGTGGCGTCGGCCAAGGAAGAAGCGTCTAACGCCGCCGTTGCTGCCAAGGATGAGATCGCCAGCTCGATCACCCGTCGGCTTGCCGCCGCAGAGGAGCAGATTGCCAGCGCGCAGGCTGCCGCTGTAAAGGACGTCCGCGATCAGGCGATTTCTGTCGCTGTCAGTGCCGCCAAGGATGTCATGGCCAAGCAGATGGACGCAAAGTCTGCCGGTACTCTTATTGATGATGCGATCACGACGGTATCCGAAAAGCTGCACTAAATCCCGGTTGGATTGAAACCCACCTGACCAAATTTGAAAGCCCGGACGCAAACACTGCGTTCGGGCTTTTGCGTTGAAAGCCCCCCGTGCGACAGCGACGTTGGCCCGCGGGGGTGCCTTGTAAAGGAAGATCGCATGCCTAGCCTACGGGTCGGGATTTACGCCATTAGTCTTTACATCGTGATTATCGCGTTGGGCATGGGCTATGCCTATCGGTTTGATGGCACCCTCTACGGAACGTCCGAGATGATCACCCATTTCTAGCGCGTCGAACTTGTCCTGACGCTTTTCACAATCGCGGTTGCGGTGTGGCATTTCGGATGGCGTGGTAGCGGTTTTGGACGGGTTGACTAGGGACAGCTTGTTTGGATGCTGCCAGCCTTTACCGTGCTGGGGGCTATGCTTTGGGTGCTTTTGCCACGCATTTTCGATGGCACGTTGGCAGATGCGGACTGACGGGTGCTGGAACTTCTGCTTTTGACGACTTTCCTGATAGGTTTTTCGGAAGAGTTGATGTTTCGGGGTGTTCTGCTGCGTGCGGGCCTGTCCGCGCTGTCGCCGCTCAAGGCGATGATGCTGAGTGCTCCTGCCTTTCAATGCTGCACGTTGTGAACAGCCTTGGGGGGCAATCATGGCCCAAAATGATGCAGCGGTTGGGCTTTACGTTTCTGGTGGGGTTTTTCCTCGCGCCTTTGGCACTGCGGATCGGGAACCTGTGGCCACTGATCGTGTGGCATTGGCTATGGAATTTCGTTCTTTTTGCGGGGGGATAACTGGGGTTTCTCCTGCCATTCGCCTTTGTCGGCATCATGATTCAGGTGGTGGTCAGCCTTTGGCTGTGGGTCCGTATCCTGCAAGAACAACCCTAGAGAGATTCGCGAAAAACCTGAATTACAGCTTTTTGGCAAGCGCCTTAGCGGTTAGCCTCATGTTCAAATCGCTTTTGTGCGATCAGTTCGTTCTGGTCGGCCTTCCTTGAATCCATCAATGCTGTTTCGACAAAACTCAGATGCGCCTCGACTGCGGCGCGCGCCTGCGCGGGGTCGCGGGCCTGAAGTGCGCTGTTGATGGCCCTGTGTTGTGCCAACAGCATGTCGCGGATGTCGCGCTGGCGGAACATGAGCGAGCGGTTGTAGAACACGCCTTCGCGCAGCAGATCATACATCGATCGCATCATATGCAGCATGATAATATTGTGGCTGGCTTCGATGATCGACAGGTGAAAATCGGCGTCCAATGCGGCCTCGTCCGCCGGGTCGCGTTTTTGGTGGGCGGCTTCCATCTTCTCAAGAATGGCGGCAATCACCTTGAGGTCGGTATCACTGGCCTGACTGGCAGCGCGTTCGGCGGCCAGCCCCTCCATATCGCGGCGAAAGCTGATGTAGTCGAACACGGCTTCGTCGTGACTGCCAAACAGCTTGACCAAAGCGGGCGAAAAGGCCGAGCCAAGCACATCGGCCACATAGACCCCTGCACCGGCCTTTGACGTCAGCAGGCCACGGTCCTGCAAGTCGGCCAATGCCTCGCGCAGCGACGGGCGGGACACACCCATACGTTCGCTCAATTCCCTTTCAGACGGCAGCCTTTCACCAGGGCGCAGAATGCCGCGCAGGATCAGCGCTTCGATTTGCCGAATGACGCCATGAGACAGCTTTTCCTGATTGACAGGTTCGAAGGGCATATGGGCACCTTTGTTATAATTGGTAAGATAGTATGACCACATTGCCCCGCACTACAACAAAAAAGGGGCTGCCACTCGGGCAACCCCTTTGGATGTCTGTGTTGGCAGATCAGCCCTCGGTGATGATAATCTCAACCCGGCGGTTTTGCTGGCGACCGCTCGCGGTCTGGTTCGATGCAATTGGCTGGTTTTCACCGGCTCCGATGGACCGGACACGTGCGGGCGACACTCCATTGCTGATCAGCAAGGACGCAACGGCCTGCGCGCGGCGCTGCGACAAATCCTGGTTGAATTCAGCGGAACCAACGTTGTCGGTGTGGCCGATCACATTGACCGTTGTGTTGGGATAGCGGTTCAGTGACCCCGCAACGGTGGCCAGATCGCTTTGTGATGCACCCGACACTGCGGTCGAGTTGGTCGCGAAGAGAATGTCTTGCGACAAGGTCACGATCAGCTGGTCGCCCTGACGGGTGACACCAACACCGTTGCCAAGGCTTTGACGCAGCTCTTCGGCCTGACGGTCAAGATTGTTCCCGATCGCGCCGCCGATGCCTGCACCCAGAGCGGCACCAATCAAGGCCCCTTGATTACGCTCGCGCACAGAGTCGTTGCGGTTGATGACAGCACCAAGAATTGCGCCGCTGGCTGCCCCGATAGCCGCACCCTGTCGTGTGCGTTCAAAATCGTTTGGTCCGCCATTTCCGGCACAGCCCGCGACCAGGACCAGTGAAGATGCGACAATGGCGAGGGGGAGTTTAGAAATTTTCATTTTCTTATGTTCCATTTCTTCAAAACGCGCTTCTGCGCGGGGTTGGGTTAGCCGTGCTTATGCACATTCCACCCATGATATCCAATAACGCAACCGGGTTTTGCAGAATTTCGCGAAAGTTAGCGCAGATCATCCCCCGCATCGCAACGTGCGGATTCCCATGCCAGCATCGCGCGTTTGACCGGGAGGCCCCAGTGATAACCGCCCAGGCCCCCGGATTTCCGCAAGGCACGGTGACAGGGGATCAGCCAACTGACCGGGTTCCGTCCGACCGCCGTGCCGACCGCGCGGACTGCCTTGGGGCTGCCGATGGCCTGCGCGATATCGGAATAGGTGGTGATATGCCCCGATGGAATGGTCAGCAATGCTTCCCACACCTTCAGCTGAAAAGGTGCGCCCAGCATGTGCAGCTGGGTTTCCCCACGCATCCCAAGTGCGGCGCTTGCCCAGCCCGCAACAATGTCAGGGTTTTCGACGAAAATCGCACGTGGCCATCGTGCTGTCATGTCGGCCATCGTGCTGGCCTTGCCCGTCTCTGCGGCAAAGGCCAGACCGCAAATACCCCTGTCAGTCCCCATAACTAGTGCAGGGCCAAAATGGCTGTCGAACCAGCCCCAGTTTATGGTCAGATCTGCGCCGTCGCGGGCATAGTCGCCGGGGCTCATCGCCTCCCAGCGCACGAACAGATCGTGCAGGCGGCCACTACCGGAAAGACCGACCTCGTGCGCGGTGTCGAGTGTGGTGTGCCGGTCACGTAGCAGGGCCTTGGCATGACCCAGCGTGAGATATTGCTGATACCGCTTTGGCGAGACCCCGACCCATGTCGAAAACAGTCGTTGGAAATGCGCGGGGCTCATTTCCATTTCGGCGGCGAGGCCGGCCAGCGTCAGTTGCGTGTCGCCCGCGGCATCTATTGTTTCGATCGCGCGGCGCATGACCTGATAGTGATATGTGTCGTTGTGTTCCATGTTGGCTACATTACGCGCCAGTTCAAACATCGGCGACCCGAATATTGCGGAACCTGCGCTTGCCCCGGTCTGTCTGAGGGGGCATATGTTGGCGCATGGCAAAGCAGCTTGATTATCATACGATACGCGAAATTTTCGCACGCTTTCAGGCGGCAGAACCTGAGCCCGAGGGCGAGCTTGAACACGTGAATGTCTATACGCTTCTTGTGGCGGTGGCTCTGTCGGCACAAGCCACCGATGCTGGCGTGAACAAAGCTACGCGTGCGTTGTTCAAGGTCGCAGACACGCCCCAGAAAATGCTTGATCTGGGTCTGGAAGGGCTGACCGAACACATCAAGACGATCGGCCTGTTCCGCCAAAAGGCCAAGAATATCATCAAGATGAGCCAGATTCTGGTCGATGAATACGGTGGCGAGGTCCCCAATTCACGCGCCGCCCTGCAATCGCTGCCCGGCGTCGGGCGCAAGACCGCCAATGTCGTGCTGAACATGTGGTGGAAACAACCCGCACAGGCGGTGGATACCCATATTTTCCGGGTAGGCAATCGTACGGGCATTTGCCCCGGCAAAGATGTCGATGCAGTTGAACGCGCGATCGAAGATCATATTCCTGCCGACTATCAACTTCATGCTCATCATTGGCTGATACTGCACGGGCGCTACGTATGTGTGGCACGGAAACCGAAATGCGCGGTTTGTCTGATCCGCGATCTATGTCAGTTTGAGGATAAGAACCTATGAAAAAGTACCAAGTCGTGGGCATCGGTAATGCGATGGTCGATGTTCTGGCGCGCGCAGAAGATGCGTTTCTGGCCGAGGCCGGGATTGGCAAGGGTATCATGCAGCTGATTGATATGGACCGTGCGGTGTCGCTTTATGCCAGCGTCGGTCCGGCCAAGGAAATCAGCGGCGGATCAGCGGCCAACACGATTGCGGGTATTGCGCATCTGGGCGGCCGCTCTGCCTATGTGGGTAAGGTCAAGGATGACCAGTTGGGCGCGATCTTTGCCCATGATTTGCGGGCGCAGGGGGCTGACTATGAAACGGCGATGGCCCCAAGGACGGAAGAAGCCGAAACAGGCCGGTGCATTGTTCTCGTGACGCCGGATGGCGAACGATCAATGAATACCTATCTGGGCGTGACCGAGTTTTTGTCGCCCGATGATATTGACGAAGCGCAGATGGCCGAAGCGGAATGGATCTATCTTGAGGGCTACCGTTTCGATGGTCCCGACAGCCACGCGGCCTTTGCCAAGGCGATTTCCGCTTGCAAGGGGGCAGGGGGGAGCGTGTCAATCACCCTGTCCGACCCGTTCTGCATCGAACGCCACCGCGACGCGTTCCGCGACATGATCCGCGATCACGTTGATCTGCTGTTCTGCAACCGTGCAGAAATACTGTCTATGTACCAGACGGACGATTTTGATACGGCACTTGCGCAAGTCGGTGCCGAGGTTGGCATCGTCGCCTGTACCGATAGTGAAAATGGGGTCCACATCCTGTCAGATGGTCAGCGTTGGCATGTCCCCGCCGTGCCCACAGATATCGTCGACGCGACAGGCGCTGGCGACTTGTTTGCCGGTGCATTCCTTTGGGGCCTGACAAATGGCCACGATCTGCAAACTTGCGGCAAGATGGGTAATGTCGCCGCGTCCGAGGTGATCAGCCATATCGGGGCGCGGCCAGAAGCGGACCTGTCGGAACTCTTCACACGTCATGGACTGATTTGAGCCAGAGCGCATCAAGCGCATCTATGGCATTGGGATCGAACCGGTCCTCTTCCTTCCAGTATTTGCCGGAAGGGACATAGTAGCCAAGCCGCGTCTCTTCTGCCAGCGCCTGCCGAATGATGTTCTCGTTCACGGGCGCGGGCTTTGCTTGTTCAGCGGTCTCTGGCGTGCCGCGTGGAAAGACAAGGCGGCTTTCCCGCGTGCTGAGGTTGACCATGGCGCAGCCCTGCATCGAAGCGAGTGCCATCAGGCGCGCTGATTTTGCCTCTAGGCTCCGCAATGTCACATCAGAACGCAACGGGTCGGCTGTGCCTGTGCCGTAGAAATGGGTCTTTTCGGTTTTCGGATAGACCATGTCGCAACCCAGAACGGCCATCACACGTGGTCTATGCGCGGCCAGCGCCCAGTAGCCGGCAGTAAAGGCCATGGTTCCGCCCGCATAGACAAAGCCGCCATAGTCGTTTTGCGAGGGCACGTAATCCGCAGACCGGATGATGCGCTGATGCGGGGCCAGTTCGAGAGGCTGACGCTCGACCGGGAAATCGTCAGGATGTATCAGATCATCCCAATCCGGGCGCACCGACCATGCATTGTTGATCGCAACAATCCTGTCAAATGGCACGCGGGGCCAGCCCATGCAGGTCACGACATTCGGGCCGCTGCCAAGTATCAAAACTGTCGTCACGTCGCTGGCCCCTTACCGGTTAATGGGCCAGATTTAATACAGTTTTCCCAAACGTCGAGGGAGAGCGACGGCAAAAGTTGCGGCCTCACTGCCCCAGCTTGGCGTGCACCTCATCAAGATCAATTTCACCGGTGGGCATCTTGTTGGCGGGGTTTTCGAAATCATATTTGAAGATCTGGAAATCCTTTTTGTAGATTTCATAGATCAGATGCATCGACAGGTCGTCAAAATAATCCTCAACCGGGTGTGCGCGTTTCGGCCCATGCCCTTCGCTTTCGTTAAAGCGGGGAATGGCGCCCAGATCGACGGGGGTGGCGGTTTCGACCTGGTCCAGTACGGTTTGCATGCCTGTGTTGAAATCCTCGGTCCAGAATATCCGATCGTACCGGCCGCCGTTCACGATATAGGTCGAGATATGACCGGACATGGCCGACCAATGGATGTCCGGGTCCATCGGACGGCGCCAGCGGATGGTGTCGCGGGCGAACAGCAGAAACCGGCGAAAGCTTTTGATCTGGTCAAATTCAAAGCCGTCTTCCGGGCTGCCCACCTTGATCCCGTATTTCTGAACCAGCAGGGGAACAAGGTTGCCCCGGTAGCGTTTGCCATTGCGCTGAATGCCGCAAATCTTGTCGAAGAACGATGACAGGATGCGGGTGTAGGGATTGCGCACGCAGGTAAAGGCAAAGCTTTTATGGGCGGTCACATTCTGCCGGATCAGGGGTTGGCTCTTTTCCATCGCCCATTTGTGGATGCCTGACTTGGCATCATGAATATCGCCATCAAAGAACTGGCCATGATCGGAATAATACATGATCTGACCAATGGTCGAGCAGGCGCATTTGGGCACCACGCGGTAGACCATGCTTTCGCTCGTCGTCATCCATGTGCCGGGAAAGCTCATCTTTTTTATACTCCGCCGCGAGAAATTCGCTCACTGGTTCAACCTGCTGCCATAAAAGAACAAAGAAGTCCTGTATATTCAATGTCCCTTCAATGTATGTCATGAAAATACCGCTGAATACGGGATCAAAAGACACTCTATGGCAAGAATCGCGTTCATTTTACTTTGTCACAAAGACCCGGATGCAGTTGTGCAGCAAGCGCAGCAGTTGACGGCGGCAGGTGACTATATCGCGATCCACTTTGATGCCTCTGCCTCTGCCGACGCGTTTGCGCAGATCAAAGATGCCTTGGGCGATAACCCCAATGTCGTATTTGCCAAGCGCCGTATCAAATGTGGGTGGGGTGAATGGAGTCTGGTGCAGGCCACGTTGAACGCGGTGGAAGCGGCGGTAGAGGCCTTTCCGCGGGCCAGCCATTTCTACATGGTTTCGGGCGATTGCATGGCGATCAAATCGGCGCGCTATGCCCATGAATTTCTTGATGAGCACGACAGCGACTTCATCGAAAGCCACGATTTCTTTGAAAGCAAATGGATTAAGACAGGTTTTGTCGAAGAACGGTTGATCTATCGGCATTTTTTCAATGAACGCGCGCAGAAATGGTTGTTCTATCAAAGCTTTCATCTGCAAAAGCGCCTTGGTCTGACGCGCAAGATTCCGTCTGACCTCCAGATCATGATTGGCAGTCAATGGTGGTGTCTGCGCCGCAATACGATTGAACAGATTTTAGAGTTCACGCGGGCGCGGCGTGATGTGATGCGGTTCTTTCGCACCACGTGGATTCCGGACGAGACGTTTTTTCAGACGCTCGTGCGCCATATCGTGCCCAGTACCCAGATCGAGAATCGTACCCTGACATTCCTGATGTTCAGCGACTACGGGATGCCGGTAACGTTCTATAATGATCACTACGATTTATTGCTGGGCCAAGATGCGTTATTTGCCCGAAAGATCAGCCCGCAGGCACGTGAACTGCGCACGCGACTGGGCGAACTTTACGCGAGTGACCGATCCGATTTCGTGATCTCGAACGAGGGGCGCAACCTGTTCCGTTTTCTGACCGGCCAGGGCCGGATCGGTAAACGGTTCGCTCCCCGGTTCTGGGAAGATGGCGCGACATTGGGCCGTGATCGCGAGTTGCTGATTATCGCCTGCAAAAAGTGGCATGTGGCCAAACGGCTGGTGGAGTCCATTCGCCGCCATACCAATGTGCCAGCGCTAGAGTATTTATTTGATGAAGAGGCAACGCCATTGCCCGAACTGGGCGGCATCGAGGCAAGTCTGGCCAAACGCGGTCGCCACAGGCGCGCGCTGATCCGACTGTTGTTTGATCACTATGAAAGCGACCGACTGGTCATTTGCCTTGATACCGCCCGGCTGGACCTGCTTGAGGACTTCTATGCCGACAGTGCCACAACCCGCCTGCTTGAGATCGCTTGCAGTTTTGATGATGACTATTTGATTGGGCACGCAAAGCGCGTCGGACTTGTGGGTGATCAGACCGCGGCCGAAACACTTGCCCGCCTGTTGCCTGCCATCCGCCATGACATCATCCACCAGCGCGATGCGATACGTGACGCGAAATTGCCGGGTGCTGCGCGAATAAGTGATCGCGCACCCCTCTCGGACAACGCCGCAGCACTGGTGCAGTTTCTGACCGTCCATCACGACGTGGCCGAGACACTTGCTAACACCCCCCATCTTTTTACCGATTGAGGACCCAATGGACTATATCTACGACGACCAGAATATTTTTGCCAAGATTTTGCGCGGCGAAATCCCAAACACCACCGTCTATGAGAACGAACACGCGCTGGCATTCAAGGACATCAATCCAGCCGCGCCTGTGCATGTGCTGGTGATCCCCAAGGGAGCTTATGTCAGCCTTGATCATTTTGCCCGCGATGCTTCGCCCGCCGAACAGGTCGGTTTTTTGCAAGCGGTTGCAGAGGTCTGTCGGCTGAGCGATGTTGAAGAAGGTTTCCGCGCGATTTCAAATACCCGGACCCATGGTGTCCAGGATGTGCCGCACTACCACATGCACATCATCGGCGGAAAACAACTGGGTCGCATGATGCCACATTGAGCGCTGACGCGCATTTTTATTTTTTGGGGCCTCCGGCGGGGATATTTTTGGCCATAAGAAGTCTATTGCGCTGAAGTGAGCGACAGGAACACATCCTCAAGGTCGGATTCCTGCGTTTTGACGTCTTTGATCCGGATATTGGCTTTGCGTAGAATATCCAGCACTGTCTCCGCCGGCGTCTGGGCACTGTGGTAGCTGAATGTCAGGGTTCCGTCGTCCTGTTTCTGTCCGGTGATCCCGGTGGGCAGGTCCGGTAGCGCGCAATCCTCGGCGGGGGTAATGACCAGCGTTTTGCTGTCAAGTCGCCCCAGAAGGTTGGGGGTGCTGTCACGGATGATGACCTCTCCGTGGTTGATAATGGCGATCTCATCACACATTTCTTCGGCTTCTTCGAGGTAGTGGGTGGTCAGGATGATGGTCATGCCCTGTTCATTCAGTCGCCGCACGTTTTTCCACAGCAGATTGCGCAGCTCGATATCGACCCCGGCTGTTGGTTCGTCCAGCACGAGGATTTGCGGGCTGTGCACCAGCGCTTTGCCCAGCAGCAACCTGCGCCGCATGCCCCCCGAGAGGGACCGCGCGTAGGCGTTTGCCTTGTCTGATAGCCCGATCAGGTCAAGAATCTCAGCGGTTTTGCGTTGGGATTTCGGCACCCCGTAAAGCCCCGCCTGCACATCCAAAGACCCTGCTGGCGTGAAAAACGGGTCAAGGTGGGGTTCTTGTGGCATGATCCCGATGGAGGCGCGCGACTGGCGCGGGTTCTGATCCTGATCGAAGCCCCAGATCTTGACCGTCCCTGCTGATTTCACGACCAGCCCGGCCAGAATGTTGATCAGCGTGGATTTGCCCGCCCCGTTTGGCCCAAGCAGCCCAAATATTGACCCGCGCGGTATGTTCAGGTCAATGCCCTTCAGGGCCTCTTTTGCTGGGCTTTTTTTTGTGCCTGCGTAGGTCTTTTTCAGGCCCGATATTTCTATCGCATTGTCGGTCATGCTGGTCTTTCCCATTTCGGGTTGCTGCTATATATCTGCCTCTGACTTAAGGCGGGTTGCCCGCCGCAGCAACCAAACAGGTGACTTCATGACAACGCCTCCACCCGAAATCCGGATTGTCCAAGACTGGCGCGTGGCCTGTGATGGCGGCGAAGGGGCGCTGGGACATCCCCGCGTGTGGCTGACCGTGTCGCGCGAGACCGGTTTTGTCGAGTGCCCCTATTGTGACGCCAAGCTGGTGCATCAGGATTTTGCCGACAAAGTCTGATCTGGTCCCTTGCTGCGGAACATGGCAGAACCATGCCTGAACCGCGCAAAGGAGGGGTCTCATGGCACCCAAATTCGGCAAAGGATGCCACCTGCATCTGATTGATGGCTCGGCCTTTATTTTCAGGGCCTATCATGCGTTGCCACCGCTGACCCGCAAGTCAGATGGGCTGCCTGTTGGCGCTGTCAGTGGCTTTGTGAATATGTTGCAGCGCTATGTTGAGGGCAACAATGGCCCCGACGCCGCGACCCATGTGGCGGTAATTTTCGACAAGGGCAGTCATACGTTCCGCAATGAGCTGTATGACCAGTACAAGGCCAATCGCGAGGCGATGCCCGAAGATCTGCGCCCGCAAATCCCCCTGACCCGGACCGCAACCCAAGCCTTCAATATTGCCTGTGAAGAGTTGGAGGGGTTTGAAGCTGACGACATCATCGCGACGCTGGCCCATCAGGCGCGCGATGCCGGTGGGCGGGTGACGATCCTGTCGTCGGACAAGGACCTGATGCAGCTTGTCGGCGGCGGGGTCGAAATGCTCGACCCGATGAAAAACAAGCGCATTGATGCCGAAGGCGTCGTCGAGAAATTCGGTGTCGGGCCTGATCGTGTTGTTGATGTGCAGGCATTAGCGGGCGATTCTGTCGATAACGTGCCCGGTGCTCCCGGTATCGGGATCAAGACGGCGGCCCTCTTGATCAATGAATACGGCGATCTTGAGAGCCTTCTGGATCGCGCGGAAGAAATCAAGCAGCCCAAGCGCCGCCAGACGCTGATTGACCACCGCGCGCAGATTGAACTGTCCAAAAAGCTGGTGCAACTGGATTGCGACATGGCGTTGCCGTTCGGGCTGGACGATCTGGAAGTGCGTGACCCGGAACCTGAAGTCTTGATGGGCTTTCTGGCCGAGATGGAATTCCGCACAGTCACCAAACGGATTGCCGAAAAACTGGGCATTGCACCGCCGGTGATTGAGGATACAGCTCCAACTTCTGAGGCCGCCGCCCCCGAAGCGATGCCATTTGATGCGGACAAATATGAATGCGTGATGGATGAGGCCGCCTTACTGGTCTGGATCGACCGCATACACGACCGGGGCTATGTCGCCGTGGATACGGAAACGACCGGCCTGAATGAAATGATCGCCGATCTTGTGGGCATTTCGCTGTGCGTAGAGGCCGGGCATGCCTGCTATATTCCATTGACCCACAAGGCTGCGGCCACTGACGATTTATTTGGGTCCGATGCAGTGGCGGAGGGGCAGATGGATTTGGACCGCTGTCTTGCATTGCTCAAGCCCGTTCTGGAAGACCCTGCGATCCTGAAGATCGGCCAGAACATGAAGTATGACGCCAAGATTTTTGCGCGTCTCGATATCGCCGTCGCCCCGATTGATGATACCATGCTGATGTCCTATGCGATGAATGCAGGATTACATAATCACGGCATGGATACCCTGTCAGAGCGTTATCTGGGCCACACGCCCATCCCGATCAAGCCACTTCTGGGAAGCGGGAAATCTGCGATCACATTTGACCGGGTGCCGATTGACAAAGCCGTTGCCTATGCCGCCGAAGATGCTGATATCACTCTGCGCCTGTGGCAGCATTTCAAGCCGCAGTTGCATGTCAAACAGGTGACGACGGTCTATGAAACGCTGGAACGACCGCTGGTGCCGGTGTTGGCCCAAATGGAGCGGCACGGCATCAAGGTTGACCGCGATACGCTAAGCCGGATGTCCAATGCATTTGCCCAGAAGATGGCGGGGCTGGAGGCGGAAATTCAGGAAATGGCAGGCCGTCCCTTTAACGTGGGATCGCCCAAGCAACTGGGCGAGATTCTGTTTGACGAAATGTCATTGCCGGGCGGCAAAAAGGGCAAGACGGGCGCTTATGCCACTGGGGCTGACGTGCTTGAGGATCTCGCCACAGAGCATGAACTGCCCGGCAAGGTGTTGGACTGGCGGCAACTGTCGAAGCTGAAATCGACCTACACGGATGCGCTGCAAGAACATATCAATGCGGAAACGGGGCGGGTTCATACGTCGTATTCGATTGCGGGCGCGACCACCGGGCGGCTTGCGTCAACAGATCCGAACCTGCAAAACATTCCGGTGCGTTCCGAAGAAGGTAGGCGTATTCGCGAAGCCTTTGTGGCTGAACCGGGTAAGGTTCTGGTATCGCTTGACTATTCACAAATAGAATTGCGTATTCTGGCCCATGTGGCGGGCATTGATGCGCTCAAACAGGCCTTTGCCGACGGGCTGGATATTCATGCCATGACCGCCTCTGAAATGTTTGACGTGCCGCTGGATGAAATGACACCCGAGATACGGCGGCAGGCCAAGGCAATCAATTTTGGGGTAATTTACGGCATTTCCGGCTTTGGACTGGCACGCAATTTGCGGATTCCACGGGGTGAGGCGCAGGGATTCATCGACCGCTATTTCGAGCGGTTCCCGGGCATCAGAAAATACATGGATGACACCGTCGCCTTTGCCAAGGACACGGGATATGTGAAAACGCTTTTCGGACGCAAGATCAACACGCCTGAAATCAATGCCAAAGGTCCGCACGCGGGATTTGCCAAACGGGCGGCAATCAACGCACCTATTCAGGGGACGGCGGCGGATGTGATCCGGCGGGCAATGATCCGGATGCCCGCGGCCATTGAGGGGATGCCTGCCAAAATGTTGCTACAGGTCCATGACGAACTGATATTCGAAGTTGAAGAGGACGGCGCCAACGCCTTGATCGACGCCGCCCGCGATGTGATGGAAAATGCATCTGATCCAGCAGTGAAACTGGATGTGAAGCTGGCCGTTGACGCCGGACAGGGCGCGAATTGGGCCGAGGCGCATTGATGCAAGGTAAGATGGGTTTAAACCCATCTTACGGTTTGGTTCAGGTCAGTTGACTGATTTGGCCTCAACGAGGTTTGCGTCCCTCTTTCCTGCCGTTGTGATCGCGATCTTGCGGGGTTTGAGTGCTTCGGGCACTTCGCGGACCAGATCGATATGCAGCATGCCGTTCTCGTGGCTGGCTTCAGTCACGCGGACATGGTCGGCAAGGTGGAAGCGCCGCTCGAACGCGCGTGTCGCGATGCCACGATGCAGGTAATTCCGCTCCGTTTCATCTTCGGCCTTGCGGGCGGTCACATGCAGCGACCGATCCTTGACCTCAATCGCGAAATCATTTTCCGAGAATCCCGCAACGGCAATTGAAATGCGCCATGCGTCATCATCGATCTTTTCGATGTTGTAGGGCGGATAGGTATTCTGGCCCACGTCACTGGCGATTGCACGATCCATCAGGTCGGCGATCTGGTCAAAACCAACAGTGGCACGGTAAAGTGGTGTCAGGTCAAAACTACGCATATTTGGTCATCCTTTATCAAGCGATAACAAGTGTTTCACCTTCCCCTATGGGACAGGCATTTTGAATGCGGGACCCGCAGAGGCATCCCGCTACTCGAAATGTGGGGAGTGTTTTTGAGCTTTTCAAGCCCACGGCGCGTTAGTCGTTGCGAATGAATTTTGCGCCTGTGTCATTGCGTTCGCCGGTGCGCAGGATCCGCTGCGTGCCACCGGGCCGCGCCGGGCCGAAGGCTGCAAAATGGGCCAGAAGCGCGCTAAGCGGGCCATCCAGTGACGTTCCAAGCGATACTTTCTGCCCGTCGACCTGCGCCATGGCCGATATGACCGAGGCAATGCGCGTCTGCCCATCCCGCACCACAAAGACAGGCGCGCCGCTTGAGCCGTAGTCCACATCGCAATTCATCACAATGACACCTGTCTGGCGACCGAGAACGCTGCAAAGCTCTTGCAGGCTTGCCGCCTCTTCCCGGCCCCGACCATAGGACACAACGCCCACCTCATCGCCTGTCAGCGGGCGCTGGGCGATCAGATATGGCCTGATGCCGGTCGTCCGAATGGGCTGCGCCAGTTCCAGCACGGCAATATCCAAGGCAACCGTCGATGGGGTCCCCGCGTCACCCTCGTGAACATAGTCCGGATGCGCATAGGCCCGCGAAATCCGGCGCGTTGCGGCGGCACGCCCGTCACGCAAGTTCGCCCGAAATTCGAACCGGTTTGGCGACAGCAATGACCCGTCGGTATCAAAGAGGCAATGTGCCGCAGTCAGGATGAGCCGGTCGCGGATCAATGACGCGGTGCAAAAACCCTTGCCCCTGATGTCCAGACGCCCGACGCCTTCCCAGCCTTGGCTGGCCTGCCGGGTTTCCAGCGTGACCAGTCCCGATTGACTGCCCTCTTGCGCGGTCAGACTGGCGGCTGAAAACAGCAGACTGATCATCATCAAAAAGAAAGAGCGCATCGCATGTGTCCTGTTCGATGCATCCAGCATGCGCGACAGTTGGGGCAGCATTATGGCATTATCGCAGGATAGGCACCTGCGGTGTACGCTTGCCCTCAACGCTTAGCGCGGATGGCTGCGGCCCGCCCGTTGCCCAATCGAGCAGTTCTACAGTATGCACAATCGGTGTGTCTGTGCCGCCGCCGATTTGCATCATACAGCCGATATTGCCAGCGGCGATGATGTCGGGGGTCAGCGCCTCAAGCGTTTGCACCTTGCGCGCTTTCAACTGCTTTGAGATTTCGGGCTGCATCAGGTTGTAGGTCCCGGCCGAGCCGCAGCACAAATGGCTATCGGCTGGTTCAAGCACGGTAAAACCGGCTTTGCGCAGCAAATCCTTGGGGAACGTCTTGATCTGTTGCCCATGTTGCAGCGAACAGGCCGCATGATAGGCGACCTTGGTGCCCTTTTCCGCACCTTCGGGCAGATCCAGTTTCATCAGCACTTCGGACACATCCATGGCAATTGCCGACACACGGGCGGCATCCTTTGCCAGCGGGTCATTGCGGAACATATGCCCGTAGTCCTTGACCGTGGTGCCGCAGCCAGAGGTATTGATGACAATTGCATCAAGCCCGCCGTTGTCGATCTCCTTGATCCACGCCTTGATGTTGGCTGCCGCTGCGGCATGGCTTTCGGTTTCCTTGCCCATGTGATGGGTCAGCGCGCCACAGCAGCCGGCACCTTCGGCCACGACGACCTCTGCGCCCAAACGGGTCAGAAGGCGGATGGTTGCATCATTGATGTCGGTATTCAGCGCCTTTTGGGCGCAGCCGGTCATCAAGGCGACGCGCATCTTCCGGTCCTTTGCCGGGAACGTCTGCGGGTCGTCATTACGGCTGACGGGGGGAATTGTCTTTGGGGCCATTTCCACCATTGCGCGCAGGCGGGCATCGGGCATCAGCCGGGCGAATGGGCGCCCGATCTTGGCACCCAACAGGGCAATGCGGAACCGCGTCGGATAGGGCAGGATCTGCGCCAGTAACCAGCGCAAGGCACGGTCGGACCAGGGCCTGTCATAGTTCTTCTCTATGTAAGCGCGGGCATGGTCGACCAGATGCATATAATGCACGCCTGACGGGCAGGTGGTCATACAGGCCAGACAAGAAAGGCAGCGGTCGATATGCTTGACGGTTTTTTCGTCGGGCTTTCGCTCATTCTCGAGCATATCCTTGATCAGATAAATCCGGCCCCGTGGACTATCGAGTTCGTCACCCAACACCTGATAGGTTGGGCACGTCGCCGTACAAAACCCGCAATGTACACAGGCTCGCAGAATTTCGTTAGCCCGCTGGGTGCCAGGGTCCGTGAGTTGTTCAGGGGTGAACGTCGTTTGCATGTCAGGCCCTTGGTCCGGTTTGAAAAAATGTCATAAAGCTGATCACTGCATCAAGCCCCGGTTCAGAATGTTCCGGGGGTCGAATTTGGCCCGCAGCCCGGCGCTGATAGCTGCCAGTGGAGCATGCTCGGGCTGAAAAACGGGGAAGTCGCCAGTGCCACGGATCAATGTCGCATGTCCCTGAAAATCGCCCAGGCGCGCGCGCAGATCTCCGCCATCGGTCAGCGCCCAGACCAACCCGCCGCCCCAATCATAAAGCACCGCCTTTGCGTCCATCTTGGCCACCAGGGCAGCAGCGTCAGATGGTTTGACCGACAGACGCCAGACATCGCCCGGCTGTCCCGCAAATGCAACAACGTCGCGGACGGCCTGCCACTGCCTGGGTCTGTCCAACTCCACCAGCTGCCCGAATTTTGCAAGCAGTCTGGTCAATTCGGCGGCGCGGTAAGCCACCGAGTCGGCAAACCCTTCCAGACGGAACAAAGTCTTGCCTGCCACCGGGTCATGGGCAACGCCGGTGACCTCATAGGGAGAGGAGAGTGCAGCGGACATCGCTGCAACCGCTGTCGCATCGTCCAGCCCGTCGAGCGCCAGCGTTGTTTCCTGTGCGACACCAGGCAGCACCTTCAATGACACTTCGGTCAACACCCCAAGCGTGCCATAGGACCCTGTCATCAACTTCACCAGATCATAGCCTGTGACATTCTTCATCACTCGCCCGCCGTTCTTGATGACATTGCCGGACCCATCGACAAAACGCACACCCAACATGAAATCACGGCAGGCACCAACGGCAATCCGGCGCGGGCCCGATACATTTGCCGCCACAACGCCGCCAATCGTCGGTTCACCCGTGGTACCAAGCAGTGCGCGGTGATCCATCGGCTCAAAGGCGAGGCGCTGGTTTTCCTTTGCAAGGGCGGCCTCTATCTCTGCAACCGGCGTCCCGGCCTTGGCAACAAGCGTGAGCGCGCCGGGCTCATGCAGGGTAATACCGCGCATCTGCGATGTGCCCAGCGCATCACCGTCCGATTGACCAATCGGACGGGTGCCCCCACCCACAATCCGCAGGGGGCCATTGCTGCCCGCGATTACCTCTGCAAGCTCTTGTTCGGTTTTGGGGGTCATGTCATCTTCTTTTGGGCAAAAATATCCTGGGGGAGGGCGCAGCCCGGGGGCTAGCCCCCATCATGCGGCGCGTCTGGGTGCAGAGCAATCCAATGGGAAAACCTTGGCGGCATTCAACAGCCATTTGGGGTCAAAGACATCCTTGACGGCCATCTGTGCTTCAAGATCGGCGGGGTCAAACTGCACATTCATCAGGTCGCGTTTTTCGATGCCCACGCCATGCTCGCCTGTCAGGCAACCGCCCACTTCGACGCAGAGCTTCAGAATTTCGGCACCGAATTCTTCGCAAAGCTCCAGATCACCGGGTTTGTTGGCATCAAACAGGATCAGCGGGTGCATATTGCCGTCGCCCGCGTGAAAGACGTTACCGACATCAAGGCCAAATTCTTTCGACATCTCACTGATGCGTTTCAGCACGTAGGGCAAGGACGATACCGGAATTGTCCCGTCCAGACACATGTAATCGTTGATCTGGCCCATCGCGCCAAAGGCCGATTTACGGCCCAGCCAGATGCGGCCAGCCTCATCCGCGTCTTTGGCTTCGCGCAACTCCACCGGATTATGTTTGCGCGCAATCTCCATGATCAGGGCCAGTTGCGCGTCGATTTCTGCGTCCGATCCTTCCACCTCGACAATCAACAAGGCCTCGCACATCGGATAGCCTGCTTTGGCGAAATTCTCGGTTGCCTCGATGCAGGGGCGGTCCATGAATTCGATGGCGACGGGCAAAACGCCTGCCTTGATGATGTCGGTCACAACCTGACCTGCCACTTCTGAACTATCATACCCCATCAGGACAGGCCGCGCGCCTTCGGGCTTGTGCAAAATGCGCAAGGTGGCCTCTGTCACCACGCCAAGCTGTCCTTCTGAGCCGCAGATCACACCCAGCAAATCCAGCCCACCCGCATCCAGATGCGCGCCGCCGATTTCGATAATCTGGCCGTCCATCGTGACCATGGTCACGCCCAACAGGTTATTGGTCGTCACCCCGTATTTCAGACAGTGTGCGCCGCCGGAATTCATCGCGATGTTGCCCGCGATGGCACAGGCCAATTGGCTTGACGGGTCAGGCGCATAGAAAAATCCGTCTGTTTCGACAGCGCCGGTCACAGAAAGATTGGTGCGCCCCGTTTGCACGCGAATATAGCGGTCGGCGTAATTTGTTTCGATCACGTCATTCATGCGGGCAACGCCCAGAATGACACTGTCGGCCGTGGGCAAGGCCCCGCCTGCGAGCGATGTGCCAGACCCGCGCGGCACCACGGGCACGTCAAGTTCGTGGCAGATTTTCAGGACCGCCGCGACTTCCTGCGTATTCGCGGGCAGCACTGCGCACATCGGCGGGCAGCGATAGGCCGTCAGGCCATCACACTCGTACGCGCGGGTTTCCATCACATCTGAGATGACCGCGGCATCCGGCAGAACCGCTTTCAGGCGGCTGACGATCTGATCCTTGCGCGACAGGACACTGGCGCTGGGTGCTGGCATTTCCATGTGGATTCCCTCTTTCGCGGCGATTGGTAAGAAGACTATACCAATTTTACCATATGGCAAGTCCGTCCGGGGTTGGTTAAACCCGGACCCATGCAACTGATAGAACATCTTGGCCTTTTGGGCATCCTTGATTGGGGTGCGGCAGCATTCATTGTCCTGTGTTGGTGGGGGATCGGTCTGATGATCGATAACCCGAACGCGAAGCGTCCGTCCGTGACAATGTTGATGTCGCAAAGACGACGAGATTGGATGAAGGTTTTTGTGACCCGCGATCCGCGCATTTTTGACAGCCAGATACTTTCGACCTTGCGCCAAAGCACTTCATTCTTTGCGTCAACCTGTCTGCTGGCCATCGGGGGCGTGCTCGCATTGGTGGGCAATACCGACCCTTTGGCGGGCCTGTCTGCTGAAGTCTCTGACATGCCAGTTCCGGTGCTGATCTGGCAGCTGAAGCTGGCGCTTGTTGCGCTGTTCCTGACCAATGGCTTCCTGAAGTTTGTCTGGGCGAACCGCGTGTTTGGCTATTGCGCGGTGATCATGGCTTCCGTTCCCAACGCACCCGACGATCCGCTGTCGTATCCGCGCGCGGGGCAGGCAGCGGAACTGAACATTCGGGCGGCGATCAATTTCAACCGCGGGCTGCGGTCGATGTATTTCGCATTGGGGGCACTGGCATGGCTGCTAGGAGCGGTGGCCCTGGCCGGAGCAACTGTTCTTGTGGTCTGGATTGTCTGGTCACGCGAATTTGCATCGATCCCCCGCAGCATTTTGTTAAAAGAGGGATCATGAGACATGTCGTCCTTTGCTCAATGTTGGCGGTGCCTGCCTTCGCTGATGCCCCTGTCGTTGAAAATGTCGCCGTTGACGGGGACCGTATCAGCGTGACCCTGTCTCATCCCGATACCGGATGGGATCATTATGCAGATGGCTGGGAAGTGCTGGATGCGGAAGGGCAAAGCCTTGGTGTGCGGGTTCTGGCACATCCGCATGTGAACGAGCAGCCATTTACCCGGTCTCTGGGCGGTGTTGCGATCCCGCAAGGCGCTGAGGTTATCTTTATCCGGGCACGCGATAATATTGATGGCTGGTCGGACCAATTGTTCGAGGTCCAACTGGATCAAGACAAATAACGCGATCAAGTCGCTACGACGTCTAGCGGCGACCCTCGCGCAGCCATGCCCCGATAATCAGCAATGATGCAAGCAGCAGGAATGCCCATGCAGGTAGGGCTGGCGTGATACTGATATCGGCGGTGCGGAATGCGCCACGTGGCGTTATGCCGATCCAGCCGCGCCCATTTGCGGGCCGCCCTTCGCGGACTGTGCGCACGTCGATAGCCCCGTCTGACAGCGCGAAAATCCCGCCACCTGTTCCTGCAACCAAAGGCGTCAACAGGTCACCTGCTGCAATCGTCTGTTCAAACTCTCGCGGCGCCGACGGACCAAGGGCGATCACGCTTGTTTCATCACCATCGTCCAACCGGTAAAGCCCGATCTCGGGGGCTTCCCAAAGTGTTTCAAAGCGGCCGGGCGATACTTCTTCCAATGTCAGCACCGTTTCGGTCCCGTCGGGGTGGGTCACGGTGACATCACCAGTTTCCAGATCAAGCGTGCGCCGGATGATCCGCATGGTCTGACCAGTGGGTTCGACCCAAAGCGATTCTTCCTCAAGTTCGGGTTCTTTCATCATCCAGTGCGCCAGCCTGCGGAGCAATTCAAGCTGCGGCCCGCCACCTTCATACCCGCGATCCCACAGCCAGCTTTGATCCGACGCTATCAGCGACACCCGCCCTTCGCCGATACGGTTCAGCATGAGCAGTGGTCGATCTTCGATGCCTGACATGATGGTTGTGGCCTCTTCCGGCACCAGCACGTCAATCTGGCGGAACCAGCGGCCCCAACCGGGGCCTGTCCCGTCTTCGGCCTCGGGTGCAAAGCTTTCGAGCCCTTCAGTGACGGGGTGGCGTTGCCCCAAATCGGTGATCTGCGGCGTGAAACCTTCTTCGAAGACGCGCGCTGTCGGCGCACCGGGCAGGATGCTGCCCAGTGGTGACCGATAGATGCTTTCAGCGGCCCCATATTCGGGACCGGACGACACCAGAACCGCCCCGCCATTTTCGACATACTGTCTGATGTTGTCGATATACTGGCTGGGCAGAATGCCCCGTCTGCGATAGCGGTCAAAGATGATCAGGTCAAAATCGTTGATCTTTTCGAGAAATAGCTCGCGGGTCGGAAAGGCGATCAGGGACAATTGGTCAACCGGCACGCCGTCTTGTTTGTTTGGTGGGCGCAGAATGGTGAAATGCACCAGATCAACCGCGGAATCCGATTTCAGCAGGTTGCGCCATGTGCGTTCACCCGGATGTGGCTCACCCGAGACAAGCAGTACACGCAGCCTGTCGCGCACCCCGTTGATTTGCACGACCGCACTATTGTTGCGGTCGGTTAGTTCGCCGGGTGCGGCGGGGATCGTGAATTGCAGCACATTCATACCACCGTGGGGCAGTTGAATGGGCAGTTCGACATCTTCGCCAACGGGAACGGGCAGGGTCAAAGGGGCATCGCCATCAATCGAGATAGACAGCGGCACGCTGTCGGTTCCGGGGGCAGCGCCCTGATCGTCGATCCGTAAGGTCAGGCTGACCTGTTCGCCCAGAATGGCAAAGGCTGGCGCATTTGACACGACAAGCCGCCTGTCCCAGTCATCAGGTTGTCCTGTCATCAGCAGATGCATCGGGGCTGGCAGACGCGGGGCGCGGTCCAGATCATGCAAACGCCCGTCGCTGACTAGGATGATCCCGGCGATGCGCGCCTGTGGTTCTTCGGCCAGCGCTTCGGACAGGGCGGTCATCAGGGTTGTGCCCGTGTCGCCTTCGCCATCGCCCAATGTGACTGTGCGCAGTTCGGTGTTTGGCTGACGGGCCAGTTCAGCTTCGATATTGGCAATTGCCGCCGCGTTCTGGTCCGGGCGGTCGCTGATCCGCTGACTGGCACTTTCGTCGACGACCAGCATCACGATATCTGTCAGCGGTTCGCGGTCTTCCTGCTGGAGCGCGGGGTTGGCAATGGCGGCGAGCAGCGCCAGCTCGGCAAGACCGCGCAGCCACCAGCCCGGCATCCGGCGCCAGATCGCAAGCCCAAGACTGAGTGCAGCAAGCCCTGCGACCAGATAAAGTGCTGCCAGCGGGATCAGCGGGTCAAGGATAAGCGATTGCGTCATTGTCCCAACCTGTCCAGTAGGTCCGGCACGTGGACCTGATCGGATTTATAATTGCCTGTCAGGACATGCATGATCACATTGACCCCAAAGCGCAGGGCATATTCGCGCTGACGCTCACCCGCAGTGCCACGCCCGACGGGGAACATGCGCGCACCCGATGGTGTGACCGCCCAAGCGCGTGCCCAGTCATTGCCACCGATGATCACCGGCGTCACCCCGTCGTTGAGATTGCGAAACGGCATCCCTTCAATCTGTTCTGCATCCGGTGGGGCCGCTTCCACCCAGACATCGCGGCTGGGATAGCGGCCGGGGAAGTCCTGCAACAAATAGAAAGTGCGGGTCAGCACGTGGTCTGACGGGATGGGTTCCAGGGGTGGTATATCGAGTGACCGTGCAATCGCCTGCAACTTGCGGCCCTCGGGGGACGATGATCCAAAGCGGGCTGTGTTCGCATCGGCTGTATCAAACATGATCATACCACCGGACCGCAGGTAGCGGTTCAATTTGCCGTATGCCTCGCGGCTGGGCAGCGGTTGGTCGGCTGTGATCGGCCAATAAAGGAACGGAAAGAACGCCAGTTCGTCGGTCTCAAGGTTCACACCCAACGGGGCGGCCGGTTCGATTGACGTGCGTCGGAACAACGTTTGTGACAGGCCAAGCAAGCCTGCTGCGGTGGCTTCGTCCGTATCGGGATCGCCAGTGATGACATGGCCCAGCACAACTTCTGACGTGGCGCGGATGGCAAAATCATCCTCTTGCGCGCGGGCCAGATCGGGGACCAGCAGGACCGCAAGTGCAATTGCTGCGGCGACATCTGCGCGCGGCCCGCGCAAACGGCCACCCACGGCAAGCGACGCAATGACATCGACCAGCAGCAACCCGACAGCTGCCGCCAGCAACCAGCCCTTAAGCGCAGTTTCACGGGTGATCGCCATGCCTTCGACAGCGATGCGGGCGGGCCATTGGGCGGTGTTCAGCATTGTCTCTGCTCCGATTACGTTGATGGCCAACTGGCGGTCGCCACCCGCGTAGAGGCCCGGCTGCAAGTCCGGGCCTGCGCGCCCTGTCGCCAGCGTTTCGCCGGCAACGCCGGGCAGGGCACTGCCATCATCCAGCCGACCGTAAGCATCCAGCACCTTGTTGGGCAGCCATGTGGTGCCTTCCAGTTCAGTCGCGTCGGGCGTGGTAGGGCGGGTCGAAACGGCTAGCCGTTCCAGCATCTGCACAAACAAGCCGGACAGGGGCAGGCTGGACCACTCGGCGTTGGCCGTCACATGGACCAGAACAATCTGCCCTTGACCAAGGGGCTTGCGCGTGACCATGGGCGTACCGTCGGCAAGCTGCGCAATAACACGGTCGGCAAGCGTGGGGTCAGGTTGGGCCATAACCTGCGAGGTCACATTGACATCGTCCGGCACCTCCAGCCCATAAAACGGGCTGTCTTCGTCGAATGGAGCCAGCGATTTGGGTTCTCCCCAGCTCATCGCACCCCCGACACTGCGCCCGCCAGAGCGCAGGCGCACGGGCAGCAGCGGGTCTTCTTCATTGCGCCCAAGATCGGATGCGGCAAGCCGAGGGCCTGCAAAACGCAGCAGCAGGCCGCCATTTTCGACCCAGTCTTCGACGCCTTGCGCCTCGATATCGGTCAGAATCGCCACATCAGCCAGAACAATGACATCAGGGTTGGCGAGTAGAATATCCTCAAGCGCGCCGTCGATAATGTCGGCTGTCGGCTCAAGTGCCTCGCGCAGATAGTAAAGAGGGGACAGCAATTCGAGGCTTTCGCGTTCGTCGCGACCGGCAATCAGGGCCACTTCGCGCCGCTTCAGCGCATCATCGGTCAGGCTGACCGCGCCGGCAGACCGCGTTCCTGTCAGCTCAAACCGGGTGATCCTGTTGCGCAACTCTGGCGGCAAAACCATCGCGGTTTCCGCAACGCCTTCACCCGCTTCAAATGTCATCGGGACAGTGGCCAATTGCCGCTCTACCCCGGCCGGATCAAGCCCGACGGCAGTAATGGTTGTCTCTGTCGTGTTGCCGACAGGAGTGCGTGTGGCGGACACAAGAACCTGCCCGTCCTCGAAACGGGCGGGACGCAGGCCGATGGTCTGGCGTGGGGTTTGAAAGGCTGTGACCGCGCCAAAACCCTCAAATGTTGACAGCAGTGCGTCCCTGCCGTCGTAATCCAGACCGTCGGAAATCCAGTAAGTCTCGAATGAACCTGACTGCGCGTCAAAGTAGATAGCAGGTTCAATGGGTTGCCACGGTTTTGGCTGCAAATTTGGCAGGCGGTCTTGCCAGTCGGACGGGCTGCCGAAGGGGAGGTCCTGTTTTGGCAGATCGGTCAGAGTCACAACGGCGACCCGGCGGTCGGCTACGCTGGCCTCTTGCAGCAGCGTTTCCACCCGGTCGATCTTGGCCTGCCAAGTTGCGGCCCCCGCCCACGTGGCATCAAGTGCGATCACCAGATCACCGGTGCCATCGCGCGCTGTCTGCGGGTTCAGAACGGGTCCGGCAAAACCGATGATGGCAGCGGCCACAGCCAGCAGGCGCAGCAAAAGCAGCCACCATGGCGTGCGGTCCGACTGGGTTTCGTCATCACTCAGCCCCAGCAGAAGTGCGACACCCGGAAACCGTCGCCTGATCGGCGCTGGCGGCACGGCACGCAGCAACAGCCACAAGATTGGCAAGGCAATCAGCGCCAGCAAAAGCCAAGGGGCGGCAAATCCTATTGGGCCAATGGACCACATCAGTGGCAGCCCGTGCGTGTCATTGTCAAAGCGGGCATCAAGCGTGCCTTTCTAATGCATTATAAAGCCAAAGCAGGGCGTTGGTGGCGCTTTGGCCGGTGTGGTGCGTCTGGAATTGCCAGCCTGTCGTGCGCGCCAGATTTTGCAGCTTGTCCTTGCGTTCGGCCAGACGTTCCAGATAGCGCTGTTTCAGGTCGCCCGCCTTGAGCGTCTCATGCTCGATCTGCCCACTCATAGATTGAAAGATCGTGCGCCCGTCAAAGGGAAAGGCTTCTTCCTGCGGGTCCAGCACTTGCAGCAATGCACCGCGCACACCACGATCAGCGGCGCGCAGCAGCGCCTCTTCGACCGGTTTGATGTCGCCCAGAAAATCGCTGACAAACAGTGCGCGCGAATGCGGCAACATGCCTTGTGCTTCGGGCGCGCCATAGTCGGTTTCATCATCGAGCGACAACATTTCCGCCATCCGCATCAATTGTGCTTCACCTCGGCGGGGGGGCAGCCGCACGCCGGTTAACCCAACCCGTTCGCCGCCACGGATCAGCAGGATCGCAATCGCTAGAGAAAGCGTGCGGGCGCGGTGTGCCTTAGTTGGGTTGTCTGCCGAGTGAAACGACATGGACGCCGCCTGATCAACCCAAAGGATAATCGACTGCGCGATCTGCCATTCCTTGTCCTGCACAAAGTTGGCGTCCGATCGGGCCGATCTGCGCCAATCAATGCTGCGTGCCTCGTCCGAGGGCTGGGCCGGGCGGTATTGCCAGAAGCTGTCACCCATGCCCGCCCGTCTGCGTCCGTGATCACCCAGCAGCACGGTCGTCGCCAAATGCTCTGCTTCGGCCAGCAGGGCAGGGAGCGGCGCTGCGAGACTTTCGGACGCGGAGCGAAGGGCGGCAGGTGTGATCATGCGGCGGCGGATACGGTTGTGATCTGGTCAGCCACACTATTGATGATCGCGTGGATGCTTTCACCCCGCGCACGCGCAGCGAAGGAAAGCGCCATGCGGTGTTCCAGTACAGGGACAGCCATCGCGCGGATATCTTCGGCAGATGGCGCGAGCCTGCCGTCAAGCAATGCGGCTGCACGCACGGTCAGCATGAGTGCCTGTGCGGCGCGGGGGCCAGGCCCCCAACTGACGTTTTGTTTGATCGTATCAGGTGCTGACGGATCATCAGGGCGGCAGGCGCGCACAAGATCAAGGATCATTTCCACGATATTGTCGCCCACCGGCATCCGGCGCAGCAAGGTCTGCGCGTCCAGCAGTTCCTGCGCGGTGAAAACGGCGGTAGATTTGGCATCTTCTACGCCTGTTGTGGCGATCAGGATGTCTTTTTCGGTTTCGCGGTCAGGGTAGGGCACGTCGATCTGCACAAGAAAACGGTCCAGCTGCGCTTCGGGAAGGGGGTAGGTGCCTTCCTGCTCAATCGGGTTTTGGGTTGCAAGCACATGGAACGGCACGCCAAGCGGGCGATGCTCGCCTGCGATGGTGACTTCTTTTTCCTGCATCGCTTGCAGCAGGGCCGATTGAGTCCGCGGCGAGGCACGGTTGATTTCATCGGCCATCAAAAGCTGGCAAAAAATCGGCCCTTCAATAAAGCGAAAGCTGCGCGCGCCCCCATCGGCCGTTTCCAGCACTTCGGACCCGAGGATATCAGCAGGCATCAAATCGGGGGTGAACTGGATGCGATTGCCGTTCAGACCCATGACGGTGGACAAAGTATCGACCAGCCGCGTCTTGCCCAGGCCGGGCAGACCGATCAGCACAGCATGTCCACCGCAGATCAGCGCGGTCAATGTCAGGTCCACGACCTTTTGCTGGCCGATAAAACGGGCCGAGATGCTGGTGCGTGCTTCACCCAGCTTTGCGCCCAGTGTTTCAATTTGGGCGACAAGATCGGCGTCGTTGGCCATGACAATCCTCCGGTTGAACTATATCGTACATTCCAACAGATAATACTATGAAGCCCAATGGCAAAAACAATGAACACACAAAAGATTGTAACACCGTCCGCGGAAAGCCTTGCCAGCAGCGCACGTGCTGCCCAAAAAGGCGGCTTGCCGCCGGTGCATCTGTGGAATCCGCCCCATTGCGGTCATATCGACATGCGGATCGCGCGCGATGGGACATGGTTTTACATGGGGACGCCCATTGGCCGGTTTGAGCTGGTGAAGCTGTTTTCAACGATTCTACGCAAGGACGGCGATGATTATGTGCTGGTCACGCCTGTCGAAAAGGTCGGCATTACTGTGGACGATGCCCCCTTTGTTGCGGTCGACTTCAACCAGACTGACGAAGGGCTGGTGTTTGAAACCAACGTCGGTGATTTTGTGACAGCCGGTGCAGATCATCCCATCCGCGTGGTGCGTGATGATGTCACGGGCGAGCCGTCACCCTATGTGCTGGTGCGGGCCAACCTAGAGGCCCTGATCGACCGCAAGTCATTCTACCGTCTGGTGGATATCGGTGAGGAGGCAGATCACGAAGGCGAGCGCTGGTTTGGGGTCCGCTCGCAAGGCGTGTTTTTTCCGATTATTCCGGCGGAGGAACTGTCCTAAGCCTGAAGGCCTCGCAGTCGTTTGGGGTCTCCTTGCTGTAATTGACCGCAGGGCATGTCTGGCTTGGCCGTCAGGCGCAAGTTACTTGGCGCACCTGAAATAGAGAGTGTGGAATCGCACCCATTTCTTGGACCATAGGTCAAGGGCGCTGAAATGAACGACGTCATCACAAGATGATTGGCATTCTTGAGGATCGACACCCGGTGACCAAAAGCGCGCCGCCACCAGCGGAAATATCGCTGGTGACGTTTGCCGGGTGGCTCAGCCCAACACCTTTGGCCAATTGGCATTGCCTTTCTCGATGTGGCCCGGAATATCGCGTTCCCAGCGGCGCTGGATGCGTCGCGAATAATTCAGGTAAAGTTTGTCATCGACAATCGACCATGCATCGGGCGTTGTGGAGGCCGTATAGCCTTCGCTCACGGCCCATGCGCAGTAGCCGCCAAATTGCGGGGCGTAGGCCACGGGATCAGCGACAAAGGCCTCTTTGTTGGCGGTGCTGGCAAAGCGCCACGTCGCCCCCATCCAGTCGTGCGTGATCGCCGGATCACCCGCAACGGGCCGCCCTTGGGTAAAGTAGGCGACCGGATCGGTGCCATCGATGGCCACCCCATCTTCGGCATAGATGCCTGGCTGGGTTTCGGCGTTGCTGGCGGTGCCAACCATCACCAGTACGGAAAAAGAGGCACCAAGCCCCAGAATATCACGGCGTTTGAACTGCATCAAAAAAGCTCCTTTTGAAGATGCACAACAGTTACGCCACAAGGCCGCGGTGTCGCCAGACCGCTCACCGACATGTTATGCTTTGACACATGGCAACGTTGGCTCGTTGCGTCGCCTCTTGGCAGTTCCCACCGACCGCGTTACGGATAATTGGGGGAGGACGTAACCATGCCGAAATTCTGTGCCAATCTGACTTGGCTGTTCAAAGAGCTTCCTTTTCTTGAACGGTTTGAAGCGGCCAAAGAGGGGGGCTTTGATGCTGTTGAAGTGCTATTTCCATACGACGTGAACGCACAGGACATCGTCAATGAACTGGGACGGCATAACTTGAAAATGGCGCTGATCAACTGCCCGCCGCCCAATTATACCGGCGGCGAACCCGGCTGGGCCGCTGTCCCGGCGCAGAAGGAAAGGTTCCGCCGCGATTTCAACCGCGCTTTACGCTATGCCAAGACCCTTGGTGCGCAGCATTTGCACATCATGTCTGGCGTGGCCGAAGGGGATGAAGCAAAAGCGTGTTTTATTGATAATCTGCGCTGGGCCACGGAGGCCGCGCCCAAACAGTCGCTGACAATCGAACCGATCAACAACGACACGATGCCAGGCTATTTTCTGAACTGCTTTGATCTTGCGCGCGAGGTGCTCGAGGCTGTTGATGCGCCACACCTGCGACTTCAATTTGATACGTTCCATGCCGCCAAAATCACTGGCGACATGTTGGGGACATGGGCCAGAATGCGCGACCTTGTTGCGCATGTGCAGGTGGCGCAGATGCCCGACCGACACGAACCGGATCAGGGCGAAATTGATTATCCGGCCTTCTTTTCCCAACTGGCAGCAGAAGGCTATGACGGCTGGATCAGTGGCGAATATGAACCAAGGTCTGATACGCGCGCCGGTCTGGGTTGGATCGCATAGCCTGCTTGCACATTGTCGAATAAACCTGAAATTTTAGGGAAATATTGACCAGTTTGCAGCAAATTCTCCTTATCTGAGGAGACAGCGCAGTTATGGCGGCCCTACAAGACACTTTTGCATCTGTTGCGGATTCCGAACTTTCGTCTTGGGATTTGCGTCCGTTTTTGGAAAAGGTGACGGGTATCGCGCCTTGTCTCATTTATGTCTTCAATCAGCAGACTCAATCAAACGAATATAGCAATCGCAGTATCGCCACGATGCTCGGCTATTCAGCGCAGGAAGTTGTAGAAATGGGCGCATCGCTTTTGCGCAATCTGCTTCATCCCGATGATATTGGCGCAGTTCTTCAGCATTTCGAGGATATCAGGAAACTGACCGATGGTGATGTTTTGAACGCGGAATACCGGGTTAAACACAAGGCTGGCCACTGGGTGTGGCTGATGTCGCAAGATGCGGTTTTTCAACGGAACGCCGCGGGCGCCGTCAGCCATCATATCGGCGCTGCGGTAGATATCACCGCCCAAAAAAATGCAGAGGCTGCGGTGGTCGAGGCCAACGAGAAATCCAACGCCGTCAACGATGAGCTGCGCGCGTTTGCTTATGCCATGTCTCACGATATGAAAGCGCCATCCAACACGCTGTCGCTGCTATTGGCTGAGCTGAAGCATGACGGCGTTGGGAACTTCGATGAAGGTCAGATCGCGCTTTTGGACTTGGCCAGATCAACTGTGTCCCGCATGGGGCTGATGATCGAGGATATCCTTGCATATACGATGGTCATTGGTCAGGAACCCGTGTCTGAAACGGTCGATCTGTGTGAAATCCTGACAGAGGTGTTGTCGTTCTTGCGTGCGGAGATTCAAAAATCCGGCGCAACGATTGAGGTGCAGGCCGCGCATCCGGTGAAAGCAAGCAGAGTGCAAATCTCTATACTCCTGCAAAACCTGATCCAGAACGCGCTGAAATTCCGTGAAGAGGGGACACCACCGATTATCACCGTTGAGGCGATTCACAACCAAGTGGAAAATAGGGTTGATGTTACTGTGCGTGACAACGGCATAGGCATACCGCCCGAAAAACATGCGTTGATTTTCAAGCCGTTCGGGCGGTTGCATAATTCTGCGAAATACGCGGGCACCGGGCTGGGGTTATCCATTTGCCGTCGGATTGCGGCCAACCAAGGAAGCAAGATCGCAATCGTTTCTGTCGTGGGGCAGGGGACTGCGTTCACTTTCAATCTTCCTTCCGCATAACCAGACTGGAGACTGGCAAATGAACCTTATGATGGTGGACGATAATGCAGTCGATCAGATGCTGTACCGGCGCATTGTCGAAAGATCCGGTTTGGTGTCGAACCTCTTCCAGTATACGAGCCCGGTGGAGGCGTTGGACTATCTGCTGATGGATGCACTGCCGCGACCGGATTTGATACTTTTGGACATCAACATGCCGGAAATGGATGGGTTCGAGTTTCTTGAGAAATCAACGGATGCTCTTGGCCCTGACATGTGTCCGGTTTTCGTAATGCTGACGACATCGCTGAACCAAAATGACAAAGGTCGGGCAAAGCGGTTTTGTGTTGTAAAGGATTTTCTGAACAAACCGCTGACACTGGACGTATTGCGGGACGTGGCAAAGCTGGTCAAGGCCCCGCGCAAATCCGCGTAGACACAGGCAGACCACCACACCCGCGCCTGTCCAGCCAAGCATGATGGGGTGCCCGCCTATCGTCCGAGATCCGCCGGTTATTGCGTCAGCCGCAATGTTCTGATCTGATCGGCGATCGTCTCAAATATCGCGTTGATCGCCGCCTCTTCCGAGGCACCTGTCGTGCTGGTCGTCTGGAAAAAGAAATTTGATGACGGCGCTGACGCGCAGTCGCGCATCTGCTGTTCGGCCACGTCATTCCCCATCGCGATCGTAAAGACAGTGATGTTCGGATCACCAGGGTTTCCTGACGCCTTTGCCGCCGTGCAGATGTTATTAAGAAGAATGTCGCCCTCAGCCTCGCTGCGCGGATTTCTGATCCGACGCGTTTTCAACACATGATTACCGTCTCCGTCGATGCGGGTCAGACTGGTGGGCCATTCATCGACTGGCCGGCGTTCCTGGAAAGGCAGGTTGCCCTCTGCCCACCAGATTTGCTCTTCTGCACTGTTGTATACATCGTCGCTTGTACTCATCGCGCTGTCGTAGATGCGCGTGCGCGGGACATATCCGGACACGTTCTTGCCATCTGTCATCAGAATAACGAACTTTTGCGTGGGCGCCCCATCCGCGGTGCCATCGTAGTTGGCAGGGCGGACACCCGCCATTTGGCCATCCATCATCGACAATGGCGCAAGCACATCCCGCATTGATGGGTCAAGCAGCGCCACGCCCCATTTCATCCCATTGTAGATCGATGTGTACTGGCGTGGCTGCAATGCATTGATCGCAGTTGTCAGCTCAAGTGCGTTGCGCGAATGCGGAATGATCGCTTCGAAATCATACGTGGGGCAAAGCGGTTGGTCCAATGTTGATACCGTGACGTCAGAGCTGTAGTTGCCGTTGCCGTCGCTTTTTTGATCAAATCTGCGATGCTGGAAATAGGGCACCTGCTGGTAGGGCGTGGCGCCAATCCCGGTATTGATCCCGGTTGCTGAAAAGTCCGCGTCGTTGAATTCGATGCAGTTTGCAGGGTTCTCAAACGAAAAGGGTGCGCCTGTCGCGGGATTAATTGCTGTATCAACTGTGATGCGCGGCGTTGTATTCAGCGCGTTGAACAGTTCTTCGCCAATATTCACCTGTGCTGAATAGGCCACCAAAGAAATGGATATCGGCCCATCGGTCGATGTGCCCAGCATCTGGTTCACAAAGTTCACGGCTGCGGGTTTAAGCAGGTCCATGCGCCGATTGCCGTTGCTGACAAGATAGTTCATCGATCCCGAGATATCGAGGACGAGAGAAATCTCAACATTCGTGGTCCGTCCGGCCGCAGAAGATGCTGGCGCGGTCAGTTGGTCGATTCCGATGAACCGCAAATAAAATGTATCGATATCAATTGCCGAATTGACGGACACAGATTGTGATCCGGCGATACTGGTTACAACGGGTGCACCGATAATCGCATCGCCAAAACCGGCCTTTTCGAAATATTGGTTCACCTGCTCAGCCGCCGCCAGCGATGAGGTCTGTTTGGCCCCGGCAAGAACAGCCCGGTCGGCAACGCTCTGTAATTCCGCGCGCCGCGATTCAAACCGCATGAAATCGACAGCCATTCCGCCGATCACCAGCATGATGATAAGCAGGATAATCGTCAGAACAATGATACTGCCGTCTTCGTCACGCGAAAATTTGCGCAGCAGGACGCCGGAAGATGGACGCATCTTTATCTTTTGAACATGCAGCACAGTGAAGTTCCCCAAGCCATTCGATAGGTCGCCGACTCGCCAAGTCTTTGTTATTTTACGCGCTCAGACATGTTGCGTCTCTAAAAAGTGAAAAAAGAGGTGGGTTTCTGTGGCTAAAGTGGGGCACGGGCGGTTGCTTGCCGAAAATTCGTATAAATATGTGTATAATATGCATGAGGCTGAGCAATTGGCGCGCGTTGGGAAACGCAATTGTGGCTTTCTTGTGTATGATTCGTAGCTTTTTGCCCATCCGACCAGATGAAAAACCGGATGGGACGGACAAAACACGCTTCATCGAGACAGGCTTTGTGCCAACCGCATCAGTTGCACGGCTTCCGTCCGATAGCCAAATTCGTCACCGCCGCGATTGGCATTGGCCAGAGTGATTGCATCATCATACCCCCAATCACCAAGGAAGGGATCACCGCGCAAGGCTTGCCCAAAACCAGCGATCGCCGCCGCGAAATTTGCCTCTGTTCCGGGGGTGCCGCTGTCGATGATTGGTGTCGCGATCAATTGGCTTTCGGTGTCACCGGGTTTTTTGTAGCGCAGCTTCACAAACCCAAATTCACTGCTTTGCGCAGCGACGCTACTGGGCGCATAACGCAATGGGTCGCTCAATTGCGCAGGGCTGCCCACCGGCGTGATCTCGTAGATCGCAGTGACCGTGTGGCCGGCCCCCAACTCGCCCGCATCAACGGCATCATTGTTGAAATCCTCGCGGCGCAGACTGCGGGTTTCGTACCCGATCAACCGGTATTCGGCGATCCGGGCGGGGTTGAATTCGACCTGCACCTTGACGTCGCCTGCGATGGTAAAGAGCGCACCGGTCAGTTGGTCCACCAGCACCTTTTGCGCCTCTGACAGCGTGTCAATATAGGCCGCCGTGCCGTTTCCATTTTGCGCCAGCGCCTGCATCGTCGCATCGTCCAGATTGCCGCGTCCGAACCCGAGGACGGACAGGTAGGTGCCGGTGTCCCTTTTGGTTGCGATAAAGTTCTTGAGCGCATCAGGGTTGCTGATCCCGATGTTGAAATCCCCGTCGGTGGCAAGGATCACGCGGCTGACTTCGCCATCCATTTTCATCTTATCTGCAAGGGCATAGGCCTGTTGCAGTCCGCCTTGCCCATTGGTCCCGCCACCCGGTTGCAGCGATTGGATTGCATTCAGGATTGTCGTCCGGTCGGATGCAGGCGTTGGTGCCAGAACCTGCCCCGCGCTGCCTGCATAGGCGACGATGGCCACCTCGTCCCGGGGCCGCAATTGGTCAAGCATCAGCCGGAATGATTGTTTCAGCAGCGGCAGTTTGTCGGCCTGGTTCATCGATCCTGACGTATCGACCAGAAACACCAGATTCAGTGGTGGCCTGTCATCCAGCGCGGGCATTTCGCCCTGCAACGCGATATGCACCAACTGCGTGTCCGGGTTCCAGGGTGTTTGGAACGTGCTGACAGTAGGCTGGAACGGCGCGTTCCCTTCAGGTGCTGCATAGTCGTACGGGAAATAATTGATCATTTCCTCAATGCGGATGGCCCCGCGCGGAGGCATCTGCCCCCGCATCAAGGATGACCGCACGACTGAATAGGCTGCGGTATCCACGTCGATCGAGAATGTTGAAACGGGATCTTCTGCCGTGATCTTCAGCGCGTTGTTTTCAAATTCTGGGAAGCTTTCGGTGTCGGGGGCCGTCACAGTTCGGTAATCCGGCGTTGGCACGACAGTGCGTTCCTGCCTCTCGAAAGACTCGCTGCCAAGCGAAGAAACGGCAGGCGCTGCCTGTTCCGCTTCGGTCAGTGCAGCGATGCCATCCTGATCAGCGGTTGAGGGCGCAGGCGGCGCAGCAGCGATAATGCCCTGCATGTCGGTCGCCGCTTTCGTGCGTGCGGTGACGACGCCATTGACGGACATGCCTGCGACTTCGGGCGCACTCTCGGCACTTCGGGAAAACTGCGATTCATCAGCTTCCGGCAGGGCGCGCGCAAGATCATCCATTGGCTGAGCAACATCCGCTACAGAATTTTGCTGCTGCTGGATGACAGGTGCAGGCGGGACCGACGCGGCGACCTCATCGGGAGTGATGCGCGTACGCTCCACCGACATTTCTGTTGCAGGCAGGTTACTTTCCGCTTCCGGCGCAAGCACTTGTGATCCAGGCCTCAGCAAGTCCTGTCCTGCTGGTGTCAGTATCAGAAATCCGCAGGCGACCAGTGCCGTCGTTGTTGTCAGCGCCGCTTTGGATGTGAAAGTGTCCAGCATGTTCTTTACTCCTGTCCAAAGGCCCTGTGCCTTGGTTGCAGAAGTGGGACGTGGGGCTGTCCGCGATCCTTGGAGGTCGTCGAAATTTTTCTGGGCCAGCGCAAGATTTTCCGCCCGCCGTGCCGCATCGGGGCGGGGGGTCGCGCTGTCCATCATTGCCCTGAGGTCGTCCAGATCGTCATTCATGCCACGTCCTCCTTTTCCTTGATCGCGCGCAGCGCTTTTTTGGCTTCCGATATCCGCCAGCTGATCGTGCCCTCGGATACGCCCAGAACCTCTGCCGCCTGCGCATGGGTCATATCGTCCAGCACGAGCGCAAGCGTATCGCGCAGGGCATCGTCGAGTTGGTTCATGGCCTGCGTCAGCCAGTCTATCTTTTCATCCGTGTCCCGATTTGCGGCATTGCGTGCCACCTCCCAATCGCCCCATCCGTCAGAGGCTTTGAGATAGGTCGCACGCTTGCGCCTGCGGTCGTGGGCGGCATTCACCGCAACGCGGTAAAGCCACGTTGTGACCTTCGCCCGCCGCTCATAGCTGGCTAGTTTGGCGGGCAGCGCCGCGCAAATGTCCTGCGTCAGGTCCTCTGCTTCGGCCCGCACGCCTGTCAGCCGAAAACAGAAGGCAAAGAGCCGATCATAATGGCGATCAAGCAAGCTGGCGAAAGCCGCCCCGTCACCGTGGGCCGCTGCCTCTGCCAAGTCTTCGTCACTGGTCATCATGCGCATCACGGTGGTTTGACGCGCGCCAACCGTCAATCCTTGGAAAAAATTGCGGGCTTGGGCATTTCCTGCCCAAGGCCCTAAAATCGCAGAGTTAAACGTTGGTGCAGATGTATTTCATCTCGAGGTAATCGTCGATTCCGTGGGATGATCCTTCCCGACCCAAACCAGACTGTTTGACCCCGCCGAACGGCGCGACCTCTGTCGAAATGATGCCGGTGTTTATACCGACCATGCCATATTCCAGCGCCTCGGCAACCTTGGTGACGCGGCTGATATCCTTGGCGTAGAAATAGGACGCCAACCCAAAGATCGTGTCGTTGGCCTTGGCAATGACATCGTCCTCGTCCTCGAACTTGAACAGGGGCGCGAAGGGGCCAAAGGTCTCGTCTTTGCTGACAACCATGTCGTTGGTGGCGTTGGCGATGATTGTTGGCTCAAAGAACAGCCCGCCCAGATCATGCGGCTTGCCGCCGGTCAGGATTGTGCCGCCTTTGGACAATGCGTCGTCCAGATGGCTTTGCACCTTGTCCACGGCTTTGGGTTCGATGAGGGGGCCCAATGTTGTGTCGTCGCTCATCCCGTCGCCGACTTTCAGCGCCTCGACCGCGGCCTGGAATTTAGCAGCAAAGGCGTCATAGACCCCGGCCTGCACATAAATCCGGTTGGCGCAAACGCAGGTCTGGCCGTTGTTGCGGAATTTACAGGCGATGGCCCCTGTCACTGCGGCGTCAAGGTCTGCGTCGTCAAAGACGATGAAGGGCGCGTTGCCGCCCAACTCCATCGAGCATTTCATGACCTGATCGGCGGCCTGTGCCAGCAGGATGCGCCCGACTTGCGTCGACCCGGTAAAGGTCAGTTTGCGCACGACGTGGTTTTCACAAAATTCCTTGCCGATGTCGCTGCTGGAAGAACTGGTAATGACAGAAAACAGCCCCGCAGGCACGCCAGCCTCTTGGGCCAGTTTGGCCATGGCCAGTGCGGATAATGGTGTCAGTTCCGATGGCTTGATGACAAAGGCGCAGCCTGCGGCAAGTGCGGGTGCAACCTTGCGGGCAATCATCGCGTTGGGGAAATTCCAGGGGGTGATCCCTGCGGCGACGCCAATGGGTTGTTTGATGACGGTCAGGCGCTTGTCCGCCATGTGGCCGGGGATCGTTTCGCCATAGATGCGTTTGGCCTCTTCAGCGAACCATTCCACAAATGATGCGCCATAGGCGACTTCGCCGCGCGCTTCTGTCAGTGGCTTTCCCTGTTCCGCGGTCATAATGATGGCAAGGTCTTCCTGGTTTGCCATCATAAGATCAAACCATTTGCGCAGTATGTTAGCACGGGTCTTGGCCGTTTCCGCGGCCCAGACTTTCTGCGCCTTTTGGGCGGCGTCAATGGCGCGGGCGGTTTCCGCACGGGTCAGGTCAGGCACACGGGCGATCACATCACCGCGGGCGGGATTGGTGACGTCGAATGAGGCCCCGCTATCTGCATCTATCCATTGCCCTGCGACAAGTGTCTTGTCACAGACCAGATCAGGCCGTTTCAGAAGGGATGGCAGATTTGTCGTTTCATCAAGCATGGCAGCCTCTCATGTTTTGTTTGGCGCTATGTGACCCACGTGGGCAGTCAAGGTAAAGCCGATTGTGCGACCTCAGCGCATAGCGTTGTCCAGATCCGGGTGTGTCTGTCCCATGAAGTGTGTCGCCCACCAAACGGCGCGCCGGGCAATAGCGCATTTTGGCCAGTCACAATGTCTGCCTGTTATACACACTATCGCTGTTTCAAATCCAATATCCAATGCTGACTATCTGATGCGCGGCCCACAAACAGGAAACTGTCATCATCGACCATCAGGACGGGACGTTGTTTTTCAGGTTCACCTGATCGGCTCGAACAGCGCATCCTCCAGACTGCAATCGCCTACGACATCCGCCGCGCAGTCGCGCGGTTCTAGATCGCGGGTAAGGCAAATGCGGGCCTCTTGGATATAGCCGTTCTTGCAGGTGATCGTGATCTGGTCGGGCGCAATTGCGGGGTTATCGCGAATGAAGGCCTCTTCGATCAGGGTTGCAGGCAATGTGACAGTTTTGTCGAGCTTGCGCAGAACCTCTGGCCGCGTGATCTGAGTGTAGGCTTGCCGTGAGAGCGCATAGTAATCATCAGAAGACAGCCCGCTGCACACCCCATGTTTGCGCCACTGGTGCCACGCCAGCCCCGACGTGCCCATGATATCGGCCATTGCTGCGGTATCGCTGCGCGACGGTGCTTGATAGTTGGTCCTGCAATTGGTTGGAAATCCCCGCTCATATTGCGGCCAGAGTCCGTGCAATATCCAGCCGAAATCCTCTTCCGGGTCGCATTGCGGTGAATTGCGTGCATCTCCTTCAAGCGCGCACCAATTGGCCGACCATGACAGCGCCATGACATAATAGTCGAATTCCCCCGCGACATCATCTGCGGCCACCGGGGTTGCCAAACAAAGCAGGGCCAGCAATTTGCGCATTTTGATCTTCCCTATCAGCTCTTGCGCCCTTATATAGACCTCAAGTTCCCTGACAACGCGAACCCGGCCCAACCAGCGGTCAGCCCGATTTAAGGGCGCGGGAAAGGCTTGTCTGTAGATGAGGAGAAGAAAATGGCGACCCCAATTATGGCCAAGGCGACTGCCGTTTGGCTTTGCGACAATACAACGATGACGTTCAAGCAGATTGCCGATTTTTGTGGCCTGCATGAATTGGAAGTGCAGGGCATTGCCGATGGCGATGTCGCTACCGGTGTCAAAGGGTTTGACCCGATTGCCAACAAGCAGTTGACGCAGGAAGAAATCACCAAGGCCGAAGAAAACCCGCTGCACAAGCTCAAGTTGCTGCATAACCCCGCATCCGAGGGCGAAGAAAAGCGTCGCGGCCCCCGTTATACCCCGCTTTCAAAGCGGCAGGATCGCCCTGCCTCAATCTATTGGCTGGTCAAGTTCCACCCCGAATTGTCTGACGGCCAGATTTCGAAACTGGTCGGCACGACGAAACCGACAATTCAGGCTATCCGCGAGCGGACCCATTGGAATATCAACAATCTTGACCCGATTGATCCGGTTGCGCTTGGACTGTGCAAACAGACTGAACTGGATGCCGCTGTGCAAAAGGCCAATGCCAAGAAAGCCAAAGACGGCACAGTCATGTCCGATGATGAGCGCCGCAAGTTGGTCAGCACCGAACAGTCATTGGGTATGGAACCGGAACCCAAGATGCCTGCTGCAATGGCTGGTTTGGAAACATTCAGCCTGTCTGACCCCCGCGGCGAAGACGAGGAAGAAGAGGAAGATACACGCGACGTCAGCGATGCTGACAGCTTCTTCAACCTGCCGGATGATGACAAGTCCGAAGACTAAGACCCAATTGAAAGCGCGATATGTCGCGGCGCGCCGGCCCCTCGGCGCGCCTTTTCTTTTTGTGCTCAGGTTTGGCTTTGGTAGGTTGACATTAACGTTTCGAGCGGGATGGATGCCTTTTATGAGAGTTTTAAGTGTTGTTGTTGTAATCTTGTCTGCGCTCCCGGCCTTGGCGGATGACGTCTGTGCCGAGCTGTGGTTCACGCGGAACCTGATATTTGACCGCGCCGGCTATTGCTTCGGGTCCAACCTTGGCCAGGCTTTGTTCGACAACTCCGATTGTACGACACGATCTCCTGATCTGAATGCGTCGGATGCGGACAAAGTTGCGCGGCTTAGGGCGAACGAGACAATGTTGCAGTGTGCGACCGACACCTCTGAGACGCGTTTGGACCTTGAGGGGGTCGTCGACTTGCGCCGCTTGCAAGATTTGCCGGTGCGCGCCGGGACTCAAATCGGCTGTGTTGGCTGGCGCGGCGGGCGTGTGCCATTGCTTGCTGGCAATAGCGATGATGCCCCGGAAATCGGTCAAATCGTCAGGGGCGATGCCATTGGCTTCCTGCACGAATCCGAAGATGAATGGGATTTTCTTACCGTTTTCTGGGGTCCCGGCGACGGGCAGTTCGGCTGGACCCGCGAAGACACTCGGAAACCGGAAAACTGCGCCCAGATCACGGGATAGGGCTTTTGTTTCCTCTGCCGCCAAACTGTGATCGGCCAGTCCGCCAGCTGCTATAAAGCTTTGCGTGCATTCAACGCGGCGGTGATTGTGCCATCGTCCAGATAGTCCAATTCGCCACCAACCGGTACGCCCTGGGCCAATGACGTGACGGTCACGCCGGGCAATTGATCGGCGATATAGTGTGCGGTCGTTTGCCCGTCGATCGTGGCCCCAAGTGCAAGGATCACTTCGGTGATTTCCTCGCTCACGATCCGGTCAAGCAATTTGGGAATGCGCAATTCATCGGGTCCGACCGCATCCAGCGCGGACAGGGTGCCACCTAACACATGATAGCGGCCCTTGAAGACCTGCGACCGCTCCATTGCCCAAAGGTCGGCCACGTCCTCGACAATGCAGACCTGCCCGTTACGGCGCTTTTCACTTTGGCAGATGTCGCAGATATCCTGCGTGCAGATGTTCCCGCAGTTCAGACAATCGCGCGCAGTTGATCCGACCCTGTGCATGGCTTCCGCCAGCGGTATCAGCAACAGGCTGCGCTTTTTGATCAGATGCAGGACCGCGCGCTGGGCTGATCGCGGGCCAAGTCCGGGCAACTTGGCCATCAGTGCAATCAGATTATCAAGGTCCTCGGTCCCTTTGCTCACGCGGGCCTCAGAATGGCAGCTTCATGCCGGGGGGCAGGCCCAACCCTTCGGTCAGTTTGCCCATTTCTTCCTGTGCACGTTCACTTGCCTTGGTTTGGGCGTCCTTGATGGCAGCAAGGATCAGGTCCTCGACCACTTCTTTATCGTCGCCGTTAAAGATGGACGGATCAATGTCGAGCGCTTTGAGTTCGCCTTTGGCCGTTGCCGTTGCCTTGACCAAACCCGCGCCGCTTTCGCCCGTGACCATCACATTTTCAAGCTCTTCCTGCATCTGGGCCATCTTGCCCTGCATTTCCTGCGCCTGTTTCATCATCTTGGCCATGTCACCAAGGCCACCTAGTCCTTTGAGCATCTTACTGCCTCCGCATTGATCCGGAAAATCTATGATAGGCTTTGTAAATAACCTTTGCCAGACAAAGCACAATGGCTGAAAGGACAAAGAATTCGATGTCGACTAAGCAACCTAGGCTTCTGACCCTACTGCTTCTTCGATCTGGATCGCCGGTGAACCATCCCAATTCGGTCGAACGACAGCGCATTCATCTTTGCCATCTGCGATGCCGTACGCATTGAAAATCATCTAGTCTTCGTCGAACGGGTCCCATTCCTCGTCGACTTCGGGCAGTGCGTCTTCAAGGGCGTGTTGTGCCAAATCCTCTTCGGTGCGAATGTCCGTGATTTTGGCCTTGGGGAAGGCCGCAATCACGGCCTGCACGAGCGGGTGGGCTTCGGCTTCTGCGCGGATGGCGTTATCTGCTGCGTCCCTGACCTCTGCAATAGTCGGTGCGCCCCCGTCAGCGATGCTGATGGCCCAGCGGTTGCCGGTCCACGCCTGCAAGCGTGATCCAAGCCGCCCGACCAGATCAGGGGCAGCGTCCGTTGTCGGGTTCACCTCAATCCGGCCGGGTTGATAGTTGACCAGACGCAAGCCGGTTTCGACCTCGACCAGCAGTTTCACGTCACGGTGGGCACGGATCAGTTCGACCACATCTTCGAACCGGGCGTAATGCTGCAACGCGTCAGAGGCGAGAGCAACGGCCGTTTGCGCACCACTGGCCGTTGGCCCGCTGGGGGCAGCATGTGTCGGGGTAGGTGTGCTGGCCGCCGCCGTGGTGCCGCCGCCTGATGGGGCAGGGCGCCCGCCTGCGGGGCCGCCGCTTGGCGGCGGGGTCGCATCCTGCAGTTTACGCACCAATTCGTCAGGACTGGGCAGGTCGGCCACATGGGTCAGGCGGATCACTGCCATTTCAGCAGCCATCATCGCATTGGGAGCTATCGCTATTTCTTCGAGCGCTTTCAACAACATCTGCCACATGCGAGAGAGTACCCGCATCGGCAGGTCGTGCGCCATGGTCTGGCCGCGCGTGCGTTCATCCAGGCCGATTGTCGGGTCATCCGCAGCCTCGGGCGTGATCTTTACAACACTGATCCAGTGGCAGACTTCGGCCAGATCGCGCAGCACCGCCATCGGGTCAGCGCCGTCGGCATATTGGCCTGACAATTCTGTCAGCGCCTCGGCCGCTTGTCCGCGCAGGATCATGTCAAACAGGTCCAGCACGCGTCCCCGGTCGGCCAACCCCAGCATGGCGCGGACCTGATCCGCAGTCGTTTCGCCAGCCCCGTGGCTGATTGCCTGATCCAGCAGGGATTGGGCATCACGCGCCGACCCTTCGGCAGCGCGGGTGATTAACGCCAGCGCATCATCGGTAATCTCGGCCCCTTCGGCATTTGCGATCTTGCGCAGCAAGGCGATCTGCACTTCCGGTTCAATCCGGCGCAGGTCAAACCGCTGACAGCGGGACAAGACCGTAACGGGCACCTGCCGGATTTCGGTTGTGGCAAAGATGAACTTGACGTGTTCAGGCGGTTCTTCGAGCGTTTTCAACAGGGCGTTGAACGCATTCTTGGACAGCATGTGCACTTCATCGATGATATAAATCTTGTAGCGCGCAGAGGCCGCCCGATAATGAACGCTGTCGATGATTTCGCGAATGTCGCCAACGCCGGTCCGCGATGCGGCGTCCATTTCCATGACATCAACATGGCGACCCTCCATAATGGCGATGCAATGCTCACATTCGCCGCATGGGTCAGTTGTTGGGCCGCCTGTGCCGTCGGGTCCGATGCAATTCATACCCTTGGCAATAATCCGGGCGGTGGTCGTTTTGCCCGTGCCACGGATGCCCGTCATCATAAAGGCCTGTGCGATTCGGTCGGCCTTGAAGGCATTGCGCAGGGTCCGCACCATGGCATCCTGCCCCATCAGATCGGCGAATGTCTCTGGCCGGTATTTGCGGGCAAGCACTTGGTATTTGGGTTGGTCTGTCATGGGGGCCAATCTGATGAATCGTCTGCACCTGCCAAGCTTAGGGTGCCCTTGGTAGAAGGTCTACCGGGATGCGCGGCCTCACTGGCCGGCGAAAAGAAACTTCCTTTTAACAATATCAATCTATCTGGGTGCCAGTTCAAATTAAATGTGGCATCATGACATCCGATCCTAAACCAACCGAATTTGATCCGCCGACGCTCAGCCTTGACGTTATTCTGGGGCCGACATCGCTGACTTTGTTGCGCGATGACATTGTGCTGCTCTTTGACGGCGACACGGGACTTCTGCTGGAAGCCAATGAAAAGGCCATGTTCGCCTTGGGATTCGACCCTGACAGCCCGATCGCGCCCAGTTTTAAGGAAACTGTCGTGCCTTACGGGGATCTACCCTGTCTGACGTCAGCGCCTATGGGTCCAAATAGCTGTATTTGCTAAGGGAGGGTTTGTTGCTCATCGTAGCCACTGAGGAGTGGACGATGAGAAAG
>NZ_QBUD01000015.1 GCF_003058085.1 Yoonia sediminilitoris | reverse complement strand
TTGGCCGTGTAAAACGTCCGCGTCCGGTACTTCATCGTAAACACTCCATCTTTCCAAAAAGATTAAAGTGTTGCGTCGACCCATTGAAACCGCCCTTAAAAAGTGGACATCAGGCGCGCTTTCTTTAGCTTTGCTAAAATATCTCTAGGCTGTTAAATTACCCCAGTCGATGACGTGATCACCGACCGGGGCAGAACCGTTTGAAAAGCTCTTGGGAGAACCACTCACGGACACTCAAGGAGCAGAAAAAGGTTCTTCCAAGTTGCCTTAATTGTCAATATGATAATTTTGGCAGCTTGGCGCTCCTCTTAGTTTTCTGGATGGCGACAATTTTGATGAACAAATCACTGGGGAAGCTTTCGGTACTTTTCGAACTGCGCAGCATGCTGCGTGAAATGGAGCATGAAGTCGGGCTTGATACGTTAACTTCCATGGAAATGGACGTGTTTCTAGCGGCACATGCTTTATCGGGATCGGCTGGAGAGGTCGTTTCGTCTGACGAGATCCGGAAACATGACTTAACCGCAGGGATCGCGCAGGCATCCTACCACAGGGCGTTGCGTTCCTTATTAACCCTTGGCTTGCTCGAAAAAGCAGAAGGTTATAAATCGAAGCACTATTTGGTCCGCGATGACCTTGCTGGGAGTTAGAGAGCATTCTTGATCGTGTAATTTGAACGCCGGTCTGGTGTGAAAGTGCAGAAATCTCGACACCATCAGCGAATAGGCCCCGTCCATGAATTTCTTGATTATCGTATTCGTGTATGTCGTGTGTCATGGATTGACGGCACTGGTTGTTACTCCGATCCAGAGCGTTTTTTTGCCAGAAGTGACTGTATTTGCTAGTCTCATGTATCTGCCCCATGGTGTCAGGGTCCTTGCGACTTGGGCATATGGCTGGAAGGCGATACCCGCGCTTATGGTAGGTTCAAGCCTATCTGCTTGGCTGTTCAGCCCGTCCGAAGATTTGAATTTCCTTGAACCAGCTCTGATAGAGAGCCTTCTTGTCGGGGCAGCCTCCGCATTTATTGCCTTCGAGTTCGCGCGTTTTGCCGGTTACAATTTGTATTTCGGCGGCTCAGTGAAACTCCGGTGGAAGGGTGTGATTGCAGTGGGTGCTCTTGCGTCTCTTATCAACTCACTCGGCCAAACCCTCGTCTTCTCCGATCTGATTGATTGGGAAGTGATCATCAGGGTATCGGCCGTCTATGCGGCCGGGGACTTGATCGGTCTTATCGTGTGCATGTTTGTGCTGATGTTCGTATTTCGATGGAGTAGGGTCTTCAGGGCCCTGCGAAACTGAAGCAGGAAATACCAAGAGTTACGGGACTTGCAGCAACCTAGTCTGACAATGTGACTGTTCCGACCACGGGTGATAGAAGGAGCACTTCGGCCCGAAACGGCTGCTTCTGTCTACCAAAGCGAGGGCCGGCCTCGGGTCCACGACAGAGACTCGGCATTCAAAAAGTTCTGGAAAACACAACTGCGGCATGCGCTATTGTCAGAAAGCGACGAAGCTTGGTCCCAGTGTACAAACCCAGAAATTCATTCACGTAAGGAAGAAATCATGTCTAAAATACTGAACGTTCAATCCAGCCCGGACTTAGCCAACTCAGCTTCGCGGGCGGTCTCCAAGGCATTTATCGACAGGTATCAGGCGGCGATGCCCAACACGACTGTCGACAATCTGGATCTCGTGGCGACGCCACCCACGCATTTTGGCCCGTCTCACTTGCGCGCGTTCTTCGCCACTGGTGACGAAGCTGAACCAGAGAACCAGGCTACTCTGGCGGCCTCGGATACCTATGTGTCGCAATTAATCGGGGCAGATATCGTCGTGCTGGGAACTCCAATGCACAATTACAGCGTTGCATCGACCATGAAATCTTGGATTGACAACATCTTACGCGTTGGGAAGACGTTTCAGTATTCGGAGACCGGACCGGTCGGTCTTTTATCTGGCAAGAAGGTGGTCATAGTCGTAGGAAGCGGCGGGATATATTCGGAGGGTCCGGCGAGCGCGTTCGAGCATTGCGGGAATTACCTGCGCGATATCTTTACGGTTATCGGTCTGACCGACACTACCATCCTGCGTGCGGAAGGTTTGGCTTTTGGCCCTGAGGCCGCCGCTCAGGGTCTTGCAAAGGGCATCGCGGATGCACAAAGTTTGGCTGATCAGCTAGGTTAGAAAGTTCTGGCGCGGCTTGAGAAGCACCGGCTATTCCAATTTGTTGCCTTTGGTGAGTGGATTCCGGCCCTCGTCGCCGTGCTGCGTGCGACGGTGAGCAGAGCACTCATTGTACCTGCGCCCCAGGAAAGCGAGACCTTCAAGCACCGCTTCGGGGATCGGCGGTTGGGCGTGGTAATCAGCGGATCGCAGGGCAACATCAATGTATGGACAGTCCGGTGAGACGAAAGCCGTCAAACCGAGGCTGGTGGGATCGAGACGTTTGCGCTGCCGTGCGTCATTGCCGCCGTCGCTATCCTCGCCTCCTGCCGCGCCGTGCTCGTCGTCATCATCCATGCTTGGAAGTGTTTCTTGGATTTCCGGCGCGTCGTTCTTGGGCAGGGCCGCTGTCGAGCCCTCGGCGGGGGTCAAATAACCGATCAGGTAAAAGCTGGATGGGCGGGTTGAGGTGATGACCTTTAAGTTTGACATGTGATCATCTTGGTAAGCCGGGCGCGTGTCGGGGCCAACGACATCCATGCGGAACGCGTCGAGGATGTCATCGCGCACTTGGGCAGAGGTTTTGGTGCTGGCTGCGTCGCTCATATAAGCGTTCCTTGTTGATCAAGCTGCAAAGCCGATGGTTTCATTTTGTCGTTCTGTGGGGCTTTGACCTCTTCAGCCGCGCGTGCGCGGTTAAGCTCCAACAGACGGGCCAACACTTTGTCGCGGAACCACGCGGGCCAGTGGTAGCGCTCTTCATAGGCAAACTCTGGTTCATCTGTGCGGTGCAGGAAGCGCGGAGCTGCGCCATCTTCGGAGGTGTCCTGCGCCATGTCCGCAAGGTCGTCCCACCCATAGGCACGGAGGACAGCTTCGTCCAATTCGGCATGAAGGCGGCGGAGTTCGACTATGTCCGGTTTGCGGTCTAGAGGGTTGTGGAGGCGATTATATATTTTAGTGAGGCCAACTTTTTGTTCCGTAGCCAACTTGCGGCGCGAAGCTTCATAAGTCTCGCCGATGGATCTCAAGCTCGTCAAGTCAGGTGGAAAAGGAAACGTTTGAAAGCAATCATTTATGCTGTAACGAGACCGATCCTCAAGTGTCGCACCAAACACTAGGGTCCAGATTTCATGAACTCTGGATATAAGCAATGGTGCCAGATCACTTTTCTCTGATGCCCAAACTACCAGAGTTTGATCAAACACTTTCTCTGTGGTGGCGCGGGTGAAACAAGAGAAATGAGAGCTTGTTAGCGATCTCACTACAGCGTTATCTGTCAATCGAAGAGCAGAATAAAGACCGGGCCAGTTTTCACAATAAATCCACCACCTTTCGCGATTTGCTTCTCGCTTCTGGACATCGCGCTCAGGCTTGACCAACTCCCGAACAATTTCGAGAAGGTCCGGCCAATCTGCGGCAACTGGTTCAGGATAGTCTCCTGGAACAATACCTACCCGCAGCATTTCACGTTGCTTTGCGTCGGAGGCCTCTCCCCAAGACTTTAACGAAGCGTCCCGCCTCAAAGGGAAATCTGAGCCACTCCCCAATGTTTGGACAGTTTTCCGCGTAGATTAAGCTACTCTTTGGACCTGCTGATCGGGGTTTGTTGTTTCATTTCGCTGCCAGTAGATCACAGCGGCAGGAGCGGCAGGAGCGGCAGGCAGGTGAAGCATAGCCGGGTGCAGTTTCGGAACAAACCGACAATAGGGAGGACGATGAGGTGTAATTCCCGTGTAATTCTGCGCCAGATGTACCAGCTTTGTTCAGATTAGAACAGAACAGAAAAAATCTAGAAACTGCAGGAAAACCAACAAAATCAAATATTCCCAATCAATCCAGTACGCCTCGCCAAGGCCGATCAGAAAATTGAAAATCCTCGTGTCGGTGCTTCGATTCCGCCCTTTGACACCACTTTTTCAAACATATACAATAGCTTAGCCGTCGCACAGTTTTTACTTCCTGCGTTGCGCACTCATCGCAGAGTTTTTCGTGTGTTGGTGGGCTGATTTACTGTGTTGAACACAGTGTTTGGATTCGCTGTGGCAACGCATTAAATGGAACACAGTGTTTGCCCCACGGTAACTTCAATACAGCAACCGGACTTACTCTTGGCCGGCATTAGAGGAGCGCGAGCTATGAGGAGACAATTGTTCCATAGGTTCGCTGGCAGTCTTGCGGCATTCTTCTTTCTGTTGGGTGTCGTTCCGGGCGCAGCACAAACAACGCGGTCGTCAGCAGACCCCCAGACATGGGACTACGTCGTTCTGGGCAACTCCATCGGGACGCTATGGTTTGAGCACTACGGCGCCATGATCGAGTCCGATCAATCCGTCAAAGTCATCTATCACAATCATTACGTTCCGCTTCAGAAGGTTTCAGCACTTCTGGCAAATGTGACCGGCGAACCAGACCTCCGAAACGAAATTGCAGATGCGGATATAATAACTATTGGAATTGGTTTTGCGGACATGAGATGGGCAATAACTATGTGGGGATCAGAAAGGAGAAATCCTGATAGCGAAGGAATGAATGAGGCAATACGAGAGTTTTGCCTTACTTATGATAGCCTGTTGGCTGAGGTTGTTTCGCTGGCGGGTCCGACTGTGATCATAGAGGCCATGGATGTCTACTTCCCGTACGTTCGCAGCCACAAAGACAGAGGAATATACGAAAGCACAAAGCAGGACTGGGCGCGGTTCAACGAGTGTATCATGGCTGCCGGGCGGCGCCACCGGGTCCCTGTGGCTCAAGTTCATGAGGCGTTCAATGGTCCACTTGGTGACGATGATCCTGCTGAAAAAGGCTACCTCGACTTTGATGGCAAACACTCCAGTGAAGAGGGAATGCAGGCGATCGCTGAACAGTTCCGAAGCCTTGGATATGAACGCCTTTTACGATAGACACTGATGATGCTCCCTTTCCATTACCGCGCAAGCACAACGCTCGCCAATGAAGGACAAGCTGCGTAACCTTGATGCCCTGCGAACCTTTCGATGGAAATCCTCGGTCATGTGCAAGGCAGTGCCGCGCCGAACGGCAGCTTTGAGCCCATATCTGCTCAATCGCCGCCATATCGCGAAGGTGCGCATCTGCCGGCCTTTGTATGCTCGCATGCCGGCTCAATGCACCTTCAGAGTGCAAGAAGTACCTTACCATCCTTTTGTGAGAACGCGGATGGCAGAAGCGACATTGCGTCCTGAAGTGCGACCGTCTCGCTGACATTGGTTTGCCAGCGTCCATCTATGAAGCGAGCCTGAACGTCTGCAATGACTTTGGCGACTTCTTCAGGAGCGGTGTTCAAAAACCAACTCGTGAGCCAGAAACCTTTGATTTGTTTGTTGGCTACAATGAATTGCTCGGGGTCATTCAAGACAGGGAGCGAGATGGCCAATCGGCCATATATTACCCAAATTGAGTGGTTGGGCATGGCAAAGAAAATGTCTGATGACACTTGATCTGCGATTGCGTCAAGTAACACCCGGGGTTTGTACCGCAGTGACACAGACCGAAAACGCTCTGCAAACTCTGCGTCTTCACTGACAAGGACCTCTAGCGCCCCAAGGTCCTTCAATTGTTGAGCAAGTGCCGGTCGGCGCACGATGGCGATACAGGGGCAGCCTTTTTCCCGCGCGAGCGGAATAAGGAATTTAACCAATTGTGACCCGGCACCGGTCGCAACAAAGCTCTTTGCGCCGCTTTCGCGAGCTATTTCACACATCACTGCGGCAGAAATCGGATTGATGATAAGGCCAGCCGCATCTTCATCCCGCAATTCGTCGCGAAGCGGGATCAGTTGGGCAATATTGGCAAGGGCGTACTCCGCCCAGGTGCCGCTTGTCGGGCTGGCAAAGCTGACACGTTGGCCCACGAGCGGAGTGTCTCCTGCAACCACAGTTCCGGTTCCTTCAAACCCCGCCGCGACCCCTTTGACGCGCGGCATTCCATAGTAACCCCTTATGAACGCGACATCGGCATGGTTAACTGCGGCACGTGATACGCGAATTAGCGCTTGACCTGGTCCATGTTGGGGCACTGAAAGCTGACGAAGCTCGACACAGTCGGAGAAGTCTTCGAGTCCGGTGGCGCGACCGGTCGCATCGAAGCCATCATGAAGTAGGACAAGGCCCTGCATGTTTTTAGGGATCACCATGACGTGCGTTATCGTGCGGCTGGTATGGTGTTGCAAGAGAGAACCATCAAAAGGCATTTCATGTCTAGACACCCCCTATTGAGCGCACATGTCACAGCAAGGCGTCCTGCCGGTGCAAATCAGCTTGGAACGCTCTGTGCTCAACTGCCCCTAGCTGACATTCGCGCAGACGCAGTAAAAGCTCATTTTGTCCCGCGACTCGGACATAGAAGCATTTTTCGCTACCGTCCGCTCCTTTGAGAAACAGCCATTCATGTTCAGGGTTTCGAAGATTTTGTCCTGAGCGTCGGCGCTACGCCACTCACCAGTCATCTGAGCAAAACAGTCAGATGACCGAGGCGAGCCCATTTCAAACAATGCTGCGCTTTGCCAAAACGGCGACCCTCGCGTAAGTCCGTCTGGAAATAGGGGAAGTCAGTACCCCATAAGATTTGTGCGGCAAAGCAGGTTGATATCAGAGAGACCAAGCGTGTCGATTGCGCGCCGAGCCAAAGACGGCTCGTCAACTTGACAAAGCCGAATGGACAGAGCCGACCGGACACCTGCTTCCTTGGCACAACGCCACAGGAGCACCTCTGCTTCACTCAAACCGCATATTAATAACTACCCGCTATTTCAAACACCGTTCGGTTTTTTGAATCAGGGTCGCAATGGAAATTTTGGACGTGATTTGGGTTTTGTTGTGCGGCTTCATGGTGCTGGACATGCAGGCTGGTTTCTTGTGTCTGGAAACAGGCTTGTCACGTGCCAAGAGCGCATCCAATGTCGCACTCAAAAACGTCAGCGATATTTGCGTTACCACCTTGGCCTTCTGGGGTGTTGGCTTCGGCCTGATGTTTGGAAACAGCTATCACGGGCTGTTCGGAACATCTCTCTTTGTGCCAGGCGGACACTCCACGATCTTTGACGCGGCACCTTTTCTTTTCTTCCAGATGGCCTTCGCAACGACAGTCGTCACAATTGTGTCTGGTGCCGTGGCCGAGCGGGCAACATTCCTGTCATATCTTTTGGTAAGCGCTGCGACCGCTGGTCTTATCTATCCGATTACTGGCCATGCGATTTGGGGTGGGATCTGGTCTGGTGGACAAGAAGGCTGGCTTCAGGCCATGGGATTTATCGATTTTGCAGGAGCCAGTGTAGTGCACTCGGTTGGTGGCTGGGTGGCCCTTGTTTACTGCGTTTCTTTAGGCCCGAGGCGTGGCAGGTTCGGCAAGAAATACCGCCGCTTTGAATCTAGTTCGATTGCTGTAGCCTCTCTTGGAGTAATCTTTCTATGGATTGGCTGGGCTGGTTTCAATGCAGGCTCAGCACTCGCGATTGATGCTGCCATCGGACCAATTATAGTGCGTACAATGCTTGGAGCTGCCGCAGGTGGCGGGACCGCGCTTGTGTTGTCGTATGCAATATTTGGGTTTGCATCGGCCAATCTGACGTTAAACGGCGTGATTGCCGGCCTTGTGGCGGGCACCGCTGGACTTAATCATTTCACCGGCTTGGATGCGATCCTTGTGGGGGCACTCGGTTCCATCGCTATGGTGATCGCGAGTTTCCTGATGAGAGCGGCGAAAATCGACGATGTTGTTGATGCGGTTCCCGTTCACTTGGCACCAGGGATACTTGGCTCACTCACTGTCCCGTTCTTTGTCAGCTCATCCGACTTACCCGCCGGGACGGTTTCTGCCCAGTTGCAGGTCCAGTCGATCGGTGTGGCCGCAGTAGCGCTGTGGACCATATCCATGGCTTTGCTCACAATCTATCTGGTGAACCGGATTACACCAATTCGCGTCAGTCCCCGTCAGGAAGTTATTGGTTTAGATGCGTCGGAACACAGTATCGGAAACGCTTTTCTGGATCTGATTGAGGAGATGAAACGCCATCAGAAAACGGGCAGCTTCAACTCAAGGGTTTTCGTCGAAAGATCAACCGAAGTCGGCATGCTGGCGCACCGCTATAACAAGGTCTTGGACCGTGTCGAAAAGGAAATTTCCGCGCGGATAGACGCAATGCAACGCGAAAAGGGAATGCGGAAGTTAGCCGAAGAATCGTACACGGCCATGTTGGCCGCCCAGAAGGAAAGTGCGCGATCAGCTCGTGAAGACCGATTGACCAAGTTGGGGAACCGGCTGCTACTGGATGAGTTTGTTCAGGCCGACGAAAAACGCCCGGCGGGACATCTCGTTGTTGTTGCAATCGATCTTGATCGCTTCAAGGGGATCAACGACAGACACGGCCATGATGCGGGAGACGCTGTGCTTGTTGCGACCGCAAAAAGAATACGAGACGTCCTGCGGCCTGGTCGGGATTTTGCCTTCCGTATCGGTGGAGACGAATTCATTCTGCTGATCGACTATTCGGATTGTTCAGGAAGCCCATCCGAATTCTGTCAGGATTTGTGTATGCAACTGACAGCGCGTGTGACTTACAGGCACCTGCAGTTGGAACCGGGTGCGAGCATCGGGATTGCAGTGTGTCACGAGCAAGACACTTCACTGACAAGAATGCTAAAGCAAGCCGATATGGCGCTTTATCAAGCAAAAACCGCTGGTCGGGGACGCGTCGTCGCTTATACAGATCAACTTGGCGAGAGCTATTCAAGCCACGTGAATGAGCTCGAACTGTTCCGCAACGCGCTGTCAAAAAACGAAATTATTGCGTTTGCACAAACCCAGGTCGACGCCAAGACTAAACAGATAACAGGTTGCGAAATTCTTGCGCGGTGGAGACATCCACATCGTGGCATCATCTCTCCAGATCAGTTCATCCCATTGGCCGAAGAATTGAACCTGGTTGCAGAGTTGGACCAAATAATCCTTGGTCAGGCCATTGACCTTGATGCGAAGCTCTTAGCCGTTGGCAAGCCGCTTGGTTCCATATCGGTTAATGTGTCCGCCAGCAGGCTGGCAAGCCCCACTTTGTTGACAGAACTCCAGGCCCGGCAGGATTTACCAGACGGCCTGGTGTTTGAGATACTGGAAACCGCTCATCTGGATACGTTGGATGTCGACGTTGCCCAGACCGTGTCTGACATCAAGGACCTCGGCATTCGGATCGAGATTGACGATTTTGGTACAGGCCATGCTTCACTGGCAAGCATATTGGCGCTTGAGCCTCATGCACTAAAGATCGACGGTATGTTCGTTCCAGGTATAGATACACAACCTGAACGTGCCGAATTGATGCGATCTTTAATCAGTGTTGCAGAGCAGTTTGGCGCAGAAACGGTCGTCGAAGGCGTGGAAACACTTGAAGAGGCGGAGGTCCTGGCCCAACTAGGAGCGGACAAGCTGCAGGGCTACGCCTTCTCTCGGCCAATGAGTATCCAGAGTTTAGTCGAACAAATGTCTGGTTTGAAGACCTTCGGCACCTAGCAGCGGTATCTCGCATTGAAATCGACGGTTTCTAACCGATCCTTGAAAGCGGTCATTGGCGCAGTTGCAGCGAATTCACTGTTTTCCGCATGTGAGACATCCAACGCTTGCGTAGCGATGGTCCGGTCTCTTCGCAGTCTTGTTGATGCCATCGGGCATCGCTACACGCATATGTCGGATTGGTCATGAAGAGCCTCGCTTTGAGACGCGCTTCAAATTGCGCAGCAGACATTTTCGGCTTCATTCATGAACTCCGTCCGGTGAGGGACGACCCCGTCAGAATTGGGTGGCCCGCGTTTCAGGTCATGCCATGCCCTCCACCGGTCCCTGACGGAATTCTGTGCCATCAATCCACATGCAGTGCAGCAGAGCGGCAAGCTTTCGTGCCACTGCGACCACAGCACGGCGAGGGCCTTTGGCGCGGATCAACCGCATGACCCAGCTTTTGATCTGTGATCCCGCCATCATGCGCATCAGCAAGCCCGCAAATCATCAGCAACCTGCTTACGCTTCAGCCCGCTGGTCAGTGCGATGCGTCCTTACGAAATTCGTCCGTCCGTTTCAGTCCCATAGTAAGTCTCCTTTGTTGCAGTAAATGCTATCAAAGGAGCGGCATCAAACCGCGACAGGTCCAATATCGGTGCACGCTTCCATGTGCCGATCTGGGTAAGATGATCGTATCCTCAGAGAAACCGTTTGGTGCATCGACAGCAACCGATCCGTCTGGATTGACATGGATGGCCACGCGAGATTTCCGACCATCGGCATAGGTCACCTCATACGGGATGCGATCTTTGCCATATGACAGTACAAAATGCGCTGCGGACCACTTCAGTGAGGGGCGAGGATCATTCAACCGAGGTACAAAATACGGATTTGCCGCCCCTCGTCCGAGTGATGCAAAGGCTTTGTGCCTCTGGTTCACTACACATACTTTCAAAGAAATGGAGGAAAAAATGAAAAAGATTCTCGTCACAACTTTCGCCACTGTTATCGGTCTGTCGGGTATGGCGCTCGCCGGAGAACCGCAAGGTCAAGCATCCGGACAGGGCTGCTTCAACACCACAGCCGGAGATCAGGATAATCCCGGCAAACTGTTTCAAGCATTCAAAAACGGGGAAGGCCCCGCCGCCTTTGAAGGACTCAATCCAAAGGAAATAGCGGAGCTTGCCATTGACATTCCATCGGGCAAAGTTTCCGACATCATCAAGTTGGTGTGCGACAACACTCCGAGCTGAGGCGATTGGCATTCGATGTAATCGACTTGGCACGGCCAAGGCTTGAGCAAGAGCCCCCTTTGGGGGGCTCTTTGTCTGCTTACAGCGTTTCGCGAAACGCTTTAGCGATCAGCGCGATCGTGATGTGTTCTCAATCTGATGTCACCGAGGAAAGTTGTGGGTCACCTGTATGATTGTGGTAGCGAAACGCTGTAATGGACAACGCTTCTGTCTGCCGCGGGACGTGTTCGATTTGGTCTGACAGCAACCACCATTCAACCTGATTAACCGTAATATCTTGCGCGCTGACAGTATTGGCATCAACAATGCTGCTGCGCGTGCGTTCAAGCTCAATTCCTTGCCGGTCACAGCAGGCCCGAGCGTTTGTTGTTGGCGGGGCAGTTCTGCGCCCATTGGCTTTTGGACGTTGAATAAGGGCCGCCTTAGGGCTTTGACCCTAATTGCTCCTCAGGCAATCGATCGGGTTGGACCGTGCCGCAATGCGGGCAGGGTAGTAGCCGAAAAATACCCCCGTTATCCCAGCAAACAGTATCGCCATCACCATCGCGGCGGGGGAGAGAAATGCCGGCCAGCCAGCCAACCCAGCGAGCAGGGCAGTGCCGAAAATACCGACGATCAGGCCCACAGCACCACCCAACAGACAGACCACCAGTGCTTCAACCAAAAACTGCATACGGATATGCCTGCGCCGGGCCCCAACTGCCAGCCGCAAACCAATCTCGCGCCGTCGCTCAGCCACTGAGACCAGCATGATGTTCATGATGCTGATCCCTCCCACCACGAGCGAGACCGATGCCACGGAGGCCAGGAGCCACGACAGTACCCGGGTCGAGGCCGTTTGGGCAGCCATTGTCGCGGCCGGGTCCGTAACACGAAAATCGTCCGACTGCGCAGGCCTGAGCCCGTGCCGCTGACGCAGCAGCCAAGCGATCTGCTGTTCGGCGATAGGCATCATCTCATGCGAAGACGCCTTCACAAGAATGTAGTCGACCGCCTCGCGATCAATCTGATTTGCGCCCCCCATGAGCCGCTGCCGCGCTGTCGAAATCGGCAGGAACACGATGTCGTCCTGATCCCGCCCTGTGCCAGTTGGGCCTTTTTCCGATAGAACACCAATCACTGTCATTGGCGCATTCGCAATTCGTACCGATTGGCCGACCGGGTTTTCGTCTTTGTTAAACAATTGCGTGGCGATCGTCTTCCCGATCAGGATCACTTTTGCACCGGCCAACGTTTCTTCGTCTGTAAAATATCGCCCTTCTGCGAGCGCCCATTCCCGTATGAAAAAATAATCACCCGTCGTTCCATTTACCGTGGTGCGCCAGTTTTGGTTGCCGGACACTATCTGGAAAACGCCCCTGACAGATGGTGCTGCGGCGGCGACAGTGGGAAGTGCGGAAGCAATGGCCTCTGCGTCGCCCTGTGTCAGTGATTGTCCCGTTCCTGCCTCTTGGCGAACGCCTTGGTCACTTGCTTCGCCAGGCAGTACCATCAGCACATAGGCCCCAAGTGAGCGGATCTGTTCCACAACCATTGCGCGCGCTCCCGATCCGAGGGCCACCATGATGACAACGGATGCCACTCCGACAATGATGCCGAGCATTGTCAGCGCGGATCGCATACGATTTGACGCGATGGAGCGGATGGCGATGCGCAAGATATCAGAGATGTTCATTCCGCTGCTTTCCTCACTTGATCAGTCAGCAAGAAAGGTTCGGCGTCGACCGCGACCTTATGATGTGAAGGCGCGCATAATTTCCCATCGAAGAGCCGAATGGTGCGTTCGGCATGCTGGGCCACTGACTCGTCGTGCGTGACGAGGACGACAGTTGTGCCTTGTCTGATCATCTCTTTTAATAAAGACATCACGTTCGCACCTGTCCGCGTGTCGAGCGCGCCGGTCGGCTCATCGGCGAGTACAAGCGCTGGTCTTGATACCATGGCACGCGCAATCGAAACGCGCTGCTGCTCGCCACCGGACAGCTGGTTCGGCCAATGTTCAGAGCGGTCGGCCAGACCCACAGCGGCCAACATGCGTCGTGCCCTTTCAACCCTTTCGCCGCGCCCTACACGGGCATAGATCAAAGGAAGCTCGACATTTTCTATCGCCGTCAGGCGCGGAAGGAGATTATAGGATTGGAAGACAAATCCCATACGGCTGTTGCGTATGGCCGCCTGTTCGTCGGGCTTGAGCCGGGTGACGTTCTGGCCCTCGAAGCAAAGTCGCCCACCGGACGGCGTGTCCAATAGTCCAAGAAGATTCATAAGTGTTGTCTTGCCCGAGCCGGACGGCCCCATGATAGCGACAAACTCTCCGGCACGAATCTTCAGTGAGACACCTTTGAGCACGGGTAACCTACCTGCTTCAGAAAAATAGTCTTTTTGAAGACCATTGGCCTCAATGAGAGGCGCAAAGAGTTCCCTAGAAGCCAATCCTGATCCCGAGAAACCATCTCTCGGCCTCCTGTTGAAACGCGTTGGTGATCACCTGTTCTCCGGGCGTCAGAGAAGCATCCAGAATTGCAGCATATGTACGGTCATTTGCGCCGATTTCGACCTCCACGGGGCGGGGGTCTCCGTTATCGTTGAGGACCCATACGGTGCCCTCTTGGGGGTAATTTCCGGATTGGCTGGCGATGTTGTCGGGCATGAAATCAAGCGCTGCGCGCGGAATTTTCACGAGTGGCTCGCTCTCCATAACGAGCAGACGGATATTTGCAGTCATACCGGGAAGCAGGAGCTGCCCGGTGTTCTGTGTTCCGATAATGACTGTATAGGTGACGACATTCTGCACTGCCTCGGGTGCCTTCCGAACCAGTTTGACCGTGCCTTCAAACGTGCGATCCGGGAAGGCGTCGACCGTGAAACTGGCAGACTGCCCAGGCTTGACCTTGCCAATGTCCGTTTCGTCGATGCGCGCGTGGATTTCCATTTCGGTGAGGTCTTGTGCGATGGTAAAGAGTGTTGGTGCCTCCAGGCTTGCTGCAACGGTTTGGCCTTGCGAAACATCTCTTCCAATTACAATACCGTTGATGGGTGACCGGATAACCGTTCTATCAAGCTCGATCTCGGCCAGATTCAGCAGTGCCTCCTTTTGGGGTATGTTAGCCAGAGCACGCATGAGATCGGCTTTCTGCCGGCGGACGTCGGCCTTGCTGACTTTAACCGCAATCGCATGGGCTTCTACAATTGCCAGTGCTTCTTCCAGTCCAGCTGCCTCTACTTTCAATTCAAGTTCAGCCTGTTCGAATTCTTCAGAGGTGATCAGGTTTCGAGTTTCGAGAGTACGCATGCGCTCCAGCGCGGCGGTGGCTGCGTCAAACCGGGCCTGCGCACCGGCCAGACGTGCTGTGAGAACTTCAAGATCAGCGTGGGCGTCTTCAAGCTGTGCCTGCGCACGATTGAGCTCCGCCTCCTTCACCGCAGCATTTGCGCGCGCCATTTGCAGGGCAGCATCGGCTTCGGCGTGACGCGCGAGGTACGCACCCGGATCAAGGTGCGCCACAGGTTGACCACTTGTAACCGGGTCATTGAAATCAACGAGCAGTTCGGCGATCCGCCCCGACAGCTGAGACCCCACTTCGACGGTCACAACGGCATTTAAGGAACCGGTCGCAGTGATTGTTTCGTTGAGTGTTCCCTCAACCACCGGACTCGTCATATATGTCGTCTTTGCTTTTGGCTGACTTGAATACTCACGATAGCCTACTGCCACAATCGCAATGAAGAAAACGGCTATCAGAATTCGGAGGATGGTTTTCAACACGTTCACTACAGCCTTTCCAACTTTCGTAGATTGTCCCCACTTGTTTTCGGTTTGGTTTCAGGGTGCATCACCCTTGCTCATATGACTTTCTGCGCCTTGCCTTTTGGGCATTCCGTAAAAAACCGGGATTTCAATATATGTCGCTACTGCCAAGCGTTCGCGACGCTTAAATCTCCTCCTGGTTCAATAGGGCGATGAGTTCACCTTGACGATGCGTGTCGGTTTTTTGAAAGATCGAGCGCAAATGGCTGCGACCCGTCCAGACGGATATGGCCAGCAGTTCAGAAGCCTCCCTAACACTCTTTCCACACGCCAAAAGGTCGGCAAAATCCGCTTCGGTCGTTGTCAGCCCATAGACCCGGCGCATCCGCGACTTGCGCGAATTACGTGGGCTGGACACTTCGCGAACGGAAATCATGAATCGTGCCCCTCCGATCAGCGCACCCAAATCGCGCGGCAGGTGCATCGCTTCCACAAGCATCGATCTTCCGTCTTTTGTTTTCGCGATCACGGGCGGCGGCAGCAGTGACTGATTATCACCGTTCGACTTCCGGCATGCCCTCAGCATCGTGTTGATCTTCTCGTCAACCTGCCTCTGGCCTATGGTGATTTTGTGGCAGGCAATACGCAACTTCGCCGAAGAGTCGCGATGTCCCGGCGGATCAATACTGATGAACTCGCCATCTGAGTCTAGGGCGATCATCAAGTTATGTTTCTCCTGAAAGAACATGACCGCCTCCTTGACCAGACCAATCAATACTTTTGATGAACCGAAACCTTCAATGGCTGGCTGCCATTACACGGGATGCGCTGTGGGCGCTCATTGATTTTTCTCAATGGGAGCGAGCAGGTCCGGCACTCTTCAGCATCAGTGAGACGCTGCCGTTGCATGGCTATGGGTGACGGTTCTCTTTGGATAGCCGTGTCCGGTCGAACTCGGTCAGAAGGACCGACAACAAAGACAAGGTTATGGAAGCGGATTTAAGAAGCGTGGCTGAACCGGCGGCTCAGACCAATGGAACCGAAAGCTCTGGCCAGGATCAAATCATCGCTACTATACCAAGGTTCTCGACATAATCGAACAGGGCGCCAACAACCCAGAGTGCGATGCCGAAGCTGACAAGTTTTCTGTTTGGTATGCGCTGTCCAAGTCAGCAGACCGTGGCAAACATGATTGAAAAAGGGCCGCTTGGCCGTGGTTGCTCGTGCGCGATCTTCGCGAGCCGCGCAGCATAATGATTGGCGATTGTGGCTGCCTTTGGTGGTCGGAAAGATTGCGACAGAACCCTTCAAAAATGCGCTCGCATGGATCATGACGTTGCGCATTGGCTGAAACTCCGTTCTATTCCGGAAAACAGGTCAGATCGACAGGGGAGAAATAGTATGAACAGATTTATGGTAGCCGTCACAGCGGCCACACTTGCAGCAACAACCGTTGCCGCAGACGTCAAGGTCGGCATGATCACGACGCTTTCGGGAGGCGGGGCAGGCCTTGGGATCGATGTGCGGGATGGCTTTATGCTTGCAATCGCGCAATCCGGTCGTGACGATATCGAAGTTGTGATCGAGGATGACCAGCGCAAACCGGATATCGCCGTTCAGCTGTCCGACAAAATGATCCAGTCAGAGCGTGTCGATGTCATGACCGGCATCATTTGGTCAAACCTAGCGATGGCCGTCGTGCCTGCTGCTGTAAACCAGAATGTGTTCTATCTATCGCCGAACGCCGGTCCATCTCCCTTGGCTGGGAAAGGGTGCCATCAGAACTATTTCAATGTGGCTTGGCAGAACGACAACCTGCATGAAGCGGCGGGCGCTCACGCAAACAGCGCCGGTTACACAAACAGCTTTATCCTTGCGCCAAACTACCCTGCGGGGACCGATGCGCTGACCGGCTATAAGCGCTTCTTTGAGGGCGAATTGGCCGGTGAGATTTATACGCAGCTTGGCCAAACCGATTATGCTGCCGAAATTGCGCAAATCCGTGCGAGCGACGCGGATAGTGTGTTCTTCTTCCTGCCCGGCGGCATGGGAATTTCCTTCCTCAAGCAATATGCGGACAGCGGGATCGATCTGCCGGTGGTTGGCCCGGCCTTCAGCTTTGATCAGGGCATTTTGCAGGCCGTCGGAGACGCCGCACTTGGCGTTGTGAACACGTCGCAGTGGAACAAGGACATTGATAACCCAACTAACGCAGCTTTTGTCGAGACGTTCGAGGCCGAATATGGTCGCCTGCCGTCGCTTTATGCGAGCCAGGGTTTCGACACCGCAAACCTGCTGTTGTCTGCGCTCGACAAAGCCGAACCGTCAGACGCCGATGCGTTCCGTGATGCCCTGCGCGCGGCAGAGTTCGACAGCACACGGGGCGATTTCGCCTTTGGGCCAAACCACCATCCTGTACAAACGATCTATGCCCGTGAAGTCATCAAAGAAGGCGACATTTTTACAAACAAGATCATCGGTACAGCGCTTGAAGCGCACTCAGATGCATATGCGGCTGACTGCAAGATGTAATCTTGCCCTTGCTTGCCCCCGATGCGGGGCAAGCATCTTTTCGGAGCCTCAATGTCTTCCATTCTGATAATCGAGCAAATCCTGAACGGTTTGCAGTTCGGCGTGATGCTGTTTTTGATGGCGGCCGGGCTGACGCTGATCTTTGGCGTCATGGGGTTAATCAATCTGGCGCATGGCTCGCTCTACATGGTTGGTGCCTTTGCAACGGCGGCCGTCGCGGGGGCAACAGGGTCTTTCCTTCTGGGTCTCATTGCCGCCATGGTGGCCGCGGCCCTTGCCGGGGCGATCATCGAGATGGTGGTGATCCGACGGCTTTATAAGGCACCGCATCTGGATCAGGTGTTGGCAACCTTTGCGCTGATCCTGATCTTCTCAGAAGGAACACGCTGGCTCTTCGGGTCTTTTCCTTTGTTTTTGGATATACCGGACGTCATCTCTGGCCCCGTGACCTTGCCCGGCGGTATCGCTTATCCGATTTATCGCCTGACCTTGATCGCGGTTGGCCTAGCCGTCGCTATCGGACTTTGGCTGTTGATCGAGCGCACACGCATCGGCATCCAAATTCGCGCAGGCGAGAATGACCGCGAGATGATCGCGGCGCTTGGCGTCGATATCTCCAAACTTTATACGTTGGTATTTGCCCTTGGGGCCGCACTTGCCGGTCTTGCCGGTGGGCTTGTCGGGGCAATCCAATCTGTACAGATCGGCATGGGTGAGCCTGTCTTGATTCTGGCCTTCGTGGTCATCGTGATTGGCGGCATTGGTTCAGTGCGCGGGGCCTTTGTCGGTGCGCTGCTTGTCGGGCTGACAGATACGCTTGGCGGGGTCTTTCTGCCCGAATTTTTCAAGCTTTTCATGGAAACGGGCGCTGCCCAGAAAACAGGGTCGGCCATTTCGTCGATGAGCGTCTATGTCCTGATGGGTATCGTATTGATCTGGCGGCCCACGGGTCTGTTCGGTGCGCGGTCATGAAGGTGGATGAACGCGTCTGCAATGCCCTTGTGTTGTTTGGGATGCTGGCCCTTCCCCTGTGGGCGCTTGCCCAGGACGAGCCGTTCACGATCACCCTGGTGACGCGCGCCGTCATTCTTGCTTTGGCGGCTGTCGGGTTGAATATTGTCCTTGGGTTTGGCGGGATGGTCAGCTTTGGCCATGCGATGTTCTTTGGCATTGGTGGTTATGCGATGGGTATCCTTGCGTACCATGCCCAGACCTATATGCCGTTGGACTTGGGCCTGTTCACCTTTGAAGGCACGAAATCGATGCCTGTCATTTGGCTCGTCGCGATGGTTGTTTCCGCGATGATTGCATTGCTCGTCGGGTTGTTGTCCCTACGCACAAGCGGGGTTTATTTCATTATGATTACTTTGGCCTTTGGCCAGATGTTTTTTTACTTCGCAATCTCATGGGCCGCCTATGGCGGCGAAGACGGCCTGTCGATCTATGTCAGAAATGACTTCCCGGGCCTCAACACACTGGTGCCGATCCAGTTTTTCGGGGTTTGCTTTGCTATTCTATGCGTGGTGCTTTTCCTTGTCGCCAGACTACGGGCATCGCCCTTTGGGCTTGCGCTGAACGCTGCACGTCAATCAGGTGTTCGGGTTGAAACGATGGGGCTTGATCCAATGCGGATCAAGCTTGTGGCATTCATTCTTTCCGGGGCAATTACCGGTCTTGCCGGTGCGCTGTTTGCTGATCTTAACCGGTTCGTGTCACCGTCCATGTTCAGCTGGCAGCTATCGGGTGAACTGATCGTTCTGATCATTATCGGCGGCGTCGGGCGGTTGATGGGGCCGGTGATTGGCGCCTGTGTTTTCGTCGCACTTGAACATGCTTTGGGCGGGCTGACAGATTTCTGGCACATCTATCTGGGCGTGATCCTGCTGTGCATTGTGCTGTTTGCGCGCGGTGGTCTGATTGGCCTGTTGACCGGCAAGGAAAGTGCGCATGTCTGACGCTGTTCTGGCCACGCAAAACCTTGTGAAAACCTTTGGCGCGTTGAAAGCGACAGACGACGTGTCAATTGATCTGCGTCCGGGCGAAATTCACGCTGTGATCGGGCCCAACGGGGCCGGCAAATCAACGTTGATCCAACAAATTTGCGGTGGCCTGAAACCCGATGCAGGCAGGGTTTTTCTGAACGGGCAGGATGTATCGCACCATGACACACGGGCGCGGGCGCAGGCGGGTCTGGGGCGCACCTTTCAAGTCTCTGCGCTTTGCATGGAAGACACGGTTTTGGAAAACGCTGTCCTTGGGGCGATCGGGGCGAACCGGGCCGTCTGGCGGTTCTGGGCCTCTGCTTTAAAGACCCGGGAATTGACAGATCGCGCCAAGGCAGCCCTTGAACGCGTGGGGCTTTCTGAACATCATCAAACCCGTTGTGGTAATCTCAGCCACGGAGAACGGCGCCAGTTGGAAGTTGGTATCGCCCTGACCCTTTCGCCGCGTGCTTTCATCATGGACGAACCCATGGCGGGCCTTGGGGCTGGCGGTTCAAAGAAATTGACCGAATTGCTGGATGGAATGCGTGCGCAAGCCCCGATCTTGTTGGTCGAGCATGATATGGATGCGGTTTTTGCACTGGCAGACCGGATAAGCGTCCTCGTCTATGGCAAGATCATTGCGTCGGGGTCGATCGATGACATCAAAAACAGCGACGTCGTGCGCGAAGCCTATCTGGGCCAAGAGGCATGAGCTTTCTGACACTTGATCAGCTCACGGCATCCTACGGTGTCAGTCAGGCGCTGTTTGGCGTCGATTTGACAATCGCGGAAGGTGAAGTCGTTGCACTCATGGGGCGCAACGGAATGGGCAAGAGCACAACGGTGAAGGCCATTTGCCGGATGATCAAGTCGCATGGCCGGATGGTTTTTGACGGGCATGATTTGCAGCAATTGCCCAGCCACAAAGTCGCTCGTCTGGGGGTTGGCCTGGTGCCGGAAGGGCGCCGTTGCTTTGCAGATCTGACGGTCCGCGAGAACCTGCTTGCTGTTCGCCGCGCCGGCGATTGGACATTTGAAACGGTCACCCAATTGTTCCCACGCTTGGGCGAACGTGAAAATCAACGCGCTGCATCCCTGTCCGGAGGAGAGCAACAGATGCTTGCTATAGCGCGGGCCTTGATGACCAATCCACGGCTATTGATCCTTGATGAAGCAACAGAAGGCCTTGCCCCGATCATTCGACAAGAGATTTGGGCGGCCATTCAACGGCTCAAATCCGAAACCGGGGTTGCGATATTGCTGATCGACAAATCGTTGAAAGAGCTGGCCAGCGTCGCTGACCGCGTCGTCATTCTGGAACGCGGCAAAACCGTTTGGCACGGGAACTTCACTGACTTGTCCGAGGGTGTCAGCGAACGCTACTTGGGCGTCTGAATATCCTGATATCTAACGGTGACCGAGTGGAACCGACCGACCATCTTTGGAAAAAGTGTATTTTGGCTGCCTATGGTCTGGGGGCCGTCGCTCGCGGCCATCCTGATCCGCAATCGAGAAAAGCATCTGATGGATATGTTGAGCCGGCAGTTGGGGTCTCGACAGTGCCGGTATCCGCTCGGGTTCTTTTCTCGCACCGCTCGCACTCTTGCTGATACTGTGTCCGTTCGCTGCGGAGGGGACAGAAACACTTGGCGTCGGCCTTATGGTTGCGATGACCTTGTTTAGGCGCAGGATTAATGGGGCCTGACCGCGGGAAGCCGGTACAAATCAACGGCGTTTGCTCCAAAGACTCTGGCTCTGGCATTCTCATTCGGGATCATAGACCGGGCAATGTCCAACCAGGTCGGATAATTCGCCGCAGTCAATAGGACTGGCCAGTCGCTACCCCAGACCAGCCTGTGCGAACCAAATTGGTCAAGCACATGTGCGATGTAGGGGGACAGATCGGACATCGTCCACGCGCTACCCGCCTCGGTCAGAAGACCCGACATTTTGCAGTACGCCCGACTTTCTTTTGCGATGATGGCAATATCGTTGGCCCAATCATCAAATTGCCCCCCTGAAATCTCGGGCTTGGCTGCGTGGTCTATCACGGTCCGTAAATTCGGATGGCGGGACAAAAGGCGTCTAAGTCTAGGCAGGTGGCGCGGTAGCACAAGCGCGTCAAATGCCAGGTCAGCTTGGATCATCGCCTCGAAAGCAGGGGTCAGGTCAGGACCAAGCATCCAATCATCATTGGCGATATCTTGGATCATCGGCCGCAGGCCAACCAGCTTGGGGTGTCGCGCAAGCCGCGCGATGTCTTCTGCGGCTGATGCGGCGGAAAAATCGATCCAGCCGACAACGCCCAAAACGAAAGGAGTATTGTCGGCAATATCCAAAAGGAACTTGGTTTCGGCAAGCGTGGGTGCCGCTTGCACCAAGATCGTCCCCTCAATGCCATTTTGCTGCAAATGCGGTGCCAAATCGTCTGGCATGAAATCGCGGTAGAGCGGTTCAAGATCAGGTGTCAGCCAGCCATAATCACCACGTTCAATTTGCCAGAAATGCTGATGCCCATCGACAATCATATGCCGATCACCCCTTTCTTCAGAATGATATTGCCGTAAAGCCGCTGCTCGCCTGTCTGAATGATGGCAAATGCATTCTTGGCGCGTTCATAAAATGCGAAACGTTCCAACTTGGCCAAAGTGGCCGGATTATCCGCAATCGCAGTTGTGATCATTTGGAACTCTGCCACGATTGACGGCGTCATGTCAGGATTATCTACGACTTCCATAACCAACGCGGGGTCTTGTACAAAATTGTCCAGCGGCATGACTCGCAGCACCGCGTCCAAAACTTCGGTAGCGCTGACACCATCCAAGCGGTGACAGCGGCTGCCGAGTGCTGTTGCAGGAAAGTTGGCGTCCGCGATGACGATGTCATCCCCGTGACCCATCGCACGAAGACTTTGAAGCAGATCGGGTGACAGGATTGGCGGGATATTACGCAGCATGATTGGGCTCCTTCGGGGTGGGTGCATCTGTGCGGATCAGGCCTTCGGTCTTGAGGTCCGACCATAACGCCTCTGGAATAGGGGTTTCAAAAATAGCGACGTTTTGCCGAACTTCATCCGCGTTGGATGCCCCCGGGATGACAGTTTTCACGGCCTCATGGCCAAGTGGGAATTGCAGCGCAGCCGCAATGAGCGGGGTGTCATGGGTCGCGCAGACTTCACTCAGCTTGCGGACCCTTTGCATGATTTTTTCCGGCGCAGGCGTATAGTCAAAGTGCGCGCCTTCAACGGCACCGGTCGCCAGAATACCTGAGTTATAGGGGCCGCCCAGAATGATCCCGACATCGCGTTTGATGCATAGCGGCAGAAAACTATCCAGAGGATCCTGCTCAAGCAACGTATAGCGCCCCGCGAGCAGAAAGCCGTCAAAATCCGCTTCGCCCAGCAGCCGTTCGCAAATCTGCCATGTGTTGACGCCTGCGCCGATCGCTGAAATCCTGCCTGCCTCCCGCAGTTCAGTCAGAGCGCGATAGCCGCCTTGAGAAAAAAGTTCCCGCAGGTTCTTGTCTTCGAACGCCTGACCGTTGGAGCCTGCATCAATGTCATGGAGAAGCAGCATGTCGATCTGTTCGGACTTCAGCCGTGCGATGCTATCCTCATAGCTGCGCATGATCCCCTCATAGGTGAAATCAAAGACGATCCGTTTTTGCGGCACATCAACAAAGGCTTCCGGCGTAACGTCTTCGGGTGCGCAGTCTACCAGAACGCGGCCAACTTTCGTGGACAGTATCATGGCGTCGCCGTCAAATCTGGTCAGGGCCTCAGAGAACCGCATCTCGGACCTGCCCAGACCGTATTGCGGAGCGGTATCAAAGTAGCGGATGCCCGCGTCCCACGCGGCGTCAAGCGTGGCTTGCGCATCGCTGTCTTCAATCTTGCGATACAGATTTCCCAGTGGCGCGCCGCCAAAGCCAAGCTGCGTCAACGCAACAGGGACCTTGGTGCGCCGGTTCAAATGGTTTGTCTTGGCAAGTTTCATGGTCCCTCGTATCAAGTTGTACGGAAATACTCTGGATGTTCGCGTTCCAAAGGCACAATGCGCTGTATCAGCTGGCGAAGATGCTGTGCCATCGCACGACGCGCAGCCGCCGCATCTTTGGCCTCAATTGCTTTGAGAATTTCTTGGTGTTCGGATACTGCTTGGGCCGGACGGCCCGGCTGAGGTAGCATCAACTTGCGCGCGCGGCGCAGCTGCAATGTCATTTCTTCCGCCACAAGGTTTACCTTGGGAAACCCGGTAAAGCTCAGGATAAGCTCGTGAAATTCCAGGTCTGCTTCGAAGAAGCCTTGGAAATCTTCATCCTCGACAAGCAAGGCCTGAAAACGCAGGTTCCGTGACAGCCGCGTGAGTTGATTACCGGTGCGATCTGTTGCAACGCGGGCCACAGCGGCGACCTCGACTGCTTCCCGCAAGAAGTTTTCCTCTAGCAACTCGGCCATGGAGAACTGCGAAACGCGGGTCGCGGACTGCGGAATGATATCAACCAGCCCGTCCGATGATAGCCTGCCCAAAGCTTCGGCGATGGGCGAGCGAGAGACACCCAATTGTTCACAAAGCGCACCTTTGCGCAGAATGGCTCCTGGCTTCAGCACCATTTCGAGAATGTTGGTACGTAATACCGAATAGACACGCTGCCCAAGCGGGCCGTCCAAACCGTTAATATCAAACGTATGGTCTACATGGGGCATTCTGTCATCCTTCAACTGACATGTTAATTGACACATGGTGCAAGTCAAGCTAGTCATCATGTTAATGGACAGATCCACTGTCATCCAGAGGAATGCGTAAAATGAGTCATCTGCCCCGTGTGATAACCCTTAATGCGCAGGACAATGTCGCTATTGCACTGGCGGACATCGGCCCGGGTGAATTTGGTGCAGAGGGTGGCATCAGGCTGTTGCAGTCCATCAAGCGCGGTCACAAGTTTGCCATCGCGCCGATCAAAGCGGGCCAGAACGTTGTGCGCTATGGTCAGATTATCGGGCAGGCAACAACCGACATCGCTATTGGCGAACATGTGCATGTGCAAAACCTTGGCATGGGTGAACATGCTCAGAATTACGCGCACGCGAGCGAGACAGTTTCGCTGGGCACGGCTGTCGAGCGCAGAACATTTGACGGCTATCACCGCGCCGATGGCCGTGTTGGCACGCGCAATTACCTTGGCATCCTGACATCCGTGAATTGTTCCGGCTCGGTCGCGAAATTCATTGCGGAAGCGGCCGAAAAAACCGGCCTGCTGAACGACTTCCCGAATATCGACGGCATCGTTCCCATCACACACGGCACGGGTTGCGGCATGTCAGGCGAGAACGAAGGTTATGACACTTTGTTCCGTACGCTGTCCGGATACGCCCAACATCCCAACTTTGGCGGCATTTTGTTGATAGGGCTCGGTTGCGAGGTCATGCAGGTTTCTGCCCTTGTCGGCGGTCGCCCGATACGCGCCGATGGTGCGCTGCGATATATGACGATCCAGAATGAAGGTGGCACCCGCAAGACCATTGAAAAAGGTCTCTCGGAATTGCGCGCAATTGCTGAACTGGCCAATGCCGCCACACGTAAACCGGCCCCTGCGTCAGAGTTGATGGTCGGTATGCAATGCGGCGGCTCGGATGGCTATTCCGGCATCACGGCCAACCCCGCGCTGGGCGCTGCCTCTGATCTGGTCGTGCGTCACGGAGGGACGACTATCCTGTCGGAGACCTCTGAAATTTATGGTGCAGAACACCTGCTGACCCGACGCGCGGTATCTGTTGAAATTGGCGAAAAGCTGATCGACCGTGTGCGTTGGTGGGAAGATTACACCGCGCGAAACAAAGGTGAGATGGACAATAACCCGAGTCCAGGCAACAAGCGTGGCGGGTTGACCACGATCCTTGAAAAGTCCCTCGGCGCAGTGGCGAAAAGTGGCAGTGCACCTTTGACCGAAGTCTATTTGTTTGGCGAGAAAATTGACAGAAAGGGCTTTGTCTTTATGGACAGCCCCGGATTTGATCCATGTTCGGTTACGGGTCAAATTGCATCAGGTGCGAACTTGATCGTCTTTACGACCGGGCGCGGCTCGGTTTCCGGATATATGCCGACGCCTTGCATCAAGATCGCCACCAATTCTGAAATGTACGCCCGCATGTCCGACGACATGGACATCAACTGCGGCGACATCATCAGCGAAGGGGTCAGTTTGGCTGACAAGGGACAGGAAATTTTCGAGATGTTCCTTCGTGTGGCCTCTGGCGAACAGACCAAGAGTGAAGATCTCGGCTTTGGCGGGGTTGAATTCGTGCCATGGCAAATTGGCGCGGTGATGTGATCATGGGGGTGGCAATATGACACTCAAGAACAAAACAATCCCGACTACCGCAGCTGGTCAAGGCATCGGTGCCGCGAGTGCGCTTGCTTGTGCGGCTGCGGACGCTCACGTTGGCGCCACCGATGTCAATGGCGATCGTCTGGCCGGGCTGCATGACCTTGACGGGTTGTTCAACCGCACTGCCTATGGCGCAACAAAGGCGGCGGTGATCGGTTTGACCAAAGCGATTGCAGCGGACTTTGTGGCACAGAACTTGCTGTGCAACGCCTTGTGCCCCGGCACGATCAACACTCCCACCCTGCAAAGCCGCATCACGTATGCACCTGATCCGGTTCACGCCGAAAAAGACTTTATCGCGCGGCAGCCGACAGGGCGGCTGGCGACTGTTGACGATATGACGCCAACCGACGTGCATCTCTGGTCTGGCGGAAGCCGCTTCGTCACCGGACAAGCTGTCTTGGTTGATGGCGGCTGCACGATATAGCAACGCGAGACGGCTTGGGAGGGCAAATCACTTGACGCATCTGGTTGAGATGAAAGGGATCGAGAAACGCTTTCCAGGCGTGCACGCGCTTAAAGCGGTGCAATTCGATCTAAAACCCGGAGAAGTTCACGCCCTCATGGGCGAGAATGGCGCAGGCAAATCGACACTCATGAAAATCATGTCCGGCATCTATGCCCGCGATGGCGGAGAGATGTTTGTGGATGGCAACCCTGTCTCCCCCGATAGCCCTCGTGCAGCACAGGATCTTGGTATCGGTATCATTCATCAGGAGCTCAGCTTGATGAATGACCTGACGGCTGCGCAAAACGTTCTTATCGGACGCGAACCGCGTCGCAGTTTCGGTCGGCTGGACGAAGCCGCATTGAATGCAAAAACCGCTGAAATTTTTGCGTCGCTCAATCTGTCGATGGACCCGCGCACGCAGGTCAGCACGCAAACCATCGCCCGCCAACAGCTGATCGAAATCGCCAAGGCGCTATCGTACAATCCGCGCGTATTGATCATGGATGAGCCGACAGCCGCCCTGAACGACACCGAAATCTCTGAGCTGTTCAAGGTTATCGCCAAGCTTCGCGCGGACGGCGTCGGCATTGTCTATATCAGCCACCGGATGGACGAGATCAAACGCATCGCCGACCGCGTCACGATCCTGCGCGACGGAGCCTATATCGACACGGTCGGGGCCGCAGAGACCCCTCTTGCGACAATCATCCAATTGATGGTCGGCCGCGAAGTAACGCAAAGCGCTCCGGTCATTCCAGACACCTCTCAAAATCCGGTCGCGTTGGAAGTCCGCCATCTGTCGCGCGGAAAAGAGGTGCGCGACGTCAGCTTTGATTTGCGTAAGGGAGAGATCCTAGGCTTTGCTGGGCTCATGGGCGCAGGCCGTACCGAGGTCGCGCGCATTATCTTTGGCGCTGACCCGCGCGATAGCGGAGAGATTCTGGTGGATGGGAAGCCCGTCAATATCCGCACACCGCACGCTGCTGTCGAGGCAGGGATCGGATATCTTTCAGAGGACCGCAAACACTTTGGCCTTGCCGTCGATATGACCGTGCGCGCCAATATTGCGATGGCCTGTATGGCGCAATTTACCAGTCGCGCAGGCGTCTTGAACGAGACAGCGATGAAGGACATTGCAGACAAATATATCGGCCAACTGGGCATCCGCACACCATCCGACGTGCAGCAGGTGCGATTGCTATCGGGTGGCAACCAGCAAAAAGTCGTGATTGCCAAATGGCTTCTGCGCGATTGCGACGTGCTGATCTTCGACGAGCCGACGCGCGGCATCGACGTCGGTGCGAAATCCGAAATTTACGCATTGCTAGAAGACCTCGCAGCGCAAGGGCGTGCAATCATCGTGATCTCGTCCGAATTGCCCGAAGTCATGCGTCTTGGCCACCGCATTGCAGTCATGTGCGAAGGCCGTCTGACCGCTATTTTGCCGGGTGGCGCAGACGTAACACAAGAACAGATCATGGAGTATGCCACGCAGCGCGACACCGCGTCGCGTTTCTCGGAGGAAGTATTATGACCACGACAACAGTAGATGTGCCAAAGTCTACCCTTTCTCGGATCATTGCGGCGGGCACACACCAAAGGGTCTTGGCATTCGCCAGCCTGATCATTCTCTTGATCGGTTTCTCCATTGCATCCCCCAACTTTATGCAAACGTCCAATATGCTTGCCATTTTGCAGGCAACCTCGGTGAACGGCGTACTGGCGATCGCAGTCACGCTGGTCATCATCACTGGTGGCATCGATCTTTCGGTTGGCACTATGATGACGTTCTGCGCAGTCATAACCGGGGTCGTTTTGACCTATGCCGGCATGCCAATGATTTTCGGCATTATCGCCGCTGTGCTAACGGGTGCGATCTGTGGCGCGTGTTCGGGCACATTCGTGGCAAAAATGGCCATTCCGCCTTTCATTGCGACACTTGGCATGATGCTGATCCTGAAAGGGTTGAGCCTTGTGATTTCGGGCACGCGCCCGATCTATTTCAATGACACCCCGGGGTTCAGCGAGATTTCTCGCGGCTCGCTTATTGGAGAAGTCATGCCGGCCCTGCCAATTCCGAATGGCGTGCTGATCCTGTTCATCGTCGCTGCCGTAGCAGCCTATATCCTGAACCGCACAGTGCTTGGGCGCTACTGCTTTGCGCTCGGGTCGAACGAAGAATCCGTGCGACTGTCGGGTGTAAACACGGACCGCTGGAAGATTGCGATCTACGCACTCGCAGGCGCAATCGTTGGCATCGCAGGCCTGTTGATCGCTTCGCGACTGAACTCTGCGCAACCGGCTCTCGGCCTTGGTTACGAACTGGAGGCGATTGCAGCGGTGGTCATTGGCGGCACCTCGCTGTCAGGCGGACGCGGCACGATCCTTGGCTCTCTGATCGGGGCGTTGATCATGGCCGTTCTTACCAACGGACTGCGCGTGATGTCTGTCGCGCAAGAATGGCAAACCGTCGTCACAGGCGCGATCATCATTCTGGCGGTCTATGCCGACATGATGCGCCGCAAAAAATCGAGTTAACCAACCAAGACCAAATGGCTCGGGATGAGATTTGAGCCTCAACGACAACTCAGGAGGAACCATCATGTTGTCACGTCGTACCCTTGTAGGCGCAATGAGCGCGTCAATCGTATTGGCATCTGCGCCTGCCGCATTTGCACAGGATGAAATCTATATTCCGCTTATCTCCAAAGGCTTTCAGCACCAGTTCTGGCAGGCCGTAAAAGCCGGTGCGGATCAGGCAGCAGACGAATACGGTGTTCGTATCACGTTTGAAGGACCCGACAACGAAACAATGGTTGATCGCCAGATCGACATGCTCGCCGCTGCTCTGGCCAACAAGCCGGCTGCAATCGGATTTGCAGCGCTTGACAGTCAGGCAGCCATCCCGCTGCTGCGCCAGGCTGCCGATGCCGGAATTCCAGTCGTCGCATTTGACAGCGGTGTCGATAGTGACATCCCTGTCGCAACAGCTACAACCGATAATGTTGCGGCGGCAGCACTTGCCGCAGACAAAATGGCCGAATTCCTGGGCGGGGAAGGTAAGGTCGCTGTTGTTGCTCACGACCAAACCAGCCGGACAGGTATCGACCGTCGCGATGGGTTCTTGAACCAGATGGCATCCGCTTATCCAAAAATCGAAATTGTCAGCGTCCAGTATGGCGCAGGCGACCAGCTGCAATCCACCGAAGTTGCGAAAGCAATCCTGACAGCCAACCCTGATCTGGGGGGCATGTTCGGTACCAACGAAGGCTCTGCCATCGGGGTCGTGAACGCTGTGCGTGAAATGGGCAGTGAGGGTGTAACCATCATCGGCTACGATTCCGGCAAGGCGCAGACTGACGCGATCCGCGAGGGCCTTATGGCGGGTGCGATCACGCAGAACCCGGTTGGTATTGGCTATGAGACCGTGAAAGCAGCGGTTGCAGCCATGAACGGTGAAGAACTGCCTGCGATCATCGACACCGGCTTCTACTACTACGATCAGTCCAACATCGATGATGCCGAAATTCAGGCCGTACTTTACGATTAATCTGAATTGTGTCGCGGCTCACGCCCTCTTGGGCCGCGACATTTCCCTTTGTTATTCTGGGGGCACCTCTGAAATTGTCGCGCTGTGGCCCTAGGGGCGAAGAAAATCCGGCTGTCCGGACGATAAGGGTCGCGTGCGCGATCTGTCGCCCACGTCTGTGATATCGTGGGCGGCGGGCACCATCGGCTCGCGTTTGGCCAGTTTCCGGAGGTTCTGGTCGGCAGGTCAACCTCATCAGAAAGTGCCGCGCAACCTCAGGCCCAAACCGGGTCACCCATGGACCAGCGGTCAGGTCAAGAGGATGAACCGCACGATCAAGGATACCACGGTCAACGGGAACGCCACGACAGCCACGAGCAGCTTCGAAGGCACATTGCGGGCTACTTGGATGCCTACAACTTTGCATGTCGCTTGAAGACACTCAGCGGTCTCACGCCTTACGACTACATCTGCAAAATCTGGACATGAGAGCCAGATCGATCCACCGGACGCCGGGACCGAACAGCTGGTCCGCTCGGTCGGCACCTATTCCTAGTTCTTGAATAGCGCGGAACTGACCGTTGCCGGGTTGAGGCATAAAACGTGCCCCTGATTACTCTTGATACGGCAGATCAAATCACGGAGTTAACGCTCGACGAAGCGAGGGGCATTTTTGTCATGGAATGAGGGCAACAGGTTAGCCCGGTGGACAGGCCGTTCCTCGACATCAGGTAGCGGCCGCTAGATGCGAAACATGTGACCGCGTCCAGGGGGCGTACGGGAGCTACTGGCCACGCGCGATTTGCACTGGTGTCGATGACCGATCGCACTAGGCAATGCACAATCGCAGCGCGGCGTCACATCGGCACACCCGCAGGAGGGAAAAGAAATTCGGTCGGCTCAAATCAGCGGGACAGGCGCAGATGTCTCTGTCCGTCCGTGATCAAAGCGCACGCAACGGCTAATCCAGTGTTCGGCGGAAACGGGCAAGGGCGAGAAGTGCAAAGAAGACAACGAAAAGCCCAAGTGCCAACATGGAGGCCTGAACGTCGGCGTATCCCGAACCTTTCAGCATTACGGCGCGGATAACGCGCAGAAAATGGGTGAGCGGCAGCAATTCACCAATCCATTGGGCCCAGACGGGCATGCCGCGAAACGGAAACATGAACCCCGACAGCAGCAGCGAGGGAAGAAAGTAAAAGAAGGTAAGCTGCATCGCCTGCATTTGGGTGCGGGCGAACGTCGAAATCGAATAGCCAAGCAGTACCAGAGCCAGCACGAATACAAGGACACCCATCAGGATCAGGCCCAGACCCCCGACGAAGGGGATCTGGAACAAAAGCTTTGCAGCGCCCAGCACCACGATCACTTGCACCGCCCCGACACCGAGATAGGGCAGCACTTTTCCCAGCATGATTTCCATTGCTGTTGCCGGCATCGCGAGCAGGTTTTCCATGGTTCCGCGTTCGGTTTCGCGGGTCAGGGCCATGGACGTCATCATCACCATGGTCATCTGCAGGATGACGCCAAGAAGGCCGGGAACGATGTTGTATTGCGAGATGCCATCCGGGTTGTAGCGGCGATGCACAATGACGTTCAGGTGGGTGCGAGGGTTTGCATCATCCCGGGACGCAATTCTCATTTCATGCAGCAGGGCCTCTGATGCGACGGTGCCCAGCGTAGAAATCGCGCCCGAAGCCACGGCCGGATCGGTCGCGTCGGCCTCGATTAACAGTGTTGGCCGGTCTCCCCGATCAACGCGACGGCCGAAATCCGAAGGGATTGTCACGACAAACGAGACGTCACCGCTTGCGATCAGCCGCTCTGCCTCGCTCGCGCTGACGCCCGGATAGACAAAACGGTAATAGCCCGTCAGTTCCAGCGCGCTGACAATGGCGCGGGAATAGTGATCCTGTGTCGGCGCGACCAGCGCTGCCGGAAGCTCCGTGGGGTCGTTGTTGATGGCAAAGCCGAACAGGATCAATTGCATCAGTGGCACGCCCAGCATCATAGCGAACGTGACCTTGTCGCGACGCATCTGAATCACTTCTTTCTTCCAAAGTGCCGCGAGGCGGCGCAAGGAAAAAAAGCGTCTCATCGCGCACCGCCCTCACCATTGGTCATAAAACTGATAAAGGCGTCTTCCAGCGTTGTGTCCCCGATCTGCGCATGTACACCGGTTGTGCGGGCAACCGCACGAACGCTGCGTTCAAGGGCTGACGCATCGCGCCCGACGACATGCAACGTTTTCCCGAAATGCGTGATCTCGTCGACACCGGGCTTGCCAGATAGCAAATGTGCGGCATCCGATAGATGCGGCCCATCGACAATCCACGTGGTCAGCCGGGACTCAGCAATGACTTCGGCCACCGAGCCCGAAGCCACAAGCTTGCCTTGGGAAATATAGTTGACCCTGTGGCAGCGCTCTGCCTCGTCCATGTAATGTGTCGAAACCAGCACGGTTAAGCCGTTTTCGGTGCGCAGGTGGATTTCATCCCAGAACTCGCGCCGCGCCTTGGGGTCAACCCCTGCGGTCGGTTCGTCCAGCAAAAGAAGTTTCGGGTTGTGCATCACACAGGAGGCCAAAGCGACCCGCTGTTTCCACCCGCCCGATAACGTGCCGGCCAGTTGATCCCGTCGCGCGGTCAGCCCGAGGTCGGCCAGCGCGTCGCGCACGTATCGGCGCGCCGGGCGTAACCCGTACAGGCCTGCAACAAAGTCCAGGTTTTCCGCAATCGTCAGATCTTCATAGAGCGAAAATCGCTGCGTCATGTAGCCGATTTCGCGCTTGATCTTGTGACGCTGACGCAGGTCATAGCCCAGAACCGTGCCGCCGCCCCCGTCAGGGATCAACAGACCGCACATCACCCGGATCGTGGTCGTCTTGCCCGACCCGTTGGGCCCGAGAAAACCGGCAATTTCGCCATGTTCGACCCGCATCGAAACGTGGTCGACCACTGTTTTGCCATCGAATTTTTTGACGAGGCCGGAAACGTCAACGGCAGCACCCGTCATGGTTCCGGCTCATGCAGAACGGCATCGACGATCTGCCCGGGCTTCAAAATGCTGCGCCCGCCGTCCGGCCCCCAATTTGGCCCCCGATCAGGCCGTGCTTCGACCATGAAAACCAGCTTCTGCCGGTTCTCGAGAGAGTAAATCACCGGCGGCGTGAATTCAGGTTCGTCGGCGATGTAGTTGACCGTGGCGCTGGCGCCGTCGCCGCAGCCATCGCAATTGATCCGCATTTTGGTGCCAACCTCGATACCGGCAACCGCAGCTTCGGGAATGAAAAGCCGCACAAGAACGGCGCCATCTGGCAGAAGCGACAGGACCGGAGCCTGAGGTCCGGCAATTTCACCGACGTTACGCAGGATTTCAGTGACCCGGCCATCCGCCGGCGCATAGAGTGTCCGTTGGCCAAGCTGCCAGCTGGCGGCTTCAACCCGGGCCTTGGCCTGTGCGACTTCAGCCTCGGCGGCGTCGATCTCGTGGGCGCGGGCCGGAAGGCGCGCAACGGCAAGGCTGGCACGTACTTCCGAAACGTGCGAGTTCGCTACCTCCAGACGGCTTTGCACCTCTTCGAGCTGCGCCAGCGGCACCACGCCGCGGTCGACCAGACTGGAAATACGCACCTCTTCGCGCGCGATTTCCTCGGCCTGGGCCCGGGCGGACACCAGATTGGCCTCAATGACCCGGATTTCCTCGGCGCGTCGGCCTTCGCTCATATTAGCCAGCCGCGCCTGCGCCGCGCTTAACGCGGCCTTGGCTTCGGCAAGCGCGATAGCGGCGTCACGATGTTCAAGTTGCACCAGTATGTCGCCTTTCGCAACTTCGTCACCCCGGCGTAGCGTCATTTGCGCGACCTGTGCCGTGGCAACGGGAGCAATCAGCAAGTACTCGCCTTCAACGTAGCCCGTCGCGAGTGGCAGCTCCTGAATGCAGCTCGCGAAAAATGCAGAGACAATTGGAATTGCACAAACGAAACTCATGAGTCTCCTCCGATATGTGCAGCAGTTTTCATGTCTCTACAGCCTGCCGGACTGTGGCTGTTGTGTCGAGCGAATGTAAAACAAATCTTGGGGTCGCCTTGCATTCGGCGGGCAACAGGCACCCGAATGATGTGTGTCCGACGCACAAGTCCGGGGGTCTGCACGAACGTTCAGCGAACTCGGCAAGAGGGTGTCTGCGCTACCCGCCGCATGCGCATCCTATCACTTTTGGCGCCTGACCCTAACGATTTAAGTCTGGAAAATCTGCGCGAGTGACCTTGCCATGACGGTGGCGCTATCAAGCATATCGTCCACCCCGATATATTCATCGGGCTTGTGGGCCAGTTCCAGAATCCCTGGCCCGTAGGCGATACAGTTCTTCAGCTTGCCAATCCGGTCGATGTGTTTCTGGTCATAGGTGCCGGGGGATGCCACGAATTGCGCGGGTGCGCCCAGCACCTTTTCGATCTGGTCGGCGACGACCTGCACCACGGGTGCCTCGCGATCTGTCATTGAGGGCAGGACCATGTTGATTTCGCGCAGATCATAGTCGAACTTATCGCGCTTTGCTTTCACCCCTTCCAGCAATGCGGTCACTTCATCGCGCACCTGATCGATGGATTCCTCGGCCAGAAACCGGCGGTCAATGACAATCCGGCAGCTATCGGGCACGCAATGGGCGGGCAGGCCGGTGTAATCGTCGGCCTGTTCGGGCTGGCCCCCGTGAATCGAGTTGATGTTCATGGTGGATGACCGCGCGCCTTCGGGCACCACGGGCATATCCGTGGTACGCTGGGCCATGGCCGGGAAAAGCTTGTCTTCGAACTCGGTCAGCACCGCGCCCATATGACGCACGGCGCAGTCACCCAGAAAGGGCATGGAGCCATGGGCGATCTCGCCGAAGGTTTCAATTTCGGCCCACCAGCCGCCGCGATGGCCAAGGCACACCCGGTCCTTGTTCAGCGGTTCGGGGATGATCACATGCTGCACGCGGGTGGGGTCGAAATAGCCCTGCTCGGCGAGATAGGCAACGCCGCCATAGCCGCCGGATTCTTCATCCGCAGTGCCGGAGATTTCAATCGCACCGTGGAAATCCGGAAATCTGTCGATAAAGGCTTCGGCAGCGATGATCGATGCGGCCAGCCCGCCCTTCATATCGCAAGCCCCGCGCCCGTAGATCTTGCCGTCGATCAGTTCGCCGCCAAACGGGTCTTTGGTCCAGCCGCTGCCGACCTCGACCACGTCGATATGGCTGTTGAAATGCACGCAATCGCCCCGATGGCCGCCTTCGCGCCGGGCAACGATGTTCCAGCGTGGGTATTTTTCACTGTCCCCCGGCGTGCCATGTGCGCGGATCAGTTCGGTGCTGAACCCGTGTTTTGATAGGCGCTTGTCCAGATAATCGCAGATGTCGCGGTAAAACGCCCCCGGCGGATTGAGGGTCGGAATGCGGATCAGGTCTTGGGTCAGCCCGATCAGGTCGTCCCGTCTGTCATGAATTGTCGCAATCAGTGCAGTTAAGTCTTGTCCCATGGGGTGACTATTGGGCAAATGCGGGGTGGCCGCAATGGAGAGTTGAATGGCATTCCTTTTGGGCGTCGATACCGGCGGCACCTATACCGATGCCGTGATCCTTGATGATGTGACCGACAGGATCGTGGCCAGTGCCAAGGCGCTGACATCGCGCCCTGACCTCGCTTTGGGCGTGGGTGCAGCCATAGATGCCGCACTTGCACAGGCTGCCGTGCCGCCTGAACAGATTGCGATGGTGTCCTTGTCCACTACTCTGGCCACCAACGCGCTTGTCGAAGGACAAGGCGGCAGGGTCTGCTTGGTCGCGATTGGATTCGATGCGCCCGATCTGCGTCGTGCCGGCGTAACGGATGCGCTGGGCGATGACCCTGTGCTGCATCTGGCAGGGGGTCATGACCATGCGGGTACCCAAAAGATGCCCCTTGATCTGGCCAGATTGGAGCAGGAATTGCAGGAATTACCGACCGGGATCACCGGATTTGCCGTTGCAGGCAGCTTTGCCGCCCGCAATCCGGCGCACGAAATCGCAGCGCGTGATCTGATCCGGGCGGCAACGGTTAAACCCGTGACCTGCGGGCATGAGTTGTCGCAGGCGCTCGGTGGCCCCAAGCGCGCCCTGACCGCCGTTCTCAATGCCCGGTTGATTGGCCTGATTGATCGTCTGATTTCAGCCGTCGAAGGCCATATTGCCCGATGTGGCATTGACGCCCCTTTGATGGTGGTGCGTGGTGACGGGGCGCTGGTATCGGCTGACGTGGCCCGCACCAAACCGATTGAAACGATCCTGAGCGGGCCTGCCGCGTCGGTTGCCGGAGCCGGTTGGCTGACCGGTGCCAAGGACGCGTTTGTCAGCGATATCGGCGGCACAACAACGGACATTTGCCTCTTGCGTGACGGCAAGCCACTGATTGATCCGCAAGGGGCACGGGTCGGGCCGTACCGGACAATGGTCGAGGCCGTGGCGATGCGCACCCACGGTCTTGGCGGCGACAGCGAACTGCATTTTGACGGCGCCCTTGCGCTGGGGCCCCGCCGCCTGATGCCCATTGCTTTGTTCGCGCGGCAGTTTCCGCAACAGGCGCACAGGGCGCTTGATCTGGCGTTGGCCAAGGATGTGCCACCGATGGATGGCGGTCAATTTGTTGTGCCGGTCTGGGATGAAGCGCCCGAAGGGCTGGCCCCGCGTGAAGCCGTGATCGTTGCGCGACTGGCCGATGGGCCCTTGCGCATCGGTGACGCAGCGCCGACGCGGCTGGAGATTTCAGCCCTGCATCGTCTGGTCAGTCGCGGTTTTGTCATGCTGGCAGGGGTGACGCCATCGGATGCAGCACATGTGCTGGGGCGCCTTGATGACTGGGACGGGGCGGCAGCAGAAAAGGCGCTGACTTTGGCCGCACGGCGGCGCACAGGTGCGGGGGACAGGATTGCGGCAGATGCTCCGGCTCTTGCGCGGATGATCGTTGACCAACTCACCCGTCAGACCGTGGATTATCTCTTGCAGGCGGCCTTTGCAGAGGATGGATGGGGCGACCCCGAAACACTCGCCAGTCATCCATTGGCGATGGCCGGGCTGGACGGGACGTCGGGCCTTATCAAGGTTGATCTTGCGCTGGGCCTGCCTGTTGTGGGGTTGGGTGCATCGGCGCACAGCTACTATGGTGCGGTGGGCGACAGGCTGAAGACCCGTGTGATCGTCCCCGACCATGCAGGGGTAGCCAATGCCGTTGGTGCGGTTGTGGGGCAAGTGTCGATGCAGGCCACCGGATCGGTCACAAGCCCCGGCCCCGGTCGCTTTGTCGCGCATTTGCACAGCGGCCCGCAAGGTTTTGAAACAGCGCAAGCTGCGCTGGATGCGATGGAAAGCGCCTTGCGCAGCCAGACCAACCAGCAGGCGCAGGCATCCGGTGTCGAGGCGCCGCAGCTGCGCGCGCAGATCGACATTGCCGAAGCGCAGGTCGAAGGGCAGGCGATGTTTGTCAGTGCCGAGATCAAGGTGACTGCAAGTGGGCGGCCGCGGATCGCTGTAACAACTGATGGATAAACTCACTTTCCTGTCAGCTAAGTTGCGTCGTGAAGAGGGATCAGGCAAAAGGTCGCATCCTTTGGACCCGAACAGATGCTTGACCGTTACGCCCGTCGCCTGATTGACCCGCCGTTGAACCAGCTTGGTCACGGTTTGGCAGGGCGTGGTTTTTCCGCCAACAGCGTGACCCTGATCGGGCTGGGGCTGGGGTTGCTGGCAGCACTGACCATCGCGCTGGGCGCGCCGGTTCTGGCGCTGGTGCCGCTGCTTCTCAGCCGTTTGGCCGACGGGCTGGACGGGGCCGTTGCCCGCGCCACCCAAAAGACGGACTTTGGCGGCTATCTGGATATCGCGGCTGATTTCCTGTTTTACGGGGCGATCCCAATGGCCTTTGTGCTTGCCGATCCGGGGGCAAATGGCGCTGCTGGTGCGTTTCTTCTGACGGCGTTCTACTTTAATGGGACCAGCTTTTTGGGCTATGCCATTTTGGCCGAAAAATACGGTCACAAGACGGATGCACAGGGCCAGAAGTCGCTTTACTATTCGAATGGCATCTTGGAAGGCACGGAAACCATTGTGTTTTTCGTGGCCCTTTGCCTCTTCTCTTCCTCCTTCGCGCCGCTTGCTTGGATTTTTGGCAGCCTGTGCTTTCTGACCGCGACACTGCGGATCATGGCGGCCAAACAACTTTACACTGACTAAAGGATGACCTTGATGAAACACCTCGCGCTTACGGCCGCTTTGATGGCCCCTTTGCCGGCATTGGCCGACGTAGACCCTGCCGATTGGGACGCCGTGCAAGCCGCAGCGCAGGGCCAGACGGTTTATTGGAATGCTTGGGGCGGGTCCACGACCACGAATGATTTCATCGCATGGGTCGGCGAAAGGGTTGCCGCCGAATTTGGCGTCACGCTTGAACATGTAAAGCTGACCGACACCGCCGATGCCGTCACCCGCGTCTTGTCAGAAAAACAGGCGGGCGAAAATGACGATGGCGCCATCGACATGATCTGGATCAACGGTGCCAACTTTGCTGCCATGAAAGAGGCAGACCTGCTGTTTGGCCCCTATGCCGAACAATTGCCCAACTGGGCGTTGGTCGATGTAGAGAGCAAGACTGTGCAAACCGACTTTACCGTCCCTGTCGAAGGCTACGAAAGCCCTTGGGCAATGGCGCAGGTCGTCTTTGACTATGATACCGACCGGATGAAGGAACCCCTTGGATCCATGGCGGAACTGCTGGAATGGACCGCTGCAAACCCCGGTCGCTTTACCTATCCGCAGCCACCTGATTTTCTGGGGACGACGTTCCTCAAACAGGTCCTTGTCGATGTTCTGCCTGACGCATCGGTCTTGTCTGCGCCCGCGACTGACGAAACCTATGACGAGGTGGCGCAGGTCCTTTGGGCCTATCTTGATGAGTTGACACCAAATCTGTGGCGGCAGGGCAAGGCATACCCCGCGACCGGCACCGCGATGTTCCCGTTGATCGCGGACGGCGAGCTGGACCTGTCGATTTCCTTCAGCCCTGGTGCGGCCTCTACCGCCATTGCCAATAACGAACTTCCCCCAAGCGTGCGGACCTTTGTGCTGGACAAAGGCACCATCGGGAACGCGTCGTTTGTGGCAATTCCCTATAACTCCGGCTCGAAGGAAGGCGCGATGGTTGTCGCAAATTTCTTGCTTTCGCCGGAAGCGCAGGCACGCGCGCAAGATCCGGAAATCCTTGGGTATGGCACAGTTCTGAACATGGATGCCCTCGCGCCCGAAGATCGCGCAGTGTTTGATGCGCTGGATCTTGGTGTTGCGACCTTGTCGCCCGCTGAACTGGGCACGGTCCAGCCTGAGCCGCACCCAAGCTGGATGACGCGGATCGCCGATGATTGGGTCACGCGCTACGGGGTTGCCCAATAAGGCTTGCTGCCCAGATGAACAGCCGACGACTTCCCCCGGCCTTGCCCGTTCTGACATTGCTGGCCATGCTTGGCCCTGTTGTTGCGGGTCTCTGGGGGACGTTGCTGCCAGCGTTCGGACATCTGCCCGCTGCTGGCCTGACCGGCCCGTCGCTGGACCCTTTTGTTGAACTGTTTGACTGGGCCGGTTTGCCGCGTGCAGCAATGTTATCGGTCACGACAGGGCTTGGCGCGACGGCTGTATCGCTGCTGATTGTGACCTTGATTACCGCAGGCTGGTCCGGCACGCGGGCATTTCGGTTGCTTGAGCGAATGTTGTCGCCGCTTTTGTCAGTACCCCACGCGGCGGCGGCCTTTGGCCTTGCATTTCTGATTGCGCCGTCCGGTTGGCTTGCGCGTCTGGTGTCACCCGATCTGACCGGATGGGAGCGCCCGCTGGACCTGCTGATTGTGCAGGACACATGGGGGCTGACCATGACCGCCGGGCTGATCGCCAAGGAAGTGCCATTTCTGCTGCTGATTACCCTTGCCGCGCTCGGCCAGACCGATGCCAGCCGCAGTCTGGCTATCGCACAGGCGCTGGGCTATGGGCGGCTGACAGGCTGGCTCAAGACTGTGTTCCCACGCGTGTACGCGCAGATCAGGCCGCCCATTTATGTGGTGTTGGCTTATTCAATGTCGGTTGTTGATGTGGCCGTGATCCTTGGGCCGAATACGCCGCCAACGCTGTCGGTCCAGATCGTCAAACTGATGTCTGATCCTGATCTGGCCATGCGGTTAGAAGGAGCAGCGGGTGCCCTGCTGCAATTATCTCTTGTTATCGGTGCCTTGGTTGTGTGGCGGTTGGGCGAGGTTGCCATCGGTGCACTTGGCCGCCGCTGGATTGCGGCGGGTCATCGGGGCAGGCTGGACCCTGTCATACGGCAAACAGCACTTGGGCTTGGCATGATCTCTGCCCTGACCATCTTTCTCGGGATCGCGGTTCTGGCAATCTGGTCTTTTGCTGGATACTGGGGTTTTCCCGATGCTTTCCCTGATCAGCTGACCTTCAGGAACTGGCTGCGCCATGGACCCGGCACGCTTGAGGCGTTGGGCGAAACCGCCCTGATTGCGGTCACTGTGTCGCTGGTGGCTCTGATCCTGACAATCGGCTGTCTAGAGGCCGAATACCGCTATGGCCTGCCGGTGACCCAACGCGGGATCTGGCTGCTTTATCTGCCATTGCTGGTGCCACAGACGGCGTTTCTGCCGGGATTGCAGACCTTGATGTTGCAGGTCGGCGCAAACGAAGGACGATTGCCCGTGATGCTGGCGCATCTGGTGTTTGTCCTGCCGTATGTTTTCCTGTCTCTGGCGGACCCGTTTCGCGCATGGGACGTGCGGATGGGCACGGTCGCGGCTGCCTTGCGCGCCAGTCCCAACGGGGTCTTGTGGCGGGTGCGCCTGCCCATGCTGCTGGGGCCCATTCTGACGGCACTGGCGGTTGGTATGGCTGTCTCTGTCGGGCAGTATCTGGCGACTTTGCTGATCGGCGGCGGCAGGGTCGAGACGCTGACGACCGAAGCGGTGGCACTCTCTTCGGGGGGTGATCGGCGGGCAATTGGTGTGTATGGGCTGATGCAAACCGGAGCGGCGCTGGTGCCATTCACGCTTGCTTTGCTTATCCCCGCCTTGGTGTGGCGTAACAGAAGGGGTTTGTGGCGTGGATAAGGGTCTGTCGTTGCGCAATGTGGTGATTTCCAAGGATGGTGCGTCACTTGTGTCGGTCCATCATGACATCGCACCGGGGGACGTGCTGACAATCATGGGCCCGTCAGGTGTTGGCAAATCGACCCTGCTGGCCTTTATCACGGGCACATTGGCCCCTGCATTTGACGCGCAAGGCACTGTATGCATCGACGGGCAGGACATCACGCACGCGCCGCCGCACCGGCGCCGTGTGGGGATCTTGTTTCAGGATGATTTGCTGTTTCCGCATCTGTCAGTGGGGGCCAATCTGGCGTTTGGGCTGCGGCCGGGTGGGGCGCAATCAACCCGGCTGGAAAAAATCAACAACGCGTTGGATGAAATCGGGCTGTCCGGTTTTGCGGACCGTGACCCGGCGACATTGTCTGGGGGGCAGAAAGCGCGCGTTGCGCTGATGCGGATGCTGCTGTCAGAACCCTGTGGTCTTTTGCTGGACGAGCCGTTTTCCCGGCTGGATGCGGCATTGCGGGCGCAAGTGCGCGACATGGTCTTTGAAAGGGCCCGCGCGCGATTGTTGCCGGTGCTGATGGTCACCCATGATGCGGAGGACGCGCAAGCCGCTGGCGGTCAGATCATTACACTTGCTTGATTCGTCATGGGATGTGTTGCTTGCGATATCGGGATTGCCCATCAAATCACAGTGTCGGTCGTAACCCCTTGGGTAAGCAGGCATAGGTTGCTCGCCGACGCTTTCAGGTTGGCTGAAAATGCAACCTACCTTGTCAAAGACGGTTTCGCCACGTTGTCTTGTCTGGCTACCCTCGGGTCAGTGTTGATGAAGTGCTGCGCAGCGCGGCCATGGGTTGACGCCCGCGCAGCATTCGTCTGGTTCAGACAGGTTGCGCGATAGCACTTGCCGGGGATGGACCTTTGCGGCGGGCAAGAATGCCCGTGACCGCCAGACAAGTCAGAAGAAGCGGCAAACCAGCGGGCAGCGGAACCGTCGAGACTTCCGGATTGAACAAGAGCTTGTCACTGCCTTCACCTGCATTGACTTGCTGAAACCGCATTCCGGCGTCAAGGCTTTCTTCGATAAATGCAGCTTCAAATGCGGCTTCCAGCGCGGCCACCGTTCCGAAAGATCCCAGAGTCAGCGCGAATGAAAACATGTCCGATTGCCCCTCTGGCAAGGCGCTGTTCGCATTGCCGCCGTTGAAATCCCCATTGTCAGAAAAGGCAAGGTCAAGAGTCCCGAAAGGCGAGAAGGATGCATTCAACAATGTCGTATCAAGGAAACTGCCGATCACATACATTCCAGCGAACGCCACGCCGTCGAGCAGGTCAAAACCAAACCCTGTCAATTGGGACTCGGTTGCGCCACTGCCAAAGTCAGTCAATTCCGTTGTATTTGTAACGGTCACATCCACACGAGCGATACCATCGACAGCGCTGAAATCAAGCTGGACCTCACCCGATGCGCCGGTCGCCGGATCATTCGAAGAGCTACTGAACTCTGCAAAACTCAAGGTAATTGCGTGGGCACTGCCCGCAAAACACATGACTGCGAAAGCCGCAGCCGAAAACGTCCGATAAATATTCATAAAATTCCCCAAATCACCATATCAACAATCAAAACGGGCGACAAAAACCCGCTACACCTCTCTTTATTTTATGCTACGAATGGTTAAAGAGTCAAATCCTGACTTTGCCGGCAGACATTTATGTCATCAGCGTCACGGCCAAACGGCTCGTCGCGGAACGCGCGTGGCCAGCATAGATTTGATGATCGGGGATCGAAAGCGGTTCAGATCCAGAGCTTCGTGAACACCTGTCACCACCTCCCCATTCAATTGCGTCCGCACGGCAGAGCGGGAATAAAACGGCGCATCCAGCATATTCAGGACCTGTCGCGGCAAGATGCCGGCGTCGGCGCGGGTTTCGCGTCTGACCTGCCAGAGTGACCTTTTGAATGTGGTGCGCGGTGGTGCATCGACGATCTGCGCGTTGCCATCTGCGTCAAATGCAATGGCCGTGTCCAGCGTGCTGCCATCCCGCCGCACCGCATCATAAATGCAGGTGGCACCCGTCGCGGTGGGGTAGCGCCCCCATGTCCAGAAACTGAAATCTTCTTCAAGTGACCGCGTGCCAAAATTCGCATCGAAATAGCCGTGACCTGACCATTGCCAACCCTTGGCCTCCAGATCGACCTTGATATCGGACGAGGGCGCGAAGGGGCGCCAGATATGCGCGCCGTCTGGCGTCAGCGGCAATTCGACCGAAGACAGCGCGTGCGGTGTAATCGTGATCTGCCCGCGCACACGGCTGATCAGGGGAAAGCTGCTGACTTCATCGATATCAATGACAAGTTCATTGCCGGTCCACGACATGGACGAGGGGCCGACGTCGAACCGGTCTGCTGTCGTTTTCAGCGCATCGCGCCCCCGGTCGGTCATGGTGAACCGCCCGCCGGGTCCATAGGTGGCCACATTGATGCAACAATGATTGGTTGGGTCTTTGCGCCCCGACCACGCATACCACGGCGAAAAGACCGACCCTATAAACCCGATGAAAGAGACCGCTTTGGTCCCGCAATCGCTGATCCCGTCGATGTACCACCACGCGTAGCCGTTTGGCGGGACGTCAAGGTGGAAGCATGGTCGCTCATGATCGCCGCGGCCGCGTGCCGTGCGGAGAGTGTCGCCATCGGCACGCCCGCCCCCGGATGTGTGCCGCCCCCGCAAAGGTACAGCCCCGGTACTGCCGTCCGCGCTGTCGGGCGCTTGAAGGCCGCCGTCAGCCCGTGCGGGCTCCGCCCGTACAGGGAACCGAGGCTCGCTGGAAACAGCGCGTTGAACCCGTCCGGCGTGGTCAGCGCCTCTGGCCCCGGTGTTGGGCTGAAGCTGAGGCCGAAGTCCTGAAACCGGTTGAATATCTGTGTCTGACATGGCGGTTTTTCCTTTTGCGGGTCGCGCGGCACGGGCGGGCCGTTCATGATGATTTCAAATCGCTGCATGGCGTCAGGGGCTACTTGCCCATGATCCTGCGCACACAGATAAAGCGTGGCATCGGTGGGCATTTCATCGCGCGCAAGTGCTCCGAATTCGGCCTGCGGATCACGGGCGAAAAAGACCGTGTGATGGGCCAGCTCAGCGCCCTGTGGGATGGCCGCAAACGCATGCACGAACGCCGACAGGCTGCGCGGTTCGGTGCTGGCCGGTCCGACAGCTTCCTGTGGTACTGGCCCCAATAACCCCTTTGCCAGCGCGCGGGGGTCGCCGTTGAACAGCACGACATCGGCCGGGTAGTGGCGGTCGATCGTTTGCACACCGGTGATCTTGCCGTTTTGCCGGGTGATCCGGGTCACATGGATATTGCTGCGAATCTCGGCACCGTGGGCTTTGGCGCGCGATGCGATGGTTGCGGCCAGCCGGTGCATGCCGCCCTCCACGGTCCAGACGCCTTGCGCCTCTGCCTGCCAGATCAGCGCCAGAATCGCAGGCGACGCATAGGGCGATCCGCCCACATAAGTGGCGTAGCGCCCGAAAAGTTGGGCAAGGCGGGGCTCACCAAAGCTGGACTTCAACAGCCCCGCCAGCGATTTATGCGGTGCCATATCCCAGATCAGTTTTGGGTTGCGCATGACTTGTCTTGTCACCGCACTCTGGTCAGGCGCTTGCGTTTGCATCATTGGGCTATCGAAGGCATCAAACAGCCGTTTTGCCCGGTTGGAAAAGTTGGTAAATTCCCGTGCGGCCTTTGCCCCAAAGGCGCGGGCGACATTGTCTCGGCTTGTTTCTAGGTTGGCTGACAGGTCAAGTCGCGTCCCATCGTCCCAATAGTGACGGGCCAGTGTTTCAAGGGGCGTGAGCGTGATATGGTCGCCCAGCTCTTCACCGACGTCGGCAAACAGCGCCTCGAACACGGGCCGCATGGTCAGAACTGTCGGTCCTGCGTCTACTGGCCCTGCCTCTGATGGCACCGTGCGCATCTTGCCGCCGGGCGTGTCATGCATGTCAAGCACAGTCACGGCACAGCCCGCATGGGCCAGCCGCAATGCAGATGCCAGTCCCCCGATCCCGGCGCCGACGATGATAACATTTGGAGATTGGTCGCCCATAACGCTCCGTGATGCAGGTGTCTCTTTGGATTTACATTGACACATGTAAACTAAAATGGACACTATGAACAGTAACCTGGGAGACGCTTATGAAAATCTCTGACCGGATCGAAGCAGCCATGACCACGGCCATCAGGCAAGGGCAGGGCGGTATTGCGCCTGCAAAGCTGGCTGCGGCGCTTGATTATGCGGTGACTCCGGGCGGTGCCCGGATCAGGCCGACGATTCTGATGTCTGTTGCGATGGCCTGTGGCGATGATCGCCCGCCGCTTGCAGATGCGGCTGCTGTCGCACTTGAGGTGATCCATTGCGCATCGCTTGTACATGATGATTTGCCCTGCTTTGACGATGCCGACATGCGGCGCGGCAAGCCTGCCGTGCATCGCGCGTTTTCGGAGCCTTTGGCGGTGCTGACCGGTGACAGTCTGATTGTGATGGGGTTTCAGGTTCTGGCGGCGGCTGCGGGCCACACCCCGCACAGGGCCATTCAGCTGATCGATATTCTGGGCACCCGCACGGGTATGCCTTTTGGCATATGCGCGGGTCAGGGTTGGGAAAGCGAAAGCCAGATTGACCTGTCTGCCTATCATCAGGCCAAAACCGGTGCGCTGTTTATTGCGGCCACCCAGATGGGGGCCGTCGCAGCGGGCCAAGAGGCAGAGCCATGGGCCGAATTGGGTGCGCGCATTGGCGAGGCCTTTCAGGTCGCCGACGATCTTCGCGATGCCCTATGTGACGAGGACGTGCTGGGCAAACCGGCCGGACAGGATGATTTGCATGGTCGGCCGAACGCCGTGGCGTCCTTTGGCGTGCAGGGGGCTGTGCAGCGGTTTGACGATATTCTGGGCGGGGCGATTGCATCCATTCCCGCCTGCCCCGGCGAAGCGGCACTGGCCCAAATGGTCCGCGCTTATGCCGATAGGCTAGTGCCTGCTGGCGCGCGTCGCCGGTCGACCGTGCCCGGTGAATAATGGCCGATGTTGATCTGCCGGGGTCAAGCTATATGCGCGGCCCAAAGTCCGGCAGGACCGCATCGCGCCTGACCCGGCTTGTCGCCTCGCCCGGTTTTCAGAAATGGGCGGCCCGCTTTCCCTTGACCCGCCGCATCGTGCGCCGCGAAGGCGAGGCGATGTTTGATCTGGTCGCGGGTTTTTGCCACTCGCAAATATTACAGGCCTTGGTCAAGCTGGGCATCCCTGACCTGTTGCTCGCGCAGGAAATGTCGGCGGCGGCCCTTGCCGGAAAATTGGATGTGCCGCCCGACCGGATGAAAGTGCTGCTGTCGGGTGCTGTGTCGCTTGGGTTGCTCAAACAGCGCAAGGCGGGCGACTATGCATTGACGGTGCGCGGTGCCGCGTTGGCTGGTGTACCGGGCCTTGCCGGCATGATCGCGCATCATGATGTGCTTTATCGAGATCTTGCCGATCCGGTGGCGTTTTTCCGGGGTGAGGTGCAGACCGAACTGGCGGACTTCTGGCCCTATGTTTTTGGGGCGGGCGGTGCGACAGACCCGAACGTGACAGCCACCTATTCGCAACTGATGTCTGACAGTCAGGGTCTTGTCGCCGCTGATACGCTTGCAGCTGTGGATTTGTCTGGTGTCACACATCTCATGGACGTGGGCGGCGGCACGGGCGCCTTTCTGGCTGCGGTTGCAGATGCCTATCCGTCCTTGCCGCTGACCCTGTTTGATTTGCCGGCGGTCGTGCCCGCGGCGCGTGCCCGATTCGACGGGATGGCCCATGTCACAGTGGCGCCGGGGTCATTCCGGGACGACCCGCTGCCCCAGGGCGCCGACATGATCAGCCTCGTCCGCGTGCTTTATGATCATGCGGATGACACGGTTCTGGCGCTGCTGCGCGCAACCTTCGCGGCCTTGCCGCCCGGCGGTCGCATTCTGATCTCTGAACCCATGACCGGCGGCAAGGTCCCTGAACGGGCGGGCGACGCCTATTTCGCCCTTTACTGTATGGCGATGCGCACCGGATGCGCCAGGTCACCGGAACAGGTTTCCGGGTTGCTGAAGCAGGCCGGATTTCAGGCGATTAAACGCCCGGTCCCCGCCCGTCCCTTCGTCACTTCAGTCGTGCAGGGTGTAAAGCAAAGTTGACACTTTAAATGTCTAAAGTAATTGACACTGAGCGATGTCTGTTTAGACTGACAGTAAGATAAGGCGTCGCAGTTTGAGTTCCTTTTGGGACAAGCGCGACCAGCGGGAGAGGGTCTTGGACACAGCAGCCGTCATATTATCAGCACCTAGGGAACTAGCGATTGATACGATCGGGATTGCATCCCCGACGGCGGATGATCTTGTCGTCGATATCCATCACTCTGGCATCTCAACCGGGACGGAAAAGCTGTTTTGGACGGGCGAAATGCCCCCATTTCCTGGCATGGGATATCCTTTGATCCCCGGCTATGAGGCCGCAGGCGAGGTTGTCGAGGCCGGACCGGACAGCGGTTTTCGCGTCGGCGAGCATGTGTTTGTGCCCGGTGCCAGTTGTTACGACGGCGCGCATGGGTTGTTTGGTGCGGCCGCACAGCGGCTGGTGACGAAAGCATCGCGGGTTACAAGAATTGACCGTGGCTTCGGACCTGCCGGTGCATTGCTCGCACTTGCCGCGACGGCCCGTCATGCGATGGCCGGACCGAACAAGGCGGTCCCTGATCTGATTGTCGGGCATGGCGTTTTGGGTCGTTTGCTGGCCCGGCTAACGGTTGCCGCAGGTGCGCCTGCGCCGACCGTTTGGGAAATTGACCCAACCCGGATGGCCGGTGCAAAAGGCTATCAGGTCATCAGCCCTGACGCGGACGAACGCCGCGATTACAGGTCCATTTATGACGCATCCGGGCGCGGCGATCTGCTGAATGATCTGGTTGGCCGTATCGCAAAGGGCGGGGAGATTGTCCTTGCCGGTTTCTATACCGCACCACTGCAATTCGCCTTTCCGCCCGCCTTTATGAAGGAAGCGCGCTTTCGCATTTCGGCGGAATGGGCGGCTGACGACATGGTTGCAACCAAAGCTCTGGTCGAGGCTGGCGCGTTGGAACTGGCGGACCTGATCACACACACAAGTGCCGCGCGTGATGCGGCAGAGGCATACCAGACAGCCTTTACTGATCCGGCCTGCCTGAAAATGATATTGAACTGGGGAAGTCTATGAAAGACGAAGTGCCAAACCTGAAAGACTTTGACCAGCGCCTGCGGGATGAGGCTGCTCAGGAACCTTCGCTTGAGGTGCCGCAGGGTGCGCCGACGTCCAAGACCCAGATCATTGCGATTTACGGCAAAGGCGGCATTGGCAAGTCGTTCACGCTGGCCAACCTGAGCCACATGATGGCCGAAATGGGCAAGCGCGTCCTGCTGATCGGCTGCGACCCCAAGTCAGACACGACCAGCCTTTTGTTTGGCGGTAAGGCCTGCCCGACAATTATTGAAACCTCGGCGAAAAAGAAGATCGCCGGCGAAGAGGTCAAGATCGGCGACGTCTGTTTCAAGCGTGGGGGTGTCTTTGCGATGGAGCTTGGCGGTCCCGAAGTCGGGCGGGGCTGCGGTGGCCGCGGCATTATCCACGGGTTTGAACTGCTTGAGAAGCTCGGCTTCCATGATTGGGATTTTGACTATGTCCTCCTTGATTTCCTCGGGGATGTGGTGTGCGGCGGGTTTGGCCTGCCGATCGCGCGCGACATGGCGCAGAAAGTGATTTTGGTGGCCTCAAATGACCTCCAGTCGTTGTATGTTGCTAATAATGTCTGCTCCGCAGTCGAATACTTCCGCAAGCTTGGTGGTAACGTTGGGGTCGCCGGACTTGTCATTAATAAAGACGATGATACGGGCGAGGCTCAGGCATTTGCGCAAGCAACGGAAATCCCCGTTCTTGCCGCCATTCCCCAAGATGACGACCTGAGAAAGAAATCAGCGAATTATCAGATTGTCGGTACGCGCCAAAGCCAGTGGGGTCCGATGTTTGAAGGATTGGCCGAAGCCGTCGGTATCGCCCCTCCGGTGCGTCCAAAGCCGCTTGATCAGGACGGTCTGCTGGGCCTTTTCGATGCCAAGGATACAGGCGGGGATTATCAACTGGTCCCGGCAACTGACGTGGACATGCGCGGCAAGAATGCTGCCCCCAAGGAAAGCTTGGAGGTCATTTATGATGATGCCTGAGCAACAGACGGCCACCCTCGAGGAGGTCTTGCGGATGTTGGCGCGTGCCACACCCGGGCAAATCAAACGGCTGCGCGATCATATTGCGCAACTGCCCAAGAGCGAGATGCAACGCTATGACGCATGAAACTCAGGGATATGAAGTTGGCTATGATGAGGCTGGCAACGTCCAGATCATCGAAGGTGACGCGCGCCCTGATTTTGATGTGACGCCCGATGTCGGTCAAACTGCTCTGGATGGCGGATGCACAGCGGGCGCTGGAACGATGAAGGCAGCTGCCCGTGCCGCGGGCAAGTCCGATATTCTTGATCAATATGCCAAGGACTATCCGCAAGGCCCCCATGACCAACCGCAAAGCATGTGCCCCGCGTTTGGGTCTTTGCGCGTGGGCCTTCGCATGAAGCGGGTCGCAACGGTCCTGTCGGGTTCCGCCTGCTGCGTTTATGGGCTGACTTTCGTATCGCATTTCTATGGCGCGCGCCGCTCGGTCGGCTATGTCCCGTTCAATTCAGAAACGCTGGTGACTGGCAAACTGTTCGAGGATATCCGCGAGTCGGTCCACGATTTGGCGGACCCTGATCGGTATGACGCGATCGTGGTCACAAATCTTTGCGTGCCTACGGCGTCGGGCGTGCCTTTGCGCCTGCTACCAAAGGAAATCAACGGGGTGCGCATCGTGGGTATTGATGTCCCCGGTTTCGGCATCCCCACCCACGCAGAGGCCAAGGATGTCCTGGCCGGTGCGATGCTGAGTTATGCGCGCGAGGAAATCAAGGCAGGGCCGGTTGCCCGCCCGGACGGTGGCAAGTCGGATCGTCCGACCGTGGCGCTTTTGGGTGAAATGTTCCCGGCTGACCCGATGATGATCGGCGCAATGCTGGCCCCTCTTGGGCTGGCCGCCGGTCCCGTTGTGCCGACACGCGAATGGCGGGAACTATATGCCGCCCTTGATTGTGGTGCTGTGGCGGCGATTCATCCTTTCTATACGGCTTCTATCCGCGAATTTCAGGGCGCTGGTCGTCCTGTTGTCGGGTCAGCGCCGGTGGGTCATGACGGAACGGCGGACTGGCTTGCGGGGATCGGCGATGCATTCAATATCCCCAAGGATCAGGTAGCCGCAGCACAAAATGGCTTCTTGCCCGCGATCAAAGGCGCACTTGCGGGCGCGCAGATCAACGGCACGATCACGCTGTCGGGCTATGAGGGGTCGGAACTTCTGGTCGCCCGCCTACTGATCGAAAGTGGCGCGGATGTGCCCTACGTTGGCACCGCCTGTCCCAAAACGCCGTGGTCTGCGGCGGATGCGGAATGGCTGGCAGCAAAAGGCGTGAAGGTCAAATATCGCGCATCGCTTGAGGACGACCTTGCTGCGGTAGATGCGATCAAGCCGGATCTGGCGATTGGGACGACCCCGGTTGTTCAACACGCCAAGGAAGCGGGCATTCCCGCACTCTATTTTACAAACCTCATTTCGGCACGGCCACTCATGGGACCGGCGGGGGCTGGGTCCCTCGCCGAGGTAGTGAATGCAGCGATTGCTGGCAGGGAAAAGATGGACAAGATGCGTGCGTTTTTTGAAGGTGTGGGGTCTGAAGACACGGCGGGCGTCTGGGAACGATCGCCTAACCTGCGGCCCGATTTTCGGGCGCAGCACCAAAAGAAACTCGATAAACTGGCCCGCGCCGCCAAAGCGGAGCAGATGATATGATGAATTTTCTAGAAAATTCATGTGTCCAAAAATCTTCCGGAAGATTTTTCGCCCCGCAGCATGGGGGTGTCCCATGCTAGTCACCGATCATGATCGTGCAGGTGGATATTGGGGCGCGGTTTACGCCTTCTGTGCAGTCAAAGGCCTGCAGGTTGTGATTGACGGCCCCGTTGGCTGCGAAAATCTCCCTGTAACTTCTGTCCTTCACTACACCGACGGACTACCACCGCATGAACTCCCGATTGTCGTGACCGGCCTTGGTGAAACCGAGATGGGTGAGGGCACAGAAGAGGCCATGAAACGCGCCTGGGAAGTGCTTGATCCTGCTCTGCCCGCTGTCGTCGTCACCGGGTCAATTGCTGAGATGATCGGTGGTGGCGTCACACCGCAAGGGACTAATATCCAGCGTTTTCTGCCGCGCACAATTGATGAAGACCAATGGGAATGTGCGGACCGCGCGATGACCTGGATTTTCACCGAATTCGGCATGACCAAAGGCCGGATGCCCCCAGAAAAGAAGCGTGAAGAGGGTGCAGCACCGCGCGTCAATATTCTTGGCCCGATGTATGGCGCGTTCAACATGCCATCTGATCTGGCCGAAATCCGGCGGCTGGTCGAAGGGATCGGCGCAGAAGTCAATATGGTGATGCCACTGGGTGCCCATGTCGCCGAAATGCGCAATCTCGTGAATGCGGACGTCAACGTCACCATGTACCGCGAATTTGGGCGCGGGCTGTGCGAGGTGTTGGGCAAGCCCTACCTGCAGGCCCCTTTCGGGATCGACTCTACCACGAAATTCCTGCGCAAACTGGGCGAGTTGACGGGTCTGGACCCTGAGCCGTTCATTGAGCGTGAAAAACATTCGACCATCAAGCCGGTATGGGATTTGTGGCGGTCGGTCACGCAGGATTTCTTTGCCACGGCAGAATTTGCGATTGTCGCCAATGAAACCTATGCCCGCGGCGTGCGTCACTTCCTCGAAGGTGATCTGGGTTTCCCTTGTGCCTTTGCTGTTGCCCGCTGTCGCGGCAAAAAGACCAACAACGAAGAAGTGCGGCAGTTGCTGTACAGCAAACGCCCCCTGATTGTGTTGGGGTCGATCAACGAAAAAATGTATATGGCCGAGATGAAGGCAGGGCATGGCCCCAGCCCGGTATTCATCCCCGCCAGCTTCCCCGGTGCCGCGATCCGAAGGGCGACCGGCACGCCATTCATGGGTTACGCCGGTGCGACCTATGTGCTGCAAGAGGTCTGCAATGGCCTGTTTGATGCGCTGTTCCACATCCTGCCGCTGGGTACTGATATGGACGCCACCGAAGCGACCCTGACACCGCTGCGCCGCGATTTCCCGTGGGATGCCGACGCGCAGGCGAAATTGGATGAGATCGTGGCGACCCATCCCATTCTGACACGTATTTCTGCTGCCAAGACGCTGCGCGACGCAGCCGAACGGGCGGCCCTCGATGCCGGCAACGACCGGGTGGTCCTTGAGACCGTCGAGACATTGCAACCATCCTCAGGAGGACGGACATGACCGACTTTACAACAGATGCACCAGTCATGCGCGAGCGGCACGCGCCGCCAAAGCGGGAATATTATGCCTATTTTGCGCTGATCTTTCTAGCGACCCTGCCGCTGGCCTTTCTGACGTGGATGCTGACCGCAGCCCGCCGGATGGAACTGCCGGAAAAGGGGCCATTCGCCAAAGCATGGACACAGGCCCGGATCATCACACCGCATATTTTCAGCGCGTGATCCGGCCATTTGAAATTTGCCCGCAAGGGCATCGGACATTCGTCATTCCCCCCCGGGATGACGGATTGGGGCAGAGGAAGAGCTTCTGTCGTAACCCGGCCGCGGGGGGTGCGCGGCGTCAGTACCCAATTTTGGAGACAAAACATGGCTGACAAATCTGACCTGTCTTTCACAGGTCTCACTGACGAGCAGGCCCAGGAACTGCATTCGGTGTACATGAGCGGGTTCACGATCTTCACGATCGTTGCAATCGTTGCTCACTTCTTGACGTACATCAAGCTTCCTTGGTTCAGCTGGTAAGGAGAGGAAAAACACATGGCACAGTTCTACAAGATCTGGCTGGTTTTCGACCCACGCCGCGTTTTCGTGGCACAGGGCGTTTTCCTGTTCCTTCTCGCAGCGATGATTCACCTCGTCCTGCTGAGCAACGAAAGCACAAACTGGTTCCAGCTCGCCTTTGGCGCGCAATAACCGGCTTGCCGCAAAGACATAGCTACGGGCGAGTTCCTTTTCGCCCGTAGCAAACCGCATCTATTGACGATGACAGGGCGCGCCCGACCGGGGTTGCAGGGCCTGTCCATGATTGGAGTAGGAAGATGGCACAGCTCAGCTTCGAGAGAAAATACCGGGTCCGTGGCGGGACGTTGGTTGGCGGTGATCTGTTCGACTTCTGGGTGGGGCCATTTTATGTGGGCTTCTTCGGAGTCACGACGTTCTTTTTCGCCGTCCTAGGGACGATTTTGATTTTTTACGGGGCCAGCCAAGGCCCCACATGGAATCCGTGGCTGATTTCGATCAATCCGCCACCGTTGGAATACGGCCTTGGTGCCGCGCCTTTGCTTGATGGGGGCCTTTGGCAAATCATCACCATTTGCGCTATCGGTGCCTTTGTCAGCTGGATGATGCGCGAGGTGGAAATCTGCCGCAAACTGGGCATCGGATACCATGTGCCCTTTGCCTTTGGCGTCGCCATTCTGGCTTATGTCACATTGGTCGTGATCCGCCCCGTGTTGCTGGGCGCTTGGGGGCATGCGTTCCCGTACGGCATCTTCAGTCACCTCGACTGGGTGAATAACGTGGGCTACGCCTACGGCAACTTCCACTACAACCCCGCGCATATGATCGCTGTGACGTTCTTCTTTACGAACTGTCTGGCATTGGCGCTACACGGATCGTTGGTCTTGTCGGCTGTGAATACGGGCAAAGGCAACACCATTGCGTCCCCTGATCACGAAGACACCTACTTCCGCGATCTGATTGGCTATTCGATCGGGCCATTGGGCATTCACCGTCTGGGTCTTTTCCTTGCCCTGAGCGCCGGTTTCTGGAGCGCGGTCTGTATCGTCATTTCCGGCACCGTCTGGTTCGAGGAATGGATCGTCTGGTGGGACTGGTATTATGAACTGCCTTGGTGGCGGGATCTGTAGGAGGATATGAACAATGGCTGAATATCAAAACATCTTCACCCAGGTTCAGGTCCAGGGACCGCCTGAAATGGGGATCAACCCCCCAGACACCAACCCCGCGTCCGAGCGGATCGGCAATGGCAGGTTTTCGACCCTTGCCGGTTGGTTCGGTAACGCGCAGCTTGGGCCGCTTTACCTTGGCTCTTTCGGGGTGATCTCGCTGGCGACCGGCCTGATCTGGTTTGTTATGGTGGGCATGTCGTTCTGGGCGCAGGCCGATTACAATCCCGCAATTCTGCTGCGCGATTTGTTCTGGCTGTCGCTTGATCCGCCATCGCCGGGCTATGGTCTGTCCATGCCGCCGATGAACGACGGGGGCTATTTCATGATTGCCTCTTTCTTCCTGCTGATCTCGGTTCTGACATGGTGGGTCCGCACCTATCTGCGCGCCGAAGCGTTGGGCATGGGCAAGCATGTGGCATGGGCATTCGCCTCTGCGATCTGGCTGTTCCTTGTTCTGGGCCTTTTCCGTCCGATCCTGATTGGTGACTGGTCCGAGATGGTGCCTTACGGCGTGTTCTCGCACCTTGACTGGACAAACCTGTTCTCGATCACGCACGGCAACCTGTTCTACAACCCGTTCCATGCGCTGAGCATTGTGTTCCTTTACGGATCTGCGCTGCTGTTTGCGATGCATGGCGCGACCATTCTGGCGGTCAGCCGCTTTGGCGGCGAGCGCGAGATTGAACAGATCGTTGACCGCGGAACAGCCACCGAGCGTGCTGCTTTGTTCTGGCGCTGGACCATGGGTTTCAACGCCACGATGGAAGGCATTCACCGTTGGGCCTGGTGGTTTGCGGTCTTGACCACACTGACAGGTGGTATCGGTATCCTTTTGTCGGGCACCGTTGTCGATAACTGGTACGTCTGGGCGCAGGTCCATGGCTTTGCCCCAATGAACTAAGGAGAGAGTTGATGAGTGAAAAAGAAAACATCCTCGATCTGAGCGAAAAGAACAGGTTAACCGCCGACATCACCTTGTTGATGCTCAAGGGTGGTGGATATGCACTGGTCTTTTGTCTGGCGGTCTGGGCCGTGATTGCGGTGATCGCACTCATTGGTCGCGCACTGCCCGAGGAAAGCAGGGATACACCTGACCCGATCAACCGGTCGTCGCTCGAACTGATGGTCCAGCAAGACGACTATGCCTAGACCAGATAGGGCTGGGCAGCGCGCGACGCTGCTGCCCAACCTGCCGAAGTGTCGGACCTCCCTCCCTGGCTGGTCCTTCGCGAGGGGCTAAAGCCCCGTTCCCTTCCTGTTGGCTACAGGAGACTGGCGTCGCAAGTGGAGATTCTCCCCTTGCGGCGCCTTTTTCATAACTCAAAGGGTGCTGCCATGACCAATCTTCCGAAAACGCCATTTCTGGATGCCGTTGCAGGGCCGTCTGATTTGCGTCGTATGAATGATACAGCCTTGGCCAATCTGGCCGATGATGTGCGAGCCGAAGTGATTTCTGCGGTCTCTCAAACCGGAGGTCATTTGGGGTCCTCACTTGGTGTGGTTGAGTTGACCGTCGCCTTGCATGCGGTTTTTGACACGCCCAGGGACAAGCTGATCTGGGATGTCAGCCACCAGTGCTATCCGCATAAAGTTCTGACCGGACGCCGCGACCGGATCCGCACGCTGCGTCAGGAAGGTGGCTTGTCCGGTTTCACCAAACGCGCCGAAAGCGACTATGATCCGTTCGGTGCCGCGCACTCCAGCACCTCGATTTCCGCCGCGCTTGGTTTTACGGTGGGTCGCGACATGGGCATGGCGACCGGTGATGCGATTGCCGTCATTGGCGACGGGTCGATCAGCGCCGGCATGGCTTATGAGGCGATGAACAACGCGGGCCATGAAGGACGCCGACTGTTTGTCATTCTCAATGACAATGAGATGTCGATTGCGCCGCCCGTGGGGGCCATGTCTAAGTATCTTTCCAGCCTCTATGCCTCGCCCGTGGGTGACCTGCACAAAATGGCCGAAGGTTTCGAAGCCGCCTTGCCCGGTCCGTTCCGCGAACATGCCCGCCGCGCCCGCCAGATGGTGACGGGGATGCAGCCCGGCAATCAGGGAACCCTGTTCGAAGAGCTTGGCTTCAGCTACATCGGCCCGATTGACGGTCACGACATGTCGCAACTTCTGCCCGTGCTGCGTGCGGCCAAAACCCGCGCGACCGGTCCGGTGCTGATCCACGTCTGCACCACCAAGGGCAAGGGCTATGCCCCCGCTGAAAACAGCGCTGATTGCGGGCATGGGGTTTCGAAATTCGATCTGTCCACCGGTGCGCAGGCGAAATCCAAGCCCAATGCCCCTGCTTATACCAAAGTCTTTGGCACCGCCCTGACGGTCGAGGCGGGGCATGATCCCTCAATCGTCGCAGTGACCGCAGCGATGCCATCCGGCACCGGCGTGAATATCATGGGCGAGCGGTTTCCCGGACGCGTCTTCGATGTGGGTATCGCTGAACAGCATGGCGTGACCTTTGCCGCAGGCATGGCCGCCAGTGGTCTGAAACCCTTCTGCGCGATCTATTCCACCTTTCTGCAACGGGGCTATGACCAGGTTGTGCATGACGTGGCCCTGCAAAATCTGCCGGTGCGCTTTGCGATTGATCGTGCGGGTCTTGTCGGTGCCGACGGGCCAACCCATGCGGGTGCATTTGACATTGGCTATATGGCCGCACTGCCGAATATGGTCGTGATGGCCGCAGGCGATGAGTTGGAATTGATGCATATGGTCCGCACCGCTGCGGAGCATGACGCGGGCCCGATTGCCTTCCGCTATCCGCGGGGCGAGGGTGTGGGAATCGAGCTGCCCGAACGCGGTGAGCTGATCGAAATCGGTAAAGGGCGCATCGTGCAGGAAGGGTCCGACGTGGCGATCCTGTCCTTTGGGGCGCACCTGTCGGAATGTTGCAAAGCGGCAGAGGCGATGCAGGCCCAAGGCGTATCTGTGACCATTGCTGACGCGCGTTTTGCCAAACCGCTGGACCGCGACATGATCCGGCAGTTGCTGCGCAATCACCGCGCGCTGATCACCGTTGAACAGGGATCACGTGGTGGATTTGGTGCTATGGTGCTGCACGATCTGGCCAACGATGGCCTGCTTGACGGACGCTGCCAAATCCGCACGATGACATTGCCGGACCGCTACATCGATCAGGCCAGCCCTGACGCGATGTATGCCGATGCCGGGCTGACGGCTGTTGATATTGCCGCGACAGCGTTGCAGGCAGCAGGGGTCGAGATGAAGCGGACCCGCGCGCGGGTTTGACGTCAATTCGGCGTACAGACAGCGCAAATATTGCGTACATACGGTGTGATGTACGAACAAGGGTGCCATCTGCCAACGCCAATTTGCCTGCGTGCTACTTTTTGCGTTCGGGTTGATCGTCGTGGATGATTGACATGATAGGACAATTTTTCTGTTACCGATCATGCCATGGTGTTGTGCAATATACGCCGTGCGCCTTGCACCACCCGAGACGATGGAGGCTGATGCCGCGCCGGTCAGTTGCCCGCCCGTTCTTGCTCTTTAATGACACGGACGGCGTATTCCTCTAGCGTTGGCCCTAATTTCATAAGTTTTTTATTGAAGGTAGATTGTGATGAGAATAACTTTTTGCTGTCGGGCTCATTTTTCCACTTCTTGCAGCCTGCGGTGGGGGTGACTCTGATGTCAGCGGCGGCAATTCGGAAGACCGGGTGGGTACTGCATCTTTTGCCGCCATTTCGCGCCAGTCAGACACGCCTAAGACGGTCGAGACGGATACAGTGGGTGGCTTGGACATCCGCATTGTCGATCCTGTCTATGACCTGACCCTTGGGGGCCAAATCCGGGCGGTGCAAAGGCTTAATCGGGTCGAATCCCGCGATGTTCCCGGCTTTGAGGCCTATGTTGGAATCTATGAGTTCTTACCGCCTTTGTTTCTGGATGACGGGCGGATTGTGTTGTTCGAAGCTGAGGGCGATGCGACCGCCGCGCGCATTCTGCATCATGCCGATACCCCACCCGATCATCTGGACGCCTATGATGCGCAGCGTTTCTCGGACGGGGGCACGATGCCGTTGACCGGGACAGCGACCTACAACGGTGATTATGCCGGGTTCTTGCGTAGAACCACCAATGACCGACTGACCGAGTCCTATATTGCAGGGACGGTGAAGATTGATGTTGATTTCGCTGACGGGACTGCCGCAGGCGATATCACCAACCGGACACGTTTTCTTACAGCGAATGGCAGCCGCGCGGGTGAACTTGATGATGTGCGCCTTGGTGCCTTGAATTTTGCCAATGGCGCCTCTGTTGCAGGCGGCATCACCGAAGGCGGAAAACTGGCGCAGTCAAGCGCTGTCCCGGAAGGTGGTGACAGGTTGCAAGGCGGATGGGATATCCTGTTTGGCGGCGACGGCGCGCCCGAAGCGGTGGGCATTGTCGATATCGATCACGACTACGTTCAAGATGTCGGCGGCATTGGCGATGACTTTAACGAAATTGGTGTTTTTGCCGTGGGCCGATAGGGTCAAAGTCAATAGGGCGTGCATCGGTTTTGACGGGGCAGGACACTTCCCACGGTCTGCATCGCAGTTTCTGCACTCTCTCCCGCGCCGAAGAATGTGTCAGAGCGGTTCTGTCTGGAATAACCACACTTTCAATCCCCCGTGCGGGATCGGTGCGCCCTTGGGCTTGAAGGGCAGGCCGGTGGCTTTGGCCAGTCCTGCGTCGCTGGTGATGATCCCGACCCGCCAGCCGCTGAAACGGGCGCGCAGGGTTTCGCCAAGACTTGCGTAGAGACCATAGAGCAGTTTCGGATTGCCGATCCGCCCACCGTAGGGCGGGTTGCAGATGATCAGGCCGGGTGGCCCTGCGGGGCGCTGGATGTCGGACGCGCTGAGGTTTTCGAATGTGATCAGGTCTGCGACGCCTGCGCGTTCGGCGTTAGTCCGGCTCATCCGTACTGCCCCTGCGTCGCGGTCGCTGCCGTAGAAGTGCGCTGAGGTGCTGCGCGGCGTTGTCGTTTGCCGCATCTTGCCCCACGTGTCCGCATCAAAGCTGGACAGTTGTTCGAACGTAAAGCTGCGGGTGCGCCCGGGGTGCAGGCCCGCCGCCATTTCCGCGGCTTCGATCAGGAAGGTGCCGGAGCCGCACATCGGATCCAGAACCGGCGTGGTCCCGTCATAGCCACATTCACGCAGAAACAGGCTGGCAAGCGTTTCGCGCATCGGGGCTTTGCCCACCGCTTCCTTGTGGCCGCGTTTGTGCAGGCTTTCGCCGGAGGTATCGAGGCTGATCGTCACGCGGTTGTCGTCGATGCGCGCTTTGATGACCAACGCGGCGTCGGCGCTAATCTGATAACCTTGCGCCTGTAATGCGGTTTCAATCCGCTGGGTGGCGGCGCCTGCGTGGTAGATCTTGGACTTTCTGGAGGTGCTGACTTCGACCCGAACCGGAACATCGGTGCGCAGGGTGTCGCCCCACGGGAATTTGCGCGCCCGCTTGTCCAGTTGCGCCAGATGGAAGGCCATAAAACTGCCGACCCGTGCCAGCACCCGTGTCGCCCCGCGCATGGTCAGGTTGGCGCGCCACACGTCCTCCCATCCGCCGGTGATGGTCACGCCGCCCTGGGTGAGGGCGGCATCGTTGAAACCATTCTCCAACGCCTCGGCAAGTAGTGCTTTTTCCAGACCGGGCGTGGCGGTCAGATAGATTTCAAACGGCTGTGTCATGTGTTTGCAATAGGCGATGCAGGGCCTGTGCGCGAGCGAAATGTCGGGTCAGAAGTTGGATTGGAAACCGACCCTGCCAATGATTTCGGTGCTGGCAGCAGGCGGCTAGGCAGTCTCGGGCTTTGGTTTTTTCGCGCCCGCGATCCCTTCAAGCGCCTTGAGCGGGCGCTTGACAGCTTCGCCCAGACCGGGCCGCGTTGGCGCCGCGACTTGTTTGCTGACCTCAACCATCAGCACGCCTCCTGCGGCAAAAAATGGCAGGTTGTGCCCGACCTTTTCCAGCAGGCTCGCGGATTTGCGCCAGAGCCTGCGTGACGATGGCGGCTGATAAAGTGCGGATAGCGTGCGTTGGGTTACAAAGCGATGCTTGCGCAATTGTGCTTCGAGCTGGCCAAGCGAATAGGGCCGCCCGTAGCCGAAAGGCGTTGCGTCCGACCGTGACCAGATACCGGCGCGGTTTGGCACGATAAAGACCGCCCTGCCGCCGGGGCCCAGCACGCGCCATACCTCTTCCAGCAGCGCAGAGGGCTGTTCGGTGGTTTCAAGCCCGTGCAGCAACACCAGCTTGTCCACGTGACCGGTCTCGATCGGCCAGAGCGTGTCTTCGCAAAGAACGCTGTGATTTTGCCCTTCGGGTGGCCATGGCATCACCCCTTGCGGGCCGGGCATGAGGCCGATCACCCGCCGCGCATCCTTCAGGAAGGGGCGCAGCAGGGGCACCGCAAAGCCGAATCCGACCACCATCTGCCCTTTCGCTTCGGGCCAGACCGAAACCAGTTCATCCCTGATCACCTTTTGCGCGGCGCGCCCCAAGGCGCTCCGGTAGTAGAATTTTTGCAGATCAAGCACATCAAGGTGCATTGTGATTTGATCTCCGTTCAGCAAAGCTATGTTTTAAGAATAGCAACAGAACACCGGATTGCCATGACAAACGAAAATGTACCGCTTGAGTTGGTCACTGTACCGTGCCTGTCAGATAACTATGCGTTTCTGGTGCACAATAGTGTGACAGGTGATACCGCCCTGATCGATGCGCCGGAGGCAGCCCCGATCAAGGCTGTGCTGGACGCAAAGGGGTGGGCGCTGACCGATATCCTGATCACCCACCACCATTACGATCACATCGACGGGGTGGCAGAACTGAGGGACGGGGCGCGAGTGATTGGCGCCGCCGCAGATGCACATAGATTGCCACCGCTTGATATGTCGGTCAACGAAGGTGATATCATTCAGGTCTGCGGCGTTGATACCCATGTGCTTGATGTGTCCGGCCATACCGTGGGGCATATTGCGTATTACATGCCGGGCCCCAAATTTGTCTTTACCGCCGATAGCCTGATGGCGCTGGGCTGTGGCCGCCTGTTTGAAGGCACGCCGGAGCAGATGTGGCAAAGTATGCAGAAGCTGCGCGCCCTGCCCCCCGAAACGATGGTCTGCTCGGGGCATGAATACACCCAATCGAACGCGCGGTTTGCCTTGTCTATTGACCCGGGCAATGCGGAACTTATCTTAAGATCAGCGGCAATCGACAAGGCAAGGTCTGCCGGGCTGGCAACTGTGCCTTCGATACTTGCCGATGAAATCCGCACAAATCCGTTTCTGCGGGCTGACGATCCCGCTTTCAAGGCGGCACTGGGATTGTCCGATTTATCAGACGTGCAAATGTTTGCAGAGATTCGGGCAAGGAAGGACAAATTTTGACCAAGATACTGTGGAAGCCTTGCCAACAGTGGATAAAAATCAGGCCTAACACAGGCGCACCACACTTTTGTGAGGGTAAAATAGAAAAAACCCCTTGAAGGTTTAGGGATAAAACCAAACCTTAAGATTAAGAGGCCACGGTAGGATTGGCCGGAAACCAATCCTGCCCCCGATATGAAGGAGCACACATCGTGCCATCATTTTCGACTACACTAGAGCAGTCCATTCATGGGGCACTTGCCCTAGCAAATGCGCGCAAGCATGAACTTGCCACGTTGGAGCATTTGCTTTTGGCCCTGATCGACGAACCGGATGCCGCCCGCGTGATGCGCGCGTGTGCGGTGAATCTGGACGATTTGCGCAAGGATTTGGAAGATTTCATCGAGGATGATCTGTCAACGCTGATCACTGATGTGGAAGGCTCTGAAGCTGTCCCGACGGCGGCTTTCCAGCGCGTTATCCAGCGTGCTGCGATTCATGTGCAGTCATCCGGCAGGTCGGAAGTGACCGGCGCGAACGTGCTTGTCGCGATCTTTGCCGAACGCGAAAGCAATGCGGCTTATTTCCTGCAAGAACAGGACATGACCCGTTATGACGCAGTGAATTTCATCGCGCATGGTGTCGCCAAGGACCCTGCATTCGGCGAACAGCGCCCCGTGACCGGGTCATCCGACGAGAGCGAGACAATCTCGGCCGGTGATGGCGAAGAAAAGGAAAGCGCACTGTCGAAATATTGTGTGGATCTGAATGCAAAAGCCTCGAAGGGTGATGTTGATCCGCTGATTGGTCGTGCCCACGAGGTTGAACGCTGCATTCAGGTGCTGTGCCGCCGCCGCAAGAACAACCCGCTTTTGGTGGGTGACCCCGGTGTTGGTAAGACCGCCATTGCCGAAGGTCTGGCCTTTAAGATCGTGAATGGTGAGACACCTGAGGTCTTGTCTAAAGCCACGATTTATTCGCTGGACATGGGCGCGTTGCTGGCAGGCACCCGCTATCGCGGTGATTTTGAGGAACGTCTGAAAGCCGTGATGTCAGAGATGGAAGATCACCCCGATGCGGTGCTGTTCATCGATGAGATTCACACGGTGATTGGTGCTGGTGCGACCTCTGGGGGTGCGATGGATGCGTCCAACCTGCTGAAACCTGCGTTGCAGGGCGGCAAGCTGCGCTGCATGGGCTCTACGACTTATAAAGAGTTCCGCCAGCACTTTGAAAAGGACCGCGCCTTGTCGCGCCGTTTCCAGAAAATTGATGTGACCGAACCGTCAGTTCCTGACAGCATCAAGATTTTGCAGGGCCTAAAGCCCTATTTCGAAGAGCATCACCACATCAAATATACAGCGGACGCGATCAAGTCCGCGGTGGAATTGTCTGCGCGTTACATCAACGACCGGAAACTGCCGGACAAGGCTATCGACGTGATTGATGAGGCGGGTGCCGCACAACATCTGGTTGCCGAATCGAAACGTCGCAAGACGATTGGCGCCAAGGACATTGAAAATGTCGTCGCCAAGATTGCGCGGATACCGCCCAAGAACGTGTCGAAAGACGATGCAGAGGTGCTCAAGGATCTTGAGAAGTCTCTCAAGCGCGTTGTCTTCGGTCAGGACACGGCGATAGAAGCATTGTCATCCGCGATCAAACTGGCGCGTGCCGGATTGCGTGAGCCTGAAAAGCCGATTGGCAATTACCTGTTCGCAGGGCCGACCGGTGTGGGTAAAACCGAAGTGGCCAAGCAATTGGCGGATACACTGGGCGTTGAATTGTTGCGCTTTGACATGTCCGAATACATGGAGAAGCACGCAGTCAGCCGCCTGATTGGTGCTCCTCCCGGTTATGTCGGATTCGATCAGGGTGGTATGCTGACTGACGGCGTCGATCAGAACCCGCATTGTGTGCTGCTGTTGGACGAAATGGAAAAGGCGCATCCTGACGTCTACAACATCCTGTTGCAGGTCATGGACCATGGCAAATTGACCGATCATAACGGTCGGACGACGGACTTCCGCAATGTCATCATCATCATGACTTCCAACGCGGGTGCTGCTGAAATGTCCAAGAACGCGATGGGCTTTGGCCGCGAAAGCCGGACAGGTGAAGACACTGCCGCGATCGAGCGGACCTTCACGCCTGAATTCCGGAACCGTCTGGATGCGATCATCAGCTTTGGCGCATTGCCGAAACCGGTCATCATGCAGGTCGTCGAGAAGTTTGTGCTTCAGCTTGAGGCGCAGTTGATCGACCGCAATGTGCATATCGAACTGACGAATGCTGCCGCCGAATGGCTGGCTGAAAAAGGCTATGATGAGAAAATGGGTGCGCGTCCACTGGGCCGCGTCATTCAGGAAAACATCAAAAAGCCGCTCGCCGAAGAGTTGCTGTTCGGCAAGCTTGTCAAGGGCGGGATCGTCAAGGTTGGTGTCAAGAAAGGTGAGTTGGACCTGCGCTATGAGGCCCCGGAGCAAGGCAAAATCACCGACAAGGGTGACAAGCCGCCATTGTTGACGGCTGACTGATCTCGGACAGACTTTTGAAATGAAAAAACCCCGTCGCCTCTGGTCGCGGGGTTTTTCTTTTATCGGACGCAAGAGTTGCCCATCGGAAATCCCGCGTGGCGCAAATGAAGGGACTTAAGTCGTGGTAGCCCTTCCGCAAGAATGAAGCGACGCTATGTTGGCGCTAAATTTGCGGAGGTTTCCCCATGTCAGACTTGGTTCGGTTCACTCTTGATGGTCAATCTGTTACCGCCCAGCCCGGTGAGTCGATCTGGGACGTGGCCAATGGGCGGGGTCTTGTGATCCCGCATTTGTGCCACAAGCCGCAACCGGGTTACCGGTCTGACGGCAATTGCCGGGCCTGTATGGTTGCAATCGAAGGCGAACGCACGCTTGCCGCCTCGTGCATCCGCGAACCCAGCGAAGGCATGGTCGTCACCACCAACCAGCCGCGCGAGAAACAGGCGCGAAAGATGGTGATGGAGCTTCTGGTTGCCGATCAACCCGAACAGGCCGCGGCGCATGACCGGTCGTCACATCTGTGGGACATGGCCGCCAGTCAGGAAGTGAGCGAAAGCCGGTTCCCAACCATGGATAGTGACCATATTCCGTTGCTTGATGACAGCCACGTCGCGATGTCGGTGAACCTTGATGCCTGCATCCAATGTGGTTTGTGCGTACGTGCCTGCCGTGAAGTGCAGGTCAACGATGTGATCGGCATGGCCGGGCGGGGCCATCAGGCCTATCCGGTGTTCGATATGGATGACCCGATGGGCATGTCTTCTTGCGTGGCTTGCGGCGAATGTGTGCAGGCTTGCCCGACCGGCGCGCTACTGCCCGCGACTGTCACCGACGAAAACCAGCAGGGCGATACAAAGGATTACGACAGCGAAGTCGAAAGCGTCTGTCCGTTTTGCGGCGTCGGCTGTCAGGTGTCTCTCAAGATCAAGGATAACAAGGTCAAGTTTGTCGAAGGTATCAACGGCCCGGCAAATCAGGGGCGTTTGTGCGTCAAAGGGCGTTTTGGCTTTGACTATATCCATCATGAGCATCGGCTGACAAAACCGCTGATCCGCCGTGACGATGCGCCCGCCAAAGGGTTGAATGTCGATCCCGCCAACTGGCAGACCCATTTCCGCGAAGCGACTTGGGAAGAGGCGCTTGATGCTGCGGCCTCTGGCCTGAAGGATATTGGCGGGGCAGGTGTGGCTGGCTTTGGCTCTGCCAAATGCACCAACGAAGAGGCGTACCTGTTTCAAAAGCTGATCCGTCAGGGCTTTGGTCATAACAACGTCGATCACTGCACGCGGTTGTGTCATGCGTCATCTGTTTCGGCGCTGATCGAAAATGTGGGGTCCGGTGCGGTTACGGCGACATTCAACGAGATCGAGAATGCCGATGTCGCCATCGTGATCGGGGCGAATCCGATTGAAAACCATCCGGTTGCCGCGACCTATTTCAAGCAGTTCACGAAACGCGGTGGCAAACTGATTGTCATGGACCCGCGCGGTCAGGCGCTCAAACGGTTTGCGGCCCATATGCTGCAATTCCGACCCGGCGCGGATGTGTCGATGCTGAATGCGATCATGCATACGATTGTCGAGGAAGAGCTGTACGACCGGCAGTATATCGCGGCCTATACCGAAAACTGGGAGGCGGAGAAGGCGCATCTTGCGGATTTCACCCCCGAAAAGATGGAAGGCATTTGCGGCATTCCCGCTGCCGAATTGCGCGAAGTCGCCCGCACATTTGCTGGCGCCAAATCCGCGATGATCTTTTGGGGCATGGGTGTGTCCCAGCATATTCACGGCACGGATAATTCGCGCTGTCTGATTAGTCTGGCGCTGATGACGGGCCAGGTTGGTCGCCCCGGCACGGGCCTGCACCCACTGCGCGGGCAAAATAATGTGCAGGGCGCGTCGGATGCGGGGCTCGTCCCGATGTTTTTGCCCGACTATCAGCCTGTCGGTGACGAGGGTGTGCGCAACGCCTTTCACGAGATCTGGGATCAGGGGGAGTTGAACCCTGAAAAGGGCCTGACCGTGACTGAAATTCTGGATGCGGTGCATGCGGGCGATATTCAGGGCATGTATATCCTTGGCGAAAACCCGGCCATGTCCGACCCCGATGTTGAACACGCCCGCGACGCCTTGGCAAAGCTGCGCCATCTGGTCGTGCAGGATATCTTTATCACTGAGACGGCGAACTATGCCGATGTGATTCTGCCAGCGAGCGCATTTGCCGAAAAGACCGGCACAGTGACCAACACCAACCGACAGGTGCAGATGGGCCGCCCCGCCGTCCCGCCACCCGGCGATGCAAAAGAAGACTGGTGGATCACCGTCGAACTGGCAAAGCGGCTTGGACTGCCGTGGACTTACACCCATCCTTCCGATGTGTTCGGCGAAATGACCAAGCTGATGAAATCGCTCAGCAATATCACTTGGGACCGTCTGGAGGCGCAGAATGCGGTGACCTATCCGTCATTGTCGCCAGAGGACCCCGGCCAGCCAATTGTCTTTGGCGACGGCTTCCCGCGCCAAAATGGCCGGGCGCGCTTTACCCCTGCCAGCGTTATCCCACCGGATGAAGCGCCCAATGATGATTACCCGATGATCATGACTACTGGCCGTCAGTTGGAACATTGGCACACCGGGTCGATGACCCGTCGGTCCAAGGTGCTTGATGCGGTCGAGCCGGAAGCAAACTGTTCGCTGCACCCGTCAACCTTGCGTGCGCTTGACGTGGCACCGGGGGACATGGTGCGCCTGACGACGCGCCGCGGCAGTATCGAGATTATGGCGCGCGCAGACCGCGCGGTGGCGCCGGATATGGTTTTTGTGCCTTTTGCCTATGTGGAAGCGGCTGCAAACGTCTTGACCAACCCGGCAATTGACCCTTTCGGGAAAATTCCGGAGTTCAAGTTTGCCGCCGTGAAGGTCGAAAAGATCGTGACAGTGGCCGCCGAATAGCTGCGGGTTGGCTGGCAGTTAATCCGCGTTGCCCTGAAATCCGCCGACATAGACAGTGTCTGGGGATGATCCGTGGAATGCACCGATAACCTGATCGCTGCCGACAAGCCCGGTCAGGTCCCCTTCGATCCCAAGCCAGCTGACTGTGCCTGTCAGCCCATTGCCCGATGGGGCAAGCTGGCCATTGACCGCGAACTGGTCATTCAGGCTTTGCCCGGTCAGAGTGCCCGCGTCAAAATCGGCGGTCAGCACAATATCATTGTCGCTGCCGATACTTCCGTAAGATCGAAGCACATTACCAACGACTTCGATTCCCACAATCGCGTCGAGCAGATATCTGGTGGTGTAGTTGATTGTGCCGTGGTTCGGTTGGTCTACGACGCTGCTGCCAGGGATAATTCCGGAAAACGCGCGGAATGAAACATTATCGTGGCCCATGACATAGGCGTATGAAATCCCGCTTTGCACGCTGGGGCCAAAGCTGAATTGAGTGGCGCTGGTGATCTGGCTGTCAGCAAAGTAGCCATCCAGATCGGGGGTCAGAAAACCGGTTTGGCCGAGTGTGGTTATCTGTAATTTCTCGACTTTTGCCTGCAACGCCGGGGCGTTGACGAGGGTTGAACCGCCCGCGCCGCCACCACAGGCACCGATCAAGGCGAAACACGCACAAAGAACTGTCACCCTGCCAAACAGAAAAACACACGCGGGTGATGACGAAACACGCATAAATCTACCACAATTAAGCTTGGCCAAAAAATTCACCCTTGCGAAGAGCAGGTTCCGGTGTCCCTGATTATGGTTAAATTAGGGTTAACTGAACGCTTGTTCAAAAAATGATTTGACGATGTGTGGGTGTCCGATCACTATGAGCTTAAGTGACGGTCGCGGGGAGGCGGCTGCCACATCGCTGGAACAACCCAGTCAGGGAGGATCAACCTATGGCTCCATCCGCACAGAGCGGGCCATGCTCTATTCCGGCGTTGCTTGCCCGGAACGTGGCGCAGCACGGCAGCAAGCCTGCCTATCGCGAGAAGGAATTCGGCATCTGGCAAAGCTGGACATGGGCCGAAGCCGCCGAGCAGATTGACGCGCTTGCCTGTGGCCTGCTGACGCTTGGTGCAGATGTCGGGGACCACATCGCAATTACGGGGCGTAACCGACCCGCACTTTATTGGGCGATGGTGGCGGCCCAGCGGATTGGGTGTGTGCCTGTGCCGCTATATGCCGATGCGGCTGCCGAAGAAATTGCCTATGCGCTGGATCATTGCGGCGCGCGATTCGTGGTCGCGGGTGACCAGGAGCAGGTCGACAAGATTACAGATGTCCGCGAGGGGCTGACGCAGCTTGAGCATATCATCTATCTTGATGGGCGTGGCCTGCGCAAATATGACCATACCCATATGACCAGCTATGCCGATGTGCAAAAGGCTGGTCGTGCTGCGGGCAACATTGCCGAAGTAAATGCCCGTTCGGACGCGCGCGGCTATGATGATACCTGCGTCATGCTGTATACAAGCGGCACGACGGGCCGCCCGAAGGGCGTGGTGCTGTCCAATCGCAATGTGATCGAGACGTCGCGCAACTCGGCGGAGTTTGACGATCTGCGTGCAGGCGACGAGGTGCTGGCCTATCTGCCGATGGCATGGGTGGGTGATTTCATCTTTTCCATCGGGCAGGCGATGTGGACGGGATTCTGCGTGAATTGCCCCGAAAGTGCCGACACGATGCAGACCGATCTGCGCGAGATTGGCCCGACCTACTATTTCGCACCGCCGCGTGTTTTTGAAATGCAACTGACCAACGTCATGATCCGGATGGAGGACGCAGGCCGATTCAAGAAATGGCTGTTTGATCACTTCATGGCGGTGGGCCGCCGCGTTGGGCCTGCGTTGCTTGATGGAAAGCCGGTCAGCACGTGGGATCGCATCAATTACGCTCTGGCCAATCTGTTGGTCATCGGCCCGCTGAAAAACACGCTTGGCCTGAGCCGTGTGCGCGTGGGCTATACCGCAGGTGAAGCGATTGGCCCCGAGATTTTCGATTTCTATCGTGCTCTGGGGATCAACCTCAAACAGCTTTATGGCCAGACCGAGGCCACTGTGTTTATCACCCAGCAACCTGATGGTGAGGTTCGTTCGGACACTGTTGGCGTGCCCTCACCCGGGGTAGAGTTGAAAATCGCCGAGAATGGCGAGGTGTTCTACCGCTCGCCCGGTGTCTTTGTCGAATATTACAAGAATGCGGAAAGCACCGCATCGACCAAAGATACCGAAGGCTGGGTCGCCACCGGCGATGCCGGATTTATCGAGGAAGAGACCGGCCATCTGCGGATTATCGACCGGGCCAAGGATGTGGGTAAAATGGCGACTGGGGCCTTGTTTGCGCCCAAGTACGTTGAAAACAAGTTGAAATTCTATCCCAACATTCTGGAGGCTGTCGTGTTTGGTGCTGGTCGTGATTATTGCACGGCCTTTATCAACATTGATCTGACGGCTGTGGGCAACTGGGCCGAGCGCAACAATATTGCCTATTCCAGCTATCAGGAACTGTCGCAGCATCCGCAGGTTCTCAATACCATTGAACAGCATGTTGCCGAAGTGAATGCATCTGTTGCCGCAGACCCGATGCTGGCGGGCTGTCAGGTGCACCGGTTCCTGGTCCTGCATAAGGAACTGGACGCCGATGACGGTGAAATGACCCGGACCCGCAAGGTGCGCCGCGCTGTGATTGCCGAGAAATTTTCGGATCTTGTTGATGCGCTTTATGGCGGGTTGTCCGAGATTTATACAGAGACCGAAGTCACTTACGAGGACGGCCGCAAGGGCAAGATCAAAGCCACTTTGGATATCCGCGATGCGCCTGTCATAGATCAACAGGTTGCGGCGGAATGATGGTACGACGCTCGCCTGCGGCCTCGCCCCGCCCACCATCCCGGACTTTTTTCAGGGGACAGAGATGAAAGATACAGTTGTGCCATACACAACGCCGGACGGCCGCACCATCGGTGACGTCTTGATGGACATGCGTGGGATTACCTTGCGGTTCGGCGGTGTCGAGGCGATCAAGAATATCTCTTTTGATATTCGCGAGGGTGAAATCCGCGCCATTATCGGCCCGAACGGCGCGGGCAAATCATCTATGCTGAATGTCATTTCGGGATTTTATAACCCCCAGGACGGCGAGGTGTGGTTTCGTGGTGCCAAGCGTCCGCCGATGAAGCCTTTTCAGGTTGCCCGTCAGGGTATTGCACGGACCTTCCAGAATATTGCCCTGTTTGAAGGTATGACCGTGCTGGACAATGTCATGACCGGCCGTCTGACCCACATGAAGACCGGCATGTTTGCGCAGGCCTTGTGGAAGGGTCGCGCGGAACGTGAAGAAACCGAAAATCGCGAAGTGGTTGAACGGATCATTGATTTCCTCGAGATTCAGGCGATCCGCAAAACCCCCGTTGGCCGCTTGCCCTACGGTTTGAAGAAGCGTGTCGAATTGGCCCGTGCCTTGGCCGCCGAACCCAAGCTGTTGCTGCTGGATGAGCCGATGGCAGGCATGAACGTTGAGGAAAAAGAGGACATGAGCCGCTTTATTCTGGATGTGAATGATGAGTTTGGCACCACCATTGCCCTGATCGAGCATGATATGGGCGTTGTGATGGATATCTCTGACCGTGTGGTTGTCATGGATTATGGCCGCAAGATTGGCGATGGCACCCCCGATGAGGTGCGCGGCAATCAGGAGGTAATCGATGCATATCTGGGGGTGGCGCATGACTAGGCAGAACCTGATCTTGAATGGGGGAGGCATCTATGTCCGCTGATTTTCTTTATGGCATCGAGGTCATTATCAATGGCCTGATGGCGGGTGTCCTTTATGCCCTTGTTGCGCTTGGCTTTGTCCTGATTTTCAAGGCATCCGGTATCTTCAACTATGCCCAGGGCGTCATGGCCCTGTTTGCCGCATTGACCCTTGTGGGCGTGATGGAAGGGCAGGTGCCGTTTTCGCATCTGATCAACGCCGTCTTTGGGACCGAGATTCATCATTTCGGCTGGGAGGTGCCGGCGCTTTTGGCGATCCTTCTGACCTTATGTATCATGATCGCCTTTGCATGGGCTGTGCAGTATTTCGTGTTTCGCCATCTGGTTGGTCAGGAGCCGATCATTCTGTTTATGGCGACCATTGGCCTTGCCTATTTCCTTGAAGGCGTGGGTGATCTGATGTGGGGGTCTGACATCAAGACCCTGGCACTTGGCCTGCCGCAGGGCGGATCAATGGCGGTTGAGGAATGGACGGCCGGCCTTGGCGGTGATGATTTCTATGGCTTCTTTATCGACAAGCTTGACATGGTGGCGACGGTTGTCGCGCTGCTGCTGGTGGCCGGCCTTGTCGGTTTTGCCCAATATACCAAGCAGGGCAGGGCGATGCGCGCTGTGGCGGATGACCACCAGGCCGCGTTGAGCGTGGGCATTTCGCTCAATTTCATCTGGGTGCTGGTCTGGTCGCTGGCCGGACTGGTTGCCCTTGTGGCCGGTGTCATGTGGGGCGCCAAATCGGGCGTGCAGTTTTCGCTGTCGCTGATTGCGTTGAAGGCCCTGCCGGTGCTGATGCTGGGCGGCTTTACGTCGATCCCCGGTGCCATCGTTGGTGGGTTGATTATCGGCGTGGGTGAAAAGCTGTTTGAGTATACGATCGGCGCGCCTTTCCTTGGTGGCGCCACCGAGAACTGGTTTGCCTACATGCTGGCCCTGATCTTTCTGGTGTTTCGTCCGCAGGGGCTATTCGGGGAGCGGATCATTGAGAGGGTTTGATATGAGCGGCGGTTTTGCCGGGGGGGGTTGCCTCCGGCGGGGATATTTTTGGCCACAAGAATCCGGGGGCATGCGCTGATGTTTTACCGTGAAGCAGGCGATTTCAAGACCTCTTACGAGGCCGACAGCCAGACTTTTCCGATTGCCTTTGACCGCTATCGCTATTGGGCGGTGCTGGCGATTGCCTTTCTGGTCATTCCGTTTGTGATCAATGACTATTGGGTCAATGCGATCTTTGTCCCGTTCCTGATTTATGCCATTGCCGCCATCGGGTTGAATATCCTGACGGGTTATTGCGGGCAGGTGAGCCTTGGTACGGGTGGTTTCATGGCCGTGGGCGCCTATGCCTGTTACAAGCTGATGACCGGCTTTCCTGATGTGTCCATCGTGATTCATATCATTCTGGCAGGCGGGATTACGGCGGCTGTCGGCGCGGCCTTTGGGTTGCCCAGCCTGCGTATCAAGGGGTTTTATCTGGCGGTGGCTACGCTGGCGGCGCAGTTTTTCCTTGTGTGGCTCTTCAACAAGGTATCGTGGTTCTACAACTATTCGGCCTCAGGCCAGATCAACGCGCCCGAGCGTTTCGTCGCGGGTGTGGCGGTAACGGGCCCGAACACGGCACCCTGGGCGCAATATATGATCTGTCTGGTGTTCCTGACCGTCTGTGCCCTGTTGGCCCGTAACCTGACGCGGGGTACAATAGGCCGGTCGTGGATGGCGATCCGTGACATGGATATTGCGGCTGAAATCATCGGGGTGAACCCGCTGAAGGCGAAGTTGACGGCTTTTGCCGTTTCGTCATTCTTTATCGGGATTTCGGGCGCCTTGTTCTTTGCCGTCTACCTTGGTGCGGTGGAAGTGGGCGAGGCCTTTGGCATTCAGAAGTCGTTTCTGGTGCTGTTCATGATCATCATCGGAGGTCTTGGCAGTATCTTTGGCAGTTTTGCCGGAGCGGCCTTTCTGGTTGTCTTGCCTGTCGCGCTGAAAGTGATTGGCGTGGACTGGCTGGATTGGCCGACCGATCTGGTTGCCCATCTGCAATTGGTCATCGTGGGCGCGCTGATCATGTTCTTTTTGATCAAGGAACCGCATGGGTTGGCCCAGCTTTGGCGTGTCACAAAAGAGAAACTGCGGCTTTGGCCGTTTCCTTATTAACAAGCGCGTCGGGGGCGAACCCCGACCATCAAACCAATCAATTGGGAGGAAAAATTGATGAAGATGAAAACACTGGCTGCGATGGCGCTGGCCGGCGCACTGGCGACCGGCCCGGCGATGGCTGAACTGGTCATGCCGGACCTGAGCTATCGCACTGGCCCTTATGCCGCGGGGGGTACGCCCTTTTCGGATGGCTATCAGGACTATCTGAACCTGCTGAATGCCCGTGATGGCGGCATCGGCGGCGAATCCATCCGAATCGTCGAGTGCGAGACGGGTTATAACACCGAAAAAGGTGTGGAATGTTATGAATCCACCAAGGGCGAGGGCGCATTGATCTATCAACCGCTGTCCACCGGGATCACCTATCAGTTGATCCCCAAGGCGACGGCTGACGGGATTCCGATCCACACGATGGGATATGGCCGGACCTCTGCTGCGAATGGCGAGGTGTTCAACTGGGTGTTCAACTATCCTGCGAACTACTGGGATGCCGCATCGGTGGCGATCAACTATCTGCTGGATGAAAACGGCGGTGATCTGAACGGCAAGAAAATCGCGCTGGTCTATCACAATTCCGCCTACGGTAAGGAGCCGATCCGCACGCTGGAAGAACTGTCATCCATGCACGGGTTTGAACTGTCGCAACTGGCTGTTGACCACCCCGGTCAGGAGCAGAAATCGCAGTGGCTGCAAATCCGCCGCGAGCGTCCTGACTATGTCCTGATGTGGGGCTGGGGCGTGATGAACCAGGTCGCCGTGCAAGAAGCCGCCAACATCAACTTTCCGATGGAAAATTTCATCGGCAACTGGTGGGCCGGTGCAGAGCATGACGTGACCCCTGCGGGTGCGGCTGCCAACGGCTATAAGTCACTCAACATGAACCGTGTGCAGGACTATCCGGTTCTGGAGGAGATCAAGACACTGGTGCATGATGCCGGAAACGCGGCTGGCGACGGATCGAACATCGGCAAGGTGCTTTATGTCCGTGGCATGTATGCCGCCATGCTTGCTGCCGAAGCCATCGCCAAGGCGCAGGACATCCACGGCACCGCTGCTGTCACGCCAGCCATGGTCCGTGACGGTATGGAAGCTCTGGAAATCACCAACGCACGCATGACGGAATTGGGCATGGAAGGCATCGGGCCTGAGTTCTCTGTTTCCTGCCAGAACCACGGCGGCGCAGGTCAGGGACTTGTCCAGCAGTGGAATGCAGCCGATGGCGTTTGGGAGCCGTTGACCGATTTCATCGCACCTGATGCTTCTGTTATCGCGCCGCTGATCGCCGAAGATTCGGCTGCTTTTGCAGCGGAAAGCGGCATCACACCGGGTTGCCTGTAATCTGACATATGCGGGCGGCTTTGCGGCCGCCCGCACACCCAAAAGATGCCAACGCCAAGAGGGACCACGATGCTGGACAGTGCCAAGACCGAGACTCTGCTTGAGGTCAACAATATCGAGGTGATCTACAATCACGTGATCCTTGTGCTGAAAGGCGTGTCGCTGACCGTGCCCAAGGGCGGTATTACAGCCCTGCTGGGCGGCAACGGCGCGGGAAAGACAACGACGCTCAAGGCGATTTCGAACCTGCTGCATTCGGAGCGTGGCGAAGTGACCAAAGGGTCGATCAGCTACCGTGGCGAGCGGGTGCAGGATCAATCGCCAGAGGCATTGGTCAAGAAGGGTGTCATTCAGGTGATGGAAGGTCGCCATTGCTTTGAACATCTGACCGTTGAGGAAAATCTGCTGACAGGCGCCTACACCCGCCGTGATGGTGGTGGCGCGGTCAGTGCGGACCTTGAAAAGGTCTATGCCTATTTTCCCCGTCTCAAGGAACGCCGCAAAAGTCAGGCGGGGTATACATCGGGCGGTGAACAGCAGATGTGCGCCATTGGTCGCGCCCTGATGTCGAAGCCTGAAACGATTCTGCTGGATGAGCCATCCATGGGCCTTGCTCCGCAACTGGTCGAAGAGATTTTTACGATCGTCAAGAACCTGAACGAAAAGGAAGGCGTGTCCTTTTTGCTGGCTGAACAGAACACCAACGTCGCTCTGCGCTTTGCGCATCAGGGCTATATTCTGGAAAGCGGCCGTGTCGTGATGGAGGGTCCCGCTGCCGAGTTGCGCGAAAATCCGGATGTAAAGGAATTCTATCTGGGCATGTCCGACGAGGGGCGCAAATCATTTCGCGATGTACGCAGCTATCGCCGCCGCAAACGCTGGCTGGCATAGCCCGCTATTGAATAACATGAACACGGGGCGTTAGCCTTCTTGCACATTGGGGGCAGTTATGACCGTTTATTACGATGATTTGGAAACACGTGCGCAGGCGATCCGCGAAGCGGATCAACTGGACCATTTGCGCGCCATCCTCGCCACCTTGCGAGAGGCCGCAGGGACCGTGGTGCCTGACGTTGTCATTACGTCGATGGCCGATCTGACAAAATTTCCGGTCCTGCGCAAATCGGACCTTGGCCAGTGGCAAAAGGAAAAGCCCCCCTTTGGCGGCATGTATGTGTCGAACGTGACCCATGTGTTCCAGTCCCCCGGCCCGATTTACGAACCGGGCGGGTCAGGCCATGACTGGTGGCGGTTTGGCCGTTTCCTGCATGCCTGCGGGATTGGTACAGATGATATTGTGCAGAACTGCTTTGGCTATCATCTGACCCCGGCGGGCACGATGTTTGAAAATGGGGCCCGCGCGGTGGGTGCGAAAATCCTGCCGGCTGGTACCGGACAGACCGAACTACAGGTGCAGGCCGCTGCCGATATTGGCACCACCGCCTATGCCGGAACCCCAGATTATCTGAAGGTCATTCTGGAAAAGGCTGATGAAATGGGCGTGACCCTGAACATCACCAAGGCCGCCGTTTCCGGTGGCGCGCTTTTCCCGCAGTTGCGCCAATATTATGCGGATCGGGGGATTAGCTGCATGCAATGTTACGCCACGGCTGATCTTGGCCATCTGGCTTATGAAACGATCCCGGGCGAAGGCATGATTGTTGATGAGGGTGTCATCATCGAAATCGTGACCCCCGGCACTGGTGATCCTGTTGAACCCGGCGAAGTGGGCGAAATGGTGATTACCTCGCTGAACCCGGACTATCCGCTGATCCGCTTTGCCACCGGTGACATGAGCGCGGTTATGCATGGCGAAAGCCCCTGCGGGCGCACCAATATGCGCATCAAGGGGTGGATGGGCCGCGCCGACCAGACCACCAAGATCAAGGGCATGTTCGTGCGCCCTGAACAGGTCGCGGCATTGGTTGCGAAAACCGGTGCGGACCGTGCCCGCGTGATTGCGGACCGCGAAGGCGACGCCGACAAGATGATCGTACGACTGGAAGGTGCCGCGATCGATCCGGACGCCGCCAATGCTGCCGTGCAGGACCTGCTGAAACTCAAAGGGCAGGTCGAAGTTGTGGCAACAGGGTCTTTGCCCCGCGACGGGCTGGTGATCGAAGACCTGCGCACCTACGAGACCTAATCGACCAAGGAGCAACCCGATGCGCCAGACAATTTTTGCAACGGTTTTGGCCATGATGGCCGCGCCTGCGTTGGCCGAGGATACGGCCCTGTTGTTGGGGATTGAACGCTACAGTGACCTTGGCCGCGTGCCGGGGGCTGACAATCTGGCGAATGCAGAAGATGCATTGCGCAGCGCAGGTTACGCAGTTGAAAGCGCAATCAACAGTGATGGTGCGGATATGTTGCCGATGTTGAACCGTTTTGCGGCTGATGCAGCGACGGGCGATCGGTTGATTGCTGGTGTCGCGGGGCGGTTTTACACCAATGGGGACCAGACCTGGCTGCTGGCTGCTGATGCCCGCCGTCCGTCGGTCTTTGGCATGGGCGATGCGGTCGTGTCGCTGGATATGCTGATGGCCGTCATGGGGCAGGCACCCGGTCAGGCGCTGCTTGTGGTTGGTGTCGAGAGTGGGGATGATGATCAGATCGGCGCGGTCCTGCGCGAAGGATTGGGCGATCTGGATGTGCCCCAAGGCGTCACGGTCGTGGTGACCTCCCCAAATGCTGTTGACGATGTGCTGGAACGTGCAGCCCGGCCTGGTGGCGATGTGATGGCTTATGTGCGTGACACCCGCCGTGTCAGTGCGTTGGGCTATCAGCCGCGCACGCTTGTCTTGCAGCCGCAAGAAGGGACCGCGCCGGCCCCTGAAGTGGATGCGACATTGCGGTTCTGGAATGACGCGCAAGAGGCAAACAGCGCTGACAGCTATCGTGATTTTGTGCTGAACTACCCGCAAAGCCCCTATGCCGCAGAGGCACGGCGCAGGCTTGATGCGATCGAGAGTGACCCGATCAGGCAGGCGGAACTGATCGAGGACAGTCTGAACCTGAACCGCAGTGACCGCCGTGCGATCCAGCGCAATCTGACGCTGCTTGACTATAACACACGCGGCGTTGACGGGATTTTCGGCCCCGGCACGCGTGGGGCTGTCCGCAACTGGCAGCAACGCAACGGGTTTGAGCAGACATCCTTCCTGACCCGTGAACAGATTAGCCGGATTGATGCACAGGCCGCGCGCCGTCAGGCTGAAATTGATGCAGAGGCCGAGCGCGCGCGTCAGGAGGCTTTGCGTCTGGACCGCGCCTATTGGGAAGAAACCGGCGCACGTGGCGATGTGGCGGGGTATCGCGCCTATCTTGACCGCTATCCGAACGGGACCTTTGCGGAAGAGGCCAAATCGGAACTGGACAAGCTGGCCCCGCCAGAGCGCCCCACAGAACAGGTGCAAAGACCGTCGGCGCAGGACAATGCGGCGGCGCGCGAGGCTGAACGGCAGTTGAATATCAATCCCATCCTTGGTCGTCTGATCGAAACGCGGTTAGCACAACTGGGGTTTGAGCCCGGCACTGTTGATGGCCGCATCGACCGCGACACACGCGGCGCGATTGCCCGCTATCAGACCAACCGCAACCTTCCGGCGACTGGATATCTGAATCAACCAACCTTGGCCCGTTTGCTGGCCGACAGCTTGCGGTGATCGCAATTGTGCCCCTTTTGACCCGGCTGGATCTGGCCGGGGCAGGTTTGGTCCGATCACTGCCAGCGCATTCGACAGAACGCCGGAATGTGTCTATGGTGACGCCGGTCAGGGGTGTTTTCTGTGCTTCGACCGGTCAGGTGCAAAGGTATGAAATTTATCAGAGTTTGCCGCAATGCGGCTGTAGTCCTGATGATTTTGGCGGCCAGCGGATGTGGTGGCGGGCAGCAGGAGGCCACGGCACCCGCCCAACTGGACCAGAATCCGGTGCCACTGATCCAGTATCCGGCGCAGCAGATCAGGTTCAACAGCGTCGCCCTGTTTGAACAAACCGATGCCCGTTTCCTGCGCCTGACAGAGGTCAGCACGGGCGACACGCTGGAGCTTTTTGCTGAGGTTCCAAACGTCCCCGGGATCCCGTCAAACTTTTCGTCTTTCGTTAGCGGCGGTGGTGATCAATATGCTATCGTCGGCAAAACGCCGTCTGGTGCCGGTTGGGTGATATCGGGCGCGGAGACTATTCCGCATCAGCTTGAAAGTCTGGAAGAGTCCACTTTGCCCGACGCGCGCCTTGGTAGGGTGCAATATACCGGGGATTATGTTGGCCAGTATGCGCGCGACGACGGTGTGACGGTCGATTTTGGTCATATGTTGGGCGATGCCACCATCCGCGTGGATTTTGCAGCAGGCATGGTCGAAGGCGAGATTACAGGCCGCGCAAATACGGGTAGAACGATGGCGGAGCCAATCACGCTGCTACCCGGAGATTTCGAGAACGGACTTTGGAGAGGCCGCACCGAAGGCGGGCAGTTCGTGGGTGGTGAAGCACTAAACGGGGGGGATCACATCGGACTAGTGACCGGAAGCGCGGGTGAAGAGGTCATCGCGGCTATTCAGATCCGGCATCGGCTTGGCGCAGCGGAATACCGCGAAGCCGGGTCCATCGTTGCAACCGCTGAATAAAGCCGGGCGCGTGTCATTCAATGCCCGCCGGAAGCGAGGTGCTGACCGGGGACAGGTTGCGAAGGGGTGGCACACCCGACCCTTGGTGAGGAGGACGGACCATTGCTGAAATGGTCCGTCCTCTGCTGCTTATTTTGCACGCACGTAACGCTCGGCCACCAGACGGATCAGGCCGGTCGCTTCGTCATAGTGTTTGACGCCAACGACATAGGTGCCCGGATCGGCCTTGACCACGACAAGACTGTCGCGTTTGTCGCCGTAGTCATCATTTTGCGCGATCTGGCGGCCCAGATCATCATAAACAGTCAACCAGGGATCACCGTCGCCGACGCCAATCGCCTCGATCAGAAGCAGGCTGTTGTCGTCAACGTCGATGGTGAACCAACTGACGGTGCCGCTGGCCTGCACATCCTGCCGGACGCGTGTGTCGAGTAGCCCCAAGGCAGTAACAGGGTGGCTGCCGTCAAGCGGCGGAGAGGCCTCGCCCGAATCGTAGAGCCGTTGCAAGGCCGCCGCCGGATCAAAGGTTGTGACAGTCACTGTCACCGGCGCGGTTGCATCATCAAGCGCCTGCAAGCCGATGCAGTAGGTGCCCGCAGCCAGCGGCTCTGTCATGTCAAGGCGGGGGTTCAACCCGTCGGTGTCGTCGTTTTCGGCGAGGCTGCTGTTGTTGCTATCGTAGAGTGTCATGACCGGGTCGGCGGCTTCGTTTGTGGCTGTGATGCTGACGGGGGTGGGTGCATCCAGTGAGAAGCTCCAGAAAGGCGTGTCTGCGATTGATGCTGTGGCGCTGGTGTCGATACCGCCCAAGGGGACTGCTGCCGCGCAACCCGTGCTGGCGTCGACATTTTCAATTTCGCCGATGCCTTCTGTCAGCGGTTCCTGATCGGTGCGGCTGACCCGGACAAAGGCGGTCATCGGGCCCCCTTCGTAGCTGCGCAGATTCATGCAGTAGGTACCAGGGTTGAGAAAGGTTTCCGCTCTGGCGGCGCCATTGCCCCCGGAATCATCATCCGACAGGACGATGCCGCCGCTTTCGTCCAGCAGGTCAATGACCGGATCGCCTGCGCCACGCCCTGCCGCCTCGACCCGGACTTCGGTGCCGGTGCCAACGGAGAAGAGCGCCACATATTCGTTGCCCCCCAGCACAAGCGCCATCTGTTCCAGATAGCTGTCTGCATTGCTGATATCTGACGATGCGGCATCCCCGCCAATCCACACGCCGCCCGTGCCGGCCCCGCCACACAGATTACCTTGCGCAAAACCGGGGGAGGCCAGCCCAAGAAGCGTCAAGGTGATGGCACTGGATGAAAATTGGCGCAGGGTCATGCGGTGGGTCCTTATATGCGAGGCTGACGTCGCCGCATGTTATGGCCTCTCGTGCAGCTTTGGCTAGCCTGTGTGGCATAAAACTACATCGCATTTTGCACAGTGTGGATGCGTTAAAACGCATCTTACGCAAGCGTATCTGTTCCAAAACGAAAAAGGGCCGCGCCAGCATCTGGCGCGACCCTTTTCAAATTTGCTGCTTTGGTTCAGCCTTGGCGGGCTTTGAACCGACGCTGCGTCTTGTTGATCACATAGACGCGGCCCTTACGGCGCACGACGCGGCAATCGCGATGGCGCTGCTTGAGCGAGCGGAGGGAGTTACGTACCTTCATGGGTCCGTTCCTTCATGTCGCGGCGCGCGGATTGCGCCTTAGGTTGCATTGCGGGCCTTGGCCCGGTGAATTCATGGTGGACGATACTGGGATCGAACCAGTGACCCCTTCGATGTCAACGAAGTGCTCTACCGCTGAGCTAATCATCCATGTCTGCCGATGTGCCGCCCGCCCTATAACGAAATAGGACGCGAGCCATGCCCACGTCAGTCGTGCGGTCTATAAAAGGAGTCGGGGGAGGGATCAAGGCCTTTTGGTATTTTCCCGAATTGGGCTATCTATGGGTGAAAGGAGCACCGCTTGTTCGAATCTGCCTATCATCTTGTCCGGCCTGCGCAACGCACGACAAGCGTTGTTTTCGCGTCTCCGCATAGCGGGCGCGACTATCCGGCGACGTTTCTGAACAGTGCGGTCCTGAATGCGCATGAAATACGGTCGTCAGAGGATGCCTATGTCGATCAGCTTTTTGCTGGTGCGCCGGACCATGGTGCGCCGCTGCTGTCGGCCCGCGCGCCGCGCGCCTATCTGGATTTGAACCGCGCCCCGGACGAACTTGATTCGGCCCTGATCGAAGGGGTCCGCCGCCATGCGCATAACCCCCGTATTGCCAGCGGCCTTGGGGTGATTCCCCGTGTGGTCGCCAATGGCCGTCATATTTATCGGGGCAAACTGTCCCTCGTCGAAGCCCATACGCGCATCGCCCGGTACTGGCGCCCGTATCATGACCAGCTGCAAACGCTTCTGGATGAAAGCAACAACCAGTTCGGCGAGGCGATATTGATCGATTGCCATTCCATGCCCCATGAAGCGCTTGAAAACGTGGCCCCGCCCGGATCACCCCGCCCGGATATCGTTTTGGGCGACCGTTTCGGTGCCACCGCCGCTGCCCGTGTGGTTGAGCGTGTCGAGATGGCATTTGACAAGGCCGGGTTGCGCGTTGCGCGCAATATGCCTTTTGCCGGTGCCTTTATCACCCAGCATTACGGCCGTCCCCCCCGTGGCCAACACGCCATTCAGGTGGAAATCGACCGCGCACTTTATATGAATGAAAAGACGCTGGAGCCGCACGCAGGTTTTGATGCGTTTGTGCATCTTCTGGACGGTGTCATCGCTGATCTGGCCGAGATTGGCCGCCCCGATGTGGTACAGGTAGCTGCCGAATGACCGGTTTACTCATGCAGGGGCATAGGTCGTTTTGCCTATAGACCTGATCTGGACGCTCAAAGATACATCAATGATGCAAAACCGCAGGGCAGACCAGAGCAGAGCCTGCCTTGTCCGCGCCACTGTGCAGGTTCGAGGGAGCAAAGCGGCATGAAGACATCTTTGGGGCTTGTTCTGGCGATTTGTCTGGCTGGCCTTCAGTTCGTTGCGATTATCGTCGTTGTGTCATCGTCTTATCTGACCTCAGAGCGTGTCTTGCTGGACCATGCGCGCAATTTGCTGAGTGACGTCGGCACCAACACAATCGCCCATTCCCAAGGGTTTCTGGACCCCGCACGGGGGGCTGCCGAACTGGCCGCCCGTCTGGCCCGCAACCGTGTTGTGGCCAGCGAAAACACCCGGCTGCTTGAACAGCTTTTGTTCCAGCAGCTGCAAATTGCGCCGCAGTTCGCCGGCGTTTTTTATGGCGATCAGGATGGCAATTTTGTCTATGTGATGCGCACCGACGGGCCGGGGCCATTCCGCAGCAAGATCATTTCCCACGATGGGGGCGTGCGCGAAACAGAACTGACATGGCGCAATGAAAACTTTGGAATTGTAGAGCGCCGTCCGGACCCGCAGGACACATACGACCCCAGAGCGCGCCCATGGTACATCAAAGCGCAGGCGGAACGCGGTACGATCTGGACCGATCCTTACATCTTTTTCAGCGCACAAACGCCGGGCATCACGATTGCAGCCCCTGTCATTGAACCAAATGGCGAAGTGCAGGGCGTCATTGGCGTCGATATCGAAATCAGCGCCATTTCGGACTTTCTTGCCAATCTCCAGATCGGGGAGAACGGCACCGCGCTGATCATGAATGGCAATGGCGATGTTATTGCGCACCCGGACTCAGAGATGCTCAAGGCGGCCAATGCAGACGGGACCTTTCGGTTCGCAGGGATCGAGGAATTCGGCGACCCGATTGCGCGCGCGGCTTTTGGGCATCTGTCCGAGCTTGAGTTTGTTTCTGTCGCAGCCGAAACCTACGCCGAGTTAAGCTATGATGGTGCGGATTATGTATCGACCCTGATGCCGATTATCAGCGCCGAACTGCCTTGGACCATTGCGGTCTATGCGCCGAAGAGTGATTTTATCGGCGCTATTCTGGAAAGCCGCAGGCAGGATGTATGGGTGGCCGCGGCCATCGCACTTGTGACCGGTGTTGTGGGCCTGTTTCTGGCGAACTACATCAACAAGCCCGTTCAGGCCTTTGCTGTGCGCGCTGCCCTGATTTCACAGGGCGAAATCGACCCCTCCGCGCCGACTCCGAAAACCTACAAAGAGCTTGAGCGCGCCAACGAGGCGCTGAACGCCGAGATATTACAGCGAAAAAACTCAGAGCTGGAATACGGCCAGACATTTGAATTGTCATCGCGTGGGATGGTGCAGGTTGATCCTGAAAATGGGCGTTTTTTGCGGGTGAATGAAGAATTTGCAGACATGTTCGGCTATAGCGTGGATGAGATCATGCAGATGAAAGCGACTGACTTTGGCGTGGGTGACGAAGGGCTCCGGTTTCCACTGGCGCCGGGTGATGGCAGCTATACCAACGCGGCCGAGTTTCAGGCGCGTCGTACCCGCAAGGACGGGCAGGATATCTGGATCAAGGTCAATGCTATCCTGATCCGCGACAGTGCAGGCAACCTGCTGCATGCGGTTGCCACGATTGATGACATTACCAAGACCGTTACCGCCGAATCCCAGATCAGAAAGCTGAACAGAGACCTGTCGCATATTGCGAGAGGCGAATTGTTGGGGCAGATCGCGGCGGGTCTGGCCCATGAGCTTAACCAGCCGCTGACCGCGATTACGCAGGACGCCGACGCCGCGCTGCATACGATTTCGGAACGGGAAGAACCTGACGACGAGCTTGTGCAAATCCTTAAGGATCTGGATCAGCAGGCCCATCGCGCGGCAGACATCATCAAGGCATTGCGCGGATTTGCGCGAAAGGGCGAAGAGTGGAAGTCACCTCTGGACCTTGGGGATCTGATCGAGCAATCGCTGAGCCTTGTGCGCCCCGAAGCGACAGAAAACGGGGTTAGGATCAAGGTTGCCCCGTTTGATGCGCTTCCCGAGGTTTATGGAATCAGGGTTCAGATCGCGCAGGTCATTGTCAATTTGCTGCGCAATGCTGTCGAGGCGATCGCGAACAGTGAGAGCGAGACGAAGAAAATCATGGTCTCTGCCGAGGTCGCAGGGAATTTTGTTGAAGTCTGTGTCGCAGACAGTGGCCCTGGCGTTGATCCTTCGCTTAATCTGTTCACCCAGTTTGAAACGACAAAAAGTGATGGCATGGGCCTGGGGCTGTCTATCTGCAAGTCCATCGTTGAGCAGGGCGGCGGTCGCATCTGGCTGGATACGACATATGAGGCTGGCGCACGCTTCTGTTTCACCATTCCGACGACCGATCATGGCGTCTCGCGAAAAACCTGAGTCACAGCGTTTCGGGCAACCCGGTGCGCCGGTCCTATGTCATGGGCGTTTCGCCTTTGGCTGATGCCTCGGGTGAGGGCCGAAGCGTTGCAATGGCCCGTTCCGGCGCTTTTTTGTGCATTTGACGGCTGTCATTCGGTGCCATGCAAGCGATTTTGGGCTCACTGCGGCCGGCAGCAAGAGTTTACCTGTTCTTATCTGCGGCTGGTTGCGCTATTCATAAGGCTCTATTTGTAAAGGTATATTCTGATGGCCGAATGCGATTCGACTGTTTTTGTGATCGACGATGATGAAGGAATCAGGTTTTCGCTCGCCCGGGCGCTGGGCAAGCGCGGGTTTGTCGTCGAAACATTTGCATCGGCTACGGCATTTCTGGAAGTCTTTGATGCCAGCCAGACAGGATGCATTGTGCTGGATCACGGTATGCCGGACATGACGGGGCTGGAATTGCAGGCCAAGCTGGTGGCCGACGGGTTTACGGTGCCGATCATCTTTATCACAGGGCACGGCGGCGTGCCTGAATCCGTACAGGCCATGAAAGCGGGTGCCATCGACTTTCTTGAAAAACCTTTCCGGACAGAAGCGCTGGTGGAACGCATCAAAGAGGCGATCAAGACCAACGCATCAAAATCGGCGCAACGTGAAAAAGCGCTGGAAGCCAAGGCCAAGCTGGACATGCTGACATCGCGGGAAATGGAAATTGTTGCGCTGATCGTGTCTGACCCGTCCAATACGACAAGCAAGGAAATTGCGCGGGTCCTTGATATCAGCCCACGGACTGTGGATCACCATCGGGCACGTATCCTTGAAAAATTGCAGATCAAATCCATTGTTGAACTGATTGACCTGACGATCTCTTCAAATTCGGTTACCCGTTAGCATTCGGCATTTGTCACGTGCGGTGGACTGCCGGGATGTTTCCACTCAAAAAACACCCCAGCAGCTGAAAATGGACTTTTAAAAACTTACTACCTGCCACATCAATGTCATGGCATCATCATCAACAAATCGGGTTGTCTTTTATTTAACCACCGCTATCACTGTCTGGTCAAATCACTCACTCACCCAACAGTGCAGTTAATGTCGTCTAAATTCGCAGCCTTTGATATTGTCGTGATTGCCTAGGTAGATTTGCCTATATCCGGCGCCAAATTGGGCTTTTTTAGGGCAAATATCGCGGAAATGACAGGAATATGGCGAAAAGAAGGCAGATGATTGCAGGTCGGGGGTAGGCCAAGTCTGCCGCCTCTCACAGGAACCGCTAGTGCCGGACCATTTCGCTTTGCAAAAACGCTTCCGGATCATCGACTTCAACCAACCTTTTGCGGTCGATCTGCCAGAACCGGTTCCCGACGTTGCGCAGAAAGCTGCGGTCGTGGCTGACCAGCAGGCAAGAGGCCCCGTGATGGATCAACTCTTCTTCCAGCGCTTCTTGTCCCGCGATGTCCAGATGGTTGGTTGGTTCGTCCAGCAGATAGAAATTGGGCTGTTGCAACCGCAGGATCAGCATGGCCAGCCGTGCTTTCTGGCCGCCGGACAAGGCCCCGATTTTGGTGTCCTGCATCTGGATATTCACCCCGGCCCCGGCCAATAGTCCGCGTGCCCGTTGGTCGCCCACATCAAATGTGCCTGCGACAGCGGTCATCGGTGTGTCGGTGTCGTCAAGCTGGCTCAACTGTTGGTCGGAATATCCACAGGCGATTGTCGGCGCGCATTTGACGGCCATCTCTTCGCCCGACAGCGCGCGGTGGATCATCTTGACCAGTTGCGTTTTGCCGGTGCCGTTGGTGCCCAACAGGACGACCCTGTCGCCTTGGGCAATCCATTTCTTGTCGGTGCGATAAAGCGTGCGCCCGTCCGGCGTTGCGACGGTGGCATCGTCCAGCGTGATCAACGCCTTTGCATGGGTGCCGCTGTTGGTCAGTTTGATATCGCCGGCCCCGCGTTCGTTGTGCGCTGCCAGCCCCCGCTGAGTTCTTGCAGCGGCTTTTGCTGCAATGGATAGGGCACTTTCAGGTCGTCCAGAACCACATCGACGCGCCAGCTTTCATAGTCTGCTTGTTCTTGCGGCAGGGCATCCAGCACCATCTGGTAAATCGTTTTTTCCAGATCACCGGACGGCACATTCTGGGTGACATGGCCCACGCGCAGACCTCGGGCGCGGGTTATGTCGCCGCTGGTCTGTTCGAACGTTCCCGCAAGACAGCCCATCAGCGTTGATTTCCCCCGGCCGTTCGCCGCGACAAGCCCAATGCGACAGCCTTTGGAAATAGTGAATGTGAGGTCGGTGAAAAGCGGGTCGCCCAAGGTGACACCAAGGGACTGGATGTTGAGAATGGTCATGAAAGTCTCTGCACATAGAACTTATGCCGCAAGCGGCAGGATGGGCAGACCGTAAGAGGGTCAGCCCTGCAAACGCATTTACAGGGCGGAACGGGGACCATGCTGAAGTCGGCGGATGATACGCATGTTCAGCTTGTGCCCTCCTGTTGTTCATGTGTGACCAATGCACAAACGGTAGGGGCGCGCAGGTTTTGGGTCAAGCGCGCTGCATACTATTTTTGGATGCTTTCAAGATAGTAGGCCAGCGACAGGATTTTGGCGCGGGTATAGACGACCGACCCGTATTCGATATCGCCTGCTTCGGCATTGAAGACCGCACCATAGACCGGCATTGGCCCGCCGTGTCCGCGCAAGCCTGTGCGCCCGTCGATGATGTGGATCACCTCGAGCATCGGGAAAACGCCGTCGTTGTTTTCTTTCAATACTGTCAAATCCGACACCTTTGTCGTCATCAGTTCCGTCAGTGGGCCGTCCCCTGTGCCGGAGGCCCCATGACAGGTTGCGCAATACTGACTGTAGACGTTTTCGCCCAGGTCGTCTTGTGCGTATCCGGCAGACCCTGACAGGGCAGCAAGGCAGGCAGCAGTGTAAATCAATAATTTGGGGGTTCTCATCCGGTGCTCCTTTTCTGACGAAACTCCGATGAGGTTACAGTTGGAGCGGCAAGAGCGATTGATTTTGATCAAGACAGCGATTGACGCTAGCGCAAGGCCCGCCCTTTGATGATCGCGTCAGCGCCGAATTTCGCGCGGATCAGGTCGGCGGCTTTTTCCGCTTTGGCCCGTTTGCCTGCGTCGGGGTCCAGCAGGTCGCCTTCACGGTCGGCACCGTCGGCCGATGTGATGTCAGACAGGCCGACCCCCAGCAATCTGTAGGGCCCTTTGTCGCCTGTCTGGTCGAATAGTGCGCGCGCCGTGCGATAGATTGTGTCGGCAATTTGCGTTGGGTGCCGCAGGCTTTGCCGTCTGGTGATACCCTTGAAATCGGAGGTTTTGAGTTTCAGCGTCACCACGCGCCCTGCCTTGTCTTTGGCCTTGGCCCGCGCGCTGACTTTTTCCGCCATGCGCCAGATGTGCCCGTCAAGGATATCAGGGTCGTTGGTGTCCTCGTTGAATGTCGTTTCATTCGACAGGGTTTTGACAGGACTGTGCGCCGAAATGCGCCGCCCGTCCTCACCCCGGGCCAGGGAATAGAGCCGCTCGCCCATGCCGCCGAAACGATCATGCAAATCGCGTCTGTCCCAACGCAGCAAATCATCAAAGGTGCGGATGCCGGCGGCGTTCAGGCTGGCCTGTGCAGCCGGGCCGATCCCCCAGATCAGCCGCACCGGTTTGGGTCGCAGAAAGGCGGTCGTTTCAGCCTTGCCGATAATCGAAAATCCGCGCGGCTTGTCGAGGTCAGAGGCCACCTTGGCCAGAAATTTGTTGTGTGACAGCCCGATTGAGCCGGTCAGACCCACTTCGGATTTCATCCGCTTGATCAACCGGGCCAGCATCACGGCCGGGGGTGCCCCGTGCAGACGGGCGGTGCCTGTCAGGTCCATGAATGCCTCGTCCAGTGACAGTGGTTCGACGATGGGGGTCAGTTCGTCCATCATTTCGCGGATCGCGCGGGAGGCTGCGACGTAGGCATCGAACCGGGGCCGCACCACGACCGCTTCGGGGCAAAGTTTCAGCGCCTTGAACATCGGCATCGCGGATTTGACGCCCTTGATCCGCGCCACATAACAGGCGGTGGATACCACCCCGCGCCGCCCGCCCCCGATGATGACGGGCTTGTCGGAAAGTGCGGGATTGTCGCGCTTTTCGACGGATGCATAGAACGCATCACAATCCATATGGGCGATGGTCAGGTCAAACAGTTCCGGGTGCCGCGTCACCCGTGGACTGCGGCAGTTTGGACAACGAGTTTCGCTGTCAAATGTGGTCAGGCAATCGCGGCACAGGGCTTGCATTGTCTTATGATAAGCCTTGCGTATGCGCGAAACAACACGGCCTTGTGTGGTGCATTTGCGGGGGCCGAAAACAATATGCGCTTCACCCCAAAATTTCGTTTGCCAGAACAATTTCTGTGGCGTAGATGCGCCATAGAACACACACCAGCCGGGAGAGACGGTTAGGTCTGTCGCCGAAGGAGCAACCGCCCCGGTCACTCTCAGGCAAATGGACCGGTTGGGGTGCAACACGCCGAAGAGTGGCCTTCGATGGCCCGCCGAAGGAGCAAACCGCAGACATGCGGCGAATCTCTCAGGCCCAATGACGGCGGGGGCAGCGCGCAAGCGCAAATGGTAGGAGAAATGCCATGCCCTCTATTGCTGTCCTTGGGGCCGGTATCACCGGTGTCACCACTGCTTATTCCCTTTTTGTGCGCGGTTTTGACGTGACCGTCTATGACCGCCAGCGCTATGCGGGGATGGAAACCAGCTTTGCCAATGGTGGCCAGCTCAGCGCGTCCAACGCGGAAGTCTGGAATCAGTGGTCCACTGTCCTGAAGGGCATCAAATGGATGTTCGAGGGTGAAGCCCCCTTGTTTGTGAACCCGCGCCCCGGCTGGCACAAGGTCAGCTGGATGACCGAGTTTCTGGCCAATATTCCCCGCTACAAGACCAATACGATCAAGACTGCGGGCATGGCCGTTGCCGCGCGTGCCGGTCTGGCCGAGATGGCCGAAAAATCAGGCGTTGATTTCGACTTCAGCCCGGCGGGTATCCTGCATTTCTACAAAACGGAAAAAGACCTGAAACATGCGCGCATGGTCAACGGCCTGTTGGCCGAGGGCGGGCTGGAGCGGCACGAATTGTCGGTGGATGAGGTGCTGGCCCGTGAACCCACATTGCGCGGCGATATCATTGGCGGGTTCTGGACCGAAAGCGACAGTACCGGTGATATTCACAAGTTCACCATGGGCTTGGCGGATTGGCTGAAAAAGCAGGGGGTCCAGTTCAAGCTTGGCGCGCCTGTCACCGATCTGCACGTCAAAGAGGATGGCGTTTATGTCGAATGCGGCCATGAAGAACGGTTCGACGGGATTGTCGTGTCGGCGGGTGTCGCCAGCCGCAAATTTGCGCATATGCTGGGTGACCGGGTCAATATCTATCCGGTCAAAGGCTATTCGATCACCGTCAACCTTGATGACGCGGCCAGTCAGGCCGCAGCACCCACAACGTCATTGCTGGATGACAAGGCCAAGATCGTGTCCTCCCGGTTGGGCAAAAACCGGCTGCGGATTGCGGGCACTGCTGAATTCAACGGTGAAAATCGCGACATTCTGGAACGCCGCGTCCGCCCGCTTGTCCGCTGGTGTGAAGAGCATTTTCCCGATGTATCCACGGAAAACTGTGTGCCATGGGCGGGTTTGCGCCCGATGATGCCCAACATGATGCCACGGGTCGGACCGGGCAGGAACGCGCGTGTGTTTTACAACACAGGCCATGGACACCTTGGCTGGACGCTCAGCCCGGCTACTGCTGACGCCATTGGTGCAACAATAGCGGCGCGGTTCAAGAGTAACAGCGTCCCCTTGCATAGATTGCAAGAGGCGTAAGTTGCCCCTATCTGTTTCTCAATCATATGAGGGACAGATAAATGTCAGCTGAAGAATTGCTCTCTGAATTTTTAGGCCAGAATGTGTTTTACCTCGTTCTGGCCATTTTCATTATTGTCTGCATCATGGCGGGCGTCCGGATTGTGCCCCAGTCTGAAAAATACGTTGTCGAACGTCTGGGGCGGCTGCGGTCCGTGTTGGGGCCGGGGATCAATTTCATCGTCCCGTTTCTGGATCGGGTCCGGCACAAGGTGTCCGTGCTTGAACGCCAATTGCCTGCCATGACACAGGATGCCATCACGTCGGATAACGTCCTGGTGCAGGTCGAAACATCCGTGTTCTACCGGATCATTGAACCTGAAAAGACAGTCTACCGTATCCGTGACGTGGATGCGGCGATCTCGACCACTGTGGCGGGCATTGTCCGGTCAGAGATCGGGCGGATGGAACTGGATCAAGTGCAGGCAAACCGTGCCAACCTGATTGATGCGGTGCGAAATCAGGTCGCCCAGCAGGTCGATGATTGGGGGATCGAGGTGACGCGTGCGGAAATTCTGGATGTGAACCTTGATGCGGCGACCCGTTCGGCGATGTTGCAGCAGTTGAATGCAGAGCGCGCGCGGCGGGCACAAGTGACCGAAGCCGAAGGTTCAAAGCGGGCGGTGGAGTTGCAGGCGGACGCCGATCTTTATGCTGCCAAGCAAGAGGCAGAGGCGCGCCGCGTGCTGGCCGATGCAGAGGCTTACGCGACGCAGGTCGTTGCCGTCGCCATTGCAGAGAACGGTTTGGAGGCGGCGCAATATCAGGTGGCATTGAAACAGGTTGAGGCACTGCAAAAACTTGGCGCAGGGGCGGGCAACCAGACTGTTGTTCTGCCCGCAAACGCGCTGGATGCTTTTGCTGATGCATTTCAGATGTTGAAAGGACGTGGCTGATGCTGCTTTGGGCTGAATGGTGGGTCTGGATGTCGGGTGCGCTGATACTGGCCACGCTGGAGGTGCTGATACCCGGATATATCTTTCTGGGTTTCGCAATCGGTGCGGCTGTCATGGGATTGTTGATATTGGTCGGCATCTCCGCGAGCGGGCTGCCGCTGACGCTGGTGATTTTTGCGGGCCTGTCGTTGCTGTCCTATCTGGCGATGCGCAAGTTCTTTGGGCTGCGCAAAGGGCAGGTCAAGATCTGGGACACTGATATCAACGAGTAAGATGGATCTTGATCCATCCCCCCCCTCAATTTGGCGTACGCGCCTGCGGTGAGGTAAGTTCTGCCAGAATATCGAGGGCCGCCTGCCGCGGGTTTGCAGCCTGCCAGATCGGTCGCCCGACGACCACATGATCGGCCCCGTTGGCGATTGCCTGTGCTGGCGTCATGACACGTTTTTGATCCCCCGGATCAGCGCCCACCGGACGGACGCCCGGTGTGACGATCAGTTTTCCTTCCGCTTCCGGCAACGCCCGGATCAATGCGGCTTCCTGTGGTGACGCAATCACACCGTCCGCTCCGCTGGACAGCGCGATACCCGCCCGTTCCTGCACCAGATCGCTGACATCTCCGGCCTTGATGCAAGACGCGTCCAGGTCGCCGCGGTCAAGTGACGTCAGGATCGTCACCGCAAGGATCTTCATGTCGGATCCGCCAGCCCCCTCGCGCGCCGCGCGCACTACATGCGGGTCGCCGTGGACCGTCAGGAAATCCAGATCAAACTGTGCTACGCCCCGCACGGCGGCTTCGACCGTTGCGCCGATGTCAAAGAATTTCATGTCCAGAAAAATACGCTTGCCATGCTCTTGTTTGAGCTCATTGGCCAGCGCCAGCCCGCCTCCCGTCAGCATCCCCAAACCGATTTTGTAGAAACTGACGCTGTCTCCGAGCGTTTCGGCCAGATCAAGCCCCGCCAGAACATTGGGTACATCCATTGCAACAATCAGGCGGTCATCGGACATTTTGCGGCTCCCCTTGGATTACAACTGTCCCCTAGCAGCCAATGTGGAAATGATAAAGGCGCAGCCGGTTTTGATCTGTCTCAATGACAGTGGCAATTTCTTCTGTACCCAGACATGACATCAAAGCGCTTCGATCAAACCGGAGAAAAGCAAAAGTTCACTCCGCCTATGGGATTCCATAACGCCGGCCCTTGCGACACCACGTCTCGGCCCCCATTTACAAAATGAGGCCCAAACAAAGGATGTGCCGCCAAGTCGGGCATCCACCCAGTCGGGCGCTTAACAAAGGAGAGACCCATGAACTTAGACAAGTTCACCGAGAGGTCGCGCGGATTCATTCAGGCCGCCCAGACCATCGCTATGCGTGAAAACCACCAGCGTTTCACGCCCGAGCACCTTCTCAAGGCATTGATGGACGATGAAGAAGGGCTTGCCGCCAATCTGATTACCCGCGCGGGCGGTGATCCGGATGCCGTGCGTGTCGCGGTTGACGCGTCCCTTGCCAAACTGCCGCAAGTCACTGGTGATGCTGCACAGGTGTATCTGGATAACCAGACCGCAAAGGTCGTGGATGAGGCCGAAAAGCTTGCCAAAAAGGCGGGCGACAGTTTTGTGCCGGTTGAGCGGATGCTGACGGCTCTGGCTGTCGTGAAATCCAAGGCCAAGGACGCATTGGATGCAGGCAGCGTGACCGCGCAGGGACTGAACAGCGCCATCAACGATATCCGCAAGGGCCGCACCGCTGACAGTGCGACTGCCGAAGACAGTTTTGAAGCACTTGCCAAATATGCCCGCGATCTGACCGAAGCGGCAAGTCAGGGCAAGATTGACCCGATCATTGGCCGCGACGAAGAAATCCGCCGCGCGATGCAGGTCTTGTCACGCCGGACCAAGAACAATCCGGTTCTGATCGGTGAACCCGGCGTTGGTAAAACGGCGATTGCCGAGGGTCTTGCCCTGCGCATCATTGACGGCGACGTGCCCGAAAGTCTGCGTAACAAAAAGCTGATGTCGCTGGACATGGGGGCCATGATTGCGGGCGCGAAATATCGCGGTGAGTTTGAAGAACGCCTGAAGGCTGTCCTGAAAGAGATCGAATCTGCCGCTGGCGAAATCATCATGTTCATTGATGAAATGCATACGCTTGTGGGTGCTGGTGCGTCCGAGGGCGCGATGGATGCGGCGAACCTGATCAAACCGGCCCTTGCGCGTGGCGAATTGCACTGCATCGGTGCCACGACGCTGGCCGAATATCGCAAGTATGTTGAAAAAGACGCGGCCCTTGCCCGCCGTTTCCAGCCATTGATGATCGAAGAGCCGACAGTCACGGACACTGTCAGTATCCTGCGTGGGATCAAGGAAAAATACGAACTGCACCACGGTGTGCGGATCAGTGACAGCGCCCTTGTGGCTGCTGCGACCCTGTCGCACCGCTATATCACCGACCGTTTCCTGCCGGACAAGGCCATCGACCTGATGGACGAGGCCGCCAGCCGACTGCGCATGGAAGTGGACAGCAAGCCCGAAGAACTGGACGCCATCGACCGTCAGATCCTGCAATTGCAGATCGAGGCCGAAGCGTTGAAGAAAGAGGATGACGCCGCCTCTGTCGACAGGCTGGAGCGTCTGGAAAAGGAGCTGGCCGACTTGCAGGAGCGCGGGTCGGAAATGACCGCGAAATGGCAGGCAGAGCGTGACAAGCTGGAAGGCACACGCCACGTCAAGGAACAGTTGGACCGTGCCCGCGCCGATCTGGATATCGCCAAGCGCGAAGGCGATCTGGCCAAGGCTGGTGAGCTGTCTTACGGCGTTATTCCCGATCTCGAACGCAAGCTGGCTGATGCGGAAGGCAACGAAGACCTGATGGTCGAGGAAGCCGTGCGCCCTGAGCAGATTGCCGAAGTGATCGAACGCTGGACCGGTATTCCGACCTCCAAGATGCTGGAAGGCGAGCGTGACAAGCTGCTGCGCATGGAAGAAGAACTGGGCAAGCGGGTCATCGGTCAAAAGACCGCCGTCAAGGCTGTTGCCAATGCGGTCCGCCGCGCCCGCGCTGGCCTGAACGACGAGAACCGCCCGCTTGGGTCGTTCCTGTTCCTCGGGCCAACGGGTGTGGGTAAGACCGAACTGACCAAGGCCGTTGCCGAGTATCTGTTTGACGATGACAGCGCGATGGTCCGGATCGACATGTCCGAGTTCATGGAAAAACACGCCGTGTCGCGGCTGATTGGTGCCCCTCCGGGCTATGTCGGCTATGACGAAGGCGGCGTGCTGACCGAGGCCGTGCGGCGCAGACCCTATCAGGTTGTCCTGTTTGACGAAGTCGAAAAGGCGCACCCGGATGTGTTCAATGTTCTGTTGCAGGTTCTGGACGACGGTATTCTGACTGACGGGCAGGGCCGGACGGTGGACTTCAAGCAAACGCTGATTGTTCTGACGTCGAACCTTGGCGCGCAGGCGCTGAGCCAATTGCCTGACGGGGTCGACGCCTCTGATGCCAAACGCGATGTGATGGAAGCCGTGCGGGCGCACTTCCGCCCGGAATTCCTGAACCGTCTGGACGAAACCGTGATCTTTGACAGGCTTGCCCGTGAAGATATGGCAGGGATCGTGCAGATCCAGTTGCAGCGTTTGATGAAACGGCTTGCCGGGCGCAACATCACCGTTGATCTGGACGATGCCGCGCTGAAATGGCTGGCAGAGGAAGGCTATGATCCTGTCTTTGGTGCGCGGCCACTCAAGCGGGTGATCCAGCGTTCCTTGCAAGACCAGCTTGCCGAGATGATTTTGGCGGGCGATGTCATGGACGGCGATCAGATCAGCGTCAGCGCAGGCGCGGACGGTCTGATTGTGGGTGATCGGGTTTCAGCATCAAACCGGCCACGCCCGGATGATGCGGTCGTTCACTAAGCCCGAAGCATACTGCAAAGAAAGGCCCCGCCACATGCGCGGGGCCTTTTCGATTCTGAGCAAAGACTCAAGCCCGATGGTTTTTGTTCAGCGTTACCAAGGGCGGCTACCGGGACGAAGTTGCCGCTCATTAGTCATAAGCCAACATCTGCAAACTGCCCAAAGTCACCATCCGACACTGCCTCAAATCTGGCGCCAAACCCCGACGCTCCACCACTTGCATTCACACAGAGTTCATTAGGTAGAAAACCACGCGAAGAAGATTTCCCCAGAAGTTGCGCGACAGTCAGCCTCTCCACTGCTAATATCCAATTATGCGAATTCTCAAGTCATCTCTTCAAATTCTGGCCATCCTTGTTTTGATAGGCGGGGCTGTTCTTGCGCTCAACTCTGGCCGTTCTTTCGGGGCGAATGCGCCAAGCGATAGCGCACTTACGATAGGGCAAGGTGCGCTGGACGGACTGACCTTTACGACGAACCTTGCACCACAAGGCAAACCCGGTGCGATACGGGATGCGATGTTTTTCCGGAATGGTCAGTTCTTGTCGTTGGAGTGTGAAGACCGCTGTAATTATCCAGCCTCAGCTTACTTTTCGCGCGAAGTCGTAGACGGCCATGAATTTGTAGTTGAGGCGTGGTGTCCGACAAAAGATGCGACAATGGTTTGGCGGGGCCAGATCATAGACGACAAGGTATCAGGGACCGTCACATGGTCCGTGCGCCGGTTCTATTGGACTGTCGGCACAGTCCTGGAATTTTCAGGCGACTTGGCGACGGAAGAGGAAGTGGCAGCTTGGCGACCATAATCCGCGGACTTCTCCGTGTCGCGGCGTTGCTTGCTTTGATCTTCTTTGGCCATGAAGTGATTGCGGTCGTCAGTTCTTGGTTGGAAATCAAACTGATGCCTCACACTGAGGACATGCTGCATCGCTCAATTGTCGCGGGCACCATAGTTTATGTTGTGCTGATGGCGATCCCTTTCGTGCCCGGTGCAGAGATTGGGCTGACGTTACTCACGGCTTTGGGTGGCGCGTTGGCGCCGCTCGTGTATCTTGCGACGGCGGTCAGTCTGATGACCGCCTACTTGGTTGGTCGCTTGATGCCAGCTTCTGTCTTGCAGCGTGGTCTGTCCGCCGTCGGATTGGCACGCATGGCAGCACTCGTTGGTGAAGCTGCAACCTTGACGGACGCAGACTTGCAGCAAAGGCTGGCAACAATGACGGCGTCGCCGTTTCTCAAATCACTCTTGCGCTATCGTTACATTGCATTGGCTTTGGCGGTGAATATGCCTGGCAACATTGTGATTGGCGGCGGTGGCGGCATAGCATTGATGGCGGGCCTGAGCCGGATGTTCACCCCTGTTTCGTTTCTTCTGACGATCTTGATCGCGGTACTGCCTGTGCCACTGCTTTTCTATGTCAGTGCCCTCTAAACTGGAGTACTTTTTGTCAGAGCCCGAGGCATTTTCCCATACGGGGTGAATGTTTAAACTGGGCTCGGTGTTGCCGTTGGCGTTCCTAATCTGAATAGTGCTTACCGCCGACGATAATAAACAGCGCTGTTTGATGATGACATTGGCGGCGCGTTTACGGTCCAGTCCCGATCATACCGTATTGGGCCGCATAAAATGCCCCTATTGCTGACCAACGACAGGCCATTTGCCCCGTTCAGATTGTTTGAAAGCCTGTTGCCAGTGTCTATTGTGTGCCAATAATCACCGAAACTGCCCGCCGTTCCAGGCGTTCTACGCCTTGCGCGGCATACGGTTTTGCTGGTCGATCCGCCGGATGGCGTCAATGCGAGAGAGCCGATTGTTCAGGTGAGGAAAGGGCGGCGCTGTGCGCGCCGCCCCCTTTTTGTTTCTCGCCTTAGCTTGGTGGCAGGATCACCTTGTCGATCACATGGATCACGCCGTTTGACGCTTCCACGTCGGCTGTGACCACGGATGCATCATTCACCATCACGCCGCCTTCGGTCATGATCTTGATGTCAGCACCGTTGACGGTTGCTGCGGTCATGTCATTGGTCAGGTCTGTGGACATCACCTTGCCTGACACAACGTGGTAGGTCAGGATCGCGGCCAGTGCTTCGGGGTCTTCCAGCAGGCCCTCGACTGTGCCTTCGGGCAGAGCTGCGAAAGCGTCGTCGGTGGGGGCAAAGACTGTGAACGGCCCGTCGCTCTTGAGCGTGTCAACCAGACCAGCGGCTGTTGCGGCTGCCAGCAATGTGCTGAAAGAGCCTGCTTCTGCGGCGGTGTCCACGATGTCCTTGCTGTGACCGGCCGCAAAGGCGGTCGTTGCCATAGCTGCGGATGCGGTCAGTGCGAAAAATGTTCTGCGTAGCATGTTTTTCTCCGATTTAACGAATGCCCTTTCGTTCGGCATCGTGTCTTTTACGGTGGAATCCGGGGCCGGATCACCGGGGAAAATCGCTAGTCCGGCTTGACGGAAAACCTGGAAAAACTAAGCCAGCGTGTTTTTGTTTTTCCAGTCACAGAACTGTTATTGCCTGTCATCGCAGCTGTGAAATCCGCTCTGATTTGCAACATTTCAGTGTGCTGGCGGGAACGTGAGACATTTTTCAGTCAATCTGCACTATATGACGAATGAAGAACGCTTTGACTGGAGGCCCTGATGGCACATCGCTGGAAAAATACCCTGACCGCCGCAGACGTGACACCCAAGGCGGCCTATCTGAACAGACGCCAGATATTGGCCGGCACTGTCGGGTTGGGTGCAATTGGTCTGGCCGGCCCTGCCGCTGCTGCAAATATGGAACCGAATACGCTGGAAGAAATCACCAGCTACAACAACTATTACGAGTTCGGCACCGGCAAAGAGGACCCGGCCCGCAACGCAGGGGCGCTGGTGACATCGCCCTGGTCCATCAAGGTTGACGGCATGGTGGATAATCCCGGCGATTATGCCTTGGCTGATTTGCTCGGCGGGCTCACGGTCGAGGATCGCATCTATCGCTTTCGCTGCGTCGAAGCATGGTCGATGGTCATTCCTTGGAACGGTATCGAACTGGCCGATATTCTGGCCAAGGTAGGCGTGCAGTCGGGCGCCAGATATGTCGCCTTTGAAACGGTTGTGCAGCCGGAGAATATGGTCGGTGTGCGGCGCCGTGTGCTGGATTTCCCCTATGTCGAGGGGCTGCGTCTGGATGAGGCGATGCATCCGCTGACAATCATGGCGACGGGCATTTATGGCCAGCCGATCGCAAACCAGAATGGCGCGCCAATCCGGTTGGTGGTGCCGTGGAAGTACGGGTTCAAGTCAATCAAGTCCATCGTTCGGATTACATTGACCGACAAGCAACCGCCAACGAGCTGGAACAAGGCGAATGCCCGCGAATACGGATTCTACAGCAATGTGAACCCGCAAGTGGACCACCCGCGCTGGTCACAAGCGACCGAACGCCGGATTGGCGGCGGCCTGTTCGCAGCCCGTCAGGATACAGCGATGTTCAACGGCTACCCCGAAGTGGCCAGCCTGTACGCAGGCATGGACCTGCGGGAAAACTACTGAACAGATGACACAATATACTACTGTCTGTCGGAAAGCGTCATGACCCTCACCCAATCGATCAATGGTGCGCTCCGCAGGGTCCCGGCCTGGCCGATCTATGTTGCCGTAGCGGTCTATGTGGTCTGGCAATTCTATCTGGCAGCAACCCAGACGGGCCGCTACCTGGTTGAACCGATCAACGCACTCGAGCGTGAATACGGAGAGACTGCGCTGACGCTGTTGGTGGCTGGTTTGATGGTGACGCCGCTTCGCAACTGGACCGGTGTGACCCTGCTGAAATTCCGGCGGGCCATTGGTGTCAATACCTTCTTTCTTGTGGTAGCGCATTTACTGGTCTGGGTGGTTCTGGATGTGCAGTCGCTTGAACGTGTCTGGACCGAGATCGTGAAGCGCCCCTATGTCACAGTGGGAATGGCCTCATTCCTGATGCTGCTGCCCTTGGCGCTGACGTCGAACAACCTGTCGATCCGCAAATTGGGTGCGGCGGGCTGGCGGCAGCTTCACCGGCTGACGTATCCTGCCGCGGTTTTGGCCGGGGTCCACTATTTGTGGCTGGTCAAAGGCTTCCAATTGGAGCCGATCATCTACATGGGTGTCATTGTCGGGCTGATTGTGGCACGGGTGAAGTGGCAGCGAAGACATGTCACAACATAGGCGCCCGTTCATGCACTAAGCAGCCTGTCCGGGGGGCGCTTGCGTGCCGGGCTGGTTTCTGAATCTTCAAACGGTTTGATTACGCGCCAAGGCGCGAATCCAGAACCCGGCATGGGATGACGCCGGATTTTGGGATATTGTCTTGTGAATTGGGACGTTTCACTCCCCCGAGTCGGCTCCAAGATGGTTAAGAATCTATTGAGAGGGCGATTTGGGCCTGCGCTCATGTAGTTTTTGGCACTGAGTCTCGCGCGCACTTGTGGGTAAGTCTGTGCGTAACCCCAAATCTGGTATGTTCCGTTTTCATTCCGCCTAATAAAATTGCACCGCTACCCGAGGTCCGCGCAATATTTCTTTCCTAACGCACTGCAATTAAGGGAAAAATCAGGAATGTCACAAAAAATACGTTTTTCTTGAAAAAGGGGGTTGCGGGTGTGCTTTAGTAGCCGTAGAACCCCCCTCACCGGCGGCGCAGAGATGCACTGGCGGGGCGCTGGAGAGGC
>NZ_QBUD01000014.1 GCF_003058085.1 Yoonia sediminilitoris | reverse complement strand
ACTGGCGGGGCCTCTCTGCGGACGGCCACCCGATGCAAGGCACCTTCGGCTTCACGGTCTCCGAGTGATCGCGTGGAAGGTCTCGCCCCCATAGACGGTTGGACTGGCGTGGCCATTGCCTTCAAGGCGGCTGGCTACGCGGCTGCGCTGCTTGCCATAGGTGGCCCATTGTTTCTGGCTGCGTTCCCGACGGCCCATGCCGATGCGCGGCAACTCGCCCGCAAAATTGCTGTCATCGCGGCTCTGATCGGCATGGCCGTTCTGGCAACCCGGTTTGGTATCCGCGCGGCCCGCATATCCGGGATGGGCCTGTCAGGGGCGGTCGATCCGATGATGCTTGGCTTTGTCTGGAACAGCCCACTCGGAACAGCTGCGATCTGGCGCGGCGTGGGTGAGTTGCTGATAGTCGCCCTGCTGATCAAAGGGACAATCGGTCTGGCGGCAGGGCTCGTTGGGGCACTCCTCGTTGCCCTGTCCTACACCTTCATCGGTCATTCGCTTGGTGATCCCCGCTGGCTGCTGGCCGCTCTGTTAACGGTGCATCTGTTGACCGCCGCATTCTGGGTCGGGGCTCTGGCTCCACTGAGGCGGGCAATAAGCCTACCGGAGGGGGCGTCCCTTCTGCACCGCTTCGGAACCGTTGCCAGTGTCACTGTGGCATTTTTGGTGATCGTTGGCCTGGTTTTCGCATGGCTGATGACTGGTTCGCTCACCGAACTGTTGACCACTGCCTATGGCTGGACGTTGATCGCGAAACTTGCGGCGGTGAGTGGTCTGATGATCCTTGCGACGCTCAACAAATGGTGGCTCGTCCCTGCCCTCGCCTCTGGTGCGCCGGAGGCTGCGGGACATCTGCGCCGATCCATTCAATTCGAGGCCTTCGCAGTCCTTTTGATACTGATCGTGACCGCCGTTTTGACCTCCATCACGACACCTCCGGTCAACCTGTAAAAAGGAACTTGCACTGTCAAATGCGGGCGCATCGGGAGTCTGGCATGACCAGCGGGATTGTCGTTGTTTTCTGGCTCATCGAGATGCGAAGCCAACCGCGATCCGAAAAAAAGGGTTCAGACCTTCGCGGCAGTCGCTCTAATGACCTGAATGGAAGAATGAGGTAGCTTCAGCTTGCCGTTTGTTATTTTATAAAATAATAATTGCGAAACGACGGAGTCTGAGCGATGAGAAAACGTGCTGCAGCGAGGCAAACAGATGTCCTGAGCGTATTGAACGCTTGTGACAAACCTATGACGGCATATCAGATTCTCGAACAGCTTCAGACCAGAGAGCCAGATATCGCGCCACCAACTGTTTATCGGACGTTGTCGGCTTTGACAGATCAGGGGCGCGCGCACCGTCTTGAATCGATCAAGGCCTTTGTGCCGTGTCGTTGCAGTCATTTGGAAAGTGTCCCTGTTCTTGCAATCTGCGAGGATTGCGGATCGGTTGAAGAGCATGACGGCAGTGAACTCCTGCCAAAACTTACGGCCCTGACCGATCAAAGCGCCTTTCGGGCGGATCGCCATATCGTTGAAATTCACGGACAGTGCGAAGCTTGCTCTGCCTGATCCTTCTCACGTTCAATCATGCCGGACTAATCATGAAACAAACACTTTCTCTCATTGCTTTCGTTGCTGCCATACCAGCCTTTGCCCAGGAAACACGCCAGCTTGACGCCCATGAACATGGCGTCGGGATGCTGGACATTGCCATTGAGGGGACGACGGTAGCTATGGAATTTCATGCCCCGGGAGCAGACATTGTCGGGTTTGAATTTAAGGCGGAAAGTGATGCCGATCTTGCAGCACTTGATGCCGCGATTGCGACCTTGCGCTCACCGCTCGATCTTTTCGTCGTCCCAGGTGCTGCGGACTGCACCGTGACCGAGGCGCAGGCGGAGCTCGAAAGCGACGAGGAGAATGAGGATCATGGCGGAGAGCATAAAGATGATCATGCCGAAGACGACCATGACGATCATGGGCACGAAGACCATGCTGAAGAGGCAGGCCACACCGAATTCCACGCAGAGTATAGACTGACCTGCGATAATCCGGATGCCCTAAGCAAGATCACATTCGCCTACTTCGAGACGTTCCCGAATGCGCAAGAGGTTCAGGTGCAGTTGATCACGTCAGCGGGTGCACGGGCTTTCGAAGTGGAACGTGACACACCTATCTTGGATCTGGAACGCTGAATGCAGGTGGGTGATGCAGTTCTAGCACTCTCCAAAGTTGCCTACCGGTGGCCGGGGCGGACAGCATTCTCGCTGACCGTGCCTGATCTGTCGGTGGCAAAAGGTGAATCGGTTTTGCTGCTAGGCGAAAGTGGTTCGGGAAAATCGACACTCTTGTCTCTGATCTGCGGGACGGTCCTGCCGGATCGCGGCACAGTTAAGGTCGCCGGGACTAACATCGCTGGACTATCGGGTGCTGCGCGGGATCGGTTTCGGGCGGAACAGATTGGCGTGATCTTTCAGCAATTCAATCTGCTGCCATTTGGGTCTGTCGTCGACAATATCCTATTGCCGCTTCGTTTTGCCCCCGAGAGGCGCGCTCGAGCCGGTCATGCGGCGAGCGAGGCCGCAAACCTGTGCACAGCACTGGGTTTGCCAACAGACATCACCCAGGCCAAGGCCAACACACTGAGCGTTGGACAACAACAGCGCGTTGCCGTCGCCCGCGCTCTGATCGGGCAACCGCCTCTGATCGTCGCGGATGAACCAACCTCGGCGCTTGATGCAAACAGTCAAGTGGCGTTCCTAGACCTGCTGTTTGCCCAGACCGCGACCCATGGGACGTCACTCTTGATGGTCAGTCACGACCCGCGATTAGGTGAGCGTTTCGACCGAGTGATCAGCATGGAAGACATCGCGCTGATTGAAAGGGCAGCTGCATGACCCTGCGGCTTGCCTTAGCATCGCTCTTTGCGCGTGCCTTGACGGTGGGCATGACGATCCTTGCCATTGGGCTATCGGTCGCATTGTTCCTTGGTGTTGAAAAGGTGCGCACAGGAGCCAAGGCCAGCTTTGCAGACACGATTTCCGGCACCGACCTAATCATCGGGGCGCGATCCGGGTCAGTCCAGTTGCTCCTCTATTCAGTCTTCCGTATCGGCAATGCGACCAACAACGTTACATGGGAAAGCTATCAGGACATTGCAGACCGCCCCGAGGTTGACTGGATCGTGCCGATCTCGCTGGGTGACAGCCATCGCCAATTCCGGGTCATGGGCACGACACAGGCGTTTTTTGATCATTACAAATATCGGCAAGGCCGCGCGCTGGCGATGTCTGACGGGGTCATCATGGATGACCTGTTTGATACGGTCATTGGTGCCGACGTCGCCACGACACTGGGGTACAGCGTTGATGACCCCATTGTCGTCGCCCATGGGCTGGCATCCTTTACAGAGCACAAAGACCAGCCATTCCGCGTGTCAGGTATACTGGAAAAGACTGGCACACCGGTGGACCGCACCGTGATCGTCAGTATGGAAGCGATCGAGGCGATCCACGTTGACTGGCAGAGTGGCGCCCAGATCCCCGGCCAGTCTACGCCTGTGGATGTGATCCGCGGGATGGAGCTGACGCCCAAAGCAATCACAGCCGCCTTGGTCGGTGTCGAAAGCCCGCTGCAGACGTTTGCCCTGCAACGTGCGATCAACGAATACCCCGAAGAACCATTGCTTGCGATCCTGCCGGGTGTCGCATTGCAAGAGCTTTGGGGGATCGTCGGTATTGCCGAAACAGCGCTTTTGGCCGTCTCGGCGATGGTTGTCGTGACCGCGCTTATTGGCATGATGGCGACGATCTTTTCCAGCCTCAATGAGCGCCGGCGCGAAATGGCAATCTTCCGGGCGATGGGCGCGCGGCCAGCGACGATCCTTGGCATGCTGGTCTTTGAAGCCATGCTGATGGCCGCCTTTGGCGCTTTGCTTGGTGTTGCTTTGCTTTATGCAGGTTTGTTCATTGCGCAGCCAATCGTGGATAGCGCATTTGGCTTATGGTTGCCCATCGACGCGCCCAGTCTCCGCGAGGTCTATGTCATTCTTGGCGTTGTCGCCGCTGGCGCAATTGTGAGCATGGTTCCAGCCTTGCGAGCCTATCGCTTGTCTGTGGCCGATGGTATGATGATTAAATCATGATGAACTTTAAGAATACATCCTCGATCAATCGCCGCCAAATGCTCGGCGCGGCAAGTGTTTTGGTCCTCGGCCCACGCGCAGCCATGGCCGAGACTCCGCTTCCCGTGACCTGGGATATGTTGATCCCGCCCGGCGTGCCCTATTCCGAGATCATCGGGGAAGGCGACATGGATGAAGTCAACGATATCTGGAAACCCATCTACGACGCCAATGCTACCAAACTGAACGAAGCACTCGCTGGCGCCTACATCCGCATGCCCGGCTTCATCGTGCCGCTTGATCTGACGTCGGCAGGCACGTCTGCCTTCATTCTTGTGCCCTACGTGGGCGCATGCATCCATACACCGCCGCCACCACCAAACCAGTTGGTGTATACGACCGTCGATCCACCTCGGCAGATTGAGGACCCATGGAACGCTGTTTGGGTCACGGGGACAATGTCGACACAGCTTAAATCGACCGAAATTGCCGAAACCGGCTACGCACTTGTGGCAGACGAGATAGAACTTTTCACATGGTAATCCGTACTCTCAATCGACGCGCGCTCCTCGCAGGCTTGGCAACGACGGCGCTTTTGCCAAATGGTGTGCAGGCCGAAGAGGTGATCGACCTTGATTGGGAAGACCTGCTTCCTGAGAATCAAACAGCGATCCCAAACGACCTAAGGGCTTTTATCGATCATGACAGCGCGCCGCTTTCAAATCAGCAGCCCGCCTCAAGCGGAGTCCGGTTGGATTGGAACGGGCAAGTTGTCCGACTTCCCGGTTTTATCGTGCCGATTGACTATTCGGGCACCGGCGTCACAGCATTTATCCTTGTGCCCTATGTCGGTGCCTGTGTGCATGTACCTCCGCCTCCCGCCAATCAGCTGGTCTTTGTCACCACGGAAGAACCTTATGAAAGCGAAGGGCTGTTTGAACCGGTCAACGTGGTTGGTATGTTCGGCGTCTCTTCGATTTACACGGAGCTGGCGGAAATTGGCTATGCATTGTCGGCGGATCGGATTGAGCCTTATCGGACCTAATTCACACACCAATTGGCTGGATCATCAATGAACCGCCGACATCACCTGGCCGTTTTCCTTTTTTGCTTGCCCTCAGAAGCAAACATTCGTGGCGTTGCGGATTTTTGCCAAAGTGGGCTCAAACCGGTCGTCTGAGTTTCAGCCGAGGTGACTGAGCCCCCAACGGCGGCTGCGCGGACAAAGCAAGTAGCCCATTGCGGAAGTGTTGGATTCTTGCTGTGTGCGCTTGCAGCGCAAAAATTGCCGCATGGGCGAAAGACACCATGCGGCAGCACCGAGGGGGAACGGTAATTGGTGTGGCTCGCAACATAGTTCAGGCGTTGAACTTTCAGTTCACGGACGAAGTTGTTTTTCGCTGCGGATGAACGGCCGGCAACTTACGTTCTACCCGGCACTTTGATGCATGCAGTGCCTTCGGAAACAAATATGTGCAACTACGTTCGCGATTTTTCGAATGCCTCCCATGCCGCTTCGAAGGTTGCAAAATCAAATCCAGCTGCGCGTGCTGGACCTAGGATAAGCTGCTCCGTATCCTGCATCTTTCTGATCGCATCGGTAAGATGGTTCACGACCTCCGGCGGAACCACAACCGCGCCATGTCGATCAGCATGAATCAATTCGCCCTGCTTCACCGTCATGCCAAAAATTGTGACTGGGTTGCCAAGGTCTTTGACATGTACAAACCCGTGGCTTGGGCCGATGGAGCCGGCGATAACGGGATAACCTTCCGCCATGTCGCCAAGGTCGCGCATGACTCCGTTTGTTAGTGTGCCCGACAGCCCGAAACCTTTGTGGATCGTGGTATTCACCTCACCCCAGAAGGCCCCGATTGCGTCCGGGTAATCGATATCTTCGATGACGGCTACGCCCGGTTTGGGGGCTTCTGCCATCATCTTGTAATAGGCCATACGGCGGGCGCGAATAACATCGGGCGCTTCTGTAGGTGGTTCGACGGCTTTGATTTTCGCGGTGATTGCGTAACCGACGACAGGTGGATCGTCAGGAGCCGAGCACAGCATCGTGCCGCGCGTGAAGGCGTTAAAGCCACGCTTGCCCTGCGCCACTTCGATGGCATTGCAGACGGTGGGCGTGTCAACGGAGCGCAGGAGTTTCAGCAGAGTGTTGTTCATGAGGCCTCCAGCCAGCGGGCGATTGCCGCTGTGGTTTCGGTGGGTTGTTCGAGGGTCGGTAGGTGACCCGCGCCTTCGATGATCGTGAATTCTGCGTGTGGCATGAGGTCGTGCATCAACTGGTGTCTTGCGATGGGGCAAAGCCTATCATCGCGACCGCACAGGATGAGGGTCGGGATCTTGCTTGCCTCAAGCGTTTCAACTTGATTGGGTCGCGTTTGCAGCGCGCGCGATTGGGCCGCGAAGATTTCCGGGCCAAGGGTCTGGGCCATTTCCATACAAAGATCAAGGATTTCAGACCTGTCTGGGCCATCCGCAAGGTAATTGGGTTTCATCTCGTCGCGCATCACAGCGATCAGGTCGCCTTGTTGGACTTTGACAATTTGTGGTTCGCGTCGGGCGGCAACTTCTGGAAGTTCAGGCAGAGGGTTCGTGTCAAGGAGCGCAATACGCTCGATACGCTCGGGTGCTTGTCGCAAGATTTCCATTGCAACGATCCCGCCCATCGACAGGCCAGCCAAAGCGAAGACGGGCGGCGCGTCAGCAAGGATTGCAGTGGCGATATCACATATATCTTCACCGTTCATTGGCGCTGTCTGCACAACCCGTTTGCCAGAGAATGCGGCTATCTGTGGAAACCAAAGCCGCGCGTCACACATCATACCCGGAAGCAGAACCAGCGGTGTCATAACGCCAGCGCAGCCCCGTCGGCCAATGAGCGTAGCTTGGCATAAGCGATATCGGGATCGACCGAACCGAAACCGGCGAAGGTGCCAAAGCCGCAGTCAGATCCTGCAATGACTCGGTCCCCGCCGACTATGCCGATAAAGCGTTCGAGGCGTTGCGCAACCAGTTTTGGGTGTTCTACGAAGTTTGTCGTGGTGTCGACTACGCCAGGGACGAGGATTTTGTCGTCGGGGATGTCATTCTTGCGGTCGCGGAAGGTGGTCCATTCGTGGCCGTGACGCGGGTTGGATGTTTCAAACAACACATAGCGCGATTTCGTGGACATCAGCGTGTCAAAAACCTTCTCCATGCTGATATCGCAGCAATGTGGCCCTTCGTAATTGCCCCAGCAGATATGCACCCTCACTTTGTCCTGCGGGACGTCTGACAGCGCGTGGTTCAGCGCTTCCACATGGGCATTTGCGATCTTGACGAACTCTGCATCGGTGAGATCGGCAAACAGCATGTGTCGCGAGAGCGCCAAATCCGGGCAGTCCAATTGCAGATCCAGTCCCGAGGCCACGATAGTCTCATACTCGGCCTTCATCGCATCCGCCAACGCCGCCAGATAAGCCTCACGCGTCTTGTAGAAATCATTCTGCAAAAACAGCGCGATAACACCTGGTGACGCCGCATTCATGAAACCGCGCTCGACGCCATGGGTCGCCATCGCCGCCTTCAGGTTGGCGATGTCTTTTTTCAACTCGTCTTGCCCCTTCGATTTTACTTCGCCGACGCACATCGGTCGCGCATATTTCGGGGTGCCGCCGTCATCAGCCAGCCTTTTCAGAAAACCGGGGAACATTTTAAGATCAGCGGGCGCATTGCGCGGGCTGTCGCCGTCGAACCCTGTGTAGCGATCCTTGACATAGGTGGCATAGCTGATCTTGGAAGTTTCGCCATCCGATACGATGTCGATACCCGCCTTTTTCTGTTTGCCCACCGTCTCGGCTACGGCGGCGGTCATACAGGCGTCAAACTCCGACTGATCATAAGGTTGCAGGTTTTCACGGGCAAAAATGAAATCGACGACATCTTGCGTGCGCGGCAGAGAGCCGACATGGGTGGTCAGGAGCATGGTTCAATCCTTAGTTCTATGCGCCAAGACAGCGCTTTGATATATGCAGTCCAGGTCTTCCGGCTTTGCATCCATATCGTTACCCTTGCCAGGTCAATCCAGCCGGATCATCGGTGCCGACAATATGGTAAAGCGCAGCCTCGCCGGACATCACTGGCACGGCACTATGCGGCAGATTTTCCGGCACGCTCATTGTATCGCCCGGCGCAAGAGTCGCGCTGCCGCCATCCCAATCTACGCGCCAATGACCGGCAACCGGCATCAGAACCGACGGGCGATTGTGGCTATGCTTTGCCTCGGATGCGCTAGCGCGTGTTACAAAATCTACCTCAAAACCGGGCTTGTCGCGCAACAGGCCTGTCGCGCCGATGACCTTGCACGGTTTTTTGTCGGCCAAAGCGACCATATCCCAATAGCGTGCCACGTGGTTAGGCAGCACCTCGGCCGTCGTTGGCTCTGGCCGCTTGGCCAGTTCCTCGTCGCTCATCAGTGGCATGGGTTTCACACCGTCAGGCAGGCGTTGCTGTTTCTTGGTGTCGTAAAGCTTGCCGTCCTCGCCAAGCACAAGCCCGTGGTCAGCGGCATCCTCGATCACTTGCGGCGCCCACATGACACCCCCACCAGCATTATCGCCGCCCAGGATGGCCATGATCATCCCGTAGTCGGTGCCGATGTTCTCGAACCCACGGAAGATGCCCGTGGGGATGTTGAAGATATCGCCCTGCTCCAGCGTCACTTCACCTGCGTCGCCCCAACGGCCCCAAAAGAACCGCCAGCGTCCGGATAAAACGAAAAACGCCTCTGCAGTGCGGTGATCGTGCAGGCTGTTGCGGCATTTCGGAGGTTGCCCAGCCGCGCCGATGTTGAAACCGTGCGGGATGGAGATGTGGACGTGTTGATCTGGAGATTCAGACACGCCACCACCGATGATCGTGAAGTTTTCTTTCTGATCACTACCCGGTGTGTGGGCGTCGATGAAGGCGGTCTTGCACGGTTGCAATTCGCCGTAGCGTATGATGCGGGCTTCCATCTCTGCGGGTGTCATTGTCGTCTCCTCTGGGCGCGCGGCCCTTTATTCATTTGTCTAAAACAACGCACTGCGATGAGCCTCAGGCGGCGCCCATCAAGATTTGCTTCCAGACTGCAATTTCGTCGTAGAGCGCGAATTCACGGCGCAGGCCCCATGGTCCGAATTCTGCGTGACACATGCCCATCACATGCACCGGCGCGCCGGTCGGCGCGCCGAAACTACCCCAACCCTCGTGGACACCGTCAAGCGACCAGCGGATCGCGGCGCGGGGTGAGAGCATGTCGGCATCCATGCCGATCTGGTGGTGGATCTTGAAGATCGCATTGGGGAAAGAGGATCGCAGACCGACCCAGAAGGCCATGGAGCCTTCGCGCCCGATGGAGGTCTGTGCCCCTGCGTATTCCCCAATCACGGCACGATCAAGATTGCGATTAATCGCTGTAAAATCCTTATCCATGATCCGGGTTAGAATATCGGCGTAGCGTTGGCCCCACTGGTTATCATTGCCTGTACCTTTGTAGTCTCCCTGAACATCTATCGCAGGGGTGAAGGCGGGTTTGGCATTGCCTGGACCACCCTCTTTTTCAATCAAACCGGCGGCATATTCACGCGGGTCCATGCCGAGTTGCCGCACGATTCCGCCGTAGTCGCGGATCAGCCATTCGTCATAGATCGTGTCATTCTTGACCGCGCAATCGGCGATCACGCGCACGACCCACGGCTTGCCGGTGGCCGGGCCGAATTGACCATCCCGCGTATGTGTCGCCTTGGTCAGCAGGCGGTGAGAGGACAGAAAGCCATCATCTTCGTTGCCCGACCAGATGACGTCCTCGCCCAGAAGTTCTCGATCCGGGAATTCGTTGATCGTTGCCATTGTTGCGGCAATTGTCGCCTGATTACCGACGGCAACGCCCATGGGTGAGCGCACGGGAATGTCGGGCGCATAGTAATGGTTCAGCGTGCCGACACCGCGATCTTCCCAGATCTCTTTGGTAATGCCGATAATATAGTCGGGAAGATCTTTCCACTTGGCATTTAAGCCCTTCATGTTTCTTGTCCTTTGGGTTGGCGTGTGGAACTGCGTCTGATCAGAGGGCCGTCGAAAGCGACCCGGCGGGGCGCGATAACACCTTCATCAATTTGGGCGATCACCATGTCGACCGTTGCCTCGACCATCCGGTTGAGGGGTTGGCGCACGGTGGTCAGATCATATGAGGGCCACGCTGCAAGAGGGACGTCGTCAAAGCCGACGATTGCAACGTCCTGAGGAATTTTCAGCCCAAGCTCGTGGCGCAGCGTGTCCATAACCGCAAAGGCCATATGGTCATTGCCGACAAAGATCGCATCCGGCGGAGTCAGGGAATCCATCAAATCGCGCGTCGCCTGTGAGGCGGTATCGCGATTGTACATACCGTCGATGATTTGGTGTGGTTTGTGACCGTGTGCTGCGAGCCCTTCGCTAAATCCCCGGCGGCGATCACGGCCGGTGGATGACCCATCCCACCCGGAAATGTGCGCAATGCGCCTATGTCCGCATTGCACAAGGAACTCAGCGACCTTGCGACCCCCATTCACGTTGTCCGAGGTGACAGCGTTTACATCCGCACCATCCTGATCACGATTGAACATCACCACCGGGATGCCAGCCGCATTGCAGCGCACTGTCAGATCCGAAGTCACAGCAACCGAGGCCGTAATGATCCCGTCCACCTGGAAGTCGAGCAGATCGCGCATCACTTCCTCGACCTTCTCGGGGCTGTTTGTCGCTGTGAACACAAGGACATGATAGCCTTTTTCCTGCAACGCATTTGACAGATGTTCGAGCGCTTGCGGGTAAAACTGATTGTCGAGATAGGCCACGACCAGACCTATGATCCGGCTCTTGCCGGTAATCATCGTGCGGGCCACGCGGTTGGGCCGGTAGCCAAGCTCCTCTGCGGCCTTCCTGACCTTGGCGATCGTCTTGGCGCTGGCCGAGGCGCCTGGTGTGAACACGCGGCTGACGGCAGACTGGCTGACGCCTGCCCGTTCGGCCACTTGCAGCGATGTGATGCGCGCATGTTCCATCAGTCGGCGGTCCAACCTCCGTCGATCAGCAGATGTGTTCCGGTCATAAGTGCAGCGGCATCCGAGGCAAGGTAGACCACTGGCCCCATGATGTCGGTGACTTCGCCGACCCGTCCAAGCTTGATCTTTTCTTCCAGCCATTTGACCCGGTCGGGATTATTGAAGGTCTGTTCGGTCAAGGCTGTGCGGATGAAGGTCGGGCAGATCGTGTTGACCCGGATTCCCAGCGGGCCCCATTCGATTGCCATGGATTTCGTGAACCCCTCGACGGCGTGTTTGGTGGCGCAGTAAACCGCGCGGTCGATACCACCGACGAGTGCCATCTGACTAGAAATGTTGATCAGGCTACCGGGTTTACCTACAGCAATTAGCCCTTTGGCCACAGCTTGCGTGAGGAAATACGCACCTTTGATGTTGAGCGAACTGACAGCGTCAAAGTCAGCTTCGGTCGTGTCGATGGCCGGCGCATGACGCGCAAGGCCCGCAGAATTCACAAGAATGTCGTAGGGGCCGTGTTGAGCGACCTGTGCTTGTGTCCGCGATATATCGGCAACGTCCATCTGGAACGAGGTTGCGGCAAGACCCGCCGCCGTCATCAGGTCGACCGCCTGATCAAGTTTGTCAGTTGACCGCGCCGCGAGCGTAACCGCAGCCTTGGCCTGACCCAAGGCCACCGCACAGGCCAGACCAATCCCGGAGGACGCACCAGCAACAAGCGCGCGCTTACCAGTGAGGCTGAAGGACGGGGTTTGCGGCAGGCTCATCATGTGTTCGCGGACACCTGCCATTACTCTGCCGCAGTGCCGTAGGGCACGTTCTTACCACCGTAGCGACGGACGCGGACGTTGCATTGTTCGGCGTGACCAACAAAGCCCTCAAGCATGCAAAGCCGCGAGCCGTAGGCACCCATTTCCGCGGCGGCTTTGTCGGTTTCTATGCGCTGATAGCTGTGGGTCTTCAGGAATTTGCCCACCCAAAGCCCACCGGTGTAGCGGCCTGCTTTCTTGGTTGGCAGCGTGTGGTTTGTGCCGATAACCTTATCGCCGTTGGCGACGTTGGTGCGTGGCCCCAGAAAGAGCGCGCCGTAGCAGGTCATATTGTCGAGGAACCAATTGTCGCGGTCGGTCATGACTTGTACGTGTTCGCTCGCGATATCGTCGGCCACTTCGAGCATTTCATCATAGGTATCGCAGACGATGACCTCACCGTAGTCGTCCCATGAGGCGCGTGCTGTTTTGGCGGTGGGAAGGATTTGCAGGAGGCGCTCAATCTCTGCCATTGTCTCGCGTGCGAGTTTTTCCGAGTTCGTCAGCAAAACGGCTGGAGAGTTATAGCCGTGTTCGGCTTGGCCCAGCAAATCGGTGGCGCAGAGTTCGGCGTCGGCAGCAGTTTCATCGGCGATCACCATTGTTTCGGTGGGTCCTGCGAAGAGATCGATTCCAACGCGCCCGAAGAGCTGCCGCTTGGCCTCGGCAACGAAGGCGTTGCCCGGGCCGACGATCATATGCACAGGCGCAATACTTTCTGTGCCCAACGCCATGGAGCCGACCGCCTGCATGCCTCCCATGACGTAAATTTCGTGTGCCCCGCCCATCTGCATAGCCGCGACGATGGCCGGATGTGGTTCTCCGTTTTGCGGAGGCGCCGAAGCGATGATGCGGGGGACCTTGGCAACCGAGGCGGTAAGGACCGACATATGGGCCGAGGCCACCATGGGAAACTTGCCGCCCGGCACATAGCAGCCGACCGATTGCACGGGGATGTTGCGATGGCCCAGAAAGACGCCAGGTTCGGTCTCGATCTCAATATCCGTCATGGAGGCGCGTTGCGCTTCGGCAAACCGGCGGATTTGTTGTTGGGCGTATCTGATGTCCTCCATATCGCGCGCGCTGACCTTGGACATGGCCGCCTCAATTTCGCTCGCGGTCAGGCGGAAACTTTGGGGTTCGTAATTGTCGAATTTCGCAGACAGTTCGCGCACGGCTTTGTCGCCACGGGCTGCGATATCTGAAAGCGTATCTTCCACAATCTTGCGGACCTTGGCGTCGTCTTCCTGACGCTCGGTCTCTGGCTTGCCGTATTTGAGGTGTTTGATCGCCATAGTGCCTACTCCGGCTTTGGCGGCTCGACTGAGCCGTTGTCATAGTTTTCCCAGCCTTTGCCGTCGAAGACGTCAACGCCGAGCTGGAACAAAACATGGGCCAAATCGACCGACACAGGGTTGTCTGCGATGCGCCCGTCTTCGATGCGCCAGAAATCCATGTAGGGGATTTTGACCCGCTTGTTGGTCGCCGGGATGCCCATGAAAGTGCCTGAATGCAGCGCGTCGATGTGGCCAAAACAGGAGGCCCAATCGCCATCTGCCATGAAATGTTCCGTCTCGTATTTCCGGTCTGTGAAAGCCGCTCGCAGTGGAAACTGCCAGTTGCGCTGGAATTCCGCGATGCCGCGCTTCGTGCCCGAGCCCTGATTGCCACGCCATATGAAGTCTTCGGTAAAATACTTCGTCATGTCCATTTCATTGGCGGCAAGGCCTGCTTCCATCGCTTTGACGGCGGCAAGTGATGCAGCGGATTTTTCATCATAGGGCATCAGACGCGCTCTCCCGTTTCGGCGTCGAAGATATGGCAAATATCGGCGGGTATGTTCGCGTGCACGGCGTCGTCAATCTCCGTCCGGTATTCCTTGCCGGATTTGACTGACACAATTGTCCCGCCTGCGCGCATCGTGACCATCGTGGCCTCACCCAAGAGCTCAAGGGAATAGACCTGTGAATTCGCCTGCGCCGGACTGTCAGCCACGCTTGCGTCCTCGGCACGAAAGCCAAGTGTGACTTTGCCGGAATGCTGGGTTGGTAAGCCGAAGATACTGATCTTGTCGGCCGTGAAGGTCCCGTTTTCAAGCGTACCGTCGACAAGGTTCATCGCAGGAGAGCCAATAAAGCCCGCAACGAATGTATTTGCGGGACGATCATAGATCTCGGTCGGCGTGCCGACCTGCTGCACGACACCCTTGGACATCACAACCACACGGTCGGCCAGTGTCATCGCCTCGATTTGGTCATGCGTCACATAAATGGTGGTCGTCTTGAGTTCGTGGCTCAGGTTCTTAATCTGCGCACGGGTCGAAACACGCAGTTTGGCATCCAGATTGGACAACGGTTCATCCATCAAGAAGACATTGGGTTCGCGCACGACCGCGCGAGCCAAAGCGACGCGCTGTCGTTGGCCGCCTGACAGCTCTGCCGGTTTACGGTGCAGGAATTCGTCAAGCTCGACCATGGCAGAGGCTCGTTTGACACGCGCGTCATGCTCGCTCGCCGGAATTCCGCGCACCTTCAACGGAAAGCGGATGTTTTCGTAGACGTTCATATTTGGGTAAAGCGCGTAGGATTGAAACACCATCGCCACGTCGCGGTCTTTAGGGTCAAGGTCGTTGATGCGCTTGCCATCAACAAGGATATCGCCGCTGGACGCATCCTCGAGACCCGCGATCATGCGCATGGTCGTGGTCTTGCCGCAACCAGATGGACCCAACAACACCAGAAATTCCTGATCGGCAATCGTAAGGTCAAATTCCCTCACGCCAACAAAGCTGCCCCAGCGCTTGGACACTTTGCGAAGCTGAATTTCGGCCATGACCGACTCCCTTCATTGCATACGCTTGCAAAACAGTGACGCGAATCTTTTTTTCTGACAAGCCCCTATTTTTAAAGATTTTTGCCGCGCTGCAGAAAAATAAAAGCCTTGCCAAAAGGCCCAATGGGCGGATTAAATTGCAAACGTATGCAAGTTAATGGCGATTCGCGCGACTCGGCCACCATACGACTAGGTAGTCAGGTGGCTGCTTAAAAAAGGCGCCGGACAACCGGCTCGAACGCAAAACCGGGAGGTTCTTTCGAATGAACATGATTAAGACTGCACTGCTAAGCACCGCGATTACGGCCGTGGCAAGCACGACCGCGATAGCTGGCGGCCACGGGTGCGCGATGGATGCCGGACGGATCAGCATCATTGGCAATGAGTTCCCAGCGATCCAATCCGTCGCTGCTTTGGCGCTCGAGTGCGCTGCCAGTGCCGAGACCGCATCAAACCTCACAGCGGATCACCAGACACTGAACGTTGCGGGTATGACAGGCAATCCGGCCGAGTATACGTCAGCTATCGTTGCCAACTCTTCTATTGTTGCCCTGATCAACGAAGATGTTATCCAGCCGCTGGACGCTCTGGTTGCCGAATACGGTGCCGACATTCCAAGCCAGCAGTTAATCACCGTGAATGGTCAGATCATGGCTGTCGCGTTCATGGCGAATGCGCAGCACCTCGTGTACCGCAAGGACGTGCTGGAACAAGCTGGTCTGGACGTTCCGACGTCATATGAAGAAGTCCTTGCTGCTGCCGCGAAAATCCGCGCAGACGGCATCATGGAATACCCTGTTGGCGGTGCTTATGCAGCGGGTTGGAACCTCGCCCAGGAATTCACCAACATGTATATCGGCACCGGCGGTCAATTCTTTGAGCCGGGCACGGCCAACGTCACGATCAACAACGCGCAAGGTGTTGAAGCGTTGGAAATGATGAAAGCTTTAACTGCCTACATGAACCCTGACTACTTGACACATGACAGCAACGCGACTTCTGCCGAGTGGGAAGCTGGCAACGTGGCATTGATGAACATGTGGGGGAGCCGGATAGGTGTTCTGATGGACGATGAAGGTTCCGCACCTGAGGTGTATGAAAATACCGTCGTGGGCGGACCGCTGACAGTCGGCGACAGCGGCGTGCCCGCCACGACACTATGGTGGGATGGCTGGACCGTAGCCAAGAACATCAGCGACGAAGACGCTGCGACGACGTTCCAGGCACTGGCCCACGCAACATCGCCTGCCCTGCTGAACGACGAAACAATGTCGCAAGCAGTCTGGCTGATGGACGGCTTTGAGGCCCAACCAGTGAATGAAGGCGTTTTGGCTTCGGTCGCCGCGGGATCAACACCCTATCCGATGGTTCCCTTCCAGGGCCTGCTACACTCGGCGCTGGGTGATAACCTTGCCGACTTCCTGCAAGGCAATGAAAGTGCCGAGCAGACATTGGCAGACGTCGAAGCAGCCTATACTGCGGCTGCGACTGAACAGGGGTTCCTGCAATAAACCTTGCTTCTGGCACGGGGCTTTCCTTGGCCCCGTGCTCCCCATTTCCCTTTATCATTTAGAAAGCCGGGGCCGAGATTACGATGAAGCACAAATCCTTCTTTTGGTTCGTATTGCCATCGGTCATCCTGATGCTTTCGTTCATTGCGTTACCCATCGTTTCGGTCGTCACGCAATCGCTTTATACTCAACACGAGCAGGTCATCATTACCGTCGAGAACTGCGGCCCCTTTGGCTGCACCGAGGCCCAATCCGTTGACCAAGTCGCAACCCAAGCCCTGCGCGACGCAGAGCCGTTGGGTAAATTTGCGGGCTTGGACATCTATAAAGACCGCAACCACCTCGCGGTATCAGAAGTGGCCAGCGCATGGGGCAGTACCAACAGTTTCCGTGAGTTCTGGAATACGCTCATGAACCTGCCGTTCTACGGCGCCTTGGCTTTCACATTGGTTTACACCGCAATCGTGACGCCGATGACGATCATTTTGGGCTTCGCAGTTGCAATCGCCATTAACTCTGTAGCGCGGTCGCTGCGTGGGCCAACGATCTTTTTCTCGCTCTTGCCGATGATTGTCACCCCGCTTGTCGGCGCGCTAATCCTGTTTTGGATGGTGGACGCCCGGGGGATTCTTGGCACAGCGCTACAATGGCTGGCAAACGACCCTTCACTGTCGGTGAAAGCCTCCACCCCGCTTATGTGGATTATGCTGATGGTGTACGGCACGTGGAGTTCGATCCCATTTGCCTTCATCGTTTATTATGCGGGCCTGCAGACCGTAAACCAAGATACGCTCGAAGCGGCCATGATCGACGGCGCTAGCCGGTGGGAACGGATTAGATACGTCATCATTCCTCATTTAGCACCGCTGACCATCTTCATCGCGCTGATCCAATTGATGGATAACTTCAGAGTGTTTGAACCCATCATCTCGTTTCAAGCGCAGGCACATGCGCGATCGCTGTCTATCGCGATTTTCACTGATCTTGGAGGGGAGACGCGCTTGTTGTCATCAGCCGCGGCTACATCCGTTTTAACTATCGTCTTTGTCGCCATCTTGTTGTCGCCCGTCCTTGTTCGGACGTGGCGCGACTTCGGCACGCAGAAGTAAGGGAACGCCATGTCTATAGCCGCCCGCCGCCCGCTCACGGTCAAGTTCCTCGCCACCAGCTTTTTGATGCTTTGGCTGATCCTGGCCGCCTTTCCGTTCTTATGGACGCTTTGGGGGTCTTTCAAAGTAGAGGGGGATTTCTTCTCAAAGGCAGACTGGGCCAATTCAATTTTTGGCACGCTGACACAATCTGAAACGGGCGGATCATATACTGGCGCGGGATACTATGGCGCATGGATTCAGGAGGAATTCTGGCGGGCGGCGCTCAACACAGCGATTGTTTGCGTCTGCGTCGTCACGATCTCTTTAACGTGCGGCACCTTGGCAGCTTACGCGTTGTCACGCTCGCCGTACCGATATGCCTTTTGGCTTCTTTTGTTTGCCTTGATCTTCCGCGCAACGCCACCGATCATTCTGGTCTCTGGATATTTGCTACCATTCTTCGAGTGGAATCTTTGGGGGCACCTGAGCACTACGATTATCGTACTAGTCGCGATCAATCAGCCATTCACACTGTGGATGCTGCATTCCTTCTTCAAGAACATCCCAAAGGATCTGGATGAATCCGCAATGGTTGACGGCTGCACCCGATTTCAGGCATTTCGCCATGTGATCATCCCTGTTATGTGGCCAGGTGTTATCACAACAGGTCTGTTCAGCTTTCTGCTGGCTTATAACGACTTTGCCGTAACATCGATGCTGCTCAGCAAGGAAAACCAGACAATGGTGCCAAAGCTCGCGTCCTTCTTGGGCACGACCCAGACTAAGGGGAACGTCATGTTTGCGGTTGCCGCCGTGGTCTCGATTACTGCTCCACTGTTCGTGATGATCATGTTCTTCCAACGCCAGATTGTTTCAGGGCTGACGGCCGGTGCCGTCAAAGGATAATAACGTGACTACATTTCAAGATGCCAAGCGCGTCGTCCGTGCCCATCACGCTGACCTCAAAGCAGCAGGCCCGGGCGATATCTCGGCTGCATTGGCGAAGAATACCGCGCGGAACTGGCACTGGCGCGGGATGCACCCGTTTCATGAGCAACATGGGGCTGCAGCGGTTGCCGAAGTTTTTTACGAACCGTTGTTGCAAGCTTTCTCCCGCTTCCAACGGCGCGAGGACATATTCTTTGCTGGACTGAACGATTGCGACAACCAGTCAAGCACATGGGTCTGCTCAATGGGTCATCTGATGGGCCTCTTTGATGCACCTTTTATTGGGATCAAACCAACCGCGCGGATCGCAATGCTGCGCTATGCAGAATTTCACCGGGTTGAAGGCGGCAAGATCGTCGAGACGTCGCTGTTTGTCGATCTCTTGCACCTCATGATGCAAGCGGGACAATATCCCCTACCGCCACAAACCGGGGCACACCTCGTACAACCGGGTCCGATGACGCATGACGGGTTACTTTACCACGATTCCGAACCAGCCCAAGGCAGTCAGACCCTTGGCTTGATCAATCGCATGATTGGCGACATCAATGCCCACGAGAAGTATCAGACCCGCCAAGAAGAACTCGCCCAATGCTGGCATGACGACATGATTTGGTGGGGGCCCGCTGGGATCGGGGCAACCTACACGATTGACCGCTATATCGATCAACATCAGATGCCTTTCCGGACCTACATCAAAGACCGCATCTACAACGGGCATATCTGCCGTATCGCGGAAGGCGAATTTGGCGGTTTCTTTGGGTGGGCGAACCTGACCGTGACCAATGCAGGCGGCTTTATGGGACTACCAGCAAGCAGTCCCTCTGAAATGCGCGTGGTAGATATCTACCGGCGTGACGGCGACAAGCTTTCCGAAAATTGGATATTCATTGACATGCTGCACTGGCTCAATCAGCAGGGTCTGGATGTCTTGATGCGGCTGAAAAGCACTTGAAAACTCCGAACCCTACGCATTCCAAAAGCGATGGGGCACTGTCAGATTAAGATTGCTTTAGGCACTGTCAGACAAAATCCACTTGCGCCGCTTTGGACACCACCGGCAGTTCTTGAAGTTCTGTGGTATGGACTTGGCAACCATCTAGCAACAACGACATCGTGGACTTTCGAGTTATTGCATTCAAGGACCAACGCATCGGTTACATGCGCCGAGCACTATAAGAAAGACTGGGGTTTGTGCACTGAAAAGATGACTTCTTATTCTTCCAACAATTGGCCCTCAGTGCCATGTACTAGCGTGTGGATTGCATCTGAGACCTCGATAAAGCCGGGAGGGAAGCCAAAGCCGCCAGTAATCCTGACTTCTCGATCACCGCCTACGACGCGCAAGCTCCAGCTATTGCCATCCATGACGGGCAAAAATGATTCAGTCGTCCAGCACCAGGCCTCATATCGGTCCATCACCTGATAGAAAGCTGCCCAGTCTGCGTTGGTCGGCTTACGTGAGCCAACAAACTCACGCGTCTTGCTTCCATCAGGGTGTCGGCGATGTCGGAACCGTCTTATCGTGCCATCCGCGTATGAGCGGTATTCGTCATCTACGAGGTCAAAAATATGTCCCCAATTCGGCCGCGTTCGGTATCGAAGAAATCGCTTCATCATCGCCCAGTGCACTCCTGCTTGGCTTCATGGGTACCTAGAGGTGACCACGGCAGATCGCTGGCATTTGTCGAGCCTCGGAAGGCAGAGTATCGACGTGGCATAGAGAACCTACTTCGGTTGATAGAAGTCAGAGGTCTGCTGCCGCCCAGCCAACCACCAGCCTGACTGTTGGGGCCAAGTTTCAAATAGAGTGTCATGGCCAAGAGTTTGCGCTGCATGCAGCGCCCACATGGGATCGACAAGCGCTTCCCGGCCGAGTGCAACCAGATCAGCTTGGCCTTTGGCAAGAATGTCCTCAGCTTGTTCCGGGTGGGTGATGAGTCCGACGGCCACAGTCGTTATATTGGCCTCCCTGCGAACCCGCTCTGCATAACCGACTTGGAAGCCAGGCTGACGCTTCTGTCCGCTACTCGCAGTTGCGGCACCACTAATACCGCCGGACGAACAGTCGATGACATCAACCCCAATCTGTTTGAGTTCTTGCGCGAGCACGACAGTGTCGTCCAGCGACCATCCTTCAGGCGGGCCATCAACTGCGGATGTGCGGAAGAACAGCGGCAATTCACTTGGCCAGGTGGAACGCACTCGTTGCGCAACCTCTAGTGCCAGCCTCATCCGCCCAGATAGATCACCGCCATATTTGTCAGAGCGTTGGTTGGAGATAGGCGACAGAAAACTATGGATAAGATACCCATGTGCGCCGTGAATTTCCGCAATCTTGTAGCCAGCGGCAAGGGCGCGCCGCGCGGCAGACGCATAATCGTCGATAAGGGAGCCAATCTCGGTTTCTGAAAGTTCGTGCGGGACGGGCCAGCCTTCAGCAATAGGCAAGGCGGATGCTCCGACTGGCGTCCACGGCATATCGCCGCGCTCTATATCTTCTTGGTTCAGAGGGCCGTTTCCGAACCACGGCCGCTGCATGCCGCCCTTGCGGCCCGCATGACCCAACTGGATCGCAGGTATGGCACCATTGCGCAGCGCAAATTGTGCGACCCGTGCATGCCCGGGTATTTGGCTGTCGGTCCACAGACCTGGACATCCGTGCGTGATCCGACCGCATTTTTGAACTGCTGTTGCTTCTGTAAAGACAATACCGGCGCCTCCGATGGCGAAACGCCCCAAGTGTACCAGATGCCATTCATCCATATGCCCCTCGTGCGCGGAATATTGGCACATAGGCGAGATCACGACGCGGTTGCGTGTCTCGAGGCTACGCAGCTGCAGGGGCTGAAAAAGGTGAGGCGCGGCAGTCATGTTGTCTCCGATGCTTTGGTGTTATTTTGCCACATCGCGCGATGCTTGTCTGTCTTCTGTTCTCTAGGGTCAGGACTTCGGTAACGCCAGCCCTGCTTTGTTCAGGGGCGGTCCGGCACTCGCACCTGATTCTGTTCATCTCAGTGCCGCGTTTATCAGCCAGAACTCTTTGAACTCGGTGATTGGGTATATGGTGGTCGCACTACACTACGTGAAGGTCATAAGGCGATATTGGTATTCGAGAGCCTAATGGAAATTGGGGAATAATTGGGGAACGAAAAGCGCATACATCATGTAAGCATCTGTTTGTGTATATTTTTTAATATATATGGTTCCCGGGGGCGGAATCGAACCACCGACACGAGGATTTTCAATCCGTGAGCTGGCCGATTTCGAAGAAGCTCGCCAGAGGTCCTAAAATAGGCCGTCTGGTTTGTCGTCAATGAAAAGCTGATACGGCTTCGGCCTCACTCTCGTGAAGCTGAATGAGATCGACGAAGCCAGAAGTCTTCAAGATGTCCGAAACCGTCTCGTTTGCCTCACACATTCTCAACTGACCGCCGCGCCCTTTCAGCAACTTTGCTGGAACCAAGATACTGCGCAAACCGGCACTAGTGATATATTCTAGCCCTCTAAGGTTCAAAAGCATCTTTTCCACACCGCCCTCCACCATCTTGACCAAACGATCAGAGACTTCACCATGGGTCGTGCTGACCAGTTGGCCAGATAGATAGACGACAGTGATCCCCGCAAACTCTTTGGTTTCTATCTCGATATTCATTGTCTTGCTTTACCTCAGGTCTTCTTGTTCATCGGTGGTGGTATCCGCCCGAGCGCAACTGCGGAGTCGCGAACACCCGCCAGTGCTTCCGCTTCATCAATTTCGCTTAGTATTGCCCAGTCTAAACCGGGTATTGCCAGAGGTCTGTAAGATGAGAGAACACGAACTCCACGATAATCGTTCGCTTCACTTTCGCCGGTGATGCCAGAAACAGCTGCAAGACCGGGCTCTGTTTGGACAGCCAACCTACCAATTACCGAACCAAATCTATCGATCTCAGCAATGGTTTCCTGACCCCCACCAGCCTCCGCAATCTCCTCCAAAAAATTTGTTTTGCCCTCGATATAAAACCGAGACTCATTACGCATCAGCAGATCATGACCAATAACGTAGGTTTCACCAGTCTGTCCAAGGCCCACGTCACTCCACAAGCCAAAGTTGGTCATGAGAGAATCAATTCGGCTGGAAGGCAATTGAACGGCAATAGCACCAACAACTGCTTCTCCGAGAAAGATCGGAGCTGCCATGAAGGCGGCCTGAGCGCCGTATGAGGGCAAATAGGGAGCATAGTCTTCGATCACCGGCTCAGCGCTTAAGTCGGAGTTCAATGCGCTCAAAGTGACTGTCGCAAGATTGCTGCTCGAGTAGGGCCCACTAATCAAGGATGTCGCAAAGTCCGTTTCCTTGAATACGGAATAGACAATCGTGCCGTTCCTATCGATGAGAAAGATGTCGTAGAATCCGAATTCCTGTTGAATGCTGGAAAGGTAGGGATGAATCTCGTCATGGACTGCGTCATAGCGTGAGCCATCTTGAACACTACTTAGCAAATGTTTTGATCCAACATTATTTGGGTTGTCCGCAATATATTGGTGTTGAAGTAGGAGTGTTCGCGGATCTTCCGGCCAATATCTCTCCAATAGCGGCGTGGTTTGAGTCAGATCATCAAGTCTAGAAAGATACTCCTCAGAGTAGAAAGAGCGAAGCTGGCTGAAATCGTCCTGCATAAGCGCTGCGTAGAGCGGGTTTTCTTCTGCCGATGCGAAGGCGGTTTCCAGCTCTGTTATTTGCATTGCTATTAGAGGGTTTCGAGCCAAGCTCACCAGCTGGGACCGAATGATCGAGAAATAATTCTCCAATTCTTCCGCTTTTAGCTCTCTGACTGCAGTTAATCTTTCAAAAGCGGAATGCCGTAAGGCGTTGCCGCTAATGAATGATGCTATAAGCCAGCTTACCAACAAAGATGTAGTCGCAATAAAGACAGCGAAAAGCACAAGCTTTGATCGCAGCCCAAAGCTTCGTTGGTGCGCCTTCACAATGGTCATTTGTCAGCTACGTGCATCGTCGGAGGATGTGTCCGTTACTGTATAGGGTGAGGGGGCCGAACTCGTCATTCTTGACCCCAGAAACGCACCAAGGTTCCCGCTGCAAGCGCTTCTTGTCCCCAGCTTTCAAATTGACCTGAATGATTACTTGGGAACGCATTTTGCGGGTTCTAAAGCGACAAGCGTTGCTGATATCGTCCGGTTCAATACCGAAAACCCCGAGGTCTATCAGCCATATGGGCAACAGTACCTCGAAGCATCATCCGAAAGCACTGTCACGGCAGAGGACTATCGCGCAGGCGCTCTGCAACTCAGATCTGCTGCTGCTGCGTATCTTGATGATCTTCTTTCAGAACATGACGTGGACGCCATCGTCGGCATAGGGAACAACCTTTCCGGGGTCTATCCAACCGCGGGGCATCCTGCTGTAACGGTCCCGGACGGAGTCAACAGCGAAGGAATCCCCTTCGGCGTAACCTTTGTTGGCCCATATCTTGGCGATGGGGACGTGTTGGGGATGGCGTATGCGTTTGAACAGGTTACAAATGCTCGCGTCATCCCTCCCACCGGATTTGTCCGGTGACGCACTCCGACACGCTCACCTCAACTGTCCGTTGCAACGACAAGGATACACAAAACGTCATGACCGCCCTGATCAAGCAGGACAGCAACCGCGCAAATCCAGGTGGGCCAATTCGCCTTGTCTACGCTCTCATCCTAGCCTGGATTTTTTTGCTGATAACCATGATTGCTGCACTCGCTCAGGCGTCCCCCGACTGGTCGGGGCGCTGGGATACATTCTGGCGCGACGGAGCGGCGGTCATTGAGCTAAAGGCGGACGGCAATACTGTTACCGGAACGTATGAGCCCAGCGGAGGCCGGATCGAGGGGCAGGTTGATGGCCACGTCCTGCGCGGGCTTTGGATTGAAGGTGACGTCAGCGGAGGCCTGATCTTCGCGCTCTCAAACGATGGGCAGAGTTTCACCGGGCGCTTCGACACCGGCGAGTGGTGGAACGGACGCCGATCTGACGCGGCAGTTCAGCGCTTGATCACGGGCGACGCCTCCCCGCGGGAAACGCTGCAATCGATCGTAGCGTCGCTGAGCGATTTTCTGGTCGGCGGGGATGTGGAGGCCCTACGCTTTGCCCGGACGCTTCTGGTATTCGAAGGCGATGATGCGCCAGCAAATACGTTGCGCCATCGCCAAGCTATGCTTTGGGACATTATGGATCTGTCGACATTCCGGGTCTACGACGCGCCTGCGCGTCCCGAAGCCGACACCGCCATGTTCACAATTGGGCAAGATGGGACCGAGGCATCCTATGACTTGCGCTTCGTTCAGGCGGACGATAGCGGTTGGAGACTGATTGTGGAGGACGCCGAAACGCTGTCCGCGACCATCAGGCGCTATCTCAACGCACTTGGGCAGCCCAATGTTGCTGCAGCCAAGGCCGCCATGGAGCATTCCCCGCGCGGCGTCATGGAGCGGTTTCTCTTCGGCGTTCAAGATTGGGAGGGACCGGGACGGGACGACGTCTTGTCGACGCTGGACCTGTCCATGCTGCCGGACCACTTGCACAGGGCCGAAGGTCCGTTGCTGGCGGACTACCTGAAGAATGTTCTGGACCGCGCTGGCTTCATCTTTCTTCAAGAGATTCCCAACAACCCAAATCGGACAACGCCCTATGTCCACTATGCGCATCCTCTTGGCGACATCGTCATCACGCGCATGACGACGGAGAATGAAGATGCGCCCAACCAATGGGCTTTCGATGCAGAAACACTTCGCAATTTGCCTGCGCTTTATTTGGCCATGCAGAACCTTCCGATGGCCGAAGGCATCCCACAGAGCGACCCGCTGACACAGTACTTCTCTCTGCGAGAGCGTATCCGGGATATGTCGCCCGCCCTTCTGAACCGTGTTGTGATTATAGAAAACTGGCAATGGCTTGCGATCCTTGTGATGGTTGGAGTGGCTGCCATTGTCGTTGCATTGCTCGGTTTGCTGGTTCCAAAGGCACGGACCAAAACCGACGACGGAGACGGCGGCGACGACAACGGAGCAGCCGAGACTATGACGCCTCAGGGTGACGCGTTGGTTCAGGCGGCAAGGCTGACTTCGGGAAGTCTGATCCTTGTTTGGGGCTTTGGTGTCACTGGTATTATCGAGACGCCGCTCGCAGTGCTGCACACGCTCGCCTCCGTGACGGCGGTTATCGGCGCGACCTGGTTCGCAATCCGCACGACTGGCATATTAGGAGCCGTCCTTCAGCGCAGAGCGGAGTCGACCGTGAGCTATGCCGATGAGATCGTAACCGCGATGGCGATCGGCATCATCAAGCTGGCTTTGCTGACGGTTGGTCTGCTTCTTCTGGCCGAAATCATCAATCTTCCCTACGAAGGCGTTCTGGGCGGGTTGGGTGTCGGCGGCCTCGCACTGGCATTCGCAGCGCGGGAGACAGTGTCCAACGTGCTCGGCGGCATACTCCTGCTGACCGACCGGCCCTTCCGGCGTGGCGATCTGATCGAAACGGACGGTCAACTCGCAACGGTTGAGACAGTTGGCATAAGGTCGACGCGCCTAAAACGGCTAGACGACACGGTAATGATCATCCCAAACGCGCAATTGAGCGATCAGGTCATTGTGAACTGGGGATTGCGCGCACGTCGCCGTATCGACCTTTCCATTGGACTGACCTACGACACACAGCGCCCGCTCCTAGAGCAGTTTGTAGAAGACGTGCGGGGTGTCATTTCCCGGCACCCGAGTGCTGACGCCAACGACTGCTACGTAGGGCTAAAAGACTTTGGACAGTCCGCGATAGAGATTGAATGCCGGTGTTTTGTCTTCGTGTCCAACTACGACGACCAAGTTGCAGTTCGGTCTGCACTTGTTGCCGACATCGTTGATCTTGCCAAGCAGGTCGGAGTGAGCTTCGCCTTCCCGACCAGGACGATTCATCTCGTCAAAGAGGAGGAGTGAGATAGTTAGGGTTTCCTAAAGGCTTCTTCTGTCTGTTCTGTCCACAAAGCACGCCTCGCCACCCTTCGAGCAATTCGAAGACCCAAGTACTCTGCGCTGAATGCTGCCCCGCTACAATGCAATGGACGCTTAGAATTCTCATTCGATTGAATGTCGGCCCTCGACCAGACCATGTGTTGAGCTCGCTAACGCAGCGAAGGTCTGCTTTCCGCCCTCTGAGCTGGGCAAGGGACTGCTGGACCACTGCCGCTTGGAAAAACCTCAACTTGCGAGAGTTGGATGTCGATTCCACTTGCCCAAATGCGACCGTTGTCGAAGTGTTTAGGTTGTACTGAGAAAAACCCAACGCTGGCAGTGCCTTACAAGAAATTCACTAAATCGGCGCAGTCATCAGGTTCAGAGAATATGAGTGCGAGAGAACGCATTTGGGCCGATAAGCACATCTGTTGGTGAATTGCCCAACCCGCTTAACACCGCACTATAACGCAAGAATCCGGTTCCAGCCGGATCGAGAGAACAATTTCTCAAGAGCATGTGGCGGACAGACAGTCCGCCTTTAGATTATCCAGTGAAACCCTATGATCTGCAAATAACTGTTTAATAAAAATGATTTAACATTATTCATTGTCCAGTAAGGCCTTGGTTTGTCCAGTATGTTCCAGTATATTTTAGGGGACAGAATAGGGGACAGGATATGCCTCAGGCACGCTTAAACGCTCTGCGCGTACGCAATGTATCAGAACCAGGTAAGTATTATGACGAGAATGGATTGTTCCTGCGCGTTGAAAAGTCTGGCTCAAAGCGGTGGGTGCAGCGGCTGACCATCAAGGGCCGTCAACGCGAAGTTGGTCTTGGCTCTGCTTCGCTTGTCTCTCTGTCGGACGCCAGGGCAAAGGCCTATGAAAATCGACAGCTAGCCCGGTCTGGTGCTGATCCACTTGCTGAAAAGGCACAGCAAAGGTCAGTCCCAACGTTTGAAGCAGCTGCACGAGAAGTTCACAGGATACACAGCCCGACCTGGAAAAACAAAAAACACGCGGCGCAGTTCATCACAACATTAGAGACATACACCTTCCCCAAAATGGGATCGATGTCGGTGAGTGACATCACAGCGGCTGACGTCTTGGCTGCACTACTTCCCATCTGGACAACCAAGCAAGAAACGGCCCGCAGGGTGAAGCAGCGAATTGGTACCGTCATGAAGTGGGCCGTGGCGCAGGGTTTTCGGCAAGATGATCCATCTGCTGCAATTCAGTCTGCATTGCCGAAGGTAAGGGCGCGTCCAAAGCACCGCAAAGCATTGCCTTATGCTGATGTGGCTGAGTGTGTTGAAACAGTAGTGGCATCCGGTGCGGGGAAGACGACCAAACTTGCGCTGGAATTTCTCATACTGACAGCCGCAAGGTCAGGGGAAGTCAGGCTTGCCACATGGTCTGAGATTGATTTTGATAAGGGTGAATGGTGTGTCCCGGCAGACCGCATGAAAGCAGGCGTAGACCACCGGGTTCCACTATCGCTGCGTGCTGTTGCTATTCTGAATGAAGCCCGTGCATATGCAGACGGCAGTGATCTAGTGTTTCCTGGCTCACGCGAAGGCAAACCGATGTCCGACATGACGCTGTCAAAGCTGGTCAAAAGCCTTGGCTATGACGTGGATGTCCATGGGTTTCGTACTTCGTTTCGTACATGGGCACAGGAACAAACCTCCTTTCCTCATGATGTTGTCGAAAAGGCGTTAGCCCATACGATCAAGAACAAGTCTGTTGCGGCCTATGCGCGGTCAGACCTGTTTGAAAAAAGGCATGAACTGATGAATGCCTGGGCAAGGTACATAGACCACCACCTACGCCCGGTCACAAAGCTGGAGGTGGTGCGATGAAATCACCCAATATTGAGGGAGCCCGCGCATACGCAAAAGATTTTCTTGTGCACCTATCGCCAAGGTTTGATGAGTTGCTCACCAAGAATGGTGGGCATTGGTACCGAAGGGACATGATACAGCTAAAACTTGGTATCGAGATGATCAATGGCGCTTATGAGGTGCCTTTCATACCGGCAAGTTTGTTAATGCGTCTGGCTGAGCAGGACAAAGCTGCTTTTGATCTAATGCTGCATATCATGGAAACCAACCGTGAAGCTAACGTACCCCTGCCTATCGGTTGGGAAGAGTGGCTTACAAGAGCAGACAAGTATCAGGTTCCAGTGCCCAATATGCGTGGAAAGAATGGCAACGAAAATGGTGTCCGAGACCTTATTTTTCGAGTGATGGCTGCCACCATTACCGGCAAGTATGGCCTGTACCTTAGCAAGAATGATCAACCAACACCTTCAAGATCAAACAGCGCGACAATCGCTACAGCGTGCGAAATCATCGCCGAAGCCTTCCGCGAAGCCGGACTGACTGTTCCAAGTAATAAATCCATCGAAAAGGCTATCCGGCGCTGTGAAGACATTGATCTATTTGAAGGCCATGATGACTAAAGAAGCCGCCATACGGCAAGCTGCAAACTTAACCTATCATGGTCAGTGCATAACAACACAACTGCGCCTGGGGGCAACGGCCAGTGGCCATCTCTGCCAAATGGGGAATAACATCAGCCAGATACAGCCGTCACGATCTGCCGTAGCTTACAGTCGTTCACGGGGTGGGTTCTGTAATATACGGGGTGGGTAGACCCCACCCGCCCCCACCGCCCCTTTGGTGCGGTGCGCGGGTGCGACAGTTATCCTTGGTAGTCAACTCAAACGGTGAAGCATCGTTCAAGCAACACATTGGTAAGAGATCACCAATATTTCGCCGATACAGCCCACCTAAAAGTGACCACTCTAATTACGTCGACCTGTCGGCCGAAAAGAGAAGCAGCCCATCGCGCGCGCCCTAATATCAATGCGGAAAAACTGTCCGTCATAAACAAAGACATGAAAGTTACCGTCTTTCCCAATGTAATTCCCATCTTCTGCGGCGTTCATGCATGTTCTAAGGCTGTGATCTCGATCAACTTCCACATCAAAATAACTCATAGAGGGTTGCGCCAATGTGGCCGTCGGCTTGATAAAAGCCACAACAAAACATATTAGTCTAACAATTTGGCGTCGTGTTGGATGCGTAGTCATTTTTGTAATCCTAACGGGTTATTGTGAAAAAGATCAAAGCGGCAAAGGTGTTTAGGTGCAACAGTTCCCTTGGCATTCAATCCAATCGATGAAGTCATAGATTGCGAATAATTTATAAAGAATGGTGCTCAGAGTTTCCAGCTTCACATGCGACCATGATTTTGCCGTTTTCGATCCACATAGCCGATTTGACACATGGCAAGGCGACTACTGTGAATTAAAGTGTGAGCTACCCCCCGAAAATCGGACACTGACGTAAGCTACGATTTGTTATCTGCTGATCTTCAAAACGAAGGAGATCGAAGATGTCGAAACGGAAGCAACATCAGGTACCCTGAATTAAGTCCCACGACCGTATCGGCTCCTGTAGGCAATCTCGTGCTCACCTAGTGAGAAAGAGATTGATATGAACAAAATCATCCTCCGCATGCCTGACGTCAAAGAGCGCACAGGCCTATCGTCCTCAACGATTTATGCCATGATGGCAGGCGGTCGTTTCCCACGACCGGTACGTATCGGCATACGTGCCGTAGGCTGGCCAAGCGAAGTAGTTGAAGACTGGTTGCTTGACCGACCAAGTGCGGGAGGTCAGTGCGCATGACTTCCCAAAGAGAACGCACTGATGACTACGACAGGGTTGTTACCAAGATTAACGACCGCTGGCGGGTGATTATCTGCCGTGATGGCATCCAATGGATACTGCAAAAGCGGGAAGGTGAACGAGACGGCAGGGCAAGATGGACTGGCGTCAGTTATTCCACGGGAAGGAAAGCGTTGATCCGTGTCGTGTTTGATCACGGCTGTGAACCTCAGCCGGGTGCAATGGATTGCCTGAACGCCCTGCCTGAAAAGATCGAGCAGATGAAAAATGAGTAAGTCATCGCCAAGGCACTAGGCGGATACAGCTTCAAGCTACGCCCAGCCTAGTCCTTCTTTATTGTCCCGTCACGCTAAGGCGCGACCAACACCGCCCGCCAAGGAAACAAGATGACCAAATCAACAACCTGCATAAAGTGCGGGGCGTCGTTCTGTGCTCAACGCTCAACTGCCAAATACTGCAACCCCACCTGCCGCAAAGCCATGTCTCGAGGTGGAATACCTGAGAACCGAAGAACATCCCCTTCACAGCGCCGCCGCGAAGACGAATTCTTTGATCTTCACATGCGTCTTTGCGAGACCTACTACGGTATGCCCCCAGCGGATCGTCCAGCATACTCAATGGCACTAATCGACCGTGCACGAGCAGGCGAAAGCAAGATTAAGCGCGTACTGACCAACCCCTTGCTGCTTAACGCATCAGAGAGCAGCCGTGTTTATAATTGGCGCTCATCTCGAGCCTACCCAACGATTGCTCAAGAAGCCGCGAAATTTAGTCAGGATAAATGGGGCGTGTCCATTGGGCATGCAGTCTCGGGTCAGACACCGACTGCCATGTCCCAATCAAATAACAAACTCAAAGAAGATTATGATCATTTTACCTGTTAAAGTACGGCAATCGCGCGGCGGGTAATACTTCATCTTCGTCCTGCAAAAATAGTTGCAGTCGGTGGGCACCCCTACGCCATCATTGACCTGGATGTACGCTTTGGGCTGGGCAGAATGGAACCTGATGATGATCCTTTTGATCATCGTAGAATGCCCGCTTCTGTTGTTTTGATGATCTATGTTGGCAAGAAAACAGCCGCATGCGCAGACAGGTCCGGCTGAGCAGCACGATGACGGTCTGGGTGAGTATAAGGTAGGTCCTGATCATGCGGCCGCCTGGCCGTTCCTAATGATCAGTCCACCCACGCCCTTAAAATAAAGGGGTTTTCTTATACTGGAAATAATGATGCTTTTACCCAGCAAAGTTCACAGCAACGAAGGGGCCATGTGATGGTCAAACAAATGACACCAAAGGAGTACGCCGAGCACCTGCTGGGGGAAAAACTCTCAGAGGACGACAGGCAACCGTCATCAAGCGTTACGGGTCAAAAGCCCGCCCCATCAGCGAAGTCCAGGACCCCGCCGTCCTCAGGGAAATCATCTCAGAAGTAAAAGTAGGCCTTGGCCCGTTTGGTGAGCAGGTGACGGTCTATGACGATTACACTGGGATGCGTTTGTTCCTTATGGATGACGGCCTCAGTGGGTTTGCCTTGAACGGTGATGACAACATCTCTGTATTCGGGCACCCAGACGCGCCACGTGGTGCCGTTAATCAAATGTTCCCTGTTGCTGTTGCGCAAGGGGGGCGTCGCCTTGATGCGTTCAACACATTCCTGCCCCAGATATATGAGCGGGCAAGCTACATTGTCACCCATGCAAATTAAAAGGATATCAGATGCTGGAAACAAACATACCGACATACTTCATCATCATCATGTTGATAGTTTTTGCCTTCACAGGATGGATTGTCGGCAAGCAAGTCGGATACGACAAGGGCTATGATGAAGCGAAGAATATCATCCCCGAAGGCTACGAGAAGAAGTAAAGTCACCCGAACAAACCTGTGTCGTAGTGAGCAATGAGTATGCGCTGAAACGTCCGGCTGAGCGGAACGATGACATTCAGGTTAGGTGTAGTCGGTTTTGATGAAGATGTCGCCTGGCCGTTGCTTGCATTGACCTAACGCTGCTGTTTGGTCGTGCAGCGTTAGTCATATTCCCCAAAACGATCATTTGAGGCCGATGCACTGAAAGACTTCTTTGAACCCCCATCTGCCATCTATGCGGGTTGAAACTTCAACGTTTCTTTATTGCGCAGCACGAAACAGCGTGCATGTCTTAGCGTGATCCCGTTCATATCCTAGAACCGCTGTTGCAATGTCATGATGTCCTGCCTCCATGCGTGCGATGAAGTACCACCAGAAGTCTTCGTTTTTCATTATTTCCTGAAACTTGCTAGATTTCATGGTGAACAGTCTGTCCTGAGCGGGTGTGAATTTGGACGGTACCTTTTCACTCACGTGGCGATGCGCATGGGCAAGGCAGTTCCCGGCCAACCTGACACAGTCCTTAGCAGCGTTGGTGCGGATGACCTCCTCTGGCGTCTGCACTCGATCCGGACCAGTGCGTAAGTCGCTGTACATCGACGGTTCGCGCCCGCTTTTTAAGTTGACATTCAGATCAAGTGCATCCGCCAAAGCTTCGCGCGGGGTCGGGCTACTCAACGCCCATATGTATATCGTATCTGACGACCTTGTTGCGGGACTTTCGACCCGGGATGCAGGGCCTTGTGCACCTGTCTACTAAGGCTTCTCGGAACCAATCTGCATCATAGCCGCGGTTGGCCAATAGCCATTCTGCCTCATCGTTTGAGCGAACTACTAAGTAAGGGTTTGTCACGTATGTCGGCTATGCGCTGACAGGACCGGCTGAGCGACACAATGATGATTAGGCTGGGTGAGGTCAGTCTTTACGATGGAATGGCTCGGCCGGTGGTTGAGATGCCTAGGACAGTGGCGGGAAGTGGTCATTAGGCAGGACAACAGGTCAAGTTTCCGCCCAAAGCAACCCAATGCCCTGAGATGGACCTAATGATTGACGATCTGTCAAACTCAATTTTTTGAATAAATTGCATGATCTCTGACGGAGGTATGATGGCGTGCGATACAATCGCGATGGATAATGACGTAGCGTGCCTATGGGCTGTATTGGATGCAAATAGGGGACAAAAGTGGGGACATAGCCACCCAATAAGCGCAAAAATAATTGCATATCAACGGGTTGCAGAGGGTAAGTGGCGGACAGACAGGGATTCGAACCCTGGAGACGGTCTCCCGCCTACACACTTTCCAGGCGTGCGCCTTCGACCACTCGGCCACCTGTCCGTTGGGAGGCGGTTTAGCCTCAACCGCGCACCATTTGCAAGACCCTGTACATATGTTTGTGTGTCCCGTTTACTCTTGAGTGATGCTCCCCCTATAAGCGTTGGGGACAAAGACGAACTGATTGACCCATGCTGCATGATCCGCCCACCACAAGCGCCCCCGAAAAACGCAGTGATGCGGCGCGCCTGCAAACAGGTGCTTTGGTTATTATTGCCTTTGCCGTTGTCCTTTTCCTGTTGGTTCAGGCCCGGTTTGTTCTGATTTCGCTAGCAACCGCGATTATCCTTTTCAGCCTGACGAGCGACGTCATCAACTTTATTGCACGCCGCCGCATCGGCCCGTTTCATGTGCCCAACCGCCTGGCCAGTATCGCAGCACTTTTGCTAATCGCACTTGCGCTTATCACCCTGACATCGATCCTGCTGGCGCAGGTGAACACCGTGCTTGTCACCACCCTGTCCTACACCGAGCGCGCACCATCTGCGGTGGCGTCGCTGTTTTCATGGTTGGGGTCGGACAGCCAAATGGCGATCCTCAACGCGCTCCAGTCAATCGACGTGTCCAGCTATGTGCGTACCGCCGCGTCGCAGGCCACAAACATCACCCAAGGGACCGTGCTTGTCATACTGTTCGTGGGATTTTTGTTCGCAGAACGGATCTGGTTCCAGACCAAGCTGAAAAACTTCGTCGCCGATGACGTGCAGGCAGAACGGGTGGGCAAGATCATTCAGTCGATCATTCATCGGGTGAACTACTATCTGCTGGTCAAGACGGTGATCAGCGCCATAACCGGTGCAATGGTTTATGTGCTTGCGCGCAGCTTCGGGCTGGAGCTGGCCACGGCGATCGGGATCATCACATTCGTGCTGAATTTTATCCCCAATATCGGGTCAATTGTCGCCACGGGGCTGATCGCGCTAGTGGCACATGTCCAGATCGGCGATGCCACGATCACGCTGTTCATCTTTGTTGTCGCGGGCATCATCCAGTTCATCAACGGCAGCGTGATTGATCCGATGCTAATGGGCCGCGCGCTGCGGCTCTCATCATTCGGGATTATCCTTTCGCTGGCCTTCTGGGGGGCAGTTTGGGGTATTCCGGGCATGTTCCTTTCTGTGCCGATAATGGTGATGCTGCTGGTTGTGTGCAGCCACGTGCCGCAATTGCGCCCCTTTGCGATCCTGCTCAGCCGTGAAGGTTTGCCAGAGTCGGAAAAAATGCTCGAGCAACCGATCGATCGCGATCTTTTCGGCAATGAAGGCCGCTAGGGTCCTGACTTCGCAGTTTTGCCCGGCGGCTGTGACTGTCGCGACAAATAGATGATGTCTTCTGCGAAATACTGATAGCTGTCCGCATTCCTGATCGCGTTGCCGGGCCGGGCCGTTGCCATTTCCGCGCAAACCCTGCGGGTGTAGCAATAATCCTCGGTCCGGCCGACCTGCTGGAAATGCGTCATTTCGTGCAAGACTGTTCCTTCCTGCGTGGAATCGCCGCGCGGGCCACCGTCCGGCGTGGCTGTATCAAGCATTGGCAGATCGAAAAAGCCCGGGCAGAGGTTCAGCACGAAAGCCTGCGGTCTGGAAACCCATGCAATTGTACCATCCTGGCAGCCATCCCCCTGCGCAGGCACACATTGCACGCTGACCCGGCCAGACCGCATCGCGGTCACAGCGGATTTGAGCGTGGCGCGCACGGTTTCGGCATTGGGGGTGCTGTAGCTGCCAAACCATTTTGCAAATAGCTCGTGGTCGGCAATGGACACAGCTGCCATGATTGTCATCTGATTGGCATCCCCAACGGCATGCGCGGCCATCTGCCTTTGTGATTTGCTGCATCCGTCGGCAGATTGGGCATGGGCGGGCGCGCTCAGGCAGGATAGAAAGGCGATCAACGCCAGAAAACAACGCATCCGATCAATCCAGATGCAGATAGACCCGACGATTCTCCCGGCCTTTCTTTTCGATCTTGCCCAGCCTGACTCTGCCGATTTCATCGGTGTTGGCGACATGAGTGCCGCCACAAGGTTGCAGGTCGGCCGTTTCCTTGCCCACACCGATGCGCACAAGCCGCACCATGCCCGTGCCGCGCGGCGGCTGCACCGACATGGTTTTCACCAGATCGGGCTGCGCATCCAGTTCGGTGTCTGTGATCCATTCTTCGGTCACATCCATATTGCAGGCAATCAGCCGGTTAAGGTCGTCCTCCAATGCAGCCTTATCCTGCGGTGCCTCGGGCATATCGAAATCAAGCCGCCCCTTCTCGGCAGAGATGGCGCCACCGGTGACAGGCAACGGGATAACGACTGACAACAGATGCAGCGCGGTATGAACGCGCATGTGGCGATGGCGGCGGTCCCAGTCGATGGTTTGCTGCACGACTTGCCCGACCTCTGGCAGATTTGCGGGTTCAGCGGCAAGCAGCACCACATCCTCTGCCGCCCCCTTGACCGCAGTTGCGATGGTCATGCGGCCACCTTCCCACAGCAGTTCGCCACTGTCGCCCGGTTGACCGCCGGACGTGGGATAGAAAAGGCACTTATCCAGCACGACCCCCCCTTCGGCGGTGATTTCCTTGACCCGCCCCTGCGCTTCACGCAGGTAGGCATCTTTGCGGAACAACAATTCGGTCATGCTTCGCCTTTATTCAGAACCTCAGGATTACGTAGCCAGATATCGCGCTGCGCAAAGGGAATTTCGATCCCTGCTGCAGCAAACTTAAGCGATATTTCATGATTCATTTCGGATTTTGTCACCATCACATAGTTCACATCGCGCAAAATCGCCCTGATCTCGAAATCAAGCGAGTCAGCCCCGAAGCCCATGAAAAGAACCGATGGCGGAGGGTCCATGATGACCATCGGGTGCTTTTCCGCGATCTCTTGCAAGATACCAATGACCTGATCCACGTCACTGCCATAGGCGACACCCACCGGCACAATCACGCGCCCAACAAGATTGCCCCGCGTCCAGTTTATGACCTGTCCACTGACAAGGTCGGCGTTCGGGATGATCACATCGGTCCGGTCAAAGGTTTCGATCCGGGTCGAGCGGACGGAGATCCCGCGCACATATCCCATGTGCCCGCCCACTTCGATCCAGTCGCCTTCGCTGACGGGCCGTTCGATCAGCAGAATGATGCCCGATACAAAGTTGGACACGATGTTTTGCAGGCCAAAACCAATTCCGACGGACAAGGCCCCTGCAACAATCGCAAGGTTGGACAGGTCAATGCCCGCGCTGGTGATCGCAACAATGGCTGCAAGAATGATCCCCAAATAGCCCAGCCCAGACACAATGGCGTTCTGCCCGCCCAGATCCAGCCGCGTGCGCGGCAGGACAGACCTGCGCAGAGTGCCTTGAATGAAACGGGTCATCGCATAGCCCAAGCCGAAGACAAGCGCGAAGGTCAAAAAATCAGTGGGTGATATCCGGCTGTCGCCAAAGGCGAACCCCTCTCGGAAACGCGACCACACTTCAAACAGGTCATCAACGCGTGCGCCCCAGATCAGGGCCAGTATCGGCAAGCTGACCAGATACAGCGCCATCGAGACCAACACCGGCGCAAGCGCGCGTATCGGGCTTTCCTCTTTGCCGTCACTGACCGCCGAAGTCACCCCTTCGGTGATCCGCTGCAAAACATTTACAAAACCGAACAGCGCCAGTGAAAGGATCGTCGGGACGATAAGTGACCGCCCCGCGTTCACATAACCAATTGCCGCCAACGACGGTGCGACGATGGCCGCAAATGTGCAAAAACGACCGACCAGACTGCGCATGCGCCCCGGTGAGACATCGTGCCCTTCGACTGGCGCGGGGGGGCGTTTGATATAACGCCCCAGCCGCCACAAGAGGAAACCCAAAAGCGCCAGCACCGTCCATTCGAAAGGAAGCGCGTCTGAAAGCTCCGTATTCGTTGCCTTGATGGCCGCATCGACGACACTGCCCAATGCGATAACCCAACCGATCGCCAATGCGTAACGGCGCCCGCCATCGCGGGTGTCCAGATCATACCCCAAAGTACCGGCGTTTTCACCGGCAGGAAAAATATGCCCGCTCAGCCACCACACAAAAACTATGATGAAACCGGCCAAAGGTAGCGCATCAATCACAGCCTGTCCGCGCAAACCAAAAATCTGGAGCGTCTCAAGGCCGCGGGTGAGTGAATAGATGCCGATAACCGGCACGATCATTTGACTGAGCGACAACAGCAAAAGCCAGATCGGTTGCAGTGATGACTGATTATCCAGCATCCGTGCCCGCCATACCGTCAACCAACGGCGCGCATATACGACAAGCCCGATCGCCAGCCCCAGATAGAACAGCACAGCAGGCAGGTTGCGCAGCAGACGGCCCGATTCCCACTGCGCGCTGAGACCCGCCCTTATTTCCGCGCCCAAATCAGTCACTGTCGCCCACAGGGCCGTTGTGCCATCGGCAATGCTTGTCGGGTTCAATGGCGATGGTTCGAGCGCGGTCAGTTCCCGCGTTTGACGTTCAATCACCTGCCCGTCCAGCTCTCGGATCAGGCCATTTGCCCGCGCAAAGGCTTCTTCGGCAAGCACACCGGGTATGGACAGCGTATCCAGCTGGTCTTGCAGGGCCGCTCGGCGTTCGGCAATCGCTGCGGGCTCATCACCGCTTTCGGGTTCCGGACCCAAGGCCGCGATTTGCGATTCAACCGTGGCGATGCGCTCTGCGTTCTGGCTGGTGTTATCCAGAAAAACATCACGCCAGACCACCAGTTGCGCCCGCAACCGCGCTATCGCAAATGCAGAGGCATCGCCGTCGCGTGCAACCTCTTCGGCGCGCTGTGCGATGTCTTCCCAATCCGTCACGCCTTCCTGCGCGACAAGCGCAGGCTGCAGTTCGGCTTCCAGGTCGGGGTAATAAAGGCTCTGCCCCATTGCCGACAATGGCCAAATGACCACTGCCAGAAGGACAAAGAGCCTATTGATCATGCTTCTTCCATCACCGACGGCACATTGACCTCTGCTTCCAGCCATGCAGGAACGGGCAGTCCTTTTTCACGCATGAACGCAGGGTTATACAGCTTTGACTGGTAGCGCGTGCCATAGTCACACAGGATCGTCACGATGGTATGACCCGGCCCCATCTCGCGCGCCATGCGCATTGTGCCTGCAATGTTCACCCCGGTTGATCCGCCCATGCAAAGCCCCTCGTTCCGGAGCAGGTCAAACACAACAGGAACAGCCTCTTGGTCGCTGATATTATAGGCAAAATCCGGCTTCAGCCCCTCAAGGTTCTTGGTGATACGCCCCTGACCGATCCCTTCCGAGATCGAGCTGCCCTCCATCTTCAGCTCACCGGTCGTGTAGTAGGAATAAAGCGCTGCACCATCAGGGTCGGCCAGTCCGATCTTGACCCCCTTGTCTTGTAGCGCCACCGCAACACCCGCCAGTGTCCCGCCCGAGCCACATGCACAGATGAACCCGTCAACCTTACCATCGGTCTGGTTCCAGATTTCGGGCCCGGTGGTTTCGATATGCGCCTGCCGGTTGGCCACATTGTCAAACTGATTGGCCCAGACGGCACCGTTGGGTTCGGTCTTGTTCAATGCTACGGCAAGCCGTTCGGAGTAGCGCACATAGTTGTTGATGTTGCGGTACGGGACTGCCGGCACCTCGACCAGTAGCGCGCCTGCAAGGCGCAGCATATCCTTCTTTTCCTGACTTTGGGTCTCGGGGATCACGATAACGGTCTTGAAGCCCATCGAGGCCCCGACCAGCGCCAGCCCTATGCCTGTGTTGCCTGCGGTCCCCTCGACGATCGTTCCGCCCGGCTTCAACGTCCCCTTTGCTACCGCATCGCGGATCATGAAAAGTGCCGCCCGGTCTTTGACCGACTGGCCAGGGTTCATGAACTCGGCTTTGCCCAAAATCGTGCAGCCGGTCGCCTCGGACGCGGCGCGAAGTTTGATCAGCGGGGTGTTTCCTACAGCATCAGCGAGGTCATTGCGGATTGTCATTGTCAGGCCTTTCATTGCGCTTGATATGTTTAAGTCCGCACCTGCGGGACATCAAGCCATCTTGCGCAACCGGTCGCGGTGGGCGGCAAGCCAATAAAGCAGAAAACAAAGCGGTCCGACGTTCGCCTCGCCTGTTTCTATCAGGGCCAATGCGGTGTCGAATGACATCGGGTGGAGCTTCAAATCTTCGTGTTCTGCGTCCAGCCCACCCTGAAAGGAGGCCGTCGCTGGCAAATCACACAAGCCAACGAAATGATGGAAATAATCCGTTGTCGCACCCGGCGACGGATAAGAGCCACCCGCATGTTCCAGATGCGCAATCTCGACACCCGCCTCTTCGCGCGCTTCCCTGATTGCGGCCTGCTCGGGGGTTTCATGCGCATCGACAATCCCGGCCACGGCTTCCAGCACCCACGGGTTCGGGTCCTGTCGGACGGCCGGGCCTAGCCTGAATTGTTCCACCAGCAACACCCTGTCGCGGACCGGATCGTAGGGTAGAACTATTGCTGCATCGACACCGATGAAAGCTTCTTGGCTCAGTACCGGGGACCGCTGCCCATCAAACCTGTCGTGGGTCACGTCAAACCGTTGAAACCGGAAAAAAGCACCCGCAGACCGGCCGGATTTGGTCAGGGAAAACGCATTGCCCTGCGGGCGTGACCGTACCTGTGCAGCAGCAGCATCTGCACGATGCTTTGACCATGCGCGCGCTTCGATCATTGGCCACATCTGGCGCAGCGCAGCCGGTGTGGGCAGCGGGTCTTGTGAAAAAAGCTCGTCAACGGCAAGCAACGCGGGCGCCAGATGTTCCGCTTCCCATGCGGCCAGATCCCAGGTGCCCGGCCCGGCGTGCACGTCGGACGGCGGCACATAGCAATGGGCCTGTCGTGACACGCCAGCCAAAACGACGCAAACAGGCGCGAGCCGATAGCCGAAGGCGCGCTCATAAAGATCAAGCCGTTTCATCTGCGTTGGCGTCAGGCGGGACCACAGGACCCCTTCCGCCCGCGCCCGTGAGCGCACGATGCAGGGGACGGGTTGGCCGGACACAGGCCGCACAGCATAGCCATCAAGGTTTGCGTCTTGCGCATCAAGCGGCCCATCGCCGGCGACTGCAGCCATCAGGTCGCTTGACCGCAACGTCCCATACACAAACAGATCCATGGATCAGGGATAGCGTTTCGCAAAATACTCTGCAAACAACGCACAAACGATCCCGCCTATTGCGACCGACAGGATAAGATTGATATCGAACAGGTCGTTGCCCAATTGCAGCATCAGGTCAAAAACACCGACAAGCGCCTCCATCGGGCCGTCGTAAAGCCGCCGCAACGAACGCGCGATCATATCTTCGAACGACATCAGAAAGATCATCCAAAGGCTGTAGGCAAAGGCCCCCGTCAGACCGTGACCGACGGCGGCGACATAGCCACGGCCAGCGCGCGATCCAACAACCATCCAGCCGCACAGGACAGCGATGCCAATGGACAGCGGAATCAAGTAGCCCGGCGCGATCCCTTCGAGAAAAAACGGGCTCGCGGCAAGCGCTATGTACCAACCATAAATGAAGAAGGCCGTTGCTGCGGCTAGTCGACCAGCGGTGGGCATGGCACTGCGTCCTCTTGGTGCCGCCAGCAGCCTTCTTTAAGGAGCGCGCGTGACGGTAATCTGCGTTACATCGCAGTTTCCGCTATGGAAAGTCCCCGCGCAAGAGGTCAGATAAAAGTTCCACATACGTTTGAACCGTTCATCAAAGCCCAGATTGGCCACATCGTCCCATTTGTCGTTGAAAGTTTCGTGCCAACGGCGCAGCGTCTGGCTGTAACTTTCACCGAATTCGATCGACCGCGCCACACTTAATCCAGCCTTTTCAACCTCTTGACGCAAAGCTGTCGGGCTGGGCAACATCCCACCCGGAAAGATGTATTTTTGAATGAAGTCCACGCCGCGCTTGTAGACATGCCATCGGCGGTCGGCCACTGTAATGATCTGGAGTGTTGCGTTCTTGCCCGGTTTCAGGCGCTCGCGGACGGTTTCAAAGTAGGCAGGCCAGTATTTTTCACCGACCGCTTCGAACATTTCGATGCTGGCGATCCCGTCATAAGTCCCGGTTTCGTCACGGTAATCCTGCATCTTGATATGCACTTTTTCAGATAGCCCTGCCTTGGCCATCCGTTCCACCGCGTAGTCGTGCTGCTCTTGACTGATGGTCAGTCCGGTGACGGTCAGGCCCCTCTCTTTGGCGGCATATTCGGCAAAGCCGCCCCAGCCACAGCCGATTTCCAGCACATGATCACCGGGCTGCGCGCCCATCTGGTCCACCATGCTTTTGTATTTTTCGATTTGGGCCGCTTCGGTGCTTTCCTGTCCGGTTTCGAATTTGGCTGATGAATAGGTCATCGTGTCATCAAGCCAAATTCCGTAAAAATCATTGCCCAGATCATAGTGGTAGCTAATGTTCTTCTTGGCCTGTTTTTTTGAGTTCCCCTGCAACCAGAACCGCAATTGTTCGTAGCTGCGCACAATGAACTGGCCGGGAAACCCGTCGTACATTTCTTCGGCGTCATCATCGTGGATCAGATCCATAAAGGCCATCAGGTCAGGCGTTGACCACCAGCCATCCATGTAGGCTTCGCAAAACCCAAGATCGCCTTCGCGGATGGTACGGGCGAACAGATCATCGTTGTGTACGTGAATTTCAGCCACATAACCCGGCGCGTGACCCTCGGCGCGGAAATGCCGCCCGTCAGGCAGGATCACATCAATCCGGCCCTTTTTCATCGTCGTCATTTTGTCGAAGACAGGTTTGAAATAGCGGGGTAGTTTCGTCTGTCCTTCGGTGGTAGTCAGTATCATATTCCGTCCCGTTTTTCTGCGCGTATGACACATTTATCGGACCGCGTCATTGACGTATGTTAGCCTCTGCTTGGTAGAAGTCACGGAAACCGTCGCAAAAAGTTTCACGCGCTTTCCCAAATCCTGATTTTATCGCGCGGCATAGGCCTCAAGCGCCCGTTTGCGCCCGACATCAGCGGCAACAATCGGCGCGGGGTAAGGGTCATTGGGGGACAGTTGCCAGCTTTTAGGCACCATATCGAAATAGCTTAGCGCCGTCTGCGAAGGTCTGCTGTAGGGTTCAGCCAGCCAACGGGAAGCGTATTCCCTGTTCTTGTCGAATTTATCCAGTTGGGTGACCGGGTTGAAAACGCGGAAATAGGGCGTTGCATCCGGCCCCGACCCAGCCGACCATTGCCAGCCCATCGCATTGCTGCATGGGTCCCAGTCGATCAGACAGTCGGCAAACCAGTCCAGCCCGATTTTCCAATGGCTCAGCAAATGCTTTGTCAGGTAGGACGCCACGATCATCCGGCCCCGATTGTGCATGACACCGGTGACATACATCTCCCGCATCGCCGCATCGACAAACTGAATGCCGGTGCGGCCTTGCTTCCAAGCCGTCACTTCGGCGGTTTCTTCGCTATTCCAGGGGAAATCATCCCATTCGGGCTTCCAGTTCCGGGTCGTGATGCGCGGCGTGTGGTGCGCCAGATGATAGGCAAACTCGCGCCAGACGAGCTCTTTCAGGAAAACCTCTGCATCGGTCTTGCCGTCATGCATGGCCCGCCAGCCCGCGTGCCAGCAAACGCGCGGGCTGATTTCCCCATAGGTCAGGTTTTCTGACAGACCGGAGGTGCCCTTGATCGCAGGCAAATCCCTGTTCCTCGCGTAATCCGCAACACGATTGGCAATAAAAGCGCCCAGACGACTGCTAGCTGCGCGTTCACCCACGGTGCAGTGGGCCAAAAGCCCGTCCGCGCCGCGCTGCATCGCATCGCCCAAGCGCAACTCATCCAGGTTTTCGGATGCTGGCCAACCGGCAGGTGCAGGGATCTGCCCCGGCGTCGGCAGCGCAGACGGCACATCTCTGTTTCTGACCGACTTCCACATGGGCGTGTAGACTTTATAGAATCCACCAGTTTTGGTCTCGACCGTCCAAGGTTCGAAGAGCACATGACCAGCAAAGCTTCTGGCCTCGACCTTGTCTTCCTTAAGAGCCGCTTTGACCTTTGTATCGCGTTCCTTGCTGTCGGGATCATAAAGGCGCGACCAATAGACCGCCCCTGCCCCGGTTTGTGCGATGATCTCGCGCAACACAGCCAAGGCATTGCCCTTGCGGATAGTCAAACGGCTGCCCTTGTCAGCCAATGACTGCGCCAGATCGCCCACCGACAACCCCAGTCGGAACTTGGGAGCAGCCCCAAGCCCATCGACCAGTTCATCATGAATGAACAATGGGATCACAGGCCTGCCACTGGCACAGGCGGCGGTCAGCGCGTCGTGATCTCCCAGTCGCAAATCACGGCGAAACCAAAGGATGATAGGTGTAGTTGGCATGTGCCCTCCTGTCGTCACGGATACCGGAGGCCGTGCGTTACAGGACCTGATCTAGCGCTTCCAGCAACCCGTCAACCTCTTGTTTTGAGGTGTAATGTACGAAACTGACCCGCAAGACCCCATTGTCCAGATCAACATCACAGGCTTGCAAAGGACGTTGGGCATAGAAATCGCCACCGCCTGCCATGATGCCGTGCGCGGCCAATTCGGCGGCAGCCTCTTCGGCATTGCGCCCGATTTCCAGTGCGACCGTCGGTGAGCGCCGATTTGCATCACCGGGCCCAATCAGGCGGATCGCATTTTTCGCACTGGCATAATCCAACACGGGTTGCAGCAACGCCACCTCATGCGCACGCATCAGATCATGCGACAGCCGCGCGGCCTGTGCCCCGCTCTCCCCGCCATGGTGGGCAGATAGCGCATCGATATAGTCCGCCATGCCGGCACTTGCGGCGACCTGCGCGTGATCGGGCCCCGCGGGTGTAAAGCGCTTGTACAGGCTGTCCCCATTGAAATAATGGCCTTGGTTCGGCAGTTCCATTCCCCACGCTTCACGGATCACCATGATGCCTTGATGTGGGCCGTAGGTCTTGTAGGCGCTGAACAGATAGACATCGCACCCCAAAGCGCCCACATCGGGAAAGCCATGCGGCGCATAGGCGACCCCATCCACACAGACCCGCGCGCCTGCGGCATGCGCCATTTCCGTTATCGCCGCCACGTCATTGATTGCTCCGACCACATTTGAACAGTGGGGAAAGACGACCAAGGCGGTTCTTTCGTCCAACATATTGGCCAAATCATCCAGACCCAGCTCACCCGTTTGCGGGTTAATTTGCCACTCACGGAAAGGGACACCCTGATCCGCCAGTCGTCGCCATGGGCCGCTGTTGGCCTCGTGATCCTGATTGGTCACAATGATATGCTGACCAGGCTTGATCCACTGGCGCACCGCCTGTGCCAGAACATAAGTGTTCTGCGTCGTCGAGGGGCCAAATGAAACCTCTTGATCTGCAACGCCCAGCATTTCGGCAAGACGGCTGCGGGCCTCATCCATCTCTTCGCCTGCGATGCGGGATGCCTCATATGGGGCATAGGGCTGCACCTTGCGTTCGGTATAGAAACGACAAAGGCGGTCGACCACTTGGCGACAGGGATATGATCCGCCCGCATTCTCGAAAAAGGCATGACCTTGAAGGGACGTCTGATCAAAGGCGGGGAATTGGGCGCGCACCCATGCGTTATCTAGATCCATGCGCCATCTGAAACAAAAAGAACCCCGAAGCGCAAGCTCCGGGGTCCGGTTTTTTCATGATTTCCAGTATCTTGCCAAAAGCCGGGATTACCGGCTCTTGGCGCAACGCACCTGCTATTCCGCAGGCTGTGCGTCGACATCGTCGATCGTGCTCGGCACGCCCGCAGCCTGGCGGCGACCGTCCAGATAGATCCCCTTGATCAGCGCGAGACCCATCAGAACCATAACCAGACTGAAGGGCAGCGCACCAATCACCATGGCCGTCTGGATTGCACCCAATCCACCCGCAATGATCAGACCACCGACAACCAGCGCCAGTGCGGCACCCCAGAACAGGATATGCGGACGCGCTTTTGGACCTTCGTCACCAGCCGCATTGATCGTGTTGATGATCAGCACCGCACTATCCGCCGAGGTCACAAGATACGTCAGCAACAGCACAACGATCAGCACCGACATGCCCCAGGCAAGTGCAGGCGACAGGATCACGTCAAGCATGGCAAACAGTTGCGCCTCTTGTCCGGCCCCTGAAATTGCACCATCGGCGGTGCCAGTCAGTTCCAGATCAATCGCTGTGCCGCCGACAAGGGCAAACCAGACAAAGCACATCAATGCTGGAATGATCATCGCACCCAGCACATATTCGCGCACGGTCCGGCCACGTGAAATACGTGCCAGAAACACGCCAACGAATGGCGCAAAGGCAATCCACCAAGCCCAGTAGAAGATGGTCCAGGCCCCTTGCCAACCAGACAAACGGTTTTCAGTTACCACAGCATAGGTTGCGGCAATATCATCAGCCGATAGCGACGCAGCAGAGGCTGGCAACCCTTCACTGAAGGCCGCTAGCGATCCCCAAGGACTTGATGCTGAATCGAAGATGGCCGTCAGATCTTCCGCAGGCAATGCTTGTACGGCAGCAGGTACACTCGCTGTGAAACCTTCAATCGGGCTCGTTGTCCAAACCGTAAAGATATTGCCCGGAATAGAGGCCAGATAATCAAAGATCCCAAGCCCAAGAGCTTTCAGACCAAAGAGTGTCGACCCGAAGATGATGAAAAAGGCCAGTACGAAAAAGCTAAGCCCCATGTTGATGTTGGACAGCCACTTAATGCCCTTGCCAACACCCGAAAGCGCCGACAGGGTCGATGCCCCCATAATCACCAGCAAGGCAAAGATGATCGCCATGGTCGAAGATGACTGCCCGCCTTCACCGTCAGCGGTGTAAAGCCACTCGCCAAACCCGATGCGTGACAAGCCCGAGATAAACTGCTCGACCCCGAAACCCAACGTCTGCGACACTCCCAATACGGTCGCAACAACAGCAACAATATCAACCACGTGACCGACAGGACCCGACAGTGTTTTACCCAAAATCGGTGTCAGACCGGTCCGGATCGTCAGCGGCAGGCCACGACGGTAGGAAAAATAGCCCAAGGACAGGCCAACGATGGCATAAGAGGCCCAGGCAGCCAGACCCCAGTGGGTAAATGACCAGAGATAGGCGGCGCGCACGTTCTCTTCAGTGCTGCCTTCGGTCAGCCCTTGAATCGTTTCCGGGTTACTCGCCCAATGATACATCGGCTCAGCGGTGGCGAATGTCAGCATCCCGATGCCGATCCCGGCACCAAACATCATGGAAAACCACGAAAAGTTCGAGAATTCCGGCTCATCCTCGGGCATTCCCATCTTGAGCCGTCCCGAGGCTGGCCATAACGCCAACGCAAAGCATAAGATGACAAAGAACGCCATCACATAGACATACCAAAAGCTGAATGTCGCAAGGATGATGCTGTTCAAGGTCCCCAAGACAGACGCGGCCTGATCAGGAAAGGCAATTGCCCAGACAATCAGCGCACCCACCAAAATCTTGGCGGTGATCGTCACGTCCTTTGTAAAGCCTTTATAAAAACCGCTTGTCGCGGTCTTGATCGGCAGATGCATTAATGGTGGTTTTATCGCCATTTTCTTTGTTCCCCTGTTAAGTTTTTTTAGCATAAACAAAAAATCGACAAATCACAAATCGGGGCACCCGACGAGTCGGGGTGCCCCAACCGCAATACTCAGGCGTTGACATCGACGACCACACGCCCTTTGACCTGCCCCTTCAGAATGTCACGGCCCAAATCAGGCAAGTCCGCCAATGTGGCGGGCACAATCATCGCCTCCAGCTTGTCCATCGGCAGGTCGGTGGCGATACGGGCCCATGCCGCCTGACGATTTTCAAAAGGCTGCATCACGCTGTCGATCCCCAGCAGGTTCACCCCCCGCAGCAGGAACGGAATGACCGTCGCAGGCAGATTTGCACCGCCTGCCAAACCAACAGCAGCGACCGATGCACCATACTGCATTTGCCCCAGTACGCGGGCCAGCATCGGCCCGCCAACGGCATCGACGCAGCCGCCCCATGTTTCACCCTCAAGCGGGCGCTTGACAGTCTCGTTCAATTCTTCGCGGGCAACAATCTGCGTTGCGCCAAGGATTTTCAGATAGTCTTCCGTTTCCGGGCGTCCGGTGACGGCAGCAACTTGATAGCCCAGATTGGCAAGAATGGCAGTCGCGACCGACCCGACACCGCCAGCGGCACCCGTCACCAGCACAGGGCCGTCCTTGATACCGGCCTTTTCAAGCGCCATCACTGCCAGCATCGCTGTAATACCGGCGGTACCGACGGCCATGGCCTGCCGCGGTGTCAAAGCGGTTGGCAGCGGGACCAGCCAATCAGCCTGCACCCGCGCTTTCTGGGAATAACCGCCCCAATGGGCTTCGCCCACGCGCCAACCTGTCAGAACAACCTTGTCACCCGGTTTATAACGATCATCATCCGATGCAGCTACGGTACCGGCAAAATCAATACCAGGCACATGCGGATAATTGCGTACCAATCCGCCACCCGGTCCGATGCAAAGCCCGTCTTTGTAGTTCACTGTCGAGTAGGCCACATCAACCGTCACGTCACCCGCTGGCAACTGCGCCTCCGACAGCTCCTGCACAGCGGCATGCGTTTTGCCCTCTTCATTCTTTTCGACAACCAATGCCTTGAACATCACAATTCCTTTCCCTTGGGGTGCAGGACCCCTTATCTTTCTTCGTCCAATCAAACTTCCGCCGGAGGCTCCGACAGATGCCACACGCACCTAGGCCCAAAAATTCTCGTGTACCGTGACATCGCGCAACCCATCCGGAGTCTGCACCTGCAAAAGGGTGCCTTCGTCCCAATGTGTCATTCTGACCATGCCGATGGCCACGTTGGTCTTTTGGTCCGGCGAATAGGCGGCAGAGGTGATCTGCCCCACGCGCTTCGTTCCCGCCATCAAGGGCCAGGCCGCCGAACAGGGGGGCAGATCGCCCGCAATGGACAGCGGGCGGATTTGCTGGGTCGGTCCCTCTTTGGCCACGCGTAACAAGGCATCGCGCCCGACACAACCAATCGCAGTCTGGGTCGAACAGAACCGGCCCAGACCACATTCATGCGGCGTATTCTCGCGGGTCATGTCATTACCATATGACAACAAGCCGCCTTCAATCCTCTCGATCAGATTTGGGCACCCTGCGCGCACATCCAGATCGCGTCCGGCTTCCATCAACGCATTCCAAAGCGGCATACCGTTTGCGGTGCCATCCACGTAAATCTCGAAACCGCCCTGTTTCGAATAACCGGATCGGGCCACAGCCATGCTGACGCCCTGAAAATCGAACCAGCTGAAACGAAAGAACTTAACCGCTCGGACGGCATCTCCAAAAATGCGCGCCACAAGCTCTTCCGCTTGCGGGCCTTGTACCGCCAAGGGGGATACATCGGGTTCGTCCACCAGCACATCAAGCCGATATCCGTAGGCCAACCCCTTGACCCAGAACAGCAAATCGCTGTCGGCAATTGATATCCACCAGCGGTCCTCGGCCAGTTTCAATGCAACCGGATCATTCAACATCCCCCCCGTCTCATCAACGATGGGAACGTAGTAACATTGGCCCGGCATCATGCCGCGCAAGTCACGGGGTGTCAGCATCTGCATCAGCCGCGCCGCATCGGGACCGCGCAGTTCGATCTGCCGCTCAACCGCCACATCCCAGACCTGCACGGCTGATTTGAGGTGATGATAGTCCGCCTCGATACTTTCAAAGACGGTGGGCAGCAACATGTGGTTATAAACGGTATAGCCTTTCACCCCTGCTGCTTCGACGCCGGGTGTAAAAGGGGTCCGCCGGATCCGGCGGGACGGTGCAATGGTCGCCATTAGCCATACTCCGGCATAAAGGGGATATCTGTATCGTTCGGCTTTTGGCCGGCTGCTGTCAGCATCGCGTGAACCTGTCCGCGGTGATGGGTTTGGTGGTTGAAAAGCTGCATCACGCAAAGCGCCTTGGGGCGCACCATGTCGCGCTTCATCGCGCCGGAGTACCAGGCAATATCGCCAACCAGATCAACTGCGGCGATACTCTCGGCCCACAGCGTGATCCGGGCATCCATCTGAAACCGGTCTGCGGCCCAGACCGCAGGGGTCGGCGCCATCTCGAAACTGTCCTCGATCGACAAATCAGGTGCCGCGCCACCGTCAAACCGGCTCATCCACAGCATATCACCCCACAAGAGATGGTTCAGCGTGCGCATGATTGATCCAAAAAACGCCCCGCGATCCTGATAAACCTCCGCATGATCCATTTCAGGAATCATCTTGCGCAACCCATCGTTTTGCCACGCATTATAACGCGCCATGGTTTTGCAATATGCGGGCGTGATCACGGCTTGGGGCCTTTCCAGTCAATCGGACAAATCTCTGCCGACTTACCGCCGAAATCCCAGACGCGGCCGTAGTCGCGGACCTTGGACTTCACGCCTTGAGCGGCGATAATGTCCGGGCCCATCCAGTATTTCGAATTGCTGATCATCACAGGGTGATCGGGGCTTTTGCCCGTCATCATCTCGATCTCGCCTTGAATCTTGCGGCCAATGTAAATGCCCCTTTTGGTGCCTTCGCGGACAATCTCGACCTTTTCGCGCTCCGCGCCAATGATCTCGGACACCAGCATAGTGAACAGCCCAGTTGTCCCACCTGCAGCACCGCTGAATATTTTCAGCAGCCCGTTATAGGCCTTTTGGGTGGAACGTTCGTCAACATAGGCCGCGACGCGCCAGTTGCCTTCTGCCATCCGGCCCGGAATATCCACCAGCAGGCCCACGTTCAAACCAGACAGGTCTTCGCCTTCAAAGTGCCCTTCGTCGATGGCAACCGCCATCCATGCGTGACAGTGCCCTTCTGTCGGGGGATGCGCGCCAAGGCTGACCACACAGGGGCAGAACACAGTACAGGAGCAATTCAGGAAAAGTTCACCCTTGATCGCCCATGTGGTCGGCTGCATCTTGCGCCGCAGCGGGTTGCTTGCCATGCGCTGATCAATCCGTTGCGAAATCGACAACTTGTCTGCCGGAGCGCGTTTTTTTTCAGCCATTTCAGTGCCTTCCCTAAAAAACCAGAACAGCCAGGCCACCCGCAATAAGCAGCCCTCCCGTCGGCTTGATTGCGTAATGCCCGACAGCGGGCAGTTTCTCAAAAATCATCAAAAGCGTTGCGAGCCCCATCCACAACAGGCTCATTACGCCGCCCACGAAACCCAGCGCCATAAACCCCCAGCAGCAGCCGACACAAAATGCACCCAGACCAACGCCCATACGCAGGCCACCGACAAAGCCCGTGCGCCAGTCTCCAAGAAAATAGGTCATAGGCGCATGGCACACCCCGTGACAGACATCCTTTGCCCGGGTGAACTGGAAGGTACCAACAAGGATTAACAAGGTCGCCGCGAAATGTCGGGAGGTGGCGATCCCCAGCCCGTCAATCAGGTGCAGATGCAGAAGGCCAATCTGCATCAGGCTGATCCCGGCGGCAAAGGCGACCCAGACCAGAAAATAGCCAGCCAGCACCCCAACCCATCCCGCGCGAGTGCCATCGGCGCTGACCATCAACCGTTCATAGTTTGTCAGGGTGGGCACCATTGTGGGCAACATCATCGCGGCCATCATAATGGCCCACATTGGAAACAGCGCGCCAAAACTTTGCATCGGCATCATGTTTCCCGAGACAGGCTGCCCGATGAAATCCACGCCGGACATCTTGGCCATCATGAACATCACCGTCCAAGCGGCTGCAATCACGCCAAAAAACGCAAGCCAAAGGACTGTCCGCAATGGAAAACGCTGCAATGCAGAGGTCATGACCGTCCTCCCAAACGAATCTTTCCCTTGCCTCATCATATGTCAGACGTTTAATTGTCTGACAAATGAAAATTGATCCAACGAATCCTGCTGATCTGTCGGCCCAAATCGCTAAGGCGATCCGCGATGCCATTATTTCAGGTGCCCTGCCCGTTGATGAAAGGCTCCCGTCCGAGGCCGAACTCGCCGAACAGTTTGATGTCTCGCGCCCGACGGTCCGCGAAGCGCTGAAGCGGCTGGCGGCACAATCCCTGATCCGGACCCAGCGCGGGGCCACTGGCGGCGCTTTTGTGAACAGGTTGACCTTTCGCGATGCCTACAGGCAGCAGATCACCACATCGACTCTGCTTTTGTCGATGAACGACGTCAGCTTTGCGACCGCCTGCGAGGCGCGCTTTGCCCTTGAGCGGGCCTGCGCGCCCCTGTCCGCCTTGCGGCGCACAGACGCTCATCTGGCGGTCATGCGCGCCGAAATTGCGCGACAGCAGCAACCGGAGCTGACCGACGAAGACTTCTGCGCCTCTGACGTGGCATTTCATCGGGCGCTGGTAGATGCGGCAGGCAATCCTGTCTTGTCTTATCAACTGGCAGGTGCCGTAGAGGCGATGCAACCGCTCATGAACATGATTACCTTTACCGATCGGTCGCGTGAAATGATCGTGACGCTGCATCAAAAGATCGCTGATGCGATCGAAGCGGGCCAAAGCCAGAGTACAGAACAGCATCTGTCGGCTCTGTCCGAATATACCCAGCAATTGGCACGTAGGGTGATTGCGCGCAGGCAGGCCAGTTGACGCTTGCAGCGCGCTACGAGGCGCTCTAATTTTGCCCAAGTTGTAGCGGGAGTAACAACAATGAAAACGAATTTCTTTCTATGCGCGACAGCCGTTTGCGCACTCACAACGGCAAGTCTTGCACAGGACGCGGATTTACTGATCCTTGATTATCCGGGGTTTGAAAATCCGGACTTCCATTTGGGCTATGTGGAACAACACGGCGACAGCCCGACCTTCAGCTTTTTTGGCGATGAGGACGAAGCATTTCAGAAAGTCCGCTCGGGTTTTCAGGCCGACGTGGCGCATATCTGCGCCGGATCGGTCAGCAAATGGACACAAAGCGGCATTATTGAACCTTGGGATATAAACAAAATCCCTGCCTACGGCGATCTTGACAGTAACCTGACCGGCACCGACGTGGCATCAGGCGAAGCTGTCTATTTCATTCCAACAGACTTCGGGTCGACTGCCATCGCCTACAACCCCGAAGAGGTCCCTGCCGACGATGTGGCGAGCCTCGAGGTCTTCAAAAACCCCGCATATGCGGGGCGGTTGACGCTGCCTGACAATGTGGATGATGCCTATGCGCTGGCATATCTGGCAACAGGGGTCGACAATTGGCAAAATGCAACCGACGCGCAGTTCGAGGCCGCATCAAACTGGCTGCGCGAAGTGCATCCCAATCTGCGGACCTACTGGACGGACCCCGCAGAACTGGCGCAATTGCTGTCATCGGGCGAAGTGCTGATCAGCTGGGCCTGGAATGAGACATACCCGACCATGGTAGAAGAAGGGCGCCCCGTGGCCTTTCAACGCGAGGCAACCGAAGGATCATCCTTGTGGCTGTGCGGCTATGTCAATCTGGCCGACGGTCAGGGCACAGAAGAAAAGGCCTATGACTATATGAACGCCATTCTTGCCGACACATCCGTCATTCCCCTGCTCGAAGCAGGCTTTGGGTCGTCAAACAAGGTCGCGCTGACCTCGACAGTCACCGAAGAAGACCTTGAAGCCTCCGGTCTGGGGACAATTGATGTGCCGGTGCTGGCGCAGTTGCCAATCTCAAACGACGCCCGCGAACGTCAGGCCGAAACGTTTGAGTTGATCAAGGCAGGCTTCTAAAACCCGCCACAAGCGCTAATTGTCAAAGGGCAGCCAGAAAAGGCTGCCCTTTTTGTTATCGTAAGATGGGTTTTAACCCATCCCCCGCCAAGGAAAAACCATGGACATCATCAATATCATCTTTGCGCTGACCAGCATTGGACTTGGATGTTTTGGCTGGCTGGCGCCGCGCTACACCCTGGAGACACTGGACCTGACCTCCGGTCCGTCGCAGATGGGTCCCTCCGAAATCAGGGCATCTGCGGGCTGTCTGTTTGTCGGCATGGGGCTTGGGGCGCTGATCCTGGGCTCTGCGGAAGCTTACATAATGCTGGGGTTCTGCTGGGCCGGTGCCGCAACGGGGCGGCTCACATCGCTCATTCTGGACGGGCAATCCAAAAAGAAATGGGTTTTCTTCGTGGTCGAGGCCGCCGTGGGACTACTTGCCCTGTCGCTTAATGTCTAATTCTAATCCGGAAATGACGATGCCGGGCTTGTTTATGCGCAGTCCGCATACTAATTAAGGAGTGTCCTTCGGGACTATGGACATAAACGCGCTCGTAATAAGCGGATCGGACCCGGGGGCGGTACCCGGCGTCTCCACCAATAACTGCTCATTTGGCAGCCATGGGGACGAAATAGGATCGACGAACGTCTAAAGGGGTTTGCTTTGTTTCGGTGAGTTACCACCGTTATCGGTACATCAAAGCTAGTTGCAAATGACAACAAAGCACCGATGGCACTCGCAGCGTAAGCTGTGCGTAAAATCGAAAACTTAAGTCCTTAGGCTTTGCAGCCTCTGGCGGGGTTCGCAGGTACCTGGCAACAGAAACCTGCACTTTCCCTCCCGCCTGAAAAAAGCCATGCACTGGCAAAATTGTGCTCGCCACGCCGGCGCGCCGACCGTTGGGTGAGTGAGTGGTAAAGTCGGCGCGCGCTACGAGTGTGGGTCATGAAGCAAGAGGTGAACAATGAATGTGCCCAAAAAGCGACAGAATCAAGCAGAAATAATGGCGGCAGTTCCTGACCGACATCTCCAGCGGGTCCACCATCAGGGCTTGATTGTCGCTCTGACGCATCACAGTGTAACGGCATGACATGCTTTCGTGTTCTCCTTGTGCTTTGCCTCTGCTGGCTACCGTTGCGGAGCATAGCCTGTGATACAGCGCTTGTGCTGACAATCGACGTGTCGAACTCTGTCGATGTGGCCGAGTACCGCTTGCAGGTTGACGGTCTGGCCGATGCGCTGCGTGATCCTGAAATCGTGGATGCGTTGGTGCAGGGCGAAGTTGCGCTCAGCGTGGTGCAATGGTCAGGCGTGGACCGGCAGCAGCTTTCCATTCCATGGACGCGGGTGCGCACCAGCCTTGATGCAGAATATGTGGCACAGCAGGCACGCCTGATGGAACGTGCCTTTGTTTTGTCAGACACCGCACCCGCCGAAGCGATCCGGTTTTCGCTGCGCTTGTTCGATCAGGTTCCCGATTGTGTGCGCAAGGTCATTGATGTGTCCGGCGACGGCACCCCGAATGCCGGTGCTGCGGTCCGCGACGCGCGCAATGCCGCGGAACGCGCGGGCGTCACAATCAACGGGATTGCCATTGAATCCATGGGGCTCGCGATCACCAATTTCTATCGCGGCGCTGTCATCACCCGCAACGGTTTCGTAATCACGGCCCGCACCCATCGCGATTACCCCCGCGCCATCAGGACAAAAATTCTGCGCGAGATCAGCAAGGTCTTTGGATAGGTCACAGATGGCTCGTCTGCGTCCCCCATCGCGGTCCGGCCACGGGACCCCGCCGATCACCGACATGATCCGGGTTTTCGGGCGCATCGGCCTTTTGTCATTTGGCGGGCCTGCGGCGCAGATTGCGCTGATGCACAAGGAACTTGTGGAAAGCCGCGACTGGCTCACCGAACAGCAATTCCTGCGCGCCCTGTCCTTTTGCATGTTGTTACCGGGGCCGGAGGCGATGCAACTGGCCACTTATGCCGGTTGGAAACGCCACGGTGTTGTTGGCGGCTTGATCGGCGGGCTGCTGTTTGTGATCCCCGGTGCCATTGTCATCGCGATCCTTGCCCTGCTTTACGGCCAATATGGCAACTTGCCCGTGGCCCAGGCCATGTTCCTTGGCATCAAGGCTACAGTTGTTGTGATTGTGATCAATGCGCTGGTCAAAATCTCTGGGCGGGCGCTGGTGCAGACGTGGCATTGGCTGGTCGCGCTGGCCGGTTTCGTCGCACTCTTTTTGTTCGCGATCCCGTTTCCGATTGTTATTGCCTTCGCTGCCATGATCGGCGCAAGCGTCAGCACAACAGTGCCCCAAGAAACAGACATCAAGGGGCACCCTGACCTCAGCCAGAGCGGGCGCGTCATTGCCATTGGTGCCACCATCTGGGCTGCGCCGCTTGTTGCGGCCTATCTCCTGGATGCACCTTTCATGGTCGATCTGGGCCTGTTTTTTTCGAAACTGGCCGTCGTCACGTTTGGCGGCGCATACGCCGTGCTTGCCTATATGACGCAAGAGGTCGTGGGATCATACGGCTGGCTGACAACGCCGCAAATGATGGACGCGCTTGGTCTGGCTGAAACGACACCGGGGCCGCTGATCCTTGTCACCCAGTTTGTGGGCATGCTCGCGGGTATGGCCGAAGGTGGCATCGCGACTGCGCTGTTGGCCGGTGCCATCACCCTGTGGGTGACATTCGTGCCCTGCTTTATCTGGATCTTTGCCGGTGCGCCCTTGATCGACTGGCTGGAAGGGCGTCCGCGGCTGCAAGGGGCGTTGCACGGTGTTACCGCTGCAGTTGTGGGCGTGATTGCAAACCTGTCGCTGTGGTTTTCGCTGCATGTGTTCTTTCGCATGCTGCATCCCGTGCAAAGCGGCCCCCTGCAAACCCTTGTGCCAGAGCTGCAAAGTATTAATCCAGTGGCCGTGGGCCTTGCCGCGATCGCGGCGATTGCCATGCAGCGGGCGCGATTGTCCTTGCCCATCGTCCTTGCAATGTCCGCCGCGCTTGGGTTTCTTGTTCACCTTGCTGCGCCCTCGTTTCAGATCGCCCCTTCCCTCTAGGATCGAATCCCTTATGATTGAGGAACGTCACCAAAAGGAAAAGAATGTGAGCCGGACAATCGACTATGGCAACTTGATGCACCGCGCGATGCGCAGCCTTATCCAAGAGGTGCTGGAGCGTGTTGCCGCTGACGGACTGCCGGGCGATCATCATTTTTTCATCACCTTTGACACCATGCACCCTGATGTCGAAATCGCCGATTGGTTGTCTGACCGCTATCCCGGTGAAATGACCGTGGTGATCCAGCATTGGTTCGACAATCTTGACGTGACCTCTGAAGGTTTCACCATTTCGCTGAACTTTGGCGACAATCCCGAAACGCTTTATATTCCCTATGACGCGATCAAGACATTTGTTGACCCGTCGGTTGAATTTGGCCTGCGTTTCGAAACCCAGGAAGAGACCGGAACAGGCGAGCCGGACGCCGAAGAAGCGCCCATGGATGAAATGGTCGAACCATCCGACGACGACGGCGGCGAAGGCCGCAAAGAGGCCGAAGTCGTCAGTCTGGACAAGTTTCGCAAATAGCACGGCTTGCGCCGTGGTTGCCTGCAGCTTAAACCCGCACTGAACGTTTTTCAGAAGGGGTATTCCAATGACTGCAACGCGCACCGAAACCGACAGCTTTGGCCCGTTGGAAGTTCAAGCAGACCGCTATTGGGGCGCGCAAACGCAGCGATCCATCATGAACTTCCCCATTGGCTGGGAAAAGCAACCGGTCGCGATTGTCCAGGCGTTGGGTGTGATCAAGCAGGCCTGCGCCATTGCCAACAAGGAACGCGGCAAACTGGATGCCAAACTGGCAGATGCGATCATCGCGGCCGCTTCCGAAGTAGTCGCGGGCAAGCTGGACGATCATTTCCCTTTGGTGGTCTGGCAAACCGGGTCGGGCACCCAATCGAACATGAACGCCAACGAGGTCATCAGCAACCGCGCTATCGAAATGCTGGGCGGTACCATCGGATCAAAGGACCCGGTGCACCCCAACGATCATTGCAACATGGGCCAGTCGTCCAACGATACATTCCCGACGGCCATGCATATCGCCATCGCAACCACCGCCCGCGACGTGCTGTTGCCGGGTCTGGAAAAGCTTCTTGATGCGTTGAAGGCCAAGCAGGCAGAGTTCGACGATATCATCAAGATCGGCCGCACCCACACAATGGACGCGACGCCCCTGACGCTGGGGCAGGAATTTTCGGGCTATGTGCATATGGTGCAGATGGCGATCAACCGGATCAACAGCGCCCTGCCCCAGATTTACGAATTGGCCCAAGGCGGCACCGCCGTTGGCACCGGATTGAATACACCGCAAGGCTGGGGCGAAACGGTTGCGGGACATATGGCCGAAATTACCGGCCTGCCCTTTGTGACCGCCCCCAACAAGTTTGAGGCATTGGCGACCCATGATGCGCTTGTGCAGATGTCGGGGTCGCTAAAGACAACCGCCGCCAGCCTTTACAAGATTGCCGCCGACATCCGCATGCTTGGCTCTGGGCCCCGCTGTGGCTTGGGCGAACTGATGCTACCCGAAAACGAGCCCGGATCATCCATCATGCCCGGCAAGGTGAACCCCACACAGGTAGAGGCAATCACCCAAGTCTGTGCTCATGTCATGGGTAATGACGCGGCCGTTGGCTTTGCCGGATCACAGGGTCATTTCGAATTGAACGTGATGAAGCCGATGATGGCCTACAACGTCCTGCAATCCATGCAACTGATCGGTGATGCCTGTGGTGCATTCACTGACAATTGCGTGGTCGGTATCAAGGCCGACCGGACCCGGATCGAAAAGCTGATGCGCGAAAGCCTGATGCTGGTGACGGCCCTTGCGCCCACCATCGGCTATGACAATGCTACCACCGTCGCCAAGACGGCTCACAAGAATGGCACAACCCTGAAAGAAGAGGCAATCAAGCTGGGCTTTGTCGATGAGGCGACTTTCGACAAGGTCGTACGCCCCGAGGATATGATCGGCCCCAAATGAAGCCCATCAATCTGAACAAAGCGCGCAAGGCAAAGACGCGGGCCGAGGAAAAGGCCAAAGCGGATGCAAACGCCGTGCGCTTTGGCCGGAGCAAGGCAGAAAGACTGCTGGATGCTGCCCGCGAGAAGCAGGCCAGCGACCGGCTCTCACAGTTGAAGTTCGATGATGAGTGACCAGCGGCGCCCTGTGAAACGGTCGCTGACGCTGCGGGGCCATCGCACCAGTGTGTCATTGGAAGATATTTTCTGGGACCAGTTCCGTGCGATTGCCGATGCGGATGGCAAGACAATCAACGGGCTTGCTGCCGAAATAGACGAAGGCCGGGGAGACATCGGTCTCGCCTCGGCCTTGCGTGTCTACGTGCTGCAGCGCGCTTTGGCGCGCAGTCAGTCTTTGGAATAGAGAGCGCCGCGCAAACTGTTCAATGCAGCACGATCCAGCTTTTCAGTTTCGTTCAGTTTGGCGGGCCTTGCTTTTGGCCTCTGCCCCTTCTCGGAAAACAGCTTGGCGATGTCACGCCCCTCAAGCTGCTTTTGCGCTGATGGTACATGCGCGGAGCTTATTTTCTTCGATTTGCGTCCCAAAAAACCGCCAAGGCCACGCTTGGATATAGATGGCAGTGCTATACTCATGTATCCCCCGATAACATTATTGAAGCTAGGCTAAACAGGTTCACCAACAATGCGGCGAAAAGAAGGCAGCAGCCATCGGTTCACCGTTTCTTTATCACGTTCCACAGATATCCAATCGTCTATAAACCTAATGTTAACGAAACAATGGCTCAGCGAGATTCGGCCCAATTTGCCCAAGATGACGTTTCGTCATTGCCTCCAATTCCCCCAAAAATGCGCGATAATTGATCTATTCATGAACCCTTTCAACTTACGCGCGAACTAATACGCAACAATATCCCGCTATAAGAGCGTACCGTCAGATGCGCGACAGGCACCGGTACGAACGATTCGCAGGGCTCAAATCGGAAAGCCCGCAAAAGTTGCGCCAGCAGAACCGTTCCCTCAATCATCGCAAAGCCTGCCCCAATGCAGACCCGCTCGCCGGCGGAGAAGGGCAGATAGGCATCTTGCGCGCTCTTTTTGCCTGCGCTCGTCTGCCAGCGGGCCGGGTCAAACTGGTCCGGATCCGCCCATAGCCGAGTATGCCGGTGCATGTGCCAGGCAGAGATCACAACCTGCGCACCCGGTCTCACGCAACGTTTCCTGAAAACCTCCGACTTGGTCGTTTCGCGCACCATCATCGGCACCGGCGGATAAAGCCGCAGCGTCTCGCGGAACACATCACGGGTCACAGGCAAACGCGACAGGCTGGCGAAATGCCCATCAAAGCCCTGTGCCTCTGCTGCGACACGATCCTGCCAATCGGGGTAGCGCGCGAGCAAATACAGGGCCCATGCGAGTGCAGACGCGCTTGTTTCATGCCCCGCAAGAAAAAAGATCGCCACTTGATCGACCATTTCCTTCAGGCTGAAGCTGGCACCTGTGACCGGGTCCCGTGTGGTCAGGATTTTGGTGGCAATATCGTCGGGTGCCTGCCCCTTGGCGATCAGGTCAAGCCGCTGTTGGGTCAGCTCCGTTATCAGCCGCCGGATGGTTTGCGCGGTGCGCCGCGTATCCTTGCGAAAGAAGCGCGGCATCCATTTTGGCCCCGGCACAAAGGCTGCCAGATTAAGGATCGGCTGCGAGCGTTGATAACGTTGGAACGCATCAAAAACCTGTGTTGCTGTCTTGTCCTCGATCGGGATGGAAAACAGGGTGCGAAAAATCACGTCAGCGGCAATATGGCTCGCGATCGCTTCGATTTCCTGCGGGGCATCTTCCAATGACATCCGGTCAACACCGGCTTGCCCCGCCGCCATGATCCCTGCAAAGGTGTCGCGCAATCGCCCGCCCGCAAAGGCCGGGTCAATGATACGCCGCTGGCGTTTCCAGACCTCACCATTGGTGAGAAAAACGCTTTCGCCCAGCAACGGGCGCAGTCCCGCGCCGATGCGGTCGGACTTGGGGAAGTCCTGCGGACGGTCCTGCAAAACGAGGCGCACGAGGGCGGGATCATTCACAAGGTAGCTGCGAAAAAACGGCGTGCGAAACTCTGCCATCCATGCGCCATAAAGCTTGGCAGGCTGTGCCGACAGGATATCGCGGCGGAACAGGCGCATGTACTGCCAAAGCGACACTTTTTCAGGCCGTGCAGCGGGCTTGGGGGGCAATTCATTATTCACGGCGCAAACGATGTATATTTGGACACAGCCACATCAATCCGCGACTGTGACGGGTGCCGATCCCGGTAACGGTCAGCCAATGTCAGCGGCCCGGCGGTGATCTGAAAATAATCATAGTCCCCCGGTTGGTCGAATGCGCAAAGATATTGAAAATGAAGCCGAAAGAACCGCCAGCGCAGTTCCTTCCACCGCGCTGGCGATAGGCTTTGGGTGAATGCGGCTGAAATGACCAGTGGCCAACGTTTGCCCGGCGGCGCGACCCCTGTAACTGCCACCGGATCGCACAGCGCAAAGCAACAGCCGTCACCGGGTGCGGACACATCAACCCACGTGATAGCATCGCAGGTTGCGAGATAAGCCAGATCACTGCGCAATTGCCACGCGTCCGGCAGAAACGACATCATCGGCACAACCTGCCCCAATGTCAGCAGGGCAAGCTTCGGCCCCTTTTGCGGCACTCTGCCCGAGCGCAACAAATCCGCCAGCACTGAAATCGCCAGATGCGCGCCAGAGGAATGACCAACCACCAGCACCTCATCCACGTCTTCGGTGAAGCTGTCCGCGATCACCTTTGCGAACTCTGACAGGCGTGTGTCAAGTGCGGGTGGGTTCGCCCCCCAATGCCGCGCAGAAAAGGCATAGTCATGCATGAGGTAGTAGGCGAGAACCTTGTGATCCTTGCTCTTGAACCAACGCAGAAGCAACAGCACAACCCCAACCCAGACGCCATATTTCAAGCCTGTGGCACCCCACGTAAATGCACCCGACAGCGCCCCCTCTGACAGGCCGGTCATGCCGGCCAGCTCATTCAGGCCCGCTTGCACCGCCCCGCCAACATAGCCTCCGACAATGACCGCAAAAGCCAGCTGCAACAGCAACATCGCAACCGGATAGAGGGCTGCGATAACCGGCCCCTTGCGCATCCGCATCAGCCGCTGCAACGTGCCTGTCATAACATAGATCCACGCCGTCTGGGCCAATTGCAGATAAGTCGCCGGGATGGTCCGGGCCATGCTCTTGCGCACGATATCTGACCAGACCAGCACATCAACCCGCGCCTGCACCTCTTGTCCATCAATGCGCGCCTTGGTCAGCCAGCAAAAACCACTCTCGGCACTGTGGGCTTTGACAGCAATATCGTAGCCGCTGAAGTCGGCCTGTGCCGCACTTTGTGTCCGGTAGAGTTCGCGGTAGCGGCGCGGATGGATCGGGTCATAGCCGGGGATATGAAAAACCCTGCGGCGTCTGACCCGGCTGCCTTGTTCGCTCATCAATGTTCCTTGCCACGCAGCACAAATGGATTATGCAGCAGTGATAAGCCGTTAACCCACGGCAGCCAATGCCGGAAACTGTTCAAGCAGCCAGAAGCTGAAGGCGGTGAATTGCCCGGTCAGCATCAGCAGGCCAACAGTCCACAACAACAGGCCAGAGGTGCGCTCGATCCGGTCCATATGGCGCTTCATCCAGCCCATCAGCCCCTTGAGGCGCGGGAAAAACGCCGCAACGATAAGGAAAGGAATGCCCAAACCCAAAGCGTAGACCGCCAGCAGAATCGTGCCGCGCGCCACGTCTCCTTCGGATGCAGCCAAGCCAAGGATCGTGCCCAGAATAGGCCCAAGGCAGGGTGTCCAGCCAAAGGCAAAGGCCAATCCCAAGACATAAGCCCCAAACGCCGACCCGCCCCGGTCGCCCGTGTCGACCCGCGCTTCACGGTCCAGAAAGCCGATCCGGTAGATGCCGATGAAATGGGCGCCAAAGATCATCACCACAATGCCTGCGATGGTCACGAACCAATCCTGCGCTTGCAGGAAATACCGCCCCAAGGCGGACGCGGCGAACCCCAGCATCAAGAATATCGTGGACAGCCCCAGCACGAAAAACGCAGCGGCAAGCAATACCCGCCTGCGTGCGGCACCCGTTTCATCCATGTCCGACACCGACACGCCGCCCATATAGGCCAGATAGGGCGGCACAATCGGCAGCACACAAGGGCTGAGGAACGACAAGAGCCCCGCCACCATCGCGATGAACATGGCGGGCAACAGGGTCGCATCAAGGATCAGACTGGTGTCGAGCATGGCATTTCCTTTTCATACCACCTAAGCGATGCGCAGCCATTCGTCACGGGGGGAAACGCTCACAAGTTAGTGGACAAACTGAAATATCCCGCCTACCTGACGACTATGACTTATGACGCGGATCTTGATGCCAAAGGGCTGCTGTGCCCCCTGCCCGTCCTGAAAGCCCGCAAGCGTTTGCAGGCGCTGGCGTCGGGGCAAGTGTTACGCGTGCTGGCGGATGATCCTGCCGCCATCGTTGACGTCCCGCATTTCTGCGCCGAGGCGGGGCATGATTTGCTTGAGGTGTCGGATGCGGAGGACGGACAGGTTTACCTGATCCGCAAGGCCTGAACGTCTGGTCCTTGCACAATGTTGGCCGTAAAGGTGCGATATACGCCCAACGGCCTTTCATTCAACGCATCCAGGAATGCGTCTATCTGCCCCTTTGTAAGGGCATCTTGCCAGTCCAAGCGATGTTCACCCATGGTTGATGCGACAATTCTATAGACGATTTATTTTTCTACGCTTCATCGGGAGGCGTGTTTTCAGCACCCGGTATGTTGGGCGCCTCCGCACTCAACACCGGATACGTCTTGAAAGCGCCCCTTCATCAGATGCGATTGAACAACATGACGCCGCCCCGAAGGGCGGCGTTTGATAGTGTCCGTTTCGTCATTCGACAATTTGCCAGACTAACCGCGTCCGAGTGACCACCAGCCTTTGCGTTTCGGCTTTGGCTTTTCCTCTGCGACAGGCTCCTCTGCAACTGCGACGGCCACTTCTGCCGCAGGTTCCGGCTGCGGTGCCGGTTTGACCGTTTCTGCCACCGGTTCCGGCTGTGGTTCAGGTTCTGCCGCTTCTGCCGCTTTCGGTGCCTCGGCAGGTGCTGCAGGTGCTGTCGCTTCAGCGACAGCAGCAACCGGTTCAGGTGTCTCTGCCTTGTCTGCTTTGGGCTTGGCGCGGCTGCGGCGTTTGGGCTTTGGCTTTTCCTCGGCTGCGGGCGTTTCGCTATCAGCGGATGCGACCGGATCGGCGGCCGCATCTTCTGCAACAGGCTCTGGCTTCTTGCGGGTCCGCGTGCGTTTCTTGGGCGCAGGCTTTTCTTCCGCTTCCGCTTCAGTAACTTCGGCCGCTGGCGCATCTGCTGCAGCTTCTGCGGGCTCTTCGGCCTTTTTGCGTGTCCGCGTCCGGGTGCGCTTTGGCTTTTCTGCAACCTCTGCTGCCGGGGCTTCCTCGGCGGTTGGCGTCTGGCTATCAGCGGCTACTGCATCTGCATCCGCAACAGGCGCTTCAGACTGATCACCATTGGTTTGCGTATCGGACTGGTCATTGTCGTCGCGATTAGCACCACCCCGACGGCGGCGACGCCTGCGCCGCTTTCGCTTGGGCTTTTCTTCCGCTTCCGGTTCGGGGCGGTCCTCTTCTTTGTCTTCGACCAAGACAACATCATCCACGTCGTCATCGTCCATTTCCATGACCGTGGTCACGACAGGTGCCGCCTCTGGCACGGCCCGCGTAGCGGTCTTGAATTTCTCGATCGCGAAATCGGGTGAGACCAGCGTGGGGTCACATTCGATGCGCACGGACAGTCCATAACGGGATTCGATATCGCCGATATGTTCGCGTTTGCCGTTCATCAGGAAGTTGGCGATGCTGATCGGTGCCCGCACAAGCACTTCCTTGGAACGCCCGCGTACGCCCTCTTCTTCCAACTGACGCAGGATCGACAGGGCAACGTTATCATCGGACCGCAGCAAACCAGTGCCGTGACAGTGCGGACACATTTGCGTCGTTGCCTCAAGCATACCGGGACGCAGGCGCTGGCGCGACATTTCCATCAGGCCAAAGCCGGAAATCCGGCCCACCTGAATGCGGGCACGGTCCGTCTTGAGCTTTTCCTTGAAGCGCTTTTCGACGGCGGCGTTGTTCTTGCGCTCGTCCATGTCGATAAAGTCGATCACGATCAGTCCAGCCAGATCACGCAGACGCAACTGGCGGGCCACTTCGTCGGCGGCCTCAAGGTTGGTTTTGGTTGCCGTCTGTTCGATTGACCCTTCTTTGGTTGCGCGGCCAGAGTTGACGTCGATCGCAACCAGCGCCTCTGTGATACCGATCACGATATAGCCGCCCGAGGGCAGCTGCACCGTGGGGTTGAACATGCCGTTCAGATAGCCTTCGACCTGATATCGGGCAAAAAGCGGCAATTGCTCTGCGTAGAACTTCACGTTCTTGGCGTGGGACGGCATGATCATTTTCATGAAGTCCTTGGCGGTGCGGTAACCCGCCTCGCCTGCGACGATGACCTCGTCAATCTCCTTTGAATAGAGATCGCGGATTGACCGTTTGATCAGGTCGCCCTCTTCGTAGATTTTGGCGGGGGCAGTGGATTTCAGTGTCAGTTCCCTGATCTGCTCCCACATCCGCTGCAAATATTCGTAATCGCGCTTGATCTCGGCCTTGGTGCGTTGCGCCCCAGCGGTCCGAATGATCAGCCCTGCCCCTTCGGGCACGGTCATGGAACTGGCGATTTCTTTCAGCTTCTTGCGGTCCGCGGCATTGGTGATCTTGCGGCTGATACCGCCACCACGGGCTGTGTTTGGCATCAGGACACAGTAGCGCCCGGCAAGTGACAGGTAAGTGGTCAGCGCTGCACCCTTGTTGCCGCGCTCTTCCTTGACGACCTGAATCAGAAGAATCTGGCGAACCTTGATGACCTCTTGGATCTTATAGCGTTTCGGGCGCGGCTTGCGGATTGGGCGAACGTCGTCGGTGTCGTCTTCCTCAGCCACGCTTTCGATACTGTCGTCTTTTTCGCCCGCATCCAATGCAGGTTCAGCATCGTCATCGTCATCATCATCATCATCTTCACCGGCCGCAGGGGTTTCGACGGGCGTTTCCGCCACTGTCATCATTGGCGATGTGCCTTCGTCCTCATCGTCGGCAAGATCAATGGTTTCCATCCCGGCGATTTCGCCAGCATTTTCCCCCTCTGTGTCTTCAACATCTGCCGTGGCGACAGCATCCTTTGCCTCGACTGCGGCAGCCTTCGATTTGGAACGACTGCGGCGGCGCGGTTTGGGCTTTTCTTCTTCCTCGGCTTCCGCTTCGGCTTTCAGCGCCTCGGCATAGGCCTTTTCTTCGGCGATCAGCGCCTCGCGATCTGCGATCGGGATTTGATAATAGTCCGGGTGGATTTCCGAGAACGCAAGAAACCCATGGCGGTTGCCGCCATAGTCCACAAAGGCGGCTTGTAGAGACGGCTCGACCCGCGTTACTTTCGCCAGATAGATATTGCCAGCAAGCTGGCGTTTGAATTGACTTTCAAAGTCAAACTCTTCGACTTTGTTCCCGTCTACCACAACAACGCGGGTTTCTTCCGCGTGTGTTGCATCGATTAGCATTTTCTTTGGCATTTTGTCCGTTCGCACATAACCCCGGAGGCGCCCCTGGGGGCGCTGAAGTCCGTGTTACATGTCTGATTAAGGCGATCTGCGCGCGGGCAAGAACCGGGCCCCTCGGGGCCGCAGCATCCTTGCCTCTATATCCTGCGCGTTGCATCGCGTTTCTTCTCCGACCGCATTGATGCGGCCCGTTCAAGGCCCGGTCCGCGTTGAGTATGCGCGACCAGGGCGTTCTTCTGGTCATTTCTGACCAAATCAGCTGTTACGTTCGTACGGGTCGTTGACCCGCTCCAATCACAACAGAGAATTCCGACCGGTTGTCATCATGCGCTAAGGCACGACCAACCGTAAGTTCTACACTAGGTATACAATCGCCCCTGCACAAGGTGCCTCGTGCAGGGTTCTGTCATTCTTTTGTCATAACAAGGCTAAAGATAATCAGACCTTTGCAGGCCGTATTTGGCCATCTTCTCGTTCAGGGTCCGGCGCGGCAGGCACAACTCATCCATGACCGAAACGATCGAGCCCTTATGGCGACGCATCGTGTTGTCGATCAGCATCCGTTCGAATGCTTCGACAAATTCCTTCAACGGCTTGCCTTCGGTTGTCATGGCTGGCTTGGTTTCTTCCGTGTCCGCCATCAAAAGCGATGCGATTGACCCGGTGCCGCGGCGGTTTTGCAATACTGCACGTTCGGCCACATTGATGAGCTGGCGCACGTTGCCCGGCCATGGCGCTTGCAGCAATTGTGCGGCTTCCTGTGCACTGACTTCGGGTGCATCACAGCCATATTCATCGGCAAACTGTTCTCCAAGGCGGGTAAACAGCGCGAGGATATCCTCGCCGCGTTGCCGCAGTGGTGGCACAGTGATCCGCAGCGCCGCCAAGCGATAGAACAGATCGGGGCGCAATACGCTTTCGCAGGTCTTGTCCTGCTCTTGCAGGTTACAGATCGCCGTGATCCTTGTTTCAGCAGGCGTGCCCTGATCATTGATTGCTGTCAACAAGCGGGCCTGAAGCGCGTGGCTCAGCGCTTCGATATCTTCCAGCACAAGTGTGCCGCCGCGCGCTTCTTCCATTGCGGGCAACGGTTCATCATCATTGGCAGGGCCAAAGATGCGCCGGCCAAGGGTTTCCTCGTCAAAGGCCGAACAACTGAGCAGCACGAATTTCTTGTTTGCCCGCGCCCCGACCGCATGCAGCGCATGGGCAACAAGCGTCTTGCCGGTCCCTGTTTCACCCTCAACCAGAACATGGCCATCCGCCTGCCCCAGATCGAGGATATCTTCGCGCAGCCGTTCCATCGGCAATGACTGGCCAATCAGTTTCTTCATGATTGCGTTGCCATCCGACAATTCGCGGCGCAGCGCACGGTTATCAAGGGTCAGACGCCGGGCCTGGGTCGCTTTTTTGGCCAGTTCGGTCATGCGGTCCGGGTTGAAGGGCTTTTCCAGAAAATCAAAGGCACCGACGCGCATCGCCTCGACCGCCATGGGCACATCACCATGCCCTGTGATCATGATGACGGGCAGAGAACTATCGACACCCTTGAGCTTTCGCAGAAACTGCATCCCGTCCATGCCAGGCATTTTGATGTCACTCACAACGATACCGGGATAGTCCGACCCCAGCCCCTTCAGCGCATCCTCTGCAGAGGCAAAGGTTTCAGTGTCAAACCCCGAAAGGGCCAGCCACTGGCTGATCGACTGACGCATATCTTTTTCGTCATCGACGATTGCAATTTTCATGGCTTTCGACATGTTTCTTCTTCCTTACTCAGCCGCCGCCACGTCCAGATTCAGACTGGGGAGCTGCACTTCAAAAATCGCGCCGCCGTCGACTGCGTTCCGGGCGGTTAGTCTTCCGTTCAGGTCGTTTACAATACCTGATGAGATGGCAAGTCCAAGTCCTACTCCGTCACCGGGCGCCTTGGTGGTGTAAAATGGCTCAAACAAATCATTGAGATTTTCGATCCCTTCGCCGTTGTCGCGGATTTGCAGGCTGACCGTGTCACCGGCTGCCAGCAGGATTTCAACGGTTGGATTGCTCGATAGTTTGGTTGCGTCCAGCGCATTGCGCAGCAGGTTTACAATCACCTGTTCCAAACGCAAACGGTCGCCCAGAATCATCACCGGCTCATTGGGCAGGCTGCGGATGATATTGACCGAACGGGTCTTGAGCTGCGGTTCCATCATCGCCAGCGCCGAAGACACAGCCGCACGAGTGTCAACAGGTTCAAAGGCTTCCGAGCCTTTGCGCGCGTAAGATTTCAACTGCCGGGTGATCGCGCCCATCCGTTCAAGCAGGTCGTCGATTCGCTGAAACGACGACAGGGCTTCGTCGGGGCGCTTGCGTTGTAACAACAGCCGCGCACCGGCCAGATAGGTTTTCATGGCCGCCAGCGGTTGGTTCAATTCGTGGCTGACCGCGGCAGACATTTCACCCAATGCAGCCAGTTTTGACGATTGCGCAATCGTCTGCTCTGCCACTTGCAGCGTTTTTTCAACCTTTTCACGTTCGGCGATTTCCCGCTGTAGTCGGCGGTTGAGTGCGCGCAACTCTGCTGACTCGCGCTGAAAAAACACCAGCCGCGACGCGGTTTTGCGTGACATGAAGTAAAATGCAATCGCCAGAAGCAAGGCGAATCCCATGACCTCGAGCGCCAGAATACCGTTCACCTTTTCGCGCACGGATGCGTAGGTCGTAAAGCTGACCATCGTCCAGCCTTGATACTGCACACGTTTTTCGCGGCGCAAAACTGCCTCTCCACGGACGTAGGCGTCGGCCGGTCGGACAGACCAACCCTGTGTCGCCCTGATCCAGCGATCAATCGCCGAAGGCGCTGACTGGAGTTCAAGCGCCTCGTCCTCCTGCAAACCGCGCCAACGCGGTTCGGTGGACATGATGATCGTGCCTTTGCTGTCAGTTACAAACACAGCCTCTGACACACCCGCCCAGCCGCGCTCCAGCGTGGGTACATCGATTTCGACCATGATAACGCCCAAGAATGCACCATCTTTTTCAATCCGGCGCGAATAGACAAAGGAATAGGCGCCGATTTCATCGCGGTGCGTCGTGTAGATCGTCTGCGTGTTGCGTTGCGCATTCACAAAATAAGGGCTGGACCCGTGCTGTTCTCCCAAGCGGTTACGATCCGTGGCCGCGACCGAGCGGCCATCGCTGTCAAGCAAGGTCAGGGATGCCGCTCCAATTTCTTCGACGAACGACATCAGCCGCGCGGTGGACAGGGAATAATTCTGTTCTTGCAGAGCAGTGATCAGGTCAGGGTCACGGGCGAGGACCCGCGTGACCATCGCGTTTCGTTCCAGCTCACTGGTCAGGTTGGTGACATAAAGCGCGAGCCTGACGTCAGCACCATTGCGTGTCGTCTCGGTAAAGCGCTGGGTCAGAAACTGGTTGCTGACATAGATCACGATGACCGCAAAAAGGCATATCACCAGAATAGACAGGCGCAGATACCATCTGCCCTGCCCGCGTCGTGACATCAGTTTTTCGAAGCCAAACATAGTTTAATTGTACGCTGCCTGCTGCCACGCAGCAAGAAGCCAGATCAGGCAGTCGCCAACTGTGCCACAATACCGCGGAAAAGCGCCTGTCCGTCAGTGCCGCCATGCCCGGCATCCACGGCTCTCTCGGGGTGGGGCATCATGCCAAGCACCCGCCGGTTTTCCGACAGCACACCCGCAATATCCGCGACAGAGCCATTGGTATTCTGCAAATAGCGGAAGGGAATACGCGCATCCTGCTCCAGACGCGCGAGCGTATCGGGATCAACAGTGTAATTGCCGTCGTGGTGTGCGACCGGAAGGGCGATGATATCGCCGGCCTTGTACCCTTCGGTAAAGGCGCAGTCCGAAGTTTCGACCCGCAGATCAACCGTCTTGCAGACAAATTTCAGCCCGGCATTGCGCATCAGCGCACCGGGCAGCAGCCCTGTTTCGGTCAGGACCTGAAAGCCGTTGCAGACCCCAAGCGCATAGCCGCCGCGTTCGACATGTTGCACAAGTGCCTTGCAGATCGGTGATTTGGCCGCAATCGCGCCGCAGCGCAGGTAATCGCCAAAGGAAAACCCGCCCGGCACCGCCACAAGATCAACGCCATCGGGCAAGGCCGCATCCTTGTGCCAGACCATATCGACGTCGGCGCCAGCAGACTTCAAGGCGACCGCCATGTCGCGGTCACAGTTGGAGCCGGGAAAAACGATGACTGCGGCCCGCATCAGAGTACCTCGATCCGGTAGCTTTCGATCACAGTATTTGCGAGCAGTTTTTCGCACATATCGCGGATCGTGTCTTCGCTTGTGCCATCCGCCAGCTCGAGCTCGATCACCTTGCCCTGCCGGACGCCTTCAACGCCCTCAAAGCCAAGCGCACCAAGCGCGTGGCGCACAGCCTCGCCTTGGGGGTCAAGTACACCGTTCTTCAACATCACATGCACACGGGCTTTCATCGCTGTGTCTCTTTCATCTTTGCGCCAACTTGCTTTGCAGCCTTCAGGTCTAGTTAATCAACGTCGGTTTGCTGGGACGATGCGTGACGTTTGAAGGGAGCACCCCCAAACGTTTGGCCACTTCCGTGTAGGCATCGGTCAGATTGCCCAGATCGCGGCGGAACACATCCTTGTCGAGCTTTTGCCCGCTTTCGATGTCCCAAAGGCGACAACTGTCGGGGCTGATTTCGTCGGCAAGGATCAACCGCGGGAATTCATTGTCCCAGACCCTCCCGACTTCGATCTTGAAATCGACCAGCTTGATCCCGACCCCGAACATCACGCCCGACATCCAGTCGTTCACCCGCAGGGCAAGGCTGACGATATCATCCATATCCTGTTGTGTCGCCCAGCCAAAAGCGATGATGTATTCTTCGGGCACCAGCGGATCGCCAAGCGCGTCGTCCTTGTAGGAAAACTCGACAATCGGGCGCGGCAATGCGGTGCCTTCTTCCAACCCCAAACGTTTGGCCATGCTGCCCGCCGCAAGATTGCGCACAATAATTTCAAGCGGCACAATCTCGACCTGACGGATCAGCTGCTCGCGCATATTCAATCGCTTGATGAAATGCGTGGGAATGCCGATTTGGGTCAGCCCGGTCATGAAGAACTCTGAAAGGCGGTTGTTCAAGACACCTTTGCCTTCAATAACGGCCTTCTTTTCCGCGTTGAAAGCAGTCGCATCGTCCTTGAAATACTGCACTAGGGTGCCGTGTTCTGGACCTTCATAAAGGATCTTTGCCTTACCCTCATAAATCTTCTTGCGGCGCGCCATCACGACCCCCTCGTTCTCGCGCGGCCCTGAGATGGGTGCGCTGTTGTGCGCGTCATAGTGCAAGCCCCCCTTGCGGGCAAGGACCAGCAAGGGCATATCAAACAGTGACGTCCAAAAAATCACGAGGCTCAACGATGACATCCTTTGACGACCGCGAACACGCATTTGAAAACAAATTCGCCCATGATGCTGAAATGCAGTTCAAGGCAGAAGCCCGACGCGACAAGCTGCTGGGGCTGTGGGCAGCCGATCTGATGGGCAAATCACCGGAAGAGGCCGCCGCATATGCCAAAGAGGTGATCAAAGCCGACATGGAAGAACCCGGTGACGAGGATGTGTTCCGCAAGATTTCGGGCGACCTTGGCAGCATCGCAAGCGAAGAGCTGATCCGCGCGAAGATGGCCGAACTGTTGGTCGAAGCCAAAGGGCAGATCCTCAGCGAAATCTAGTTTTCGTAAACTTTTCGATAGTTTAACGGCGACTCGGCTTGTCCGGGGGCGCCGTTAACCATTCTTTGGAACGGTTCCATTGCGGGCCGTTTACTTCGCCCCGCCAGCCCGGTGTTGGTCCTTGGCAGAGTACAATGATTTCTTTCCACCATACACGCCCACGTGCCCTTTTGCGCCACAGTTTACCGGTGGTGCCCTTGACGATCTGCGGCTGGTTGTTGCTGCAACGGATCGCCCGATGGATATGGCCGTGGGTGCGTACGGCAATGGCGCAGGTCAGCCTGCAACAATGGCTCTTGGTTGTGGTTGCCACATTTTTAAGCTTTCAGGCTTTTGGGCGTTATGATGCAATGTGGCGCCGGGTCTTGCGCACCGGAGTATCAGACACCACCGCCCGGCGCGGCGGATGTGATCTCTGTTGCAGCGGGCAATGACCTGCCGCTGAAACAGATGGGAAAGATCGCGCGCGCCTGGGCCATGTCCCGTGGCGGTGAACACGGCTTTTCGATGGGCCGGTACAGCCCGCATCTGGTAGCGCAAAAGCAGGTTTTTCTGATCTATCAGCACGCGGAACTGGTTGGCTTTGTCACCTGCATGACAGGTAAGGAATTGGATTTGATCCGCCACGTAGATCATGTGCCTGATGACGCGCTCCAGTCCGCGATTTTCACAGTGATCGAAACAGCACGGTCAGAGAAGACGCGCCATGTGTCACTGGCCTGCGCCCCCGATCCACCCTTTGCGCCGCCTTTCTGGTCAAACCGCCGTGCGGGCCTGATCCAGTTCAAACGCGGGTTTCAGCCCATTTGGGTGCCGCGCTATCACGCCGCCCCCAAGCAAGCGGGCTTTTGGTTTACCGGCGTGATGATCGGACTGGCCAGCCCTCGCCCGTTTCACAATGCGCCCTGGATACTTGTCCTTGCGCTCAAGATCATCATGCAGAAATATCAAGGGCTGACGGCCAAATGGCGATTGTAAATCGCGATGAGGCGTGACAAGCGACGCTAACGCACTAATCGGGGGCTAAAGGCCAATGACGAACGCACTTTCCAAGCTTCTTGAAACCCGTGACTGGCTTTTGGCTGACGGGGCCACCGGCACCAACCTGTTCAATATGGGGTTGATGTCAGGTGATGCGCCCGAGATGTGGAACATTGACGAAACCTCAAAAATCACAGCGCTTTACAAGGGTGCCGTTGATGCGGGCAGCGATGTCTTTCTGACCAACAGTTTTGGGGCCAACGCATCGCGCCTAAGACTGCACGGTGCCGAAAGCCGCGTGCATGAACTGAACAAAGCCGCTGCCGAAATCGCCCGTGACGTTGCCGATGCGGCCGGGCGCCCCGTTGTCGTGGCAGGCTCTGTCGGTCCCACGGGCGAGATAATGAGCCCGATGGGCACCCTCACCCACGAGCGCGCCGTCGAGATGTTTCACGAGCAGGCCGAAGGGCTGAAAGCTGGCGGCGCAGACGTTCTGTGGGTCGAAACCATCAGCGCTGCCGAAGAATTCAAAGCCGCTGCCGAAGCGTTTGCACTGGCCGACATGCCATGGTGCGGCACGATGAGCTTTGACACAGCAGGTCGCACGATGATGGGCCACACGTCAGCAGATATGGTCAAGCTTGTTGGCAAGATCACCCACCAACCCCTTGCTTTTGGGGCAAATTGTGGTGTTGGGGCATCTGATCTGTTGCGCACTGTTTTGGGGATGGCTGCTGCCGGTTCAACCTTGCCGCTGATCGCCAAGGGCAACGCGGGCATTCCCAAGTATCACGATGGCCACATCCACTATGACGGCACACCGGAATTGATGGCCGACTACGCCGTTCTGGCGCGTGCCTGCGGGGCCACGATCATTGGTGGCTGCTGCGGAACCACGCCGGAACATCTGCGCGCCATGCGTGACGCGCTGGAAACTCGGCCTGTCGGCGACACACCGACGTTGGAGCAGATCACCGAAGCGCTGGGTGGCTTTTCGTCTGAATCGGATGGCACTGATGGCGCAGGTCCCGCCGCCGCACCGCGCCGCGGACGTCGCCGCAAGGCCTAAAACAGCGCCAATTGGTCGCCAGTTTCCGGGGGTTTGGCGAACAGGTCGGTGCTTAACTTTGGTAAAGACCGATCAAGGCCCAGCTTGCGGGTGGCCAATTTGAAGCGTTGTTGGATCATCTTTGCCCACTCCCCCTGCCCGACCATGCGCTTGCCAAAGGCAGGGTCATAGTCCTTGCCGCCGTGCAGTTCACGCACGCGCCCCATAACGCGCGCCGCCCTGTCGGGGAATTGCGCAACCAACCATTCCTGAAAAAGCGCAGACACCTCGCGCGGCAGTCGCAAAACAATCGAAGAGGCCGCCACGGCGCCCGCATCATGGCAGGCGGCAAGGATCGCCTCGAGTTCGTGGTCGGTCAGTGCTGGCACAACGGGCGATACCATCGCACGCACAGGGATACCCGCATCGGTTAACTGCCGGATCACACGCAGACGCGCTGCTGGCAGCGGCACACGTGGTTCCATCGCGCGCGATGTCTTGGGGTCAAGCGTTGTCATCGAAATGCCGACGCGGACAAGCCCCTTGGCCGCCATTGGGGCCAGAATATCAATATCGCGAGCGATTAATGTCCCTTTGGTCACGATCGCCACGGGGTGGTTGAAATCACGCAGGACCATCAGTATCTGCCGCATGATTTCGCGTTCTTTTTCAATCGGTTGATAGGGGTCAGTGTTGGTCCCTATGGCAATTGTATCGGGCGCATAACGGGGGTTTGACAATTCGGCGCGCAATCGTTCGGCCGCATTTGGGCGCGCGATCAGTTTGGTTTCGAAATCCAGACCGGGCGACAGTCCCAAAAAGGCATGACTGGGGCGCGCAAAACAATAGATGCAACCATGTTCACAGCCCCTGTACGGGTTGATCGAGCGGTCGAAGGACAAATCCGGCGAGGTGTTGCGGGTGATAACCTTGCGCGCCACCTCCTCGCTGACTTCGGTGCGCAGGACTGGCAATTCTTCGTCGCGCTGCCACCCGTCATCAACCGCCTCTGACGTTAACCTGTCAAAGCGCACATCCGGGTTTGACCCGGCAGCACGTCCCGGTGTGCGATGTCGCGGTGAAACGGGATGTTCAGACATGATGTTTATTAGAACAATTCATGAACGCAGGCAATGGCGGGTCGGTCACGTTTCTGCGAATGTCGCAATTGTGTAGGTAGTCAAGACCAATCAGGCGCACTACTAATTGCACAAGTGAATGCAAAGGGTCTCCAATGTCTGACGAAGAAGATGACATCATCCTGTCCGAACTGAGTGACGAAGACCTCGTCGCGCAGATGTTTGACGATCTATACGACGGTCTGAAAGAAGAGATCGAAGAAGCGGTTAATATTCTGATTGAGCGCGGCTGGGAGCCTTACCGCGTGCTGACCGAAGCATTGGTCGGCGGTATGACCATCGTCGGCCATGACTTCCGTGACGGCATCTTGTTTGTGCCAGAGGTGCTGCTGGCGGCCAACGCCATGAAGGGCGGCATGGCCATTCTCAAGCCACTTCTGATTGCCACCGGTGCGCCCCGCGTCGGCAAAATGGTGATTGGGACGGTCAAGGGCGACATTCACGATATCGGTAAAAACCTCGTCTCCATGATGATGGAAGGGGCGGGTTTCGAAGTGGTTGATCTGGGTATCAACAACGCGGTTGAGAATTACCTTGAGGCAATTGAAACGGAAGAGCCTGACATCCTTGGCATGTCCGCACTGCTGACGACGACCATGCCGTACATGAAGGTTGTCATCGACACGATGGTCGAAAAAGGTATCCGTGATGATTATATCGTTCTGGTCGGCGGCGCCCCTCTGAACGAAGAGTTCGGCAAGGCAATTGGCGCTGACGCCTACTGCCGTGATGCGGCGGTAGCCGTTGAAACAGCCAAGACCTTTGTCGCAAGAAAGCACAATCAGGGGGCTGGTGCGGCTTAGGACTGATCCCTATGTCATAAGACAAAGGAGGATCTGATGCCCATTGATAAACTTGTTCTGATTCTGGTCAGCGTGATTGCTGCGGCGGGCGCAACCATATGGGTAGCCGCAATTTTGCTTGCCAGCGTGCAGGTCAGCCCGGTGCTGGGATTGACCGCGCTGGGGTTGATTGCGATTTGTGCATATATCGCATGGCGTATCATCGCAGATCGCCTGACGAACTCAGACGACAACCATTATGATAAGTTTGAAAACTGATATGCTGATTTGCACAACCCACTCCGTCGCTGGCCGCGAGGTTGCTGAAACCTTGGGGTTGGTGCGCGGTGCAACCGTGCGGGCCAAACATGTGGGCACTGATATCGTTGCCGGTCTGCGCAATCTTGTCGGTGGTGAAATGAAAGGCTATTCCTCGCTGCTGGCTGGTGCCCGCGAACAGGCGCTGGACCGCATGAAAGCCGAAGCAAGTGCCATGGGCGCTGATGCCATCCTTGGGTTTCGCATGGAAACATCATCGATCATGAATGGTGCGTCCGAGATTGTGGCATACGGGACGGCGGTGCGTTTGTCGTGATCGCCGATGCGGCACTGACCACACGCGGGCTTGCCCCAACGGGCCAAGGTCGCGTGCTGCTGATTGCCTGCGGTGCATTGGCCCGCGAAATTCTGGCCCTGAAAGCGGCCAACGGCTGGGACCATCTGGATTTGCAGTGTTTGCCCGCCATCCTGCATAACCATCCACACAAGATCGTGGATGCGGTCCGCGCGGCGGTCGAAAAACATCGCGACAGTTACGACCGGCTTTTCGTGGTCTACGCCGATTGCGGCACAGGCGGGCTTTTAAAGGTAGCCTGCGCAGAGATGGGCGTAGACATGGTGCCCGGCCCCCACTGCTATGCCTTTTACGAAGGCAACGCCGCCTTTGCAGAGCGCGATGAAATTACAGCCTTCTACCTAACCGATTTTCTTGTCCGGCAGTTTGATGCATTCGTCTGGGAACCACTCGGCCTGGACCGGCATCCCGATTTGCGCGAAATGTACTTTGGCAATTACGAAAAGGTGGTTTATCAGGCCCAGACCGACGACCCCGCACTGACGCAAAAAGCGCGTGCGCATGCCGACAGGCTTGGCCTTGGGTTCGAACGGCGCTTTACCGGTTACGGTGATCTGATGACAGCCTTGGCGGCGCTTTAGGCGGCAGCCGCCGTTTCCCTGATCCGCGCGACCATTGCGCGCAGCCCGTTTGACCGCTGGGCTGACAGATGATCATTCAGACCAAGCCGCCCCAGTTCTGCCGCCGCGTCGATCTTGTTTACCTCTGCCACAGGCACTCCGTTATAGAGCGTATGCAGAACAGCAATCAGCCCACGCACGATCATCGCGTCACTTTCGCCCCGAAAGGTGAAAATGCCATCCTTGATTTGAGGCACAAGCCAGACCTGACTGGCACAGCCGTCCACTTTGGTTGCGGGCACGCGCAGCGCATCTTCCAGTGGGTCCATCGCTTTACCCATGTCGATCACATGGCGATAGCGGTCTTCCCAATCATCAAGGAATTCAAAGGTTTCGACCAGTTCTTCAAAGTCAGGATTTGCCATTAAAACGCCTTTCCACTTCATCTCTGCATGTAGGGCGCAATAAGGGCCGCGTCCAGATCAAAGCGGAACGGTAACGACTTTCTGCCCTTTGACCGCCAGCCCGATTTCTCCGTCGCACAGGCGCAGCGCATCGTTGCCGAATACTTCGCGGCGCCAACCTTTCAGCGCGGGCACATCCCTTTGCCCCGATGCCAGCGCATCCAGATCGCTGGATGAGGCAATGAGTTTTTGGGCTACGTCCTTGTCGTCAGTCTTGGCTTTCAGCAATACCCGCAACATGTCCGCCAGCGCCGGGTTCACCTGTAGCTTGCCACGGTCCTTGTCGGGGCGTGGCATGTCCTCGGGTTTGACCTCCTGCCCTGCCTTGACGCTATCCAGAATGCCCGTCGCAATATCGCCCTTGCGCGCCTCTCGCAGCAACAGACGAGACCGCCCAAGGTCCTGCTCTGATTGCGGCTTGGTCGATGCCAATTCAACCAGCGCGTCGTCCTTGAACACACGGTTGCGCGGGATATTGCGTTCTTGCGCGTAGTTTTCCCGAAAGCGCGCCAATTCGCGCACAATTGCAAGGAACTTGCCGGACTGCGTCCGGGTCTTTACCCGCCGCCATGCCTGCTCAGGGTCCGACTGATATGTGGCCGGATCATTCAGAACTGCCATTTCCTCGGCCACCCATTTTTTGCGACCTGACTGGTCAAGGCGCGCAGACAGATATTCGTAGATGTCGCGCAGATGCGTCACATCGGCCAAAGCGTATTTGGCCTGTGCATCGGTCAACGGACGGCGCGACCAATCGGTAAAGCGCGAGGATTTATCCAGATCAGACTTTGCGATCTTGCGCACCAGTGTTTCGTAACCAACCTGATCGCCAAACCCGCAAACCATCGCGGCCACCTGCGTATCAAACAACGGGGTCGGTATAATGCCCTGATCGACGTAGAAAATTTCAAGATCCTGACGGGCCGCGTGGAAAACCTTGACCACGCCTACGTCTTCAAAGAGCCGGTAAAGCGGATCAAGCGACAGCCCTTCGGCCAGCGGATCAACCAGAACCGCGTCGTTGCTGCCAGAATCCTGATAGGCCAACTGAACCAAACATAGCTTGGAGTAGTAGGTACGTTCGCGCAAGAACTCTGTATCTACAGTGACATACGAACGTTTCGCTGCCTCGTTACAAAATTCAGCCAGTGCCTCGGTGGTCGTTATCTTCTTCATAGTTAGTCAATCACGCGTTCAAGCCCCACACCCGATTGCTCGCCCGTTGTAGGGCAAACGGCGGGCATTGGGAAGGTAAGCCCCATGTTATTGTTCAAGTGTGACCGGTGTGGGATCACCGGCCGCAAAGCGGCGCAGTACTTTCGGGTACAGCGCATGTTCCAACGGCAACACCCGCGCCGCAAGCGTTTGTGCCGTATCGTCAGGCTGGATGCGCAGCTTGGCCTGACCCAGGATCGGGCCGTCGTCCAGCTCTGGCGTCACAACATGGACCGTGCATCCATGTTCGCTGTCACCGGCGGCAATTGCGCGGGCATGGGTATGCAGTCCCTTGTATTTGGGCAGCAACGACGGATGGATATTCAGCATCTGACCTGACCAATGCTGCATGAATTCGGGCGACAGGATACGCATAAAGCCGGCAAGGCATATAATATCCGGTTTCGCAGTCTTCAACACCTTCAGCAACTCCGCCTCGAACGCAACCCGGTCTTTGCCAAATGGCCGATGGTCAACGACAGAAGTGGGCACATGCAGTGCCCGCGCTTTGGCCAAGCCGCCTGCATCGGGGGTGTTCGACAGCACAAGCACAGGTCTTGCAGGATGGTCGCCCGTCATCGACTTGACCAGCGTTTCCATGTTGGACCCGCCGCCGGAAATCAGAATCGCGACACGTCTTGTCAAAGAAGCTGCCCTGAATAGCGAATGCCAGCACCTTCAGTCACGTGGCCCAGCTGATAGACGGTTTCGCCAGCACCCGACAACAAGCTTGTCAGGGCTTCGGCCTGCCCCGCATCAACCGCAAGCACCATGCCAACGCCTGCGTTGAATGTCTTGAGCAATTCAGCCTCGGCAATGCCGCCGATGCCTGCGAGCCACGCAAAAACAGGCGGCAGTTCCCATGCGTTCAAATCGATGTCTGCGCCCAGACCGTCCGGCAGGACCCGGGGCAGGTTTTCGGTCAGGCCACCGCCAGTAATATGGGCCAGCGCATTTACGCCCCCTGCCCTGACCGCAGCCAGCGCGGGTTTGACATAAAGCCGCGTTGGCGCAAGCAATGCGGCCCCAAGGGTTCCATCGGCAAAAGGTGCCGTATCGGCCCATGCAAGGCCGGACAAATCAACGATCCGCCGCACCAGCGAATAGCCGTTCGAGTGTACCCCATCAGAGGCAAGCCCGAGCAAAACGTCTCCAGCCGCCACGCCGCGTGGCAGGTCTGCGCCGCGCTCCATCGCGCCAACGGAAAAACCCGCAAGGTCGAAATCACCCGCATGATACATGCCCGGCATTTCAGCGGTTTCGCCACCAATCAGGGCACAGCCCGAGGCTTCGCAACCTGCCGCGATGCCTTCGATGATGCGCGTGGCCTGGTCCAGTTCCAACTTGCCTGTCGCAAAGTAATCGAGAAAGAAAAGCGGCTCTGCCCCTTGGCAAACGAGGTCATTCACGCACATGGCGACCAGATCGATACCGATCGTGTCCACATTGCCCGTATCAATAGCGATCCGCAGTTTGGTACCCACGCCATCGGTTGCCGCAACCAGTATCGGATCCTGATACCCGGCACCCTTGAGGTCAAAAAGCGCGCCAAAGCCGCCAAGGCCCGCCATGACACCGGATCTGGCCGTGCGTTTGGCCGCTGGTTTGATCCGCTCGACCAATGAATTTCCAGCATCGATATCAACACCGGCATCGGCGTAAGTCAGGCCATTCTTTTCCATGTCGGGCACCTTGTGAGATTGGTTGCGGTCGCGATACCGGATGGTCCGGCCCGGTGCAACGGACAGATTTTAACAAAAAACAAATATTCCTGAGTTTATTAACTTTGCATTAGTAAATCATATGCCAACGAATGGAGCGAGAAGTAAGCGACCTCGCCTCGCTTATGACAGTCTCGCTAGAATTCGGGCGGCTGGTGGCCAAATGTCATCGCCGCCCAATGACTTTCCGGCCAATTCAAACTTGACCAGCGCCGCTGTTCTGCTAACCCAGTGCAGGTAGGGGCCTGTAGCTCAATTGGTTAGAGCAGAGCGCTCATAACGCTTTGGTTGCGGGTTCAAGTCCTGCCGGGCCTACCACTTCCCCTTTTTTTATTTTTTACAGTATCTTAGGCGGATTTACGAACGTAAATACACCCCGTTATCCACCTTTTTTCTAGCGCAATCCAAAAGAGTAATCCCGCAAACCACAATCGAGACAGCCATCTATCTGTCTCTTGATAAGTGCTGGGCCAGATCAGTTTGATCACCTTTCTGCGTGTCCGCTGGCGACTTCCGGCCCATAGTATGCGTAATTGGGCTGCCTCTGTTCCGCGGTCATGCTCCCGATATGATCACAGGATTGCTGTGAACAAGGGAGAAAGACGATGGATTATTTTGCCGGACTGGATGTGTCGCTGCGGACCTGCGCAGCAAGTGGCAGTTGTTCGCCCTTTGCGTCATGCTCTCCTTTCGGCAGAAACCGGACCTCCATGGACAGCGAAACGAACGGCGACTTTAAGCCTGAAGCTGCCTTAAACGTGAAGCCCATTTTTTGACTAGGTGTCTGCCATCTTGGAGAAATATGTTATGGCTATTCGCAGAGGGATATCAGCCATGCCAGAGCTCCAACCAGAACTGCCTCGCTATCGCTGGGTTATTGTCTTGGCCTCTGCACTGATACTAGCACTTGCTCTTGGCTCAATCGTCAACGGCATGTCGGCCTATGTCGTGCCTCTTGAACAGTTGCACGGCTGGGATCGTGCGGAAGTGTCGCTAATCAATGTTTCCGGAATCATGGGGCTGGCGCTTGGCGGCCTCCTGACGGGAAGCGTTGCGGACCGGTTTGGCACCCGGATTGTGGTATTGGCCGGTAGTACGGTTATGGGCATATCCTATCTTGCCGCATCTTTTGCGGATGATCTCTGGCAGTACTACCTGCTGATGTTCATTGCCGGTTTCTTCGGTGCCGCAGGAATCTTCGCCCCTATCATGTCGCTTGTAGGAAAGTGGTTCCCGATCGGTGCGGGCCTTGCAATCGGCATCGCGTCTGCTGGGCAGGCCCTTGGGCAAGGCTTCGTACCATTCGGCTCGGCCATCCTAATCAACGCAATGGGCGTTTCCGGAGCGCTTGCGGTCACTGGAGGGCTTATGCTGATCGTGCTGCTTCCGCTGGCTTCCCTGTTGCGACCCGTAGCGCTTCTCAAGACAGGACAAGGCGCAGCAGACGTTGAGAAGGATTATCCTCCAATCCGGCTGGTTGTGCCGATGATGTGCCTCGCAATCTTACTCTGCTGCATATGCATGTCAGTCCCGCTGATGCACCTCGTACCACACATACAGGGACGTGGATACTCGGCTGATCAGGCTGGTGGTGTCATCTTCCTAATGCTCATGGTGGGCATCCTCGGACGTGTCGCTTTTGGCAAGCTGGCCGATGTGATCGGCGCCATCCCCGCCTACATGACTGCGACTGGTTGGATGACGCTGCTGATTTATGGCTTCATGCTCATCGACGACTTGTCCACATTCTACCTTTACGCCCCGATTTACGGTTTCGGGTATGCAGGAGTTATGACGGGTGTGCTCGCCACTGTCGCGGCCCATACTCCACCCTCACGTCGCGGTTTTGCGATGGGTGTTGTCACCATGTTCGGCTGGTTTGGCCACGCTAGTGGCGGCTTTCTTGGCGGCTATCTCTACGACATGACCGGTGGATATGCGGCCGCCTACGGTTTAGCGGCTGTGGCTGGTGCGCTTAATCTCTCGGTCGTTTGGGTACTATTCTGGAAAATCCAGGGGCCACACGCACCAACCCCTTTAGCAGCCTAATATGCAGGGCAGCTTGGTACGCGTGGGAGCAATCGCTTCGCGCAATGTTTTACCACTTCTCGCCGAAGGGACGGATGTCGAGCTCGAAGGTCCAAGCCGATTTATCTTGGTGTGCGAGCATTAGTGCCGTTTCCGCAATCCGAGCGGGTTTGATGAAGAACTCGTCGGGTTCACTTGGTGCGAAATTGGCTCGCGTGTCTTCTGTATCTATCACGCCATCTATAATAAGATATGCAACATGGATGCCTTTTGGGCCGAGTTGCTTGGCGAGTGCGTTCGCCAACGTACGCTGGGCGGACTTCGCGGGAGCAAAGGTAGTCGTCCATACGTTGCCACGAAGCGCTGCGGTAGCACCGGATACAATGATCACGCCCGAGCCGCGTTCTGACATCTGAGATCCTAGCAGCTTGGCGGTGACAAATAGACCCAGCGCGCTAACACGCCAACTCTGTTCGAACTGGAGCTCTGAAACCTCATCGAGTGCTCCGAATTGAGCGAGGTCGGCATTGTAGATCACGACGTCAATCGGACCGAGATCGTCTTGGACCAACGAGAGACCGCCTCTAAGGCTTTCGGGATCTCCGGCGTCGCACCTATACGCGCAAACTGAAATGTCGGATGGCTCTGCGCCTTCGAGATCAGCGCCCGATCTACTTAGTAGACCAAGATCGTATCCGGCTTGCTTGAATGTCTCGGCATATGCAGTCCCAAGGCCTGGACCAAAACCGACAATTGCGCAGACCTTCCCGCCCATAGTGATTTCCTCCCAAGCGTTTGTTGATAGCGAGCATTCATACCACGAACCGTAGCACATTGCCCAACGAAAAGCGGCTTTGTCCCGCTGAGCAGCCCTTGCGGCAGAGCGAAGCGAACGGCCGCTTCGTTTCCAAAGTGACCAATCCTGCAGCAAGTCTATTTTGGTATTAAGGTCGAATTTTGTTGAAAACCTCTTCTTTGATCGAGAGTTGAACTGCTGATTCAATTCCTGCAATTGAGGAGAGGATCGGCGATGATGGGCCCGAAGCAAGATGCGCAACCGGCGCTGTCTTACGAGTTCTCGCTCGAGTATCACATCCCCATGAATCACTTGCTTTGATCCGTCGGCCGGTTCGTCGACCTGAGCAGTATCCGCGCCCATCTGGCGGTGTTCTACAGCCATACGGGTCGCCCGTCGGTCGATCCCGAACTGCTTATCCGGATGCTGCTGGTCGGCTATTGCTTTGGCATCCGGTCAGAGCGGTAGCTCTGCGAAGAGGTGCATCTGAACCTCGCGTATCGTTGGTTCTGCCGCCTCGATCTGAGCGATCGTGTCCCGGATCATTCCACCTTCTCAAAGAACCGGCATGGTCGGTTTAGGGAGAGCGAACTTCTACGACACCTGTTCTAGACGACATTCACCGGCTGTATCGAAGAAGGTCGGGTCAGTGGCCAACGCATGGAGCAAGCCGACATTCACGGCGATCCAACCAGTCTTAGAGGCAAGCGCGGCTCTGCACCCGCCACCGGCGATCATCTGCAGGCCACCCATAATGCATACATGCCGCCGGACTTTCGAGGGAAGCCAAAACCGGAGTCCGGCTACCCCCTCGCGCCTCTTCGAACATGCGGTTCAAGCTGTGGCGTCATCTGCACTGACGATCTAGATGACTTCCAGCACCCGCATCATTTCATGGTCCTCATGGGACAGGATATGACAATGCCAGACATAGCGACCGGGTTTGTCGAAGGTAGCTTTGATTGCCACCTTCTGCCCGATCCCTGTGTCCGGATCCCCCGGAAGCGCGGTCACCATGTCCCGCGGACCGTTCTCCACGATTTCCGGACGGTCCGGCACGCCCCCAGCCTCGGTGATGCTGGTCACGTTCACGACCTCGCCAAATGCACCGCTGTGCTGCGGCACCGGTACCGTTCCATCCGAAGTGAAGGTGAAATCCTGACGATCAAGCACCTCGAAGTCTACGAGGTGCAGGTGGATCGGGTGTGCATCGCCAGTGAAATTGTAGATCTCCCAGATCTCGGTCGTGCCAAGCGAAACAACCTCGGTCGTGTCTTGGAACCACGTATACCCGGTCGCTGTCCCGTCGCCGTTCACTGTGCCAAGAAGGGGCTGCAGCCGACCAAATTCATCAGTGCCCTCAAAGAGCGCAACCTGGCGGAAGTTGGAAACCTGCGCCATGTTGCCTTTCCAGCCCGGCAGTGCCGACGGGTCGAACGCGTCGGGAATGCTTGAATTGAGCGAAACCACCACGTCGAAAGCCATGATGCGGTCGGTCTGACGGTCAGGGAAAAGGTCCCCAGAGTCGAGGTCGTCGCCGAAGGCTCCGCCGAAGGGCGCGTCGCCGCCGATATTCTCCATGATCACGCGCGATCCTGAGGGGACACCGGAGAAATCGAAGACAATGTCGTAGCGTCCACCCGGTTCAAAGACGAGCGTATCGGTCTGCGTCGGTTCCTTCGCAAAGCCCTGATCCATCCCGATAACCCAGAAAGGGATCGGCGCGCTCGCACCGTCAAGGTTGGTCGCGGAGGGTGCAGCCGCAGCCCGGAAGCGCAACACCATGAAACGCGAGTCGCAACCGTTCAGCAACCGCATCCGGTAATGCCGCGGTTCAACATTTGCCTTGGGCCAGATCTTCCCGTTCACCACCACGTGATCGCCAAAGAACTCGGCAAGCGCGGTCGGGCCGCCGCCCGGGAACAGGTCCGGCGGGAGCACCGCGCCCTCGCCGGTGATGAAATCGTCGTAGAACGGATCACCTGGATAGGCAGGATAGAAGAGGTTGCCCTTGTTGGTGAACATCCGGTCCTGGATCGCGTAAGCGAGTTCGTAGGGGAAGGCCGGCAGCCCAAGCGGGTTGTCCGGCTGGCCGGTATCGAACTCGTCGCGCACGAAGTAGAAGCCGGCGAGCCCGGCGTAGACGTTGAGACGCGTGATTCCAAGCGCGTGGTCATGGTACCAGAGGTTGCCCGCTTGGACGTTGTTGTCGTAGCGGAAATCCGTCTGGAACCCCCCCTCGACGAAATCCCATTGTGGCCCCTTTACATCGCCGTCGGTGCTGAAGAAGTATTCCGGGTTGCCGTCGAATTGGAAGTCGGTGCGCCCCCCGTGCAGATGCGGAATCATCGGCACGCCGTTCTTCTTGATGCTGTAGGCGCGGTAGTCGACGCCATTGGCCGACGAGGCGCCATGCAGCGAGTAGCACCAGTGCAGGTTTTCGTCGACAGGCAGCAGATGCTCATTGGCTTTGATCTCGTTTGCCCACCTGACGATGGTTTCCTCAGCGCCACCGTGAGAGGCGCTTACCACCTGAATGGTCTGGCCGGGCCATGATATTGTATCATTTCCATAGCCCCAGATTGGCGTCTTGAGCCGTCTGCCGTTCTTGGGGTCGACCAGCCCGGTCTCCTGAATGTTTTCGCCAGCCTTGACGGAAAAGTCCGGCTTCATAGCGGGTTTTCCATTCTCGTTCAGGTCTTTGTACAGGAAAGCAGGGTCAAGAGCGTTCGGCGCGAGTTCGATGAACTTGGGCTGCAAGCTTGGATCTGACAGCCCAGCCGCCAACGGTATCGCTGCGGTTCGTGTCGCGCCGAAGAGTCCCGGGAGCGCGAAGGCACCTCCCGCAATAGTGGAAAATTCCAGAAAGCTACGTCGTGTAATCATAATATTTCCTCCAATCTGGAGGACAGAGCATCACTTGGTCAAACCTCGTTTCAAACCACGCATGCCGTCAGATTTCTATTGAACAAAAATTACTTGCCATGGAAATGTCCTAATCGGCCAAACTTTCTCTATCCTCGGTAAGTTCAGTAAATTTGGATAATATCGTCAGTTGACTTTGCTGGATTGATCGAAGTCAAAACGTCTCTTAAGTTGATTGCTTTACTATCTATTGTTGAAGATTCGTGACCTTGAACTTTCCGGCGCGCATTACAAGCAGTGCTTTGTTTTTGTCTTCTTACGAACCCACTGTGACCACTAAAAAGCAAGCCACGCAGTCGCAGCAGGCGGCTGTTTCGTCCGCACCGCGGACCTAATGCCGATCTCAGTTCGTGCAGATACGGCGTGACGTGATGGAACGACACGGCTTGTCCGGGCGTCAGGCGTGTGAATTGGTGTCTTGTGTTCGGTTCTTATACTGGGAAAAGTCAGTCTCCTGGTCACGGACAAAGGTGAACCGGTGCTCTCGGCTGGAGGTCCTGAGCTAACCTTCCATTAACTGGAATTCCTATAGGTATGGGCCGCTATCCTTGTGGGGCTTGGCCGATCAACTTCCCCAGCCCCCAGGACCGGGGCTCGATCCAGTCCCAGGCCGCCGCAACTACCCCCCGATCAGCCGCCGGGGGACCCATGGGGCCAACTTTCCCACATCAGAGAACGCGCCACCACAAAACCCCTATAACCGCTCCATAAGGCCCTATATCCACCCCCAGAGATCTCTTTTAAAAGTTCTTCAGTCTATTGGAACAACTGACCCCATTGGCCCCTATATTGGCCTCGCGCCGAACGAAGACCGGGTGCTTCTTGTCGAACCGCCCTCAATTGCAGCCGACAGGCCAATCGTCCGTGACCCGGAACTCGTGGAAGCCCTTCCCCTGGAGCGCCGCCTTGATCGTGTCTCCGCGAAACCTCGATCCCGGAAAGCGCGCGAACTTATCCTCCCATGCGGCCATATCAATCTCCACCTCGACCTGGGTTTGTCGGCACAAACCGCTTGCCCGCCGTCATAGGCGCATCCATGCCTTCTTGCATGTGCGCTATATCCCGCCGTGCCAACATCCCGACGATCGCCTCCATAAACGGGACGCCGTCCGACCCTATTATGCCTCTAACACGGCCGGAGAGACCTGATCGCAGTGATCGGTCGCGGCGATCTGCGAGCGTCATGTCCGAACCGCCCAGACCCATCTCCCGCCGCCGACCGTGGACTGTGACCCGGAGGACCTATTAGTGGCCGCCGTCCTATCTTTTCCAGAACCAAAGCCCGCCGCCGTCGTTATATTTGCCTGCGCCGAGGGCTTTCACCTTCACCGCCGAGAGTTTATCTAGCGGCATTTTCATCCTCCGTTTAATCCACCTTTCTATGCTGGCTCGAAGTGAGCCAGAAGGAGACAGTACCGCGCAAATGGAAATAGCAAATCATTGATTTTAAATTATAATGTGAGACCTCGAGTCCCGGCCAAGATCAAGCAGAAACGACCCTTCCGAGGCTACCGAGTCTACCAAATACTCACAATTTGTATACGAATGCATACCATCTTTCTGTTTGGTGGAAAGTGCGCTATGCGCATCCCATAGATTCAATCATTGCGGAGACAAGCGCATGTCCAAGATCAAGGTACAGAACCCCATCGTCGAACTGGACGGGGATGAAATGACCCGGATTATCTGGGATTTCATCAAGCAAAAGCTGATTTTGCCTTATCTGGATGTGGATCTGAAATATTACGATTTGGGAATGGAGGTGCGCGACGCCACCGATGACCAGATCACCATTGATGCCGCCGAAGCGATAAAAAAGTACGGTGTGGGTGTCAAATGTGCGACGATTACGCCCGATGAACAGCGGGTCGAAGAATTCGGGCTGAAAAAAATGTGGCGTTCCCCCAACGGCACGATCCGCAATATTCTGGGTGGCGTGGTCTTTCGTGCCCCCATCATCTGCAAGAATGTCCCGCGCCTTGTGCCCGGCTGGACCCATCCCATTGTCATTGGCCGCCACGCCTTTGGCGACCAGTACAAGGCCACCGATTTTCTGATGCCCGGTCCCGGCAAACTGACGATGAAATTCGTTGGTGCAGATGGCACAGTGATTGAAAAAGAGGTCTTTGACAGCCCCGGTGCCGGTGTCGCGATGGGCATGTACAACCTTGATGCGTCGATCATCGACTTTGCGCGCGCATCCCTGAATTACGGGCTGAACCTTGGCTGGCCAGTGTATCTTTCGACCAAGAACACGATCCTGAAAGCCTATGATGGACGCTTCAAGGACCTGTTCCAGCAGGTATTTGATGAAGAATTCGCAGAACTTTTCGACAAAGCGGGTATCACTTACCAGCACCGTCTGATTGATGACATGGTGGCCTCTGCCATGAAGTGGTCAGGCAAATTTGTATGGGCCTGCAAGAATTATGACGGCGATGTGCAATCCGACACGGTCGCGCAGGGGTTTGGGTCGCTGGGGCTGATGACGAGCCAGTTGATGACTCCCGATGGCAAAATTGTCGAAGCCGAAGCAGCTCATGGCACTGTGACGCGGCACTACCGCCAGCATCAGGCGGGGCAGGCCACATCGACCAACTCGATTGCTTCCATCTTTGCCTGGACCGGTGGGCTCAAGCACCGCGCCAAGCTGGATGATAACGCGCAACTGGCCAAGTTCGCTCAGACGCTGGAAAAGGTTGTCGTGGACACTGTGGAAAGCGGTCACATGACAAAAGACCTTGCGCTGCTGGTAGGACCTGACCAAAGCTGGCTGACCACCGAAGGTTTCCTTGAAAAGATCGACGAAAATCTGAATGCAGCGATGTAATGAAGTGAAAGCAATTTATGCAAAAGGCCACCCCGTGGGGTGGCCTTATTTATTTGCCGGACGGCGCCTGTGGTCCTGACCCTAACGCCGGAGCATGCCGAATTCATCGCCCGACACGAAACTGCCTGCACCGATAAATTGCTGGGTTTCGCCGGTCTCATCATTTGTTGCCGTGATGTCCAGACCGACCACACCTGCAACGGTCTCTGCATCTTGTCCATAAAACACGCCACCCACATTACTGTCAGACGTAAAGGTCGCGCCATCGACACTTGAAACCACCGTATTCGCAGTCGTGCCAAATCCGTTTCCGAGGATATCGGCCTCCTCCAACGCAACGGTTAGGGTTCCTTCAGGGCGCATCATTGGCAGTTCCATTTGCTCAAGCGGCAAATCAACCGGCAGAAAAAGTTCCATTTCACCAGTGACCGAGCTTTGTGCAAAGTCAGCGTCCAACGAAATAAAGCCGCCAGCACGCAGACGGCTTTCCAGACCACCGCCGTCTACGACCGCGCCCGTCAGTCGCAGCGGTGCCTCATAATTTACGGTTCCAAGTGACGGGACCAGTTCGTCAGGGTTGGTTTCGGCCCCAAAAACAGCGAATCCCGCGGTAGTTTCGTCCTGAAAGAACACTGTCGCTACACTGGGCCGACCGTCCTCGGAGGCGAATCTATACCCCTGATCAACAAAGATATAATTGTCTTCGCTCATGTTTTCGCTCGAACGCAGCCCGTTGGGGTCAGTCAAAGTCACCACCAGCCTGCGATCCCCTTCCGTTTCAGGGAGCGTGACTGTCAGAGTTTCATCTGTGATCCGCAGCCTTGCATTGCCAGCCTCATCCCGCTCAACCGCGACGACGCGAACAGTCCCGCCAGATTCCAGACCATCGCGAGCAAGATCGAAAACCTCTTCTGCCGAAGCAAAGGCGATTCCGGTCGCTGATGCTTCACCCGATTGCGTCCCGAAATAGAGCGGATTCACCGGGTCCGATGCCGGCTCGGCCGTGTTGTCCAGACTGACCGTGTCAACTGGTGCAAGTTTGATTTCACAGCCTGCCAAACCGCTAACCGCGGCCACGGCAAGAATTGGTGCGATAAATTTCTTCGACATATGTTGGTCCCTAATGAATCGTTACCAGGACCGACTAAGTGAACAGTAAGACTAAAATTTGACTCAATACCGGCGAATTGCGGCCCAATGATGGCGGCGGTCACTCGCTAAATAATTGAAATCATGGTTAATTCCGCAACCCAAAGCCCAGCTATGTCTGCATCGCACTATTGCGGGACAATCACAAAACTGCCGACCCCTTCGAAATCATAGCGATTACCGCTGATGTCATGGGTGGTGTCGACCGCGAGCACACCAGCCACTTCCTGCCCGTTGGGTCCATAAAAAGCAGCATCCATGTCCGTGTCCGATGTGCAACTGCCGCTGCAATCAAATGTCCCGGCAAAGGTGTTGCCTGCAAACAGCGTGCTGTCCATAGACAGGTCGACGGCAACGGTGCGCGCACCGGCGTCATAGTTGGCTGACACATTTCCAGCGACTCGATTTGCCTTGAAGTCCGCATTTATCGCGATTGCGCCATCCAATTCTGTTCCGGCAGGGGACCCGTACTGGACACCATTTATGGACACGGCGCCAATGCCGGACAGATCACCGCTATAGGTGACGCTCCCCGCGATCCGCTCATTGATGATGTCCGGGTCAGTCAGGAAGCCGAACACATAAGCGGCTTCACCATTGACCGGGTCGGCAGGTTGTACGGAATCAAGTGCTGCATAGGACAGGACATGCACAAAGCCCGCATGTTCGCCCGCCATTTGTGGGTCAAATGTGATCCGCACGGTTTGCCCATTGGCCAATGTTCCTTCACCGCCTGTGATAATGACTTCTTCGCCGAACAGGGTTGCGACGGCATCACGTTCGGTCGGGTCTGCCGCAAAAAAACCGGATGCAAAACGCAACTGCCCCAACTGGGTTTGCGTCCCTGTGGCACTCTCGTAATCGGCCCCCACTGCAATGATATCCGCCTCTTCGGCGTCTTCAAAGGTCCAGCCAGCCCCGCCATAGGGCAGCCCGTTTTCCTGCGGCGTCGCATCCGGCGGAACCTCGACGGGCCCTGACACATTGCCGCCGCCTGACCCACCACCACAAGCCGAAACCAACAAAGTGCCGCACAACAAAAGCAAAACCCTGTAGTATCCGCAGCCCATGATGCAACACCCCGAGAATATCCGTCACAAGAGCGATACGCGACCATCATTTTGATGGCGTTAAATCGGTCAGACCCGACGCCCTGTTTCTGTCTCAAATTTTTCGAAAAATTGGGTCGTGACACAAATATGCTGCTAAGCTAGAGATGCCCGCATGCCCGCTCACTACATCTTTCTGATCATCGCCATCGCGACCGAAACGATTGGCACAACGGCCTTGCAGGCCAGCCAACAGTTTACGCGGCTGTGGCCATCAGTGCTGTGCATTGTCGCCTATGCTGCATCCTTTTATCTGCTTGCACTGGCGCTGAAGGAAATGCCCGTGGGTATCCTCTATGCGATGTGGTCCGGTCTGGGCATCGTTCTGATTGCTGCCATCGGTTTTGTGGTTTTTGGACAGCGGCTGGATTTTCCCGCCATTTTGGGGATCAGCCTGATCCTTCTGGGAATCCTGATTATCCATCTATTTTCCAGCACAAGCACGCACTAAAAGGCACACCGCCCAATAAGGGGTAGCTTTTGCTGCAATTGCACGCTATCCGCCCGTCAACTTCCGTACAAAGGCAGACCAATGGACATTCGCAATATCGCGATCATCGCACACGTTGACCACGGCAAAACGACCCTCGTTGACGAACTACTGAAACAATCGGGCATCTACCGTGAAAACGAGGCCACGCAAGAGCGTGCCATGGACAGCAACGACATCGAACGCGAGCGTGGGATCACTATTCTTGCGAAATGTACGTCCGTCGAATGGAAAGGCATCCGCATCAACATCGTCGACACCCCCGGCCACGCCGACTTTGGCGGCGAGGTTGAGCGTATCCTGTCGATGGTTGACGGTGTTGTTTTGCTGGTCGATGCCGCCGAAGGGCCGATGCCACAGACGAAATTCGTGACCTCCAAGGCGCTGGCACTTGGCCTGCGCCCCATTGTGGTCGTGAACAAGGTCGATAAGCCTGACGGCGAACCTGACCGCGCTGTTGACGATTGTTTTGACCTGTTCGCAGCCCTTGAAGCGAACGACGACCAGCTCGATTTTCCGACGATGTTCGCCTCCGGCCGGGCTGGCTGGTGTGACGCCGAACTGGACGGCCCGCGCGAAAATCTGGACGCGCTGTTTGACCTGATCATCGATCACGTCCCTGCCCCTGCGCAAATCGCCCACAAGGACGAACCGTTCCGCATGTTGGCGACCACCTTGTCTGCCGACCCGTTCATCGGCCGCATCCTGACGGGCCGGGTCGAAGCCGGCACGCTGAAGGCAGGCGAAACCGTCAAGGCCCTGTCACGCGATGGAGATAAGATCGAACAGTTCCGCGTGTCCAAGGTGCTGGCCTTCCGCGGCCTGTCCCAGACAGCAATCGATGTGGCCGAAGCTGGCGATATCGTTACGCTCGCCGGCATGACGAAAGCCACCGTGGCCGACACGATCTGCGATCTGTCGGTTGATGAAGCGATCCCTGCCCAACCGATTGACCCGCCGACCATCACCGTCACGTTCGGGATCAACGACAGCCCGCTGGCTGGCAAGGACGGCAAAAAAGTCCAGTCCCGCGTAATCCGCGACCGCCTGATGAAAGAGGCCGAAGTCAATGTCGCGATCAAAATCGCCGACACGCCCGGCGGCGATGCGTTCGAAGTTTCGGGCCGTGGCGAATTGCAGATGGGCGTCTTGATCGAAAACATGCGCCGCGAGGGTTTTGAACTCTCAATCTCGCGCCCGCAGGTAATTTTCACCGAGGTCGACGGAGAGCGTCACGAACCGGTCGAGGAAGTCACCATCGACGTGGATGATGAATATACCGGCGTGGTGGTCGAAAAACTGACCGGTCCGCGCAAGGGCGAGCTGACGGAAATGAAGCCTGCCGGTGCTGGCAAGACCCGCATTATCGCACATGTTCCGTCACGTGGCCTGATCGGGTATCATGGTGAATTCCTGACCGACACGCGCGGCTCGGGCGTTTTGAACCGCCTGTTCCACGGCACAACCCCCTATAAAGGCAAGATTGACGGGCGTCGTCAGGGCGTACTGATTTCGATGGAAAATGGCTCATCGGTCGCATTCGCGCTTTGGAATTTGGAAGACCGCGGCAAGATGTTCATCGGTGCGCAGGAAGCAATTTACACCGGCATGATCATTGGCGAACACAGCCGCGAAAACGATCTGGAAGTGAACCCGCTCAAGGGCAAGAAACTGACCAACGTGCGCGCGTCTGGCACTGATGAGGCTGTGCGCCTGACCACACCTGTCACCATGTCACTGGAGCAGGCCATCGCCTATATCGACGATGATGAACTGGTCGAGGTCACGCCAAACGCGATCCGTCTGCGTAAGCGCTATCTTGACCCACATGAGCGCAAGCGGCAGGCGCGGGCGAGCTAGGACGCGTTGATCTATATCATCGCAAGTCGCCGGTTTCTGTACTAGCTTTCTGGCTGGGCTATGGGGCACAGGGGCGGGCATGCAACTGAAAATTTGGCTTGTCACCGGATTTACCCTTGTTGCCCTGACAGCGCAGGCAGAGGGGCTGCAGTGCCCCGACCTCGCAGTCACGGTCACGAGTGGTGATCCGGGCTTGTCAGCGCGGGTCTGTGAAATGGTCGCGACGAGCAGCGCGGCACTCGCTGCCTGCAATATGCCCGTGCCGTTGCCCCTGTCCGTAACGATCAAGGACCGGCTCGCGCCAGCGTGTCTGGGTCTCTACCATTGTGGTGAGGCGCGAATCGACCTGTTGAAACCTGCGGCGTTGCCGGATGCGCTGGCAGCAGACAGCGTATTTCGGAATATCGCACCTTCTGTGCTCTTTTCCAGTATCATCATGCATGAACTCACCCATGCTTCCTATGAAGATGCCATCTGCCCCTTCCCTGACTGCCCGACAACGGCAGAGTATCTGGCTTATGCGATGCAAATCCGTAGCTTGCCGCCAAGCGACCGCGCCACTGTGCTGGCTATGTCGGAAAGTTGGGGCCGGATATCACGTGATGAGATCAACCTCGTCTACATGTCACTTGCGCCCGATCGCTTTGCACTGAAGTCCTATCTGCATCTGTCGCAACGCGATGACCCCTGCGCCTATGTTGGTCAGATCATGCGCGGTGACATTGTCCTTGATCGCGAACGTCCCTGACAAAGCCGAACTGCAACAGTAACCATTTGCGCAAACCGACCGACGCGGCGCGATTATTTCTGCTAAATCCTGTTTATCGCATTATCGTCCCTTTTCGCGCAGGCTCACTGCACTAAATTATTGAGGATACGGAGGGGAAACATGCACAAATTACAGACCCAGGGGGTCCATCATATCACCGTCACCGGCGCAGACCGGCAATCCACCATTGATTTCTGGGAAGGCGTGCTGGGAATGCCTTTCGTTTTCGAGCAACCCAATCTGGACGACCCTAAACAGGGTCATCTTTATTTCGAACCGGGCGACGGGCGGTTGATCACCGTTTTCACATCCGAAAACCGCAAACCGGGCGATAAGTCTATTGATCAGGGCCAGGGGTATTTGCACCATCTGGCGTTCAACGTATCCAAAGTCACCTTTGACCAATTAGTTGATCGGCTCGCCGCGCGTGGAATCAAGAACTCCGGACCCAAGGACCGTGGGTTCATGGACAGCATATATTTCCGCGATCCCTGCGGTATGCTGATTGAAATGGCGTCCTATCGGTTTGAACCACCAGCCGGTCTGACCCATACCGACGTGCTACACCGCGCGCACCTGATCCGGGTGGCCGCAGGCGACAGTCAAATCGACACGGTGCATCTGGCCGATGCGATCACAGCGTTGGTCGCTGAAAACAGCAACAGCCTGTCGGATAACAATTAATCGGTGATTTCAACCACCATCAGTTCGCGTTCTGACGCACCGCGTGCGTGGTCAAGCGCGGCCTGATAGGCATCTGAGTTATAGCAGGCCACCGCGTCCTCGACTGACGGGAAACGCGCCACCACGTTGCGGGGACGGTCCTTGCCCTCAAGTTGCACATAACGGCCACCGCGCGCGATGAATATCCCGCCGTGGTCGGCAATCGCGGGCCCCGCCAATTCGGCATATTTCTTGTATGCTGCGTCGTCCGTGACAGTCACATGGGCAATCCAAAGCGCGCTCATTTCAGTTCCTCCAGCACATGTTTCGCAGCCGCAATTGCCGCATCGGCGTTTTCAGCAGACGCGCCGCCACCTTGGGCCATATCAGGGCGACCGCCGCCGCCTTTGCCACCCAATTGGGGCGTTACAGCGCGCAGAATATCAACAGCCGATATTTTTTCCTTCAGATCATCCGTCACGCCGACAGCCACAGCGGCCTTGCCGCCTGTGTCGGCGATCAGCAGGACAGCCCCGCTGCCCATAGCTGATTTCATATCGTCAATCAGCGATGGCAGGTCCTTGCCCGTGACGCCCGACAAGACCTGTGCCTGAAATGGAATCCCGTTAATGGTTTCGGTCGGGCTGGCCTCTTTCGCGCCGCCACCCATGGCCAGTTCGCGCCGCAATTGCGCAACCTCGTTGGCGAGTGCTTTGCGTTCATCAAGCAACGCTTTGATCCGGTCGGGCACTTCACTTGCCGGGGCTTTCAGGCTGGAGGCAACCTGCGCCAACCGGGCATCCTGCGCGCGCAGATAATCAAGTGCCGCCTGCCCTGTCAGCGCCTCGATCCGACGCACGCCCGCACTTGAGGCACTATCGCCCAAAGTCACAAAGGTGCCAATCTCGCCCAATTGCCGCACATGGGTGCCACCGCAAAGTTCCAGCGAGTAGGTGTCGCCCCCAACGCCCTTGCCGGAGCCTGTCTGCTTGCCCATGGAAACAACGCGGACCTCTTCGCCATATTTTTCGCCAAAAAGCGCCTGCGCGCCCATGGCGCGGGCATCGTCGGGGGTCATTATCCGGGTTTCAACAGGCGTGTTCTGGCGGATCAGGGCGTTGACGTCCTTTTCAATCTGGCGCAACTCATCAAGGCTAAGCGGCTTGGTATGACTGAAATCGAACCGCAACCTGTCCGGCGCGTTCAGCGACCCGCGCTGCGCGATGTGATCGCCAAGTGTTTCGCGCAGCGCCTCGTTCAGCAGGTGCGTGGCAGAGTGGTTCGCCTGAATCGCTGCCCGTCGCAAAGGATCAACCGACAGCGTGGCACCTTGGCCCGCGCTGATGGTGCCTTGCGTCACTTCAGCGATATGCACATATACACCTTCCACTTTTTTGGTGTCAGTGATCGTGGCACTACCGGTTTCCGTTTGCAGCACACCGGCATCACCCACCTGACCACCTGCTTCGGCGTAGAATGGTGTTTGATTCAGCACGATTTGCACTGCTCCGTCAGCCTTGTCCGTCAGCGCGCCGTCGACAACCAGCGCCTGCACCTGGCCCTCGGCTTTCAGCGTATCGTAACCCAGAAAATCCGTGGCACCATGTTTGTCAGCCACATCAAACCAGATCGCCGCATCCGCAGCAGCGCCGGTGCCAGACCATGCCGCGCGCGCCTTGGCTTTCTGTTCGGCCATGGCCGCATCAAAACCTTCGGTATCAACGGCCCGACCCTTTTCACGCAGCGCATCCTGCGTCAGGTCCAGCGGAAAACCGTAAGTGTCATACAGCTTGAAGGCAGCTTCACCCGGCAGCGCCGCTTCTTCAGGCAGCCCTGCCAACTCATCATCCAGCAGCTTCAAACCGCGATCCAGCGTTTGCTTGAACCGCACTTCTTCGTTCAGAAGTGTTTCTTCAATCAAGCGTTGCCCCTGCCCCAATTCGGGATAGGCAGAGCCCATCTGCTGCACCAACGCGGGCACAAGCTGGTGCATGACCGGGTCCTTCGCCCCCAGCAAATGCGCGTGACGCATCGCACGGCGCATGATGCGGCGCAGCACATAACCGCGCCCTTCATTGGACGGCAGCACACCTTCGGCAATCAAAAACGAGGTAGAGCGCAGGTGGTCGGCAATCACCCGGTGGTGGGTGATGACGTTTTCATCCGTCCCGGTTGATGTGGCATTAGCCGAGGCATCAACCAGCGCCTTCATCAGGTCGGTTTCAAAGACATTGTTGGTGCCTTGCAGCAGCGACGAAATGCGTTCCAGCCCCATGCCGGTATCAATCGACTGCATTGGCAACGGCTTGGTCGAGCCGTCGTCAAACTGTTCATCCTGCATAAAGACGAGGTTCCAGATTTCAATGAACCGGTCGCCATCCTCTTCGGGCGTACCCGGAGGACCGCCCCAGATATGCTCTCCGTGATCAAAGAAAATCTCGGTGCAAGGCCCGCAAGGTCCGGTGGGACCCATGCGCCAGAAATTGTCATCCGTTGGAATACGAATGATGCGGTCATCCGGCAGGCCCGCGACTTTCTTCCACAAATCAGCGGCCTCATCGTCGGTGTGATAGACCGTGACCAGCAGCTTGTCCTTGGGGATATCGAATTCCTTTGTGACCAACTCCCATGCGTAGGGAATGGCCTGCTCCTTGAAATAGTCGCCAAAGCTGAAATTACCGAGCATTTCAAAGAACGTCAGGTGGCGCGCGGTCATCCCCACGTTATCAAGGTCATTGTGCTTGCCGCCCGCACGCACACATTTCTGGCTGGTGGTCGCGCGCGTGTAATCACGGGTTTCAACACCGGTGAACAGGTTTTTGAACTGCACCATGCCAGAATTAGTAAACATCAGCGTCGGGTCATTACGCGGCACCAGCGGGCTGGACGCCACGACCTCATGCCCTTGGCTGCGGAAGTAGTTCAGGAACGTTGATCGAATATCAGCGAGGGACGTCATGGCAGGTTTCCATAAATGCGGCTATCGGGGGCAGAAATAGCCCTGCGCCCCCGCACTGTCCACAGGCACAAACGAAAAAGGCGCCACCGCAACGTGACGCCTCTGTTCCATTGTCTACGGGACCTAGACTTCGACCAGATTGTCATCATCCGGCCCGTCATTGTCCGCATCAAAGTCCAGACCATGCGCCGCGCGGATCTTGTCTTCGATCTCATGCGCGATCTTGGGGTTTTCACGCAGGAACATCTTGGAGTTCTCGCGGCCCTGCCCGATCCGCTCATCGCCATAGCTGAACCATGCGCCGGATTTCTCCACCACGCCAGCCTTGACCCCGAGGTCAAGCAATTCACCATTCTTGGAGATACCTTCGCCATACATGATATCGAATTCGACCTGCTTGAATGGCGGGGCCACCTTGTTCTTGACGACCTTTACGCGGGTTGCGTTACCAACAACTTCGTCTCGATCCTTGATCGCGCCAATGCGGCGAATATCCAGACGCACCGAGGCATAGAATTTCAACGCGTTCCCGCCGGTCGTCGTTTCCGGTGATCCGAACATCACGCCGATTTTCATCCGGATCTGGTTGATAAAGATCACCATACAGCCAGAGCGGTTGATCGAACCGGTCAGTTTGCGCATCGCCTGACTCATCAGGCGGGCGTGGACACCGACAGAACTGTCGCCCATGTCACCTTCCAATTCGGATTTCGGCGTCAGGGCGGCAACCGAGTCAACCACAACCAACGACACGGCACCCGACCGCACCAGCGTATCGACGATTTCCAGCGCCTGTTCACCCGTGTCAGGCTGGGAGATCAGCAATTCGTCAAGGTTCACGCCCAGCTTTTTGGCATATTGCGGGTCAAGCGCGTGTTCAGCATCGACAAAGGCACAAACGCCGCCTTTTTTCTGTTCTTCGGCAATGGCGTGCAGCGTCAGCGTTGTCTTACCAGACGATTCAGGACCGTAGATTTCAATCACGCGGCCCTTTGGCAGCCCACCAATGCCAAGCGCGATATCCAACCCAAGTGAGCCTGTCGACGTCGCCTCGATATCGGCCATCTTGTTTTCGCCGCCAAGCTTCATGATGGACCCTTTACCGAACTGCCGTTCAATCTGGGCCAAGGCACTTTCCAATGCCTTTTCTTTGTCTGCTGTCTTTTTATCAACCATTTTGAGGAGATCTGCCGTTGCCATATTTCCCGTCCTTATTTCATGCGCACGCAGGTGCTACAATGACTGCTTTGTTCTTATTGTGTTCTCACCCTAAATGAGACCAAAAGAAGAACATTGCAACTAAAATTTTACAGGTTCATCTTCTGGCAGGAGTGGTTAAATATTAGTGTACAGTGGCCAGACTAATGAAAGTTGCCGAACAAATGCTTGTTTTCTGGAAAGAAAATCTTGTTTTACTGGCTGTTCCCAAGACAGGGTCAACCGCGATCGAGGGGGCATTGGCGCCGCGTGCGTCCATGGTTCTGCGTGATCCGCCACAATTAAAGCATGCGCCGTGCTATCGCTATAAACGATTCTTGCGCCCGTTTTTCATACAGGCCGGCGGTCAGACGCCTGAACTCATGGCGATTGTGCGTAATCCCATTGACTGGCTGGGCAGTTGGTATCGATACCGGACGCGGGACGATTTGATTGGTCATGAAAACAGCACCCGCGACGTCAGTTTTGATGATTTCGTGCTGGAATACTGCAAGGGAAACCCCGCGCCCTATGCCAATGTCGGTTCGCAAAACAAATTCCTGCGGATCAATGACGGTGAGTTGGGTGTAGAGCATCTGTTCCGCTACGAGGCCACGGATATCTGGCGCGGATATCTGGAAGATCGGCTGGGGATGGAGATCACACTCAAGCAAAAGAACGTCTCGCCACAGATGCCGCTTGCCTTATCGCCCGAGGTTGAAACCAGGCTGCGCGACAAGCGCGCCGCGGAGTTTGAAGTATGGGGAATGGCACGGCATGGGTGACCACGCAGACCCGTCCCTGTTTCAGCCGCTCACCTTGCCATGTGGCGCTGTCCTCAAGAACCGTATCGCCAAGTCAGCCATGTCGGATTCGCTTGGCGACGGGCGCGGCAACCCGACTGATCCGCAAGTCAGGCTTTACGAACGCTGGGCAAATGGCGGCGTGGCTGTGTCGATCATCGGAGAAGTACAGGGCGACCCCCATTTTGCGGAAAAGCCCGGCAACCTTGTCCTGCGGCACGATTCTGACATGGGTCAATTCAGAAAACTCGCCGACGCCGGGGCGGCAGACGGGGCGCAGCTTTGGCTGCAACTCGGGCACGCAGGGGCGATGGCGCACCCGCAGATCAGCACGCCCAAAGGACCAAGCGCGCTGGACCTGCCCGGCCTCACATGTGAGGCCTTGTCACTGGATGAGGTCCGCGCGCTGCCCGCCGCATTTGCCCATACTGCGTCCCTCGCCAAGGACCTCGGCTTTGCAGGCGTCCAAGTTCACGCAGCACACGGATTCCTGCTCAGCCAGTTCCTGTCGCCCTTGTTCAATATGCGCGAGGATGCTTATGGCGGGTCCATCGACGGCAGAATGCGACTTTTGCTTGAGGTGATTGACGCCATCCGCGCCGCAGTTGGACCCGCCTTTCCAGTTGCGGTGAAACTGAATTCAAGTGACCGGCTCAAGGGTGGCTTCATGCCCACGGATGCCCTTGCCGTTATCGCAACGCTGGATAATTCCACCATCGATCTGATCGACATCAGCGGGGGCACCTATTTCCCCGGTGCGCAGTCTGCGTCCGACAGCATCGGTCGAGGGCCCTATTTTCTTGACTTTGCACAACAGGCGCGCAGCAAGACAAGTAAGCCGCTTATGGCTACGGGAGGCTTCAAAACCTTTGAGGAAGCGGAAGTGGCCCTTGCGAATGGCGCTGTCGATATGGTCGGCTTGGCGCGCGCGCTAGTCCTTGACCCTGCACTTCCAAACGCGTGGCGCGCCACCAAATCCGGCGGCCCGGCTTTCCCAAAATTCACCGACCCGCCAGAGGGCGGCATCACCGCGTGGTATTCGATGCGATTGACGGATATCGGTGAAGACCGCGCAACGGATGAACCGCGCGATCTTGCAACCGCTGTCGCCGACTATGACAGGCGAGATCGTGCACGCGCTGAGCTTTGGAACGCACGCTTTTCCAGCTGAAGCTATCCCACATTGCCCATGACAGAAACTATTGGTCCGTCGTCAGCGTCCGCCGCACGGCGTCTTTCCAGCCAGCATAGCGGCGTTCGCGCGTCGCCTCATCCATTGCCGGATCAAACCGTTTTTCAAGAGCCCAGTTTGCCGCGAACCCCGCTTGGTCGGGATAGACGCCCGCCCGCATCCCCGCCAGCCAAGCAGCCCCCAAAGCGGTGGTTTCCAGAATTGTCGGGCGATCAACAGGCGCACCGATGATGTCGGATAGGAACTGCATCGCCCAGTCCGACGCGCTCATCCCGCCGTCCACCCGCAGCACGCCTTCGCCCGATGCATCAGGCCAGTCGCTTTTCATTGCCTCAAGCAGGTCGCGGGTCTGAAAGCCCACGCTTTCCAACGCAGCGCGGGCAAATTCGGCGGGGCCGGAATTGCGCGTCAGTCCAAAAATCGCGCCCCGCGCCTCGGCGTCCCAGTATGGTGCGCCCAAGCCGGTGAAGGCGGGCACCATGTAAAGTTCCTGCCCTGCGTCGGCACTTTGGGCCAGCGGCATCGTTTCAGACGCATCGGCGATGATCTGCAAGCCGTCACGCAGCCATTGCACGACTGCGCCGGCAATAAAAATCGACCCTTCCAGCGCATATGTGGGCTTGCCATCGAACTGATAGGCAATGGTCCCCAACAACCGTTTTTTGCTTTCCACCAGCGTGTCGCCGGTGTTGAGCAGGGCAAAACAGCCCGTACCGTAAGTGGATTTCATCATGCCGGGTTGGAAACACGCCTGCCCGATGGTCGCAGCCTGCTGGTCGCCCGCGACCCCCATGATCGGGATGGATGCACCAAACAGGCCCGGGTCCGTCGTGCCAAAATCCGCGGCACAGTCCAGCACCCGAGGCAGCATCGTCACAGGGATGCCAAAACGGTCGCAAATCGTCTTGCTCCATCGGCCATTGCGAATATCGTAGAGCATCGTACGTGCGGCGTTCGTTGCGTCGCAGACATGACGGGCACCGTTGGTCATCTTCCAGATCAGGTAGCTGTCGACCGTGCCAAACAGTAATTCGCCCGCTTCCGCGCGCTCTTGGGCGCCTGGAACGTTGTTCAGAATGTAATGCAGTTTGGTGCCCGAAAAATACGGGTCGGCCAGAAGGCCCGTACGCTGCGTGATTTCAGGCTCGAACCCTTCGGCGCGCAGTGCTTCGCAAAATGGCGATGTCCTGCGGTCTTGCCAGACAATCGCATTATGGATCGGCTCACCTGTGCTCTTGTCCCAAACCAGCGTTGTTTCGCGCTGGTTTGTGATACCGATTGCAGCAATATCACTGGCCGCAAGGTGCGCCTTTTCAATCGCGGCACGGCACGTCCTGACAACCGTGTCCCAGATATCGGCTGGGTCATGTTCCACCCAGCCTGACTTGGGGAAATGCTGTGCGAATTCCTCTTGCGCCGTTTCGACGATCTGCATGTCCGCATCAAAGACGATCGCGCGGCTGGATGTGGTGCCTTGGTCAATGGCCAGAATATAACTCATGTGTCCCCCCGATGTTGCTGGCAGGTTATCTGTCTGTGAGGCGGGTTCAACCGCCCATGTAATTTTCAAGCACGGCAACTTGGTCCGGTGTCATGCGCAACCCTAGCTTGCTGCGCCGCCACAGGATATCTTCTGCCGTCTGGGCATATTCTTTTTCCGCCAGCCATTTGACTTCTTTTTCGGTCAGGGTTGCACCGAAATCCACGCCCAGATCAGCGGCGGCCTTGGCGTCACCCAGAATGTCACGTGCTTCTGTGCCATATGCTTTGATCAGCCGCAGCGCCCAAGCGGGGGACAAGAATGGATAATCGGCCTGCAATTGGCTGACCAATCGGTCCCGGTCGGCAACGGCGAAATTCCCGCCGGGAAGTGCCACGCCCGCTGTCCAAGTCTGTGTATCACCCAACGCTGGGGTCAGTTTTTTCAAGGCATTTTCGGCGAGCTTGCGATAGGTGGTGATCTTTCCGCCAAATATATTCAAGAGTGGCGCCCCATTTTCATCTAATGACAACACATAATCCCGTGTCGCTGCTGTCGCCGACTTCGCCCCGTCATCATAAAGTGGACGCACGCCCGAATAGGTCCAGACGATATCGTCGCGCGTCACTGGCTTTTCAAAATATTGCGACGCGAACTGGCATAGATAATCTTGTTCTGCATCGGTTGCCGTGGGCTTGCGAGACAGATCATCATGTTCGGCATCTGTGGTCCCGATCAGTGTAAAGTCCGTTTCATAGGGGATCGCGAAAATGATGCGCCCGTCTTCGCCCTGAAAGAAATAAGCCTTGTCGTGGTCAAACAGCTTTTTGGTGACGATATGGCTGCCGCGCACAAGCCTGACGCCTTCGGTGGAATTCAGGCGCACTGCGTTGCGGATTACATCCTCGACCCACGGGCCGCCCGCGTTGACCAGACCACGCGCTGTAAATGTCAGCTGCTGGCCATCCCTTTCAGTGACGATTTCCCAATGGTCGTCGACACGGGCAGCACTGACGACTTTTGTACGGGTCATAATCTGGGCACCGTGGTCCTGCGCATCGCGGGCATTCAAAACGACAAGGCGCGAATCCTCGACCCAGCAATCAGAATATTCATATGCTGTCTTGAACTTGCCCTTCAGCGGTGCACCAACGGGCCGCTTTGTCAGATCGACAACACGTGTCGGAGGCAGAATTTTGCGTCCGCCAAGATTGTCATAGATGAAAAGCCCCAGCCGGATCAGCCATGCGGGCCTGCGTCCTTTCATCCATGGCATCACCAGCGACAGCAGGCGCGACGTGGGTGTTTCGCTCTCGAACCGCATGTCAGGGTGGTATGGTAACACGAAGCGCATGGGCCAACTGATGTGCGGCATCGCTTTCAAAAGGACTTCGCGTTCGATCAGCGCCTTGCGCACCAAGCCAAATTCAAAGAATTCAAGATACCGCAAACCCCCGTGAAACAGCTTAGTCGAAGCCGAAGATGTCGCGCCAGCCAGATCGTGCATCTCGGCCAACCCGACCTTCATGCCCCGACCTGCCGCGTCACGCGCAACGCCGCAGCCGTTGATACCGCCGCCAATAATAAAGATATCGAAGTCCGTTTGCATCTGCGTCCCCTCGTTTGCCACCCCGCTATGAAACACAGCAGGAGGGTGCAAGTGCGCCAAAGCGCAATGTTCGCACGAAACACACCGAACCTTTGCGAGGTCGAAGAACACTAATAATTAAAGAGCCTAATCTCTATACAATGTTCGTAATGGATAGTAAGCGAACATATGGATACGAAAAACCGTCAAGCCCTTATCCGCCAGCGCGCCCAGACCGATGGCAAGGTTATTGCAACAACCCTGGCCGATGAGCTTGGCGTTGCGGTGCAAACGATCCGACGGGACCTGCGCGCGCTTTGTACCGATGGCCTGCTGGAAAGGACCCATGGCGGCGCTGTGTTGCCTTCGGGCGTCAGCAACATCGGCTATGGCGACCGGCGGGCGCTGAACCGCGATGTCAAAATCAGGATTGCACGCCGGACAGCGCAACTGATCCCTGACAATGCGTCGCTATTTTTGAACATTGGCACCACATCCGAAGCCGTGGCGCATGCCCTACATGCGCATCGCAACCTGATGGTTGTCACAAATAACCTGAATGTGGCCAATATACTGGCGCAAAACCCCGGTTGCGACGTTGTGGTCGCAGGCGGCAGTCTGCGCCGCTCTGACGGCGGCTTGGTTGGGGATTTGGCCGCAATCGCGATTGACCGCTTCAAAGTTGATTTTGCAGTAATTGGTACATCTGCCATTGACCTCAGCGGTGACCTGCTTGATTTCGACCCCGAAGAGGTGCGCGTCAGTCAGCAGGTGATCAAGGCGGCACGCGCGACAATCCTTGTGGCAGATAGCAGCAAGTTTACGCGCAAAGCACCGGTCAAAGTCGCCTCACTGGCGCAGGTCGCACATTTTATCACCGACCGCATCCCGTCAGAGGCATTGATCAACCAATGTGCCGATTGGAGCACGTCAGTCGCTTTCGTCTGACCCTTTGAACCCGGTCGCGACCACGAACTTTTCCGAACTGTCGGACCGTGACGCAGGCGGTTTGACGTTTGCCACCTTCTTGAACCGCTGTTTGAGCAGTTTTTGCAGATCGCCCTCTGCACCGCCAGCCAGAACCTTGGCCACGAAGGTGCCGCCTTCGGTCAGAACATCAAAAGAAAAATGCGCCGCGGCCTCACACAGGGCCATGATACGCATGTGATCGGTCTGCTTGTGTCCTGATGCAGAGGCCGCCATGTCCGACATCACCACATCAGCCGTGCCGCCCAACCATTCGCGGACCTTGATATCTGCATCATCTTCCAGAAAATCGAGCTGGTGAATTTCAGCCCCCGCAATCGGTTCGACCTCTTGCAGATCGACGCCCAGCACATAGCCCTGCGCCTTGCTTTTGCGTTCGCCCAATGTGTTGGCGCGTTTGACCGCAACTTGCAACCAGCCGCCGGGCGCACAGCCCAGATCGACGATCCGGGCCCCGGGCACCAGAAACCGGTATTTGTCGTCCAGCTCCAGTATCTTGTAGGCTGCCCTGCCCCGATAGCCTTCGGCTTTGGCCCGTTTTACATATGGGTCGTTCAACTGGCGTTGCAGCCAGTTGGTTGAACTCAGCTTGCGCCCGCGTGCGGTTTTCACCTTGACGGTCAGATCACGCTGCCCGCGTCCGGATGTGTTTTTGGTCGGTTTCTTTGCCATAGCTGACCCTATCGCCTAATCTGGCCTGATCGTCTAGTAGGGCGCGTCTTCCAAGACCCCATCTGCAGACATCTGGGCGTAAAGCAGTCCTTCACGCAGGCCGCGGTCTGCGACAGACAACCGGTCTGTCGGCCACAACCGCATCAGCGCCTGCAAAATCGCAGAGCCGGACATGATCAGCGCCTGCCTGTCTTTGCCAATGCGCGGATCATTGCGCCGCCCCGTTGGCCCCAATGACAGGTAGTCACGGATCACCGTATCAATCTGGTCGGACGTCATGCGCAAGCCGTCAACCTTGGTGCGATCATAGCGCTTCAACCCCAGAAAACTGGCGGCCACTGTTGTGACAGTGCCGCTGGTGCCGACGATCTGGAACCCTTCGCGGGCCTGCTCGGCCGCATAGGGGGCGAAGGCTTCGAGGTTTTCTTCAAAAAACCAACTCATCAAGGCAAAGCGCGCCGCATCATCCTCCACGTCGGCAAACTGGTCGCGCAGGGTGGCAACGCCCAAGGGCACAGATATCCAATCCACGACTTTGGCTGCCGCAAACGGGCCGGGGTCAGCGCCGAACCCCGCGTGCAGACGCATGATTGAGCGCGGACGCTCGCGCTGGGGGACATTTGTCAGGTCAATCCAGACCAGCTCTGTCGAGCCGCCGCCAATATCGACCACAAGCAATTGTTCGGTTTTGGTGCTGACCAGCGGCGCACAGGAGATCACAGCAAGCCGCGCCTCTTCTTCGGGCTTGATAATCTCAAGCTCCAACCCGGTTTCGCGACGCACTTGAGAGATGAAATTATCGCCATTCAGCGCACGACGGCACGCTTCGGTGGCGACAAGGCGCATGCGTTCCACGCCATGCCTGCGCAGTTTGTCCCGGCAAATCCGCATGGCTGATATCGTGCGACTCATAGAGGCACGCGACAGACGCCCGGAACTTTCCAGACCCTGCCCAAGCTGGACAGATTTGGAAAAACTGTCGACCACATGAAACTGGCTGCCCTTGGGTTGGGCAATCAGCATACGACAACTATTGGTGCCCAAATCCAACGCTGCGTAAAGCGTCGCCGGATCGGACGATTTTGGCGCGGGGGTATCGACCGCTTTAGGGAACGCGCCCGCACCGCTGGGACGCTTGGGCGCCATCTTTACGCCCTCCATTTTCGAGTTATCCCCAAGCTAGGCCGCGAATTGCTTTCGCGCAAGCCTTCCCTGTCGCATCGTGAAGATGCCACATGTTCTATATGAATGGTATGACGGCTTGCACACCTCGTTCTTGCCGGGTCCAGCGTATAGAAGCATCCCGTCGCGGAACGCATCTGCTATGTCGAAATTCGGCACTGACATGTGCCGCAGACTGCTAGAACCGTGCCAACAGGGAGAACGGAATCACATGCCCGACGTCACCATCGTATATTGGCGCGATATGCCAGCACAGGTCATCGTTGGCCGTGGCCGGAAGGGGACAAAAATGCCCCTGCCCGAACGGTTTGAACAGGCCATTGATCGCGCGGCGATGAAGTCAGGCGCGGCCCAGTCCGATGATTATATGGAAGGGTTCCGCAAGGCTGATCCATTTTCCGTGGATGGCGATCCCGCCGAGATTGCGCAGTCGCAAGTGGCGCGCATCGACCGCGAATATGACGCGGATCGCATCAAAACACTGATCGCCAAGGATGGCTGGGCTTGAGCAAGCCCCCCACCTTCCCCCAACGCCTGACGGAGGTCGTTATGTCTCTTCTGCCCTTTTTGAAATCAAAAGAAACAGCCGCTCATGTGGTTGACCCCCGTGTCGAGGCCTTTTTGCAGGATTATTCGATCGAAGTGATGCCGCGGACGGCGGAAAAGATCGAAGACTTCCGCGATTTGCTGCCCGCAGGCACCCGCGTCTATGTCGCCCATATCGAGGGCACGCCGATTGACGATATGGTCGCCACTGCTGCGCGGCTGGCCAAGGACGGCTACAAGGTGATGCCACACTTCCCTGCCCGCATCATCAAGGACAAGGCTATGCTTTCCGACTGGATCGCACGCTACCAAGGCGAAGCAAACGTGGATCAGGCGCTGCTGCTGGCAGGCGGTGTGGCGCAGCCGCATGGGGATTTCCACAGCTCGATGCAGCTGTTGGAAACCGGTGCCTTCGGCGATTTCAAACGCCTGCATGTCGCTGGCCACCCTGAAGGCAACAAAGACATCGACCCTGACGGCACAGACGCACATGTGATGGAGGCTCTGCGCTGGAAACAGGCGTTCAGTGACACCACGGATGCCCAAATGGCCCTGGCCACGCAATTTGCCTTTGATGCAGACCCTATCATCGCTTGGGCGAATGCGTTGCGCGATGCGGGTATTAGGCTGCCTATCCACATCGGCATCGCTGGCCCTGCGAAACTGCAAACCTTGATCAAATTTGCCATTGCCTGCGGCGTGGGCCCATCCCTGAAGGTGCTGCAAAAGCGCGCGATGGACGTCACCAAGCTGTTGCTGCCTTATGAACCGACCGACGTGCTGACCGCACTTGCCATCCACAAGGCGAACAATCCCGATTTCAATGTCACCAACGTGCATTTCTTTCCGCTTGGCGGCATCAAGACAAACGCCAATTGGGCGATCGCCAATGGCGGCAATGCTGCAATCCCCGCATCTCAGACTTAAGGACCACCCATGACCCGCACGATTGTCGAATCCAAAACAAAAACGGCTGTCATAGGCTTTGATGAACCTTTTTGCGTGATCGGAGAGCGGATCAACCCGACAGGGCGCAAGATCCTGGCCGCCGAGCTGGAACGCGATGATTTCAGCCGGGTCGAAGCCGACGCAATCGCGCAGACCGTGGCGGGTGCCAACATTCTGGATGTGAACTCTGGCGCTGTATTCTCCAACAAAATGGCCGAAGACCCGCGCTACGCCGACAACAACTTTGTCGAACCCGCCCTGATGAAGGCGCTTATTGAAAAGGTTCAGGCAGTCGTCGATACGCCGCTGTGTATCGATAGCTCTGTTCCGGGTGCGCTGGAAAACGGCCTTGCGACAGCCGAAGGCCGGCCCCTGCTGAATTCCGTGACCGGTGAGGAAGAGCGGCTTGAGCTGGTTCTGCCACTCGTCAAAAAATACAACGTACCTGTGGTCGCCATTTCCAATGATGACACAGGGATTTCCGAAGATCCGGATGTGCGCTTTGCCGTTGCAAAGAAAATTGTGGAACGGGCCGCAGATTTCGGGATTCCCGCGCATGACATTGTTGTCGATCCACTTGTGATGCCTGTCGGGGCCATGGGCACCGCGGGGCTACAAGTCTTCAGCCTTGTGCGCCGGCTGAGAGAGGAACTTGGCGTCAACACAACCTGCGGCGCATCCAACATTAGCTTCGCCTTGCCAAACCGGCACGGGATCAACAACGCGTTCCTGACAATGGCCATTGGCGCGGGCATGACATCCGCCATCATGAACCCCGTGGAACTGCCGATTGGCCCCAAAAAGATAGCCGAAAAGAAAGCCGAAATTGAAGCAGCCGGGATAATCCTGCCCGCCGACATCGACGATGAGACGTTCGTTACCCTCTTCGGCATGGGTTCAACCAAACCACGCGCTGGCAAAGAAATGGAAGCCATCCGTGCAGCGAATTTTCTCACCGATAATGATCCTTCCGGCAGCGAATGGATCAAACATTACCGGGCGCCCGTAAAACAAGGCGAAGGTCGCGCAAGAACCGGTCGGCGACGGCGCGGTTAATCGGATTTTAGGAAAGTTCTCTGCATTTTCCCTGCATGGAATATGAAATCACCCGAAACAAGCCCGTTGGTCAGGATTGGCTGAACCAAATCTTCAATGCCAAGAGTGCTGCAAACGGGGGTGTCATCAGACGCAAGATCAAGGACGTTGACCGTGAGGTTGGCCGCGAACGATTTGAGCTTGAAGTGCGGCGCCGGGGCTTTCATCTGTTTGCCAACGGTCAGGATTTCATTGTGATCTGCAACAACGCACCGATCGCGATGATCTGCTGAAAAATCTTCTAGAAGATTTTTGACACACGATTTTTCGAGAAAAATCGTCCCTTACACCGTTTTGAAGCTTGCAATTACAGGGTGTTTCTTCACCCTGTGATTGCAAATACTTGAGGGGGTCATCATGTCACTGCAAAATCTTTTTACGGGCTGCGTCCTGTGCCTGTTACTGACGTCACCTGCTATCGGTCAACAGGTTGCAGACGCGATTGCACCTGAAGACGAAACTGCGAACGGAGCCTTTGAAAACCTGTCCGTCGCGGCCCAAGCAGCAATTGCAGCAAAGGATGCAGGTTCGCCCGTCACGGCAAATGACTGGATGATTGCCGCGGCCAACCCACTCGCAGTCGAGGCAGGTGCCACCATTCTGGCAGAGGGCGGCACCGCAGCAGATGCGATGGTCACAGTACAGTCAGTTCTGGGATTGGTCGAACCGCAGTCATCAGGCCTTGGCGGCGGGGCGTTTCTTGTCTGGTTTGATGCTGCATCAGGCACAATCACAACGCTGGACGGCCGCGAAACGGCACCACTTGCAGCAACACCAACAGTCTTTCAGGACGAGAACGGCGAACGGCTTGGTTTCTTCGACGCAGTTGTCGGTGGGCTCTCGGTGGGCACACCGGGCACCCCGAAACTGATGGAGGACGCACACCGCAGGTGGGGGATGTCCAATTGGGCGTCGCTGCTCGCGCCTGCCATTCGTCTGGCCGAAACTGGATTTGCCGTCTCACCCCGCATGGCCGAGTCTATTGCTCGTGACGCGGAACGCTTGCAGCGCTTTCCGGCCACTGCCGACTATTTCTTTCCGGGTGGAACCCCGTTGGCTGCAGGCGATTTGCGCGACAATCCAGCCTATGCGGACACGTTACGCCAAATCGCATCATATGGCACAGATGCGTTCTATACCGGTGCAATCGCCGAAGATATCGTGGCGACGGTCCGCAATGCAGAGGGCAATCCCGGCCTATTGTCGACCATTGATATGGCGCTTTATGATGTCGTCGCGCGCGACCCTGTTTGCGTGCCATACCGCACGTTTGAAGTCTGCGGGATGGGTCCGCCCTCCTCTGGTGCGCTGACTGTGGGTCAAATTCTGGGCATCGTGAACAGTTTTGATCTTTCTGACCCCAATGATCCGCACACATGGCGATTGATTGGCGATGCTTCGCGGCTCGCATTTGCGGACCGAGGGCGCTACATGGCAGACAGCGACTATGTGCCGATGCCGACAAAAGGGCTCGTTGACCCTGCATATCTTGCCGCACGCGCTGAATTGATCGAAGGCGACCGCACCGATGGACGTGTCGCCCTGCCAGACGTCGCGCCGGGCAGCCCGGAGTGGGACCATGCGCAAATCTGGGGCGATGATGTCAGCATCGAATTCCCTTCGACCTCCCACATTTCAATCGTGGACAGCTACGGCAACGCCCTGTCAATGACGACGACGATTGAAAACGGTTTTGGATCGCGGCTTTTCGTTCGTGGCTTCCTGCTGAACAACGAATTGACGGATTTCTCGTTTGCAACTCACAACAATGGCGCGCCAATCGCAAACCGGATTGAACCGGGCAAGCGGCCACGGTCTTCCATGGCGCCAACGATCGTCATGCAAGACGGCCAGCCCAGCCTGGTGATCGGCAGTCCCGGCGGCAGCCGTATCATTGGCTACGTTGCGCAGGCGATCATCGCCCATATCGACTGGGGGATGGACGTGCAGCAGGCCGTATCAATGCCACATCTTGTAAACCGGTTTGGCACCTTTGATATCGAAGAAGGCACCGCGCTTGTATCGCTTGAAGAGCCGCTCATCGCGTTGGGATATGAAGTTTCGGTCCGGGGGCTCAATTCCGGCCTACATGCCATCGCTATCGGTGAGCAGTTGCAAGGTGGCGCTGATCCGCGGCGCGAAGGTATCGCGCTAGGTGAATAGGCACAGGGCCACCGTTCTGCTGTTGGCCTCTGCCAACAGCAGAATCAACGTCCTTTGAAAAGACTGCCAAGAATGCCACGCACCAAGCGGCGACCTGTTGTGCCGGTCAATTCCTTGGCCACAACCGACGCAAGTTCGCCGCCAAAACTTCGGCTGGATGATGGTGACCGGCTACGGCCCTCGCTCTTGTAGCGGCGGGCCGCTCTGAATTCGCGCTCCTTTTCCTCCAATGCCTCCTCGGCCGCATCGGCTTTCTCGGCTGCTTCGGCCGCTTGCGCGGCGCGCTTGCCGAGCATCTCGAACGCACTTGCCCGGTCCAATCTATCGTCATATTTTCCCGCCATATCAGACGCTTGCATGATCGCTTTTCGCTCTGATGCAGAAATTGGACCCAATTGGGACGAAGGCGGACGGATCAACGTACGTTCCACGATCTGCGGAATGCCCTTGCGGTCAAGGAATGATGTCACTGCCTCGCCTGTCCCGACTTCCTGTATGGCAGCGGCGGTGTCAAAGGCAGGGTTGTCCCGATAGGTTTCGGCAGCTGTTTTCAACTCTTTGCGGTCTTTCGCCGTAAAGGCGCGCAAGGCATGTTGGACACGATTACCAAGCTGGCCCAATACATCCTCGGGGATGTCACCGGGGTTCTGTGTCACAAAGTAGACACCAACCCCCTTGGACCGGATCAGCCGCGCCACCTGTTCAACCTTGTCGACCAACGCCTTTGGGGCATCGTCAAACAGCAGGTGCGCCTCGTCAAAAAAGAACACAAGCTTGGGCTTGTCCGGATTACCCACTTCGGGCAGCTCCTCGAACAGTTCGGACAAGAGCCACAACAGGAAGGTCGCATAAAGACGCGGACTGCCCATGAGCTGATCCGCGGCCAGAATGTTGATCTCCCCGCGACCATCTTTTGTTCGCATCATGTCGGCCAGATCAAGCGCGGGTTCGCCGAACAGTGATGTGCCGCCTTGATTCTCCAACACAAGCAGTTGTCGCTGAATAGCGCCCACGGACGAGGACGCGACATTGCCATAGCGCAAAGAAAGATCTTTGGCATTCTGTCCCACCCAGACCAGCAAGGATTGCAGATCCTTGAGGTCCAGCAGCGGCAAACCCTCTTCATCTGCGACCCGAAACGCGACGTTCAACACACCTTCTTGCACGTCAGTCAGTTCCATCAGGCGCGCCAGCAAAAGCGGGCCCATCTCCGCCACTGTGGCGCGGATCGGGTGGCCCCGCTCACCAAACAGGTCCCAGAATGTTACCGGAAATTTGTCATATTGCAGGTCAAGGCCGATTGTTGCGGCACGCTTCATAAATGGTTCATGTAGTTTGAAGTCTGCCGAACCGGATACGGCAAGGCCGGACAAGTCCCCTTTGACGTCCGACAGGAAAACCGGAACGCCAGCCGCGGAAAAACCTTCGGCCATGATTTGCAGAGTCACTGTCTTGCCTGTGCCGGTCGCCCCGGCAATCAGCCCGTGGCGGTTCGATTTGTCCAACAAGAGCATTTGCGCATCGCCATAAGCATCCCCGCCCCCACCTATGAAAATGCTCTCGCTCATCAAAAACGCCCCTTCGTCAAGATATATTTCGGATAAACATACATTCTTAACTATTTGGCGCTAGGGTAAATCATGTCGGTGCTGGTCTGGCGACCTGTGCGACATATTTCCTCCCTGTTAGACTTGCCGTGCCTTCGGGCACGGCTTTTTTGCGGCCGATTTTGGCATCCACTTCGGGCCAAATATTTTCCCCAAATTCCTGTTGACTGCAACAATCGCTTTGCGTAGCTTTCGGCCAAATAGTCGGCAAAGTCCGGCAGGGAGAAAAGCGAAGAAGGGTCCTTTTGGGGCCCTTTTTCTATTCAGGACCTTGTTTTGCGGCGCTTTGTTCACAAAGTTTTGCCCCTGACAGCCCAAAGGCCCCATGCTAAAGCAACATCAAGAAACCTAGAGGACAGAGCATATGCGCACCACACTGACATCACTTTTTTTGGCGGCACTCCTAGCGCAGGCGAGTACAGGTCACGCTCAGGAAGCCCAAACCGACGCCGAGACAGCAGAAGAATCCGGCGAGGACGAGACCCTCAACCTGAACCTGGGCGAGCCTGTTGGCCCCAAGGTTGGCCAAACCTTCGTCAAAACGGAAGAAGGTGATTGGCAAATCCGCTGTGTCAAAGCGCCGGAAGGCCGCCCGGACCCTTGCAGCATCTATCAACTTCTGAAGGATGGCGATGGTAACCAGGTCGCAGAGGTCAATATCTTCCGGCTTCCAGAAGGCCGGCGGGTTCTTGGCGGTGCAACAGTCGTCGTGCCACTTGAAACACTCTTGGGGCAAGGTGTGACCGTCTCGGTCGATGGGGCGAACGAACGCCGCTATCCTTTTGATTTCTGCAATGCAGGTGGCTGTATCGCAAAAATCGGCTTTACTCCCGACGAAGTGGGCCAGTTTAAACGCGGCAACGAAGGAAATGTGCGTGTCGTACCGGCCGCAGCCCCTGAGGACGAAGTAAGGCTCGTCATGTCTCTGACCGGGTTTACTGCTGCTTTCGACAGCTTGGACCCTGTCAATTAAATGGTCCCGGCGCAGCCGGCACAGGTCCTGCCAGTTGCGCCTTCAGACTTTGCGCAGGACCAGCACCGCGTTCAGCCCGCCAAAGGCAAACGCATTTGATATCACGACATCAACGGATGCGTCGCGCGCGATATTCGGCACCACATCCAGCGCACATTCCGGGTCGGGTTCTTCGTAGCCTATCGTCGGGGCGATCACCCCGTCCCGCAGCGCCATGATGCAAGCCAAAAGCTCGACCGCGCCAGTCCCGCCAATCAGATGGCCATGCATCGATTTGGTTGATGAAATCATCAATTGGTCAGCGTGGGCGCCGAACACATCAGCCACCGCCGCACATTCTGTCTTGTCGTTGGCCGCCGTGCCTGTGCCGTGGGCATTGATGTAGCCGACAGTTTCCTTGGGCAGCTTCGCGTCACGCAGCGCACCTGCGATTGCCCGCGCCGCGCCCTGTTTGGAGGGCATTACGATGTCAGCGGCATCCGAGTTCATCGCAAAGCCCACGACCTCGCAAAGAATGTCCGCGCCGCGCGCGCGCGCGTGCTCGAGTTCCTCGAACACAAAGACGCCTGCCCCTTCACCTTGCACCATGCCGTTGCGGGTCGCTGAAAAAGGGCGGCATGCATCCTTGGACATGACCCGCAGCCCTTCCCACGCCTTGATCCCGCCAAAACACAGCATCGCCTCTGATCCGCCCGTGACCATCACTTTGGCCATGCCCGAACGCACCATATTGAACGCCTGCCCCATCGCATGATTTGAGGATGCACAGGCGGTGGCAACGGTGAAGGACGGCCCGCGCAGGTTATACTCCATCGAAACATGGGACGCCGCAGCATTGTTCATCAGTTTGGGCACGATAAACGGATGCACGCGGTTTTTGCCGCCTTCATACACAGCCCGATAGTTTTCGTCCTGCGTATTCAGCCCACCGCCCGAAGTACCAAGAACAACGCCGGAGTGATCGGCAAGCGCACCCGAAAAGCGCAATCCCGACTGGCTCAATGCTTGTTCTGTGGCCAGCAATGTAAATTGGGTAAAACGATCATAAAGAGCAATCTTCTGGCGATTGAAGTACGCTGCTTCATCATACCCTTTGACCTGCCCGCCAATCTGGATCGAGAGCCGGTCAACATCCGCGATCTCCAAGGGTCCAATGCCGCAACGGCCTTCGCGCATGGCAGTAAAGGTCGCAGGGACGTCAGCGCCGAGGGCGTTGATTGTCCCCATGCCTGTGATGGCAACCCGGTGCATTTATTTGCCCTGCTCCGCGACCAACTTGTCAACGGCCGCGATGATGGCCGCAATCGAAGAGATGTCAAAATCACTTGCGTCCGGCTGATTTGCATTGAACGGTACGGTTACGTCAAAAGCTTCCTCGATCGCGAAAATGCTTTCGACCAGTCCAAGACTGTCGATGCCGACGTCTGCCAGACTGTGTTCGAGTTTGACATCGGACGGTTCGAGCAGTGCCTGCTCTGCAATGATGGCGATGACCTTGTCTTGCGTGCTCATTCTTCTTGTGCCCAATTTGTTCGCACCTGTGATGTAGTCATAGTCGCAGCACATTGAAACAGCTTCTTAACTTTTCCCCAAGTTGCGCAGCAACCGTGGCAATCGACGCAGCGCCTTGTAGCTATCGACATGACTTTTCATTTTCGTGGCGGGATAGCCCATCATGACCCGCCCTGCGGGCACGTTGGACAAAACCACCGACGCACCCCCCAAGACCACGTCATCGCCGATCTTCAGATTATCGGCAACGCCGGCCATGCCGCCAATCACCACCCTGTCACCAATCATCGTAGACCCCGCCACACCCGATTGCGCACAAAGCAGGCAATGTGCGCCAATGATGACATTGTGTCCAACCTGCACTTGATTGTCGATTTTCGTGCCCTCGCCAATTTGCGTGGCCCGAATTGTTCCTGCGTCAACAGTCGAGCTTGCGCCGATTTCGACGTTGTCCGCGAGCGTGACACCACCTAACGAATGTATCCTGTACCATGTCGGGTCGTCCGGTATCACTGTCGGCCCTTCGCCAAGCGTTTCGCGCGCGGCTTCAACATGTGATGGCGCGGCGCTGACAAAGGAAAACCCGTCGCCGCCAATCACGACATTGGGCTGCAAGATCACATTGTCACCCAAAGTCACCGCCCTTTGCAAACGCACACCGGGATGCAACACAGTTGCCTTGCCCACAAGCACGCCGGCGTGAATGGTCACTTGATCGCCGATCCAGCAGCCGTCGCCAATCACGGCCCCCGCGCCGATAACAGTGAAATGGCCGATGTGGACCCCTTCCCCAATCTGGGCAGACGGATCGATTTGGGCCGTCGGTGCAATCCCGATTGCAGGCAATGGCTGATCCAGCATTTGCGTCAGGCGCGACATGGCAAGGCGTGCACGGGGGGCAAAAATCGCAGCCTCAAGTCCCATCGACTGCCAATCCGCATCTGGCCAAACGACCGCGCAGCGTGCCTGCCCCGCAGCCAAGGCAGGCGCATAGGCCGGTGTCATCGCGAGGGCGAGATCAGCAGGGCCAGCGGCCGCGGGCTCGGATGCCTTGTCGACCATTAAGTCAGTGGCACCAAAGGCTTTTGCCCCAAGTGCCGCTGCGATTTCTGCAATGCTATGTGCCATCGTTGCCCCGGGTTCTTGTCCGGGAGAAGGATTATCCGCTTACTGCACGAACTGCCACCCCTGCCCGCGCCAGCGCGTTCCAAATTCGCGCATCGCGCCCATAAACGTCACGGCGATACTGCATCCGGCCATCCGCCTGGGTAAAGGCCGTGCGATAAACCAGATGAACCGGCACCGGCTGATCCAGGTCCACACGTGTTTCGCGACCCGTCCGCAACGTCGCCTGGAAGAATTCTTCCGGATTGCCGACCTGCTTGGCCAACAGGGCGTAAGCGAAGTCAAAGGGGTCATTCAAACGGATGCAGCCATGGCTAAATGCACGCACTTCGCGACCAAACAGGCTTTTGGCGGGCGTATCGTGCAGATAGATATTGTAACGGTTGGGGAACATGAACTTCACCAGACCAAGCGCATTGCCGCGGCTTGGCGGTTGACGCATCGAATAAGGGAAGTTTGCCGCATTAAACTGCGCAAAATCCACTGCCCCCCGATTTACCTTGCGGCCACGGCTATCTGTGATTTCCAATTGGCCCACTGCGTTCGGGTTGCGCTGCAACTGCGGCAAATACTCTTTGGTGATGATCGAACGGGGGACATACCAGCTTGGGTTTACCACCATGAATTCCATCACGTCAGAGAATTCGGGGCTAACGCGGTCGTCTTTGTTTGCGCCGATCACAGAGCGGGTCGAAAATGTTTCAACATCATTGTCGATGATCTTGGCGGTAAAGTCGGTCAGATTGACCCAGACATGCCGCTGCCCGCGCGGGCGATTGATCCAGCGCTCACGCTCCATCGCGACGATCACGCTTTGCAGGCGCCGTTCCGGTGGCGTGTTGAGTTCTGCCATGGTGCCTGGGCCCACTGTGCCATCGATGGAAAGACCATGCGCCTGCTGAAACCGCTGCACAGCCTGTGTGATCGCCTGATCATAGGTCTGCGTATTCGTTCTCTCAAGAAAACCCATCGCAATCAAACGGTTACGCAAAGCAACAACGCGCGCGCCCGTGTCGCCTGCCTGCAATTTTCCAGCTGGCACCGTCGGGCCCCAGCCGCCATTGGCAAGCCGTCGCTCCATCGCGAGCTTTTCACGCATCAAACGGGTGTATTCAGGGGATTGCGGCGGCAAGGCACGCAAGAAAGCGGCCGGGCTGGATTTGGCAAACGCCTGCAACGTCCCTAGCCGGGACCGCAATGGCACTTGCCTGTGAATGTTCCTGTCGATTTGCGAAGGCGTCAGCATACCGGTTTGCACGTCCCGCGCATATTGCAGGAATTGGCGACTCATTTCGACCTCGAGCCGGCCTTGTGCGTCAGGTGTGGCCGCGGCCTGCAAATTGGCCATAACGGCATCGGGGTCATAACGGTCCGCAGCAAGGCCGTGATCGCCAGCAGACGTAAAAGCCGCCACGAGTGCGTTGCGGCGGGCACTGTTTTCGCGCCCGCTCCAGATCCCCTGGAAATCGCGGGCGCGGTAGAAGGCGGCCAGATCGTCGTCACGAGCCGCCGCTTGAGCAACGGCCTGTCGGAATTCAGTAACCTGGGCCACCGCGCCAGAGACCGACAAGAACCACATCGCGACCGCCGCGCACAGGGCTGCAAACTGAAACCCCATCCCCGGAGTTGGAAACCTAACAACGCGCATCAAAGAAAATCCCCTTTTGGCAACAATACAGCCATAATAATGTAAAAACTGAGCTAACGAGAGTATCAATAACCTTACCGCGCCCTGTCTATTCACAAAGCGGCGATAGCCTCAGGCAAAGGCAAGGTGTTGCGAACATGTCCCTTTCAATTGCCTTTCAACGGGTCTTTCGCGGCCAAAAATGGGCAAAATGTCGCTCATTTCAGGCAAATTAACCTTCTTTCACATAAACAACCTTGGTCATCGATTCGAAATATGTCATAAAAATGGAAACGTCTAAGGGCATGAAGGTAAAAAATCCGCATCAAAGCGGAAATCTAATGGGCGACGGGACAGGCGCTACAGATATGAAAAAACAAAGTTCTACGGGGATGACCCGGCGTGGATTGCTGAGGGCCTTTGCCGCAACAGCAGTAACAACAGCGCCGGTTTACGCAAATGCGGCAGGTTTCTTGCGTGGGAACGCGGGCGATGTCAGGCATATCGCGATGTACTCCGGCCGCACGGGCGAACGTATCGATACGATCTACTGGATTGATGGCGAATACATCGGTGAGGCCGTCAAAGAAATCAACGTATTTATGCGCGATTGGCGGACAAGCGAGGCCGTACAAATCGACTTGCGCACGATCGACATCATGGCTGCATCGTTGAACCTGATGGACACCAGCGAGCCCTATATGCTTTTGTCCGGCTACAGATCGCCGCAAACAAATGCAATGTTGCGCAGCAAGTCGCGCGGGGTTGCGCGCAATTCCTTGCACATGCGCGGGCAAGCTGCTGATCTGCGGATCAATGGGCGGTCAACGACGCAGATCGCCAATGCCGCACTATCATGCCGCGCGGGCGGTGTCGGGCGCTATCCGGGGTCAAACTTTGTCCATATGGATTGCGGGCAGGTGCGCAGCTGGCGCGGATAAGTTTTAAAATTCAGTCCAAAAAAAACGTTGGCCAATGGCTACCTTTCTTTTCTGGGAAGGTGATTGCACGGTCTAGTCGCCAGCGACAAACATGCCATCAAGCGTCGAATTGGACCCTCTTGCGACAATAGCCCAGGCAACTTCCGCGGGATCGGACGATGCGGCATTGTATCCAAAGAATTGTCCCTTCACATCGACAGACTGCTCCAGAATGTTAACGCCACTGTTATTGTTCAGGGCCGTCAGCGTCCTGTCTGAAAAACCATTTCCAAAAATAGTTGCGCCTTCGATGGTAATCGCATCAATCTGGGATGAGCATTCACCGCGAAAGGTCATATCAACGCGACAGCTTCCAGCGAAATTGACTTGGATGAATGAATCCCAGTCAAGCACCGTGGGAAGCGAGCCATTCGCGGCGACCTGCGCTAAAAGGTCGCCGGTATAGGCTGCAACACGGCTGTCAGATATGTCGTCCAGCGCTGTGGGAACACCGACGATTGCAAAGGTCGAGTCGTCAATCTCTGGGTCTGACAGCTAGGCGAACCTACTCAAGGCGAATGGACTTTAGTTATCGACACGCAGTGGACCTGCCACACCGGACAGTGTCAAGAATTGTGATGAATGGTCCAATGACCCGTCAATGACTGAAAACAGTGTTGGACCTAGCCAGCACGAACCCAGCAAGTTGACTTGTTTCACCAGCAGAGGTGTCGCGTATCGCAAGATAGGTCTGGCTGGTGCCATTGACCGGATAAGGCAAGATATCCCTTGTTACAGCCGGAGGGGCACCAGCATCACTGCCTCCACTTTCACCGCCGCCACAGCCAGCGAGCAGAGTTGCGATGGCGCAAAGGGCGAAACTTTGGTCTTCAGGGTGTCGGTATTCTTTTCGATGGTCCGGGGTTGGCCGAAGGTGAAGTCGCTTTCAGACAAGGTTGGCAGTTTAAAACCGTACAGCACGATCGTTGTGCCCTCGGCGGAAAATACGTTGCCCTCTGCCGTTGAGGTCGGCGCGCCACTGGATAGCACATTGCCTTGTGACTCTGTCGTAAACCCGTTCAATGAAACCTCGTCGACGACAACAGTGAAATCCCGACCGGTCGGGTCGGTCTGGAACCCTGCATCGGACCCAACACTCGTGAAATCGAGCCCGAAGGCCGCAATGATATCCTCACCGTCATTTGTTCCAAAGCGGAAGATGTCCGCACCAAGCCCGCCTCGCAACATGTCGTCGCCAGCGCCGCCGTCAAGGATATCGTTCCCACCGAAGATCGCGCCAATCAAATCACCGATCAGTGCGTCATTGCCATCGCCGCCCTCAAGTGTGTCATCCTGAAAACCACCAATCAGCAGGTCGCCGCCTCCGGCACCAGAAGTGTCATTGTCACCAGCCAGAGCGATATAGAGGTCTGTGCCTTCACTGCCGGTTTTGGTGCCGCCTGCGGTCCCAAGTGATCCACTGTCATCGGGCCCGTCCATGATACCGTCCATCGGACCGGCTGGAGATTATTCATCCTCCTTGGCCTGATCGTCCGACCCTGTGCCGTTACAACCGGTGTCATCGCCACCATCTGCGGCAGTGTCGGGTCGTCTGCGTCATCGTCCGTGTATTCGACGGGCGGTGTGACAGCACCGCCGACAGGGACCACGTCTATGTTGAAACCATTGAGACCTGCAATCTAACCATAGGTGAGCGCACGATCATTGACGATGAACTCTTCGGCGGCCTTGTTCTTGAACCAATTGCCAATAGCCACCACATCCTGAGCGGTCAGGCTGCCATCGTTTATTGACCCCGTTTCTAAGATTGTCTGCACAAGAATCTTGTTCAGCGCGCCAACATCTGGCGCAATCTCTGTCAAATCACTGGCACTATAGCGTTTCGTCAGCCCTTCGTCAGCGGTCACAAGTTCAGCGATCTGGTCAAAGGCCGTGCCGGTTGTGCCCTGCGGATACAGATCAACAGCGGCCCTTGCCAAACTGCCGTCTGCAAGGTCGTCAGCCAGCAGTGCCTCAAGCCAGACATCAAGGCGACTTTTTGGCGATCCAGTCCGACAATTCCATGATATCGGCGCGGGTGATCTTGCCATCGTTAGCAATACCGGTGACTTTGATCCCCTCGATCACGATCGCATTCGTCTGGTCTGCCGCAGCAGCACCCTCTTTGAACTCGGCGGCCGAGACACAATTTTCCAGCCGCGGGTCTGCATTGACCATATCGACCAGACCGTACAGAACGATGCCAGTCATGCCTTGATTTGCCAGCACGACATCAGGGTTGCTCAATGTGCCGGCAGACAGATCATCGGCCAGCAGTTGATCCAACCAGAACGCAACCTCTTCGACGCGGGCATTTGCATTGCCCCCCTCGTTGGTCAGGCGGCCATTGGAATAGCCAAGTCCGCGGTGATAGATCCCGTAAGCGACCTAATCAATCATGAGATCACCGAACAAATAGATCGCATTTCCGTTGTTCTGGATCTTGTGAACGCCTGTCTCGACGTTGTTTTATCGTCGCCAAAAGCGCTTGCGAACTCAACCTTGGCAACCCTGCTGTTCGAAGAATCCTTATACCGTTCTGCGATCTCAATTATTTGCGCGGCTACGGTTGATTCCACCCACAACAAAGAAAATAAAAAATTGTCATCACCCACTTGCGTGGCAGCAGGATTATGACTAAACGGATCGTCGCTGTTGGAGCGATGTTGTTCGGGCCCCCTGAGGGTGCCTAGGTGTTATCTCTTCGTCAGCCGACTATATCGCTTCCGTTGCAGTATAGTACGCCCCTATAGCTCAGCTGGTAGAGCAACTGATTTGTAATCAGTAGGTCCGCGGTTCGAGTCCGTGTGGGGGCACCATTTCATCATCCAAAATTATCCAATGACATCCGATTACCTTATGTTTACAAAGGTATCATCGAGATCGTTTGTCCAACGCTGTACGTTAGCGTCCAGCGTCGTACCCCCACATAAGGGGTATTTTTGGGGGTACGATGAAAATTGGAAAAGTTGCGTACCCCCACAATGCCTCTCAGTGACATCAAGCTTCGGAACCTGAAATCAAGGGGCAAGCCCTACAAGGTCAGTGACTTTGAAGGCCTGTTTATTTTGGTGAAAGTGAGCGGATCAAAATCCTGGCGTTTCAAATACCGGATTGATGGCAAAGAAAAGTTGTTGGTTATCGGTGACTACCCTGCCGTCACTCTTGCCCAAGCGAGACAGGCCCGAGACGCAGCCAAAACACAGTTGGCCGAAGGAAACGATCCAAACGAAGTTAAACAAGAAACCAAGCGGATCAGACAAGAAGCAAAAGGTCAGACATTCCAGAGGATTGGGGAGTCCTTTCTTGAAAAGCAACGCAAAGAAGGCAAATCAAAAGCCACGCTGGATAAGACAGAGTACCATCTCAAGTTGGCGTCTCGCGACTTTGGGCGAATGCCGATCACAGAGATCACCGCACCTATGATCCTAAAGACACTTCGAAAGGTTGAGGCCAAAGGAAACTATGAAACAGCCCACCGCCTGAGTGTCCGTCGTCAGGGTTTTTGGGACCAAGAGCGTCCGAACCTAAGAGAGAGTTTGGCTCATCTGTTTGGTTTGATTATGCGGCGTGCTGGCGGTG
>NZ_QBUD01000013.1 GCF_003058085.1 Yoonia sediminilitoris | reverse complement strand
CTTTCTCATCGTCCACTCCTCAGTGGCTACGATGAGCAACAAACCCTCCCTTAGCAAATACAGCTATTTGGACCCATAGGCGCTGACGTCAGACAGGATGAGAATCCCGTCGCAAGATTGCGCAATATGATTGCTGACCGAGAAACTGAAACCATTCAGATTTTGCAGGATTGGATTGAAGAACCCACACAAGAGGAGCGCGCGTAAATGACGTCTGTACTTATGCTCGAATCATTTGAAGCCGCCGTTGCGGTGGATGACGCAATAGGTCCGGAATATAGTCAGGGCTATCAGGATGGACTTGCGGCAGGCACAGCCGCCGTACAGGTTGAAATCGGTATGCTTGATGACACCATCGTCCAGTGCATTTCCGACATCGAATTCACATATGCCGAAGCAAGAGCGCAACTGCTTTGTTCTCTGCAACCGCTCTTCACTACTCTGGTAGAAAAGATATTGCCGCAATGCGTCGATAGTGGCTTCGTGGCCCAGGTTGCAGGTATTTTGTACAATGCCGCCGAACAAGATACGCAACCCGAAATCACATTGCACGTTCATCCCCAAAATGTGGCGCAAATCGCAAATCAGCTAGCAAGTCTGGAAAAAGATGTCGCCGTGAAACCGGACCAGACACTGTCGACACATGCGGCGTGGCTCTTGCAGGGGCGTGTCGAAACGTTTCTCGACCTTGATAGTCTACTGGAGGACATCACTGAGGCTCTCAACACGATCTCCCTTGAACAGGACGGAAGCGAAGCAAATGGATGACCTGACAAAAACGGCGGACAGCCACGAAGAGCACCCGCTGCAAAGAGTGCCAATAGAGATTTCGGTCACCGTTGGCAAAGCGCGACCAATGGTCCGTGAGCTTTTGAGCCTTGGTGAAAATGCGGTCCTGCCTCTGGACAAGAGAATTGAAGACCCGGTGGAGCTTTATGTCGGCGGCAGACTGATTGCGCGGGGCGAGTTGCAGGAACTTGAAGGGGGTGAGCCGGGGCAGTTGGCGGTACGCCTGACCGAAGTCGCATCGGACAAAGGTGAACTGAGCTAAGATGCGCAGACTTCTCGGCGTCACCTTCCTTTTACTATTTGTTTGTGCGTTGCCTGCGCACGCGCAAGACCTTTCGCTTGATTTTGGCGATGATGGCTCTTTGGCTGCGCGTTCGGTTCAGCTATTGATACTTCTGACCGTGCTGAGCTTGGTGCCCGGCATTGCAATTATGGTGACATGCTTTCCATTTATTGTGACTGTTTTTGCAATCTTGCGGCAGGCGATTGGGTTACAGCAATCACCGCCGAACATGTTGATTGTAAGCCTCGCTTTGTTTCTGACCTATTTTGTGATGGAGCCTGTGTTTATCGCGGCGTGGAATGCCGGCATTGATCCACTTCTTTCAGGCTCAATAGAGGTCGAGCAGGCCTTCAAGCAGACCATGGAGCCTTTACGCCTTTTCATGTCGGGGCGGATCGAACCTGATACGTTTGCGGCTTTGGCTGAACTGCGGCCCGACCTGACTGCCGAGATCGAAATTGACGATGCACCACTATCTGTCGTGATCCCTTCGTTCATGCTGAGTGAAATGGAGCGCGCCTTTCAGGTCGGCTTCCTGATATTCATCCCGTTTCTGATTATTGATTTGGTAGTGGCGGCAGTATTGATGTCGATGGGTATGATGATGGTTCCGCCCGCAATTGTGTCGCTGCCGTTCAAACTTGTGTTTTTTGTTGTCGCTGATGGCTGGGCTCTGATCGCCGCAAGTCTGGTGAGCAGCTACGGCTAACCGGCTGGCGCGGTCGCTTGCACACTGTTCCCCAAATAAATGCAACCCATCCCTATATTGTGTTTTATGTGCGTACGACGTGCAACTGTTGTATCGTCGGTGGCCCGACACCTGATATGCAATGAAGTCCCAAAAGCCGGCGCTTTCTAAGCAAAGTTAGTACACTTGGGGACCAAGAGCGCTTTCCACAGTGTGAAATCAGCGTGGCAAAGGCGCAATTCGGCTCTAATCCTGCCGCCCTTAACCATTCATAATGATGCGCTGCCTATACTCACTCCTGTAACATTACAGGAGCACACATGATGAGGCTATTCGCGGCAACACTTGCCATTTTTATTTCTGCGGGCACCCTGCCCTCTGCGCAAGAACAGGGTGACGTTTCGGTTGCTCTCGGGCTGTCCACGCTTGGTGCCAATGTCGAAGTCGCCTACGCAATCGACCCGAATTTCCGAGTGCGGGGCGCGCTGATGGGCGGGTTCTCTGTCGAGGAAAGCGGCACCGAAGGGGACACGGGGACCTACGATGGAGAAGCGACACTTGGTGGCCTTGCCGTATTGGGTGATTTTTACCCGATGGCGAATGGATGGCGAGTCTCGGGCGGCTTGTTCTTTTCAAACACTGAAATAGATGCGCTGGCAGAGGCCAGTGCTGACGCGCCGATCGAAATTAACGGCGTCGATCAAGTGAGTGGGTCTGTGCGAACCACGGCGAAATTCGAAAATACTGTCGCCCCGATGATCACCACGGGCTATGATCTGAGGTTCGGCGATGGCTGGAGCTTTAATTCAGAGGTGGGTGTGATTTTCACCGGCGGCGTTGATCTTGAAGCGACGGCTGGCGGGGCCATTGACCAGTCACTCATCAATGATGATCCTGAGTATCAAGATGCGCTTGATGACGCGCGTGATCTCACCCTGTTCCCCTACATAGGCTTTGCGGTCTCTTATCAATATTGACAAATCGCGCCCCGCTGGATTGTTGGCAGGGCGCAAAATGGCGTGGTCGCGCCCCGCGCCGAGCACATGATTTATTGATCTGTGCAAAGAGCTTCAGTTCTTCAGTTTCGTTGTGCGCCAATATGGCAGGACTGTCTTGAAACCGCCCAACTGTCACCAGTCTAATCGTGCAAGGCAAAGCTGCCTTGGTCGGTTTCCACAGTTAGATTTGGGAATACATTTTTAATACCTAAAGACATGTCACTCTCCTCAAGGTTACTCTGCGTGCCGTATAGATGGCGGGTGACAGACGGCCAGAGGATATTTCGTGTGCGCCATCGCACGAAGGCAGTGCTTAAATGCGCCTTTTGTGCGAGAGGATGCGTGTTATCTGGATGTCAAAGAACTTTTGGAGAAGAAAATGCTCACCCAGATCAAAGGCCTTCATCACGTCACGTCATTGGCCAGTGACGCCCGCATGAACAATGCGTTTTTTACGAATGTCCTTGGCTTGCGCCGGGTTAAAAAGACAGTCAACTTTGACGCGCCGGATGTCTATCACCTCTATTATGGTGACGAAACCGGCACTCCGGGCACCGTCATGACCTATTTCCCCTTTCCGCACGCGGCCCGCGGCAGACAGGGTGTTGGTGAGGTCGGGCGCACAGTTTTTAGTATCCCTACGGGCGCGGCGCGCATGTGGGTGGATCGGCTGAGCACATTCGAGGTCGCCAACATATCCACCAGCAACAAATTCGGTGAAACCCGTGTCCTGTTTGACGGACCGGATGGCGACGGCTTTGCTTTAGTGGAAAGCGATGACAACCGCACACCCTGGACAGGGGCAGGTGTCAGCGAAGAGATGGGAATCCGTGGATTCCATTCGACTGACATGCGCCTGAAAAATGCGGGTGCCAGCGCCGAGTTGTTGCAGTTCATGGGATACGAAAGGCAGGATACAGATGGCAATGTCACCCGGTTCATTGTGCCCGGCGGCAACGATGCAAATACGATTGACCTCGAAGAACTGCCAGATGCACCATTCGCAACGCAGGGGGCTGGATCAGTACATCACATTGCATTTGCCGTTGAAAATCGCGCCCGGCAGTTGGAGGTTCGCGAAGCTTTGCTGGACACGGGGTATCAGGTCACGCCGGTGATTGATCGTGACTACTTTTATGCGATCTATTTTCGGACACCCGGCGGGGTCCTGTTCGAAGTGGCCACAAATGAACCCGGCTTCGATCGCGACGAAGACACAGCCCATCTTGGTGAAGCCTTGAAGTTGCCGAGCCAGCACGAGCATCTGCGCGCAAAGTTGGAGGGCTATTTGGCCCCGTTGGAAGATTAGGATGACCTATTTTGCAAAACGGACGAAGGGGGCAGCGGGCCAGCCGCTGTTCCTGACATTTCATGGCACCGGCGGGAATGAAGAACAGTTTCACGGACTGGCCCATCAGTTGAGGCCAAAGGCGTGGATCACCTCGCCGCGCGGGGATGTGTCTGAATATGGCGCGTTGCGCTACTTTGCGCGCGCAGCGGAAGGCGTCTACGACATGGACGATCTTGCCGCCCGGACCGACGCGATGGCGACATTCATTGCGGCAGAGAAAGCAGTGGCCAAACCGTCGCGCACCATCGGGCTTGGTTACTCTAACGGTGCGAATATACTGATATCGGTTGCTTTGGCGCAGCCTGATTTGGTGGATGATCTGGTATTGATGCATCCGCTTATCCCATGGGCCCCGGCCCCGCAGCCGGGGCTTGCGGGCCGGCGTGTCCTGCTTACCGCAGGCCGACAGGACCCGATTTGTCCGGCGGTAGAAACGCAGCAACTGGCGGACTATCTGGATCAACAGGGGGCAGAGGTGTCGCTTCATTGGCATGCCGGTGGACATGAAATTGCACAGAGCGAAATTGCCGCGATCGCGGACTTTCTGGGCTAGGGTTCTGCGCCTAGAACGGTGCCTTGGCGGTGATGCGCATCCCTTGCCCGCCGTCCGGGTGGCGGAATTGCAGTGTTTCGGAATGCAACATCAGGCGCGGATAGTCCCGCGCCTGACCATGTGAATAGAACGGATCACCCAAAATCGGATGTCCAAGCGCGAGCATATGCACGCGCAACTGGTGCGATCTGCCGGTCTTGGGCATCAGACGCACACGGCTTTCACCATTTTTCGCGCGGATGACTTTCCAATCGGTGATCGCCTGTTTGCCATTTTCGTGATCGACCATCTGTTTGGGGCGGTTGGGCCAGTCCACAATCAGGGGCAGGTCGACCGTGCCCGATCTTTCAGCCATCTCGCCCCAGACGCGGGCCATATAGGTTTTTCTGGTCTGGCGTTTTTCGAATTGCAGACCAAGGTGGCGCTGGGCGTGTGGCGTCAGCGCAAAAATCATCACGCCGGACGTATCCCGATCTAACCGATGCACCAGCAAAGCCGTGGGAAAAACCGCCTGAACCCGCGTGATCAGGCAATCGCCAAGTGCAGGGCCCTTGCCCGGTACCGACAACAGCCCGCTTGGCTTGTCGACAAGAACGACCTCGTGATCGTCGTGCAAAAAAACCAAAGGATCAGAAGGTGGGTTATAGTCACTGCTCACCCGGGCACACGTTCCCCGAAAATCGCCGAGCCGACCCGGACATGTGTCGCGCCCAGTGCAATGGCGGTTTCAAAATCCGCACTCATTCCCATGGATAGGCCTGCAAGGTCGTTCCGTTCCGCGATCTTGGCGAGCAGGGCGAAATGCAGACTTGGCACGTCCTCCACCGGGGGGATGCACATCAAACCCTTGATCGGCAGGTCAAGGGCGCGTGCTTCGGCAATGAACGCATCTGCCTCGGCGGGTACAACGCCCGCTTTCTGCGGTTCCTCGCCAGTATTGACCTGAACGAACAAATCCGGGCATGCCCCCATATCTTGTGCTAGCCGGGCGATGGTCTTGGCAAGTTTGGGGCGGTCGAGCGTGTGTATCGCATCGGCCAGTTCCATGGCCTGCCGCGCCTTGTTCGTCTGGAGCGGCCCGATCAGATGCAGTTTGATCCCGTCATAGGATTCTCGAAACATCGGCCACTTGCTGGCGGCCTCCTGAACTTTGTTTTCCCCAAAACTCCGGTGGCCCTGATCCAGAATCGCACGCACACGTTCGTTGGGCTGGACCTTGGAAACAGCAATCAACTCGACATCTGATACCTGTCGGCCGGCGCCTTCACAGGCCTTTGCAAGCCGTGCTTTAATATCTGAAAGTGGCATGAAACGCTCCGGATAGTGTGTAAGTGCCCGTTATGGGACAACAAATATGCGGATTCCGCCTGCTTGTCATGGCAGAAAACACTGTGTGACCTTGATGCATCATTTTAATTTGTCTGGACGAAAAGACCGCCAATTTACTTGAGTGTGCAAGCCGTAAGGCGCAGTTAGTCGTCAATGCTAGAACATCTGGCATTCTTGGGAATGCATAACACGAGGGAAAATATCCATGAAAAGCATCCTTCTTACAACAACTGCGATTGTTGCCTTTGCTGGCGCCGCAGCTGCTGACGGGCACACTTCTGTTGCTCACTCACTGTCCGCTACTCTGGGTTACAACGACACAGAAAACGCATTTGACGACAACGAGCTTGGCTTCTACTGGGAAGGCAACCTGACAACGACCGCAACAGCTGCGCTGGACAACGGTCTGACTGCAGGTGCTTACTTTGAAATCGAAGTCGCTGGCGACAACGACGGTATCAACGACGATGGCGGCAACATCTTGGAATCTTCTGATTTCGTTCTGTCTTTGACATCCGACATGGCTGGCCTGTACTACGGCGACACTGGCCGTGCTGCTGAGCAGTACTGGGTTTCCGCAGGCGACATGGAATCTGACGGCGTATCCACAGGTTCTGACTCTGCTGTTATCCGCGGCGACGTAGACTTCGGTGCCTATCAGGCTTCTGTATCCTACATCATCGACGAAGAAACTGACTCAGAAGAGCAGCTGTCTTTCGGTGCAGCAGCTGACTTCGGCGTTGTGTCTTTGACCGTCGCTTACCAGGAAGAAACAGACTTTGCTGACTCTGACGGCGACTTCAGCGGCGACGAAATCCTTGGCGTTTCTGCAACCGGTTCTTTCGCTGGCGCAACTCTGACTGTTGCTTACGCTGACAACACAACTGCTGACTCTCAGTCAACAGGTGTGAAAGTTGCATATCCATTCGGCCCAGTAACTGCGACTGCTTACTACGTTGACGAAGCTGGCACAGACTTGCCTGACGAAGATCCTAACTACGGTGTGAACGTTGCTTACGCAGACGGTCCAATCGCCGCGGCTGTAGACTTCCAGGACGATCAGGGCACCACAATCACAGCTCTGGATGTGTCTTACGACGTTGGCAACGGCATCACAGCTTTCGCTGGCTATGAAGTCAACGACCTGGAAAGCGGCGCAGACTATGCTGACGAATTCTATGTCGCTGGTACATTCGACCTGGGCGGCGGTGCATCTGTACTGGTTTCCTATGCTGAAGGTGAAGACAACGCTGACGACGAAATCGGCGCTGGTGAGTACCAGGAAGGTACAACTGTTGAGCTGAACTTCGCGTTCTAAGCCAAACAGTCATCCGACTTAAGTCAGAGCGGTCCTTCGGGGCCGCTCTTTCTTTTTGCGGGTGGTTTCCTGGGGCAGCGGCCATAACCACTTGTGACCAATCGCCCCCTTCGCTAAACCTTTGAAAACCCCGGCTGACGGGAAAGGTGGAGTAACAATGACCTTGAGAACAATCCGTTTCGGTCTGGTGGCGCTTGTTGTTGCTGCCTTGGCGGCATGTGGTGGCCCGGCCCCAACCCCGCGCGGCGCTGAAAATGTGGCAGTGAACCGCTACCTGTGGGCGGCGTCGTTGGATGTGCTAAGCTTCCTGCCCGTCGAAACGGCTGACCCTTTTACTGGTGTGATCGCCACAGGATATGGCACGCCCCCCGGTGGCAGCACGGCTTACCGCGCCAATATTCAGGTATCTGACCCTGCGCTTGATGCACGGTCCCTGAATGTTGCTCTGCAAACCCGCAATGGCCCGGTTGCGGTCGAAACCCAGCAAGCCGTGGAAGATGCGATTCTATCGCGTGCCCGCCAATTGCGTATTGCCGATGGCGCCCTATAGCCATTGGCCGCTTGCCCGATTATGAATACCGCCGGGCCAACTGCCCGGCGTTTTGCTATTTGGAAAGACCGACCCGATGAACACCTATACCCCCGCAGAGATTGAGTCCAAGTGGCAGGCCAGCTGGGCCGATGCTGCGACCTTCAAAGCTGAACGCAGTGACGACAAGCCCAAATATTACGTGCTTGAGATGTTCCCCTATCCCTCGGGCAAATTGCACATGGGTCACGTGCGCAACTACACGATGGGCGACGTGATTGCGCGCTACAAACTGTCCACCGGCCATGCCGTTCTGCATCCGATGGGCTGGGATGCGTTTGGCATGCCCGCCGAAAATGCCGCAATGGCCACGGGCATCCACCCCAAGGACTACACCTACGGCAACATCGCCGACATGAAGGCGCAGATGCACCCGCTGGGCCTGTCAATCGACTGGTCCCGCGAGTTTGCGACCTGCGATCCCGAATATTATGGCCAGCAGCAGGCGTTGTTCATCGACTTTCTGGCCAAGGGGCTGATTTATCGCAAGAAAGCGGTCGTGAACTGGGACCCGGTTGACATGACTGTTCTGGCGAACGAACAGGTTATCGACGGCAAGGGCTGGCGCTCTGGTGCCGAGGTCGAGCGGCGTGAGCTGGTGCAATGGTTCTTCAAGATCAGCGACTATTCCGAAGAACTACTGGATGCCATCGACACGCTCGACAACTGGCCTGCCAAGGTCAAGCTGATGCAGGCCAACTGGATTGGCAAATCCCGTGGCATCGAAATTCCGTTTCACCCGACTGACGGCGGCGATCCGATTGTCTGCTATTCCACCCGCCCCGACACGATGCGCGGCGCGAGCTTTGTTGCTATCTCGGCCGAGCACCCCCTGTCTCGTGCCTTGGCCGATGACAACCCCGCGCTTGCCACTTTCATCGCGGAAACCCGCAAGATGGACACGACAGAGGCCGCGATGGAAAAGGCCGAAAAGAAAGGGATCGACACAGGCATAACAGTGCGCCACCCGATCTACCCGGATCAGGAACTGCCCGTCTGGGTCGGTAACTTTGTCCTGATGGACTACGGCACTGGGGCGGTCTTTGGTTGCCCGGCCCATGACCAGCGCGACCTTGATTTCGCCCGCAAATATGGCCTGCCTGTCCGCAACGCATTCCACATGCCTAATGCGCCCGTTGATGTTGCAGATATTGCTTTGGTGCCGAATAAGTCTGAAAAGGTATGTTATATTGATCACTTCGCAGGGCTGACAGAGGCGACCAGCCAAGAAGGGATTGATGCGACCATCGATTATTTCGAGGCGCATGATCTGGGGCAGGGCCAGACCAAATTTCGCCTGCGCGACTGGGGCCTGAGCCGCCAGCGCTACTGGGGCTGTCCGATCCCCATCGTGCATTGTGCCGATTGCGGTGCGGTGCCCGAGAAAAAGGAAAACCTGCCGATCGAGTTGCCCTATGATGTGACATTCGACATCCCCGGCAACCCGCTGGACCGCCACCCCACGTGGCGCGATTGTACCTGCCCGTCCTGTGGCAAGCCTGCCCAGCGTGAAACCGACACGATGGATACATTCGTGGATTCATCGTGGTATTTTGCCCGCTTCACGGCCCCTCACGCCAAGACACCAACGGATATAGATGAGGCCGCCTATTGGATGAATGTTGACCAATATATCGGCGGAATCGAACATGCGATTTTGCACCTGCTTTACAGCCGCTTCTTTGCACGTGCGATGAACATGACCGGGCACTTGCCGCAGGGCACGTCAGAGCCTTTCAATGCGCTGTTCACGCAAGGTATGGTCACGCATGAGATTTATGTGACCCGCGACGCGCAGGACCGTCCCGTGTATCACCTGCCCACAGATATCGAATGGACGGAAAGTGGCGCGCGCTTGGGTGCCAGCGGTGAAGAGGTGCAGGTGATCCTTTCGGCCAAGATGTCCAAATCCAAGAAAAACGTCGTCGACCCTGATGATATTCTACAGAAATTCGGGGCCGATACTGCGCGTTGGTTCGTGCTGTCCGACAGCCCGCCGGAACGCGACGTGGAATGGACCGCCTCTGGGGCAGAGGCCACCCACAAGCACCTGAGCCGTGTCTATCGCGTTGCAGGCGACATTGCTGCAATGGAGGAAGGCGCAGGCGCGGATGACGATGCACTGCTGCGTGCAATGCACAAGGCGATCCATGATGTGACGATGGGCGTTGAAAGCTTTGGCTTTAACGCTGCCATTGCCAAACTTTACGCCTTTACCAACGTGCTGGCAAAGTCCAAAGCGGGCGGTACGGTCAAGCGGCAGGCAGCGAAAGTGTTGGCGCAACTGATGTCACCCATGACCCCCCATTTGTCAGAGGAAATCTGGGCGATGCTTGGCGGCGAAGGGCTGATCGCCAATGCCGTCTGGCCGGTCGCTGACCCCGCCATGCTGGTCGAGGACACGGTGACAATGCCGATCCAGATCAACGGAAAACGGCGCGCCGAAATACAGGTCGCCGCAGATGCCAGCAAAGAGACGGTCACGGAGATGGCGCTGGCCCTTGATGTTGTGCAAACGGCGCTGAATGGCGGGGCACCCAAGAAACTGATCGTCGTCCCCGGGCGGATTGTGAATATTGTCGTCTAGCTCTATCATCCCTCGCCGCGCGGCTCTTTTGGGTCTGTTCGCGCTGGCCGGATGCGGCTTTGCGCCGGTGCATGGCGGGGCTAGTGCTGCGCGGGGCCGTTTCGATTTCGATACCAGTGACACTGTTGCAGGTTTTCGGATGCGCGCACAGCTTGAACGCAGGTTGGGTGCGCCACAGGCCCCGCAATACCTGCTTGAGGTGCGCCAGACGGCCCCGCGCCGCCCTGCCGCGATCCGGTCAAGCGGGGTGACCGTGCGTTACAACCTGATCGGCACCGCGACGTGGCGTCTGCGCGATGTTGCCTCAGGCAGGGTGATCGACACGGGCGAGGTCGAAGGCTTCACCAGCTATTCTGGGACCGGTTCAACGGTGGCCACGCAATCAGCCGAAACCGATGCGGCGGCCCGTCTGTCTGTAACCCTCGCTGATATGATCGTCACGCGCATGTTGGTTCTGTTGCAGGACGCACCCTCATGAAGATGAACGGGCAGGCCGCCAATGCCTACTTCCGCAAACCTGATCCAGCCCACACGGGTCTGCTGATCTTTGGGGCCGATCCCATGCGCGTCGCTGAAAAGCGGCAAGAGGCAATTGCCGCCCTTGTGGGGCCACAAGGCGAAGAAGAAATGCGCCTGACGCGGATCAACGGGGCTGATCTGCGCAAGGATCCCGCCCTGCTTAATGATGCTATCAAGGCGCAGGGATTCTTTCCCGGCCACCGTGTTGCTTTTGTCGAAGATGCCACCGACACACTGGCCAAGATCGTCGAAGGGGTCTTGATCGACTGGCAACCGGGCGATGCACAACTGGTGATCACTGCAGGTCAACTCACCGCGAAGTCGGCGCTGCGCAAACTCTTTGAAGTGCACCGCAATGCCGTTGCCGTTGGCATTTATGATGATCCCCCCACAGTGGGGGACATCGAACAGACCCTTGCACAGGCAGATATTCCCAGGCCGGGCCCAGATGTGATGGAAGCACTTATGGCGCTTGCCGGATCGCTTGAGCCGGGGGACTTCCGCCAAACCATCGAAAAGGTCAGCCTTTACAAGCTGGGTGATGATACGCCTCTGACCGTCGCTGATATCATGGCCAACGCGCCGCAATCGGCTGACGTGGATGTGGATGATATTCTGGATGTTGTGTCTCAGGGGCAGGCCGATGCGCTTGGCCCTGTACTGCGGTCGCTCTATGCGCAGGGGGTGACGCCGGTAACGCTGTGCATCGGGGCGATGCGTCACTTTCGGCGGCTGCATGTGGTTGCTTGTGATCCCGGCGGGCCAGCGGCCGGTGTCGGGCGGTTGCGTCCGCCGGTGTTTGGGCCGCGTCGGGACAAGATCGCGCGTCAGGCCGGGCAATGGGGGCGTGACCGGCTTGAAAGGGCGCTGACGGCCTTGACCGATGTCGACCTGTCCCTCAGATCCGCAAGCCGTGCGCCACAGGCGGCTCTGATGGAGCGTACACTCATCAGGTTGGCCATGATGGCGCGACGTTAAATCAGTTCAAGAAACGCTTTTGCCGCTTTGCAGATAGCGTGGTGCGAATCTGCTGCGATAGGCCCTGTTTCTTATGGCCAAAATATCCTGGGGGTCCGGGGGTGAAGCCCCCAGCCTGTCGGCTTGCAGCGCAAGCCGATACGTTTGCCGCAAGAGCCAAAGCCGCGCGTATCACAGGCTTCATTCAAAACGAAAAGGGCTGGCGTTTCCGCCAGCCCCGTCCCATCCGAAGATGGTAAATATTACTCGTCGTCGTCTTCTGCGTTGACAGCCGCTGCGATCAGCAGTGCAGCAAGCACACCGATGACAACGTAAGTCGCGCTGACGGAAGAACCCGCAGGCTCCATTTCTTCAACGATGACAGGTGGCTGTTCGATAACAACAGGAGCTGGGCTACCAGCCTGTACTGCGAAACCGGAAACAGTCAGGGCGGCTGCTGCCGCAAGAGTAGTTACAAAGCGCATTGGATAATTCCTTTACTGCGTTACGACCTGCACGATGCAGGTCGGTCATGGGTTAGTTTTGCAAGGTTTCAGTTGTCTTCTGCCTCTATAGCAGATGTGTTTAACACTGCTGCTGGAAGACGAGAGATCACATATATCGGGCTGATGGAAGGGGGCAAAAGTGAAGCAAGCATAATCTGTGGGACTTAGACCACAGTATTACCGGGGGCGCTGCGAACACTGCGATGCTGACGTCAATGAAATTGGACGCTGAAACCACGGTAATAATGGCGAGCAATCATGTTCTTCGTCGTTTCTGGTCGGCCAGGCAAAACAAGCCGACCAGATTTGATAATATCTATTTTTACTCGTCGTCTTCTGCATTCACAGCAGCAGCAATCAGCAGTGCGGCGAGAACACCAATAACGATATATGTTGCGCTGACAGAAGAACCGGCAGGCTCAGGTGCGACAACAACGGGTGGTTCCATTACTTCTGGGGCAAGGCCACCAGCAGAGGCAGCAAAACCGGAAACAGCCAAAGCAGCTGCAGCAACGAGCGTAGTAGTAAGGCGCATGACAATACTCCATTTATGCACAATATCGGGCGACGGCAAAAGCCGACCCCACATTTTCGCATTAAATCAGGCCGCTATGTCGAATCCAAGATGTCGCGGTTCAGATTAGAAAATATCAATTTGAAGGTAGCCAGCCCCCGGAGAAATCGCTTGCAGGCTGCGGACGATGCGCCCTTGGCGATTCACCCAGTAAACATTGGCGAATTCCAGGTTTGGACTGGCGCAATCTTCTGTGAATTTGGTTGTTTTTTGCTCTGTTCCCAACCTTTTCACCGTCTCAAATCCTTCCGAAGCGATGCGGCACTGCAACACTTCGGTCGAAATACTGTCCATATTTGACAGTGTTTCGTGGGTGCGGTGCGCCTCTCCGCCGCCTGACGCGATCGCTGACCAGCTTTCCGACACGTCCGCCGCGATCAAGTCACGCGGTAGCCCGCGGGTTGCGACTACAATCCCGTTTTCAAATGTGACGCTGATGTTGTCGCTGTCGACCCATGTGACCCGGTCGGCGTTTCGTCCAGATTCAACCGCCGTGCCCCAGCGTTCCTGGTTGCGGATGCTGACCCGGATGTATTTGCCCGGATTGGCGAGCAGTTCTTCCTGCGACACACCGCGCTGGGGTGTGGCTTGTGATGCCTTGCCCGTCGCGACGCTGATGGCCAGATCACTGACCTGACTGGCGATGCTGTTTCGTTCGAGCGGCCCACAGGCCGCTATCACAGCCAGACCCGTCACCACTGCAAATTGCTTGATCATCGCCAGAACCGCCCCCAGCCATCGGCAAGGTCGGCCTTGTGCCCGCCCCGCACCACATCATACAGCCGACCGTCTACAGACAGTCGGGCCCCGCCATCACCTGTCCGTGTGCGGAAACTGTTGCGATAGGACCCCCGCGAAGGTGTGCCCGTAAAGAAGTCCGTTGGGATCGAAACCGAGATGCCCTTGTTGTACGACCCGTCGCCAAAGTCAGCGTAGTCCATATCTGTTTGGCTGACATAGGCACCGATCACCCAGCCATTGTCGAATTCACGGTCCACCGACAGCGTGCCCCCCCAATCCCCGGCAAGGTAGCGCCCCAAATCCACTTGAGTGTGATATCCGTTGCCTATGTCGTAATAGGCAGACACGTGACCGGTCGTGACCTGATAGTCATATTCGTCAAACCCAAACTTCATATCCGTATCGCGCTGGGCGACTTCGTTGATTTCAATACCCAGCCCAAGCCGGCTATCAACGGGCTTCCAAAGCAGTTCGGCCGAAACGCCGCCAAAAAACCGCTCCAGATATCCCACCGTGATCCGGCTATAAAGATCAGTGCCGGGCCGGCCATAGCGCGCCAGCGTCAGGCGGGATAAAACCGGCACCCCGTCGTTGCCATAACTGGATGCGTCAGAGCGGACGTTCTGAATGTCAGGGGTCGGGTCAATCCCGGTGGAATCATCGTCAGGGGGAACGATGCTTTGCTCAATTGCACCGTAGGCCACAAGGTTGGGTTGAATTTGATACCGGCCTTGCAGGCTTAACCCCGTATCGACGTTCACCGTGCCATTGCCGCCAAACGGGTTGAACCTGAAATAGGGGCCCAACCCCCATGCGAAAGGATTCGTGTCACGGTCAACGGGGGTCAGCCCGTCTGGCCCTCCGGCATCGCCGAACGTGCTTTGCTCAAACAATGCGTCGGTCCCGCCAACGCGGTTTTCGAACTGTTCGATGTCCGTCCGCCTGATGGTGATGGCTGAAATCGGGATACCGCGACGGACCGGTTCAAGAATGAAAACCTCGATCGGCGCGGGCATGATCTGGGTCATCATGCGCGCGATCCGGCCTGCGGCCTGTGCCTCGGCCCGATAGCGGTTGTTACTGTACCTGATGCGCGCGGATGTGTCCGTCATTTCCAGCTCGCGCAGGGTGACGCCCTCAAGTTTCAGCAGGCCGGAAAGGGCGCTGCGCACGGCACGTTCGGGCAAGGCTTTGCGATCCCAGCTTTGTGCGGCCAGCAAATCGGGACTGCGGGGTTTGACCGGCGGCGGCGCAGGGTCGAGCCCGCTGCCACCAGCGCGATCATTTGCATTCAGTGCAAAGCTGCCAGACACCCCGATCTGGTTTCCGTACATGTAGGACAGACCCAGTTGATATCCGCCGTCGCCCCGGTAGGTCAGCCCGTAATTTAAGGGTGAATCCACATCGACCGCGATATTGCCCGGGCCTTGGGGGTAATTATTGGATGAATATTCGGCCTTGACGCCCCAAGTGTCGTTGATCTGGTACTCAAGCCCGCCAAACAGCGCCGCATCGCCTTTGAACCACTGATCGGTTGCAAGCTGGCCTTCGGGGTCTGCCGGGTCAAACGCGGGCCGCGTTGCAAAGTCGCCGCCCAGCGGGTTGTCAAACCCGTCCCGTGTCCCGAGGGCCCCCCATCCAAGCCCGGCGGTGACAATGACATTGTCGCCCACGGATTTTGAGGCCACCAGATATTCACTTTGAAAGCGACCAGGCGTGAGGACGTCGCGCAGCCCGATGGCAAAGGCTGGCAAATAGTCCGTTTCATTGTTGAAACGGTATTGCAGGTCAAACCCGCGATTATAGTCACGGAAGGTGCCAACGCCCGTGAGTTCATTGAAAACTTCGGCAGCAGTAAAGCGAAACGTGCCCGAAAGCCGCTTTGTCACCTGAAAGGTCAACGATGTCCGCGGCAACGTGTCGACATAGGAAAATGTCGCGATCAGTTCGCTTTCCGGCGCAGTTTGGGCTGTTGGCATTTCCAGCAGGCCGGGTGTGCCATACAGGGAATAGGTCGCGGAAAGATCCTGTGCGCTGGCAAGGTTGGCGACCGTGGTTGCGGCTATTGCGATGGTTGATGCTCGTTTGATGCCGCTTGGCATTACATGGTCTCCGTTCGTCGCAGTAGGTGGTGTGTAACGATCCTGCGGTGATTTGGGAATCCCGAAAGTCAAAGTTGGCGCCAAACACTTAAAAACGCAAGATTTCACCTTATGCGTGTATACGTTTTGTTAACCTTATCAGTGTGTGAATGGTGTTATGTTGGTTTCTCATGCTTTCAAGTTCGTCTTTTTTCCTGACCCTATGGGCGGCGCGCCCTGGATTGAACGCGCTTTGCAGCCCTGGCTTGATCAGCCGGTTGCTTCTGCGCGCCGCCATTCATCCAAAACGATGTTCTTCAGGGGCATGACCCCGCGTGAAGTGGAATTGGCCTTTGATATAGAGGGTCTATCCTTTCGCAGTTACACGCGGATAGCATTGTTGCGAAACCCCTATGTCAAGATGGCCCAGATCTATGATCGCATTGCGGCGTCGGATCCGATCTGGCGCGCGCGAGAGAGACTGGGCCTTCCGACCCCGAAATTCTATCCTTGGCTGAAAGCAACCCGACCCGACCGCAACGGCGCAGGCTACCGATATAGCCCGCGTTGGCGCAGGTACGGTGCGTGGTCGGCTGACACATGGTGCAGCGGTTGCATTTCGCATGTTGTGCGCAGTGAGGATGCGGCGACGAAATTGCTGCCGATCTTTCAGGGACTGGGCTTTACACCGGCGTTTGGCGACCGGCCCAATCGCGACTGGCAAAACCCACGGGTGGCCGGGCTATATGATCCGCGCAGTCGCCTTCTTATTCAGGAAAGATATAAAACGGACCTTGAACTTTACCGCGTAGACTGGGCGGATATGGATTTGGCAGCATAATCAACCGCAGCCATCCCCGCCGCGCGCCCCGTCGCAAGACACCCGTTGATCAGATAACCGCCGGTGGGGGCCTCCCAATCAAGCATTTCTCCGGCGCAAAAAACACCGGGCCTGTCCCGCAGCATCAGGGCGTCGGTCAAGGCATTCAATCTGACCCCGCCTGCGGTTGAAATCGCTTCATCCATGGGGCGGGGGCCTGCATGCTTGACCGGCAGTGCCTTGATCAAGGGTGCAAGGTCACCCGGAAACGGGCGACCGAATTCAGACAGAATGGCAATTTGTACCGGATCGAGCTTCAAGACCTTGCGCAGGTGGTTTGACAGGCTGGCCTTGCCGCGGGGCTTGGCAAGTGCAGTGCGCACCCGGTCCACCGACCAATCGGGCCGCAGATCAATTGTCAATTCTGCACCCTCTCGCATGGCGTGCGACACTGCATAGATGCCGCCGCCCTCAAGCCCGCGTGCCGAGATCACCGCTTCGCCACGGTTTTCCAAATCACCCGCACGCAGGCTCACCGATTTCAAAGGGGTGCCAAAGAAACGCTCCATGTGGCTGGACCAAGGGACAACGAATCCCATGTTTGCGGGGGCAAATGGGGCGACGTCGTCGGGCAGAAACTGTGTCCAGGAACCATCTGATCCAAGACGCGCCCAGCTTGCACCGCCCAATGCAAGGACCGTCACTGCCGGGTCACGGCGGACGACCCCTTCTGCGGTATCGAAGATCACGCTATTGCCATCCCAACCCTGCCAGCGCCAGCGCGTTTGCAGGGTGACGCCGCGATCACCAAGGCGGCGCAGCCACGCCCGAAGCAAGGGTGACGCCTTCATTGACTTGGGAAAGACACGTCCCGTCGATCCGGTAAAGAGCGGCTGCCCCAGTGCTTCGGCCCAAGCCATTACCGCGTCCGGGCCGAAGTTGGACAGTGCGTCATGAAGTGCGCGCGGCACCATGCCATAGGCCTGCAAGAACCTGTCCATCGATTCGGCTTTGGTCAGGTTCAGCCCTGATTTGCCTGCCATCAGAAACTTGCGCCCGACAGACGGCATCGCGTCCGCGACGGTGACATCAAGGCCAGCGCCTGCCATGACCTCTGCCGCCATCAGCCCGGCGGGGCCAGCGCCGATGACAAGCGCATTGGTCAACGCACGGACGGGATCAAGGATTTGATCGCGGCAACATGTGACCGATCCGCAGCAACTGCCGCCTCTGCCAGTTTTGCTGCATCATCGGCCAGACTGTCGGCATTGCAGATGCGGTCGATCAGCCCCCATGCAACCGCCTCGGTCGCGCCGACTTTCTGTGCGCCCATCAAAATCATCTTTGTCCGTGCAGGCCCGATCAGGGCAGCCATGCGGGCCGGATCGGAAGGCTGCGGCAGAAAACCCAGTTTCATCACAGGGTAGAAGAAATTTGCAGTGGCGACGCTGATCCGCACATCACAGGCAAGCACCATCCCGAATGATCCGCCCGCGACCGTGCCGTTGAGCGCGGCGATGCTCAGCCCCTGATAGTCGGCCAAAGCACCTGAGAGTTCTTCCCACACCGGGTCTGTGGCCAATCCTGCTTTGGCAGCCTCAAGATCGGCACCCGCACTGAACACTTTCCCAGTCCCTGTCAGGATCAGCGCCTTGGTGTCCTTGGCCTCCTGCACAAGAGCGGCCAGTTCCAGCAGCATTTCGCGGGTCAGCGCGCCCGCTTTGTCGGGGCGGTCAATCTTCAGGGTCCAGATGTCAGCGCCCCGGTCGCAGCGGATCATATCAGGCCGACCTGTTTGCGAATGTCATCTTCGCGCAGACTGATGTCGGTGCCCAGATGCGCATCGGCCTGCTCCGTACACATCCAGAGCAAGGCGCGCGCTGGCCATTCGGGCGGGATATGCACAGACCAGTCAAGTTGGCTGACCGGATTGACGCCAGAGGCCTTGATCTCGCGCTGCATTTCGGTGGCGACGGTGCCGGGCGACAGGCCCAGGATGCGCACCCCCTTGTCGCGCAATTCCAGATCGGCGTTGCGGGTCAACATATAGACGCCAGCCTTGGACGCACAATAAGCAGTCCAGCCTTCGACGGGTCCGTGTGCGGCGCCGGACGAAATGTTGATGATGGTGCCATGACCCTGTGCCACCATGCCCGGCACAACAGCGCGCATGCCGTGCATCACGCCCTTTAGGTTGATATCAATCGTGCGACCCCATGCATCGGGGTCGATGTCCTGCAAATGCCCGATCGGGTCGACCACACCCGCGTTGTTGATCAAAATATCAAGTCCACCAAAGGTTTGTGCCGTGGCAGCCACGGCCTGCGCCACATCACTATAGCGTGAAACGTCGCAGGGAATCGCCAATGCCTTGTCGCCGATGTCACCTGCAATACTTGCGATTGCGTCGGTCGAGCGTGCGACTAACGCCACATTCGCGCCTGCTGCGGCAAAAACCCGTGCGGTTGCTTCGCCAATGCCGCGGCTTGCTCCGGTAATCAGTACGGTTTTCCCCACCATATCCATATTTTTCGCCCTTTTCCCTTTTGATCCGGCATCCGGATGTCTAGTTTGGTGTCAGTTATTTCCGCCCCTTGCGATAGTCTAAGGATGCTTGGATCGGTACGAAAGAGACATAATGAAAGGCGATCTCATGAATTCTTTGAACCTTATGCGCAATGCCGTATGTGTCGCTGCCCTTTTCGTTGGTGGTGCCGCGCATGCCGACGTGACTGCGGCAGACGTTTGGGCCGACTGGAAATCACAAATGGCTTTTGGCGGCGCGAATACGGTCGTCACCGGGGTTGAGGAACAAACCGGCGGGACGCTGACGGTCAACGACATCACCGTCTCCATGGATGATGGCAACGTAGAATTCACGTCGAACCTTGGCAGCATGACACTGGAAGAGCAGGGCGATGGGACTGTACGTGTCACAGTGCCCGAAAGCTACCCGATTTCGATGACTTTTGATGGTGATGGCACGGTCAACCTGCTTGTGTCGCAATCCGGACTTGAGATGATTGTCAGCGGCACGGCTGACGCGCTTGACTACGACTACAGTGCGCAATCGGTAAGCATTTCCCTTGACAATATTGTCGATGGCGACGTGACAATCAATGCGGATGCCTCAATCAAGATGAGTGACCTCACCGGGCAATCTACGTCCCGTCCGGGCGACGTGCGCGAAATCACAAGTACCTTGGCCGTTGCATCAACTGATTTCCTGCTGGATTTTCAGGCGCCCGGCAGTGAGGGCGAATATGTTGTCGCCAGCGGCAAGGTCGAAGGTCTGGATTTCGACGGTAAGGTGAGCCTGCCGGATGATGCCGATTTTGAGAATCCGGATGACCTGTTTGCAATGGGTTTTGCGTCCGAAGGCGTCTTTTCGGTTGATAGTGCAGCCTATATCTTTGACATCAACGCCGATGGGGATCAGGCGACCGGCTCGGTCAGCAATGGTGCATCGACCTTCTCATCGCAGATCAGCATTGATGCGCTGGCCTACGCCACGCAGACCGAAAATCTGGCGTTGAACATGACGAGCGGCGACTTTCCGTTTCCGGTTGAAATCGCAATGTCGCAAATCGGTTTTGGTCTGAATATGCCCACGGGGCAATCGGACGAAGCATCACCCTTCAGTTTAAACATTGATCTGGTTGATCTGGTGATCAACGACATGATCTGGGACCTGTTAGATGGGGGCCGCGTGTTGCCGCGCGATCCCGCGACGCTGCAAATAGGTGTGTCGGGGACGGCCCGCCCGCTTGTCGATATCATGGACCCAACCCAGTCGGCGGCCCTCGTTGGTGGCCAGTTGCCCTATGAACTGGGCGATTTGACCATTGATACACTGAATGTGACAGCAGTTGGTGCGGAAATTACAGGCGACGGCGCATTCACCTTTGACAACACCGACCTGGAAACCTTTGACGGAATGCCACGCCCGGAAGGGAATGCATCGGTTCAGGTCAATGGGCTGAACAAGCTGATGGACAACCTTGTTTCCATGGGCCTGATCCCCGAAGACCAGATCATGGGTGGCCGCATGATGCTGGGTATGTTTGCCCGCACCGTCGGTGATGACCAGTTGGAAACAACGCTTGAAGTGAACGGTGAAGGTCATGTGCTGGTGAATGGCCAGCGGATGCGCTAACGCTTGATTTCATTGGTGATTGCGGCACGCGAGGCGGCTCGCGTGCCGCTTTCTTTTGACTGGTTCTCTTGCAGTGGCCACGTGTCGGCATTACGTCCACGACAGCAAAAAAGGAGAGTTCATGACGCAATCCCTGTCTGATCTGACACAGCAGCTCTTGGTGGTCGCCAAACATGCCGGGGCTGATGCAGCCTCTGCGGTGGCTGTAGACGGGACTTCGATTTCTATCGATGTCCGCACAGGTGCTCTGGAAAAAGCGGACCGGTCCGAAGGCACGGACGTGGGTCTGCGGGTGCTGATCGGGCAGCGGCAGGCCTGCGTTTCATCCTCTGATACCAAGCCGGACACTTTGCGCCAGATGGCCGAGCGGGCGGTCGCGATGGCCAAAGAGGCCCCCGAAGACCCCTATATCGGTTTGGCCGACCCCGACCAGTTGGCGCCGCAAGTGGATGCGTCATCGCTCGAACTTTGTGACCCGACCGAAGAACCGGACCCAGCCGCCCTGCAAGATGATGCCATGCGCGCAGAGGCCGCCGCCCTACGCAACAAGGATGTGACACAGGTGCAGTCAGCGTCGGCAGGCTACAGCCGCCGCCGCATGCATTTTGCAGCCAGCAACGGGTTTTCGCGGGGCGTCACACGCTCTGATCGTGGCTTGTCCTGTGTGGCTATCAGTGGGCACGGAACCGGGATGGAGCGCGACTATGACTATGATAGCCGTATTTTTCAGGCCGATTTGCGGGATGCAGAGGATATCGGAACTGTTGCAGCGGCGCGTGCCGTTGAGCGCATGAACGCAAAGCGCCCCAAGACCGGGAGTTACCCTGTGCTGTTTGATGAGCGCATTGCGGGCAGCCTGATTGGCAGTTTGCTGGCAACGATCAACGGGCGCACGATTGTGCGTGGCGCGGGCTGGTTGCGCGACAAGTTGGGTGAACAGGTGCTGCCCAAGGGGCTGAGCATCATTGAAGACCCGCACCGTCGCCGCGTGTCAGGCTCGCGGATGGTAGATGCGGAAGGGCTGGCAACCAAGCGGCGTGCGATCGTCGATGGCGGGGTGTTGACGGGATGGACGCTGGATCTCGCGACCGCGCGGCAGTTGGGCATGGAAAGTACCGCAAACGCGGTCGCCAGCACCGGCGCGCCGCCGCACCCGAGCCTGTCAAACATTGCGCTGACCCAAGGCGCGCAAAGTCGCGATGATCTGGTTAAACAGATGGGTACGGGCCTGCTGGTGACATCAATGATCGGCTCGACGATCAATCCCAATACCGGCGACTATTCGCGCGGCGCGGCAGGCTTTTGGGTCGAGAATGGTGAAATCACCTATCCGGTGAGCGGATGCACCGTGGCGGGCAACCTGCGCGACATGATGATGACACTGGTTCCCGCCAATGATGCGCGTCCCCATCTTACGCATGTGGTGCCGTCGCTTTTGGTTGAGGGGTTGACGCTTGCCGGTGACTGACGAGGCGCTGCTGGTTGCCGCTGCTCGCGAAGCCGGGGCAATTGCGATGCGTTATTTCAAGAACAACCCTGATGTGACCCACAAGCCGGGTGGGGCCGGTCCCGTGACCGAAGCGGACCTTGCCGTCAACGCGATGCTTGCCGCCGAATTGCGCGCAGCGCGCCCCGATTACGGCTGGCTGTCCGAAGAAAGCGAAGATACAGACGCGCGGCTGGACACGCGGCGGCAGTTGGTTGTTGATCCGATTGACGGGACCCGCGCGTTCATTGAGGGCGGCAAAGACTGGTCGCATGCGCTGGGCGTTGTGGAAAATGGCCGGGTCATTGCTGCTGCAGTTTATCTGCCCGTGCGCGATTTGATGTTTGCGGCATCTCTGGGCGGTGGTGCGACGGCCAATGGTGTGCCGATTGCGTCGACACAGGCCGGGATGAACAATGCGACGGTTCTGGGGACAAAGCCGAATTTCTTGCCGCATCATTGGCAGGGGGGTGCAGTTCCGCCGATCAAACGGGCTTTTCGATCCTCGCTCGCGTATCGCTTGTGTCTGGTGGGGCAGGGCCGTTTCGATGGCATGATGACTTTGCGTCCCAGTTGGGAATGGGACATCGCGGCAGGTGCGCTGATTGCGACCGAAGCGGGCGCAACCGTATCCGACCAGCATGGCAATGCCTTGCAGTTCAACAACCAACACCCGCAAGTCCCCGGTGTGATGGCTGCTGGCGCGCAGTTACACAGGGCACTTATTCAACGGCTTGAGCCGCAGCCGACAACCCCCTAATGTTGGCCCGAACGTCCTCAAACCAAAAGGATCTCCCATGACCCAACGCTTGCACCTCGTTTTTGGCGGAGAGCTGATTGATCCGACCAAGAACGCTTTCAAGGACGTAGACGCGATAGATGTGGTTGGCATGTACCCCAACTATCAGGCCGCCTATGACGCATGGAAGAATGCGGCGCAGAGGACTGTCGACAATGCCCATATGCGCTATTTCATCGCCCACATCCACCGGTTGCGCGACGAAGAGGCAGAAGCGTCTTCAACCGAAGAACTGGGCAGCTAAAAATACCCGATGGCACGGTCACTTTCCATTGCGGCCTATTTGGCTGGGCTGGGTGGACAGGTCAGCAGCGATACATTGGCAAAACAGCCGCCGCGTCCCTTTGGGGCAGTCATTTGGGCGCGCTGTTGCCATCCCGACCAACTGACCGCCATCGAGACGCTTAATCGCAAACTGACCGAAGACGGCGATCCTGTGCAAGTGATCGCAACTTTGCCTAAATGGGAAAAATCTTTGTCAGACCGGGCACTTCCCGAACCCAGAGGACGCGACAATATTCGCCTGTTTATGGATCATTGGAACCCCGTCATGGGAATCTGGGTCCGTGGTGATCTTGATCCCATCCTGCTTGATGAATGGCGCGAAGCCGATTTGCCCAGCCTTTTCGTCGATGCAACAGCGGAAGGGTTGGAGCAGGTGGCAGGCAGTTGGGTGCCCGGCGCGATGCGGTCGCTATTGTCCCAGTTCGAAGCGGTCCTGACGCTTGATCAAACCGCCGCCGAAGGGTTGATCCGGGCGGGCACCCCGCAAGAGGTTGTGCGCGTGACCGGCCCGATGGAAGATTGCGCGCCGCCGCTTCCTTGCGAGGATAAAGATCGGCAAAGTCTGGCAAAGGCCGTTGGCACACGCCCTGTCTGGCTGGCGGTCGCGGTGCCCGAGAGCGAAATTGCCGATATCTGCAAGGCACATAAATTCGCAAGTCACCGTGCGCACAGGCTTCTTTTGATCATCGTACCACGCGATCCAATCGACGCCTTTGAATTTGCGGCCCACATGCAGGAAAACGGTTTCTACACCACATTGCGGTCTGAAGAACCGGACCCCGATGAGCTGACACAGGTCTATGTCGATGACATAGAGGACGAACTTGGCCTGTGGTATCGGATTTCCCCTGTCACATATATCGGGGGCACCTTGCAAGGCGGAGGCTGTCGGGACCCGTTTGAACCGGCGGCACTTGGGTCCGCCGTGCTTTACGGCCCACAGGTGACCCCTTTTCAAAAGCATGCGGGTCGTTTGAATGCGGCTGGTGCGTCCCACCTGATCCGGTCGGGGTCCGACCTTGGCCCCTTGGTTGAAGAGCTTTTGGCGACGGACAAGGTGGCGACACTGGCCCATGCGGCATGGGATGTGACATCGCGAGGGGCTGATGTGACGAACCGGATTGTGCGCATTATCCAGCGCCGGACAGAAGAGTTGGGACTATAGATGCGTGCCCCTGATTTCTGGTTTCAGCCACGCAGTTGGCAAGCTGTGCTCTTGGCACCTTTGGGTGCGCTCTATGCCGTCTTGACAGCGCTTCGGTTGCGCCAGCCGGGCTATAAGGCGCAAGTTCCCGTGATCTGTATCGGCAATATCAACGCAGGCGGCACTGGCAAGACGCCGACGGCGATCGCACTTGTTGCGCGCCTACAAGACCGGGGCAAGCAACCGCATGTTGTCAGCCGAGGCTATGGCGGGCGCCTTGAAGGTCCTGTGCGTGTCGATCCGTCGATGCATACGGCAGATGATGTCGGGGATGAGCCGCTCCTGCTTGCCGCCTTTGCGCCCACGTGGGTTGCCAAAGACAGGGCCGCAGGCGTGCAGCTGGCGGTCGGTGCTGGCGCGGAAGCGATCGTGTTGGATGACGGGTTCCAGAATCCGACGGTGGCCAAGGACCTTTCCCTCGTTGTTGTCGACGCGTTGCGCGGTTTCGGGAATGGCAAGGTGCTGCCCGCAGGGCCATTGCGTGAACCTGTCAGCGTGGGGCTTGCGCGGGCCGATCTGGTGCTGGCCATCGGACCACCCGCTGCACAAGACGCATTTGCGGCACGCTGGCCCGATGCAGCGCCTTTGCTGCATGGACATCTGGCACCTTTGCCGACCGGCATGCCGTGGCGGGACCTGAATTTGCTGGCCTTTGCCGGGATCGGCAATCCTGAAAAGTTCTTTGTGACCCTGCGCGACATGGGCGCACAGGTGGTACAAACCCATGCGCTGGGGGACCATCAACCGCTGACGCCCGCCTTGATGAAACGGCTTGAGCGGGATGCAATGCAGAAAAAGGCGCAGTTGGTGACAACCGAAAAAGATGCGGTCCGGTTGCCAGAAGCCTTTCGCGGCAAGGTGTTGACCTTGCCGGTCCGGCTTGAATTGGCGGATTGGGCACCGCTTGACGATGCCCTTTCTCGCCTCGGGCTCTAGCCGATTTTTTCGTCCAGAACGGACGCGAACTCGTCATAGCCCATATTGCTGTATTTCTCGCCGTTGATCAGAAAGCTGGGCGTCGAAGAGATACTGTCGCGTTCCGCATTGGCCTGATACCAAGTAAACAGGCTTTCAGCCTTTGGTCCATCACTAAGGCAGGCATCAAGTGCCGCATCATCGAGACCGGCTGTCTTGGCAAGTGTGCGCAAGTCCTCGACAATCGTGCCCGGATCGCCGCTTGCCAGCCATGTTTTCTGCTTTTCGTACAAAAGTTCTGCCATGCCAAAGAAAAACTCTGTTGTATTCGGGCAGCGTGCAATCATTGATGCCCACAGACCGGGGCGATCAAAATAAACCTCGCGGTAGACGAATTTGATCTTGCCGGTGTCGATGTAGTTCGCCTTGATCTGCTGATACTGGTTGGCATGAAAAGACGCACAATGCGGGCAGGTGAATGACGCATATTCGGTGACTTCAACAGTCGCGTCCGGGTTCCCCGCTACCATTTCCATCACGTCGGGTAGGGCACCATCGCTGGTTTGCGCGTTTGCCGCACCGGGCAAAAGACCTGTTTCGGGGTCGGGACGGGACAGCAGGAACCCGCCGCCCAGAGCTAGAATTGCGCCGCCGCCAGCAGCAAGGAGTGTTCTGCGTTCCATGATAAACCTCTGATTAGGATTTTGTTTTTGATAGGACATTTGCACCAAGTGCCGCAAGTGCGCTGCGCAATGCGTCGTCTTTGATCGGGGCAGACAATTCCATGGCCGCATTCAGCTTGGTAGGGTCCGCGCGCTTTTCGATTTTGGGCGCAGGGGCAAAAGCGGCCCGCCCGTCGGCAAACCCTGTGGGGGCGGTCTGCGTGATACGCACGCGCGATATGGCGTTATAGCCATAGCAGGCGTTCACTTTTTCGCGGACCTGTTCCTTTTGCATCTCAAGCATGGGCGCTTGCGCGCCTGTCGTCAGCAGCGTGAGAGTCGCCCCCATTCCGCCTTTGCCATAGGTCACTTTGACCGGTGTTGCGATTTTTGCGATCGCGTCGCCGACAACCTCGGGCCAGTGGGTCAACAGCCTGGATACTGCAAAACCACGCTCTTCGCTGGCCTTGCGGATGCGGGTTTGCATCAGGCTTGCAGCGCGGGAAAATCCCTTTGTGGTGCTGGCGCGGTATGGCTGTTTCATATCTAAGCTCTAATCTATGTAGCGGGCTGCGCCAAGCCAGAGACTCAACGATGAAGGAACTATAAAGATTGCGTGAACTCAGTGCATCCTTGCTGGAATGGTACGACCATAACGCGCGGGCTATGCCTTGGCGCACATCACCTGCGGATCGCAAGGCGGGCGTGTTGCCCGACCCCTATGCGGTCTGGCTGTCCGAAGTGATGTTGCAGCAGACCACTGTGGCAGCGGTACGTGATTATCACCGCAAATTCATGGCGCTTTGGCCGACGGTTATGGATCTGGCTGCGGCAGAAGACGCGGCCGTCATGGCGGCGTGGGCGGGGCTGGGCTATTATGCAAGGGCTCGCAACCTTTTGAAATGCGCCCGCGTCGTTGTGACTGAACACGGTGGGGTGTTCCCGGATGACTACGATGCTTTGTTGGGCTTGCCGGGTATCGGCCCATACACCGCCGCCGCGATTTCTGCGATTGCCTTTGACCAACCAGCGACAGTTGTTGATGGCAACGTCGAGCGAGTCATGGCCCGCCTGCATGATATTCACAAGCCATTGCCCGGTGCCAAGGCGGAATTGACCGCTTGCGCAAAAGACCTGACACCCATGCAACGCCCCGGCGACTATGCGCAGGCGGTTATGGATCTTGGTGCCACGATCTGCACGCCGCGAAATCCCGCCTGCGGGATTTGCCCTTGGCGTGATTCTTGCGATGGGCGCAAGGCAGGCTCGGCCCCTGATTTGCCAAAGAAAACGCCAAAGAAGAAAACGCCAACCCGGTTAGGAATCGCTTATGTCGGGCGCAGGGCAGATGGCGCATGGCTGTTGGAAACCCGGCCTGAAACCGGGTTGTTGGGCGGGATGCTGGGCTGGCCGGGATCGGCGTGGGATGACAACCCGCAACCTGACGCGCCACTTGATGCGGATTGGATCAAGCTTGCGGCAGAGGCCCGCCATACATTTACGCATTTTCATCTGCGCCTGACGATCATGTATGCAGACCTGCCGATAGAAGCTGAACCGCAGCGCGGCTATTTTATTGCACAGCAGGATTTCAGTCCGGCGGCGCTGCCGACCGTCATGCGCAAAGTCTACGATCTGGCGGATGTGACGCGGTGACAGTCATTGAGCCTGCGCAAAGGGGGCCGTATGGTCCCTGCTGGAACCAAAGGCGAGATTGATGACAATTTCGGACGATACCAACACCAGCGCACGGGTCGCGGCGCCAGCACCTTTTTGGGTGTCGCTGGGGCTGGTTCCGGTTGCCATGCTGGCGGCGATCTATGGCGGTTGGGCCTTGCTGCTGCTGCCGTTATCGACTTGGTATCTTTTCACGGGGCTGGATTTCCTTGTTGGTCTTGATTGCGAAAACCCGGCCGTGGACGCGCCTGACGGCACCCTGTTCTGGCATCAGGCGATTACCCTGATCTGGGTCCCGGTACAGCTTGTGACCGTCTTTGGGATCATGCGTTATTTGACGACAACGGATCATTTGCACCTGGTCGAGCAATGGGCGCTGTTTGCGGGGCTTGGAATTTTGTCCGGCACGATCGGGATTACCTACGCACACGAATTGATGCATCAACGCCCAAAGATCGAGCGGTGGGCGGCTGATATCCTGCTAGCGTCCGTTCTTTATTCGCACTTCCGCTCTGAACATCTGCTGGTCCATCATCGACATGTGGGGACACCCCGCGATGCAGTCACGGCGCGCTATGGCGAAGGGTTCTATCGGTTCTTTGCGCGGGTCCTCAGGGAATGCGGGGTGTCTGCCTTCCGGGCGGAAGCCGCAATGTTGGCGCGCAAACGCAAGCCCTGGACGGACTGGTCAAACCCGTTTTGGCGTTACTGGGCGCTGCAGGGCGGATTTATCGTTTTGGCATACCTCATCGCGGGCTGGTGGGGGGTTTTCCTGTTTGCCACACAGGCATTCTGGGCGGTCTTTCAGTTGGAACTGGTCAACTATGTCGAACATTACGGGCTGACCCGCAAATACCTGGGCGAGGGCAAGTATGAACATGTCAAACCGCGCCACTCGTGGAATGCGGCATATCGGGCGTCAAACTGGCTATTGATCAATTTGCAGCGGCATTCTGACCATCATTACAAGCCAGACCGCCGCTATCCGCTGCTGCAAACCTATGGCGAGGATGAGGCCCCGCAATTGCCATTTGGCTATCCGGTGATGACGATGCTGGCCTTGTCACCGTCCTTGTGGCGCAAGGTGATGAATCCGCGGGTCGTCGCATGGCGCACGCGGTATTATCCGGAAATCACGGACTGGCAGAAACGCCCGGCCGCCGCGCAGGTGCCCTGAACGGTTCAGGCCGCAAAATGTGCTTTGCCCAGCAATCCCAGTTCATAGGCCTTTTCAATGTTCAGCGCCCCATGGCCGAATGACTGCTGTCTGTTCGGGGCGGTGCTGCCTGTTTCGGAACGCGCTGCAAATCGCTTTAGAAGTTCTATCTGAAGCTTCACCTCATGGGAGTGTCTGGCGAGAGTCTGCGCAAATCTGGCAAAGGACGGGCCCGCGTCGTTCAGCGGTTCATCCAAAGCCTCGCAAAGGTTAAGGATGGGCATGGCGAGGTCAGACAGAACAACTGCCGACAAACGGCTGGTGTGATCATCCAGATTCGAACCAAAGCCGGTTTGCGCCGTAAACAATGGACTGAAGCCGCCGACAAATTGCCGAAACCGGAGTGCGACATCCAGCGTTCCGGAGAGGCCCTGTTTCGTAATGATGGTCAGATCAGACAAGGTCACGCCCTCAGTCTCGATCCGGATATCTGGCAAAGCGATCACCTGCGATTCATACGCCAACCCGGCAATGCAGTCACAAAACGCCTTTGCAATATCGCCCGCGAAAACTCCGTCAATTGTCGCAGCTTCGTCGAAAACGGTGCTATTCTGAAAATTCCGGCCATCAAAAGTGCATGACACAACGCGCGCGGCCTCATTGGACGTTATCTGCAACGCAACGACCAACCGTTGTGATGACATGCTGTAATCAAAGATACTGGACTGGTGACGGGTCTGCATCGCTGAAAGCTCCATCCTTCTGGGCCGTTTCGTAGAGAATTAGACTAAAATTATTGATTCTCTGTAAACGCGGGTTGGCCCACTCATTTATGACCGTATTTGCAACCATCGACCGTCTGTCCGAAGATTTCCGGACGGTGGCGCGCGGTCCTGTAGGGGTCTGTTTGGGCGCACGACGAAACGCGACCGTTGGCTAAAGCGTTTCGTCTTTGACCTGAGGCATCAAATAAAGGCGAAACGCCCACAACATATGAACGTTGCACGGCGTTTCCCGGAAAGCTGTGATTCAGGTTTTTCGCGAAACGCTGTCGTCTGGCATTTCGAATGCGTAGGATGGCAACGAATGAAAGGCTTTGCGCAGCGCATCGCCCCAGCCGTTTGAAATCGACAGATAGTAAGGATCATCCGCATCAAAGCGGATCAGGTCAGACGGAACAAGGCTGTCAGTTTCATAGGTTGAAAAATCAAGTGGCAAGCCAACTGATAGATTCGCTTTGATCGTTGAGTCAAAAGAGACCAAGAGCAGTTTCACGGCATCTTCAAAGCTCATGTCTGGATCATAGGCGCGGACCAATATGGGCTTGCCGTATTTCGTTTCGCCAATCTGGAAAAAGGGAGAATCTTCAGTGACTTCGATAAAGTTCCCCTCGGGGTAGATCAGGAACAGCGTTGGCTTGCCGTCCTTGATTTGGCCGCCCACAATAAGCGATGCGCGAAACTTGGAGCTTGCATCCTGCCCGACTTCACTGCTGTCAGCGATCACTTCTTTTAGGGTGGATCCGACAAGCCGGGCGACCTGAAACATTGTCGGTTCTTCAAGGATAGTCGGGTTACGCTCTTGCGTTGTCTTTGACCGCTCTTCAAGCAACCCGACCACGGCTTGCGTCGTGGCAAGGTTGCCAGCGGTCATCAGGGTGATCATACGCTCGCCAGGCACAGACCAGGTGAACATCTTGCGTGTAACCGAAAAATTGTCGACACCGGCATTCGTGCGGGTGTCAGACATAAAGACCAGACCTTTGTTCAAACGAAGGCCGATACAGTAAGTCATGTGGTGGGTCCAAATTCATAAACGCCCGTCATTGGGCATGTACGCTATTTACTGCTGTACTTGCAGCGACACAATCATCGATTCATTTGCATTTCCTAAACGCATGCCGGAAATTGGTGCCGCTTCCTTTGAATCGCGGCCTACTGCGATGCGCACATAGCGTTCATCGGGCGATATCCCGTTGGACACGTCAAAGCCAACCCAGCCAAGCCCGTCGATGTGCGCCTCTGCCCAGGCGTGGCTGGCATCCTGATCCACCCGGCCATCCATCATCAGATAGCCGCTGACGTAACGTGCGGGAATTCCGGCGGCGCGCGCTGCGGCAATGAATATCTGACTGTGATCCTGACAAACCCCGCCACCCAGTTGAAGCGCCTCTTCGGCTGTTGTGCCAGCGATGGTGGACGTCGTGTTGTAGGGGGCGGCGCTGAGAATAGATACAGATAATGCGTGCAGGTCAGCGAGCAGATCGACCGAGTTGTTCAGGTCGCGCGCAAGCGCCCGGATCGCCTTACCAGGTGTCGTTCGCGCCGTGTGTTGACGGAAATGCCAAAGCGGGACAGGTCCGTAGACGTTCCCAAGCACGCCAGCAGTATCAATCGTATCAACGGTGCCGCTTGCGGTGAAGATCACCTCTGTTGCGTTTTGATCGGCTTGTACCAGCAGCGTCTGATTTTTATGTTGGTCGGCGAATTGTAGTTCGCTGTTGCCGCCGACGATGTCGATATTCCAGTCAAGGACAGTTTGCATGGGGCCACTGACAGGTGTCAGGCGGACCTGCTGCAACCCGTAATTCACAGGCGTGTCATAGCAATAGCGCGTTGTGTGTGTGATCGTGAGTTTCATGCCATCGCCCCCCTATCCGTTGAACCGGTAGTCAAGTTCGATTTGCAGACCCAGTGCATTGTTTTCTTTTATGAAATCACTGATGTATTCGTGCAGCCCGTAATCGAAGATGGACGCGATATCGCGGTCGCGCTGCTTTTGGCGCAGGGCCTGCGCCATATCGTGGCAAGGGCTGCGGGCACCGTAGTCCTTGGCCAGATAATCCAGGTTTTCGAGCGCGGACTTGGCGCAAAAAGCCAAAGAGCGGGGAAAACGGGCATCCAAGATCAGAAATTCCGCGATGTTGGCAGAGGTCATGTCATCATCGTTGAGCCATCGAAAAGCCCGGTGGGCCGACACTGATCGCAGGATCGTTTCCCACTGGACATTGTCTAGTGGCGAGCCGACGAAACTGGCGGACGGCAGCAAGGTGTAATATTTCACATCAAGAATGCGGGCCGTATTGTCGGCACGTTCGATGGCCGTGCCGATCTGGGCAAAATCGTAAGCATCATTGCGCAACATTGTGCCGTGTAATGCACCACGCACCAGCGCGCTTTGCTGACGCACCAGACCCAGAACTTTGGGCAGTTCGGTCAACCTGATGGGCCGCTTGAACGCATCAGACAGGGCCATCCAGTTATCATTGACAGCGGTCCAGACTTCGGTGGTGAGGTCAGTGCGGACCATGCGTGCATTGGTACGGGCACTTTCGATCACCGACAGCACACTTGATGGGTTACTTTTGTCTCGCAGCAGAAAATCTACGACAGTTTCAGCTGTGTAGCTGTCATGCTTGGCCGCGAAGGCGTTGCTCACACTTGCTGTAGTGACGACGGATTTCCATTCGGACGCGGGATCGCTTGATCGGGTCAGTGCAATTCTGAATCCCGCCTCGAGCAATCGGGCCGTGTTTTCGCTACGTTCCAGATTGCGGAACATCCAATAGAGGCCACCTGCGGTTTTTCCCAGCATTTCTAGTCCTCCAGAACCCAAGTGTCTTTGGTGCCGCCGCCCTGGCTGGAGTTCACCACAAGCGACCCTGCCTTGAGCGCAACGCGAGTCAGTCCGCCGGGGGTGATGTCGATGCCACCCGGAGACATCAGCGCGAAGGGCCGCAAATCAACGTGGCGCGGTGCCAGCCCCTTTTTGGTAAAGATCGGCACGGTTGACAGCGACAGCGTCGGCTGGGCGATGTAGTTCCTGGGCTTGCGCTTAAGCTTGGCAGCAAAGGCGCTAAGTTCCTTTTTGCTGGCGGCGGGGCCAACCAGCATGCCGTAGCCGCCTGATCCATGCACTTCCTTCACGACCAGCTCTGCCAAATTATCCAAAACATACTGCAAACTGTCCGGCTCAGAACAGCGGTAGGTCGGGACGTTCTTTAATATGGCTTCTTCGCCTGTATAGAATTCAATGATATCAGGCATATAGGAATATATGGCCTTGTCATCTGCTATCCCTGTTCCGGGCGCATTGGCGATGGTGATATTGCCCGCGCGGTAGACATCCATGATCCCTGGCACACCCAGCATCGAATCTGGGTTGAAATTGAGTGGGTCAAGGAAATCATCATCGACCCGGCGATAAAGCACATCAATCACCTTGTAGCCGCGGGTTGTGCGCATCGCGATATGGCCGTCAACGACGCGCAGGTCATGGCCCTCGACCAATTCCACGCCCATCTGGTCGGCCAGAAACGAATGTTCGAAATAGGCAGAGTTGAAAATACCGGGTGTCAACACAGCAACGGTTGGTTTTCCGCGGCAGGAACTTGGCGCGCAGGCCGCCAGTGACCGGCGCAGGTTCTTGGGGTAATTGCTGACCGGCTTCACTTTGATTTTCTGGAAAAGCTCCGGAAACATCTGCAACATCGTTTCACGGTTTTCCAGCATGTAGGACACGCCAGACGGGGTACGCGCGTTGTCTTCGAGGACAAAAAAATCGTTTTCGCCAGTGCGGACAACATCTGTGCCGACGATATGCGTATAGACATTTCCGGGCGGTGACATGCCCATCATCTGGGGCAAAAACGCGTCGTTCTGGGCGACCAGTTCAACAGGGACACGCCCCGCACGCAGGATTTCCTGCCGGTTGTAGATGTCATGCAAAAAGGCGTTGATCGCGCGAACACGTTGCTCGATCCCTTTCGAGAGCTTCGTCCATTCACGGTTGGATAGAATCCGAGGGACAAGGTCAAAGGGGATCAACCGCTCTTGCGCGGCAGCCTGACCATAGACATTGAAGGTGATGCCGGTTTGGCGAAAGAACGCCTCGGCTTCCTTGGATTTCTTGGACAGACGGGCAGCGTCTTCGTTGCCGAACCATGCCTGATAATCTGAGTAGGGAAGACGCACGCCTGTTTGGCCAGAGTGCATCTCGTCGAAATGCTGTTTTTCTTCATCCATTCTTATAAGGTTAATTCATTCAACCTGAGACTCAAGCCGAATCCTGAGTCACTGCAACGGACTGTGTGACCAGATCGACCCAGCCAAAGGATGTGAGAAATGATACATCCGCCGCATCACGCCCGACGCCGATTCGGGCAATGTCCTGTGCATCGGACATTCCGGTAGGGTCCACCAGATGCCATGCGCCGTCCAGGTAAACCTCTGTAACGGCGTGGAAATCCTGTGGCGAGACGTTTGGTCCATAACAGCTGACAAAGCGTGCGGGGATCGAGACAGCCCGCGACATTGCAATCAAAAGATGGGCAAAATCCCGGCAGACTCCGGCCCTTTTTTGGAAGGTATCAAAAGCATCTGTGCCGGCGTTGCTTGCAAAAATATCGTAGCGCATATTGTCTTTGATCCACGCAGACATTGCCGCGATACGTGCGCCACCACGAAGACCGCTGAAATTTTGGGCAGTAAAGTCGAAAAAACGTTCAGGATGACAATAGCGGGACGGCATCAGATATCTGACTTCATCGGCACCAAGGCTGGTCAGTGGGGATTGCTGCAATGATGAGAGCGCGACGGCAGGCCGGGTTATGGCAACGGTTGCATGGTATTCACAGGTAAAATCCCCCGCTGCATCAATCCAGACCCGTCTTCCCTGACCGGATTCATCGTCAAGCTGCCGAACGGCAGTGGCATGTTGCACGTCCAGATTGGTCTGGCACACGTCCTGCCCCTGTGCGTTGGACACTTCGATTTGCAGCAGCAGCGGGCAAGGCTGCTTTAGGCGATAGACCAAATGGCTGTGGATATGCAGTTTCATGTCAGTCCTGATCGTCTACTTTGCCGCGCAGTGCCTTGATGCCTGCCCGCGCCTTTTTACCGGCCAGACGCCGTTTCACCGACCCGTATGTCGGCTTGGTTGCGATCCGCCGCTTTGGCTTTTCGCAGGCTTTGAGGATCAATTCCCTGAGCCGTTCCCTGGCTATTTCCCGATTGCGGGCCTGACTGCGCGTGTCCTGAACAAACAGCACGATTGCACCGTCCACCGTCCAGCGTCGCCCGGCTAATCGCTTCAGGCGGGATTTGACGCGGTCTGGCAGGTTGGGTGACCGGGCGGCCTCGAACCGCAATTCGACAGCGGTAGAGACCTTGTTCACGTTCTGGCCACCGGGGCCAGATGCGCGGGTGAAACTCTCGGTCAGTTCCCAATCTGCAATCTCGATCTGATCGTTAATCTTCATCATCTTGCTGCAAATACGCGTGGCTTGGGCGAATTAACACCGTAAATCGCGCATAGGGCCAAATGGTCAAGGGAGATTTCCACAAGAAAAAGGGCCACCCGGTGATGGATGGCCCCTTCCTGAATTACGGAGGCGGGTCGGTTAGGTTGCCCACCTTATGGTGTTCTCAGCCAAGGGCTGCCCTAGCTGTGACCCCCATAAGTTGTCCCGACACACTTCTCCAATACCTCATGATGCACTGGATCACCTCCTTTCAAATGTTTCACCTGAATCGAAGGTGGCATAGATTTGGTATATTTCAAGTAAAAATATCGCCCTATGCCGCAATATTTTCCCGGTTCATCATCTGCCCAACAATCAGGCGGAATGGAACCAGAGCGAGGAGCGCGATGCTTAGTTTCACGCCCCAGTCAGCAACAGCCAGCGACACCCACAGCGGCACCAGAGGGCCGGAGTTCAGAAACGGCACGGCCTCTTGTGCCCACATGACCTCTTCTGCCGCACTTGCGCCAAAGCCGTTGAACGCGGCTGCAAAGGCAATCGAGAAAAAGATAAGCGTATCGACGGTTGAGCTGACAAGCGTACTGCCCAGCGGCGCTGTCCACCATGACCCGCCGCGCAGACGGTTAAACACGATAATGTCCAGCATTTGCGCAACAAGGAAAGCCGTTGCCGAGGCAAGCGCGACACGCACGGCGACGGCAGGATAGGTGAAACCATCCCCTTGCAACATGATCTGCGACCCGATCAGCGAACAGATGATTCCGACGACGAGGCCAGCCAGTACGACACGCCGCGCGGCGGGCGCGCCGTAGACCCGGTTCATGATGTCGGTGACAAGAAAGGCGAGCGGGTAGGTGAATGCCCCCCACGTCAAGAGTCCGTCAAGAAGCAGGAATTGCACAAGAATGTTCGAGGCCACGACAATGGCGGCCATGGCGATAACGCCAGGAAGGATACGTGTCATAAGATTAGGTCCGTTTTGGCAAGGGTGCGGCACTTGGCCCGCCGGATCATCCGGGGACGCGTCGCTTTAGCGTCCTGTCAGTGGCTGGTCAATCTATATTCAACGATTTCTGTGCGTTGCAAAAACCTGAAATTATCATCCGAAACCATCGTCAGGCGCAGCCCGTCGGGCGCCTGCCAGACGCTGATCCCTTCCAGATTGTCGTGCATGCCGATCCCTGTTTGCAGGATCAGTTCTTCGGCCCCGCCGGTCAGGTCAAACCGGCGCACCCGACTGCGAAATCCGATACCTGTGAAATCCCGTTCCAGCAGATAGAGCAACCCGTCAGGCCCGATATCGGCACCAACGATCAGGAACGCGCCTTTGCGGGGGATTGAAAAAGGTGTCGACCATTGGCCATCCGCAAAGCGGTAGACAGGAAACGGCCGCGTCGCCCGCCCCGACCGTTCGGGCAGGGTATAAAGTGCGCCATCAGGGCCGATTGCCAGCGCTTCAAGCGATGAATTGGTTTGCATCGTCAAAAAGGCCGGTGACGCAAGCAGTGGCCCGCCGATATTGTGCAAATCCGCAAAGGCCCGCACCCCGTGGCGAAACTCGAATGACACATAAACGGTGCCTTGCGAACCAATTGCAATCCCTTCGGCGTCCAGACTGTCGGCGGGGTCAAGATCGGTCTGTATGGGCAGGGCGGGATCGGCGGAAATGCCGGTGATTTCCCCGTTGGTGCGCAGAAATTCACCGCTGACAAAGGTTCCCCTGTCGCTGATGGTCATAAAACGCTGTCCGCCGTCAAACACTTCAATGCCCGAAAAGCCCCCGAAAAGATCGCCCTCTTCGAACCAGCGATAGGCGCTGACAAAAGTGGCCTCTGCGCAGGCGGCATTTGCCCAAAGCAAGGCGAAAAGGCAGCAAATGATCCGCATTCAGTTGGCGTTCAACACCCCGAGGCACTGGCCGGGTAGATTGGCCATTGTCAGTTCTCTTCTTGGACTGGGCGGCGGCGCATTCGGGTCCGGCGGCGGCGGATTCAGGATACGGTCGACCCAGCCCTGCGCTTCTGCGCAGCCATCGCCAGCGGGGGGCGGTGCCTGATCTGTACAACCAGCGTCACCGGCAGGGCAGTTCAGCCGCACATGAAAGTGATAGTGATGGCCCCACCATGGTCTGATTTTGCGCAACCAGCTGCGGTCGCCTGTGGCTGATTTGCACATTGCGACTTTCGCGCCGGGAAAGACGAAAATCCGCGCGACCCTTGGGTCAGATGCGGCCGCTTTCATGACAGCCTCGTGCTGGGGTGTCCATTTGTCGTTGATAAAGGCCCCCGCATTGCGGCGCATGGAGATCGAAGAAATTTCTTCGCGCTCCTGACGTGTCAGGTCCAACCTCTTGGGCGGCAGCATCCAGACGTCGATATCAAGTCCGGTCTGGTGGCTGCGGTGTCCGGTCAGCATGGGCCCGCCGCGCGGCTGGCTCATGTCGCCGATGTAAAGCCCTTCCCAACCGGGTTGGGTGGCGGCAAAACGGCTCAGGTCCTGCACATAATCAACGGTGACGGGTTGCGCCCAGTTGCGATTGCGCGACAGACGCATCGCTTGCCATGTGGGGCCTGTTTCAGGCAGTTGCACTGCGCCCGCCTGACAGCCGCGCGCATAGCCCCCAAGCGATTCCGGGCTTTGGATTGACCCGCTTGGCATCGCCCCGAAAAGCGTTTTTGCCACCCGCGTGTCATTTGCGTTCTGGCTGGCCAGTGAAACCTGCGGCGGAGCCTCTGACTGGCAAGCGGCAAGGCTGAGGGCTAAGAAAATACCTGCTATATATCGGACCATTCTGCACGATCTCCGTTTTTGTTGACCCACCGTAACAAGAAAAGACCCGTCAGGAAAAGGATAAGCACAGGCAGGAACCCTAACTGTGTATTTCCGGTCAATATGGTAAACAAAGTGATAAGAGCAGGAGCCAAAAAGGCCGTTGCCTTGCCGGAAAGCGCAAATAGGCCAAATGCCTCGGCCGGCCGTTCGGGGTGGGTATGGCGGACCATCATGGAGCGTGAGGCGGTATAGACAGAGCCACCGGCCCCACCAATGGCCATGCCACAGAGATAGAAGATGATGTCAGGCAGTTTGGACCCCTCGGCCAAGGGAATACCGAAAAACTGTTCGCGCGACATGCCAATGATGATCGCCGAAACAGCAATCAGCACCCAAACCATCGTGATGATAACGGGCTTGGGTCCATAGCGTTGATCGGCCAGTCCGGCAATCCACGTTGTGATGGCGGCGGCAATGGCCGCGATAATGCCGAACACGCCGATCTGGATGGTCTGCCAGTCCAGCACAAGTGCGGCATATACGCCACCAAATGCATAAAGCGCATTCAACGCATCACGATAGAGCATCGAACCGATCAGAAAACTGCGCAGGCTCTTGCGCCGAAAGACCGAGCGTAGCGTCGCCCCAAGGTCGCGGGCAACCGCCCCCAGACTGGTGGATTTCGGCTGCGCCGGTGGCGTGTCGCGCACCCACAAAAAGAACGGGATGATAAAAATCGCATACCAGATTGCAATGAATGGCCCGACGGACCGTGTCCCTTCGCGCAAGTCGGGGTCCAGCCCGAAAAGCGGCGGATTCCCGAGCAGGGTCACACCCTGTTCGTTTTCGGCCATCAGCAAAAGCATGAAGAAAAGGGCCGTCACCCCCCCCCAATAGCCAAATGCAGCAGCCGAGCCGGAAATGCGCCCGACCTCTTCATCGCTGCCCAACGACGGCAGGATCGCGTTCACGAAGTTCAGCCCGCTTTCGGCCGCAACAAAACCTACATAGAACAGGATCAGCGCCCAGAAGAGCCCAGCCCCGTCCGGCGTCAGCCCCCAAAGCATAAAGGTCGTGATAACGTAGATGATCGAAAAGAAGATGATCCACGGCATCTTGCGCCCGGAATTATCGGCAAAGGCGCCCAGAAATGGGGCAGAAAAGGCAATGAACAGGCCAGCGATTGTCTGCCCCGCCGACCAGATGGATTGCGCCTGTGCTTTTGCTGCACCGCTATCCAACCCCGTTCCCAGATAATACTCGGCAGCGACGGCAGCGAAATAGGGGCCAAAGATAAAGGTCAGCCCAAGCGTATAGAAAGGTTGTGCTGCCCAATCAAAGGCCATCCACCCCCAAATGCGTTTCTTGCTGCTTGTCATTGCCTGTCCCTGCTTTTGTTGGTGCAATAGACACTTTTCCGCAGGAAAGACGCAAGCAAAGGTTTAGCCCATGCGTTCAGGCGGCCATGGCCGGGTCTTTTCGGCCGCAATCCAGTTTTGCACCCACATGGGTAATTCTGGCGGCACCTCGTCGAATCCGACATCGGCAAAGGCACGCTTGGGCTTCACTATGCCGTTTTTATCCGTCAACGCCGTGCGAAACAGGGCCTGTACAGCGCAAATATCGCCGATCCAGATTGATTGCATGATGTAGAAAAACTTGTCGTCCCAGCCAATCGCGCGGCTTTCGATCCGAAACCGCACAAGGGGCCGGATGCGTTTGCGATACATGACCGACGACCCCGCGACCGTCAAACCCCAGCCATTCCTGCGCATCGCGGCTACCAGCCCGACGCGCTTGGCCAATACAAAGCGGCCAAGATCCAGAATGGTCAAAATGCGCCCGTTGTTCATTTCCAAAAACATATCAAGGTCCTGCGGCCAGCAGCGATGATGCGAGATATGGGTGCCAATGCCCGGCAAATCCGGTGCGTTGCGGTGGACCACGAATTCTTTGATCAGGCGGACAATGGGAAACATGACATGGGCCTCTATGCGTTGTTGCGGGCACATGGGTCAGATTGGCCCAAGGGTCAACTTTAACCTCAGGGCAAGGCGGGGCTTGTTACAATGCGTGCGAACGCTTAGGTCATGCGTGCAATTACAAAATAGGGTCAACAATGGGCATTCTTATCACCATCTTGCTGTATCTGCTCAGCGTGGTTTGGTTCTTTGTCATCGCGCATTTCATCATGAGCTGGCTGATCCGGTTCGAAGTGCTGAACGTGCGGCAGGAATTTGTGGGGCAGGTGTGGTACACGCTGGAACGGATTCTTGATCCGCTTTACAGCCGTATCCGGCGGTTTATGCCCGACCTTGGCGGTGTTGATTTGTCACCGATTGTGGTACTTGTCGGCATTCAGGTGTTGCAGATCATCCTCACCGGTCTGTAGCCCGCCAGACAGTTTTGCAGCGCCATGTTGCGCCGATGCGGCCTTTACCTGAAACTGTGTGCTAAAGACGCTCAATGAGAAGGGAAATTCCATGGGTATTCTGAATTTGACAAAACGGGGCGTTGCAATCGCCCTTTCGGCGCAGCTGGTTCTTGCGACACAGGCGGTGACGATGGCGCAGGCTGAAATGCTCGGCACAGAAGCTGCGATCAACAAATATGCGCAACACAGCGACCGCTCTTTCCTGATGGGCGAATTGCAGCGCGAAGATGTGCGTGCCGAGATTGTCGCGCTAGGCGTTGACCCCGCCGAGGCAGAGGCCCGTTTGGCCGCGCTGTCTGACGCCGAAGTGGCCAGTATTTTGGCGCAGATGGAAAAAGACAATGCAGGCGCCGATATTATCGGCATCCTGTTCACGGTATTTATCGTCTTGCTGGTGACGGATATCCTGTGCCTGACGCGGTTCTTCAACTTCACCCGCTGCGTGCGCTGATCTATCGCCTATTCTGCTTGCTGGCCCTGGGTTGGCTGGCCGGGTGCGCTGTTCCTTTCGACCGGGATGCACGGCTGTCTGTCGATGTGCCGACCCGCGCTTTTGTGCCGGATGTGCCTCTGATCGAACAAGAGGCCTTTTTTTGCGGCCCTGCTTCCCTTGCCATGGTCATGCAATGGGCTGGTTCTGATGTTACGCAGGACGATATTGCCGCCCTTGCCTTTAGCCCCGGCGCGGGCGGGACCTATCTGGCTGACATGATCGGCAGCGCGCGCCGCAGCGGGCAGTTGGCGATGACCTTGCACAACTATGATGATTTGCTGGCCGAGATCGCAGCCGGCCATCCGGTGATCGTATTCCAGAACCTTGGTTTGGGATTTGCCCCGGTGTGGCATTATGGCGTTGTGACGGCCTATGATTTCGACCGTGATGCCGTGTTCCTGAACTCTGGTCAGCAGGACCAGATGGTCATGCCATTTGCCCTGTTTGACCGCACTTGGGCGCGGGGTGACTATTGGGGGCTCGTGGTGCTGCCACCCGATAGGCTGCCGGCCAGCGGCTCAGAAATTGAGATTCTGCAAGCGGCAGCCGCTCTGGAACGTGTTGACGCGTTTGCCGCCGCCGCGGTGCTCTATCAGACAGGTGCCGCGCGCTGGCCGGACAGCTGGCTGTGGTATTTCGGGTTGGGCAATGCCCGTTACGCCCAAGGCGATTTACGCGGTGCCCGGCAGGCATTGTCGCGCGCTCGGTCAATTGCGCCGGACGTGCCGGAAGTTCGCGCGAACCTTGCGCAGGTCCGCAGTGAGCTATGACAAGATGCGGGCTTTGCAAGGGCCGTTTGTCAGCCTATCCTCGCGGGAAATGAATGACCAAGAAACTTGGCATCGCCTGATTGAGGAAGCACTTCATGTTCAAAACCATCCTGCTTTGCGCGGCCTGCGCGGCTGCGCCATCACTTTCCGCCGCTGACCAATGGGTCGGCCAAGACGGGCAGGGCGTCCGCATTGCGGCGATCCAACATGACGGTATCTATCTGGGCGTCAATTGCGCGACCGCTGCATCGGGGTTGACCAGTTCCGTTACTGTAGCGCATCAGGGCCGCAAACCGACGGGAACGATCCGTTTCATATTCGACTATGATGAAAGTTCTTTAGTGCAGCTTCCATTCGTTGCGGGCACGTACAAAGCGGGCACCGAAGCAAGCCGCCAGAAGTTTTCGGCGCTGGTGCGGTCGTTGCGGGCTGGCCGCTGGGTCGAAGTGATTGACACGCAAGGTGGCAACCCACTGGTGCCGCTGAAGGGATCAGGCAATGCTCTGATTGGCTGCGAGTAGGCTAGCGTTCCGTAAGCTTTAACTCGATCCGCCTGTTTTGTGCGCGCGCTTCGGGGGTGTCGGCGGGGTTGATCGGCTGAAACTCTCCGAACCCGTTAGCCGCGAGCCGCTGGGGCGGAATGCCAAGGTCTTGGGACATATAGCGCACGACCGACAAAGCGCGCGCCTGACTAAGTTCCCAATTGTCTGCAAAGCGCGAACTGCGCCCGACAGGGATGTCGTCGGTGTGGCCATCCACGCGGATCACCCAGTCAATGCCGGGTGGGATATCATCAGCGATGCTGCGCAGGATATCGGCGATATTGGCGATCTCTGCCTCACCGGATGCGGACAATCGGGCCTGACCGGGTTCGAACAGAACCTCGGACGAGAAAACAAACCGGTCGCCTTCGACGCGGACTCTGTCCTGGCCTTCCAGAACTTCGCGCAACTGGCCAAAGAAGTCTGACTTGAAACGGGCAAGATCCTGCGCTTCGGCAGCAAGTATTTCAGCCTCTTGCGCCAACCGTGCGGCTTCCTCTTCAAGCCTGATCCGCTCGGCCTCTTCAAGCGCGCGGCGCTGGCGTTCCTCTGAAACGACGCGGGCGAGTGCTGTGTTCAACTGCGCCCCCAGTGTTTCGATCTGAACCTGTGCTTCGCGGTCAGTTTCTTCAGCGAGGTTCAGCAGAGATTGCAGATTGCCTACTTGGTTGCGCAATTCCGTGACCTGTTCGTTCAGCAGGGCCACCTGACGCTGGCTTTGCGCAGAAAGTGCCTGTTCCTGCGCAAGCGCGCTGTTGGCCTGATCCAGAAGCGCTGCTTGCCTTTCGGCTTGTGTTGATTGAAGGGTTTCGTTGGTTTGCGCCCGGTTCAGTGCGGCAAGCGCGTCGGCCAATTGATCGTTCAGGTCGGCATTCTCGGATGCGGCGCGGGCAGCGGCGGCCTCGGCGGCGCGTCTTTCGGCCTCGGCAGCGCGCCTTTCGGCTTCTTCCTGCGACAGGTTTGCGGTCACTTGAGCCTGTGCGGTCTGCAAGGCATCCAACTCAGTAGCCAACTGTTCGCGGGCGCTGCGTGCAGCGGCAAGCAAGGTTAGTGTGTCTTCTGCCTCTTTGCGCTGCGCTTCGAGGTTCAGGGTCATCGCGGTCAGTTCGGTATCGGCATTGGCAAGCCGTTCGCGCAAGGCTTCTGCGGCGGCAGCATCAACAAGACGGTCTGCTTCCAGCGCCGAGATTTGGGCGGCGCTTTCGCTGTTCTTTGTTTCAAGATCTGTGACGAGCGCTTCAAGCGCCTCGCGGCGCGCGGCGGCCAGACGGGCGGCTTCGGCGCCTGCGTCGATCTCATTCCGGGCCTGGGACAGTGCAAGGTTCAGCGCATCCTGTTCGGACAACAGATCGGCCTGTGCGGCCTCAAGTCCAGCGATGGTCTGGTTGGCATCGGCACGGTCTGCCAAGAGCCCCGCAACCTGCGCCTCGAACCGGGTGATCTGGCTTTGGGCCTGCGCCAGTTCGCTGGACTGGGTGTCGCGTTCCGCAATCAGCGTTGCAATCCGGCCCGCCTGCGATTGGGCCAGCGCGATGGACTGGTCAAGATCCGCTGATAGCCCCTGTACGCGATTGCGTTCGATGCCCAGTGTTTCGGTCAGCGTGGCAATTTGCGCGCCAAGCGCGTCCAGTTCAGATTCCTGCCCGGTGATCTGTTCGCGCAGCACAAACTGGATTACCATAAAGATGGTGAGTACAAACATCAGAACCAGCAACAGGCCCGTCATCGCATCAACGAAACCCGGCCAGATCGCGTTTTGGAAACGGTTGGATGATCTGCGGCTTAGCGCCATGGATCAGACCTTGCTCTTGATTGCGTTCGCCAGACGGGCCAGATCGGCCCGCAGATCGCCCACGCTTTCCTGACGGCCTGCGGTGATTTCCTCAAGAATACGCAGCATCTGCACGTCAATGGACCGCAGGCGCATCCGGCTTTCCGCGTCGATCCCGTCACCGGTGCCCGCTGTTTCAAGCTTGGCGACCAAGCGGTTTTGCCCTTCGACGACTTGTGCAAGAAGATCGCGGGTCCCATCGTCGTTCTTGTTGCTAAGGCCTTCGATTGCCGAGGCGATAACGGCAAAGCGCTTGTCGTTCTCTTCACGGTCCTGATCGATCTGGCCCATGCTCATCTGGATTGTGTCGATCAACTCGCCCAACTGTTCGACGAATGCGGCCATGGCCGGGCTGCTGCCCATGCCGCCTTCGTCACCGTCGATGCCCACCCGGGTGATGGTCGACATCCACTCTTCCAATTCGCGATAAAACCGGTTTTGGCCGTGACCCGCGAACAGTTCCAACAGGCCCACAACAAGCGACCCTGCAAGCCCAAGCAAGGAACTGGAGAAGGCTGTGCCCATGCCGCCCAACTGGCTTTCCAACCCTGCTTGCAGCCGCGAAAATATGCTCGCGCCGCCTTCGTCGGTACCCGGATTGAGTGACCGGATGGTTTCAACAAGTGCGGGCACTGTTGTTGCCAAGCCATAGAAGGTGCCCAGAAGGCCAAGGAATATCAGAACATTACCGATATAGCGGGTGATTTCGCGATCTTCGTCGATCCGCTGGGCCACGGAATCAAGGATTGACCGGCCCGAGGTCGACGAAATCTGTGTGCGCGCCCCTCGTGAGCGCAGCAATGTGGCAAGCGGGGCCAACAGTGACGGGGCCGTGCTGTAGGAATGTCCGCCCGCATCCTTGGCAAACCGTTCAATCCAGCGAACGGACTTGATCAGCAAGAATGCCTGATTAATGCACGACAGCACACCCAGCAGAAAGACAGCCAGAATGACCCCGTTCAGGTAGGGGTTAGAATTGTAAATCGCGAGGATTTGTTCCTGTCCAAGGTATAAACCAGCCGCAACAAGGCCAATCACGATCAGCATAAAAACGATCTGCCGGATCGGTTGCGAGAATTGCGGTTGCACCTTCGGAGCCCTGATTTCTGCCACGGGTCGCCTTATCTTTGCTTATTGCCCTGCCCGCATAGGACCATAGGGGCGATCTGTGAAAAACCCTAGCAAATTCTCGGGGTTGCTCATGTTGCTGTCAGGGCACGCACACGTTCAACCAAAAAGGCCATATCGTTGTCCCTGATTCCAAGTTCGGTCAGGTGTGCGGCGGTATTGTACAGATACTCTGTATTGGGACCACGCCCGCCAACGGCCCCTGCAATCATCCGGGCCTGCTTTTCAAGATCAAACTGGCAATATTGCCGATGATCGGGGTCAATGATGTAGGTTGTCGCCTCGATCGCCTCGCCGTGATCCGCGATCAGGCACACCGTGGTTTCATAATAGGCCGATGATATCAATTCGCGTTCGCGCAGGTAGGTCAGCACTTGTTCTTCTTCACCTTCATGCACCCTTAGGGCCAGACCGGTGCATTTGCTGCCGACTGACGCATCCAGCGCAAGAACAAGTCCGGGGTTTTCTTCGGTTCCCCGGTGATGAACGGACAGCATGCAAAAGCTGCGGTGGTAGTCCTGCAATTGCGCTTTGACTGTTTGTACAGGCGTGAAACCGGGGTTCCACAAAAGCGATCCATATCCGAAAATCCAAAGTGCCATCAAACCGTCCCTGACTGATCAGGGACCATAAACACTGGATTACCGGTGCTGTCACGCGGGAAGGTTCGGCGTGTTAGCCTGCCCGCACCATATCGCCAAAAATCGCCCCCTGATGCTCTTGCATGTAGATGCGCAGCCAAGGGGTATAGAGGTCGGGGTGGCGGGTCACTTCGGCGGACAGGTCATAGAAATCAATCCAACGGGTCGCCATGACCTCTTCGGGGTTCATCTTGACGCGCATATTGTCAGGGGCATCGGCGACAAACACCTCTACCACCTCATGTTCGATCAGGCCGCCGCCAACGTCGGCCCGATATTCAATCTGGTCGCGGTAGGCGGGGCAAAGTCCGGTGATACCCAACTCTTCATCCAGCCTGCGCACGGCACAATCGGCGGGGCTTTCATCCCACTCGGGATGGGTGCAGCAGGTGTTCGCCCACAGGCCGGGGGTGTGGTATTTTCCCATCGCGCGCTGTTGGATCAGCACGCGCCCTTTATTCATAACAAAGACGCTGACGGCCTTGTGTTTGAGGCCCGTCACATGCGCCTCAAGTTTTTCCACGGGCGTCAGTTTGCCGTTGACCCAGGCCGGGATCATGATTGTCATGTGCGCAACGGCGACACCAGCCGCGTCAGGTGGGCAAGATTCTTGATGCCGATTTTCAGGTGCGCCATTGGTCGGGCCTTTACCAGTTTCTTGTTCATATAGGCCTCAAACGTAAGCTTTTGTACGTCCACATCGTGGCAAAGCGATACAAAGCGTTCGCGGCGTTCGTCACTGCGATAATAGGCGTTTTGCATGGCGCCTAAAACCCTGAACACCTGTTTATGTTCGCGCATGAACAGCTTGCGCGCCAGTTGCAGGTCTTTGACCCGCCCGGTTTTCAGCTTGGCCGCCGCTGCGGTGGCCGCAACCCGCCCGCCGACCATGGCATAATAGATGCCTTCACCTGACGACGGCGCGACGACGCCAGCGGCATCACCCGCCAGTACGACATCACGTCCATTGTCCCACCGTTCCAGTGGCTGCAAAGGAATTGGCGCCCCTTCGCGACGGATTGTTTTGCAGTCGGACAGGCCCGCGCCAGCCCGCAAATCAGCGGTTGCCTGTTTGACGTCAACAGATTTGACAAGCGACCCCATGCCGATGCTGGCTTGCCCGCCGTGCGGGAAGATCCAGCCATAAAAGTCCGGTGAAATCTTGCCGTCGTAGATCACATCACAGCGCTTTGGATTGTAGAATTCGGTTTGTTCGGGGGCTTCGATGATTTCGTGATAGGCAATCACATAAGGAATGCTGTCGCCGCCCGGTACGCATTGCCGCGCGACATTCGACCGGGCTCCATCAGCGCCAATCACCAGTTTCGTAGTCAGTCGCATTGAATTGCCGCTGAGCTTGTCGCGGTAGCAGACGTGGGTGCCATCTTCGTCACGCTCGATTTTGGTGAATGTTCCGGTATACCTATGCGCGCCTGCCTGCTCCGCGCGATCACGCAGGAACGGGTCGAAATGTTCGCGATCGACCATGCCAACAAAGCCGTTTTCAATCGGGATATCGACGTGCCGCTGGGAGGGCGAGATCATCCGCGCCGTATTCACCTTGGCGACGATCTGTTCGTCTGGAATAAAGAAATCCGCAATCAAACGCGGCGGTATAGCCCCGCCACAGGGTTTGATCCGCCCGTCACGGTCAATAAACGCTACGGAATGCCCAGACCGGGCAAGGTCTTCGGCAGCGGTGGCACCCGACGGCCCTGCGCCCACAACAACAACATCATATTGCATCTGTTACTCTCCAGGTATCAGGGTTGCGGACGGCAATCTGCGGTCCATGATTTTTGCGGCCATGGCTGTGGCTGCGATGAACAGAGTGGCCTCGAACAGGAACACGCTGCCAAAGGCCTGCACGTCGGACACAACAAGGCGCAACAGGTCCACCATTCCAGCACCCACAAGACCGCCGAAACCTGCGGCAATCGCCTGCGCGGCCCCCCACAGCCCCATGCGCGTGCCTTCGCGCTGTTCGCGTCCTTCGCCAGCCAGCGCCATCATTGACCCGATGGCGGCGACCGCAAACATGCCGTTAAAGAACCCCAGCGCCACAACAGCTGGCATCAGTGGCGCACCGGGGCCAAGCGGGCCGAGCGTGGCAATCAACGCCAGCGTCGCTGCCGACCCTAGACAGCCCGCCATGACCCAATTTCGCAGCATCCCGATTTTCAGGCCCGTCGCCATGATCCCCACGGTCAGCATCCCAATGAAAACGCCGCCATTCTGCGCCCCGGACAGGGTTGTCGACTGACCGGGTGTAAAAGCAAAGACCAGCCCGGCATAGGGCTCCAGGATCAGTTCTTGCATGAAGTAGGCCGTCATCGACAGAAAAACGAAGATTGTGAAATTGCGCGCTTTGCGTTCTTGCCAGACCTGATGCAATCCTTCGCGGAAAGGTGTCGGGTCTGCCTCGCGAACAGCGACCAGCTTTTCTTCGATCCGCCAGACGGCGATGCAGGTGAGCGCCACGGCGGTCAGAACCACGATGCCTACGATCTTGATCAGCAGTTGTGGTGTGTAGGGGTCGATGAGCGACCCGACAACACCTGCGGTCATGGCAATGCCAAAGATCATCATCAGCCATGTGATCGTGGCCGCCGCCGCCCGTCTTGTCGGCTTTGTCGTCGTCGCCAACAGGGCTAGCAAGGATGTGCCCGATGCCCCGACACCCAGGCCGATCAGCGCGTAGGCTGCGACCGAAATGGCCATTCCAATCGCAAATGTGCTTTCCAGCACCAGCACGCCGCAGGCCGCCAAAAACGCCCCCGCTGCCAGTGCAACCATACCGCCGATGATCCAGCGCGTGCGCTGCCCGCCTGCGTCAGAGGCAAAGCCCCAATGTGGTCGCGTCATCTGAATCCCGTAATGCAGCCCCACCAGCAGCCCCGGCAGAATTGCGGGCAGTGACAGTTCAACCACCATCAATCTGTTCAGGGTTGATGTGGTCAGCACAACAATGGCACCCAGCGCCATCTGCACCAGCCCAAGCCGGAAAATCTGGAACCATGATAAGGTCATGTTAGCCTCCGATTGCGGTGGCGGTGATCATCATACCGCTGATGTAGAAAAGAATGCCCATGCCCTGATACCAAGGTGTTTTTCCTTCGGGGTCGCGCAGCAGAACGCGCATCGCGCCCAGTTGAACAGCCAGCATGGCGGTGACGCCAAGCGCGTGGAACATGTGGTCCCAATAGAAAAGCAGGCCGATCACGATGGCTTGCGGGACCGCCATGATCCAGCAGGCCAAACGTGCGGCGCGATCGGGTCCCAAAGAGACGGGCAAGGACTTCAGGCCCATCGCCCTGTCGCCCTCAATTGCCTTGAAATCGTTCAGCGTCATGATCCCGTGCGCACCAATCCCATAAAGCAAGGAAATGCCGATGACCTGCACGCTCGGTGCCCCGGCACTGACAACAGCGGCCCCGGTGATCCATGGCAGGCTTTCATAGGCCAGTCCGCACAGGCCCGGCCCCCACCAACCAGACCGTTTGGCCCGCACGGGTTCCGCCGAATAAGCCCATGCCGCAGCCACGCCAAGCAGCGTCGCGCCAAAGCCCCAAGGCCCGAGTTGATAGCCCACAAAAAGGGACAAAACCGTCATCGCCAGCGCAATATATAAACCCCAGCGCCCCGGAATCCGCCCCGATGGAATTGGCCGGTCAGGTTCGTTGATCGCATCGACATGCCTGTCGCACCAATCGTTTGCCGCCTGTGACATGCCACACACGATAGGTCCGGCCAAAATCACACCAAGGAAAATATAAAACCATTGGCCAGTCGGGCTGACACCAGCGGACACCACACCGCACAGATAGGCCCACATCGGCGGAAACCATGTCACCGGTTTGATCAACCGCAGTGCGGCCCGTGGCTCGGGCCAGCGCCGGACTTGGCGGGAATGGTGTAAGGCGGGTGCGACACTCATTGTGTCAGATTAAGCTGACATTAACTATCGGGCAAGTGTAAATGCAGGTTGACAGTGTGCCAAACCGTCGCTGGACAACCTGACAGTTTCCGGGCGCAAAACCGGGACCTACCTCAGGATGTCAGTTCGCCCGTCACGCATCACAACCACTTCGCCATCCCGAAGCGCAGTAAAGTCGCGCCCCTGCGCCCGGAGTGCTTCCACGGCCAAATCAGCAGCCTTGCTTTCATGGTGGCTTGATTTGTATTGCGGAATGATGGGGCGGGGATAAAGTTTCGAACCCTCCCAGATCGGTTCGGTCTGATCGCCCTTTGCTGTGACATCAGGTGAATGCCATCAAGCGTATTGCAGACAACTGCACTATCTGCGCTAAATCCGCCATAGACAAGACGATCTCTGGCCAGAAGTAACGTGATGACCCGATCAAACCCGGACTGCCGCATCGCCTTGCGCAGCAGAAAACCGTTGCCTCCTAACGTCCAGATCAGGCCAAGCCCCGAAACATCATCATACAGTTGCCGACTGCGTCCCCAATAGTCCCGCAGGTCAGGTTGCCGTTCAGCATTTCTACAAGGACTTCGCTGTGCCGACCAAGCCGATAGGATGACAGATACAGGCACGTGACTTTTTTTACGCCAATTGTCCCTGTGCGAAAGCCAATTCGGTGCTTGTGTTCTGATGCGTTACCGCGCAAATTTCTTGCCAAAGCGCTTTGGGGGCACAGATGGTGATCAGAACGGTTGTCTGGGGCGAGAATGTTCATGAGCAGACCAGTCAGGTTGTTGCTGACCTTTATCCGGATGGCATGCATGGCGCGATTGCGGCGTCTGTTCAAAGCGCCGGTATCAGCGCCACCACTGCGACGCTTCAAGAGCCGGAACACGGGCTGTCCGAGGACCGCCTGACGCAAACCGACGTGTTGTTATGGTGGGGCCACGCGGCCCATGGCGATGTCGATGACGCAATAGTGGAGCGTGTGGCCCGCCATGTTCATGCGGGCATGGGGTTGATCCTGTTGCATTCTGCTCATTTCGCCAAGATTTTCAAACGTCTGATGGGCACGCCCTGCAACCTGACATGGCGCGAAGCAGGCGAACGTGAACGGCTTTGGGTCACGTCGCGCAATCATCCGATCGCGGTTGGCTTGCCTGATCATTTCGAACTGGAAAACGAAGAGATGTATGGCGAACCTTTTGGTGTGCCGGAACCGCTGGAAACTGTCTTTATCAGTTGGTTTCAGGGGGGCGAGGTATTCCGCTCTGGCCTGACCTACAAGCGCGGTGCGGGGAATATTTTCTATTTTCGTCCCGGACATGAAACCTATCCGACCTATTATGACACCAACGTGCAACAGGTGCTACGCAACGCGATCCATTGGGCACACAATCCTGCACCCCGCGTTCTGGATGTTGATGCGGCACCAAATGTCCCGACCCATCAGGCGCTTGAACCGCTGACGCAAAAGGGCGCGCGCCCGCACAAAGATGGCGAAGCGGGCCTGCGATGATCCGTGTTCTGATCGTTGGCACCGGCACGATGGCCCGCGACCATGCACAGGCCTATGCTGCTATGTCGGGGGCAACGGTTGTCGGAGCCGTAGACCCCAATTGCGCAAACCTGCAGGCATTCTGCACCCAATTCAACATTGAAGAGAGTTTTCCAACAATCGAGGACGCTCTGGGATGGGGGCAGTTCGACGCCGCATCCATTGTCACCCCCGACCCCGTTCATGCCCGCACGACATTGCCGATGCTGGCCGCGGGAAAACATGTCCTGTGCGAAAAACCTCTGGCCACGAATTATGCAGATGCGAATGAAATGGCGATTGCCGCGCAGCTGGCAGGCGTGACGAATATGGTCAATCTGTCCTATCGAAATGTCCCTGCCTTGGCCAAAGCTGCCGAGATGGTCGCGGCCGGTGACATCGGAGAAGTGCGTCATTTTGAGGCAGCCTATCTGCAAAGTTGGCTGACACAGGCTGCGTGGGGCAATTGGCGCACGCAAGACCAATGGCTGTGGCGCTTGTCGACGGCGCATGGATCAATGGGCGTTCTGGGCGATGTGGGCGTGCATATTCTGGACTACGCCACATTTGCCGCTGGCTCAGACGTGGCGCGCGTTTCCTGCCGTCTGCACACCTTTGACAAGGCCCCCGGCGGTCAGATCGGCCCATACGCACTGGATGCAAATGATAGTATGGCGATGCATCTCTCGCTCAAGAATGGGGCAATGGGCGTTATTCATGCCAGCCGTTTTGCCAGTGGGCATCTGAATGATCTGACATTGCGACTATACGGAACAAAGGGTGGCCTCGATGTTCGGTTTGAACAGGGAAAAAGCAGGTTGCGGGCCTGTCTTGAAGACCAGCTTCAGGCGCAGGCATGGCAAGATGTGGACACTCCGCCAGTTGGAACAAACTACGCACGCTTTATTGATGCCATCCGGGAAGGCAGGCAAGTACAACCCGACTTTCATCAAGGTGCCATATTGCAGCAAGTCCTCGACCTGTCGCTTCTGTCACATGGTCAAATGAGCCAGGATCAGCTGGTCAGGTAAGAACGGTCTTTTGACTTCGTAGCGTGATTAGGGTTCACATTACCCATGCTGTATAGTTTCTGACAGCAAAGGAACCCGATGACTGTTAGCTCTTTCGACCGCGTGATCTATCAAACTGACCGAAACGCAATTTCGCGAGATAGCCTGCAAGAAATTTTTTTGCAGTATTCAGGCTTATTCCATCAGCTTTTTATTTGTTCACAACCCAATATTCCCGTGCAGATACTCCGGCGGATCCACCTGCTTAAAACCCTCGCGCATGCAGTTGGTCCAATGTCGGGTCATATTTCCGACTTGTGGCGCGCGATGTCCGGCAAAACCGTGCCCGTCAGGCGATCATATTTGAAAGAAGCCCAATGAAAGAGTTACTTGTTCAGCTGCCTCCACAGGATGTGATTGCATTGATGTCATCGCTTAGATTGGGGTCGCATATGACGTCGAACCCGCAAGAACGCGACGTGATTGCGCAGCAGGTGAGCCAACTACAGGAGGCAATCGATGCTGCTTTCGGAGCTGATAGTAACTACGCTGGTTATTTGGCCAAGCTAAGCAATCTCGACATGGATTTGCACACACTCGAAGCTGACCTGCAACGGAGTGAAGCGCAGCAGGATTTTGGTGCGGCCTTTATCGCTTTGACGCGATCCTTTCTGGCCTTGAGGACGCAACGTGCTGCTCTGATGGCCGAGATCGCGACTGAACTGTCCTGACGTTGGGCAAGTGGGGTTCTTGAACCTGCTCCCGCGAAATTTTTCCCAAAATTGATTCTTTAAGCTGCTCTTCACACCCTGCGCGATATCTGGCTGCTTGGGTGAAGAAGAGGTGGCAATATGGCTAACGGATCAAACGGGCCGACAATTATCAGGCGCAAGAAAGTATCTGGTGGTGATGGACACCATGGTGGTGCCTGGAAAGTTGCCTACGCTGATTTTGTGACGGCGATGATGGCGTTCTTTATGCTGATGTGGCTTCTGAACGCGACAACGGAACAGCAGCGCAAAGGCATTGCTGACTATTTTTCACCGACGATACCGATCAACCGGATTTCCGGCGGTGGGTCAGGCGCTTTCGGTGGTGACAATATATTTACCGAAGACAACCTTTCGCAAAGCGGAACCGGTATCAATCAGCCGACCATTGGCCAGAAACCCATGCGCTTTGAGTCAGACGAAGATGCCAATGCAGCTGCGGCAGAGGTCGCGGCCCTTCAAGACCTTGAAGCCATTCTCTTTGCGCAAGGTGGCGAAAGCATGATCTCTGATCTGGCATTGCGCCATGTCGTGTCACGTCTTACTGACGAAGGATTGGTGATCGAGATTTTCGACCTTCCAAACGCAACCCTGTTTGAACCTGACAGCGCGACCCCAAGCCCCGTTGCCGCCCAAATTGCAGGCGTTCTTGCGCGCCTTTTCCAGAGCGTTACCAATAAAGTGGCGATCAAGGGCCATTTGCAGGCACGTTCCGTCCTCGCCCTAGATAATCCGATCTGGGAGCTTTCAACAAGTCGGGCAAGCCAGATGCGGCTATTGTTGGAAGCGGGCGGACTGAATCCGCTGCGTATTTCACGGATCACCGGTAGTGGTGACCGCTCCCCCGCAGTACCGGACGCAACTGCACCCCGCAACAATCGCATTGAAGTGGTTCTGTTGCGGTCGAACCGCCCCTGACAGAATTACGGTGAACAGGATGCGCGCAGAACCCAAGCCAGGTTCTGCGCGCATTGTCTTTGAAAACTCTGTTGGATTTTACGTGTTAGGGGGACATTAAGCCTGACCGTTTAGGAAGAAGAGGACTTTGAAGTCATCCCTGATGCAGAAAGGCACCTAATGACGATTTCCTCTTCCTTGAACGCCAGTGTTGCAGGTCTGGCCGCGAACGCCTCGCGCCTGGCCACGATTTCGGACAACATCTCGAACTCATCCACTTATGGCTACAAGCGCGCCGTGACAGACTTTGATTCCATGGTGATTGAAAGCGGGCGGGGAACTTATTCTGCAGGCGGTGTGCGTACAACGACGTCACGCCTGATTGATGAGCGGGGATCGCTTGTTTCGACGTCAAATCCGACTGATCTTGCAGTCCGTGGACGCGGCATGCTGCCGGTCACGCCTGAAGCTGCCGTGACCGTGAACAATGGTGATGTGCCTCTCCTCTTGACGACGACCGGCTCCTTCAGACCTGATGCCCAAGGGTTCTTGCGCAGTCCAGGAGGCCTGATTTTGCTGGGCGTCCCGGCGCTGGCAGATGGGTCGATCCCCAATTATCCAAGGGATTCGGTTGACGGCCTTGTCCCAGTTCAGATCAACGCCAACCAATTCGCGGGCGAGGCAACGACCAGGGTCGACCTCTCTGTCAACCTGCCAGCCACCTCAACGCGTGAGGGGGCTGCGGGCGATAATGAAACGCTGTCGGTCGAGTATTTCGACAATTTGGGGGCGTCCTCAAATCTGAGCTTTACCTTTACACCAACGGTGCCGGCGTTCGGTGCGTCCAACGAATGGACAATGGTCATCCAAGACAGCGAATCGGACGTCAATACCGACGGCATTCCGGACGTTGTGGGCGAATATGCCCTGACCTTCGATGATAGCCGGGGTGGCGGCGGAACGTTGCTTAACGTGACAACAACCTCCGGTGGGCCTTATGATCCTGCGACGGGTGTCCTTACCATTGCAGTCGATGGCGGCCCGATGGAAATCAACATTGGAGAATTGGGCAGTGGGATCGGGTTGACACAGCTTTCCAATGCATTCTCACCTACGTCTATTTCCAAGAACGGCACGCCTGTTGGTAGTTTGACGTCGATCGAAGTTGACCCCAACGGCTACATTCGCGCGTCCTTTGATATTGGGATCAACCGGGTTCTTTACCAGATTCCCTTGGTCGATGTACCCAACGTGAATGGGCTCGAGACGCTCGATCAGCAAAGCTTCCGTGTGACGCCAGACAGCGGCACGTTCTTTTTGTGGGATGCGGGTGACGGTCCAACCGGCGATATCGTGGGATACGCCAGGGAAGAGTCCGCCACTGATGTTGCTGGCGAGTTAACCAACCTGATCCAGACGCAGCGCGCCTATTCATCAAATGCCAAGGTGATCCAGACCGTCGACGAGATGCTGCAAGAAACCACGAATATCAAACGCTAACGCACCTCGGGGGTAGATGACCAATGAGTATTTCTAGTGCACTAGGCAACGCTTTATCTGGGCTTGCGGTGACCTCCCGCTTTGCAGAGGTGACGTCGTCCAACCTGTCGAATGCGCTCACTGATGGTTACGGGCGCCGGTCGGTCGAGCTGATTGCATCGCAACGTGGCGGTGTGGGCGGGGGCGTTCGTGTTGAATCGATCACGCGTTTTTCGGATCCCGGTATTCTTGCGGACCGTCGCCTTGTCGATGCCGCGCTTAGCGGTGAACAAAGAGGTGTGGACACATTGCAACGCCTAGAGAAAATGCTGGGTGACGCAGAAGACCCTGCCAGCCTCGGAGGGCGTCTTGCATTGTTTGAACAATCGCTCATTCGCGCAAGTAGCGATCCAGCGTCAGAGGTCCGGCTCTCGAATGTTCTGTCGCGTTTGAATGACTTGACGACAACACTAAGCTCGAATGACCGCTCAATTCAAGGGATGCGACAAGAAGCCGATGCTGCAATCGCGCGTGACATCGAAACACTTAATTCTGCATTGCTGCAAGTCGCCGATTTCAACAAGGATATTTTGCGCGTCAAATCGATTGGGCAGGATCCATCGTCACTTCTGGATCAACGCCAGAATGTTGTCGACCGGATTGCTGAGATTGTCCCGGTACGAGAGATTTCCCGCGAAAATGGCTCAATCGTCCTGATGACGACAAACGGCACGACGCTGCTGGATTCCCAGGCAGTGCAATTCGGCTTTGAGCCATCGCCAACAATCACCGCCGATATGACGCTTGCATCGGGTGCTCTGTCGGGCATTACACTCGATGGCGTCCCGCTTGATCCGGTAACGGGTATCGGGCGGCTTGATGGCGGATCGATGGGTGCCTCTTTTGCTCTGCGTGACCAGACCCTTGTGCAGGCGCAGGGGGCGCTTGATGGGATCGCCGCAGATTTGATCGCGCGGTTTCAAGACCCCGCCAACGATCTGACACTGGCGCCGGGAGATATGGGCCTGTTAACTGATGAAGGTGGGGTATTGGACCCCGCTGATCTGGAAGGGCTCGCCGGGCGGATCGCGCTTAACCCGGCGATTGATCCTTTGCAGGGTGGGCTGATATCTCTGTTGCGTGACGGTCTGAACGCAGCCACGACCGGACCTACGGGTGATGCGACCCAACTCAACCGATGGATCGCGGCACTTGATGTAACGCGCGCGGATATCCCCGGTGCCGCCAGTCGAACGGCGGCGGGGCGAATGGCAGAGTTTACGTCTCTGATCGGCGCCACGCGCGTGAAAGCTGATGAACAACTCAGCTACACCGCAGCACGCTGGGATACCTTGCGAGAGGCTGAGCTTGCGCAAGGTGTGGATACCGACCTTGAGCTGCAAAATCTGCTTAGGATCGAACAAGCTTACGCAGCCAACGCCAAGGTCATAGAGACCGCAGATTTTATGATGCAACGCTTGATGGAGCTATGATATGCCAGTGACGTCCGTGGGAGACATGGCCCAGCAATTTGTGTCCATGCGCAATAGTGGCACCATCAAATCAGATTTGAGCCGCCTTGCCCAAAGCTTGTCGACCGGTCGGGTCACAGATGTAAGCGCCACTTTGGGCGGGCAAACGACACAATTGTCGGGAATCAATTACAGTCTGGAGCTAAATGTTGGATACGCACAGATTGCGCGCGAGACCGGCATGCAATTGAGCACAATGCAAATCATGCTTGAAAAGGTGGATGCGGCACGCAGTCAAACAAGTTCTGACCTGTTGATCCTGAACAACGTTAGCACACCGCAGCAGGTTGATGTCTCGGCCGCCGCAGCCCGTGGGACATTTGAAAGCATGGTTGCAAGCCTAAATACGCGGCTCGCTGATCGTTCACTTTTTGGCGGCGTTGAGACAGAGGGTCTGGTGCTTGCAACGGCGGATGACATGTTGGCCGATCTCCAGACAGCGATAGGTGGCGCTACCACGACAGCGGCCATTGGAGCCGCGATTGATTTTTGGTTTGATGACCCGGCGGGCGGATATGCAACAATGGGGTATTTGGGTGATACAGGTGCTCCCGTCCAGAAACGCCTTTCCGCGGACCGGGTGTTCGAAATCGATGCGCGCGCAGATGATGGGGCCATTCGTGACGTCCTGAAAGGTGCAGCGTTTGCTGCCATGGCCAATGATCTCCCTGCGATTAGCCAGCAAACGAAATCTGAACTTTTGCAGGAATCCGGGCTTCGTCTTTTTGCTTCGAGCGATGGTCTTGCGGCAATGCAATCGCGCATCGGATTTGTTGAGGCACGGGTGGAACAAACGACGATAGAGTTGACCTCGCAAAAGACGGCCTTGAGCATGGCCAAGAACGATTTGATTTCGGCGGACCCATTTGAGACCGCCTCGCGCTTGAGTGCGGTACAATTGCAGTTGGAAACCCACTACAGCGTCACCGCGCGGCTTTCGCAACTTAGCTTACTAGGTTACCTCTGATGCAGCATTTGCGGCTTTTCATAGGCATTTTGCTGCTGCTATTTGCGCAGTCGGCCAACGCCTCGCCAATTCGTATCAAAGACCTGGTGGAATTTGATGGTGTACGCTCAAACGATCTTGTCGGATACGGACTTGTCGTGGGGTTGAACGGGACTGGCGATGGGTTGCGAAACGCGCCCTTCACCGAAGAGATGCTAAGCAATATATTGGAACGTCTTGGCGTGAATGTCACGGGTGAACAGTTTCGTCCCAAAAATGTTGCCGCTGTTCTGGTAACTGCGTCGCTGCCTCCGTTTGCGCGGGCGGGTAGTCCAATGGATGTGACCGTATCAGCAATTGGCGATGCAAACAGTTTGTTGGGGGGAACGCTGATTATGACCCCGCTGAATGCCGCCGACGGCGACATCTATGCTGTAGCACAAGGTACAATCATTGCGGGCGGCGCAGCCGCTCAGGGTGATGGCGCGGCCGTGATACAAGGCGTGCCGACCGCTGGTGTGATCCCTTCCGGGGCAATCATAGAGCGCGAGGTTGCATTCGACTTTGCCGGTATGACGACTCTTCGGTTAGCTTTGCGCACACCGGACTTCACAACTGCGGGGCGGATTGAGATGGCGATCAATCAGGATTTTGAGCGCGCCGTTGCGGTCATGTTGGACGCGGGAACGGTAGAATTATCGATTGCGGCCTCGGGGATGCGGTCGCCCGCACATGCTTTGGGTCGGATCGAAAATATCATGGTTGAGCCCGAAAGGCGCGCCCGCGTTGTCGTAGACCAAAGGTCCGGAACAATTGTGATGGGCGAGGATGTGCGCATCAGCCGGGTCGCGGTGAGCCAAGGCAACCTTACGCTGCGCATCCAGGAGGCGCCGCTTGTTGTGCAGCCAAACCCGTTTGCGGAAGGAGAGACGGTCATTGTCCCCCGAACAGACGCCGCCATCATTGAAGAGCCCGGGATTGGGCTGGCAGAAGTGCGCGAGGGCACATCACTGAGCGAGGTTGTCGCAGGGTTGAATGCGCTGGGCGTGGCTCCCAGAGATATGATTGATATCCTCAAGAGCATTAAGGCCAGCGGTGCACTGCACGCCGAGTTTATTGTCCGCTGACGCTTGGCAAAGCCCGCGAACTTGGACAGTAACAAGAATCGTATTGTGCCATCCACTGGTTGCTGGCGCGCAGCCTGAGTGCATATGCTGATTTCGAGCAACACCCACGCTCGGCAAATCTGTTTTTTAGGTATTTGGTGAATAACGGATCACATGGACCGTCCGCGAAATGCGCTGCGTGCGATATATACGTGCAAACTCCTTGCAATTTGCGGCCACTGCAACGCGGCCTGACGGGGACGTTGTTGCTTTGACATATGCAGATGCTGTTTGGGTGCAAACCGGACCGCAGTCGATTGCCGCATATCGGTGGTGATGATGAAATCTGGCTTGGAAGCCACCGCTTATGTTGGCGCACTGATGCACGTCGGACAGCCTGAGTTTGATGTAGGCAGATCCGCGAGAAATCATTCAAAGAGTAAATGCAATAGCCCGTCCCTGATACCGGAAGCGTTGAACACGGCGTTGATTGATGGCTGCACTGGGTATTTCGAAGGCTTGGGCTTCGAATTTAACATGATGTATGGGTCATGATCTCAGGCAAATCGACACCTGAACTGACGCAGTGTTGCAACCCGACGTGTAGATAGACTGTGTTTTGGCCGTTGGCTCCCATACTTGTGAAGCTGCGTACAAGGCGATTGAAGCCCCAGACGCCTGATCAACAATTCGACGCAAATCTCCGGCTTTGCGGATTTTTTTTGCCTGCCATTTGCATCAAGATTGGGAGTCAGTTCAGTGATCGAACGCAGGCCCAGTGCGGACAAGCAACGCTCGCCAATGCCATAGCGCGGCCGATCATTTTTGGGGCAAAGGGGCTTGTCCTTGACCAACCGACCTCGGCTTTGGGTCATAGCAGCATTTGAAAGTGCTCAAAACGATTGCGTTGGTGAAGGAACGCAGGGACATGGCTGTCACCTTTTTTCATCCGTAATGAAATCCATTCAAAACTGAAAGCAGATAGAATGAGCCTTCTCGCCCCTGGCCAAGTGTTAGGGGCGGGCAGGTGCGAAAATATTGCACGCGAGGACATCCGCCACCTGATCGCTGGGGGCGCAGAGATGAAAGATTTTGAGCAGGAACTGGCCAAAATCTCAGGGTGCGAAGTGACCGCACCACTTTGTTGGGGGCTTAAATTGGCAGCAGACCCCATCCTCTCGGGTAATGGTTGCTGAAAATTGCACCAGCTTCTGCGCCGTCGCATAGTTTCTTGCGGCAGTGCAGAAAAACCTTGCGCGATCATTGACGATCGCTGAGCGTGATCAGCAAGGGGACACAATCCCCGCGATTTAAAAAAGCCGCCAAATCTGCAAGAACGGTATCGTCATAATCAAGAGCAAGAACGCTCGCGTGGAACACGGACTTCTCCTCCCTCGTGAACTGCGCGAGCGTTTTTTTTATGAGATTGAGGCCAATGCCTGTCTGGTACTTTTGCCTTGCCGCTTCGGCGCATGCCGTCCCTCCATGGCATCCGTATTTGCAGCTGATGCTTTCTTGACCTGTCCGTAAGCCCCGTCTATACGCCGCTGGTCGGCAGGCACTCGCCCCGACTCACATGCAACGCCGTGTTTGGCCGCTCCCGTCGCTGGGGGCCAATTCCGGCAAGAGGAGAAGCGACATGAAATTGAACGAACTGTCTGACAACCCAGGCGCAACCCAACGCAAGAAACGCATTGGCCGTGGCCCAGGGTCCGGCATGGGTAAAACCGGTGGCCGTGGTATCAAGGGTCAGAAATCCCGCTCGGGTGTTGCGATCAAGGGTTATGAAGGCGGGCAAATGCCTTTGTACCAGCGCCTTCCAAAGCGCGGCTTTAACAACATCAACCGCAAGACATTCGCCGTTGTGAACCTGGGCCTGATCCAGAAGTTCATCGACGAGGGCAAGATCGACGCCAAGGCAGACATCACCGAGGAAGCGCTGATCGCATCCGGCCTGGTTCGCCGCAAAAAGGACGGTATCCGCGTTCTGGCCAAGGGCGATTTCAAGGCCAAAGCCAACATCACTGTGACAGGTGCATCCAAGGGCGCGATCGAAGCTGTCGAAAAGGCGGGCGGTTCGCTGACCGTGGCAACCCCGGTGGCGGCTGAGTAAGACCTTGTGAGCGACCAGCCGGTCGCCTACATGTCTTTTTGAAGTTTTCCAAACGCCGCCGCTCGGGAAACCGGATGGCGGCGTTGATCATGAAAAGGGCCCCTTATGGCTTCTGCAGCAGAGCAAATGGCAGCCAACGTCAGTTGGAGCGCCTTCGGCAAGGCAACTGAACTACGTCAGCGCATTTTCTTCACCATTGGATTGTTGATGGTGTATCGGCTGGGAACGTATATCCCCATCCCTGGAATCGACAATCTGGCATTGCGTGAATTCATGGAACAAGCCGCCTCTGGTATTGGCGGCATCCTGTCCATGTTCACCGGCGGCGCGCTGTCTCGTATGGGGATATTTGCACTTGGGATCATGCCCTACATTTCGGCCTCGATCGTCGTTCAGCTTTTGGGCGCGATGTGGGAGCCGCTGAAAAACCTCAAGAAAGAGGGCGAAGCCGGGCGGCGTAAGCTGAACCAATATACCCGTTATGGTACGGTGGCGTTGGCAACCGCGCAGGCCTATGGCCTTGCTGTCAGTCTTGAAGCGGGCGGTCTGGCCTCTGATCCGGGGATGTTCTTTCGTATTGCCTGCATGGTGACAATCGTTGGCGGCACCATGTTCCTGATGTGGATCGGTGAGCAGATCACAGCGCGCGGGATAGGTAACGGTATTTCGCTGATCATTTTTGTGGGCATTATTGCTGAAATTCCCGCTGCGATGGCGCAGTTCCTGTCGCAGGGGCGGTCCGGCGCGATCAGCCCGGTGGTGATTGTGGGCATCATCCTGATGGTCATTGTGATCCTGACGTTTGTTGTGTTCATGGAACGCAGCCTGCGCAAGATCCATATCCAGTATCCGCGTCAGCAGCGCGGCATGAAAGTCTATGACGGCTCATCCAGCCACTTGCCGATCAAGGTGAACCCCGCCGGTGTGATTCCCGCGATCTTTGCCTCTGCTTTGCTTTTGCTGCCGACAACGATCAGCACATTCAGCGGTGGTTCAGCCAGCCCTATCATGTCGACTATTCTGGCGTACTTTGGCCCCGGACAGCCGCTCTACCTGCTGTTTTTTGGCGGCATGATCATCTTTTTCACCTACTTCTACACCCGTGAAGTTGCGTTCAAGACGGAAGATGTGGCCGACAATCTAAAGAACCAGAATGGCTATGTGCCGGGTATCCGCCCCGGTAAAGCCACGCAGGAATATCTTGATTATGTCGTCACGCGTGTTCTGGTTCTTGGCTCGGGGTATCTTGCGCTGGTTGCTTTGCTGCCCGAGATTATCCGCGCACAGCTTTCCATTCCGTTCTATTTCGGGGGCACATCAGTGCTGATTATCGTGTCCGTTGGCATGGACACTATCCAACAGATTCAATCCCATCTCGTTGCTCACCAGTACGAAGGTCTGATTGAAAAGTCGCAGCTGCGTGGTAAGCGGGGCGCGAATAAACGCAAAGGACCAGCGCGTCGATGAATATCATACTTTTGGGGCCGCCGGGTGCGGGTAAAGGGACACAGGCACGCAGGCTGGTGGACGAACGCAACATGGTACAGCTCAGCACCGGCGACATGCTGCGCGCAGCGCGCACCAGTGGCACCGAAATGGGCAAGCAAGTTGCTGCTGTGATGGACCGCGGTGAACTGGTCACAGATGATATTGTCATCGGTCTGATTCGCGAACAGCTCGAGGCTGACAATGGTGCCGGCGGCTATATCTTCGACGGTTTCCCCCGCACGCTGGCGCAAGCAGATGCGCTGGGCCGCTTGCTGGTAGATATGGGTGAAAACATTGATGCGGTGATCGAGATGCAAGTTGATGACGATGCGCTTGTTGACCGGATCACTGCCCGGTCAAGCTGTGCATCCTGTGGTGAGGTCTATAACGACAACACCAAGCCAATTCCTGCCGATGGCAAATGTTCCAACTGTGGCAGCGCCGAAATCACGCGCCGCGCCGATGACAACGAAGAAAGCCTGCGGACACGCCTGTTTGCCTACTACAAACAGACCAGCCCTTTGGTTGGCTACTATTATGCCAAGGGCGACCTGAAAACAGTCAATGGTCTGGCCAGTATGGATGAGGTCGCGGCAAGCATAAATGCTGCTTTGGCAAGCGCCTGATTCAGCACCTTGCCGAAACGGCTTGACGGGGCTTGACGCTCATCACCAACGCTTCTAAACAGCGCCATCCCGCAAGGGAATCAATCTGTTTATCCGGGGTCGCCCCCCGGATTTAACGACCACCTGATATGACGCAGCCCGGCGCTCACCCGCTCCGGGCTTACGTTGTGAAAAAAGGGTCTGGAATGACGGACCCGCAACGAAAAGGAATTGCACACGTGGCACGTATTGCCGGCGTAAACATCCCGACTGCAAAGCGGGTTCCAATCGCCCTGACCTACATCACCGGAATTGGCCCTGCCAAAGCCGAAGAAATCTGTGAAGCAACAAAGATCGACCGCGCTCGTCGCGTCAATCAACTTTCTGACGCAGAAGTCCTGTCAATTCGTGAATATATTGACGCCAACCTGATGGTGGAAGGCGATCTGCGTCGTGAGACACAGATGAACATCAAGCGCCTGATGGACCTTGGCTGCTACCGTGGCCTGCGCCACCGTCGCAATCTGCCTGTGCGCGGGCAGCGGACATCAACCAACGCACGTACACGCAAGGGTCCTGCAAAGGCCATTGCCGGTAAGAAGAAATAAGGGAGGGCTTGAACAATGGCACGTGATACAAAACGCACCAAAAAGAAGGTCTCCAAGAACATCGCCGCTGGTGTGGCGCATGTGAACTCTTCTTTTAACAATACCAAGATTCTGATCTCTGACGTGCAGGGCAACGCCATTTCATGGTCGTCTGCGGGTACGATGGGTTTCAAAGGGTCGCGGAAATCAACACCCTATGCAGCGCAGATGGCGGCAGAGGATGCGGGCAAGAAAGCACAAGACCACGGCGTCAAGACGCTGGAAGTCGAAGTGCAGGGCCCCGGTTCTGGCCGTGAAAGCGCGCTGCGTGCTCTGGCTGCTGTTGGTTTCAACATCACATCTATTCGCGACGTGACCCCAATGGCGCACAACGGCTGCCGTCCGCCAAAGCGCCGCCGCGTCTAATTTATTACGAAACGCTTTGGGGCCCGTGCTTTCGCGCGGCCCCAATCCGTCATTTTAACCTCGGGCGTTTGCCTTATTGGACATGAAGGCAGGCAGGTATGGAGGGACATATGATCCACAAAAACTGGGCTGAGTTGATCAAGCCAACTCAATTGGAAGTAAAACTGGGCAACGACCCGGCGCGGCAGGCCGTTGTCGTCGCAGAACCGCTTGAGCGTGGTTTCGGTCTGACATTGGGCAACGCCCTGCGCCGTATTCTGATGTCGTCGCTGCAAGGTGCTGCGATTACGGCCGTGCAGATCGACAATGTCCTGCATGAATTCTCGTCCGTTTCGGGTGTGCGCGAAGATGTCACCGACATCGTGCTGAACCTCAAGGGTGTCGCGATCCGTATGGAAGTCGAAGGCCCCAAGCGTTTGTCTGTGCAAGCCAAAGGCCCCGGCGTTGTGACCGCTGCCGATATTTCCGAAACAGCGGGCATCGAAATCCTGAACAAGGATCACGTGATCTGTCACCTCGATGATGGTGCTGACCTTTACATGGAGCTGACCGTCAACACAGGCAAAGGCTATGTCGCAGCCGACAAGAACAAGCCGGAAGATGCTCCCATTGGCATGATTGCCATCGATGCGATCTATTCACCGGTCAAGAAAGTCAGCTATGACGTGCAGCCCACCCGTGAGGGGCAGGTGCTCGACTATGATAAGCTGACCATGAAGGTCGAAACCGACGGGTCACTGACACCTGACGATGCCGTGGCCTACGCCGCCCGCATCTTGCAAGATCAACTGTCTATCTTCGTCAACTTTGACGAACCTGAATCAGCGACAGCCGGTGCCGATGATGACGGTCTTGAGTTCAACCCGCTTTTGCTCAAGAAAGTGGACGAGCTGGAACTGTCCGTGCGTTCTGCCAACTGTCTCAAGAACGACAACATCGTTTATATTGGCGATCTGATCCAGAAAACCGAGGCAGAGATGCTGCGCACGCCGAACTTTGGCCGGAAATCCCTGAACGAAATCAAGGAAGTTCTGTCCGGCATGGGTCTGCACCTTGGCATGGACGTCGAGGACTGGCCACCAGACAACATCGAAGATCTGGCCAAAAAGTTCGAAGACCAGTTCTAAAGATTTCGGGTGGGCCTGCGGGCCCATCCACAAAATGCCCGCAAAAGCGGGGAACATCCGGGCATTCCGCCCCAAGGAGAGTAGGGGACACGCATCCCTTGCCAGACAAAGCATAAAGCACTTTAGGAGATCAAAAAATGCGTCACGCAAGAGGTTACCGCCGCCTGAACCGCACCCATGAGCACCGCAAGGCGCTGCTCGCGAACATGGCAGGCTCGCTCATCGAACATGAGCAGATCAAGACAACATTGCCCAAGGCCAAAGAACTGCGCCGTGTGGTTGAAAAGCTGGTTACGCTGGCGAAACGCGGCGACCTGCACGCCCGCCGTCAGGCCAATGCGCGCCTGAAGCAGGAAATGCACACCGCAAAACTGTTCGAAGTTCTTGGCCCACGCTATGCGGAGCGTCAGGGTGGTTACATCCGCATCATGAAAGCGGGCTTCCGCTATGGTGACATGGCGCCAATGGCCATCATCGAATTCGTCGACCGCGACGTGGACGCCAAAGGCGCCGCAGACAAGGCGCGTTTGGCTGAATATGAAGCTGCAGAAGACTAAACCCGGTCGAAATGACAATGCAAAAAAGCCCCGTCTTGTGACGGGGCTTTCTTTTTGGGCACCCATGATCGCAATGATACAGATTTCGCCGCGCCCGCCACGCGCTACAGGTCTGGGATGAAATGGCTTTTGCTGCACTACGTATCAACTAGCAAGACGCGGACGAAGCGACCATTCTGCTGACATCATCGAATGCAAACTGAGTCATTGACAGATAAACACGACGGCTGCTGCAAAGACATTTATGGGACTCCTGAAACGACGGGCCGAAGGAAGGTGTCGGCCATCCTGGAACGCCAGATTCCAATCGGTTTTCATGAGCAAGCCAGATCGTGGTTGGGCGGATTGCCTGTGAAACCCGGGTTGGTCAAGTGGCCGCGTGATCCTGTGGGTGCACCACCGTATTTCATAGCCCAGATTTCTTGTGCGGATTTTCGGAAAATTTGTGGAATGGCCAAGTACCCTCACAGGTTGGTCGTCGGTTAATCTGGAATGCTCGGTGCGCCGGAAGCGGATGAAAGTGTCTCCAACGCTGAGATCAAAGCTGCGGGTGAGCCGCATCAAGTCTGGGGCGAAGAGATGGCTGAGAGAGCAAAGAGGTGTCTGGAGAAAGTCCATTCCAAGTACCTTGATGACCCAATATCCGCCTCCGAATGGCAGACGATCTGGAGGGTGTGCTGTGAAGCGAAGACCGTTTTCTGGCAACGCACCGGATCGCTTGTTTTGGCAAGGGTGTCTAATCGATGGATCGCCATCTGGCCATGGCGGTTCGCGAAAACCGCTGCAGCTTTTTACCCGTGACGCGACTGGATTGCAGTCGCGGCGCGAGGAACAGCGCAACATGTTTGCGCAACGGTTGCGACACATCGAAAATAATCTGTCACATCGCATTGGTGGTGACTCTACCCGGCTCAAGGCGGAGCTTTGCCCGGCCACCAGCTTGTGATCCAACTCGCGACGAACAAACCTACGGGGATAAATGTGGGGCGATGTAGGCGCGGTCTACGTCATGATGGTGTCGAAAGACCTGAAAAATACGATTCAGGAACTGGTACGCAATGCTTGACGGACATTGAAGGGCCTCCAAATCTCGGCAAAGCCACAAGCCATCCCAAAAGCGCAGTTGAACTGTCGCTTCGAAAATGCGCGCGACCTCTTCAGCGCTCAGCACGACAGGGATATTCTTCGCTACCCGTTGATAGTGCATTTGCCGCTTCATCTCAGGTCGCGGGCACGTGGTTGCGCAGAAAAAGCATAACAGAGTCAGCCGGTTGTTGAACGGCGTCACTCTATCCGGTGTATGACACCAGCGACCGCGTGAAGTCGCATCGCCCGCAAAAACATCGACTGCTTCTTATGCAGCAGACCATTTATAGCCATGTATTCGACAAACGGCGGCGCAGCTAGGGAACATGTTGATCGGTCATGAAAGTCTTTTTGCATCAGATTGAAAAGGTCCCAATCGTCAGAAAGGTTGGTCAGTTCGCAAAACCTAAGCCGCTCACATCAAACCGCAACACACGCCAATACCGCGAGAGTGCTTTTGCCCTCGTCTCGCATAGCCGTAACTGGGTCGGAAATGATGGCGGTCAGATTTTCCTCGGGGTCATCAAGCACCAATGACCTCCGACACAATTGGCCTTGGCCAAGGACAGCATGGTAACTGGCAGCATCGGCTGCAAGGGAATCGGGTCTATGCCGCGATCAGAATGACATCTGACAGATCCAACTCTTTGAGGTTGGTAAAGGTCGCTACAACCTCGCCATCCGCGTGCAGGACCAGCCCGGCGTCCGTTTGCGACGTGCCCAACACGGGGGTCGGGCCTTCATAGGTGATTTCGACAATGTCCTCGGTCGGGTCAAAGTCCGCCACAATCGCGTTCAGCCCCTCTGCCAGCCCAAAGCTGTCGGCGCCGGTGCCGCCATGCAGATGGTCATTCTCACCTGCGAGGAGCAGATCATCATCGGCACCGCCGTTTAGAAAGTCGCGGATGTTTTCGCCGCGCCCGTCCAGCGTGTCGTTACCGGAGCCGCCATGCAGCGTGTCGGCCCCTCCGCCTCCGATCAGCAGGTCATCACCCGTTGATCCCAGCAGCGCGTCGTTACCTTCTCCGCCAAAAAGCCGGTCATCGCCACCACCCGCATTCAGCGTATCATCCCCGGCACGGCCAAACAGCGCATCGTCGCCCACATGACCAGACAGGACATCATCGCCCGTGCCGCCGTCAAGAGTGTCGTCACCGCGACCGCCGTCAATTTCGTCATTGCCAGCGTTGCTGTTGATCCGGTCGTTGCCGTCCTTGCCGTTGACATAATCGTCGCCAGAGCCTGTGATGATGCGGTCGCTCTCATCGGTGCCATGAACGGTCTGATCATCGTCGGTGTTGGTGTCGCGGACGATCACGCCACCGGGTTCTACGGCTTCATCGCCCTTGATGTCTGGCTCGATCAGCTTTTCGTCAAGCAGTTGATCCATGGAAACGATTTCTGCATCGGGGCCTTCCTCTTCGGGCTTGGCCGTGTCGTGCGTATCGGCGGTGCTGTCGTAAACGTCACCCGTAAAGAGGATTGCCGACACGGCAATACCCATCAACCCAAGAATGGCCAGCATTATGTTTACCCACGCTCAACAGATCGCCCCCAACCTCTCGCGCCGGGGCATAGCATGATTGGGGACTGATTTGGGCAGGAATCGGACTGTAAGGTTAACCCACTAGGACCACAAAACTGGCCGCTGACTGTAGCTGATATAAAGCGGGTGCCTGGGATGGCCGGCTTTGGTCAGGCCAAGGTGGTGCAAAGGTCGGCCAGTGGCCTTCAGCAATCCTGCCACGGCAGGGCCACGGTCCAGATGGGAGCCATGCGCGCCCCATGCCGCAATGATGCAATCGGCCCATGCTACGCCGTCTCGCAAGGCGGCGTCATTGTCGGGGCCAACAGGGGCGAGCGATTTGCGCATCTTGCGCGGGTCGGTTTCGCGCAGTGCAAAGATGTTCGTGACGCGAAACGCGCCAAAGCCAAGCGCACGGGCGCGCCGTTCGCAGCGTTCGACCGTGGGATCGTTCTGAACTTCGGTTGCCTTGGACGGGTTCAACATGACGAACAAAACGCGCTTGCCCGCAGGGTCCCATGTCCGTGTCAGGGCATAGCGATAGCCTTCGCAATCTGAATAGACAGCGACAGATGGGGCATCGCCCTTGGTATGTGTGCGTGTGATCATCGCTTGACAGATGCCAGACCGTAAGATGGATCTTGATCCATCTACCTGACAAAAACACGACTGGGATGCAATTCGCCGCCCCGATAGCTGCCCACGGCAATGGCCTGGCCGTCAAAAGAGGCCCAGACCTCTTCGCCGTAATCCACGCCCGACGCGATGACGGGTGCAGGGTTGCCGTTGCGGAGCTTTGCGACACTTTCCGCCAGACAGCGCACTTCAGGCAGCTCATTCAACCCGACCTCAAGCGGTTGGATATGGGCGTCAAGATCCGGGGTCTTGGCGGATGCATCGATCTGCTCAAGGCTGAGGCCCTGATCCGCCTGAAAGGGTCCTGACCAGACCCGGCGCAGGCTTTCGACATGCGCAAAACAACCGAGCGCCTCGCCCAGATCGCGGGCAATCGCACGGACATATCCGCCTTTGCCGCAGGTCATTTCAAGGACCACATGGTCTTCATCCGGCCTGTCGATCAGCAACAGCTCCTCCACCCAGAGCGGGCGGGCGGCAAGTGCCATTTCCTCGCCGTCGCGGGCTTTCTTATAGGCGCGCTCGCCATCTACCTTCACGGCTGAAAACTGTGGCGGCACTTGCATGATGTCACCAACAAAGCCACCAAGTGCTGCCTTGATTGCAGCATCGTCGGGGCGGATAGGGCTTTCAGCGATCACTTCGCCTTCGGCATCATCGGTGTTGGTGGCTTGGCCCAGCCGAGCGGTAAAAACATAGGACTTCAGCGCGTCGGTGATATAGGGAACGGTTTTGGTGGCTTCGCCCAATGCCACGGCCAGCACACCTGTTGCGTCAGGGTCCAGCGTGCCGGCATGGCCTGCTTTCTTGGCATCCAGCGCCCAGCGGACCTTGTTCACCACGGCCGTCGACGTGATCCCGGCGGGTTTATCCACCACCAGCCAACCTGAAATATCCCGTCCTTTGCGTTTGCGCGCCATCGTCTTGCCCTTTGTCAGAATTTCGCTGTGCTAGAGTGATGTGAGCAGAGGGTCAAGCACCCCCGCATTGCCCAAAATTTGGGCGAAATTGCCAGCGGACTCAGGATAGCGCTGCTTTGGTCGCCTGGGCAGGGCAAAAAGCGCCGATTATTTGGTGGGTTCCCATTGCAGCTTGAAGGGTTTTTTGGTCGGTTGGTGGGGGCGCTGGTGGCGTTCACAGTTGATCGCGGGCAGGTATGACTTCATGAAAGAGCAATTACCGTCACTGAGCCTCAGGCTGTCGCGGCTCGTCGCACAGATCTACCCTGATCTTGATCCTGATATCCTGTCCAGCCTGATTATTGATGCTTTCTGGCCCGAGGGGACCACACGCCGTAAACGGGGCCGTGTCGCTGGCAACAACCTGTGGTCAGAGCAGGACGCGCTGGTGATTACCTACGGAAACTCCATCATTGACGGGGCGCACAGGCCGCTTGATCTGCTCAATGATTTTCTGCGCCGCTATCTGAAGGGTGCGCTGAACGCAGTCCATATCCTGCCGTTCTTTCCTTATACATCCGATGATGGGTTTGCCGTATCCGATTTTCGGGCGGTCAATCCGCAATTGGGTGACTGGCCCGATATCAGGCGCATATCGGAAGAATTCAAACTGATGTCTGACCTTGTGCTCAACCATGTCTCTAGCCAAGGCAGTTGGTTCAACGCCTATCTTCAGGGCAAGCACCCTTATGACAAGTTCTTTTTCGAAGCCTCTCCCGATGATGATCTGAGCGAAGTGGTCAGGCCGCGTACGACACCTTTGCTGCAAAAGGTGGAAACCTCGCGCGGTCCGCGCCATGTCTGGTGTACCTTCAGCCACGATCAGATTGATCTGGATTTCCGTAATCCCGAAGTGCTGCTTGAATTCTTGCGCATCATCCGGCTGCATGTGGATAACGGGGTAGAAATCATCCGGCTGGATGCGGTTGCCTTCCTGTGGAAAGAAGTCGGATCACCGTCAATTCACCTGCCGCAGACGCACGCGATCATCCAACTGATGCGCGTCCTTTGCGACTATGCCGCAGAAAAGATCATTCTGCTGACCGAAACCAACGTGCCCAAGGCGGAAAACCTTAGCTATTTCGGAAAGGGTCAGGAAGCGCACGCGATCTACAACTTTCCGCTGCCGCCGCTGATCTTGCATGCGATGATGTCCGGGTCGGTGCAATATCTTCGGCGTTGGCAGCGCGGCATGCCACCTGCGCCAATGGGGTGCGCCTATCTCAACTTTACTGCCAGCCACGATGGTATCGGAATGCGTCCGGCAGAAGGGCTATTGCCAGATGACGAAAAGCAACGTGTGATCGAAACGGTCAAGGATTTGGGTGGTTTGGTGTCGATGCGGGCGCTGCCCGATGGCGGCGAGTCCCCCTACGAGTTGAACACGACCTTTTTCGAGGCAATGAGCAGGACTTTCCACGGCTCTGACGATCACCATATCGCCCGCTTTATCTGTTCGCAGACAATCGTGATGTCATTGGAAGGGATTCCAGCCTTTTACATTCACTCGCTGCTGGCTACGCCGAACGATCATGAACAGGTCGCCTATCGCGGCATGAACCGGGGCATCAATCGCCATCGCTGGGATTACCCCACGCTCAGGGCGCTGCTGGATGATCCGCACACACCGCAGGCGCAGGTCCTTTCCGGACTGTCCGAGCGGTTGCAAATCCGCAAGCGGCAGCCAGCCTTTCACCCCAATGCCACCCAACTGACCATCAATATTGGCGATGATCGGATCTTTGCGGTTTGGCGACAGAGCATCGACCGACGGCAATCCATTTTTGCGCTGCACAATGTCAGCGATGCGCAGGTGACGGTGCAAACATCAGACATCAATATGATTGATGATGAACATTGGGCCGATCTGTTGACGGGCGCGTCTTTTCATCCAGAAGATGAAACCGTCACGCTTGCGCCTTACCAATGCCTTTGGATCAGTAACGGGCAATAGCGCGCCGCCTATCCGTGCGATGGTCCCTTGGTCAGGTCGGCTGGTCCGACGTTCTGGAACGACGTCGCCCCCAGTTGCCCCAGCGCACGCAGAAGTTCCAGTTTAAGGATTTCAAAGGCGCGCTCCGCCCCCGCACCCGCCCCAGCACCGACGCCGTAGGCCAAGGCCCGCCCTGCAAGCACGAAGTCCGCACCAAGCGCCTTCGCGCGTAACAGGTCCGCGCCGCGCCGCACGCCACTATCGAGGATGATGGGCAGCTTTCCATCCAGTGCCTTTGCAATGGCTGGCAAGGCTTCGATCGTCGGCGGACCAAAGGCCACTTGCCGCCCGCCGTGGTTTGAAACAATGATGCCGTCGCAGCCTATCTGTGCGCAACGCAACGCATCGTCGGGATGCAGGATACCTTTGACAAGCAGCTTGCCTTTCCAGCGTTCCCGCAGGTCACTCAGTTTATCCCAGGTAAAGCTGGGCGTGATCAGGGTCTTTTGTACATCGGCATAGGACGTGGCGGCTTTGAGCAGGTCGGCGTAGTTGGCAATGTTTGGTTTTCCATACCGCAGGCTGGTTAGCGCCCATGTTGGGTTGGCCATCAATTGCAGTATGACCTCTGGGGTAAAGCGGAACGGCACGCTCAGCTGGTTGCGGATGTCGCGGTCGCGCTTGCCTGCGGCAGGCACGTCGGCTGTGACCACCATGACATCGTATTGTGCGGCCTCAGCACGTGCGATCAGGCCCTCGGTCACGGCAGCATCGCTTGAGACATAAAGCTGGAACCACCCGTTGCCGTCAGCGGCTTCGGCCAGTCTTTCAAGCGTGGTAGAGGATGCAGAACTCGCCACATAGGGGACGTTTTCGCGCTTGCAAAGCCGGGCCAGTGTCAGGTCGGCGTCGGGCCAGAATGCGTTCAGCATGCCGATGGGCGCCATGCCAAAAGGCTGGTCGAAGGTCTGGCCTAAAATCGTGGCGCAAGTGTCAATGTCAGCCACGTCGCGCATGTACCTTGGCGTCAGTTCCAGCTCTTCAAAGGCGTGGATATTGCGCCGCATATTGCGTTCGGATTCTGCACCGCCATCGACCAGGTCGAAGGCAAAGCGCGGAATCCGACGGCGCGCCATGTCCCGCAGATCCTCGATCGACGCCGCGCGGTCCAGTCGCATCAGATTGACCACCCGCCGTCGATGGCCAGCGCCTGCCCGGTCGTAAAGGCGGACATGTCGCTGGCAAGATAACAGACCATCTCGGCAATTTCTTCAGGTTTGCCAAGACGTCCCATGGGCTGACGATCCTTGAAGGCCGCAAGAGCCTTGTCAAAATCGCCGGTGGCCTTCAGCCGATCCTCAAGCGACGGGCTTTGCACCGTGCCGGGGCAGATCGCGTTGCAGCGGATACCATTCTGAACAAAATCTGCGGCGATGGATTTGGTCATGCCGATGATCGCCGCCTTTGACGCCCCGTAGGCAAAGCGGCGCGGCGCGCCCTTTTCACTGGAGACGATAGAAGCGATGTTGACGATTGACCCTGCACCCTGCTCCAGCATGCCGGGCAGGACCGCCTTGGTAATGCGGAACATCGCCTTGGCGTTCAGGTCGAATGACCGTTCCCATGCCGCTTCGTCGCAGTCCAGAATGGTGCCGTCATGGACCCAGCCCGCGCAATTGACGAGGATATCCACATTCGGTTGTGCCGCGATCAGCGCCTGCACTGCGCCCGCATCCAGCACGTCAAGCTGGTGCGCGCTGATCCGCTCTGACCCTGCGGCCACGGCTTCGACCGCCGCGCCGTCGATGTCGGTTGCGAGAACCGTGGCCCCAAGTCGTGCCAGCGCTTCGGCTGATGCGCGTCCGATCCCATTGCCTGCGGCGGTAACAAGGGCGGTTTTTCCCTGAAGTTTCTGTTCCATTTGTCCTCTTTCAGCGGGCCAGCCAGCCGCCATCCACAGTGACCAGGCTGCCATGACAATAGGCGGCAGCATCGGACGACAGGAAAACGGCAGCACCGGCAATTTCGGATGGGTCTGCAAAGCGGCCTGCGGGAATACGTTCCAGCAGTGCCTTTGACCGCTCCGGATCATCCCGCAGGGCCTGTGTGTTGTCGGTGGCAGTATAGCCGGGCGCGATGGCGTTCACGTTGACGCCCTGCGGCGCCCATTCGTTGCAAAGGGCTTTGGTCAACCCCAGTACCGCATGTTTGCTTGATGCATAGGCTGGCACGCGCAAGCCCCCTTGCGACCCGAGCACTGACGAGACGATCACGATCTTGCCTGCGCCCTGTGCCACCATCTGTCGCCCGGCGGCCTGCGACAGCAGCCAGACGGAATCAAGGTTGACGGACATCACCCGCCGCCAGTCATCCAGCGCCATATCCACCGAGTCCCCCCGGTGGATGATGCCCGCGTTATTGACCAAAATATCCAGCCCACCCAGCGCATCGGTGGCAAAATCCGTCACTTTCGTGGCGGCAGCTTCGTCCATGCCGGTGAAGTCCGCCTGCACTGCGGCGGCTCTGCGGCCCAGACTTTCGATTTTGGCCAGCGTGTGTGCTGGCTGGTGGCTGCGATAGGTCAGTGCAACGTCGGCACCGGCGGCGGCTAGAGCCAGGGCGATTCCTTCGCCGATGCCCGTGGCCCCACCCGTCACCAACGCCTTGCGCCCGGTCAGATCAAAGGGATTGCCCATGTCAGTACCGGTTGGCAATGGGCAGTTCTTCGGCGGGGAACAGGCTGATGACTTCGCAGCCAGTTTCCGTCACGACGACCTCTTCCTCGATCCGGGCGGCGGAATAGCCATCTGTCGCAGGGCAGTAGGTTTCCAGCGCAAAGACCATGCCGGTCTGGATTTCCATCGGATGATCAAGGCTGACCGCGCGGCTGATGATAGGCCGTTCGTGCAGTGCCAGACCCAGACCGTGACCGAATTGTAGACCAAAGGCTGCGTCTTCGTTGGGGAAACCAAGGCTTTCGGCTGTGGGCCAGACTTCGGCAACCTTGTCGGTGGTCACGCCCGGTTTGATCATGGCAATCGACGCATCAATCCATTCGCGCGCCTTTACATAGGCATCGTTCTGCGCGGGTGTCGCGCGGCCCACGTTGAAGGTCCGGTAATAGCAGGTGCGATACCCTTGATAGCTTTGCAGGATATCAAAGAACGCCTGATCACCGGGCCGGATCAAACGGTCCGTAAAGTTGTGCGGATGCGGGTTGCAGCGTTCGCCGGAGATGGCGTTGATCGCCTCCACATCATCTGATCCCATTTCATAAAGCATCTTGTTCGACAGGGCGACAATGTCGTTTTCGCGCACGCCCGGCTTCAACTCTTCGTAGATCATATGATAGACGCCATCGACCATCGCGGCAGCCTGCGTCAGAAGCTGGATTTCATCCCAGTTCTTGATCTCGCGTGCTGCCAGCATGATTTGCTGACCGTCAACCACGTTGATCCCTTCTTCTTGCAGCGCGTGGAACATGGCGGTTTCGGCATAGTCTACGCCCACGGGCATGTTGGCCATGCCTGCGTCCTTGATGAGTTGGGCGATCATCTTGGCGTATTTCTTCATAAGGCCGAACTCGGGCGGGATGGTGCCGCGCATACCCACGACGCCAGCAAGGCAGTGATCAGGCTCCAGCCAGTCGGAATAGCGCTGGTGGTGCACTGCGGCTGATCCGAAATCCCACACATACGGGCTGTCGTCTCCCGTCAGCAGGCAGAAACGGCACATCTTGTCCCGCTCCCATTCACCGATCTTGGTGGCCGAGACATAGCGGATGTTGTTCACATCAAAAAGCAGCAGCGTCCCTGCGTTCGATGCCTGAAGCGCCTGACGCGTGCGGGCCAGCCGGTAGCGGCGCAGCCGGTCGTGATCGACGCGGCGTTCAAAATCTACGGTAGAGTGCCCCCAGGCAGGCAGCCTGTCGCGCCACTCCCAGTTGGGTTCAAGGTCCTGCGGGGTAAGAAGGTTCGGCATAAGGGCATTGCCCGGACGTTCTGACATAACTGTCTCCTTGGGGGCGGTGCCCCCGTTCATGTTGATGAATTACGAAAAGATTGCGCGGTTACTGGATGCACCAGCCGCCATCGATGTGGACCATCTGGCCGGTCATGTAGTCGCTGTCGTCACTGGCAAGGAAGGACGCGGTGCCGGTGATATCCTTGGGGTAGGACACGCGCTTGATCTGAAGCGCATCGCGCACGATGTCGTCATAGGCCTGACCTTCGCGTTCCTTGAAACCGATATCGACAAGGTCCTTGTCCAGCTGCTCCCACAGGGGCGTGACGACGACACCGGGGGCATAGCCGTTGACGGTGATGTTATGTTCGGCAAGGCCGATAGCGCCGCAGTGGGTCAGGGCCAGACAGCCGTATTTCGACGTGCAATAGACTGTCACATCAACCAGCGGCTTGCGTGACGCGATGCTGCCCACGTTGATCAGCTTGTAGGGGTGATCTTCCATTGGGCCTTGCGCGATCATCTGGCGTGCGGTTTCCTGCATCCCCAGCCACATGGCCTTGGTGTTGACGTTCATGATCATATCCCAGTTGTCTTCATCAATATCCATGAAGAAACGGGGTTTGTTCAGACCGGCATTGAACAGGCCCACATTGATTGAGCCAAAGGCATCAACGGTCGCCGCAACGGCGGCGGCGTTGTCTTCACGCTTGGTCACATCCATCTTGACGGCGATGGCCTGCCCGTTGCCTGCGGCGTTGATGCTGTCGGCGACCTTCTGCGCTTCGGCAAGATCTAGGTCCCCAAGGCAGACGTTTGCGCCCTGCGCGGCAAAGGTTTCGGCATTGGCCGCGCCCATGCCGCGGCCAGCTCCGGTGATTAGAATGTTCTTACCTTTTAGGCGATTGGGGTCCATGGTCTCTCCTCCTCTTATGACGGTGTCACGTTTGGTCGTATCAGTGCATCGGCCCGGTTCTGGGCCTCGCGCAAAGCTTCGCGCGGGGTCTTGATTCCGCGCAGCATGTCGTGGAATTCTTCGCCGCAAATCTGGATGATGCCGCCGATTTCAGGCACCGGTGGGCGCGGCCAGAATTGCAGTTCGTCACGCCATGACATGCCATCGACAGCTTCGAAAATCGGTGATGCCCGGCGCACATCCGGGTCCGCGCCAACGGAATAGCGGGCATTGGTTCGGCTACCGTTTTGCACGTAGAGTTTCTGCGCCTCGGGCGAAGTAAAGACCATCAATGCCTCGACTGCTGCCGGGATGCGGTCCGCGGGCAGGTTGGCCGGGATGCCCATGACATACCCGCCAACCGGGGCGATCGGCGTAGCACCGGGGCCCGCAGGGTGCGGCAGATATCCAGTCTGGCCAAAGGCGGGCGAAGCTTCGTCCAGTTCGAAATAGGGGGCCAGCAAAGTATAGCCATAGGCCATCGCGACGGAGCCCGCCGCATAGGGGCGCACCCTTTCATACCACGACATCGACAGGATATCGGGGGGCGAGAATTTTAGAAGTTCGAGCAGGAATTCCGCCGCGCGCAGGCCTGCTTCGGTGTCGATGGTCGCACGATACCTGCCATCGACCAGCTGGTCGGTGTCAAACCCGCCCGCCATTTCGGGCAGGTTCAGAACGGGCTGACCGAAATCGGCCATGGTCATCAAGGCCGTATGTCCAAGTGCGGTGCCGCGCGCCGCGTTCCAGGCGATACCATGGCGGCCCCGGCGCGGTTCGTGCAGGGTGCGGGCCGCGTCAAGTAATGCGTCAGTTGTGGCCGGTGCCTCCAGCCCGGCTTTCGCGAACAAATCCCTACGATAGAACAGCAGTTCGGGCGTTGTCTGGGCGGGAACCGCATAGGCGCGGCCACCCCAATGGGCGGCTTTCCAGCCTGCGGTGTGAAAATCCGCCGGGTCAAGCCGGGCCAGATCCATCACCTTGTCGAGTGGCATCAGCACATCTTTTACAGCGAATTCGCCAACCCACGGCAGGTCCACCGCGATGATGTCATAGCGGCTGGTGTCACGGGCCGCGTTGCGCAAAGCCTCTTCGCGCAGCCGGTCGATGGAAAAGGCACGCTGGCTGATTTCAGTGCCGATGACCTGTTCAAACTGCCGTTTGAGATTGTCCATCACCATAAAGGTCGGATCGCCGTGCACCAGTACACGGATGCCACCCGGCACCTTCAACGGGTCGGGGCGCACCCCCATCGGAGGGATAGAATGGGCTTCGGTGTAGCTGCCGCCATAGTAATAGTCTTGCGTTTCCGACGCTTTGGCCTGTCCGCCAAAGAGGCCATCTGCAAGGCGGCGGACCCTTCCTGAAAGTTGCATCCATTGTGCCAGAAGCTTGTCGCTGGGGTGCATCGAGAAACTTTTGCCGGTTTGGGTGCGCGGGCGCTGTTCAATCAATCCGTCGTCGATCATTTCCTTCATGCGGCGGTTAGCGGTCGCATAGGGGACGCGGCTGGCGCTGATCAATGACGTGGGTGTGATGGTCTTGGCGTCGAAATGGCCCTGCAACAGATGGAGCGCCATGCGCAGATGCGCGTTCGGAGCAATGATTTCCAGAGTGTCTTCCAGCTCGTCACTGAAGTCCTCCAGAAAAGACAGAATCTCGAGCGTATCGGTGCGCGCCTGTGGCGTCACCGAACTGCTTTGAGTATGACCTGTCATGGCATTCATGTCGTTGGAGTGCCTTGCTGCGCGCTGGCGGTTGCGGGTATTTTCTAATTTGTCCATTTTGGACAGCGACGATTTTCTCACGTAACGTTCTCCTAGAATTGTCCAGAATGGTCATGAAGGTTTATCACAATAATATCCAATATGAATGAATTTTTATCCATATTGGATATTATTGATGCATTTTAGATATCTGCAAATCGGCATGCTAAGACATGATCGCTTGGTCCGCCGAGTGATATATTGGCGCCCTCAAGAGGCGTCAGAGAGAATGACCAAGACCGCAACTATCCGGGAGGAAACCCAAATGAAACTTCGCAATATTCTTGCAGCATCAACCGCCGCACTTGCGCTGACAACGACTGCCTATGCCGACGGTCACGGGCCGATGAAAATCGGCATCACCCAGAACAACGTGGGTGTCGACAGCTACCAGACTACTTATGAAAAGGCCTTTATCGCCGCCGCCGAAGCAAACGACGCCGTCGAAACTGTTGTGCTTGACGCAGGTGGCGACGTGGCCCGCCAGATCGCGCAGATGGAAGATCTGATCCAGCAGGAAGTTGACGCAATCATCATTTGGCCAACCAACGGCGAAGCCGTTATTCCAGCCGTGCGCAAAGCATCTCAGGCGGGCATTCCAGTCGTTGTCACCAACTCCAACATCGCAGAAGCGGGCTTTGATTTTGTCAGCTCGTTCTCTGGTCCTGACAACGTGACACAAGGTGCGCGTTCTGCGGAAATTATGTGCGACAAATTCAAGGACATGGGCATCGAGAACGAAGCGCAGGTTGTCCACATCACCGGTCAGCCAGGCTACACAACCGCCATTGAGCGCGCGCAGGGTTTCGAAGATCGTCTGCCTGAAGTCTGCCCGAACGTGACCGTCGTTGATACCCAGCCGGGTGACTGGAACCGCGAAAAGTCGCAACAGGTGATGGAAGCGTTCCTTGTCAAATATGACGACATTGACGGTGTTTATGCCGGTGATGACAACATGGGCGTGGGTGCACTGAACGCAGCCAAGGCCGCAGGCCGCGAAGGCATCATCTTTGTCGGCGCGACGAACTTTGCCGTCGGCTACGAAGCTATGGCGGCTGGCGATTACTGGGGTTCAATCTACCAGTCGCCGGTTGACGATGCCGAAGCCGCCCTGAAGACGGCGATCGACATCCTGAATGGCGAAGAGCTGCCTTTCCTGAACTACTTCGACACACCAAAGATCACCCAGGATAACATGGGCGACTTCACGAAGCCGGTCTTTTAAAGACCTCCCTGTGCGGGGTCCGGTTCTGCCGGCCCCGCATTTTTTCTTCCCACAGACGCAAGATTCAAGGGAGAACCGACATGGGACGTGTTTCTGATAGGGTCTGTATTGTCACAGGTGCCGCCCAGGGGATTGGCAGGGCCATTGGCGAGGCGCTGCTGGACGAAGGCGCCATGGTCTGCTTTGCCGATATCAACGGGCAAAAGGTGGCTGAAGTGGTCGAAGCGAACCGCAGTCGTCTCAATGGGCAATCCGGCGCTGTGACTTCGGCGCAGGTCGATGTCACCGACCGCGAACAGGTGCGCGCCATGATCGCGCACACGGTCGAAACCTTTGGCCGTCTGGACGTAAAGTTCAACAATGCCGGTGTGAATAAACCGATGAATTTCATGGATGTGACCGAAAGCAACTGGAATTTCATCATGGGCGTCAACGGGCTTGGCTGCATGATCGGCATGCAGGAAGCCGCACGCCAGATGATCGCGCAGGGCAGTGGCGGCAAGATCGTCAACACGGCCTCAGTCGCGAGCAGACAGGGGTTTGACAATGTCGCCCCCTATTGCGCATCGAAATTCGCCGTTGTGTCGCTGACACAATCAGCCGCGCGCGATCTGGCGAAACATGATATCACCGTGACAGGATTTGCGCCCGGCGTTGTCGCAACCGAGATGTGGGAACAGGTCGATCAGGACCTGATGAAGATCGGCGCCGCTGAGCGCCCCGGACAAGCGATGGAGGACTTCTCAGCGGAAATCCTCAAGGGCCGGGTGGCAACACCCGCTGACATCACGGGAACGACGACGTTTCTTGCGTCAAAAGACAGCGATTACATGACTGGTCAGATCGTTATGATCGACGGAGGCATGACATTGGTCTGACCACTCGGATCAACATCGAACATAAGCCGGCGACCTGAGGGAGGGGATCATGGCAACAATGACTAAGCAGCAGATCGGAAGCATTTTGGCAAAGCAGGGTATCCTGATTGCCTTTGCGGTTTTCATGATCGCCTTTACCCTTGCCAACGCAAAGTTCCTGTCGGTCGATAACCTTTTCAGCGTGGTGCGTTCTTCCGCCATTCTGGGGGTCATGGCGCTGGGTGTGACCTTTGTGGTCATCAGCGGCAATCTGGACCTGTCGGTTGGATCAATGATGTCATTTTCCACCATCGTGGTGCTTGATCTGCATGACAAGATCGGTCCGATGCTGGCAATCCCCGCCATGTTCGGCATGACGCTGTGTCTGGGGGCCTTTATCGGGTTTCTGGTGGGCTATCTGCGGCTGAATTCGCTGATTGTTACGCTGGGGATGCTTTCGGCAATCCACGGGCTGACCCTGACCTATTCGGGCGGTCAAAACATGGATATCGCCGACAAGGAAGGCACATGGTTCAGTATCTTCGGACAGGGGTCGGCGCTTGGTATTCCGGTGCCTATCCTGATTTTCATCGCTGTTGCCGCAATATTGGGCCTACTCCTCGCCAAGACACCGTTTGGCCGCAAGGTCTATGCCGTGGGTGGCAATGGCACCGCCGCCACCTTTTCGGGTATCCGGCGCGCGCGCACGGTGTTCACCTGCTATCTGATTTCAGCAGGATGTGTCGCCACCGCGGGCCTGATACAGGCCAGCCGGTCGCTTGGGTCACAAAACACCGTCGGCCAAGGGCTTGAGCTTGAGGTGCTTGCTGCCGTCATACTTGGGGGCGCGTCCCTGCTGGGCGGGTCAGGCACGATATTCAAGACTGTTATCGGCGTGCTGATCCTTGGGTTTATCCAGAACGGTCTGTTGCTTGTGGGCCTGCAATTCTATGTCCAGTTCGTTGTGACGTGGGTCATTATCATTCTTGCAGTCTGGCTTGATATCGCAGCCAAGCGCGGCAAGCTTTGGTCGACGATCGCATAGGGGAGGGAAAACCATGCAACCGGGAACATTGTCCAAAGCACTGAAAAGCGGCGCAATCTGGGGCTTTATCGTGCTTGAGCTGATCTTTTTCAGCGTCGCGGGCGAATATTTTTCGCTGTCCGACAAGGCCTTTATGGACTTTGAGAACATGCTGCTGCTGCTCAAGCAGTCGGCCCCCATCGGGATTATCGCGATGGGAATGACGATCATCATGGTCAACGGCAATATCGACCTGTCCGTTGGCGCAACCTTTGCCATCGCGGCAATTGTTTTGCTGGACAGCATGACATGGCCGATCTTTGCGGGGCTGGGCGATTGGGTCATCCCTGTGGCGTGGTTGCTGGCGCTGTTGGTAGGAACCCTGCTGGGCGCGCTGAACGGGCTGATTGTCTGGAAAACGGGCGTGGATGCTTTCATCGTGACACTTGGTTCGATGTTGGGGTTTCGGGGCATCGTATTTATGTTCAACGGCGAAAACCCCACCAGCCACCTGAACTGGACCCTTGTCGACTTTGCCGAGGCCGAGTTTCTTGGACTTGCCACAGCATCATGGTTCTTGTTGATCGTGACACTTGTGATCTGGTTCTTGATGACCAAGACCGTCCATGGGCGCAACGCCTATGCCATCGGTGACAACCGCGAGGCGGCAGTCAACGCGGGTATCCGCGTGGGGCCACACATGATGATCAACTTTGCGATCATCGGATTTCTGGCGGCGCTTTCGGCGGTGGTGTTCTATTCCGAATCCGGGTCGGTCAACCCTAATGACGGACAGCTTTACGAACTGTGGGTGATCACGGCCGTTGTCCTTGGCGGCACCAAGATCACAGGCGGAGCGGGGTCGGTCATCGGCACCTTTGGCGGGGTCATCGCGATCCAGCTATTGCGCAAGGGGCTGGGCCATATCGGTGCGGACACATCAACCGTGAACCTTGTGATCGGGCTGATCCTGATCGCTGTGCTGTTCCTTGACCGCCAGTTGAACATCAAGGGCAAAGAGGAGTTGAAGGTATGACCGACGCAAAACCTGTCCTGCATCTGGAAGATATCGTCAAGACATTCCCCGGCGTGCGCGCCCTTGATGGTGTGTCATTCGCGGTCATGCCTGGCGAAGTACACGCCCTGATGGGTGAGAATGGCGCAGGCAAATCCACCCTGATGAAGGTCTTGGGCGGTATTCACCAACCCGATGGCGGCGATATATTTGTTGGCGACGACAAGGTGACGATGGCCGGCCCGCTAGAGGCCAAGGCCAAGGGGATCGTCTTTATTCATCAGGAGCTCAGCCTGGCCGAAGAACTGTCGGTCGCTGAAAATATCTATCTCGGGGAACTCCCCCGCAAGAGCCTTGGCCGCGTCGATTGGGCCAAGCTGGCCGACCAGACCAACGCGATTTTGAAAAAGCTGAACGTGGGCTTTGACGCAAGGACCCGTGTCGGCGATCTGTCTATTGCCAATCAGCAAATGGTTGAGATCGCCCGCGCTCTGACCGTGGATGCCAAGGCCGTAATCTTTGACGAACCGACGGCATCGCTGACGGACGCGGAAAAGGTCGTGCTGTTCGATGTGATCGCTGATCTGCAGGCCGACGGCGTGGGCATCATCTATATCTCGCACCGGATGGAAGAGATTTTCAAGATTACCGATCGCATTTCGATTTTGCGCGACGGACAGTATCAAGGCACGGTTGTCACCGCAGACACGGACGAGGAATCCGTCACCCAGATGATGATCGGACGCAAGCTGGACCTCAGCCGTAATGCATCGCACCACGAGATTGGTGATATCGCCCTTCAGGTGCGCGGGTTAAGTTGCGGCAAGCTGTATCAGGATGTCAATTTCGAAGTGCGCCGCGGCGAGGTCGTCGGTTTTTACGGGCTGGTCGGTGCCGGTCGGACCGAGATTGCCGAAACGCTGTTTGGCCTGCGCGACCCGTCCGCCGGACAGATCCTGCTTGACGGGGAAGAGGTACGAATCCACTCCCCCGCTGACGCCATTGCGCGTGGCATCTCGCTTGTGCCCGAGGACCGCAAGGGCCAAGGTTTGGTTTTGGGTATGAATTGCCGTGACAACATGACCCTGCCGCAGGTCGAGGACCTGAAAACCGGGCCATTCGTGGCCGAAGGGGCCGAGATCGCAATCTTTGACCAATACCGCGACCGGCTGGATATCCGCACGCCGGGCTGGAAGCAAAAGGTCGGCAACCTGTCAGGCGGCAACCAGCAGAAAATCGTCATTGGCAAATGGCTTTCGATGCATCCCAGCGTGCTGATCGTCGACGAACCTACGCGGGGCATTGATGTCGGCAGCAAGTCCGAGATCCATAAGTTGCTGCGCGAACTTGCGGCCCAAGGCTATGCCGTGATGGTCATCAGCTCTGAAATGCCCGAGGTGCTGCATGTCTCTGACCGGATCGTGGCCATGTATTCGGGCAAGGTCATGCGCACGTTCACATCCGAAGAGGTCACGGAAGACAGCCTGATTCAGGCCATTTCGGGCCTCGGCGACAATCAGGCCGCTTAAATAGGCCCTCAGGTCGCTGCTATATTCAACGAAATGTAATGATTGGGAAAAATCATGAAACTGCTTCGCTATGGCCCTGCCGGTGCCGAAAAACCAGGGCTGCTTGATACGTCTGGCAATGTGCGTGATTTGTCCGCTGTTGTGCCTGACATCGCCGGGGCTGCGTTGCGCCCTGACGTGCTGAAGAAACTGCAAGAGCTTGATGTCTCGTCTCTGCCGCTGGTGGCAGGCACCCCGCAACAGGATTTGCGACTTGGGCCTTGCGTCGGGGACATTGGCAAGTTCATCTGCATCGGTCTGAATTACGCCGACCACGCCGAAGAAGCAGGCATGCCGATCCCGCCAGAGCCGGTGATTTTCAACAAATGGACGTCGGCTATCTGCGGGCCGAACGACCCGATCCAGATCCCCCGCGATTCCGTCAAGACCGATTGGGAGGTCGAACTGGGCGTCGTCATCGGCGCACCTGGCGCATATATTGATGAGGCCAACGCCATGGATCATGTGGCCGGGTTTTGCGTGATCAACGACGTGTCAGAACGTGAATTCCAGCTTGAGCGGGCAGGCACTTGGGACAAGGGCAAAGGCTGCGACACCTTCGGGCCGACCGGGCCGTGGCTTGTAACGACGGACGAAGTGGCCGACATGGACAATCTGGAAATGTGGCTTGAGGTGGATGGTGACCGCATGCAATCGGGCAACACATCAACCCTGATCTATAAAATCCCGCATCTGATTTCCTATTGCAGCCGCTTCATGAGCCTGCAATCGGGGGACGTGATTTCAACGGGGACTCCGCCGGGGGTTGGCATGGGCCAAAACCCGCCGCGTTACCTGTCAGGCGGAGAGGTCGTAACGCTTGGAATCGCGGGCTTGGGCGAACAGCGCAGTTCGGTGCTTGCGGCATTGTAAGGCAGGTCTACGCACTGGAAAGTGTAGTCGATTGTTCAATCAAACTCGGCCGCATCCGCTGCCGCCGCTGCCCGCATGTCTGACAGGAATTTCGGGTCTGCCGCATGGACCCGGTTCCATGTCGGTATGAAGGGCGTTTCGTGCGGGTTTTCCAGAAACACTTGCCCCGCACGCATGATATTTTCGGCAAACAGTTCGATGGCAAGTTCTTCTTTGTGACGGTCAATGGACAGCCCGTTCATTTTTGAGTCGTTGTAATAGGCCTCCAGCAGGTCAAGCGCGCTGCGGTAGTAGGTCGCTTTCAGCGTGCGGAATACATTGGGGGTAAAGATCGTGCCATCAGCGGCCAGTTTACGGAAGATCGCTTTGCAGATGTCTGTGGACATGCGGCTCAGGCCGGCATTGGCGTCTTCGGGGCTTAACTCCTGATGTTTGTGGTCATAGGCGTCGGATATTTCGACCTGACAGACCGCTTTTGGGGCAAGATTGCGCCATGCCTCGGACAGAACCCCGATTTCCAGGCCCCAGTCAGAGGGGATGCGCAAGTCGGGCAGAATGGCGGTGCGCATCGCGAATTCACCTGACAGCGGATAGCGAAAGCTGCGCAAATAGTCGATGTAATCGCGGTCGCCCACGACCCGTTTGAGTGCGATCAGCAAGGGGCTGACTAACAGTCGTGTGACCCGCCCGTTCAGCTTGTCCTGCCCGATCCGGGCATAATAGCCTTTGGCCACCTGATAGGGAAAGCTGGGGTTAGCCACAGGATAGACCAGACGGGCGAGCAATTCATTGGTGTAGGTCATGATGTCACAATCATGGATCGCCATTACCGCGCTGTCTTCGCAGGCCATCAGATAACCCATGGCGAACCAGACGTTTTTGCCTTTGCCCTGCTCTGCGGGGGCCAGGCCCATCTCTTGCAGCCGGGCGTCTAAGGCCAACATGCGCGGGCTGTCGTTCCAGATGACGATGTGGTTCTGGTTCAGCCCTTTGAAGAACTCTTTGGCATGGCGAAACTGTGCCTCGTCCGCGCGGTCCAACCCGATGATGATCCGGTGCAAGTAGGTGACTTTCGCAAGTTCGCTCAGGATCAGCGGCATCGCATCGGTTTCAAGCTCTGAATAAAGGCACGGCAGGATCAGGGACATCTTGCGCGTTTGTGCAAATGTCTCCAACTCGTATGTCATCTCATCCAATGACTGGGTCCGCAGGTTGTGCAGTGTCGCGATATGTCCATTCTGATGAAAATCGGCCATTTCCGGTGCTCCTTACTCAAGCTTGAGACGTTTGATCAGATCGCATATCGCGCGGTTCCAGCCCTGTGGCCCAGGCAATTCGGTCCGCATGATTCGGCCGGCCGTTTCACCGTCAAGTGGCGGTAACGGATCACGGTGGGGATTGGCAACGATAAAGCCGTAATCAGCCGCTTGCAGCATTTCCACGTCATTGGGCGCGTCGCCCAAGGCGACAGTCGCACCCGGCTGATAACGGGTGATGATATCAGACATCTGGTCGGCCTTGGTTCGCCCAAAGGAAAGGGTCAGAAATCGCCCGCCTTCACGCGCATGGATACCACGCTGGGCCAGTTCTCGTTCGAATGCACCGCGCTCGAGGCTGTCACCTGTCCAAAGCCCCGGTTCGGAAAAGGCACGCTGCGCGGCAAGCGCTGCGCTCTTTTCGGGCAGACCTGTCATTTGGGCGATCTGCGCGACATTCATATCGCCGAACCCGCAATACTGTGCCCGAAGCGGCGGTGGAACGTCGTCCAGCGCCGCACGCAGCCGAACATAGGCGTCACCGCCCCCCGCGTCGGCGTCGCCCGGCGGCAAAATCCCGGCGCCGTTTTCCACGATGGCGGGCCAGTCGCACAGTCCCATTTCATCTCGTAATGTCACAATTTCAGGGGCCGTCTTGCTGCTGGCCATGATGATCCCGGCCCTGATCCGACGCAAGGCGGCTAGGGCGGGCAGCGCGGCATCGTACCGATAGCTGTCGTGGTCTATCAGTGTGCCGTCAAGGTCGGTGAAAACCAAAAGGGGGGGCGGCGCTGTCATTGCCCGTATACTGCGTGGCGATGCAGACCGCTGCAACCGTAATATCAGTCCCCGCCATGCACCGCGAACATATCAAGCGCGGCATCACGCTGTTCGATAATCCGGTAGCTTTCCTTGACCCCGGCGGGCGTCAGTTCCCGCGCGACAGTCATGACCGTGTTCGGCGCGTGCTCTTCGCACATTTCCATCATCTGGTTCAGCTCTTCGCGCGCGGCCGGCATTGCCGCTTCGACGGAAGGTGCCCCATAGATCGTGACGAAATGCTGGGCGAGCGCTTGGGTCAGTGCGTCAAGTTCCGCTGGTTCAATCCGTGTGACCGCGACAAACGTGACCCTGCCAAAGGTTTCGACGCCAAGCCAGCCGTTCGAAAAGGCCTGCTTGGCTTTGCCTGTCAGGTCGCCTTCGGTCCAGTTGGAAAATTCGAAGCCGCCGGAAATACACCATTCGCCAGTGCGTGCCGGTGAATGAAAAACATTCATATCGCTTTCGTCAAAGTGGATCGCACGTGCCAGCATCATGTCAAACGTCCTTTAGCAGATAGGTCAGCGGGATCATCAGGCTCGTGGCTTCGTTGCGCAGAAGAATGCCAAAACGTTCGTCGATTCCCAGAAAGGTGCCGGATTTGTCACCAAGTGTCAGCGGCTCACCAATCCCATGTGCCAGCCCTTCCCATTGCTTGTGCAGGGTGGCCACCCCGGTGTCGGTCCATGCGTTGATCCCGACAAGCGTATGCCGCACCCATGCTTCGAGCAAGGCAACGGCATCCACGTCCGCACAGCCTTCGGCATAAAGCGCTGTCTGGTCAGGGGTGCCGCCGGTTTCTTCACTTTCAGGCCAAAGCCGCAGTTCAAGCCCGACAACAAGCCAGTTCGGCACCTCATCTGCGTTCGTCGTGTCGCTTGCGATATCCAGCGCGCCGCAGACCGCCCCGTTGATCCGAATATTGCCTGCCCATTCAAGATGCACGGCAGTTTCGGGGGGCGACAAGGCGCCAAGCGCGTTTTGAAAGCCCACACCGCAAAGCGGCAGCATGACCATGGCTTCGCCCAAGGTGACATCGGGTGCAAAGACGATTGCCGCGCGCAGCCTGTCCGCGCCCAGATCATAGACGACTAGACCCGCATCGCAGCCTTTGTCGGCCTTGGCACAGGAGGCGTTGAACGGGTCAGGGTCGGCCTGCCCGCTGAACAATGGCGGAAAACTTGGCTCGCTCATGCCTTGCCCGCAGCGACAAGTGACTTGGCCACTTTGCGGAAGGCCTGCGCCTGTGCCGAGTCCGGCTTGGAGACCACAATCGGCGCACCGCCGTCAGACGCCAGCCGGATATCCAGATGCAGCGGAATTTCCGCCAGCAATGGCACGCCCAGCTTTTCAGCCTCGGCCACCACGCCGCCATGCCCGAACACGTGTTCCTCAAATCCACAGTTCGAACAGATGTGCGTGCTCATGTTCTCGATCATGCCGATAATGGGCGTTTTCATCTGGTTGAACATGTCGATTCCCTTGCGGGCATCCAGCAGGGCCACATCCTGCGGTGTGGACACAACAATTGCCCCGTCAAGATGCGCTTTCTGCGCAAGCGTCATCTGCACGTCGCCAGTGCCGGGCGGCAAATCGACGATCAGCACATCCAGCGCGCCCCATTGCACTTGGGAAAGCATCTGCTGCAACGCCCCCATCAGCATCGGCCCACGCCAGACCACAGCTTGGTCATCATTCGTCATCAGGCCAATGGACATCATGGTGACACCATAGTTGCGCAACGGCAGGATCAGCTTGCCATCGGGGCTTTGGGGCCGGCCTGAAACGCCCAGCATCCGTGGTTGAGACGGACCGTAAACATCCGCATCCAGCATCCCTACGCGGCGTCCCTCTGCGGCCAGTGCACAGGCAAGGTTGGCGGCCACGGTGGATTTGCCAACGCCGCCTTTGCCGGATGCCACGGCGATAATCCGGTCGATGCCGGGAATTTTCTCGGGGCCTGTCGGTTCTGGTTTTCGATTAGGTTTCAGGTCGGGTGGGGCTGCCGGTTTGCTGTGGGCCGTCATGACAATGGACACTTTTGCAGCGCCCAAAGCGGCCAGTTTTTCTTCAGCTTCGGCTTTGATCGGCAGATAGGGCTCGGGGCTGGCGACTTCCATCACAAAGCGCACGGCGTCGCCATCCACGTTCAGTGCGCGGACCAGTCCGGCCTCGACGATGTCTTTGCCGGACGGATCTTTTATTTCCTTCAGGCAGTCCAGAACCTGTTCTCTTGTGATACTCACTTACGCGCCTTCGATCTTGCCTGTGACCACATGTTCCAGGTCGAGGTCGTCGATCGTCAGGACCATTTTCACATCATAACTCTTGCCAGCCGTGTCGCCGGCTGCACGCATGGCTTCTTCAATCGCTTGCTGCGATGTGACGCCCACCTGCTTGAGAAACTTCCGCATCGACATATTGAATTCGTCGCTCATGTCTCAATTCTCCGCTTGTATTGACGGACAGACCCTAGCGCCCCTAGGCTAATGTGCAAGCTGACCAAAGGCGGAGATGTGTGAATGTTGAAAAAAATTCTGGCCTTGGCCGTTTTGGCGGCCAGTCCGGTGATCGGGCAGGAAAAATCATTCACTCTCAACGCGCCTGACGTACTGGCAGACACCGGATTTTTGCAGCATTTGCTACCGCGTTTTTCTTTGAAAACCAGCATTCGCATCACCCGGACCACAGATGCCGCCGACGCCACTTTCGGACCCGAGGGCACGCCCGTTTTCAAGCAAGGTGATGTGCTTTGGCATCTGAACAAGACAGACGGTCCCTATACGGATGCATTTGAGGAATGGCTTTTGTCAGACGTCGGCAAGCGCACGATCGAAGCGTTCGTTCCCGAAGACAGCGCCGCGTTCAGCGCCGATGTCGCGGTGCAGGTCGTCGCCGCGGCGCCGCAGTTTGTCGGCGATACGGCCATGGGCGAAGACCTGAGCCTGCAACATTGCGGCCGGTGCCATGTGGTCAATGAAACCAACCGGATGAAAACCATAGGGTCGACCCCGTCGTTTGGGCTTATGCGCAATTTCCCCGATTGGCACAGCCGGTTCCAGACGTTTTTCCTGCTACGTCCGCATCCGGCGTTCACACAAATCACCGACGTGACCGACCCGTTTGCGGATAATTTGCCATCGCCGATTGCCCCGATTGAGGTCACGCTGGACGAATTGGAGGCAATCATCGCCTATGTGGCGACGATCCCGCCTGCAGATCTCGGGGCGGCAATCCGGTCTCAGTGATCCCTGCGCTTTGACAGGTAGTCATCAGTGGTGCGCGGGCGCGGGCGCTCGCCGCTCTGGAACGGATTGTTCTCGGAATGATACTGCGCCTGGATCCGGCAATTGTCGCACATCTGGATCATCTTGGCGGCATCCGACGTGGCAAACATAGGATGGGTGCCCGCCAGTTTTTCGGTGATCTTCTCGACCGTGGATTTGACGCCGAATAGCGAACCGCAAGAGATACAGGCAAAGGGCTCTTCCTCGTGGACAACCCGCTGGGTAAATGCCGCATCGGTTAAGTCCAGCTGTGGTTGCAGGCTGATCGCATTTTCGGGGCAAATGTTGGTGCAAAGCCCGCATTGCAGACAGGCGTCTTCCTGAAAGCGTAGTTGCGGCAGGTCGGGATTGTCACCCAAAGCCCCTGAGGGGCACAGCGACACACAGGATAGACACAAGGTGCAGGCGTCAGTATCGACGACAACTGCGCCATAAGGGGCATGTTCCGGCAGCGCGATCACGCTGGCGTCGGGCTGCAATGTCTTGGCGGCCAGTCGCGTGACCTGCCTGCGGCTGCCCATTGGCAAGACGGGCGCGCAATCCACGGTAGCACCCGTTGGGGCATATAGCAGATCGCAAAGCGCATCGGGGTCAGCGGGGTCAAGCAGGTCAATGGCCGCAGCGCCTGCAATGGCATGTGCCAGTGCCATCTGGCTGGTGATCACGTCGCGTTCGGTCTTGGGTGACAACAACACGTCAACATGTCCAAAGCCACAAGCCAGCGCGGCCAGCATTTCAGCGTGCCCAAAGCCCGACAGTGCATCCACCTCAAGCGGTATCGCATTGGCGGGCAGGCCACGCCCGAAGCGGGCGGCAAGCGCAATCATCTCGCGCCCATGGGTACCATCATGCACCAGTAGGGATGCATCCTTGCCACCCGCTTTGCGATAGGTGCTGGCCAGCGTGTTCATGCGTGCGAAAATGCTGTCCACCGGCGGGGCGTCATAGGCGATCGCGCCTGAGGGGCAAGCGGCTGAACATGATCCGCAACCGGCACAGATCATCGGGTCAATCGCTACATGTTCCCCTGCGGATGTGATCGCACCTGTGGGGCAGACGTTCAGACAGTTCGAACAGGCGGGTTGCTCGGCGCGGCTGTGGGCGCACAGGCTCTCTTCAAGACGCACATAAAGCGGCTTTTCGAAGGTGCCGACCAACTGCGCTGCCTGAAACACTGCTTTGGCCACAGCAGGCGGGTAGGTGGGGTCTGCACGCAGGTATCCCTCGCGCTTTTCGGGGGCGGAAAACAACGCAGTGTTTCCTGACAGATCAAGCAGAATATCGCACTCGGAAACCGCGCCATTTTGTCGCTCTGTCAGGGTGAAACTGCCGCGCCCGCCAGGGATCAATTGCTGCAATGCGTCAATCTTCACGGAAAAGCCGCCCAACGCGCCTGACGCCTGCCGCAATGTGCCGACGACGCAGTCAAAGCGCCGGTCAATTGGAACATCATCAGCCGAGGTCAGCAAGACAGTGACGGCAAGCGTTTCACACAGATCTGCCGCCGCTTGCAGGGCAGCGTCGCCGCCGATAATCAGGCATGTGCCTTCGGATATTACATCCAGAGACTTGCCGATTGGCAATGTCATCGCGGCTTCTGCGGCGAGTGCGGCCATTTTGGGGGCTGTGTTGCCTGTCCCCCAACCCGCCCTGTCGCGCAGATCAACAAAACCGGGGCTGTCGACGCCGACTTCTTCGGCAAGCTGTTCAAACCGCTGCTGTTCTTGCTGGCAGGCGACAATCGAATCGCCCGTAGCGATTTCCTTGGCGGCATCGTCTAGCTGGTGTGTGCACAGCCCTGAATAGACTTTGGTGCAGGCCAACCCTGATCCATTGGAAATCGCATCAGCGTCAAGTGTCTGAGAGCCGAGGCAATCACATAAAATGAGCCGTTTGGTCATATCTTTCCCCTGGATGAGTGTCGTGCCGGTTAGCGGAACCGGTAGCGTTACGTAGCCGGTATTCTGTCGGATGGTAAACCGCTTTTCATAAATGTGATCACAAATCCAGAAATGCTGCGCGCGCAAAGTAAATTAGTTTTGATGTGGTAAAAGACCGCTGGTTTCGCGCACAGTAATGCCTTCTAATACGGTCATTTCCGACGATCATGGCGCTGGAAAAGGTTGAGTTGCTGCGCCGCGGCGATAAAAAAATTGCTGTTTGACGGAAGAAAACTCTTTAAGTTTAGGTCATCCTCGTGCAGCATAAGAGCTGTGTAAGGTCCTGAGTATAAAAGCCTTTAAGTTTCGGCGAGACTTCTGCGACCTGGCGCAATCAACATCCTTGGGGGAATTTTGCAGACGACCGACACAAAATCTATGTCTATTCCGCTCGGAGTTGTCATACGGAGAGTGCCGGGCGTCACACGTTGGGCAAAATACGTCTGGAAAGCCGTCGCCGTTTTGCCGGGTGCCGGGGACTCTCACTGGAAAGAGTTGCGCCGCGACGGTGATGCAGTGGAATTCCATGCGGCCACGCTCCCTTTGGAATTGTTCCGCTCGGATACCGAAGCTTACCTGCACGGATTGTCCGCCAAGATTCCTGCTGTTTACGTGGTGATGCGCGAATCCATGACCGACAACCCGCTCGATATCATTCTTGTCACGGCCTCCCCTTACGAGGCGCAGGACTATGCGGACTCGGGCGAAGAGTTGGTGGAGAAAGTGCCGATGCCCGAAGGGCTGATGGCTTGGGTCCGTGATTTTGTCGAGGCACATCACGAGGATGAAGAGTTCATCAAGCGTCGCCGCGACAAGCATCGCGTAGACCGGAAGCAAGATGGGATAGGTGACGCGCGTATCCGGCAGGCAGCCGATGTGTACCGTGCCCCCGGTGCCCGTAAGGAGCAGGTGCATTGAGCGACACAGCGAGTTTCTGGGCGCGACGCAAAAAGGCGGTTCTGGCCGAGGAACAGGCAGCGCAATCCGCTGTGGCCGCGCAGTCAGCAGCCGACGAGCAGGCAGCATTCGACGAAATGTCCGATGCAGAGGTTCTGTCGGCGCTGGAATTGCCCGACCCCGATACACTGTCTCTGGGCGATGACTTTTCCGCATTCATGGCAAAGGCTGTCCCGGACCGCATCCGCCGTCGGGCATTGCGCACCTTGTGGCGGTCAAATCCTGTCTTGGCGAACGTTGATATGCTGGTCGACTACGGCGAGGATTTCACCGACGGCGCGAATGTCGTTGAAAACTTGCAGACTGCCTATCAGGTCGGGAAGGGCATGATGAAACATGTCGAGGAAATGGCCCGGCAGGCTACCGAATTGGAGGCTGCCGAGGCGATTGAGGCCGAAGAATCGGCCGAGGATCTGTCACAGCCGGATGATCTGATCGCTGCCGCTGACGACGCGCCCGTGGCTTTGACGTCTGATGAGCCTGACCAGACTATCGATGAAGTAGAGGCCCAGGTCGCCCCAACCCCGCGTCGTATGACGTTTCGTATCGAGGAAAACGCGTGAATATGGCAGCTGAAATACCCGTCGCTTCAGAAGATCGCTTGCGTGCGGACCTGTATAACTTTCTGGGCCTGATCCTGTCCGGCCCGCCTGACCAGTTTTTGCTGGATCAGTGCGCGGGCCTGTCGGGCGACGATACAGAGCTGGGCACCGCCATCGCAAGTCTGTCGCGGGTGGCCAAAGTGTCAAAGCCGCGCGCTGTGCAAAGTGAATTCAACGCGCTTTTCATCGGGCTGGGCCGAGGTGAGTTGCTGCCCTATGCCAGCTACTATCTGACCGGCTTTCTCAATGAAAAGCCGCTGGCGGCTCTGCGGACGGATATGATGGCGCAGGGCATGACCCGTGCCGACAATGTGTTCGAGCCCGAGGACAACATCGCATCCTTGATGGAAATGATGGCTGGGATGATCGTGGGCCGCTTCCGCGCGCCTGCGTCGCTTGATGTGCAAAAGGCCTTTTTCAACCAGCATATCGCCCCTTGGGCCGGTCTGTTTTTTGCCGATCTCGAAGCGGCCAAGAATTCTGTGCTTTATGCGTCTGTCGGCAGTGTTGGCCGCGCCTTTATGAATGTTGAGCGCGAAGCGTTCAGAATGACAGCAGGGTAACATCTGCGCGAAACCGGCGGGGATGCTCGCCATAACAGGGAAGGGAGACATCCCAATGACCAAGAAAACCGAAGGTGCCAGCCGCCGCGATTTTCTCAAACTGGCGGGAACTGCGGCACCAGCTGCTGTAGCCATTGCAGCCACTGCCACATCGGCAGAGGCGCAGACAGTCGATCTGACGTCTGAAAAGATGCAAGACACAGCGCATACGCGCGCTTACCTGGACAGCGCCCGCTTCTAGGACACGTCTGGCCAAAACGATAATCACCTAGCCACCTGATTGATGGCCGCAAGGGAGAATAAGATGCTTAGGAAAAAGACCAATGGGGTCGCGCGGCGTGCGCAGCGGACCGGAATTTTATCAGACGTCGCAGAGAAATCTGTCGATCGCCGCGCGTTTCTGCGTGGCTCTGGTTTGGCAATCGGTGGACTTGCCGCAATCTCTGCTGCGGGCGGTGCTGTTGCACCTGCTGCCGCGCAGACCTCATCCGCAGTTGTCGAGACAGTAAAATCGGTCTGCACCCACTGTTCGGTCGGTTGTACAGTCATTGCCGAAGTGTCAAACGGTGTCTGGACCGGGCAAGAGCCCGGCTGGGATAGCCCATTCAACCTTGGGGCCCACTGCGCAAAAGGTGCTGCGGTCCGCGAGCATGCCCACGGTGAGCGTCGCCTGAAGTATCCGATGAAAAAGGAAAACGGCGAGTGGGTCCGTATCAGCTGGGAACAGGCGATTGACGAAATCGGTGACGGCATGATGCAAATCCGCGAAGAAAGCGGCCCTGACAGCGTTTATTGGCTGGGTTCTGCCAAGCATAACAACGAACAGGCCTATCTGTTCCGCAAGTTTGCTGCTTACTGGGGCACCAACAACGTGGATCACCAAGCCCGGATTTGCCACTCGACCACTGTGGCCGGTGTGGCGAACACATGGGGCTACGGCGCCATGACCAACAGCTACAACGATATCCACAACTCCAAAGCGATCTTTATCATCGGCGGAAACCCCGCAGAGGCGCATCCGGTGTCCCTGCTGCACGTTCTGAAAGCGAAAGAACAGAACAACGCGCCTTTGATCGTCTGCGATCCGCGCTTTACTCGCACGGCCGCACATGCTGATGAGTTTGTGCGCTTCCGTCCCGGCTCAGACGTGGCGCTGGTCTGGGGTATTCTGTGGCACATCTTTGAAAACGGCTGGGAAGATCAGGAATTCATCCGCACCCGTGTGTGGGGCATGGACCAGATCAAGCAAGAAGTCGCCAAGTGGAACCCCGAAGAGGTCGAGCGCGTCACCGGCACGCCGGGTTCGCAACTGCAGCGCGTGGCCCGGACATTGGCCAACAACCGTCCCGGCACCGTGATCTGGTGCATGGGTGGAACGCAGCACACCAACGGTAACAACAACACACGCGCTTACTGCGTGTTGCAGCTTGCCCTTGGCAACATGGGTACATCCGGCGGCGGAACGAACATTTTCCGCGGCCATGACAACGTGCAGGGTGCAACCGACCTTGGCGTTCTGTCGCACACACTGCCGGGCTACTACGGTCTTTCCGATGGTGCTTGGGCCCACTGGGCACGGGTCTGGGGTGAAGACCTTGACTGGCTCAAAGGTCAGTTCGTTACCGCATCTATTGATGGGGAAGACAAGCCACTGATGAACCAAATCGGCATCCCTGTCAGCCGTTGGATCGATGGGGTCCTTGAAGACCCTGCGAATATGGATAACCCCGATAAAGTCCGTGCTATGGTCTTGTGGGGCCATGCGCCCAACTCACAAACCCGGCAAAAGGAAATGAAAACAGCGATGGAGCAGCTTGATATGCTCGTCGTGGTTGACCCTTATCCAACCGTGTCGGCTGTTATGCAGGACAGGACTGACGGTGTATATCTGTTGCCGGCCTGTACCCAGTTTGAAACCCATGGCTCTGTCACCGCATCAAACCGGTCGATCCAGTGGCGTGAAAAAGTTGTCGACCCTCTGTTCGAAAGCCTGCCTGACGAAGTAATCATGGCCAAGTTTGCAAACAAGTTTGGCTGGGCTGATCGTTTCTTCCGGAACATCGAAATGGAAGACGCCGAGACACCCGTTGTTGAGAGCGTGACACGCGAATTCAACAGCGGCATGTGGACCGTCGGTTATACGGGTCAAAGCCCTGAGCGCATCAAGAAGCACATGGCCAACCAGCATACCTTTGACCGGACAACGCTTCAGGCGGTTGGTGGCCCTGCTGATGGTGATTACTACGGTATGCCATGGCCATGCTGGGGCACGCCCGAGATGAACCACCCCGGCACACCCAACCTTTATGACATGTCAAAGCCGGTGTCTGAAGGTGGTTTGACGTTCCGCGCCCGTTTCGGCGTTGAACGTGACGGTGACAATCTGCTGGCCGAGGGTGTTTATTCCGCCGGGTCCGAAATTCAGGATGGTTATCCCGAATTCACCATGCAGATGTTGATGGATCTGGGCTGGGATGGCGATCTGACCGCAGAAGAGCGGGCCGCCATTGACGCTGTCGCGGGTCCAAAAACCAACTGGAAAACCGACCTTTCAGGTGGCATCCAGCGGGTCGCCATCGCCCACGAATGTGCGCCGTTTGGGAACGCAAAGGCCCGTGCGGTTGTCTGGACCTTCCCTGATCCTATTCCGCTGCATCGTGAACCGCTTTACTCGAACCGTCGTGACCTTGTTGCGGACTATCCGACTTACGAAGACCGGAAGTTCTATCGTCTGCCGACAATGTATGCGTCGATCCAGAAGCAGGATTTCAGCGAAGACTATCCGATCATTCTGACCTCCGGTCGTCTGGTTGAATATGAGGGCGGTGGTGATGAAACCCGGTCCAACCCATGGTTGGCCGAGCTACAGCAGGACATGTTTGTTGAAATCAACACACGTGACGCCAACAATCTGGGCGTACGTGACGGTGCGCAAGTCTGGGTCGAAGGCCCTGAAGGCGGCAAGGTCAAAGTCATGGCCATGGTCACCGAGCGGGTTGGCGAAGGCGTAGCCTTTATGCCGTTCCACTTTGGCGGCCACATGGAAGGCGTCGATCTGCGGGACAAATACCCAGAAGGTGCAGACCCCTACGTATTGGGTGAAAGCACCAACACCGCACAAACCTACGGCTACGATTCAGTGACCCAGATGCAAGAGACGAAAGCCACTCTTTGCAAAATCTGGACAGCGTGAGAAGGATAAGATTATGGGTGCTAGAGCTAAGTTTCTCGTAGATGCTGAACGCTGCATTGAATGCAATGCCTGTGTAACAGCCTGTAAAAACGAACATGAGGTGCCATGGGGGATCAACCGCCGCAAGGTGGTGACGATCAACGATGGCAGCCCCGGTGAGCGGTCGATTTCTGTGGCCTGCATGCATTGTTCAGACGCGCCTTGTATGGCCGTTTGTCCTGTGGATTGCTTCTACCAGAATGAAGAAGGGGTGGTTCTTCACTCCAAGGACCTGTGCATTGGCTGTGGTTACTGTTTCTATGCGTGCCCATTCGGTGCGCCGCAGTTCCCGCAGGCTGGCAACTTCGGATCACGCGGCAAAATGGACAAATGTACATTCTGCGCCGGTGGCCCGGAAGAGACACACTCCAACGCGGAATTTTCCAAGTATGGACGCAACCGGATCGCAGAAGGCAAGCTGCCAATCTGCGCCGAAATGTGCGCAACCAAGGCCCTGCTTGCCGGCGACGGTGACGTGGTGTCGGGTATCTACCGCGAGCGTGTCGTTGCCCGCGGATTCGGGTCCGGCGCATGGGGTTGGGGTACAGCTTACGATCAGAAAGACGGCTAACGGCCATCTTATCTGGATAAACATTCAGGGAAGGGGCGATCCCAATCGGGTCGCCCTTACCTATTCAACACACACCGAGGAACCGACATGTTGCGCGCTCTGATCGTTTTGTTGCTAAGTGCCTTTTTCATATCCACTGCCTCCGCTCAAGAAACGGCACCGGATCGGGCCGCGACGGGCGGTGCCCAAACGCTGGAAGACATTCTGGCCCGTCAACGTGGCGAAGAGATTGACGATAGCTTCCGACGCGACGCCATCGGGAATCCCGACGCCGCCGCCGACATCAGCAATCAGCTTGGGACCTTGGGCGGCGCATCCGACCCTGAACTCTGGCGTGCGTTGCGCTATAACTCGGCCGATATCACGGCCTCTAACAGTGGCCCTGCTGCAACCGTGCTTGTGCAGGACGGCGGTATGCGTTGGCTGATGTTCCGCGACGGGCCGCTTTCGACCTATGGCAGTTATCTTCTGCTGGGGACCATCGCCCTGCTTGCCCTGTTCTTCGTGATCCGGGGGCGCATCAGGATTGATGGCGAAAAGACCGGCCGCACGATTGAACGTTTCAAGAGCGTAGAGCGTTTCGGTCACTGGCTGCTGGCCGGGTCATTTATTCTGTTGGGGATCACCGGTCTGATTTCCCTGCTGGGGCGCAAGTTCCTGATCCCTGCTTTTGGGCACGAAGCCTTTGCCTTTATCGCCGTTGGGTCAAAGTGGGTCCATAACAACGTATCCTGGGCCTTTATGGTGGCCCTTGTGATGATTTTCGTGATGTGGGTCATCCACAATCTGCCTGACCGCTCCGACATCAACTGGTTGCTCAAAGGCGGCGGTATCTTCAGCAAAGGACATCCGCCCGCCAAGAAATTCAATGCCGGACAAAAGCTGATCTTCTGGTCCGTGATCGTTCTCGGTACGTCCATTTCTGTCAGCGGTCTGGCGCTGCTTTTCCCGTTCGAGCTGCCCATGTTTGCCGCGACATTTGCCAAGATGAACAGCCTTGGCATTTCAGGTGTGCTTGGGCTGGGTGAGTTGCCCACCGTGCTCGCGCCGCATGAGGAAATGCAATTGGCCCAACTGTGGCACGCGATCGTAAGCTTTGTGCTGATGGCGATCATTCTGGCCCACATCTATATCGGGTCCGTTGGGATGGAAGGCGCCTATGACGCCATGGGCACCGGGCAGGTCGAAGAACAGTGGGCCCGCGAACACCACTCGCTGTGGGTCGAAGAGGTGAAGGAAAAGGAAGGTGCTGCACCCGGCGGTGCAACGCCAGCAGAATAAATGCTACGGGCCTTTGGCCTGATTATGGCGCTGACACTGCCTGCACAGGCACAGGATTTCTTTACGCTGAGGGGACATGGTGGGCCGATTATGGATATTGCCGTGTCACCTAGCGGGCAGATCGCGACAGCCAGCTTTGACAATGCCGTCGGCCTTTGGGACAGCACCACGCCCACATGGTTTGACGGGCATGAAGCGGCGGTCAACGTCGTGACCTTCTGGAATGAAACGATTGCCCTGTCTGCGGGTGATGATTTTCAGGTGCGTGTCTGGCCCTCAGCGCAGGCAGGCCGTGTTTTGGGCAGGCATCAAGGCAAGGTGATCGCCCTGGCCACATCGCATGTCGCGCAGCGCGTCGCGTCTGCTAGTTGGGACGGCAGCATCGGCTTGTGGCCGCTGTCGGCAGATGGCGCCGCGCCAATGGATGCGAATCCGGTATTCTTGCGCGGTCACAGGCAGGGTGTGAATGACGTTGCCTTCACCGAGGATGGCAAGCGGCTGTATTCCGCGTCGACCGATGGAACCATCCGGGTTTGGGATGTGGCCAGCGGCGCCGAAGTGCAATTGCTGGCCAGCCACGGCTTTGGCGTGAATGAACTGATCCTGAACGAAGCGGAAGGCTGGCTTGCCTACGGGGCTGTTGACGGCAGCACCCGCTTTATTGATCCGCTCAGCGGGGACTTGATCCGTGATTTCACGCTGGAGCGCCGTCCGATCCTCGCGCTGGCCTATGACCCTTCAACGCGGCAATTGGCTGTGGGTGATGGCGACGGCTACATCATGATGATCGACACCGCCAAGATGCAAATTTCACGCGACTTCCGGGCCACGCAACAGGGACCAATCTGGGCGCTGGCCTTCTCACCGGATGGGCAGAATATCCACGCAGGGGGCATCGAAGATATCATGTATTCATGGCCTGTTGCGACAATGCGGGAACATGGTCAGATGGCAGGTGAGCCGCGCAGTTTTCTGCAAGACCCCGACACAATGGGCAATGGCGAGAGGCAGTTCAAACGCAAATGTTCGATCTGTCACACCCTGTCGGAAACCAGCGCCCGCCGCGCAGGTCCAACACTCCAAAACCTTTTCGGGCGACGCGCTGGCACGGTCAGCGACTACGCCTATTCCGAAACGCTCACAGGTTCTGAAATCGTCTGGTCAGACGAGACCATAAATGATTTGTTTGACGCAGGTCCGGATCACTATATTCCGGGTACAAAAATGCCGATGCAGCGTATCGCCAAGCAAAGAGATCGCTCGGATCTAATCGACTACCTGCGGACTGCAACCGCAGCAGAAGGGAACTGAAATGAAAGCCATGCTCTCCGCATTTGCAGCCATCGCCATCATCGCAGTCGGTGCGAACCAGATTCTGATCCGGACGGGATTTTCCAGTCAGGATCAAACGGCAAGCGCTTCTGTCCGGCTCGACTAAAAAGACTGCCAGCTTATGAATGAAATCTGGGCCGGTTTACAGGCGGCTTTTTGGCTTGTGGCACGGCTTGACCCCGATCTGGTCGAAATAACGCTGCGGTCGTTGCAGGTCAGTGTGACCGCGTTGATTATCGCGTCAGCCATCGCCTTGCCGTTTGGAACATGGCTTGCGATCCGGCGGTTTCGCTACCGTCGGGCCACGATTGCCGTGTTGAATGCGCTGATGGGACTGCCGCCGGTTGTTGTGGGGCTGATCGTCTATCTGTTGTTGTCACGCTCTGGCCCCTTTGGGGTCATGGGGCTGTTGTTCACGCCAACCGCCATGATCATGGCGCAGGTCATCATCATTACCCCACTGATCGCGTCGATCACCCATCAGGCCATGCGCGAACTCTGGGCTGAATATCACGACCTGCTGATTTCGCTCAACACCAGCAACCGGCAACGCATCGGCACACTCATTTTTGATGGCAGACGGGCCTTGCTGACCGCAGCATTGGCCGGTTTTGGGCGCGCTATCGGTGAAGTCGGGGCGATCATGATCGTAGGCGGCAACATCGACCATGCAACACGGGTGCTGACCACAGCAATCGCGCTTGAGACAGGCAAAGGCGACTTTGCCCTCGCCCTTGGACTGGGCTTTGTGCTGATCGCGCTGGCCATGATCGTCAATTTTGCCATCCATGTGTTGTCCCGCACTGAACGGGAAGGGCGGTGGTGATGTCGATGATTGCCACCCTCACCGATGCCACAGTGAAACGCCGGGGCAAAACTATTCTGGGGCCGATCAACTTTGAACTGGCACCCGCAGGGATCACGATCGTGCTTGGCCCCAATGGTGCGGGCAAGACCACCTTGCTCAAGGTGCTGCACGGGGTTGAGCGGTTGTCGAGCGGTCGCATCCAATGGTCTGTTCCGGATGCAGAGGCGCGCCAGTCACAAGCCTATGTGTTTCAAAGCCCGATCATGTTGCGCCGGACGGTAGGCCAGAACCTAGCCTATCCGCTCAAACTGGTCAAAGCGCCCAAGGCTGACATTGCACGGCGTGTCGCGGCATGGGCCGACAAGACGGGCCTTGCTGATGCGATTGACAGGCCAGCCACCAGATTGTCGGGCGGTGAAAAGCAAAAGCTGGCCTTGGGTCGGGCATTGATCCGCAAACCGGCGGTACTCTTCCTTGATGAGCCTTGCGCCAACCTTGACGGGCGTTCGACCCGCGAAATCGAAGCCCTGTTGGCCAAAGCCCATGCAGACGGGACGCGCATCATCATGACGACCCACGATCTGGGGCAGGCCAGGCGTCTGGCGCAGGACGTCATCTTTTTGTTGAAGGGGCAGTATCATGACCATGGTCAGGCCGCCGCGTTCTTTTCCAAGCCTCGCACTGCCGAGGCCAAATCGTTCCTGCAAGGAGATATCGTCGAATGATGCGCCTGTTCATTCTCTGTGCATTGCTCTGGTCCAGTGTCGCGCGAGCAGAAACCATGAAAATGGCTGTCACGACCAGCTTTCACAACTCTGGCCTTGCGGACATTCTGTTGCCGGAAATCCAAGGGGATATCGGGCTTGAGGTGCAGTTGCTGGTCGTCGGCACTGGGCAGGCGTTGCGGTTGGGCGAGGCGGGCGATGTCGATGCCATTCTTGTCCATTCGAAAGCGGCAGAAGATGCGTTTGTCGCCGCAGGCTACGGCACCCACCGCCGCGAGATCATGTACAATGATTTTGTGTTTGTCGGTCCATCCGATGATCCGGCTGCCATTGTGGGCGCAGATACGGCTGCGGCCGCATTGGCGCAAATTGCAGATGCGCAAACCGATTTTGTCAGCCGCGGCGACGACAGCGGCACCCACAAGAAAGAGCTTTCGTTGTGGGGCGCCGCCGGGTTTGACGCGGCGACCCTTGGCGCTTGGTACAAGGAAGTTGGTGCAGGCATGGGGGCAAGTCTGAACACGGCGTCAAGCCTCAATGCCTATATCATTGCCGACCGCGCCAGCTGGCTGAACTTTGGTAACAAACGTGATCTGGCTTTGCTATTCGCCGGCGATCCTGTGCTTTTTAACCAATATGCCTATCTGCCCGTCAATCCGGAAAAACACCCCCACGTGAAAACCGATGCTGTCGCAGCGCTGGAAACTTGGCTGACCGGTGACGTGGCCAATGCCCTGATTGACGGCTACCAAATCGAGGGCGAGACGCTGTTCGTCTTCAACGCAAAGTAGCACATCCGCGGCTTTAGGGACCGGGCGGCAGACCCAACATGGCATCGGCACGTGCTGTTGCCGCGATCATCTGCTGACGCATCTGTTCGCGCAACTCCTCAAGCTGTGCGGCATCAGCCTTGCGGGGCACTTCAAATTCCAGTTTGATAAAGACAAAGGCCCCGCGCCCAAACGGCTTTGGCACCAGCATCTTGTCCCATGTATCGGCCCTTGTGCTGCGCGTGGTGGAAAAGGCGTAGCAATAGATCGGCATGCCAGTGATCCGCGCCCATTCCAGCGGGGCATCCTTGACCTTGAGCGCGGGGCCGGTAGGGCCATCCGCCGTCAGGCCGATGCTCACCCCCTCCTTGACCCGTTTCAGGATCGCCCGCGATGCGGCTCTGTTTGACTGCTTTGCCGACATCTCCATCGGTTGCAGTCCAGAATAACGCTGGACTACGCCGATCAGCCGCGCAACAGGGGAAGTGGTGTGCAAACTCGACAACCCGCCGCTATCCACTGGCCAATGGAACGAGGGCATGATTGTGCGACTATGCCACGTGACACACAACACTGGCCCTTGTGACAGGCTCTTGCGCAAATCATCAAGCCCTGCAGATTGCCAGCGCGTCGTGCGGTTACTGAAGGCAAGATAGGCCCATGCAATTGCACCGACCACATTGGCCAAAGACCGTGATTTTTCGAGTCGCTTACGCAGTGACATGGTGCCTGTGGCCCTTTTGGTCGGGATATCCGAGCCCTGTTTCGACATTTCTGTCCCCGATGACAAGTCTGCTTCACCTTCCCTCTTGATCCGCCCCGCAATTCGGCATAACTCCTCAGTCGGTCGTAGGGGTATAGCTCAGTTGGTAGAGCGGCGGTCTCCAAAACCGTAGGTCCCGGGTTCAAGTCCTGGTGCCCCTGCCAAATCACGACCAAGGCCAGATCGCCGCGCGCCGGAGGATCAACAAGACAACATGCCGACAGACGCTGATTTTTCCGTGGCCTTTCATATCGGGGCGCACAAGACCGCAACGTCGCATTTGCAGCGGTCGCTGGAACATAGCTCTGATGCGTTGGCGGATGTGGGTGTACGTTATTACGGGCCAAAGCATTTCCGGCTGCCGGGGCGCACGATACCGGCGTTGTTCGGCAAAAAGCCCCCGGCCAAGGAAAATCTGCGCAAGCGCACCCCCCGCGAACAGGTCGACCGGATGCGCAAGGGTGGGCACCGGTTGGTTCTGAGCGAGGAAAATTTTATCGGTGTGCTGAACACCCCCCGCAGGCGCATGGTGGAACGACGCTATCCACATGCGGCGCAAAGAATCAGTGACCTTGCAGAATCAATGGACGTGGGCGGCTTTGATATCCTGCTGGGCGTCAGGCAATCGACTAGTTTTTTGAATTCCGCCTATTGTCAGATGTTGATGGGTGGAAAAGTCACCCCCGTTGATGATTTCAAGCGGCTCAATCCGTTGAGCGGCGTGGATTGGCAGGCACTGGTGGCAGAGTTGCGGCAGGCGACGGGTGTCAAACGGTTGCTGGTCTGGCAGTACGAGGATTACGGAATGGTTTTTGACCAGATCAGCGCAGGGTTGGTGGGGCATGACCACGCAGAACTCGTGCAGCCGCACCGCAAACGTATCCATGTCAGCCTGTCCGGACAGGCCGTATCAAAACTGCAGGATTTGGCAGGGACAGGGCACCAACAGATCGAACAATCAGCAGCAGACTTGTCACGGCAACATCCGGTTTCAGAGGCGTTTCCGCCATTCGACTGCTTTTCGGAAGACACACATAGGGCTGCAGCTGAAACTTATGCCAGCCAGATCGATGCGATTGGTGCGATGGATGGAGTCACATTGCTGCGTCCGCGGGCTTGAATTCATCGCGCAGACTGCGTATGTCCGCGAAAGTTGCAGCAAAGGATGCCGATCTGATGGCTATCACCAACCCCGCCAAGTTTATCCAGGAAACGCGCGCCGAGATTTCCAAAGTGGTTTGGCCAACGCGGCGTGAAGTCGTGATGACAACCATCATGGTCTTTATCATGGCGGCGCTCACAGCGGTCTTTTTCTCTTTGGTCGATCTGGCAATCCGCGGCGGCCTGAATGCGGTGCTGTCCTACTTCGGCGGCTGATTGATTTTCGCACTCACCCCTTGAAAATAATCGGGGGCGGCGGTATCAGCCTGAAACTTCCGAAAAAATGGCGTGCGGCGAATCGAGTTGCGCGCCGCTTTTATTTTCGGGCGTCGCGGAATCTTCCGCGATCAACAGGAACATGCAGCCGGATTTGGCTGGCGACGACAAGGTGCTTTTGATCCATGGCTAAACGTTGGTATTCGGTAAGCGTCCTCTCGAACTTTGAAAAAAAGATCGCGGAAGCGATCCGTACCAAAGCAGAAGAGCAGGGGCTTGATGAGCAGATTGATGAGGTGCTTGTTCCAACCGAAGAAGTGATTGAAATCCGCCGTAACAAGAAGGTCACGACAGAGCGCCGCTTTATGCCCGGATATGTCCTTGTTCACATGGAAATGTCCGATGAAGGCTATCACCTGATCAACTCAATCAACCGCGTTACAGGGTTTCTTGGCCCCCAAGGCCGCCCGATGCCGATGCGGGATGCCGAAGTGCAGGCGATCCTCGGCCGCGTTCAGGAAGGTGAAGAAGCGCCACGCACCTTGATCCATTACGAGATCGGCGAAAAGGTCAAAGTCAATGATGGTCCGTTCGAGGACTTCGACGGAATGGTCGAGGAAGTCGACGAAGAGAACCAGCGCCTCAAGGTGACTGTGTCTATCTTTGGCCGCGCCACACCGGTTGAACTTGAGTTCACGCAGGTGTCCAAGCAGTAATTCCTTGCGCATTCAAAGCTGAGGCTTTAATCGCAGGCATCTGTTTTGCGGGGTGTGATTCCCGCGCAAAACATGTGGGAGGCAAGCTGCGCGCGCGCAGTGACCCGGACCACACAACGAAGAACCTGCGGCGACGCGCGCCAAAGGTGTTGACATAAAGGAGAGGCCACATGGCCAAGAAGATTATGGGTACGCTCAAACTGCAGGTTCCTGCAGGTGCAGCCAACCCTTCCCCACCCGTCGGTCCAGCGCTGGGTCAGCGCGGCATCAACATCATGGAATTCTGTAAGGCCTTCAACGCCAAGACAGCAGACATGGAAAACGGCGCCCCTTGCCCGACTGTGATCACCTACTATCAGGACAAGTCGTTCTCGATGGAAATCAAGACGCCACCTGCGTCTTACTACATCAAGAAAGCCGCCAAGCTGAAGTCAGGCTCTAAAGAGCCGGGCAAGCAGATCGCAGGGTCGATCACTGGCAAGCAGGTGCGTGAAATCGCCGAAGCCAAGATGAAAGACCTCAATGCGACGTCTATCGAAGGCGCAATGCTGATCATCGCGGGTTCTGCCCGTTCTATGGGTATCGAGGTGAAGTAATGGCAAAATTTGGTAAGCGTACAACCGCAGCCCGCGCCGCATTTGCAGACAAGCACAATGTATCCGTGGAAGAAGCCGCATCTTTGGTCAAAGACAACGCCAAGGCAAAATTTGACGAATCTATCGAAATCGCAATGACATTGGGCGTTGACCCACGTCACGCCGACCAGATGGTTCGTGGCACAGTGACCCTGCCGCACGGTACCGGCAAGACCGTCCGTGTTGCTGTTTTTGCCCGGGGTGACAAAGCAGAAGAAGCCAAGGCCGCAGGCGCTGATATTGTCGGTGCAGAGGACCTGATGGAAACCGTTCAGGGCGGCACCATTGATTTTGACCGTTGCATCGCGACACCTGACATGATGGCCGTTGTCGGCCGTTTGGGTAAGGTGCTTGGCCCACGCAACCTGATGCCAAACCCACGTGTTGGCACCGTGACCATGGACGTCAAGGAAGCTGTCGAAGCGGCCAAGGGCGGTCAGGTACAGTTCAAGGCCGAGAAAGCTGGCGTTGTGCATGCAGGCATTGGCAAGGCGTCATTCAGCGCTGAGCAGATCAAGGAAAACATGCTTGCCTTTGTTGACGCGGTCAGCAAGGCAAAGCCAACAGGCGCCAAAGGCACCTACATGAAAAAGATCGCTGTCAGCTCGACCATGGGCCCCGGCGTATCAATCGACGTGTCGTCGGCCACTGGCAACGCGTAATCTCAAAAATCGCCTCAGGCGGTGTGCGGCAGGCCATTTTGGCCTGCCGTTTTCATTTGGTGGGGCGCAGATTGGCTTCGTAAGAAAGTCATAAGATTATTTTCCGGGATTGGGTGGCACAGCGCAAAGCCCTAAAATTCGCTCCTTTCAACGCCGCGGAAAATATCATCGGCAAGCCGGCGCTGGTCGTTGATCTTTTTCTGAAGCGCCGGGGATAGCAGGCGAACCGTGCTTCGCCCGTGTCTTTCTGGCTCGTAAAGTGCGGCGTCGGTAGGCCCCAAAGTCTGCATCGTTGGGAGCTTGTTTGGTCGAGGACGCTTGGTGCGTACAATTCCTCTGACACCGTTTTCTGACCCGATTGGTCAGTCTATTGCGCCAGATCCCTCGCAGACCGCAAGATCCGTTTCGCAATAGATGTTTTCACCCTCTCTGTCGCGGATCATTTTCTCAAGTTCTGGAAACCGGTTGAGCTGCAATTCTCTGGCATCACTCAGGTCACGAAGATCGCTGACATCAGCATAGAGGGTGCAGATGAATTGACTCGTATCGCAAGCAAAGAGTTGCTTTGACGGGGCCTCGTAATAAAAGAATTGCCGAAGTCGCGCATTGCCGAACATAAATATGTCGCGCTGGTTAGTGATTGCATCAATTTTGGCGCGTGTCAGGTCGCCCGTGGCGGCAAGGACGAGGTCGCGAACGTCCATCATTGCTACGGGGCCGTCGATTGAAGTCCTTGTGCCGTTGGGGTGAACAATCACCAGTGGCAACCAGCTGCGTCGTACTTCCGTTTCAAGAGGGAGATCAGAGGAATATTCGCGGGATTCGTCGGACGTGATGACTACGACCGTATTTTTCAAGAGATCGCGCTCGGTCAGGCCCTGCATGAGGGCAGCAACTGCATCATCGGCATAGCGGCTTGCCCTGTATCTGTCGCGGCCTGCGTTTGGCAGGAATTCAGCGGGCACATTATAGGGACTGTGCGTGCCAGTTGTCAGAATGGACGTAAACCACGGGCGGTCGGGATCAAACCGATCGATCTGGGCCAGTGTCTCTTCCATGAGTGTGAGGTCATCCACGCCCCAGCCATTGCGTTGATGTGCACTTGTGAATTGGTCACCGCCAACGACAAGATCGTAGCCCAGGAATGGCAGTTTTTCATCCTTGCGCATGAAACCCAGCGGTGCCGATTGTATGAAGGCGGTCTGATAGCCAATGTCCTTTAGCAGCCGGGGGAGCGCTGTTTCGACCTCGGGCGATGAGGCGTCAAGTTCATACCATCGCATTGGAACGCTGGTAAAATAAGGAAGTCGCGCCGTATGTGTTGAATAGAGTCCATTGGCTGTAAGCACCTGATGGCCAAAATACTGGCGGAAGTGAATGTTATTGTCCGCCAATTGTTGAACATGTGACATATCGGAAATTGAAAGACTCGTTTCTGAAAGCCCCTCAAGGTAGACCATCAGCACGTTGAATTGCCCGGCAACCGGTTGGATTGGCGCCGGAGGGCTGGTCAATGGAGTGCTGACAAAGTCGCGGTCGTCCGTTGGAACCTCAACAAAACCCAGCTGTGGTGTCATTGGGTGAGATTGCATCCAGATCGGTTGATCATAACGAATTTCCGCAGGAATGAGCGCAACGACGATACCAACGACACCGACAAATATGGCGATTCCCGCGCGGACAATTGGCCTGCGCGCGAACCAAAGCGTGAGCAGGAAAATCCCCAGGAAGAGTATCGCAATAACAAAGAGCGATTGCGTCGATTGGCCCGCAATAAAAGTTGGATCAAGCGCCAGACCGGCCTGAGACAGATCGATGTTGGATTCATTATATCGGATATGTTCCGAATTGGCGGCATAGAAGAACGCCAGTCCGGTCAAACCAGCGTACAGTCCAATGCGCCCGAAAAAGGTCAAAACCAACGCAACCGCAGCAGCAAAAAGAACGTCGCTTTTCATGCCCAATGCAATTGCAGGCCAGAATTCGCGGAGATACTCTGCACCGGCGTTGTAGCCATCTTTGGATCGGTAATGCGAGCCATACCTTATGTTGTCATAATAGATCAGCATGATGACAACGCGGTGTGCCCAAGTGACAAGAAGCACCAAGGCAAAGGCAAACCCGAGACCCAGAATGTGTTTCTGATGGATTGCGCCACGGAAAATGGAAGCGAAAGTTTGCATGAACTCAAATTGATTTCTAATGCCATCCCCCTTAGCGCATAAAGCAAGACGGACAAAAGACTTTTTCGCAGCCCGAAGCTCTTTCCCTTCGAGCTGTGCCAAGCACGCAAAGGTTGTTGAATGTTAGGGGTTCACATTTTGCGCTGACAACCTTAAACAGCCCACAGGCCCGAAGGATTGATTCGTTCGGGCCTTTATTCGTCCGAGACGGTGGGTTGGCACAGCGTGCCGCTAATTCCTGCCTGAGACGGGATAGACCAGATTTTTCGGGGTTCTCCCCGGTCACGTCTGGCGCGCCCCGTTTGCATATGGACTGTAGACTGTCGGGCGGTTCGCCGTGTGACACAAATGAGAGCCGGTGCCGGGCCAAACCCGGTGCCAAACTTGGAGTAAAACTGTGGATAGAGCACAAAAAGAACAGCTGGTCGAAGACCTCGGCCAGATCTTTGAAAGCTCTGGCGTCGTAGTGGTTGCCCGCTACGAAGGCATGACAGTTGCCGAAATGCAGGACTTGCGCGCGCAAATGCGTGACGCTGGTGGGTCCGTGCGCGTAGCCAAGAACAAGCTCGCCAAGATCGCCGTCGAGGGTAAGCCATGCGCAAGCATCGGTGAATACCTCGAAGGCATGACCGTGCTTGCCTATTCCGAAGACCCAGTCGCTGCTGCGAAGGTCGTGGATAAGTACGCCAAGGGTAACGAAAAGCTCGTTATTCTGGGTGGTGCAATGGGTGAAACTGCACTGGACGTGGCTGGTGTGAAAGCCGTTGCCGGGATGCCATCGCGCGAGGAGCTTATCGCTTCTATCGCGGGCTGCATCGGGGCACCTGCAAGCAACATCGCCGGGGCCATTGGCGCGCCTGCTTCGAACATCGCGAGCATTCTTTCGACCATCGAAGAGAAAGCTGCATAAAGCATCTGAATTGACTTGGGGGTCTGCCCTCACGTTGGAACACACTTAAAACGAACGGAAAGCATAAAATGGCTGATCTGAAAAAACTGGCTGAAGAGATCGTTGGTCTGACCCTTCTCGAAGCGCAAGAACTGAAAACCATCCTCAAGGACGAGTATGGCATCGAGCCCGCAGCTGGCGGCGCAGTGATGATGGCTGGCCCCGCTGAAGGTGGCGAAGCTGCAGAAGAAAAGACTGAATTTGATGTTGTGCTGAAGAGCCCCGGCGCATCCAAAATCAACGTCATCAAAGAAGTCCGCGGCATCACAGGTCTGGGCCTGAAAGAAGCCAAGGATCTGGTTGAAGCTGGCGGCAAGATCAAAGAAGGCGCGTCCAAGGACGAAGCTGAAGAGATCAAAGCAAAGCTGGAAGCAGCTGGCGCAGAGGTCGAACTGGCCTAAGCTGGTCTTTGGCGAACGATTTCGCCCCTTAAATACGGCTGGGCTCGCACAAAAGCGGGCCCAGCCAAACCTGTCTTAGAGGTCGGCCAATTGCTGACCGACCCCTTGGGTAGGTTTGAATGTCGGGAGGGTGCCGGTGGGACGGCAGCCACGAATAGACAACAAACCCCCGGTCAAATGGGTGAGGCATCGCGGCCCGGGCGGTGCATCATTCGAGAGACAAACAAAAGGTGACATCGCACATGGCTTCTACTTTCCTTGGTCAGAAACGCCTGCGTAAGTACTACGGCAAAATCCGTGAAGTGCTTGAAATGCCGAACCTCATCGAGGTTCAGAAATCCTCTTATGATCTGTTCCTGCGCTCCGGCGACAGCGACACACCGCTTGACGGCGAAGGCATCAAAGGTGTTTTCCAATCCGTCTTTCCGATCAAGGATTTCAACGAGACCGCTGTGCTTGAATTCGTCAAGTACGAGTTGGAAAAGCCGAAATACGACGTTGAGGAGTGTCAGCAACGTGACATGACCTACAGCGCGCCGCTGAAGGTGACGCTGCGTTTGATCGTGTTTGATGTAGACGAAGATACCGGCGCGAAGTCCGTGAAGGACATCAAAGAGCAAGACGTATTCATGGGCGACATGCCTTTGATGACGCCAAACGGCACCTTCGTCGTCAATGGCACCGAGCGTGTGATCGTGTCCCAGATGCACCGTTCGCCAGGCGTGTTCTTTGACCACGACAAGGGCAAGACCCACTCTTCAGGCAAGCTCCTCTTTGCGTGCCGCATCATCCCATACCGCGGCAGCTGGCTCGACTTTGAATTCGACGCCAAGGATCTTGTGTTCTGCCGGATTGACCGCCGCCGCAAGCTGCCTGTCACAACCCTGCTTTACGCGCTGGGTCTTGACCAGGAAGGCATCATGAATGCCTATTACAACACGGTCGAATACAGCTTGGACAAAAAGGCGAACGCCTGGCAGACCAAGTTTTTCCCCGAGCGCGTGCGCGGCACCCGCCCTGCCTTTGATCTGGTTGATGCAAAGACGGGCGAAGTGATCGCCAAGGCTGGCGAAAAGGTAACGCCACGTGCGGTCAAGAAGCTGATTGACGAAGGGTCCGTGACCGACCTGCTTGTTCCCTACGAGCAGATCATTGGCAAATTCGTGGCGCAGGACATCATCAACGAAGAAAACGGTGCGATTTACGTCGAAGCCGGCGACGAGTTGACTGTTGAGCTTGACAAAGAAGGTGACGTCATTGGCGGCACGCTCAAGGATCTTGTTGATGCGGGCATCACGACGATCCCCGTGCTGGATATCGATAACGTGACCGTGGGCGCTTACATGCGCAACACGATGGCGTCTGACAAGAACATGAACCGCGAAACTGCGCTCATGGATATCTATCGCGTCATGCGTCCGGGTGAGCCGCCGACCGTGGATTCCGCGTCGGCCCTGTTTGACACGCTGTTCTTTGATTCAGAGCGCTATGACCTGTCCGCCGTGGGCCGTGTGAAAATGAACATGCGTCTGGATCTGGACGCCGAAGACACCATGCGTACCCTGCGCAAGGAAGACATCGTCGCTTGTATCAAGGCGCTGGTCGAATTGCGTGACGGGAAGGGCGATATCGACGATATCGACCACCTTGGAAACCGTCGTGTGCGGTCCGTCGGCGAACTGATGGAAAACCAGTACCGTGTCGGTCTGTTGCGGATGGAGCGTGCGATCAAGGAACGCATGTCATCTGTCGAAATCGACACGGTGATGCCGCAGGACCTGATCAACGCAAAACCTGCTGCCGCAGCTGTGCGTGAATTCTTTGGTTCAAGCCAGTTGTCGCAGTTCATGGACCAAACCAACCCGCTGTCCGAAGTCACGCACAAGCGCCGCTTGTCTGCACTTGGGCCCGGCGGTCTGACCCGCGAACGTGCCGGGTTTGAGGTGCGCGACGTGCACCCGACCCACTATGGCCGCATGTGTCCGATTGAAACGCCGGAAGGGCCAAACATTGGTCTGATCAACTCGCTCGCCACCTTTGCGCGGGTGAACAAGTACGGCTTTATCGAAACGCCTTATCGCAAGGTCACAGATGGCAAGGTGACTGACGAAGTCAGCTACATGTCTGCGACCGAGGAAATGCGTCATACTGTGGCGCAGGCCAACGCGAACATGAAGGAAGACGGGTCGTTCAACAATGAACTGGTGTCGACACGCAAGAACGGCGACTACACGCTGTCTCCGCGCGAAAATGTGGACCTCATTGACGTGTCGCCAAAACAGCTTGTGTCCGTTGCGGCCTCGCTGATCCCGTTCCTTGAAAATGACGACGCGAACCGGGCCCTGATGGGATCGAACATGCAACGTCAGGCGGTACCACTTTTGCAGGCCGAGGCCCCATTGGTGGGGACCGGTATCGAAGAAGTTGTTGCGCGCGATTCAGGTGCGGCGATCATGGCGAAACGTCAGGGGATTATCGACCAGGTTGATGCCCAGCGTATCGTTGTGCGTGCAACCCACGATCTGGAACTTGGTGATGCCGGTGTTGATATCTACCGGATGCGCAAATTCCAGCGCTCCAACCAGAACACCTGTATCAACCAGCGTCCGCTGGTGAAGGTAGGTGACACGGTTCTGAAGGGCGAGGTTATTGCGGACGGTCCATCAACGGATATCGGCGAACTGGCCTTGGGCAAAAACGTGGTTGTCGCGTTCATGCCTTGGAACGGTTATAACTACGAAGATAGTATCCTGATCTCCGAGCGGATCACACGTGACGATGTCTTTACTTCGATCCATATCGAGGAATTCGAAGTCGCCGCCCGTGATACAAAGCTGGGGCCAGAGGAAATCACACGCGATATCCCGAACGTCGGTGAGGAAGCCCTGCGCAACCTTGACGAAGCTGGTATTGTCTACATCGGTGCCGAAGTTGGCCCGGCGGACATTCTGGTCGGGAAGATCACACCAAAGGGCGAAAGCCCGATGACGCCGGAAGAAAAGCTGCTGCGCGCCATCTTTGGTGAAAAGGCATCTGACGTGCGTGACACCTCCCTGCGCTTGCCGCCGGGTGATTTCGGGACAATCGTCGAAGTGCGCGTGTTCAACCGCCACGGCGTTGAAAAAGACGAACGTGCGTTGCAGATCGAGCGCGAAGAAGTCGAACGCCTTGCCCGTGACCGTGACGACGAATTGGTGATCCTTGACCGGAACATCTATGCGCGTCTGAAGTCCATGATCGTCGGCAAAGTCGCTGTCAAAGGTCCAAAAGGGTTCAAGCCGAACTCTGAGGTGACCGAAGAAGCGCTGGACGAGATGAGCCGCGGCATGTGGTGGCAGATCGCCCTGAAGGATGAAGCTGACGCTCAGGTCGTTGAAGCCCTGAACGAACAGTACGAAATTCAGAAGCGCGCCATGGATGCACGGTTCGAAGACAAGGTCGAAAAGGTCCGTCGCGGCGACGATTTGCCACCGGGCGTGATGAAGATGGTCAAGGTCTTCGTGGCTGTGAAGCGCAAGCTGCAGCCCGGCGACAAGATGGCTGGACGTCACGGAAACAAAGGTGTCATTTCCAAAGTGGTTCCAATGGAAGACATGCCCTTCCTTGCGGACGGGACACCGGTGGATTTCTGTCTGAACCCACTGGGCGTGCCGTCACGGATGAACGTTGGTCAGATCCTTGAAACCCACATGGGGTGGGCCGCGCGCGGTCTGGGTCTCCAGATTGACGAGGCTCTGGGTGAGTACCGCCGTTCCGGTGATCTGACGCCAGTGCGCGACGCGATGAAAATCGTCTATGGCGACAATGTCTATGACGAAGGCATTGCAGGCATGGATGAGGAGCACCTGATCGAGGCTGCCGGCAACGTCACGCGCGGTGTACCGATTGCGACACCGGTCTTTGACGGCGCGAAAGAGGCGGATGTGAATGACGCACTGACACGTGCAGGTTTTGATACGTCTGGCCAGTCGGTGTTGTTTGATGGCCGCACAGGTGAGCAGTTCAGCCGCAAGGTCACGGTGGGTGTGAAATACCTGCTGAAGCTGCACCATCTGGTCGACGACAAGATCCACGCACGTTCCACCGGGCCTTACAGCCTTGTCACGCAGCAGCCGTTGGGTGGTAAAGCCCAGTTCGGTGGCCAGCGTTTCGGGGAAATGGAAGTCTGGGCATTGGAAGCTTACGGCGCGGCTTACACCCTTCAGGAAATGCTGACTGTGAAGTCGGATGACGTGGCGGGGCGGACGAAAGTCTATGAAAGCATCGTCAAGGGCGAAGACAACTTCGAGGCCGGCGTGCCGGAGTCGTTTAACGTGCTCGTGAAAGAAGTCCGGGGCCTCGGCCTCAATATGGAACTCCTGGATGCGGAGGATGAGGAATAAGAATTTTCTCCAAAAATTCTTGGGGCCACGATTTTTCTGGAAAAATCGTGGTCTCGCCTCTGACAAAGCACCCCAATTCAAGGAATTGAAGATGAACCAGGAACTGACAAACAACCCGTTTAACCCGCTCACACCGGCAAAAACGTTTGACGAAATCAAGGTGTCGCTCGCATCTCCCGAACGGATCCTGTCGTGGTCATTTGGTGAGATTAAAAAGCCAGAGACCATCAACTACCGTACCTTCAAGCCAGAGCGTGATGGCCTGTTCTGCGCGCGGATCTTTGGCCCGATCAAAGATTACGAATGCCTGTGTGGCAAATATAAGCGCATGAAATATCGCGGCGTTGTCTGCGAAAAATGCGGTGTGGAAGTCACGCTGCAAAAGGTGCGCCGCGAGCGGATGGGCCACATCGAACTGGCCGCCCCTGTTGCGCACATCTGGTTCCTCAAGTCGCTGCCATCCCGCATCGGCCTGATGCTGGACATGACCCTGCGTGATCTGGAGCGTATCCTTTATTTCGAAAACTACGTTGTAATCGAACCCGGCCTGACTGACCTGACCTATGGCCAGTTGATGACCGAGGAAGAATTCAACGACGCACAAGACCTTTATGGCATGGACGCATTCCAGGCCAACATCGGTGCTGAAGCGATCCGCGAAATGCTGGCCCAGATTGATCTGGAATCAGAAGCGGAGCAACTGCGCGCTGACCTGAAAGAAGCCACTGGTGAACTGAAGCCAAAGAAGATCATCAAGCGTTTGAAGATCGTCGAAAGCTTCCTTGAATCCGGCAACCGCCCGGAATGGATGGTTCTGACAGTGATCCCTGTGATCCCGCCAGAATTGCGCCCGCTGGTCCCGCTGGATGGTGGCCGTTTCGCGACGTCTGACCTGAACGATCTTTATCGTCGTGTGATCAACCGGAACAACCGCCTGAAGCGTCTGATCGAACTGCGCGCACCTGATATCATTGTCCGTAACGAAAAGCGGATGTTGCAGGAATCTGTCGATGCACTGTTCGATAACGGCCGTCGTGGTCGCGTGATTACGGGTGCGAACAAGCGTCCGCTGAAATCGCTGTCTGACATGCTCAAGGGCAAGCAGGGGCGTTTCCGTCAGAACCTTTTGGGGAAACGCGTCGACTTCTCGGGTCGTTCGGTCATTGTGACGGGTCCGGAACTCAAGCTGCACCAGTGCGGTCTGCCCAAGAAGATGGCGCTCGAACTGTTCAAGCCCTTCATCTATTCGCGTCTTGAAGCCAAGGGGCTGTCTTCCACAGTGAAGCAAGCCAAAAAGCTGGTCGAAAAAGAGCGCCCCGAAGTGTGGGATATTCTGGATGAGGTGATCCGCGAACACCCTGTCATGCTGAACCGCGCGCCGACGTTGCACCGTTTGGGTATTCAGGCGTTTGAACCGGTCCTGATCGAGGGCAAGGCGATCCAGCTTCACCCGCTGGTCTGTTCAGCGTTCAACGCTGACTTTGACGGTGACCAGATGGCTGTTCACGTGCCGCTGTCATTGGAGGCGCAGCTGGAAGCCCGCGTTCTGATGATGTCCACGAACAACGTCTTGTCGCCCGCCAACGGCGCGCCAATCATCGTGCCATCACAGGATATGATCCTTGGTCTGTACTATACGACCATCATGCGCGAAGGCATGAAGGGCGAGGGCATGTCGTTCTCGAACATCGAGGAAGTTGAACATGCACTGACCGCTGGTGAAGTGCACCTGCACGCCAGGATCAACGCGCGCATGATGCAGATTGACGACGAAGGCAACGAAGTGCTCGAGCGCTTTGAAACAACGCCAGGTCGCTTGCGTCTGGGTGCGTTGCTGCCGCTGAATGCCAAAGCCCCGTTTGCCTTGGTCAACCGCTTGCTGCGCAAGAAAGAAGTGCAGCAGGTCATCGATACGGTTTACCGCTACTGCGGCCAGAAAGAATCTGTCATCTTCTGCGATCAGATCATGACCATGGGCTTCCGCGAAGCGTTCAAGGCGGGTATTTCGTTCGGCAAGGACGATATGGTTGTCCCTGATACCAAGTGGGAACTGGTCGATGAGACCCGTGATCAGGTGAAGGACTTTGAACAGCAGTATATGGACGGCCTGATTACCCAGGGCGAAAAGTACAACAAAGTTGTCGATGCCTGGTCAAAGGCCAACGATAAGGTCACCGACGCGATGATGGGCACTATCTCGACCACGCCGCAAGATGCGGATGGTTCCGAAGGTGAACCAAACTCGGTTTACATGATGGCCCACTCGGGTGCGCGTGGTTCGGTGACACAGATGAAGCAGTTGGGCGGCATGCGAGGCCTGATGGCCAAGCCGAACGGTGAAATCATCGAAACGCCGATCATCTCGAACTTCAAGGAAGGTCTGACCGTTCTTGAATACTTCAACTCGACCCACGGTGCCCGGAAGGGTCTGTCGGATACGGCGTTGAAGACCGCGAACTCTGGCTATCTGACACGGCGTCTGGTTGACGTCGCACAGGATTGCATCGTGCGTGACACCGACTGCGGGACTGATCGTGCGATTACCGCCGAAGCGGCAGTCAATGACGGTGAAGTCGTGTCGTCTTTGGCCGAGCGTGTCCTTGGCCGCGTGTCGGCTGATGATGTGGTCAAGCCGGGTACGGACGAGATCATTGTCGAAGCCGGTGAGTTGATCGACGAACGCAAGGCCGACATGATTGATGTCGCCAATATCGCCAAAATGCGTATCCGCAGCCCGCTGACCTGTGAGTCAGAGGACGGCGTTTGCGCCATGTGCTATGGTCGTGACCTTGCACGCGGTACGCGCGTCAACATTGGTGAAGCTGTGGGCATCATCGCTGCACAGTCCATCGGTGAACCGGGTACACAGCTGACCATGCGGACATTCCACATCGGCGGTGTTGCTCAAGGTGGCCAGCAGTCCTTCCAGGAAGCGTCACAGCCTGGTCTCGTCCGGTTCGACAATGCATCATTGTTGGAAAATGCAGCCGGTGAAATGGTTGTCATGGGCCGGAACATGACCCTGTCCATCACAGATAGCGACGGCAACGAGCTTGCCAGCCACAAGGTTGGATATGGCTCGAAGGTCTTTGTCAAAGACGGTCAGGATATCCTGCGTGGCGACAAGATGTTCGAATGGGACCCATACACCCTGCCGATCATTGCCGAAAAGTCGGGTACGGCGAAATACGTCGATCTGGTCAACGGGATTGCCGTGCGAGAAGACACCGATGATGCAACGGGCATGACCCAGCGCATCGTGGCCGACTGGCGTGCTGCACCCAAAGGCAATGAGCTGGCACCAAAGATCATCATTGTTGGTCCAGACGGCGAACCTGCCATGAAAGACGATGGCAACCCTGTGTCCTACGGCATGTCCGTAGACGCGGTTCTGTCTGTCGAAGATGGGCAGGAAGTCAAAGCCGGTGACGTTGTTGCGCGCATTCCGCGTGAAGGCGCCAAGACCAAGGACATCACCGGTGGTCTGCCGCGTGTGGCCGAACTGTTCGAAGCTCGTCGTCCGAAAGACCACGCGATCATCGCTGAAATCGATGGTTACGTGCGCTTTGGCAAGGACTACAAGAATAAGCGCCGTATCGCGATTGAGTCATCTGATGATGCGGATATCAAGGTCGAGTACATGGTGCCCAAGGGCAAGCACATCCCCGTTGCAGAAGGTGACTTTGTCCAGAAGGGTGACTACATCATGGACGGCAACCCGGCGCCGCACGATATTCTTGCGGTTATGGGGGTCGAGGCTCTTGCGGACTATATGATCGACGAGGTGCAGGACGTTTATCGCCTGCAAGGTGTGAAGATCAACGACAAGCACATCGAAGTGATCGTGCGTCAGATGCTCCAGAAATGGGAGATTCAGGACAGTGGTGACACAGTTCTGCTGAAGGGCGAAAACGTCGATAAGGCCGAGTTTGATGAAGCGAACGCCAAGGCGCTTGCGCGGGGCGATCGCCCAGCGACAGGTGAGCCGATCTTGTTGGGGATCACCAAGGCATCGTTGCAGACCCGTTCGTTCATCTCTGCCGCATCGTTCCAGGAAACCACGCGGGTTCTGACCGAAGCGTCAGTTCAGGGCAAGCGCGACAAGTTGATCGGTCTCAAAGAGAACGTGATCGTCGGTCGTCTGATCCCGGCCGGGACAGGTGGGGCAACACAGCAGATGCGTCGCGTCGCTGCTGATCGTGACAACGTAGTGATCGAAGCCCGCCGGGAAGAGGCCGAACAGGCCGCAGCGCTGGCTGCGCCGATGGAGATGTCCAACGATGTCGTAGATGCAGACAGTGACGACGATCTGATGGTGGATACCCCCGAAGGTCGTACTGAGTAATCATCGGTACCGAGAAAATTCAAAGGGCCCGGACACCAACTGTCCGGGCCTTTCTACTTCCGGATCAATTCAAACGCATCTCGACAGGCGTCAGACCAGATCCGTTTCTATTTCCGACAGCGTGCCATTGGCGGCATGAAAAATCCGGTTTCTGCCAGCCCGTTTGGCTGCATATAGCGCGTCGTCTGCGCGTTTGAACACGTCCTTAATGCTTGCATCGGATTCAGTTGGTCCCGCGACGCCGAAACTTGCGGTCACGTCAAACCTTTGGTTCCCGATCTTGAATGGCGCGCTTCGGATCGCTTTTATCAACCGTCTGCCAACGTCGGGAAGGTCGGTCATTCTTGTTCCCCGCGCCAAAACTGCAAATTCTTCGCCGCCAAGCCGGGTCAGGATATCCGACTGCCGCAGGCGGCTGTTCAGACGCTGGGTAAAAACCTTGAGTACCTGATCCCCGATCAGGTGCCCGTGTTTGTCATTCACCTCTTTGAAGTGGTCGATATCAAGCGATACAAAACCAAAAGCGGTATTGTTTTCTCTCCAGTCGGTCCAGACTTCTTTCGCTGCCGTGTCAAGGAAATGCCGATTGCGTACGCCTGTCAGGGCATCACTCGTTGCCTGTTCGGAAAGTTCTGCAATCTGCTCCGAAATCAGCAATTGCTGTGCCAGACACTGGCCCATGACCTCAAGTATTTGAAATTCATCCGAGTTGCGATCCGGTCTGTCGCGGTAGCCTACGGTAATGACGCCAAAGCATTTGCCATGTGTCGCCAGAGGGGACATAGCGAGCGAACGATACCCAAGGTTGTGAAGCATAACGCACCCTTTTGTCCCGGCCTTTGACAAGTCAGGAACATAGACCGTCTGCCTTTGGTCTATGACGTACCCTGCGGCAGATCCGGCAAGTGGAAAGCGTTCGCCCTGCGCTGTGCCTTTTTCCCCGTGTGATGAATGAAAGATAATTTCATCGTCATCATTCTTGAACGCGATCGCGCACCGTTGCCCGGACAAGATGCGGTAGCACCAGCGCGCGTATGTATTCAGCACCTCCTGGGCTGTAATCGATTTGTTGACGTCGTTCAAAAATCCAATCGGAACGACTGGATAGTCGCCAGCCCGTTCAGGTACAATAACTTCAAATGTGTCCAAGAAAATTTGAGCGCTCAAAAAGCCACTCCTGTCATTGTGAGTCATTCAATATTCTTTGGCAATGACCTGACCCAAGATCTACCTGCGGCGTTTCGCGCAAAACTTTGAACTCAGCTTTTCGGGAAAAGCTGAGCGGCGTTGATATGTCATGGGCATTTCGGCCTGAACTGATGCCTCAGTTCAAAGCCGAAACGCTGACATGACATTCCACCGCGGCCAACCCATCACATTGATAAATATCAATGCGACGGTTATGCCTGCCAGATGGCCCCTGATTTTCCGTCAAGCGCGCCATCAGGGACGGACCCCCACGGGTCCTTTGGGGCATGGCGGCAGGTCGCGATCAGTTGTTCCCGAAAAAGACACCATCAAAGGTCAGGTCAAGATCGCCACGCGCCTCTCCTGTCACAGATCCATAGACGCTGTCGCCATCACGCATCCCGTTCCGCACGGTGCCCTCCAGATCAAGGTTCAGGTCGGACTCCACGGCGCGTCCCGACCCATCAACACCGCTGATCAGGCCACTGGCGCCAGCGTCCAGATTGCCGTTTGATTCAATGCCGGAAATTAGCAACGTGCCGTCAAAACGTTGGTCCGGATCGCCGTTTTGGTCGATCAGGTTGATGTTGGTCACGTCGCCTTTGATATCGTTGCTGGCGAAACCGACGATCATTGTCATGTCTGCCAGCACGCTGCCCAGTTGGTCGCCCTCGACGTCAGCACCAATCTGGCCGTCATAGGTGACAGTGCCGGTCGGCAGGTCGTCCACTTGTGCAATCGGCAGGTTTGCGATTTCCAGCGCGCCGTCAAAGGCGCGATCAACGGCGCGTGACGTGACCGTCGGCGGATTGGGGGTGGCGCAGGCGCCCAACAGGGCAAGGGCTGCGACACCAGTGACAAAGTTCCTCATATGCATTCTCCGCTCGTGCCCCGGTATTGTGATCATAATGTGGGATTGGAGGCCCGTGTCTGGTATCCGCAGCCGTCGCTTGCTAGGCAATAACGCGGAAGTGTCAGCCATAAACGCGGGCCATTCATGGGGGCAGGCGCAGTTGCCAACGGGCCATCGCGCGGGAGCTGTTGACAGGATATGCGACTCCCCCTATACGCCGCTCATCCGGGCTGGGGTAACGCTCAATCGTCCCGATATCATTGCTGTAGTAGTCAAGAACCGGACCCTTATCGTCTTGTTCCTCTGAATACCCACCGCACCGAACCTCCGGTAAGGGTTCGACTGCGGAATTTTTGTGCTTTTCCAAGAGGACTTGCACTTCTGAAACCTAAAGCGTTTGCCGGACGCACCATGTGAATAGATGGGAACATCACACGATGCCAACGATTCAGCAGCTGATCCGCAAGCCGCGCCAGCCAAAAGTTACACGATCCAAGTCGCAGCATATGGAAGGCTACCCACAGAAGCGCGGCGTTTGTACGCGCGTCTATACAACAACGCCCAAAAAGCCGAACTCGGCCATGCGGAAAGTCGCCAAAGTGCGCCTGACCAATGGTTTTGAGGTCATCTCTTACATCCCCGGTGAAAGCCACAACCTTCAGGAACACTCAGTGGTTCTGATCCGCGGCGGCCGTGTAAAGGATTTGCCCGGTGTGCGTTACCACATTCTGCGCGGTGTGCTTGATACCCAAGGTGTCAAAGACCGTAAGCAACGCCGTTCGAAGTACGGCGCGAAGCGTCCTAAGTAAGGAAGAGATTAGATGTCACGTCGTCACGCCGCTGAAAAACGCGAAGTTCTGCCAGACGCAAAGTTTGGCGATATTGTTCTGACAAAATTCATGAATAACCTCATGATCGACGGCAAGAAAGCCGTTGCAGAACGCATTGTCTACAACGCTTTCGATCGCGTTGAAGACAAGCTGAAGAAGTCCCCTGTGGAAGTATTTCACGAGAGCCTTGATAACATCAAACCATCCGTCGAGGTGCGTTCGCGCCGCGTTGGTGGTGCGACCTATCAGGTGCCCGTCGAAGTCCGTCCCGAGCGCCGTGAAGCGCTGGCCATCCGCTGGCTGATCGCTGCTGCGAAAAAGCGCAACGAAAATACCATGGAAGAGCGTCTTGCAGGCGAGCTGATTGATGCGGTCAACGGCCGCGGCACAGCCGTCAAGAAACGTGAAGACACCCACAAGATGGCCGACGCGAACAAAGCGTTCAGCCACTACCGCTGGTAAGAGGAAGTACCTGATATGGCACGCGACTACCCCCTCGAACTTTATCGTAACTTCGGGATCATGGCTCACATTGACGCAGGCAAGACCACCTGCTCGGAGCGGATCCTGTATTACACCGGCAAATCCCACAACATCGGCGAAGTGCATGATGGTGCGGCCACCATGGACTGGATGGAGCAGGAACAGGAACGTGGCATCACGATCACGTCCGCTGCGACAACCACATTCTGGGAACGCACTGAAAACGGCACAGAGCCTGACAGCCCAAAGCACCGCCTGAACATCATCGACACCCCCGGCCACGTTGACTTCACCATCGAAGTTGAACGCTCTTTGGCTGTGCTTGACGGTGCTGTTTGTGTTCTTGACGCCAACGCCGGTGTCGAGCCGCAGACAGAAACTGTCTGGCGTCAGGCTGACCGCTACAAAGTGCCGCGCATGGTTTTTGTCAACAAGATGGACAAGATCGGTGCCGACTACTTCAAGTGTGTCGCCATGGTCGAAGACCGTACTGGCGCACGCGCGATCCCGATCGCTTTCCCGATTGGCGCAGAAAACGAGCTGGAAGGCTTGGTTGATCTCGTCACTATGGAAGAGTGGCTGTGGCAGGGCGAAGATCTGGGCGCGTCCTGGATCAAGGCCCCGATCCGCGACAGCCTGAAGGCGACTGCTGACGAATGGCGCAACAAGCTGGTCGAAGCTGCTGTTGAGCAGGACGACGACGCAATGATGGAATACCTTGAAGGCAATGAGCCCGACGTGGAGACGTTGCGTGCATTGATCCGCAAGGCGACCCTCAGCATGGCATTCGTGCCTGTCCTTGGCGGCTCTGCCTTCAAGAACAAAGGTGTTCAGCCGCTGTTGAACGCAGTTGTTGATTATCTGCCAAGCCCGCTGGACGTTGTCGACTACATGGGGTTCAAACCCGGTGACGAAACGGAAACCCGTAATATCCCGCGTCGCGCGGATGATGACATGGCGTTCTCTGGCCTTGCGTTCAAAATCATGAACGACCCGTTTGTCGGTTCTTTGACCTTTACCCGGATCTATTCCGGTAAGCTGGCCAAGGGTGACACCATGCTCAATTCCACCAAGGGGAACAAAGAGCGCGTGGGCCGCATGATGATGATGCACTCCAACAACCGCGAAGAGATCAACGAAGCTTGGGCTGGCGACATTATTGCGCTTGGTGGTCTGAAGAACACCACAACCGGCGACACGATCTGTGATCCGTCTGATCCGGTTGTTCTGGAAACAATGACCTTTCCAGAGCCGGTGATCGAAATCGCGGTCGAGCCAAAGACAAAGGCCGACCAGGAAAAGATGGGTCTTGCCTTGCAGCGTCTGTCTGCCGAAGATCCATCCTTCCGCGTGGAAACTGACCTTGAATCAGGCCAGACGATCATGAAGGGCATGGGCGAATTGCACCTCGACATTCTCGTTGACCGCATGAAGCGTGAATTCAAGGTCGAAGCCAACATTGGTGCGCCACAGGTGGCATATCGTGAAACCATTGGTCACGCTGTCGAGCATACCTACACGCACAAGAAACAGTCCGGCGGTTCCGGTCAGTTTGGTGAAGTCAAGTTGAGCATCATGCCAACAGAACCCGGTGAAGGCTATTCGTTCGAAAGTAAGATCGTTGGTGGGGCCGTTCCAAAGGAATATATCCCCGGCGTCGAAAAGGGCATCCGTTCGGTAATGGACTCAGGTCCGTTGGCGGGCTTCCCCGTGATCGACTTCAAGGTCGAGTTGCTTGATGGTAAGTTCCACGATGTTGACTCCTCCATTCTGGCGTTCGAAATCGCAGCCCGTATGTGTATGCGTGAAGGCATGCGCAAAGCTGGTGCCAAATTGCTCGAACCGATCATGAAGGTCGAGGTTGTGACACCCGAAGAACACACCGGCGGGATCATCGGCGATTTGACATCGCGCCGCGGTATGGTGCAGGGCCAGGACACACGCGGCAACGCGATCGTGATCGATGCCATGGTGCCACTGGCCAACATGTTCGGCTACATCAACACTCTGCGTTCCATGTCTTCGGGCCGCGCGCAGTTTACGATGCAGTTCGACCATTATGATCCGGTGCCAAGCAACATCTCGGAAGAAATCCAGGCAAAATACGCTTAATCGGGATGGCGGGGATAACCCCGCCCTACCCACACCCACGTAGGGCGGGGTTAACCTCGCCACCCAAGACAAAACAAGGAGGCCATCATGGCTAAGGCAAAGTTTGAACGTAACAAACCGCACGTGAACATCGGCACAATCGGCCACGTTGACCACGGCAAGACGACATTGACAGCAGCGAT
>NZ_QBUD01000012.1 GCF_003058085.1 Yoonia sediminilitoris | reverse complement strand
TCGGCCATGCCAAAAAGCCGAAGCCTCGCTGGCTAATGCCTGGCGAAGTGGTGGAGGTCGAGATCGAAGACATCGGCATTTGTGCCAGCCCAATCGTTGATGAGGCCGCCATTGCTTAAATGCAGCCGCGCAGTGAAGATTGAGGTAACCCATTTTCGACGCGCGCCAACCAGCGTCAACCTCTGCCTTGCAGGGTTGGCCTTCGTGACCTGAACGGCAAGGCTTCTGTCGCTTCGCACCACCAATGACAATCAAAGGAGATCCTCATGCGCAACGTTAACAAGGACAATATCACCGAAGTCTTCATGGGCTATCTGAGTGAGGACACAGATCCGCGCCTGCGCGAAGTCATGAGCAGTATGGTCCGTCACCTGCACGCATTCGCGCGGGAGGTGAACCTAACGCACGAGGAATGGAATATCGGCATCCAATTCCTCGAACGTGCTGGTGAAATCTCGGATGAGGAGCGCCATGAATTCGTGCTACTATCCGATGTTCTTGGCCTGTCTTCTTTGGTCGACATGCTGAACAATCGTCCCGAGGGGACGTCCTCTTCGGTTCTGGGACCGTTTCACATCACTGGTTCCCCACCGCTGGCCGTTGGTGGCGACATGCGGCGCGATTATACCGAAACCGTGCTACTGGTCGAAGGGGTCGTGAAAGACCCGGACGGCAACCCGATCCCCGGGGCGACACTTGATATCTGGCAGACCGCGCCCAACGGGATGTACTCCAGCCAGGACCCCGACCAGGACACCTATTCATTCCACGGTCTGCAAACCGTAGGTGAAGACGGGCGATATGCCTTCACGACCGTCAAGCCCATTGAATACACTGTTCCGGCAGACGGTCCGGTCGGTGATATCCTGCGGGCCTGTGGGCGTCATCCGTGGCGGCCGTCTCACCTGCACTTCATTGCTGAAGCTGAAGGGTTCCGTCCCCTTGTGACCGAAGTCTTCGCCGAGGACGATCCCTATCTGGATGAAGATACGGTCTTTGGGGTCCGCGAGGATCTGGTCATGCGCTACGAGGATAAACCAGCCGGCACTTTCCCAGAATCCGGCTTTGCGCTGTCTGGCAATGTGCCGGATGCCTACCTCAGGGTGGAATTCGATCTAACGCTTGTCCCCGCCTGAGCCTCGGGTCAAAGAGTCGTCTGCCGATAAGTTGGCAGGACACACCGGTCGTCGTGTAGCGGCCCAGCTTGCGATGTCGCCATCATGCGCAATGATGGCGGTGAGGATATCGGCGTGTTCCTTGGCTGCATCACGCTTCTGGTAGGACATATCGTCCCCGGCCAAGTATCTGTAGCGGAGGTTGAGGTCATAGAGATGCGAACAGAACCGCAACGGGATAGGCGATTGCGCATTCGAAATAAGACTCATGTGGAAGGCCTTGTGCAGATCTTCGAAACTTTCCATCATCTTGCCCTGTGCGCGTTGCATCCTGTGGTGTGCGAGAACGGCCTCTTCTCACCACTCCTGCGTAGAATTGGCGAAGGGCTCCCTGAGCGCGAGGTTTTCAAGTGATCCTCCACCATTGAAGTGGCCCGTCGAAATTGGACTGAGCGCAGGTATAGCGATACTCTGATGGCCGACCCCAGCACCAAACCGATTGCGGACATCCTCCGTCAAATGGGTGTGGTTCTTAGCTGACTTCACTCGTCGTCGGAGCGGTTTTCCCAATTGTCTGGCCTATCATTGCAGCCAAGATCCGACAAATAGGTGTCTCTATTTGGATTCATATGGTGTGAACCGTCATCATTCTCATGATGGCTGTGGTCATTGCCGCTTTATCGTCCCATCAGGCTTTCCTTTCAGATCAGCTAAGCACTGAGTGTTCCCAGAAGACAAATAGCGCTCCTCGTTACCGCGATCGCTTGAGAATATTGGGACAAGGCTAATGTCCAAATACACAATCTGCATTGCTTTGAATATGATCTACAGGACCTGAAGATACGCGCATTCAGGCCAAAACATTATCAATAATCAGCTTGTCCAAGAAAAACCAAGTGTCCGCTGTGCCGCCACCATTTCCGTCTCGTAGTTGTGCCGATTATAAACTGCAGCGACACCGCTCACTGTGCCTGACACGTGGTTCAGCAACCTCTCAGTCACATGGATCGAAGCGCCACGCTTGCATCACAGACAACGCGCCGCATAATTAGACCAACCAGAAGAGCCAAACGCTCTCACTGTTTTAGCAGCTCTTGGCTCCCAAAACCCTGACGACGGGCAGGCCGATCCAGCGATCCTTTCAAGCCATGGTCACGGCAGGTTTTCTTTGAAAATAACCTGTAGCCGCGGCGGATACTCGGCCTCGCGTGTCCCACGAACAGCAGATTGGAGAAGTTTGACGACTTCGCGGGCTTCAACGCGGGGATTTTGATCAATCGCGGCGTCCATCGTGCCATCCAGCAGCATCGTGCGGGTCGCGCTGGTGAGGTCATGGCCGACAAACACCACATCGTTTTCGACATTCATCTCTTTGAGGGCACGGGCCACCCCTTGATTGCCGGAGCCGGTATTGTAGATCGCAGCGGGCCGGTCGGCCAACAACAGCTGACGCACGGCTTCATAGGCATGATGGCGATCATCATTGATTTCATGCAGTGATGACACCGTAAGATGAGAATACTCGCGAGACAAAATGGATCGCACGCCCATCTCACGTTCTTCGTGTCCGCGATAGGAATTTGAGCCGATCAACACGGCCACTTTCGCCGCTTCCTTCGCGGGCAGAAACCGCCCCATCAGATAGCCAGCCAGCCGCCCCGCTGCCCTATTGTCGATGCCTACATAACCGACCGTACGGGCCCTTGGAATGTCTGAGACCATGGTTGCAATCTTGATGCCACCATCGGCGAGTTGTTGAATCGCATCCGACACGTTTGGGTGGTCGATCGCGATGAGCCCAATCGCATCCGTCTGCCCCTTGAGCCCAAGAAGTTTGGAGGCGAGCGCATCCTCATCAAAGCCATCGACCAAATGCACACGCCCCTCAACGGATTTGACGGCGTCCAGTTCCTCGATCAGGTGGGTTCGCAGGAGCGACACGAAGCTGTTGCCCCCGGCCGGAATTATGAAATCCATCCGCGTTGGCGCTTCTCCGTCGGACTGCGGTCCGAAATACCCCAGCTTTTCCGCCACCTGAAGGACGATGGTGCGCGTTCGATCCTTGACGCCGGGCCGGTCGTTCAAGACGCGATCGACCGTGGCGATGGACTCATTGGCCTTACTGGCGATTGACGCAAATGTGGCTTTCATTCACCCGCCCCTTTCGTAATTGGTACACATCATTGCCTCTCAAAATATGTGAAAAGGGCCCTTATCGGCAAGCATTTACCCGAGATAGCACCAAAATGAGAGAAATTGATGTGTTTTGATGATTAATGGCGATATATTCTGTGAGTGAAGTCGAGCTAGTGTCTGGTCATTGGGCGCACGGACGACAAAGCGGCCGATCGGGGAACACCTCCTGAGGCACCATCTCTCAGGTCTTGACGGCGCTTTGTGGCCCTGCGGCTCCGCGCCTGAGAAAATTCCCCGGTCGTCATTTGGTTCAGTCGCCTGATAGATTTAAGGAGGTGTTGAAAATGCCAAATCTGTACGGTCGCAACATGTCCCGGCATGAGATCGAGACAGCAAGCGGGTCACTCGGGCACGCGGCCGGCGTTCGTTTGATGAGCTTGTCGGACGGTCTCGAGCGCGGCATTCGATTGCTGGAATTCCGCTCCGGAACCGGGCTGCGTTTCACCGTGCTGATCGATCGGGCCATGGACATCGCGGATTGCGAGTATCGCGGATTTGGGATCGGCTGGCATTCGCCCGCCGGGTTTCGGCATCCTGGTTTGCACGAGTACGAAGGCGAAGGCGGACTGGGCTGGTTGCGGTCTTTTTCAGGCCTCATGGTGACGTGTGGGCTCGACCACATCTTGTTCATGTACGACGCCGCCGCGGAGAATTATGTCTACGGACCGCGCGAAACGGTCCGCCAGTCGATCCACGGTCGCGTTGGCACGATCCCGGCAGAACTGACCGGTTATGGCGAGCGTTGGGACGGTGACCGCTGTGTGCTCTGGGCCGAAGGAGTGGTCACGCAAGGCACTGTTTTCGGGGAACATCTGAAACTGCATCGTCGAATCGAGATCGACGTCGGTAGCAACGATATCCGCTTGCACGATCGTGTGGTTAATCGCGGATTCTACCGGACGCCACATATGTTTTGCTATCACGTCAATGTCGGGCATCCGGTTCTGGAAGAAGGCGCGCGTTATCTGGCCCCGATTTCAGACGTGGTCTGGGCCGCGCATGCCGACAGCTATCATGCGCAGAATGTGGGCTATCAAACGATGCCCAAACCGCAGTTTGGCTTTCACGAACAGGTCTGGCAGCACGAACTTGCCGCCGAACCGTCCGGCGAGGTGCCGGTTGCGCTGGTCAATGACCGGCTTGGGCTTGGGTTTATGGTCACGACCCGCAAGGATCAGTTCCCATGTCAATACGAGTGGCAGAACCTTCAGGCCGGGCAATATGCCGTGGGGATCGAGCCATCCACCAATCATGTTCTCGGTCAGGAAGCGGCGCGCGAACGCGACGAGTTGATCTGGCTGGAGCACGGCGATGCGCGCGAATACGACACGGTGTTTTCCGTGCTCCCGGATGCGGCGGCCATTGCACGGGAAGAAGCGCGTATCGGTGCAATCGCGGTGCAACCTACGGAGGCGTATCCCGGACTTTCAGGCAATTTCGTACCGTTGGGAACGCGCCCATGACGATGTTTGGCGACATGACCGGACGCCGTGTGTTGTATACCGGCGCCGCTGGCGGATTGGGGCGCGGCACCACGCTGGCACTCCTGAGGGCCGGGGCCGAGGTTTTCTCGATTGATCGCGACCACGGCAAGAATGCGGAATTGCGGGCGGAGACGTCCGATTTCCTGGGCGTACGTCTCCATCTGATCGAACAGGATCTGGCCGATACCGACGCCCTGCGTGGGACGTTGCGGCAAATTGTTGCCGAGGCGCCCATCGATATCTTGATCAACAATGCTGCGGTCTATCCGTCGAAACCATTTGAAGACTATTCGCTCGAAGAACAGCGGCAGGTTCAGGCCGTCAATGTCGATGCCGCGTTGATCTGCACCGCCGAGGTGCTGCCGGGTATGCGCGCGCAATCCTGGGGCCGCATCCTCAATATTACCTCCATCACCTTGACCGGCGGTTGGGAAAACCTGTCGCCCTATATCCAATCCAAAGGGGCCTTGTTAGGCCTGACACGGGCCTGGGCGCGGGAATTTGGCAAATATGGGATCACTGTCAACGCCATCGCTCCCGGCGCCTTTCCGACCGATGCCGAAAGAATTCATCCCGAGCCTGAGAGATATCGGCAATTCGTGCTCGATCATCAATCTGTAAAGCGCCGCGGGACGCCCGATGATATTGCTGCAAGCATCCTGTTTCTCGCCTCCGATGGAGCGAGCTTCATCACCGGACAAAACATAGCCGTCGATGGCGGCTGGAACATGAACTGAGGACCAATGAGCATTCTTTCTGGATACCGCGTACTCGATTGTTCGATCGCCATGGCCGGGCCATTTGCCGCGCAGCGCCTTGGCGATATGGGCGCAGATGTCGTCAAGATCGAACCCATTACGGGTGAATGGCAGCGCCACGTCGCTGCCGGGGGCGCAACAGGCAATCAGATCAACGTCTCGTTCCTGTCGCTCAACCGCAATAAACGCTCGCTGGCGGTCAACCTGAAATCCGACGACGGCCGCGCCGTTGTACATCGGCTTGCCGCCGAGGCGGACGTGTTCATCCAGAATTACCGCCCCGGCGTCGCGGCCCGGCTTGGTGTCGACTACGAAACCCTCAGCGCGATCAACCCTCGGCTCATTTACGTGGCGATGTCCGGCTATGGAGAAGACGGCCCGCACGCGATGCGGCCGGGGCAGGATTTGTTGCTGCAAGCGATGTCGGGTGCCATGATGTCGGCCGGTCGCGAGGGCGAAGCGCCCTTGGCCGCCGGGCAATACCTTGTTGATGCCGTGACCGCCTATACGGCATTCGAGGGCGCGCTGGCGGCCCTTTTGCACCGCGAGCGCACCGGCGAAGGTCAAAAAGTCGAGGTCAACATGCTAGATGCGATCACGACTATCCAGATGCAAGAATTGTCCGTCTATACCATTGGAGGTAAACCGCAAAAACGCGGGACAGAACCCCACGCCCATGTTTATATCCGGTCCCCCTACGGTACTTTCGCGACGACTGACGGGTTTGTCGCTTTGGCGATGCCCGATCTCGACATATTGGCACGCGTGATCGAAGAGCCGCGGCTTGCGGGACTGGACGCGGAAACCGCGGGCTGGGATCAGCGGGACCTATTGTTCCAATTGGTTCGCGAGGCGCTCCCCGCGCGCAGCACCGCCGAATGGATGCACCTTTTCGAGAAGAACGGCATCTGGGCGGCACCGGTCTATGGGTACGCGGATTTGGTAGCCGACCCGCAGATCGCGCATAACGGAACATTCGTGGAATACGACCACCCCACCGAAGGGCGGATCAAGACACCAGGCTTTCCGATCCGGTTTTCCAAGACCCCAAGTGCCATCCGACGCGGCGCGCCGCTGGTCGGCGAGCATACCGACGACATTCTGGGCGAAGCCGGCCTTAGTCCCGACGCCATAGCGCGCCTTCATGCGCAGGGCGCCATTTCCGGAGGCGGCAGCCGATGAACCTGCCCTTCAAAGGCCTGACATGGGATCATCCCCGTGGTTTCAACGCCCTCGATAAGGCCGGTCGTGAAGCCGGACAGATCCAATGGCACAAGCAGCCGCTTGAAGGATTTGAGAGCGCGCCAATCGCCGAGCTTTGTGCCGCCTATGATATGGTCGTACTCGATCATCCGCATATAGGCGAAGCGGTGGCCGAAGGCTGTCTGACCCGGCTGGAGACGGTGTTTGCGGCAGACGCCCTCGACGCCATTGCCGCTGCGACAATAGGGTCTTGTTTTCGCAGCTATGAGATGGACGGCAGCCATTGGGCCCTGCCGTTGGACGCGGCCAGCCAAGTCATGGCATGGCAACCGGCACATATCGAACAAGAGGTCGAGACTTGGTCGCAAGTGGCTGAATTTGCGCGATTGTCAGGTCAGGTCGCTCTGTCGCTTGCCGGGCCTCACGCGATCCTGAGCCTCATGTCGATCGCGGCATCGCTTGACGAAACTCTCGATCTGGGCAACGGCGGATGGATCCCCGATGAGACATGCCGCGCCGCGTTCGATCTCATGCAATCGGTCCACGCCCATGCAAATCGGGCGGCCTTCGATCAAAACCCCATCGGGATCCTCGAAGAGATGTCGCGCGGCGATCATATTCTGTTGTGCCCGTTGATCTACGGGTATGTGAATTATTCCGCCCGGTCCGCGAATGAAGCCGTTTCCTTCCGCAATGCGCCCCGTGCGCGCGTCGGCGGCCGCCCTGGTTCGATCCTTGGCGGCACAGGAATCGGTATTTCGGCAGGCTGCACGATCACGCCGGAACTGACGGCGCATCTCTTGTGGCTGATGTCGCCGCCGGTTCAGACAAGCTTCATCCCCGCGCATGACGGCCAACCAAGCGCGCGGGCGGCCTGGTCGGCCCGCGGCGTCAATGCGGATGTCAGAGATTTTTACAGTGCCACCGCCGAGACACTGGAGACTGCAACCCTGCGGCCTCGCCATGATGGATACATCGGGTTTCAGGCCAAAGCTTCCGCATATGTCCGCGACGCGCTGGAGCGCCGCAAGAGTACATCGCGTGTCGCGCGGGACTTGGTTGAAATGTTCACAAAGAGCCTGCCGCACCCGGAAAGGACCGCGACATGACCGACTATCTTCAGTTTTCCATCGAGGGTGCCGTGGGCCTGATCGAGTTCAACCGCCCGCAGAAACTGAACGCGATGACCCCGAAAATGGCGGCCGCGCTTGTCGAGGCGGTGACGATTTGCAACGCCGACCGGGCAATCCGGGCAGTTGTGCTGACCGGAGCCGGTGAGCGGGCGTTTTGCGCGGGATCGGATATCTCCGAACTGGACCGCTACGAAACACCTTGGGATTTCCGCAATCGGCCGGAATATTGCGATATGCTGCGTTCTCTGCGGGTCCCGACCATTGCCGCGATAAATGGCTACGCTCTGGGAGGTGGCCTGGAAATGGCCATGGCTTGTGACATCCTGATTGCCGCCGAAACGGCCAAACTGGCCGCCCCAGAGATCAAACTAGGCTGGATCGGTGGCGGTGGCATGGTCGTGCATCTGGCCCGCGCCATCGGGCGATCAAATGCGGCAAAAATGGTTATGACAGGCGATCCGATTTCTGCACAGCAAGCGCTTGCTTGGGGGTTGATCAGCGAGATCCTGCGTCCAGACGCGCTGCGCGCTAGGGCTATGGAATTGGCCGCGACCATCGCATCGCGCGCACCGATCGCCGCTGAAACGGCCAAAGCCAATATGCACGCTGCCATGTCGATGCCGCTGTCCGAAGCTGTCGCCTATGAGCGCGATCTGCAGACAATTTGTATGGCAACCGAAGACGCGCGCGAAGGGCGCCGCGCCTTCGCCGAAAAACGCCCGCCCGAATTTCAGGGCAAATGACACAGGAAGTGACCGCAGCGATGACCGTTGAAGCACAAAGCATAAAAAAACTCTTGAAAACGCTGCTCGCGCGCCGCGAGACATCCGTCGCGATCATCTTGTTGTTGGTCGTGATACTCATGTCTTTCGCGAGCGAATATTTTTTCACGCAGCGCAATCTTCTCAATATTGGGCGGCAGGCCTCCGTTGTGGCCATCGTCGCGCTTGGGCAAACGCTTGTCATTATTGCGCGCGGAATTGACCTATCGGTTGGATCGGTGATCGGATTGTCGGCGGTGACGGGCGCGATTGTGGCGCAAACCACTGGCAGTCAGGTGCTTGGTATTGGCGGCGCGCTTGGCGCGGGCTTGGCCGCCGGTCTGTTTAATGCCGTGCTTTACACACGGTTTCACATCAATCCCTTCATTGCGACGCTTGGCACCTTATCGATCGCGCGCGGCCTTGCCCTTCTGATGACTGGCGGCATCCCCGTCAGCTTCAACGGTTGGGCATCCTGGTTTGGGGCGGGCCGTATTGCGGACGTCCCGGTATCGCTGGTCATGATGTTCCTGTTGGCGGTTTTGTTCTTCTTTCTAGCAACGCGCACAAGGGCGGGGCGCAATATCTATGCCACCGGAGACAACCCGACAGCAGCGCGCCTGGCGGGGATTGATGTGGATCGGACGCGTGTTCTGGTGTTTGCGGTCAGCGGGCTGTTGGCCGGTCTCGGCGGCCTGATCCTTGCGGGGAACCTCAATTCTGCCAGCCCTGATCTCGGCCGCGGCTATGAGCTTGATGTCATCGCTGCCGTCATCCTTGGGGGCACCGCGCTTTCGGGAGGGCGTGGCTCGATCCCCGGCGTAATTCTTGGGGCGCTGCTTATGGCGCTCTTGGGTAACGCCTTCGTTTTGCTAGGGATTTCTTCGCATTGGCAAGTGGTCACCAAAGGCCTGGTCATCGTTCTGGCTGTCGGCATCGACGGTATCCAACGCGGCCGCGAAGACTGAATTCATCACCACCAATCTAAACCCATAGGAGGAAAGAACCATGTGGACTACAACTAGACGCCAACTTCTCGGATCAACAATTGCAATCGCAATGGCAACCGTTGCCGGCGGTGCATTGGCCGACGAGCACTTGCCCGAAGGCGGCTCGATCGAGGCCGTGGCCAACGAGGGCGAGCGGTTGCGCATCGCATTCATGGCGTTCCAGAACAACCCGTTCTGGGTGCCCGTCATCGAAGGTGCTGAGGCCGCGACCGCGTACCTTGGGGAGTTCAACACAACTGTCGATTACATTGATCTTGGCGACAACCTGACGCCCGAAGCCGTGATTGTCGGAATCGAAGCAGCCGTTGCCCAAGGATATGACGGCATCGTCACGGTTCCTATCTTTGATGGCACCGAGCGCGCGATCAACGAGGCCGCTGAGGCGGGCGTGCCAACAATCAACATCATCGCAGAAGGCAGCGTGCCGTCGGACCGCATCCTGTTCATTGGTCAAAACGCGACGGCCGCAGGCGCACAGCTTGGCGCCTTTATGGCCGAGGAAATGGGCGGCGACGGCAAACTGGGCGTGATCACCGGGTACTTCGGGGCCGTCCAGCACACACAGCGCATGAACGGGGCCATCGACTTCCTGGCCGAAAACTTCCCAGACATCGAAATCGTCGGCCCCTTTGAGAACCAGGACCGTGCCGAACTGGCCTATTCACAAGTGCAGGATATGTTGACGGCCAATCCGGATATCGAAATGATCTACGTGACCGCGGGAGGGCCTTTCGGGGCTGCTCGAGCGGTGCGCGATCTCGATTTGACAGGCACGGTTGGGGTTGTCGGTTTTGATCATACACCAGACAACACGGCCTATATCGCTTCCGGCGAGATGGCTGGTCTGATCGATCAGGCACCATTCCAGCAGGCGTTTGATGCGACCGTGACGATGCACAATTTCCTTGTGACAGATGAAGCCCCGACTGAAGATGTCCTCTTTGTTGACGGCAATCTGTTGACAGCGGACGGCATCCAGAACTGAACGAATGAAATGGGGCATCGGTGATCGTGCCGATGCCCTACCCCGTCAATTTGGAAATCCTATGACAACGCATCGCCTGAACATCGCTGGGGTTACAAAGTCCTTTGGCCCGGTCAAGGTCCTGCATGGCGTTGACCTCAAGATCGCCCCTGGATCGGTCGTCGGATTACTGGGTGAAAACGGGGCCGGAAAAAGCACCCTGATGAACATCGTTAGCGGAAGCCTGCGACAGGATGCAGGCCATCTGCATCTCGATGGCACGGAATTGGCGCTGCAATCTGTGCGTGACGGGATCGATCTGGGCATTCGCTTCGTGCATCAGGAACTATCGACAATCGGCTCCCTGAGCGTGGCCGAGAACATATTTCTCGGTGATTATCTGGCTGGACGCGCTGGTGTGATCAAGCGCCGCGATATGGCGGCTCGCTCCCAAGAGGCGCTGGCCTCGGTCGGTTTGGACCGCATAGACCCGAATACCATCGTCGAGACACTCAGGCCCGGCCAACAGCAGCTGATCGAAATCGCCAAAGCCGTGGTGGTGCAACCGAGATTGCTGATCCTCGATGAACCAACTTCGTCGCTCACCTCCGTAGAGGCCGCTAAACTCTTTGAACTCATGCGCAAACTGGCCGCCGATGGTGCGGCCGTGATCTTCATCACCCACAAGCTTGAAGAAGCCCTGAACAATTGTGACCGGATCGTCGTCTTACGCGACGGCGCATTAGTAAGTGATGAGCTCGCAGACCAGACCGACAAGGCCCGCCTGATCCACCACATGGTCGGTAAAAGTTCTGTCTTTGAATGGAAAGGCAGCGCCGCGAAAGCAAGCGATGCGCAGATTAGTATTCGCGGCCTGTGTGATGCCGATGCACATCTGAGCCCCGTCAGTCTTGATGTCGGGGCTGGCGAAGTTGTCGCGCTCTTTGGTCTTGTTGGCGCGGGCCGCACTGAATTCATGGAAACCCTTTTTGGGTTCCGCAAGGCCGCAGGTGGAGAGGTCTTCATTCACGGGCGGCCGTTGCGCCTCGGACATGTCCCGACCTCCGTGCGCAACGGCGTCGCCATGGTGCCCGAGGGCCGCAAGGTGCGCGGCATCCTTCCCAGCCACAGCGTGGAGCGCAACATATCCGCCTCCAATCTGGACCGTCTTTCGCGATTTGGCCTCATGCGCGCCGGGGCTGAACAGGGCGCGGCGGCAGACCTGGCAGCGTCGCTCCGAATCAAGATGGAAAACGCGAAACAGGTCATCACGCGCCTGTCGGGCGGCAACCAACAGAAGGCTGTTTTTGCCCGTGCCGTCATGGTGGAGCCGCGGCTCTTGCTGCTTGATGAGCCAACCCACGGCGTCGATGTCGGCGCAAAATCAGAGATTTACGAGATTATCCACGAATTGGCGCTCAAGGGCATGTCAGTCATCGTCTCATCATCGGAATTACCCGAAGTTCTGGCCATTGCGGATCGGTGCGTGGTTTTTTCGCAAGGTGAGATGGTCGGAAGTCTGACACGTTCCGAGATGTCCGAAGGCGAGATACTCCGGCTCGCCTTTGCCAATCATTGAAAGGAAAAACATGTCCACTTCCGCTCTCCTCCTCGGCCGTATGTGGTCCCCGTCGGCGCAAGGGCATTGCGTCGTGACTGTGCGCGATGGGGTTGTTTTTGATATCACCTCGCGGATGGCCCCATTGGTTGCCGACATCTGCGAGATGGATAATCCGGCGAGCTATGTGCGTGGGGCCGAGGGGCGGGCGGTTGGCGCACTGAATGACCTTCTGGCGGCCCCGGTGGGGGATATTTCCGAGCCACATCTGCTGGCGCCGTGCGATTTACAAGCGATCAAAGCCTGTGGCGTGACTTTCGCAGGCTCCATGGTGGAGCGCGTGATCGAGGAGCGCGCGGCGGGCGATCCGGCCAAGGCGGAGGCGATCCGGGGGCGCATTGGCGCGGCGATCGGCGATAGCCTACGAGATCTGGTGCCCGGTTCGACGCAGGCCTTGCAGGTCAAGGCTGCGCTCATCGACGAAGGGCTCTGGAGCCAATATCTGGAGGTCGGCATCGGTCCCGATGCGGAGGTGTTTTCCAAAGCCCAGGTGCTGTCTTCGGTCGGATCAGGCGCGCAGATCGGGCTGCACCCGGTGTCAAAGTGGAACAACCCCGAGCCCGAAGTTGTTTTGGTAGTCTCACCCGATGGTCGAATCGTCGGCGCCAGCCTTGGCAATGACGTCAATCTGCGTGATGTCGAGGGGCGCTCGGCGCTGTTGCTGTCAAAGGCAAAGGACAACAATGCGTCTTGTGCCATCGGGCCGTTCATCCGTCTCTTCGACGACGGGTACAGCCTCGACGATGTGCGCGGGGCCGAGCTGCGGCTGAGGGTCGAAGGCCCCGAGGGATATGTGCTGGAGGGACGCTCGGCGATGGCTGAGATCAGCCGCGATCCTGCCGATCTGGTAGCGCAAACCATCGGGCGACATCACCAATACCCCGATGGGCTGATGCTGTTTCTAGGCACTTTGTTCGCGCCGACCGAAGACCGCGATGCGCCGGGCCAGGGGTTTACACACAAGATCGGTGACATGGTTTCGATCTCAAACCCGGATCTGGGGGAACTTCGTAACACGGTGGCGCTTTCCACGCAGTGCCCGGAATGGACATTTGGCCCACGCGCGCTGATGCGCAACCTCGCTTCCCGCAACCTGATTTAAGGAGAAAATAACAATGCTGAAAGGCGAACACCTCATTGCGGGCACCTGGGTTGGCGGGCCGTCGACGTTCAGCAACATGCCAGTGTCTGGCGACCCGGATGTCTTTGCGATTGGTACGATTGATCTGGTGGACCAGGCCTGCTTGGCAGCGGAGGCGGCATTCTCAGCCTACGCTGCGACCAGCCGGGCCGACCGCGCTGCGTTCTTACGCAGCATCGCCGATGAGATCGAAGCGCGCGGCGCCGAGATCACCGCGATGGGCGCCAAGGAAACTGGTCTGCCCGAGGCGCGTTTGGAGGGGGAACGTGGGCGCACCACGGGGCAGCTCCGGCTTTTTGCCGACCATATCGAAGGGGGTGCCTACCTCGACCGACGCCACGACGCGGCGTTGCCCGATCGTCAGCCCTTGCCGCGTCCAGATCTGCGGATGATCCAGCGGCCGGTCGGACCCGTGGCCGTCTTTGGCGCGTCGAACTTCCCGCTGGCCTTCTCAACGGCGGGCGGCGATACAGCATCGGCGCTGGCGGCGGGCTGCCCTGTGGTGGTCAAGGGCCATTCAGCCCATCCCGGTGTGTCTGACCTTGTGGCTCAAGCTGTGGATGCCGCGCGGGTCGCCTTCGGGCTTCATCCGGGCGTGTTCAGCCAGATCCAGGGCGGCAACCGCGCAGTGGGCCAGGCGTTGGTGAACGACCCGCGTATCAAGGCGGTGGGCTTTACCGGCTCGCTTGGCGGCGGGCGTGCGCTTTTCGACCTGTGCGCCGCGCGGCCAGAGCCGATCCCGTTCTTCGGCGAGTTGGGCAGCGTGAACCCGATGTTCCTTTTACCCGGCGCGCTGGCGGCGCGGGGGGCCGAGATCGCGGCAGGCTGGGCCGGATCGCTGAGCATGGGGGCGGGGCAGTTCTGCACCAATCCCGGCGTGGCCGTGGTGATCGCGGGCGCGGAGGCCGAGGCCTTTGCCGCGGCCGCGACCAAGGTGCTTTCGGCGGTGGGCCCGCAGGTGATGCTGACCGACGGGATCGCGGCGGCCTATCGCGACGGGCGCGACCGGATTGCGGTTGGCACCGGGGTGCAGGGGCTGCTGACCAGCACCTGTGACCTGCGCAATGCGAAGCCCTATCTCTACCGCACGACTGGGGCCACCTGGCTGGCCGACGCGGACCTGGGCGAAGAGGTGTTCGGCCCGCTTGGTCTGATCGTGGAAGTTACGGATGCGGACGAGATGCAGGCAGTGGCTCAAAGCCTGAAAGGCCAGCTGACCTGCACGTTGCATCTCTGCGAAGGTGACTCCGGCGATACTGGCGCAGCCCGCGCGCTGCTGCCGATCCTAGAACGTAAAGCGGGGCGCATCCTCGCAAACGGGTTCCCCACCGGGGTCGAAGTGGCCGACGCAATGGTCCATGGCGGGCCATACCCTGCCTCAACCAATTTCGGCGCAACCTCTGTGGGCACACTCTCGATCCGGCGCTGGCTCAAACCCGTATGCTTCCAGAACATCCCCGAAGACATCCTCCCCGCGGATCTGAAATGATCCGCACTGGTGGCGCCCTCCCTCCCGGGGCGCCGCCTTTTTTTAGAGGGGGCAGGCAGAAGGAGAAGGTTCGACTCCGATCCCGTCCGCTCCGCCACAAACCATTCGCGAACCCGAGAAGAGGCCCCAGGGTGGGCCTTTTTTCTTCTTGATTCAAAGGGGCACTGTCAGACAAATTCCCCTTGAGGCGGGCAGGACACCAACCTAGCCTCTTTGGGTGACAGAACGCTCTCCGTTTTGCTACTTGAAAACCAGCCCTGAAATCATCCGCCTAGCCGTGATGCTACACGTCCGGTTTCCGCTTTCGCTGCGGAATGTCGAAGATCTTCTTCATGAGCGTGGTATCGAAGTCAGTCATGAAACGGTGCGGTTCTGGTGGAACCGCTTTGGCCCAATGTTTGCGTCTGAAATCAGAAGAAACCGGATCAGCCGTATGTGTGCCTATTCGAACTGGCAGTGGCACCAGGACGAGGTCTTCGTAAACATCAACCGAGAGACGCATTTCAAACTATTGATTAAGGCTCTTCAATTAGTCGACACAAGAAACGATCCAAAGTGCTCTGAGCCAGCACCATCTCTTGCTCATAGCTGTGCCGGTTATACACCGCAGCTACCCCGCTCACTGTGCCCGAAACATGGTTCAGCAGCCTCTCGGTAACATGGATAGGCGTACCCAGTTTGGCATGGACAGTCGCAAACGTTCGCCGCAAGTCGTGCAAGGTGAAGTGGGGCAGTCCAGTTTCTCGCAGCAAACGCCGCTGTGCCCGCGACCAGCCGCTAAATGGCTGATCAAAGTCGGCATCACCAAAAACGAACACATCATGAGTTTTGGCACGATTAAGAATTTGCAAACCAAGGGTACCCAAAGGAACGGCATGACCTCGGGCATTCTTGGTCCGGTCCGGTGAAAAATGTAGCCATCCATCTGAAATTTCGTCCCAGCGCAATCCTGCGACCTCGCCCCGCCGCTGTCCGGTCAACAATAGTAGGCTCACAATGCCACAGTAGCGGTCCATCTGGCCCAGAGTGTAAGAAAGCAGCACCTTGATCTCATCCTCCGAAAGCACCCGATCCCGCGAGGTTGTCTTGTGGGGGCGCTTCAGGTTCGAGAGAGGATTGACGGTGACGTACTGCCTACGCACTGCCCAGTTGAAGAACACCTTGAACGTGGTGAATGCATAGTTCCGGCTGGTTGGACTGGTCGTAAAGCGCTCGATGGCCTGCATAACGCTGCGCTGGCAGATCTCAGATATTGGACCATCAAGCTTGATGCCGTTGAGATAGAGCAGATACCCCTCAAGCGTGCTGGGCCGTAAACGGCCATGGCAGTCCGTCAGATAGGCCGACAACACATCCTGATAGTCATGTTCAATCGCATCGTTTGGTACTGTGGCTTGGCTGGCAAGGAACAACTTGGCCTGCCGACGGGCATCAGAAAGCGACAACACAGGATACCGGCCAATCGTTTTCAAACGACGCTTCGCACCATACATCACCACGTAGGACTTGCTCTTGGCGGAGCACCGGATGCCGAATCCAGGGGTGGTTGCATCCCAGTGGGTGGTCTGCCCGCCCTGCGGGTTGCCAAGCTTGCGGATGCTCAAGTCGGTCAATCGCAACTTCATTTTAGTCTCTTTTTAGTCTCTTAAATCACGTGCATAAGTGGGGTATTCAGTGAGCAACTATGTTCATATAGACTATACAACTTCGCTATTTTTATAGGTAAATTTGATCGCCTGGCAAGCTATGCTGAAAAATACTATTTGACTACGAATCAAGGGGTCGGGGGTTCGAATCCTCCCCAGTCCGCCACTAACCCCAGTCTCATTTTCCCATGTCCGTTTTGACCTGACTTCCCACGTGTCTTCCGCGGCTTGCTAGGTGCTGTCCTCGACTGAGACGGACCGCGCGGCCTGATCCTGTGCCGTAAGGCCCGACCGTCTCAGTTGCCTGGATACGCCGGTCCGCTTTTCCCTGATAACAGCCAATCAACAGGGAATTTGCGCAAGATACGTGATTTTTGAGCAAAACGAGGCCAGATTACCCCAGCAATATCATTGGTTTAGAGGTCAATTCCCTAAGCGCGATAACAGGGAATTTATTCTGGCGAACAGGGAATTCTCAGCCACCTATCAGGGAAGGTAATGCGCTGAGCAGGGAAGCTCAGGTAGCCAGTCCGAACAGGCGATCCTGATGGGTCCAGTCCAGAGGAATGGCGCCGCGCACGAGGGTCTCGAGGTTCAGGTCCGTCGGTTGGGTGCCATCAAGAATCGCACTTTGGAGTCTCGGTGACAGAGAGATCAAAGAGATGACACGTCGGATGTAGCGCTCGGAGTGTCTGACGCGCTGGGCGAGTTGCCGGAGCGGTTCTCCTGCTTTCAGTGCGTTTGCCCAATCATGGGCATTGCGTAGCGCGCGGATCAGCGTCTGGTCTGGTTCCGGGCGGCGCTCACCGGCAACAATGCGCATCTCTACGCCACGGCGTTTGCAAGCGATGGATGTCGAGATTTTAAAGAGCGACTCATGCAGCGATAATGCCGGCAGATTTGTTGCGCCTGCGACAGCTTGGCGATCGAGTGCGATATTGAGCTGGTTCTTGTTGATGGAAATCGCGCGGATTAGCGGTGCCCCTTGTTTGCACCCTTCGGTTTCCAATCCAGACGCCAGCTTGAGAACGGCTTTGGTCGCGGCTTCAGATTTGGTGATGTCACCGTCGTTCAAGATGGCGTGGCGTCTTGCTTGCGCACTGAGATGGTCAGCGATGGCTTTGACGACGGCGGCCTCGAACGGGCGCGCCGGAAGCCGCCAGCCCGTCGGGTCCACACCGCCAGAGATCAATCTGTTCGAGACGTAATACCGCTGCCGTTTCCCGCGCCGCAGCGTGTGCGTGGGTGTCAGGATATCGCCGGTCTCGTCCCGCACCTTCCCTTTGAGCGGCGCCTCTGCACCTGCCCCCTGCCCCGCAGGTGCGCCGCGGCGGCGGGCGCTGGCAGACTTCAGATGCTCTTGCACACTGTCCCAGAGATCTTGATCGACAATCGCCATGTGCTGACCTGCGAAGGTCTGGCCTTTGTGGCGGATCAGACCGAGATACACCGGGTTCGTCAGCAGGTGATAAATCTGTCCGCGACTGAACGGGTTGCCGCCCTGCGTCCGACCTGAAGAAAAGGCGTGGCGTTTGGAGAGCAGCCCCTGTTGCTCGGCGGCATGCACCACCGCGTTCAGGCAGCGATGTGTCTCATAGAGACGGAAGATTTGCTGAACAACTTTGGCTTCGCTTTGATTAACGACCAGTGCGTCGGGTCTTGTCCGGGTGCGGATCATATCCCAGCGGGGGAATGCCCCCCATCCACAGCCCCTTCTTTTTGGAGGCGGCGATCTTGTCGCGGATGCGCTCGGCGGTGACGGTATCGACGTCAGTATACGTCTTGGATTGGGTGACTATCCCGGTCATCATGTGAGGAAGATCTTTGATGAGCAGGTTAGCCCAGTATGCAGTCCAAAGCTGCTGGAGGGATCAATCCCTCTGGTAAAGCTGGAAGATCTGAAATCACATCGTTTGCTACATGTTGATTGGGGTTCGTTAACAAACCAGTCACCTGATTGGCAGATGTGGGCACTTGCGGCGGGTCTGGAAGACGTCTCTTTTAGTAGAGGCCCGCGTTTTACAATCGAAAACATGGCTATCGAAGCGGCGATAAATGCTGATGGTGTTGCATTGGTCAGTCATGCCGCAGTCGTCGAGGATTTGAAAGCTGGCCGCCTTGTCAGGCCATTTAATCTGACAGTTCGAAGCGACCTCGCATATTGGCTTGTTTGCCCACAAGAGCATCTGCTTAAAGCAAATGTCTCTACATTTTGTGATTGGTTGCTGGCAAAAGTGGGCGAGCAATAAATGTAGCTATCCAGTTGCAGGAATACGGCTCTCAAATGAAAACAAGCTTTTCAAATAATCTGCCGACTGCAGGCAAACGCAGCTTACAACACGAGCGGTCATTCGCTCGATACACAATGAACGGCCACGTCGGCCCTTCTGACCCAACACTGGGTACCGTCTCTTCGCCCTTCAGCGCCTCTAACGCGACCTTGGCCTTGAACTATGGGTGATGTTGCTTCCGTTTCGACATGTCCGATCTCCTTCGTGTTGAAGATCAGCAGATTACAAATCGCAGCTTACGTCGGTGTCCGAATTTCGGGGGGGGGGGGTAGCTCAGTTTGCTTTGCCAAGTAGTACGGTTCCAGCATATCAAATTGGTATTGAGTACCACGACGGGCACTCCAAATAAGTTTGAAAGGACAGTCATTTGACACTCAAAATCATCGGAACTGGATTTGGCCGTACAGGCACCGAATCCATGCGCCGTGCCTTGGACATTCTTGGTGTCGGTCCGACACACCATATGATGGAACTGGGAGAGGGCGCGCCTCTGCGTCAACGCTGGCTAGATCTGGCAGACGGGGCGGAACCCGACTGGGATTTGCTCTTTGAAGGGTATGGTGCTTGTATCGATTGGCCCTCTGCACAGTATTGGCGCACCCTGATCGACGTCTACCCAGATGCCAAAGTGCTTTTGACGATGCGGTCGGCGGACAGCTGGTGGAAGAGCTTTGAAGGTACGATCGTAAAATACCTGCAAAGCAACGATGACGCCAATAGCCTGGCGCATGCAGTTGGCCGTGATGTGTTTGGTGGCCGCTTCGCAGATCGCGATTATGCCATCGCGTTGTACAATGAAAACGTCTCAGACGTGCTCGCCACTGTCCCACGCGAGCGATTGCTGGTGCATCGGCTCGGCGACGGCTGGGAACCGCTTTGTGATTGGCTTGGGCTTCCTGTTCCGGACGTGGACTATCCAAGTGGAAATACAACGTCCGACTTTAAGTCGCGCAATATCAAGGGTGGGCACTGTCAGACAAAACCCGCTTGAGGCGGGCAGCACACCGCCCTAGCCTCTTTGGATGACAAAACGCTCTTCCTTTCGCTACTTCAAAACGTCACCTGAAATCATCCGTCTGGCAGTGATGCTCTACGTTCGATTCCCCCTTTCGCTGCGGAACGTGGAGGACCTCCCTCACGAACGCGGGATCGAAATCAGCCATGAAACAGTGCGGTTTTGGTGGAACCGATTTGGCCCACTGTTTGCGTCTGAGATCAGGCGACACCGGATCAGCCAGATGCGATCCTATTCAAACTGGCAATGGCACCTGGATGAGGTTTTCGTGAAGATCAACGGCGACACCCACTACCTGTGGCGTGCTGTGGATCACGAAGGAGAGGTGCTGGAAAGCTATGTCACAAAGCGCCGGGATCGCAAAGCAGCGTTGAAATCCTCAAGAAATCCATGAGGCGCTACGGCCAACCTGAAATCATCGTAACGGATAAGCTGAGGTCCTATGGCGCCGCCATGAACGTCATTGGCAATGCCGGTCGCCAGGAAACAGGCCGCTGGCTCAACAATCGGCCAGAGAATTCACATCTGCCGTTACGACGACGAGAACGGGCCATGCTCCGTTTCAGGCAGATGCCATGTCTGCAGAAATTCGCATCCGTCCATTCTTCGGTACACAATCATTTTAACCAGGAACGCCACCTCTACTCACGCGACAATTTCAAACTCAACCGAACCGCCGCACTCTCTGAGTGGCGTCAGCTTTGTTCCGCATAAGTTCATGCATTCTGGGGCAAACTGAGACTGGTTCGAATTGGTCTGACACCACCGGAGAAACTCCTTACGGTTTGGCAAGGCAGCAATGCTTCGTAAACAGTCTCCGACGGTGTTCCTTAGATGTCTCTGCTGAACCCGCGCTTTCTCTTCTGGTACTTTTTCGCATTGGGCGCGAACCAGTTCCACCTCACACGGTTTCCGGGTGTCTTCTGCTCGGAGGTTTGCCATGTAGGAGGACTCAAACCGAACAATTCTGAGACCCCTTTCTGCAACTGCTCCCGCGATTGTGGTCATTCCAGCAGAGTCCATCGTAGCACCCGCGCCATGCGCCAGCAGGATGGTTGCAGGTGCCGCTTTGGGGCCGAGCTCCAGGAAGTTGGTCGGCATAATTCGCTTTCTGCATCTAAAGAGCTTTTTCCATAATTACCAAATACTTCGCAATTTCAGGGCTTTGCACGCTTGTGGGGTCGAATGGTGCGTCGTCAAACCCCAAGGAACGATAAAACGCTATGGCTTCTTTGAGTCCGGCACTTGTGTCTAGGTAAAGTGCTGAGCAACCCATCTGCTTCGCCTCGAGCTCAAGTTTCTCCATAAGCCTTTTCGCGAGTCCTTTGCGGCGGGCCTTGGGGTGGACGTAGAGCCTCTTTATCTCTCCTTTGCCGTTGGCCAGCCGAAACAGCAAAACCATGCCCAGAAGCTCGTTCTCAGCCGTTCGGGCGACTATAAAGCGACCCTTCGGCCCTAAGAATTCATCGATATGCTCGACGGTCTGGCGAAGTTGATCTTCCGCATCAACCGTCTGACCGGTTACTTCCTTATGCTTCGCGACAGCATAGTTAAGATACTCTCGCTTCATGTCGATCCAACCTGGTGCCGCTGCCAAGTCGGTGATGACTTCGATTTTTACGTTGTCACTGTCCACGGCTTGTCACTCCGCCACCAGTTCGTCACTGCCGCCCGCCCGTCCGGGCATATCGCGGTATTTAGGTAGGCCATCATTGATCCGAACGATCGCCTCGCCATAGTTCATGTGGGCATTTGGCTGAAACGGGAAATCTCTGAACGCACCGACCAAGATGTCTATCGCGCCTCGTTCTGTTAGGTGCGTTCCGATCGCGCACCCACACACCTTGCAAGACATCCACTTGCTTGCCTCAGGTTTATCAGGCTGTGGAGACCGATTGATAAGGTCCTCGCCTTCGGTAAAAGATACAGCAGTCTCAGGCCAAATCGTGTAACCGATCATGGGAGCCGCTGACCGTCGCCGACAGGTTGTGCAGTGGCAGTACCCCTGAAGTAAGGGTTCACCTTTGGCTTCGCATTTTACCGCGCCGCAATAGCATTGCGCATGGTAGGTCGGAGTTGTTTCCTGCATGTGTTGTCTCGATTTTGAAGCAATATTGTCGACCATAACTGCAACACACGGCCTTGTCAGAACAAATTGGGTTGAGGCTGGCAGGACGGTTTCGTAGCGTCCGTCCATGACAAAACGCGACCCCTTCAAGTACTTTCACAGCAGCCCCGAGATCATCCGCCTGGCGGTCATGATGTACGTGCGATTTCCACTTTCGCTTCGCAATGTCGAGGACCTCCTACACGAGCGCGGGATCAACATCAGTCACTAAACTGTCCGCTTCTGGTGGAATAGATTTGGCCCGATGTTCGCCGCTGAAATCCGCAGAAAACGCGTGCAGCAGATGCGGTCGTACTCGAACTGGCAATGGCATCTTGACGAGGTTTTTGTAAAGATCGGCGGCGAGCGGCACTACATGTGGCGCGCGGTTGATCACGAGGGCGAAGTGCTGGAAAGCTTCGTCACAAAGCGACGGGATCGCAAGGCAGCATTGAAATTCCTCAAAAAATCAATGAAGCGCCACGGACGTCCTCATATCTTGGTGACAGACAAGCTTCGATCTTATGGCGCTGCGATGAAAGATATCGGCAATGCCGACATGCAGGAAACGGGCCGTTGGCTGAACAATCGGGCCGAGAACTCGCACCTGCCATTCCGACGACGAGAACGCGCCATGCAACGGTTCCGCAGTATGCGATGTTTACAGAAATTCGTCGCCATTCACTCCTCCGTCTGCAACCATTTTAACTGGGAGCGTGCGCTCTACAGCAGAGACAATTTCAAGGCTAACCGAGCCGCTGCCCTCGCCGAGTGGCGCCAGCTTTGTTCGACATAGGTTCCGGAATTTAGCCACATTCTGAGGCTGGTTCGAATCGGTCTGACACCACCGGACTATGCGCAACGCGTTCGCTATCGGCTGGTTCCCGGGATATACTGAAATAATGGAAAGGTCGTCACTCCCGAAGCTGATGGTGTAACACTCCCCCGTTCAGGCCTCACGGTCCTGCAAGACCGCCAGCCAGCTGTCGAAATGGAAACGCCATCGAAGCCCAGGAAACGCAGGCCTCGCCCCTCTGTGCAAAAGACCAGATCGGTCATCGGAAAGAACGACAGACATGAAACCGACGATCAGCATGCTCCAAACGCCAGATGTGGAAAAACTTGATGTGGAAATCGTCGAGCGCAAGGGACTTGGGCACCCGGACAGCATTTGCGATGCCATTTCCGAACAGTTCAGCCTCTCGCTTTGCCGTTTCTATATGGATCGGTTCGGACTCGTGCTTCACCACAACGTGGACAAGGCGCTTTTGTGGGGTGGCAGTGCACGGCCGGCCTACGGTGGCGGCGTAGTCAGACAGCCGTTCGAGTTCTTTGTCGCCGGACGCGCGACGGACGCGTTCAGGGGCGTAAAGGTGCCTGTCAAGGACCTGTTCCATGACGCTGCGACGACCTGGCTGAAAACACACATGCACGCCCTCGACCCAACCATACATGCGGTCTTCCATACATTGACCAGGTCCGGTTCGCCCGATTTGGTCGATCTGTTCCGGCGCCAGGGTCCAAAGGGGGTTGCGTTGGCAAATGATACGTCGGTGGGCGTCGGTTATGCGCCGCTGAGCACGTTGGAGACGATCGTCTTGCGCGTTGAGCAGTACCTGAACTCAACGCCCGTCAAAGTGGCCCATCCGGAGATCGGTGAGGACATCAAGATTATGGGCGTCCGAAAAGCTGACATCATCCACCTGACGATCAGTTGTGCGTTCGTCGATAAGTTTGTCGCAGGCCTTCAAGCGTATTGCGCGGCAAAGGTGGCTGTTGCCGAAATGGCCCGCGAAATCGGTGAGCGCTTCACCGAAAAAGAAATCGTGGTCACCGTCAATGCTGCTGACGACGTGGCCACTGGGAGCGTCTTTCTTACCGTGACGGGAACGTCTGCGGAATCGGGCGATGACGGCGAGGCGGGGCGCGGAAACAGGGCCAATGGACTGATAACCCCCTACCGCCCAATGACGATGGAGTCGATCGCGGGCAAGAACCCGATCACCCATGTGGGAAAGCTTTACAATCTCGTCGCTGGGCTGATCGCACACGCACTTGTGGAAGAGATCCCGGATGTCGTCGAAGCACGGTGTTATCTGGTCAGCGAGATCGGCAGGCCCATCAAAACCCCCCAGGTTGTGGATGTCATGCTGCGCCTGCGCGATGGGGCCCAGCTACCTGTTGTCCGACACCGCGCGCAGGACATCGCAGCGGACCAGATATCTCATATCGACCGGATATGTGAAAAAATGTTAAGTGATACGATCAGGTTCAATCGTTGGCCGCTCAGGTAGCGCGAATTATCCGTTTTACAGGCGTTTCCATCTGTGCCGTTGCTTAGGAATGGGATGCGAAGACTGTCGAGTTGGGCCACCTGTGGTCTTTCGCCAGGCTAAATTCGATGGTGGTCCATGGGCCGTAACCAGCCGATCCATCAGTTCCAGAAGATGAAAGCCAGCTACGCACAACGGACGTTCGGCTGGAGCGCAGTGAATCTCCGGCGCCCACCCGTTGCACTCATTGGGGCAGCTTGCAGCATTGACACATTGAGCTCATAGGAGACCTTCGCTGCAGATTGCATAGAGTTCTGCTAAGCGGGACTTTCCCGCCCTTCGCTGCATCTGCGCCAATGACCGCTTTCGATTGTCTGAATACGAAGCAACGAATCCAAGAGCGGGAACCCGACTCTCGTCGCAAGTGCGGGGCTCAAATGTAGTTCAGATAGAAGCGGTCATTAGGGACGGTGCAATCGACAGCTATAACCTGCTTTCAGTCTTCTTTCCGCGTTCAAGAGATTTGAGGAAAACGACAGGCACACTGGTTTACTTATTCACTTCTTTATTTCCCTAGATAAGTCCGTCTGAAGAAGGAAACCCGTCAAGCCGACATTGCCCGGATCGCACCAAGAAATAGCACCGCTACCGAACTAACCTGAGCTGCATCTACGTGCTCGGCGCCTCGATTTGCAGCACCTGAGGCGCTCCCATCGTTGCGGCGATTGAGACAGGTACTGCGCCGGCGAAGAACGGTCAAACAATTCTGACGTTGTGTCCTGGTGCCCTAAGCGTTCCTGTGCGCCCGAGTGGATTGCAGGATCGGAAGCAGCACCAGCACCAGCGCCAAAACCAACAGGCCTAATGTCATCGGTCGTTCCCAGATGAACGACATTCCACCATAGAGCTGCATCGAGCGGGAGAAATTGTCTTCCATCATACCGCCCAAGATGAACCCGATCAAAAGAGGTGGCAGCGGATAGTTGGCGAATTTCAACGCAATGCCGCAGATGCCGAAGCCGACCAACATTAGCAGTTCCGTCGCGTTGTTCTGGCCGATGTAGGCCCCCATCAAGGTAAAGAACAGAATGAACGGGATCAGGTAATTACGCGGAATGGCAAGCAATTTGGCAATGTAAGGGATCAACGGTAGGTTCAGGATCAACAGCACAAGGTTGCCGATAAACATCGACATGATGACTGCCCAGAAAATCTGTGGTTCGTCAATCATCAGGCGGGGCCCGGGCGTGACGTTGAGCGCGATCAGCGCGCCAAGCAAAATGGCCGTTGTGCCCGATCCCGGAATTCCGAGGGTCAGAAGCGGCACAAAGGACCCCGTGCAGGCGGCGTTGTTGGCCGTCTCGGGCGCGGCAAGGCCCTTGATCGAACCTTTGCCAAATTCCGCTTGTTCGTGCTTCGGGGCGATGTTGCGTTCGACGGCATAGCCAAGGAAGGATGCGATTGTTGCTCCCGCGCCGGGCAACACGCCGATAAAGAACCCTTGTATGGATTGTCGGCCGATCACCGGTGCGATGGCACGGGCTTCGGCGCGGCTGATGCGCAGATCCTTAATCTCGCCGCCATCATCGCCAAGGTTCTTGGGCTTAAGCACAAGAAATACCGCCTCTGGCAACGCGAACATCGCCATGGCCAGCGTGATAAACCCAAAGCCCGACTGGAGATCCATGATGCCCATGGTGAAGCGGGGCAAGTTGAAAAGGGCTCCTTCGCCCACTGTCGCCATCATCAGGCCAAGGACAGTCATCAAAAGCGCCTTGGTCACTTGCCCCGGTCCTGAGAACGCGGCAATTGCGGACAGGCCAACGATCATCAGCGCGAAATATTCTGCCGAATGGAACAACAGAGCGACCGATGACAGCATCGGCGCGAAGATCATTAGCAAGATTGCCCCGATCGTGCCGCCCGCGAAACTGGCGATGGCCGCGATGGTCAGCGCCTTGCCGGCCATGCCTTGTTGCGACATCGGATAGCCATCAAAGGACGACGCCACCGTACCGGCCACGCCAGGCGCGTTCAGCAGGATCGACGATGTCGAGCCGCCAAAGATCGCCCCGTAATACACACCGGCAAGCAGGATCAATGCAGCCGACGGATCGCCCATGGAAACGGCAATCGGGATCATGATAGCGATAATCGACATTGGCCCTAAGCCCGGCAACATGCCGATGAACGTGCCGATCAAGCAACCGCCAACGACCAATAACAGGTTTTGAAGAGACAGGGCCGTTTGCAGGCCGATTAGAATACCTTCAAGCATATCAGCCTCCAGTCAAATTTGTGATGAACGTCGGTAGTGGGCGCATGTAGATGCTCAAGACCTCTTGAACGAGATACCAAACAGCGAACGTCGCTGAGATGGCGACCGGCAGCATGATATGCCACTTTCGCTCTCCCAGAATTAGTGATCCGATTATTAGGAATCCGGCGGTTGAAATTAGGAATCCAACGGGGCGCAAGCATAGAGCGTAGACCACCATGAGGGCCAACAGCAAGAGCGCTTGTCCGTAGAAATAGTCATCCAGACGGCGGTGGTCGATCTCGCCGATCTTTTCTTCGCCCTTCTCAAGTCCAATCAGAATGATGAACGAGGCGGCGATGCCCAGAACGGACAGTACTTTAGGGAAACTGCTTGGCCAGACAGGGTTTCGACGCATGAACGGCGCGAGGCCGGCATCCATCGTGAACCACGCGGTGTATCCGTAGACGATACAGATGCCCAAAAGAATAAGTGCGATCCAACGATCCAAGGCCATCAGCCCATCCCCCGATATGTCTGAAAAAGTGGCGGAGCGATTGAACGCTCCGCCTTGTGTTTAGGATTGACGCTAGGGTCCTAGAGGAAGCCCAGCTTTGTCATCAGATCGCCAATGACGGTTTCCTGCTCCTCAAGGAAGACGCGGAAATCATCGCCGGGGTTGTGGATGTTGACCCAACCGTTGCGCGCCCGCACGGCTTCCCATTCTTCGGTGTCATACATCGCGGCAATCGCGGCCTGATACTGGGCCAGCTTTTCGTCCGACATGCGAGGTGCGCCGAAGAAGCCGCGCCAGTTGACGAAGGTGGTGTCGATGCCCTGTTCCATCATGGTCATCGCCTCAGGGGCCGCATCAACGCGGGCGTCTGCGGTGATCCCGATGATCTTGACTTCGCCTTGGTTGGCCAGATCAACTGCTTCGGAGAAGCCAGTCGACAGCGCCTTGATTTCACCAGACAGCAAAGCCGCCATAGCTGTACCACCGGCATCGTAGGGGATGTAGTTGACGCCAAGGGCATCGCGGCCAGAGGCCTCCATCACCATCGCGGCCACAAGGTGGTCCATGCCACCAGGAACCGATCCACCACCAATCGGCGTGCCAGCAGGATCTGCGTCATAAACCGCAAGGAAATCATCCATCGTGGAAATGTCGCTGCCCGCTGGAACAACAATCGCTGCGTAGTCACCGATGGTGCCCGCAACCAATGTCAGGTCACGGAAGTTATGGGGGAACACACCTGTAAGCGAACGGATCACGATGGGCGTCGAGTTCACCATCAACGTGCCCTCTAGGCTGTCTGCGTTTTCGAGCAAGTAGCCGATAGCTGTGCCGCCACCGCCGCCGGACATGTTTTCGAAAGACGCGGATCCGATCAGGCCGGATTCTGTCAACGCTTCGCCAACGCCACGCGCAGTGCCATCCCAGCCGCCACCGGCCCCGCCGGGGATCAGAAAGTGGATGTCATCCAGAATCTGATGACCATCTGCAAATGCAAGTGTGCCAAGGCCCATCGCCATTGTTGATGCCGCCAAAAGTCCGAAGACCCCCCGGCGTGTGTTTGTGAATTTCAGCATGTTTACTCCTCCAAAATGTTGATGCTGTAATCGTCTTTCGGGGCTATTCCAGCGCCCGCTTTGGGTGCCCAATCGGATTGAGGCCCCCATAAGTCCAACGGTATTCAGGTGGGGTTGGTCCCTTGTTCCTGCCACCTTGGTTCATCTGCTCCCAAGCGTGAGACATGATGCCCACGGACCGGGAAAGGCAAAACAATCCGCGCGCCAGTGGTCCGGCAAAACCAAGCTCTGCATAGATCACGGCAGTTGCGCCATCGATATTCATCGGAACCGGCTTGCCTTTGCGCGTGTTCAGCGTGTGCTGCATCGCGCGCGCAATGGCCGCAAATCGCCCGGACACCGTACCGTTTGCAGCCGCGTCATCCACCATTTGCAAAAGGCGGGGCGCACGTGGGTCTTCGGGTTTGTGAAAGCGGTGCCCGAAGCCCGGAATGAATTTTCCCTGCTCGGCCTGCCAACGGTCGATCATGGCTGGCACGACGTCTTGCAACGACTGCCCAGCCTGAACAGCATCATCGATCCAGGTAAAAAGCGCGACGGCCTGTTCACCGGCCCCGCCATGGATATCGTCAAGCATGTTCACAGCCGACGCCATTGCACCATTCAGGCCCAGCCCACATGTCACGGCCATCCGCGCAGCTGCGATTGAAGGGGCTTGCGGCCCGTGATCCACGGCGGCAACCAAGGCACATTCCAACAATCGGGACTGATCGGGCGTCGGAAGGGCGCCGCGGGTCATCAGCCAGATCATCTGGGGGAAGGTGATCTGCCCGATGAGGTCTTCTATTGGGTAGCCGCGCAGCCGGATTTCCCCCGGTGCCATGTCGATGATGTCGGTTGTCCACCAATCAGACACATCGTTGCCAGAACTGCTCATATCGCACCATCCTTTGTTAACCTATCAAGCTCTGCCTGAGACAGGCCCAGTTCGGCGCATATGGCCGCGTTGTGTTGCCCCAAAAGAGGGGGCGGCGTTTTTACTGTTGGCGTGATGCCGTCGATCTTGATCCCCGTCGTGACCACCTGAATGTCGCGCCCGACCCCCGGCACATTTTTGAATGCGTGCAGGAAACCGCGATCCGCAACCTGCGGCGTTTGCAAGACTTCTGGAACGCTGAGAACCACACCGCACGGGACGCCAACGGTGTTCAATTCCTGCGCCCAATCTTGTGCTGGACGGGTTTTCAGGACCGCCTCAAGCTCTGCCCTTAATGCCAACCGGTTGCGCTTGCGATCTTCGCGGGTGGCGTATTCGGGTCGGTCCTGCAAACTGGCCAAACCCAAATGATTGGTCAGCAAAACCCACTGCTCGTCCTTGTTGGCCGCAATATTGATGGGGCCGCCCATGGCATTGAACGTGCCAGACGGAGCTGAAGTCATGTTTTCGTTGCCATTAGCAGTGGGTTCAACGCCCGCGATTAGATAGTTCGAGACCGCCCAGCCCATGGTCGCCAGCACGGACTCCAGCATGGACACATCGATGAAAGCGCCGCGCGGACTGCTATTGAGTGCTGACGTGATGGCAAATGCCGCCGTGATGCCGCCAACCGTATCAGCCACCGGGTAGCCCACGCGAAGCGGCGCACTATCGGTATCGCCCGTGATTGACATCACCCCCGATGCGCCTTGGATGATTTGGTCGTATGCTGGGCGGTCCACCCAAGGCCCATCCTGTCCGAAACCGGAAATGGCGCAGTAGATCAATGTGGGGTTCACCGCCTTTAAGGTATCGTATCCTACGCCCAGCCGCTCCATCACACCGGGGCGGAAATTTTCGACGACGATATCAGCGCTTTCAACAAGGCGTAAAAACAGCGCTTTGCCTTCGGGGTGCTTAAGATTGACGGTGAAAGATTTCTTGCCTGCGTTCTGCGCCAGAAACGAAACGCCCATGCCCTTGGCATTCAGGTCGGGATCAGCGCCAAGCTGGCGTGCAAGATCGCCTCTTCCTGCTGCCTCGACCTTAATCACCTCAGCACCGAGATGCGCCAGTTGATGGCAGCAAAACGGACCTGCTAGCACATTAGTCAGATCGAGTACGCGGATGTTGGCAAGTGGTTTCATTGGGCCCCATGAATTCTATCAAGGCCTTTTTGGTAGACAAACAGTCCTACTAAACGCAACTATAATGGAAATGAATTGCGCAGAGTAGAACTAATGAAAGAATATCGCGTCGAGTCGGTCGAAAAGGCACTATCAATTTTGGAGGCGTTTTCGAAAGAGCAGAAATCGCTAACACTGACAGAGATAGCTGCAGAAACAGGGCTCTATAAGAGCAACGTCAGTCGCCTGGCTGCATCACTGGAGCGATACGGATACTTGAAACGCGATCCGAACCGGCGTTTTCGACTTGGACCAGCATTGTGGCGGCTTGGTGCTCTGTATCGCAGATCCTTTGAACTTGGCGAATCTGTTCGTCCTGCTTTGCGCCAGCTTGTCAGAGACACCGGTGAGACGGCTTCGTTCTATGTTCCTGATCAGGATGAGCGTTTGTGCCTTTACCGCGAAAATTCGCCAGATCCCGTGCGTCATCATCTTGAAGAAGGGGCGCGTTTGACAATGCAATCGGGTGCAGCAGGGCATGTTTTGGCAGCCTTCGTTCTTGGTGATAGCGCGGCGAAAGCCCGCCTTGAAAAGGATGGAAGTTGCATTTCTCAAGGCGAGCGCAATCCTCATATTGCAGCGGTTGCAGCACCCGTAATCGATGCAACAGGGCAGTTTTACGGAGCGGTTTCGGTCTCCGGGCCTCAAGACCGACTGGATACCTACGCGCTTGCTCGGGCACAAGCGGCGGTGGTATCCACCGCGCAATCATTAGGACAGAGCCTTTCTTGACCCGTTGATGGATCGGGATGCGGTAGCAGGTGTACAATTCGCAATCTTTGTTCACGAACGCGGGGATGCCATAGCAGCGATAACCGAACTTTGGGACATGCTGAGTGACGTCGAAGGAAAATTTCTTTGGGCGTTCATCTCTGCGACCAGTTATTAGTTTCCCGATACCGGCCATTCGCAGCAACACAGAAAATATGCAAAATGGGCTCGGAGCTGCCTTCCGCAATGCAGCGTATCCTTATTGTCTCAGACCATTCCGACCGACTAGGACGGCCCTTTGCGGACATTGACCATGCCTGCCCAATGCTGCGGCGCGGCCCGTCGGAGCGGCCATTCGCGGCAACAGCACAATCATCTAGCCGTCGGATGACTGCAAAGCGGGACAAACCTGCCGTAAACACTTTTGGCTTGAACGGCCGCTATTCGCGCCTTTTCACCTACCGTAAAACATTAACGACGAGAATAGGATCATCGCTGAGGTCTGCGATGCGCGGCACCATTTTATTAAACCATACGACTTAGCTGCCTAGGTCATACATTTGGTCATCGATCTGTTACTTCAAAACGTCAGAGAACCCAGCCGGCCCAGCCAAGAAGTCCAGAAAACTTCTTACCTTGGCAGGTAGATAGCTCCGATCAGCGTAAATAGCCTGAACATGCAATTTCGGCCATGCAATCATGGGCAACACTGCTTCAAGTCGGCCTTCCCTTATATCGTTCTGGGCTGCCCAGTTTGGAAGCATTGCAAAGCCCATGCCAGCAACAGCCGCTTGATGAAGAATGCTCTCGTTAGAGCTGGTCAAAATTGGCCGGAGCTTAATATCCATCCCCTCTTCCCCACCAAATTTGAGACGTCCGTCCGCTGCAACTTGAGAATATGCAAGCATCGGGGCGTTGTTCAGATCTGCCGAAGTCTTAGGGCGGCCAAAGCTGTCTAGAAACGCTGGTGCTGCCACAAGTTGAAACGTGACCTCTGCCAGTTTTCGTGCGATCAGCCCATCGTCCAATTTGAACGCAACACGCAGCGCCAGATCGACACCTTCCTCAACCATATTGATCTTGCGGCCACTCAGGTCGATGTCAAAAGCTACATGCGGGTTTTGCTGATGATAGGCGGTCAGTATTTTTGCAAAACCCGGGTTAGACATCCAAACAGGCATCGACATTTTGAGCGTACCGCGCGGTGAAAGGCTGTCTGTCGTCAATTGCGCTTCGGCTTCGGTCAGCCCGTCAAGCAAAGGGCGGATCGTTTGTAAATACTGCGCACCGGCCTCGGTAAGGCTCACATTACGGCTGTTGCGATTGAGCAGGCGCGCACCGACGCGAGCCTCCACATGTTTAACGTGTTTGCTGGTCATCGCAGGCGAGATTTTCAGGCGCTCTGCGACGGAAGAGAAGTTTTTGTGCTCTGCGACTTCGGCAAAAACACGCAGGCTTAGAAGTGTGTCCATCATCAACTCACAGTAAACATTCAATCAATAAATAACCTAATGATGTCACAAATTGAAAGGTTTATTCCTGTTTTCATCACAACACGCTGGATAAGCGATTTTTAGAAAGAGAACGACATGACAACGATTGAAACCAACCCGGTACAAGCCAGCAAGGGCTGGAATATTGGCCTTTGGGTCGCCCAAGCCATATTGGCTGCGATGTTCCTGATGGCAGGCGCGACGAAGCTGATGTCCGGATCAGCCGAATTGGTCGCGATGGGCATGGGCTGGGCCGAAAACGCACCCTTCTTGCTGATCAAATTCATTGGCCTTGCAGAAGTCGCAGGCGGTCTGGGTCTGATCCTACCCACCGCCACACGCATCATGCCGCACCTGACGAAATGGGCTGCAGCCGGTCTTGCCGTGATCATGGTTCTGGCCGCTGGCCTGCACATCATACGCGGCGAATTCGAAGTGGTGCCGGTCAACGTGATCCTGTTCGCACTGGCCGCTTTTGTGATCTGGGGCCGCACGAACAAGACACCGATCGCACCACGCGCTTAATCCATTCCAACGCGCCCCGGTTTCTCCTGCCGGGGCGCCCTTTCCTTTGCAAAAGGTTGCCTTCCCATGCTCAACTCTGTGCTTGTCGCCAACACAAACCTTTCCCCGCAAACTGACCGCCTGTCCTGGGGAGTTGTCGAACTTCAGGTGACCGAACTTGATCGCGCGGTTGCGTTCTGGAGCTCGGCCTTGGGTTTGATCGAACGCGATCACTCAGCGCCCGGCATCGCACTTGGAACAAGGGATCGCACCCTGATCGTCCTTCATCCCGGTGCGGAAACCCCCGTCAAAGCGCCCTTCACGGGCATGTATCACGTCGCTATCGGCGTGCGCAGTCAGGTCGAGTTTTCACGCATGCTTGCCCGTTTGATCCAACTGAATGTGCAGGTCGGGCCGATGGATCACTTGATGGCGAAATCGCTATACTTCCATGATCCTGATGGTCTGGAGATTGAGATCACCTATGAGACACCAGAACGGTTTAGTCATTTTGGAAATATGTCAAAGGGCCTGACTTTGTTCGATGTTGACGGCAACGCCCATTCTGGACGCGGACCGCTGGATGTGAGGGCCGAACTGGCCCATGCCGCGGGCGCAGATCCGATGGTACCGATGGCAGACGACAGCTACCTCGCGCATCTGCACTTCAAGGTGCCAGCACTGGAGCCTGCATTGGACTGGTTCGAAACCCTTGGATTTGAGCGTCACCTGACGCTGGATGCTTGGGGCTTTGCCGATATGGGCGCGGGTGCCCCCAACACGCACCGGTTGGCCATGAATATTTGGGCCGGGCCAAACCGCCCGCCTATGCCACAAGATATGGCTGGGTTGGTGCACTACGAGTTGTTCACACATGGTGAAGACGTCGCCTCACCACATCTACACCAAGACGGCGATGTCTTGCGCGGAACCGACCCCGCAGGCGTCGCAGTTACCCTTCGCGCTGCCAAATAGGAGAGCCCCATGACAAATACCCCGACATCCTACCGCCCCGCACAGATCATTTTGCACTGGGTCGTTTTCGCGGCCATCTGGGTGCAGTGGCTGTTCCACGAGCCGATCTTACGCACGGTTGAGGCCATGCGGACTGGCGCAACAGCGGAAGGCAACGACGCCACGATGGCGTTGGTCCATGTTGGATTTGGATCGACAATCCTGCTGGCAGTGCTTGCACGGCTTTATCTGCGCTTTCGCTTTGGTGCCCCCGGTCACGCCCCTGGCACATCCCCGATGCAGGCCAAGATTGCCACAGTTGTACACTGGTCGCTTTATGGAACACTGATTGCCATGGTGATCACAGGCGGTATGACATGGAACGGTGTCGCAGATCTGGGCTATGTCCATTGGCTGTTAAACCTTGTGCTGTTTGCCCTGATTACAGCCCACGCTGCTGCGGCCATATTCAACCAGTTCGTGCGCAAAGACGGCACGCTGGCACGCATGATCCCCGCCCTTAAGAAGTAAAAATATCGCCCGATCCGCGACGGAAACTCATGGCTCGGGCGTATAACCTAAACATTCACATTAGCTTGGGCCCCGATATGCAACGTTTCTTTGAAGCAACCTCACCTTATCTCACATGGGCAGTGCTTGCCTCCCTCGGGGTCATGATGACTTTCACCGCACTGACATCCGATGATCCGCGTGTTTTCCACCAGCTTGTGCACCCTTCCGGTGAAACCTCCGCACGGTTGTTGATCGTGCTAATGATGGCGACGCCTCTTGCAATGCTGCTAAAGGGTTGGCGAGGACCGCAATGGTTGAAACGCAACCGCCGTTATCTGGGCGTTGCCTCCTTTGGTTATGCGTTGCTGCACACGATTTTCTACCTGCTGGATAAGGCCTCACTGACAACAGTCGTTGATGAATTGCCGCGCCTTTACATCTGGACTGGCTGGATCGCGTTTATCATCTTCGTACCGCTGGCCCTGACATCAATGGATTACTTCGTTCGCAAAATGGGCACATGGTGGAAGTGGTTGCAAAGGTGGACCTATGCCGCAGCTGTGTTGACACTGGTGCACTGGGCCGCTTTGAACGATTGGGACGGCGCGGCACCAGCCCTTGTCCACTTTGGCCCCCTGATCGCGCTTGAGGCCTACCGTGTCTGGTACTGGTATCTGCGGCCACGACCTGTAATGGCATAGCGACCGCCTCAACGTCTTGGAACAATGCATCATGCAGAGCGAAGGGGACTAATTCTCAAGTGACGGTGTCTGTGGGTGCTCTTGTGGTCATCACTTAAGTAACTAATTACAAAGCAAAGTCCGCTTCCTGCGGCTCGCCGCCATTCGCACGTGCCGCAGCTTCGGTCAAATTGGGCTCAAACCTGCCGTTAGCTGCGCTCACCACTTAGGTCCGCTGAGCGGGACGAAACTGACACAGGCATCGCTTTGCCGGCAAGCCGAGCTACGTTAGAGGCCGGCCTTATGTGGCAGCAACACAGCATAAAGAGTTCTGTTCATTGGTGCGTCCAGTCCCGCTTTCTCGGACATTCGTGCTGCGGCACCAGATATCCATTCGATCTCTAACGGCCGACCATGTTCAACATCGATTGCTGTGGAGGCCCGCATGCTAGGTGGAAGCGTTTGCACCCGCTCCCAAGTCTTTGTCTCGATGTCATCCGGTAGAGCGACACCAGAAGCACGGCCCAACGCAGCAGTTTCACGCACGACCTCCCTGAAAACAGCGGCCAATTCCGGGATACCTGTGATGTCGGCAATGGTGCAGCGGGCTGCCGCGGTAACCCCTGATACGGCGGAGAAAAGAACGAACTTGGACCAGAGGTCGCGCTCGATATCATCCGTTTCCGGTGCCGATACGCCCGCGTCCGTCAATGCTTTCTGAAGTGCCGCAATCCGGTCCGATGGTCGGCTGTCGCGTTCGGCGAAAACGAACAGGTTAAAATCTCCAGTTTGCGCAATCAGTCCTGGTGCCGAGATGGTTGTGGAAACCTGAGCCATTCCATTGGCGACATTGGCTTCCGGCAAAATCTCCGCGAGTCGATCGGAGGCCTCTACGCCGTTCAGGAATGGCACCACGACGGTATCGCTCCCCAACATGGGTTTGCAAGCCTCGGCCGCGGCTTCGAGGTCATCTCCCTTGACGCCGAAAATGATCGCATCGACCTCTCCGACCTGAGAGGTATCATCCGTCGCGATCCACGGTTGAATGGTGAATTTGCCGCTTGGCGCGGCAAGACTAAGACCGTTCTTGGATATGGCATCTAGGTGGGCCCCGCGCGCGATCGTCGCGATTTGATGCCCGCGCAAGCCCAGTTTGACGGCCAGAAAGCCACCGATTCCACCCGTTGCTACAGTTGCAATCTTCATTGTTCCCACCCATGTTTTTGTTCCGCGATGAGGATAGCATCACTGATGCTTCTTGCCAAAAAGGGGCTCGGGTTAAGGCTCTATGCGACCACACGGCACATTACGGCTTGAAAAGTCTTTGCAAGTGGCCGCTCGCTTGCAGGGACGGCCCATTGCGGACGTTGGCGGGACCTTCGCGATGCTGCGGTCGCAGTCCGCATTCCGGACGTTGGCTGCGCCCGCGAGGTCGAAGTATTGCTCAAGGTCGGTAGAGCGGGAAAAAACTGTCGTTGGGATACTTACACGTCAGACTGCATGCGGTCGTAGCTTTTCGACCTCTGTCCGGTATGGGGTAGCTCCAGCAGGTAGATCCGGCACAATGACCACGTCTTTATAATTCAATTGCTTGACCAGCACCGGAAGCAATCGCTTGAACGCTGCATAGATCGATGGTTCTGGTCGTGGGACATCATGTTTGATCAACTCATGTAGCTTGGGCAGATTATAATAGGGGACCATTGTGAACATGTGGTGTTCCAAATGATAATTCATGTTCAAGTAGATGAAGCGGCTGACAGGGTTCATCAACACGGTACGCGTATTCAGGCGATGATCTGAAACATTTTCGGCAAGACCGACATGCTGCAATAAACCCGTTAAGACATGGTGCCATGCACCGTAAAGGCGCGGCAGACCAATCAACATAAGCGGCAGAATGGAGGTCATCAAAACCGACGCTGCAATTGTGCAGGCATAGATAAAAAGCCAAATACGAGCGACCCTGAATACCTTTGCGTGATCCTTTGGCGCGACATACATGTTTTCTTCAGGATCAATTCGACCGCTGGCGTGCAGGATCATACGTTTGAATGCGGTGTAGACATCAAGCAACCCGATAAATGCCAAGGCAATGCGCGCCAAATCCGGTGGACGCATAGCAACAATTTCGGGATCACGCCCTACTATGATTGTATCTGTGTGATGACGCACGTGGCTGGCCCGCCAGATTACAGGGTTACGCATCATCATGAAGCTGGCGATTTGATAGACCGCATTGTTCATCCAAGCGGTTTTGAACGCGGTTCTATGTCCACATTCATGCCAACGCGAGTCCGCCGCAGACCCATAAAGAACACCATAAACCAACCAGAAAGGCACAGACCAAAACGACGGCCAAAGTGCGATCGTACATCCAGCAGTTAAAATCATCATACCGAGCCATATTGCTGTGTCGCGCATCGCAATCGCATCAGATTTTTGCATCAGATTGCGAATATCTTGCGGATCAACATCAGGGCGGAACCACTTTGGATTGGCGGTTCCGTTCTCGATTGCCACACGGTCGGCATCGCTAGAAAGGTGATAATCATTATTCATAAAAAAGCGTAGCCACACGATCTGTTGTCGTCAATATTGGGCTCGAAGCTGACCTCGGATGCAGCGCAGCATCTAACGCCAACGCCACCGGTATCGACGTCGTTCACGGCCCAAGGGCGACATTGCCGATGCAGTCAAGCGCTACAACGCACCTTCACCAGAACGGCACTGTCAGACAAAACCCGCTCGATGCGGGCAGGACACCGCCCTAGCCTCTTTGGATGACAAAACGCTCTCCATTCCGCTACCTCAAAACGTCACCAGAAATCATCCACCTGGCGGTGATGCTATACGTTCGCTTTCCGCTTTCGCTGCGGAATGTCGAAGATCTCCTTCACGAACGCGGGATCGAAGTCAGTCACGAAACGGTGCGGTTTTGGTGGAACAGATTTGGGCCGATGTTTGCGTCTGAGATCCGTAGAAGTCGGCTAAGCCGGATGCGATCCTATTCAAACTGGCAGTGGCACCTGGATGAGGTTTTCGTGAAAATCAACGGCGAGACGCATTACCTGTGGCGTGCCGTGGATCACGAAGGAGAAGTGCTGGAAAGCTATGTCACAAAGCGCCGGGATCGCAAAGCAGCGTTGAAATTCCTCAGGAAATCCATGAAGCGTTACGGTCAACCACAGATTGTTGTGACCGACAAACTGCGGTCATATGGTGCTGCGATGAAGGTCATTGGCAATGCCGGTCGCCAGGAAACAGGCCGCTGGCTCAACAATCGGGCAGAGAATTCACATCTCCCGTTATGACGACGAGAACGGGCAATGCTTCGCTTCAGGAAAACACTCTTTACAGCCGAGATAGTTTTAAGCGCAACCGAAACGCCGCTCTAACCGAGTGGCGCCAACTCTGTTCGGGGCAAGTTCACGCAATCTGCAGCAAACTGAGACTGTTTCGAATTGGTCTGACAGCACCGTCGGCGGAGTCTGAAGCGATCAAGCGCGCATCTTTGATCAAGTAACAACTGACGGAAGGTGAGAGCCCAAATAGATTGATGCTGCAAACTGCACATACGGAAGAAGGGCGGGAACCGGACTTTCGCTGTGCTTTGCACCAAGGTCTGCTAAGCGGGACGCCGCTGTCGATTTTGGGTGGGTCTGACAATTCGTTCGCAGTTTTGTCAGATCACATGAAAACGCCGGCCTCCTGAGGGCCGACGTGATGCGCGCCTTATAGCGCCACAAGGGAAGAAAAGATCTAGTCGCGGTCGATCGCTGTAAAGAACCCGTTACTAACGAAACTGTCTTCTCCGATAGTCGTTGGTCCGCCTTCAATAGCGCCCCCAACCTCTTCAGCTGCCGGGCCATAAAAGGCCCCGGAATAGGTAAGCCCGTCAGCGATATCGGCGATCTGATCGTTGGCGGCCCGGAGTGCGGGGGACGCAGACATTGTTCCCTGGAATCCATTCACGTCTCCAAGCGACGCATTGTTGAAAAGAATGGACCCGTCCGGGTTACCGGTCTCGTCCACTACCGGCCCTGTCCGGAATTGGTAAAAGAGGTTAGTCATCTCCCCGCTGATCTCCCCGGCACCAAAGTCGGCAACCAACGCGACGTTGCCATCGACGAAGCCATTAAAACCATTGAACGTGGCATCGGTCTGGCGCAATTCAACACTGCCATAGCCGGAATAACTTGCGGATCCCCCGTCAATCGCCAGTTGCTCCATTATCATGTCGGTCGTCTCGGTGCCAATCACGCCACGTCCACTCAGGCCGAAATTATCGTCGCCGTCCTGAAAGTACAGACCAACACGCACCGCATAACCACTTCCGGTAGTACTATCGAATAAGTCGGCAAAGGTCTGTCCATTGCCGACGAACAAGTCAAAGTACATGTCGGGATTGTCAATGACGACTTGGTCGTCGTCCAGGGACGCCGCACCCACGATCCTTACGGTGGTCGGTGTAGGATCACCAGTTGTTGAGAAAGTAACCAACAGATCGTCACCGTCACCCTCAAATCTTAATGAACCTTCAACAAGCTCGTTTGTCCCAACATCAAAACCAGTGTAGGTCTCAAGGGTTGTCGCCAACGAGACCGAGCGCGCGCTTAATGATCCGTCACTCGCTAGCACGTCAGAGACGTCGCCCACGCCTTCCGCGAAAACGCGCAAGACTTGTTCTTCGCTGCTAATGACGAAGCCGACATCGCCAACATCGCTACTGCCAACATCGTCTACATCGCCTACATCGCCGCCATTTCCTCCGCTGCTGCCACCGCAAGCAGCCAGCGCAAACAGTGCGACAGTTGAGCACAACAATTTCTCGTGAACAGACATCCTCTTTAACTCCCAAATTAGTTGCAGTACCCTGACTTTTTTGTAGTTTTTTGTCTGAGTCAAGAAATTCTGTTTTCATCCATTTCTTGAGATCCTGGGGATTGAGCCAAACTGCCTTTTCAAGCTCGGCGATTGCCAGATCATGTTTTCCAAGCAATGTCGCGACGCGAGCAAGACCGAAATGGGCAAAGGCATCCCGGTCATCAAGAGCGACTGCATGTTCGCCAGATTCAAACTTCTCCACCAAAAATGCATCCGGCATCATCGGTGTATCCAAGAGCAACTCTCAAATAAGATACATAGGCAATGCCAGCATGTGGCGGCGCAAAGCTTGGGTCTTGGGCTTTGGCATCAAAAAAGAACCGATGCGCATCTTCTGTGTCTTCCTGAGTATACTTGTGAGCATGCCACAAGCCGCGTTGATAAAGGTGCCATGCATCCAGGCTGGCCGGTAGATCTCTGCAGCTTTAGTCCGGCGGATTGAATGGGTGCCGTAGCCGGTCGGTTCCAATCCTATCGATGTGACCCAGTCACGAACAAGCCGATCATACTGACGCGTTGAGATATGCGGACGGTCATGGAACCGGCTGGAAAACATGAAGCGGCAACAGAGCAATTCAGGCGATCTGACCAATGCAATGACGGTTTCTCGGGTGTTTTCAGTCAGTTCAAACTGAACTGGCTTTTTGGTCTTGCATTGGGTCACCGAAACTCGCTCGCGGATGTGATCGTCTTTGACTAAATCGACCACTGCGAGCTTGACCAGATCGCAGCCGCGCAGTTTGCTATCAATCGCAACATTGAACAGCGCGAGATCGCGTAGATAGCCCGCAAGTTCGAGCAGCGCGCGGATGGGCCACACCTGTTTGGGAAGCAGCGGTCGTTTCTGGCTGATGATCCGCCCCTTGTTCGAGGCATTGCGTTTTGGGTTGACGACGGGAAGTTGGACTCTTGGTATAATAAGCCCTCCAATCCACCTTCGAAGCCCAGACATCAACACCGCGTTGACACCGAGAGTTTAGCATCGAATTAAATGGCCGCTGTCAGTGCTGAGTGCTGCGGTATGAATGAATGTCCGCATTCGGTTGGAATAGGTTTCTATCTGCCGAACAAAGCGCAACTCTCCTGCACTGCTGCGACGAAGGCTCTCATGCGTTTGTTCAGTCGTCTGTTGGCGCGGTGTACGACTTGAATGGTGAATGCCTCGATCTCGACCTCGGGCAAGACAGGTACCAGCCGGCCAGCCGCCACTGCATCGCGGACCATAAAGTCAGGCAGCCTGATAATGCCCATGTTGGCGAAGGCGGCCGATAGCAGGAAGGGGCCGTTGTTGGAATTGAGCGCTGGTTGGAAAGTTACATCTTGCCTTTTTCCGCTACAGACAAATTCCCAACGCGCACGACGGGCCGATCCGTAGTGCAATAGCGCATGTTTGGGCAGCTCGTTCAAAGCAGAGGGCATGCCGTTTTGCTCAATATAGTCCGGGCTGGCAAACAGGCCGTGACGGGTTTTGCCAAGGGGAAGGCAGGTCAGGCCCATAGTTTCACCTGCTGCGATCCGCACACCTAAATCATAATTTTCGTTTTCCAAATCGACGGTACGGTCATCAAAATCGACTGTCAGATTAATCTGCGGATGGGTCTGCATAAATGCGAAAAGCGTGGGTTGCAGGAAGGACAATCCGAACTCCCGTGCAATGGAAATCTTAAGCGGTCCACTCAGGCTATGCACAGTCTGTTTGAAGTCCCCATCCAAATCATCCGCATCCGCAACCATGTCGGCGGCCCGTTGATACAGTTCTTGACCTGCGGTCGTGACCTCCCAGGTGCGCGGCTGGCGATCAATGAGCCGCATATCATAGCGGTTTTCAAGTTGGGCAAGACGCCGGCTGACCGCAGATTTGGCGATCCCCAAAGCGTCGGCAGCCCGACCAATGCTGCCCTGATCAACGATTGTCACGAATAGCCTCAAGTCTTCTATTTGGCCCATAACAGGTGTTCTCTTTTTGTGACCCATACGGGCACATTTTTCTGCCTATTCACGCAAATTGCAACGGATAGATTGTAACGCATACGAGAAACAACAGGAGACCATGATGCCTTTTTCCAAAACACTGACGGCCGCAAGCATCGTCGCCATCACGTCCGCCTCAGCGGCTTTCGCCCAGAAGGCGATGCTCAGCTCTGCCGGCGCGCTGGCCTTTGACAACGGCAACACGCTGTTTGTTGGCGATGGCAAAGCGGGCCTTGTCCACGCCTTTGACCTCGGCGATCAGGTGGTGGATCAGGCTGGCTATCAACTTGGCCGCGCACAGACCTTTGAGGGGCGCACGATCTTCAATAATCTGGACGTTGAAATCGCGGGGCTCTTGGGGGTCGAGCCGCATGACGTCGTCATCAATGACATGGTCGTGCATAAGCCCAGCAAGCAGGTGTTCCTGTCGGTGCATCGCGGCGAAGGCCCTGACGCGGAGGCCGTCATCATCGCGGTGAACAATGGCCTGCTGGAACTGGTTGATTTGACCACAGCCGAGCATTCCTCGATGAGCGTCGGGGCGGTTCCTACGACCGAGACCCTTGAATTCGGGCAGTCGCTCAGCACGCTCGCGATCACAGATATCGATTACTACAACGGCGAATTGCTGGTCGCAGGTCTGTCGAATGAAGAATTCAGTTCAAAATTGCGCCGGATGCCGTATCCTTTCACGAACGAGGTCAGCACGTCCTCAATCGAGATCTGGCACGCCGTTCATGCGCAATATGAAACCCGTGCGCCGATCATCAGCCAGACCGTGACCGAATTGAATGGCGAGCCGACGCTGATTGCGATCTACGCCTGTACGCCGATTGTCCGAATTCCGTTGGCAGACCTGACCGATGGTGCAGAAGTGCGCGGCACGATGATTGGCGAGATGGGCTTTGGCAACACGCCGTTGGATATCGTCCCTTACGTGAACGCATGGGATGGCAGCAGCAACGTGGTGGTCACGAACAGCAATCGTTCTGCTGCCGCTCTACCGCTTGACGCTGTCGCGAGCGCCGAGGCAATGCCCCATGGCGAGGGCGTGCAGCCCGTGTTCTCGACTGCTGGTGTCTACCAGTTCCCGCTGCCGATGAGCGGCACGATGCATCTGGACACGCTGGATGAGAACTATGCCGTGGTAATCCGCCGCTCGCCCGAGGACACGCGCAACATACAGCTACACACGCTGCCTTTGCCGTTCTTCTTTGATCGGGCCGACCATATCGTCGAGATGAACTTCGAGGATAGCCCCGATCCGTTTGGCTACAAGGCGGCCCCGCCGCTTGAGTACAACTGATGCGTTTTGGACGACATCCGGCGCGGCAGGCTCTGCTTACCGCACTCGCCACCTTGCCACTGCCCGCCTTGGCAGAAGTTTCGGCACAGTATGACCCGTCAACGGGCGCGATATTGGTGAGCGATGTCGCCTCTGACGACACGCTGCGTTTGACTGTGGCGGGACAAACCTCGAAACAGAGCACGCCGTTCACGGTGTCTGAAGGCACCACGGGCCTGATCGTGACGCCGCGCTTCGCTCTGCGCGCGGGGACCGTCTACAGGCTGGCTGTTGGGGATGCGCTTTTGGACATTGCCGTGCCCGCAGAACAGGCGCAAGCGCCACGGGTTGCGGGATTCAGCCCGTCACAGGCAGTCATTCCCGCGAACACGCTGCGCCTCTACATCACCTTCACGGAACCGATGGCGCGCGGGCAATTGCTTGATCACATCCGCCTGATCGCAAGCGATGGATCGCAGGTCGTGAGCCCTTTCCTGAATCTCGAGGCCGAACTCTGGGATACAGACCAACGCCGCGCGACGTTGCTACTTGATCCGGGGCGCATCAAACAGGGCGTCGGACCGAATACGGCGGGCGGTGCGCCGCTGCAAGCAGGCGAAAACTATCGCCTGATCGTGCCGGACCAAATGCGCAGCGCCGCAAGCGTTCCACTGGACGCACCCGTCACGCTGGCCTTTCGGGTCGGGCCGGCAGAGCGGCGACCGATTGATCCAGCAGATTGGGACATCCTCGCCCCCCGTGCAGCGTCCCTTGCCCTTTTATCAATCGGATTTGATCGCATCATGGATACTGGCACGGTGATGCGGTTGCTAAGGCTTGAGGCTCCCGACGGTTCGCGCGTGCATGGTGAGATCAACACCGACGGCGGTAGCTGGTCAATTGCACCAACAACGCCTTGGGCCGCTGGCACCTACCGGCTGATCGTCGCACCGGAACTCGAAGACCTTTCGGGCAACACGCCGGGCGCCCCCTTTGATGCGAGCGCAGGCACCATAAGCACGGTCCAAAACCTGATCATACTGACAATAGACATCGCGCCCTGACGGAGCAGAACGGAGTACAAAAATGGGACTGCTACAAGACGGGAGATGGGTCGATCAATGGTACGACACCAAAACCTCGGGCGGGCGCTATGTGCGCAAGCCTTCGGCCTTTCGCTACTGGGTTACGGCGGACGGCGTTGCAGGTCCGTCCAGCACCAGCGGGTTCAAGGCCAAGCCAGGTCGTTATCACCTCTACGTCTCGCTCGCCTGCCCATGGGCGCATCGCACGCTGGTCTTTCGCACGCTGAAAGGGTTGGAAAAGATGATCCCGATCTCCAGCGTGCATTGGTTCATGGGGGCCGATGGCTGGACCTTCTCGGAAGGTGATAGATCAACGCCGGATGTGATCAACACCGCGGATTTCCTGCATCAGGTTTATACCGCTGCCAAACCGGATTTCTCAGGCCGGGTCACGGTACCGGTGCTTTGGGATAACCAGCAGGGGACCATCGTTTCAAATGAATCCGCTGACATCATCCGCATGTTCAACTCAGCCTTTGATGGGATCGGAGCGACACCCGGCGACTACTACCAAGAAACAGAACGGACCGAGATAGACGCACTGAACGCGCGCATCTATGACACCGTGAACCCGACACGAGTGGTGCCTAATGGGCCGACAATCGATTACGCTGCCCCGCATGACCGCACAAACCTCAGCCAGGAGATTTAAATTGACCAAAGCCGTTCCCATCATCGCCGCCAAGTCACCCGCGAAAGTCACACTAGAAGAGGGCAAGGACTACTTCTGGTGCCAATGCGGGCGTTCGAAGTCGCAGCCATTTTGCGACGGGTCTCATGCTGGGACTGGTATTGAGCCGTTGAAATTCACCGCCGAGAAAAACGGTGATGCCGTGCTCTGCCAATGCAAGTCCACCGCAAATGGCCCGTTCTGTGACGGCTCGCACACGCGCTTGGCAGATATTGCAGTAGGCGACGCGTCCCCCGCACCCAAGTCAGATGTCCCGCAGGCGACGCCAACGCCCGAAGAGCCCACCGTTGCACGCATCCATGCGCTCGCCAAGGACGGGCTGAGCAAGCTAGGTCATCACGGCGAGATGGGCGCGATGGGGGTTCCCCGCAAAGACCTGCCCCATTGGGACGACATTCAAATCCTGCCCGCCCAGATGGCCCGCAAACCCCTGCTGGATGATGCAGAGGTTGCAACATCTGCAACGATTGGTCCGCGGGCTGCCAAACCATTGCAACTCGACATCCCGCTCTTTGTCTCTGACATGAGCTATGGCGCATTGTCCGAAGAGGCGAAGACCGCCCTATCGCGCGGCGCGCAGATGGCTGGAACCGGGATTTGTTCGGGCGAAGGCGGGATGCTACCTGAGGAGCAGGCCGAGAATGCCCGCTATTTCTATGAGCTTGCCTCGGCGCAGTTTGGCTGGGACCTGGATCATGTCACCAAGGTTCAGGCGTTCCACTTCAAAGGTGGCCAAGGGGCCAAGACCGGCACCGGTGGCCATCTGCCCGGCGACAAGGTGCAAGGCAAAATTGCAGAAGTGCGCGGGCTGGAACCGGGGCAATCCGCGATCTCGCCCGCGACTTTCCCTGAACTACACACGCCGGCTGATTTCAAACGCATCGCCGATCAGGTGCGTGAACGCTCTGGCGGCATCCCCATTGGCTTCAAACTATCCGCGAACCATATTGAAGACGACATCGACTTCGCGTTGGAAGCCAGCGCTGACTACATCATCCTTGACGGGCGCGGCGGCGGCACGGGGGCAGCCCCGCTGATCTTCCGCGATCATATCTCGGTGCCAACGATCCCGGCCTTGGCCCGCGCCCGCGCACATCTGGATGCCAAGACTGGCCGCGAGGTAACGTTAGTGATCACCGGAGGCCTGCGCGTGGCTGAGGATTTCGCCAAGGCGATGGCATTAGGCGCAGACGCCGTCGCTGTCAGTAACTCGGCAATGCAGGCCGTCGGCTGTATCGCGGCGCGAATGTGCAACTCCAACAATTGCCCCGTTGGCGTTGCCACGCAAAAGCCGGAACTGCGCAAAAGGCTGGATGTGCAAATCGGGGCAGAAAAGCTCGCCCGCTATTTCGGGGCCAGTGTGGAATTGATGCAAGTCCTGGCGCGAGCCTGCGGCCATGACAGCCTGTCCGACTTTACGCAACGCGATATCACAACGTGGAAGCGCGAGGTCGCGGATCTGAGCGGCATCCGCTTTGCCGGGGTTCGCTAACGCATAGCCGCTGTGCGTATTGCGGCACTGGTGGGGCGATTAAGGCCGCACCACCTATTGTCCGAAAGGAGAAACCAATGCTCGATACATATACCGTTCGTCAGGATGAGATGCCGAAAGAGATGCGGCTTCTCTTGGCCCAATACCCCCGTGACAGTTGGGACGCCCATCCTGGTTTCAAGGAAAAGACCAAGCACTGGCTTAGCGCGCATCAGATGTTCCGCCGTTTGGCAAAACGTGTCCGGATGGACACCGAAACGCTTCTGGATCGCGACATCGCGTTGGACGATTATGCGGGACGGCTGTCCTATTATGGCGGCAACCTCGTGGGCAACCTGCATGGTCATCACGGCTGAGAAGACCACAGTTACTTTCCCGAACTGTCGGCGGCGGACCCGCGGTTCGACGCGGGACTTGATCTGCTCGAACAGGATCACGCGGATTTGGACAAAGTGCTGGATGACTTCACCCGCACGGCCAACCGGCTGATCAAACTATCTGCGCTGGATGAAGCGCAAGCCCATGAGGAAGCGGCAAAGGTTCACGCCAACTCCGTAATAATCGAGGCATTTCTCAAGCGCCACCTGACCGATGAGGAAGAGCTGGCCGTACCAATCATCCTGCATCACAGGCTGAGAGGGTAAGACCATAACAGACCGATCAACTGAAAAGGATCAAACAGCGCCGCGCACGGGGTGAATTCGTGCGCGGCGTCAGCGGCTTTCGCCATGCGATTGGCGATCCGGACTTTCCTGCAGAGCCGGGCCGCTATCACCTGTTTGCCGCGCTCAATTGTCCGTGGTGCCACCGCGTGGCACTGGCGCGCAATGTGCTTGGGCTTCAGGACGCCATCACCATGGACGTGGCCTTTCCAAACGCACCGGAGATGATGACCCAGAGGGGCCGAACCTCTGTGAGTTTGCGCCGGAACGGATTTCTACGCTGACCGGCGCATCGCCGGGTTTGGCTTCGCTTTCGAATACCAGCGCGTCAGCGTCATCGTGTCAGGAAAGCTGAAAACACGCACGAGAGGTACTTTCTTGACGGTCAGGCTATGAAACCGATCATCGCCAGGCGTGGACATAGAGCAAGAGCCTTGATCGCCCCTCACACCCGCTTTTTGCATTTGACACATAAGGCCGATAGTTATCCCTGCAGGAAGCATAAACCTCTTTTGCCGACTGGCCGCTAACCCCGCTCAGGGCGCAGAACGGGGCGCACATCGGGGCTGTCGTTTAGGGCTTGCGGCAAAGGCCGTGCGCGGGGGCGCAGCAATGGCTTTTCACCCCGCAACAATTCAGTAAACCGGATCGGACCGGCCTGCCCTGTCAGGCGCGCCTGATAAACGGGTATGCTTTCTGTGACACGCTGCACGTAATTGCGGGTCTCGCGGAACGGGATATGTTCGATCCAGTCCACCACATCCATTTCGCCCAAGCGGGGATCACCGCGCAGGTCCATCCATTGTTTGGGCCGGCTGGGGCCTGCGTTATAGCCTGCGGCAATCATCACAGGGGTCGGGCCAAACTCATCTTGCAGGATCGACAGGTATTTGCCGCCAAGTGTCGCGTTATATTTCCAGTCAGACGTCAGACGAAACCGGGAATAGGGCAGATCAAGAAAGCCTGCGACCTCTTCAGCGGTCGCAGGCATCAATTGCATCAGGCCCAACGCGCCGACGGGGCTGCCGACACCGATATTGAATTCGCTTTCGCGGCGGGCAATGGACAGGGCAAGCGCCGGTTCGACGGGCAGGTCCATGTTGGCCAGATCATGCAGCGGGAAATAGTTTTGCGGCACCATCACGCCACGCCGCACCGCGCGTTTGCCCAGCAGCAGCGTGTAATACTGCTCATCAATCTGATCGAGCGCGGCCCCCACCTGCGCCAGGGCTCCCGGTTCCAGCGTAGCCCCGAGTTCGGCAAAAAATGTCACCGCATGGCCGCGTTCCCCCGCAGCCAAGAGCAGAAACGCCGCGCGCACGATGTCCTGTTCAAAGATGTCCGAGGTCGGGACAATGGGCGTTTGCGCCCAGATCGGGTCTAGCGGGCGGCCCAGTCGCTCAGCGGCCAGTAACCCGTAGAAACTGGTCTGGTGCCGGGCGGCGATGCCAAAAGCCTGCGCGGCCTTGTCTGGGGCGCGCAACACTTCCTGCGTGCGTCCAATCCAATAGAACATCCGGCCCGTGGAAATCGGGCTATCGACCGCAGCGGCCGCCTTGTCGAAATGCACCAGGGCCTGTGCCGGATTGCCCAGATAGGTCAGCGCGATATAGCCCGACAGCCACTCAAGATCAGCAAAGGCGGCACCATCAGTCAGGTAATGACGTGACGCCAACTGGTAAGCCTGATCAGCCCGCCCTTCACGCATTTCCCAGCGTGCAAGCGACCTGCGCCAGCCCGACCAGCGAAACGGCTCGCCCAGCGCCGCGGCACTGGTGGAGCGGTCCAGTAGCACCTTCACGGCCTCTGTGCGTTCACCCCGGTCAGCCAGCCAGTTATAGCGGTCATAGGCAAGTCCCGCGTCCTGGCGCAGTTTCGCGGGCACGTCGGCGACAAGGGCGTCGGTATTGCTTACTTTCGTTATATAGCCAATACGCGCCGCAGCCAGCGCACGCTGGTCCGCGTCAAGCAAAGGCAACATGCGCGTCGCATCTGTGGTGCGCCAGCGCCACAACATTGCGTCCACCCGGGCCAGATGAAACGGGGCGAGGTCTGCGCCAAACGCCTCTATCAAACCCTCGTGGCCATCGTCCGACAGGCTGAGGCCCAGCCATGCATCCCGCAGGGCCGATTTGGCCTCCTCTGTTTTACCAGCCTTCCGCAAGGCCTGCACATATCTGACGACCCCTTCGCCGGTTTGGGGTGTCGCATCCTCAAAATAGGTCAGAACCGCGGCATCGGCCGTGGACTCTGCCACTGTCGCCTCGCCTGCGCGGCGCAATCTGTCCAGTCCGGGCCAGTCGGGACGTTTCGCCAGGAACGCCTGATAGTCTGCAAGCGTCCCTTCGCCCGCGCGCAATCGCAGCCATTCCAGAACATCCCGCGTCACCGGATCGGTCGATACGGCCAGTTCTGCGGCCGCGTCCCAGCTGGTTTCCGCAGCCTGAATCGCGGCCACCGCTTTTGGGTCCACATCCCGTGCAGATGCAGGCAAAGCGGCAAAACCAATGGCCAGGCCAAGGCTTATTTTCCGGACGATTGACACGATGAGCACCTCTTTGTCACAGAACCTAGACTACGGCCAAAAGAGTACAACTCACAAACTTGGCAATTGGCAGAAAGGCGTCTAGTGTCCGCGCGATTTTATCCGGGCGACTCACGCCCAATACCAAGAAGGAAGCGTGCCATGTTCAAGGGATCACTCCCCGCCCTCGTCACGCCGTTTACGAACGGCCAAGTCGATGTGGCCACGCTCAAGAAACTGGTGAACTGGCATATTGAGCAGGGCAGCCATGGGCTGGTGCCTGTGGGCACAACAGGCGAAAGCCCGACACTGACCCATGAAGAGCATGACATGGTTGTTGAAATCGTGGTGGCAGAGGCGGCGGGCCGTATCCCTGTCATTGCCGGTGCCGGGTCGAACAGTACTGCCGAAACCGTGCGTCTTGTGCAGGCCGCGAAAAAGGCGGGAGCCGATGCCGCCCTTGTCGTGACCCCCTACTATAACAAGCCCACCCAACGCGGGCTGATGGCCCATTTTCTGGCTGCCGCCGACTGTGGTCTGCCGATCATTATCTACAACATCCCGCCTCGGTCAGTCATTGACATGACACCCGATACGATGGGCGAACTTGCCAAGCACGAGATGATTATCGGCGTCAAGGACGCGACCGCTGACCTGTCGCGCGTCCCGGCCCAGCGCCTTCGTTGCGGTTCCGATTTCATCCAACTCTCGGGCGAGGATGCGACGGCATTGGGTTACAACGCCCATGGCGGCATGGGCTGTATTTCCGTCACGGCCAACATTGCGCCGAAACTGATTGCAGAGTTTCAGGAAACCACGCTCGCAGGAGACTATGCCAGCGCCCGCGCCCAGCTTGACCGGCTGATGCCGCTGCACGAGGCCGTCTTTACCGAACCCGGCGTTGTCGGCGCGAAATACGGCATGTCACTGCTGGGACTTTGTAGCGACGAGGTACGCTCTCCATTGACCGGTTTGATGGATAGCACCAAGGAGAAACTGCGCGCCGCGATGGTGCATGCGGGGCTGCTGAACTAGCGCGCGCCATTACAGGGGCAGCCCCTCCCGTGATGGGTCGGGGGTTGCCCGGTCTGACAGCCGTGCAGAAGTTCGTATCTGACCTGCCGACTCAAATGCTGGCTTCGGTCAATCGTTTCTGCTTCAAATCCAATGCCGTTCTCACGCAAACAGCGCTCCAACCGGCGCACCCTGCGTGCGCAGTTGCGCAAGCTGGCACAAATGCCACGCCAGTACCTGATTGCTCGACAAAACCGGCTTGGCGATCTGGCTCTCGATCCGGGAAATCACATCCAATGTGCGCAAATTCGTGCAGGATAGAAAGACCGCCTCGCACTGCGGGTTCTGGCCCATGGCAATCGCCGCGTCACTGACTGAGTCCGCTGCAATACGCACGACCTTTTCTTCTTGAGGTTCATCAAAGCTGGCAAAATCCGCCACATTGACCCCCGCATCGGCAAGCGCCATTCGCAACCGTTCCGACACAGCGGCAACGTAAGGACTGATCATACCGATCCGCGTCACACCCAGATGCTGACAAGCCGCGATCAAGGCGGACAGCGGTTGCGTCACAACCGGTGTCGCAATCCCGGCCTGCACCTTTGCTGTCACATTGTCTGGCCCGATCTGAGCGGTGCCGGACGTACAGCCATAGCCCACCGCCGCCAAACTGGCCCCACCGGGCAGCAAGCTGGCCGCGCGCGTCAATTCCTGCTCCATCGCCTGCAATGTTTCGCTTGTGACGGTTTGCGCAGAGGGTACCCGGCTGACCAGAATTTCAACATCATCCGGCATCAGCAGACGCATATCCCGTTCGATCGTTTCATCGGTCTGCAAGACAATCAGGCCGATCTGGGTGGGACGGTCTGTCGCAAGTGCGTATGGTAGTGTCATTCCAGAACCCTCATCGCATGAGTTTGGGGCGTCGAAAGATAGGCCGCACCGTCGGATTGTATCACGATATTTTCTTCATGGACGATGATTTTGCCGCCGCCAATGTTGATCGACGGCTCAAGCGTCAGCACCATCCCCGGCACCAGTGGCGTATGATCATCTGCGATGATTGACGGCCATTCGGTCAGTTGCATCCCCAGCCCGTGGCCCAAACGTCCGGCGTCCATCGCTTCACCATCCGGATTGATGACTGCCGACATGGCCTGAAACATATCCGAGAGCACAGCGCCGGGTCGGGCCATGTCAAAGGCCGCTTGTGTGGCCGCGATCAAACAGTCGTGCGCATGTTGTAGCGTATCAGACGGGGCGCCAACGCTGTAATTGCGGTCAAAGTCGCAGAAATACCCTGACCAGACGAGGCCCGTATCCAACATCAGCACATCACCTTTGGTCAAAGGCCGGTCTGTCGCAGGTGATATCACATCGCCATAACCGCCCTGATCTGCGGCCCCTGCAAGGTAGGGTACCCAATCGGCGCCCTCATCAAGACAAAGCATCTGGAACTTGCGAAAGACCTGCGCCAGTGACGTGCCCTCATGGGCAATTTCACCTACACGCGCAAACGCCCGGTCTGCAATCCCGCAGGCAAAGCGGATTTTGGCAATCTCGGCCTCTGATTTGACCATGCGCAGGCGCCGGGTGATTGTGGCGTCGCTGACCAAACGGCGCTGGGCAAGTGCGCCCTTCAACTGCCGCAGGCTGCCAAGCGGCATACGGGCATGGCTTTCCATCTGGTCAGCCAGTCCGATTTTGCCATCCTGTGGGGTCACCGCGCGCAGTGTATCGGCAAGCAAACCCACGCCGTCGTCGTCATAATCAGGGGCCTGCCATGTGCGGATATCGGTGATCCATGTCTGCCGCATCAAATGCGCACCAATCGACGGAATGACCGCAATGGGCTTGCCCTGCGCCGGTACGATGACAAACCATGGCCGGGTCGGGCTTTCCCAGAACCGCGTCAAAAACCCTGTGTAATAACGCACTTCCGGTTCGGTGGTCAGCAACAGGGCGGACAGGCCTGCCTGTGCCATCAGTGCCTGCGCCGCAGATGTGCGCGCGGCGAATTCGCCGTCGGGGAACCCGGATGAGATGTCCCCGTTCAAGCGGTTTCCTCGCTCAGGATCACCAGCACGCGGGATGCATCGGTCAGGCCGCATGCAGCCTGCGCGGTTAGCAAACCTGCAACACCCGCAGCCCCGGAAGGGGTCGACGCCAGATTTGCTGCGGCACAGGCGGCGGCCCCTGCGGCCCCTTCCTCTTCGGTGATCAGGATGAAATCATCCGCATCGCGGGCAAGCCCTTTGAGCGCAATCAATGATGGTTCCTTGCAGTCCAGCCGGCCCATGTCCGATGCAGGACCGGTCGTGACTTGGGGGGCGCCCGCCTTGATCGATGCATAGAGTGCGGGGGCGGCGTCGGGTTCGACCACGATGATGCGCGGTGCATCGCCCCACGCCTTGCGCGCATAGACGGCACAGGCAGCAGCCAGCCCGCCAACGCCTGCCTGTAGAAAGATATGTGTCGGCGGTGCAGGCATCTGCGCCACAGCTTCCTGCATCAGGACAAGATATCCCTCCATCAACCGATGCGGGCGGTCAAAGTAGCCGGGCCAGGAGCTATCAGACAACAGCACCCAGCCGTTTTGGTCAGCCGCAGCGGCGGCACCGGCCATGCTGTCCTCGTAAATCGCGCCATGGCGGCGGACCTCGGCCCCGAATCCGCGCAGGCGGGCTGCGAAACTTTCGGGTACGGTCTCTGCCAGAAAAATCACCGCCTTCGCGCCGAAGGCCTGCGCGCCAGCCGCGACAGACAGACCATGGTTGCCCGCGCTGGCGGTGACATAGGTCTGGCCAGCGGCGTGCCCCTGTTCTGCATCACAGGCAATCACGTAAGCCGCGCCCAGCGCCTTGAAGCTGCCAAGGCCCATGCGCGCGCGTTCATCCTTGACGAGCACCTGCGCGACGCCGGCCATAGCAGCCAGCCGCGGCGCATCCACCAATGGTGTCTGTCCGGCGGCGGGACAACGTGTCAGCAAGCCCATAGGACGGTTCGCATCGTCGCTGGGCCAAGGGACATCAGCGAGATCATTGAAGAGGGCGGTTGTCTGTGCGGTCTGTTTGTGAAGATATTCCATGCAACATTGCTAGCAGTTTGCCGCTGGTAGCCAAGCGAATTCTTGTGGCCAGTTATGTTGGCGGCGCTGTGGCAAATACCCGACTGCCCCTTGCAATGCTGCCCCAAAGCCCCGACACCTGATTGATCAAAAAAGGAGCATACAGATGAGCGTATTTGACGAAGACCTATTCCTCAAAGGATTGGAACAGCGCAAGGCCACCTTGGGGGCAGAGTACGTTGAAAAGAACCTTGCTGCCGCCGACGATTTTTCGCAGCCATTTCAGGAGGCGATGACCGCATGGTGCTGGGGGTTTGGCTGGGGTGACGACGTGATTGACGCCAAAACGCGCAGCATGATGAACCTTGCGATGATCGGCGCATTGGGCAAGATGTCGGAATGGGAATTGCATTGCCGGGGGGCTGTCAACAACGGGGTGACCAAGGAAGAGGTCCGCGCGATCATCCATGTCATTGCGATCTATTGCGGTGTGCCGCAAGGGCTGGAGTGTTTTCGCGCGGCCAGAAAAGTATTTGACGGGGACTGAACCCCGCCTTTGCGACAAGGTGCCGCTGGCGCACAAAGGGGCAGCTTTCCGCAGGTTCTTGCCAAGCCCCCGACAAAGTCTAAAGTGCACCGCACATCTAAAACAAAAACGACAGACAGGGAACTTCAATGAGATCGACAATCGCACTGACATTGACCGCAACATTGCTTGCCAGCGCAGCACCACTCAGCGCGGAAACGCTGCGATGGGCACGCTCTGGTGATGCGCTTACGCTTGACCCGCACGCCCAGAACGAAGGGCCGACGCACACGATCCGCCACCAGATGTACGAACCACTGATTATCCGCGATGTCTCTGGCGCATTCGAGGCGGCGCTGGCAACCGATTGGGCCCCCAAGGCCGACAACCCGAATGTCTGGGTCTTTAACCTGCGCGAAGGTGTTACCTTTCACGATGGCGCTGCATTCACCGCCGAAGATGTGGTTTTCAGCTTTGAGCGCGCCAAGCAGCCGAATTCGGACATGAAAGAGCTGATCGGCTCGATCACCGAAGTCCGGGCGGTTGACGACTATACAGTCGAGATCGAAACAGATGGGCCGAACCCTATCCTGCCATCCAACCTGACCAACCTGTTCATCATGGACAAGGACTGGACCGAAGCGAACAACACTGTCGACGTGCAGGATTTTGAAGGTGGCGAAATCACATATGCAACCACCAATGCCAACGGCACTGGCCCCTATGTGCTGACCAGCCGCGAACCTGACGTCAAGACGGTCATGACCCGCAACGATGGCTACTGGGGCATTGATCAGTTCCCGATGGAAGTGAGCGAAATCGTCTATACCCCGATCCAAAATGCCGCGACCCGTGTGGCGGCGATGCTGTCGGGCGAGGTTGATTTCCTGCAAGATATGCCCGTGCAGGATCTGGAACGGGTGGATGCGGTTGACGGTCTGGTTGTCAAACAAGCCCCGCAGAACCGTGTGATTTTCTTTGGGATGAACCAGGGCGCGGACGATATCGAAGCCGACAATATTGATGGCGCGAACCCGCTGGCTGATGTGCGTGTGCGCAAGGCCATGTCGATGGCGATCAACCGTGACGCGATCCGTCAGGTCGTGATGCGGGGGCAAAGCGAACCTGCGGGCATGATTGCGCCGCCCTTCGTCAATGGCTGGACCGCCGAGATGGACGCGGAATCTTCAACCGATATTGATGCGGCCAAGGCGTTGCTGGCTGATGCGGGCTACGCTGACGGATTTTCGATCCGCCTTGATTGCCCCAATGACCGCTATGTGAATGACGAAGCGATCTGTCAGGCGGCTGTCGGCATGTTGGGCCAGATCGGCGTCACCGTTAATCTGGACGCCAAGCCCAAGGCACAGCATTTCCCGCTGATCACAGATGGTCAGACGGATTTCTACATGCTGGGCTGGGGTGTGCCGACCTACGATTCCGAGTATGTCTTCAACTTCCTCGTCCATAGTCGTGAAAGCGACATTGGCACATGGAACGGCACCGGTTTCAGCAATGCGGACCTTGATGCAAAGATCAAATCGCTGGCGTCAAATACCGATCTGGACGCACGCAATGCCGATATCGCGGACATCTGGCGGGTCGTGCAGGACGAACAGCTTTACATCCCGATCCACCATCAGGTGCTGAACTGGGGCATGTCTGAAAAAGTCGGGATCGAAGTTGACCCCGAGGATCAGCCAAAGGTGAAGTATTTCACCATGAACTAAGCGATCAAAAGGCGCGCCATGTACTTTGGCGCGCCGCAATCCGGCGAAACCCACACTTTGAACCCCGTTAGGACGCATAATGTTACGCAAACTCAGCTATGTCGCACTTTTCGCCGGATTGGCCAGTTCTGCCTACGCAGAAGAATTCACATGGGCCGTCACCACCGACCCGCAAACGATGGACCCGCACGCGGTCAATTCCGCACCGGTTCTGGGTTTCCTCAATAACGTCTACGAAGGCCTTGTGCGCCGCGGTCAGGATATGGCCATTGAACCTGCGCTCGCCACAAGCTGGGAGCCGATTGGCGAAGGCGAAGGCTGGCGCTTCAATCTGCGCGAGGGTGTCATCTTTCAGGACGGCGCGGCATTCACGGCCCAAGACGTTCTGTTTTCTTACGAACGCGCATCTAGCGAAGAAGCCGACACAAGCAGTTGGTTCGCGCCGGTGTCAGACGTCATCGTCGTTGATGATTTCACTGTTGATATCATGACCACATCCCCTAATCCGATTTTTCCTGACAGCATCGCCAACTGGATGATCATGGATAGCGACTGGGCCACTGCGAATGACGCCGCCCGTCCAGACAAGGAAAGCGGCAACTACGCCACGCTTAACACCAACGGTACAGGTGCCTTTGCCATCACCAACCGCGAGCCGGGTCTGCGCACTGTGCTAGAGCCGCATACAGGCTGGTGGGGTGAAGCCACACATAACATTACCCGCGCAGAACTGACACCGATCCAGAATCCAGCGACGGCCCTTGCTGCACTGCTTTCCGGTGACGTTGATTTCATCAATCCGGTGCCGGTGCAGGACGTGGCGCGCCTGCAAAATGACCCGAACGTCAATGTGATTCAGGGCATCGAGGCCCGCGTCATCATGCTGGGTTTCCCGCACGAGGCGGATGCGCTGAAATATTCTGCTGAAACCACCGATGCCAATCCTTTCGCAGATCCGCTTGTGCGCCGCGCCGTGGCCCATGCGATCAACGTGCCAGCCATCCTGCAGACAACGATGCGCGGCAATGCAGAGGCGGTAAACCAGTTGGTCAGCCCCGCCATGCGCGGTTATGCGGACGGCTTGAGCAAGGATGCTGCGTATGACCCTGATGCGGCCCGCACGCTTTTGGCCGAAGCAGGATACCCAGACGGGTTTTCCTTTGGCCTGAAATGCCCCAACGACCGTTATCTGAATGACGAGGCGGTCTGTCAGGCGATCACCGGCATGTTGGCACAGGTCGGCATGCGCGCCACGCTGGATGCAATGCCCGTGCAAAACTACTGGCCCGAACTGCGTGCCGACAATTATGACATGTATCTGCTGGGCTGGTCGCCGGGGACGTTTGATGCCGAACATCCCGTCCGCTTTCTGGCCGCGACCCCGAACGAAGAAAAGCGTCTGGGCAGCTGGAACTTTGGCGGCTACTCCAACGCCCGTGTCGATGAATTGCTGCCGCTGATTCAGTCCGAAATTGACGAGTCAAAGCGTCAGGCGATGCTGGATGAGGTCGCACAAACCTTGCAGGATGAAATGGCCTATGTCCCGCTTTACGTTCAGCCACTGATCTGGGGCACCCGTGCCAATATCGAACTGGTGCAACGCCCGGACAACTTCTTTATCTTGCGTTGGGTCACTGTTAACTAAGCGCGACTGAGGGGTCGGGCAGGCCCCTCAACCACTGGGAAATTCACCATCATGCTGGCCTACATTATCCGCCGCGTTGCGCAGTCTGCACTTGTCTTGCTGATCGTAGGGCTGGCGGCATTTTCGATGTTTCGCTTTGTGGGCGATCCCATTGACAATATGCTGGGGCAGGAACGCACAGCAGCTGATATCGAACGGCTGCGCGAACAGCTGGGGTTGGATCAATCCTTCCCGGTGCAATATTTCAAATTTCTCGAAGGGGCCGTGCAGGGTAATTTTGGCGTCAGCTACAGGCAGGGGCGACCTGTTGCCGACATCCTGATGGAGCGGGCACCAGCCACGCTGGAACTGGCAGCCGTGTCGGGGGTGCTGGCGATCTTGCTGGGCATTGCATTCGGGGTATTCACGGCGATCCGCCGCGATGGTTTCGTCGCCAATTTCATCATGTCCGCATCCCTGATCGGGGTGTCGCTGCCCACCTTCCTGATCGGGATTTTGCTGATCTATGTTTTCTCGGTCGAGCTTGGCTGGCTGCCCAGTTTCGGGCGGGGCGAGACGGTCCAGATCGGCAGTTGGTCTACAGGGTTTCTGACGGCTACGGGTCTCAAGGCGCTTGTCTTACCCTCGATCACGCTGGGTCTTTACCAGATGACCCTGATCATGCGGCTGGTGCGTTCTGAGATGCTTGAGGTCCTGCGGCAGGACTATATCCGCTTTGCCCGCGCGCGCGGATTGCGGGACCGTACCGTCAATTTCCGCCACGCCCTGAAAAACACGATGGTGCCTGTCATTACGGTCATCGGCCTGCAACTTGGTGCGATCATTGCCTTTGCAATCATCACTGAAACCGTCTTTCAGTGGCCCGGCGTTGGGCTGTTGTTCATTAATGCGGTCCAGTTCGTCGATATCCCGGTGATGGCCGCCTATCTGATGCTGATCTCGGTCATGTTTGTGGGCATCAACCTGATTGTGGACATGCTCTATTTCTTTATTGATCCGCGCTTGCGCGTGGACCGGTCCGGAGGCCACTGATGTCCGACATGACCCAAAAAATTCCGCAAAAGTCACGTGTGCGCCTGTTTCTGGATAGCGACATTTTCTATGCATTCAAACGGTCGCCTGTCGCAGTCGCCTCTACGATCGTGGTCAGCATACTGATCCTGTCGGCACTTTTTGCACCGCTGATTGCGCCGACAAATCCGTTTGACCCTGCATCGCTGAACCTGATGAACGGCTTCACCGGCCCGATGGCACCCAACGCCTTTACCGGCGAAACCTTCCTGCTGGGCACTGACGATCAGGGGCGCGACGTCTTTTCCACCATCCTTTACGGGATGCGCGTGTCGCTGTTTGTGGGCGTGGCCGCTGTGCTGTTTGCCATGGTTCTGGGAATCACGCTGGGGCTGATTTCGGGCTATGTGGGGGGATGGACCGAAACGATCATCATGCGGACCGCAGACGTGCAGCTGACCTTCCCGTCGATCCTTGTTGCGATGCTGATTTTCGGGGTCGCCAAAGGGTTTACCCCTGTAGAATATCGCGACCAGATGGCGATCTGGGTACTGATCGTGGCAATTGGGCTGAGCGATTGGGTGCAGTTCGCCCGCGTCGTGCGCGGCGCAACCTTGGTTGAAAAGCGCAAGGAATATGTCGAAGCCGCGCGGCTGATCGGGCGCACCCCGTTTGCCATCATGCTGCGGCATATCCTGCCCAACGTGCTGTCGCCCGTGCTTGTCATCGCGACAATTTCTCTGGCTTTGGCGATCATCGCCGAAGCAACGCTTAGCTTTCTCGGCGTTGGCGCGCCGCCCACGCAACCATCGCTGGGCACGCTCATCCGTATCGGGCAGGGCTTCCTGTTTTCCGGCGAATGGTGGATTTTGCTGTTTCCCGCCGTCACCCTTCTGGCGCTGGCGCTGAGTGTCAATTTGCTGGGTGACTGGCTCCGCGATGCCCTGAACCCGAGGTTGCGTTGATGTCTGATGTTGTGCTGTCAATCCGCGGACTGTCCGTGGAAATCCCGACCCGCGCAGGCGTCGTCAGGCCGGTGGATGGCGTCAGCTACGACATACGGGCTGGCGAAATTCTGGGCATTGTCGGCGAAAGCGGCGCAGGCAAGTCAATGGCCGGTAACGCGGTCATCGGCCTGCTGACCCCACCCGCAAGAATTGCTGCGGGAGAGATTTGGCTGAACGGAAACCGCATCGACCAACTCAAAGGCGATGCGATGCGCCGCCTGCGTGGCAAACAGATCGGGATGGTGTTCCAAGACCCGCTGACATCATTGAACCCGCTGCTAAGCATCGGGGATCAACTGACCGAAACCATGCTGACCCATCTGCCGATAAGTCGGGCCGAGGCCGAAAAGCGCGCAGTCGCCGCTTTGGAAGAAGTCGGCATTCCCGGCGCTGCCGAACGTATCGGTAGTTACCCGCATGAGTTCAGCGGCGGGATGCGCCAACGTGTGGTCATTGCCTTGGCCCTATGCGCCGAACCGTCCCTGATTATTGCCGACGAGCCCACAACCGCACTGGATGTGTCTGTGCAGGCGCAAATCATTGCGCTGCTGAAACGTCTGTGCCGTGACAGGGGCACCGCTGTCATGCTGATCACCCACGATATGGGCGTCATTGCTGAGGCGGCCGATCGCGTGGCAGTCATGTATGCAGGACGGCTTGCCGAACTGGGTGATGTACGCGATGTACTGACCCGCCCGCAGCATCCCTATACCGACGGCCTGATGGCCTCGACCCCGCTGGCGTCGCAGGGCAAGGCACGCCTGCACCAGATCGAAGGGGCCATGCCCCGGCTGACCAATATCCCGCAAGGCTGCCCCTTTCATCCGCGCTGCAGTTATGCCCAAGATAAATGTCGGGCGGCGCCCGCGCCGGAAATCACCGGCGGGCACGCAGCCTGCTGGTTCCCCCTGATCGCGGAAAAGGTATCCTGATGGCGCTCATTTCTGTCAAAAACCTCACCCGCGTCTTTGATGTGTCCAAACCATGGTTGAACCGGGTGATCGAGCGGCGGGCCAAGGCTTATCTCACAGCCGTGTCCGATGTAAGCTTTGACGTGCAAGAGCGTAGCACCTACGCGCTGGTCGGCGAAAGCGGGTCCGGCAAATCGACAATCGGGCGGATGTTGGTGGGCCTGCTCCGCCCCACAGAGGGCACCGTTGAAATCAACGGCGTGAACCTTGCGACCGAAAGTGATGCGGCAACGGTGGACAAGATCCGCTCTGACATCCAGATGATCTTTCAGGACCCTTTTGCCTCGCTCAACCCGCGCTGGCGGGTGCGTGATATTATCGTCGAACCCGTCGTGGCCCGTGGCGGCGATGCCACCGGACTGGCCGAAAAACTGCTGGAACAGGTGGGCTTGTCGGCGCTGGATGCAGGCAAGTTCCCGCATGAATTTTCAGGCGGCCAGCGGCAGCGCATTTGTATTGCACGCGCCCTGTCGTCCGAACCCAAACTGATCGTCTGCGACGAACCCACTTCGGCGCTGGATGTGTCGGTGCAGGCGCAGGTGCTGAACCTGATGAGCGATCTCAAGGATGATTTTGGCCTGACCTATGTGCTGATCAGTCATGACCTGACCGTTGTGCAGCACATGGCCGACCGGATTGGCGTGCTTTATCTGGGGCGCTTGGTCGAAGAGGCGTGCCCCGAGGATTTGTTTGCCAACACCAAGCACCCCTACACCAAGATGCTGTTGGAGGCCGCCCCGCGAATGGACGGTTTTGGCCGTGAAGCGGAACTGCCCGAAGGCGAAATCCCCGACCCGATCAACCCACCGTCTGGCTGTGCGTTCCACCCGCGCTGCCCGGTTGCGACAGATATTTGCAGGCGGGAACGCCCCGAGATGCGCAAATTGGGCGACATCCGTGTCGCCTGCCATCTGGCAGAGTAAGGGCATTGTCAGGTTGACGTCAGTTTGGCATGAACTTAGCCCGCTGTGATGAAGTTAACCTGTTCTGCCCGCTGCCTCAAAGGCTTTCGGTTTCCGTTTTCAGTCATTTCCTATGCTGCCCTGGGGTCAGGCGGCATAACCAGAAAATGACGGTTGCGGCGAGAGCGATTGCTGACAGGAACACTATAGGGCAGCGATCATAGCGGGTTGAGACACGTCTCCAGTCTTTGAGTCTGCCGCACAAGCGCTCGATGCGGTTCCGGCTTCTGTAGCGCCGCTTGTCGTATCTGACGACCTTGTTGCGGGTGGGATGCAGGGACGCGTTCCCCTGTCTGCCAAGGCTTCCCGGAACCATCTGTATCATAGCCCCGATCAGCCAATAGCCATTCGGCATCAGTTAGGCTGCTTAGTAAAGCCATTGCACCGGTGTAATCGCTGACTTGACCGGCGGTGATAAAGAAACGGATTGGGCGGCCGCTGGTGTCAGTGACAGCGTGTAGTTTTGTGTTCATGCTACCGTTGGTCTGCCCAATCAGACGTCAACGTCCCCTTTCTTAGCCCCGGACTTGCGGCTGTGCGGTGTGCTTTCAGATAGGTCGCGTCAATCGATATGGTCTTATTGTCGGGGTCTTCTGCGGCTAATCCGTTCATTATTCGGGCAAATACACTTAAATCACTCCGACGCTTCCAACGATTATACAATGTCTTTGGCGGGCCATAAGCAGCGGGTGCGCCGCACCAGCGTAACCCATTGCGATTGATGAAGATAATACCACTCAATACACGTCTGTCATCGACACGTGGCCGCCCACGGCTCTTCGGGAAAAACGGCCGAAGACGCACCATCTGCGCTTCTGTCAGCCAATAAAGATTACTCATCAGTCTCCCAAATCATTGGGATCTGTGAATCATTGCAACAACTCAGCATCAAGCCGTTTCATGGGGCCTGACCCTAAGGCATCAGAACGCCACCCTGAAAAATCAACCTGACAAAGCCAGAGTAAGGCAGGCCCGCGCTATTTTCCTGTCCGTTTAAGCGCATCTGCAAGTGCCGACCCAAACGCGCCTTGGCTTTCGGTCTTGGCAGGTTTGGCGGTCGCCTGTTTGACATTGCGCTGTGGCTTTTGCTTGCGATCGCCGCGTCCACGCTGCGGTGTGTCCGCGCTATTGTCCTTGCGCATGGTCAATCCGATCCGCTTACGTTGCACGTCAACTTCGGTCACACGCACGCGGACGACGTCGCCAGCTTTGACGACCTCATGCGGGTCCTTGACAAAACGGTCGGCCAACTGGCTGACGTGTACCAACCCATCCTGATGCACGCCGATATCCACAAACGCACCAAAAGCTGCGACATTGGTCACAGTCCCTTCCAGCGACATGCCGGGTTTGAGGTCGGTGATACTGTCAACACCGTCTGCAAAGGTCGCCGTCTTGAAGGTCGGGCGCGGATCACGACCGGGCTTTTCAAGCTCGGACAGGATATCGCGCACAGTGGGCAGCCCAAAGCTGTCATCGACGAACTGTTCTGCACGCAGACCCTTGAGTGCCCCACTGTCGCCCATGATAGCGCGGATATCGCGCCCGCAGGCCTGCACGATCTTGCGCGCCACGCCGTAGGCTTCTGGGTGGACGCTGGAGGCATCCAGTGGCTCTGCGCCCTCGTTGATGCGCAAAAACCCTGCGCATTGTTCAAACGCCTTGGGGCCCATGCCTGCGACTTTCAACAAAGCCTCGCGAGATGCAAAGGGCCCATGCGCATCGCGGTGCGCGACAATGGCCTGTGCCAGTGACGGGCCAAGGCCCGCGATATGCGACAGAAGCGGCGCCGATGCCATGTTCAGGTCAACACCGACCGCGTTGACCGCATCCTCTACCACGGCGGCGAGCGATTGCGCCAACTGCCGCTGGTCCACGTCATGCTGATACTGGCCCACACCGATGGCCTGCGGTTCGATCTTGACCAGTTCAGCCAGCGGGTCTTGCAAACGGCGCGCTATCGACACGGCCCCGCGCAACGACACGTCAATATCGGGGAATTCTTTCGAGGCCAGTTCCGAAGCGGAATAAACCGACGCCCCTGCCTCTGACACGATCACAGACGTGGGGCGGGTCAGATCAGCGGGCAGGCGTTTGATCACATCAGCCACCAGCCGTTCGGATTCGCGGCTGGCAGTGCCATTCCCAACCGCAATCAGCGCGATGCCATGTTTGCGGATCATCTGGGTCAGCGTTTCTTCGGCGCCGCCCAGATCATTGCGCGGCTGGAAGGGATAGATCGTTGCGGTGTCCAGCAGCTTGCCGGTTTCATCAACAACGGCAATCTTGCAGCCCGTGCGAATCCCCGGATCAAGGCCCAGCGTCGCGCGCGCTCCCGCAGGGGCGGCCAGCAGCAAATCACGCAGGTTGCGGGCAAAGACATCAATGGCCGCCGCATGGGCACGGCGGCGCAAATCGGCCATCAGGTCCATGAACATCGACAGGCTCAGCTTGACCCGCCATGCCCAACTAGCCGCATCCCGCAACCAGACATCGCCCGGGGCCGTACCTTGCACGCCGATTTCCGCGGTGATGATACCGATAACCCGGTCCAGCCCGGTTTCCGGCTCAGGCCCGATATCCAGCGTGACGATTTCTTCTTTCGTCGCCCGCAGGATAGCAAGCGCACGGTGCGACGGGATGGTTGCCCATTTTTCGCTATGGTCGAAATAGTCCGCGAATTTCGCCCCCTCCTCTTCCTTGCCGGGGACGACGCGGGCAGAGATGAGGGCTTCTTGCTGCATAACTTCGCGCAGACGGCCCACAAGTGCTGCATTTTCGCCAAGCTCTTCGACAAGAATATCGCGCGCACCTGTCAGGGCATCCTTTGCGGTGGCGACGGTGTTAGATGTGTAGCCTTCGGCCAGCGCGGCCGGGTCGGCGGCACGGTCTGTCATGATCGCGCGCAGCAACGGCTCCAGCCCGTTTTCGCGGGCAATCATTGCCTTGGTGCGTCGCTTTGGCTTGAAAGGCAGGTACAGATCCTCCAGCACCGCCTTGGTTTCTGCGCTGGCTATCGACTTGGCCAAGGCGTCTGTCAGTTTTCCCTGATTGGTGATCTCGGCCACAATGGCCGCCCGGCGCTTTTCCAGTTCGCGCAGATAATCCAGCCGTTCGGCCAGCCTGCGCAACTGTGTGTCGTCCAGACCGCCTGTCGCCTCTTTGCGGTAGCGGGCCACAAATGGGACGGTATCGCCACCGTCCAGCAGGGCAATCGTGGCGTTGACCTGTTCGGGACGTGCATCAATGTCGGCTGCGATATTGCGGGCAATGCGATCTGCGACTGCGGACATGGCTGGCTTTCTGAGGTCATTGGGGATGATTGTGATAGCGTCCCGCTGGCGTCAGGCCAAGCCCTGTTATGGCATGTTTTTCGTGAAATGCCTTAGGCATCCCCCAAACGCAGGTTTGGCTTCGGTTCCAGCCCTGTCTGGATATCCTGATCGAGATAGTCCCACGTCGCCAACGCAATCATGGCGGCATTGTCAGTGGCCCATTTGAGCGGCGGCAGACACAGGCAAACCCCTTCTTTTGTCGCGATGTCCTGCATCGCCTGCCGGACTTGCGGGCTCGCTGCCACGCCCCCCACGACAGCGAAACTGGCCGGTTTGTATTCTTTGATGGCCCGCGTCACTTTGGTGGACAGGACCGCAAGGCATGACGCCACAAATGAAGCAGACACGTCGTTGACGTCAAAATCAGGATTGTTTTCCAAATGGCGGGCAACGCTGGATTTCAGTCCCGAGAATGAAAACTCATAGCCTTCCTTGATCATCGGCTTCGGGAAGCGGATCGCAGGGTTGCCCTGCTTTGCGCAAATGTCCACCGCCGGTCCGCCGGGCATGCCCAAGCCCAGCATCCGGGCCACCTTGTCATAGGATTCACCAACAGAGTCGTCGCGTGTCGTGCCCAGCAATTCAAACGACCATTTGTCTTTTGAATAGGCCAACAGCGTATGGCCCCCCGACACCAGCAGAACCAACGCGGGATAGGTCAAACGCTTTTCCTCCAGATCGACGCTGCGCAGATGGCCGCGCAGGTGATTGATCCCGATGGCAGGCTTGCCCCAGGCAAAGCTAAGTGCCTGCACGGTCGACAGCCCCACCAGCAAGGACCCGATCAGCCCCGGCCCGCGGGTCACGCCAATGGCCTTGATGTCCGCCAGCAACACGCCTGTTGCGCCAAGCACACTGTCTACCGTGGGCAGGATCGCCTCCAGGTGGGCGCGGCTTGCAAGCTCCGGATAGACGCCACCAAATTCGGCGTGAATGTCAAACTGGGCGACAGTTTTCGCGCCTGCGACATTGCCGTCGCGGTCCACCAGCGCAATCGCCGTATCGTCGCAGGAGGTTTCAATTCCAAGGACAAAGTCAGTCATGCTGTACGTCAACCAGTTGCGTGATGTTCGCCCGCGGGATGGCGCCTTGCCGTTCGATAGTCACCGGATCGTGGCGACAGTTCACCAGCGTGGATGGCACATCTGACGACACTGCCCCTTCAACCACAAAATCAGGCGCGCCATTCAGCTGTGCCAACACGTCCGCCGCATTTGTGGCGGTCGGCGCACCATGCAGGTTGGCACTGGTGACAAGCAATGGCCCCACTCTTGTCAGCAAAGTCAGCAACACCGCATTGTCGGGAATACGCACCGCGACTTCATCACGATCAGACAGCCAGGCGGGGGCAACGCTCTTGTCCAGTTCGCCGACGATGGTCAGCGCACCGGGCACCAAATCGCTGGCAAGAAGGCGCGTGATCCGGTCGTTCAGTTTCATCCCCAACTGCACAATCTGCCCCTGATCGGCAACCATGACAGGCAGGGACCGCGCCCGGGGCCGCTGCTTGAGTCGGTAAAGCTTGTCAACCGCGTCACCGTCGCTTGGCAGAACGGCAAGGCCGTAAACCGTATCCGTTGGCAGCAAGACAACGCCGCCATTGCGCAGGCTGGCAATTGCTTTTTCAACATCGGTCATATCATCAGTCATCGGGTTCATTTCCATAGCAATAGGATCACAGATAGTGCGCCTCAAGACTTTCCGTAATGGGGAAAACCCGCGCCGCCCCGCGCGAGGGGTGATCCACACTACGGGCGAACAATAAAAATGACAGCATCGAAGCCGCATTCGCGACCGAGGGCGGTGCGATCCCCACATCATCGGGACCAAACTTGAACTTGCCCGCAAAAACGGCGCTATCGCGCGTCCGCGTCACAAGATCCAGAACCGCCTGCTTTTCCAGAAAGGCGAAATCATGCAACCGGCCATCTTCAAAGCGCCCGACATAGAAATGCGGGCGGGCGGCATGCCGGATGCAAATGACAGGCCTGTCGGTGCTGCGGGCCACATGCGAGCCGATCAGTGAAAAGGCATTGACCCCTGTGACGGCTATGCCCTTGGCATAGGCCAAGGCATTGGCAAATGCGGCAGTCGTGCGGGTCGCCCCTAACCCGCCCGGACCAACATCAACAAAGATTTCGCCCATATCGTCAAGCGATTGGCCAAGTTGCGATCTGGCGGACTCAAGATGCTCGAGCACATTGCGTGATGCGGTCAGGGAACTGTCCACACTGCTGTCAAAGAGCAAACGCTCGCCTTCGGCGATACCCACGCCAAGCTGGCCAGACGAATTCTGCAAAAGAAGTGTTAGTTGGGCCATCAGTCCGCGGATTCCGTTTTCAAAGCGCCGATCACATCCGGCCACCGCCTGCCAACATGGGATATCTCGAAGATGCGCGCATCATCAGCATCATCAGCGAATGCAATCGAAATTTGAAGATATTCATCAAATGCGGGCGCGATCCGGGACCCCCATTCGATCAGGCAGATTGACTCGTCAATCTGTGTATCAAGGCCCAGATTGTAAAACTCCTGCGCATCTGAAAGCCGGTAGGCATCCACATGCAGCACATCGCAGATGGCGGTCTGGTAAATGTTGGCGATTGTATATGTCGGGCTTGAAACATGATCGTCAGTCTTCAGACAATCTACCAAGGCCCTGACAAAGAATGTCTTGCCAGCCGCCAGTGCGCCATCCAGCAGCACAATATCGGACGGCCCCAGATGCGGGGCAAGCGCCTGTGCAAGGCGCACGGTCGCCTCCTCGCTGTCAATCGACAGCGAAAGCACATCAGACGGGGGCGGCGATTTTGCATCCACGGGGCATAATCCAGATAGCTGGGCGAATGAGCGCCCTTTTAGGGATTGTTGCCGGGCTTGAAAAGCAAGGAAAAGCCGGCTCGGTTGCGGCAATCAGATGGCCATTGCGTTTCAACCTGCCAGACGGCGGCGCACATATCAGTTTCTTGTGGCCAAAAGTATCCTGGGGGTCCGGGGGCAACGCCCCCGGTCGGTCGGCTTGCAGCGCAAGCCGAAACAAAGGTCATCGCGTTCCAGCGGTATCACGCGCCGCAAATGCCGGGCAGTCTTTGGCTGGCGCACCGGATCAAGGGGGCGCCAGCTTGGTTGGGCTTATTCGCTTTCGACAACCGTAAATTCGATCCGGCGGTTGCGCCGTTTGTTCTCGGCTGAATCGTTTGGCACAAGCGGCGATGCCTCACCGAAACCAACAGAGGTGATGCGTTCTGCATCGGTACCAACGTCCAGCAGATAGGCCCGCACTGACTGCGCCCGCGCCTCTGACAGCGACTGGTTCAGCGCAGCACTCCCGTCAGAATCCGTATGCCCACCGATCTGAATAACCAGATCCGGGCAGCGCGCGATGATCCCGGCAATACTGTCAAGCAATGAACCACTGGTATCGTCCAAAGCCGCACTGCCGCGCGCAAAATTGATGTTGTCGGTCCGCGACATGATCTCGAAACGGCCCTTGCAGGCTTCCACGGAAAAGTCGCCTTCTTCTTCCATCGCCACCGTGTCAAATCCGGTTTCCTGCGCGATGGCCGCTGTGGTTGCTGCATATTCCTCTGCCGAAGCTGCGCGATCGAAGGTAAAGTCGAACGTCACAGTTGCAGATGGAATAATAACGACCTTGGCCGCGTCCTCCAGTTTGGCGACACCCGCATCCAGGTTGAAGTCTGCGGTCGGCAGCGAAATCGGCGTGGCTGACGTTACCGAAACCTTGTCGTCACCCAGCAATGTCACCGCAATTTCGGCTTCGCGGGTGGATGACACACCATGCAATTCAATCGTATACGATGTCGTAAAGACCTTGCGCCGCACCTCTTCCAGATCGGCCAGCTGTGCTGGGTCAATCTGCATCGTGATCACGGCCTCGGGAAACTGGAATGTTTCAAACAACAAGAAGCGCATGCGCACATTGCGCAAATCAACCTTTGTATCAACCGAGTCCAGCAAAACACGCACAGTGGCAAAGCCAGAGTCATCAATCGTGCCGATATAGGTCCCGAATGTGCTGGATTCGACCTTTGTAACGTTTTTCACAGACTGGAACCGCAGCGCCGATGTTTCATTGTCCATGATCCATCCCGGCGCGAAAATATTATCTTGCGCCATGATGGATTGAGGCACCGTCAGCAAAAGCCCTGCTACGAGCGCGGACCGCCAGTCGGTAATTTTCGGAAATTTCCCTTGTAACACTCTGTCTCTCCAAATGAGGCGTCAGCCTATCGTTGACGATTGCATGCTGCGTCCTGCGCAAAATCCACCCAGGAGGAGGATACCTCGGGCCAACAATGTTGCTGGATTCGCTTCAATACTGTAAAATCGAATAAATTTGGCGACAATATGTTCATAATCTGACAATGCCGTTGAACATATTGCAATGTTCCAGCTAGCATTACCTTATAGTTTTGAATGCTGACAGATGATAAACCGTGTGACGCGGTTTTTGGAGGTACGAATGGTAAAGCTAAACACTGCTCTGTGTGGTGCACTACTACTGTCAATCAGCATTGCTGAGGCGGGGGAACGGCCAACAGTGGTCAGCGACACGTCGATCAAAACGCTGAAACCCATTCTGATCAACCAAGCCGATGAACTGGCCGCCTGGCAGCAGATCGAAAATGGTGCCACGTCGACAGATATCCTGATGTTCCTGAATAAATACCCACAAAGTGAATTCGCGTCACAAGCCAGAGATCTCTTTGTTGACGCTCTGGCTGCAGAACGCGGCTCACAAAACGCCGAACCCGATGTCGCGGAAACCATGCCAGCAACGCAAGAACCGCAGGCCCAGGACGAAGCTGGAGTTAGGGCCGAGAGCACGCCAACCGCAGAGCCTGTGGCCGTGTCATTTTCAGCGCCGTTGACCCAAGGCGATGCTGCGATTGTTGGAAAGTCACTGGAAGAGTTGATCAAAGGCAGCCCGCTTTTCCCGCCTGTCGAAGGGCTTCCCGAAAGTTACTGGAAGAACGAAGAGTGTTCGGCCTGCCATCAGTGGGAGCAAGCTAACCTGTGCACGCAGGCGAACACCTATCTGTCCGAGGCCGGATCGGCCAATCTGACAAAACAGCACCCCTACGGCGGCACGTTCAAACAAAACTTGCGTGTCTGGGCTGACGGTGGATGCGAATAGCGGATCACGGGCAGGTTGCCCCGCTTGGGTATGTTGACCGCAACGGGGATTCCCCGTGCGTCACAGTCGCTCCCAGCCTGCGTTTTCCGCCGAGGACTGCACACACGCCGCGATAAAAGCCATCCCGTCCAGTCCAGCCTGTATGCCGGGTAAAAGTGCAGTTTCTTCTGGCAAAGGCTTGCCATCGCGCAACGCCGCGATGGCGTCGGCAGCACCGCTGTAGATGTTAGCAAACCCTTCCAGATAGCCTTCGGGATGGCCGCCGGGGATGCGCGACATGGCAGCCGCCTGCGGGCCTGACCCTGCCCCGTTGCGGGTCAGCAGGCGTTTGGGTTCGCCAAAGGGCGTATGCCATAGGTAATTGGGGTCTTCTTGGCACCACTCCAGCCCGCCGGTTTCGCCAAAAACGCGCAATTTCAGGCCGTTTTCATGCCCGGGCGCCACCTGACTTGACCACAACATGCCCCGCGCGCCGCCGTCGAATCGCAACATGATATGCGCGTTGTCGTCAAGCAGACGCCCCGGCACAAAGGAGTGCAGATCAGCGGCCAGTTCAGTGGCCTGCAGACCCGTCACGAAACAAGCCAGATTATAGGCGTGCGTGCCGATATCCCCAATTGATCCGCCTGCACCCGACCGCGCGGGATCAGTCCGCCATTCGGCCTGCTTCAGCCCGGTATCTTCCTGCGCGATCGTCAACCAATCCTGCGGATATTCAACTTGCACAACACGCAACTTGCCTATCTCGCCCGCCGCAATCATCGCCTGCGCCTGCCGGACCATCGGGTAGCCGGTGTAATTGTGGGTCAGGAAAAACAGCGCCTCTGACGCTTCCACCGCAGCGGCCATCGCCTGCGCATCTTCCATGGTCGCAGTCAGCGGTTTGTCACAGATCACGTGAATGCCGCGGTCAAGAAACGCCTTGGCGGGGGGAAAATGCATGTGGTTCGGGGTGACAATCGCGACCGCATCAATCCCGTCGGGGCGGGCTGCCTCTGCTGCGGCCATTTCCGCGAAATCGGCATAGCAGCGGTCAGCATCCAAGCCCAGCGCGGCCCCTGAAGCCTTTGATTTCTCGGGCGTGGATGACAGCGCCCCCGCGACCAGTCGCCAGCGGTCATCAATGCGGCTGGCAATCCGGTGGACCCCGCCGATGAACGCATCGTTTCCGCCGCCAACCATGCCAAGTTTCAATTGTGCCATCTGATCAAATCCCCAGCATCTTGCGGTTGGCCGCGTCGTCTGTACCTGCACCGGCAAAATCGTCAAATGCGCGCTCGGTCACGCGAATAATGTGATCCTTGACGAATTGCGCACCTTCGCGGGCACCGTCCTCGGGGTGTTTGATCGCACATTCCCACTCAACCACGGCCCAGCCGTCGAAGTCATTTGCGGCCATCTTGGAAAAAATCGCCGCGAAATCCACCTGTCCATCGCCAAGTGACCGGAAGCGGCCTGCGCGGTCAACCCACGACTGATAGCCGCCATAGACGCCCTGTTTGCCGGTTGGGTTAAACTCCGCATCCTTGACGTGGAACATCTTGATCCGGTCCTTGTAGATGTCGATGTTGTCCAGATAATCCAGACATTGCAGCACATAATGCGACGGATCGTACAGCATGTTGCAGCGCCCGTGATTGTCGAGCCGTTCAAGGAACATCTCGAATGTGATACCGTCGTGCAGGTCTTCGCCGGGGTGGATTTCATAGCAAAGGTCCACGCCCATTTCATCAGCATGGTCCAGGATCGGACGCCAGCGCGCGGCAAGCTCGTCAAAGGCGGCCTCGACCAAACCGGCGGGGCGTTGCGGCCACGGATAGATGTAGGGCCACGCCAGAGCACCCGAAAAGGTCGCCTGCGACCCTATCCCCAGATTGCGTGACGCCGTGAGGGCCAGTTTGACCTGCTCGACCGCCCACGCCTGACGGGCCTTGGGATCACCCTGCACGGCGGGCGCTGCAAAACCGTCAAACGCTGTATCATAGGCCGGATGCACGGCCACGAGCTGCCCTTGCAGATGGGTGGACAATTCTGTGATCTCGATACCGTTTGCCCGCGCCTGCCCTGCGATTTCATCGCAGTAATCCTTGCTGTCAGCTGCTTTTTGCAGGTCGAACAGCCGCCCGTCCCAGCTTGGGATCTGGACCCCTTTATAGCCGCAATCAGCCGCCCATTTCGTAATGCCGTCCCAGCTGTTGAAAGGGGCTTCGTCCCCTGCGAACTGCGCAAGGAACAGGGCGGGGCCTTTAATGGTTTTCATACATACTCTCCCAAATGCTTAAACGTATCGGTTTACAATGTTTTCCAGAATTTCCTGACGGCCAGACACAGGCTGCGGGTCAAGGCCGCGACTCTCGGCGTAGTCCGCAATCTGTTCAAGCGTCTTGCCTTCGACCAGATGATCGCTGGTTTCCCAACCTGCATATCTTTCGCGGCGCGGCGCTTCCAGCGCATCATCGGCCAGCATAGCATAGGCCGCCTTGAGCCCGCGTGCGCAGATGTCCATGCCGCCGACATGCGCCGCAATCAAATCAACAGGATCAAGGGACTGGCGGCGCAGCTTGGCATCAAAGTTGGTGCCACCTGTGGTAAAACCACCTGCCTTGAGTACCTCGTAATAGGCAAGTGCGGCCTCGGGAGCGTTGTTGGGAAACTGGTCCGTATCCCAGCCGGACTGGTAATCGTTGCGGTTCATGTCGATGCTGCCGAAAATGCCCAAGGTTCGTGCCATCGCCAATTCATGCTCGAACGAATGTCCAGCCAGAATGGCGTGTCCTTGTTCAACATTCACCTGCACTTCTTCCTCAAGCCCGAACCGTTTGAGGAAACCATAGACGGTCGCGACATCATAGTCATACTGGTGTTTGGTGGGTTCCTGCGGCTTGGGCTCGATCAGGATCGCCCCTTTGAAGCCGATCTTGTGCTTATAGTCGACAACCATCTGCAAGAAGCGGCCCATCTGCTGCAACTCACGGTCCAGATCGGTGTTAAGCAGCGTCTCGTAGCCTTCGCGCCCACCCCACAGAACGTAATTTTCTCCGCCCAGCCGGTGGGTCACATCCATGCAGGATTTTACAGTGCTGGCGCAATAGGCAAACACATCCGGGTCGGGGTTTGTGCTGGCCCCGGACATGAACCGCCGGTTGGAAAACATGTTTGCGGTGCCCCAGAGCAGCTTTGGTCCGCCATTTTCCATCTTTTCCTGAACGTAGTCGGCCATTTCGTTCAGCCGGTCATGGCTTTCCTTTAGGCTAGCCCCTTCGGGGCGAATATCGTGGTCATGAAAGCACCAAAACGGCACGCCCAGAATTTTGAACATGTCAAAGGCAGCATCTGCCTTGCGTTTCGCCAAATCCATCGTATCGGCAGGAAACCATGGCCGGTCAAAGGTTTGCCCGCCAAAGGGGTCATTACCTTCCCAGACGAAATTATGCCAATAGCACACCGCGAAACGCAGGTGGTCCTGCATGGATTTACCACCGAGCATTTCCTGCGGATCATAGTGGCGAAAGGCCAGACCTTTGGCTTGCGGATCATAGGTTACAGGGGCGATATCTTGAAAGTAGCTAGTCATTTGAAGGCATCCAGTCTGTTTCTTTGGGTGTATCGGGCAAGTTTTCACACAGGTATATTGCAGGCGTGATGACTGGTGCGGGGGTCGGCAGCGCCTCGCCATCGACCAGCAGCCGCATGGCGTCCATTGTCCGGGTGATGATCTCTTTTGGCTTTTGGTCAATGACGGCATCGACGAGCCCTGCCTCAAGTGCTGTCCGTGCATTGGGCAAGAGTTCATGGATGACCATAAAAGGGCGGTCACGGCCTGTGATCCCTCTGATCCAGGCGACCAGTCCGTCGTTGCCTGCGCCCATGTTATAGACACCCGTCAGGTTGGGATGTGCACGCCATATGTCGTCAAGCTCGCGGTGGATCGTCGCCGCCTCGTCACGGCTTGTCACCGGCTCCAGAAGGGTGATCTGGGGAAAGTGCGCCTGCATGATTTCGAGAAAGCCGCTTAACCGCTGGATGTGGTCATGGGCGCGGCTTGTGCCGATAATGGGCAGCACAAGCCCGGGCTGGCGGCCGTGGCACAGCCCCATCATGCGGCCAGCGGTTTTGCCCGCCACATAGTTGTCGATGCCGACATATGCGTCACGGGACGCCGCGTCGATATCCGACACCAGCGTGACCAATTTGACACCCTGCGCGCGGACACGCTGCACCGCCGCGTTAACGGCGGGTGTATCCAGCGCCACAACGCAGGCGCAATCAACGGTCGCCGGGTCGATGCGCGCCAGCGCTTCAATCAGGGCCTTTTCCGAAAAGGCAGGCAATCGTGTTGTGGTGACCGCGATGCGCAACAGATTTGGCCGTTGTGCATGTGATTGCAGGGCGCTGTAGAGACTGTGAAAGAAATCGTTGTGATCCTCGGGTAGCAGGAAAAGAAACCTGTAGACCCGCTTGCGCGCCAGATTTGCGGCGCTCACGTCGCGCGCGTAACCCAATTGCTTGATCGCCGCTTGCACTCGCAGCACAGATTTTTGCGACACCCCGCCGCGCGCATTCACCACACGGTCCACCGTCGCATAGCTGACGCCCGCGGCCTCTGCCACATCGTGCAATGTCGCGAATGCCATTGCTTTCCTCCCTGATGCGTGCAGCTTGGGAGCAAAAATGATAGACGTCAATCATTTTTTGAAAGACGCCTGTCAATTGCTATTTCGGGCGGTCAGGCCACCGACACCCAGGTCTTCATGCCGCCGACCTGATGGCTGAGCATGTGACAATGCAAAAGCCACTTTCCGGGGTTGTCAAAAACGCACAGGATGTCCCGGCTTTCCCCGGCACTGACAAGCGTTGTGTCACGCAAATCCCCAAGTGCACCATCTGGGCCGACCTCAAAGAAATGATGCCCATGCAGATGGATGCCATGCGCAAAACTGGTGTCGTTGACCAAGGTGATCCGTGCTGTTTCGCCCTGTGTGAAAGTCCCAAACGGGTCGGCAGGCAGGTCGGAAACATTGTTGAAGGCCCAGATGTTGTCACCACCATGGCGGCCCCCCATGGCACCGCCCATCATGGTCAGGGTCAAATGCTGTGCAGGCTCCGCAGGTTGTGGCAAACCATGCGGCGGCAGCGGCGGAACAGGCGCTTGCGTCCGGTTTGCATTTGTTCCAACAGGAACAAGTTCAGCTAACAGATACGGGTCTTGCCGTGTGATCATGTCGAACGTCACGCGACCGGTGACATCAACGATCAGATCAACCCGTTGGGCAGGCGCCAATATCAGGTCAGACAACGGGCGCGGTGTCGCAAGCGCCATGCCATCCAGTGCCACGATCTGTCCGCTCACGCCGCCAACAGTGACAGGGAAAATACGATTTGTTGCCGCGTTGATCAGCCGGAACCTGACGCGGTCCCCGATCTGCACGTCCTGCCCGGACAGGAACGCTTTGGCATAATTGCCCATGTAACCGCCATGGGCGACAGAATGGCGGTTGGCGAAATCACCGACCAGCGTCCCGTCTTCCTGCATCATCCAGTCAGAGATCAGCACTGTGATATCGCGGTCAACATCCGGCGGCGTGTCTTCTTCTATAATGAGTGGCCCCATCATGCCCAGCGCAACCTGCTCGTGCGACAGGTAATGCGAATGATACCAGAATGTGCCCGCATCCGGCGGCACAAAGCTATAGGTGTGCGTGGCCTTAGGCGGAATGGTCTTTTGGGTCAGCATGGGCACGCCGTCCATCCGGTTGTCCAGTCGGATACCATGCCAATGTATCGCGGTGCCGTCCTCCAGACCATTTTCGACCGCGACCGTCAGTGGCTGGCCCCGCCGAACCCGCAATTCGGGCCCCGGCATGGAGCCGTTAAAGCCAAGCATTCTGGTCGCTCCGTCACCCGGGGGCAGGATTTGTTTGATGACGGGCTCGGCCCTGAGCTGATAGCGGGCCGGGGCTGCCAGAACCCCGCACGGGACAATTGCAGCTGCGGCAGCGGACCCGAGGAAATGGCGTCTGTTCATGATAATCCCCAATTTGGCCATGTCAGTGTTGACGATAGTACGGCGGTCACGTTCGATACCACAAGACACCACTGCACGAAAATGGATGTGGCAAGATGCCCTGCCGCAGGGTCCGGTTCGCTCCATCATCAGGATGGCCAAGACCTGTGCTGACCTCGCTTTGATCTGTGTGGCCACCTTTGTTTCGCCTTGCTTTGCAAGCCGACAGGCCGGGGGCTTTGCCCCCGGACCCCCAGGATACTTTTGGCCATAAGAAATAGCCAGAAGTGGGCCGGTTGCGGCCGGCCGTCGCTGTTCAGGGGCGGCCGTGTGGCTGCAGGCTGTCGAAGGCTTTTCCTGTCGCGTCTTTGTATTCGCCTTCGTCCCAGAAGCCGATCAGGATGCCTGATTCCGCTGCTGTCTTTTGCCCCGCAAGTACGGCAGGCGTAGCCGTTATTCTGCTATGGTGGCGCGTTGACCAGCTGAGCAATGCAGCGTCCATCCGGATTCTGACCGCGTCATGTGCGGGGTCTGTTGATGCCCCGAGGTCGGTCAGTTCGGACGGGTCGGTCGCAAGATCGAACAGAACCGGGCGGAACCCTTCACAGCGCACGTATTTCCAGCGCCCGTCGAAGATCATCACGGTGCGCGCGTCCTCTTGGGGTACATTCAGCGAACGCGCCATTTCGGACCAGTGGTAGTCATGTTCGCTGATCACATAATTGCGCGAGAAGCCGTCTTGCCCATGCAACAGGGGGGTCAGATCGCGCCCTTCGATCACATGTGGCTTGGCGCGGCAGCCCAGCGCGTGCATGAATGTCGGCGCCAGATCAATCATTTCAACCAGTGCGTCGGATGCGGTCCCACGAGTGCCGTCCGCTTGCGGGCGCGGGTCGGCGATGACCAGCGGCACTTTGACCGCCATCTGGTGATAAAAATCCTTGTCGCCCATCCAGTGATCGCCCATGTAATCGCCATGATCGGATGTTACGGCGATAATCGTATTTTCGGTCAGCCCCTTTGCATCCATCCATGCAAACAGGCGCCCCAGATTGTCATCAAGCTGTTTGATCAGACCCATGTAAGCCGGAATCACATGTTCACGGACGTGATCCCGCGAAAAGCTTTTGCAGACGCGCGCGTCCAGATAGGCCCGCATCAGCGGGTGATCGGTGTCACGCTCTGCATCGGAACGCACCGGGGGGATGATATGGCTCTGGTCGTACATGTCATGATATGGGGCGGGCACGATGTAGGGCCAGTGTGGTTTGATATAGGACAGGTGGCACACCCACGGCGCATCACCCTGCATCGCGGATTGCATGAAATCCATCGCCCGGTTGGTCATATAGGCGGTTTCGGAATGTTCTTCGGGAATGTTTGCGGCCAGACGCGAATTTTTCAAAAGCCATGCCGACAACAGGTTGCCATCCGTATCCAGCCCGGAATTTGCGAAATCTTCCCATGGGTTGTCGGATGTGTAGCCATGCGCAACAAGGTAGTCATCGTAGGCAGACCAGCGCTGTCGCGGGCTGTCGGGGTGCAATCCATCGTCACGCTCGAACGGTTCAAACCCGCATTCGGACACGCGCACGCCGATGTCACTGCCCGGATCGATCCCCAGCCATGCCATCCCTTCCGCATCTGCGGTCATGTGGGTTTTGCCGACCAGAACCGCGCGCGCGCCTGCTTCGCGCAGATGGTCGCCCAACGTCGGCTCTCCTACCCGCAAGGGCATGCCATTCCAGGTTGAACCATGGCTGCGCACGTATCGTCCAGTATAGGCTGACATCCGCGACGGGCCACAAACCGGCGATTGCACATAGGCGTTGGTGAAGCGCACACCGCGTGCCGCCAGTGCATCGATATGGGGTGTGTGCAGATGCGGGTGCCCGTAACAGCTGAGGTAGTCGAACCGCAGTTGATCAGCCATGATCCACAGGACATTGGGGTTGTCACTCATTTCACTGTCTCCATCTGCAAAAGGTCTTCGACGGGTCGGCGCAGGAAATCATCAAGGCGATCAAGGAATCCGATAAAAACGGCGATTTCAGCGTCGGTGAATTCTTCGCGCAGGGCGGCGCGCCTGCGTGCCATGATCGGTGCAGCCTTTGCATAAGCATCAGCGCCTTTTTCGGTCAAAGTGACAATTATCTGCCGTGCGTCCTCGAGGCCGCGCGTCATGGTGACATATCCTTTGTCGCGCATCTGGGGCAGTGCGCGACTGAGCAGCGAATGATCGGTGCGCTGGATGTTTGCCAAATCGCGTATTGTCATTGGACCTGCCTCGTGCAGGTCCCACAAGGTCCGCCATTCGACAATCGAAAGGTCACCGCCATGCTGAAGGAACCGCCGCCCCTGAACGCGCGATGCCGCATAGGCCGCGGGAAGCCGCACGAAGATGTTGGAGTCTTCCTGCGCCCTGCGTTTTTGCAGCCGCTTGGCATCAATTGGTGCGTCTTCCGACATGAAAATCTCCTCCTGCGATGCTGCAGTCCATGAATGACAGCCTGCCGCTTTGCCACCCCGATAAAGCCCCAAAAAATTATACGTGACAAGTCATATATTTTCTGCAAGCTTGAGGGTGCGGCCTGAAAATTGCCGCACACGGCTTTGGAGGAAGGCGTGATTATCAGGGAGGATACCAATTATGAGAACACTGCTTTTTGGAGCGACGCTTGCGCTGTTGCCCTTGTCTGCTGTGGCGCAAGCCACGTTGACAGCCGAAACAACGACCCCCGGCTCGACACCGCATTACATTGACACCACGCTTGCAGCGATTCTGGAAAGTGCGGGCGTTGCCAGTCTTCAGATAACCGAGGGTGCCACCCTGACCAATTCAGTGCAGGCCGTGGCCGAAGGCCAGCTTGATATGGCGCCAGCCCCGCTGATCCTGCCGTTTCTGCTGTCGCGGGGGATTGGCCCCTATAGTGGCATCGGTGCCGAAGAAGGCGCAAAGCTGGCAGACAATATTCGCGTGATCTTTTTCAACGCAGGGTCTGCGCAGATCTTTGGCTACTACAATAGCAATCCTGTTGAAGATATCACGAAACTGGACGGGCTCCGCATCTGGAACGGGCCCCCGCGCGGGGCTGCGCTGACCTCCGGGCGCGCACTGGTCCAGTTGTTTTCGGGGCTCAAGGATGGTGAGGGATATGAGGGCGTACAAAACCCGTGGCCTGATACTGTTTCGTCCATTACCGGTGGTGGCGTGGACGCGTGGACAATTCCCGAAGGCCTGCCATCGGGGCGCCAGATCGCCATCGCGGCGGCAGGTGGGACGACGCTTTTTGACGTGCCCTCGGACCTGCTGAACAGCGAATTGGGGCAGCAGATCCTCGCTGCTCCTGGCCATGCACCCTATTCAGTGCCCGTTGACGAATTCCGTAAAGCCTACGCAGGCAACGATATTACCGTCGTGACTGACGATGATACATTTGACAGCTTTGCCACAGCCTTTGGACAAATCGTCAACGCCGATCTGGACGAAGAGTTGGTGTATAATATCACCAAAGCCTTTCTTGAGGGTGAAGAGCGTTTCGTGACCAGTTCGCCGCGCGGTCCTTTCCTGAATATGAGCTTTGGGGACATCGACGGTCCTAGTCAGGGCGCTTGCGGTGCGGTGCAGGTCAAGATGCACCCCGGTGCGATCCGCGCCTTTGAAGATGCGGGCCACACGGTCGCTGACTGTTTGCGCCCCTAAGGCACTGACCATCCATCTGCGGGGTTCGGCTGATGCCGACCCCTTTTGGAGCCATACCAATGACAAATCCTGTTGTACGCCGCCCTTTGGGTCAACGTATTGCGCTTGTGCTGGCCTTTTTTCTCGTCGTGGTCGGGCTTGTCAACACGATGCCCGAAATCGCGGGGCTTCAGGATTGGGTGCGCGCGGCCACGGGCCAGCCGTTTTTTCGCATCTCCGGCTTTCCGCCCGAATTTTTCTATCCGCCTGTCTTCCTTGTCATGATGGTGATCGTTGCGCTGGATGCCAGTGTTTACCGCGCATGGAAGGCCGAAAAGCCGCATTTGGCATGGCTGGGCCTGCTGCTGGATGCGGGCCTGATCCTTGCGGCATTTCTGGGTGCGTTCGGCTATCTGGTCGAGATCGACTCGGTTTGTCTGATTGACCAGATCACCGGCGAGCGCGCGCGGTTGATACAGGATGCCGCCGAACGCTCTGCCGGGGTGATACCGGGGATGTCCTTCGATGCGGAAGTGCCCGCCTGTCAGGCCCGGTTCGGGGTCTGGACGATCCCGTTGCTTTTCACGATCATCACCCTGTTTTTCCTCTATAATGTGCGGGTCTGGGGATTGCCGCTCGTTATCGTCGCCAGCATCGTCGTGGCCTATACGGTCGGTACCGCGCTGATCTGGATGTTTGATCTGTCGGACAATAATTTCCTGCTGACCAAGCTGGGTGCTGACGGCGGCGACGTGATGGGGGCCGCGATCCAGAAGGCGACGAATGTCTTTATCACGCCGGATGGCTTTATGGGCCGTTTCATGGATATCGTCGTCAATCAGGTCTTTCCGTACGTCATTCTGGGGGCGCTCTTTGGCACCTCTGCGGGGGGCACATCACTCATCAAACTGGCGGTGCGGCTGACACGCCGTTTGCGCGGTGGTCCCGCACATGCGGCGATCGTCTCATCAGCGATGTTCGGCACGATCACCGGCGGTCCGGTGACAAATGTGCTGTCCACCGGGCGGTTGACCATCCCCATGATGCAGCGCAATGGCTTTTCGCCGCAGTTCGCAGGCGGGGTCGAGGCCGCAGCGTCCTCGGGGGGGCAGATCATGCCACCGGTCATGGGTGTTGCCGCCTTTGTTCTGGTCGCGCTGACTGGCGTGCCCTACACCAAGGTGATCACCGCCGCATTGCTCCCTGCTCTGGCCTTTTTCTTTTCGATCTTTCTGGCAGTGATGTTTCAGGCCCGCCGCGAACGCGTCGCGGCCATGAAAGATATCCCCGACGATCTGATCATGTCGCGTCAGGACTGGCTGAACCTTGTGATTATCATCGTGCCGATCCTGACCATTTTGGTGCTGCTTCTGGGTAGCAAAGATGCATTCGCTGGCAGTCTTGTCGGGCAGGTGCTGCCCGCTGGCGTAGTTCAGACCATGGTGAATGCCACCGGCGACGCTGTGTCGGCAGGCTGGTGGGCCGTTGCCGTGCTGTTGCCGCTTTTGTTTCTTGACCCGGACACACGGGCAAAACCATCAAAGGTCCTTGCCTCTCTCGCCGAAGGCGGCATTCTGATTTCGCGGTTATTTCTGCTTCTTTTTGCGGTTTCGATCATCTCGGCCTTTTTGAATGAAAGCGGGCTGACAGGCGAATTGACCCGCGCCGTGACATCATGGCTGGAGAAAGCGCAAGTCGTGACCCTGTTCGGGTTTGATATCCATATCGTCGGCGGCGTCTATCTGATGCTGGCGCTGACCTGCGCGATGATCTGCGCAATCATTCTGGGCATGGGGATGCCCACGGTGCCCGCCTATGTGAATGTCGCGCTGTTGTTGGGGCCACTGCTGGCCAATCTGGGTGTCAGCTTCTTCACGGCGAATATGTTCATCTTTTACTTCGCGGTCGCCTCGGCGATCACGCCGCCGGTGGCAATCGCAGCCTTTGCCGCCGCATCTATCACCCGGACCGAACCGATGCGCACAGGGGTCGCAGCTGTCAGGGTCGGGATCGTCCTGTTCACGATCCCCTTTGTCTTTGCATGGTATCCGGAACTGCTTTTGATCGAAGAGGCCGTGACCATCACCGACGAAAACGGCCGTCGCGCACTGATCGAAGGATACAGCGGGCAGGCGGACTGGGGGGCCCTGACACTACTTGGGATGCGCCTTGTGCTGGCGCTATATCTGATGGCATCGGCGTTGGCACGTTTTGACAAGGGGCGGATGCCGCCATGGGAAATGCTGTTGCGGCTCTTGGCGGCGGTGCTTGTGCTGTGGAAAACAGCCATGGTGATGTGGGTCGGGATTGGACTGGCGCTCTTGTTGATCGCTGCGCATTATTTGCTGCTGGAACGGCAAGCGAAACAGGTCGCTCCCTGATAGTGCAAGCGTATTTTCTCTTGCCAGATCATATTTCGTTTCCGACGCGTCCAGATTGGTCGTCCGCTCTTGCACCGCGCCAGATTGATAACAGCAATTGCAGGGTGGACCAGAGGGCTATTTCATCTTTGACCACACCTCGCCAATGACCGCACCGGCCATCACCACATCGTCACGTGTTGTGTCGAATTGCCCGACCTGAAAGCGGATGATCTTGCGGCCCTGAAATGCGCCTTGGGTCACATAGATGCGCCCGTCATCATTCAGCGCGTCCACCAGTCGCTGTTGTGTCGCATCATCGCCGGGGCAGCGGAACGAAAACAGGCTCAGGATCGGCTCTGTCACGATTTCGAAACCTTCTTTGGCGCGGATCACCTCGCACAGTTCGCCCGCCCATGCGACATGATTGCGGATGCGCGTCCGCAGTCCTTCAAGCCCGTATGACCGGATCAGGAACCAGATCTTAAGCGCGCGAAACCGGCGGCCAAGCGGGATCGTCCACTCCGAGTAATTCGTCACGCTCTCGCCCGTTGTGCGCAGGTATTCCGGTTCGATCTTGAGCGTATTCAACTGTGGCGCGGGGTCTTTGAGAAACTGTACAGAGCAGTCGAACTGTGCGCCCAGCCATTTGTGCGGGTTGAAGACGATGCTGTCGAAGCCATCGACATCAGCCCAGAAATCAGCACGGAATTCAGGGCAAATCATCGCCGCCCCGGCCCATGCCGCATCAAGATGGGTGTACAGATCCTCTTGTCTGGCAATTTCAAGGATCGGACCAAGTACATCGCAAGCGCCAATGCCGGTGCCGCCCGTGATCGCGATGATCCCGGCAGGCGTGTGACCGGCTGCGCGATCTGCCGTGATGGCTGCCTGCAACGCCGCCACATCCATTGCATATCGGGGGCCGTTCGTGGGGATTTTGACAAGGTTCGCCTGACCAATGCCAGCCACCCAGCAAGCCCGGTCGATGGATGAATGGACCTGATCGGAACAATAGATGCGCAATTGCCCCTTGTCCGACAACCCGTCGCGATTGCCGGTGTAACCTGTTGCACGTTCACGCATGGTCAGCACCGCCGACAGCGTGGCTGACGACGCGCTATCCTGAATGACGCCGGTGAACCCGTCAGCCAGCCCCAGCGCCTGCCGTAGCCAATCGACCATGACCCCTTCGACTTCGGTCGCGGCAGGTGATGTCTGCCACAACATGCATTGGGCCGCGACTGTCGTGACCAGCATCTCGGCCAGCATGGACGGGGGTGCGGCGTTGGCAGGAAAATAGGCAAAGAAACGCGGGTGCTGCCAATGGGTCATGCCGGGCATAACGATCGTTTCAAAGTCAGCCATGATGGCATCCATCGTCTCTGCGCCTTCAGGCGGGGACACGGGCAATTGTGCAGCAATCGCACCATGTGCCGTTTGCGCGCGCACCGGACGGTCCCGCAGGGACTTGTGATAGTTAGCCCCCCAGTCAGAGATATGCTTGCTCCAATGGGCGAACCCGTCCCAATCCATTTTGTCCCCTCCCTTGATGCAGCGGAAATCAATTATGGCCGATCAGTAGTGGACCGCCCCCATTGGTGCAACGCCCCGGTTGATTGTAACCTGTTGCAGCTGCATCTTGTTTCGGCTTAAGAATCGCGTCACCCGCAACCAAGGAGACGACAACATGAAATGGGGACGTGGCAAGACAGAGGACGGATTAACGATCACAGGTGTCATCGTGGATGAAACCTTCCACCCGCGCGCGCGCTTGGGGTCTGAAATCCCGGCCGGTGCCCCGATACCCCTGTCAAAGATCACATTGCTGACGCCGGTTGTGCCGGGCAAATTCATCGGCCTGTGGAACAACTACAAGGCCGCCGCTGAAAAAGGCGGGTTCGCGCACCCGACCCATCCGCTCTATTTTTTCAAGGCAGACAGTTCCCTGTCAGGCCCCGGCGCACAGGTCGCGCTGCCAGCCGCGGCAGGTCGCGTGGTATTCGAAGGGGAGTTGGGGATCGTCATCGGCAAAACCTGCAAGAATGTTACCCCCGACGAAGCAGAAAGCGCCATCTTCGGCTATACCTGTGTCAATGATATTACCTCGCTTGATATCCTGAACGCCGATCCGTCCTTTCCGCAGTGGACCCGCGCCAAAAGCTTTGACGGGTTCGGGGTCGTCGGACCGACCATCGAAACGGATATCGACTGGCAGGCATTGACCGTCAAAACGCGCGTGAACGGGCGCGAACGACAGTCCTACGAGACTGCGGACATGATCCTGCCCCCGGCCCGGATTGTCAGCCTGTTGTCGCAGGACATGACGTTGAACCCCGGTGATCTGATTGCCTGCGGCACATCGCTTGGTGCCCGCCCGATCAAGGCAGGCATGGAGGTCGAAGTTTCAATCGAAGGGATTGGCGGGGTCAGCGTGACCATGACAGAGTAGCGGTGTGCCCCACCCGAAAATTGATCTGAATCAATGACCCGCATCCGCGCGTTGATTAGGTATCCAGCCTAGCCGTTTTTTTGACGGAACCCCGTATCAATGCGCAGGAGAACATTCTTGGCAGCTTCACGAACGCAGGCTTTGCAGGGCTGCGCAACATGGTCACGCCTGACCATGCATGTGATTTGCTTGCTTGCCATGCTTTTCGTCATGGGCATCACGCATCAACTACAGGCCCAAGGCACAGCCCCGCCCTATCCGTTCGACGCAGGCCCCGAGAACACGCTGGGCAACCAAAGCGACAGCGATATTTGGCGCATGATCCGACAGGGCGCGGACGGCCTTCCCAGCAGCAGTGAGGTCGTGGACGGTGTTCTGATCAATGCCAACGGCGTGGGCTGGTCCGAGTTGCGCCGCGCCGAGGGGCCGCTGATCTGGTATGGCGGCCTGGGGCTTGCGGCGGTTATTGCCGCTGTCGTCCTGTTCTTTGTAATCCGCGGGCGCTTGCGCATTGACGGCGGCAGATCGGGCAAGACGGTTGCACGCTTTTCGCTCGTACAGCGTGTAGTGCATTGGATCATCGCCTGTTTGTTCTTGCTTTTGGGCGTCACGGGTCTGTTGCTTTTGTTCGGGCGCCCGCTCCTTATCCCGATAATCGGAAAATCTGCCTACAGCGTGTTTGCAACCGCATCAATGCAGGCCCACAATCTGTTCGGGCCGATTTTCATCGTCTCATTTATCGCACTGTTTTTCAGCTTTGTGCGTGGCAACCTGCCGTCTTTGTGTGACCTTCAATGGATCACGCGGGCGGGCGGCATGTTTGGCGGTCACGCCAGCGCAGGTCGCTATAATGCAGGTGAAAAGGCGTGGTTCTGGACGGCGACACTGGCTGGTATCACGCTGTCCGCCTCCGGGATTCTGCTGAGCTTTCCAGATGCATTGGGCACCCACGATCTGCTGCATTGGGCAGAACTGTCTCATGCGATTGCCGCCTTTGTCTTTATCGGCTTCGGGATTGGCCACATCTATCTGGGCACAATCGGAACCGAAGGCACGATCGAAGGCATGGTTAATGGCTGCGTCGATGAAAACTGGGCGCGCACCCATCACGACCTTTGGCTGGCTGACATGAAGTCCAGAGAAAAAGGGGCCGACGGATGAGCGCGATTGAGCTTCTGGAAGGGCCGCTTTGGCAGATCTCGCTTGGGATTTTCGTGGTGTTTGGCCTGTGGCGGCTCTTTGTGATCCTGACCACCGGGCGCACGCCCGTTCAGGCGCGGCCTGTCGGGTCCGTTGGTCTGGGTGCGGCGCGGGCTATTGTCGGGCATTTCGTGCCAAGGCGGGCTTTCTTCGGGCAAGGGCGGGTCTGGTTCGTGACGATCGCGGGCTATGCGTTTCACCTTGGACTGTTTGCGCTGTTGTTCTTTGCGGCCCCGCATGTGGCCTTTCTGCGCGACCATATTCTGGGCTTTGACTGGCCGGTCCTGCCCCGGTGGGGCTTTATCGTGGCTGCGCAATTTGCCTTTGCCGGATTGCTGGCGCTGTGGGTCCGGCGGTTTGTCGATCCGGTGGTGCGGCTGATTACACGTCCCGATGACCATATCGCGACGGGGTTGACCTTCCTTGTCATGCTCTCAGGCTGCACAGCGCTGGGCGAGCAGAGCGCAGTCCTGCGGGGTATTCATCTGGGCACGGTCGAAGCATGGTTGATCTATTTCCCGTTCAGCAGCCTGATGCACACATTCACGTGGCCGCTGTCGCGTGGGTTTACCGGCGCTTTGGCCGGGCGCCGCGGAACGCGTATGTAGGAGTGGCCCTATGACAGCCGACACTAAACCTTTCGACCAGCAGGGCGACACCCCCGACACGGTGCGTGTCGCGAATGCAATGGAAGGGTTCCTGTCCGAATTCGGGCCCCGCGCCGCCAGTTACATGAACGCCTGTGTGCGCTGTGGCCTGTGCGCAGAAGCCTGCCATTTCCATCTGGCCACAGGTGCCGCCAAATACACGCCCATCCACAAGATCAAGCCGTTCGAGGCCGCCTACAACCAGATGCAGGGCCCGTTCAGCTGGATCAAGCGGGCTGTCGGGATTGCACCCACGGTCAGCATTGAGGATTTACAGGACTGGGAAGAATTGATTTTCGATTCCTGCACGCTTTGCGGGCGTTGCACCCTTGCCTGCCCGATGGGGATCGACATCGCCGAGCTGGTGAAAGAAGCACGGCACGGGATGTACCGGGCCGGGCTGCTGCCGGACAGATTGGCGCAAATCGTAGGTCACGCCAGAACAAACCACAGCCCGTTCGGCACGCCGGAAGATTTTGTCAAAGCCCTCCGGGCAATTGAAACCGAGTTCGCGATCACCCTGCCGCTGGACAAACCCAAGGCCGATTTGCTGCTGACATTGGCGCCGGGGGATCTTGAAGAACATCGCAATTCGGTCGTTGGTCTGGCGCGTATTCTTGATAGCCTGAACATCGACTGGACCCTGTCATCACTTGCATTCGAAGCCACCAATTTCGGGTATCTGTCGGGTGATACAGAACTTCAGGGCTCACTAACCTGCCGCCTGATCGACAAGGCCCGCGAAATCGGGGCCACAACGATCTTGCTGCCGGAATGTGGGCACGCATGGGGTGCCCTGCGCTGGGAAGCGGCCCGCTGGTATGGGACGCCGATCAATGACATCCGCATCCTGCACACGTTGGAGCTTTTGGCCGAGAGGATACAGACGGGTGATATCCGCCTGCACCCGGTCGGGGAAAGCGCCACCTTTCACGACCCTTGCCAACAAGTGCGTCGCGGCGGGCTGGGGTGGGCACCGCGCGTTATTCTGGATGCGCTCGGGATGGAACTGCGCGAACTTGAGAACACGCAAGAGACGTCCTTTTGTTGCGGCGGCGGTGGTGGTGTTCTGGCCAATACCCGGGCCGCCCCACTGCGTGCGCAAGCGTTTGACATCAAGCGAAAGGAAGTCGAAGCCACAGGGGCCACGCATTTTGTCACCAGTTGCGGGCAATGCCGCCTGCAATTCGATCGCAGCCGCCAAGCGACCAACTGGGACAAAGAGGTGGAAAGCCTGCTTGAACTGGTCGCTGCCAATCTGCGCATCGATTGAGGTTATCTTTATAGAAACCCTGCATCCATAATGGACCGATTGGCGATTGGGGCCTATGGGTTACGAAACCGCCATGCTTTCAAGGACAAGATGACAATGACACAACCCAGGAAATCCGCCAGAGGCCTGCGTGCCATCGTCTTGCTGGCGCTTGTCGTGATGATAGGCGGCGCTGCTTTCCTCTATCAGGGCAATGGCATCTACATGTTGTCCCACCATATGTCTGGCGGTGGTCACATGCATGGCGCGGATGGCACCGGGCATGATGAAGTCAACATGCCCGGCCTGCGCGGCGAAAACGCAACAGCACAGGAAAGCGCGGAACTGGCAGCCATGTTTCGCAATTTTGAAACGATCACGCGCGAGGTCACAAACCTGCCCAACGGAATCCGCACGGTGACACGGTCCTCTGACCCTGATGTGATGGACCAGATGGTCAGTCACGTTGTGGGCATGATCGGACGGGTCGAGGCGCGCGACGACCCCGGGATATTTATTCAAAGCCCCACACTTGATATCTTTTTTGAACGGGGCGACAGGATCGAAACACAAATCGACATGACCGACGACGGCATTGAAGTTGTTCAGACGTCCGATGATCCTGAACTTGTCGCCGCGCTGCAAGAACATGCTGCCGAAGTCACCGATATGGCCGACCGGGGGATGCAGGCAGTACATGAAATGATGATGCAGTAGACGCGGCGTTGCACCAAAGGGTGAAAAACCTGCTCTTGCGGTGCTACTGCGCGGTATTGAAGTGTCGCGATGTGGCGGTTCTGTGAGACTTGCCGTTTGTCGCACCCGATTTCCAGATATCGGCCAAGGCCACTGCCAAATCGTCCTTGATGTCGGCGTAGACCGCCACTTCCAACGCTTCCCTGCCCAGATTATTGCTGAGTGAAACAAGATCACCGCTTTCGATTTCGCGGTAGGCCATACTGTAAGGCAACCAGCCGATGCCGATGCCCTTTAGTACCAGCTCCTTGATCCCGCTGGAAAGGGCCGTTTCGCAGACGGTATTTGTAGTCTTTGCGGGCGTGCCAAAGCGCCGGTTGGCAGAACTGAGAACTTCACCGAAATAGCTGTTTTCGGGATAGACAATTGCAGGCACATCGTCAGGCGTTTCACCATTGTCCTTGACGGTATAGCGCAGTTGCCCACCAACAACGGGAATCAGGTAATCGATACCCCACAACGCACGCCGGATATTTGGCCCAAACGACAACGGGCCGGTTTTTTCCGATTCGTAGCAGAGCATCATACTGGTGTCGCCCCGCAGAAACATCGTGACGCAATCGGGCAGGTTCGCAGCCCGCAAGCGAAACCTGAGCCCCGGAAAATGTTGCTTGGCGCGCAGTGCCATATCGGGAAAGGTGGAAAAGACAGGCGCGTGCTGCGCGGCAATCGACACGGTTGAACTGATCGGATCGAAATGCGTGATCTTGCCGCGCAAATCACGGATACGGGCAACAAGCGCGCGTATTTCGGCCTCGTTCGAGATAAGGGCGCGGCTGATCTCGACCCGGTTCGTTCCACGCTCAAGCACATCCACGCCCAGCCAGTCCTCAAAACTGCGGATGCGCCTTGAAAAGGCGGGCTGGGTGATATGCCGCCGGGCGGCGGCACGGGTCAGATTGCGTTCTTCCAAAAGGAAAAGAACATCGTCCAGCCACTGTAAATCCATCTGCTGATCCTTGCCTGCACAAAGCAATAGTATGGGCAGCCGTACAAAAAAGCATTATTTTTCTGCGCCGCTAATGGCGATGCTTTGCATAACCTTGATGTAAAGGAAACCAGAGCGTGACCGACACTGATCTGATATCTGAACGCGACACTCACCACTCACCCGAAATGACTGCAAGCCTGTGCAAGGAATTGTCCATTGCGCTGGCCAAGTTCCCCAAGGTCCGTCTTGGCCATCTGCCGACCCCGCTAGAGCCGATGGACCGGCTGAGCGAGCATCTGGGCGGGCCCCGGCTTTGGGTCAAGCGCGACGATTGCACAGGGCTTTCGTCTGGCGGCAACAAGACCCGCAAGCTGGAATTCCTGATGGCGGATGCGCAGCAAAAAGGCGCGGATACGATCATCACGCAGGGGGCCACGCAGTCAAACCACGCGCGGCAGACGGCTGCGGCTGCGGCAAAGCTGGATATGGATTGCCACATTCTGCTGGAAGATCGGACCGGTTCGACTGATCCCAACTATACCCTGAACGGCAACGTGTTGCTTGACAGGCTGCATGGGGCGTCAGTGTCAAAGCGCGGTGGCGGGGCGGACATGAATGCGGAAATGGAAACCCTTGCAGACCAACTGCGACAGGATGGATGCAAACCCTATATTATCCCCGGCGGCGGATCGAACCCCATCGGCGCGCTGGGCTATGTCAACTGCGCGCGCGAACTGTCGGAACAGGCTGCCAGCACCGGGCTGAAGATTGATGCGCTGGTCCATGCAACCGGCAGTGCCGGTACCCAAGCCGGACTTGTCACCGGACTGGCAGCGATCCAAAGCGACATTCATTTGCTGGGTATTGGCGTGCGTGCGCCGCAGGAAAAACAGGAACAGATGGTCTTTGATCTGGCCCAACGGACGGCGGAACATCTGGGAACAGGCCTGACGATCGCACGCAGCGATGTGCGCGCCAACTGCAACTATGTCGGGCCCGGCTATGGCCTGCCCACCGACGGGATGATCGCGGCAGTCAAACTGCTTGCCCGGACCGAGGGGCTTTTGTTTGACCCCGTCTATTCCGGCAAGGGGCTGGACGGCCTGATTGACCAAATCCGCAAGGGCTACTTCGACGGCATGGAAAATGTCGTCTTTCTGCACACCGGAGGAAGCGCCGCCCTGTTCGGCTATTCCGGAACCTTTGGCCTGCACGGCTATTCCGAATGAAAACAAATAAACCGACAACAAGGAGACCAAACTAATGCCACGCAAGAATACACTACTGGCGGCAACTTTTCTAACGGCCATCAGCGCCCCCGCCTTCGCCGAAGAGGTCAAGATCGGTGTGCCAACCTGGACAGGTGCGCAGGCAATCGCGCATGTTCTGGGCGCTGTCGTCGAGATGCGCATCGGCGGCACGGTTGAGTATGTTCCCGGCAACAACGCCACCATTTTCCAGGCGATGGACCAAGGCGAGGGCGACATTGATGTGCACCCTGACGTCTGGCTGCCCAATCAGGAAAGCTTTACCAACCAATATGTCGATGAAGCTGGAACCGTAACGCTGTCAGAGAATGCCTATGCGGGTAATCAGGGTTTTTGCGTCTCTAAGGACTTTGCCGCAGCCAACAACATCACTGACATCGCTGATCTGGGCCGCCCCGATGTCGCCGCCCTGATGGACAGCGACGGCAATGGCAAAGGCGAGATGTGGATCGGCGCACCGGGCTGGGCCTCGGCCAACGTAAACGAAGTCAAAGTCCGCGACTACGGCCTGCTTGATTTCATCGAACCCATCCGCGCCGAAGAGGCGGTCAAGACCGCGCGGATCAAGGACTCCATCGCCAAAGGCGAGGGTTATGCTTTCTACTGCTACGAACCACATGCCGTTTGGTACATGTTTGACGTGGTCATGCTGACAGAGCCAACATTTGACCCTGAAAAGTACATCATGGTGCAGCCGTCCGATGACCCCGATTGGTACGACAAATCCATGGTGGCAACCAAGGATGACCTGAAAGAAGTGCAAATCGCATGGTCCAATTCGCTGCCCGAAAGATCCCCCGCAATCGCGGAGTTCTTTGAGCGTTTCTCATTGACTGCCGACGATGTCAGTAGCTTTGCCTATGAGATCAGCGGCCAGGGCCGCGACCCTGCCGAGGTTGCGCGCGAATGGGTCGAAGCCAACCCGGACCGCGTTGATGCGTGGCTGGGCCTTGGCGGCTGATCACGCCCAATGAAACCTGCTGGCCCCGAAAGCAAGCCGGGGCCAGCCTTTTGCCGTCCTCGGCACGCCCCCAAAGCCAGGGAATATTATCTGCCATGAGCGACACCCCCCTCATCGAAATATCCAATGTCTGGAAAATCTTTGGCGCGCGCCCCGAAGCCGCGCTTCGGGCCATCCGGGAAGAAGGTTTGGACAAGGCGCAGGTCCTTGCGCAGCATAACGCCGTTGTCGGCGTCGCCGATGTCAGCCTGTCAGTGAACCGTGGTGAAATCTTTTGCATCATGGGCTTGTCCGGCAGCGGAAAATCGACACTGGTCCGGCATTTCAACCGACTTTTGGAACCAACGGCAGGGCAGATCCTTGTTGAAGGGACCGACGTGATGGGGCTGGGCCCCGCAGAGCTGCAACATTTCCGCAACCGCAAGATCGGCATGGTCTTTCAGAACTTTGCATTGATGCCGCATCGGTCGGTTCTGGATAATGTCGCCTTGCCTTTGGAAATACGCAAAGTCAGCAAGAATGACCGGATGCGGCAAGCCGCCGCCATTTTGGATATCGTCGATCTGGGCTCATGGGGCGCCAAGTTTGCTCACGAATTGTCTGGCGGTATGCAGCAGCGCGTCGGGCTGGCCCGTGCGCTTGCCGCAAACCCTGATGTCCTGCTGATGGATGAACCATTCAGCGCGCTTGATCCGCTGATCCGCAGGCAGCTTCAGGATGAATTCATCCGGCTGTCCAAAATACTCAAAAAGACGACGATCTTTATCACCCACGACCTCGATGAGGCCGTGCGCATCGGTGATCGCATCGCAATCATGCGGGATGGGCGGCTGGTGCAGACCGGGACAGCCGAAGACATCGTGATGAACCCTGCTGATGATTATGTCGCTGATTTCGTTGCCGGTATTTCGCGGCTGAAGGTGGTGCATGCACACGCGATCATGCAACCGCTCGACGCGCACATCGGCCAGATCAGTGCGGATGCGCCGCGCGTAGGTGCGCAGGAAACGCTGAGCACGCTTATCAATCTCGCAATTGACAACGACAGCGCCATTCTTGTGGCCGAAAATGACCGCGATGTCGGTGTCATCACCCGTACCGATATTCTGCGTACAGTTGTTGAAGGGACAGAAATGTCATGAAGGACGCCACGCAAAACCCGCTGGAAGCAACCGATACAGACGCCGCCCGCGCCTATGCCGCAGAGCGTCGCGACAATATTCGCCAGTTTGTGCGCACGAACCCTGATTACTACATCGCGCAATTCGACAAGATTGGCGCAAGTGCGATGTTCACCGCGACCTTCAACCTTATGGCAGGCCTGTTTGGCCCGGTCTGGTTTGGTGCGCGTGGGCTATGGTCATGGGCCCTGCCATTTCTGATTATTGAAACGCTTGCGCTTGTGCAGATCGCGCGTGGCCTGTTTGGCGACCTTGCCGCAGATGCCTTTGCACGGATTGAATCCATCGAAGGCACGCTGGAACTGCGCCGCCAACAGCTTGCCGCAGCCATCGAAAACGGATCAGACAAGATCGACGTATACCAGCGCACGGTCACGTCTCTCGAAGATGCGATAGGCGGTATCCGCGCGGAAGCCATCGCCCTCTCAGAACAGGGAACCACAATCGCGCTGACCGGTGTTGTGATCCTGCTGGTCGCCAAGGCAGCACAGGCCACCGTCGCTAACTGGGCGCTTGAAGCGCGCTTTTCAGAGTGGCTTTCAGACCCGTCGGTGCGGTCAGGTCTGCCTGTGTCACAAATCATATTCAGCGCGGTCTTTATGGCCATCATCGCTGTCGCCGCCATGCTGCATTACAGCTTGCCCGACCGCTTTGCGCTGCTTAGCGCATTCCCGACGAATCCCGACTACCGCTTGGACAGTATCGCAGGGGTCGAGGCATTCTTTGCCTATGCCGTCGCCAATGGCGAGGCGCTGTTCGATTTCATCACTTACGGCATCCGACTGATCCTTGACGCGCTGGAACTGGTTTTTGTCAGCACCCCATGGATCGTTGTGGCCAGCCTGATCGTGCTGCTGACATGGTTGACGGCAGGAGTGCGGACCGCCGTCTGGTCTGCGGCATTCCTGTCCTACATGGGGCTGTTGGGGTTCTGGGATAAGGCCATGACGACGCTGGCACTGTTGGGAACCGCAGCCTGCCTGTCGATCCTGATCGGGATTCCGCTGGGGATGTTTTGCGCACGCAGGCCCCGTTTTTATGCCGTTATCCAACCGATTATGGACTTCATGCAAACCATGCCGGCCTTTGTTTTCATGATCCCTGTCATTGCGTTTTTCGGTACAGGCAAACCGGCGGCCGTTGTGACCACGATGATTTTTGGCGGCACGCCCGTGGTCCGCCTGACCGTGTTGGGGTTGCGCGGTGTGCCCGACAGCGTCCGCGAGGCGGCAATCGCATTTGGCGCAACCAAATGGTATTTGCTGACCCGCGTTGACCTGCCTTTGGCCAGCCCATCCATCCGGGCGGGGATCAATCAGACGATCATGCTGTCGCTGGCGATGGTTGTGGTGGCGTCCCTGATCGGCGCCAAAGGGCTGGGCGAGGACGTGCTGGAAGCCCTGCAATATGCCAATGTCGGACAGGGGATTCTGGCCGGTTTTGCCATCCTGTTCTGCGCCATGATCCTTGACCGGATCGTGCAGGGCAAACGGAAGTGACGCCGCTGGTTCTGGTCCATGGTTTCATGGGGGGAAGCGCACAGTGGGACTTGCAACTTGCTGATTTGGGCGCGCACCGCGAGGTAATCGCAATTGATTTGCCCGGATTCGGCAAGAACAACCATATGCCCGCCAACGCTTCGATCGAAGGCTATGCTAAGTGGGTGATAGGCGAACTGCGGTCAAAAGGATTCGGAAAATATGACCTTTTGGGCCATTCAATGGGTGGCATGATTGTGCAGGAAATGGTCCGGCACGATCCGGACCAGATTAACAGGCTGGTGTTGTACAGCACAGGCCCTGTGGGGGTGCTGCCCGGCAGATTTGAAACCATCGCCCAAAGCAAGGCCCGCGCAAAACTGGACGGTGCCAAAGCAACAGCGCGGCGGATTGCGGCGACGTGGTTTCTAGATCGGGAACAGGGCGAAGATTACGCGGGCTGCGCAGCCATTGCAGAGCGTGCGACCACCGAAGCCATCGCCGCCGGTCTGGATGCTATGGAAGGCTGGTCAGGCACTGACCATCTTGGCGACATCAAACAGCAGTCACTGGTCATCTGGGGCGATAAGGACCGCACCTATCCCTGGTCACAGACAGAACTGCTTTGGCGGGGCATCCCTCACACAAACCTTGCCGTAGTGCCGGGATGCGCCCATGCGGTTCATCTTGAAAAACCTGCGATCTTTAACAGTCTGCTGATTGACTGGCTTGAAGGGTAGGCTGACTTAGAAATCCAGATTTTCCACACTCAATGCGTTGTTCTGGATGAATTCGCGACGTGGTTCGACCACATCGCCCATGAGCTTTGTAAACAGATCGTCGGCCTCGGCCACATCTTCGACCTTGACCTGCAACAGCGTCCGGGCGTCAGGGTCCAGCGTGGTTTCCCACAGCTGATCGGGGTTCATCTCCCCCAGACCTTTGTAGCGTTGCAATGACAGACCCTTTTCGCCCTCTTGCAGGATCGCTTCGAGCAAATCCAACGGGCCGTGGATCAACTGGCTGCGGTCCTTGCGGATCAGTGTCGCAGGCAGGTTGTAAACCTCTTGCAGGCTTTGGGTGAATGTCCCTGTGCGCCGCGCCTCGCCTGACCGCAGGATCGTGCCGTCAAGCGTGCGTACCTCTTCCACGCCACGCAGAATACGGGCCAGCCGGATGCCCTGGTCTTGGGTGATGCGACCTTGCCAGCCGCGTTCCCACTCCAGCGCGATCAGGTCAAGGCGCTGTGCCACCTTGTCGGCAATCCCTTGCAGGTCGCTATCCACGGCGCCGGGTACAAATGCGCCGGCAATGGCCGCCTGTTCCAGAATGTGGCGGGGGTAATGCGTCGGGAAAGCTTCCAGAACGCGCTTGAGCTGGCGGGCCTCGTCAACGACGCGGCGCAGGTCGGCGCCTGCGATTTCTTCGCCATTGCCCTGACGCAGCATTGCGCCATCAATGCCCTGTTCGATCAGATACTCGTCCATCGCGGCCTGATCCTTGAGGTACACCTCGGATTTGCCGCGCGACACTTTGTAGAGCGGGGGCTGTGCGATATAAAGATAACCGCCTTCGATCAGTTCCGGCATCTGCCGGAAGAAGAAGGTCAACAGCAGGGTGCGGATGTGCGCGCCATCAACGTCCGCATCAGTCATGATGATGACCTTGTGATAGCGCAGTTTGTCGATGTTAAACTCGTCGCGGCCAATGCCCGTGCCCAGCGCCATGACAAGCGTGCCAATTTCCTGACTGTTCAGCATCCGGTCAAACCGAGCGCGTTCGACGTTCAGGATTTTACCCTTGAGCGGCAGGATCGCCTGCGTGCTCCGGTCACGGCCGGTTTGCGCAGAACCACCGGCAGAGTCACCCTCGACCAGAAACACTTCGGTCTTGGACGGGTCTTTTTCAGAGCAGTCTTTCAGCTTGGAGGCGTTGAAGTTCACATCCATCGCCGACTTGCGGCGGATTTCGCGGGCCTTGCGGGCGGCCTCGCGGGCGGCGGCGGCTTCGACGATCTTGCTGATAATCATCTTGGCTTCATTCGGGTTCTCTTCGAACCATTCATTCAGCTTTTCACCCATCAGGTTTTCAACGGCCGGACGGACCTCTGAACTTACCAGCTTGTCCTTGGTCTGGCTGGAAAACTTCGGGTCAGGCACTTTGACGGATAGCACGCAAGTCAGCCCCTCACGGGCATCGTCGCCGGTCAGCGAAACTTTTTCTTTTTTCGAAATGCCCGTTTCGGCCGCATATTTCGCAATCGCGCGGGTCAGCGCGCCTCGGAAGCCCGCTAAATGGGTGCCGCCGTCACGTTGCGGAATATTGTTGGTAAATGGCAGCACCATTTCATTGTAGCTGTCATTCCACCACATCGCGACTTCGACGCCAATGTCATCGCGCTCTCCCGCCACATAGATCGGGTCATCCATCAGGGGGGACTTGGACCGGTCAAGGTATTTAACGAACTCCTTGACGCCGCCCTCATAGAACAGGTCGGCTTTCAGCGGCTCGACCGGACGCAGGTCTTGCAGAATGATCCGCACGCCGGAATTCAGGAAAGCCAGTTCGCGCAGACGCTTTTCCAACGTGTGGAAGTCATAATCGCGGTTGCTGAATGTATCGGTTGAGGCAAGGAAGGTTACTTCCGTCCCCTTACGGCCACCCGCATCACCAACAACGCGCAGATGTTCGGTCGTGAACCCGCCTTCAAACCGGGCGTAATGTTCCTTGCCATCACGCCAGATACGCAATTCAAGATAGTCGGACAATGCATTGACAACCGATACCCCAACGCCGTGCAGACCGCCGGACACCTTATAAGAGTTGCTGTCGAATTTACCGCCAGCGTGCAGTTGGGTCATGATGACCTCGGCTGCTGACACGCCTTCTTCTTCGTGGATGCCAACCGGAATTCCCCGGCCGTTATCACCCACAGTGACCGACCCGTCCGCGTTGATATTGACGTAAACATGGTCAGCGTGACCTGCCAGCGCCTCATCGATGCCGTTGTCCACGACCTCGTAGACCATATGGTGCAGACCAGAGCCGTCATCCGTGTCCCCGATATACATACCGGGGCGCTTTCTGACAGCCTCCAGGCCCTTGAGAACCTTGATAGAATCTGCGCCGTAGTCTTCGTTGTTTTGGTCGATATCGGCCATTGAGGGTGTCCTGTGTTCCTATGCCCAAAATATATGCGTTTGGGCGGGGATTGTCACGCGAATGACACAAGATTTTGTGGTTTTGGCGCATGTTGTCTTGCGACCGCTTTCGCAGCCCGTGCGCCAAAGTCATCAACGGTATTTGTCCATGACGTCACCTTGTCATTCCGGGCATGGCGCGCACCTGAAAAACAGGTGAATCGCGTCGGTTTGATCCCGACAAAACCGACAATCTGACCGCATGGATCGCCATCACGTAAAAGGAATGACGGCGCCGACCAGCACCAGCAACCCGCCCGCAATCAAATTGGTCCGCTTGATGGCGGCGGGTGATGTCAACATGCCGCGCATCCGCCCGATAAAGGCCGCCATAACCAGATTGCCCATCAGCGGCACCAGAAACGACAAAAAGCAAATGGCTGCTATATCCGCCCAGTTCAACCGGGTCAGGTCAAAGAACCCCGGCAGCATGCCCATGTAGAACAAGATTGCCTTGGGGTTCCCCAGAATGACGGCCAACCCAGCCACAAAACCAGCCCACATTCCCGGTCGTGTCAGTCGGCTATCTGCGGCGATGGTTTTATCTGCATGGCGGATAATCAGCGTGCCCATGACAAGAAAGGTTCCACTCGCCACCCATTTCAGCAGCGTCATGAACCCCGCGTAGACGGACACAATCCATGTGACCCCGAGGATTGCCAGAAAAGGCCAGATCACATCGCCAACCACAACACCCAGTGCAACCGGCCACGCCGCATGAAAACCGCCCGATAGGGCGCGCGCCGTCAGCGCCACCCAGACCGGACCGGGGGTCATGAACAGGACAGCCAGCGCCCCGGCATAAAGCAACAGTTCGTAAGCAGTGATCGTCATGACAATGCGGACACCCTACGTTCTCAACCCGCGTCAGCGAGCGGCAAAGTCAGACTGCCGTCATCATTTAATGGCCAAAAAGGATTGTGCGCGACCTCCCAGACATGTCCGTCAGGGACCGCATAATAGCCAGAATAACCGCCCCAGAATACTTTCTCCGGTGCTTTGTGCGCGGTCGCCCCGGCGGCAAGTGCTTTGGCAAAGGCCGCATCAACCTCTGCGGCGGTCCCGAAATTCTGTGCCAACGTCATCGCCCCCGTACCCAGCGCGGCACCGGGCCGCCCTTGATCCTTGGCCAATGCGCCTAACCCGAACAATCCAAGTGCCATCCCGTTGATCTGATAGAAAGCGACTTGCCCGGGGACTTCACGGGTCACTTGCCAGCCCATCGCACCATAGAACGCGTTGGCGCGATCCAGATCAGCAACGCCAAGGGTAATCAGGGTCACGCGCTGCGGGGTCATATCTTTTCCTTTTTTGTGATCCGGGAAAGGCCAGCATTGTCAATGACTTCTGCATACTGCGCCCGCGCGCCGAGTTCAGCAAAAAGTTCAGGGCCCGTCCCCGTCATGAAGGCCTGTGCGCCAAGACTGCAAATCTCATCATAAAGGGCAGCTCGGCGCTGCGCGTCAAGATGGGCGGCCACCTCGTCAAGCAGCAGGATTGGCGGTGCGCCAAAGTCCGCAATGAGCGCGCGCGCGTTTGCAAGGATCAGACTGATCAACAGCGCCTTTTGTTCGCCGGTCGAACAGTCTTTGGCAGCAACAGCTTTGTCGGCGTAGATTGCAGACAGGTCCGCACGATGCGGTCCAATCAGGGTGCGTCCTGCGGCCATGTCGCGCTGCCGATTGTCCGCCAAAGCGGTTTGCAGATCGTCAGGAATTGGGTCAGGCGCGGTCAATTCAAGTGTGGCCTTTGGAAAGCTGCTGGTTGCGGCGGCCTGTGCGGCGGTCAGTTCAGCAATCGCGCGCTGTCGGTTGGCTTGGATCAACTGACCTGCTTCAGCCATCTGCGCCTCAAGCGCAGCGTACCAATGCGGATCGCGGACCATATCTTTGAGCAGGCGATTACGTTCGCGCATCGCCTTTTCATAGGACAGGACGGCTTCTGCATGCTTGGGTTCAAAGCTCAATGTTGTCCGGTCAAGAAACCTGCGGCGGCCCTCTGCCGCTTCGATCCAGAGCCGATCCATCGACGGCACCAGCCACAAAATACGGGCGATCCGACCCAATGCGATTTGCGGCGCCGATTTCTCGTCAATCCGGAGCTGGCGCGGGCTGCCAGCCTCAGCCCATGTTTCAACCTCGTGCGTTTGCTGCAATGATCGCAATACGCCGGTAATTTTCCATCCCAGTGCTTCTGGCCTGCGCGTCAGATCATCTATGCCTGCCCGGCGCAAACCGCGGCCGGGCGACAGTAACGATACAGCCTCCATGAGATTGGTCTTGCCTGAACCATTGGGGCCAAAGATTGCCAATGGCCGGGCATCCAGATCAAGGGAGGCCTGCTTATGAGACCGAAAATGGGATAGCCCCAATTTTAGAACCGCAAGCTGCGTCATATGACCGACCAAGAATTTTCGAGAAAATTCTTACCCCAAAATTCTTCTAGAAGAATTTTCCGCGCGATCACACGCGCATCGGCATGACAACATATATCGCGCTTGTATCATTGCCTTCACGCATCAGGGTTGGATCACCGGACGAATTGAACAAGAACACAGCGTTTTCCCGGTCCACTTGACTTGCGATCTCGAGCAGGTACTTCGCGTTGAATCCAATCTCGAGACGTTCATCACCATAAGCGACTGCAAGTTCTTCTTCGGCGGCACCACTGTCAGGGGCGTTCACGGACAAGATCAGACGATCTTCGTCCAGGGACAACTTCACTGCACGTGACCTCTCGGATGATACCGTCGCCACCCGGTCCACGGCCTTTGCGAATTCGCTAGCATCCAGTTCCAGCTTGCGGGTGTTGCCTTGCGGAATCACGCGGGTGTAATCGGGGAAAGTGCCGTCGATCACTTTGGATGTGAGTACAATATCCGGCGTCGCAAAACGAATTTTCGTCTCTGAAACAGACACGGCGATCTTCATTTCATCATCATCGAGAAGTTTGCGCAGCTCCCCCACTGTTTTGCGTGGCACGATAACGCCAGCCATGTCTGCCGCACCTTCGGGTAGTTCAGCATCAATACGGGCCAAACGGTGGCCGTCAGTGGCCACGCACCGCAGCACCTTGCCACCATCACTCTCAGCGACATGCATATAGACGCCATTCAGGTAATAGCGTGTCTCTTCCGTTGAAATGGCAAACTTCGACTTGTCGAACAAACGCCGCAATACCGGCGCCGGGGCCGAGAAATTCGCCGCATATTCCGACGATGCCATCACCGGAAAATCTTCCTTTGGCAATGTCGCCAGCGAAAAGTTGGAACGGCCTGCTTCAATTGTCAGGCGTCCGGATGCGCCATCTTCGCTGAGCGTTACCAATGCACCGTCAGGCAGCTTGCGCACAATTTCATTCAGCGTCACAGCCGACACTGTTGTGGCCCCTGCGCGCTCGACCTTTGCTGGCGCCTTGTCGACAACTTCGATGTCAAGGTCGGTAGCACGGAAATGTACGTCGTCGCCCTCTGCCTCGATCAGCACGTTTGCAAGGATCGGAATCGTGTTGCGCCGTTCGACAACCGACTGGGCTTGCGCAACGGCCTTGAGAAGAACCGCGCGTTCAATGCTGAATTTCATTCCCCATGCTCCCACATATCTTGGTGGCTGATGCCGCCGGGACGCAAAATGTACTGCATTTTACCGAAGGCTCAAGCGTTTAGTTGAACTCTTGACGATACGCGGGGCAGCGTCAAGAAGCGCTTATTCTTCCAGCGCCCGCCGCAGCAGTTCAAGATCGTCCGCAATCTGGCTGTCGAGCACTTTCAACTCTTCAATCCGCCGCACGCCATGCATGACCGTGGTATGGTCCCGCCCCCCAAATCTGCGACCGATTTCCGGCAAAGACCGGTTCGTCATACGTTTTGCCAGATACATTGCGATCTGGCGGGGGCGCGCGTAGGTCCGCAGTCGCTTTGGGCCGATCATGTCCGAGAGACGAATGTTGTAATGCTCAGAAACTTTACGCTGGATTTCTTCGACCGTCACCTTGCGATCTGATGCCTTGAGCACGTCAGACAGGCAATCCTGTGTCAACTCCAGCGTAATTTCGCGGCCCACAAGGGATGCAAAGGCGAAAAGACGGGTCAGCGCCCCTTCCAGCACCCGCACATTCGTTGAAATGCGGTGGGCAAGGAACTCCAGCACACCCGGCGCGATTTGCAGTTCCGTATATTGGGTCGCGTAATAGTCCACCTTTGACTGAAGAATACCAAGCCGTAGTTCATAATCCGTCGGATGCAGGTCAACCACAAGGCCACATTGCAGACGGGACTTGATCCGTTCTTCAAGGTCCTTGATCTCGCCGGGCGCACGGTCGGCTGAGATGATGATTTGCTTTTGGCCGTCAATCAGCGCGTTAAAGGTGTGAAAGAACTCTTCCTGCGTGCTGTCCTTGCCCGCCATGAACTGGACATCGTCGACCATCAGCACGTCGACAGACCTAAAGAGCTGTTTGAAATCCATCATCTTGCGTTCGCGCAGGGCAGTGATGAAGCGGTACATGAACTGCTCGGCCGACAGATACAGCACGTTCAGGTCCGGCGACCGACGCTGCAATTCATGGGCGATGGCGTGCATAAGGTGTGTTTTGCCCAGCCCGACGCCGCCATACAGAAACAGCGGGTTGAACGTGACCGGACCACCTTCGGCGACACGGCGGGCCGCAGCATGAGCTAGTTCGTTGGGTTTGCCCACGATGAAATTGTCAAAAGTGAAACGGGCATCAATCGGAGAGCCGGCGATGTCATCAGCCGCGGCGACCTTGCGCACGACCGGCTTTGCGGCAGCCTGCGACGGCACGGTGAATTTGACGCGCTGTACGTCCTGACCCTGCTTGTTCAATTGATATATGATCTGGTCACTGAAATTCTGGTTCACATAGTTGCCGATGAAATTTGTCGGCACGTTGAAAGTTGCGACACCCCCGTTCAGGTGTAGGAATTCCAAAGGTTCGATCCAGTTCGAGAAATTATTCGCCCCCAAAGTGCCTTTCAAAGCAGCAAGCACTTTTGCCCAGATATCGTTGTTCATTTTGTCCCTTCGTTCCACTTACACATCGTTCCACCCCAAAACAGACGAGGTCTGCGCCCCTTAGCAACCGATCAACTGCACCAGAAAAAAAGACATACGACCGTCCAAGCCAATGCGGGCCTGAGCGGCTGTGCCTTTCAGCAAATCTATAGGCCTTGGCGCTACGTCGCGGATCAAGCAGATGCGCGCATGTAACGCCTTGCGGCAGACTTGGGGCCATAAACAGCAGCTATTGTCAAAGAGCAGCCTCCAACAATTGCGCAGACACCAAGGCAGCTAACAATCCGACAGATGCCTGCCGATGCGCGCTACCCTCGCATAAAGTCCGACATAAAATTACGGTCGGTCCGTCCGCCTATCCCAGGCCGAAATCCCACCATTTCAATGCCGATCTTCTTTACGTCCCCCCGGAACGATGTGAATCGCTTGAACAAGTTAGCAAGGGCTTTGGAGACGCTTCAACATAACATCGCGCTTGACTCAGAGATTGAGGGAAAAGAATCTACCCCTCCCTCAAAATCGTCAAAAATCCGCGCAAGCGTGCAACACAACGACAAAAGCGCACCCAATGAGGATGCGCTTTGCATTTTGTGCTTTTCATATCATCGGCCAAGATTCGCCAACATCAAATCCGGCAGGATAGGTTATCCGACAGCTTTGACGCGTGCCGCGAGGCGCGACATTTTCCGCGACGCTGTATTCTTGTGCATCACACCCTTGGTCACACCGCGCATCAATTCCGGCTGTGCTGCTTTCAGTGCATCTGCTGCGGCTTTCGCATCGCCGGATGCGATTGCTTCTTCGACCGCGCGCAGGTAGGTGCGAATGCGCGAACGGCGCATCTTGTTGACGGCAAAGCGCGCTGCATTCTGACGGGCGCGTTTTTTTGCCTGTGGGGAGTTTGCCATGTGATCTTTCCTTTATTAAAGCCCGTTGTCGGGTCAAAATCCATCTGTATAGCGCAAGAAAGCCCCGACCGGGTTTTAGGAACCGGTTGATCTGGCCAAAGCGGGCCTCACACGCATGTCTGACGCGGCCCCTATCCGAGTCGCGCGCCCTTTGCAACTTTTGATCGCGCCGACCTGCGAAAAAACCGCAATCACAGCTTTTCGGGAAATGCCGTGCAACCTTGATCCGCCGTGGGCAGCAGGCCGACGGCTTTAGCGATCGCGGAACTGGGCTTCGCGTTTTTCGACAAAGGCAGCCATACCCTCAGACTGGTCTTCGGTCGCAAACAGCGAATTGAACAGCGCGCGCTCATAGCGCAAGCCCTCAGCCATGGTCGTCTCGTAAGAGCGGTTGACAGCATCCTTGGCAGCAGTCGCCGCGATTTGCGATTTCTCTGCAATCTTTTCGGCAGCACCGCGTGCCTCTGCCAGCAGGTTCTTGGCGGGCACCACACGGCTGACCAAGCCGCAGCTTTCGGCCTCTTTGGCGTCCATGAAACGTCCTGTCAGATGCATGTCCATTGATTTTGACTTGCCCACGAATCGGGTCAACCGTTGCGTGCCGCCCAGGCCCGCAATGACGCCAAGATTGATTTCGGGCTGGCCGAATTTCGCAGAATCCGCAGCGATAATGAAGTCACACATCATCGCAAGTTCGCAGCCCCCGCCCAGCGCATAGCCCGCAACGGCTGCAATAATCGGCTTGCGCGTGTTGTTGATCCGCGTCGTCTCGGCGTCGAAGAACCGGGTGGTGTAGACTTCCACAAACGTCTTGTCTGCCATTTCCCGGATATCCGCGCCCGCAGCAAATGCCTTGTCAGAGCCAGTCAGCACGATGCAGCGCACCTTGTCGTTGCTATCCGCTTCTTCCAGCGCCGCGCAAAGTTCTGTGAGCAATGCCGCGTTGATTGCATTTTTTACGTCAGGCCGGTTAAGCGTGATTGTCGCAATGCTGTCACTTATTTCGACGATAATGTTTTCGTAGGCCATGCCACTGTCCTTTTGTCGCTGGTCAGGACCCAGTGCTTACCAAAGCGGGGGCGTTGATCAAGTTATCTTTGGCATTGCGAACAAAAGAAAGATGAGCGTCCGGACTGCACGATTCGGGTGATTTTCTTTTTACATTCCGGCGTTAGGCAGTTTTCACCCGCGCGATCGTAGACCTGAAAGCCATGTTGGAAATATCCCAATTCTCCATCCGCCTGTCTGTAATCGCGCAACGAAGAGCCACCAGCAGCGATCGCTTCGGTCAGAACATCGCGAATAATCGGAACCATTGCAGCCACGCGTTTCGCACTGATCTGGCCCGCTTTGCGCTTGGGGTGAATGCCAGCACGGTACAGCACTTCGCAGACATATATATTGCCAAGACCCGACAGAATGCGCTGATCAAGCAGCGCGGATTTGATCGGCGTATTCCGGTTTTTCAACTGCGCAACCAGATAGGTTTCGTCAAAATGATTGCCCAACGGTTCTGGCCCCAGATCGCGGATCAACCAGTGATCATCCTGCTGTGCCGTCTGCATCAGGTCCATAGCGCCGAAACGACGGGCATCGTTGAAAGTGATCCGGGTGCCCGACCGCATATGCAAAACGACATGGTCATGTTTCGCAGGTGCCGGATGCGGGTGGTGAAAGTCACCCACAGTATGGCCAGAAATCAGCATACGCCCCGACATCCCAAGGTGAATTAGCAAAGTCTCGGCGCTGTCCAGATCAGCCAGCACATATTTTGATCGTCGGCGCAGGCGCAAAATACGCTTGCCCGTCAGCCTTTCAGCCATCCGGTCGGGAAAAGGCCACCGCAGATCAGGCCTGTTCACGTCGGCCTGTGCGATCACCTGTCCCTCCATCACGGGGGCAAGGCCTGCTTTGACAGTTTCAACTTCGGGAAGCTCTGGCATGGGGGTCCTCATTCCTGTCTGACACAGATAAGTGCTATTCCGGCAAAGGCCCATAGCAGATCAACTGTGACCGTGGCAGATTGACAGTTTGTCTCTGGCGCGACTTGGGTATAACCCATCTCTGACAGTTGCGAGCAGGATGCCAAGATGAGCGAAAAGCCAGATACGACGACCCATTTCGGGTACGAGACGGTGCGTGAAGACGAAAAGGCTGGCCGGGTGCAGGGTGTATTCTCGTCGGTGGCAAGCAAGTACGACATTATGAACGATGTCATGTCGGGCGGTGTGCACCGGATTTGGAAAGACGCCATGATGGACTGGCTTGCGCCGCGCCCCGGACAGCGCTTGCTGGATGTGGCTGGCGGGACGGGTGATGTGTCATTCAGGTTTTTGAAACGTGCGGGGCACGGCCATGCCACGGTGCTGGATCTGACTGAGCCGATGCTGATCGAAGGGCGCAAAAGGGCCGAGGCCGAACGGCTGTCAGATAGTCTTGACTGGGTGGTGGGTGATGCGATGGCGCTACCCTTTGATGCAAATACTTTTGACACCTACACGATCAGCTTTGGAATCAGAAATGTGACCCGCCCGCAGGATGCGCTGGCAGAAGCATACCGCGTCCTGAAACCGGGCGGGCGTTTGATGGTGCTGGAATTCTCGCAAATTCCCAACCCGATGATGCAGGCGGCTTATGATGCCTATTCTTTTAACGTGATCCCCCGGATGGGGCAGATGATCGCAGGGGACAGGGACAGCTATCAATATCTGGTGGAATCGATCCGCAAGTTTCCCGATCAGGAAACTTTTCTCGGCATGGTGCGTGATGCTGGTTTCGGGAACGCGAAATACCGCAATCTGACGATGGGTGTTGCGGCACTGCATTCGGGTTGGAAACTGTAATTTGCGCGGTCCTCACAATATAATACGGCTGATCCGTACCGGAGCGACACTGGAAAGAACGGGCGCGATGAAAGTCGTGCTCGATGCCTTTGATGCGGGGCCCTTGTTGCGGATCACATTTCGCACGCTTGCCTGGCCATTTCGATGGCTGGGCTATCGGGGGGACCTGTCAATGCCTCCTGCCCCGCGCGCGCTTACTGCGCTCGGACCGGCCTACATCAAATTTGGTCAGATCCTGTCCACCCGCCCCGATGTGGTCGGCGATGATCTGGCTGTACAACTGCGCGTCCTGCAGGACAAACTGCCGCCGTTTTCTATGCGCGAAGCAAAGGCCGAAATTCAACGCGAGTTGGGCCAGCCATTCGACGCGCTGTTTTCGTCATTCTCCGAACCTGTCGCCGCTGCATCGCTCGCACAGGTCCACAAGGCGCACCTTTCCGACACAGGTGAGGCCGTTGCGGTCAAGATTTTGCGACCCGGCATTGAAAGGGCCTTTCGCACCGACATCGATGCATTTTTCTTTGCAGCCCGTGCGATCGAAGTGCTGTCTCCATCATCCCGCCGTTTGCGCCCCATGGAAGTCATCACCCATTTCGAAGGGGTGGTCATGGGAGAGCTTGACCTGCGGCTGGAAAGTTCTGCTGCCGCGGAGTTCGCCAAAAATACGGACGGTGATACCGGGTTTCAGGTGCCTTCGATCCGGTGGCACTTATCCAGTCGCCGGGTGATGACCCTTGACTGGGCAGAAGGAACTAACATCGGGGTAAATCTGGCTCTTGATGCCGCGGGTCACGACAGACGGGTCCTTGCAACACGTGTGCTGCAACTATTCTTGAACCACGCGTTGCGAGATGGATATTTTCACGGCGACATGCATCAGGGTAACCTGAAGGTCGCCGCAAACGGTGACATCATTGCCTATGATTTCGGGATCATGGGGCGGATTGATGAATACACCCGCCGTGTCTATGCGGAAATTTTGTTTGGCTTCATCCGCAAGGATTATCAGCGGGTCGCAGAGGTCCATTTTGAGGCTGGTTATGTGCCCGCCAACCGTGATGTCGATGAATTCGCCCGCGCTTTGCGCGCCGTTGGCGAACCAATTTTTGGCATGGATGCAAGTCGCATTTCGATGGCACGCCTCCTGAATTATCTGTTCGAAGTGACGGAACGCTTCGGCATGGAAACACGCACCGAATTGATCCTGTTGCAACGCACGATGGTCGTCGTCGAAGGGGTTGCGCGGTCATTGGACCCACATATGAATATCTGGCAAGTCGCCAAGCCTGTGGTCGAGGACTATATCAAAGAGAGTATCGGCCCCAAGGCACTCATGCGGGATTTGGTAAAGACAGCGCGTATTCTTTCGCGTTTCGGCCCGCAGTTGCCGCAATATGCCGAAGAAACGTTGATCCGTTTCAACAATCCACCCCCGCCGCCCAAACCGCAGCGCCCTTTGACGCCGCTGGCCTGGATGTTTTTGGGGGGCGCAATTGTGGGCGCGGCGGTCTGGATAGGAACGCTACTGTGATAGTAGGCTCGTTCTTTAGGCAGTTGGCGCGCGAAGTGCGGTGACCTGATCAGTCCCGATCTCTGACCCACCTTCAAGGATTAGCACAGTCTGCCCGCCTTGACTCCTGACTTCAGTCACTGTGCTGTAAATCTCGACCTGCGACTGGTCGAGAAGCTCTTCCCCAGACATGCTTGCCACTTCAAATGTATAAAGGCCAAGTGGGTGCGGGAACCCGGAGTCGGCAAGCCCGTCCCAAGTGACCGGACCCGCGGCAACCGGCACCGGAAAACGTTCGACTTCGACGCCGGATGCATTGCGCACGATTATCTCCGCCCGATCAGCGTTTGATTGGGGATTCGGTGTTATGGTGATCGGATCACCGATGAAGTTCGCGGCCGCAGGGGCGCGTGCTTCTTTCCCGACCCAATTTGCCATATCCGCCAGACTGCTGCCGTTTACCTGCGCTGTCATCTGCTTCAGCAAGTCATTGGTCAACACAGCTTGTTCGACACCAGAGAAGGTGGCGAGCTGAACTGCAAAGTCTGAGGATTCGACCGGGTTGAGTGGGTCTTGATTTTGCATTTGAACCGTCAACATTCTAAGAAATGTCTCAAAATCTGAGCTGATCTCGCCCTTTGCATCTGCAGCTTGTGCTGCAGGCACAGGTGGCGGCGACGCAAGACGATTGGTTTGTGAAACTTCCATGTTCTTCCCTTAAAGTCTGAGGTCGAGGCCAGTCGTCGCGATCGCTGGTCGCAACGTCTGTTTTCCCTCTTTCGGCTGTAGGTCGTCAGTTTTCAGTTGATCGCCGTCATTGCTCGGTGCGTCTTCGGCCTCAGCCTCTTCTCTTTCGGAGAAGGAAAACGAAATATCATTGTATCCTAATGACTTGAACTCTTGCGTAAGCGTATCGATGTGACGGCGCATCAGGTCAATGGTTTCCTGCCGTTCGGCTGCAACATTCAGGGTAATCACCCCGTCAACAGCCTTCAGGCTAAGCTTGACCCGACCAAGTTCAGGTGGGTTCAGCACAATCTCGGTCGCCCTGCCCGGTTCTGCCCTGATCGCGACAGCAATTTGGCTGGCCACATGGCGTGCTGTCTCTGGGCCAGCCGTAGTGGGCGCTACGGTTGCAGTGTGCGGCGTCACGTGCGGCTTGTCACTTGATGAAAGTAGCGGCAGTGCGTCGTTTGCGGCCTCTGCCTTTTCAGTTGTTACCAGGACCGACGCATTCTGCGGGACAAGCATCTGCTGGATCTGCGTCATATTCCATGGATTTGCGACGGGTGTCGCACTATTCGTGGCGCTGTTGAGGGGACCAAGAAGGGTCTGGCCGTCCTTTTCAACCCCCGTCTTGTGCGGTCGCATCTCTGGCTCTGCCGGGATTTGCGGCTTCACTGCTGCCACATGCGACGCAGCTATCGGCAGCGTTTTCGTTTCCGCCCCAACTCTTTGTGGCAGCGGCGTTTCAATTTGTGGCTGTTTGACTGACTTGTTGGTGATTTCTGGTTTGCCGCCCGTGTTCTCTTTGGCGGCAGCCAGATTCTGTTTCTGGTCAATCTCGGACAGTCGGCCTTCGACAATATTTTGGCTTACACTCTTGTACGCTATCTCTTTCCCAACTTTATGCTCTGTCTCTGCCCCAGCCAAAAGAGGGAAAAAGGCTTTCCCGGTTTTGGTATCAGTTTTGGTTTCAACGCTAAATTTTGCGTCGACCTGTGTCTTCGCTTGCTCTGTATCGAAAATCAGAGGGGCCGAACTCTCGCTCAACTTTTGTGCTTTATTGTGTGCAACTGGGGCTTCGGTATGAAATTTTGCTGCACCACTCTCTTTCTGATCCTTGGCACCCAAGGCCACCGTATCAGGCGCAACAGAAGCCTCCGGATCGCTCGCTAAGGTCACTTCTTCTGCCTTGTGATCAGGCAGTGTCTGCCCATCCCCGGACTTCGGTTCGCCAGAGAGTGCGTTGTCTTCCGCAACATCTTCGCCATCGGCAAAGACCGCTGCAAATACTTCGCCTTCAGTCGTTTCTGACTCGTTATCGCCTGTGACGACTTTCGAGGGGGGGGGCGGCCCTTGTGGTGCGATTGTCGGCCCCTGTGGTGCGATTAAGGGTATCATCGGTTCTCCGATAGAATCTGTTCGCTCTCTGTTTCGCTCAAAAAACTTACTGATTCTTTACGGCTGCCTGCGAAAAGGGAAAAAGATCAACACGGAGAATCCGAATGACGACGATCCCGGCATTACCACCGCCGCGCGGGCAAGCGATCTTGCCCGAATTTGTTCAGGGCGACGCAAAATTGCGCGACGCTGCGCAAAAAATGGAAGCAACCTTTCTTGCCGAGATGCTGAAATCAGCGGGCGTTGGGGCGCCGCGCCAATCCTTTGGAGGAGGCGCGGGTGAAGATCAGTTCGCCTCGTTCTTACGGGAAGCGCAGGCTGCAGAAATGGTCAAGGCGGGGGGAATCGGGCTGGCACAAGCACTTTTCGAGGCCATGAAAGTGCGGATGGATGGCTGAAAATTTGGCTGAACAGGTGATCGACTTGCTGGAACAGGAACGCCTTGCTTTGCGGGCTGGGCAATTTGAGGTTCTGGATGGGTTGGCCGACCAAAAGAATCGTTTCTTTGAATCGCCCTTAATGCGGGAGCTGACCGACACTGATCTGGCACAAATCCGAAAAAAATTGCTGGAAAACCAGATGTTCCTTTCGGCAGCCGTGCGCGGTGTGGCTGCAGCGCGCGAACGACTGGCTGAATTGCAGAACGTGCGCGAGAATCTGTCCTTCTACGATCAGGCGGGCCAGATGGCTAACGTCAAAACGCCGCGTCGGGCGGTCGAGCGAAAGGCGTAAGTTGGGTCAAATTGGCTGAATTAGGACTTGAAGAATTAAGAATTTGTTCAGCTTCGTAATGGCAATTTGCCCATATCGCTAGAAAGGCTGGCTGACTTAGAAAAAGAGTAAGCGAACCTCGTCAGAATGACGTTTCGACTGCGTGAATGCGCAAATTCCCGAACTAAACGGCGCAAAGCGCCTAATGAAAGGACCATGAAACATGTCCAGTATTCTGACAAACAACAGCGCAATGGTAGCATTGCAGACCCTCAAAAGCATTAATTCCAACCTAGGTAAGACCCAGTCGATGATTTCAACTGGTAAAGAAGTTGCGAGTGCCCAAGACAACTCCGCGATCTGGGCGATTTCCAAGGTTATGGAGTCTGACGTCACCGGCTTTAAGGCGATTTCCGACAGCCTGTCGCTTGGTGAATCCACAGTTGCCGTTGCTTCCGCAGGTGCAGAGCAGATTGTTGAAACGCTGAAAGAGATGAAGCAACTTGCGGTTTCGGCCCAGTCTGAAAACGTGAACTTTACTCAGATTCAGTCCGACATGGCCGAGAAAACAGCGCAGATCACCTCGATCATCGGAGCTTCTCAGTTCAATGGTGCAAACCTGCTGGCAACGGATGTCGATGGAAATGGTGCAACTAGCCTGACGGTTCTGACCTCGCTTGACCGGGTCGGTACCGCCGCACCAACGGCGTCGACTGTCGCTATCGCCACGGTTGATCTTGAGGCCGTAGATATCGAAGGCAACCTGACAGCAATTGCGTCTGCTGCTGATGCGGCAACCGCGCTTGGCGAAATCGAAGGTTACTTGACGACAGCCATTGATGGTGCGGCCGCGCTGGGCGCATCAGCAAAACGCCTGAGCGACCAGAACATGTTCATCGGCAAACTGAGTGATGCCATGAAATCCGGTATCGGTGCGCTTGTTGACGCCGACATGGAAGAAGCATCGGCACGTTTGCAGGCATTGCAGGTGCAGCAACAACTGGGTGTGCAGTCACTCTCGATTGCCAACCAGGCACCACAGACGATCTTGTCGCTGTTCCGGTAAGCTGAATTGGTGGCGCCAGTGGATGGCGCCATCATCCCCCCTGTCGCGGTAAAACCGTGCCTCGTTCAAATCCATGTCGGAAGGACATTTCGTGAACGTTATAGAACAAGCTCGTCAAGCATACGCGCCAACACAACGCGGAATCCGCACAAATCGGTCTATTGAAGCGCAACTCATCAGCCAGATAACGGCAAGGATGACACAGGCTGCAAAGGCATACCCCGAAAATTTCCCTGCTCTTGTTTCGGCATTGGACGATAATCGCCGCATGTGGAGAGCACTTGCCATTGATGTCGCCGACGATGACAATGGACTGCCACAAGCATTACGTGCGCAGTTATTTTATCTGGCTGAATTCACCGAACAACATAGTCGCAAAGTGCTGGAACGCAGGGCAGGCCTTGAGGCGTTGATCGATATAAACACGGCCGTTTTACGCGGATTGAACGGACATGGTGCAGCATAATGTCTGGATTGGTGCTGAAGTTGAACCCCAAAGAGCGCGTTCTTGTGAATGGTGCCGTGATTGAAAATGGTGATCGGCGCAGTCGTTTGTCGATCCTCACACCCAACGCAAACATCCTGCGGCTGCGTGATGCAATCCACCCCGAAGAAGTGAACACGCCGGTGCGCCGGGTGTGCTACATTGCCCAACTTGTGCTTGCCGGTGATGTGACGGAAGAGGATGCACGCCATCAAATCCTTCGCGGGGTAGAGCAACTCAGCCAAGCGTTGCGCGACGATGACAGCCGCATCCATCTGGACGCAGCAACCGATGCCGTCACACGTCATGACTTCTATCGCGCATTGAAATCGCTGCGCAATCTCCTCCCAAGAGAGGCCCGACTACTGGCGGGGCATCAATCATGAGTTTTCAACCCGTCGTTCCCTTGACCGGCTATGTCGGGTGGCGCTTTCTGGACCGCACAATTGAAAACCAGCAGAAGGCGTTCGATGAAAGCCAGCCCGTCGTACGTGCAACTGACTATTTTCGCGAAAAGATTGCTGGTATCAGCACGGCAGAAGAACTGGTCGATGACCGCAGACTGCTGGAGGTGGCGCTAGGTGCCTTTGGTCTGGATGATGACATAAACAACAAATTCTTCATCAAGACGATCCTTGAGGAAGGTACGGTTGATGACGAGGCTTTGGCGAACCGCTTGACTGACCCCCGCTATCGCGACCTGACTGCGGCATTTGGTTTTGGCGAAAACGCAATTCCGAACACTATTCTGGAGATATTTTCAGAAGAAATCATCAGCCGCTACGAAGATAGGCAATTCGAAAAGGCGGTTGGAGAACAAAACAACGATTTGCGCCTTGCGCTCAATCTCGAAAATGGGCTTGCCGATATTCTTGACAACGGCGGTTCAAATAATGCCTTCTGGTTTTCGATCATGGGCAATCCACCGTTGCGCAGTGTTTTTCAAACCGCACTTGGACTGCCGCAGAGCATTGCCACAATCGATGTCGACAAGCAGCGCGAGATTTTTCAGGAACGGTCGCAATCCATCTTCGGGACTGACGATTTATCAGACTTCACCGATCCGGAACAACAAGAAAAGCTCATCCGCTTGTTTCTGATCCGCTCCGAAGCCCAAAGCCAGACTTTCACTGGCGGCTCAACGGCCTTGACGCTCTTGCAGTCTGTTCCAAGCTTGTTCTGATCCACCGGGAGGCAACTTAGTTCTATCCACGCTCTTCGGTCTTCATCAGCCCGCCTGACGTGGCCATGGCCTGCCGCAGCTTCGCGAAATGGGCCAGGGATCCACGGCTGTCCTTGATCGTCAGGAATTCATCCAAAGTAGGTGCACAGGCAATCGCAGCATCAATATTGGGGTCAGAACCTGACGCATATAGCCCGGCTTGTATCATCAGCTCTGCGCGGTCGTAGGCACCCAACAATGTGCGTGCCTGACTGATGAATTTGTTTTCCTGAGGCGTTGCCGCGTCGGGCAGCGACCGCGATACAGACCGCAAAATGTCAATTGCGGGGAAGCGTCCGCGCTCTGCAATTCCCCGATCCAGCACGACGTGCCCATCAAGAACACCGCGCAGCATATCGGCGATAGGTTCCTCCATATCAGATCCGGCAACAAGGACCGAAAATATCGCTGTAATGTCGCCTGCGCCCTCAACCCCCGGCCCCGCACGTTCGCAAAGCGCAGCAATCGCGGGCCCGGTTGAGGCAGGATACCCACGCAGATTCGCATTTTCTCCTGCTGCTACGGCAACTTCGCGATGCGCCTCGCAAAACCGTGTAATCGAATCAATCAAGAGCAATACCTGCTTACCTTCGTCCCGGAAGTGTTCTGCCACGGCCATCGCCGCCCATGCACAACTGCGCCGAACCTGCGGCGCCCGATCAGAGGTTGCTGCAACGACAATCGCACGCTCCATGCCCGATGGTCCCAGAACATCCTGCACAAAGTGCCTGACTTCGCGCCCGCGTTCGCCGACGAGCGCAATTACAATGACGTCGGCAGTCACGCCACGGGCAAGATCAGCGAGCAGGGTTGATTTACCAACACCTGAGCCCGCAAAAAGTCCGATCCGCTGTCCCTGAACAAGGGGAAGCAGGGTGTTGAAAACAGCCAGCCCGGTTTCCAGCCGGGGACCCATCGCCCGCCGTTCGTGCGCCGCAGGCGGTGTCGCACGCACGTTTCGGGGCACCAGCCCCGGCAAGAGCGGTCGCCCATCAAGGGGCTGCCCGTCCGGGTCCATGACACGCCCGACCCAACTGGCATCCGGCGCGAATTTCCTCTGCAAATCAAATACAACGCGGTCCCCAAGCGAAATGCCGTCAGCGGATCCTTCGACCAGAAGATGCACGACCTGCGCATCCAGACGCACCACTTCGCCCTTGATGCGGCTTTGCCCTGCGTGGATTTGCGCACGATCTCCGACGCGGGTGCGCTGAGACATACCTCCAATCTGGACAGTGCCGGATGCGGCACCAAGGACGCGTCCGACATCCCGCGTCGGCTGCAAATCTGCGATCGCCGCGTCCATCTGGGTGAATAAATTCTCGGTCATATTCGTTCCTGCCTGTTAACCACACACCTCTTCTTAAGGAATCAGGCTTAATGCTTCGTTGAAACCAACCGAGGGAGAATCCCCGATGTATAACTCTCTGGACCTTTTCCAGACTGCTGCTGCGATGGCGCGCCATGCCGGTTCAAGACAGGCCGTCGTCGCCCGCAATATCGCGCATGCCGATACGCCTGGCTACGCCGCGCAACACATTCCCGCATTTCAGGACGTCTATAAAGACGGTGAACCCAACCAGATGCGCGCAACCCGCGCTGGTCATGTTCGGGGTGGTGCGCAGGCTGCCACTGGGGCTGTGCTGACAACCACCAATTCCGAAGCATCCCCCAACGGCAACACGGTATCGTTGGAAGAAGAACTGTTGAATTCAGTTGCCGTCAGCCGTGAACACAACCGCGCTTTGGCAATCTACAAGCATGGCATGACCATATTGCGTAATTCCCTTGGACGTTCGTGAGGATAAAACATGACAGATTTCAGTGACGCAATGTCCGTTGCAACGAGCGGAATGAAAGCACAGGCAAGCCGCCTGCGGCACGTTTCGGAAAATATTGCGAATACGGATACACCGGGATATCGGCGCAAGACGGTCCCATTCGAAGAGGTTGTGACAAACGGCCGGGCCACCGGCAGGGTCGAGACAGGACAGTTGCGGCTTGACCAGACTGAACTGACGCAAATCTACGATCCGTCGAACCCGCTTGCTGATGCAAACGGGAATCATCGCGGATCAAACGTGAATCTGCTGATCGAAATCGCCGATGCCCGCGAGGCACAGCGCAGTTACGAAGCAAACCTGAAGATGTTCGATCAGGTCCGCCAGATGTCATCAGCCTTGATGAACCTGCTCCAGAAATAAGGGAACCCGATTATGAACATTAATGCTCTCGTCGCACAGAATTATGCAGCAGGCAAAGCTGCGACAGCACCCGGTGCTGAGTCTGGTGGGAATGCACTTGTTGGTGCAGCACAGGATTTCATGTCGACACTGCGCGCAAGCGAAGATACCGCAATGCAGTCGATGTCCACCGGGGCGGACCCGCATGCGCTCGTCCAGGCTTTGGCCCAGACTGAGCTTGCCGTTCAGACTGCGGTGACTGTCCGAGACAAGGTTGTTGAAGCATATCAGGAAATCCTGCGGATGCCTGTCTGATGGATGAAGCGCTGTTCTACGACACCCTGCGACAGGGGCTTTGGATTGCGTTCGCAATTTCACTCCCCATTCTGACGGTGGCCCTGGCCGCGGGTCTGATCGTCGGGCTGTTTCAGGCGCTGACTTCTATCCAGGAAATGACACTGACTTTTGTTCCAAAACTTGCCGCGATCGTGGGCACATTTTGGATCACGATGGCCTTCATGACCGAAAGCCTTGTCAGTCTTTTTAAATCAACGCTCATTCCGATTATCGCTGGAGGATAAGATGGACAATGCATCCTACGCCGCGCTAACCCGACAATCAGGACTGATGCAGGAAATGCGCGCGTTGGCCAATAATATCGCCAATGCGTCAACCACCGGCTTTCGTGCCGAAGGAATCATGTTTTCAGAACATGTGAAATCGCTTGATCCTGAATCGGAGTCCCTGTCGATGGCCACCGCAGCCGTGCGGGATACGGTTATGACACAAGGAAGTCTTTCCAAGACAGGCGGCACTTTTGACCTTGCGATCGAGGGCGAGGGTTTCTTCCTCATTCAGACCCCGCAGGGGCAACGATTGACCCGTGCAGGCGCGTTTGGGCCTAACGAAAACGGTGATTTGGTCAATCCAGACGGCTATCAGGTGCTTGATGCCGGGGGGGCGCCGGTGTTTGTGCCGCAGGGTCTTGGTGCGATTGGTATCGGAGCTGACGGAACGATGAGTGCAGGTGGTCAACCAATTGGCCAGATCGGACTTGTCGTGCCAACAGACCCCAACCAGATGACCCGCGAAGGAGGCGTCCTGTTCGATGCGCGTGGTGGCTTTGACCCCGCGGGCGACGCCCGGATGTTGCAGGGGTTCCTTGAAGACTCGAATGTGAATCCAATCCTGCAAGTCAGCCGCATGATCGAAGTGCAGCGCGCCTATGAGTTGGGGCAAAAGTTTCTGGAAAAAGAAGATGACCGAATTCGCAGCGTCATAGACGCAATTCGGCGATAAAGGAGGCAAATAATGAGAGCTCTCAAAATTGCAGCGGCAGGTATGACCGCCCAACAAATGCGGGTCGAGGTGATTTCCAACAACCTCGCCAATATGAACACCACCGGATATAATCCGCGCCGCGCCGAGTTTGCCGACCTGCATTATCAGCAAATGACCCGACCGGGGACGATCAACGCATCAGACGGAACGGTCTTGCCAACTGGTGTCCAATTGGGTCTGGGCGTGCGCGCCAGTGCAGTCTCTGTCATGCTCAGTCAGGGAGCATTATCGCAAACCGGAGGTGACCTCGACCTTGCTATTGAAGGTGACGGCTACCTTGAGGTCACTTTGCCGTCCGGCATTTCCGCCTATACACGCGATGGCGGCTTGAAACTGACCGGCGATGGGCAAGTCGTGACTTCGGATGGGTATCCGGTTGTGCCTGATATCACTGTCCCGCGCGATACGCGGTCAATTTCGATCAATGCTGACGGTGAGGTCTACGGATACTTCAATGATCAGGTGCAGCCGCAACTGCTGGGACAATTTACATTGGCCGGTTTTACCAACTCAAAAGGGTTAGAGGCGATTGGTTCCAACCTGTTCCTGGAAACGCCAGCGTCCGGCCCTTCGGTCGTCACGACACCGGGAGAGGACGGTCTCGGCGTGGTTCGCCAAGGATATCTGGAGGATAGCTCTGTTGACCCTGTCCGTGAAGTGACAGACCTGATCGAAGCGCAGCGGGGCTACGAGTTGAATTCAAAGGTCATCACCGCAGCAGATCAAATGCTGAGTGCGATGGTACAACTAAGATGAAGTGGCTTTGCACTGCAATTTGTTTCTTGGCTTGTCCTGCCGTGGCCGACGTTGTGGTCGCCGCCCGCACCATCCCCGCCCAGACGTTGATTGGTCCGGAACATCTATTCGTCCGTGATCTCAATGTCGCGGGTGCAATTTCCGATCCTGAAGCGGCGATTGGTCTGGAAGCGCGTGTTGCTCTTTACGCCGGTCGGCCAATTCGGCCAGGCGATGTCGGGCCGCCGGCTGTCGTCGAACGAAATCAACTGATCACACTTCATTATCAAAGAAATGGCTTGATGATTTCGACTGACGGCAGGGCGCTTGGCCGTGCGGGCCCCGGCGACATCATTCGCGTGATGAATCTCAGTTCCCGCAGTACGGTCAGCGCCCGCATCGGAACAGATGGTGCTGGCTATGTGGCAAAGTAGGACCGATCATGCGTAAATCATTCCTCATGCTCTTCGCATTGGCAGCCTGTAATTCATCCCCAATTGGTCAGGCCCCTGAATTTTCACCGCCCGAAAGGGCAGTCGAAAGAAATGCAATGCTGAATCCGGGAAGCCCCAACGCGATCGAGACAACGGCCCTGATACCATCAAGCAGTGCGTCGCTATGGACGGGTGCGCGGGGGTCATTGTTGGGTGACCGGCGGGCAATTCAACGCGGGGATATTCTGACAGTCGTGATCGAGATCGATGACAAAGCGGAAATCTCGAATTCCAGTGATAGATCGCGGTCTGCGTCACAACAGGCCGGTGTACCTCAGCTCTTGGGAATTCCGCAGCGTCTTGACCCCCGCTTGCCCGAAGGTGCCTCGTCGGCTGCCCTCGTTGACCTGAATTCGCAAAGCAGTTCCTCCGGCGACGGATCTGTTCGGCGCAATGAAAAATTGGAGCTGAGAGTTGCCGTGACAATCACCGACGTCTTGCCAAACGGTGTCCTATCAATTGTTGGACAGCAAGAGGTCCGCGTCAATTTTGAGCTGCGTGAACTCCTCGTGACAGGGTACGTCCGACCAGAGGATATCACCCGGCAAAATGAGATCACATATGACAAGATCGCTTCGGCGCGCATTTCATATGGTGGACGCGGGCAGATCACCGACGTCCAACAGCCGCGTTACGGGCAGCAGGCGCTTGACGCAATCCTGCCCTTTTGACCCTGACATGAGGATGATCTTTTGAAAAAGCTTCTTTTGCCATTGATACTCGCCATACTCGGTGTTGGAGGGGGCGTGGGAGCAGGTATTATGCTCAAACCCCACCCGGCAGAAGATCCGCTTGCAGAGGGTTATCCGTGCGGTGATCCGGCCCAACAGCAGACGGCGGAGGCCGACAGCGATGCGCCCGAGGCTGTCGAAGAGACCGAGTTTGCAAAACTGAACAACCAGTTTGTCATCCCCATTGTGACTGACGGACTGGTTTCGGCAATGGTCGTGATGTCGATCAGCCTCGAAATTGAGCTGGGCGCACGCAGCGCAGTCTTTGCGGTTGAGCCGAAGTTAAGAGACGCATTTCTACAGGCCATGTTCAACCATGCAAATATCGGTGGCTTCTCGGGGAACTTTACGAGTGGCACAAAAATGCGATCATTGCGTTCAGAGTTGCTGCGTGTGGCCCGCGATGTCGTATCGGGCGCAGTCATTGACGTATTGATTACCGATATCGTGCGCCAGGATACTTAGCGGAAAATCAGTTTCCCAGTTCCTCGACAAGGTTCAGCGGGCCGGTCGTATGTTTGATGATCTTGTCAGTTGAGTTCAATATCGCGGCTTTCCTCGTTTCAATGGTTTGGTTGGCACCACCATTAAAACAGACAATCACGTTCCTTCTAGCGAACCACCGCCCGCAATCCAATTCAAGAAATTGGGGACGGTGTCAGATCACATCGAAACCAATTCATCGATGCGCCCTTTTACATGGCCAGCAACTATGGCTTCGTCATCATCAAACGCCATACTCATCACGAGGCACAACCCGGCACTTGGCTGGGGAACCTGCTGACGCGTTAGCCACTGATGCTGGTGCGCGTGGCGCTTGCAAACAAAATGGCGCGGATCGTCTGGGCCTTGATGGCCCGCGGCAGTGTCCACCAGTCTCCGACCGTGGCGGCATAAGCCCACCACCAGTCGCGAGGACGTCGGAGCACAAGAGAGCAAGGAGAAGTCTGGCGCAATAGTCGTGAGACGGGATCGGGAGAGCCAGTGTGCAACAAAGTGCCATCGAGCACGTAGCTTTGATCTGGACCCGATCTTCGAACACCATACGGGCCCGCGGCATGATCGTGGCCGCAAAAGAGGCCGGATACATGTCAGCACTCGGTGACGCGCCAAAATCAGCTCTGAAGATTACTCTTGCGCAAGGGGCGTCGTACATGGCGCACAAATCGTGTGAACGATTCACTGTTTGAGTCGAGGGTGATAGCCGGAGGCCACGAGCAAATGGGCCCCTACGACGTACAAGTCCACGAACTGGTCGACCTGCAATGACGCGCTGAAGCGACCTGGATCGCTTTCGGTTTGATTTGATCCAGAGATGATCTGGTTACCTCCACCGAACAGGAAGCGCGGTCGGCAGAAGCAGTTTAGGGTCGGGACCCATTCATCCTGCATCGTCAGTTTGTCAGATTCCTTCTCTGACAAGGCACATCTGCGCAGAAATGGTCGTTCTACTTCAAGCAGATGTAACCCCCTCTCGGGCATTGCTGCGCAAAACCCTGCCGGGCAGCGGATCAGCGGGTGACTGCTCCCGAACAACAAAATGTCCGGGGGACAATTTCACGCGCGAACGGGCGGAGCCCTAAAGCGTTTCCCGAAACGCTGCAGGCAAACCCGCAGGGCGTTGATTTTACATCATCTCAGCGGCGTGCGCCGCTTGTGCGTAGAACAACTATGCCCGTCGCAGCGCAAGCCGGGGCTCCGCACGTTCACGGCTGAAACGATCCTCTGGATCGTTTCGAAGACGCCCTTTACCCACTGATATTTCGTGAAATCACTGCTGACGGAACAGGATGAATGGGGCCTGACCTTAGAGCCGGTTAGCAAGTTGGTTAATTAGAGGCGTATTGGCAAACAGTCCGGCATAGACAAACCCAGCATGGGTGTTACCACCGTCAGTGTCCACTGACGCCCAACCGGTCAAGTAGCGCCGCTTCGGACGATCCACCGCAAGCGCGCTACTGTTCCTGTAGGTATAAGCAAACGCCCGTACAAACACGGTGTCGCCGTTGTGAAGCTGACCCAAAGAGGTGTGCCGGGAAGATGGTCCTCGACGTAGTTCCGCTATACCGTCTGGAGACTGGATTGTCGTCCTGAAGCCGAGCCCACCCTCAAGGTTGAACTGCTCACGGAAACGCTGCATCGGGAATAGCGGGCCGGTATCGGATTTTCCGGAGATGGAGATGTCGTCATGCCCGTAGATTTCCTCAATGGACGGATATTCCCGCGCCAAGGAATTGACGAGCCGCTCAGCGGCAGTGATTTGCGCGTCGGTATACCTGTGCCAGATTGGTTGCCATCCGGGATCATAGAGTGAAGGCGCGCGTTTCACTTCACTGGCTGGGTATTCGTCGTTGACAATGTTGCCGTGGGCATCCGTGTCATAAGCGAAGCCGTTGACCAGATGTCCAAAGTAGCCACGTGAAACAAAAGAGATTGCTATAGACTGGCGGTTTAAGCTCGAAGTGTTTTGAAGGCCACTTTGCGCTTTCCAGTGGCTGCGCCCTGCATGTGCGGCGTGGATATCAGGCTTTCGGGTTTGAACCACCGTACCGTCTCGATCTATGAGGAAAGTGTAACTAAGCCTGCGGCCATTCAGCGCGTTAATGGCATTCCTTAGCGTGTCGGTAACCGTATAGTGCATCGCAATGCCCTTTGGAACAAATTGGCTCCCGGAATGCACTAAGTTTTCTTCTGTAGCCTGGTCATATTTTCCATTTGCGAATGACATCGTGTACCCCCTTCATATGAAAATCAGTTCTCGAATGAGTCTTTCATATCATTTGGGGTGGCCCAGAAAAAGAATTCTGATCCGATCTGCGTGCAACTAAGGCAATCGGCCAGGATCAGGACCAAAGGCCGGATTGACCGCTACTTGAACCGCAGCCCACTGTCGTGCAGCACACTTGGCGTTTTGCGGGCACTTATTTTCGCGACTATCCCTTTGACACCGGCCTTCGTCGCGGTCGCGTGCGTTGCCTGAAACAACCTGCCTGACCCATTGGGCTGGCGGGCTGATTAGTCGGTTACAGACAACTCTTCTTTATTTCTACCCTGTCTCACTGCAAGACGGGGTAAACCCGGGGCTGTTATTGCGCCGTGATCGTCGCCATGACCAGTTGGCCATCAACAGAAATGGGGCCATCTTCGACCGCGCCAAGCGTGTATTCAAAACCGCCTGTCTTGGTTCCACCAACTTCTGCGTGGACCATCAGCATCAGCATATCGCCGGGCTGCACTTCCTCGGTCAGGAGAGCAGCCACATCGACGTTTTTGCCCATGCGCAACGGTGCATAACCCACGACGGGCCCCGGTTTCATCGTCGCATCGGTCCGGTGCACAACTATCCAGCCGTTTTCTGACGCAACGACCATCTCGGCACTGACGACACCGCTATCCACGGGCTGATCAGCAGCGGTCACCGAGGGTGCCGCCGCGTGTCCGGCGGCAAAGGCTGCGGATCCGGCCAGCGTGAGTGCAAGTGCAGAAAAAAACGTTTTCATAGAACTCTCCAGTTTTTCACACCGACGACCACCATGATCGCCGGATTGCAGAAGCTACGTGGCAGGGGCGAAAGAAGTTTCAGACGCTGCAAATTATTCTTGTCCGAACTGTTTCAGTTGCAAAGTATTTGCGAAGTTGTTCTTACTGACTGCGGAATACCCGGCCGAAAGTGCCGGTATCCAATCAAGGAAAGACATCACACGATGGAATTGTCGGAGATCGAAAAATTGATCGCGCAAATCTCATTGGGAGATCACGCGGCGTTTTCGCGTCTTTATGACAAAACATCGGGGAAACTTTTTGCGGTCTGCCTGCGTGTCCTTAAACAACGCGCGACCGCAGAGGACGCCATGCAGGAAGCATATGTGAAAATCTGGAAGCATGCCGGTCGCTATCAGGTGACAGGGCAATCGCCGATGACATGGCTCATTACCATTGCCCGAAATACGGCGATTGATCGTCTGCGCGCACAGAAATACTCAGATAATATTGATGACTACGGCAATCAATTGCAGGCCGCCGGACCGACACCGGAACAATCTGCGGTCGCGGCCTCAGAGGCCCAGCGCATTCTGATTTGCCTTGACGAGTTGGAAACAGATCGCCGAAGCGCGATCAAGGGTGCTTATCTTGATGGCGAAAGCTACAAGGATCTTGCGGCGCGGTTCGATGTTCCTCTGAATTCGATGCGCACATGGCTGCGGCGCGGATTGGCTGCATTGAGGGAGTGCATGTCCCGATGAGTGATGACACGATCCGCGACGATGACGATATGCTGGCCGCAGAATATGCCCTGCGGCTGCTGGAGGGTGTCGAACTACAAGAAGCGCAATCTCGTCTTGCCAACGATCCCGATTTTGCCCGTTCCGTGATGATGTGGGATGGCCGGCTGGCCGCGCTCACAGACGACATCGCGCCCGAACAGCCCAGCCCTCGGGCCAAGTCCGCATTGATGGCACGCCTGTTTCCTGAACCAGCGCGCGCGCCGTTCTGGCAAGGTGCGCGTATCTGGCAGATGCTAAGTGTCCTGAGTTTGTTGTTGCTTGCTGTGGTCGGTTTCATTGGCCTCAACGGTCCAAAAGAGGCGCGTGGCCCGCTTTACACAGCCGAAATTACCGCCCCGGAAGGCGATTTCCGCGTCGTGGCCGTCGTGGATAAGTCGACGAACGAGGTGATCTTGACCAAGACACGCGGTGCCGCATCTGCGGGCCGTATCCTTCAGGTCTGGGCACATGGTGAGGGTGCGCCTGCGATCTCGGTCGGCTTGTGGCCCGAGGGTGACAGCGTCCGCCTGTCCATGCCGCCGACAATCGCCGCTGTCGAAGGTATCCTGACATTGGGTGTCAGCGAAGAACCGGTCGGTGGCTCGCCGACAGGGTCCCCCTCTGGCCGGGTCTTTGGAACGGTCGATATTCCGGGCGTTTCGAGTACGCTATAGACCCATACAGGTTCAGACGTTCAACCGCTTTCGTACCCGGTCAACGCGCGTGCCATCCTGCAACGGCACGCCGATCAGCCGGTCATAGTCCTCAAACCCCACGCCGCTGTAGTAGCGCAAGCCGGGAGTGTTGTCGGCGCGGATTGTCGCGTCGATCACTTTGACCCCTGCTTTTTGGGCCGCTACCTTGGTGGCCGCAAACAGATGCTGTCCGGCCCCTTTGCCTGCGGCCTCAACCGCGACAAAGCTGGCGATGATGGCCCAGCCATCGGGGAAAGTATCGCTTGGGTCCGTGGGCCAGAACAAAGACTGGAAACCGATGACCTTGCCTGCATGCTCGGCCACCATGCAACTGACGCCTGCTGCCGGTGCGATATGTTTGGCCAACATCCCCGCCGCGTCATAAGGCGTTTGATAGGCGGTCGTCCCGCCTTGCGCGATGATTGGGTTGATCACATCGACCATGGCTTGCGCATCGGCGGCGGTTGCGGGGCGCACAATCATAGTGCTGCCATCAATTCGGCGTGGCGCGCGGTGAATTCGTCGCGCACCTGCATCGGGGGACGCAGGCGGATTGTCAGCTTCTTCGCCAATTCCGGGTCCTGCTTGCCAAAGAACTTATCCGCCTCGGCCACCGTAAAGCCCGCGATCTGCACCGCCTCCAGCCACGCAGACAGCTTGTCGGCGCGTTTGATCTGCTTTTTGACCGAAACAGGGATTTGCGCAGGCAGGCCAAAACGCAGATGGATCGCGGCCATGAGCCTGTCGTCCAGCGCGCCATAGTCAGGGCCAACGGCAGCTTTGACCGGGCTGATCATATCGCCGATCACATATTCAGGTGCGTCATGCAGCAGGGCCGCCAGCTGCCATTTCACCGGTGCAGACGGGTTTTGCTGCGTGAAAATCTCGGTCACCAGCAGCGAATGTTCTGCCACCGAATAGGCGAAATCGCCGCGCGTTTGCCCGTTCCACCGCGCGACGAACGCAAGACCGTGGGCGATGTCGGCAATCTCGATATCGACGGGGGTCGGGTCCAGCAGGTCAAGCCTGCGCCCCGATAACATCCGCTGCCAAGCGCGTGTCTGTTTCATTTTGCCCCACATTAATTTTATCTAGAGCATTCCAATTAATACGAGGCGTCGGATTGTGGCAAGCCAAGCGCAGTGTTATGGGCTCGCCAACGCATTCAGGAGAATCCACAATGTCAGAAGATTACATCGTCAAGGATATCAATCTGGCCGCATTTGGCCGCAAGGAACTGGACATCGCAGAAACCGAAATGCCCGGTCTGATGGCCCTGCGCGAAGAATATGGCGACAGCAAACCGTTGAAAGGCGCGCGCATTGTTGGTTCGCTTCATATGACAATCCAGACCGCTGTTCTGATCGAGACGCTGAATGAACTTGGCGCTGACGTACGCTGGGCGTCCTGCAACATCTTTTCCACCCAGGACCACGCAGCGGCTGCTATTGCAGCTGGCGGCACGCCTGTGTTTGCGATCAAGGGCCAGACGCTGGAAGAACATTGGGACTACCTCGACAAATCCTTCCAGTTTGCCGACGGCCCCAACATGATTTTGGACGATGGCGGCGATGCGACCCTTTACATCCTGCTGGGTGCCCGCGCCGAAGCCGGTGAAGATGTGATTGCCGTGCCCACGTCAGAGGAAGAAGAGGTCATCAAGGCGCAGATCAAGAAGCGCATGGCGCAAAGCCCCGGTTGGTTCACCAAAGTCCGCGACCAGATCAAGGGTGTGTCCGAAGAGACGACAACCGGTGTTCACCGCCTTTATGACCTGCACAAGAAAGGCCACCTGCCATTCCCTGCAATCAACGTGAACGACAGTGTGACCAAGTCGAAGTTCGACAATAAATACGGCTGCAAGGAATCGCTGGTTGACGGCATCCGCCGCGCCACTGACACGATGATGGCCGGCAAGGTTGCCGTTGTCTGTGGCTATGGCGACGTCGGCAAAGGCTCAGCCGCTTCACTGGCAGGCGCCGGTGCACGGGTAAAGGTCACCGAAGTTGACCCGATCTGCGCGCTACAGGCTGCCATGGACGGGTTCGAGGTTGTGGTGCTCGAAGACGTGCTGGACAGCGCTGATGTGTTCATCACAACCACCGGCAACAAGGACGTGATCCGGATCGAGCATATGCGCGAGATGAAGGACATGGCCATCGTTGGCAACATCGGCCACTTCGACAATGAAATTCAGGTCGCCGCCCTGAAAAACCACAAGTGGACCAACATCAAAGAACAGGTCGACATGATCGAAATGCCGTCGGGCAACCGGTTGATCCTGCTGTCCGAAGGGCGCTTGCTGAATCTCGGTAACGCCACTGGCCACCCGTCATTCGTGATGTCCGCATCCTTCACCAATCAGGTGCTGGCCCAAATGGAAATCTGGAACAAGGCCGAGGAATACGGCCCGGGCGTCTTTATCCTGCCCAAGCATCTGGACGAGAAAGTCGCCCGTCTGCACCTTGCGCGGATCGGTGTGAAGCTGACCCAACTCAAGAAAGAACAAGCCGATTATATCGGGGTCACTGTCGAAGGGCCCTTCAAGCCCGAGCATTACCGGTACTAAGCGACGATGCGGCATGCCAGACGCCAAGCGATGGCGCAGGAGGCCGCACAGAAAAAAAGCAAGAAAAACGGCCACCCCATTTTGCGTGGGCTGGCCGTTTTCGCTTTTTTGGGGCTGTTGGGCCTTGGCGGTTTCCACTTGGTGCATCATCCCGACACCCCCCTACCGCCGCAATGGAATCCAATCAAACCACTGGCAATCAGTGATCCCGTCACACTGCTGACCCAATGGAAGCTGGATCGCACGGCCAATGACGGCCCCGCGTGCCTTGCTGCGCTGGATGGGGTGGCGACGCTTGATAACCTGAACGATTTGGAAACCTCCGATCAATGCCATATCCGCGACAGGGTCGCACTGGCTGCAATTGGCGTCGCCGGGTTGGACAACATCGAAACCCGCTGCGCGATCGCCTTGCGGCTGGCAATGTGGGAACATCACAGCCTGCAGCCCGCCGCACGGGAATTTCTGGGCACCGAATTGACGGGGATCAACCATTTTGGCAGCTACAGTTGCCGGGCAATGCGCACGTTATCGGGCGCGTCATCACGGATGAGCACCCACGCAACGGCGGATGCCATCGACATTGCCGGGTTCCGCTTTGCTGATGGGCAGTCAATTCAACTGATCCGCGATTGGGGCGGTCAAGGCGGCAAAGCCGCCTTCTTGCGCGCCGCCCGCGATGGCGCATGCGACTGGTTCAAACTGACACTTTCACCGGACTACAATCAGCTGCACGCAGACCATTTCCATCTGCAATCAACGGGCTGGGGATCGTGCCGATAAGGCAAAAGACCGCTGGCCTGCCTATTTTCGCTTTACGAGTTGTTGACCGACCAACTATCGTTCACGCGATGCTGTGTAAAATCAGCTGCAAAAACAAAGCAAAAGTAAACACCGACCGGGGACATATCCAATGGGTAAAAGAGACGATTTGATCGCAAAGTATGCTGACGACCTAAAGAACAAATGTGGCATGGAACCTGACATGGACCTGCTGACAAAAGTGACAATTGGTTGCGGTCCAGCGATCTACAACGCGGATGCGTCAACTGTGGCCTCTAGCCAGCCCGCAGAACTTGAAACCGTCAAGAACAACTTTCTGATCAAGAAGTTGGCCCTCAAGGATAGCCCCGAACTGGACACAGCAATCGAATCTGCTCTGGAAACCTACGGCAAGTCAGAGCGCAACAAATATCGCGCGGTTGTTTACTATATGTTGACCAAGCATTTCAAAAAAGAGTCCATCTACGGCTAGCCCCTGTCGACTTGAAGCTATCGGTGACGCGGTCCTTTGTCCGTCTGCGTCGCCAACAGACGTCGAAATTTTGATTACAATTCTCGATGTAATATGTTTGCGCAACTCCCCATTCACCAGTTAAGCATGATCAGGACCAGTACGGTCCAGACCTGATATTTCTATAGCGTGTGGTGGACACAGGAGCACGCGGGGTGAAAGAGGGTTTGGACTATGGTTCAAACCCTCTTTTTGCAAAAAGTGTCATCACGGTACCAATGACGGCGCAGCCAGCTATCCCGTTTCGGCTTTGACCCGGGGCATAGGGCACGGCGTTTCCCGACATGCTTTAAGGTTTTGTGTCACCCATGGCACACACAATTTGCCATTCGGTTTCTGTCACTGGCTGCACCGACAGGCGCGAGTTCTTGACCAGTGCCATCTCTGCCAGTTCCGGGTTCGCTTTGATGTCTGCCATTGTCACGGGTTTGACAAAGGGCCGTACCGCACGGATGTCTACACAATCCCAGCGATCATCATCAGTTGTGCTGTCGGGGTGCGCTTCGGCGCAGACCTCGACGATGCCGACAATCTCAAGCCCGGTGCGTGAATGGTAAAAGAAGCCCAGATCGCCTTTTTTCATTGCGCGCATATTGTTGCGGGCCTGATAGTTGCGCACGCCGTCCCATTCTTCGCCTGCGTCCCCCTTGGCGACCTGATCATCCCAGCCCCAGACGTCAGGTTCGGATTTGAACAGCCAGAAAGCCATCAGTTGATGACCCGCTTCCACTGGTGGATCGTCACATCGGCAAAAAGGCCCGCCTTGGCATAGGGGTCGGCATCGGCCCAGTCCTGCGCGGCGGCAAGGTCGGGCAGGTCAAGCACCAGCATTGACCCACACATCTGCCCGTCTTCGTCAAGCATCGGCCCGCCAAAGGCGACGATACCTGTCTCGGCCACATAGGCCAGATGCGCCTCACGGTTGTCCAGCCGGGTCTGCAAGGCACCGGGTTTGTCTTTCGCCATCAATACAAACTGCATTTATTCTTCCTTGAGTGGGCGCGACAGCAACGCGTTCAACGCCGCCGCCACGTCTGTTTTTCCGTCGACAAGATCAGCAACGACTGTGCAGATCGGCAGGTCAATGTCCATATCGCGCGCCAATTTCCTGACGGCTTGCGCTGTGGCGGCCCCTTCGACCGTCGTCGCGCCATCAAACGACTGGCCGCGCCCCAAGGCAAGCCCATAGCGGTAATTGCGCGACTGGTCAGAGGTGCAGGTCAGGACCAGATCGCCAAACCCCGACAGACCCAGCAATGTTTCCGGCACGGCCCCCAGAGCCATGGCCAAACGCTGCATTTCGGGAAAGCCCCGCGTCATCAGGGCCGCCCGCGCGCTGTCGCCCAGCCCCGCCCCGATGGTGACGCCCGCAGCAATTGCCATCACATTCTTGAGCGCTCCGCCCAGTTCCGCGCCGACTGTATCGGTTGATCGATAAAGCCGCAAAGCAGAGGTCGACAACGCGACCTGAAGCATCTCGCCCATTGCATCATCGGCGCAGGCCAGCGTGAGGGCGGTGGGCAGGCCCCGCGAGATGTCTGCGGCAAAGCTGGGTCCGGTCAGCACAGCCGCCGTCGCGTCGGGGGCGAGTGCCGCGATGGTCGTCGCAGGACCAGTCATGCGCGTCAGATCAATGCCCTTGCAGCAGGCGACAAGGTGCTTGCCCGCAAGTTGGGCGATATGCCCTTGCAGGAATGCATGCAGGGTTTGGGCAGGGATGGCCAGCAGGATGATATCAGCAGCGAACAAGACGTCAGTGTCGGCGGTACAAACCATATTCTGCGGCAGCGTAACACCGGGCAGTTTGGGGTTGATCCGGTCATCGCGCATCACTTGCACAGACGCAGGGTTGCGCGCCCAAAGCGTGATGTCATTGCCATCCAGCGCCAGCGCCACGCCAAGCGCTGTTCCAAAGGCACCGCCGCCTGCGACTCCTATTTTCATCCTTCAGCGCCTTCCTGTTCGGGCATGAAATCAATGCCGTTCCGGTTGCCTGTTTCGTCGGCGCAGGTAACACTGTGGATCAATCCAGTTCAATGGCGCGGTTATGAAACCCATTCTCCTGATCACCCGACCTGAACCCCAAGCCATCCTGTTTTGCCAACAGGTCAATGCTGTATGGGACGGTGAAATCATCCTGTCCCCCCTCATCGGGATTACGCCAATTGACGCAGTTGTACCCAAAGTTGCCGGGTATATCTTTACTTCAACCAATGGCGTGGCCCAAGCAGGACGTCTTGGCCTTGATGTCGCGCGGCCCGCCTATTGTGTGGGGCAAAGCACCGCTGACGCAGCAAAGGAGGCAGGGTTTACGCCAAACGTCGGGCCCGGCACTGCCGCAGGGTTGATCGATACCATACTGCAAGTTACCGCCAAAGGGCCCCTGGCCCATATCAGAGGCGCTCACGCACGCGGTGACGTAGCCAAAACCCTTTCAGACAAAGGGATCGCCTGCACGGACGTTGTCGCCTATGACCAGAAGCCTTTGCCGCTGAACCAGCAGGCGCACAGGGCTTTATCTGGTACTCATCCAGTCGTTGTCACCCTGTTTTCGCCCCGAACCGCCGCCCTGTTTGCGAAAGAGGCACCGTTCACAGCACCAGTTCATCTGGTTGCCATCAGCCCCTCTGCGATGCCCAATCTGGCCTGCTTATCGCAACATGTTGCGGCCGCACCGTCTGGGCCCGCCATGCTGCGCGCAACCCTTAGTTGTCTGACCTCGATTTCCAATCAATCAGGCCAATGTACCGCAAACCTTGAGGGTCCGGCGCAAGCGGGCTAAGTTACGGTGATCACCTGCACATTTTGTGGGTGGGGGCGCTGAAAGGGTGAAAAACGTGGCAAAACAGCCAGCGAAAGGTCGAAAGACCCCGTCAAAACCAGTGAATAAGGCTACAAAAGCCTCTTCAGAAACCGAATCGGTCAAGACGCACTCTGTGGTCGATCCAATCCCACCCGAGGTTCATCACGTCCCTGAGGCAGCAAAAGGGGCCGCGGAAGCACCTGCGCAGCCCTCTGCCGCCAAGTCAGTGCCCGAAAAAGAGGCACAGGATACACCAAAATCAACAGCTTCGGCGAAACCTGCTCCCAAGCCGAAAGCGGCACCGGCAACTCCCGCACCTGCTCCGGCACCGGAACGCAAAGGTGGGTTCTTTCCACTCCTTCTGGGAGGCTTGGTCGCTGGCGGCATTGGGTATGCGGTGGCCACCTATGTGCCGATGCAACCTGACACGACGCTCGCTGACAGCATCGCCGAACAGGGCGCAAGCATCAGCGCGATCCGTGAGCAAATTGCCGAACTACCAACAGTCGATCTCTCAGAAGTCGAAGCCAAAATTGCATCGACGCAGGAAACACTGTCTGACAATTTGGCAAACATAAGGGACGAATTGGCAGACATAAGGGACGAACTTGACAGTGGCCTTGCCGCGCTTGATGCGCGCATCGCAGAGCTGGAAACCCTGCCCGCGGGCGAGGGCTCGGTTGCAGACCGCGCCGCCGCGGCTTTTGAAGCAGAGCTGGAAAACCTGCGCGCAGAAATGGAAGAGCTGACTGGCGCAGCCCAAACGCAGCTGGATGCGGCACGACAGGAAGCCGCGTCAATCGAAGAGAACGCAGCCGCTGCAGCCCGCGCAGCTGCCGGGCGTGCCGCGCTCGCACGGGTGCGGCTGGCGTTGGACAATGGTGAACCGCTCGGGGCCGCCCTGAACGATCTGGAAGCCGCCATTGGCGAAACGGCACCTGACGCGCTCTTGGCAGCCCAAGACGGGGTGCCAACACTTGTATCCCTGCAAGATGGGTTTGACGACGTCGCCAATGAAGCGCTTGCCGCGGCCCGCTCGGCAAATGTTGCGGGTGAAGAAACATCCGGCTTGGGTGCGTTCTTGCGCAACCAGCTTGATGTACGCTCGACCACGCCGCAAGAAGGGTCCAGCGTTGACGCAATTTTGTCGCGCGCAGAAGCGTCCGTGAAAGCCGGGCGTCTGGCAGATGCACTGGCTGAAATCTCTGCACTCCCCGAAGATGCGCGCGCCGCAATGACAGACTGGCTTGACCGCGCTGAAACGCGGGCAGCGGCAGTTGCTGCGGTAGATGTTCTCATTTCCTCACTTAACGATAGCTAAAGGCGTATCTCATGCTCTGGTCATTGACAAAAATTCTGGCTTTCGTTGCAGCAATCATCGCCCTGACCTACGGCGGTACGTGGCTGATGGAGGTGGAAGGCGGGGCGACAATCGCTGTTGCCGGAATATCCTTTACGCTTGAGCCGATCGAAATCGTGTTTGCATTTGTTGCGCTGGTCGTTGCCATTTGGCTTGGGCTCAAACTGCTGTCGCTGTTGGTCGCGACCTTCAAGTTCCTCAATGGCGATGAAACCGCGATTTCGCGCTATTTCGACCGGCACCGGGAACGCAAAGGGTACGAAGCCCTGTCCGAAGGCATGATGGCGCTCGCCTCCGGTGAAGGGCATCTGGCCATGACCAAGGCCGCACGGGCCGAAAAATATCTGGCCCAGCCGCAGTTAACCAACCTGCTGACGGCGCAGGCGGCTGAACTCACGGGTGACCGGCGCAAGGCCGAAGCCACCTACAAGCAGCTTCTGACCGATGAAAAGACCCGCTTTGTCGGGGTGCGCGGCATCATGAAGCAAAAACTGGCAGATGGTGAAACCGACGTGGCGCTGGTACTGGCCAAAAAGGCATTTGCGCTCAAGCCAAAACATTCGGAAACACAAGACGTGTTGCTGCAATTACAGGCCGAAAAGTCTGACTGGAAGGGGGCCCGCGAAACCCTTGGCGCCAAACTCAAGAGCGGCAGCCTGCCCCGCGATGTCTACAAACGGCGCGACGCAGTGCTGGCCTTGTCCGAAGCGCGCGAAATCACCAGCGACGACAGCTCGATCGAGGCCCGCGAAGCCGCCATTGAAGCAAACCGCCTGTCACCCGACCTGATCCCGGCAGCGGTCATGGCTGCGCGGGGCTATATCGCGCAGGGCAACGGGCGCTACGCGGCACGGGTCTTGACCAAAGCTTGGGGCGTGCAGCCGCATCCTGATCTGGCCGCAGCCTTTGCCGATATTGTCCCCGACGAAAGCCCGGAGGCCCGGATCAAGCGGTTCCTGACCCTGACCCGCACCAACCCAGACCATCCGGAAACCAAAATGCTTCTGGCCGAACTGAATATTTCGGCCGAGGATTTCCCGGCGGCCAAGCGCGCATTGGGCGATCTGGTGGAAAAAGAGCCAACAGCACGGCTGCTGACGCTGATGGCCGCGATTGAACGCGGTCAGGGAGCAGAGGATTCCGTGGTGCGCGGCTGGCTGACGCGCGCATTGACAGCGCCGCGCGGTCCGCAATGGATTTGCGAAAACTGCCAGCATATCCATGCGAACTGGGTCCCGACCTGCACCAACTGCAAGTCCTTCGACACGCTGTCATGGAAAACACCCCCCGCAACCGAAGTATCCATGCCCGCCGGAACTGAAATGCTGCCGTTGATTGTGGGTGAAAAGCCATCAGAGGACCTGCCGGCAACCACGGAACCGGTCGACGCCGAGATTGTTGAAGAGGCCACAAAATAGGCCTTTTCGCCACTCGTTTGCGGTGTTAACACACCGAAGGTTGCCGCTGTAGCTCAGCTGGTAGAGCACGTCATTCGTAATGATGGGGTCGTAGGTTCGAGTCCTATCAGCGGCACCATCAAATTCATATAATGTATTGATTTGTAACGATAAATCATAATAATGAGTTATCGTATCCCCCCAATTATCCCCTCTCTGTGCTCTGCCCATCGCAGTAAAACCACTGCCTGATGCAATCAAGTGTCCGTCGTCAGGGTTTTTGGGACCAAGAGCGTCCGAACCTAAGAGAGAGTTTGGCTCATCTGTTTGGTTTGATTATGCGGCGTGCTGGCGGTG
>NZ_QBUD01000011.1 GCF_003058085.1 Yoonia sediminilitoris | reverse complement strand
CTTGAGATTATCCGGCTGGTCGAAGAAAGCCATCTGTCGGCACGTCTGACGCTGACCAAGCTCGGCATTCCACGCACCACATTTTATCGCTGGTACCTACATCAAGGTTCTGGGCTGAGGCTGGTTCTATCTCAGTACGGTCCTCGACGACTACAGCCGCTACATCGTCTCCTGGAAACTTTGCACCAACATGAGAACCGAAGATGTAACAGACACGCTGGACCTGGCCTTGCAGGCATCAGGCTGCGATCAGGTGCATATCGTCCACAAGCCTCGGCTGCTGAGCGACAACGGATCCAGTTACGTCTCGGGCGATCTGGCTGAGTGGCTGCAGGACAAAGGAATGAAGCACTCGCGCGGTGCCCCGTATCATCCGCAAACCCAAGGCAAGATTGAACGCTGGCACCAAACCTTAAAGAACCGCATCTTGCTGGAAAACTACTTCCTGCCGGGTGACCTTGAAGCTCAGATCGAAGCCTTCGTCGAACACTACAACCACCAGCGCTACCACGAGAGCATCAACAACGTCACACCCGCTGACGTCTACTTCGGACGGGACACAGCCATTCTAAAGCAAAGAGAAAGGATCAAACGAAAGACGCTCCAAGCGCAGCGCTTGCATCACCGCCAGCACGCCGCATAATCAAACCAAACAGATGAGCCAAACTCTCAATCAGTTTAGGCCCGCATTGGTTCCAAAAACCCTGACGACGGACAGTAGAGACAACAATCCATATGGCATCACTCATTCGCAAGCGCGCGCCTGCCGTCTGGGACCAATGCTTGTTGAACCGCGACAAACACCAAATTGATCGATTGCTAAAAAGCGGGCATCCCGTGCGCCTGATCGATCGATTTAGCGCGGCACCACTACGATCCTGTTTCGGTGTTTACGCAGGTACAAACCCGCAGAACAGGAACTCTGTTGCTTTCCTCGACCTAGACCTTTGCGATGCCTCTATCTTCTCCAATGCCCCAGAGTTTGCATCCATGAACTACCGGTCAGCAGCAAGCGCTGCGATCCGAGACCGCCGGCTGACCAACGAGCCATCCACGTCATGGACGACCAAGGCAACGGTAGAAGAACAACTCGGCGAGATTATCAGTGGTGAGCTGTTGGACCAGAATCGGATTTGTGCACTTCAAGACTTCTATCACGCAAGAATCTCAGAAGTTGGCGCATAGGATTGCGCCGACGGCCACATCGCTTGGCCGTTTCAGCATCCGGAGAGATGGCTGATTATGAATAAAACACATTGATAATGCGGAGTTTCTGCTCAGCAGTCATCTAGTGACCACACTCAGTGGGTCCGAGGTGACGGTAAACCGCCATTTGACCAATGTCCGCGTGTTGGAAATATCTTTCAAACGCCGCCCCCATCCGCTCCGCCAAGGCAATCGATCGATCATTACCGGGCGCAATACAAGAAACCACAGTGTTGAACCCTAGATTACCATAGGCAAAGTCACGTGTGGCAATTGCCGCTTCGAAAGCATAGCCCTTGCCTTCTGCTGCTTCGAACATAGTCCAGGCAATTTCTGGCTCTGGCCATCCGACGGGATAAAAGAGCCCGACTGATCCAAGTAGTTCATCATTATCCGGATTGACTAGCATCCAGCGACCATATCCACGGAGCGTCCAATGGCCAATCAGTGCTGCAAAATCGACAAAGGCTTCAGCTTCATTTTTTGTGCCGCCGACATGAGCAGTGCGCTTTGACGCAAGGAACGCTGTCCAGGCTGGCAAATCCTCTGACGCAGGTGCGCGCAGCACCAAACGTTCCGTGCGAATTGTTGGAGGGGAGATCAATGTATTAACCATAATATCTGAGCTTTGCGGAATTTTTGATGATAGTGATGCAGGCAACAAACGAACTGAAATGCATCGTGTTAACACCATGCTTGCCCCACAGTGTTTTGGAACACAATGGATAGCACATCGCTTCTTTGCCAAACACAGATGTTAGAGTAGAGTTCATGTTCGCCATCTGATATCAAATATTTGATGAATCCAGAATGTCGGACGCTGGCAAAGCTTCTTTGAGTCCAGCCGTCAGATGACGGCAACGGGCGCAATTGGTTCATGGACTTAAGGCCAGTCGGCTCACAAGCTACGGATGATTTCCTACTTTCTTGCTAATACTTGCGCAAAGGGGGCAAACCTTTGGCTGAAAGAGATGCATATCATCTTCACCCTGAACTGCGCGGAAAAATCAAACCGGCGGTGGAGTCATTCTTCCGCGATGTGGACCTCGGCGATATCGACGCTCAAGTCGCGAAAGCTGGATTTCCTTCTGATTGGCACACTCCCTGTGAAGAGCGCGAAGCCGATAGGCTCAGGTAGCTGGAAGGTCGCTGGGAATAGGATCTTTGGATTTTTGCCTATGGCTCGTTGATGTGGGACCCGTCTGTGGAGTTTGACGAAGTTCGCCATGCGCGATGTATTGGATACCAACACAGCTTTTGCCTGTGGGACGACGGAGGCCGAGGTTCAATTGAAGAACCCGGGTTGATGTTTGCCATTGATGCGGACGGCAGTTGTGAAGGTCTTGCTTTTCGTGTGCCACAAAAGAAGCTGGATCGTGAGACGTTTGTCCTGTTCCAGCGGGAAATTCTGGTCCCGGTCTATCGTCCAACCTGGCTCAGCTTGGACACCATTGCTGGTCCGATAGAGGCACTGGGCTTCGTGGCCAACCACGATCACAGCGATATCAAACCTGGCATCCCGCTCCTGCAGCAGGCCGAGATGATTGCGCGAGCGACGGGAATGTTCGGCGGCAATTTCGACTACTTGTCAGACCTGCATGAACGTCTCGACTTACTCGAAGTCGACGACACTCACATCTCGGAATTATACGCCACCTCGGATTCCCTTCGCCGTATGTCCCATGAATTCGAGGGCACCCCAAAGACGGTTTCGAACTTGTGGCTTGAAAATCCTCATTTCGGTGGTTCTATTCCGCCCCGGGGCACCATTTTTACAAACAACTACAGCAGCATAGCCATCGCACAGTTCTTACCTCCTGCGTTGCACACTTATCGCGCAGTTTGTCGTGTGTTGTCGCGTGGTTTTACAGGCTGATTTACGGTGTTGGACACAGTGTTTGGATTCGCTGTGTTAACGGAGAAAATGCAATACAGTGTTCGGCACATAGTAACTTGCACCCCTCTGTTAACACAGGAACTGGAAATACTCTGGGAGCACAGCAACTCAACGTAGTTTTGGACCACAGTGCTCCACCGGCAGCCGACATTAGTCGCTCGTGCAGCGAACGGCCCACAGCCGACATTCATGATAGGTGCGGTTGCTGCGGGGCAGCTTCCCCAAAGCAGACATTTCAATTCACCACAGCATGTCTTAAGCTTTTATGTCTGCAACCCGAAGAAAGATAACTTTTGCGCAGGCCGCAAACAGATCGCTTTGGGATCTGTTGAAGACATTAGAGTCTCTCTTTATCCAGAAGCGACCAGCTTGAAGACAAGCAGCTGCACCATTGAGGTTGGACGACAGCCCTTGCTGACTTTGCGCGCCTTTTCGCCAACTAGACGTTCTTTTCTGCGTTCGCAACGAGCTCTGAAATATTGTCGGTTTTGTCACCTCCGACAACAACGTAGGCCTCAATCATCCGCGTCACATGGCGTAACGTCCAGCCGAAAACAGTCGCAAGCTGAATGGCATTGGCGGCATGACACCCGCAAGGAAACTGAAAACAGCCACCTGCATTCTACGGCTGGACCGCATCAAAATTAGAAGCATTACCCCGCCATTGGCTAGGCCAATGGCTTACGCCCACTGCCACTCACGATGGACTATGAGTCCATCTTGAGGGCTGATATGAACGCTTCCTGCGGGATATCCACTTTCCCGAATTGCCGCATCTTCTTTTTCCCCGCCTTCTGCTTGTCCAGCAGTTTGCGTTTGCGCGATGCGTCGCCGCCATAGCATTTGGCGGTCACATCCTTGCGCAGGGCCGACAGCGTCTCGCGTGCGATGACCTTGCCGCCGATGGCCGCCTGAATGGGGATCTTGAACATATGGCGCGGGATCAGGTCTTTCAGTTTCTCGACCATCGCCCTCCCCCGCTGCTCGGCACGGTCGCGGTGGACCATCATCGATAGCGCATCAACCGGTTCGTCATTCACCAGCACGGACATTTTCACCAGATTATCCTGCTGATAGCCGGTCATCTGATAATCAAACGATGCATAGCCCTTGGTTACGGATTTCAGCCTGTCGTAGAAATCGAACACCACTTCGTTCAGGGGCAGGTCATAGACCACCATCGCGCGGGACCCCGCATAGGTCAGGTCCAACTGCACGCCGCGCCGGTCCTGACACAGCTTGAGAACATCACCCAGATACTCATCGGGCACCAGAATGGTCGCCTTGATACGCGGTTCCTCCAGATGGTCCACAAGGGTCAGGTCGGGCATGTCGGCGGGGTTGTGCAATTCGACCATCTCGCCATCACGCATATAGACGTGATAGACGACCGACGGTGCCGTTGTGATCAACTCGATATTGTACTCACGCTCGATCCGGTCACGGATCACCTCAAGGTGCAGCAGCCCAAGGAACCCGCAGCGGAAACCAAAGCCAAGGGCGGCGGATGTTTCCATCTCGTGACTGAAAGAGGCGTCATTCAGCGCCAGTTTGTCGATGGCGTCGCGCAGGTCTTCGAATTCGGAACTGTCGACGGGGAACAGACCACAGAACACCACCGGCTGCGCGGGCTTGAAGCCGGGCAAAGGGGCGTCGCACCCTTTGCGTTCCGACGTGATCGTGTCACCGACCCGCGTGTCGCGCACCTGCTTGATGCTGGCTGTGATAAAGCCGATCTCGCCCGGGCCCAGTTCGGCCACATCCTGCATCTGTGGCCGGAAGACGCCAATCTTGTCGATGCCATGGATCGTCCCGTTGGACATGAATTTGACCCGGTCGCCCTTTTTCATCACCCCGTCAACGATGCGCACCAGCACGATGACACCAAGGTAACTGTCGTACCACGAATCCACCAGCATCGCCTTGAGAGGCGCATCACGGTCGCCTTTGGGCGCGGGCAGCAGGTTGACGATCGCTTCTAGCGTTTCATGGATACCGATGCCCGTCTTGGCGCTGACCCGAATGGCGCCGGACGCGTCAATCCCGATCACATCCTCGATCTGTTCGGCAACCCGGTCACATTCGGCGGCAGGCAGGTCGATCTTGTTCAGCACCGGCACGATCTCGTGATCCGCGTCAATCGCCTGATAGACGTTGGCCAGCGTCTGCGCCTCGACCCCTTGGGTGCTGTCCACCACCAGCAGCGACCCTTCGACTGCACGCATGGAACGGCTGACCTCATAGGCGAAATCCACATGCCCGGGCGTGTCGATCAGGTTGAGCACATATGTCTCGCCATTATCCGCCAGATAATCGATGCGGACGGTGTTGGCCTTGATGGTAATGCCCCGTTCGCGCTCAATATCCATCGAGTCCAGCATCTGCGCCTTCATATCGCGGTCGGCGACCGTGTTGGTGGACTGGATCAGGCGGTCAGCCAGCGTCGATTTGCCATGGTCGATATGGGCGACGATGGAGAAATTGCGGATATGGGACAGGTCAGTCATGGATCAGGCGGCCTATGCAAGGGTAGTGCCTGTCAATGGCCCGAGATCGGGGGTTTTGCAAGGGGATTGGTGGTGTAGAGTGTCAGGGCTGAGGCGTTAGGACGCGGGTGGATGTGAGGGGTGCGAAGCGCCTTCCCGTCATGCCACAGGCATGCCGCGCGGGGAATTGTATCAGAGTGCTGGCTTACTTCTTCCCCAAGTCATCCAGATAGACCCGCACTGCGTCCTGCACGCGCCGGAATCTGTCGCCGCCCAGCTTCGTGCCCCCGAACCAGCGGGTCACGACGATGATGTGCCCCTGCAATCCTTCACGTTCCAGCATCCGCACAATCACCATCCCTGCCCCGCTTTCGCCGTCGTCATTCTTCAACGGACCATCGGGCAACAGAACCGCCCATGTATTGTGCGTGGCCTTGGCAAATTTCTTGTTTCGGCACAGCGCCTTGACAAACGCGCGCGCCTCCTCTGCCGATGAAACCTTCCCACCCGAGACCGCGTATTTCGATCCCCGGTCGGTCAGTGCATTCGGGATAATATGCAGCGGGGGCGGCCTTTAGGAGCTGACCGCGTCGGTCTTGGTTCGTGAGCTGCAATCATGGCCGCCGCCGAAACTTTGCGCCGGTGTTACGGCTTGTTCGGGTGTCACGCAGGCGGACCCGCTCATTACCGTGCCAGCGGGACAGCTTTGGCCGGATTGGGCCGTGACCGTGTCAGAGGGCAGGGTCACGGATTGGGCAAATGCTGCACCGGGCAGCAGTGCAAGGGCAATAACAGTCAGACGCATTGAAACCTCCGTTTTGTTTGATAGCGCTAGTCTAGGACGCAACTGCCCCTTGCGTCCAGTACACAGAACGTCACAGCAGCTGGCCCAGGTGTCGGGACCCTAAAGCAAACCAATCAGAACACAGACCCATGCAACGCCCACAGCGATCCCCGTCAAAGCCACCGCGGCAGAGGCGGTATCCTTGGCATATTTCGCCGCATCCCGCTGATCCGTGCCAATATCGTCAACAACCCGTTCGATAGCTGTATTCATACATTCCACCCCAAGAACCATGATCCCGCCCATCAGCAGCATCCCCCGCTCGCCCGCCGAAATCGGCAGGACAAAGGCCAGCACCCCGAACACCACGTTCAACACGATCCACTGCCTGAGCGACCCTTCGGTTTGCCACACATGCGCAAAGCCGTTCCACGACCAAATCGCGCGTTGCTGCACGCGTTTGAGTTGGTTCCACATGATGCCGTCCTTTTGCGCCTTTTTGATCTTTATGCGAAATTGAGCTATCTTCTCCAGAAAGCCAAGACCTGTGGCTGACCCTACGAAACAATTGACCTGCCGGTGCCGCCGTCTAGCATGATATGCAGGCCACGCAGGACCCAAGCCATGTACCCAACCTATGTCAGATCAGAGCGTATCGCTGACGGATCGATGCATGCCATCGGCGTAATTGGCGCCTGCACCGGGGCCGTCATGCTGATCGTCTGGGCGGCTGGCATGACCAGTCCGGCACAAATGGCAGGGCTTGCGATCTATGGCGCGACCCTGATCGCAACCTTTGCCGCATCTGCCATGTATCACATGACCCCGTGGGAACATATCCGCCCGACGCTGCGCCGTTTTGATCACGCCGCGATCTATCTGAAAATTGCAGGCACCTACACGCCGCTTGTCGTGATGATCGGCAGCGCCTTTGCCTATCTGGTGCTGGCGGTTGTCTGGGGGTTGGCGATCATCGGCATGGTGCTCAAGCTGTTCTTCTGGCGCACGCCGGGGCGCTTCGGGCCCGCGCTGTATCTGGTTATGGGATGGCTCAGCCTTGCGCTGATCTGGTCGCTCTGGCCCGTCGTACCGGGCGGCGCTCTGGTGCTGATGGCCGTGGGCGGCCTGCTTTACACCGCCGGAGTCCCCTTCTATGCCGCTGAAAAGATGAAATATGCGATGGCAATCTGGCACGGGTTCGTCATCGCCGCCTCGGCCTGCTTTTACGCAGGGATCGCCCTTGGGGTCGGCCACATCAGCTAGCGTCAGAACCCGCGTCAAGAAACATCCAGCTGTCCGCGCCGTCAAAATGGCGCACCGGCACTTTTGCAACAACGGATGGCGCAGCCAGACGCAGGTTGACGGCCATATAGGCGCCATCCGCATCGGGGGTGAGGTTCTCCCAATGGGTCGTGACACCGCAGGTGGCGCAGCTGTGGAACGCAAGGCTGCGCTCGCCATAAGCATAACTGCGTGTCTGACCCGTCACCGTGATCTGCGCAATTGGCGCATAGATCCACAGCGCGCCAAGCCTGCGGCAGATCCCACAGTTACAAGACGTCGTCCAGCGCGGCGTATGGCGATATTCATATGAGACGCCACCACAGTGACAACTGCCTTTAACTGTCATCTTGCGCACCTTTCTCTCATTTCGCCGCCTTCCCAAACACGCCAAAGTTGTGCCGCCTGCTGGCACCAACTATCGCATGGTCAGGAAAACCATACCCCACTTCTAACCCAAGGTCAGGATTACATGACCTGACGTCAGCAAGTCTTTCCGCTAAGAAAAGGGCACTCACAATCGAAGAGTATGCGCGGCCTTGTTTCAGCCGCACGGGTTTACGAGTTACTTTAAAGCGGACCTGTTCATGAGTGTGTTGTTACCAACAGTTCCGCCGGGTTTTATCACGTCATCGGTATGGCAGGGTTCGGTCTATATGTACTGAACGACCTGTATTTGACGCTTGATAGACTTACGGCGGCCCCAGTCGCTTATTTTGCGATAAATGGCGTAGCCGCGCTGATGGGTCGGGTCGGGATGACTGTGTCGTTCAACCTGCCATCGGCGCTGATCCGGATATTTTGGATCATGGCGTCGGCTCTGGCTATTTTCATCCGCCTGCGGCGTCCCGCGCAGGCGGATGTTTTCCGTCAAAGCGTTGGCTGACCCGGGCTTTTCACATAACGCTCCAAAGCCAGCGACCAGCCCCTACAAACCAGCAGCAGCCCTTTGCACGGCGCGCAAACGGTCCGCATTGGCGGGATGGGTGCCCAGAAACTTATCGCCCGGATCAGGGATGCGGAAAAAGAACTCTGCACCCTTCAACGGGTTGTAGCCCGCGGCAGCCGTAATACGGGTACCCAATGCGTCGGCCTCAAGCTCGAAGTTCTTGGAATAGGTCCGCGCGCCCACAGTGGCCCCCAATTGCCGGGCGGTTTGCATCGCATCCGTGGCCCCAAGCGCGCCCGCAAGCCCGCCGAAAACCAGCGCGCCGACAGTGGCGTTCTGCTGCTGGCGGGCAATATGGCCGCGAATGTGGTGTGCGGCCTCATGCGCCATGACAAAGGCCAACTCATCCCTGTTCCGCGTGTCGGCAATCAAAGGCACCGTAAAGGCAATGATCGGGCGGCCGTTCTTGTCAAGGGTTTGATAGGCATTGGCAGGCTGACCCGCGCGATCATCCACCACAATCCGGAAGTCGCAATTCAGATTGGGGGCCAGCCTGCGACATTCACGTTCGGCGACAGGCTCGACCACGCGGGTCACTGTGCGGAAATTGTTCAGGGCAGCTCGGGTCGACAGCTTTGGACCTACGGGGGCTTGCTGTAGAACCGGTTGAGCGGGCGGCGCATTGCGCGGCGCGGTATCGGCTATCGGTTCGCATGCGGCCAATGCCGCAATCAGGGCAAGAGGGAGCAATCGCATCATGTCTTCTCCAGTTGTGCTTGCTTATAAACTAGCAGGTCTGCTGCAGGCTTCCAGACCCCAAAAGACGCTTGCATCGCCACATCAGCAAGTTACGCTTGGCTCATGTTTACGATAGAGCACGAATATGACGCGACCGTCGTCACGCTGGTCGATGAAGGCAAGGCCCCGCTGCTGGAGGACGTCGTCATCAACGCATTCGAGGATTGCGTGACCATCACCCAGCTTGACCCGCGCAATGATGAGGTGATGCAAATCACGCTGTCGCTAACGCAACTGCGCGACCTGCAAGCGGCACTGAACCTGCCAGAAGGCATGTACCAGCTGCGAAAAGCCTAGACTTCTTTCATTTGAAATCCGCGCGCAAAATTCTATTGCTACACCCGCTGAATTCCCACACCCAAGGGGCTTTTTCCAATGCCCCTTGTGGCCAGATGCCCGTTGCGCAAAGTTCACCCATATTGCGGAGGCGAAAATGAAAACAGGCTTTTTCTGGGACGAGACATGTTTCTGGCACGGCGGCGGCAACTACGCGCAAATGCTGCCTGTGGGCGGGCTGGTGCAGCCGATGGATGGCGGCCTGCCCGAAAGCCCCGAAACCAAACGGCGCCTGAAAAACCTGATCACTGTCACAGGTCTTGCGGATGATCTGGTCCTGCAAGGGGCCGCCCCTGCCACGCAGGCCGATTTGCTGCGGGTCCATCCGGCCGCCTATCTGGACAAGTTCAAGGCCCTGTCCGACGCGGGCGGCGGCGAAATCGGGCTGCGCGCGCCGTTTGGTGCTGGCGGGTACCAGATCGCGGCGCAATCCGCAGGTCTGACGAAAGCGGCGCTGCTTGCAGTGCTCGAGGGTCAGTTGGCCAACGCCTACGCCCTGTCGCGCCCGCCGGGGCACCATTGCCTGCCTGACTGGCCGAACGGGTTTTGTCTGCTGAACAATATCGCCATCGCGATCGAGGCTGCAAAGGCTGTCGGTGTGGGCCAGCGCTTTGCCGTGTTGGATTGGGATGTGCATCATGGCAACGGAACGGAGGCGGTATTTTACGACAGGGCCGACGTTTTGACCGTTTCGATCCATCAAGACAGAAACTATCCGCTGGATACCGGTCGCACGGATGACAGGGGGCGCGGTGCGGGTGAGGGCTTCAACCTGAACATCCCGCTGCCCGCAGGGACCGGTCAAAAAGGTTATCTTGCCGCGATGGAGCGTTTGGCGCTTCCTGCAATAAGCGCGTTCGCCCCTGATGTACTGATCATCGCCTGCGGTTATGACGCCGCCGCCAACGATCCGCTGGGGCGGATGCTTGCGACAGCAGAAACGTTCGGGCTGATGACACGACAGGTCCTTGATCTGGCGGACGAGGTCTGCGGCGGGAAACTGATGATGACCCACGAAGGCGGCTATTCAGAAACCTATGTGCCCTTTTGTGGACATCGCGTGCTGGAGGTGATGTCCGGCAGCACCTGCCATGCGCATGATCCGTTCGCGGAGGCGTTTGCGGCAAGGCAACCTGACCCGCGGTTTGACGCCTATCTTGACGAGATCATGTCGGAAATCGCGGGTCGGCTTTAGGTCCGACATTGCTGGTCCGTAAGATGGGTCTTGACCCATCCCCCCGACAGGCAAGATGGATCAGATCCATCTTACGACGCGGGTCGCGCGAGCCATTCGTGACCCTTGAGCATGCCATGCCAGTAAAGTGCCGGCAGAATTGTTGATTTCAATACCCAAGCAGAATAGCGCGGCACCGTGCTATCCCACGGAAAGGACGGCATCAATTTGCCCCCATACCCAAACTCTGCCAAGATGATTTTCCCCTTTTCGACCGTCAGCGGACAGGACCCGTAGCCGTCATAATGCCGCCAGGGTTGCCGCCCCTTCAGCACCGCAATCGCGTTCATTGCCACAATCGGGGCCTGTTTGCGCGCGGCGGCAGCGGTCTTGGCATTCGGGGTCGACGCCACATCCCCTAAAGCAAAGATATTCGCATGGCGCGTATGCTGCAACGTCGCGGGGTCGACATCGACCCACCCGGCCCCGTCGGCCAGCGGGCTTGCCTTGACAAAATCAGGCGCGCACTGCGGCGGGCACACGTGCAGCATGTCAAAACTGCGCTCAACGGTCTCTGCTGCGGCCCCCTCGCGCGTCACGCTGAACCAAGCTTTTTGCGCCGGACCATCCACCTTGATCAGGTTGTGCCCGAAATCCAGATCAATGCCGTAGCGTTCGACATATTCCATCAACGGCGGCACATAAGCCGCCACACCAAACAGCACAGGTCCTGCATTGCAGAATGACACATCCATGCCCACCAGTTTGCCCGCGCGCATCCATTCGTCGCACGACAGATACATCGCCTTTTGCGGCGCGCCCGCACATTTGATCGGCATCGGAGGTTGCGTGAAAATCGCCGTGCCCCGCGCCTTCATTTCGCGCACCAGTTGCCACGTGTAAGGCGCCAGATCGTACCGGTAATTCGAGGTCACGCCGTTCTGGCCCAGCGCCTCTTCAAGCCCCTCGACCGCCCCCCAATCCAGTTTCAGGCCTGGTGCGACGATCAAAAGATCGTAACCGATTTCCCGCCCGTCCTCCAACGTCACACTATTTGCGTCCGGCTCAAAACTGGCCACGGCCCCCTTGATCCGCTTGACCTTGGATGGCCAGATCGCATCCATGCTGCGTTTGGTCTGCGCTTTGGAAAAGACCCCCGCCCCCACCATCGTCCAGCCCGGCTGATAGAAGTGGTCCTCTGCGGGTTCAATAATGGCCACATCAAAAGACGGTTGCCGTTTGAGGATACTCGCCGCGGTCGACAGACCCGCCGCACCGGCCCCCACAATCAAAACCTGATGCGTTCGCATGAGTAATCCTCCACTTGATCCCTGGTCCGCAACCGCAGCCCCAGGCTGACCCTGAGTTGTTTCAGCTGCCGCAAAACGACTTGAAGATGAGTATGCCGCCACACACGCGATTCTCAAACATCTGATTTCGGCGGCATCTCCTGTGGCGCCCCCCCGACCACACACCCAATCAAACACAACACCGATGTCCGAACCAGTTGTCAGATCGGCCTTGACCGCTTACCTCGGAGGCAACACCACCAAAGGACACCGCATGCCCGACCGCAACCAAGCCGCCCTCGATTTCCTGCTGACCCGGCGCTCGCGCCCGGCCAAGACCTTGACCCTGCCGGTCCCGGACCGCGCAACCGTTACACTGCTCTTGACCGCAGCCGCCCGCACGCCGGACCATGGCAAACTGGAACCCTGGCGTTTTATCGTGCTGGGCAAACCAGCGCTGTCCCGACTGGCAGCGCGTGTTCCGCTGCGCGGCGCCGAACTTGGCCTTGACCCCGACAAGATCGACAAGGCCCATGGCCAGTTTGCACGCGCCGATCTGGCTGTCGCTGTCATCAGCGCGCCAAAACCTTCGGACAAGATCCCGGCCATTGAACAGGTCTATTCGGCAGGCGCGGTTTGTCTGGCATTGGTCAACGCGGCACTGGCTGCGGGCTGGGGGGCCAACTGGCTATCAGGCTGGGCCAGCCATGACCGCGACTTCATCCGCGATGGTCTTGGGCTGGCCGATCATGAAACCGTTGCCGGTTTCATCCATCTGGGCACCGAAACATCCCGCCCGCCGGAACGGCCACGGCCCGATATCGACGCCATCACCACATGGATCGACACATGATCCTCGGGGATTTCCTGAAAGCCATCGGGCAATTGCCTGATCGGCGATTTCAAAGCGTACTTTGGCGGGGCATTGGCCTGACCATCGCGCTGCTCTTCGGGATTTACGCCCTTTTGCTGCAACTGGTGCAATGGCTGACAGACGCACCAATCAGCATTCCGTTTGTCGGTGAAATCACATGGCTTGGTGACTTGCTCAGCTGGGGATCGCTTGGCTTTGTTTTGATCCTGTCGATCTTTCTGATGGTGCCTGTCGCCTCGGCGATCACATCGCTGTTTCTGGATGAGGTGGCCCAAGCGGTCGAGGAAAAACACTACCCCACGTTGCCCCCGGCTCCGCCAGTGACTTTCGCACAAGGGCTAAAGGATTCGGTGAACTTCATGGGAGTGCTGATCGCCGCCAACATCGGGGCGTTCATCCTTTATGCGCTGCTGCCGTGGGCTGCGATTTTCATATTTTTCGGGCTGAACGGCTATCTACTGGGGCGTGAATATTTCCAGCTTGCAGCCATGCGCCGCATCGGGCGGGACGGGGCCAAGGCGCTGCGCAAACAATATAGCGGCACAATCTGGGTCGCGGGCTGCCTGATGGCGGTGCCGCTGGCTTTTCCGCTGGTCAATCTGTTCATACCGATCCTGGGTGCCGCGACATTTACCCATCTGTTCCACCGGCTTAATCGGCACTGACCTTTGGCGTCGCCATGCGGTCAAACCAGTCGATGTCGCGCACAGAGATGACACCGGACAGGATCGTGCCCGCGATGATCGCCCAGATCGGCACGGCCCATAGCGTTGTGATCTTGGCCTTGCGCCCGATTTGCGCGTCCGCCGGGGCAGAGGCATGGGTGCCGGGCACCACGTCACCCGCGTCCCCCTGACTCACCATGCGCAAGGGCAGCACAACAAAGAAAACCATGGCCCAGACCACAGCGAACAAGACGATGGCGGATACAGGTCCCATGGTCATTCCTTCCAAATCATTTAGTGTCTAGATACGTCGATCGGCGGATAGAACAAGGGGCCGCTCCTTAAACCTGTTCAAGCTCGATCAGGCAACCGTTGAAATCCTTGGGATGCAAAAACAGGACCGGCTTGCCATGCGCGCCAATCTTTGGCGCGCCCCCGCCCAGCACGCGGGCGCCCTCGGCCAGCAGATGGTCGCGGGCGGCAAGGATATCATCGACCTCGTAACATATATGATGGATGCCCCCCGACGGGTTCTTGTCCAGAAACCCCTGGATAGGGGATCCGTCGCCCAACGGGTACAGCAATTCGATCTTGGTATTGGGCAGGGTAATAAACACCACCGTCACCCCATGGTCAGGCTCGTCCTGCGGCGGGCCGACATCAGCGCCGAGCATCGTTCGATATTGGGCACTTGCGGCCTCCAGATCGGGCACCGCTATGGCGACATGGTTCAATCGTCCAATCATCTAGAGACTCCTTTTTTTGGCCAACATACTGCCTGCATCGGCAGGTGCAACGTGCATCGGAATTAAGGACCTGTTCACTTTGAACTGATTTGAATGAAGGACAAGACACCCAATAGGGAGAATCGCTATGAATGGCCTTGATGACCTGATGCTCACCCGTGCGCCGACGGCGCGGCGACCCCTTTTGGGCCTGACTGTGCTGGTTGTGGAAGACAGCCGATACGCCTGCGAGGCGCTGCGGATGTTGTGCCTGCGCTCGGGGGCCAGAATTCGCCGGGCCGACAGTCTGGAAAACGCGCACCGGCATCTGACCGTCTACCGACCGACAGTGTTGCTGGTCGATGTCGGGCTGCCGGACGGCTCTGGGCTTGAACTGATCCGGTCGCTGGCGGAAAGCAGCGGACGGATTGATGTAATTATCGGGATCAGTGGGGACACCGCAGTGGAACCCGACGTCATGAAGGCCGGGGCTGACGGCTTTATCGCAAAGCCCATTGAAAACCTGGCCGAATTCCAGAACGCCATTCTGCGCCACCTGCCCGCAGAAAGACAGCCCCCCGTCCCCCGCGAAATCCCCGATGAAATCGTGACACCTGATCCGGTCGCCTATCACGACGACCTGAACCATATCGCCCAAGTGCTGGCAGACGCAGATGGCAGCACCAATCTTGACTATGTGACGCAGTTCCTCAGCGGGGTCGCACGCAGCGCATCCGATGACGAACTTGATCTCGCCATCCGCGATCTGGACAGTCTGCGGCAAGGCGGCGCCAACCTTGACGCAAGCGTGGCGGCCCTGTCGGAGATGGTCCAGTCACGCATCGCGGCCAGTGGCCCCCTGTAGGGGCGATGCGACCTCAGCTCTCCGGTGGCAAAACCCGCAGGCGCAACTCGCGCAACTGTTCATTCTGTGGCTCTGACGGGGCGTCCATCATCAGGTCCTCGGCACGCTGGTTCATCGGGAACATGATGACTTCGCGAATATTCGATGCATCCGCCAGCAGCATGACAATCCGGTCAATACCAGCGGCGCAGCCACCGTGCGGCGGGGCACCATACTGGAACGCATTGACCATCCCTCCAAAGCGCTTTTCAACCTCGTCCTTGCCATAGCCCGCCAATTCAAACGCCTTGAACATGATCTCGGGGCGATGGTTCCGGATCGCACCCGACACCAGTTCATAGCCATTACAGGCCAGATCATACTGATAACCCAGCACCTCCAGCGGATCGCCCTCCAGTGCGTCCATCCCGCCTTGCGGCATCGAGAAAGGGTTATGCTCGAAATCAATCTTGCCGGTTTCCTCGTCCTGCTCGTAGATCGGGAAATCAACGACCCAGGCAAAGGCAAAGCGATTCTTGTCAGTCAGGCCCAATTCTTCGCCAATGACATTGCGGGCACGGCCTGCGACGGCCTCAAACGCCTTGGGCTTGCCGCCAAGGAAAAACGCGGCGTCGCCCAGACCAAGACCAAGCTGCTGGCGAATGGCTTCGGTGCGCTGTGGTCCAATGTTCTTGGCCAACGGACCGGCAGCTTCCATGCCGCCTTCCACTTCGCCCGATTTCAACTTCGCCTGTGCCTCTTTCACGGGAATGCCCAGTTCCTGTGCAACGGCATCGGCGGTCTTTTCGCGCCAGAAGATATAGCCCATCCCCGGCAACCCTTCTTTCTGGGCAAAGACATTCATCCGGTCGCAAAACTTGCGCGATCCTCCCGTCGGGGCAGGAATGGCGCGCACCTCGGTGCCTTCCTGCTCCAGGAGTTTTGCGAAAATCGCAAAACCGGAATCGCGGAAGTGGTCAGAGACCACTTGCATTTTAATGGGGTTGCGCAGGTCCGGCTTGTCAGAGCCATACCACAAGGCGGCATCGCGATAGGAAATCTGCTCCCACGTCTGGTCAACCTTGCGGCCACCCCCGAACTCTTCGAAAATGCCCGTCAGGACGGGCTGGATGGTATCAAACACATCCTGCTGTTCGACAAAGGACATCTCCAGATCCAACTGATAAAAATCCGTGGGCGAGCGGTCAGCGCGCGGGTCCTCATCACGGAAACAGGGGGCAATCTGGAAATATTTGTCATAACCCGACACCATGATCAGCTGTTTGAACTGCTGGGGTGCCTGAGGCAACGCATAGAACTTGCCGGGATGCAAACGCGACGGCACCAGAAAGTCGCGCGCGCCCTCGGGCGATGATGCGGTAATGATAGGCGTCTGATACTCGCGAAATCCACTGTCCCACATGCGGCGTCGCATGGATGCCACAACGTCAGAGCGCAACTTCATATTTTCCTGCATCGCCTCGCGGCGCAGATCCAGATAACGGTATTTCAGGCGGGTTTCCTCGGGGTATTCCTGATCACCAAACACCATCAGCGGCAGCTCTTTCGCAGCTCCCAGCACTTCAATATCACGGATGAACACTTCAATCTCGCCGGTCGGCAGCTTTGCGTTCACCAACTCAGGGTCACGCGCCTTCACTTCACCATCGATGCGGATACACCATTCCGAGCGGACCTTTTCTACATCGGCAAAGGCCGCCGAATCCGGATCGCACAGCACTTGCGTGATCCCATAGTGATCGCGCAGATCAATGAACAGGATGCCACCGTGATCGCGGACCCGATTGACCCACCCCGACAAACGAACAGTATCGCCCACTTGGGCGGCGGTCAGATCGGCACAGGTATGGCTGCGGTAGGCATGCATTGGAACAGGTCCTCAAAAAAGGTCAAATGGTCGGCCCGATACACCCCTTTGACCGCCCTATGTCAACCACCGGCTTCTTATGGCCAAAAATATCCGCGCCGCAGGCACGATTTTTAGCTAAAAATCGTCCGCCGCCGCTTGCGCCTGCACCGCCCATCCCTATAACGCAGGACAATTTGCACGACCACAGAGGGCCCGACCATGCCGAAGCGTACCGACATCAAGTCGATCATGATTATTGGCGCAGGCCCCATTATCATCGGACAGGCCTGCGAATTCGACTATTCCGGCGCACAAGCCTGCAAAGCCCTGCGCGAGGAAGGCTACCGTGTCATTCTGGTCAATTCCAACCCCGCCACGATCATGACCGACCCCGGGCTGGCAGATGCGACCTATATCGAACCGATCACACCTGAAGTAGTGGCCAAGATCATCGAAAAGGAACGCCCCGACGCGCTGCTGCCCACCATGGGCGGGCAAACCGGCCTGAACACGTCGCTGGCACTGGCTGACATGGGCGTGCTGGACAAATTCAATGTCGAAATGATCGGCGCCAAACGCGCAGCCATCGAAATGGCGGAAGACCGCAAACTCTTCCGCGAAGCGATGGACAGGCTGGGCATCGAAAACCCCAAGGCCACCATCATCACTGCGCCGCAGGTTGACGGCAAACGCGACATCAAGGCGGGGTTGCAACTGGCGATCGATGCGATCGAATATGTTGGCCTGCCCGCCATCATCCGCCCCGCCTTTACTCTTGGCGGCACCGGCGGCGGCGTGGCCTATAACCGCGAGGAATACGAACACTACTGCCGCACCGGGATGGAAGCCTCACCCGTCGGGCAAATCCTCGTCGATGAATCCCTGCTCGGCTGGAAAGAATTCGAGATGGAAGTCGTGCGCGACAAGGCCGACAACGCCATCATTGTCTGCGCCATCGAAAATGTGGACCCGATGGGCGTCCACACCGGCGACAGTATTACAGTCGCCCCGTCCCTGACCCTGACCGACAAGGAATATCAGATCATGCGTACGCACAGCATCAACGTGCTGCGCGAAATCGGGGTCGAAACCGGCGGATCAAACGTGCAGTGGGCCGTCAACCCCGCCGACGGGCGCATGGTCGTGATCGAGATGAACCCACGCGTCTCCCGCTCCTCCGCGCTGGCCTCCAAGGCGACAGGTTTCCCCATCGCCAAGATCGCAGCCAAACTGGCCGTCGGCTACACGCTGGACGAATTGGACAATGACATCACCGGCGTCACGCCAGCATCTTTTGAGCCCACAATCGACTATGTCGTCACTAAAATCCCGCGCTTTGCCTTTGAAAAATTCGCCGGATCAGAACCTTACCTGACCACCGCCATGAAATCCGTGGGCGAGGCGATGGCCATCGGTCGCACGATACACGAGTCGCTGCAAAAGGCGCTGGCGTCGATGGAAACCGGCCTCACCGGTTTTGACGAGATCGACATCCCCGGCGCGCCGGACGCCGCCGCGATCACCAAGGCACTCGCCCAACAGACCCCCGACCGCATCCGCGTGATCGCACAAGCGATCCGGCACGGCCTGTCTGACGATGACATCCATGCCGTCACAAAATTCGACCCTTGGTTCCTGGCCCGCATCCGCGAAATCATTGACGCCGAAGCCGACATTGCCAAAAACGGCCTGCCGCTCGACGAAACCGGCCTGCGCAACATCAAGATGATGGGTTTTACAGACGCCCGCCTTGCCAAGCTGACCGGACGGGACGAAGACAACGTGCGCCGCGCGCGCCTGAACCTTGGCGTCAAGGCCGTGTTCAAGCGCATCGACACCTGCGGCGCCGAGTTCGAGGCGCAAACGCCCTATATGTACTCCACCTACGAAAACCCCGTCATGGGTGAAGTGGAGTGCGAGGCGCGCCCGTCCAACCGCAAAAAAGTCGTCATCCTTGGCGGCGGGCCTAACCGCATTGGCCAAGGGATCGAGTTCGATTATTGCTGCTGTCACGCCTGTTTCGCCCTGACCGATCAAGGCTTCGAGACCATCATGATCAACTGCAACCCCGAAACGGTCAGCACCGATTATGACACCTCCGACAGGCTCTATTTCGAACCGCTCACCTTTGAACATGTAATGGAAATTCTGCGTGTCGAACAGGACAATGGCACCCTGCATGGCGTCATCGTCCAATTCGGCGGACAAACCCCGCTGAAGCTCGCCAATGCACTGCATGACGCGGGCATCCCGATCCTCGGGACGACACCTGACGCCATTGATCTGGCAGAAGATCGCGAGCGTTTCCAGCAGCTTGTGCAGAAACTGGGACTGAAACAGCCGCACAATGGCATCGCATCGACGGATACCGAGGCACTTGAGATTGCCGAAAGCATCGGTTTCCCCCTCGTGATCCGCCCGTCGTTCGTGCTGGGTGGCCGCGCGATGGAAATCGTCCGCGATATGGACCAGTTGCGCCGCTATATCTCCGAGGCGGTCGTCGTCTCCGGCAAAAGCCCGGTGCTGCTTGACAGCTACCTGTCGGGTGCGGTCGAGGTTGACGTGGATTGCCTGTCAGACGGCACCGCAACCCACGTGGCCGGCATCATGCAGCACATCGAAGAGGCGGGCGTGCATTCGGGCGACAGCGCCTGTTCGCTGCCCCCCTATTCCCTGTCTGACGCTATGATTGCGGAAATCCGCAGCCAGACCGAAAAGCTGGCAAAGGCGCTGAACGTCGTTGGCCTGATGAACATCCAGTTCGCGGTCAAGGATGAAGAGGTCTACCTGATCGAGGTGAACCCCCGCGCATCCCGGACCGTGCCTTTTGTGGCCAAGGCGACGGACAGCGCGATTGCCTCCATCGCCGCGCGCCTGATGGCGGGCGAACCTTTGTCAAACTTCCCGCTGCGCGATCCCTACCCCGAAACCGAAAACCCGATGGACGTGCTGCCGCTGGGCGATGCCTTTACGCTGGCCGACCCAAAAACGCCGTGGTTCTCGGTGAAAGAGGCGGTGCTTCCGTTTGCCCGTTTCCCAGGTGTCGATACGATATTGGGGCCGGAAATGCGCTCAACCGGGGAAGTCATGGGCTGGGACAGGTCATTCCCCCGTGCCTTCCTCAAGGCGCAGATGGGCGCGGGCAGCAACCTGCCGACCAGCGGTACCGTGTTCATTTCAATTAAGGACGCCGACAAAACGGCGGATATGTCTGACGCGTGCAAAATCCTCCTTGATCTGGGGTTTGACATTGTCGCGACACGCGGGACAGCTGCGTGGTTGAGTGAAAACAATCTTGATTGCGAAGTGGTTAACAAAGTCTATGAGGGCGGGCTGACCATCGTTGACCGGCTCAAAGACGGGCACATCGCGCTGGTGTTCAACACCACCGAAGGGGCCGCCGCCGTGGACGACAGCCGGTCGATCCGTGCTGTCGCACTATACGACAAAATCCCCTACTTCACGACCGCCGCCGCATCCCACGCCGCCGTGCTGGCGATGCAGGCCCGCGAAGAGGGCGATGTTGGCGTGAGGTCGTTGCAGGGATAATGCTGGATTCCTGCCGTTGAACACAAAACGCTAGAGATTAATTTTCAACTAGAAGCAATATTCGGAAAAGCAAAGTCTTTAACGTTCGATATGGGGTCGGCAGGGGATGCTCTGCGAGATTTCAAACAAAAAGTCGATCCGTTCAGCAAAGATAATCTCAATACACCACTCGCAATAGAGTGCGCCATAGCCAGTTGGTCTGTCGTTGATTGGATATTCTCGCACCATGGGAGACGTCTAGGATTCAGTAGGCTTAGACCTTTGCAAGATCAGATGAAAAGTGATTGCGAAAGTATTACATTTCTTCAGGATATTGCGAATGCACGCAAGCATAGAAAGATGACTTTTTATGTACCGAGGGTGAAGTCAACAAGGAGCCATCATGGGGATTTCAGCAATAATGGCGACTGGCATAGGGAAGATTTCGATGTCTCTCGGTTGGTTTTTGTGCTGAAACAGGTGAGCATGACTTCTTAAAGATCCTTTCGAAAACTCTATCATATTATGACGCCTACTTTAGGAAGCACAAAATAAGCTGAAACGATGAACTTCTTGTTAGGTTTCCTTGATAGACGGCAACTGTGCCCCGGTTCAGTCGAACATTGAAGTTGGATCACGCGACGTATGTAAGCCAAACATAAGATCCGTAGCAAAAAAATTGCAACGCCGCGCTCTGACCTCTGGGTGGGTGCGAAAGCGCCCTCCCATGGGAAGGTCCTGGCGCTGCCCGGCTTTGCCGGGCTTTGTAGTCACCAGCACGCACCCTTGTACGAACGTCACCTTCCATGCCTTGCCATGGACATGGGCCCTGCCCTGCACATAAACTCCCCCAAATTCACAGCGGGGCCATCATGTACGACGTTGCCATCACGGGAACCGGGGTATTCACCCCGTCACAGATCATCACCAATGACGAACTTGTCGTGGCCTTCAACGCCTACGCCGACCGGTGGAACGCCGAAAATGCGGACGCCATCGCAGCGGGCCAGTTAGAGGCCAAGACCCATTCATCGAGCGAATTCATTGTGGCCGCGTCGGGGATCGAACAGCGCTATGTGCTGGACAAAGACGGCGTGCTGGACCCCGCGCGCATGTTCCCCAGCCTTGCTGCCCGCCCCGATGATGAACCCGGCTATATGGCCGAAATCGGCGTGGATGCGGCGAAAAAGGCGCTTGCAGCGGCTGGCGTGGACGCAGGCGACGTTGACCTGGTAATCTGCGCGGCCTCAAACATGGAACGCGCCTACCCGGCAATTGGTGTTGAAACTCAACAGCTTCTGGGCGCGGGCGGTTTTGCCTTCGACATGAATGTGGCCTGCTCTAGTGCCACTTTCGGGATTCAGACAGCCACGGACATGATCCGCGCAGGCTCGATCCGCCGCGCACTGGTGATCAACCCCGAGATTTGTTCCGCCCATCTGGAATGGCGCGACCGCGATTGCCATTTCATCTTTGGCGACGTGGCCACAGCGACGCTGCTCGAGCGCGATGACGCGCTGGTGGGTCCATATTTCAAAGTGCTTTCCACCCGCTGCGCGACCCAGTTCAGCAACAATATTCGCAACAATAACGGTTACTTGCGCCGCACCCACGACCAGATGGAAGACCGCCGCGACATGCAGTTCATGCAAAACGGGCGTAAAGTCTTCAAAGAGGTGCTGCCGCTGGTCAGCCAACATATCGCCGACCATATGGCCGAAACCGGGGTTGATCCGGGCGACCTGCGCCGCCTCTGGCTGCATCAGGCCAACAAGACCATGAACGACTACATCGGCAAAAAGGTGCTGGGCCGTACCCCCGCAGATGGCGAGCAGCCCAATATCCTTCAGGATTACGCCAACACGTCATCGGCCGGATCGATCATTGCCTTTTCCAAACATTCCAGCGACTTGGTGCCGGGCGACAGGGGGTTGATCTGTTCCTTCGGGGCGGGCTATTCGGTGGGCTCAGTTATTCTCGAAAAGGTTTAATCCTCATGCGCATCACTATTATCATCACTGCCCTTCTGACACTCGCCGCATGTGGTGTACCCTTGGTGCCGCTGGTCTGAACATCGTTAAAAATGGCCCCGAAAGCGCAGCCTAGCCAGTCCTTCAGAATGAACTGGCCTGCATTGGCGCACCGGCGCGATCGCAAGCGAAAATCGGCGCGTTTGCCGGATCATGCAGGCTTGCAAAATAGAGTTTGAAAACGGTAATGAAGACGCATGGCCAAGCTCTACTTCAATTATTCCACAATGAACGCGGGCAAATCGACTGTCCTGCTGCAGGCGTCGCACAATTATATCGAGCGCGGGATGAAGACCTACCTTCTGATAGCCCAGCTTGACAATCGGGCTGGCGACGGCCGGATTGGCAGCCGCATCGGTATTGGCGCGAACGCGGATACATTTGCACCGGGCGAAGATCTTTACGACAAGATCAAGGTCAGGCTGCAGAAAGACCAATGCGCCTGCGTCTTTGTGGACGAAGCCCAGTTTCTAGAGCGCCAACAGGTCTGGCAGTTGGCCCGCGCCGTGGACGACCTGAACGTACCTGTCATGACTTTTGGCCTGCGCGTGGATTTCATGGGCAAACTGTTTCCGGGTTCTGCCGCCCTGCTGGCGCTGGCCGACGAAATGCGCGAAGTCCGCACGATTTGTCATTGCGGCAAGAAAGCCACGATGGTGGTGCGCAAAGACGAATACGGGCAGGTGCTGACCAGCGGCGATCAGGTGGCGATCGGGGGCAACGAACGCTATGTCTCGCTATGCCGCAGGCATTGGCGCGAAGAGATGGGCGAACAAAAAAACGTGGAAAAGGCCGCACGGTAGCGCGCTGGCTTCAGTAAAAACTCTGCGGATCGATATCGATTGTCAGGCGCAGATTTGTGGGCAACCGGAATTGCCCTGCCCATGCCGAAAGCGCCTTTTGCAATGGCACCCCCTTGTCAGCCTTGACCAGCAGCCGCACCCGATGGCGCCCCCGGACCCGCGCAATCGGGGCAGGTGCCGGCCCGAAAACCTGCGCACCTATCTGACGCAATGGTGCGTCGCGGCGCGCCATTTCTCCACCCAGATCGAACACCTCCTGCACGTTCGGGCTGCTCAGGATGATCCCGGCCATGCGGCCATAAGGGGGCACACCGGCCGCCTTGCGCTCAGCCGCCTCTGCCGCCCAAAAACTTTCCTCATCCCCTGCCAGGATTGCGCGAATGACCGCATGTTCGGGCTGATATGTCTGCAACAATGCCTCGCCGGGTATTTCCGCGCGCCCTGCCCGGCCCGCCACCTGCCGCATCAGTTGAAACGTGCGTTCCGCCGCGCGCAGGTCCGACCCTTGCAGGCCAAGATCAGCATCAATCACACCGACAAGGGTCAGCAAAGGAAAGTTATGCCCTTTGGCAACCAGTTGGGTGCCAATAATAATGTCCGTCCCACCGTCGGCAATCTCTTCAATATGGGCCTTCATCGCGCGGGCAGACCCGTAGAGGTCCGAAGAAAGCACGGCGACCCGCGCCTTTGGAAACAGCGCGGTAATCTCTTCGCCCATCCGTTCCACACCGGGGCCAACAGCGCTAAGCCGGTCCTCGGCGCCGCAACTGGGGCAAACCGTCGGCATCGGCTTTGTTTCGCCGCACTGGTGGCACATCAGACGCTTGAGAAAGCGATGTTCGACCATACGGGCATCACAGTCGTCACAGCCGATCTGGTGGCCGCAGGCCCGGCAGAGTGTAATCGGGGCGTAGCCCCGTCTATTCAGAAAGACCAACGATTGTTCACCGCGGTCCAGCCGCGTCTGGATCGCGGCCCGCAAGGTCGGCGACACCCATTTGCCCCCCGGCACATTCTCGACCCGCATATCAATTGCGGCCATTTTGGGCATCACCGCAGCCCCAAAGCGCGATGTCAGTTCCAGCCGCTGATACTTGCCTGCCTCTACATTTGCCCAGCTTTCCAGCGACGGCGTGGCCGAGGCCAGCACCACCTGCGCCCCGTTGATCGCTGCGCGCAGCACCGCCATGTCGCGGGCGTTATAGAGCACCCCATCCTCTTGCTTGTAGGAGGTGTCATGTTCTTCATCGACCACGATCAGGCCGAGGTTCTGATAGGGTAGAAACAGCGCCGACCGCGCACCAACAACCAGTTGCGCATCACCTTGGCCGACCATCCGCCAGCAGCGGCGGCGCTCGGTCATGGTCACGCCGGAATGCCACTCGGCAGGCTTCATGCCAAAGCGCGCCTCGACCCGGTTGATAAATTCGCCTGAAAGCGCAATTTCGGGCAGCAGTACCAGCGCCTGCCGCCCCATGCGCAGACATTCAGCGACCGCCTCCAGATAGACTTCCGTCTTGCCGGACCCTGTAACCCCTTTCAGCAGAGTTGTACCGTAGGTGTCAGTGCGCAACGCAGCGCGCAACGCCTCAGCCCCTGCCGCCTGATCATCGCTCAGCGTCTTGCCACCATAGTCCGGATCAAGTCGGGGATAGGGCGTATCGCGCGGCGCCTCCTCCTCGGCGACAGCCCCCAGTTTCACAAGGCCCTTGACCACCGACGTGCCCACATCAGCCATCTCGGCAAGTTCGCGCAGCGTGAAAGAAAGACCACCATAGTCGCGCAAAACGCCCAACACCTTTTCGCGGGCGGCGGTCATCCGGTCTGGGGCCTGCCCGCCCAGTCGATAGATTTTGCGCATGGACTGCGGATCGCCCAGCCCCGGCGCACGTGTCGCCAGTCGCAACATCGCGGGCATCGGTGTCAGCGTATATTCCGCCGCGCGGCTCAGAAAGATGCGCATCTCATCACGCATCGGGGCCACGTCCAGTACGCGGATCACCGACCGGATTTTGGCACGGTCATAATCACCTTTGCCCTGTCGCCAGACCACCCCCAGCACCTTGCGCGGGCCCAATGGCACTTCGACGAAGGCACCGACATGACAGCCGCCCTCGGGCGCTTTATAGTCCAGCAAACGGTCAAGCGGTTGCGTTGTCAGAACGCCCACCAGTTCGCCTTCGTGGAAAAAGCCCTCGTTCATGTCTGCGGCAATCTATTCGGGGTTCCTGCGACCATCTAACTGAGGTAAACGAGGCCCGAGGAAACGCCAACCCATTGCCGGAGAGTTAAGATGAAGTTTTTCGTAGACACAGCCGAGATTGACCAGATCAGGGAACTGAATGATCTGGGAATGGTTGACGGGGTCACGACAAATCCCTCGCTGATCGCCAAGTCAGGCCGCGATATCCTTGAAGTCACAAAAGAGATCTGTGACATGATTGATGGCCCCGTGTCCGCCGAAGTCGTGGCCCTTGACGCCGAAACCATGCTGGCCGAAGGCCGCAAGCTGGCCAAGATCGCTGACAATATTGCCGTCAAAGTGCCGCTGACATGGGCCGGTTTGCAGACCTGCAAGGCGCTCTCGGACGAGGGCACGATGGTCAATGTGACGCTGTGTTTCTCGGCTAATCAGGCGCTTTTGGCTGCCAAGGCAGGTGCGACCTTTATCAGCCCCTTTATCGGACGTCTGGATGACCTGAACATGGACGGGCTGGAACTGATCGAGGACATCCGCACGATCTATGACAACTACGGGTTTGAAACCCAGATCCTTGCGGCCTCCATCCGCTCGGCCAACCACATGAGCGATTGCGCCAAGATCGGCGCCGATGTGGCCACGGCCCCGCCTGCCGTGATCAAGGCGATGGCGAACCATGTGCTGACCGACAAGGGCCTTGCCGGCTTCATGGCCGATGTCGAAAAGGCCGGAATCAAAATCCTGTAAACCCGCCTGTGCAGGCACCATCAAGTCAGACGTCGGCAACCGTGTGTTCGCCGGCGTCTTTCCTTTTGGCGGCTTGGCAGGGCGTTGAACAGGAGCGGCACCATTTTCTCAGGTCCTGTCCGAACAGATGCCGCTGATGCAGCGGTGCCGCCCAAAACAAAGTCGCCGGAATGTCTAACTGAGTTTGCGTGCCGCCAACATCTGGTTGATTTCACGGCGGACAAGCTTGCGCACATTGCGCGATATCCGCTCGCCCACTTCGCCAGTCAGTTCCTCGTGCACGATTTCGACGATCAGTTCGCGCAGGGCGGCCTGATCAATCCTGCTGCCGCCCTCGGGGAAGAACGCCTTGAGCTCATCGTCAGGCTGAAACGTCCCATCGGCGGCAAAAACGGCATCCTCTGTCGTGTCGGCCTGAATCGGTTCTTCGCCATCACTGGTGTCAGGCGAGTCGGTATCTTCAAAGAATGACGTGGCTTCGGGCGCAGCAAAGGCGCTCACTGCCCAATCCTCATTATCAATGGTTTCGCCTTCATCGGCTTCCCAATCTTCGGGCTGCTTGGTGACTGCGGCCTCAAGCTCTGCCAATGTTGCATCAAGCCCAGCCAACTCCTCTGTTTGGGGTGGTGGGTCAAGATGGAGAATATTGTCGGCAGATTCAGTCTGGTCCGACGTGGGCACCTGCGCTGTTGCAGATGGCTCTTCGCTGGCTGTCTCTTCTATCCGTAAGGACGGGGTCAGGATGAAGCGCTCGGGCGGTTGGACGGGATTGGGTGTCTCGTTTGCCGTTGCGTCATCAGTCCGGTCGTTTTTCAAAACCAACTTCCGAACCGAAGACATCACTTCATCGATCTCATCCGTATTTGACTTGTTGGACATGTTTCATCCTAAGATTGCGCCGCCCCCTTACGACAGCCTAGCGCAATTGCATGTTTCGAACAACAGATTGTGTCAGTCGCCGATCGCGCGCAACACACGATCCAGCGCCCGCCCCTGTTCAGAGATCGCGGTGGGCGCCTGTTTCGCCAGATTGTAATATTCAGACGGGTCATATTGCTGGACCGGCAGATTCAGGTGGTCTGCATTCAAAAGCCCCATCGACGACAAGACCGAATAGGATGCAATCACCTCTTCGGCCTGCGCAGAGATCAGATTCGCGCGGGCATCCAGCAACTCCTGTTCAGCATTCAACACGTCCAATGTTGTCCGCGAGCCCAGCGTCGCCTCTTCGCGGACGCCATCAAACGCGACCTGCGCCGCCCTGATTTGCTGATTTGACGCAAGGCTAGACGCGCGTGCCACGGCAAGGAACGAATAGGCATTGCCGACTTCCTGCGCGACTCCCTGCGTCGTCACCAGTAACCCAGAGCGGGTTGCGTCACGGCGTGACATGAACTGGCGGATCTGGCTCGACAGGCGACCCCCGTTATAGATCGGGCCGCTTGCCTGAATGCCGATGGTCCGGGAATCGTCGCCTTCGGGGTCAACGGAAACGGACCCTTGCAAGCTGACCGTTGGTTTGAGCGCCGCTTCGGCGCGACGAATATTCAACTCTGCCGCGCTGACAGCGTGCTGCGCTTGCAGGATGTCGGGGTGATTGCGGACCGAAAACGCCTTGGCATCGGCCATGCTGCGCGAAACGGGTGCCGGGGATACGGCTGCAAGCCCAGACGGCATGCGCCCTACGGCGGCGCGGTATTCCTCGGCAGAGCGGGCAAGCGTTCCCTCTGCGGCGGCAAGCTGGCTTCTGGCTGCGGCAAGCCGCGCCTCTGCCAATGCTACATCCGTGCGGGTCACTTCGCCCACGTCAAAACGGTCTTGGGCAGCGCGGAATTCCTGCGTGATGAGACGCACGTTGTTTTGGCGCAAGGACACGAATTCACTGTCGCGGCGCACGCTCATATAGGCCTGCACTGCGCGCAAAAGTACATCCTGTTCGACACTGCGCAGCGACTCGCGAGTGCCCAGAATGGTTTCTTTCTGGGATTCGACGGCAAGCTGGTTGGCGCCCCCATCATAAAGCACCAAAGACGCGGAAATCTGTGCGTTCGCCTGAATAAGGTCGGTTGCGGGGTTGCGGGGGCTGGTAGACGAGGCATTCAAAGTCCAGCCAATGACCGGCAGGGTCGCGGCAACAGCCTGCGCCAAATCCTCGTCAGCGGCCCTGAGCAATGCACGGTTCTGCTCCAGCAGGCCGGAATTGGTGTAGGCTGCGGTCAGCGCATCGGCAAGCGTCTCTGCCTGCGATGCACTTGCGGCGCCAATTGAAAGGAAGATGGCAGCAATTGCCATCTTTGTCTGCCTCATCATCGTGATGTCCTCACCGTTATATTTTTCAATACTTTAGGCCACCAACTTCATCGAAAATAGGGCTAAAGCGTAAAGACTGGCTTTTTTGCAAATTCCTGTAGCATTGGTGCACTAGCGTTGAACGCATACCGCCAGTTCACCATATCATCGATCTTGTGACCAACCCGAACCACCCCTAATGTTCCTTCGGCAAAGATGCAGGCAATCCGCCCGCCATCGCGCAATTGGTCCAGCAGTCCCTGCGGTACGTCTTCGACCGCGCCGTTTATCAGGATGATGTCGTAAGGCCCTGATTTTGCTGACCCTTCATTCAAGGTCCCCGCGATGACTGCGGCGTTGTCGATCCCAAGCTCTGACAAAAGGCTTTGTGCTTCGTCCGCGCGGGTCGCGTCATCCTCGACGCCGACCACGAATGCGCACAGGCGCGCCAGAACCGCCGTCGAATATCCCAGCCCGCACCCCAAATCGAGCGCGACATGGCCGGGCTGGATGTCCAGCGCTTCAAGCATCTTGGCAAAGGTGCGCGGGTCCAGCAGGGTGCGCCCGTCTCCCAGATCAAGATTTTCGCCAATATAGGCCGCCTCGCGCAGCGCGCCGGGCACAAAGCTTTCGCGGGGCACCGACAACATGGCGTCAATAATGGGGAATTTCGTCACATCGGACGGGCGCACTTGCGTGTCGACCATCATTGTACGGCGGGCGGCATAGTCAGTCACGGGCAGGACTCTTTTGTTCTGAACAATAGTCCTGTCATGCCACAGATGGGCAGTTGCGGCAACGGGCGAACCGTGCAAATTGAACGAACAATTTTTTGCCCGCAAAACAAGGGCGTGATTAGGGTCAGGACCCTAGTCGACCAAGGCACCAGCCAGCGAATTGGGGCTGTCCTCAATTATCTTGACCCGGCGCACCTGCCCCAACACTTCGGCGGGGGCCTTTGCATAGACGGCATGCAGATATTCGGACTTGCCGATCATCTGGCCAACTTCGCGGCCTGCCTTTTCAAACAGGACCTTGACCTCGCGACCAACCATCGACGCCTGTGTCGCCTGCTGCTGTTCGCGTAACAAGGCTTGCAGCCGTTGCAGCCGTTCGTTCATCACGTCCTCTGGCAGTTGCGGTTTTTCAGCGGCGGGGGTGCCCGGACGGGTCGAATATTTGAACGAATATGCCTGTCCGTAATGCACATCGCGGACCAGTTGCATGGTATCTTCGAAATCCTGATCGGTTTCGCCCGGAAAGCCGACAATGAAGTCGCCCGACAGCAGAATGTCTGGCCGGGCAGCGCGAATCCGTTCGATCAAACGCAAGTAGTTTTCGGCGGTATGCTTGCGATTCATTGCCTTCAGGATCCGGTCAGAGCCGGATTGCACAGGTAAATGAAGATAGGGCATCAGCTTGTCGCAGGTGCCGTGCGCCGCGATCAGCGCCTCATCCATATCATTGGGGTGACTGGTGGTGAAACGGATGCGGGCAAGCCCGTCAATCTTGTCGAGCGCCCAGATCAGGCCCGCAAGCCCCTGCGGATGGCCGTGATAGGCATTCACATTCTGGCCCAGCAGGGTGATCTCGCGCACGCCCTGATCCACCAGTTCCTGTGCTTCACGGAAGATTCGGTCAGCGGGGCGCGATACTTCGGCACCACGGGTGTAGGGAACAACGCAAAAGGCGCAGAATTTGTCGCAACCTTCCTGCACAGTCAGGAATGCGGTCGGACCCCGCTTGGCCTTGGCGCGGGATCTGAGCGTGTCGAATTTGTCATCCTCTGGAAAATCCGTGTCTAGCGCCTTCTCTCCGCTGCGCACAGCATCATCCATGGCAGGCAGGCGGTGATAGCTTTGCGGACCGACGACCAGATCAACCAAGGGCTGACGGCGCATGATCTCCTGGCCTTCTGCCTGCGCGACACAGCCCGCGACACCGATTTTCAGGTCAGGCTTTTCGGCCTTCAGGCCCTTGAAACGCCCCAGTTCGGAATAGACCTTTTCGGCGGCCTTTTCGCGGATGTGGCAGGTATTGAGCAGGATCATATCGGCATCGTCCGCGGTATCCGTCGGCACATAACCTTTGGCACCCAGCGCCTCGGCCATGCGTTCGCTGTCGTAGACATTCATCTGACAGCCATATGTTTTGATAAAAAGCTTTTTGGGCGCGGACATGGATCAGCTCTTTTATAAAGGAGAATTGCGGCCTTCTAGCGCCTTGGACAGATGCTTGCAATGCAAGGCACATTGGGCGAGTTTGCGCCAATTCCGGAAAAGATCGGTGGCCATGCACTATCCAGACTTGTCAGCCTTGATCGCAGATCGCAGGCGCGCCTTGGCAAAAGGCCCGATCGCCCTTGTCCTTGTCGAAGACGAGGTCGAAGTCGCCAGCACGTTTGACCACCTGCAAAACTGCGGATTCGCCAAGATCATTGCCTTTGCGGCAGCCGATATGGATATCCCTGCAGAAATCGACCGCGTCGATCATGAAGTGCTGACCGATCTTGCCTTGGTGGAGATTGTGAACGCTGTGATCGGTGCCGCACCGGGGCAATGGATTCACTACTGTTTCAACGGCGAATATCTGTTCTATCCCTTTTGCGAAGACCGCAGCGTGGGTGAACTGGCAGCTTTTTGTACCGAGGAACGGCGCGATACGGTGCTGACGTATGTCGTGGACCTTTATGCCAATGATCTGACGGCCTTTCCCGACGGCGTGAACAAGGCCGCAGCCTATCTGGATAAATCCGGCTACTACGCGCTGGCCCGCAAGGACGAGACAGGCGGTTTTCTGGACCGGCAACTGGATTTTTTTGGCGGGTTGCGCTGGCGGTTCGAAGAACACGTGGCCACACACCGGCGCCGGATTGACCGGATGTCCCTGTTCAAGGCCGCGCCTGATTTGCGGATGGGCCCGGATCGGCGGTTTAATCTGTCCGAACATAACACATACGCCTGCCCCTGGCACAACAGCCCGACGGCGGCCGTGTGCTCATTTCGCACTGCCAAGGCCCTGCGCCGCAATCCCGGAAGCCGCGATCAGATTGGCAACCTGTGCTGGCAATACACGGCTCGCTTCAATTGGCACTCACAGCAGCTTTTCGATCTTGGCCTGATGGAGCCAGGGCAGTGGTTTTAGGCGGGGATGGATCAAGATCCATCTTACGATGCTGCAATGACGAATGAGGCCACTCGGTTGGGCGCTTGACAAGACCCGCGTGCACAGGCGCCGCCAAGATGAGATGCATGTGCAGCGCAAAATCCTCGTCATCGCGGATGACATGTTCCCAGAACCTGCGCTGCCAAATCCCCTTTTCGCCGCGGCGCTGGTGATTTGGGGCAATGTAGTCAGGTGCAGGCACATGGCGCGAAAAGGTGGATTTTATCAAGCGCCAGCGTTTGGAAAACCCCGCATCCCCATTTGGCAATGTCCAGATCATGTGCAGCTTGCCGGGCAGGATGACAGCCCCGACGATATCAAACGGCCAGCGTTTCTTGCACAGCTTCGTTGCGTCGCGCAGCACATCGATCCGCCTGATCAACAGGTCAGATCGCGGGTCCTGCAAGCGCACGGTAAAGAAATAGGTGCCCCCTGGCACGTAGCGGCGTCGATAATTTGTCATTATCGCAATCTGCGCGACCATCGTTAATGCAAGGTAAACAGATGCCAGACCGTAAGATGGGTCTTGACCCATCGCCCCTTAATAAGGCGAACTTATTTTCGCCGCAGCCGGATCACCACATCAACTGACGCAATCTCAGCGCCCTCAGGCGCATTGGGCAATCTGCAAATTTCAAGCTGTTCCGCGGGCGCATCTGTCAGGCTGGCGTTATCTTCCCAATAAAAATGGGGATGATCTGTCATGTTGGTATCGAAATAGCTTTTTGACCCATCAACTGTGATTTCACGCACCAGTCCGGCGTCGCAAAACGCCCGCAACGTGTTGTAAACCGTTGCAAGCGACACTTTCTCGCCTGCGGCAGAGGCCGCATCAAACAGCCCTTCCGCTGTGACATGACGGTCTTGACCGTCGCCGACCAGCAGTGCTGCAAGCGTCAGTCGCTGGCGGGTCGGACGCAGCCCCGCCCCTGCAAGCCAATGCGCACTTCGCTCTGTTTCAACATCCATCATGGGTCGCCACTCTCTTTGATTTGGCACATATAGCGGAAAAGACACCCGAAATTCAATTGCAATTCGCGCATGGCAAGGTACGTAGAGCCCGCGCTTGCTCTTTCAAACCCCTCGATGATAGACGTCGTAAAATTTAGTTCAAGAGAATGAGACCAGCACCATGGCGGACTTTCCATCCAGTTTCACTAAGGAAGACTTGCTCAAATGCGCCGCAGGCGACCTGTTTGGCCCCGGAAACGCGCAATTGCCAGCCCCCCCGATGCTCATGATGGATCGGATCACCGATATCTCTGGTGATGGTGGTGCGCATGGAAAAGGACATGTTGTCGCAGAGTTCGACATCACCCCCGACCTTTGGTTTTTTGAATGCCACTTCCCCGGCAACCCGATCATGCCCGGCTGTCTGGGGCTTGATGGCCTGTGGCAGCTGACCGGTTTCAACCTTGGCTGGCGCGGCTGGCAGGGGCGCGGCTATGCGCTGGGTGTCGGCGAGGTCAAGCTGACCGGCATGGTCCGCCCTGATCGCAAAATGTTGACCTACAAGATTGATTTCACCAAGGCGCTGCAAACCCGCCGTCTCACCATGGGCGTGGCCGATGGCATCGTTGAGGCCGATGGCGAAGTCATTTATCAAGTCAAGGACATGAAGGTCGCTTTGTCTGAAAACTAGGCACCTGAACGAGCTTAAACGAAAAGGAGTGCGCCCATGCGCCGCGTCGTCATCACCGGTCTTGGCATCGTATCGCCCATTGGCAACAATGCGGCAGAGGTCACGGCCGCCCTCAAGGCGGGCCAATCGGGGATCGAAGCCTCGCCCGAGATGGCCGAGCACGGCTTTCGCAGCCAGATCGCAGGCACGCTCAAGATCGACGTGGCCGACCATATCGACAAACGCACGCTGCGCTTCATGGGGCCCGGTGCAGCCTATGCCCATATCGCCATGCAGCAGGCGATCGCTGATTCCGGACTGGAAGAGGCCGTGATCTCGCATCCGCGCACCGGTTTGGTCGCGGGTTCCGGCGGGCCGTCCACGTCGGCGATGCTGGCGGCACATGAGGTCGTCAAGAAAACCGGCGCGACCAAGCGAATCGGCCCGTTTGCAGTGCCCAAATGCATGTCGTCGACCGTGTCGGCCAACCTGTCGACGGCCTTCAAGATCAAGGGGATCAACTATTCGATCACCTCGGCCTGTTCGACAAGCCTGCACTGCATCGGTAACGCGGCCGAACAGATCATGATGGGCAAGCAGGATGTGATGTTTGCAGGTGGCGGCGAAGAGTTGGACTGGACCCTGTCGTGCCTGTTTGACGCCATGGGGGCCATGTCATCGAAGTATAACGATACACCTGAGAAAGCTTCCCGCGCCTTCGACGCCAACCGCGACGGTTTTGTGATCGCGGGCGGCGGCGGCATCGTGGTTCTGGAGTCGCTTGAACATGCACAAGCACGCGGGGCCAAGATATATGCCGAAGTGACCGGCTATGCAGCCACATCGGACGGGCACGACATGGTGGCCCCTTCCGGCGAAGGCGGCGAACGGGCGATGCGGCTTGCTCTGCAAACGATCCCCGAGGGCCGCAAGGTCAGCTATATCAACGCACATGGCACATCGACCCCGGTGGGCGATGTGGGCGAAGTCGAAGCGGTGCGCCGGGTCTTTGGGCAGGGGGCGACACCGCCGATCAGTTCAACCAAATCCATGACCGGACACTCCCAGGGGGCAACCGGCGCGCAAGAAGCGATCTATTGCCTGTTGATGCTGCAGGATGATTTCATCGCCCCATCTATCAATGTGGAAACGCTTGATCCCGCCCTTGATCCGTCCGAAATCGCGACGGTTCTGGTCGAAGATGCGGGCCTTGATACGGTGATGACAAACTCTTTCGGGTTTGGAGGCACAAACGGGTCGATGTTGTTGTCCAAGTTTCAGGAGTAAGTCGTCATGACCATTTCAATGCAAGGCAAACGCGGTCTGGTCATGGGCGTGGCCAACGAGCGATCCATCGCATGGGGCATTGCAAAATCCATGTCGGAAGCTGGCGCCGAACTTGCCTTTTCCTATCAAGGCGAGGCCTTTGGCAAACGGCTTGAGCCGCTGGCCCAGTCGGTCGGATCCGACATGATGGTCGATCTGGACGTCACAGACGATGCCAGCATGGACGCGGCGTTTGGGATGCTCAAGGACCAATGGGGCAAGCTGGATTTTCTGGTGCATGCCATTGCCTATTCCGACAAGGAGGAATTGAAGGGCGGTATTTCACAGACCTCGCGCGCGAATTTCCAGAATTCACTGACGATTTCCTGCTATTCCTTCATTGATGTGGCGCGGCGCGCGTCCGAAATGATGCCCGACGGAGGCACCCTGCTGACCCTGACCTATGAGGGGTCAAACCGGGTGACGCCCTTTTATAACGTCATGGGCGTGGCAAAGGCCGCGTTGGAAAGCGCCACCCGCTATCTGGCAAATGATCTGGGGCCCCGCGGCATTCGGGTGAATGCGATCAGCCCCGGCCCGATGAAAACACTGGCCGGGGCCGCCATCACTGGCGCCCGCCGCACCTTTCGCCATACGCAGGAGAATGCCCCGATGCGGGCCAATGCGACACTGGAAGCGGTCGGTGGCACGGCTGTCTATCTGGCATCCGACGCCGGTGCCTGCACCACTGGCGAGATCATCCGCGTTGATGGCGGCTTTCACGTTCTGGGCATGCCCCAGATCGAAAATATGTCCTAAGCACGGGATGGGTTAAGACCCATCTTACGGTCTGGCAAACTCACCCCGCATCAATTCCGACGATTTCGATGGCAAAGGTCAGATCCTGGCCAGCCAGCGGGTGATTGGCGTCCAGCGTCACCTCTGCTTCGGTCACTTCGGCCACGACGACCGGCACGACCTGCCCTTGTGGCGTCTGCATTTGCAACTGCGTTCCCGGTGTGACCGGAATATCCTCGGGGATTTCACTGCGCGGAATTGCCTGACGCGCATCTTCATTGACGGGGCCGTAGGCCTTGTCGCAGTGCACTTCAACTGTCTTGGTGTCCCCAACCGCCATGCCGGGAATAGCCGCATCCAGACCCGGAATGATCTGCCCGCCACCTACAACAAACTCCAGTGGTTCACGCCCTTGCGAGCTGTCAAACACATCTCCGCCCTGCAATGTGCCGGTATAGTTGATACGAACTGTGTCGCCTTCTTTTGCCTGTGTCATCGCTGATTGCCTTTCCTTTTTCGGATTCGTCAACGGGCATACGTGCCCAAACCCGACATTGCAAATCTCTTTCCCCCTTTCCCCCCCAACGTCGCCATGACACCATCTGAATCGCGAGAGGGGACAGCGATGCCGATGACAACCTGTGTTTTTGATGCCTATGGCACCTTGTTTGATGTTGGCGCCGCCGCGGCCCAGGCGGCGCGCGAACCGGACCATGCCGCATTGGCCGACGTCTGGCCGGCCATTGCCCGTGACTGGCGACTGAAGCAATTGCAATATACGTGGCTGCGTGCTGTCGCAGGCCAGCATTGCGATTTCTGGCAGGTCACGCAGGATGGTCTTGATTGGGCATTGGAGGCCAGCGGGCTTGACAATGCAGCGACCCGCGCTCGTCTGCTGGAGCTTTATTGGGAATTGCGCGCCTACCCCGAAGTCCCCGCCATGTTGCGCAGCCTGCGCGACCGCGGCATGAAGACCGCCATTCTGTCTAATGGATCACCCGCAATGCTGGAAGGCGCCGTTAATTCCGCCGCGCTCGGCCCGCTTTTGGATGCGGTCCTGTCTGTCGAAGATGTGCAGGTTTTCAAGCCACACCACTCTGTCTACGATCTGGTCGGGGATCATTTCCAATGTGCCAAAACCGAGGTGTTGTTTGTATCCTCCAACGGCTGGGACGCAGCAGGTGCCGCAGGCTATGGGTTCCAGACCGCGTGGGTCAACCGCGCGGGGGAACCGATGGACCGGTTATATGCCACACCGCATCACATACTGCCTGACCTGACCACCATACCGGAGCTGATTTAATGCCGACTTTTCAAAGCACTGACGGGCTGACACTGAATTACAGTGACGCAGGCACAGGCACGCCAGTGATCGCGCTGGCAGGCCTCACCCGCAACGGGCGCGACTTTGATCATGTGGCTCCGCTCTTGCCCGTCCGGCTGATCCGGCCGGACTATCGCGGACGCGGGCAATCCGACTGGGCAGACCCCGCCAGCTACACCATCCCGCAGGAAGCCGCTGACGTGTTGGCCCTGATGGATCATCTGGGGCTGGCGCAGGCTGCAATCCTCGGCACGTCGCGCGGCGGGCTGATCGGGATGATGCTGGCCGCAACCGCCAAGGACCGCCTGCTGGGTGTCGCCCTGAACGATATCGGGCCAGAGATCGCGCCCAAGGGTCTTGACGTCATCATGGATTACATCGGGCGCAACCCCGCGCAGAAAACCTATGCCGAAGCCGCCAAATTCCGCGACCAGCAGTGGACCCATTTTACCGGAGTCCCGATGGACCGCTGGCTGGCCGAAGTCACGGCCCATTACCGCGAAACACCCGACGGGCTGGTCATACGCTACGACCCCAAATTGCGCGACGCGGTGGTCGCGGCGGGGGCGCAACCGACCCCCGACCTGTGGCCACTTTTCGATGCGCTCGACGGTCTGCCGATCGCTCTGATCCGGGGGGCCAATTCGGACCTGTTGACCGCGGAAACTGCCGCCGAAATGGCCCGCCGCCGCCCTGATATGATCAGCGCAGAAATCCCGGGGCGCGGCCATGTGCCTTTTCTGGATGAACCACAGGCAGTTGCCGCGCTGCACCAATGGCTGGAACTGATCAAATGAACATCGACATGATTCGCGCCGCAGCCACCCGGTTGCAGGGCCACGCACGGCGCACGCCGATCCTGACCTCGCCGTTTCTGGACGACATCGCGGGGCGCAGACTTTTCCTCAAGGCAGAGTGTCTGCAACACACCGGGTCGTTCAAGTTTCGGGGCGGCTGGTCAGCGGTGTCGGCGCTTGGCGACAACGCGCTGAAAACAGGGGTTATCGCCTTTTCCAGCGGCAATCATGCGCAAGGGGTCGCACTGGCGGCCCGCGAACACGGCGCACCCGCCGTCATCATCATGCCCGCAGATGCGCCGACGATCAAAATCGAAAATACGCGGGCATTGGGGGCCGAGGTTGTGCTGTACGACCGCGCCACCGAAAACCGCGATGCTATCGGCGCACGGCTGGCACAGGAACGCGGACTGGTCCTGATCAAACCTTTTGACGAACCGCAGGTCATCGCAGGGCAAGGTACCTGCGGTCTGGAAATCGCCAAAGACATGAACGCCTTGGGCGTAACAGACGCCGATGTGGCGGTGTGCTGCGGCGGCGGCGGGCTGACGTCGGGGATTGCGCTGGCGCTAGCGGCAGACGCGCCCACCCTGCGGGTCAGACCGGCAGAACCCGCAGGTTTTGACGATGTCACAAGGTCGCTGGCGTCTGGCAGGATTGAAAGAAACAGCCGCATGTCAGGCTCGATCTGCGATGCCATCATCACACCGCAACCCGGCGATCTGACCTTTCCGATCATGCAGGCTCACTGCGGCCCCGGTGTGGTGGTCACAGAGGATGAATGTCTGGCCGCCATGGGGCTTGCGTTTGAACGGCTCAAGATCGTGATTGAACCGGGCGGTGCGGCGGCGCTGGCCGCTGCCCTGTTTCACCCCGATGCTTTTGCGGGCGATGCCATCGTGGCCGTGGCCACCGGCGGCAATGTCGACCCGGCAGTTTTTGCCCGCGCGTTGGACACCCTGACATGACACGTTTCACAATTGCCAGTTTCAACGTCAAAAACCTGATCGAGGCCGATCAGGAATATTACCGGTTCGAGGAATACACACCCGAAGAATACGCGTGGAAACGGGCGTGGCTGGCCGATCAATTGCTGACCATGAACGCCGATATCGTCTGTTTCCAGGAGATTTTCAGCGAAGCATCCCTGCGCGATCTGGTGATTGAAACCGATGAACTTGGACAGGCGGCCAATGATGCGGTCATTCCCGACAGGTCCAAGCGCTATGCGCGCAAGGCAATCTTTCGCAAACTCGCGTTTGAACCCTATACCGAGGCCGCACTCGCGTTTGCCCCCAATCTGCTGGACGGTGGGCCGGGGCAGCGCAGGCCCGGTGTCGCCATTTTGTCGCGCTTTGGATTTGCGGGCGCTCCAGAGATCATTCAGGACCTGCCCGAACCGCTTGATATTCCTTTTTCAGACCTTGATGGCAGCGACGGCGGGCACTACCGGATCAAACGGCTCAGCCGCCCTGTCCTGAAGGTCAAAATCCCAGTTGGCGATACCATTGTCACCGTCTTTAACTGCCACCTGAAATCCAAATTAGGCGAATTGCCCCGACCAGAAGGCGCACCCTTTCCGCCTGCGGCCGATCTGGTGAATTACGACCCTGCCGCGCGTGCGATGGGATCACTGCGCGCCGGTCTGCGCCGGATGGCAGAGGCCTGGGTCTTGCGGCGTGCCATCCTGTCCGAGCTTGAGACAGGGCATCCTGTCATGGTCCTTGGCGATTTCAACGATAGCGAACATGCGGTCAGCTCAGAGATCATCAAGGGAGAAACGCCTTTCAAGAACTACGCATGGATGCGACGGCACGACGCGCAGACCAAGCGTGACCGTTATTCCGACGCCGAAAACGAAGTGATTCAAGAGGCGATTGGCAAAGTGCTGCTGTACTCTGCCGAAAAGCTTTTCGTGCGCAAAAGCCTGCGCGATATGGTCTATACATCGGCCTTTGGTGGCGTTTTTGAGAGTATCGACCAGATTTTGTTGTCCCGCCATTTCCACCCTGACAGCCCGGACAGGATCGGCGAAATGGAGTATTTCAGTGTGCTGAACGACCATTTGACCGATGGTTCTCATCCCGAGGCGCCCTATAACAAACTGGCGTCCGATCACGGGCAGATCATGGCGCATATGGTATTGGGGACCGCTGCACCATGATCCTATCCAAAAGGGCAGGTTGTCCAGAACCACAAATGTCAATTCTCTGCGTCGCGGGAGGGTTGTCGCTGACCCGTGACGGTAGTGTGCGACAACGAGTGAAAGCCGCGCCGGGTTGGGACAACCAAGCGCGGCTTACGCTTTTTCAAAGGAAATTTTCATGAAAATAGACCGTGATGGCGTGAACCTGCAAGTCGAGGTTTCAGGCCCCGAAGATGGACCTGCTATCGTTTTCTCAAACTCATTGGGAACAACGCTGCACTTGTGGGATCAGGTGATCCCGCTTTTGCCAGAGGGGCTGCGTCTTGTGCGCTATGACATGCGCGGGCACGGGCAATCGGACGTGCCCGACCCGCCCTACACGATGGGCCAGCTGGTCAGTGACGCCGAAGCGGTGTGTGACGCGCTCAATGTTCGTGACTGCCTGTTTGTGGGCCTGTCGGTCGGCGGCATGATCGCGCAGGGACTGGCTGTCAAACGCCCTGACATCATCCGCGCGATGGTCTTGTCAAATACCGCAGACAAAATCGGTAACAAGGCGCTTTGGGAAGACAGGATCAACGCTGTGACCCAACAGGGGTTGGCAGCGATAGCCGACGGCGTGATGCAGCGCTGGTTTGGCAGTGATTTCTACGGCACACCTGCAATGGCCCAATGGCAGCAGATGCTTAGCGACACGCCCGCCGCCGGGTACGCAGGTGTCTGTGCGGCCATTGCGGGCACTGATTTCTATACACCCACAAGTGGGTTGCGCATCCCGACACTGGGCATTGCTGGGTCGCAGGACAAAAGTACGCCCCCCGATCTGGTCCGCGAAACGGTTGACCTGATCCCCGGATCGCAATTCGCGCTGATGCAACGCGCAGGCCACCTGCCCTGCGTCGAGAACCCCACCGCCTTTGCGGAATTACTGAACAAATTCATCGCCGACACAGGGCACCTTTGATCCCTGATGGCGGCGGGCAAGACAGGACTTGCATAAGCCCTGTGACCGTCTAATTTCGGCCCATGAAAAACTTGCCCGTCACCTTCATCCTGATCACTGTGGTCATCGATTCCATGGGAATCGGCCTGATCATGCCGGTGATGCCGGAACTGATCAAAGAGGTTGAAGGCGCAGACTTGAGCACCGCCGCCGTCTGGGGCGGGGTTCTGGCAACAGTCTTTGCCGCGATGCAGTTTTTATTCGGGCCAACCGTGGGCAGCCTGTCTGACAGGTTCGGTCGCAGGCCGGTTTTGCTGTTCTCATTGGTCATCATGGCATTTGATTACGTGTTGATGGCCGTCGCGGGCACGATCTGGCTGCTGATCATCGGGCGGATCATCGGCGGCATCACCGCTGCCACCCAAGCCACCTCCGCCGCCTATATGGCCGATATTTCCAGGCCCGAGGACAAGGCCGCCAATTTCGGGCTGATCGGGGCCGCCTTTGGGGTGGGCTTTGTGCTGGGGCCGCTGCTGGGTGGGGTACTGGCCGAATTGGGGACGCGCGCGCCCTTCTGGGCCGCGGCGTTCCTTGCTGCTGCCAATGCCGTCTTTGGCTATTACGTCCTGCCCGAAACCGTGACCGACCGGATCAGGCGGCCATTCCTGTGGCGGCGCGCCAACCCGCTCGGGGCATTCACCAACATCGGCAAGCTGCCCGGCCTGAATCGGCTGATGCTGATCACCTTTGTCTATACGGTCGCCTTTTTTGTCTATCCCGGCGTCTGGGCCTATTTCGGGGTCGAACGTTTCGGCTGGAGCCCGGGCATGATCGGCCTGTCGCTGGCGATTTTCGGCATTGGCATCGCAATTGTGCAGGGGTTCCTGATCAAACCGATCATGAACCGGATTGGCGAGCGGAATACTGTGATCTTTGGTCTTTTGATCGACGTCTGTGCCTTTGTGGCCCTTGGGTTCGTGACAAATGGCTGGATCGCGCTCGCGCTTACCCCGCTGACGGCGCTTGGATCGGTCGCCGGGCCTGCCTTGCAAGGGATCATGTCGCGCACCGCATCCGACGATCAACAGGGTGAATTGCAGGGGACGGTCACGTCGATCAATGCCGTGGCAACCATTGTCGCCCCTCTGATCGTGACCCAGACCTTCTGGTATTTCACCGCCCCTGAAAACCCGTACTACCTGCCCGGCGCGCCGTTTCTTTTGTCTGCTCTGCTGACCATCGGCTGCGTGCTGGTGTTCATCCAGACGCCGCACCCTGCGAAACCGCGTGTCGTCGCACCCTAACCTCAGAGGAAATTCATGACCCACATCAAAGCCGCCGTTTGCCGTGAATTCGGCGCACCACTCCGGATAGAGACGATCCAGCTTGCGGCCCCGCAGATGGGCGAAATCGAAGTCACGCTGAAAGCCTGCGCCGTCTGCCATTCCGACATTTCCTATGCATCAGGTGCCTGGGGCGGGACCCTGCCAGCCGTCTACGGCCACGAGGCCGCGGGGCATGTCACAGCTGTCGGAGACGGCGTGCGCGGGCTGGTGGTTGGCGATCCGGTCGTCGTGACCCTGATCCGGGCCTGCGGCACCTGTCCGTCGTGCGGCGGCGGCAATCCGGTGATCTGCGAAAGCGGCGAGACCGGCAATCCGCTGACAACGCCAGATGGCGCGCCGATTGAGCAGGCAATGAACACCGGCGGTTTTGCTGAAAAAGTGGTCGTGGACCAAAGCCAGGTGGTCAAACTGCCCGAAACCATGGCGATGGACGCAGCCGCCCTGCTGGCCTGCGGTGTCATCACAGGCGTGGGGGCCGTCGTGAATGCGGCAGGTCTGCGCCCGGGTCAGGACGTTGTAGTGATCGGCGCAGGTGGCGTCGGGCTGAACGCCATTCAGGGCGCGCGCATCGCCGGAGCCCGCCGCATCGTTGCGGTGGACATGTCAGAAGAAAAACTTTCCATTGCGCGCGAATTCGGGGCCACGGACGGGGTTCTTGCCACGGACGACAAACCATGGCGCGCCGCCAAAAAGGCGATGGGCCGGGGTGCTGATGCAGTGATTGTCACGGTCGGGGCGATCCCCGCCTATGACGCCGCCGTGCGTTATCTGGCCAATGGCGGCAAGGTTATCATGGTCGGCATGCCCCATTCCGGCGATATGTCGTCTTATGAACCGGTGATGTTGGCCGCCACTGGCCAGGGCCTGGTTGGCTCAAAAATGGGGGATGTGGTGATTGCGCGTGACATCCCGTGGATGGTGGACCTCTACCAGCAAGGACGCCTGAAACTGGACGAGCTGATCTCGGGGCGCTGGACGCTTGACCAGATCAACGAAGCGATTGCCGACACCAAAACCGGCAGCGCCAAGCGCAATGTCATTGTCTTTGAGTGATAAATCCTGATCGGAAAACACGGTAGACCAGCGCGCACCGGCATGCTTGTGTGCCTTTTGACATCAACGAAAGCGACGCCATGAAACTCGCCGACCTCGACATTATCGTGACCGCCCCGCCTGCCCCCGGCTGGGGTGGGCGCTATTGGATCATTCCCAAGGTCACGACGGACACAGGCATTGTCGGCTACGGCGAGTGTTACGCCTCTTCCGTCGGGCCAGAGGCGATGAAGGCGGTCATCCGTGATGTGTTTGAACGTCATATGGCGGACGAAAACCCCGAAAACATCGAACTGATGTTTCGCCGTGTCTATTCGGCGGGGTTTACCCAGCGCCCTGACCTGACTGTGATGGGCGCGTGGTCAGGTCTGGAAATCGCCTGCTGGGACATTCTTGGCAAAGACCGTGACAGGCCCGTGCATGCGCTGATCGGCGGGCGCATTAATGACCGGATCAGGGCCTATACCTATCTTTATCCCCGTCCCAGCCATCCACTGCCAGACTTCTGGGCCAGTCCTGACATGGCCGCAGAGGTGGCGCTGGATATGGTCGAAAAGGGCTACACGGCCGTCAAATTCGACCCCGCAGGTCCCTACACGATCCGTGGCGGCCATATGCCGTCGATGCATGATATTTCGCTGTCAGTTGCTTTTTGCAAAGCCATTCGCGAGGCTGTGGGCGACCGCGCTGATCTGCTTTTTGGCACGCATGGCCAGTTCAGCAGCGCGGGGGCTATCAGGCTGGGGCAAGCCATCGCCGCCTATCAACCGCTCTGGTACGAAGAACCGGTGCCGCCCGATAGTGTGAACGACATGGCCAAGGTCGCGGCAAAGGTCGGCATTCCCGTTGCCACCGGTGAGAGGCTGACGACCAAGGCGGAATTCGCGCCAATCCTGCGAAGCGGTGCCGCCAGCATTCTGCAACCGGCCTTGGGCCGCGCAGGTGGTATCTGGGAGGCCAAGAAAATCGCCACGCTGGCCGAGGTTTATAATGCGCAGGTGGCCCCGCATCTTTATGCAGGCCCCGTCGAATGGGCCGCCAACATCCAGCTTGCTGCTGCCATTCCCAATATCCTGATGGCCGAAACCATCGAAACGCCGTTTCACGACGCGCTGATCAAAGGGGCGATCAAGGTGGAAGGCGGCTATATCCCTGTCCCTACCGCCCCCGGTCTGGGCATCGACTTTGACGAGGACCTCGCGCGCGCCCATCCCTTTACCGATGACGGCTTGCATCTTGAAATGCAAAGCGACCCGATTGGCTATCACAGTGTCAACAGCTTTGGCGGCGGCGCGCCGGTGAAGCAGTAGGACCGGCGTTCCATGCGCCCGCCAGCAGGCTAAAGGGTTTCGCGAAAAAAGCGTCAGTCGCAAGATTGGCGGGGTTCACTCTTTTCAAAGCTCTTTCCCTCGGCCAATGTTGGTTGCATGAAATTCCTGCGTCAGTTCGCCGCCCGGATTGTGGGCCAGTCCATCCGTATTTTTGCGCGGGCCATCACCGCAGTGCGCGCCGATTGGCAGGGAATCGAACCTGTACCCAAACAGCGCGTCTATTTCGCCAACCACACCAGCAACGGTGACATGCCGATGATCTGGGCCTGCCTGCCGCCTGCGATGCGCCGCACCGTGCGGCCGGTGGCGGCTGCGGATTACTGGCTCAAGAACAAGATCCGCGCCTTTGTCGGGCCAGAAGTATTCAACTGTGTGCTGGTGGACCGCCGACCCGAAGTGAAAGACAAACCGATGGACAAGATCATCGCGGCACTGGACGAGGGGTCATCGCTGATCATCTTTCCCGAAGGCAACCGCAACATGACCGAAGATCCGCTGCTGCCCTTCAAGGCGGGGCTTTACAACATGGGGGTCGCGCGGCCCGATGTTGATCTGGTGCCCACATGGGTCGCCAATCTGAACACGATCATGCCAAAGGGCGAAGTGATCCCCCTGCCCCTGATCTGCACCGTCACCTTTGGTGCGCCGATCCATGTGCAGGACGGCGAAAGCAAGGATGATTTCCTCAGACGCGCGTCCGATGCGCTGGTGGCCCTTGCGCCGAACGTGCCATCATGAGCACGACCGTTAATGATATCCTGCTGCTGGCTTTCGCCAGTTTTGGCATTCTGGTCACGATGACATTCGTCGGCGAAGTGTTACGCGCCAAGCTCGCCCCGGGCGAGGTCAACCCGGTCCTCGATACCTACATGACCCGCGTTCAAAGCTGGTGGGGCATGGTCGCCTTCATCGGGCTGGCCCTGCTGATGGGCAAGATTGGCGTGATGGTCCTGTTTGCCTTTGCGTCCTTTGCCGCCTTGCGCGAATTCCTGACCCTGACCACCAAGGCGCAGGCGGATCACATGTCACTGGCGCTGGCGTTTTTTGTGGTTCTGCCGTTGCAGTATGTGTTCGTGGGCTTCGGTCTTGACAGGCTCTATACTGTTTTCATCCCGGTCTATGCCTTCTTATTGCTCCCGATCGTGTCCGCCCTGCGCGGCAACGCCGAACGCTATCTGATCCGGGTCGCAGAAACCCAATGGGGCCTGATGATCGCTGTCTTTTGCGTCAGCCATGTGCCCGCATTGATGACAATCGACATTGCCGGATACGCAGGCCGCGAAGTGCTGATGATTGCTTTTCTCGTGATTGTCGTCCAGTTGGGTGACCTGCTGGAATATTTCTTTGGCCGCCGCATTGGCAAGACACGCATCGCCCCCGGCCTATCCCCCAAAACATGGGAAGGCGTCATTTGCGGTGTGGTCTGCGCGATGCTGATCGGGGCGCTGATCAACTGGACGACCCCGTTTGGCGTTTTCGGGGCGATGGCGATGGCGGGGCTGGCATCGACGGTGGGCATGTTCGGCAGCCTTGTCTTTGCCGCGATCAAGCGCGACCGCGGCGTCAAGGACTGGTCGCACCTGATCCCCGGTCAGGGAGGGTTTGTCGACCAGTTGGACAGCGTGATTTTCGCGGCCCCGATTTTTTATCATGTGACAAAGTATTTTTACGGTTAGCGTCGCGCACCGAATTGTGGCAGCTTTGACAAGTTTTTGGCGACCAGCGTGCCGACACCGCCCACCTTGTGCCGCCGGATGGCGCGGTAATCCTCGCGGCTCTTGCGCAGCATTTGCGCAAAAGACTTGTTGCTTGTGCCACCGATACGCATCCGCACCATGACATGCGGGATATAGGCCAACCGGACACGGCCTTGGGTCAGCCAGCGCAGCATGCTGTCATAATCCCCCGAAATCCGGTAGCTGGTGTCATAAAGTCCTGCCTTCTGGAACACGCGATAACGCAAATACAGCGTCGGATGCGGCGGCATCCAGCCGCGTTTCAGCCGCTGCTGCGCAAATTCGCCCGCCTTCCAATAGCGGATCACCCGGTTGGCATCCTCGCGCGACACATATTCCAGATCGCCATAGATGCCATCAATATCGGGGTCCGCGAATGCGTCTGTCACACGGGCCAGCACGTCTGGGCCTGCCAGATAATCATCAGCATGCAAAAGGCCAACGATGTCACCTTGCGCGCGGGAAATGCCCATGTTGATCGCGTCATAAATCCCCGTATCGGGTTGCGACAACAGCGCCATGCTTGGATGGCCATGGTCGCGCAGATAGTCCAGCGTGCCGTCAGTGGATCCACCATCCTGCACCACATGTTCAATATCACGGTGGGTTTGGGCGCACAGGCTTTGCACGGATTGGGCCAGTGCATCGCCGCCATTTCTGACGGCTGTCACAACAGAGATTTTCATGCGGCAACCTTTCTTTGGATGTCAGCCTCGACCGCGATACCCAGCACGGTCCGGATTGCGTCGGGGGGGCTTGCGCCCGTGGTTTTCATATGGGCGCGGACCTCGGACAGCTTGGCATCGACCAGATAGCGGTACCAAAACCCTTGCAGCACATGAAACGACCGGCCCTGCGGCCCGTCGAGAAAACCCAGGCGGGCAATGTAGCGGTACAAAAAATACAACCCCGCACGCAGACCACCGGGCAACCGCCCATAGATATGGTCCTTGACCCAGCGTTTTGCGCCCGCTTGCCCGTCATTGAGACGGTCGCGACCGACCTGCGGCAAAAACCTGTATTGACAATTGAGAATATCAACGACCTCGCGGCTGGCATATCCGTTGTGCTTGTCAATCCACCAATCAAGCGGCTTGCGGTTGTCATCAATGATACAGCCTGACCATGCCACCGTGCCCCCGGTGACAATGATATGTTCATCCATCCAGCGGTCTTCGCAGCGCCCGCGCCCATTGCGAAAAAGGCGCAGCATCGCAGTCGGAAACAAACCACCAAACCTGATAGGGCAGCCCTGAAAACACATGCGACGGCCCACATGGACCCCGTCAACCGCGTCAGAAATTTTCGCCAGACCATTTTGGATTTGCGCGGCAAGCTCCGGCGTCACGATTTCATCGGCATCAAGCCGCAAGACCCAGCCTGATGCGCCCCCGATCTGATCAAGTCCCCAATTGAACTGTGATGCATAGTTCCGCCATGGGTTCTGCAAGACGCGGGCACCTGCCTGCTGCGCCAGTGCAACCGTCTGGTCGGTTGAGCCGCTGTCAACGACCAGAATTTGTGTCGCAATTGCGCGCACCGACGCGATCGCGCGGGCGATGTGCAATTCTTCGTTCTTGGTCAGGATGATAGCGGTCAGTTCGGTCATAACTTGGCCCGCACCTGCATCGGATTACCGACCCCAAGCTGTCCTGCGGGCAAATCACGCATCGCCACGGCACGCGCCCCCAGAATGGCCCCGGCCCCGATCCGCACATCAGGCCCGACAAAGGCATCGGCGCAGACCCACGCATCGGCCCCGACAAAAATCGGCAGACGCAGAAGTGGTCGCGCGGGGTCGCGATGGTCGTGACTGCCCGCGCACAGATGCGCATATTGCGATACGGTCGCGCGGGCCTCGATATGGATCATTCCCAGCGCATATAGAATGGCCCGGTCGCCTACTGCGGCCTCGTCATCAATGCGCAGATGCCAAGGCATGGTAATCCGCACAGTGGGGTGGATATGGACCGCCCGCCCGATCTGCGCACCAAACAGGCGCAACAGCCATACCCGCCAAGCCCAAAGCGGGCGCGGGCTGAACCGAAACAGTGGCAAGGACAGGCCCCAGCACAGGCGGGCCAACTGGGTTTGGAAGGACCAGACGCGGGTGCTTCGGTTTGCGCGTATGTCCGCCTGCGCACTCATGCTGTCACCAGTGCTGAAGGTGCCACCAGAAGGCGCTGGTAAAGGGCGCAAAAGGCGGCAGTCATGGCCGAGGAGGAAAAGCCGCGGCGCATCCAGTCGCGCCCGCATCGCCCCATCGCAGCAAGGTCCTGCCCTGCCAGTTGCGTAATCTCGTCCCGCAAATCATGATCATACAGAGACATGCAGCGGCCACACTGCATGCGCTGTAATCCCGTCCAAGGGGTCGCTGTTGTGGTCAGGACGGGTACGGCGTGCGCCAATGCCTCTGCCACAACGATCCCGAAGTTCTCTGAATGACTGGGCAGCACGAACAGGTCAGCGTTCGCAAAGGCCGCGGTTTTCTGTTCCCGCTCTACATGGCCGTGAAAGCGGATGCGCGCCCCCATGGGCTGCGCAAGACTGCGAAGCGCTTGGACATAATCGGCATCGCCTGTGCCGTAGATGTCCAAAGTCACCGCCCCGGGCAAATGCGCCAGCGCGTCAATCAGCAGGTCTATACCTTTTTTGGGGTGTATCCGCCCCAGACAAAGCAGGCGCAACCCGTTGCCTTTTCGGGGCGCGCGCAGCTGCAAGGTCGGAATCGCCACACAATTGGGGATCATCGCTGTCTGAATATCCGGCAGGCGGGTCACACTTTCTGCGGCCTCTGCGTCAGATGTCACATGCAACACCGTATCGCGCGGGCGCAGCAGCTGTGCCAGACGCTCAAACGTTGCCTTCGCACCTTTGCGCGGGGCATCCTCCCAGCTTGCCGTCGCCTGAAGCGCGCCGCGTGGCGACCAGACCAGCGGTTTGCCCAACGTGCGCGCAATAGCCATCGTTGGCAGCGTCGGGAAATTATAGGTGGCGGTCAGATGAACCACGTCGGCCCATGCAACAGCCGTCGGTAATCGCGCCAAAAGGCCGGGTGCAATGCTGTGGCCCGCCACCCGTCGCGCATAGTCCACCCTATAGGGCAATTCTGCCGGTGCCACCCTGTCGCGCGGGGCGGGGCTGGCCGCATCCGTCGTCAGGACCCGGACAACAAAGCCCGGCGTCTGGTCGAGCCCGTCGCAAATCGCCTTTGTTGACCAGATTGGCCCACCCCATTTTGTTGCAGGGAAATAAGACGGTGCAACATGGAGGATTTTCACGCGCGTGCCCCTATCACAGAGATATAATCAGGCTCCTCGGATTCGTCGCGCATATCATCGCGATAGCGCAGGATGCGCGCCGGATTTCCCCCGACAATCGCCATTTCGGGCACATCATGCACCACCACGGCACCCGCCCCCACCACCGCACCGCGCCCGATGCGGCGGCATTGCGGCATAATGACTGCGCGCATGCCGATCCAGACATCCGCGGCAATGGTTTTGGGCAGCATTCGTGGGGCTGCGCGTGGGTCGAGCCCGTGATCATGGGTGTAAATCACCACGCCTTCCGAAATCAGCACGCCTGCCCCAAGGGTCAGCCCGCCAGTGGTATCCAGATGCACATCGCGGTTGATCTGCACACCGTCCTCGATAATTAATGGCGCGTCCGACAGTTCGGCAGAGGCATTGCACCCGCGCCAGAAATAACAATCCTCGCCCACGCTGACCCTGTCCGGGCTGGCAAAGCGGACCCCGGGCTGAAACCGCGACCCCCGCCCGACAGTGGCAAGGGTGGCCCGATGCATCCGTGTCGCGGCAAGCAGGCGGATGCGGCGCAAGGCAGTAGCACCGGCCCGACCCGCCCAATAGACCGATTTGAGTGTTGATCTAAGCAACATAGAGACGGCTCCGATTTTGGTGAAAGGGGGGAATCCAAAGGGCATAGCGGACCATGAAAATCCGGATCATCGCAATGATAAGAACGCTTTGCGCAGCCGCCCCGACGATGAACGCACTAAACGAGGATTGCAGCGTCGCCTGAACGAACGGGTAGAAAACCAGTGGGTAGAACACAAAAGCGCCCTGCCGGAATGCGGCGAGGGGCGAGAGCAGGAATTCTTCACCCTTGCGGTAAACCCAACCAAGGATGAAGCCCACACAAACACCTGCCCAGCCAAAGTTGATATAGGCTTCACCGGGGCCGGTGACGTTATGGGCACCGCCGGTATAGACCTGCATCACCTCGCGCTTAAAGAATGCACCCAGGTCAATCGCAGGCTTGTCAATCCAGATTGCCCGCGGCACCCAGCCAAAGCTCCACCAACCATAGCTTTGCCCCAGCAGCATCTGGCCGGTTTCAACGCGGTCTGTGACCATGACAGCGGCGTTGATATCCAGAAAATAGGTGGACCCCACGATTTGACGCAGCAACAGCCCACTGGTTGACCCGATCTCAACACCAAGGCGCAACTGCGTCATATATCCCGACACAGCCCCAAGGCAGAGCAGCGCCACACCCGCCGGTACCAGTCTGCGCGCAGACAGACGCATGCCCAAAATCATCGCTGTGGCAAGTGCGAAAATCATCAATTCTACCAGTTCGAACCGGTCGCCGGACAAAAGCGCGATGAAGACCAACAATCCACCCAGACACAGCGCCAGCGCGGCAATCCAGCGGCTGCCGGTGACAATCGCGTGCGCCAGCAACATCACAAAGGCGCATTTGGGCACAATAAAGAACGTCTTGATCCCCGCCAGCGTCGCCCCGACGCCATTTGCATTGACGTTGATCTGCTTGTCGCTGTTCAGCGCCGTGACCACCCCCGGATCAAGCGCAGAGACACCCCGCGCCTGCAAGATGACGGCGATGGTGCCCGCAGCAAACCCCACTGCGACAGCAACCAGCCAACCCGTCCCCTGAATATGTCCCGCCATGATGCGCGCGGCGGCAGCGGCATCGGCCCGGCTGGTGCGCGCGCACGCCACCCGGTATCCTGCGCACAGCATCAACACGAACAGCGTCAGATAAAGCGCACCAAGCTGGTCCCCCCAAGAGTTTTCCACAAAACGCCGGAAAAACGCGAACTGAGGGAAAATAGCATATGTGCTGACCTTCAGCAGGAACCCGAAAAAGCAGAAGTAAGCAACCAGATGCATTGGGGATACCAGACGGATGATCCCGTGCCTTTGCCCTAAAACCAAAGGCACCCAACAGGCCAGCACGCCCAACGCAATAATCAGGAGGTTTTCCATACCGCCCCCTTTTTCCGCGTAAAAAGCGCCATCAGTGATGTATCAATCCCACCCCTTTGCAGCACGATCCACCATAAAAACAGCCCGCCTGCTGTCACGCCAGTCACATAAGCCAGCCCATTGGCCATCAGCCCAAGCGGCGCGGCCAGAAGGGCCACTAAGAGGTAGATCCCGATGCTCAGCATTCGGGACAGGACAGCGAAATGCGCCAACTGGCAAAGCGTGGCGACGGTAAAGCTTGCCGCAAAGCTAATTTGTACAAGCGCACTGCCCAGCAAGATCAGGAACAAGTGATCGCCCGCGTTTTCCCATTGCTGCAATCCAAAGGACCGCAGCAAAAACATGACCAGGACCGCGCCAACCAACAGGCCAATCCCGGGAATGATCGCAATCTGACTGGCGTGAGCGCTGTGTCGCGCAAGCGCTGTCCGGTCGCCCGCCCCGTGCGCCGCGGCCACTGGCACCGATGTCACCCATGTGGCCACGCTGACGGGCAACACCACCAGATTGGTGATCCGGCGCAGCAAGGCATAAAGCCCGATCTGTTCAGGTGACAAAAAGGCACCGCCGACGATGATGTCTGCCTGCGCGGCCCCCATACCCAACACTGAATTGGCCCAAAGTGCATTAGGAAACGGCCGCGCTTGCGCGCCTCCGATAACCTCGGCGCGTTTTGGATGGCGCAAACACCAGATTCCCGCCGGAATGATCGCGCCACCCAGCAGGAAGGCTGCTGTGGCCACGATTGGCGCGCTTTGCGCAGCAGCAGCAAAACCGGCAACCCCGAGGGCAAGCTGCGGCCCACTGTCGCGCAGGAACATCGACCATGACACGCTGCCCAGCGCGCGCATGACGCTGGCCAGACATTGAGAAAGATGAACTGCAAAAGCTGCGCCAAAAATGACGGCCCACTGCATTGTGGGCAACAGGACTGACATCAGCCACCAGCCCGCCAGACACATGCCCGCCGGATAGACCAGTGTCATCATCCACAAACGCCCTATCGGGATCTTGTCGCCATCGGACAAGGCGCGCAGCAACAACAGCGGCGCACCAACGCCGATGATGCCCGACACCAAAAGCGCCAGCCCCCATGTCACCGCCAACTGACCATAGACACCAAGACCCAGCCACCCGGCCAAGCCCACCATGATAGCAAAATTGATACCCACGATGACGCCACGCAGCGCAATCAGCGGGGCTGCACTGGCCTTTGCCAATCTCGACAGATAGGACAATATCATTGATGTGACGCTCGCTTTAGCACGCCGTTCTGACGCTACACTCAAGCTTCATTCGTCATTCATTGTGATTAACATGAGGTTAACCCTTGCGTGGTGAATTGGCCCTAGTGCAGCAAAAGGCGAAGCCATGGCAAAGTTGGTCGAAGATACCACGCTCAAGATTCAGAACCTGTCCGCGATCGAGGTCGAGCGGATCGAGCCGCTGGACGTGATGCAATTGGTGCGCAGGGTCTGGCAGGGCAAGCTGCTGATCACCGGCACGACGTTGCTGGCTGTGGTCGCGGCGGGCTATTACGCTTTTGCGATTGCCAGCCCCCGTTATGCGGCCACGGCAACACTGGAAATTGATGCGCGAACAGGGCCAATGTCGGCAGTCGAAGATCTGGCGCGCGGGTTGACGACAGACCAAAGCAGTCTGAATACCGAAGTGGCGATCTTGCGGTCGCGGCACCTGTTGGAACAGGTGATTGCCGCGTTGGACTTGCTGAATGACCCCGCATTCAACCGGCATCTGACGCCGATTCCCCGCTGGTCGGTCACGGGCATGCGCAATCAGGCACGCAACCTTCTGACCGGACAGGTCCCGCCGCCGCCCACCAAAGCGGCAGTGGTGGACAAGACCGTCGAAAACCTGACCAACGCGCTGCGCGTCGATGTGCTGCGCGACACCTACATTTTCCGCATTACCGCCCAAACCGGCGATCCGCAAAAATCGGCAACCATCGCCAATACGCTGGCCCAAACCTACATCGCCGACCAGATCACATCAAAGCAGCAGGCAACCGAATCGGCGGTGAACTGGCTGTCTGAACGGGTCTATGACCTGCAAATCGAACTGGAGGCCAAGGAAACCGCCGTCAACGATCTGATCATGTCGCACCAGGCCAACGATACCGCCGTGCTGGAAGCTCTCAGCCGTCAGTCCATTGAAACGCAAAACCGTTTGCAGGACACCCGCCGCGCCATGCAATCCACGCAAGGCAAGCTGCTTGACCTTGGCGCAGAGCCCGCAATATCGCCCATATCCACCGGGAACGAACGGGCGCGACTGGCCGCATCACTGTCACGGTTTGCCGAACAGGAGGCGGCCCTGAAGTTGTTTCAAGACAGTATCGACCAGCAATTGGACGAACAATCCGCAACGCTGGTAAGACAGCAACAATTGCGCCGCGAAGCTGACGCAACACGGGTGCTTTATGAAACATTTCTGGCCCGGCTACAGGAAACCAGCATCCAGCGCGGCTTGCAGCATGCAGACAGCCGCATCCTGACGCATGCCACCGCTGGAACGTATGTCGCCCCGCGCAAACTGTTGATTTTGCTTATGGCGACACTTCTGGGCTCCGCGTTGGGGGTGGCAATTGTGCTGCTGCGTTCGGCCCTGCGCAAGGGGTTTGTGAGTGCTGAAGGGATGGCATCAACGACCGGGGAACAGGTCCTGACGCAGGTGCCGCGCCTGAAAATCCGCAAGCCCGGGCAACTTCTGGATTACCTTAACGCCAAACCAATGTCGGCGGCGGCAGAGGCATTCCGCAATCTGCGCACGTCACTGCTTTTGTCTGATCCGGACCGGGTTCCGCAGGTCATTTTGTCCACATCCAGCGTCGCGGGCGAGGGCAAGACAACCCAGTCCATCGCGTTGGCACATCACCTTGCCAGCCTAAAGAAGAATGTCCTGCTAGTGGAAGCGGATATCAGGCAGCCCTCGTTCCTGCGTTACCTCGATTGCAACGGGCATGATTTTGGGCAGGTCGTCGCGGGTCAGATTCCACTGTCTCAGGCCACATCGCGCGACCCCCGGCTGGGTGCGGATATCCTTGCCAGCACGTCGATGCGTCAGAACCCCGCTGATCTGTTTTCCAGCGACGATTGCGGCGCATTTCTTGATGCATTGCGGGCGCAGTATGACTTCATTATTCTTGACGCGCCTCCTGTGCTGCCGGTTCCAGACGCGCGTTTGCTGGCCCAACATTGTGACGCGGTGATTTATAACGTGCGGTGGGAAAGGACCGACAAGCGGCTGGTCGCATCAGGTCTGCACGCGCTTACGGCAGTGCGTGCGCCCCTCGCGGGGCTTGTTTTGTCACAAATCGACGCAAAGCGGGGGCGCCATTATGGCGGGGTGCATCTGGCAGATTATGGGCGGGCCTACTACCAGAATTAGGGGCGGATCAGCGCGAGATCCAGATAGCCCAGATCAGGACCGATCCATTGCCGGCTGGTCCAGATTGTCCCATCCGGCGCACGCCCGTATAGGTTCACAAATATAGCGTCGCCGCCCGTACAGGTTTCTTCGAACCGGATCACGGACACCTGCGCCAATGGGGTCTGCACAACATCGGGGCCAAGAGTGCGAAGCTGGCATGACCACGCCTCAAAAATGGTGCCGAAATTGCCGTCAAGCCTGCTGGTGTGGCGCAAATATTGCCCGCCGCCTGCTGGCAATGCCCGCAACAGGGCCGATGCATCGGCTGACATCAGATCATCACCCAGACCGCGCGTTGCGACAACGATCCCCTCTGCGGTTGATATCTGGACCGCGTCCGCCGTGCGCCAGGTCCGGACAGGGCCGTTTTGTGCAACAGGGACAAGGGTTGCGCCCAGATTTGCGCGCGTGGACACGGAAAACAGCAAGGGTACATTGATCGCCGCGACGCGCACGGGCGTCAAAGCATCGCGTATGGCGGCCGCATCTGAACCTGAATGGCCTGCGCATCCGGCCAGAAGCAGGCCAATCAGGGCATGACACTTCATCGCAGCACCCGCGCCCAGCTTTGGGTCAGCGCCGATGCGGTCAGCGGGCGCGTCAGGTCATAAAGGCGACCGTCGATATTCAGGCGCGCGCCGCCATCGCGGGTGACCGGCCGGATTGTGCGGTGCAGGGTCTGGCGCGTGGGCTGCCCGGATATCCACGACAGCGGAATGTCGACGGTGATGCCTTTGTCGAATGATCCCTCGCCAAAGTCGTCAAATGACACATCGGTGAATGTCGCAAACGCCCCCAGCGACCAGCCGTTGCGAAACCGGCGCGCGAAGTGCAGCGTGCTGCCCCAGTCACCGGCAAGATAGCGGCCCGCATCTAACTGCGCCTGATAGCCTGCGCCCATGTCCCAATAGACCGACGCGTGGCCGGTCGTCACCTGATAGTCCAGAAAGCTGAAATCACTGTTATATCCGCGCTGGCGGACCTCGTTCAACTCAACCCCGAAGGCAAAAGCACTGCCGGGTGGCCGCCACAGGATTTCTGCCGAAAGCCCGCCGAACATTTCCTCCAGCAAACCAGCGGTCAGCCGCGTCGTCACCGTCGGGCCGGGCTGCGCAAACCAACTGGCCGTCAGGTCAATCAAATCGGCATCGCCTTCGCGGTCATAAAGCGCAAAATCGCTGCGCACATGCGGCAGCACAGATTCAGAGCGTCGCGTTGTCTGGTCCAGATTGCCTGCAATCCGCTGGCGGAGCGTTCCTGAAAAAACGACCCCCGGCGCTGGTTCATATCGCCCGCGAAAGGCAATCCCGACATCCGCACGCAACGGATCATCGGGGTCAAAAATGTTGGGGGTGACATAAGGGCTGATTTGCCAGTCAGGTCCGACAGAGGTTCCTTGAAAAGGTTCAGAGGCAGGCCGCATATTGGCCGCCTGCCACAGCCGCGCTGCACCATCATAAGCAAACTCCTGTTGGGTCAGCGCTGCCCGTTGAAAGGTCACAGTCTGCCCGGCGATGCCATGGCTCACGAGCGTGATGGTAAACCGTCGGACCTCTGTGGGGGCATAGGCTGCCATCACTCGCGCCGTGCGCCCGACAGCCTGTGCCGGAGCAATGTAAATCATGTTTTCGACCTGTACCTGCAAAGTCGCGCCATGACGTTGTTGCCCCTGCAACCGCAGACCCTGCTTTGCCAAGGCGCTGGCCAGACCGCGTTGCGACATTGCTGCGCCCAGTGGCAGTGGACCCCGGTCCAGCCCCCCTGCAAAGGGCGGATCGGTTGGGTTGACGGTATAGGTGGCAAGCGCGCCCAACTGCGATCCGTACAGATACTGGGCGCTCAGATGCAGATTGGGGCGCGGGCTGTAGGTGAGTGCAACATTCCACGGGCTGCGCCTGTGAAATGCGCCTGCATCCTCATTTGGCAGGGCATCGGATGAATATTCGAGCGTGGCGCCAAACGTCTTAGTTGCCTGCCACTGGACACCTCCAAAAAGCGCGGCATCCCCATGAAAAAAGGCACTTGGCGCGACAGCACCACCTTGCCCGATATCGCGCGCAGGGCGCTCGGCGAATGCAGCCCCAAGCGGGTTGGCGAAACTGCCGAAACCGGCCAAGCGACCCCATCCAAGCCCTGCGGTAATCGCCAGATCAGGGCGAAAACCCTTGGTCGCCACAACATATTCGCCGCCATAGATCCCGGTTCCAACGAAATCATTCACCCCGATGGCTATCGCAGGCCAATGCCGGGTTTCGTCCAACACACGAAAATGCAGGGCAAATCTGCGGTCAAGAACGGTGTCATAAACCTGTCCGCCCTGCCCCAGAACATTGTCAAGGCTTGCATAGCCAAAGCTGCCCGAGAGGCCGCTTGATATCTGGAATGTGGCGGAACTGCGGATCTGGCCTGCGAAATGGCTGACTGAAAAGGCCAGTTCAGCATCCGGCGCGGATATAGCCGCTGGCATATCGATCAGCCCCGGCGCGCCGTAGCTGTTGTAACGCAATGCGACCCCGTCTGCCAACAGCGCGGTTGCCCACATCAATCCGATCAGCCAGATTGCACAGCTGCGCATCGTCCCACCTATCTTTCCGCCCGATCCCGATCAGGAGCCCGGGCGGAAAACCGTCCCGGGTGTCAGGTCGTGCCAGTCTCGACCCGCATCACATGACGGCTGAAAAATCCCAGCGCATCGCCCGACCCCAACTGCAAACCACCCGCGGCGCTGCCCGTGATGTAGGCCTTGGCCTGCCAGTCAAGACTGCCACCCTTTACGGTCGCGTTCAGATTTGGCCGCAGAAAAGTGTCAAATTGGTTAACGATATTGCCAGCAACCAAGGTAGCTCCGGCTTCGTGACCATAAATCAGGGTATCGTCCGCAACAGTTGCTGCAATGCCAAGCCGATCAGCACCCGCAAAGTCGATGTTAGGCGGATTGACCCCGGCATAATCATCCATGACAACAGGCGCATAGCCAGCCGCGGTCACCGTCTGCGCAATCGTTCTTCGGCTTTCACCGTCCCATGCCACCAGCGGCAGCATCCCGGCATAAAGCCAGTCAAAGTTCACGTCCGGTCCTGTGCCCGTGACGGCAACACCGTGGCTGACGGTACCGGGGGTAATGGCGCGACTAAGGGTGCAATCTGCAAGATCAACCCCTGTGCTGCTGCGCCACTTGGTCTGTTCGACCAGATTTGCCTGTGTGCCGACACTCAACCCGTTGCCAGTCGTGACAGGAACCCATGGCGCACCATCCAGTTCAATTGTGCGACTGTCCAACGCGTCAAACCCGTGGGTCTGCCCGCCCAAAACCGTCGACGCCCCCCCTGATGTGACACTGGCGGCATATTCACGTTCTGACGCATAGTCGATGGACACGAATTTGGGATAGGTCGGACGATGATCCACCCGCCAATCCAACGCACCGTCGGATGCAATGCCCGATACGTGGGTCGGGCCCACAACTCCGCTTTGACCATTCGCGCGCGCTGCATAATAGCGCCCGCCGAACTGCACCTCATCGCCCATTTCATAAGTTGTTCCGGGCTGCCACAGTGGCGGCAGGACCTGCGGGCCCGCAAGATTGCCAGTGATTGCAACCGCCTCAATCAGGATATTGCCGCCGCCCGGCGTCGCGGTGCCGCCGTTGCTTATGGTGACCACGTGATCCCCGGTTAGGCCACTGGCGATCTTGACACTTATCCGGCGCTGCAAGTCAGTCGCTGAAAAGGTCGAAAACGCCTTGAAGCCCACGGCATCGGGATCGGTCAATTCATTGACCAACACCTGATCGCCATCAATATCAACCCGAGCGTAGCCGCCATTGGTGCGGCCGGTGTAATAAATCCACACATCATAGGGGTCAGCACGCCCCACGATCACATCAGCAGTCGCCGTGGCTGATGAGGTGCTGATCGCACGATTGCCGATGTAGCTGCCTGAAAGACCGGACCCGGACGACTGCAACTGGGACCAGCCGCTGGATAGCGTCAATTCACGGACGGTGTAGATGTTGCGCAACTCTGCCACCAGCGTTTCACGCCATGACAAACGGGTTGCCGGATTGTTGTTATCCAACTCCATCCAGACCACATGAGTCGGACTGATTTCGGTAAAGATCGACAGGTTTGCGTCCACCCCCTGTGCAAGCGCAACCCGCTGACCGCCACCGGAGACGAAGAATTCTGCCAGCGGCGCGGTGTGGCCCACCCCACCGTCCTGCCCTTGCGCGCGGCTGGTTAAGGACCCAAGCCCAAGCCCCAGCATCTTAGTACCACGCGATCAGTTGCGCGGTCGTGCCTGTCGCCAGCACACGGGTCGCCCGCAATGTCAGAATGGCACCTGCGGCCACCTCATAGCTGACCGCATCACCTGCGCCGTCGCGCATTACAGCCGTGCCGCCAGTGTTGACGTAAAAGGCACGCGGACGGGTAGGCAAATCAACCATATCCGACGGAGAGACAACATAATGTGCAACGGCAGGCGAGGTCAGGTTTACATAATCGGAATCAAAGAGATCAGGCATCAGGTTCTCCAAAATGAACGAGGAAACACCTGATTAAACCGGCTTGCTTACCAAGCACTTTGACCAGCGTACGCTGGCTGGGCACTCGCGCAACACAGATCACCTGTGCTAAGGCGCGTTCATGTCTATTTTTCCGTGGCCGTCGCTTTACCGAACGTCTCGATTTAAAGGGGGGCCACCTGCCCCTGACCAGCCGTTTTTTGCGATTGGCGATGTGCACGGGCGTCTTGACCTGCTTGATCCGCTGCTGGACAAACTGCTGCGGCAACCCGACCCAATCATCCTTGTCGGCGATTACATCGACCGGGGCGATGATAGCGCGGGTGTGGTGAAAAGGTTGCATGATCTTCGCAATAACAAACAAGTCATCTGCCTGCGCGGAAATCACGAGGAAATGCTCCTGAAGTTCATCGACAAACCGCGCAAAAACGGGCGCATCTGGCTCCGGCACGGCGGACTGCAGACGCTCGCCAGTTTCGGAATTGGCGGGGTCACGGCCGCTTCTGGACCCGACGCACTGATGCAGGCGCACAGCGCCCTTTATGAAATTCTGGGTGACCAGATCGCGTGGTTGGCCGGGCTGCCCTACCTGTGGCAAAGCGGAAATATGGCCGTGACCCATGCTGGTGCCGATCCTTTGTCCGCACTTGATGCGCAATCACACCGCGCCATGGCCTGGGGGCACCCTGCGTTCCTCAAGACAGCCAGAACCGATGGAAACTGGATGATTTACGGACATAAGATCATGCCAGAGGTGACAATACATGAAGGCAAGGTCGCCATTGACACAGGCGCCTACCTGACTGACAGGCTGTCTGCCATCCATGTCACCGCTGGCGCAATCATGCCGGTCAAGGCTTAGGGTCAGGACCCTAGGCGCCACGCCGCATTGCAACGATGACCAACGTTCGCCAGACAATCCAAAGTTCAAGCCGCAGCGACAGATCGGCGATGTAACGCAAATCGGCGGCGACTTTGCGATGCACGCCCTCGCGACCGTCGACATAACCTACCTCGGTCTGTGCCAGACCGCTGATACCGGGCATGACGTCATGGCGTTCGCGATAACCTGGAATGGTTTGCAGATAGATTGCGGCGTGCTCATAAGCATCCGGGCGCGGGCCAATCAGGCTCATCTCTCCACGCAGCACATTGATCACCTGCGGCAACTCATCTATGCGCATTTTGCGCAAAATCCGCCCCAATGCGGTAATTCGGTCGGTTTCAAGCCCGTCAAAGGCACCGCGATGCCCGGATTGCTCGACCGTCATGGTCCGAAACTTGATGGCACGAAATCGACGACAACGATGCCCCATGCGGTCTTGGACGAACCAGAGCGGCCCGCGATTAAAGAACCTGTTCAAGACCAGAAGTACAACCGCCACCGGTATCAGGATAATCAGCAACAGAACCGCGCCGCCATAATCCAAACACCGTTTTGAAAGGGGGCGGTGGTAGGCATCGCCCCATATATTATCATGAGCTTCATCACCTAAAAAACCCGCTTGTAATTCCAGCACGCGCGCAACCCTTTCCCAAAAGTTAACGTAATTTCAGCGCCTTACACGGCGCATCTGTTAACCAAACTGAAACCAAGCGGTTAAAGAGAGATTAAGTTTCGGTCCAATTTTCGATCAAATTGAATGGATTTTGCCGAAAAGTCGCAAAACGCATTAACGATCACCCGCAATGCGTGCATTTAAGTGGATCCGTACTTTTTTATGCGAAATCAGTTCCAGTTTTACAGACAACCCAATGTTAACGGCTGTCCCCTTCTAGTTGACCACAGGGCGGTTTTTTCCGCGTGGCCAACAAGGAGTGGATCATGCACATGTCTTGCAGGTTAAAAGCGCCTGCTATCTGGGCTTGCCTGTTCATGATTGCACTGTTGCCTGCCGGGCTTGGTCACAAGGTTTCTGCACAACCAGCCGCCATCAAGGTGGTGCAAAACGACCGCGGTGGTCTGATTGGTGCGCGTGCAATGGAAATCGCGGATCTCAATGCAAAACGGACCCGTATCGAGTTACGCGGCAGGTTCTGCTATTCGTCCTGCACCATGTACCTTGGGGCTGAAAACCTTTGTGTCAGTGGCTATACGATCTTTGGGTTTCATGGACCAAGCCGCAACGGAAGGGCCCGGCGCGCGCGCCAATTCGAACATTGGACGGCTGTTATGGCGCAGCACTACAACCCGCCCTTGCGTCAATGGTTCATGCGCGATGCCCGTCACCGGATTGCAGGCTACTACCGGATCACGGGGGAACAACTTATCCAGATGGGATATCCGGCTTGTTGAAACACCGCTGCAATTGCGCGCGTCATCAGCTTCAACCGCACGCAGCGTACTATGTTCAAAAGGCCTGTGTTTACCGCGTGTTCGGCGTTGCATTGCCGCCAGAAATCGCTGCCGCAACCGTCGCCACGGCACCAAGCCCGACCAAGGGCGCAAGCCCGCCCAAAAGCGGCACAAAGGCCGTCGCATCCTCGTTGCATGTCACGCGGATCGATCCCTGATCATCAAAAATGGCAGTCTTGACCCCAAATGGCGCGCAAGCACCTTGGGCCTCGGCGATCGCAATTGGATCTTGCAAGGTCTGCGCCGATGCAGAACCGCACATCAAAAGGATTGCGGCAAGTCCCGTTAAATGGCGAATCGTCATCATTTCCCTATCGGCAATCACAGTCATCATCAGCCAATTTTGACACGGCGGCTCTTAAGGCTCCGTGAACCCTTGGCCTGCTGACGCAACCCGCTTTGCAGGCAAGGTTTCATCAAACTTGACAGGGGTCATGCTTGGCGACCGTATTACTCAGCGAACGTCAAAGAGAAAATCCGCGGCGCTAAGGTCAGGACCCACGCGCATTTGTTGTTTGCTTTGAGCGACCTCTTAAAAAGTCTTCTCTGGTCCGCTGAAACACAGCAACCAACCTTGGGTCATGTGCAGTCATCGCACTGATCTCTTTGGCAAATTGGGCTGCATCCTGGCCATAAAAGGATTCCGCAGCCTGATCAGCCACCATATGTGTATAATCTTTCATATGCTCCAGATCACCTCAAATTCTGGCCAAAGTGGGGCTATAGTTGGTCATATATACTAAAGAACAGGTCCTCTAAAGTCACTGGTTTGACGGTAATTGACCGCCATCCAATACACGATAACCGCGCTGCAACCTATCAAGGATTGCGCGTTCAACGCGATAAACGACTCTCAATTCGAAAATCATAGCATCCTTGTCCAGTCTAAGACGTACAATCGCCAAGCGCAAACTGGCAGACGGTTACTGACACAGACCGGCAGCACCCCCCCTTGAACAGGCCCCCAATCATCACAATTATAGGCCTAATCAAAGGAACCCGCGCATGGCCTATGCCCAGACCGACAAATCCGATCCCCAGCACTATCTTACCAACCCCGCCCCCGACGTCAAAACTCGCGAAAAGCTGGAAGGTGGTAAAAGGTTCGTGCTGCAAACAGAGTTTGCACCGGCGGGCGATCAGCCGACCGCGATCAAGGAACTCAGCGAAGGTATCCTGAGCGGAGAGCGCGATCAGGTGCTTTTGGGCGCGACCGGCACCGGCAAGACCTTCACCATGGCCAAGATGATCGAGGAAACGCAACGTCCTGCGATCATCCTTGCCCCGAACAAGACGCTTGCGGCCCAGCTCTATGGCGAATTCAAAGGCTTCTTTCCCGACAACGCAGTCGAATATTTTGTCAGCTATTATGACTATTATCAGCCAGAGGCTTATGTCGCCCGCTCTGATACTTACATCGAGAAAGAATCACAGATTAACGAACAGATCGACCGGATGCGCCATTCGGCCACCCGTGCGCTGCTGGAACGTGACGATGTCATCATCGTGGCGTCCGTATCATGCATCTACGGTATCGGGTCGGTCGAAACCTATGGGGCAATGACACAGGATATCCACGCCGGTCATTCCTATGACCAACGCCAGATCATCGCGGATCTCATTGCGCAGCAATACCGCCGCAACGATCAGGCCTTCCAGCGTGGCACCTTCCGGGTCCGCGGCGACAGCCTCGAGATCTGGCCGGCGCACCTTGATGACCGCGCATGGAAACTGTCTTTCTTTGGTGAAGAACTGGAAACGATCACAGAATTCGACCCGTTGACCGGCACCAAGACCGATACGTTCGACAAGGTGCGCGTCTACGCCAACTCGCACTACGTGACCCCCAAGCCCACTATGCAGCAGGCTATCATCGGCATCAAAAAGGAACTGAGACAACGGCTGGACCAACTGGTCAGCGAAGGTAAGCTGCTCGAAGCACAGCGGCTTGAGCAACGGTCCAACTTTGATCTGGAAATGCTGGAGGCCACGGGTGTCTGCAACGGCATCGAGAACTATTCACGCTACCTGACCGGGCGCGCACCGGGTGAACCGCCGCCCACCCTTTTTGAATTCATCCCAGACAATGCCATCGTTTTCGCCGACGAATCCCACGTCTCCGTGCCGCAGATCGGCGGCATGTATAAGGGTGACTTCCGGCGCAAGATGACCCTGGCCGAACATGGGTTCCGCCTGCCGTCCTGCATGGATAACCGGCCATTGAAGTTTGAAGAATGGGACGCCATGCGCCCGCAATCGGTCTTCGTCTCCGCAACGCCTGCAGCGTGGGAACTGGAACAGGCTGGCGGCGTGTTCACCGAACAGATCATCCGCCCTACCGGCCTGATAGATCCCGAGATTGAGATTCGCCCGGTTGAGATGCAGGTTGACGATCTGCTGGACGAGGTGCGCAAGGTTGCCGCCAACGGCTACCGCACGCTGGTCACAACGCTGACCAAGCGCATGGCGGAGGACCTGACCGAATATATGCACGAACAGGGGATCAAGGTCCGCTATATGCACAGCGACATTGATACCATTGAGCGCATTGAAATCCTGCGCGACCTGCGGCTCGGCGCATTCGACGTGCTGATCGGGATCAATCTGCTACGCGAGGGGCTCGACATTCCTGAATGCGGGCTGGTGGCCATTCTGGATGCGGACAAGGAAGGGTTCCTGCGGTCAGAGACATCGCTGGTGCAGACCATCGGGCGCGCCGCCCGTAATGCCGATGGCCGCGTCATCATGTACGCCGACCGGATCACCGGCAGCATGGAACGCGCCATGAAGGAAACCGAAAGGCGGCGCGCCAAGCAACTGGCCTATAACGAAGAACACGGTATTACGCCGCAGACCGTGAAAAAGAACGTCGAGGATATTCTCGCTGGTCTCTACAAAGGTGACGTGGACATGAACCGGGTCACTGCCAAGGTCGATAAACCACTTGCCGGGGCAAACCTGCAAGCCGTGCTGGACGGGCTGCGAACGGATATGCGCAAGGCCGCCGAAAACCTCGAATTCGAAGAGGCCGCGCGACTGCGTGATGAAGTCAAACGACTGGAAACCGTCGAACTCACCATCGCCGACGACCCGCTGGCACGACAACAGGCCGTGGACAAGGCAGTGGATGACGCTGCAAAAGCTTCGGGCCGCAGCACCGGCGGCCGCGGCGGGATGCGTGGGGGCAAAAGCAGGTATGGGGGGAAGCGCTGAAGGGGCTATGCTATCGCGGCACGTGACAGCGGGGAAAATTCAAAAAAAGGGCGTACCCTTCAAGCCAGTCAAGGTATGGTCTCGGTATCGCAGGCAGACCATAGGCCAAGTGGCCCGCGATGATGACCCAGCCATCAGAAAGGACAGAAATCACCTGCCCGGTCTCAATCATTAGGACGGCAACATGGACCGCTTCGAATATGGTCCCTTCGGCCCAGCGCCCAAGACTACCAACCGCAGCTTGCACGCCATCGCGCACGATTAGGCGCGCTTCACACCCCCCAAGTCGATAACAATCAAAAGCAGCAACAACGGACCAATGAGGTCAAATATCAGGTTCATCAAGATGGACGACAGCAAAGTCAGCCTCTTCTCGGAACGATCCTCCTCTGGATCTTGACGGCGGGGCAAGGCCCAATCAACGCCTTCTTGGTAGATCGGACGCAGGTAGGCGGCAAAAGCCAACGTCACGAAAATAGCGGCACAGGCATAGATGAAATCCAGACTGAGGCCGGTGCCGGTCTCAAGCGTGGGGCGCGAAGCCGCGGATTCAAGTTTCTGAGACGAACGCATCGGCTCAATTGGAGTGGCGCTGCCAGCCGTCAGATCAATGCCGCCCAAGATGGTCGCAACACAGAGGATCACCATTGAGTTCTTGGTGCGAACGGTGATTAGTTGTTCTTGGGGGCGCAAAAACCGACAAAAGCCAAAAAGATCGCGTAAGGTTGCCAAGCCACAGCAAAGAAAAGAGCCACGGCGGCGGCAATCGCTGCGTAAAAGGTAGCACCAAAAGAAAAGACGCCGACAGCCACCCCGGCTGCAAGAATGACCCCAACGACGACCAAGACAGCCAGCCCCGCATAGCGCAGATACTGCCACCAATACTTTCCTAAATGTGCCGCAATCGTAGCAAAAACACGCTGCATGACAATATACCAACGAAATACACTGACATGCTGCCGCACGCGAACAATCGGTATAAGAGAAATTGCCATCCCGGCAAACGAGAAATGACGCGCTGCATTTTATGAACGAAGATAATGCGCTACTCTACCAGATCATTCTCAATCGACGATCGGCTCTCCGAGTGCCCAATAATTGTTATGCTTGCCGGCGCAGCCGCGCATAGGTTTCGCGGTTTGGGCAAAAATCAGGTGTATCCGGCAGCTTTCGCACCCGGTCCAAAATCACACTGCATTTTTCCGGCTGCGGACAGCGCTGGCACTTTGTAATCAAGTCAGCAAAGTCTGCCGATCCCAAATCGCCATCCTCAAACGCGGCTTGCAAGGGTGTGCCGGTGGCATTGGCCATCTTCAAGACCTGCCAGTAATGTTTGCGCGGTTCGCCCATTGGTTTCATTTGCATCGCTCCCTGCTGGTGGGAAAACGATAGAGCACCGGCGACGGCCGGTCTTTGCGCCAGATCAAAGCATGGGTCTACAGCGGGACCAACGCACCACGTCCCTTGATGACCCGGCGGGCCACGTTGCTGGCCGCATGAATCGCCAGATCAATGCTGACGCCACCGACAAACTGGCTCAAAAAACCGGCATTGAAGCTATCGCCAGCCGCCGTTGTGTCGACGACATCGGACACGATGGCTGGCTGCATGACACCGGACTTGCCAGCATGTCTGTAGTGAATCGTGCCCGGCCCGTTCTTGACGACGACGGTTGTGGCCCCCAAGGCTGCGTAACGCTCGCACGTTGCCTTAGGTCCGGCATCACCGAAATGGACCGCTTCGTCATCGTGGGACGGCAGCACAATATCGCTGGTCTCGGCGGCTTTCGTTACCCAGTCGCGCATATGGTCGTCGCTTTCCCAAAGGCGCGGACGCAAATTGCTATCAAAAGCCACCAACTTGCCCGCAGCACGCGCGCGTGCCAGCGACCGCAACAGGCGCGCACGCCCATTCCCTTCTAGGATCGCAAGCGTGATTCCGGAAAAATACAATACGTCAGCATTGGAAAATGATCGGTCCAGCGTACCAGGGTCCGCAGCAAGTGCGCGCGCCGCAGCTTGACCCCGCCAATAAGAAAAATGCCGCTCGCCATTCTTAAGCGCAATCAGATACAGCCCCACCGTCCGGTTGTTGAGGCGCTGGATGTACTGCGTATCAATCCCGGTGTCCTGCAAGAAGCTGACCATCTGGTCTGACATCTGATCCTGGCCGACTGCCGTCACATAACTAACATCCCACAGAGGCTTGAGCTGGCGGACATACCACGCGGTGTTCAACGTATCCCCCGCGAAAGACATTTGAAATTGGCCGCTCTTTGCCAACGGTGCCATTTCCACCATGGCCTCACCAATCGAAACGAAGCGCGTCATGAATTGTCCCCTACTTGTCCAACGCCCTTTAGCACAAAGCGCGTCCGGGTCTCAATTGACGACTTTCAGGCGGGCGAGCTTTAGATGATCAAGCACTGAAAAAGCTCCGTTTCTGCACCCGCAAGACATTATCTCGGCAGTTTCCAGCCGACCGCGCTGCGGCACCCAGTCCGTCCGTGCCCCGATTGAGAGTTGCCCTTCCCACACAGTCGGCTAGGTTTCCAGTCAATCTGGTAAAAACAGGAGCCGCACAAATGTCGCTGAAGTACCTTCACACAATGGTTCGCGTCAAAGATCTCGAAAAATCAATGGCCTTCTATAGCTTGCTCGGCCTCAGGGAAACCCGTCGCTACGACAGCGAAGCGGGCCGATTCAGCCTGATTTTCATGGCACCCGAGGGGCAGGAAGAATGCCCGATCGAACTGACCTACAATTGGGATGGTGACGACGGCCTGCCCTCTGACGGGCGCCATTTCGGGCACCTCGCCTATAGTGTGCCCAACATCTACGAAACCTGTCAGACCCTGATGGATAACGGGGTGACAATCAATCGACCGCCGCGCGACGGGCACATGGCCTTCGTACGCTCACCTGACAATATCTCGATTGAGTTGCTGCAAGCGGGGGAAAATCTGCCGCCCGCCGAACCCTGGGCCAGCATGGAAAACACTGGCCATTGGTAAAAACCGGGATCATTCTGGCGATCACCTTGCTGGCGGCACCTGCCAACGCCTGCCGTCTGGCACTGGTGCTGGCCCTTGATGTGTCATCCTCGGTAGACGCGGACGAAGACCGCCTGCAACGACAGGGTTTGGCTGCTGCGCTGCTGGCACCGGACGTGCAGGCGGCGTTCTTTGCCGGCCCCGACCCGGTCGCCCTCTCCATATTTGAGTGGAGCGGGCGCTACAATCAGGCAGGTTTGGTCGACTGGACAATGATTACCAGCCCTACCGATCTGGGAAATATCGCGGGCACAGTGGCGAAAAGCCAACGCAGTCACAATGAATTTCCGACCGCCATGGGCTACGCACTAGGCTATGCCTCAGGACTTTTACAGCAAGCGCCCGCGTGCCTGTTCAAGACCATCGACCTTTCCGGGGACGGCGAAAACAATGAAGGGTTCAGCCCGAAAGCAGCCTATGGGGCCTTTCCTTTGGACGATGTGACTGTGAATGGCCTTGTCATCAATGCCGCCGAATTCGAATCCGAAACCGAGTTGGTCCCCTACTTTCGCGATCAGGTCATCAAAGGCCCCAATGCCTTTATCGAAATTGCCAATGGGTTTGAAGATTTCGCACAGGCAATGGAACGCAAACTGATCAGAGAACTTTCAGCAATTGTGATTGGTCAGGCGGACATTCTGAAAAGGGCTCCAGAGCGATGATCAGAGCGGCAGCCCTTTGCGCCTTTGTTCCTCTACAGGCAGAGGCGGCCTGTCGCCACGCGCTGGCCTTGGGGCTGGATGTGTCGGGGTCCGTGGATGCGACCGAGTATCGGCTGCAACTGGACGGTCTGGCCACCGCGCTTGATAGTGAAGCGGTCAGGCAGGTTCTTTTCGCCCAACCCGACGCACCGATCCGCATTTTCGTCTTTGAGTGGAGCGGGCCGGACCACCAACGTGTGATCCTGCCCTGGACCAGCATCAACACGCAAAGCGACCTCACCGAAGTTCTGACCCGATTGACCAGCACCTTCCGCGTTGAGAGCTCATTGACCACCGCAATCGGGTCTGCACTGCAAGTGGGCTTTGCAGCGCTTGGGTTCCAATCCGAGTGCTGGCAGCGGACGCTGGATCTTTCCGGCGATGGCCCGTCCAATACAGGCCCAAGGCCGCAGGATATTGCCCCCGATTCCTTGCCCGCGGGCACCACAGTCAACGGGCTTGTTGTTGGCTCGGGCAACATGCGGGGCGATGACGCCCGTTTTGCGGACATCAAGGAACTCTCGGCCTATTACAGGAACTACGTCATTCGCGGCCCGGGCGCGTTTGTTGAAACCGCACTTGGATTCGAAGCCTATGCCGACGCAATGGAACGCAAACTGCTCAGAGAACTGCAGAGCCTTGCAATAGGCATGGCTGGTCCAGCGCGAGAGTAGGGCAATTTTGGCACTGCCGCAGTCAACTGCAAAAACGGAATACACCAGGGGCGGCAATTATGATGCGGCCTCTGTAGGCAGGCATAGGGCGGCGATTCTGTGCCAAACACGCCGCTTCGCCTTCAATGCATTAGAGCGTATCGCACTTCGACGCCACAACAGACAAAAGCAGATATCTCGCGACATATGCACGGTGCCGGCGCTCCCCCGCAAAGCTGTTTGTCTGGTTTTCGCGAAGCGCCTCGAAAGGCGACTATCACGCTGATTTATCGGGTCGGCGCATTGCTGCGCCGACCGATCTGACGCGTTACCAATTATCCACACATTGCCCCCGGAACGGGGTCAATAAATGTAGCGAATTTGCTCTGTCCAGTATCGTTCAACACGGCGCAATGCCGTGGTGATATCGTCAATTCCGTTCTGATCCAGAACGCCGCGAGCAACCAATCCGCTCGCATGTGTCGCAAAAAGCTTTGCAACCACATCACGCACGCCACGTCCCTTTTCAGACAGTCGCACGCGGACCGAACGGCGGTCGATTTCACTGCGCTGGTGGTGCATGTACCCCATGTCGACAAGTTTCTTGAGATTGTAGGACACGTTGGAGCCTTGGTAGTAGCCCCGTGTCTTCAACTCACCGGCTGTCACTTCATTGTCGCCCACGTTAAACAGCAACAGGGCCTGAACCGGGTTGATCTCAAGTATTCCGACACGTTCAAACTCGTCTTTGATGACATCCAGAAGCAGCCTGTGAAGCCGTTCCACCAATGTCAGTGAATCAAGATAAGACGCCATGAACGCGGCACTGCGCGCTGATGACATTCCGCCGTTTTCAGGACCGTCGAGATCTGTATGAATACTCATTTTTAGTCACTCCGTCTTCCGCTCGACAGGGTTTGTACGGGGAAACTAAAAAAATTTAGTTAAGCTGAGGCGTTAGCGACAATTATCCGCTATTCAGGTCGGACGCGTAACGCCGTCTGCACCAAGTCTGATGCGTGCCAGCAATGATTTATAACGCGTGGGACAGGCAAATTGTTCCCCGATCCAGCCATAAATATCATGATCATTCTCCGCGAGCAGGCTGTCATACAACTGCAGCGTGTCATCCGTCATGTCATCAAGGTGCGTTTGCGCAAAGTCAGAGAGGATCAAATCCATTTCCTTGATCCCCCGTCGCATTGACCGCATGCGCAGGCGTTTGATCATCGTCTCGCGGTCTTCGGTCATGCACTGTCCCTTAGCGCGGCACGCAGGCGCTTTTCGAGCTGGCCCAGCTTCTCTGATGATTGGCTTATATTCGTGCGCAGCAAACGCATCTCGGCCAGAATGTCGGTCACGTCCTTGGGGATCGGATCGGACTCTGCGGGCGCGGTCGGTCCTTCGCCATTCCCGGTCAGCAACCAACTGAGCGACACGCCAAGCAACCCCGACAACATTTGTAGTCTGTTGGCGCGCGGCTCCTTGAGGTCGTCTTCCCATGCGGCAAGCGTTGCCGATTTTACACCCAGCTTTGCGGAAAGCGCCTGCTGGGTCAGGCCGGCATCCTGACGGGCCCCTGCGAGACGATCACCGAAAGTCGCCGCATCATCACTGTACCAGTCTACGACATCTGTCATTTTGTATCCCTTGCGTTGTGCATGTCGTGCGTTCTATGTCACGAATGACCCAAACTAGCCACCGGATGCACATCATGACTTTTCTGTCTGCGACACTTGATCGCGTGAAACCATCACCGACGATCGCGGTGACGACAAAAGCAGCCGAACTCAAAGCCGCCGGGCGGGACGTGATCGGGCTGGGCGCGGGCGAGCCTGATTTTGACACCCCGCAGAATATCAAGGACGCAGGTATAGCAGCGATTGCCGCAGGCAAAACGAAATACACCGCCGTTGACGGCATCCAGGAGCTCAAGCAAGCGATTTGCGACAAGTTCAAACGCGACAATGACCTGATCTATGTGCCGGGCCAGGTGACGGTTGGGACAGGCGGCAAACAGGTTCTTTACAACGCCTTCATGGCGACCCTGAATCCGGGGGATGAGGTGATCATCCCTGCACCCTACTGGGTCAGCTATCCTGACATGGTCTTACTGGCGGGCGGCACCCCTGTGACCGTAGAAGCCACATTGGACGCCAATTTCAAGATCACGGCAGCCCAGCTTGAGGCCGCGATCACGCCGCAGACAAAATGGTTTTTGTTCAACTCGCCTTCGAACCCGACAGGGGCGGGCTATCGTTGGGATGAATTGAAGGCACTCACCGATGTGTTGCTGCGCCATCCTCATGTGTGGATCATGACCGATGATATGTACGAGCATCTGGCATATGATGATTTCGAATTCTGCACGCCAGCGCAGGTCGAACCCCGACTTTATGACCGGACCCTGACCGTCAATGGCGTGTCGAAAGCATATGCGATGACAGGCTGGCGGATCGGCTATGCCGCCGGACCCGAAATGTTGATCAAGGCGATGCGCAAGGTGCAGTCACAATCGACCTCGAACCCCTGTTCGATCAGCCAATTCGCGGCGGTCGAGGCGTTGAACGGACCGCAGGACTTTCTGGCCCCAAACAACCGGTTGTTCACGGGCCGCCGCGACCTTGTGGTCGACATGCTGAACAGGGCTCCCGGGATCGTCTGCCCGAAGCCCGAAGGCGCATTCTATGTCTACCCCTCTATCGCGGGCTGTATTGGCAAGACATCTGCTGCGGGGACCTTGATCGAAAATGATGAAGTCTTTGCAACCGCCCTGCTGGAAGAAACCGGCGTTGCGGTGGTTTTTGGTGCAGCTTTTGGGCTGTCACCCAATTTTCGGGTCAGCTATGCGACGTCGGATGCAGCACTTGAAGAAGCCTGCACCCGGATCATCAGCTTTTGCGAGGGGCTGGAATAGCGGGTTTGCTGCGGGGAGATGGATTAAAATCCATCTTACGGTCTGGCCACGCCCATTCTGCAGATCAGGACCTAGACAACCTGTGGCAATGGCTTGCCATCGTCCCATGCATTGATGTTTTCCAGCGCCATCTGACCCATCGCCGCGCGCACTTCTAGCGCTGCGGTGCCAAGATGCGGCAGCAACACGGCATTTTCGAGCGCGCGCAACGCTTCTGGCACGACCGGTTCCTTGGCATAGACATCAAGGCCGGCACCTGCAATCCTGCCCGCCTGCAAGGCCGCAATCAAGGCCTCTTCGTCCACGACATCGCCCCGCGCGATGTTCACGAACACACCTGTTGGTTTCATCTTGGCCAGCGCGGCGGCGTCGATCAGGTTTGTATTGCTTCCCCCACCGGGCACCGTAACCACGATGATATCCGCCTGGGCCATCAGATCGCCAAGCTGATCGACCTGCCTTGAGGGTACATCGCAACTCTTGCGCGACCTGTTGAAGAAAATCACAGGCATATCAAACCCGTAGTGGCAGCGCCGGGCCACGGCCTGCCCAATCCGACCCATCCCGATGATGCCCACGGTCTTGCCTGTCACATGGGTTCCAAGCATCTGCGTGGGCTGCCACCCTGTCCATGCATTGGCCCGGACCAGACGTTCGCCTTCGCCAGCGCGGCGACAGGTCGCCAGGATCAAGGTCATGCCAATATCGGCGGTCGCGTCGGTCACGACGTCGGGCGTGTTGGACACCTGAACGCCCGCAACCTTCGCCGCTGCAACATCAATATGGTTGTACCCGACTCCAAAGTTCGCAAGCACGCCGCAGCGGATGTCGCCAGCGAACGCATCAGCAGAGAACTGGTCGCCCAAAGTTGGCAGGATTGCGTCATATTTGGCGAGGGCAGCGGCGGACTCGGGCACAGTCAGCCCACAGGTTTCGGTCCTCAGCGTGACGTCATAGCGCGCACGCGCTGCGGCAAGGTTGGCCTCTGGCAATAACCGGGTGATCAGCAAGGTTTTCAATGCAGGCGCCCTCCTACGGGTACGGGGTGGTCCGGGCCGACAAGCACAATATCGCCACTTGGGTCAGGCAACCCAAGAACCAGCACTTCCGACATGAATTTTCCGATCTGGCGGGGCGGGAAATTCACCACTGCCATGATCTGTTTTCCCAAAAGTGCGGCCGGATCATAATGGGTTACGATCTGGGCAGAGGATTTCTTTTCGCCGAGATCATCCCCAAAATCGATCCAGAGTTTGATCGCGGGTTTGCGCGCTTCGGGAAAGGATTCGGCGCGCACGATGGTGCCGACACGGACATCAACCTTGGCGAAATCCTCAAAATCAATCTTATCCATTGGCAAGCTCCCTTGAACGGTCTGCGGCAGCCGCAACAGCGCGGGTCAGCAGAGCGGGAAATCCTGTGTCAGGGTCCATCAAGACAGCCAGCGCCGCCTGTGTTGTCCCGCCGGGAGAGGTGACATTGACGCGCAACTGGGCGGGGTTTTCGTCGGCTTGCTGGGCCAGTGCGCCCGCGCCTGCCACAGTGGCCTGTGCCAATTGCAGGGCTATTGCATCGGGCAGGCCCTGGGCTGTGCCAGCGGCTGCCAATGTCTCGATCAGATGAAACACATAGGCCGGGCCTGATCCGGAAACAGCTGTCACCGCATCCATCTGTGCCTCAGTCTCCAGCAACACCGTCTGCCCCACAGCGCCGAGCAATGCCTGGGCCAAGGCCATCTGATCCGGACCAACGCGGCTATTGCCAACCAGCGCAGTGATCCCCTGGCCAATGGCGGCAGGGGTATTGGGCATTGCGCGAACAACAGGTGTCCGGGGGCCAAAAGCCTCTTCAAATCGGGCCAGCGGGGTACCTGCCGCGACGGAAATGAACAGCGTTGCGCCAGTTCCCAGCGCGCGCAATGCAGGCAGGGCATCTCCCATCATCTGCGGCTTGACGGCAATCAGAACAATTGCGGGGTCTGCGGGTAATGGGGCGTTCAGATGCAATCCCTGCGCTTGCACCCAGTCCGACGGGTGCGGGTCAATCACCCAGACCGACGTCGCAGGCAGACCATCAGCCAGCCAACCTGCCAGCATGGCAGAGCCCATCTTGCCACAGCCCAGCAAGACCAGGCCGCGTGCGGCAACATCTGACATATCCATCCGAAACACCCCCGCTATTTCTGCGGAAGGTTAAAGCACCGTAAGATGGGTTTAAACCCATCCCTGCTGAAAAAGATCACGCGCGCCCGTATGCGCCGCCAATCGCTGTCTCGACGGCTGACTTCGGGGTTTGATCGGCCCAGGTGACAAGCTGGATGGCAGGATAATACTGCTCACATGCATTCACGGCAGCAGATATCATCGTATCCACCTGATCAGGGCCTGCAACCTGATCGCCCGCCAACATCAATCCATAGCGGTAGACCATCAGTTTCTGTTCATCCCACCAGGTGAATGACCCGGCCCAGCAGCGGTCATTAATGATATTGAGTGTCTCGAACAACGCCGGTTTGCGATCATGGGGCGGGTCCATATCAAAGGTACAGATCAACCGCAGCGTTTCGTCGTAGGCAGACCAGGCCAGCGTGATGGCATAGGTGCGCCACTGGCCTTCGACTGCCATGGCAATCTGATCATCATGAATACGATCAAACTCCCATGCGTGATGCTCTGCGATATGTTCGACTAGATCGATCGGGTGAAGATCGTCCCCGTCCAGGTACTGCTCGGAATATGCCATTGATACCGGCCTCGCTACATTGGCGCCGGGTCATGGCAGTGCCCGAGCGCTAGTTGCCTGCTCTAGGGGCAGTGTTCGCCACTCTTGTCCCCTACCACATATCGTGGCGGCTGTGGGCGCTCCTGTAAAGAGGATTCGGGGGTGTCTCGTTGGATCACGTGCAGATTCATGTGGATAAACACAATAAATGGTCGGTTTTTGCCAGAACCGTCAGATCAACTTCATGACCTCAATCAAGTTGTGCTGCACATCAACCCGTGTATCTTCGGCCCAAACAGACTGACGTCAAAACAGGAGCTGCCCCATGAACGCTGACCTTCTCAAACGCCTGTGCGAAACACCCGGCGTACCGGGGCATGAACATCGGGTCCGCGATCTGATCACGGCCGAGGTCGAAGACATGTTCGACGAGGTGCGGGTTGATACGCTTGGTTCACTGCTCTGCCGCCGCGATGCGAACAAGGCAGATGCACCGAAAATCATGCTGCTGTGCCACATGGACGAAATCGGGTTTCTGGTGAGCCACATCAGCAAAGAAGGCTATTTGTACCTGCAACCGGTTGGCGGTTTCGACCCGCGCAACCTGTTTTCGCGCCGGGTTCTGGTTTGCACGGATGACGGGGATTTCAAAGGTGTGATGAACCCCGGCGGCAAACCGATCCATATTTCGGCACCCGAGGACCGCAAGAAAGTGCCACAGGTCGGCGAATTCTTTGTCGATCTGGGCATGGGAAAGGCCGCGCATGACGTGGTCAAGGTCGGCGATTTTGTGGTGATGGACGAGCCCTTCATGGAAATCGGCGAAAAATACGTCTCCAAGGCACTGGACAACCGGATCGCCTGCTGGCTCGGGATCGAAGTGATGCGCAAGCTGGGCGATGCGGGACGCGGGGCGGAAATTCACGTGGCCTTCACCACGCAAGAAGAAGTCGGGCTGCGCGGGGCGCGCACCGCCGCCTATGCAGTGCGACCCGACATCGGGCTTGGAATCGACGTGACGCTATCATGCGACACACCGGGCATTCCCGAAAAAGACGCCACAACCAAGCAAGGCGAAGGGTTCGGGCTGCATGTGCGCGACAGCTCCTTCATCGCGGACAAGGCTTTGGTGAAAGACATCGAACAACTGGCGATCAAAAATGGCATCCCCTACCAACGCACGATGCTGGCCTCCGGCGGTCAGGACGGGGCGGCAGCACAACAGGCCGCCGCAGGGGCACGGGCCGTCGGCATTACCGTCGGCACGCGGTATATCCACACCGTCACCGAGATGATCCACAAAACAGACTTGCAGGCGGCATTGGACATCACATCGGCCTATCTGGCTGAATATTGAACGCGATCCGTTGCGCATGAATTCTGCGTCTATTTGGCAAGGCCCCATCATCGCGTCGCAAACACAGACGACACGTGCAGCGAACCCATCAAGTATGCCCGAAATGGCACAATAAACCGGCATTTGGACCCGCAAGCAAAAGCCACGAAAGGGGGGAAACCGCTGCATGGGCGCCGCCGGATATTCCATCGCATTTCCGCGCGTCATCCCATCCAAGACCGCATAGGCGGCAATTTCCAGCAACCTCTTTTTTCCGACGACCTGAGAACCTAGGTTGCTAGAAATCAGTGGGCGCTCCGCCTTCGGCTTTGCGCCTTGCCACGAAATCGCCCAAGGCCTCTTTAATGCCATCATCCATGGGCGGTTCTTCGAAGCTGCCGATGATCTCTTTGAAGATCCGGTGCGCGCGTTCTGCGGTCCAGACGCTGCCTGCCGCTTCCCATGCCTCAAAATTGCGCCAGTCTGATAGAAACGGCTGGTAGAACGCCGCTTCATAGCGGTCTTGGGTATGTGTTATGCCAAAGAAATGGCCGTTTGGGCCGACCTCCTTGATCGCGTCAATGGCGATATCATCGGGGCCGGTGGCGGTAATGGCAGGGTCCATATAGCGTTGGATCATCTGCAAGACCTCACAATCCATGATGAACTTTTCGGGGCTGGCGACCAGCCCGCCTTCCAGCCAGCCCGCAGCGTGATAGACAATGTTGGTACCGGACTGCACCGCCGACCACAGCGCATTCGACGTCTCCCACATCGCTTGCCCATCTGGGACATTGGCGGCACATGAACCGGAGGCGCGCATCGGCAACCCGTAAAACCGCGCCATCTGCCCGGTCATCTGGGTGGCGCGCATGTATTCAGGGGTGCCAAAAGCGGGCGCGCCTGATTTCATGTCTACGTTGCTGGTGAATGTGCCGATGACACAAGGCGCACCGGGGCGGACATATTGAAACAGGGCAATCGCACTCAGCGCCTCTGCAATCGACAGGCTGACGGCACCTGCCATTGTCACCGGCGCCATCGCTCCGGCCAGGGTAAAAGGCGTCACAATCACCGCCTGGCCGCGGCGGATGCAGCGCAGACAGCCATCAATCATCGGCACATCATGTTTCAGCGGCGAGGTCGAATTGATGTTGGTATACATATGCGGGGCTGCGGTGAATTCTTCCTCTGTCAGACCGCCTGCGATCTTGATCATTTCCATCACGTCCTCGACCCGCTCTTTGCCCAGCGAATAGGCGTGCGGCACTTTGTCGGTCAGCACCATCTTGTCATAGACCACATCCAGATGGCGCACAGAAGGGTGCACATCCACAGGTTCCACCGGATAGCCGCCCGCGAAATGGATACAGTTGAAATACTGCGTCAGCCGCAACAAATCCGCACATTGCGCGCGACTGCCTGACACCTTCTTGCCGATCTCAAGATCAAAGTAGTTGGGTGGTGAGGACACATTGCCAAACAGGATATGTTTGCCCCCAATTGTGATCTTGCGATCAGGATTGCGCGGCGTGATGTCGAATTGGGCAGGCGCGTGACCAAGCATTTCCATTACCCACTCGCGGCCCATACGCACGTTGGACCCGTTCACAGTACAGCCCGCCTGTCTGAATAGGGCAATCGCTTCGTCGTTTAAGAACTCAATCCCGATCTCTTCGAGGATACGCATCGCGCCGTCGTGAATGGCCTGAACGCCCTCTGTCGGCAGCGGTTCTGTCGGGCGGTCGATGTTGACGGGCGGCTTCCACGGCATCTGGTCAATCGCGGCCTGTCCACGCCGTGCCGCATTGCCTGCGCGCCCGCCGCTGCGTCGTCTTGGTTTGCCAGCCTGATCCATGCGCCCGTCCCTTTTGGCAACAGGTTGACAGAGTGGCGCGCATGAAAATGAGAAGTTACCGACAAAAAATCGCCCGAAAACAACGTTGCGGCTTTGCGCTGATCCATATGCAGTCACTCATCGACTTTCCCTCATTGATCAGCACTGCGCAATCCACGCGGGCAGTTCCGCAATGCTGTCCAATACGACATCTGCGTGATTTGCCAGTTCCTCCCGCGTTGCAGGCCCCGTCAACACCCCAACAGTGCGCATCCCTGCCGCCTGCCCTGCATGGAGATCGTGCAGGCTGTCACCGACCATGACGCAATTCGCAGGTGCAAGGCCCGTCACTTCACAAAATCCCATCAATTGCCCAGGTGCCGGCTTGCCGCCGTAGCCGCTGTCATAGCCTGCAATGAAATCCAGATGCGCTGTGACGCCCGCCCGACCAAGATGCGCGCGGGCGGGCGCTTCGGCATCATTGGTCGCCACGCCAAGCTTCAGACCAAGGGCGCGCAATTGGGCAAAAAACGGCACTAGCGGCGTGGCTTCGATTTGCGGCACATTTGCTGCCGTGGCATTCATTCGCCCCAACAGGCCCAGATGATTTGTGTCCGGTACCAATGGCAGCATGATTTGTGCAATCTCATCGGCGGTACTGGCGATGACCGGACTGTCCGCCTCAAACCTACTGTCGGTCAGGCGAAAGCCAAGCGCTGCCGCCAGCCTATCCATTTGCGCGGGATCATGACCCAACTCTGACGTGATCATCGCGCGGGTCCATGCCCCCCAAGTGGCATTGAAGTCGAACAGCGTGCCGTCCTTGTCAAAGATGATGCCTTTTATCATACGCGTGATCCTTCGGTTATTGACAGTCCGCGGCGCAGGTCCGACCCTGCCGTATGCTCAAGTTACGGTCGTACAAAACCCGCCCCATGCATCTGGGTCCCTTTCCACTGGAAGGGCTGAAACGTCAACCAGTCACTGACATGTCAGGCTTGCCCACCTTCGCAGGGATCTCGTTTCGGCGGCCTGACGATCCGCAAAGCATCGTGAATGCGATGCAGGATTATCAGGCAATGCTGGATGCTACCCGCGACGGTATGGTCAAACGCGAGATCGCCGAAATCCCTGATAATCCGCAGGATCGGGCCAACCACTTGAAAGCGTTCGGTTATTACTGCGATGCCAGCATGGTGGGCACCTGTCTGATCCCTGATGCCGCGTGGCTGGACAGCCCCGTTGCCAACCCTGACGTGGACCGATTGGCAGACAAACTGCGCACCATGCAGCCCAAAACCCTTGCCGCCGGCATTGACGTGATTATGGCGGGCCTGCGCGAAAGCATGGCGCTGCCCCCCGTGGATTGCCGCCACCATACGCACGCCATCGTGTTTCTATATGACATGCCCCGCGACCCCAAACCGGACGAGGCCGGGAGCGACTGGATACAAGACGCCCAAGACCAGCGCGCCTGCCTGCGCGGCATGGAAACCGCCGTGACCTTTGCCAGCTATATCCGCACCTTGGGGTATGATGCCCGCGCCCATTCGATGGCCGCGTCTGACGTCGATCTGGGTGCACTTGCGATGCAAGCGGGGCTTGTCACGCTTGAGGATGGTACTTTGGTCAATCCTTTCACCGGCGACCGTTTCGGACTGGCGGCAATCACGACAACGCTTGAATTGGCACCCGATCAGCCGCTTGTGCCGGGCCAGACACCCCCGGCAAGTTACCAAACCGGGCTTGGCACACACGCCAAGTCGGCACGCACCCGCGACCCCTTTGCCAAGCGCGACTACGCCAAAGGTCCGCACCCGTTCGAGACGCTCAAGCGGGTCGATGAGCCGACGACATATATCGACCGGCCTAATGTGGCGCGTGTCCCCAAGCGCGCCAATATGTTTGCGCGCGGTCTGTTCGGCGACATGGGCAAACACGTGCAAGAGGCCACCAAGAACGGCAACTACGTGCGCAAGTCCGCCGCTGCCTTTGCCTTTCGTCCGTCATTGGGAGCCTTTGTGCTGTTGCAGGATGGCGACGCGGCACCTGTCCATGACAGCACCCATGATACCCAGCGCAATGCGGAAAATATCAAGGCTGCACTCTATTTCCTCGGGGTCGATGCGGTGGGCCTCTCCGCCTGTCCCGACTGGACCTATTACAGCCACGACGCCGCTGGTGCCCCGATCACCCCCTACCACGAAAACGCGATTTCCATGATCATCGATCAGGGGCACGAAACGATGGAGGGCGCGTCCGGCGACGACTGGATCGCCTGTGCACAATCGATGCGGGCCTATTTGCGGTTTTCGCTGCTTGGGGGTGTATTGGCCCAGCATCTGCGCAACCTTGGCTACACTGCCCGCGTCCATTCGGTGATGGATGATGAGGTGCTGCACCCGCCTCTGCTTCTGCTGTCAGGTCTGGGCGAGGTCAGCCGGATTGGTGAGGTGATCCTGAACCCCTTCCTTGGTCCGCGCCTGAAATCCGGGGTGGTCACAACCAACATGCCAATGACCCACGACAAACCGATTGATTTCGGGCTGCAGGCGTTCTGCAATGCCTGCAACAAATGCGCGCGCGAATGCCCGTCAGGGGCAATCACGGCGGGTCCAAAGCTGATGTTCAACGGCTACGAGATTTGGAAATCCGACAGCCAGAAATGCACAACCTACCGGGTCAGCCAGAAGAACGGAGCCATGTGCGGGCGTTGCATGAAAACCTGCCCGTGGAATCTAGAGGGGCTGTTTGCTGAAGCCCCTTTTCGCAAGCTGGCTATGTCGGTGCCACAGGCGGCCAAAGCCTTGGCCAAGCTGGATGACAGGCTTGGCAAAGGCGCCATTAATGCGGTCAAGAAATGGTGGTGGGATCTGGAGATGGAGGACGACGGCGCCTACCGCCCGTCGCGTCACCCGGTTAACCAGCGCGACCTGCAAACCGACCTTGATCTGCAATTCGCCGACCAGACACTTGCCGTCTATCCCGCGCCTCTGGCACCGCCACCCTACCCATGGCCCGCACCGATGGACCGCGAGGCGGGGATCGCAGCCTATGAGGGCATGATTGATGCGGCTGAACACATGCGTCGTCGCGCCGCAGGGCAACCGCCAGAGCATATCTATACCGCCACGCAAGGTGACGCTCCAGTGATCAACGCGGTTATCAGCAAGGTCACAAAGATGACTGACGCGGTAACGAAATATGCATTCACGGCCGCAGACGGGTCACGGTTGCCACAGGCGACAGCTGGCGCACATATTGATGTGGTCGTGGCCCCGGAATTCTTTCGGCAATATTCGCTTTCAGGCGACCCCGCAGACCGCAGCCAATACGAGATTGCCGTGCTGCGCGAAGACGCAGGGCGCGGCGGATCAAAGCTGATGCACCGAATTTTCACCGAAGGACGGCGCGTTTTTATCTCTCCTCCGATCAACCATTTCCCGCTGGACGAAGACGCTCCAATGTCCCTGCTGATGGGCGGTGGAATCGGGATTACCCCGATGATCGCCATGGCGCATCGGTTGCACGCCATCGAAGCCAATTTCGCGCTACACTATAGTTTCCGAAACCGGGCCAGCGCCGGATTTCTTGACGATCTGGCCGCTGTTCCCTGGGCCAACAACGTGCACCTGCATATCACCGATGAAGGAACACGCGCCAACCTTGCGGACCTCACGCACTACGCGGCGGGCGCGCATATCTATACCTGCGGACCTGATAATTTCATGGCGGCGGTGATGGATGCCGCGACAGCGAACGGCTTTCCCGAAGAAGCCCGGCATCTGGAGTATTTCGCTGTGCCCGAAACGCCGGACTATGAGAACCACCCCTTTACGCTGGCCTTGCGCGACGGGCGCAAGGTGACTGTGGCGGCCGACCAGTCTGCATCTGACGCGCTGATTGCGGCGGGCGTGCACGTTGATGTCAAATGCGCCGATGGACTGTGCGGCGTCTGCAAATGTGGCGTTGTTTCGGGCGCGGTTGAACACCGTGATTTCGTGTTGTCCAAAGCGCAACAAAAAGACGCAATGATCTTATGTCAGAGTCGCGCAAAGGACCCTGGCGGCACGCTTGAAATCAACCTTTAGGTCCAGTGGACATTCTGCGCGCCCGGCAGGGCTTGTCGGGCAAAAAGTGGTTGTTCGTAATCTAGGCCCTCTTTGTCGCAGAATGCGACCACCCACGCATCATCCATCGTAATGAAATCCAGCACCGCCCCTAAGAAACTTATATCATTCACCTTTTCTCGCATGTCATCAATTGACGCGCCTGTTGCGCCCAAAAAGACCGGGCAAAGCTCGTCGTTATTTACCAACCAACCCAACGCCGTGAGCGCAATTATTTCGGCTTGTTCTTGATTCATCAAAAATCCTTACGCAAAGGGAAACCGTTTATTAACTATTCCGCCTGAAATTGAATTAACCAGTTTGAACAAACTACCTCCAGAAGGATCCCGTAATGTCCGGTCGCATTCTCATCATCGATACTGTCGCAACCAATCTTATCGTTCTCAAGGTGAAAATGCTGTCGGCACAGTTCAATGTGGATGCCTGTTCAAGCCGGATCGAAGCAGAGGCCATTATCACCACAAACCGCCCTGACATGATTCTGATTAACCTGTCTGATCCGGTCGAAGACAGGCACGAATTTTGCCGGGCCTTGAAATCCAGCCCAGCGACTTCAGAGATCGCTGTGATTGCGGTTGGGGTTGCCGATACGGCGCGAGCGCGATTCGCTGCACTTGATGCCGGCGCGGACGACGTTTTGCCCCATCCGACGAACGACACATTTCTGTTGGCGCGTATCCGCAGCCTCTTGCGGGTCCGCAGTACCACGCAAGAGTTGCTGTTACGCGAATCCACCAGCCGTGTGTTAGGCTTTGAAGAGGCCGCAACAAAGTTTGAGACCGCAGTTAATGTCGCACTCTTGTCGCCAGCCCAGACGATGGAACCGGGTTTCTCCACGCTTCTGCAGGGCGGATTGCGGCAACCCATCCGCCATATTGCGATCCGTGATGTACTGAAGGTAACAGCGGTTGCCGCGATACCTGATCTTTTTGTCATTGACTGTACCAGTCCTGATTTGCCCGAAGGCCAGTTGTTCGGGCTGGTATCCGACCTACGGTCGCGGTCGGAAACAAGGTCATCGACCCAATTGGTCATCATGCCATCGGGCCAGCCCCATATCGCGGCAATGGTCCTTGATTTGGGCGCTGATGACGTTGTGGATTGCGGTGTGACGGGGGGCGAACTGACATTGCGCGCCAAGGCGCTGATCCGCCGCAAGCTACACAATGATCGCCTGCGTGTTACCTTGCGCGACGGGCTGCATGCTGCAGTGACGGACCCACTGACCGGGCTTTACAACCGACGCTACGTTGAATCGCACCTGCCCCGGCTAGCGCAAGAAACGCATGAAGATGGGAGTGAGCTGGCAATCATGATGCTGGATATTGATCACTTCAAGTCGGTTAATGACACTTATGGGCACACGGCCGGTGACAAGGTGCTTGTGCAAATGGCCGATCGGTTGCGCCAGAATCTACGCGGTATCGATCTGGTTGCACGGGTCGGCGGGGAAGAATTCCTTGTCGCCTTGCCCGGGACGACCCCGAGACAGGCGCATGTTGCCGCCGACCGGCTGCGTCGTCTTGTCAATGCGCGCCCGTTCCAATTGGGTAAAGGGCAGCCGCCTCTGCGCCTGACTGTTTCAGTGGGCGTCGCCATAGGAAGCCGGAGTGAAGGCAAGAAATGCCAACTGGATCAGATGTACGACGAGGCTGACGCAGCGCTCTACACTGCGAAAACTTCGGGCCGGAACCGCGTTTCAATGAGCCTTTCAGCCGCCTGAACGCCCGTCACCGCGCCGGCGGGGATTGTCCAATTCTCGCTGGAGCCGGTCTGCAAACTGCAAGCGACGCGCAGGGTCCATCGCGGCGATCTGGTCAATCAGGGCGGCCTGCGCCTTTTGCTGAAGCGTCGCCAGTCGGTTACTCTGTTCTGCCATGATTGCCCGTAGCTGATCTGGATCAAAGGGGTCCTGCCGCAAGGCTGCAACCATCGCGGCCAGTTGCGCACGCACCCCCATGCGGCGTACATCGGGATCGCGGCGCAATGTCCGTCCGATGGCGCGACGCTCTTCGCGTTCCAGTGTCCGGGCCAATGGCCCCAACCCCAGATCAAACGACCGGGGCGCATCGCCGCCGATCCGCCCTGTCACAATGGCCCCGCCAATGACGCCAACAACCAGCAGGTTCAGCGCCAGCGACACGACCAGCACAGTGCGCCAGACCCAACCGGGTCCTGGCTTCGCAGGATCAGCCATCAGCCAGACCCTCCTCAAAATAAAAAGACGTTTGGTCGAACAGGGTGAGTGACAAAACCTCGCCCGATAGTCCCGCTGCGACATCGTCCAGAACCTCCGGAGGTGCGGCGCCGATCCAGACCCCGATCAGCGTAGCCGCGGTCAGACCACCAACAGCAGACCAGCCACCCAGACTCTCCATGATGCGCACCAGATAGCCCTGCCTTGCAATAGGTGCGGCCTGCGGTCCCGCCTGCGCCTGCGTCTGATCGGCATCGGCCAACACCCGCCCCATCAGATCTGCACCAACCTGTGGCGGCGTCGCGCGTGCCTGCGCGAACAGATCGTCCAGCACATCATCTTTCGGGTCAGTCATCATCGTACCCCAATTCTGCCTTTCGCCCCGCCAGAATATCAGCCAAGGCCCGTTTCCCGCGTGCGGTCAGACTTTCCACTGACCGCACGCTGATGTCCATGATCTGTGCAATCTGTGGATTGGACAGCCCTTCCAGATGACGCAGCGCGACCGCCTGTGCTTGCCGATCAGGCAATTGCGCCAGCGCATCCGACAGTGCCCGCATACGAGCATCTGTCTGCATTTGCGCGCCCGCACTCGGGGCCCCATCCGCAGGTTCTGCAACCTGATCCAGCGCCACCCGATCACGCCTCTTGCGCAAACGGTCAATGCAAAGATTGGCGACGACGCGGTACAACCAGGTGCTGACTTTGGCCTCGCCCTGACGCCATTCCGACGCGACTTTCCAAAGCCGCATCATGGCGTCCTGCGCGACGTCTTCTGCCTCGGTCCGATCCGACAACATCCGCGTCGCCTGCCCCAGAACGCGTGGCAGCACCCTGTTCGCCAAATCGCGTGCGGCATCCTTGTCACCATTGGCAAAGGCAACGAGAAGCGCGCCATCATCGATACCGCAGACATGATGCATGGACGCTTTCATTTGACGCATTGCTACTGGCATCACCGATCCTTGGCAACAATAAGGGATGCCAAGGCACCCCTGCTGCCGGCCTATCCGCCGTGACGCCCGCCACGTCCGCCATCATGCCGTTTGCCGCGATCACCACCGCGACGGTCACGCAAGTCTGCGAATTCAGATTCTGTTACCAAACCGTCATCGTCAGAATCAGCGCGCTCGAACATCCGTTCCATCCGCTCACTGCCACGCGCGGCAAGTTCCGCTTCCTGCAACAGGCCGTCACCGTTTTCGTCGAGACGTTCAATCATCCTGGCCACGCGCGAGGCATGGCGTTCTTGCGCTTGTTGACTGACAGAGGCTGTCAGTTCATCGATAGACAGGGCGCCATCGCCGTCACTGTCCGCATCGCTGAAACGGGCGGTCTGCCGGGCCTGTAGTTCTGACAGGCTGATGGCACCGTCGCCGTTCCCATCAAGTGCTGCGAAATCCAGCCCGTTGTGCCGCTGATCTGCTGTGGCCGCAGTCATGGTCAGAACGGTCAGAACTGTCGCCGTCAGGATTGTCTTTTTCATTGTCGTGGCTCCTTACCTCTGTATTGGCAGCGCTGTTTCGCTGCTGACCCTCATTCAACGCGGCAACGCCCATATTCCGTCGCAAAAACCCCCAAAAATTTCTGCGCCTGCCGCGTGACCGGGTGACAGGATGCCGCAAATTCGAAGGAAACTCTTTCAAAATGGGGCCAGATAGCCCATGTGACAATCACCAGACTCGGAGTCACCGCTATGTCAGACGCACAAATCATCAACGATACGCGACAGCTAAAGCCCGCCATGTGGCGCGGCATCAGGCGCTGCTGTCCTAACTGCGGCGACGGTGCGCTGTTTGATGGCTACCTGTCTGTTTCGAAAACCTGCCCGTCCTGTCAAGAGGAGCTGTATCATCACCGAGCAGATGACGGCCCGGCCTATCTGACCATCTTGCTGGTGGCGCATGTCATCGGCTTTGCAATGCATTTCATGTGGGCCCAGTTCCGGCCAGAGCCGTTGCTGATGGCCGCAATCCTTGGGGTTGGCGCGGTCGCCTTGTCGCTTTACCTTCTGCCAAGGCTCAAAGGGATGATCGTGGCCATTCAATGGGCCAAACGCATGCACGGGTTTGGACATAACGCCTGATCCTGACAAGAGGGGTGACAGCTTGGACAAGACAAGTCTTCGTGACGCGGCAACGATTATCGTGCTGCGGGACCCTGACACAAAGCCATCGGTGCTCATGGGCCAACGGGGGAAGAAAGCGGCATTCATGCCGGGCAAGTTTGTCTTCCCCGGTGGCGCAGTAGACCCCGAAGACAAAGACGTCCCCATGGTGCCGCCCGGCACATTGGCCCGGACCCGATTGGTGGAAGAAAGCGAGCTAGACCCCAATACGCTTGCCGCTGCCGCGATCCGCGAGTTATGGGAGGAAACCGGCCAGGTGATCGGTGTGCCCGGAAAATGGAAGAACCCATCGCCAAACTGGGCCAGTTTTGCAGCAACCGGGCACCATCCCAATGGGTCAGCGCTTGAGTTCTTTTTCAGGGCGGTCACGCCAGTGGGGCGCCCACGCCGCTTTGATGCGCGCTTTTTCCTGACCTACGCCGACGCGCTGACGACCAAGCCTGATGATTTTCGCCACGCGTCGGATGAGTTGTCGCACGTGCAGTGGATTCCACTGTCACAGGCGCGCCAATTCGATCTGCCCTTCATCACCCAAATCGTGATGGCCGAACTGGAAACCCGCATCAAACGGGGGGAGCCGTCTTCAACCGTTCCGTTCTTTCGCAACGACGACGAAGCGCATGCGGTCGCCCGCATTGGCGGGCTGACGCCGCAATAGAGCTCGTGCAAGGTTGTTGCCTTGGATTTCAGTTCTCTTGAAAAGGCATGGCAATATTCATGCAATTCCACGCAGGCGCGGTCCAGCGCATGGACATCTATCGCGTTCTGATCGGGATCAACCCGCGGTGACAATTGCCGGATAAGGCGCAGCATCCGTGAACGTTTGGGCCGCATACCATTAATCGCAACGTCATTGGCAACACACATCAATACCTCTGTCTGCGCCTGCACTTCCACCTCGGCGTGTTTTGCCGACGCGAATTGATGCATGGCGTCCTTCAATGCCTCGCGCAATCTCTCAATCGAAAGCTTTTCCTTGCTCAACACATCGGTATACCCGTCTTTCATTGCCTTTACGGTGATTTCTGGCGTGATATTCCCGGAAATCAGAATGGGAACGGTCTTGCTTGCGCCGGGCAGCGTTCGCAGGATTTCCAAAGCATCAAATCCTGTGCCGTCGCATAGGTTGAAGTCGATCAGCGCAAAATCAAACGCCCCCTTTCGACTTGATCCTTGAACGCCGCAGGTGTTCCGACGGAATGGGTTTCAGCTGTGATGCCTGTACCTTTCAGAAACCGCGACACACGTTCGCGATCAAATGCGTTGTCATCAAGAATGACAATGCAACTTCAGGTTAAGTCACCAGCCGTCACAATCGAAGCTTCTCAGCCGGTATTTTCTGCGCATTTAGTGACATCACAACCCCCTTTTTTTCTATACCACCGCGGCTGGCTGTATAAATAACGGGTGTACAATACTTTAGGGTACCCAAAGGATTGTGCGCGAATGGTTAACAGTGCGACCCGGATTGTCCCCGAGATGGGGTCAAAGCCGCTACGTCACCAACACCAGCATCCCGATACTGCTTGTGAGTAGAAGCAAGCCCTGCCATTCGCGCAGCCCGACTTTTTCACCAAAGACGAATGCGCCGATGATGAGCGAAAAAAGCAGCTCTATTTGGCCGACTGCGTTGACGTAGGCCGCATTTTGAAGCGTGAAGGCGGTGAACCAGCAGATCGACCCTGCCATACTGGTCAGCCCCACCAGTCCGGCCACGCGCCATGCGCCAATCACCTTGGTGATTTCCCCCCTTTCGCGCCAGACCAGCCACACCGCCATGGTTAATGTCTGAAAAGCCGTCACACAGGCCAGTGTGATGATCGCCCGATAGAAAACGTCGCCATCGCCCAACGACAGGGACGCACCCCGGTAGCCGTTGCCCGATATCCCGAACAGGATGCCTGACCCCAGACCCAGTGCGGTGGACCGGCTGAGGATGCGCTTACGCCACGGCCCGTCACCGCCCGGCGTGTCGGCTAGAAGCAACACACCGACGAATCCGATACAGATGGCAAGGATCGCGGGCCAGGTAAACATATCTCCCAGGATCAAAAAGCCGAACAGCGCGCTCAGCAGGACTTCGGTCTTTTTGAAAGTGATGCCAACCGCGAAGTTCCGATGGGCAAACAGGGCAACCACACACATCGTTGCCAAGATCTGCGATGTGCCGCCCATCAGCATATAGGGCCAAAAAGCGGCTGGAATGTCAGGGCTGCCCTGCCCGCTGATCTGCGCATAGATTATGGCAATGACAGCAACCAAAGGGGCAGAATAGATGAACCGTGCAAACGTCGCACCTGCTGTCGACAGGCGCGTCGATTTGAGGTGCTTTTGCAGCATAAACCGGAGCGTTTGCGCAAACGCAGCCCCGAGCGTGATGAGTATCCAAGGTTCCATATGCCCCCTATGGCAGGGAAATCAGCGGATGCCTACTGCGGCCCCCGCACCTTCCGGCCGTGGCAGGTCCGCGTGAGCGGCGGCTACGCGCGCCATAGGAACTGCAACTCGATCGTCAGGGTCGCAGGCCTTGCGGGTTTCAAGGTTCACATGCAGCAGGAAATGTTCACCGGTGGCCAATTCGCGCGTGTCTGCAAACATCCGGTGGAAGACATGCAGTTTCTTACCCGTTCCTTGCAACACCTGCGTTTCCACCCGGATACGGGTGCCCGCGTGGACCTCGTCCAGATGCCTGATATGGGTTTCGGCAGTGAAAAAGCTTGATCCGCTGGCAATGTAATCCGCATCGCAGCCCACAAGCCACATCAACCGGTCAGTGGCATCGCCAAAGGCCTGCAAATATTTCGCCTCGTTCATGTGCCCGTTGTAGTCTGTCCAGTCCAGCGGCACGACACGGTCAATGGTGACAATCGGTTTGCTTAAGTCATCGGGCAGCCGAATGTCGCCTTGCAAGCGCGCATCGTGGGCGTTCAGCAGCGCCCCTGCCCCGTAATCCTGCCCTTTGAGCCCGCGTAGGATCGTCACAAGGTTATTGTCGCGCGCGCGCTCAAGCTGACGAATGGTGTACTGACCCGACTGCGCATCGGATTGCCCTGCGATCTTGTCAATCAGGTCATCGGTCAGCGTGGGGACATCCATCAGCTTGGTCCACGGCCATTCAAGACAGGGGCCGAATTGTTCAATGAAATGGCGCATCCCGGCTTCGCCACCCGCAATACGGTAGGTTTCAAAAAGCCCCATCTGCGCCCAGCGCAAGCCAAAGCCGTAACGAATGGCATTATCGATTTCTTCTGTGGTGGCGATCCCGTCTTTGATCAGCCACAGCGCCTCACGCCACACGGCTTCGAGGAAGCGGTCGGCGATGTGGGCGTCAATTTCGGCGCGCACATGCAGCGGGTACATGCCGATGCCGGTCAGGATATCCTTGGACCGTTCGACATGGGCGGGCGGAGTTTGATCAGAGGGCACCAATTCAACCAAGGGCAGCAGGTAAACAGGGTTGAAGGGGTGCGCCACTAGGATTTGCGCTGGCCGCGTCGCGCAGCCCTGCAACTGCGATGGCTTGAAGCCACTGGTTGACGACGCAATCACCGCCGAAGGATCGCAATGTTCCTGTATCGTCTGGTAGACGCGGCGCTTGAGCTCAAGCCGTTCTGGCACACTTTCCTGTATCCATACCGCGCCTTCCACGGCCTCTGTCATGGTGTCATGAAAACTCAGCCTGCCTTCGTCCGGCAACGCCACATCGGAGATACCGGGCAGTGACCTGCGGGCGTTATCCAGCACTTCATGAATTTTACGTGTGGCATCCGGGTCAGGGTCAAAGACCCGCACGTCCCATCCCATCAGCAGGAAGCGGGCAGCCCAGCCGCCGCCGATGACGCCACCGCCAATGATCGCCGCGGTTTGTGTCATCAGGCTTTTGCCGGATTGATGTCAGGGTGGTTGAATTCATCTGCTGGCACAGGTTCACCGCGCACTTGCGGGTCGCAGGCCACCATATTGGTGTTGCTGTCCCGAATGATCAGCCCGCCCAAGGACCGGCACCGTTCGAACCCCATCGAACTGCCGATCACCATGAATTCCCGCATGCCGCCGTCACCGGAGGGGCCACCAAGCCCGCCGCTGCCGCCTTCACAAGCGGCGCACAGGATCGCACTACTCAGGATCAAACGCTTCATTGGCTTACCTCCATCAGACGGCTTAGATCATAGCCGTTGAATTCCAGAATATCACGTGCCGTTTGCAGACGATCGGCGCGAATGTCCGGTGTTCGGTTCAATATCCAGCCTGACCGCCCGTTGGGCGCGCCCACGACTGCTGTGCGATATGCATCGTCTGTCCACAAGACCCAATAGTCAGCCCTGACAAAGGGCACTGATGCAAACTGTACCTTCAGCCTTCCGGCGCCGACAATTTCAGCCGTTCCGCTGATGCGGGATTTCTCTGAGCCATCGGCGTTGCGGCAAATGTTGAGCACTGACAAAAGCCCGTCGTCGCGCAAACCGTAGGTGGCGGTGACACCCACACAGCCAGCCTCGAACGGGACCGGATAGCGGGCGACTTCGTGCCATGTCCCAAGGTAGCGCGCGGGGTCAAACACTGCTTTGGACGCAATCGGCGCGGCGGTATCGCGGTAGACCGAAAAGAGACCACCGCTATCTTGGGTCGCGCAGCCTGCAAGGGCTATCAGAAAGACGAGGGCCTTCACGCGGGGACCTGTTTGGTCAGACCCAGTTTTGCGCGCACCGCGGCGGGACCAATGACTTTGGCGCCCAGATTTTCGATGATGGTCGCGGCCCGTTCCACCAGTTGCGCGTTGGTGGCCAGCACGCCGCGATCCAGCATCAGATTATCCTCCAGCCCCACGCGCACATTGCCCCCCGCCAGGACCGACGCCGCTACAAAAGGCATCTGGTGGCGGCCCAGGGCAAAAGCCGAAAAGGTCCAGTCGTCGGGAATATTGTTCACCATTGCCAAAAAGGTATTCAGATCATCAGGCGCCCCCCACGGCACTCCCATGCAAAGTTGAACCAACGCGGGGCTGTCCAATACGCCGTCCTTGACCAATTGCTTGGCGTACCACAGATGGCCCGTATCGAACGCCTCGATCTCCGGTTTGACACCAAGGTCGGTCATCATGCGACCCATGGCCACCAGCATGCCCGGTGTATTGGTCATGACATAGTCGGATTCCGCAAAATTCATCGTCCCGCAGTCGAGTGTGCAAATCTCGGGCAGGCATTGGGCCACATGGGCAATACGTTCTGTGGCGCCCACCATATCGGTGCCCGCGACGGTCGGCAGGGGTGCCTCCACCCCGCCAAAAACGATATCGCCGCCCATGCCCGCGGTCAGGTTCAAGACCACGTCAACCTCGGCCGCGCGAATGCGGTCGGTCACTTCGCGGTACAGATCAAGCCGGCGACTGGGCACGCCAGTTTCAGGGTCGCGTACATGACAATGGACCACTGCGGCGCCCGCCTTGGCCGCGTCAATGGCGCTATCGGCAATCTGCTGCGGTGAACGGGGGACATGCGGGCTTCGGTCTTGCGTCGCGCCTGATCCAGTGATGGCAGCGGTAATAAAGACCTCGCGGTTCATTGACAGTGGCATAGGCGGTCCCTTTTTGTTTTCAGGCAGACTTTTTCTGAATCCAGCGACGCAATCAAGCCAGAAAACTTGACAGAGAATGACGCAGTCAGGCATCGAGCCGCCTTTGATTTGCCAAGCACACATCACAACGATGTATTTTGCGCGGCCCAGATAGCGGCGGCTGGCTCTTTCCTGACATCAAAAGACATCCAATCGCCTGCGAGGGCGAATGTGATGCGCGGTCCATGCGGGCTCTTCAAACGCAAGGACACGACAATGACTGAAATTTCAAAGCCAACACCCAAGGACATACATGCCCTTTTGGGCATGATCGCCAGGCTCTGCGCGCAGAATGGCGATACCTCGCAACTGGGGATGGCGCAGGCACAGGCACAACTGATTTATGGCCCGCTTGTGTGTTTCATCGTCCACAAGGTTGGCAAACGGGTTGGCTAAGCGGTACTCGAACCACACTGGCAACCGATGCGCACCGGCCCCTGTTTCGATATCGCGCATTTGTTCGTGGAAGAGGCCCAGCGCGGTCAAGGGCTCGGCCGCGCCCTCATCGACGCTGCCAAGGGTTTTGCAGACGGGCAAGGTGTTGTCCGCCTGACCATCGGGACGTCGCCTGACAACCCAAGTGCCGCTGGCACCTACCGTGCCATGGCGCTGGATGAAATCGCAAGCAGCCTGGCCCGCGTTTCAGCATCCCGCTTTAGCCAAACCGTAAGATGGGTTTGAACCCATCTTACGCTGCATCGCACTGCGGTCTAATAGGGCATCGGGTTCGCCCGATGCGTCTGATCGATCTCATTGATGACAGCCTCATCCAACGTGACATCCTTGCCCGCGAGGATGTGCTCAAGCTGGTCTGATGTTGTGGCCCCGAAGATCGCAGACACCGGGAAGGGCCGGGTAGCTTGCCACGCCATCGCCATATGCACCGGGTCCAGCCCGTGGTCTGCCGCAAGATCAAGATAGGCCTGCGTCACAGGCAAGGTCCGGTCCGTCATCCGTCCGCCCAACTCGGGCCCGATCGACATCCGGCTGCCGTCGGGAACAACACCGCCCTGATACTTGCCCGTCAGCAGCCCGCAGGCCAATGGCGAGAAAGACAATAAAGTCACATCTTCGTTCACCGCCATCTCGGCCATGTCTGTGTCGTACAAGCGGCACAGCAACGAATATTCATTTTGCACTGATGCCATGCGCGGCAGACCAGCCGCCTCGGCCTGATCAATCCACCGGGTCATGCCCCAAGCGCTTTCGTTGGACATCCCGATGGCGCGGATTTTGCCAGCCTTGACCGCGGTCCCCAAGGCCTCAAGCACATCCACCATGTGATCCAACGTTTGCTGACGGTTCTGCCCAGAGGGGTCATAGGTCCAGTTCTGCCGGAACATGTAAGATCCACGCACCGGCCAGTGCATCTGGTAAAGGTCGATGACATCGGTCTGCAACCGCTTGAGCGACGTCTCGATCGCCTCCGTGATAACGGCCCCGTCATAACCGCGCCCATCGCGCACCCAGCCCGGATTGTTGCCCGACACTTTGGTGGCGACGACAATATCATCACGGCGCCCTGTTTTCGCAATCCAGTTCCCGATGACCTGTTCCGACAGCCCCACGGTTTCCTTGCGGATCGGGTTGACCGGATACATCTCGGCAGTGTCCAGAAAGTTGAGCCCGGCATCCAGTGCCATGTCGATCTGGCGATGCGCGTCGTCCTGAGGCGTCTGGTTGCCAAAAGTCATTGTGCCAAGGCACCAGTCGCTGACCTGTATATCGGTGCGGCCAAGGGGGATCATTTTCATATGCGAAACCTCATCTATCTGCTCAAGCCGGACCCTAATGCGCAAACTGACAGAGGCAAGCGCACATTGCGATATGTTGCGATCAGGACGCCGGGGTTCAAAGATCAGCACATGCCTCTGCCGGCGGGGCAACCACGCAGTCCAACGCGCATGCACGCCTGACCTATGTCATTTCCAGCACGCGACTGAGCCGCTATCGTTGCGCAAATAATCTGGCAAATGCATATGAAGCCTGTCTTATTAATTATCGCCTACCTTGTTGCTGTCACGCTGCCACTAACCCTTTCGTGGCTGCTCGGCTTTCCGCCGCGTGCCTTTCATCTCGAACTTGCCTCTGGGCTTGGAATCCTCGCGTTTTCAATCATTTTGATGGAATTCGTCCTGTCCGGCCGTTTCAGGGCGATATCGCGCGGCGTCGGCATGGATGTTACGATGCGGTTTCACCAGATCACGGCGCGGATTGCGCTCGCGTTTGCCATGTTGCACCCCTTTTTGTTCCAAGGCGCGTTTTCTGGCGCCCCGCGTCCGTGGGACCCAAGCCGTGAATTGACGATCACCACTGATTTCAGTGCCCTTTCCACCGGCATTTTGGCCTACCTTCTGCTTGCCAGCTTTTTTCTGCTGGCAATCGGACGCACTCAGCTGGACTATAAATACGAGACATGGCGCCTAATGCACGGGATTGGCGCAGTTCTGATTGCAGCGCTTTTGCTGCATCACACGATCTATGCAGGGCGCTACGGCTCACAACCCGTGATGATCGTACTTTGGTTTACCATGGCGGGGCTTGCGATCGGGTCGCTGATCTACGTCTATCTGCTCAAACCGTTGCGGGATCAGGCCCGCAAATGGCGTGTGCAGTCCGTCACCCAGCTGACCCCGAAACAATGGGAGCTGGCCGTCACACCCGATGGTCATTCCGGGCTTAACTACACGGCAGGGCAATTTGCTTGGTTGAATGTGGGCCATAGCGCCTTCTCGATCAAAGAACACCCCTTCTCGATTGCCTCTGCGCCAGCCGCCGGGCCGCAGATTTCTTTCATGATCAAAGAGCTTGGCGACTTTACCAGTACCATCGGCCAGATCACGCCCGACACGGTCGCATATCTTGATGGCCCATATGGCAGCCTGTCCGTTGATGGGCGCAGCGAACCCGGCGTTGGCTTGATTGCTGGCGGAGTGGGGCTGGCCCCGCTTTTGGGGATATTGCGGCAAATGCGCCTGACGGATGATCCCCGCAAAATCAAATTGATTTATGGCAACCGGTCGCAGACGCAAATCGCCCACAAAGACGAACTGGACGAAGTAGACGTGACCTATGTGTTGTCTGAACCGGCAGATGATTGGCAGGGCGAGACAGGGTTCATTGATCCACCGCTTCTGGATCGTGTTTTCTCGGACGCGGAAATCAAGAACTGGGTCTTTGTCATGTGCGGACCACCCATCATGATGGATATTGTAGAGGACTATCTGATCAAACGCGGCACCCCATCTGACCGCATCCTGTCAGAGAGGTTTGTATATGATTAAGACATTTCGCCACTCAGGCCTGCGGCAGCGCGTTTCCATCGCGCTGTATTTGGTCGGTTTCATACTGTGCGTCATCTTGCTGGCGTTTGCTCTACGGTAGCGCAGCGTTCCGCAGGCAAGCTGGGGCATATCGGGCCGGAAACGACATGCGCGTGTCGTGGCTGTGCGGGCACAAGGCGAGGTAGCGGGCATAGGTAGCCCCATGCGCATGCTCATTTCCTTTACCGCTCTTTTTCTATCGGTGGCCCTGCTTCAGCTATCGTCTGGTGGCGTTGGCCCGCTCGACGCCCTCACCGGGCTGAATGCAGGCTTTTCTACAGCAGAGGTCGGCTTCTTGGGGTCGGCCCATTTCTTTGGCTTCTTCATCGGTTGCTGGTGGGCGCCGCGTTTGATGGGCGATGTCGGCCACAGCAGGGCCTATGCCAGCTTTACCGCGATGGGCGCCATCGGGTTAGCCGCACATGTATTAACGCAAGACCCATTGATCTGGGCGTTGTTCCGCGTGGCCACCGGGGTCTGTGTTGCGGGTTGCTACACGGTGATCGAAGCGTGGCTGCAAGCCAAGGTCACGAATGAAACACGCGGGCGGGCCATGGGCAGCTACCGGATTGTGGATGTCTGTGCGTCACTTGTTGCGCAATTCATGATCGGGGCACTGGCCACGGTCGAAACCTATATCGCCTACAATCTACTGACCATACTATGCTGCGCATCTTTGTTGCCGCTGGCGGTCACCAAAATAGAACAACCGATCACGCCCCGCGCCACCCGGCTGCGCCCCGGCCTTGCGTGGGCCTGTTCACCGCTTGGGGTCGCCGCGGTCCTTGTGGCCGCGCTGTCCAGCGCATCATTTCGGATGGTCGGCCCCGTCTATGGCCAGGAGGTCGGGCTGACACCCGACCAGATCGGCTATTTTCTGGCGACCTATGTAGCCGGCGGGGCCATCGCACAATACCCGATGGGCTGGCTGGCCGACAAATACGATCGCCGCTGGGTCATGATAGGATTGTCCGTTGCTGCCGTTCTCGCCTGCGTCGTGACTGTGGTCGCGTCGGGGAATGGCGCGAACAGCGTCTATCTGGCAGCGGTCTTTTTCGGATGTACGACATTCCCCATATATTCTGTCGCAACAGCGCACGCCCATGATTTTGCGACCACCGAACAGCGTGTCGAACTATCGGCAGCGATGATGTTTTTCTATGCAGTTGGCGCCATTGCGGCCCCCTACGGCACGGCACAATTGATCGACAGCTTTGGGCCATCGTCCCTGTTCTATGCGCTATCTGCGGGGCATGTTCTGCTGATTGTCTTTGGGCTACGACGGATGCGTGTGCGCGCCACGCCCGATGCGCGCACGGCCTATGTCTACGCGCCGCGCACCAGCTTTTTTATTGGGCGGCTTCTGCGGCGCAGCCGCGAGCGTGGCCCTTAAAAGTTGAACAGAACGCCAATCCGGGCCGTGGTTGCATCCGGCACATTGTCACTGCTCATGTTGTCGCGAATGAACTCGGCGCGCAGGATCGTCCAGTCGCTATAGTCGCGCTGCACACCCAATCCAAAATTGACGCCATCTTCGCTGTCGTCTGCCAGCCCATAGCGGGTGAAACCCGCAGCCCCCAGAACTTCGTAATCGCCCAGATCATAAAGGCCAATCGCGCGAAAACGGGTCGTGTCGTAATCTGTGTTTCCGCCCAAGGGAACGCCTGCTTCGGCCTCGACCCCATAGGTCAGGACGTCACGGCCAAAGGTCACGCCCGCGATGCCGGAAATGGCGGTTTGCGAGTCGCCCTCGGTCGGGCTGGCATAATCCAACGAAAATCCAGCGTGGAATTCCTGCGCCCATGCCGCGGTCGTGGCCCCGGTTGCGGCCATTGCCAGCGCGCCTGCTGCCAAGAGATGCTTCATTTTGTTGCCTCGTATCTTTTCTTGTTTGATTACTCTCATCGTACACAACAATTGATTCGTTGACCAGCGCGAACAGGTGCCTGACCCAGTGTGACATCTGCGGGTTTGATCTGCCCGCAAAGGAAGGATAGAGGAAAGGCCAGACTAATTTCTTGCGCAGGACAGACATGGCCCGTCATCTGATCACTTCCGCCATTCCCTATATCAACGGGATCAAACATCTGGGCAATCTGGTGGGCAGTCAGTTGCCCGCCGATCTTTACGCCCGCTACCTGCGCCAGCGCGGGCACGAAGTTCTCTTTTTGTGCGCCACCGATGAACATGGCACACCCGCCGAGCTGGCTGCGGCCAAGGCAGGCAAGCCAGTGGCGGACTATTGCACCGAAATGCATGATGTGCAGGCAAATATCGCCGAAGGTTTCGGGCTGTCCTTTGACCATTTCGGGCGGTCGTCCAGCCCGCAGAACCATAAGCTGACCCAAAGTTTTGCAACGCGTCTGGCCGAGGTGGGGCTGATCAAGGAAGTGACTGAAGAACAGGTTTATTCCGTCGCCGACGGCCGTTTCCTGCCCGACCGCTACATTGAGGGCACCTGCCCGAACTGCGGGTTCGAGTCCGCGCGCGGCGACCAGTGCGACAATTGCACCAAACAGCTGGACCCGACCGACCTGATTGATGCCCATTCGACCATATCCGGCGCGACCGATTTGCAAGTGCGCGAAACCAAACATCTGTATTTGCGCCAATCCGAATTGAAAGATGACCTTGCCGCGTGGATCGACAGCAAGAAAGACTGGCCGATCCTGACCACGTCCATCGCCAAGAAATGGCTCAATGACGGCGACGGTCTGCAAGACCGGGGGATCACCCGCGATCTGGATTGGGGCATTCCGGTGATGAAAGGCGATCAGGTCTGGCCTGGGATGGAAGGCAAGGTGTTCTATGTCTGGTTTGATGCGCCCATCGAATATATCGCCTGCGCACAGGAATGGGAGGACGCGGGCAAAGGCACAGACTGGGAACGCTGGTGGCGGACCGACAAGGGTGCCGACGATGTGACCTACACCCAGTTCATGGGCAAGGATAACGTGCCGTTTCACACGCTGTCCTTCCCCGCGACCATCCTTGGCAGTCAGGAACCGTGGAAACTGGTCGATTACATCAAGTCGTTCAATTACCTCAACTACGATGGCGGTCAGTTCAGCACCTCGCGTGGGCGCGGCGTATTCATGGATCAGGCGCTGGAGATTTTGCCCGCGGATTACTGGCGCTGGTGGTTGCTAAGCCATGCGCCTGAATCGTCGGACGCGGAATTCACATGGGAGAATTTCCAGACCGATGTGAACAAGGACCTCGCGGATGTGCTGGGCAACTTCGTCAGCCGGATCACGAAATTCTGCCGGTCCAAATTTGGCGAAACAGTCCCCGAAGGCGGTAACTTTGGTCCTGCCGAAGAACAGCTGATCGCGGACCTGACAACCCGCATCCGCGCGTTCGAGGGGCACATGGACGCTATCGAGGTCCGCAAATCCGCAGCGGAACTGCGCGCGATCTGGGTGTTGGGCAATGAATACCTGCAAGCCAACGCGCCATGGACAACCTTCAAAACCGACCCGGAGACTGCGGCGATGCAGGTGCGGCTGGCCCTGAACCTGATCCGGATTTATGCGGTGCTCTCTGCATCATTCATCCCGGACGCTTCGGCAAAACTGCTGTCGGCGATGCAAACCGATGATGACAGCTGGCCCACGGATGTCAGAGCAGCCGTGACCGCGCTGCCCGCTGGCCATGCTTTCACGGTTCCGGAAAACCTGTTCCGCAAGCTAACTGACGAAGAGCGCGAAGAGTGGGCCGCGCGCTTTGCAGGAACACGGGATTAAGGGCAGATTTGCAGATCGGCTACGCAAGGGTCATACTACGCCTCGATTGCAGCGGTACTGCGAAAGAACATCGCCTGACTGATGGCGGACTCGACCTGCTCTTCGGTATAGGGTTTGGTGATGACAAACGCGGGTTCCATGCGCTCCCCCGTCAGCAGCAGTTCGGGAAAGGCCGTGATGAAAATCACAGGGATTTCCGCAGCTGCCTCAAGAATCTCGTTAACTGCATCAACACCGGATGATCCGTCGGCCAGTTTGATGTCGGACAGGATCAAATCAGGCAGCTCACCCTGTGCAAGTGCCACCGCTTGCGACCGGGTCGGCGCTGTGCCTGTCACGTGGTGCCCCAGATCCGTGGTGATGTCATCCAGATCCATGGCGATCATCGCCTCATCTTCGATGATCAACACGCTGCCTTTGACGTTTTCCCTGATTTCATTGCGTGCCTGCAAAATCAGATGGTCGGCGTCATCAACTGACAAGCCCAAAATCTCTGCCACCTCTGGCACGGTGAATTCTTCATTGGCATGGAGCAACAACGCCTGACGGGCCTCTGACGTCAGCTTGCGCAGATAGGACTGGGCGACAGCCGCCTTCAGCTCTGTTTCAATGACCGCGTCAAATGCATCACTATGCCAGACCGACATGAACGCTTTGAACAGTCTGATTTTTGGCGTCGATGCATCCTCACCCGCCTGCTCCCCATCCATAATTGCCTGCAAGGCCCGCAGTGCAAACCAATCCCCTTTGGCCTGCTCACCGCATAACGCGCGCGCATATCTGCGCAGAAAAGGAAGATCGGCAGCCAATGCTCTGGAGATGTCTGGACTTACCTGCGCACGCCTCATAATAACATCCTATACCTGAATTCATGGAACTTAACACAACCCTATGGCGTTTATCTCGTAGGTTGTTACAATAATCCAGCCCCCTCCAATGGGAATTTTTGATGTCGAAAGCGCCGAAGAAACCAAGTGTCGAGCGTATTATCGACGAGAACCTGCGCAGGGTTTACCAACGTATGGTCAAGGAGGACGTGCCCGACCGCTTCATTGATATCCTCAACCAGCTTCAACAACGCGAGCAGGGCAAAAGAAACGATCCGGAGCAAGACGGATGAGCAATATGCTTGGCCGGCCCGATCCCCGCGATGCCATCCTACAACACTTGCAGGAGATGCGCGCATTTGCGATGAGCCTCACGCGGAATCCGTCTTCTGCTGACGATCTTGTTCAGGATTCAATCGTCAAAGCATGGCGTAAGTTTCACCAATTCGACCAGACAACAAATCTGCGCGCCTGGCTCTTTACGATTGTTCGAAACACTTTTTATTCGGACTTGCGCAAGTCACGGCGCGAATTGAGCAACATCGAAAATACCGATGTGGAAGAGTACAGCGACGGTGGCGGGACCGACCAGATAATCGCTGTGATGGACTTCGAAAAGGCCTTTTCAATATTACCGACAGAGCAGCGCGAAGCGCTTACGCTTGTTGCAGCATCTGGGATGTCCTACGAAGAGGCTGCAGCAACATGCGGTATCGCGATTGGCACGATCAAAAGCCGGGTCAACCGCGGCAGGAAGCGATTGGCCGATATATTGGAGCGTAATGGGCTTTCAGACATTGGCTAAAGCGTTCGGTCTTTCACCTGTGGCTTCAGATACAGGCGAAACGCCCATTACACACCAACTTTGCAATGCGTTTCCCGAAAAGCTGCAAACCGGTCATTGCCGCTCACATGCGCATTGATGATCTTGCGGGACAGTCGGCTGATTTCGATATCGATGCAGGAAATGTGGCAAAAGAGTGGCGCTCTTGGCGCGAACTCCCTATCGCGCCGACTGAAAAGTACAAAATTTATGCAAATTGGTGCCGATAGTTGCGCACGCAATGGTTGCAACAACGAGTCAGGCCTGATTTCCCAGTTGACGCTACAAAATGCGAAGCACTCACGCCCATGATTTCGGCTCGGCGAGGGGCAAACGCATGCCAAGAGAGCATGTTATGTCATTGATTTTGAGAGATTTATCAAAAATTATAGGTCTACGCTGCTTTGAAGAGATATCCAAATTCGCAACAATTCCCTCATTTCGCACGCGTTTGCCCCATTTTGCACACAATCGGACCGCAATCACGTGGTGATTAGGCGGCATTAAGAAAAACGTCTCGAATTGAGTCAACGTTGAGTTTTCAACTTGCCGTTGACGGGTAGAAATGAACGGAGAGTGAAGAAATGAAAACCACGATGAGCTGTAGCGCCAGAGCGCTCGCTTCAATCGCTTTCGCAGCGACGATGATTCTCCCCTCTGCGATGAGCGCGGGCGAAATCCAGCTGACATCAAGCGATGGCACTGTGAACATGCGCGGTGAATTCATCGCGTTTGAAGATAACGCATACATCATCGGCACAGCCCTTGGTGAACTGCGGGTCTCTGCAAGCCGGGTAAGCTGCGCTGGCGACGATTGTCCCCAGCTTGAAGTCGCAACTGCTGACGTCAGAATTGCCGGGTCAGACACAGTTGGGCTTGGTGTCATGCCACTTCTTCTTGAAGGTTACTCCGGTGCACTTGATGCGGCCGCAACGATCGGAAACACGTCAGTGAACGGTGAAATCCTTGCCAGCATCGTTGCTGAGCAGGGCTTTGGCGACGAGGTTGCAACGTTCCTTGTGTCGTCCACGGGGTCAAGCGATGCCTTCTCCAACCTCTTGGATAAATCCGCAAAGGTCGGCATGTCATCCCGCCGCATCACCCCAAACGAAGCGCGCGAACTGCGTGACAACGGGGCAGGCAATATGATTGCCCCTGATCAGGAACACATCATTGCGGTGGACAGCCTGATCGTCATGGCACATCCATCCAACCCGATCACCGAACTGAGCACAGACCAGCTGCAAGGGATCTACACCGGCCAGATCACCAACTGGTCCGAAGTGGGCGGTGCAGATGCCCCCATCAATCTGGTTACGCGCGCGTCAGGGTCCGCTACGAGGTCGGTGTTTGAACAGCGGGTTTTTGGTGGTGATGCCCCAAGTGTCGCAGCCAATGCCATCATCGCAGAAACCAGCAGTGAAGCGTCACAGATTGTCAACGAAGACCCCAACGCGATCACTTATGTGGGCTACGCATTCCAACGTGGGGCAAAGCCGCTCACCCTGATCAACGAATGTGGAATCCGGATGACGCCTGATGCATTCTCTGCACGCACGGAAGAATACGCATTGCAGCGCCGTCTGTATCTCTACAACCGTGCAGACAACATGGACCCAGCGACAAAGGGCTTGCTTGATTTCGCCACATCAGACGCGGCCGACAACCTGATCGGCAAAGCTGGCTTTATCGGCTTCGGTGTAGACCGCCGCGAGCAATCGCCAGAAAGCGCACGCGGTCTGATGCTAAGGGACCCCGATGCTGACCGCTACGAAGCAGGCTTTATGCGTGATATGCTGGACACCATGGTGGATTATGACAGGCTTTCCACCACCTTCCGTTTCCGGACAGGCTCTGCACGGTTGGACGAACGTGGCCGGATCGATATGGGACGCCTTGTCGATTATCTTGCTACCCAGCCGTCCGGCAGCGAAGTTCTGATCGTTGGTTTCACCGATGATGTGGGCCAGTTTGACGGCAACCGCCAACTCTCTGAAGTCCGCGCCGCACAGATCCTGCAAGAGCTTCAGACCGCTGGCGGCGACCGGATCAGCGAAATCAGCCTGTCGTCCGTAGGATACGGTGAAATCGCACCTTCAGGTTGCAATATAAGTGACGAAGGCCGTCGCATTAACCGTCGTGTCGAAGTCTGGATCAAGAACCCGGCCTAACCCGCCAGCTTCGGATTTTGAACAGACCGGGTCAGGACGGCGAAGCCTCAACATCAAGATAAAATCTCAGATTGACAGGATTTCGCCCTCCCGCCCCGACACGATAGAGGAATGACAATGTCAAAGTTACAAACACAACTCAGAAAGAGCGTCGCACATTGCGTCTTTGCTATCCGCAACGGGCTTGGCGTGTTGACGATCGCCACGCTTGGTCTGGCCTCGGCCGCTTCTGCACAGAATTTTGCGACTGACGTCGGCTCGAGCGAGCGGATCAACCTTGCAGGCCAGTTGGGCACACTTAGCCAGCGGATCATCGCGTCAGCCTGCAATCTGAATGCGGGTATCGCCGTGCGCGAAAGCAACGCTGTCTTGCAGATTTCGGCCAACCAGTTTGAGCGGATCAACGATGCCCTGCTATACGGTAACCGCGGTTTCGGCATTCTGGGCGAAGAAAGCCGCCCCCGGACGCTGCGCGCGGTTTCGGAACTGGCTGACGTCTGGCAGCCATTGCAGCGAGAAGCCCTGACCGCCGAAGTTGGCGCAAATCAGAGCGACATGATTGCATCAATCGCCGTCCAGTCCGTCCCTGTGCTTGACGAGGTGAACATCCTCGTCAGTGAAATTACTGCGCAATATGCTGATCCGGTGGCGCTTTTGCACGCAGATGCCCTGCTGATCGACATCGCTGGCCGCCAACGAATGCTGGCGCAACGCATGTCAAAGAACGTCTGCCTGATTACATCTGGCATCGAAGTCGAAGCCGCCCGCGAAGAGCTGGCCGCCACGATTGAACTGTTCGATACATCGCTTTCAGCTCTTCGCAACGGTCTGGAAAGCGTGGGCGTCCGTCCACCGCCAACCAAACGTATCGAAGAAGGTCTTCAATTCGTTGTAGACGAGTGGACTGCCATCCGCCCGGTCCTTGACGCGACCCTGATCGGGACCCAATTGGACGAAAACACACGGACCCGTCTGTTTGGTGCTTTCCTCGGTATGGAAGCACGCATGAACAACGTGGTGTTCATGTACGACAAAAATTCGAAGCTCGGTCTGTAAGCCCCGACCACATCAACTCGAATAAGAGCGTTGCGCAAGCAGCGCTCTTTTTATTTTGGACAGCCCCGATTTGCCGGGCAGGGAAACCCTTGTCCCCTTTAAGGCCGCAAAAAAACGCCAGCACAAAAGCCCTTAGCCAAATTAGTAAGATGCTAATATTTCCTCGCTATGGCTCGTAGCAAGTGAAATCACGGGTTCTCTCTCATGCAGAATGAATTAAAGAAGAAGCTGGATCAATTTGATCTGAACGATTGTAACTATCTGAAGGAAGTAGGCCGGCATTTGCTTCCCCAACTGCAATCAGTTCTTTCCAGATTTTACGAGCGCGCACTCAAAGACCCCGAAACCACGAAGTTCTTTGCTTCGAAGGATAGGGTGGACGCTGCGCGGAGTGCCCAGCACAAACACTGGGAACGCCTGTTATCAGGTGACTTTGGTTCAGAGTATGTAGCGTCGGTAGAAAGGATTGGCCGCACCCATGCCCGGATCAACCTACCGCTTGATACGTATTTGTCAGCTTACGCTTGTGCCGCATCGCATTTGACCGAGCTTTTGATGGAAAAACTCTCCGGCGGCCTGTTCCGCCGAAAGAAACGGAATAGCAGCAAGATTGTCAGCGCTCTGCAACGTGCGCTTCTGCTGGACATTGAACGGGTCGTCGACATCACCTTCACCGTTTGGGGTGAGGAACAGAAAAAAGCCTTTGACGCACTGGATTCCGCAATTATGGAACTTGCCAACGGAAATCTGGCACATGTTATCGCTGGCCCAGATGAAAGCGATTACCCGGTCAGGTACGATGCGGTCAGGGTAAAATTCAATGCCGCGACCAGTCAATTGGGCGAGGTCATTGAAAACCTTGTCATCTCTATGAGCGACTTGCGCAGCATGATCGCCGAGATCACGCAAGCCACCGATGAATTGTCAAGACGGACGGTCAGTCAGGCCGCATCACTGGAAGAAACTGCTGCTGCGTTGAGTCAGCTCACGGAAAGCGTTTCTTCATCTTCTGAAAACACAAAGGCAACCAACGAAGTCGGTCGCAAAGCGCAAGGAGAGGTAACCGAAGGCGCTGCTCTTATTGGTAATACCGCCGATGCGATGCACACGATTCAAAGCTCCTCTGACAGCATTTCACAAATCACGGTTCTTATTGACGATGTCGCCTTTCAAACCAACCTGCTGGCCCTGAACGCCGGGGTCGAAGCTGCCCGTGCAGGCGAGGCTGGCAAAGGATTTGCTGTCGTAGCCTCGGAAGTCAGATCATTGGCCGTTCGAACCTCGGATGCCGCACGCGATATCAAGAAACTTATCGAAGAAAGCGGCGCAACCGTTGGGCAGGGTGTCGCTCTGATTGAAAAAGCAAAAACAACATTCGCCGATATCGTCACCCGCTTTGAAGAGGTGTCTGATCTTACCGGTAATGTTGCAGCAGCATCGGTAGAACAGTCGCAAGGACTGTCTGAGATAAACGTTGCCATCGCCGAAATGGACAAAATCACACAAATGAACGCAGGCATGGTCGAGAAAACGATTTTGGCAATGCAAACGATGGAGAATAAGTCAACAGAACTGCAAGATCTGGTTTCGAACCTCAGATATGCCGGGTCTGAACATGACGCGGACCAGTCATTTGAACGGGCTGCCAGAGCGGGTCATGCAGCCTGAAGTACGACAATTTTGTGCTGCCCACCTTGCACTCCGATGCGCAACGAAAAGCTTGTTTGTTGCGCTTGCTATGTATTGAACAGAAAATGCATCACATCACCGTCCTTGACGATGTACCCTTTGCCTTCCGCGCGCATCTTGCCCGCTTCCTTTGATGGACCCTCACCGCCAAGGCTGACGAAATCATCATAGCCAATGGTTTCTGCCCGGATGAAACCACGTTCGAAATCACCGTGAATGACGCCCGCTGCCTGAGGAGCAGAGGTGCCTTCCTTGATCGTCCATGCCCGCGCCTCCTTTGGGCCGACGGTGAAATAGGTTTGCAGATGCAGCAGTTCGTAGCCCGCGCGAATGAGACGATCTAAGCCTGCCTCTTCCAAACCCATTTCGGCCAGAAACATCTCGGCCTCGTCAGCGTCAAGCTGGCTGATTTCTTCCTCGATCCGGGCCGAGATGACGACATGTGAATTGCCCTGTGCGGCAGCCATTTCCGCAACACGCGCCGATTGGCTGTTGCCCGTCCCTGCGCTATCCTCTTCGACGTTGCAGACGTAAAGCACCGGCTTCGTGGTCAAAAGCTGGAGCATTTTCCATTGCTTGGCGTCGTCGGCATCAACGTCAACCGTGCGTGCGGGCTTGCCATCTTCCAGCGCTGCTTGTGCCATTTCCAGCAGGCGCACCTGTTGTACCGCCTCTTTGTCACCGCCACGCACTTTGCGTGTCAGGTTTTGCAGGCGCTTTTCAATACTCTCAAGATCGGCAAGCATCAGTTCCGTCTCGATCACCTCGGCATCTTCGACAGGGTCAACCCGGCCTTCAACGTGGGTAATATCGTCATCTTCGAAACAGCGCAGCACATGGGCAATCGCGTCGCATTCACGGATGTTGGCCAAGAACTGGTTACCCAGCCCCTCACCTTTTGACGCGCCTTTCACCAGACCGGCGATATCAACAAAGGTCATACGCGTGGGAATGATCTGCTTTGAACCGGCAATCGCTGCCAGCTTGTCCAGTCGCCCATCCGGAACGGCGACATCGCCCACGTTGGGCTCGATCGTGCAAAAGGGGAAGTTGGCCGCTTGCGCCGCTGCTGTTTTGGTCAGCGCATTGAACAGGGTCGATTTGCCCACATTCGGCAGACCCACGATACCCATTTTGAAACCCATGACCGGTACTCCTTTGACGTTTGGCATGCTTTAGGCCGCGCGGGCACACATCGCAAGCAGACTTGCGAAAAAGCGCAAAGTAGAAGCAAAGGTCATCCCCTTTCAGCTCTGCTCCGGATCAGGCGTGCAAACAATTGACTTCACTTGCCCGCTCAGCCAAACCTCTGCACGAAATTGCCGTTCAAAGGAAACTGCCATGTCGCGGATCGATGCCAAATTTGCCCAACTGCGTGCCGAAAATCGCAAAGCGTTTGTGGCCTACATCATGGCGGGCGATACCGATTATGACACCGGGCTTGCCGTGACCAAAGGTTTGCCCGCCGCAGGCGTCGACATCATTGAATTGGGCCTGCCCTTTACCGATCCGATGGCGGATGGGACGACGATCCAGTTGGCGGGTCAGCGCGCTTTGGAAGGCGGCCAGAACCTTGAAAAGACGCTGCATTATGCGCGTGAATTTCGCAAAAGCGATGACACGACCCCCATCGTCTTGATGGGTTATTATAACCCGATCTATTCGCGCGGGGTTGATCGCTTTCTGGCAGACGCGGTAGCCGCCGGCATTGACGGTTTGATAATCGTCGATCTTCCCCCCGAAGAAGACGAAGAATTGTGCATTCCCGCGCAAGCTGCCGGGATCAACTTTATCCGCCTTGCCACACCCACTACCGACGACAAAAGGCTTCCGACCGTGCTCCAGAACACGTCTGGCTTTGTCTATTACGTTTCCGTCACCGGCATCACCGGTACGGCTGCTGCGCAAACCGCTGACGTCGCACCCGAGGTCGCGCGCATCAAAGCGGCGACCGACCTGCCCGTCATCGTGGGTTTTGGGATCAGAACACCTGACGCGGCCGAAGCCATTGCAGGCATCGCGGACGGGGCAGTTGTTGGCTCCGCAATCGTGGAAAAGATAGGTGCGGGCGACTCCGTCGAGGATGTACTGGCTTTCGTCAAGGCGCTGGCCGACGGCACGCACCGCGCCTAGCCTTGCAATGCGCCCCATGAATTGGTAAATAAAAATTACCAAATCAGGAATTTCCACATGCCAGTGATTACCACGATTGATGACCTGAAACGCATCCACAAACGGCGCACGCCGAAGATGTTTTATGACTACGCCGAAAGTGGCAGTTGGACCGAACAGACATTTCGTGAAAACACGTCTGATTTTGACCAGATACGCCTGCGACAGCGCGTCGCTGTCGATATGACTGACCGCACGACCAAGACCCAGATGGTCGGGCAGGATGTCGCCATGCCCGTGGCGCTGGCACCTGTCGGACTGACTGGCATGCAATGCGCCGATGGGGAAATCAAAGCAGCGCGCGCGGCCGAAAAATTCGGCGTACCTTTCACGCTGTCAACGATGTCGATCTGTTCAATTGAGGATGTTGCCGCCAATACCAGCAAACCCTTCTGGTTTCAGGTCTATACACTCAAAGATACTGATTTCATGACCCGACTGTTTGACCGCGCAAAGGCGGCAAAATGTTCGGCACTTGTGATCACTCTGGACCTGCAAATCCTGGGCCAGCGCCACAAGGACCTTAAGAACGGGTTGACTGCCCCGCCGAAGTTCACAATTCCCACAATAATGAATCTCGCGACAAAATGGGCTTGGGGCATGGAGATGCTGCAAACAAAGCGGCGTTTTTTTGGTAATATTGTTGGCCATGCCAAAGGTGTCAGCGACCCCAGTTCGCTATCCTCTTGGTCCGCCGAAGCGTTTGACCCAGCGCTGGATTGGGATCGCGTCGCAGAACTGATGAAATTGTGGGATGGCCCGGTTATTCTCAAGGGCATTCTGGATGTCGAGGACGCCAAGAAAGCAGCAAGTCTTGGCGCGGATGCGATCATAGTGAGCAACCATGGCGGGCGGCAATTGGATGGAGCACTGTCGTCTATTCGAGTCCTGCCACAGATTATTGATGCCGTTGGTGATAAGGTTGAGGTCCATTTCGACAGCGGCATTCGTTCAGGTCAGGATGTGCTCAAGGCAATGGCGATGGGCGCAAAGGGTACGTACATCGGTCGCGCGTTCGTCAACGGACTGGGCGCGATGGGGGAAAAGGGCGTAACCCAAGCGCTTGACATCATCCACAAAGAGCTGGATCTGACGATGGCTTTTTGCGGGCATCGGGATATTAACGAAGTTGACCGTGACATCCTTTTGATCCCCAAAGATTTTTCTGGCGACTGGACTTGATCTGTTTCGCCAACCGCTCAGGTGACGGCAGCCGGGTGTTTGGCAACCGATGAGGCCAAGGGAATTGCACTGAGCAACAGCACTGCGACAGCAGCAAACGCGACCCTTAGGCCAAAAAACTCTGACAAAAGCCCCATCAACATGGGCGCAAAAAAGAAGCCCGAAAAGCCAATGACAGCGACGCGGCTGATGGCTTCCGTGCGCAGATGCGGGGGCACAAGTTTGCCTACCAACGCAAGCCCCATAGGGCCGATGACAGACACGCCTAGTCCCAGGATGCCGAACCCCAGATAGGCCATAATCGGGCTGGCCGCGACTGCGGCAATGACGGCTCCCGTGGCTGACATCGCGGCCGCAACTTTCACAACGGTGACTTCACGCAAGTGCTCTGACACCATCTGCCCGGAAAAACGCCCGATAGCCATGGTCAGCCCCAACATCGCAGGGCCCAGCGCCCCTTCTGCAGCGCCGCCACCAAGAGTGCGTTCAACATGAAGCGCCGACCATGCTTCCACCGTCGCCTCCGACATAAACGCCACCAGCGTAACGGCCCCGCAAAGCGCGATCGGCCAAAACGGGTAGTGCCCGGCGTAGGTAGGGTCAGCATCGACTTGCATGACACCCATGCGCATCATCGGCACGATTAACACACACAGAACAGCCAGACCGGCAAAAACCAAGGTCGGCGAAATGCCCGCATCGCGTGTCGCACTTGCAGTCAATGCCGCCACCGCGTAACCGACAGAAAACATCGCGTGGTTGGCATTCATCAACGGCCTTCGGTGTGTCGCCTCCAATTCGCTGACGCGGGCATTCATGATCACGTCCAACATACCTGACGCCAGCCCGACAAGGGCCATCGCGCCAGCAAACAGCAACGGCGTGGTCACATGGGCCGGTAGGGTCCACGCCAAAGCCAGAAAGACCACTCCGACCTGCATTCCTGCGGCGCCAAGGACCTTGTCCGCCTTAGGCGCCAGCCACATGGACGAGACCAAGCCCGTTGCAGATCCCAAAAGCAGAAGGCCAAACAAGCCGTCAGACGCCCCGAGTTGCGCCTTAAGTACGGGGACATGCGCCGCAAAACACCCCCAAAACAGCCCAATCACAACGAAGGCAGCAGCAGGACGACGCGACAAGGACACAGCATTCAAAATCGACATAGCGGCATGCGTGCCCGCGAAGACCACCCAAAGCAAGTCCCAATTCTATATGTGCCGTAAATGCAGCCCCATTTGATTACATGCAACTGGATAAACTCACTCTTTTCAGTCCCTTTCAGTGCCTCGTTCCATGGCCGGCCATGGCCTGTCTCGAAGCAATCTGGACGTGCAAAAGACCTCTGCATAAGCGTTTGAAGTTTCCTTCTACTCCGTCTTTTGGTATGAGTTTGTCCAGCTCACCCGATGACTTCTCAATCCGCGTTCATCGCCTCGCTGACGACTGTGCCGCTCTCTTCCGCGCCGTCGCTGGCTTGCTTTGCCTTTTCATTGGCTGATCGCGCCCGTTCAACCATGTCATCCAAAGACTGTTTCAGAGCTTGTGTGGTCGAGGATGCGTTTGCATAATACGCCATCCTGATGCTGCGTTCTATCGGCAAGACCAGTCGTCGCGCCGACAAGTTCCTCTGACCGGCCGCCAAATTCGACCAAAGAAATCGACGCATCGGAAATCATCCCCCGCAGATTGACGACCAAACTGTTGAATTCCATGCGCAAAGGATCGAACCCTTGCTTAAAAGCTGTGTCAATCTACCAAGACTACCCGGCAAAGGCCGCAGAAAGTGCTATCGTGATCCTGAATGACAAAAGGTCGTCGTGCACATCTGTCGGCAGGTTTCCCGCTATCCATCGCAATCGGCGCAACCAGCAAGTTTCACGCAAGGCACAAGACCGAAACACAGTTGGTTCATAGACGTATCCATCCAATGCAGAATATCTTCTGTCAGACAGAAATTGACAATCAATGACGTTACCACAGCTTTAACTCCGGAAACGGACCGTTCGGACGCCGAAAGTGAGCTGTTGGGGGAGAAACAGTCAGAACAGGTCAAGCTGCCCTGTGATGCCAAAAAACGCTTTTCAACGCATTGATTCCCCCCTATAGCGCAATCTTCATCGGGCTCGGACACCCTTGGAGGCGGGCCCCTACATCAAAGGACTATACTTATGGCTGGAAAGATCCCTGATCTTAACGCCAAGGTACGCGCGGGGACAGGCAAGGGGGCCGCCCGCCAAGCTCGCCGTGATGGCGACGTACCTGGCATTGTTTATGGTGGCGGCGTTGACCCGCAATCCATCAGCATCCCATTCAACTATCTGCTGACCATGCTGCGCAAGGGGCGCTTCATGTCGACCCTGTTCAACCTCAAGGTCGAGGGTCAGGAAGACGTGCGCGTTATTTGCCGCGGCGTGCAGCGCGACGTGGTCAAGGACTTGCCCACACACATCGACCTGATGCGTCTGAAGCGCACCAGCCGGGTGAAAATCTTTATTCCGGTTGAATTCCTGAATGCCGACACATGCCCCGGCGTGAAGAAAGGTGGCGTTCTGACAATCGTACGCAACGAAGTCGAACTCGAAGTGCTCGCAGGTGATATCCCTGACCACATCACGGTTGATCTGGCCGACGTACAGTTGGGCGACACCATCTCGATCAGCAGCGTAACCCTGCCTGAAGGTGCGAAGTCAGTCATTTCCGATCGTGACTTTGTTATTGCCAACATCGCAGCGCCACGCGCGTTGGTCGCCGATGACGAGGAAGAAGAAGAAGTCGCGGCTGACGCCGTCCCAACCACGGGCGATGCAGACGCAGAATAAGCAAACCTGCTGTTGCAGCATAAGGGCACCCTTTTCTGGGGTGCCCTTCTTCGTTGGCAATGCAAAGTCCGCCCATCTTTGAAATTGCCAGCCCAGCTTGCCCGACCGCCGACCCGTCCTGCCGTCGGTATGGCGCAGTAAGCCCCTAGCGCCGCACTGCGGCACGCGCTAAAAGAGTGCCATGAAACTACTTGTTGGCCTTGGTAATCCCGGTGCGAAATACGCGCATAATCGTCACAATATCGGATTTATGGCGATGGACCGGATTGCATCGGATCATGGTTTTTCTGCATGGCGGAATAAGTTCCAGGGTCAGATTGCCGAAGGGCGCATCGGATCAAACAGGATCACCCTGCTCAAACCCCAGACCTTTATGAACAAGTCCGGCCAGTCAGTGGGCGAAGCGATGCGCTACCTCAAACTGGAGCCCGCGGACGTCATTGTATTTCATGACGAAATTGATCTTGCGCCGGGGAAGGTGCGGCTCAAGTCCGGTGGTGGACATGCAGGGCATAATGGCCTGCGGTCGATCCACGACCATATCGGCGCAGATTATGGCCGGGTGCGCATGGGTGTCGGACATCCCGGCCATAAGGATGCGGTACCCGGCTATGTATTGCGCGACTTCCCCAAGGCCGACGCAGATTGGCTTGACGATGAATTGCGTGGCGTCAGCGACGGCATCGCGCATCTGGTTGCTGGCGATGGCGGCAAGTTTCTGAACGCAATCGCACTGCGGGTTGCTCCTGCGCGATCATCGACAAGCACACCAAAGCCCAAAGCTGCCCCACGCCCCCCGGAATCGCCGGTCGACACACGCAGCGCCATGCAAAAACTCGTCGACAGGTTCAAATGACCCCGTCGCGCATCCGCGAGGCATTTCAATTCCAGTCCGAATCCTGCGCAAGCCTTGGTTCTCTCTTCATGGGGCAATTGATGCGCCTGTGCGCCACCAAGGATTGGCCGGACGGTGCAATCAAGACCCGCATTTTCAATTGGCAGGGCGATCTTGGACCCCGGGCGCAATCTGTTCCTTTGCGGCTTGCAGGGGCGTTACATGCGCTGCGCCTGAACGGGCATGACAGCCTGACGCGGGTCTATCCGCCGCATGTGACGGATGATAATTCCCTTTGGTCCGTGGTCTGTGACGCGCTGAGACAAGAGGCGACCTTCATCGGCACATGGATCGACAGCGCGCCCCAAACCAACGAAGTACGCCGTTCCGCGCCTTTGATTGCGCTGGGGCACTGGCTGGCTGGCCGCTATGATATGCCACTGCGGACGTCAGAGCTGGGGGCCAGTGGCGGACTGAACCTGCACTGGGACCGCTACGCACTGGAGATCGGCGACCATAGTTTTGGAGCGGGAGATCCGGCGATGACACTGCGTCCGGAGTGGCGCGGCCCCCTGCCTCCACAAACGGCCCCGAATGTCGTTGCACGGGCCGGGGTCGATCTAAACCCGCTGGACCCGTCCGACCCGGCTGACGCACTGCGGCTGCAAGCCTATCTCTGGCCCGACCAGCCAGAGCGGTTGGCCCTCACGCGGGCAGCGATCGCTGCGGCAATGACCCAGATTGATCAGGGCGATGCGATTGACTGGCTCGCTGGCAGACTGACGCATACCCCAAACACAGTACACCTGATCTACAGCACAATAGCGTGGCAATATTTCCCAGTCGAAAAACAGAAAATCGGGGCCGGCATGATCGATGCTGCGGGCGCAAAAGCAACGATGGCCCATCCGATGGCCTGGTTTTCGATGGAAAACGACGGCGGCACCAATGGGGCAGCCCTGACAGTCCGGTTATGGCCGGGCAATCACACGGTCAAACTGGGGCGGGCCGATTTCCATGGGCGCTGGGTCGATTGGAACGGCTGAAGCACAGTCTTAAGACACGTGATGATGGGGTTTGGGGTAATGCCCCAAGGCACGCGCGGCCCAAGCGCAAAAAATCATCTGCGGCGCAAGCCGCGCCAGGCAACAGATCATCCGTTGCAAGGCAACAAACCTCAGGTCATGGTGGCGGGCATGGAGGAATACCACGATACCAGCCCTGTCTTGGGCATTGCGCCTGATCTTGCTGCTCTTGCTTGTTGGAGGTGGCATAGCAATGTGGAAAACTGAAGAAATCAAGAGACTGGCAGCCGTGCTGACACTTTTCTCCGAGAAGAAAATTGTCAGCAATTTCTCTGACATGGACCGGATCTTTCTCAACACTCCATTGAAAGATGGAAAAGCAGTGGCAAGTGAATTGCTCCAAGGACAAGCCGCCCACTTGCCACAGCAGGCCGCCCAATGGATCAAGGAACGCGCAGTAACGGGCCTTGTCATCCTCAAGAACGGACAGGTCGCACATGAAGATTACTTCCACGCGACCACCGCCGCAGACCTGCGGATCAATTGGTCGGTATCAAAAAGCTATTTGTCTGCCCTGTTTGGCATCCTTCTGGATGAGGGGGTCTTTGACAACATCAATGCCCCCGTCGCGTACTATGTGCCCGCACTGCGCAATACCGCCTACAAAGACGCTACAATCAAAGATGTCCTGCAAATGTCGTCAGGCGTACAGTTTGACGAGGACTACCTCGCTTTCTTTTCTGATATCAACAAGATGGGGCGGGTACTGGCGTTGGGTGGCTCCATGGATGCCTTTACAACCAAACAAAACAACAGTTTCGCAGCTCCCGGCGCGGGCTGGAAATATGTCTCTATCGACACCCATGTCATCGGCATGGTGATTCGGGGTGCGACAGGCCAGGATATTCCGGAACTGCTGACCGAAAAGATCATTGGGCCGATGGGGCTGGAGGCTGATCCGTTCTACCTGACAGATGGCCACGGCACTTCCTTTGTGCTGGGCGGGCTCAACACCACCACGCGGGACAACGCCCGCTTTGGACAGATGTTTGCCAACGGCGGGCGCTGGAACGATCAACAGATCGTCCCGGCGGAATGGGTTGAAAACTCGACAACCGCCAGCGCCAAGACAGCACCGGGCGAGATTGGCTATGGCTATCAGTGGTGGATTCCTGTGGGATCAAAACCGGGGCAATTCATGGCCCGTGGCATTTACGGGCAATATATCTACATTGACCGTATCAACAACGTGGTCATCGCAGTACATGGTGCCGACCGGAACTTTCGCGACCCGGGCGTAAACGAACAAAACGAGGCGATGTTCCGCCTGATTTCAGAAAGCCTTTAGCAGTATGGAAAAAGATCCGTCATTCAACGTTTTAGGCAGCAGCCTGCAAACCTGCTCAACCGATCCGGTGACAGGATTCTTCCGTAATGGGGCCTGTGATACATGTGCGCAGGATGCAGGCAGCCATACGGTTTGCGCAGTCATGACCGATGAATTCCTGGCCCTGTCCAAATACCTTGGCAACGACCTGAGCACACCGCGCCCCGAATATGGGTTCGCTGGCCTGAAAGCAGGGAACAGCTGGTGCCTGTGCGCCAGCAGGTTTCTACAGGCCCACGAAGAAGGGGCCGCCCCGCAAGTCAACCTGCATGCTACCCACGTCAAAGCACTTGAGATCGTACCAATTGATATCCTCCGCAAATATGCAGAGGATTTGCCTGAATAGGTGCCTTGCCTCTTCTCGGTCTTGGTCCTTGCTATTCCGACAATGTCAGCAAACTTGCCCAAGGCCAGTCACGAGATGCTGTTTGGGCCTGTCACGGTTTGATGTCGCTCCTGAGCGATCCTATCCCTTTAGGATCCAGGGTCCTGACCCGACCCTTCCCGTTGTCCTGACAGACGCTGCTCAAACACCGCTGCGCGTCACCCGCGTTGACCTTATCCCAGGGCACCTATCATAAGTGGTCGAAGGACGTCATGGAGGCCATGAGGCGGCGTCTGGCCGGTGAAACAGCCCGTGCTGCAAGCGCCGACGAGGTCAGGGAGCTGCGCTGCCAAGCAAACGATCTCAAGGAGATGGGCGCGGAACAGACTCTCGAACTGCGTTCTATCAAAAAAAGCATGACAGGCGATGGAGGCGACCACGAATGAGGTATCCCCCATCAGAGAAGCGGGAGATCATCCGGCTGGTGGAAGAAATCCATTTTTCAGCGCGCCAGACATTGGCCAAGTTGGGCATTCCGCGTACCTCATTATATCGCTGATATAGGAGCCCGTTTGCTCAAAAGTGACCAATTAACCTGTCTGTGCAGCAAGATTTGAGGTTGAAGCAGTTGATATAAATCATTGCCATATTGACGCTTGAGGCGCAGTCTAAGGGTGCGAGGGGCTGATGTTTGCCCTTGGCTGTGAACAGTAATCTCATAGGAGAGTTGATATGAACAAGACCAAAATTACAGCACTGAGCGCAATTGCTGTTGCGATGCTAGGAACAGCCAGCTTTGCTGATGGTGAGCCGCCAGTTGATTGCGAGTGCGAAGAACCAGCGGGCGGTAACCCTGGCAACGCTAAGCCTGTAGGCAACAGTCCTTGGGACGGCATCACTGGCAATAGCGGAAAAAATCGAGAGAATACGCCTCGCGCTACTCCAATGGATGGTCAGGAGGACGACGAATATGAGCAGCCCGGCGGTAAGGGCGTGGGTCCTAGCCCGCTTTAGATTGATGAGCAGCAATTGAGCCGCTTGTGCTATCTTCTGCTTGCGTGGAATTAGATGAATTAGTCTCGATGTGATCTGACACCGCCCCCTTCTCAGCAAGCTGAAATGGGGACGGTGCATCTCTTACAGGAGATGATGGTTGTCCGTTTTGATGGAGGTGCAAACCGAACCATCAAACAAGGAAACCACAATGTTGAACTCTACCGACAAGATCATCCAACACAAAACCGGATTGCTGAACCTGGCCGAGGCGTTGGGCAACGTGTCGAAGGCCTGTCAGGTCATGGGCTACAGCCGGGACAGGGTCTGCCGTTGCGCATCAGCGGTCGAGGACGGCGGCGTCGAGGCGGTGTTCGAGCGCACGAGGCGCAAGCCCAATCTCGCGAACCGGGTGGATCAGGCAACCGAGGATGCGGTGATCAAAACCGCCACGGATTTCCCGGCCTATGGCCAGGCCCGCACCGCGAACAAGCTGCGCAAACCGGGGGTCTTTGTCTCACCCTCCGGTGTCCGATCGATCTGGCTGCGGGACGATCCGGCCAACTTCAAAACCCGGCTCAAGGCGACGGTGGCCGAAGAGGGCGCCATCCTGACCGAGGCCTAAGTGCAGGCGCTTGAAAAGAAGAAACTGGATGATGAGGCCTGCGGTAAGAGCGAGACGGCCCATCTCCGCCACGATCCGAGCCTTCAAATCCAATGGCCAATCCCGCTTCCCATCCGCCCGACGCGGAACCCTTGCCAGTAACTCGCTTTTAGCTCCCATCAAGAAACTCCCCACAAATCAAAGAAGCCTCTGAATCGCAGATCACGCGTCATGCCGTAAGTGTGGGGCGGCGCTCCACTTACGCTCTTCCGGGGAGCTGAGTTGGAACGCTTTCAAACCAGCCAGCGGACCAACAGCGGTACGATCAGGCTTGTGAGCAGAGCGTTCATTGCCATGGCGATACCGGCATAGGCGCCTGCCACCGGGTTTACCTGAAAAGCGCGGGCGGTGCCGATTCCATGTGCGGCAACGCCGACGGCAAACCCACGCGCGCGCCAGTCGGTGATCCGCAGCATATTCATCAACGGCGTGACCGTCACAGCCCCGATGATTCCCGTCAAAATAACCAACACGGCGGTCAGCGCCGGAACCCCTCCGATCGCTTCGGAGATACCGAGGGCGACGGGCGCGGTGGTCGACTTTGGCGCCAGGGACAGCAGGACCTCCATCGGTAGACCGAAGGCACGCGCCAGCAGAATCGCCGAGCCTGCCGCGACGAACGAGCCTGCAATCAATGCCAGAAGGATCGGCGCGACCGAGGCCCGGATTGTGTCGCGATTGTCCCAAAGCGGCAAAGCCAATGCCACCGTCGCGGGACCGAGCAGGAAATGGATGAACTGAGCGCCTTCGAAATAAGTTTTGTAATCTGTCTGTGTCAACCAAAGCACGGGGGCGATTAATAGCACCGACATCAGCACGGGATTGGCCCATGGCGGATTGCCCAGCCGCCGCGCCACCCCGTCTGCAACCAGATAGGCGAGGATGGTTGTCGTGAGCCATATGAGCGGGGTGGTTGCCAGGTAACTCCAGAGGCTTGCAACGTCAGTCATGCCGTCCAGCGTTCAGTTACATGGCGAACACCGATGAAGGTTCCCACGGCAGCCAGCATCGAGAGCACCGTCGAAAGGATCAAGATAACCAGCAGTACAATCCCGTCTTGGGTCAGAACCGCGAAGTTGCTGATCACGCCGACACCCGCAGGTACGAACAAAAAAGACAGGTTCGCCAGGATGATCATGGTAGTCGGCCTGAGCCGTTCAGCCAGTGCGGGTATCGCACCGAGCAACAGCACAAGCAGGACAAGACCCAAGACCGGGCCAGGTATCGAGAGGCCAAAGCCGCGAACAGTTATTTCTCCCAGCAGCTGGCAGCCCAAGAGAAGGCCAAGTGTCTGAAGCATATGTTTTCTCTCCTGAAACGATGATCGACGTCTTTTTTGGACGCTAAACAATTTTCAAGACCAATGGAAAAGTTCTTCTCAGATGCAGCAAGAGAACGGCGCGCCCGCGCAAGATTTATCTGGAAGGATCAGGCACAGGGTGGCTACAAGCTCGACCTATACCGCTGAAATTTGTTCTGGCAGATTGCGTTCGGGAAGCGGCGCAGTGGCATAGGATAAGGTGCCATGGATCATTGCCTTGAATGCAAAACCCTCCGAGTACAGGGTGCTCGATTATGGAATGCTATGGGGTATTGAGGCCATGTTCTACGACTTCAAAACCCGGGGCTTTGGAATTACCCAAAGCCAGATCAAAAAGCCGGACTGACTGGCCCGCCTCATCTTGGTTTTTGGCAATCGCCATGTACTGGGCTGTTTCAACCGGAGCAAACGAAGAGCACCAAGTCGCACTACGCGGCGAAAAAAGGGGATTCAAAAAGCCCGTCGATCCTTTTGCTCTCTCTTCAAAGCAGGACTTTGTGCTATCCGGCGAGCCCTCGCTGGCTATCCCAAAATCCCCAAACTCCGGGAAATATGGATAATTGAAACGTGGTAAGCGGACGGAGACACCAGCATTGACTATATCATGAGGAACAAAGCATGATGAATGACCGGGTCAGTTCTCAGTGACATTCAAGAAATTGATCACGGCGCGTTCGATTGTGCATAAAGTGCATCGTGAATTGTATCTGCACACTTAAGATAAATACAAATATATATCAAAAACAGTACTTTAAGTGACTATTATGGCGGTGCTGTCAGACGAATTCGAACCAGTCTCGGTTTGCCGCAAACAGGGTGAACTTAGCTGGAACAAAGCTGCGGCATGATCGAGCGTGCCACCCGGACATCCACTCCGTACAATCCAATCATTGCAACGTCCCTTTGGGCTGGGGCAAGCGTCCGGGATCAGGTGGTGATACGGGTGAGGTAATCTGCCACCATCGGACCAAAGCTTTGCTCGACCGCGATGTCGAAACCGCCTTTGCAGTGGGTGACAAGGGACCTGAGGCCGAAGGCTTCCGTAAAGCTCGCAGCGTCTGCACCGAAACAGCTCTCGTGCAGGTCCATCGGGCAAGCAATGGCCAGAACCTCAACCGCGTCAGGCCCGGTGATGCGGAAAACGGCCAGCGTGTCGGACACCCGGACGATGGAGATCTCCGGCGGCGCATCAGCCGGGCGGAGTGCGGCTTCCAGTGCGTCCTCAGCATCCAGCTCGGCACGCAAGATCCAGTGGTCCGGGCCGATGAACATCAAAGCCGCTCCCCCGGTCTCGGTTTTCGAATTGGGGCGGTTCGGGAAGTCAGGCAGCGCGTCGCCCGCCCAATCGCGCAAGGCGGCTTGCGGACCCTTGAGGTCATAGAGCGCCTGCGTTTCAAGCCGGGTGAATGTAACGTCATAGGGCATTGATCAGGACCTCAGCTTTTCGCCGTCATGGTCGTAATGGCAGGGAACCGTCACTCGCACAGGAATCACCTCGCCCCCCTTCAGGCGCACATGCGCGGTTTCACCATGGCGGGAATGCCCCCCTTCCAGCAAGGCAAGCCCCACCCATCGGTCATGCACCACGCTCCAGACGCAGGCGGTGACGAAGCCCTCTGTCTTTTCCTTGCGCCCGCCGGGCGTCAGCGGCGCGCCTTCGGGTATCTGGCGGTCGGATTTGGAGATCACACCAACCAATTCACGCCGCACGCCGCCGGTCTCGCGCCGGATATGAACCGCGCGTTTTCCAAGGTAATCGGGCTTCTTCTTCGACATGGACCAGCCCATACCAAGATCATAGGCATCGACCGTCCCATCCACCTCGTGGCCGAGCGACAGGAAGCCTTTCTCAACCCGCAGCACATGGCTGGCCTCGGATCCCACGGGAAGGATACCGAAGGGCTGGCCCGCCTCCATCACCTTGGCCCATAGATCCCGCATATGCCGGGGCGCGACGTTGACCTCATAGGACAGCTCGCCGGTGAAGCTGACGCGCACTAGGCGGACGGGCAGGCCTGCAACGGTGCCATCGCGGAGGGACATGAACGGGAAGGCGTCGGGCGACAGATCGATGTCGGTGCCGAGCGCTTCCATTACCTCCCGCGCCTTCGGGCCGCAGATCGTGGCGTTGTTCCACTGGCTGGTGACCGCCGTGATGAACACATTCCACTCGGGGAAGCGGGTTTGCAGCATCTCTTCCATATGGCCGTTGATCGCGTCGGCATGGCCGGTGGAGGTCGAGACGATCCAGCGATGGTCATCGAGCCGGAAGCACACCCCGTCATCTATAATGAGCCCGTCATCGGACAGCATCAGCCCGTAGCGTCCGTTGCCCGGTTTCAGTGAGGACATCACGTTGCTGTAGAGGTAATCGAGAAACCGTCCGACGTCGCGGCCCTTCAGCTCGAAAGTACCGAGGGGAGATCCGTCATAGACCCCGACTCCGAACCGAACCGCGCGGCATTCGCGGTTGGTCGCCTCTTGCAGGCCCTCCCCGCCTTTCGGGAAATAGCCTGGCCTGCGCCAGCGCGCGCCGGATTCGTACATGAAAGCCCCTTGGGCGAGGTTCCAGTCGGTGATCGGGGTGTGGCGATAAGGCAATGCAACGGTTTCCTCGCGCAACCCGCCAATGGCCCCGAAGGAAACGGGTGTATAGGGCGCGCGGAAGGTGGTGGTTCCGACCGCGTCAATGGTAACGCCCTGCGCCAGAGCCACGGTGCCAATGATGTTGATATTGCCGGTCTTGCCCTGATCGATCCCCATCCCACCGGTAGTGTAGCGCTTGACGTGCTCAACATTGGAATAGCCCTCGCGCAGCGCAAGGTGCACGTCATCGACGGTGACATCGTTTTGCAGATCAAGGAACGACTTGCCGCGGGCGGTTTCCACCCGCCAGATCGGCTCGATGGCATAGGGCAGATCGGGCGCGTGGGGAATTTCCGGCAGTTCGGTGTCGGTCAGCCGTGCGACGGCCTCTGCGCCGGATCGCAGCGCCTGTTGCAGAGCAAGCGCGCCGTCCGCCGCGCCCACTGCGCTGACCGCCTGCGCCGGTGTGTCGGGCAGGAACGTCGACAGTGTCTCATCATAGCGCAGCGAACTGCGCGACTGGGACCATAGATGCACAGTCGGGTTCCAGCCGCCTGTGATCGTCAGCAGGTCGCAGGAGAGTCTCCGCGCCGAACCACCGGTTTTCCCGGCCACGACCACGCCGCGCAACCGGCGTCCCCCCCGCGCCTCGGTCACGACCTTTCCGGCCATGACCTCGACACCGGGAACCAAAGCGCGGGCTTCCTCTGGCACGCTGTCCCGGCTGTCTATGATTGCTACGATCGTTATGCCCGCTGCCACCAGATCGGCAGCCACGGCATAGGCAGAGTTGTTGTTGGTAAAGATCACAGGCCGCTTGCCGGGGACCACGCCGTAGCGGTTGACGTAGGTCTGCACGGCCGATGCCAGCATCACGCCGGGCCGGTCGTTGTTGCCAAAGACGAGGCCGCGCTCAATCGCGCCCGTCGCGGTAATGACATGGCACGCCCGCACCCGCCACGTGCGTTCCAGCAGGCTGGGATTATCCGGCGAACGTTCGGTGACCATCAGGTAATTGTGTTCGCGATAGCCCCAGACGGTCGCGTTTTGCAAATGGGTAACGTTGGGCATTGCCACCAGTTCCGCGACCACCTCGGCCACCCAGTCCATCGCAGGCGCCCCACCGATGGTGAGCTTGCGCGATAGCAACGCCCCGCCCGCCTCGCACCCTTCATCCGCGATTATCACCCGCAGCCCGGCCCGCGCGCTCGTCAGCGCGGCCATCAGGCCCGACGGACCCGACCCCGCGATCAGCAGGTCGCAATGGCCATAGCGGGCTTCGAATTGGCCCGCTGCGGGCGGTTCTGACGGCGCGGCGGAGAGGCCGGCAGCCTTGCGAATGGCCGGCTCATAGAGATGCCAGTTCGGCCATTTGAAGGTCTTGTAATAAAACCCTGCCGGTATGAACCGGGCGGCCAACTGGTTCACGGCCCCGATGTCAAACCCCGGTGACGGCCAGCAATTGACAGATTTGGCCACCAGCCCTTCGGATAACGTCACAGTCGTCGCAGGCTGGTTGCCCGAGGCGTCCGCGTTCATCAGTTCGACCAGCGTAGAGGGCTCCTCCACCCCTGCCCCAACGATCCCTCGCGGGCGGTGGTATTTGAAACTACGCGCCGTCAGCCGCACGTCATTGGCCAGCAAAGCCGAGGCCAGCGTGTCGCCCTCATAGCCCGAATAGCCCTTGCCGTTGAAAGTGAAGGTCAGAGGGCGCGAGCGGTCGATCCGCCCGCCCCTGTCCAGCCGTTTAGTTTCCATCACCCGGCCCCTCCACAATGTCATGGCTGCGCGTATCGCGCCATATGGTCAACCAGGTGCCGCAGCCGCGCACATGCCACCACTGTTCCTGAACGGGGCCGAGCGGGTTGGGCACCTGCGTTAGCCACGCCGTCCAGTCCGCATCACTGACCGCCTCAGGCTCGGGGCGTGGAGGCTTCACCGGGCCGCCGAAGGAAAACTCGCTTTCATTGCGCGCCCCGCAGAAGGGGCAGGGAATCTGCATCATGGCTTACGTTTACCTCGCCGTAGTCGTGCCGGTTTCCATCACGTAGTCGAGATGACGGAAGCGGCTGATCGTGAAAGGCTCCATCAATGGATGCGGCCGCCCCTTCGCCACCAGATGCGCCAGCGTCAGACCGCCCGCCGGAATCGCCTTGTAGCCGCCCCACCACCCGGCGGTGATGAACAGCCCCGGCACGTCTGTTTCATCCTGAATAGGCGAGGCATCATGAGCGATATCCAGATGCCCGCCCCATTGCCGCATCAGCTTTAACCGCTTGAAGGCGGGGAACAGTGACAGCATCGCTGCGACAGTATCCTCGAACACGTTCTGCTTGATGTCGCGTCGAAAGCTCTGGCCCGGATCAGGCGCGCCGCCGAGCACCAACTCACCCTTGTCGGACTGGCTGAGGTAGAAGCCCGCGTCGGGGCAATTGACAATGACGTCAATCAGCGGCTTCACCGGTTCCGATACAAAGGCCGTCAGGTTCATGCTGCGCAAGGGCAGCTTAAGCCCGACGGTTTCGGTGAGCGTCGTGGTGTGGCCGGACACCGCAATCGCCACCTTCGGCGCGCGGATAATTCCACGAGGCGTCTCTACGCCCTTGATTCGCCCGTCTGGCCCGCGCAATAGCTGCGTGACCGGCGTCTGCTGGTGGATCTCTCCGCCCATGGAATCGATGGCGCGGGCATAGCCCCAGGCCACGGCGTCGTGACGGTTCACGGCGGCATCGGTGTGGACGTAGCCACCCACCACCGGCAGCCGTGCATCAGGGCCACCACCTGTCAGCGCAGGGATGCGGCTGCGAATCTCAGCCTCTGATATCTGTTCATAGGTGGACCCGTAGATATCCATGATGTGCTGGCGCCGCCTGCGATCGCGCATCATCGGGTAATTCTGGATTACGTCGATCATGCTGCGCTTGGAATGCATCGTGTTGAAATTCAGTTCGCGCGTCATCTCCTCGTAGAGCGCCACCGATTTCACATAGAAGGGAATCGACGCATCGCGCATGTAGTTCGAGCGGATGGTGATCGTGTTGCGCGCGATATTGCCACCGCCAAGCCAGCCGCGTTCCAACACCGCGACATTGGTCAGCCCGTACTCCTTGGCAAGGTAATAGGCCGTCGCCAGCCCATGCCCGCCCGCGCCGATGACGATCACGTCGTAGCGATCCTTCAATGGCGGGCTGCGCCAGGCGGGGGCCCATGTGGTGTGCCGGTTGATCCCGTGGCGTAGAAGGGAGAGAGCAGAATAGCTTTGCTTCATGGTCACATGATTTACTATAGGTAAAAACTCGTCAAGTGATTCCAGAGGGCTGAACACCATGATAGACAAACCGGCGATCGACCTTGCAGTCGGGCAGGCCCTGAACCGTCTACGAATGGAGCGAGGGTTGACCGTAACGTCGCTGGCCACCAGAGCCGGGGTCTCGCCCGCGATGGTCAGCCGGATCGAAAAAGCGCAGGTCTCGCCCTCGCTTGCCACTTTGTCGGCGCTGGCGGGTGCCTTGTCAGTTCCGGTGATGGCCCTCTTGGCTGAGCACGAGCAGGCGGCAGACATTTACTATGTCAAGGAAGGCCAAGGCCTGCCTTCGCGCCGGGTGACGCCGGACCACAGTCATGATTATCTTTTGCTTGGTAAGCATGGCGGGCCGGGAGGCCGGTTCGACGCCGCACGCATCCGGATCGAGGCGGCGGATGCCGGTACCCTGCCCGGCTATCAGCATGAGGGCTATGCTTTCATCCACGTGCTTTCGGGCGCGGCCACCTATCGCTGCGGCGGCGAGGTAATCCCGCTTGGCCCCGGAGATTCCGTAAGCTTTGATGCGAAACTGCCGCACGGATTTGCCGAGATCACCGGCGATCACATCGAGTTTCTGACCGTCACGTCGCGGCCCGCGTGACAGAAGAACTGGCCCAGAACTGTCGCCCGCGCAAGTCGGCGGTACGCAAAGCGCGGGCGAAGGCCGCAAAACGACCTTCGCCAATCCCCGGTCAACCAGCGCCGATTGGCTCGAGCTTGCCCAGAAGGTCATCGACCTCCTGCCGCTTGGTAAGCTTGTCGATCCAGTTCTGCGGCAAGCCGTTGTCCGTATCGACGCCATACAACGCGGCCAGAATGGCACCGACCATGATCGACCGGCCCGCATTGTCACCGCCAACAGAGATATTCATCCGAACTCCGTCCACGTAGCTGTTGCAGTTCGCAATCAGATGAATGGTCTGCGGCAGCCCATAGGGCATGTGACAGCTTGGCCCGAAGTACCACCCGATTTCCCTGTGGGGCTTGTCCAGCAACGAAAGGGCCTCGTTGATCGCATCCGAGATCTCCTTGTTGAGATCTTCGTTCGCACTGGCGCTCGCCTGGGTTTTCGCCGCCGCGATAACGGCGTCCTTGTCCTGCGTCTCGATCGCGGCTCTCAGCATTGCAGCATATACTTTTGCGTAGATAACCGCCTTGTCATTGTGGTTCGTGATCCGAACGGCCAGTTCGACCATCTCGTCGTAATCCTCTTTGTCGCGATAGAGCGCAACAATCGGTGGCAACTTTGCGATGGCGGGGAACTGGTCATCACCGATATCTCCGCACAGGTCCTTTTCGCAATTGCGCACGGTGTGGAACATGTTGCGGCAGTAGTCGATCTTCATCTGGTCTTTTTTGGGGTCTCTTTTGTAGTCGCTCTTGCGGAGGACCCAACCGTCGAGAACTTCCAGATTGTAATCGACGCTCTTCGTATCGTCGTAGAACTTGAAGGAGACCCGGACTTCATCGTCCAGGACGTCCTTTTCGCTTTCGGTCAGACCATTGTCGAAGCTTCTCGCCTGAAGGTAGGCATCGCGGTTGCGCTTCTCCAGATTGTACAGCACGCGTCCAGTCGGACGGTCGATATACCCCACCCAGGGGCCACCCGGGCCGAAGAAGCTTTTGAATTCCTGCTCGTACTCGGTCTGGATGAGTTTTCCGTCATTCTTGGCCAGTGCCTTAATGATGACCAGCAACTGCTCACCATATTGCGTCATGTCGCCGGGTTTCTTGCCGGCATGAACGAAAGTCGATTCAAGTTCGGCGCTGCGCGTATAGGCTGAAGAGGACGCCGTCGGGTCGAAGAATTCGGGCGTATCGGCACCCAGTTTCTGAATCTTTTCCTGATCGTACATCCAATGAAAGCCCATTGCCGCCGCATCCGCGACCAGGCCGCCCAAACAAACCGTTTTTACAGTGTTCATGAGTTTACCTTTCTCTATTTGCACTTTGTTCACGTCGCCCGCACCCCACGACAGGATTCAACGTCGCCGAAGTAAGAAATTGCTAGCCGGCCGCACGTCATCACGCCGGATCAGACGAGGCTTCGCGACCTATTGCTTGTCGGACCGCTTTTCGAGACGCGCGAAGATGCGGCTGAGCCCGAAACAGACGACGAAGTAGAACGCCGCGGTCGTGATCCAGGCTTCGAAGATCATCCGCGACGAGGCCACCAGTTCGACCGTTTTGTAGGTCAGTTCCTGAACCGAGATCAGCGACAGGATGGCGCTGTCCTTGATCAGTGAGATGAATTGGTTGGCCAATGGCGGGACAACTTTCTTCATCGCCTGTGGCAGGACGATGTAGCGAAGTTCCTGACCATGGCTCATCCCGATCGAGCGGGCCGCTTCGCGCTGCCCCTTGGGAATTGACTGGATGCCCGCTCGGATGATCTCGCCGACGAAGGCGCTTTCGAACAGTGCCAGCACGATGACGCCCGAGATCAACGACGGGAAGCGACGCATTTCGCCGAAGAAGAATTCCCATACGGCGTTGTTGTCCTGCCGCGCGATGCCGCGCGCCCATCTTTCGAGGTTCAGGAAATCGATCAACTGCTGCGACAGGAAAAAGAAGAAGATGAAGATGACGACGACAGGCGGAATGTTGCGCAGAAATTCAAGATAGGTGCGCGCCAGCATCCGGATCGTCAGGTTCGAAGAACAGCGTGCAATGCCCAGGATCGTGCCGAGGATCAGCGCCAGAACTGAGGCATAGATCGAAATGCGAATCGTCGCGGCCAAACCCTGAAGGAGGATGTTGGCGAAGTATTCTTCGCGCGTCGTGTGCCATCCCAGAATGTAGTTGGGAATCAGGTGCCAGCGCCACGAATAGTTCAGCGTGCCTTCGATGGTGAACCAGATATACCCGAAAAATGCCATCAGGACACCAAGGATCACCCAGTCGGGCCATCTGAATTTCTGAAAAAAACGGAACACGATGCGGGCCTGCCTGACGGGATAGGGGAAGGGGCAGCGATGCCGCCCCTTCGCGTGATTTGGTTACTGCGCGACCTGGTCGGACCAGTCGTCACCCACGAACCAGTAGTCGTGACGCTCTTCCAGCCAGCCGGAGCGCCATTGCTGTGCGATCCAGTTGTTGAAGAAGTTCAGTGCGTCCGGGTCACCTCTGCGAAGCGCAAAGCCCTCGCCGCGGGCGTCAAACAGCTGGTCGCCCATGACGTAAACCACGCCGGGGTTGCGCGCGGCGTCCTGGTCCGGGCCGGGCTGCGCCGACATGCTGGCGTGGGCGTTGCCGTTCAGCACCTCTTGGGTTGATGCGCCATCTTCGTCGAACAGAAGCAGTTGGGCTTCGGGGAATTTCTCTGCGATTACAGCCGCCGGTGTTGCGCCGCGGCGTGCGGCGAATGTCACGTCCGGAGAGTTCATGTCTTCCAACGACATGCCTTCCGTCAACTCAGTATTGGCAAGGACTGCCAGGCCCGAAAAGGCGTAGGGATCGCTGAAGTTAACCGACAGGTTCCGCTGAGCGGTCACGGACATGCCGGAGATGATAACGTCGAAATTGCCAGCCAGAAGCGAAGGGATGATGCCATCCCAGGCGGTCGGCACGAATTCCACTTCGACGCCCATGTCTTCTGCCAATTGGCGGCCCACGTCGAGTTCAAATCCGATGAGTTCGCCGTTCACGTCGCGCATGGACCACGGCACGAAGAGTGAAAGGCCAATGCGGATCACACCCTCTTCCTGGATTTGGGTGATGACACTTTCTGCGGTCAGCGCCTGCGACGCGCTTTGTGCCGCTGCGGGCAGGGCTATGCCTGCCGCCATGGCCGCGCCAATGGCGGCCCCGAACAGTCTGCGTGTAATTCTCATGTCTTGTCTCCTTGTTGGAACTCTAGGGCCTCGGTGTTTTTTTATTGGTCTACGATGTATCTTCGTTCGAGATAGCTGACGCCGAAGGACAGGATCAGCGTGACCACCATGTAGACAATGGCCACCGTGAACCAGATTTCGAAACTCATGAACGTGTCAGAAATGATGTTGCGCCCGACCGTAGTCAGTTCCGCCACTGCGATGACGCTGACGATAGCCGAGCTTTTTATCAGATGCACCGCCTCGCCCGTCATCGGGGGCAGCATGAAGCGGATCGATTGCGGCAGGATGATGTAGCGATAGATCTGGCCGGTACTCATCCCGATGGATTTCGCAGCCTCCCACTGGCCTTTGTCCACGGCGTTGATGCCGGCACGAAATATCTCGGAAATCAGGGCAGAATGGAACACAGCCAAGGTCAGGATCGAGGCCGAATAGCGGTCAAATCCGAAGATCGGGCCAAGCACGTAATAGAAGAGGTACAGCAGTACCAAAAGCGGGATGTTGCGAATCAGCTCCAGAAAGCCGATCGACACCGCCGTGCCCATGACCAGCCCCGATAGTCGCAGAAGAGCGACCAGCAGGCCAAGTGCGACGGCCAGCGCGAAGGCCGTAGCCGACAATTGAATGGTGGCAAAGAGACCGTGAAATATCTCACCTAGCTGAAAGCCCTCATCTGTAAAACTGTACAAAAACTGGGGAACCCGGTGCCACTGCCAGCTATAGCCCATGTTCTGCGCACCGGAGAACGAGCCGTAGACAATCAGCAGCATCACCGCAACATAGATTGCGACCGACACCGCCGTGGACCCGAGAAACCGTTGGAACGGTGGTAGTTGCGGCAGCGGTTGGCCTCTCAGGCTGGACAAATCTGGTACGCTCATCACCTAATGATCCAGAATCTGGTCAAGGAACAGGCGGCAGCGTTCGCTGGACGGCTTGGTGAAAAACGTGTCGGGGGGCGAAACCTCGACGATCTCTCCCGCTTCCATGAACACCATCGTGTCGGCCACCTTGCGGGCAAAGCCCATTTCATGCGTCACCACGACCATGGTCATGCCCGAATGCGCCAGCTCGACCATGACGTCTAGCACCTCGTTGATCATCTCCGGGTCCAGTGCAGAAGTCGGCTCATCGAACAGCATGATCCGCGTCTCCATGCAAAGCGACCGGGCTATGGCGACGCGCTGCTGCTGGCCGCCCGACAGAGCCGACGGATACTTGTCGGCCTGTTCGGGGATATGGACACGGTCCAGATATTTGCGGGCGGTTTCCTCGGCCTGGGCGCGGCTCAGCCGACGCACCTTCATCGGGCCGATCATCAGGTTTTCCAGAACCGTCAGATGCGGAAACAGGTTGAACTGCTGGAATACCATCCCGACCTCTTGCCGAAGCCCGCGCATCAGCTTGGAGTTCTCGTGGACTTCGACGCCGTCGATGACCAGTTCACCGGAATTGTGCCATTCCAGCCCGTTGAAACACCGGATAAGCGTGGACTTGCCAGACCCCGAAGGCCCGCAAATCACTATTTTCTCACCCTGACGGACGGTCAGGTTTACGTCTTTTAAAGCGTGGAAAGACCCGTAGAACTTGTCAAGATGAGTAGCCTCTATTATCGGGCTTCCTTTGGTCATCGTGCGGGTCCGATCAGCTGAACGTAGACGAACAGCGGCCGACTGCGAAGCAGGTCACAGGTCAGGGCACGAAATCGGTCCTTCCCTATGCCGGTCGGCGCGGTCACTTCCGATCCTGTCCCGTTGCCCAGCTTCGCCAATTCTTCGGCTCCTGATTTTGTTGTGCGTCGTTGAATTATGTTGCGCGCCACGCAATAATTCGTCAATAAAAAATATAGACCAAATTAACATTGAGGCCGCAGCGCACATTTTTTGAGCGCAGAAACGGGAGGGTGCGACCATGTCCGCCTGGATTAGAATGCTTTCGGATGACGAGGCCGACGAGCCTCTGAAAACGGCCCTCGACTTCGCCAGGACGCCGCATGGCACCGTGGACAACGTGATGCGTGTGCATTCCCTGCGCCCCAGCACCATGAACGGCCATGTGGTCCTGTATCGCGCCTGCCTGCATGACGACAGCAACACCGTGCCGATGTGGTTTCAGGAGGTAATCAGCTCCTATGTCTCGACGCTCAATGAGTGCCCCTATTCCTACGCCAATCACTGGACAAACGCCCGTCACCTGATCGGCGATGACGCCCGCGCCGACGCGATCGAGGCCGCGTTTCAGGCGCGTCGACCGGAGGATGCGTTCAACGGGGCCGAACTTTCCGCCTTGAACTATGCCGCCAAACTGACGCTGCATCCGGGCAAGATCGAAAGCGCGGATGTGGACAGCCTTCGCGACACAAACTGGAACGACGGAGAGATTCTGGAGATCAACCAGATCGTCGGATATTTCAACTATGCCAACAGGTTGCTCAACGGCCTTGGGGTTACGACCGAAGGCGATGTGGTCGGCTACTACAAGAAAGATTGAGGGGCGCGGCGCATGCAGACGGACCCCCCGGGCAAGCTGATCGACAGGGCCATCGGCGCGTCTCTGAAAGAGCTGCGCCGCCAACGGGGCCATTCTGCACGGTCCCTTGCCGATCTGTCGGGCGTCTCCGCCGCCATGATCAGCCGAATCGAAAACGGCCTCGTCTCTCCCTCGATTGGCACCCTCGCTGCATTGGCCGAAGCGCTGGAGGTGCCGGTCATCTCGCTCTTCCGCGAAGCCCGGACCGAGCATACCGATTTCACGCTGGTCCGCCACGGCGAAGGGCTGAAATCGACTCGAATCACGGATGACCACCAACACGAATACATCAACCTCGCCATCCATGCCCGCAAGGACCTGCGCTTTCAGGCTAGGCAGGTGACGCTACTGCGCCAAGGCGGTCCACCCCCTAGCTATGTCGGCCATGGCGTCGTCTTTGTACAGGTGATGGCCGGCGAGGCCGTCTATTGCTATGGGCAGCAGCACCTGATCCTGCGCGCGGGCGACAGCATCAGCGTGGACGCGGAACTCAACCACGGATTCGTAGAGGTTCTGACTCCGGAATTCACCTTCCTGACAGTTCAAGCCGAAAAACCGTGAGCCCCTGACATGGCACGCCCCGTCGACAATAATCTGACCGAGGGGGCGATTGCCGGCCACTTTCGCAGCCTCGCCATTCCCGGCGCTATGGGGATGCTGTTCAACACGCTCTACAATATCGTCGATATGTATTTCGCGGGTCTGCTGGGGACCAGCGCGCAGGCGGGTATCGCGCTCGGGTTTCAGGCGTTTCTCATTGCCATGTCGGTTGGCTTTGGCCTCGGGGCTGCCATGGGGGCGCTGGTGGGCAACGCGCTTGGTGCACGCGACCGACGGCAAGCACGGCGCACCATTGCGCAGGGTATTGTCTATGGTGTGACGGCGGCATGCCTGTTGGGGGTTGCGGGGCTTTGGTATGGCCCTCTGATCGTCCGGCTGGTGTCAGATTCCGGTCCCTATCAGGATGCAGGCATTCGCTATTTCCATATCCTGTCATTGGCGCTTCCCGGCTTTCTGGTGTCATTCGCATGCAATGGCGTGTTGCAGGCGCATGGCGACGGCCGATCAATGCTGCGCGCGTTGATGCTGGCCTTTGTTGCCAATATCGGCCTCAACCCGCTGTTCATCTACGGCATTCCCGGCCTTTGGGATGGCATCGGGTTCGACGGGCTGGCCGCCTCAACCGTGGTCAGCCAGACCGGGGTGATGTTGTTCATGCTGCGGAAGGTCTTTCGTCTGCGCGCCATGGCGCGGCTGAGGGCGCGCAATTTCCACCCCCGCGCCGACAGGTTCCGCGAAATCTCGTTCCAGACGCTGCCCACAGCCGTGTCGATGCTGATCCTGTCGCTGTCCGGTTTCGTCGTGCAATACGCGCTGAAAGGCTTTGGCGAACATGCGGTGGCCGGGTTTGGGCTCGGGATACGGCTGGAACAAATCCTTCTCCTGCCGATTTTCGGGGTGTCCGGCGCTCTGCTGCCCATTGCCTCTCAGAATTTCGGCGCCAAAGACTTTCAACGTGTGCGCGACGCACTGCGCTTTTGCTGGAAGATCGGCTTTATTATGACAGCCATCGCTGGGCCGGTCCTGTGGGTCTTTGGCGGCACCGTCCTGTCCTTCCTTACCGATGACCAGGAGGTGATCCGCGTGGGCGTCATTTACCTGCGAGTCAGCGGCGTCATTCTTCCGTTCTACATGATGCTGTTTTCCATCAACGGGCTGCTTCAGGCGCTCAAGCGCCCCTTGTCAACGGTCTGGATCAGCCTCTACCGTCAGGGATTCGGGGTGGCCTTTTTCATCTGGTTGTTCGTGGGGGTCTGGGGCTTCGACGAACGCGGCGTCTGGTTAGGCGTCGCCTGCGCCGTCATATCAGGTTTCGGCCTGTCGCTATGGATTGCAACCCGCGTCGCCCGTCAGGAAATGGATGGGCTGTTTCGCAGGTCGGCGGAGCCAGTGCAGGTGACTTAAACCGCCCCTGCCCCGTTCTGTTGTTCAGCCAGCAACCGGTTTCTTTCCTGTCAGCGGCACCGATTTCTTTCGGTGCCGCACCAGGTATTTCCAAGCTGACCGCAACAACTTGGCAATACCTGATCTGCAATCTTGTGTGAGCGGCTTTCAACCTTCCGCCTTTATGGCCCTGTCCAGCATCAGCCGAAACGCCTTTGCCCCGGCATCAAGCCCTAGGTCAATATGGGGCGTTGCAGGGGTCTTCATGCCCTTGTGGACCTCTTCCAGAACCTCCTTGTCCTCCAGGAAGGCCATCCTGGCCCCGTCATTCATGTATTCAGAGATTGCCTCATCCCCGGCGTGATCATTGCGGTGCTGGAACCAGAAATAGCGGGTCCGGTCCTCATCTATGGGGGTCATGAAATTGTAGGAGATGTTAACGAAGGTTTGATCCACCTGCGGCTTGTCATAGCCCCCGGTTCCAACGGGCGTGTAAATCGACTTGTTCACCCCGATTGCGGGCATGCACATCTCGTAGTGCTGCAACCGGTCGCAATTGCCTTCGAAGCGCACCAGATTGGCGTAGTAGGGCGAAGGGGGCTTGCCCTCGATCCAGCGGGACACGACGACGCCATTGTCATGCCGGTCGATATTCAGCTGCTCGTCGTCCGTGCCGGCCCCTGCAAAGGAACTGACATGCACCCAGGCCACATGGCTGGGATCTAGCAGGTTGTCGCAGACCCAAAGGTAGTGGCAGTCGATATCAATGACGCCGCCGTCGGTCTTGCCCCATGTGGCGTCGTCGAAATTGGGAATCGGAAAAATAGTGTCGGGGTCTGCCAGTTCCGGGGCGCCCATCCAGATCCACAGGAACCGATAGCGGTCCACCACCGGGTAGGATTTCACCACCGCCCTGCGCGGGGTCATGCCGCGCTGTGTGGGACTGTCGGTGCATGTGCCGGTGCAGTCAAAGGTTAACCCGTGATAACCGCATTCCACCGTGTCCCCGATCAGGTTGCCCTTGGACAGCGGCAGCTTGCGGTGCGGACAGGCATTTTCCAGCGCCACAGGGCTTCCGTCTTCCTTGCGATAGAATACAATGCGTTCGCCCAGAATGGTCTCGGCATTCAACTCGCGGGCCACATCCTTGCTCCAGGCGGCAACATACCAGCAGTTTTTCAGATACATGGGCGGCGTCCTTCCTTGGTGGTTGCGGCCCATCCTGCCGAAAAACGCAAGCTCACGCCATGGGGCAGAAGTAATGCCCCCATTAGACAGGCTAATCCGATGGCGAAACAGCGTCCGGCAGGTCCGGTTCAGACGCAACTTCGGACTTGATCCATGACATGAAGCTTTGGACCCTCGCGCGGTCCATCCGGTCGTGGCGCAGCACCAGCCAGTAAGAGAGCGGCGATTGGGTGATTTCGGGGGAAGGGCGCACCAGACGCCCATCCAACAACGCGTCGATCAACTACGGTTTGCGCCCAAGGGCGACGCCAAGTCCCTGAATGGCCGCCTGCACCACAATGTTCGACTGACCGAAACAGCGCGTTTTCGCAGGCTTCGGCAGGGTCAGCCCGCAGTTGCGGGCCCAAAAGTCCCATGTCGGCGCGGCAGAGAAACCCGACAGGCATACAACGGCCTCGAACGCGCGCAGGGCCGAGAAAGGGAGATTGATGATCATATAAGCCAACCTAATGAAACCTATTACGGGAATCGAATAGCAGCACGCACCAGTGATCAACTAGGCTGTATTTACGATCCGTCGATCTTTTGGTGTAGATCAGCATAGGAGCCTGCCAGATGCCGACCCCGTCCCCGGAAAAAGGCGCGCTCAACCTGTTGCGCAACTGCGCCCATGCGGTAGCGGGGGACAGGTTGCTTATTGCCTACGAGCAGCCTGAGTATGGCTATTTCGATGCCAAGGCCGTGGAGGTCGTGACCCACGCGGCAGAGAGCATCGGGCTGCGGGTGGACTCGATCGATGTTGGGTTCAACCCTGACAACCCGCATCTGCCCGCCGACCTGCTGGCGCGTATCGAGGCCGCCGACATCACCCTTTTCCTTGCCCGGCTCGGTGATCAGCTGCGCTTTACGGAGATGTCGCAAGGCAAGACAATCGTCGTGAGCTTCGCCCTGACGCGGGAACTGTTCGGGTCAGGTTTCGCCAATGGCCACCATGCAGCGTTTCTGGATTTGAAAACCGCCGTGAACGAGGCGCTCGACCGGGCCGATCATGTCCGCTTGACCTGCCCGGCCGGGACCGAGATCACCGGGCGGCCAGAGATGAACCTCACACCTGAGGGCGATACCAGCATCCTGCGCTTTCCCATGTCGGTCTTCACGCCGGTGCCCGCGCATTCCTTCACGGGGCGGGCAGCGATGACATTCCTTACCGGAACCGGATCGAAATACTACGACGACTATTCACCCGAATTCAGCGCACCGGTCTTCGCTTTGATGGAAAACGGCCGCCTGACCGGCTTCGAGGGCGATCCCAAGGACGTCGCCCGCGCCAATGCGCAATATGACCGGGTTTCGGGCATGTTCGGGATTGATCGGAATTTCGTTCATTCGTGGCACGCAGGAATCCACCCCGGCTGTGGCTACCCCTGGGACATGCGGCAGAATTACGAGCGATGGGGCGGCGCGGCCTTTGGCAACCCGCGCATCCTGCATTTCCACACCTGTGGTACCTATGCGCCGGGCGAGATCAGCTGGAATATCATCGACCCCACGATCAAGGTCGATGGCGTGATGCTGTGGGAAGCGGGTGAGTTCCGGGCCGACCGCCTGCCCGGCGGGTCTACGATCCTCGCCCGCTATCCGGACGTTGCGGCGCTCTTCAATGAACCAGACCGCGATATCGGCCTGCGGGAGGTTGAATGAGGGGCTTGATTTTACCGTCAGGCACTGCATAACTTTCAATGATGGAGCCGGGATGAGGCGGCTCCATGGTGCGGAGCACCCCCGTCTCCGGCGCCGGCAATGACTGAGATGGCACCTCCAAAGGCCCCAGCACCGGCATAACTCATGGACCACCAACAATGACACAAGGTATTGTCACGCCCCTCACGCAGGCGCTTGCCGAGGGCAAGCTCACCCGGGAGGAGTTGAAATCCTTCATGCAACGAGCCGACGGCCCGGCACTGCGGCGGCTGGTGCTGTGGGTGCTGGTGCTGGCCGGAACTACAACGCTGATCACGCTTGCCTGGGACAGCTGGCTGATCTGGCCCGCCATGTTCGTGCAGGGCATCGTGCTGGTGCATCATTTCTCGTTGCAGCACGAATGCGTGCATTACACCGTGTTCCGCACCCGCAAACTCAACGATATCGTCGGGCAGATCTGCGGGCTGATCATCCTGCTGCCGCATCGTTTTTTCCGGTACGAGCATTGCGACCACCACACCTATACGCAGCTGAACGGACAAGACCCCGAGCAGATCCCGATGCCGAAGACCTATGGCGGATACCTACTGTATCTGTCGGCACTTCCCTACTGGAAGGCCAAGTTCACCGAGGTCGCCCGTCACGCAATGGGGCAGCTGTCAGACGTGGAAAAGGGCTTTATCCCGAAAGAGGAACACGCCGCAGTCTATTGGGACGCGCGGATGATGCTGGGGGTCTACACGCTGATCTTCCTTGCTATGGCCGTGAGCGGCTGGTGGGGGCTGATCTGGTACTGGATCATTCCGCTTTTCCTTGGCGAACCCGTGATGCGCTTCATCCGGATGACGGAACATGTGGGCCGCCCCACTGTGGCTCAGATGAGTGACAACACACGAACCAACCTCGTCTCGGCGCCGTGGCGTTTCTTGTGCTGGAACATGAATTATCACGCGGAACACCACTACGTGGCCTCGGTTCCCTACCACGCCCTGCCACGCCTGCACGAAAAACTGCGCGATCATATCCACGTGGAAAGGCGCGGCTATCTCGGCGCGCACCTCGACATTCTGCGCCAGATCCGCGAAGCGCGGGCATGAGCGGCAAGGACTGGCACGACGTGATCGCGTTGGCGGATTTGGAAAAGGCTTGGGTCACGCGAGTCCAGGTCGGGCGCCGTCTGATCGCTGTCTATGACAGCCCGAGCGGGGTCTATGCCTCGCTGGCGCTGTGCAATCATGGCGGCGCGGATCTTTGTGACGGGTATTTTGACGGCCATGTCATCGAATGCCCTCTGCATCAGGGCGCCTTCGACGTGCGCGACGGGCGGGCGGTGGCCGCGCCCGCGACAAGGTCAATGCGGGTGCTGGAGGTTCAGGTGCGAGACGGAATGGTACAGGTCAGGATCTGAGACGCTGCCTTGCAACAGTCCCAGCTGGCAGTGCTTGAAGCCCAATGCGAACCAGTCTCCACTGAAACGGTGAAACGCGAGAACACGCGGCGAACTCTGGGCGATTTCCTAACTTTCTGAATTTTATCGGTTCTGATCGAGAGAAGCGATGTCGAACTGAAAGTCGCTCTGCTCAGGTTCTGCAGGCTCTCGTGATAGCGGCGTTGTTGAAGGCGGCGTCAAGTTAATGTGTTCACAGACTGTGTGGAGTCAGTGTGTTCCCGTTTTGAAGAAAAGCCGTCATCGCGGTGAAAGTTAGGAGGGTGCCTATTCGGCACCCTCTTCTTCTTCGATCATCTTGGGATCAAATTCCCGCAGGACGATGCGACCTGCTGCGACGGGAACCAGATTGAGCTGGAGGGTAAATCCGCGCTCGTCTTTGTGGTCCCAAGCGGCCCCGATGCGGGTCCAGGGGGCCTTATCGCGCTCGGGAACATGATAGGCGATCAGGGCCGGTGCTTTTGCTTCCTGAGCTTGCTGTTTTTGGTTTGTGCGTTTCATAGGTCTTCTCCTTTTCAAGGTTTCTTCGTTTCAAGATGACCTGCACCGCACGTCAGGGCGTCAGAGGCGGTATGCACCGCGATAGCGGGGAACCGGCAACACGGGAGCGTAGCGAATGGAGCGGGCAGCCGGTTGCATGACGCCGCGCCCTGCGTAAGCGTCACTGGTCGTTGAAACGAAACCTTGGGAAGAGACGTGAAGACCGGTCGCACGAACCTTACAGCAGGAATTCGGAAGAACCACGGCCCTCGCAACGCCATGTCTTGATCCAAGCGAATGAAGGACTCGGCCCGCATTTACTCGCTCTTTTTTGGGTCAACAGAATCGAAGCTGAACACACGCTCTTGCTTTCATCCAGCGCCGCAGGAAGCCAAACCAGAGCGAATCTGATACCAAGTGACTCGGAGAGAAAGTTGTGAAGACTAAAAAAGAACTGATAACGGCAGATCGGGAAATGAGTATCTTCGTAAGTCGATCAAGGCTTGGGTCGAGAGAACTCGGCATTCGGTGGAGCTCTACTAAGTCTGGAATTCTGCAGACATGTCTATTGCTTGCAGTAATACTCAACCCAACGACCGCTGATGCCGTCACTGTTGATGAGGCTTTTGATATGACGGTTTCTGAGTATTCAGACGCAAGTCGAGATGATCAGGCTGATACAATAGGTATGAATTTGAATGCCATTCACAATTACTACACCAGCAATCAACTCAATGATCAGGCTCAATGTATGATGGATTTATACAAACCTGCAGTTGAGGGTGGCGCACCTGTTCTGATGCATCGTATTCTTGATGGCATTGATGCTGCTCGCAACGATCAAAAAGTCTCCAATGTTATTATCACGGTTGTCGAGAAGAATTGTGGCCAGCCTGCTTCTGAGGAGGCCTCTGAATAATTTGTTTGCGTGTGGATAATCCTAGCTGATTAGAGCAAACTGTACTGCCGTGCTTCCTGCTCACGGGCTTTCCATGACCGGCAAGAGGCGGCCTCGTCGAGCGCCTGCTCGACATAGGCAAGCGGCCCGCCGCCTTCGATGACTTCCCGCTCCGGCGCAAAGTGTGAGCGATAGCCGGTCTCGGTGATCGGCAGCATGGCGCGGGCGGGCTCGATGGTCTTGATCTCGATATGCGCCATGTGAAACTCATCGGGCTGACCGCTATGGAGCTTGGTCCAGCTTCGGCAGTAGCGGACTTCAATCAGGACACCGCGCCAATCCAGCGTGTGATGTTCATAATGTGCCATGATGCCCTGCTATGCTTTGATGTGACCGGCAGCCCGCGCCTCATCGGCATAGGCACACAAGGTCTTATCTGCGGTGAAATGAAGATCACGCTCGACCGGCAAGCCGAAACGGCCACGGACTGCCTCCAGTTCGCTGATGCAAACACTGCCAAGTTCGGGAGAGCCCATGCCGAGATCGCAGAGACCAAAGGCGATATCGGGACAGTTAGGATCAAGCTCGGTGAGCAGCCAGGTACAGGCGGCATCAGGCGTGAAGAGCTTTACGACCGGCATCAGGTCCGGCTCATCTAGCCCCTGCTCCTGCCGCTCAAGCCGCAGCTGGCCATTGCTCAAGAGCTGCTCGTGAATGGATTTGGTGAAGAGTTTCATTGGTATGTCTCCTGTTTGTTGTTTTCGAAAGGACGCGGGAGACACTCGGCGGGGGTATCAGGCGGGCCGGTCATGCCCAACACGGCCTCGCTGCAGCGAAGCAAAAGCGAGGTTGGTGCGGGCAGCGGCATTGACCGGTCGCCGTCCCCGCCGACACGCGGCCAGAACTTTCGAAAACGAATAGGAAGACGGACCAAAAGCGCTCACGCACCAAAGCGCGAGGGATGGATGCCGCAAGGCCAAGACCGCACCAAAAGCGGGCTTGGTTCACGACAGCCCGGTCCTGCATCGCCATAGGCTACGCTGGACGCGCCCCTACCGGATTCACCCGCAGAAAGTATCAGAATCTGATACTTTTCGAGTTCGGATCAGGATTCGTCCAGTGAATCATCTAAAAGCTGCTTTATATAGCCACTTATGGCGTCCAAGATGCTTTTAAAAGCAGATTTCTTGACAGCGGCTCTTACTGAGTGTATGCTTTAAAAAGCAGAAAAATAACGATAAGAGGCTTTAGAAAGCACATGGCAAGAAAGAATCTTCTCCTGGAAGCACCGCCCTATGAGGTCGAACAGGCCATCAAGCGGCTGGGTAAGAATCTGCGTACGGCGCGACTCCGCCGCAATCTGACCATCGAGCAGGTTGCCGAGAAGATCGGCACCGGCCCGCGCGCTGTTATGGACGCAGAAAAAGGCAAGCTCGCGACCGGCATGGCGGTCTATACCGCCCTGCTATGGAGCTACGATCTGTTGCGCCCGTTCAAGGAGCTTGCCGACCCGCTAACCGACAGCGAGGGCCTAGCTCTTGACCAACTAAGTGGCCGCGAGCGGGCACGCTCCGGCAAGGGGCTCGACAATGACTTCTAAGCCCGGCGCAAGCGAATGCTTTGTCTATATCATGCTGCCCGGAACGAACAGCTTCGTAACGGCGGGGCGTTTCGTGCTGGAACCGGACCGGACAGGTGTGCCGGTCGGTCGCTTCGTCTATGGCAAGAGCTATCTTGATAATCCCGATGCCGTACCGATCGATCCGATCGAACTCAAACTGACGGGCACGACCTACCAGACAACGGCCCTCAAGGGTGTATTCGGCGCGCTCCGCGATGCCGGACCCGATTATTGGGGACGGCGCGTTATTGAAAAACACGCGGGCCTGCCGCAGCTCGGCGAGATTGATTATTTGCTCTATGCGCCTGATGACCGTGCCGGAGCGCTCGGCTTTGGTCTGGGAGCAAAACCGCCCGCCCCGCAAAGAAAGTTCAACAAGACGGTGGGTCTGGAAAAGCTGATCGGGCTCGCCGATGCGATCATAGACGGCGAAGACGTTCCTGACGGCCCGGAAGCCGGACAGGTCGAAGACTTGATGTTGATCGGCACCTCAATGGGCGGTGCCCGTCCGAAGGCCGTCGTCGAAGATGATGAGGGCCTGTGGATCGCAAAATTCAACAGACCTGATGATAAATGGAACTATGCGCGCGTCGAGCACGCGATGCTGGAGCTCGCCCGTGCCTGCGGTCTCCAGACAGCACAAAGCCGCATCGTCAGCGTTGGTGATCGCGATGTTCTGCTGGTCAAGCGCTTTGACCGCGAGCGCACCGATCAAGGTTATCTGCGCGCCCGCATGATGAGCGGCCTGACGATCCTGCGCACGGAGGACACGCATCAGCATCGTGACCGCTGGTCCTATGTACTGCTTGCCGAAGAGCTGCGCCGCCTAAGCGCGCAGCCCAAGGATGACGCGCGCGAGCTATTTACGCGCATGGTCTTTAACGCGCTGATCTCGAATACTGACGATCACCCGCGCAACCATGCGGCGATTGCGAGAGAGAAGGACTGGCGGCTTTCACCGGCCTATGATCTGACGCCTTCGATGCCGATCAGCGAAGAACGGCGCGATCTTGCGATGACCTGCGGTGACTATGGCCGGTACGCGAATGCGGAGAACATGCTTTCGCAAGCTGCCCGCTTCCACCTCACCCCGGACGAAGCCACGGTGATTATCGACGGGATGGAAGAGCAGATCAAAGCCACATGGTATGAGACGGCCCGGCGGGAAGGTGTTCCTGAAGCGCACTGCGAAGCCATTAGCACAGCCTTCGCCTATCCGGGGTTTAGGCTGAAACCACAGGAAAGCTGATAGGTACTCACAGCAATGTTTGAAGAAAAAATTCCGCCGACCTTCTTGCAATACGCGACCAAGACACTCGGCGACACCAAGCGTGGCCTGACAGGCTCTGTCATTGTCGATGAAACTGCGGCCTACGCGGCAGAATATGATGTGCAACTGCCGCACCCCGTCTATCCGTTTGAGGCATCCAGCAAGCGCCAGGCCCTGCTTGAAAACCTGATGGCGTTCGATGGTCCGCAACAATACCGCATCATCAAAGAGTTGTGTGATCATAGCTCTTTTGCCCCCATCCCGAACAAGGACCGGCAAGAGCTCAAGATCAGGCTCACGACGAGGTTTCCGCAGTTTACAGGCGGCGCGCCCGCCTCCGACATCAACGAGACGCTGATTGAGGAAACACGGCACTGGCTCGACAATCACCCTGACGCGCTTGAGCAATATAACAGCGCCCTGCAAAAATACGAAGCGGGCATCTTCCACCGGAACCTGATCGATGATCTGCGGCTTGCGCTTGAACTCCTGCTCAAGGATTTGTTCGCCAACAATAAATCCCTTGAAAACCAGCTACCCGCTTTGGGCGGTTTTATCAAAGAGCGCGGCGGCTCGAAGGAGCTGTCGAACATGTTTGTGAAAATCCTCGACTACTACACGAAGTACCAGAACAACTCCGCAAAGCATGGATCGGCTGTCATCGAAGAAGAGATTGAGTTTGTGTTTGAGCTGAGCTCATCGATGATGAAACACCTCGTCAGATTGAGCGCGGAGGAAGCATGACAGAACGCTTCCTGCTCTATATCGATTTGCTTGGCTTCAGCGATATCGTTCATTCAAAGAGCGATTTGCTGCCCGATCTGTTCCGCATTCTTGATAAATCCAATGCCCACAAGCATGGAGACTTCAGCGTCATCCAGTTCTCGGACACGCTGCTAGTCTACAACGTACCGGAAGTGACGAGCGAGCACGACCGAAGCTACGTGGCGATGTATCTTTGTGAATTCGCCCAAGAAATCCAATACATGCTTCTCGGACGCGACGTCTATCTGCGCGGCCTCGTCACCTGCGGCCAGTTCGATGATATCGCCCGCAACACAATTAGACGCGACAAAAGGCGCTCCAAACCATAGCCATCCATTAAGGCTACATGCGTCTTCATGTCCGACATTGATATCTCATTGTCGAATTTAAAGTATTTCATCGGGATATGTAGGACCGATGCGTCGAACAATGGCCACGTTCGCGTTGCAAAGTCCCAAATGAACTTGGTGAGAGCGGCAAAATCCCTGACCGGGTCGTGTTCAAACGTATCGTCCACCAATTGAAGAAGCGATAGCATTCCCTTTTTATCCAGAGGAGTTGAAATGCTTCTTCGGGCTAAGACTTCGTCGTAGCACCGACGTTTTTTCCTTTCAAATCCGTCAAAAACTATTGGAGAAGACGCAAGGAACTTGTCGCAGTAGTGGGTTAGATGGCTCTGTCGCACCTCTTCGCCCTCCAAGACCACATTGGCTGGACCCAGAGCGTCTTTCGAGAATCTTTGAACGACCTTGGCGGCGACCTCCTGACCATCGAACCTCGCGACTCTAAGAGCGACCTTTGTTAGCGCGACATCAAACGGTTCGTCTTCCGTGTCTGACCTGAAACTTCTTAAGTATGCAATACTAAAGGATTTTTTCAGATCACGATAATGATGCGAGCTCAGATCACCCTCGATTGAAGAAAATCTCCTCAAGAGGCTGGCGCGAAAAACAGTGTACTCAGACGGCAAACAGCAACTCCAAATTTTTTTGATAGTCCAAGCTGCGACTACTGTGATCAAGCAAAATCTCGAGCTCCTCTTAACTTTATATCTGTCTGACGTCAGCGCCTATGGGTCCAAATAGCTGTATTTGCTAAGGGAGGGTTTGTTGCTCATCGTAGCCACTGAGGAGTGGACGATGAGAAAG
>NZ_QBUD01000010.1 GCF_003058085.1 Yoonia sediminilitoris | reverse complement strand
ACCGCCAGCACGCCGCATAATCAAACCAAACAGATGAGCCAAACTCTCTCTTAGGTTCGGACGCTCTTGGTCCCAAAAACCCTGACGACGGACAGGTTCCTCAAGCCAAGCGCCTACGTTGCGGCGGCGGCTATGCCCATTGTTGTATGTTGTGGGTGCGTGTCATCTGCAGCCAAAACGGCAGGCGACAGTCAGTATTCTGGAAAACCGAGTTCAGTCAGTGCGCGGTGAATGTCCGTCTTGACGCCGGGATCGCGCAGCGGGATCGCAGCGAAGAACTGCGCGATCGAGGCATCGGGCCGGCAGGTTAAGGTCTTGTCGCGCCAATACTGCGCCTGCGTCTCTCTACCGGAGACCATATTGACGGCAGAAGCAATCGTCGTAACGATGTAATGAGCACCAGGCTCGCGGGCTCCGGTGTCTGTGTCGCGGCAGGCCTGGTCTTTTTCGCCTAGATGCAGATGGCCGAGGGCTTTGGCCTGATACATGGCATAGAGAAACGGGTCCAGCGGGCTGAGAGAAATGGCATCCTTCGCAGACTCGATTGCGCGAGCGCTTTGGCCTGCGATCATGTCGGCGTGAGACCGTGCATAAAGACCATGTGCAAAACTTGGGCTTAAGCCGATTGAACGCTCCAGATACGCTTGGCCAGAATCGTGATCGCCAATGAGCCAGAAGGATCGCCCAAAATTGAAATTGCCGAAGGGATCTAGCTGGTCGATTTCGAGGCATTTTTCCGCAAAGCGCCGGGCGTTATCCACGTCTACCGCCCTATCGTTGCCATATCCAACGAAAGCCGCCTGAAAGGCCGTGAATGACCGCGCCGCGAATGCGCGGGCAAATCCTGGGTCGAGGTGGGTCGATTTCGCAAGATAGTCTGCTGCGATTGAATTATCCTTGGCGGTGAACCGGTACATATGGTGCAGGCCAAAATGATAAAGGCTCCAGGCGTCCAGACTATCGGGCGGCCTCAGGCGCGCGCGTTCTGTCTCGTGGATGTTGACGTGCAGCTCCAGCCCAGAGCAAATCAGCCGGACCAGATCAGTTCTGATCTGGTGAATGTCCTCAAGATTTCCCGAGAAGTTCTCGGCCCAAATGACTTCTCCGTCACGGGTGTCTGACAGTTCCGCCGTGATCGAGACGCGGTGGCCCATGATCTCGACATTGCCTGCCAAACAGTACGTGGCACCAAGGTCAGTGCGGATCACTGCCATATCCGGTACCGGATCGCGAAACCGGAATGTCGAACCACGCGCCAGAACCCGCAGCCATTTCAGCCGTGAGAGCGACGAGATAAGTTCGGCTGGGATGGCGTCGGCAATCGCCTCCCAGCCTTGCATATCGCCGACGTCTCGGAAGGGAAGGACGGCAATCGACGGGCGCGATGTTTGTATTGGCACTTCTTCCAACTGCCTGCGATCTTCGGTCTTGGTGGTGGCAGGAATAGTTTCCGTCAAGGAGCCCACAAAACGAAACCCGCGACCGTGAACGGTGCGGATCAGGCGCTGTGACTTTCCATCATCTCCGACCGTGCGGCGAACGGTCTTCACAAGGGTCGAAATCGCGGCATCCGTTACAATGCGGCCGCCCCAAATGGCCGCGATCAGTTCGTCCTTGGTCACAAGCCGGTTCGCGTTCGACAGCAAATGCCACAAGAGCGCGAAGGCACTAGGCTCCACCTGAACAACTTGGCCAGCCTGCGAGAGTTCCCCAAGCTCTGTATCGAGGGTGAATTCCCCAAAGGTGTATCTCATCCACTGGTGATACTCATTTTCTCATAAGCTTACCATGAAATTCTCAGATGTGTCTCAAGCATGCGGATTGGCATTCTGGCAGTTTGGTCTCGACACAAGTTGAGAAACGGAGACCCAAAATGAACCAACAAACCTTTATCCAAACCGCTCCCGGTGACATCGCCGCTAGCAGACTTCTAGAATGACATCCTGGCACCGAAATTCATCTGGCAGGGAAATCTGACCAAGACGATCATGCAAAACCCCAAGGAGCCCGACAATGACCGATTTCCCCGACACCCGCACGCTTCAAGCCACAGCATCCAAGGATATAATCACACGTGTCCATCGTGGCCTGGCATTCGTACTGCGCACTGCCGCCAAATGGCCGGGCGCAGGCGTTAAGCCTATGAATGAACGCACGCTGGCCGAACGCTCTTTTGATGCCGCCGGTTACCGGGAAGAAGCACGCCGAAAGGTAGATCGCCTTCTACTTCGGTAAAGGGTGCGAATGTCGGCTCCCAACAAGCTGAGTATGTGAACTCGCAGTTGCAGCAAAAGTCCGCAATCCGCCCATTCTGTTGAAAAACTCTTTGCTGCATCTGCAAATTTTCAAAAATCAGAAAATTGTTCTTCTCTAATCGAAATATGCTGAGAAATGCCGATGAAACCGTACAGAACCGGAATACTATTCTGCTAGATTGGACTCGAATGACCGATTTCAGAGTTTTTCAACAGAATACGCCGTTGGCGTCGATTTACATGCGGTAGCAACAAAAGTCTGACGTCCGCACATCTGCCCACTAACCAATCAAGCGTCGAACTGACGACAAGACTGAGCAAGGTGAGAAAGGGGTACTGAAAGGGGGACCGGCAGACAGCCATCCTACCTATCATATTGCCTTAATTTTATAATCATAATTTTTTTGGTGCGGTCGGGGGGACTCGAACCCCCACGAGTGTTACCTCACAGCGACCTCAACGCTGCGCGTCTACCAATTCCGCCACGACCGCAAGTCTTGACTGGCGCCGCTTCTAGTGCAGCGCTGTGTTCTTGCCAAGAGGCAAAACGCATGACCTCTCCCTGTTGAGCAAGTTTGCTTTCTGGTCCAAAAAGGCGGTTATGGTGGAATGGATTATCTCTGACGGGTTGACCGACTATGAAACCGCTCTGGCCTTTATGGAGGCGCGGGTGGATGCGATTGTAAAAGGTGATGCGGATGAGTGCATTTGGCTGCTCGAACATCCGCCGCTCTATACGGCCGGGACCTCGGCCAAGGCGAAAGACCTGATCGATCCGGACCGGTTTCCTGTTTTTGAGGCCCGCCGCGGTGGCGAATATACCTATCACGGCCCCGGCCAGCGGGTTGTTTATGTCATGCTGGACGTGGGCAAGCGCGGACATGATGTGCGGGCGTTCGTCAAGCAGATGGAGCGGTGGATTATCGCGACGCTGGAGACTTTCAATGTCACAGGTCTGATCAGGGACGGCCGCGTGGGCGTCTGGGTGGAGCGCCCCGACAAGCCGTTGCAGCCGTCGGGTGCCCTGACCGAGGACAAGATTGCGGCAATTGGCATCCGCCTGCGCAAGTGGGTCAGTTTTCATGGATTGTCGATCAATGTTGACCCTGATCTGTCCCATTTCGATGGCATCGTGCCTTGTGGTATTTCCAATCACGGCGTCACTTCGCTGGTTGATCTGGGGTTGCCGGTGACAATGCAGGATTTGGATGTGGCTTTGCGGCGCTGTTTTGTGCCCTGAACGGGGGTGATTTATCAGGATCCATCTTACGGTTTTGTCCCTGTCCGGTCCTATGGCAGAAGTGTAAGCCAACACCAGACCGTCAGGATCGAGAGGCCTGTCCCCAAAAGGACAGCAGACGCCGCAACGCGCCGCGCGCGTCCGTAGATGTTGGCAAAAAGATAGCTGTTGATCCCCGGGGCCATTGCAGAAGTGAGGATAGCCGAGCGCAGCTGATCCCTTTCCAGCCCGTTGAAATGTGCAAGCCCCCAGACAATAGCGGGGTGCAATACCAGAGAGATGCTCACCACAAACAGGATTGTCCGCATGTCGCCTTCGGGCCGGTACCGGACCAGCACGCCACCAAGCCCGAAGAGTGCGGCAGGCAGTGCCGCCCTGACCATCAGGTCAACCGCATCTGTGAATACGTCTGGAAGGGTGATGCCGCTCAGGTTGACCAGAAAACCAAGACAGATTCCCACAATCAGCGCGTTGTGGAACATCGCGTTCAGCACTTTGCCCGGCAGATGTGCGATATTGCCACCGCGGTTGCGCACGATTTCCATCGCGGTGATTCCCACCCCGTAACAGAAGGGCGAATGAATTGCGATGATCGCATAATTTGCCTGTAACGCGTTTGCGCCGTAGGCCCGCTCTGTGATCGGCAGCCCAAGCAATACCGAGTTCGAGAACAGCCCGCAGAAACCGATGGCGATGCTGTCCTCCCAGTCGCGTTTGAAGATCAGCCTTGCCCCGAGCAGTCCGGCCGCAAATCCCCCAAGTGCCCCCACGTAGAAGCTGCCCAGCAGCGTGAGGTCGAAATTCTGCCCAAGATCAAGTGACGAGATCGCCCGGAACAACAGGCAGGGAATCGCGAACCCCTGGGTGAATTTCATCAGCCCGTCGACGCCGGATTCGCTGAAATACCCTTTCCAGACCGCCCAATAGCCAAAGCCGATGACCAGAAAGACCGGTAGAATGACGTCGAGCAGTGCGGACATGGATGATCCAGATGTGCGGCTTGCGCCGCGTCATATTTTTTGTGCCTGCGGCGCGGATATTTTTTGCCAAAAGAAGTCAGTTGGCGGGGAAGGTGAGCGTCATCCCGTCGAATGCGGGATGGATGTGTAGGGCGGTTTCTTTGGCGAGCGTATCGTAGTCAAGGTCATTGTGCATGTTGGTCAGGACCGCTTGTTTTGGGTTGACCTTGTCGATCCACGCGAGGGTTTTTTCCAGATGTGCATGTGTCGGGTGCGGATCGCGTCGCAACGCATCCACGATCCAGCAATCCAGATCCTGCAACTGCGCCCATGCGGCGTCGGGGATGTCGGAGACGTCTGGCAGATAGGCGACATTGCCAATTCGAAACCCCAGCGCGTCGATGCTTCCGTGGGTCACTTCGAAGGGGGTCAATGTGAGTGCGCCGCCCGGCCCGTCGACGTGGATATCCCCTGTGATGGTGTTGAGTTCGCAGATTGGTGGATAGGCCGAGCCTTTGGGTTGCACAAAGGCATAGCCGAACCGTGCCAGCAGGTCATTGCTGGTGGCCCCGTCGGCCCAGACTTGCAGCCGCGCGCGCATATTGAAGACGATCATGCGCAAATCATCCAGCCCATGTACGTGGTCGGCATGTCCGTGGGTATAAACGACAGCGTCCAGCGTGCCGACCTCGGCCTCCAGCAGTTGATTGCGCATATCGGGGCTGGTGTCGATGAGCACACGTGTTGTCCCGCTGTCGCTTGTCCGTGACACCAGAAGCGAACAGCGTTGTCGTCGGTTTTTCGGGTTTTGCGGATCGCAATTGCCCCAAAGCCCACCCAGCCGCGGCACGCCCCCTGACGAACCGCAGCCGAGAATGCGAAAGCTGAGAGTATCGCTCATGCTTTGGCCTTCCAGAACAGCCGGTCGAAGTTGGCGGTGGTTAGGGCTGCAAATTCATCGTAGTCGAGCCCGAAGGTTTCGGCGCCGACTTTGGCTGTATGTGCTGTATAGGCGGGTTCGTTGCGTTGGCCCCGGTGCGGGGGCGGCGCAAGATAGGGGCTGTCTGTTTCGACCAAAATGCGGTCGATAGGTGCTTGTGCAAAGATGTTGCGCAGGTCCTTGGACTTGGGGAAGGCCGCGATACCTGACATCGACAGGTAGAAGCCCAGATCAAGTGCGGCTTTGGCCAGTTCTGCACTGCTGGAAAAGCAATGCATCACGCAATTGTAGGCCCCGTTGGCATATTCGTCGCGCAGGATGCGTGCCATGTCATCGTCGGCGGCGCGTGCGTGGATAATCAAGGGCAGACCAGTGTCACGCGCGGCCGCAATATGAATGCGCAGGGATTGTTTCTGGATCTCCGCGCTGTCGGAGGTGTAGTGATAATCAAGGCCGGTTTCGCCTATCCCCACGAATTTGGGGTGTTTGGACAGGGTGACCAGTTCATCCACCGTGGTGAGCGGCTCTTCTGCGGCGCTCATCGGGTGAGTGCCTGCCGCATAATAGACCGGATCAAACTGTTCGGCGATGGCCCGCACCTGAGGTTCCAGCCGCAGCCGCGTGCAGATCGTGACCATTCGTTCGACCCCCGCATCCAGTGCGCGCTGGATCACGGCGGGCCGTTCCGCATCGAAGTCCGGGAAATCGAGGTGGCAGTGGCTATCGACTATTGTGGCTTGGTTCATTGCGCGGCTTTCAGGCTGCGGCGACACCCTGCGCCGTCTCTTCAATCTTGAAGATGATATCTAGGATGAGCGCGGCAGGGTCAAGGTTGACTGCGCGCCCCCGGCGTGAGCGTTCGGACAGGTCCTGTTGCAGTTGGGCCCACCGTTGTGCGGCCCTGTCATGGGGTGAAAGGCGGGTCAGCAAGCGTGCCTCTCCCGGGGCGGCCTGCGTGGAAGGTTCGCCCATCAGCCCCGCGCGGGCAACGCGCGACAGAAAGAAATCGATCAGATCAAGGGTCATCCCAAACCGGACATCCGCGCCACGCCCCGCACAACTGTCGGCAAGTTTGAGCGCCGCAGGCCGGTTGATATGCGGCAGCCCGTCGAATGTTCTGATCAGCTCGTTATATAGCTGCATCCCATCATGGTTGAGCATCCGGATCGCATCCCCCGCAGAACCGCCTGCCAGCGTGGCGAGCGCATCAGAGCTGTCGGCAGGATGGCCCGCCTGATCCAGTGCCTTTTGCAGGTCATGCGGCGAAAGCGTAGCACAGCGCAATTCGCGGCAGCGTGAGCGGATCGTTGGTAGCAGCCGCGACGGCTGGTGCGCGATCAGCAGAATCGTCGTATTGGCGGGGGGCTCTTCAAGTTCTTTGAGGATGGCGTTTGCTGCATTGCGGTTAAGCTCATCAGCGGCATCAACGATCACGACCCGGTGCCCACCATCGGCCGCAGACATATGGAAAAAGGTTTTGAGGTTGCGGACCGCATCCACGGTGATTTCTGCGCGCAGTTTTTTGGTCTTGTCGTCCCATGGCCTGCGGATCAGCGACAGGCGCGGGTGGGCGCCCGCCTGAACCAACCGTGCATCGGGGTGGTCTGGGTCCACGTGCAGGGAAGGTTCGCCAAACAATCCGGCGTCGGGCGATGACAAAAGGAATGTTGCGATTTTCCACGCCAGCGTTGCCTTGCCGACTCCGCGCGGTCCGGTAATCAGCCAGCCTGAATGCAGCCTGCCAGAGGCAAAAGCATCAAGGAAATCCTTTTCAGCTTTGGATTGACCGAAAAGTTGCGCTGTTTCACGAGGGTGGGGGGCGCCGTCAATGCGATCGGGTTCTGGGGTGGTATCCTCGGTCATGCGTAGGCTGCGATTTCGGATGCGACCTGTTCAGGTTCGCGGTTGCCATCAATCACCACGCAGCGTTTGGGGTGCGCTTGTGCCAGCGCCAGAAACCCGTGGCGCAATGTTTCCTGAAAGGGCAGGCCGAAATCTTCGAACCTGTCTTCGCCGGATTTGCGGGCCAACCCGCGTTTAAGCGCGGTCTCAGGGTCCATATCGATAATGAAGGTGAGATCAGGTTCGCGGCCGATCATCAAGCTGTGCAGCTGGTCGACCATGGCGCGCAAGTCGCCCCGCGTCGCACCTTGGTAGATGCGGGTACTGTCTGCAAATCGGTCACAGATGACGGTCTTGCCTGCTGCCAGTGCCGGTTGGATCGTCTTTTCCAGATGATCCCGGCGCGCTGCGGTAAAGAGCAGAATTTCGGTTTCGGCAGACCAGCGGTCGGGATCACCCGTGAGCACAAGCTGGCGGATTTCCTCGGCGCCGGGACTGCCGCCGGGTTCGCGCGTCAAAACCACATCATTGCCCTGCGCCATCAGGGTTTCGGCCAAAAGCCTTGCCTGGGTTGATTTGCCGGAACCGTCGATCCCCTCGAAGGTGATAAAACGGGGGCCGGTCATGTCCCCTCTGCCGCGTCAACGGCATCGGTGCCAGGCCCGAATTTTTCCCATAGCACCAAGGCTGCGGTCCGCATCCGCGTGGTGAAACCGCCCCGCGCAACGTCTGTTTCGGCCACCAGTGGCAAACGTTTTTCCGGCAGACCCTCAAGGTTGATGACCAGTTCGGCCAACTCGTCGCCCTTGGCGACAGGGGCTTCGATTGGACCCTGATAGACGACTTCGGCGGTTACATCGCCTTGGTTCAGGATCGGCACCAGAAGCGATGTATCCTGCGCAAAGGTCAGGCCGACCGTTGGGCTTTGGCCCATCCAGATGTCGGCGTTTGCGATGCGCGTGCCAGCGCGGGCCAGCTCTTTCTCTGCAAATTGACGAAAGGCCCAGTTGACCAGCTTTTCAGCCTCTTCCGCGCGCTGTTCTTGTGTCTCCAGCCCGGTGATTACAAAGATCACGCGGCGATCACCTTGTTTGGCTGATCCGACAAGCCCGTAGCCTGCTTCTTCGGTATGGCCGGTTTTCAGCCCGTCAGCCCCGATGCCCAGACGCAACAAAGGATTGCGATTGCGGCTGTTGGAAGGCACGCGGCCATCAAAGGCGAATTCGGTTTCTGCAAAGAGCGGATAGAATGTGGGGTAGTCCGTGATGATCCGGTTGGCCAGAATGCCAAGGTCTTCCATCGACATGCGATGCCCGGCAGCTGGCCAGCCGTTGGAGTTGGCAAAGCTTGAATTCATCATTCCCATCTGTTGCGCCCGTGTGGTCATCATCCGGGCAAAGCCCGCTTCGGTGCCGTCGGGCGACAGGGCTTCCGCCAGAACGGCGCTTGCATCATTGCCCGACAGGACAATCACGCCGCGCAGCAGGTCTTCGACACTGACTCTGTCTGTGGTGTCCAGAAACATCGACGACCCGGCGTAAGCGGCGGCATCAGACGACACTGACAACAATTCATCAATCAGCAGGTGGCCCTCTGCGATCGCTTCAAACGTCATATAGATGGTCATTAGCTTTGACATGGACGCCGGGGGCAGGGGGGTGTCTTCGTTCTTTGCCAGCAGCACCGTGCCTGTTGTCTGGTCAAAGACGTAAGCGGCCTCTGCGCGGGTATCAAACGTCTGCGCAAATGAACCAGTGGCACAAACCAGCAATGCAAGCAGGCTCGCGCGCAACAAAGATAGGTACATCGTCAGGGTCTCCTGTCAGAACGGTTTTCAGCTATCCACGACAAAGGCGTCAACAAAGCCCAGATCCTTGATCTGCGCGATTGCCGCGTCGCGCGCGCTGGTGTCTTCGGGCACCCCGGCGACCACCCGCCAGACGGTCCGGCCACCGACTTCCTGGGCAACAACCGACGTGGCAATGTTCAGCCCTTCAAGACGCGCTGCTGCGGAATTTGCGTTAGCCTCGATGCTGAAGATGCCGATTTGCACAATCGGACCATCCAGCGTTGTGGGTTCCAGAACCGGGGCTGCGACAACAGGGGGTTGTTCCGGCTCTGGCAAAGGCTCTGGGTCCGTCGCAACAGTCGGGGCCGCTGCCGCTGCCGGAAGTGCGGTCGCCATGATCGGCGTTGCTGCGCCTTCAGCTGCATCAATCGCTGCGGCAGCTCCTGCGATGGGGTCAAGCGGCGTTGTTTCCACATCTTGTGGTGTCTCAAGGTCAGCGATCACTGCAGCTTCCTCAGGCTCCTGCGGGGGGGCGATGGTTACTTCGCTGCGGCGCAGGGCCACGACATAAAGTTCAGTAGGCGCACCCGCTAAAATGCCCAGTGCATCGGCGACGTCCGATGACACTTGCAGCAAGGGGCCGGGATTTTCACGCTCGCGGCGGAAGAGTGCGCCAATGATTGTTTCGCCAGTGGCCACGTTGCGGATCAGGGCGCGTTCAGGGTCGGTTACATCTGGGTGCGCGACCCATGCACCACCCAGCGACGGACGCCCGTCCCACAAACCTCGGTCCGACACTTCAAAAATATCAGGTCTTTCCACATCTTCTTCGACCGTTTGTGTCTGCACAGGGACACCGGCCAATATGTTGGCTTCAGACGCATCAGAACTGGCCGAGGGAAAGGCAAAGTTCCCGTTGTCGTCGCATCCCGCCAGCGCGATGCTTGCTGCCAGCATGGCGAAAACCCGCAGTCTGTTCGCCCTCAAATCACAATGACCTGTCATCTTTTGCCCCTTCACTCCCGCCCGGATTTCCGGGCTTGCCGCAGTTTGTTGCGACATGAACGCCCAATGTCACATCGGTCGCGGCGGGTTTTTGCCCGTCATTGCGCCATGTGTATCGCCTTTTCGAACACGATAGCCATGGCTTATCTGATTTGGAAGTCTTTGCGCTGTTTCGTAGGCAGATTTTCACCATTGCGGCGCACTGTCGCGCAAGGCGTTGCGCCACGGGTCCAACGGAATGGCAAGGCTTCTTTTGCCCATTCCGCAGGAACCTGCTTTTCGAATCAAACTTTTGCCGCTAAGGGAACGCGGACGGAGGTTTGGCAGAGTGGTCGAATGCACCGGTCTTGAAAACCGACGAGGGTGAAAGTCCTCCCAGGGTTCGAATCCCTGAGCCTCCGCCACATACCTCCTCTAATGCATTGATAGTGCTAGGCTCCAGACTCATAACCAGAATATGACGGTTGCGGCGATAGCGATGGCTGAGAGGAATACCTTTGGGCACCTGTCATAGCGCGTTGAGATGCGTCTCCAATCTTTGAGGCGGCCGAACATTCTCTCAATCCGATTGCGACGTTTGTCGTATTTGATGGTTTTGCTGCGTGACTTGCGGCCAGGGATACATGGAGTGATACCCCTGTCTATTAAGGCTTCTCTGAACCAATCGGCGTCATAGCCGCGGTCGGCGAGCAGCCATTCAGCATCTGGCAGACAGCTCAACAAAGCTGCAGCGCCAGTATAATCACTAACCTGACCCGCAGTAATAAAGAACTGGATTGGGCGACCGCTGGTATCCGTGACGCCATGCAACTTGGTGTTCATACCACCCTTGGTCTGCCCGATCAGACGTCCGCGCCCCCCTTTTTGAGCCCCAGGCTTGAGGCTGTGCGGTGCGCTTTGAGATAAGTCGCATCAATTGAGATGGTCTTATCGTCGGGTGCCTCTGCCGCCAATCCTGTCATGATCCGCGCGAACACACCCATGTCACTCCATCGCTTCCAACGGTTATACAATGTCTTGGGCGGACCATATTCCGCGGGAGCATCACTCCAACGTAAACCATTGCGATTAATGAAGATAATGCCGCTCAATACGCGCCGGTCGTCTACCCGCGGCTTACCTCGGCTCTTGGGGAAGTACGGTTTAAGCTGTCCCATTTGTGCCTCACTCAGCCAATACAGATTGCTCATCAAACCCCCAAATATTTGGGGGTCCGGAATCATAGCAATGAGCCAGCATCAAGCCGATTTATGGGTCCTGAACCTAGTTCCATTCTCTTTTCTAGGCAGATTCACCCGCTTAACACGACTCCGCTTTGGCTTTGGCTCGTGCTTTGGAGGAACATTTTCCAGCTCTACTTTGGCACCACCACTTCTCGGGGCCGCAGCGATAAACTTTCGTTCAGAATAGGAAGTTGATCCGCCGATAGAACCTGACACCGACGAAACCTTAATAATAGTCGACCCACCAATACAAAAGCGGACATTTGGCTCGGCGATGACCTCTTCAGCCGGACAAAGCCTTTGTCAAATTCAAAGTCGAGTTGCGCGTTCGAAGAGTTCCGCCCCTCACCTCATGCCTCAGACCCGGCGGCAATGGGTTTCATATTCGCCATTTTTATCCTCTGCCGCGGTAGGACGGCACGCCTTGGTCCGGGATCCATACGCCTTGCGGCATTGACCCGGTTTGCCAAAAAACATCAATCGGGATGCCGCCGCGCGGATACCAGTAGCCACCGATCCGCAGCCACTGCGGGTTTAAAAAGTCGACTAAACGCCGCGCGATCGAGATGGTGCAATCCTCGTGGAATGCGCCGTGGTTGCGAAATGACCCTAGGAAGAGTTTGAGCGATTTGGACTCGACCAGAAATTCGGCTGGCACATAATCAATTACCAAATGTGCGAAATCAGGCTGACCTGTCATCGGGCACAACGACGTGAATTCGGGCGCTGTGAACCGCACGCAATAGTCCACGCCGGCTTGCGGGTTTGAGACGCGCTCGAGTTCCGCGGCTTCAGGGGAGGACGGCAAATCACTCTGGCCGCCCAATTGCTTCAAGTCACTGTAAATCGTTTCCATAATCGTCTCCTTGAGCGGGTCAAACCCCACGCTTGTTGCCCCAAAGAAGGACGTGCAGTTGCGGTAAGACCCGCGGCACGAACCAGTTATCGGCGATGGTTTTATCAACCAGCCACAGCAGCTTATCGGCCAGATTCTGTGGGTCGACCGCGATTTCGGGATCCACTTCAAGATTGCCCGGCTGAAGGTACAGAGGCAGATCCGGATATTTATCCGCCGCAGCACGTGCCCAAGCATAATCAGTATCATCGAAGACCACGATCTTCATCACGATTTTTCCCGCGCCAGTCGCGGCCTGCAGGCAGGCATTAAAGGCCGTCCAATCAACTGTTTCCCCGCTCGACGGCGGTTTTGGGCTCAACACCAGCGTGTCGAGGACGCTAAACCAAGGCTTTGCAATCGATCCTTGGGTTTCGCAGGCAAAGCGGTAGCCTTTTGCATGTCCCAGCGCGATCAGTTGCGTAAAATCTTGGATCGCCGGATTGCCGCCGGACAGGGACACGGTCAAGGGATTACCCTTGGACAGGCGTTGCACCTCTTGCCAAACGGCATCGGTGGGCATCACGGCCCAAGTTTGGCGATAGGCCGTGTCGACTGCATGCAGGCTATCGCACCAAGTGCAGCGATAATCGCAGCCACCGGTGCGCACAAAGACGGTGGGCTCCCCGATGAGCGCTCCTTCGCCTTGGATGGTCGGACCAAAAATTTCAGCAATGCGCAGTTGGCTCATGGTCGGTATTCCGCCCAAGTCTTGGGCGTCTCACTGACCTTGACGGCGCTCGTTTCAGGCCAGCGTGCCACGCACCAGTCATAAAAATGCCGCGCCATGTTTTCGCCGGTCGAGGCCTCTGCCATAACATCATTAAGATGGCGATGGTCGAACGTGTCGTCGATATAGGTTTTCAACGGTTTCAACTCGCCATAGTCGCGGACAAAACCATCTGAATTCAATGTCGCTGACGCCAATTCCACAACGACAACATAGTTGTGGCCATGCAGCCGCGCGCATTGGTGGTCATGGGGCAGATGCGACAGTTGATGAGAGGCTGAAAAGTGGAATTCTTTTGTGATCCGGTACATCAGCCACGGTCCTTTCTTGCGATTGCAGCGATCCAGTAATCTGGGTCTGCGTATGTAGTGGGGTCGGCAATATTCGCCAAATGAAACGCTTCGCGCCGCTCCACGCAGGTGCCGCAACGCCCGCAATGTTTCTCGCCACCTTTGTAGCAGGACCAGGTCTGCGCGAAGGGCGTGCTATGGCGCGCACCCTCGGTGACGATATCGGCCTTCGTGCGATGCACAAATGGCGTGTACAGCGACACATCCGCGTAGCCGTCAAGCGCCGCCTTTTGCATCGTCTCAAAGGCCTGAGTAAAGGATGGGCGGCAATCAGGATAGATGAAATGGTCCCCGCCATGTACCGCAGTCGCGACGGCCTGATCGCCCTGCGCTGCCGCCACACCAAAAGCCACGGCAAGCATGATGGCATTGCGGTTCGGCACCACGGTGACGCGCATACTTTCTTCGGCGTAATGCCCGTCAGGAACATCAATATCATCCGTGAGCGCAGAGCCCGTCAAGGCCGCACCAATGCCGCGCAGATCAATAATATCGAGGGGGACATCCAGTCGCTGCGCACAAAGGCTTGCGTAGTTCAGTTCCTTGCGATGGCGCTGGCCGTAATCGAATGACACAAGGCGGGTCAGCTGTTGTTCTTGCGCAACCATATGTGCAAGCGAAACAGAATCGAGCCCGCCGGAGCAGATGACGATAGTCTTCATTTTATAACCCTTGTTTTGTTATCCGGGTAGGCTGCGACCGGAGCGTCGTTGGTAACTTGTTTCTTATGCAACGCCAAGTGTCAGTTTGCCAACCAAGGGCAAGATCCACCTTTAGACGATCAATGCTAAAATGATCCGGACTTTATAAATAATCGCGATGCGAAAGCACCAGCGTAGCGCTGGTTGAACGGCAGTAATACGAACTGCGTGATTACTGGCTCACGTTTTCTAGGTGCTCAGCTCTGCAAAATAGCAGTTAAGACGTGATTAGTAGCTGAGACTTGATGAAAATAGAAAGGCGACGCACCGGGAGGAAGTGGTGCGCCGCCAAAACTCTACGCTGATCCAAGGGAGGAGGTTTGAACCAGCGATGTGTCGTAGCGTTGACCCAAGGGAGGAGGTTTGGGCCCGCGCTTAAGATTAACGTTGATCCAAGGGAGGAGGTTTGGACCCGCGTTGAAGTTCAATTGAGCGCGGGCTCCAAGTTTTTCAATTGCCAATGCTGCATTGCTGCATTGCATTTTTTGCAAGGCAGCGGTTGCCAGTTTTTTGAGCACAAATATTAAGCTTTGTATTCTTTGAGAGCTCTTGTTAGGTAGCAGACCCGCAGTGTTTATCTGTATCACTGCTAGGCTCCGCTATCTCCGTGGTCTGGGAGGAGCGCGTTGTAGATCGCGGAGCCATTTACAAATTTGATAGTTGGTTGGGCAACGCGTCCTACTTGAGAACGTTGAGCTGTACCGCTTCTACTCCATGACCCGAAAGCTCTCGTGGGTTATGACGCGGAAGTTGTCTGATACCTTATCGCAAAAGTTTTTCCATCCCTGACCCCGCACCGCTGGCCCCCCACGCGGCAGGGGAAAGCTGGCCCCGCATTGGGCTTTCCTTGAGGAACTGATCGCCCAGGACCCCGACATCATGCGCTTCGAACGGCGCGATGAGACTGTCCGCGCTGATTGCGCCGTGGGGCATCAAGGGCGCCATGGGTGACCCGGTCTTTGCCGTCGCCCGCAAGCTTGCCGTCCTGCTTCACCATATGTGGATCGACGGCAGTGAATTCCGCCAGGAATAGGTAGGAGGCACGACATGACCCAGAAGCTACCTACTCAACCTGACGGGATCGTCCATTCCGGACGAGGCCTGTGGATGAAGACGAGAATGTCTGCTGCGCAACGCGAAGCGCACCGGAAGCAGGGCTCTCCACAACCGATCCTTGATTACTGAAAAGAAGGAAAACGAGCTTGACCTAAAGCGTTTCCCGAAAAGCTGTGGATCAGGTTTTTCGCGAAACGCTGTAGACACCCAAGTAGAGAAGCGGATTTAGCGCATCGCCGCTCGGTCTCCTCCGCGGCGCCGTAGAGGAGACCTTTATGGGCGGGGCCCGTCAGGCCAGGGCGATGTCGAGCGGGATGGCCCGACTCAGGGTGTGGCCGACCGGCGAGGAGCCGATGACCTTCTCGTGCAGGAGGCGCAGCGCCTCTGCGTCGGCCTCGCTGTCGAGGTTTACGCGCACCTTGATGCCGCTGAACCCTGCATGCCCCTCGCGCAGCCCGAGGAAGGTGTGTAGGTCGAGGTCGCCCTCGACGTCGATCGTCATGTCGCGGATCTCGATCCCGGCCGCGGTCGCGTTGGCGGCGTAGCCGACGGCGAGGCAGTTGCCAAGCGCGGCGAGAAGCTGCTCGACCGGGTTCGGGCCCGTGTTCGTCCCGCCAAGCTGCTCGGGCTCGTCCGAGTGTGCGGGGTCGAAATCGCGGACCCGGGCGGATGAGCGGAACCCGCTGTCCCAGCGGACCTCGGCGCGCCAAGTCGTGGCCGCGACATGCGGCTCGCTGCTGATCTTCTCGGCCAAGCTGATGACCCGGCCGATCTCGACGTTGTTTAGTCCCGGTGCTGTGGTCGTCTCTGTCATGTGCGTCCTCCCTAAGACCCGGTACCCGGACGCCGATCGTCTCGGGCCGCAAAGTCTCGTAGAATACTAGCGGAGCCCCGTGCGCCGCGCAACGGTGCCGGTTTGATGGGCGGGGACCAGCCCCTCGCCGGGGCGGAGATCCGCGCGCAAGTCCTGCGCCCGGCCCGACCAGCGCCCGACCCGCGAGACCGTGGCGCCGCAGCCCCCGCGACGGCGGCAGGGCGGAAAGCGATTGGCCCGGCGCCCACTGCCAGCCTTCCGGACGCGAGGCGATGGTGCGCTGCGCCGCCCCCGGAGAGCTAGGGTGCGGACTCATCGATCGGCAAGCCAGACTCGGATCGATATGAGCTTGAGTGCATTGAGGAAGTTGTCGGCTCGCCTAGCGGATCTCATCCAGCTGCAGCTTACTAAGTGTGGAAAGACATATGTTTTGAGTGTCGAACAATTCTGATTGATGTGCTTGCCGTTTGACAGGCCCTTTTTCTTGCGGTCGAACCAGACCTTTGCAAGTCACGGAATGTGGCCAAGACGTCTGAGTGTTCCGGAAAATCCGCAGACGGGTGGGGGGGTAGGTGGGCGAGGGCTTGTCCGCGCTACCGTACCCTGTTTTTGTGAGGACCGCTTGAACCCGCGGATCGCGTAGGTGCAATTCAGGATAGCGCCCCAGGGTGACCCATCGGGTTCGGGTGCCCTCGGTCAGACGCAACTGAAACCTCTTGCCGCCGCCCTTGTTCAGCCGGACATAAAGACTATTGCCGTCGGACAGCCGCACCGGCGAGACGCCGTAGCGTGCCGCTTCGATTTGTTTGACTGTTAACATGGCATAGCCCCTCAGTTTGTGGTGCAACGCGAGGGTACAAAACCGCACTGGCCTGTTTCAGTGCCACCTCGGGGCGGCAGGGGCAAACGGCCAATAAATTATATGAATTCCAATCCTTAATGCGATTCGATTGACGGCAGACGACGACGCTCTTGCGCTTTCTGAGCCTCCGCCATTTCCTATCATTGTCTTGATTTCCGCCATGAATGCTGGTCGGCCTTTGGGGAAAAGCTGCGCATCAAAGGCAGCTTTTCCCTTCTCTCTGGTTCGATCAGAGCAATTCGTAGATCGGGAAGCGTGCGCAGAGAGCCAGCACTTCGGCCTTTACCTTTTCTTCGACAGCCGCGTTGTTTTCGGGGCCATGCGTGGCAAGCCCCTCGGTCACTTCCACGATCCAGTCAGCGATCTGCCGGAATTCAGGCTCGCAGAAACCGCGCGTCGTTCCTGCGGGCGATCCCAGACGCAGGCCGGATGTGATCATCGGTTTTTCATCATCAAAGGGGATGCCGTTTTTATTGCAGGTGATATGCGCGCGCCCCAAAGCCTGTTCCGCGGTATTGCCTTTGACACCCTTTGGCCGCAGATCGACCAGCATCAGGTGCGTATCCGTGCCGCCGGTCACAATGTCCAACCCGCCTTTGATCAGTTGATCTGCCATGGCTTGGGCATTCTTGATAACCTGCGCCTGATAGTCCTTGAAGCTTGGGTCGAGCGCTTCACCAAACGCAACAGCCTTGCCCGCGATCACATGCATCAGCGGACCGCCTTGAATGCCGGGGAAAATGGCGGAGTTGAACTTCTTGGCCATCGCTTCGTCATTGGTCAGGATCATGCCGCCGCGCGGGCCGCGCAGGGTTTTGTGTGTCGTCGTTGTGGCCACATGCACATGTGGAAAGGGCGAGGGGTAGTGACCCGTGGCGACAAGTCCCGCGAAATGGGCGATGTCGGCCAGCAGATAGGCGCCCACCTTGTCTGCGATGGCGCGGAAACGGGCGAAATCCAACTGGCGCGGGATGGCCGAGCCGCCCGCGATGATCATCTTGGGTTTATGTTCAAGCGCCAACGCTTCGAGTTGGTCATAGTCCACATCCAGCGTGTCCTTGCGCACACCGTATTGCACCGGATTGAACCATTTGCCCGACTGGTTGGGTTTGGCCCCATGGGTCAGGTGGCCGCCTGCATCCAGCGACATGCCAAGGATGGTGTCACCGGGCTGCAGCAGCGCCTGAAACACCCCCTGATTGGCCTGCGAGCCGGAATTGGGCTGCACGTTGGCAAATTCACAGCCAAACAGTTCCTTGGCGCGATCAATCGCCAGATTTTCAGCGATATCAACATATTGGCAGCCGCCATAATAGCGGCGACCGGGATAGCCTTCGGCATATTTGTTGGTCATCACGCTGCCCTGGGCTTCCATGACGGCGGCAGAGACGATGTTTTCCGATGCAATCAGTTCGATCTCTTCGCGCTGGCGGCCAAGTTCGGATGTGATCGCGCTGAACACCTCCTTGTCAGTCTCTGCCAGCGAGCGGGTGAAAAATCCGTTATCTTTGTAGGTGACGTTCATGGTTTTACTCCTGAATTCTAGGCGACGCGGTCGCGCGGCGCGCGACCTGCGAAAAAATCGTTGAGGTTGTCGAGGACGCGAAAGCCCATCGCTTCGCGCGCTTCGCGGGTGGCGCTGCCCAGATGGGGCAGCATCACCAGATTATCGCATTGCGCCAATGTCGGATTAATCCGGGGTTCACCGTCGAAGACATCAAGTGCTGCACCGCCAATGGTTTCGAACATCAGCGATTGGGCCAGCGCCATTTCGTCCACGACCTCGCCCCGGGCGGTATTAATCAAAAACGCATCCGGCTTCATCAGATCAAACCGCGCGTTGTTCATCAAGTTGCGGTTTGCCGGACCGCCGGGGCAGTGCAACGACACAAAGTCACTTTCCGGCAGCAAATCCTCCAGTGTTGGCATCTGCACTGCATTGTAACGATCAAGGATATCCTGCCGCACGGGGCTGCGGTTTTGCACCAGAATTTTCATCCCGAAACCGAAATGCGCCCGTTTGGCCATTTCCTGTCCGATCCGGCCAAAGCCGACAATACCCAGCGTCTTGCCCGACACTTTGGTTCCAACAAGATGCGTTGGCCGCCAGCCGGTCCATGCCCCTTCGCGCAACTCGCGTTCACCTTCGCCTGCGCGGCGGGCCACCATCAGCATCAGCGTCATGGCAAGATCAGCGGTGCATTCCGACAGGACATCGGGCGTGTTGGTAATGGTGATCCCCAGATCCGACGCCCGTCCCGTGTCAATATGGCTGAAGCCGACGCCGTAGTTGGCAAGCAATTTGGTTTGCACCTTCGGTGCGTCCAGCGCCTCTGCGGTCAGTTTGTCAGTCACGGTTGGCAGAACCGCGTCGTAACGTTTGACGGCCTCGCGAATCTGGCATGGTGCAAGAGGCTGATCGTCAGTGTTGAAAGTTGTGTTGTACGACTTGGCCAGTTCCGCCTCGACGGCAGCAGGCCAGCGGCGGGTGACGAAAACGCTTGGTTTGACCATTATGCCGCCTCCATCGCGTTAGCGATTGTTTTGCCAATCTGTGCGGGGTTTTCGGCGACAGTCACACCAGCGGCGGACAGGATCTCCACCTTTTCTGATGCGCTTTCGCCGAAGGCTGAAATGATCGCGCCTGCGTGGCCCATCGTGCGCCCCTTTGGCGCAGTCAGGCCGGCCACATAAGCCACGACCGGCTTTGTGATGTGGTCGCGGATATAGTCCGCGGCTTCTGCCTCTTGCGGGCCGCCGATTTCACCGATCATGGCGATGATGTGGGTGTCGTCGTCCTGTTCGAACCGTTCAAGAATATCGCGGAAGGATGACCCGTTGATCGGATCGCCGCCAATGCCCACGGATGTGGACACACCAATGCCGCGTTCTTTCAGTTGCGCCGCGGCCTCGTAACCCAAGGTGCCGGAACGCCCGACAATGCCGACGTGCCCTTGCAGATAGATATGGCTGGGCATGATGCCCAACAGCGCCTTGCCGGGGCTGATGGTGCCCGCACAGTTCGGCCCGGTCAGCACCATCCGGCGTTCCTTGGGATAGCGGTACATGTAGCGTTTCACGCGGATCATGTCCTGCGCCGGGATGCCATCGGTGATGCAGACACAATACCGAATGCCTGCATCCGCGGCCTCCATGATGCCGTCCGCAGCAAAGGGGGGCGGGACGAATACCAGCGATGCCTCGGCATCGGTGGCGTTCACTGCGTCCTCGACCGTGTTAAAGACCGGGACACCTTCAACGGTTTCGCCGCCTTTGCCGGGGACAACGCCGCCGACGACCTTCGTGCCATATTTGATCATGTCTTTCGTATGAAAGCGGGCCATTTTTCCGGTGATGCCTTGCACGATAACGCGCGTGTCGCGGTCAAGAAGAATGCTCATGATGCGGCCCTCATTTTTGTGCCTTGAGAGAGGTCATTTTTCCAAGCGCCGACAGCACGTTCGGCGGCTTCGTTCAATGTTGATGCGCGGATGATGGGCAGGCCGGATTGCGCCAGAATCTTTTGTCCCGCTTCGACATTTGTGCCTGCAAGACGGACGATCACCGGCACTTCTACACCGACTTCCTTCATCGCCTGTACAACCCCTTCGGCGACCCAGTCACAGCGGTTGATGCCTGCAAAGATGTTCACAAGGATCGCCTGCACGCTTTTGTCCGACAGCACGAGGCGAAACGCCTTCGCAACCCGTTCCGGAGTCGCCCCGCCGCCTATATCAAGGAAATTGGCAGGCTCACCCCCCGCCAGCTTGACGGTATCCATCGTGGCCATCGCCAGACCGGCGCCATTGACGATGCAGCCGATGTTGCCATCAAGACCCACATAGTTCAGGCCACGGTCAGCAGCGCGGCTTTCGCGGGGATCCTCCTGCGATTTGTCGCGCAGCTCTGATACTTGAGGATGACGGAACAAGGCGTTGTCATCAAAGGTCATTTTTGCATCTAGTGCGATGACGCGATTGTCTGTTGTGATCACCAGCGGATTGATCTCGACCATTGTTGCGTCAAGCTCGGTAAAGGCGCGGTAACATCCCTGCAACGTGCGCACCATCTGCTGCACAAGCGCTGCATCAACCCCCAGTTTGAAGGCGATCTGGCGACACTGGAATTCACGCAAACCGACGGCAGGTTCGACAGTTGCCCGCACGATGCTGTCCGGCTTCTCGGCTGAGATATCTTCGATCTCCATTCCACCCTCGGCGCTGGCCACGATCATCACCCGCTGCGATGTGCGGTCCAGCACGAAACCCAGATAAATCTCGCGATCAATTGGCACCGCTGCCTCAACGTATACGCGGTAGATGCCTTTGCCTTCAGGGCCGGTCTGGTGAGTCACCATCTTGCGGCCAAACATGTCCTCGCTTGCGGCCTGAATTTCGGCATCGCTGCTGCAAACTTTGACGCCGCCGGCCTTGCCACGACCGCCTGCGTGGATTTGCGCTTTGACGACCCAGCGTTCGCCACCCAATTCGCGGGCGCGATAAGCGGCCTGCTCGGGACTGTAGGCAAGCGCGCCTTCGGGTACTGCGACGCCAAAATTCGCAAGAACTTCCTTGGCTTGATATTCATGAATGTCCATTTGGTCTCCTCCCAGAAACAGATGGTCGTTTCTCTGGGGCTTACTCTGCGGCGATAGCCCGGCCATAATGGCGATCAAGTGCTGCCTCGACGGCCTCCTGATCGACGGTTGCGCCCAAATCACGCATCGCCTGGGCAAAGCGCGTGACGATGTCGGTGATCGCAGACTGGGTCAGCAGGTTCAGGATGCCGATGCGAACCTGAACGGGTTCTGACAGAGTGGGCCAGATGCCAAAGTTCTGTGCGCGGCAATGCTGCACCAATTCCATTTCACGACCGGCCAGTTCGGCGGGCAGGTTCAGAACCACCAGCGACGTCATGTTCGATGTAATCTCGCATCCCATCGCGCTGAGCGCATCACGCAGAGCGGCTTCGTGGAACCGATAGTCGGCAGCGCGCTGTGCCACCGTCTGTTCCAACGTAATCCGCAATGCTTCGTGGAACGCCGCGACGGCATAGGCAGAGTGGGTGCGGTGATAAACGCCTTTCTCGGAGTCCTTCCCGTCGATGATGCCCCAATGACGGGCTTCCATGATCGGGTGATGCACAAATGTGCGTGTGCCTGTGGACTTGAGCACATCAATATAATGGTCGGTAAAAGACACCGGCGCATAGGTCAGTGGCAGGCAGCAAATGCCTTTTTGCGGGCAGGAGGCCCAACCATGAACGCCAGGGTAGTCATCAATGCTGAAGTCTTCCACGCCAAGACTAGAGACCGCATCGACCAGACCCATCGCCCCGTGTTTTTCGCAAGCATCCGAAAAGCCCTTGATGTCGTTGACGCGGCCCGAACCGGTTTCTGAATGTGCCATTGCAGCCCACTTTGGCTTGTGCTCGGCCAATGCCTTTTCCGCGATCTCGCCTGTGACCGACTGGCCGTGGGGTACATCGATGATGATGACGCTTGCGGGTTGCGGGTCCATCGGGTTTGCGGCCAGTTCGTCGGCTGTGGCGGCCTTCATCCGCACCGTCAGACCGTCAATGCCGGAGAATGTGCCGTTGACGAACATCACGACCTTGTCGCCGGGCATCACCGCGCTGAACATCACGTCCAGACCTGACCAGCCGGTGCCCGCCACGCCGAATGTGTGCACATTCTTGGTTCCCATCACTTCGCGTAGCATTTGCTTACATTCGATCATGCCGCGCAGCACGTCGGGATGCATGTGGTCGGCAAGGCCCGCGCCCGCAAACCGCGCCAGAACACGCGCGTCGGTGTTTCCGGGGCCGGGGCCCGCTGCGATAGTCTGTGGGATAACGAGTGGTGGGAAAATGGTCATGGTGTTCCTCCGCTAAGGTATCGAATGGTCAGTGTTTCAGCTTGCGGTGGAATGTAATGCGGGTGAAAATTTCAACAACGCCCCTTGCTCCTGCTTTTGGGTATCTAATTGGGTGGTAAAATTCCTACCCATTGTGGTAAAAGTACCAAAGTATACCGAAAAATAACCTACCCATTTGGGTAGTAAAGCGGAATTAACCATTATGAATCAAGGTTTTGATAAATCAGACCGTCCGATCGACATCATGATCGCTGACAGCAACCCGCTGGTTCTGTCGGCGCTTTCAGAACTGGTTGACCGTGACCCGCGGTTTTCATTGGTGGCGACATCTGCCACCGCGGAAGGGTTTCTGGGCACAGTGATGCGCGTGCCTGTGCAGGTCGGAATCATCAACTGGACGCTGCCCGCACTCGGCGGGGCCAAGCTGATTGAGGTGCTGCGCGATCAAGCCAACGCCCCGCGCATCGTTGTCTATGCCGAAGATACCGGCGATCTCCCCCGGCTGGCGATGTCCGCCGGTGCTGCTGCCTTTGCGCCGCGTTCGGCGTCCGCCGAAACTCTGCTGGAAATCTGTACTGATGTTGCGGCGGGCAAGATGGTCTTTCCGTTCATGGACGTGCGCGAACTGCAATCAGACCCGATCCACCAGCTATCGCGGAAAGAGCGGGTGATCCTTGATGCGCTGTCCAAGGGGCTGACTAACCGCGAGCTTGCCAAAGAGCTTGAGATTTCGACCAATACGGTGAAGTTTCACCTGTCCAATCTCTATGACAAACTGTCGGTCAAAAACCGGGCACAGGCCATCGCGTTTTATTACTCATCGCGGCTCGCTCTGGAACAGAAAACCAACGACGGTATACCGAGATAGACCTAAACTCTTCTTGACATATTTGGTGCTGAAATACCCTTCTGACGCAACTTTATTACCAAGCAGAAAGGATACCATCATGTCATTCCATCCCGTTGAGCAAGCCACCGCCCGCCTGAACCGCTCCGAATTGGCCGTGCCCGGAAGCCAGCCGCAAATGTTTGAAAAGGCAGCAGAATCTGACGCTGACGTGATCTTCCTTGACCTTGAGGACGCGGTCGCCCCTGACGAAAAGGAACAGGCGCGCAAGAACGTTATCAAGGGCCTGAACGAGGTTGATTGGGGCAACAAATCCATGTCGGTCCGAATCAATGGATTGGACACACACTATATGTATCGCGATGTTGTGGACGTGGTGGAACAGGCCGGAGAGCGGCTTGATCTGATCATGATCCCCAAAGTGGGGACCGCTGCTGACGTCTATGCTGTCGACATGATGGTGACGCAGATCGAGGATGCAAAAGGGTACGAAAAACGCATCGGTTTTGAGCATATTATCGAGACAGCGTTGGGGATGCAGAATGTCACTGAAATTTCGGCCGCATCCAAGCGCAACGAAAGCCTGCATTTCGGTGTTGCCGACTATGCCGCTTCGACACGCGCCCGCACGACGATCATAGGCGGGGTGAACAAGGATTACTCTGTCTTGACCGACCCGGACGCGGACGGCAACCGTGCCACTCACTGGGGCGATATGTGGCATTATGCGCTGGCCCGCATGGTGGTTGCGGCCCGCGCCAACGGTTTGCGCCCGATTGACGGACCTTTTGGCGATTTCAAAGACCCCGACGGATACAAGGCCGCTGCATATCGCGCCGCAGTGCTGGGCTGCGAAGGCAAATGGGCGATCCATCCCAGCCAGATTGCGCTGGCCAACGAAGTGATGAGCCCTTCGGAGGAAGAAATCACCAAAGCGGGCCGTATTCTGGAGGCGATGGCCGAGGCCGAAGCCGCAGGCAAGGGCGCTGTGTCGCTGGACGGTCGCCTGATCGATTATGCCTCAATCCGACAGGCAGAGGTGTTGGTCGAAAAGGCCAAGCAGATCGCCGGCGGATAGGTTCGCAACCAGCGCCCTGATGCGCCGCCACCGCCAAACCCGCGGGAAGAACGGCTGGACAGGCGTGCGATAACGCAGGGGCGTTTTTCGGTATAGTCGCAATGTGTGTACCAGATACTGAGCCTGCCCGCGCCAGAGGCCGACTTGCTGGCTTGGATTTGCACGCTTGGGCTCCGGCGCAGGGTCCCCTTGGCCGCGCCGAGCCCAATCCGCATTCCGCGATCTCGGCGCAGCACCAGTACAAGCACACCGGTGTCGCGCCTTAGGGGCCTGACCCTAACCGACGGCCACCGGTAGTTTGGAAATGCGCACACCCTCTGCGAAGTTCAGCGTGCCCGGCAGGCTGACTTTCGCGATCTGTTTCTTGATGAAAGGAAAGCCCTTGTAGGACAGCCTGCAGTCGCCCTTGAAGGCTGTTCCAGTTGCCTGCCAGATGCGGCCGTTGCCGACCAGCAGTTTCGTGGCGGTGATATGCAGGGTCAGGACCACGTCAAACGTGAGTGTGCCGACCCGCTTGCCGTTGACCAGCACTTCAAGTTTCGGATTATGCGTCGAGGTTAGCTTTTGTTTGCCAAAGTCGACCCATGTAGTCTCCTCTGGCGGATGTTTTTCCGGGTCCAGATAGGGTTGCAAGTCAACTGCGCTGCTCCAGCCGGATTTCAGAATATCGGTCAGTGGCACATCAAGGGCCTTGTTTAGGGCAACCAGAATGCCTGCTGTGGTGAACAGTTGCGCCAATCCTGCGCCAAATGACCCGATGTCCTCGCGCAGCGCGTCGCGCGCTTCGTCTGGAAGTTGCTGGTCGTCCGTTTGCATATCCGCGCTGCCCGCGAGGTCGGCAAGCGTATGGGGGGCAATGTCGGTCTGTGCGTCAGCCATTATGCGTCCTCCTTTATCAAGGTCTGTTGGCCAGCGTCGGTCACGGCGCGTAGCGACACTTCAAGTTTGACGGCCCCGCCGGCATCGTCTGGATCGATCTGCTGAAAGCCGGGGTCGGGTCTGGGCACGTAGTCCAGGCTGGTCTTTGGGCTCGGGGGGCTGTCGCGTTGCGCTTTTGGGCGCTTGGGACCGGGACGAAACCGCGGAAAGACCATCGACAGCACCAGAATGACGGCCAGCCCCACGCCTCCCCAGATCAAATAGGGAAAGGGCAGCATGACCGTCCGAACAAACCGGTTGTTGGCCTTGTTGGTTTCCGGGATCAGATTGTCGGGATCGACCCGCGCCAGCAATTCAAACGCGCCGCCGGTTGCCCGGAAACGTGAAACGACAGTCTGGGTGCTTGACCAACTGGTGCCAGGACGCAACGAGGGCACGAATAGCCTGATGACCTCAGAATCCGTGTCCCCGCGCAGGGTGAGCGATGTCGAAGGGCTGGTTCTGGCACCAGTATTGACCACTTCGAGCGCCACATCGACGGACCGACCGTCGTTCTGGACAGACGTGGCCGAGATCCGCACTGCCAGATCCGCGAAAACCTCTTCCTCAGGCTCGGGTGCGGGGATAGGGATACGTTGCAGACGGCATTGGTTGTTGCGTTCATTCGTCTCGTCCACCTGATCGGCAGAATCGACAATGGCCGCAAGCACAATGGTCCGGCCCAGGCTGCGTTCGGCTACCAAGATGGTTTGAGATGCTTCAAAGAGGCTGTCCGGGCTCAGGGGGGGAACAGCAGACCGGGCCAGTCGCGCCCCGTCCTGATCGATAATATCGACAGCATGGGCCTTTGCATTGCCCGCACCACTATTGCGCACGACAAGTGCGACCGTCAGCACGCCGGTCTGCGGATCAAATGCATGACGCTGCCATTCCACGGTCAAGTCAGGTTTCGGCTCCGGTCGTGGTCGTGGCTCGGGCGGTGTGAAGGGAACTGTTGGTGACAGATTGTTTTGATCGTTCAATTCCAAAACCCGTTCGTCGGGATCGACAATGGCCTGAAGCAGCAGTTCCTGCCCCAATGCCGCTTCGGGGACGGGCGCTGTGACCTCGACCTGCGTTGCACTGCGGGGCCCGATGGCGGGCACGCGGACGTTTGCAAAGCGCAACCTGCGGCTAAGATCATTCAAGGCCATGGTGCTTGGCGGTGCTTCACCGCGCCCGATGTTTTGAACAGGGACCTGCACCAGCAGCATCCGTGTGTCAGGGTTGAAACGGACAAGTGGGCGCCCCGCGATCAGGTCTGCCACCGGATTCAACCGCTCGATCGGTGGTGTCCGGCGTGAGGTTGTGAGAAAAATATACGGTATTTCAATGCGCTCTCGGCCAAAGTTATACTGTGTGGCCGCTATGGCCGCCGCGCGATCCTGTGGTGCGACAAGCTGGGTGGATGCCTCGACCCCGATTGTGGATAAGGCCCTGCGGATCAACACCGCAAGCCGCGCGGTGGACTGGTCATGAAAGATGATCGCAGGCGTCGGAAATCCATCCATGTAGCCCGCTTCCGCCATCAGCGCGCGGGCCCTGTCGGGTGCCTGTGGCGTTTGTTCGTGCCAGACTTCGTCATCCCCGTAACGCACCATGACGTAGCGGACAGCCTGCCCGTACTGGCCCGACAACTGTTGCCAATCCGCGACTGAAAACGCGGCGGCCCTGACGCGGGGTTCGTCGAACGGGCCTTGGGCGAATTCCACCTCCAAGGTCTGGGCAAGTACCGCACTGGCGAAAAAGAGGCTGCAAAGAAGCATCCCAAGCATCTGCAAGGCCGGACAAATGCGGACAGGAAAAGGTCTGGCAGGTGTGTCAGCACGGCAGCTTTTCATCGGGCGCCTCGCTTGTGATTGTGCAGCAATGACGACAGCTTGCCCAATTGCATGGATATCGCGTTGATTTTGATCAAAGATGCGCCGTTCAGTGCGTCATGGCGCTCTTCTTTTGCGGTAGTTTTTGATGCTGCACTCTCCGCAGGATTGACATGGCTCAATTTGCAGCAGGTCGCTGGCATTACAGTACGACCTCTAAAATATCAGTTTGGAGGAGTTCGTAATGTCGATGCATTTTCAGTACGCCTCGGGCCGGGGATTCAGGCGCCGACGTTTTCTGGCTGCCACATTTGGCGGCCTTTTGTCTATTTTGGGCAGCTTGCCCGGTGTCACAGTGGCGCAAGACGATCCTTGTAGCGGGTTGTTGTTTTCAACGTCAGAGGATTTTCTGACCAGAGGACCCGCACCTGCCGATGGCAATCCGATCATCTCGGACGGCGACCTCTTGGCGTGGCATGTGTCGGCGGGTGCGCGGATATGCAGGCGCAATGCCGACCTGATCCGCCGGTTCGATATCGCGCGTGTTGATCTGGGACTTGATGCGGTGGCGTCTGTTGATGAGAACCGCAGACTGATTGCCTTTTCGACCGAACTTGATAGTCCCAATGGGGATCAGTTCACTGCGGGTGATCTGCTGTTCACAACGGGCGGTATCATTCCCAACGCGGCGCTGCTGTCGCAATTCAACACCCCGCGGTCACTTGACCTGGGGCTGGATGCAGTGACCCTTGTGGGCGAAGAAGACCGCTTGCGGCGGCTTGCAGCGATTGCCCGCAACGGGACGTTTCAGGATGATCCAGAGCAGTTGGCCGGTTTTTTGAAAGAGCTGGACATTGATATCTGGTTTTCCACCGAGGGCACACCGCCTGAAATCGGCAAGCCGCTGTTTCTGGATGGTGATCTGTTGTCGGCGCGCGATGGCGTCATTGTCCGGTCGAACGCGTCACTGCTGCCCGCATTGCCCGCAGGCATTCCGGTGCGCGGTGTGGATTTTGGCCTTGACGCCTTTACCCCCGCACTGGACCCGATCGAGAACGTCCCGGTCGAACTGATGTCCACCGAAATCGTGGGCTTTGGACCGACGCCCTTTACCGATGGCGACGTGCTGCAACCGGGGCCTGCGATCTGGCTGAAGGCAGGCGATCTGCTGAAGAATCTGGAACCTGCGAGCCGGGATCTGGGGCTGGATGCCTTGCACGACAATATCGGTGACGTGGCGCAATGTGCACCGCCGTCGATCACCTTTATCAGCGGGGTGGAAGTGGGGGTCATCGACCCGACCACAGGTCTTGGTGATTGGGGTGGTGTTGCGCAACGGCCCTTTGCCGGAGATATCCGTATTCAGGGGTCCATGCCCGAGGTTGTGAATTGCCCTAATCTGGCACTTTACGAGTACCGGGTGGAAATCGACCAGGGTGCTGGGTTCCCGACCTTTGCCGACCCCGGTGTTGTGCATATGGCCAGCGATAACTGGCGGCGCATGGTGCGGCCGACTCCATTTTCGCCATGCCCGATTTCGCGCAATGACACCTATGACAGCGATGCGCTTGGCTGGTTTGCGGTGACGGACTATCGGCGCTTTGACGGTTGCGGTGATCCGCCAAGCCTTGCTGTCTGGGATTCGACCACCGGTGCCAGCAATGCCTTGGTGCGTGTCCGTCTGGTGATGCGTGAAATCGGGGCCGCGACCCCGACCTATGTCAGTGGCGCTGTGCGCGTGCAGATTGACAATGACCGGATCAGCCTGCCTGACAACCTGCTGCAAACGTCGTCAGGGACCGGCGACATGTGGTTTGACATCTACCGCGCGTCCGAGACTTCACCACTGGGTGATCAGTGCAAGGTCGAAGGCGAGGGCGAGGATGTGGTGCTCGACATGAAAGGGCGGATCAACGACGACCATTTCTGGAAGTATGATCTGCGTTGGTCGGGCGGGTTTGTCGTGGGGGCGCATATGATCACGGATGCGACCGATCAGACCCATTTTGATGATGGCCGTGCGGATCTCAACAGCACTGGCACGCAGCCGCCTGCGTCCATTCTGATACCGCTCAAGACCGGATTTGATCTGACAGCGGCCTATGCGACCGTTGCCGCAGCACAAAGCGTGCCGACAGCGCTGCCGGACGTGTGTGGCTTTACGGTGCATTTCCGGGCGTGGGACAGGGCCGTGCAGCTGAACTTTGTTCCCGGCAACAACCACTTCAGCCCTGTCAGCAGACATACGACGATGTGGCGATCTTTCTGCGTCTCGCGCTAGGACCGCAGCAGGCAAAAAATGGCCCCCGACCTTGCAGAAGGTCGGGGGCTGTTCAAAAAGTATCAAAAGATACACCCGCTAGTCCGACATCCCCGCCAGATACTGCGCGATCGCAGTCGAAATCGGCTGGCCCGTGTTCGCTTCATAATAGGAATAGGCGGGGCTTGGGTTCACTTCGAAACAGACCCATTCGCCTTGCGGCGTCTCGCGCAGGTCAATGCCCGCAAGTGGCAGATCAAGCGCCTGTGACAAGGCCACCGACCGCGCGGCCACTTCGGGTGGCAGGGCAAAGGGCGCAAGATCGGTTTCGCCGCCATCATCGCGGCTGGCATAGCGGTAATCGACACCCGTGGTTGTAATGCGGGTGGCAAAGACCTGTTCGCCCACGACATGCACGCGCACGTCGCGCCCTGTGACCCTCTCTTGAAACTGCACCGGACAGATCCGCAGCCGGTCCAGCCGGTTCAGATCACCAGCCGTGACCGTGCGCACAATCGACCGCACGGCGCTGGCGGATTTGAAAATCACCTCTGTGCCGTGCGCCTTCGCATCCAGCACAAAGGCGCGGGCCTTGTCGGGGACGTTGGTAATCAGCGTGCGCGGGGTGGCAAACCCTGCACGTGCAATGATCTGCGCCTGAAACGGTTTGGAATTATTGGTGCCCATACCGGGGGTTCGGTTCAGGACCCGGCCGGAACAGAGGTCGGAAAACACCGTGAACAGGGTCACGATGCGCCCGAAGCGGACCCTTGCAGGGTGGGTCGGCGGCAGGTCACACAGGTCTGGGAAGCTGTCATCAGAATGCAGGCGCTGATAGAGCCCGGTGACGGTTTCAAGCGCGATGTCCTCTTCGCCTGCACAGCGCAGGTGACCCTGCAAGATACCCTGTGCACCTGCCGGATCAAACGACAGATGCATGTCCGCGTGGCGGCGCTGGTCGATCATGCGGTACGCGATACCCAAATCATCCAGCGCAGTAGCGACACGCGCGATGGGCGGCTCATCGGGCAATCCTGCCAGCACGATCATGGTGCTGCGCCGTGGAATATCTGTGCGACCTGCGCAAGCAGTGCACTGTCCGCGCGGCCAAGGTCTGGGATGGGTGAGGCGGCAGAAAAGACCGGACCATCGGGACCGGCACCAAAGAAAAGCTCGACCATATCAAGCCCCGCAAAGGCTGCCAGATCGCAACAGGCGCCAAAAAGGGCGGGGGGCAAGGATGCGCTATGGCACTGCCCCTGACAGACAATCGCCGACTGCACAGGCGTCGGCGGCACCGGGTCAGGCAGATCGGCGTCATAGGTCAATTGCGCCACAGGCAGCCCGGCTGCGGCGGCGCTATGGTGCCAGACTGCGGGGTGATACATCGGTCCGGATATCGATGTCGCAGTGGGCCGGTTCAGTACCGTACAGGGGAGGGCGCTTATCCAGCTGGACCAGATTGCGAGCAATTCCTGCTGTATGTAGGTGCGGTCTGTGGCGGCCACGTTGGCCAAATGCCCATCGGGCAAAAAGGCAATGCGGTTGATCACGCCCGTGATGGATGCGCTGTCCAATGGCCCAACCGATTTCAGCGTCACGCTGCTGCTGGACGCGGTTCCATCAGAGCGCAAGTGCATGTCGGGCGCATAGACCAATTCCTGCGGGGTGACGATGCGCGCCTGCACGCCATGCCGCCTGCGCAGTTCGGTCGTAAACCATTGCGCCGCGCGGTCGTCGGGCGCGCATAGACAAAGTAGCATAGGAAAAACTTTCAAAGAAATGCAGCGCCCCCCGGAACTGGTCAGAGGGGCGCTGTGGGATCAGAAGGTTTCAGTGTCCTTGGCGTCTTTTTCATCCTTGGCCATCTGGGCTGCCACTTCGGGGTCTTCGTCGTAGTCCCCTGCATAATCCTGCGCGCCCTGCGCCAGATCGGGACGAAGTTCAGACGTGATGAAATGGGTCAACTCGCCCACCATCGCTTCCAGCGACGCCATGCGGTCTTCAATCGTGTCACCGGTTGGTGTCAGCCCGCCTTCGCGCTGTTTCTCGATCTGCTTTTCTACCTGCTTGTCAAAACGCTTCTCAATCGATTTTTCAAAGCGGTCCTTATCCTTTTCCTTGAACTCCTTGATCTCTTTCTCTTTGACCTCTTTGCGGTCTTTTTCCTTCATCTCTTTGATGAATTCCTTACGCTCTTTGTTCTTTTCGATCTCTTTGATCGTTTCTTTTATGAACTCTTTGCGCTTGATGACCGGGCCAAAGGCACAGCGATGCAGGGCCTTCAGGTCGGGACGGTTGCCGATGCGCTGGGTGCGCGGGCGACCGGGGCCGTCGGTTTGGGCAGCGCCCGTTGTGCGCAGGCAACGGCGGACCTTGGCGGGGCTTAGCACCGCCGTGCCCCGTGCGCGCGCCATCCCCTGCAAAGATGCCACGGCACCAACTACTATGGGTGATGCGGATGACGTCCCCGAGAATGTGTCGGTGTACCAGACATCCTCGTGACCGCCCTGAAGCCCGCCATAGCCGCAGGTCGTGACTTCGCGGCCCCAACCCTGGGCATCAATCAGCGCGCCATAGTTCGAAAAGTCCAACCGCGACCGGTCTGGCCCATGGTTGCGCCCATGTGTGCCCGGAGGCGGCGCACCGGCACCAACGACAACCGCCCCCGAATCCCGGTTTGATCGGCGGAACGGGTTGGTCCAGCTTGTGGGGAACCCCGATGGCCGCGTCTGATAGAGATTGTCGTCAAGGTTTTCCGCACCGTTCCCGGCGGCTTCGACAACGACGATCCCGCGCCGGGTCGCGGCCAGAATGGCGGCAAAGTCGTCTTCCCACCATTCGATCGCGATATAGCCTTTCTGATCGGACCGGGACTGGAAGTTGTGCCGTGGCCCGGGCCGGTGCAATTCCAGCAACATCACATCGCCGCGGCGCAAACGGGTGGTGGCATGGCGGATCGCACCTGCCGACCCCATCCCGCCAAAGATCGACACGGCCGAGGCGCGGGCCCGATCGGCGATTCCGGAAATCCCAAAGCTGTTGTGATCGCCCGAGTATTCGCCCAGCACCGCAGTGCCGTGGTTGCGCCAGCCAATGTTGGTGGATTGGGTCCCACCCACGACGCCGCCCTGCATCTGGCGCAGGTCTTCGTGGGTAAACCGCCACGCGCCTTCGATGTCGATGATGCGCACATTCTGGCCGCGACCGCCACCGCGCGCCCATGCCCAGCGGGCATCGACTCCCACGGGACTTGGATCAAGATAGCCTTGCCGCGACACAAAGTTTGGCGTCACTGGCGGCTCTTCCTCGGCGGGGGCGGCTTCGCTTTCCGGCATCACAGGTGGCTCTGCGCCGGGCTTGACGTAAGCCGCCTCGACCTGGCTCAATTCGGCCATTGCGGCGGCTGCCTCTTCGGCCTTGGCGTCCTCGACCTCCAGCTTGTAGAAACGCGACAGCTCTGGCATGGGCGCATCGCTTTCGGCGGTTTCCTCCATCATTTCCAGCTCGATCCGCTCTTCTGTGGTGCCAAAGATCGGCGCCATGCTCGCCTTGTATTTCTTCAGCACTTTTTCAAGATCGGTGACAGGTTCTGCTGTGGTGGTTTCAAACCTGCCTGCGGACGCGCGCAAGCCTGCGTCGGGCTGCATCACGACAATCGTCTCGCGCGGTGACGCAGGCGCGTTGTTGGGTGTATCCTCGGTCATGTCTCAAGCTCCTCCATAGGTAAATCGCTAGGGAAGGGCGTCAGCTGGCTTTCTATAGCTTGTGTCAACGAACGCCTTACCCACAAGTTCAGCGATCAACGCGTCTGCCTGCGCCTCGTCTGAGGTCAGAACAGCCGCAAACCGCAAGGTTTCCGCATCGTTGTCGACAGGTGTTTGGACAGTCACATCATGTGTGGCCGCCCAGTCTTTGAGCATCGCAAATGCCTGAGCCATAGAAACCGCGCCAGAGGGCTCCGGCACGGGTTTAAGAATAACTGTTATCAAAGTCGGCTCAGGCAAATACAATTCTCCTGTGCAACGTGCGGTAAACGCCTAAAAAAAACTGTATGGTCGTCTGATGGGCCAGATTTGACAAATATCAATTGGCGGGTTCCGCCAGCGACCTAACAAGAGTATTATACGCGAACCTCGCGATATGTCTATTTTACAGTGCATTCGCCACAAGACGGAGCGTCCGATTTCCGCGCTACGACAGTTTTAGGGTCAGAAGAACCCGATATCGGAGACGACGCACCACGAAAATTCACATTGGCATTTGCACGGTCCGGGGCCGGCAATTCAACGAAGGTGCATTATGACAAAGCAAATTACACTGACAGAACTCAAAGCCAAAATCCGTGACATTGATACCCCCGACGAAGAAATTGCTGCCTATTTGCAGGCTGCCCCGGATGTATCTGATGCTTTTGCCCCGCAAGTGCGGATCAACCCCGAACTGGTTGATGATGAAGGAAAAGAGGCCGACGTCGCCATGCGTTTCTTTAACGCCATGTCCAAACGGCGGCGGCAAAAGAAATATCAGCGCAAGATCGCAAATGGCTGGACCGGCCTGCGTGTCGTGTCCGAAGGTGACAGCTGGTTTCAGTACCCGTTTCTGCTGTGCGATGTGATTGACCAGCTTTTCGATGACTACGCGATCTACAGTCTGGGTGCTGCGGGTGATCTGGTACAGGATATGCTGGATCAGGATGAAATCCTGCAAGCGGTCCGGCAGCAAAAGCCCCATGTTTTCCTGATCAGTGGTGGCGGGAACGACCTGTTGGGCGACGGCATGCTCAAGACCGCCTTGCACCCCTTCAAAGCGGGCAGACCGGTCAAGGATTACCCGAATGCCACTTTTGCCAGCCGTCTGAACGATATCATCGGCGTCTATCGCAACATCTTTAAGTCGTTGCTGGCTGAATTTCCCAGCCTCAAGATCCTGTGCCATGGCTATGATTATGCCAAGCCCGACAACGCCCGCTGGCTGGGCAAGCCGATGGCCAGTCTGGGCATCAAGGACCAGACACTTCAAACCCAGATCGTGGCCGAACTGATTGACCGCTTCAACATCGCATTGGTAGGGCTGGCGAGCGAATTTCCCGGGGCGGTCACGCATGTCAGTTGTCTCAATACGGTGGGCGACAACTGGCATGACGAACTGCATCCCAACAACGCGGGCTACGCGGACGCTGCCAACAAGTTCCGCTCTGTCATTGCATCGATGTTTGGCGCGCCACATGCGTTCGAAGAAACGGCACGCCTGTCGCCGGGCAAAGAGGCGATGATCGATGCGCAGGACCTCGAGCCCGAAGCCTTTCGTGAACTCGTCGATTACCGGGGCCGCGAATTGCTGGCTACCCCGCTGCCCCCGACCGAGGATGAAAGCCGCCGCAAGGAAATCGAACAGGATATCTCGCAGCATTTCGAAAAGATATCGGGGGGCGCCGACTTCCTGCCTGCCAGTTTCCTGTATCACGGGGCGGATGCCGCCGCCTCTGTCTGCCGGATCAACCTGCCGGGTGGTTCCGGCACCGGTTTTCTGATTGCCACCAGCAATTTCATCATGACCAACAACCATGTGATCGCCGACAAAGAAGAAGCCCGCGACGCGCTGGCCGAATTCCGTTTTGAAGAGGGCGGTGACAGCTTGATGGTCAACCTTGATCCGGATCGTTTCTTTATCACCTCAAGGGAACTGGATTTCACAATTGTTGGGTGCGACGACCCCGCGCTTGCCGATTTTGACCCGATCCCGCTGTTGCGCAACCCGTCCACTGTGACGCGGGGCGAAAAGGTCAACATCGTGCAACATCCGCGGGGCCGCCCGAAAGAGGTGGCCTTGCATAACAATGATGTGTTGCGGATCAAGGACAAGGTGGTCTGGTACGAAACCGACACCGAACCGGGGTCATCGGGCAGTCCGGTTTTCAATAACACGTGGGATTTGGTGGCGCTGCATCATGCTGGCTGGATTGAAAACGGCGTGACCACCAACGAAGGTGTGCGCATGGCGGCCATCGTATCGCATCTGGTTGCCCGCCAGCACACAGAAGCCACCGCATCAGGCGCGCTTATGGAATTGCTGTCCACTATCCCGGACAGTTCGCCACATTTGGGGTTCTTTGATATTGCAGGGATCACCGGGGCCCGCCCGGAAGAAGTCGAGGTGCCCGAATACAAAGGGTCGCTTGAATTCGCCGATATCGGCTTTTGGAACATCGAGCATTTCAATGATGCAATTACTGATGCGCGGGTGGATAAGGTGGCAGGCGTACTGGGCCATCTGTCGCTTGATGCGATGGGCCTTGTGGAGGTGCAAAAAGACGCGATGGACCGCGTCGTTGAATCACTTCAGGCGCTTGGGCATAGTTACTCGTACAAATACCTTGATGTGAAAGGCCGGCAGGATCTGGCCGTGCTGTATGATAGCAAGACGACCGAGGTAAACATCTCGGCCAAGATACTGAACCGTCACAAGACCGCGTGGGCCGCGACGACTGGCACAGGGCGCACGGCCTTTCCGCGTCGCCCGCTGATCGCGCATGTCAAGGTGGCCCCCAATACCAAGAACGCAGAGCAGGTGGAATTCATCATGATCCTGCTGCACCTGAAGGCCTTTGGAGATCCGCAAAGCAAGGCACGCCGCCGTCTTGCCGCCGAGATTCTGACCGAGGTGATCGCCGACATTCGCAAGACCGAGAAACTGCCCGTGGTGCTGGGTGGTGATCTGAATGAAACGCTCAACACCGATGTGCTTGCTCCGCTGACCGATGCGCCTGATCTGTTCACGCTGACCACCGACGATGCGGCCAACAATGCGCTGTCTTATGTGGGGGCAAGCCACAGGTCTCTGATCGATCATATCGTGGTCAGCAATGACGTGCGGATGTCACCCATCAGCGGCGATGACGCCGCCATCGTGCGGCTTGACAAATCAGTGGCGGATTTCACCCAAGACGTGTCCGACCACATGCCGTTGGTCATCCGGATGGTCAACCGCGACGCACCGATCCAGATGAACGATGCGGGCAAAGGGCAGGATCAGTGTTGACGTTTGCAGCCCACAAATAAGGGGCAGGGCTGTTATTGTGATTGCGCTGACCCTGATGGCTTAGACGACCTTGACCTCAAGGCTGCCAAGCCCGTCAATTGTCATCGTCATGACGTCACCCTTTTCGACAGCGGCAACACCGGAAGGTGTGCCCGACATGATCACGTCGCCTGCGGCAAGTTCGAAATAGGCAGACAGGTAAGAAATCATTTCCGGGACCTTCCAGATCATCTGGTTCAGGTCGGCGGCTTGACGGGTTTCACCGTTGACCTTCAGTTCAAGGTGGCCGCAATCGGGGTGTCCGACCTGCGACACAGGATGCAACGGGCCGCAGGGGGCGGACTTTTCAAAGGCTTTGCCAATTGCCCACGGCCGCCCCATTTTCTTTTGGATGCCCTGCAAGTCTCGGCGGGTCATGTCGAGTGACAGTCCGTACCCAAAAACATGGCCAAGCGCATTGTCAGGCGCAATGTCGGTTCCGCCGGATTTGAGGGCGACGATCATTTCGGCCTCGTGGTGGACGTCACTGGATTGGGGTGGGTAGGGGAACAGGCCGGACACATCCAGATTGTCAGGATTCTTTTGAAAGAAAAACGGTTCTTCGCGGTCCGGGTCGTGGCCCATCTCGATCGCATGGGCGGCATAGTTGCGACCGATGCAATACACCCGACGGACCGGAAACTTTGCATCTGTTCCGACGACCGGAAGGGCGACCACGGGCGGGGTGTCGATCACGTATTCTGTCAATTGGGGCTCCGGCCAGCAAGGATTTCATGATCAATCTAGGTGAGTGTTTGTCGCCGATCAATCGCAACTCAACGCGAACATGAAATGCAGCCAGATGGATCGTTTGGAAGTGACGGTGATTTGTCGGTCCTTGGCACAAACAGCCGACCAATTGCCCGAAATGCGTGGCGCCACAGGCTGGCTTGGTTTAGCCGGTGGAGTGGGTTCTCAGCAGTGTTATTGCCCGCTGGGCCATCTCGTCTGCTGCGGACTGGCTTTCGGCAAAGACCAGCAGATTGATAACCATGCTGCGCGCGCCGGAGGGCGGTGACATTAGCACGACGCCGTTTGCGGGGGCTGCGTCGGATCCGGGCCGCGCCAACATATCATCCAACGCCTCAACAGCCCGTGTGGTGCCGATCACGCGCCCTTGCAAGGTTTGCTGCACAACGACAATCCCCTCTGGGCGCTTGCCCCGCGTGATATTATCCAACGTGATCAGAGGTATCGAAACACCTGTCCAACGCCCATTGCATTCAATCCAATGGATGTGACGGGTCCCGCTTTCATCTTTGTAGATCACGGCATCAAGGCTGCAATTCCCGTAGTAGCCAAGCCTTTGCAGAACGGCAGCGATTCTGGTGGCCTGCGCCACAAGTTCGTCCTGCATCGCCTTTGGAAGGGTCGAGCGCACCGCGCCGATAAAGGCACCGGCTTGCCCCATAACGGCTTGTTCGAAGACCCCCAGCGAAATGGGCCGGCCATCAGTGGTATGTGGCAGCCACATCTGGACAGAAGGGCTATGGGTGACGTGCCTGTCCCAAACGCCCACAAGGATCGGAAAGCGGTCTGCCCAGCCCGTCGCATGCAGACGATCCAGCAACAGGGTTTCAAGGCTTTGGATTGTTTGCTGCGCCATCAGGGTGGAATCCAGCCTGATATTGCCCGCTGACCCTGCACTGTCAGGCACTTTGACAACAACCTGTTCCCCTGACTTTCCCAGTTTCAGGGCAACCGCCGCTGCGGCATCGGGGCCATAGGCGGGCATTGTCGGCGGCACGGCACTGGCCCCGATAATCGTGCGCGCCAATCGCGTGAACCACAATTTGTCATTTGCCCTTTCGCTGATGCGCGGGGCAGGGCCGCTGACGTTTATGGTGCAACCAGTGGCCGCGCCAATCTGTTGTGCCAGCCGCCATATTGTTCCAGTGGTCAGATAGGATTTGACCGTCAGACCACCATGTTTGCGGGTGATGTCCGTGATTGCCTGTTGCAGCAGGTCCTTCTCCATCGCCTTTGTCGCGATTGGACCCCCGTCCAGCGGATCGGGTGCAAGGATCGTGATGTCATCAAGTCCGCGTACCTGCGCCAGATAGCTGTCGAATTCCGGGTCCCTGCGCCCGACCAGAACAATGTCACCGGGTTTGGCCAGATGCGCCATCCGGTAATCAAGGTAAGAGCTGCCAGGCGGTTGCATCAGGCTGATCTGGGACATGTCGCCGATCAGAAGCGACGGGCCTGCGCCGGTGCCTTGCGTCACATGCGGCCCGAAATCAAGCGATGACAGGAATGCAGGCTCATCAGCAAGAAGTTGGTTTGTCAGCGTATTATCATTGGACATAAGCGGCCTGTTTTCGCGCTGGATTGCTTCTTAGAGCTATACGGCCATCACCTGCAAAAGACTGATCTATGTCAACGTGGATCTGACCTGAACTGTATCCTGTTCCCAAAAGCTGACAGGAGCGAAAAATGTGCCGTCTTTATGCAATGCACGCCAATGAGCCCACCCGCGTCGAATGCGGGCTGGTCATTGCCCAGAATGCGCTGATGGCGCAAAGTGCAAGCGATATGCAGGGCTATTCGCATGGTCATGGCTGGGGTGTCGCCGACTATAATAATGGTCTGCCCTTGGTTGAAAAGCAGACATGGGCGGCGTTTCATGGCGAACATTTCGCCAAAAAAGCGGCACGGGTCTATGCGCGCACGGTCCTTGCCCATGTCCGCCGGGCAACTGTTGGCGGCACCAGCATTGAAAACACGCACCCGTTTCATCACGGCAAATGGATATTTGCCCATAATGGTACGGTGCCCGCGTTTGATCAGGTGCGTCCGCTGATGCTGGAACATACTGACCCGCTGCACCGTGTCGAAATCAGGGGCACAACCGACAGCGAGCATGTCTTTCGTTATCTGCTCAGCCTGTTTCTGCACCATCCGGAACGGGGTCTGAAAGACACCGTGCGGCATGGGTTGGAGCAGGTGATTGCATGGTCGGCAGAGGTCGCGCCAGAGGCGAAGGTGGGCTTGAATATCGTTCTGACCGACGGCACGCATGTGATTGGATCGCGCTATAACCGCTCGCTCCATTATCTGGTGCGCGATCATATTTATGCCTGTCCGATCTGTGGCAAATCGCACGTGCATCATGAACCAAGCACCGCATATCAAGCGGTCGAGATTGCCTCGGAACCGGTGACACCGGACGAAGACTGGTACAAGGTCCCCAACAAGACGATCTACAGTATCGCTGAAGACTACCGTCTGGATATGGAACCGCTGGGGCGCTGATTGGCGGCTACGTGTCCGGGGTGCCTTCAATACCCAGCGACCTTTCGGCCATCGCGATATAGCGCAGCCCAAGGGGCAGCCATTTTTCAGGGGTGCGCGGTGCAGGCCGTAAAAGATGCGCAAGGCAAAGGCGCGCGCGCAGTAGAGCGTAAGTAATTACGTAGAAGTTGCGCAGTGCGGCATTTGCAGGGCTGCCAAGCGCGTCTGCAAGGGCGGTCCACAGCGCCGTCATTATCCATGGCGCGCCCATCAGATCGGCCTCGATCCCCAGTTGGGTTATTTCCTGATAAGGGTCTAGCAATCGCAGGTTTCGGTTGAATTCCAGACAATCAAAAATGGCCGGTGGATCGATCAGGCAGATATGTTCAAGCCGCAGATCGCCGTGGCATTCCCTGATCCACCCTTTGGCGACCCGGTCAGCCATGTGGTCGTAGGTGCGCTCGTACAGATTACCCAGAGCGTCGGTGACCGCGTTGAAACGTGCGTATTGGTCGCTAAAGAGCGGATCAAACAGGACAGCGTTGTTCATCTCTTGTTGGTCAAGCACGACCGAGAACAGTTCGTCCGGGCCAAGGCAGGTGCGGGGGCAGGACTGATAGAAAACGATCAATTCGCGCGCTAGTATATCAATGAATGGGGCAAGAATTTCGCGCTGTCCGCCATGCACGAAAATCATTTGGTCCAGCATCCGGCTTGCCGGCAGCCGCTTCATTTCAACCAGCCAGTCGATTGTTCGTCCCGGACCAAAAAGCGCCAGCGTGTGATTGGCATCTTCGCGCAACCGCAGCGCACCCAAATAGGTCTGTGGCGCCAGACGCCGGTTGAGGTCGATTTCAGTCAGCGCATTATCGTGACGCCCGCGCAGGCTTGTCAGGTCCTGCAACTCATCCCGGACCCGTTTCTTGAGTTTGTAGACGTGGGTTTCAGTCAGAAAGACCCATGATTTGCTGGTTTCAATGGTCGTGGCGTTGCCCAACAGCTGCGCAACCCGGATGTGTAGGCCGCTTTTAGTCCCGGGCATCGGGTGTCCCGCCGGTTTCCAGTCGCAGCATCCGGCCCAAATGACCGGCAACAAGAATGATCGCAGTGACGAAAGGGGCGATGGGCAGAAACGCAGACAGGATCGGCCTGTTCATCAGCGCCATGACGATCGCGAAAAGCGGGATGATGACCAAATCTTTGATCCTGGTCGGGCCTGTCACGCGCCCTGCGAGCAGGTCATTGATGAATTGATCGGTCATGCTGTAGCCCGCCCACAGTTCATGATGCTGTCCCGGTGCCGCCCGGCAGGACCGCAAGCGCAGCTGTCAGTTTTTGTAATAAAGTGAATGATTTAGGCATGGTTTCTACCTGGGCGCGCAATGAAATCACAAGCTACGGTAGTGGCTCTGCACGGGGTCTGATTGATCAAGATCAATACCTGCTGATCGTGCTGCGGCATCATCCGCGTCAGTGACGGGAACGGAAAGTCCGCCTGCGTCTGATCCGGGGTTTCAATGACAATTGAGGGTGCAGCATGTCGGAAACAGCAGATGACGTCGCCAGAAAGCTCGGCCTTGACGACCACAAGAGCGGCATGCCCCGGTGGGCAAAATATGCGCTTGGTGTGGTCGTGGTTGGTGTGGCGGTTTTGCTCTGGCCGACGCTTACGGATGAAACAAGGGACGTGCGCTATGTGACCGCGCCTGCCATGACGGGCGATTTGCGCGTCACCGTGATTGCAACCGGCACTGTCGAGCCGACCAATCTGGTCGAGATTTCAAGCGAATTGTCGGGCACCCTTGATGAAGTCCGCGTGGATTTCAATGACCAGGTCGTTGCGGGCGATGTGCTGGCTGAGTTGGACACAACCAAGCTTGAGGCATCACTGGCGGTCAGCAAGGCGGCGCTGGACAGTGCAATCGCACGTGTCGCAATGGCGCGGGCCACGCTTGAGGAAGCAAAGACCCAGTACGACAGCGTCGAGCAACTGGAGGAACGTGGCGTCGCGGCGCATCAGACCTTTGTGACGCGCAAAGCGGCCTATGTGCGTGCACAGGCCGAGTTGCAGTCAGCGCTTGCCGACCGTGCCTTGGCCGAAGCCAATCTTGATCTGACCCAAGCTGAACTGGACAAGGCCTGTATCTGTTCGCCCATCACCGGCGTTGTGTTGGACCGGGCCGTTGATCCGGGGCAGATCGTGGCAGCATCCCTGTCCGCACCGATATTGTTCACCTTGGCCGAGGATCTCACCAAGATGGAATTGCAGGTCGATATCGACGAAGCTGACATCGGTCGCACGGCCGTGGGCAACAAGGCCACATTCACGGTGGATGCCTATGACGAGCGTCTGTTCCCTGCCGAGATATCCGAAATACGCTTTGCGCCCGAAACGGTCGAAGGGGTCGTGACCTACAAGGCGGTGCTGACCATCGACAATGCCGATTTGTCCTTGCGTCCGGGCATGACCGCCACAGCCGAGATTACGGTAGAGGAACTATCGGATGTGCTGACGGTCCCGAATGCCGCGCTGCGCTATGTGCCGCCCGCTGTGCCTGACGCAGAAAAAGACGAAACGGTCGGCCTGTTGGGGATGCTGATCCCCGATGGCCCGGATACCCGCAGGATGGGGGATGACCGCACGGTTTGGGTATTGCGCGATGGAATGCCAGTGGAAATCCCGGTTGTTGCGGGTGCGACTGACGGGATCAGAACAGAAATCATCGAAGGTGCGTTGGACAAAGGTGATGAGGTTATCGTGGACCGTGTGGATGCCTGAACCTGTTCCATTGATCCGGCTGCGCGGTATTTCACGCATCTACGGCACAGGAGAGGCCGAAGTGCGTGCGCTTGACGGCATTGATCTGGATATTGATGCGGGCGAGTTCGTGGCGATCATGGGGCCCAGCGGCTCTGGCAAATCGACCGCGATGAATGTGATTGGCTGTCTGGATGCCCCGACAGCGGGCCACTATCTGTTTAACGGGGTTGAGGTGGCAAAACTGACGCAGGACCAGCGTGCCTTGCTGCGCCGCCACTATCTGGGTTTTGTGTTTCAGGGCTATAATCTTTTGCCGCGCACCAGCGCTTTGCAGAATGTCGAACTGCCGCTGATCTACAAGGGGCTGTCGCGTACCGAACGTCATCGCGCCGCAACCGAAGCACTGGCCAAGACCGGATTGGCCGAGCGGGCGCATCATGATCCCTCAGAATTGTCGGGCGGCCAGCAGCAGCGGGTTGCCATCGCGCGCGCACTTGCAGGCAATCCACAGGTCATTCTCGCCGATGAGCCGACGGGCAACCTTGATACCAAGTTATCGGTCGAAATTATGGAAGTTCTGCAAGAGCTGAACCAGCGCGACGGGCTGACAATCATCATGGTGACGCACGAGTCAGACATGGCAGAGTATGCCAAACGGAAGATCTGGATGGTTGATGGGCGGATCGAAAGCGACGCCGCGACAGCAAGGGTGGTGGCTTAGTGTGTTGTGGGAAACGATCAAACTGGCGGTGCAAGCGATCTTTCGCAATGCGCTGCGGTCGTTCCTGACGGTGTTGGGCATCGTGATCGGTGTGGGCGCCGTGATTGCGATGGTCACGGTGGGGCAGGGGTCAACGCAGCAGGTCACCGCCGACGTCGCAAAGCTGGGGACCAACATGCTGATGGTCATGCCCGGACAAGACGCCATGCAAGGCGGACCCCCGGGTACGGCTGTCCCGATGTTTACTGTGCGCATGAACAACCTGCTTGAAGAACAGTTAAGCGTGGTTGAGGTTTCCGCACCGCTGAGCGCCTCGCGCGCCCGTGCGGTCTTTGGCAATGAAAACCGGCGGACTGATATCATTGGCACCGACAACCGCTATTTCACCGCTGCGCGCTGGGAAATGGCGCGTGGTCGGATATTCGATGCCAGCGAACTCCAGTCGGGCAAACCGGTCTGCGTGATTGGCGAAACGGTGCGCAAATCCTTGTTCGGCAACGCGGACCCGGTCGGCGAAGTCATTCGTATTCAGACGCTGTCGTGCGAGGTCATCGGCCTGACCAAATCGAAGGGGGCGTCAACGTTTGGCAGCGATCAGGATGATTTCGTGATCATGCCGCTCAAGACCTTTCAGCGCCGGATTGCCGGTAACACCGATGTGTCGATGATGATTGTCGCCGTCCGCGAAGGCGTGGCGACCGAACGCGCGCAAGAACAGATCGAGTTGCTGATGCGCGATATCCGCCGGATTGGTCGGGGCGAGGATGACGATTTCAGTGTGATGGATATGAAGCAACTGGCAACGATGCTGTCGGGCATCACCGGCGTTCTGACAGGGCTTTTGTCGGCGGTCGCTGCTGTCAGCCTGCTGGTCGGGGGGATTGGGATTATGAACATCATGCTGGTGTCGGTCACCGAACGTACCCGCGAAATAGGCATCCGGCTGGCGATCGGGGCGCAGGCCAGACAGGTGCTGCTGCAATTTCTGGTCGAGGCGATTATCCTGTCGCTTTTTGGAGGGGTGATTGGCATCTTTGTGGGGTTGGGCCTTGGCCTGCTGGGGGCGAACATGTTGTCGATCCCATTCCAGCCGGACCCCGTGATCGTGCTGCTGGCTTTTGCTTTTTCGGCAGCTGTTGGGGTGATCTTTGGCTATTTCCCGGCCCGTCGCGCCGCACGCATGAATCCGATTGATGCGTTAAGGCGGGAGTAGTGCAAACGTCGATTGACCTGCCTTGGCACTCTCTGGCACCGAAAGTGCGCCGTGCCGGTCCCCGCTTCAACGCAAGCCTGCAAGAAACTTTCCGATTTGCAGTCGCGGGAAGACGCAATTGATCCAACTACGCTGGCCAATCTTCGGGGAATTGCGTAGATTTTAACCAAATTAGTGACGAACAGGACATACCCTGATGGTGCGACAACCCAAAAAGCCATCTACGCCGACCAAGCGAAAAGACCGTTCCAATTCGGCTGCAAAGAAAAGGCGCGCGACGCCAAAACCTCGAAGACAGACGTCAACGACAAAGGCCGCGCCTTTCGCCATGCCGGTTGTCGGGCTTGGGGCCTCTGCCGGTGGTTTGCAGGCCTTCACTGATTTCTTTGAGGCGATGCCGGACAAGACCGGCATGGCATTTATCGCCATCCACCATGTGGACCCGGACCACGAAAGCCTGATGGCCGATCTTTTGGCCAAACACACGAAAATGACCGTGGCGCTGGCCCAAGACAGAACGCCAATCGCGCCTGACCACGTCTATATCATTCCGCCCAGACAGTTTCTGCGGATCGAAAAAGGTATCCTGTATCTCAGTGAACCCGCTGAACGGCGGGGCATGCGTTTGCCGATTGACTTCTTTTTTCGGTCGCTGGCCCACGATCAGCAACATAATGCCATCGGCATCATTCTGTCGGGGACCGGTAGTGATGGCACGGCGGGTATCCGCAACATCAAGGAAAGCGGCGGTATGGTTCTGGCGCAGGATCCCCGCGAAGCGGCACATGACGGGATGCCGCGCAATGCGATCGCAACAGGTATGGTCGACCAAACTCTGCCGGTCGCCGAGATGCCCAAGGCGATTTCCAAATATGCCGCACAACCCTATGTGCGGAGGGGATCGACATCAAAAGCGCTGGGCGAAAATGCACGCAGCGCGATGGCTGAAATCATAGAGGTTCTCAAGGCGCATAACCCGATCAACTTTGAATTCTACAAGGAAGGCACGCTGCTGCGCCGGATTGAGCGGCGGATGGCGTTGCGCCATATGGAAGATGCGGCGGACTATCTGGCGTTGTTAAAGGATTCAACTGAAGAAGCACAACAGCTTAGGGCCGATCTTTTGATTTGTGTCACATCGTTCTTTCGCGATCCTGAGGCGTTCGATTATCTGGCCAAAAACGTATTGCCCGATGTGGTCAAGAACTGCGCGCCCGGCAAACCTGTGCGCATCTGGGTGCCCGCCTGTGCTACCGGCGAAGAAGCCTATTCGTTGGCGATGCTCTTTATCGAGCAAATTCAGGCGGTTCGCAAAGACGTCAAGTTGCAGATTTTTGCATCCGATGTCGAAGACCAGTCACTCGCAATCGCGCGCGAGGGGGTCTATCCCGCAGCGATTGTGGGTGACATATCGCCCGAGCGTCTGGCCCGCTTCTTTGACAAGGAAGATCATTCCTACCGGGTGAAAGCGCATTTGCGTGATGCGGTGGTCTTTGCGCATCAGGATATTCTGGCCGATGCACCGTTTTCCAAACTTGATTTGATATCGTGCCGCAACTTGCTCATTTACCTCAATTCAGATGCGCAAGAACGGATCATCCAGATGTTCCACTTCGCGCTGAATGATGACGGTTTGTTGTTTCTGGGGTCCTCGGAGACCACGAACAGTCACGGCGCATATTTTGCGCCAAAGTCCAAAAAGTACCGGGTTTACAAGCGGGTGGGCAAGGCGCGTCATCGGCATCTGGACTTTCCGCTTGGCAAGTCGCCGGTCTTTGGCCGCGCGATACCTGCCGCACGCAATATGGAGATCAGCCACGGGCAGCAACTGGCCGAACTGTGCCAGAAACTGCTCGTGGAGCGATATGCACCCGCCGCTGTTTTGATCAATGCAGGCATGGAGACATTGTTTGTGCAGGGGCCGGCGGATCAATACCTCAAGGTGCCCGCCGGCGAGGCCAGTCAGGATCTGTTGGCGATGGCCCGCCCCGGGTTGCGCGCCAAGCTTGGGAGCACGATCAGGACCGCCTTTCAGACCGAACAGGACGTGACTGCAACGGGAAATCTGACCCGTGCGGGGCACAGTGTGCTGGTGACAATTTCCGCGCTTCCGATGGTGGTGGACGGGGTCAAGCTCTTGCTTGTGACATTCGCGGACGCGCCTGTCAAAGAGGCCGTGGAGGAAGCCGCAGAAAATGGAAACGACAGCCCGATCAGGACCCAGTTAGAGCTGGAACTGGAAGCCACCCGTCAGGAGTTGCAGAACACGATCCGCGAATATGAACGTTCGTCCGAGGAATTGAAGGCCTCGAACGAAGAAGCGATGTCGATGAACGAAGAATTCCAGTCGACCAACGAAGAACTGGAAACGTCCAAGGAAGAACTGCAATCGCTGAACGAAGAATTGACAATGCTGAACTCCCAGCTTCAGCAAAAGGTCGAAGACGAGCATCACCTGACCGATGATCTCAATAACCTGCTGTCCAGCTCGGGGATTGCGACCCTGTTTCTGGACCGTGACCTCAAGATCATGCGTTTCACCCCCGCCACCAGACAGCTGTTCAACGTCATTGCCAATGATGTCGGCCGCCCGTTCAGTGATATCACGGGCAAGATCAACGACCCTTCCTTGATTGAGGACTCTCTCAAGGTTCTCGTGGATCTGAACACGATCGAGTTAGAAGTGCAGGCCACCGACGGCAAATGGTTCATTCGCCGCATCCTGCCCTACCGGACACAGGACGGGAAAATCGATGGCTTTGTTGTCACCTTTTCGGATGTGAGCGACCTCAAGGCGTTGCAGCAGTCAAACGAATCCGCGTTGCAATTTGCTGAAGACATCATTGGGACAGTGCGTGAACCGATGCTGGTTCTGGACGAGGATCTGTGCGTGGTCAGGGCCAGCCGATCATTTTGTTCCATCTTTCAGACAACATCAAAGGCCGTGCAAGGCAAGCAGTTGTTCAATCTGCAAGGCGGGCAGTGGAACCAGCCTGACTTGCGCAAGTTGCTTGAACGGATATTGCCCGACAAGACGACCGTGGAAGGGCATGAAATCCAGATCGAGGTGGCCGACCTTGGCAAACGCAGCGTTCTGGTCAATGCCCGTCAGATGAAGTCCGAGACCCATGGCAACAGACTTATTCTCATGGCTATGGAAGACATCACCGAACGGCAGAAAATCCAGCAGGGTCTGGAAGAACGCGAAGCACGGCTCAGCGCCATTCTGGACGCAGCGCCCGAGGCGATTATCACCATTGATTCACAGGGCATCGTTACCAGCTACAGCCCTGCCGCACGCACCATTCTGGGCTACAACAGCTCAGAGGTGATTGGCCAGAACGTCAAGATGCTGATGCCGGAACCCGACCAAAGCCAACATGATGGCTACATGGCGCATTACCTCGAAACCGGAGAGAAAAAAATCATTGGCATTGGTCGCGAGATGTACGCCCGCCACAAGGATGGATCAGAGGTACCGATCCGCCTGAATGTCGCCGAATGGTGGATTGACGGCGAGAGGAATTTCACCGGCATTGTGCATGATCTGACCGAAGACATGAAACGCCGGGATGCCTTGGCGCGCGCCCAGAAAATGGAGGCAGTCGGCCAGCTGACCGGTGGTCTGGCGCATGACTTCAACAACCTGCTGACCGTGATCATCGGCAATCTGGAACTACTTGAAATGGAGCTTGATGATCGCTCGTCCAAAGAGTTGCTGGCTGAAGCGCTGGAAGCCTCTGAACTGGGTGCCAAGCTGACCACGCAACTGCTGGCCTTTTCGCGCAAACAGTCGCTTGAGCCCGCGACCGTGTCGCTGAATGATCTGGTGATTGCGGTCAAGCCAATTTTGGTGCGCACACTAGGGGATGACATATCGGTCAAGACCGAACTTGCCGATGATCTCAGTCTGACAGTGACCGACCCCGGTCAGGTCGAAAATGCGATCCTGAACCTTGCGATCAATGCCCGTGATGCAATGCCAGACGGCGGCACCCTGACAATTCAGACCAGAAACGTGGTTCTGGATAGTGATTACGCGGCCACGCAGGTGGATGTGGACCCCGGCCCCTATGTTGCCCTGTCTGTGACCGATACAGGCATGGGCATACCCAACGCATTGACCCCCCGCGTGTTCGAGCCGTTTTTCACAACCAAAGGCCTTGGTGCGGGATATGGCCTTGGGCTCAGCATGGTCTATGGTTTTGTCAAACAGTCAGGTGGTCATGTCGCAATCTATAGCGAAGAGGGTCTTGGCACGACCGTCACCCTGTATATTCCGCCCGCTGTCAAAGCCGCAGCGGCGCCTGCGGTAGCCAAGTCGAAACAGGCCAAGATCCCGCAATCACGCAACGAAACCATTCTGGTGGTTGAGGATGACCCGCGCGTCAGGCGGCTGACCGTCAATCGGCTGAATGGTCTCGGCTACCAAACGTTGGCGGCCGAGAACGGGCCAGAGGCGCTGGAAATTCTGCAAGGCAATGACCGGATTGCGCTCGTACTTTCAGATGTTGTGATGCCCGGCGGTATGACCGGTTTCGACGTCGCCGATAAGGCACTGAAAATCAACCCCGCTCTCAAGGTGCTCTTGGCGACGGGATACGCCGACGGAAACGAGGTGGTGGACGGGTTTGCCCGCAAACGCCATCCGATCTTGCGTAAACCCTACAGCCTGAATGAATTGGCCAAGACCCTGCGCGACCTGCTGGATTAAACCAGCAGATCGCGTCTTGGGAAATAACTGTTTGTCATTGAAGCAAACGTTTGGCGGGGTTAGCGCAAAACCAGGAAGATGCGCGCAGACCCGCGCTGAACTGTCAAAGCGAGCACGCCGCTGGTTTGTTCAAGCTGCGCGCGCAACGCGGCCACCGATGTGACAGGCACCTGATTGACGGCAAGGATGATGTCGCCTGCCTCAAGGCCTGAACCGGCGGCACGGCTGCCCGGGTCCAAACGCGCGACCAAGACCCCTGAAACCTGACCATAAAGCGGGTCGCCCGGCTCCATGTTGCGGAGTTGTGCCCCTGACAGCCTGCCCAGCGAGTTTTCATCTGCACTGGCCATGCTGCGTGCGCCCCGGCTCAGAATGGCTTCCAGCGTCATTGGCGCGCCATCGCGGATAATCTCGATTTCGACACGCCTGCCAAGCCGCTTCAGCCCGATCTGGCTGCGCAGGTCTGCCGATCCGGCAACGGCGCGCCCATCGACGGACACGATCAAATCACCGGGTTGCAGACCGGCCCGCTCTGCGGCGCTGTCAGGTTGTACCTGCGTCACAATAGCGCCGACGCCGGTCTCGATGCCCAAAGCATCTGCCAGATCGGGGGTGAAATCCTGAACCGTGACACCAAGCTGACCGCGCTGCACTTCGCCAAATTCAACAAGTTGATCAAAGACCGCATCGGCCATGTTGGCGGGCACGGCAAATCCAATCCCCACATTGCCGCCGGAGGGGGCGATAATCGCGGTATTGATGCCGATCAGGCGTCCGTCCAGCGTGACCAGCGCCCCACCGGAATTGCCCGGATTGATCGACGCATCGGTCTGAATGAAGTCCTCGTAGCCTTCGATATTCAGCCCGCTGCGCCCCAACGCGCTGACGATGCCGGATGTGACGGTCTGACCCAGCCCAAAGGGATTGCCGATCGCAAGAACATAATCTCCGACCTGCAAACGGTCACTGTCGCCCAGCTCAAGCGCGGTAAGACCATCTGCGTCAATCTTGACCAACGCAATATCGGTGCCGGGGTCGCTGCCGACCAATTCGGCATCGAAACTTTGCCGGTTTTTGAGCGTCACGACAATCCGGTCGCCATTTTCGATGACGTGATGATTGGTCAGGATATAGCCCTCTTGGGCATCAATGATGACGCCTGACCCCGAACTCATTCTTTGGCGCTCTTCGGGCTGTTGCGGCATTGGTTGCATATCAAAGAACCGCCGGAAGAACGGGTCGTTGAAAAGCGGATTCATCTCGACCGACTGGTGGCTTTCGACCGAGATATTGACAACAGCGGGTGTGACTTCGGACAACAATGGTGCCAGTGTCGGCAGCCCGTCGTCATTCAGATACAAGGGTCGTTCAAGCGGTTGCGCGGCAATCGGGGTGGCGTATGTCAGCACAAAAATGCAGATCGCGGCCAATGTGCGACCAAGCTGGCTTGCAGATGGTGTCATTTCCCTTCTCCTGTGGGTCACGGCGCCGGGGCAGGCAGCGCCCGCCCCGGGCAATGGATTATGCGGCTTTGACCGGAATGCGTTTGATGTTGGCCTGTGCCTCGGCTGTCTTGGGGAGGCTGACAGTCAGCACACCGTTCTTGAATTTCGCATCGGCCTTGTCAGGATCAACACCGGCGGGCAGGGGAACCGTCCGATAAAACGACCCATAGGACCGCTCTGACATATAGATGCCCTTGCGCTCTTCTTCGTGCTCCACCTTTTTTTCGCCGCGGATGGTCATCGCATTGCTGGACAGCGAAATGTCGATGTCCTTTTCCGTCATACCCGGCAGTTCGATCGAGACATCAATACTTTTTTCCGTCTCGGTGATGTCGGTGCTGGGGCCGGACATGCCCACCGCGTCGCCGCCGTTCCAGTCACTTTCGACCTTGCGCCAAAAGTCATCAAACACATGGTTGATGTCGCGCTGCAAGGAAACCATTGGGTTGACCGCGCGGTTGTCTTCTTGCGGGGGGGCCTGTTTTTTGTCCCGGCCCCAAGGGATCAGATCGCTGATATGCATGTTTCCATCTCCTTGATTGGGTTTGATCGGTTGAATGGGCCTATCAAGCCGCCTTGACTGTGATTTTCTTTGGCTTTGCCTCGGCCGCGCGCGGCAATTCCAGCCGCAGGACCCCATTCTTGAAGGCCGCATTGATACTGCCCAGATCAATTTCGTCAGACAGCGTAAAGGCGCGCAGGTAATCGCCTTCGCGGTATTCCGATGACAGGCGGCGATACCCCTCGGGTTCATGTGGCGTGACCGTGCCGCGCAGGGTCAGGACCTGACGTTCGAGCGTAACTTCGATACCATCGGACTTTACGCCGGGCATATCTGCAAGGATAACAGTGATTTCACCCTGCTCGAAAATATCGACTGCGGGCACAAATGTGGGAACCGTCGGCGCTGTTTCGCCGTTTGGCCGTGCGATATCGGTTGTGTCCTGTGTGGTGACTTCCTGTGCCATGATTTTCCTCCTCCTTTTTTGCGGGGTCAGGACGCTTTGATCTGGATGTGCTTGGGCTTGTCGTCTTCGGGGCGCTGCATTTCGACCGTCAGGACCCCGTTGGCAAAGCGGGCGTCAATCTGGTTGGGGTCGACCCGGAATGGCAGTTCGATAGACCGCAAGAACGATCCGGCTGGGCGTTCGCGGCGATGCCAGACGATATCGTCACCGGTTTCGGCATCAGGGTAGGTACCACGGATCGAGATCATGCTGTCCTTGACAGTCATCTCGATGTCCTGTTCGCCAAGACCGGGCAGTTCGGTTGACATCACGACACTGTCCTGTCCGGCCCAGAAATTGACCGGTGGATAGGTCCCTGAACGGGCAGGGGTGCGCGAGCCGTCGAATATCCGGTTCATGGCGCCTTGCAGGCGGCGCATGTCGGCGAATGGGTCGTGATAGGCCCATGGTGAAAAAGCAGACCGTTGCATTCTGATACTCCTTTTGTTTCCAAATCTGCCGCCCAAGGTCGTACGGCGGTTTCAGTACATCCGTTGGGCCGGTGTCCGGCGAGATCGGAACAGATCACAGCCCAAACGGATAGGTTTCGTCCTCTGCCACATTGGTCAGCGCAGCGAGCGGGGACACCGCATTCGTCCGGTCGAACCAGACGAACGCGTCATATTGGCTGGACAGATCGGCATAGCTGTAATGGCTCGCCCTTTCGGTTTCCGGGCGATAGATAACGCCGATGTAGCGTTCCAGCCGGGGTTGTGAGACAAGATCAAGGAATCCGGCTTTCTGCGGCTTTTTGAAGTCCCACAGAAACCGTTCCGGTTCGATCGCCTGACAGATTGCTTCATAGCTGCCCGGCAGCGGTGGGCGGATGGTCTTGATTTCCATCGGGTCATCCCATTCCGATGCAGCGGCCACCGTGCCCGACGCTGTACCAAAGCCGATCAGGGCGGCATCGTCGCCATATTCCTGCCGACACAGTTGGCCGATATTCCACTCGCCACGGCTGCGGCCCATATCCGTATGCCGCGCGTCGCCGATATGCGAATTATGTGCCCAGACCACGGCCTTTTTGTCGGGCCCAGCATGTTCAAGGATGTCGCGCAGGGTCTGGAACATATGCTGGTCGCGCAGGTTCCATGACTGCTGCGACCCGTAATACATCACGCGATAATAGCGCTCGGCATTGGCGACCAACCGGGCGTTCTGGGTGGCGTCAAAGAACTGATCGCCGTCTTTGGCGATATACTCCAACTCTTTCCGGAACAGATCGAGAAGGATTTCAGACACTGCCTTTTCGCAGACAGAGAACCCGCGCGTCAGTGCCGCGCGCCCGTAGGCGGCAGGCGCGCGCGACCATGGCTCCAGACAGGCATAGCGGGACCGCGCAACCGCTGCGGCGGTCTCATCGACCCGATCCAGATAGGCCAGTACAGCGGCGATCGAGGCGCGCATATTGTAAAGGTCGAGCCCATAGAATGCGACGCGGTCCTCCATCGACTTGGTTTCGTTATGCAGTTTCAGAAAACGGGTGAAGGCTTCGAATTCAACATTGCGCCACATCCAGGTGGGAAAGCGCGCAAAGGCACTGTCTTTCATCGGTTCATGCCGCCGCTGGCGAATGTGTCGATCAACAGCGGCGGCATCGGGCCAGTCGGCCTCTACCGCGACAATGGAAAACCCGTGTTCCTGAACAAGTCGCCGGGTGATGGCTGCGCGGGCGTTATAGAATTCCGAGGTGCCATGCGAGGATTCGCCCAACAGTACGACCCGTTTTGATCCGAACCGGTCAAAAGCCTGCGCAAATTCAGGGTCATTGATCGCCGGCAATGGCTCGGCGGCGTCTGTCAGGATGGAAAGCTCTGTCTCGATCCGGGTCGGCGGCGGCGTCTTGGGGAATTTGAACGCTTTCTTGCGCAGGTGTGTGTTGAACCAGTCAGCGGCGCGGTCGATTGCGTCGTCCAATGTGCCCGGCTCTTCGAACAGATGGCCCGCGCCTGGGACGATTTCCAGCTTTTTGGTACATGTCAGTGCCGCAAGTGCCTGTTGGTTCAAGGTAATGACATCATGGTCATCGCCGCCCACGATCAGAAGGGTCGGGCTTGAAACCTGCGGCAGGAATGCCATCGCAAGGTCCGGACGACCACCGCGTGACACCACCGCAGCAACCCGACCTCTGAGTTCTGCAGCTGCGACAAGGGCTGCCGCCGCACCGGTACTTGCCCCGAACAGGCCCAGTGGCAGGTCCTCAAGATCGGGCTCTGATGTGATCCAGATCGTTGCCTCGACGACGCGATCAGCCAGCAGCGGAATGTCAAAGACATTGCGGCGATCCTCGCCTTCCTCGGGGGTCAACAGGTCGAACAGCAGGGTTGCGAACCCCTGTGCATTCAATTTTTCGGCGACATATGTATTGCGCGGGCTAAGCCTGCTGGACCCGCTGCCATGGGCGAAAAGCACGATGCCCTGTGGGTTCTTGGGCACCGTCAGATCGCCGGCCAGCCCCATGGGGGGAATCGTAATCTGGCGTTTGTAGCTTTTCTGCTCTTTTTGCGCGGTTTCGGGCGTGACCGAATTCAGCAAACCTACGGTTTCATCGTCCGACAACTGATGAAAGTCCCTGTAGAAGCCGCCCACACCGCGAAAAGCGGTGACAGGATAGACACAGACAATGTCATCTGCCTGATCGTAGATATCGTCCAACGCGGACTTGGGCGCGACGGGCAGGGCGACAATGATCCGCGCGGGCTTGGCGCGCTTCAGACCGATCAGTGCGGCCTTCATCGTCGCACCCGTTGCCAGACCGTCATCAACGACAACGACCGTTCTGCCGGTTGGGTCAGGACGCGCGCGGTCGCCCAGATAACGCGTCTTGCGACGGTTAAGTTCGGCCCGCTGGTCGGCCACGGCCTGCGCGATATAGGCATCATCCGCCCCGGACAGACGGCGGACATCTTCGTTGATGACGATCTGCTCGTCTGCGCCTTCGACCAACGCGCCAAGGGCGACTTCGGGATTGCGTGGCGCGCCGATTTTGCGCACCAGCAAAAGATCAAGCGGCGCGCCCAACCTTTTGGCGACCTCGACGGCCACCGGCACACCCCCGCGGGGCAGCGCATAGATTAGCGGGCGATCCAGTTCCATGTCGACCAGTAGTCTGGCCAAAGTACGGCCGGCATCGGCGCGATCCAAGAATTCCTGTGTAGCTTTGTCCATGTGGCGAGAATTACCAGAGGCCGCGACTCGGCTGATTGATTTTACTCAATCCTCAGGACAGGTGATCAGCCAATTCCTGCCGGTTGAAAAAAAATGTGCTGCACATCTTGATCGCGATCAATCGCCCCCTTTATTTTCGGGCGATGGATCACATTCATGCTTTGTCTTGTGTGGAGGTGAAAAGATGACATGAGAGAGATCAGCAGACGTCACGATAAATGCGACAGGATCGCCCTGGCTTACCGCTTGGGCCCAGACCATGCCCCATCAACAGGTGCAAGCCTGACGCCTGAGTTGCTCAAATACCTGCATATTCTGGGTCCGACACCCAAGCGGACACTTGAAGCACTAGCCGATCTTGGCCTGTCAGATGACGAGATCGCGCGCTATTTCTCAATGCCGTGCCATCTGGTCACGCGGCTTCGGGAATTCTGGAAAATAGACGGAAGTTCCGATTTTTTCTAGTGGGTTACGCGGCGTTCTTTAATTGGTATACCGGCTTCAAGATGTGCCCTGTTCGCGGTCGCTGACCAGAACCGGCCTAGGGCGATCAACTGCGGGCATGCCCGCATGCGGGTACATATAGTCGCGCGCGAGTGGCACGGCATCAACACTACGCGTCAGTTGAAACTGGTAGACAGCCTGCGGCGCGTGACGGAAGGTTTGTTCGCTGGCGGCAAGATAAAACCGCCACATCCGCACGAAACGGTCGTCATAAAGCGCGCGCGCCGCATGTTCATGCGCGTTGAAACGCTCATACCAGTGACGCAGGGTGTAAGCATAATGCAGCCGCCAGCATTCAATATCCGCAGCCCACAGGCGTTTTTTTTCGACGGCGGTCATGACCTCTGATACAGAAGGGATATAGCCGCCGGGAAAGATGTATTTTCCGATCCAAGGGTTGGTCGCTTTGGCCGGGGCGGCCCATCCAATTGTGTGGACCAGCGCGACCCCATCCGGGGACAGCCTGTCATGGATGGTTGCGAAGTAGTCATCAAAATGGGGCAGGCCGACATGTTCGAACATGCCCACGGACACGATCCTGTCAAACGTGCCCGCGATCTGGCGATAGTCGCACAGCCGGAACTGGACCCGGTCAGAAAGCCCATCCTGCGCAGCCCTTTTGGTGGCATAGGCTTGCTGTTCCTCGGACAGGGTGATGCCGACCACATGGGCGCCGTGGGTCTTGGCCAGCGACAGGGCCATGCCGCCCCAACCGCAACCAATATCAAGCACGCTCATCCCGGGTTCGAGCATCAGCTTTCGCGCGATATGGGTTTTCTTGTCGCTTTGCGCTTGATCCAGCGTTGCATCGGGCTCTCTGAAATACCCGCAGGAATATTGGCGGTCACTGTCAAGAAACAGGTCAAACAAGCGGCCGGACAGATCGTAATGATGGGCAACATTGCGCCTTGACCGGGTGATGATGTTGTTTTGTGCCAACCCGCGTAACGCATCGCGCGCATGTTGTGACAGCTTTTGCCAGCGCGTCCGTTTGGCATCAGATTTGCGGGCATTACGCACGACCGTCGCCAGCAGACCCTGTAGGTCATCAGCATCAATCGTCAGGGAGCCATTCATGTAGGCTTCGCCCAATGCCAGTTCGGGATTGAGCACCAGTTGCCTTGGCGTGGCAGGTGTATGCAGGCGCACGGTGACAGGCTGGTCGCACCCTGGATCACCGTAGCGGCAAACGTCGCCAGTGGGCATGACAACATACAGGCACCCCTCTTGAATGAGGTGGTCGAGCATCCTGTGCAGCAGATTTTGCCAAACCCACGTCATGACGCGCTTGCCTGTGCTGTGGCGCGGCTTGATCGAGAGCAAGCCCGATCGCCTGAATTTACCGGTTTTTCTGTCTGCATAGGGGGACTGTAATCCGGCGTTGACACAATTCACTGACATAAATCAATCAGTGCAGCGTCTGCACCTCTAGATTGTCCGAGCCGACCCTCATCGGTCCGAAATACGCATTCAAAGACCGTGTCCGCTGACCGCTGATCCCATTTTTCGCCGTTCAGTTTCAAATCACCTTCCCGACTGCATAATGGAGGAGAATTCATAGATGACCCGCAAACCGGACCCAAAATCACAGTCGGGGAACCAAGGTTCCTCTGACGACCATGATGCAGATGAGGCGTCCGACGTCATCGTATTTGTTGAAGAAAAACGAGACAACGGGTCCAGTATTGGCCATGCGCAAAAAGTGGCGCGCGCGTTTGGCGGCAAGGTCGTGCTGGTGCATGTGCAGCGTCAGCCTCACAAGGGGGCCGGTCCCGTCGATCCGGTGGAATGGGACATTCGCAAACAGCAGACGCTCAAGTGGCTTGGCAAGCTGGTCCGCAGTGCTGGCGACGATGATCCCCCCTGCGAGGCCAAACTTCTGGAGGGGCACTGCGGCAATCAGATCCAAAGCTTTCTGGAGCAGCACAGGGGCGATATTGCCGGTGCGCTGCGGTATCGCGGCGATAGCGCATGGAACCTGAGCGAGGTTGCCGCCAGCGTGCTGTCGTCACGCAGTGCCGGGGTGCTGATGATTCCGCAGGAGGCAGAACTTGAAAGTGGCAAGTCCTACAATCGCATCCTTGTGCCGTTGGATGGCTCGACCCGCGGTGAAATTGCATTGCCGTCTGCCGTGATTCTGGCCTTGGCCGAAAATGCCGAACTGGTGCTGTTTTATGTGGCGCCCGAACCGGGCGTCACAGAATTCGAGGTCAAAGATCAGGATGCCGAACGTCTGCACACACTGGTTTGCCAGCGCAACGAAAAGGCGGGCAGAAGCTACCTCACCCGGATCAAGAACCGTCTGGCCCAAAACGGTCTGAAAATCACCACCCGCGTGTGCGGTTCGGGTGATGCGCGTCGTGCGCTGATTGATGCCGTCGGGCGCGAAAAGGCGGATTTTGTCGTCATGACGACGCATGGGCAAAGTGGTCATATGGATGTGCCAACGGGTGATGTGGCCCGTTTCGTTCTGGACCGGGCCGATATCCCTGTGCTTCTGGTCCGCCATCTGAACGGATCAAACGGCAATCACGTCTTTGGCAACCTTGCATCCAAAGGCGTCAGGCAACCTGTCGGCACAGATTAATGAACGAAGTCGTCCCACCCCAGCGCGATGTATTCCCGGATACAGCGGCTCTTGCAACGGAACACACAATCGCGAGCGGGCCTCCGGCCTTGCTTGCCTGCTACCGGGCGTTGCCCGACCTTGATGACTGGTTCGATCAGGTCAGATCGTTCTGTGCGGACCCACCGACGCAGGCAGAGCGCGCCGCGGAATGGATATTGGACAACGACTATCAGATTATCCGCGCCTTACGCAGGCTCAAGGAAGGATTGCCCCGCCATTTCTATGACAAACTTCCGGCACTGGCAGAGCCGGACGGGCCAGGCACACCACGGGTTTTTGCCGTCGCGCGGGCCGCCCTTGATCAGATTGACAAACAGTTGACACTGGAGGGGTTGGCAGGCTTTGTCCTGCAATATCAAAAGACTTCCGAACTCACCAATGGTGAGTTGTGGGCGATGCCATCCATGTTGCGGCTCGCGTGCATGACGCAACTGGTTGCGGCTGTGGGTCAACTTGACCCGGACCTTGTGCTGGACTGGTCCGCAAGTGCCGGCGCCCGTCCGCAAGATGCCGCCCAGACCGTTGAACGGATCTCGACCGCGATCACTGACCTGATTGTCATTGATACGATCAAATGGGCCGATTTCGTTGATCAGGTCAGTTGTATCGAAGCTGCGCTGAAAACGGACCCTGCCGCGATCTATGCGGGCATGACCTTTGAAACCCGTAACAGATACCGCGACGTTGTTGAAACGCTGGCCATCGATTGCGACCTTGCAGAATCCGAAATTGCACGGCGGGCAGTCGCGCTTGGATCGCATGAGGACGCACAAAGCCGACGCCATCACGTTGGATATTGGCTGATCGACGCGGGCAGGCAAGAGCTTGAAGTGGAACTGGGCTTTCGTGCCCCGCGGCGTCTGGCGCTACAGCGCAGCTTGTCGCGCGCCACAGGTTGGCTCTATGCGGCCGGGCTTGTCGCGCTTGCCTTTGCAGCGGTTTGCGTGTCGATGGTTTACCTTTGGTCACAGGGTGCCAGCCCCGGTCAATGGGTCCTGGGTGTTGCAATTTCCATTCTGCCCGCAACCATCCCAAGCGTGTGGTTCGGGCACTGGGTCATTACGCGGCTCAGCAAGCCTGACGTCCTGCCGGAAATGGATTTTGCAGAGGCCATTCCACAGGACTGCGGTACGGCCATTCTGATCCCCGTTATCGTTGCAGATAGCAAAGAGGTCAGGGGCATTCTGGAAAAGATCGAAATCCTGCGTCTGGCCAACCCCGACCCTGCCTTTCGGTTTGTGCTGCTGTCCGATCTTGCTGATGCGCGGACCCAGACGCTGGCAACCGACGCCGAGATCGAACAGGCACTCAAAGACGGGATTGAAACCCTCAACAGCCGATACCGGTCGCGCGGACCTGCGTCATTCATGCTGTTGCATCGGCGGCGTACCCACAACCCTGCCGAAGGGATCTGGATGGCGCGCGAACGCAAGCGCGGCAAGCTTGACGATTTCAACCGGTTTGTGCTGCGTGAAGGGGCGGATGCGTTCGACTTGACAGCAGGAGCGATCGAAACCCTGCGCGGTATTCCCTATGCGATTACTTTGGACGCAGATACCCAGATGCCGCCGGGCGCTGCGGCGCGGCTTGTGGGTATTCTGGCGCATCCGCTGAACCGCGCGGTTGTTGATCCGCGCAGCAGGCGCGTGGTTTCCGGCCATGCCATCCTGCAACCCCGGATCGAGATTTTGCCAAAGTTGGGCAAGGGCACGCATTTTACCCATCTTTATGGTGGCGATACGGCGATTGATATCTATAGCCGCGCTGTGTCTGACGTGTATCAGGATCTTTTTGGCACCGGCATTTTCGTAGGCAAGGGGATTTATGATATTGCCGCGCTTCATCGCAGTGTGGAGGGGCGCATACCCGACAACCACATCCTGAGCCATGATCTGTTTGAGGGGCTGCACGGGCGTGCGGCTTTGGTCAGCAATGTGGTGCTGTACGAAGACCTGCCCGCGACCTATCCGGAATTTGCACTACGCCAACATCGCTGGATGCGCGGTGACTGGCAGCTTTTGCCATGGCTCGGGCGCAGGGTGCCGGTCGCGGCGGGTGACACGGCCCGGACGACCCTATCAACGCTTGATCGCTGGAAACTGATCGACAACCTGCGCCGCAGCCTGATGTCGCCTGCGTTGCTGGTCTTCTTTCTGGCTGGCTGGCTTGTCCTGCCGGGCAGTGCGCTGGTCTGGACGGTTCTGGCGGTCGCTGCACCGGGCAGTTATCTGATAGGTGAGCTTTTCGCCGTGGCCACGGGCGGTATTCGCAAAGGGGCCTTTGGAAGCGCTGTCCATAAAATTCAGGTCACGGCGGGGCGGTGGTTCTTTCTGATTGTGTTTCTTGTGACCGACACGGTGATGGCGCTTGATGCCATCTTTCGCTCGCTTTGGCGGGTCTATGTGTCGGGCCGAAACCGGTTGGAGTGGACATCGGCGGCCCATGCCGCAGCAAAAATGTCAGATCGCAGTATCCGCAATGTGTCATGGCGTCTGATGTGGCCGTCCACGGCCTTTGCGCTTGTGATTTCGGCGCATCTGGCGCTGTTCAACCCGCAGGTGCTTTGGCCTGCTTTGCCGGTGCTGTTCCTTTGGTTGATCGCGCCCGAATTATCGGTTTGGAGCGCGCGTGCCCGTTTCTTTCGCGCGCAGACCCTGACCGACGGGCAACGCGCCTATCTTAAACGCGCCGCCCGGCAGACATGGCATTTCTTTGAGACATTCGCTGGCCCTGAGGAAAATTGGCTGCCGCCCGACAATTACCAGTTTGGCCATGTTGATGAGGTAGCCCATCGCACATCGCCTACAAATATTGGCATGTTTCTGGTCTCTGCGCTTGCGGCGAAAGATATGGGATTTGTCACGACCAGCGATTTTCTCGCGCGTAGTCGCCATACTTTGCACACTTTGACCCGCATGGAACACTATCGCGGCCACATCCTGAACTGGTACGACACCCGCACGCTGGAACCGCTGGAGCCGCATTATGTTTCGACTGTTGATAGTGGCAATCTGGCCGTTTCCCTGATTACACTCAAGCAAGGATGTCTGGAACAGATTGACCAGCCGCCGCTGACGGCGGCGTGCTTTGACGGGCTGCGGGTCACGCTTGATCTGCTGGGCAGGGCATTGCACGAGGCCGATGGCGCTGACCTGTCTCACCTGACAAACACCCAAGCAAAGATCGCGACCGCTCTGGATGATGCGGAAAAGTCACCGCTTAACTGGGCAGACGCGCTGGCCCGCCTTGGTGGCACGCTCTGGCCCGAACTGGAAGCCGGGACGCGCGATGTCATATCAGCGGTTCCCGACCTGTCAGAAAATCAACTAATGGATATCACCACATGGCTGTCGCGGTTTCACCACGGGCTGCATGCGATCTCGCGTGATATCGAAACCTACATGCCGTGGCTGTCCGTTCTTGATGCAGGGACGAAAGCAAAGATGGCTCCGGCTCTCCAGCTTGCCGATTTGCTGCGCACAGAAATGATAGAGGCCCGGACGCCATCAACGCCGGACCTTATCTGTGACAGGCTGGAGGCTTGGCAAAAGTCGCACCCTGACGCGGACCAGACGACATTGATGTGGCTGGACCAGTTGCGCGACGCCGCAAGCGCGGGGCGTGCGCAACAAGACATCCTGCGCGAAGGGCTTCGCGAACTCGCCTTGCAGGCAGATGCCATCGCCTTTGGCATGGATTTCAAGTTTCTCTACGATCCGGCGGTGCGGCTCTTTTCAATCGGGTACAACCGCAGCCTTGGCCGGATGGATGGCAGTCACTATGATCTATTGGCGACCGAAGCGCGCCTTGCCAGTTATTTCGCGATTGCCAAACATGACGCCCCGATTGAGCATTGGTTCGCGTTCAGCAGACCGATCACGCGGCTCAAGGGCAAGCCATCGATCCTGTCGTGGAACGGGTCGATTTTCGAATATCTGATGCCACCGCTATTTTTGCCCAGTTACCGCGATACGCTGCTGGGGGAAAGCGAACTGACGGCGATTGATTTTCAAAGGGACTATGCGCGCGCGCGCAATGTCCCATGGGGCATTTCGGAGTCCGCCTTTGGCACCACCGACACAAGAGGCGTATTCCAATATCGTGCCTTCGGCGTGCCCGCTCTTGGTATACGCCGCGGGTTGACCGACGATCTTGTCATCGCACCATATGGCGCGGCTCTGGCTCTGTGCGGCTGGCCCGGTGCGGCGGTCGATAATCTGCAAGCGCTGGCACAGATGGGCGCGCAGACCAGATATGGCTTTATCGAAGCGCTCGATTTTACCTCTGACCGGATGACACCGGGAGACGGGTTTGTTCCGGTCACAACATTCATGGCGCATCATCAGGGAATGGTGCAGGTGGCGATCGCCAATGCCTTGCTGGGCGATATCATGGTGCAGCGGTTCCTGAACGAAAAGGCCGTCAAGGCTATGGATCTTTTGTTGCAGGAGCGGGTGCCGTGGGATGTCCCGCTTGAACTTGGCCGCGCCGACGAAGTCTGGGACCATCCTGCCGATAAATCAGCGGTGCCCGCACTGGCAGCTTGGGTGCCGTCGCCAGACTTTCCGGTGCATCATCTGCATGTTCTGGGTAATGGGCGCATGTCTTCTTTCCTGACGGAAAGTGGCGGCGGCGGGCTGACGTGGAAAGATACGGCCCTGACCCGGTGGTGGCCGGATCCGACGCGCAACGCCCACGGTATCTGGATGTATTTGCAGGATGCAGACAGCAACGACCTGTGGTCGCTGGGGGCGGCCCCGACCGCACAGTCCGATGATGATACAAGGTGCGTCTTTCATCCGCATATGGTCGAACTTCTGCGCCGTCATGACGGGATCGTTGCACGCATGGACATCACCGTCGCTGCCGAAGATGACGTGGAAATTCGCCGGGTCACGCTTGTCAACGAAAGCGGGGATGATCGCACCATCGACATCACCAGTTGCGGCGAGGTTGTGCTTGCGCCCCCGCTGGATGACGAGCGGCACCCGGCCTTCAGCAAACTATTCGTCCACAGCAGTTATCTGGCCGATGCGCAGGCGCTGCTGTTCACACGCCGCCCCCGACGACCGGAAACGCGCCCGCCCGTTTTGCTGCACAAACTGGTTTCCGCTGATCCCGATATTCGGGTCACGGCATGGGAAAGTGATCGACATAATTTTGTCGGTCGCAACCAGAGCGACAGAAACCCACAGGGCTTGCAGCAGGGGCTGAGCCAAAGTGCGGGCTGGACGCTTGACCCGGTCATGTCGCTTCAGACGAGGGTCAGTTTGAAGCCCATGGAAACCAGACAGCTTGTGTTCCTCACGGTTGCGGCCACATCAGACAGCGAAGCGCTTCATGTGGCAAATCGCTATCCGATGGGAATGATCGACCATGCCTTTCGAGATGCTTTGTCTTATACCGGCCACAGGGTTCACCGGCTTGGCATCGCGTCGGAACATTTGCCGGAATTACAGGTTTTGTCGTCACTGTTGGTGCATGTGCATCCGACATTTCGCCGTCCGGCGCCGCTGGACAAGCCCGATTGGAACGGCCAACCGGATTTGTGGCGCTACGGCATTTCCGGCGATGATCCGATCCTGCTGTTGAAGGTGTCCGATCCGGAAACATCCAGCCTGTTGAGTATTCTTGTGCGGGGTCACAGCCTTTGGCGTCAGATGGGCCTGCATGTTGATCTGGTCATCATGCAGGACGCGGCAATCAGCTATCAGGAGCCGCTGCGCGAAAGGGTTCTGTCGATTATCAGTGAAACCCATGCAGGCAGCCTGTTGGGGATGCGCGGCGGCATCCATCTGCTGTCCGGCGGGCAAATGTCGGAGGTGGCAAAACACGGGATCGAGGCCGCAGCCCGCGTCATATTGCGTGACGAAAACAAATCCCTGCGCGACGTGCTTGACCGCGTACTGGAAACGCGGGAGGCCCCGACGCCGTTCGGGCAGCGTCGTGTGCCGCCCTTTGCCGCAATCCCTGCGGTCAAAAGGCCCCATACACTTTTGTTTGATAATGGCTATGGCGGATTTGACCCCGAGAACGGCGACTACCTGCTGCACCTTGCGCCCGGCATGCGCACCCCCGCACCGTGGATCAATATACTGGCCAATGACGATTTCGGCTGTCTTGTCAGCGAAGCGGGGTTTGGTGCCACCTGGGCGGTCAACAGCGGAGAGCACCGTCTGACGCCATGGTCCAACGATCCGGTCACAGAACGGCCGGGTGAGGCCATGTATCTGCGTGACGAGGCAAGCGGCGCGGTCTGGACGACGACACCGCAGCCGATGGGGCAGGGTGATGCCTGCGCGGTCAGACACGGCATGGGTTTTACCCGCTGGCGCAAGAACAGCCACGGGCTGGAACAGGCGCTGACCTGCTTCGTGCCGGTTGATGCATCGGTCAAGCTGGTGCGGTTGACCCTGACCAACAAGACAGACCAGCCCCGCCGCATCACCGCGACTTACTATGCCGAATGGCTGCTCGGGGCGCTGGGCAGCGTGTCGCAACCGCATGTGACCAGCCGTTATGACACCGCCCTGAAGGCCATCGTCGGGCGGAATCCGTGGAACCCCGAATTTGCGGCGCGCGCAGCGTTTCTGACCGCCACGCAAGACCCCCACAGCATCACCGGCGCACGCCATGATTTTCTGGGGCGCGACGGTGACGTGTTTGATCCCGAAGCTCTGCGTTCATGGGACTTGGGCGGACATTTCCCGCAGGGCGGCGATGCCTGTGCCGCCTATCAGGTGCATCTCGATATCGCACCGGGTGCACGGACCGAAGTTGTCTTTGCACTGGGCGAAGTGGCCACCGCCGATGCGTTGCCTGATATGGTCGCGCGCTGGCAAAGACCCGACGCGGCAGATCGCGCCTTTGCCACGCTGCAAGACACATGGGCGCGCAGGTTGGGTGCCGCGCAGGTCGCGACCCCTGATCCTGCGTTTGATCTGATGGTCAACAAATGGCTACCATATCAAAACAGATCGTCCCGGATTATGGCCCGTGCCGGATTTTATCAGGCGGGCGGTGCGTTCGGTTTCCGCGACCAGTTGCAGGACGTGCTGGCGTTGCTGCTGACAGAGCCCGCGCGCGCGAGGGCGCAGATTCTGCTGGCTGCACAGCACCAGTTCGAACAGGGCGATGTGCTGCATTGGTGGCATCCCCCCGAAGGGCGGGGCGTACGCACAAGATGTTCCGACGATTATCTGTGGCTGGTCTATGTGACGGGCCGTTATGTGCAGGCCACCGGTGACATGGCGATCCTTGACGCGCAAGTACCGTTTCTTTCCGCACCCGAGCTGCGGCCCGAAGAAGACGACCGTTATGCGCTTTTTGACACAGGTGCCACAGGGAGCCTGTTTGACCATTGTGCCAGCGCGCTGGATCTGATGATCGCCACCGGCGCACATAGGCTGCCGCTAATGGGAAGCGGTGACTGGAACGACGGGATGGACAGGATTGGCGCAGAAGGGCGCGGCGAAAGCATCTGGCTTGCGTGGTTTCAAATTGGGATCGTGGAAATTTTTGCGCCTTTGGCACGGCAGGCAGACCGCGCGGATGATGCAAATCGCTGGCAGGCGCATGCCGACCATCTGATCCAGGCTTTGCGCCAATACGGGTGGGATGGCGCATGGTATCTGCGCGCATTTGATGACGACGGCATCCCATGGGGATCATCCGAAAATGATGAATGCCAGATTGATCTGATCGCACAAGCCTGGTCGGTCTTGTCAGGGCAGCCATTTGATGATCGCGCGCGCCTTGCGATGCGGTCAGCGCACGAGAAGCTTGTGGACCCTGACGCCCGGCTTATCCGGCTGCTGACCCCGCCGTTTGATATTTCGGACCGGAACCCCGGTTATATTCAAGCCTATCCACCGGGCATCCGCGAAAACGGCGGGCAATATACCCATGCCGCAACATGGTTGGGAATGGCCTATGCAAAGATCAAAGATGGCGATCATGCTTATCAGGTGTTTGACCTGCTGAACCCGATTGCGCGCACGGGCAGCACGGACGCGGCAGATCAATATCGCCGCGAACCGTATGTGCTGGCCGGTGATGTGTCTGGCACCGGCGGGCTGTCGGGGCGCGGCGGATGGTCGTGGTATTCAGGGGCGGCAGGATGGGCGTGGCAGTTGGGGGTTTGCGGCATTCTGGGCGTTGAACCTGTAAAAGACGCCGTGCGACTGGCGCCCTGCTTGCCCAAAGCGTGGGGTCATGCCGCAGTTGTGATTGACGGCGCGCAGGGTCGCCTTGAAATCGATATTCGCGATCCCGACCGGATCGGGCAGGGCCAGACCCATATCATCGTCGATGGGCAAGCGATCGCAGGAGAATTGGTCAGTTATCCGGGCAAGGGGCGGACCAGCAAAGTGGTGGTCACGCTGTGCGCATCAGGCTGAGATCAAGGAGTAGCCACTCTGTCTCGCACGCCGCAAAAGCTGGGTGAAAAAAACTGACCTTGCCAGCACCCAAAAGAGCGGTTGTTTTCGCAAAGTGGCCGCGCCTGTCAGCTTGCCTTTTTGCTGCAAACCCTGCTTTGCGGGGCCTTTGACATTCATCAAAAGGAAAAATGCACCAGAAAGTAGAGTTTGTGCCTATAGTACCTGTGCGGCCGGTTGTGTCCTTTTGGCGCTGAAAATCGCTGGTCTCTTGTTTTCGCAGGCGTTTTTGTCGCGATTGGCGTGTTTTTCTGAAGAAATCATTAGAGGAACGAATCGTGTTTGGATCTGTCGTACTTGAAATCTTTCTGGGACTTGCCTTCCTCTTTCTCACACTCAGTCTGGTGGTGACCACGGCGCAGGAATTGCTTGCCGGGCTTTTTGGTATGCGTGCGGCCAATCTTATCAAGGGTGTGCGCAATCTCTTGCACGATGGCGATGGGCGCCAGAATGAAAGGCCACTGACCGAAGAGGTTTTCAACCATCCCGCGCTTATGGCGCTTTACAAGGGGAGGGCGCGGAGTTGGCTGTCAGGATTGGTTGGCAACGGACCGTCCTACGTGCCCAACAGTGCCTTTTCTGTCGCTTTGCTTGATACGTTGCGTCGGCGTAACAGCACGGGAACAGTGGCGCCGATCTCGCTTGAAGAACTCTTCGGGCGCGCACCTGATATTGTCGAAGGTTTGCCACCCGGTCCGCTGAGGGACGCGCTGACCTTGTTGGTTGGCCATGGCGGCGAAACGGAACGGTCGCTGCATCGGCGGGCGGCAGAGGCTGAAAAAAAGCTGTCAGAATGGTTTGATGCGTCGATGAACCGCGCGTCAGGCTGGTACAAGCGAAAATCGCAGGCCATTGGTTTGGTACTAGGGGCCGCGCTGGTCTTGGTTGTTGACGCCAATGCGCTGGATTTCATCGCAGATTTGCGCACCAACGCCACCCTGCGCGAAGCCCTGTCCGAAAGCGCGGGCAACGCGGTTTCGGCGACGTCTGACCAAGGTATGGAGTTGCTTCTTGCACAGCTTGACCAATTCCCGCTTGGTTGGGACGCGGGCGAAACGATAGCTGATCGTTTCGCCGACTCTTCGGTTGCGCTGCGATCGGTCGCAGGCTGGTTGATGACCGTGCTCGCCATCAGCTTGGGGGCTGCGTTCTGGTTTGATCTGACCAAAAAGGCACTGACCCTGCGCGCCAGCGGCCCAAAACCCGGCGAAACTATAAGCTAGACGGCAAAAACGGACCTGAGGGACTGCCATCATGGCACACGATTCAGCCCAGACACTTAACCTGATTTCGCTTGAATCCGGCGACCGTCTGGACGCGCTTGTGCGCGCGCTGGGGCAGCTTGATTACCGCGTGACCGTGTCGCCGCCTGACGAAATATTGGCGGAGGCGGGCGGCCGTCCCGGCCTTGTCTACCTTGGGGCCAAAGGATGGACAGCAGAGCCACTCGCGCAGCTAAAGGCATGCGCGGCTGAGCCAACGCAACTACTGGCCCTTGACCGCACAGCCTTTCGCTGGGCCGAACCGGCCATTCGCAAGGCCCGCGATTTCGTGACATGGCCCTGTCCGCGCTCAGAGTTGAAGCTGCGGCTTGAACGCAGTTGCGCCACGAGGTCCGGTGTGCTGCCTCTGACAGAGCAGCGCCGACTGGACCGCAGCGCGCCCGTGAGCGCCTTGGGATTGATTGGCCAGTCACGCGTGTTTGTTGACAAGCTCTTGACCCTGCGGCGCTATGCCGAGTGTGATGCGTTCGTTCTGCTGCACGGCGAGACCGGCACCGGCAAGGAACTGGCCGCCCGCGCGATCCACAAATTGTCACACCGCAGTAAGGGGCCCTTTGTGCCGGTCTGTTGCGGTGCGTTGCCCGACAGCCTGATCGAGGCCGAATTGTTTGGCCATGCCCGGGGCGCTTTTACCGATGCCCGCGAGGCGCGGCCGGGGCTCGTGGCGCAGGCCGAAACCGGCACGCTGTTTCTTGATGAGGTGGACGCACTAAGCCCCAAGGCGCAGTCGGCGCTATTGCGTTTTCTGGAAAGCCTCGAATACCGGCGCGTCGGCGGCAGCCGTAACCGCAAGGCCCGTTTGCGGGTGATTGCGGCGGGAAATGCGGACCTGCATGCCCTGTCCCGTCAGGGTGCATTCAGGCCGGATCTGCTTTATCGCCTGAATGTGCTGTCGCTCAGCCTGCCAGCGCTGCGTGACCGGTCGGGCGATGCGGTCCTGCTGGCGGAACATTTCATGACACAATACGCCGAACGCTACGGCACCGGCCCATTGTCCTTTGATCCGTCGTCCCGGCAATGGCTTGCCGCTTATGAGTGGCCGGGCAACGTCCGCGAACTTGAAAACCTCGTGCACCGCGCGGTGGTCACATCGACCGGCCCGTCGCTATCACTGCGACCCGATACCCAATCACAGGGTGGCACCGGATGCACTTTGGCGCATGACTTCGGTGCAGCAAAGCGGGCGGCGGTCGAAACGTTTGAACGCGACTTCCTGACGCGGCTGATGCAAGAGGCAGGCGGCAACGTCACCCGCGCTGCCGTGCGGGTTGGCAAGGAACGCCGTGCGCTCGGCAAATTGCTCAAGAAACATGGGTTGGACCCCTCCGCGTTTCAGACCGATTAGGATCTGGGCTCGGCTTCTGACAATTTGAGGGCGCGGGCGACCAGATCGCGCGCCATCCTGCGGCTGTAGGCAAGCTGCCGTACCAGTGCGTCGGGGTCCGCGCGGGCCAGATCGTGAACCGTGGATATCCCCAGCGTAGCAAGCTCTGCCCTGCGGACGTCGCCGACCCCGTTTACATCGGCAACAGGGCGGTTCGGCCCGCTGCCCGCCCCGATCCGTTCGCGAAGCGTGCCCGACAGCGTTCGTCGGCCCGCTCCGGCCAGCGTGCGACGAGCCGTGATTGCGGCCATGCGGGCGGTGGCGCTGACCAATGGCAGGTTATGCACAAGCGACCGGACAGGTGTGGCTGCGCGAGCGATGTGGATAGTTGCCTGACTCAGGCTGTCGATGACTGACGTCGCAGACAGCGCCGAAACGGTTGTGGTTGGGGCCGCGTGTTTTTCATCTGTGCCGCAGCACGGATCGGGCTCGCAAACATCTCCTGCTGCGCGGTCGGCTGGTGTGGGGGCGCATGGCGTGGTGCTGAAGGTTGGCGGCGGCGGGGCCGGTGCCGGGCGGAATCCCAGCGTAAAGTCGCGCACGGTCAATCGCCCTGGGGCCTCTGACAGGAACGATACCGGAACCTGCAAAGGTGCCTGCGTTTCTGTGGCGACGGCTAGAAGTGTCAGTGCCGCACCAGACGGGATTTCGATGCGTATCTCGGCCTGTGCCACACCATCAGGTACCGTTGCGGCCAGCCGCGTCACCTCGGAGCCCTGCGCCGCCACGCTGGCGGCCAGCGGTGTGCCGGTCGCCGTGCCTGCGTCATCGAGCCAGATCGCGCCAAAGCCGGGCGCGGGCCCGTTGCGATGCGCCGTGGGCACCCGCCCTTCAAGCCCGGCCGCAAAAGGCGCGCCAGCCGCGACCGGTATGCGCTGGCTCAGAATGAGCGGTTCACCTTGGGGATTCAGGTTGGTCAGTGTCAGCCCCTCAAGCGTCACGTTCCCGGAATAGCCGTTTTCCTCTGTCACCTCGACGGGGCTATTGGCCCAGCCTTGCAGGCCTTCGACGTCTGAGCCGGACATTACGAATTGCCGGAAGTCAGGATTGACGATGCCCGCTGGCCCACCCGTCAGCGACACAACATCGGTAAAGATGCGGGACCCGCCCTCTGCAATAACACGCACTTCGACCTGATCGGCACCCTCCGGGGCAGTCGTGTCGAGCGAGGCCGCCGGGATTGTCCGCAGCGGCGATGTGGCCAAAAAAGCACTGGTGTGACCCGGATCATCAACAAAGAGCGGTGCAGGTGGGTCAAGTGTATCGACCCGCGCGACACTGCATTCCGCCCCATGCCAAATCAGTTCGATGCGTGTATCGCGGTGCGTGGTGAAGCCCCGGAACGTCAGGCGATACGGGCAGCCAGGAGACACCGGAATGACCTGCGATACGGCTTGGGCGGGGCCTTCCTGATCGCCAACCTGAATCAGTCGCACTGTTTCGGTGGTGGACATGCCCATGACCGTAAAGAATTGGCGGCCCAGGGTTCCGTCGCTGACGGTCCAGTCTTGGGGCCTATAGACTTCGCCATCGTCGCGATCGGCGAAACCACCGTTGCGCAGTTGCTCTCCGCGCGGGCAGGCGGTTGCGCGTTGGGCGCTCAATGCGGTGTTGACGGCACCCGCGACAGCATTGGAATCGAGCGCGAATTCAACCCGGCCCAGCGGCTGGAACTGATCAAGTGCCAGTTCGGATGCCGCGGTGCCGCGCCCGATTTCGACCCGCACAGGTACGCGGAAAACAGGTGAGGCACGCCGAAGCCGCAAACCCGGAGCCAACGCCCCGCCCACCAGCTGCACCCGCGCGGGCCGCCACGACAGCCCCCCGTTGTCACTGGTTTGCATCTGAGCCGTTGCCGCATCTGCACTATTGAGGTGCCAGTCCAGCGTTCCGGCAACGGCCTGCACCACGACCCAGATCCGCGGTTTGCCCGTTGCGGGGTCGGTGGGGGCAAGGGTGATGGACTGGCCCAAGGCCACGCTCAGCCAATGCGCCATGGCATAGCGCGAAACATCCAGTGCCCCGCTGGCCCGTTTGGTCAGCAGCGACACATCACCGGGCTTGCCGTCGAAATCCTCGCGCAGGTCGACCTGAATGCTGGCATTACGCACTTGCGTCGACAGCAGCAGATCGACCGCATTGGCAACAGTCTCGACTGTGACCGCGACAGGAGCGGCGGCAGCGTGCCCCTCGGGCAGGGCAAGCGACGCGGCGGGATTACGGTCTGCCAATGGGCCAAAGCTGATCTCAGAGCCCTCGAACGTGCCAGCGATCTCGACCCGCGTGCGGGAGGGGTCAAGCTCCATCCCATCGGGTGCCGCGATGGCAAGCAGGTTATCGCCTGCATCGGCCGTCGCGTCATGCGCGTAATCCAGCGTCACCTCGGGCAACCCGTTGGGCAGGCCCATGGCGGTTTCATCGAATTCAGCGGCGACTTCGATGGCCAGTCGGGCGGTTGTGTCGGTCTTGATAGTGAGCGGCAATGTGGCAAACCCGTTCTCGATCTTTGCACCTGCCAGCGCGGCTTGTACGAATTCTGCCAACTCGCCGGTCTGCACAGCGTCGGTCACGTCGCCGGGGCGCGCCCAGACCGCAGGCTGGTCGCCGATGGCGACGGTCAGGTTGCTGGCCACGGCACGCAGGGACACAGTTTGAACGACCGGTGCGGCGGCGCCATCGTTCGGCGCGACCAGACGCATCCGCCGCACTGACAGGCCAGGCAGATCAGTGTCGTTGCTTGACAGCGCATAGGCCGCACCCTGAACCGGGATTGTGCCATTATCATCAACCGCGACAAAAAGGCCCCCCACATCAACCTGCAAAAGCGCATTTTGCAGGTTGGCACCCGCCACATGTGACAGGGTCCGGAAGCCGTTAAAGGCGACCTCGGTCCAGCGCGGCGGACCGGTGCCAGCCGTGCGGCTGACACCTGTTTGCCGGGTCGGATCGTCAGGGTCGACAGCCACGTCGGCCCCTGCGTCAAAGGACAATGTTTCGACCGCAGGTCCGATCGCGCCGCTATCGTCCGCGATCGGGGTCACGATAAGCCGGAACGACGTCACCTGCGCCCCCGGTGGCAGGCTGCGCACCGTCAGGGTGCGGGCTCCGTTCAAAAAGCCTGTCGCGGGATATCTGTCCACAATGCGCATGTCTGCCAATCCTTTGCCTGCCCTGTGCTGTCTGCGCTTCAGACCTTCAGTAGCACCATCAGGTGCAGCGGTTGCGGTTCACCTGCATCATTTCCCGTCCCGATGGGCGAGACGATCTCTTCCTTCAGCGTGAGGCTGAGCTGGTCAAAGTCATGATGGTCAACCTGAACGCCGCGCGGATGCCGCACGGATTCGGTGTTGCCATCATCGCTGATCCGGTCGGCGGGTGGGTTGACCGTCTTGATCGGTTTGAACTTGCACCAAAGGTCATTCCAATCGCCCTTGGACTTGAGGCTGCCCACGGTCCGTTCCTCGCGGCAGCAGCGTTCGAACCATGGCGAGTGACAATAGTCGCTGTTGTCGAACGGGTCGTTGGGCGGGGCGAACATCGCCTTCCAAAGCTCGGTTTCCAAATCCCCGAGGCTGGTCTCATCATTATAGGCGACGCCAAGGTAATCCAGCAGCCCGGCCAGCGGCATCCGGTAATGCGGATCGCCCCGCTCAAGTTCGGAATCCACGATGACGCTGCCCTTGTATTGCTGGCGGCTTTCGTTGGTATGGTGAAGGAAGAACCGCACGGGTCTGACGTTTGTGTCGTCATCATTGGCGCACAGGACGGGGAAGGCCATCAATTCGTAAAGATCGACCAGCGGACAGAGCTTGAGGTCGTGCGCGATCATGTTGCGCTCGTTCAGCTCGAGCACCTTGAAGAGTTTGCGGTAACCGGTGTGGGAAGGAAATTGTTGCATGGCTTGCTCCAGAAATTTTTGCAGTAGGTCTTCGGCGGTCAACCCGTCGAGCGCGTCGCTGTCTTTCGACTTGTCGATTTCGACAAGAGCGGCGAGCGCTTCGGTGATTTGCGACGCGATCTCGGCGCGCATCTTGCCCTGCATCGCATTCATCGCCTCGGCGGTGATGAGTTGGCCGGGCTCGAATTTCGTGAATGGCTCTTGATCGTCCAACATGGTCAGTCTCCTTTGAAGTAGGGGTTTTCAGGTGGGGTACCGTCGCGCGTGACTGCGATGCGAACACCTGCGGCCTTAAGGTGTGCTGCGCCGCGCGGTCCGGGTTTTGACAGGTCGTCAGGCGTGCCTGTCAACGCGGGGCCCATGACACGCTGCCGGGCATTTTCGAACCGCGCGCCGTCGAATGCGACAAGCAGGTCGAACCTTCCCGGCCCGCTGTCGCAGACAACCACCGAAATCCGGTTTCCGTGCTTGCCCGCAACGCTTGCCGAGAGTGCGATGAAACCCGCCACACCCGGATCGGACAGGTAGAGCCGTGCAGGTTGCGCAGCACTCCCGCCGCTGAGGAATACAGGGCGCGCAAAAGGCAGTGAGACCGGCGCAAAACCAATCGGGACAGTGTCTGCCGCGCGAGCGGTCACAAGCACCGACGCCGAAGCGCCCTCGGCCAATCTGTTCACGAAATGATCGGGATCACCCGCAGGCTCGGTGACCAGCCCGGTGATCGTTTCGGGCGCGTCATCTGACAGGGCGAAACGATCCATGTCGAACCGCGCGCCGAACCGCGCGGGCATGTCCAGCGGCAGGTTGATTTCGGCAGCCGCCGCGGCGTGGTTTTCCCACGAAAGGGTGACATCGGTCGCGCCGCCGCCGTTCATTGGAGCGAACACGGGCGTTGACTGGGCTTTGGGGCTTTCAGCAAAGCGACTGACGTTGAAAATGCCTTGTTCGAGGCAGGGACCACCGGCAAAGCGGTCACGATCAAAATTGGCGGCATCATATCGTGCAGACAGGCAATCGACAAAAAGGCGGCGGCCCTTGCCGCGCGGCAACTCAAGCGCTGCTGTCGGGTCAATCGCTTTGGCCAGAACGAGCGTGGATGGTGCGGGCCCTGTATTGATCTGTTCAACCATCGATAGCGGACCGGTCGCGGCGATTGTTACTGCGGTAAAGGTCTCTGTGACGGGCGGATCAGCATCAAGGTGAATGGTCAGATCGACAAGCTGTTGGAAGCTGGTTGCCATTATCAAGGGCGTTTCCGCATGATCGTGAATTTGCCCCGTGAAGGCAACAAGAGCGCCTATCAGCCCCGCGTGCGGCACGAAGGCTGCATCAATGGTTGCAAGGGTTGTCCCGTCTGCCCCGACAAGCGCAAAACCATCGCCATCCGTTTCGAGACGACCAATCCATAGATCCGGCGGCGCGTCGTCCGGCAAGGCCGCAGCGGGCGCAATCGTGATCTGCGGCGCGGTTGGGTGCTGGCGCAATTCCGACAATTGAATCACGTCCGGGGCAGCAGGCCCGGTTATCACGATTTGCCGCCTCTCACCTGCGCCTTTTGCCATTGTGCGGCGCGTGTCGGCCGGAAAACGCAAATGCGGCAGCAATGGAAGGCCCTCAACCCGCAGCGGCGGAAGGTCTTGGCTGGTGGCCCCGCCGATGACCGCAGACAGCACGCGCTCAGCGCTGGTGATCTGTGCTGTCATGCCCGGTTGCAAGGCGCCGCGCAGGCGCAGTTGCCATCCGGTTTCCAGATTGATCAGGCCGGGCGAACCGACACCTTTGGCCGACCGGAAGCCGACATCAAGCAGAGCCGCCGCAGCGCCGGTGTTATGAGCCAGGATAGCGTCGCCATGGCTGACGCCGCGCACCAGTTGCCTGACTGGTTCGGGCGGATAGTCGATCACTTCGAAATATCGCAGCGGCAACAGCGCGATTGTTTCACCGTCCCTGGCCGTCAGGCTCAGGTATCCATCGGCATCAATCGCGGCCATTGCAGGGAATTGCGCGTTGATTGCGGCGGTGACCTCTTCGGGCGAAGTGACCTCGGCCGCGGTTCCGGCGATATCAATATCGATGGGCAAACCGTCATTTACGGCCAGCCGCAGGACCGAACGCGTGCTCAGATCAACGCCACTGCGCAAATCGACTGTCCCTACCAGTTTTGCGGGCTGTGCAGCCTCGCCAGAGGCCGTTGCCGCATCTGTGCCCAAAAGTGCCATCTGCGCGTCGCCTGATTGCACCGTCTCCAGAACCAGACGGCTTGAAGCGCCTGATGTGGGCGCGCGCAATACCAGATGGCCGTTCTCGATACTGGCCACCGGGGCAGAGGTTGCAGCGTTGATCGCTGCGACGATATCCTCTGGCGCGGCAGCAGCAGGGTCGTCTGTTTCGGCCGCGCAATCGATATCGATGGGTGGGGTCGTGCCGACGCCAAGTCGCAGGAAGCGGGCAACCGAAAGATTGACGCCGCCGGAAATATCCGTCGACCCGGTAAGTTCGGCAGCCAGGGCTTCGGCCCCACTGTATTGCCGTTCCGGCGCAATGCCCAAGATCGCCTTGGTCGCGTCTGCAGACGCCGGGGTCAGGATCGCGACAGAACTGCCCGCGCCCTTGGTAGGCGAGGTCAGCAGGATATGCGCTCCATCGTGGGTGGCGACATTCTGGCCCACCCCCACGTTGATCGCTATGACGATCTGCGCAAGCGTCGTGGCGGCGGGGTCGGGACCAGCGCAGTCGATCTCGACCGCGTCGCCAGCGTCGATGGCAAGGCGCAAATGTGCCGCCGCGCTCAGGTCGATTCCCGCCGAAAGGTCAGCGGTTCCTGTGAAACTGACCTGCTGTGCGGCCCGCCCCTGAATCGTCTGCGGTGCCGCGCCCGTCAACGTGCCCAATGCATCGGCGGCCTGCGGCATCGAGAGCGAAAGCTGACTTTGCGCGCCTTGCGTGGGCGATGTCAGCAGAAGCTTGCCATCATTCGATAGGGTCGCGATCTCCGTTCCGACTGCGCTGTTGAGGTTGGATATGACCTCTTCTGCGGTGGTCGTGCGGGGGCGTGGCCCGGCACAATCGATATCAACAGGCGTGCCGCCGTCGATGGCCAACCGGACAAACCGCCCGCCCGAAAGATCAACGCCACGGCGCAGGTCGATCGTTCCTGTGATACGCGCCGCAGTGGCAGCACTGCCTGCGGCGCGCGCGGTCAATGTCCCGAACACAAGCTGGGCCGCATCCTCGAGGATCGGCACGCGGCTGACGAAACGGCGGGTGACGGGGGCAGAGACAGGAACAAGTTCGACCCGCCCGGCAGCACCATCCGTCGGGCTTTGCAAGACAAGATGTCCGTCTTCCGCGCTGGCTTGTGGCGCGCTGTCCATCGCATTGAGGGCAACCGAAATTCCTGTGGCGTCCAACGGGCCCTCTGCTGCGGCCTGCGATAAATCAAAAGTCTGCGCGGGGCGGTGATCAATGGCGAGCCGTAGCAGTGGCCGCGCGGCCAGCGATACACTGTCGGTCAGATCGCTCTGCCCGCGAAGAATGGCGCGGGTTGCGTCGGTGCCATGCACCTGTCGGGGCGGCAGGCCCAGCAGCGCCAGCGCTGCATCGCCGCCCCCGGCATCGCCCAGTTCCAGCAGACCGGCAGGTCCGGCTTCCAATCCGTTCAGGATAAGGTTGCGCCCGTTGTGGCGGGCAATGTCGGCGCGCAGCGTGGCGTTGATGGCCGACACGACGTCAGGCAATTGTGTATTGGTTGGATCATCCCCCGCGCAATTGACCTCTGTGGGCGCTTCGCCATCGAAGGCGACGAGCAGTGTGGCACCAGCGCTCAGGTCTGCGCCCAAAGCAAGATCGGATGTGCCAACCAGGGTGGCCGGTTCTGCGTCCTTGCCGGTGATGATGGTGGGATGCGGTCCGAAGATGGCTTTGGTTGCGTCCTGCGCGGCTGGCAACAGGAACGCGATGGTCGATCCGATGCCGGTGGTCGGTGACGCAAGTGTTATGAAATGGCCGTCATGGCTCGCTGCCGTCAAACCAAGGCCTGCATTAATCGCATCCACGATTTCGCCGGGCAGGGTGGCTGCTGGGGTGGCCCCGGCACAGTCAATCTCGGACAGATGGGTGCCGTCTACCGTCAGGCGCACGAACCGGTTTTCCGACAGGTCAATGCCGCCAGACAGGTCCGCCGTGCCAGTGAAGACCGCACCTTGGGCATCAGTGCCAATCGTCCGGCGCGGCGGCAGCCCCAAAAGCCGGGCTGCTGCATCGTCAGGTCCGTCAGCAACTGCAATCCGACCGCCGTTGCCAGATGTGGGCGACGTAAGAACCAACCGCCCTGCCACAAGTGTCGCGACCTCGCCGGGTACTGTTTCATTGATCCGGGCAATGACGTCTTGGGGGTGGGTCACTGCCGGAGCGGCCGAAAAATCAACCGTCATGACAGCGCCGCCATCCACCGCGATCCGAAGTGTATTGTCGGCGCCCAGATCAAGGGGATCGGGCAATCGCACAGCACCTGTGATCCGGGCTGGTGCTGCGTCCGCACCTGTCGCAGCGCCCCTGTCAAAGCCAAATATCGCGGGGCCCGCATCGCGGCCGCTGAACCGGGTCGTGGTCAGCCTGTCAGTGTCGCGCCGCCACCACGCGTCAAACGCTGCATCGCTGTCGTCGATCTCAAGCCCCGTCAGGATCGAGCTGGCCCGCAACAGACCGCGCACGGTCGCCGGACCATCAAGGATCAACCGCACCCAAAGTTTGAGCCGCCGCCGAAACTCTTCAATGCCATCATCAGGATGTGGGGATAGCCCGTAGAGTGCTGCGAATTTGGGCAGATCATCGAACTGGCTGGCGCCTAAATCGGCCTGATCACACCAATGCGCCCGCATGATTGCCGCCAGCGCGTTCTCTGCCTCCTGCAACTCGCTCCCATAGGTTTGTGCGAGCGTGACCAGTGGCGAATGCGCCGGTTCTGCTGCAAACGTGCCGGGCAAAAGATCAAGTATGCGCTGGGACTTCGTGACCATCAGCTTGCCGCCTCCTGCAATGCGATGTCGGCGGGTGTGACATCGGCGACAATCCATGCCGGTTCGCTGTCGATTTCAGCCAGAACCTGAAATGTGCCCTCTTCAAGGTCGGTGTCGGTGGCAGGTCCGGTATTTTCGGCGTTCACGATCAGGCTGCGATCTGCGATGCGGTTGCCGGTGGGCGGACCCACATCAAGGCCGAAAAGCAGCGCATCAAGATCAGCGCGCAGGGCGGTTTCCTCTTGTGGCGGATCGGCATCGAGAAAACCGATCAACGCTTCGGTCACGGTGTCGGGGCGCACCGGGGTGGCATCGGTACGGAAGACATGCAGATCGACGATCTTTGCGTCGTCAACCTCGGCCACTTCCTTGATTGCGGCGACCAGATCAGAGCCGACGAGGGGATCGCCCGTGGTCAGCGGGTCAACATGAGCGGTGATCGCCGCGATAATTTCGGTGATCAGCTTTTGTTTGCCCGCGCTGGTCAATCCCGACTGGATATTCACCACCAGCCGTGGGGTGACAAAGACATAGCGGGCCACGACGATGGCTGCGATCCCGGCTGCCCGTTGATCATTGACGGCGGCTTGCAGGCTGGCAAAGCGCTCTGGCTCTGATTCCACCAGCAGTGTGACAACACCGGGCGGCGTGCGCCGGGCCACTGGCCCGTTGGGGTCCCAATATTCCGTCAGTTTGGCAAAACTGTCGCGTACCGCCGCATCAAGCGCGGGCAGCGTGGCATTGCCAAGCTTGTAAAGCTCGGCCTTGGCGCGGGCGCGCAATTCGGCGTCGGTTTCTTCGGCGGCACCAAGGATCATCGCATCCTGATTGGTGATCTGCCCTATCCCGGCGAGCGGGCGCAGCATCGTGTCGATGGCCCCGGCGTCGACGCGGCCATCCTCGCCCGGGAAATCGGCAGCGGCGCGGACGGGCACATCAATGCGGGCCTGCCCACGTTGCAGCGTCCGCTGCTGCGTGGTTTCGAATGTGACAGCGCCGTTGTTTGCGGTCAGCGCAGTTCCCGAAGCAATCGTGACATCACCCGTCACGCCGGGATCGCGAAAGAAAGTCACCAGACCGGCGGCATAGTCACCGGCTTTGCGGGTGACACCAAGGATCGACACGACAAGGTCCAGCGCCTTGCCTTCGGCGGTATCGACAAAGCCATAGCGATAGGCGCGGTTGAGTTGCTCATAAAGCGTCGCGATCTCGCGTGCGACGGCCTCTGACACTGTGCGGGCGACACCGCCCACGTTGATATCTGTAATGGGCGAGTTGGAATCCGCAGGAACGTAATCGACGAAAAAGGTGCTTGTATCGCGTGGCCGGTCGCCCCCATCAAGCCACAGAATAGCACCAAGGTCGGCATCATAGGAAAAGTCGATGCCCTGCTGGAACGCGTGGTTCGTGATCGGGGAGGGCGCGCCGGTTTCTGTGGCCTTCTGCCCGGTCAGGCCGCGTACGCCCGACGCGGGCCGTGCCAGCGGATAAAGATCGGATTTCAGGTCGAAGATGATCGGTTCATTGACCACGCCGCCGACAAGGCTGGTCAGAATATCGTCGGCGACTTCGCCAAAGCTGCGCTGGATCAGGTGAACTTTGTCCGGATTCATGGTGTAGCCCCCGCGTTGAAGAAGAACGGAACGACGAGGTTAAGTGGCGTATCTGCCTCGACGATCTTGAGCTTGAGGTCGATATCAACACCGCCTCTGTCATCAGTGCGCTGCCGCACGGACGCGGACAGAACCTTGTCGACGCGTGGTTCGCGTTGGACAGCCCGCAGTGCAAAAAGCTTGGCAAGGCTGCGGTTGGCCTCTGTGTTGGGCTCTCCGATCAATTCATGCAGGCGCGACCCATAGTGCGGGTGGCCCAGCGGGGCCAGTTCGCCCTCGGCAGTCAGGAACCGCAACAAAAGCGCTTGGGCGATGTTCTCTGCTCCAGTCACGGTGGCAAGGTCACGCGCGCCGGTTATGTCGCGGGTTTCGGTCTGCAAATCCTGACCGCGGTCGCGTTGGGCCTGTTCGCGCCGGTTGCGCAGCAGGATCAGGTCTTTGCCAAGCCGTTCATGGTCAATGCTCATCTGCTTTCTCCTGTGCTCATGGCGGCCATCCGTCGATGACGTAGGGGGCGGCGGGGGGGCCGAGGATGGTAAGGATGCCAGGTGGCGAGGGGATCAGATCGAACATCCGCACAAGTGCCTTGCCTGCGATGCGCACGCCGCTGCTGGCTGTCGGTCCGATCACCAGCGGATAGGGGAAGCCGCTGACCGAATTGATCATGGTGCACAGCGATCCGGTCGTCGCCAGCGGCAGGCCGCCCGCCGTAATGAGGGGCGGGAAGATACCCACAATTGTGCCGGTGTCGGGCGGACCTGCCACGCCGGGGGTCACAATCACCGCAGCACCGATGGAAACCGGAGATCCTGGCATGTTCGTTCCTCCTTACGGGCTGAAATTCGTGACGCCCTGAATCGCCACCACGCCGCCGCGCAGCGTGGCCGAACCAGACGCCTCGACCGACGTGATTGCCCCTTTGAGGCTGGCGTTCACGCCGGCCTCTATGTCGGTGTTTACCTGTCCCTTGATCTTGACGTTCAGACCTTCGATCGTGACGTCGCGCTGGGCCTTCATGGTCAGTGCGCCTACGGCTTCGACCGTGGCGTCGCCGTCTTGATCAAGGGTAATCTTGGTGCCGCCTGTGACGACTGTGACCGTGCCGCCTGACGCGCCCGACTGATCAATGAACAATTCCGATGGCCCCACCGTGGCACGCACCGTGCCGTCGGTGATGCGCAGGGTGATCTTAGGCTCCATCTCGATGATCAGTTCGCGCGGTGGGTCGGCGGACTGATGATTGCGGATCGCGGCTTTGATGGTTTCGTCTTCGCCCGCGTCCAGCGGTAGGCGAAAGATCACCTCGTCACTGGTATTGATCGGCGGGCGGTCCGCGTCATTGTAAAGCCGCCCCGTGATGATCGGCTGGTTCACGTCGCCCCGATCAAAGGCCAGCAAAACAAGATCACCGACATTGGGGATCGCGACAGTGCCGATATGGCCGGTGGCGACGGGCACACGGGCCAGTTCAAGCCCGCTGTTCCTTAGCCGGACGTCGCAGCTATAGTTGTCGCTATCGCCCGCATCTGCATGTGGCTGAACCTCGGTCACGACGCCGATTTCGGTCAGTCGCATCGTTTCGAGTTCGCGCCGGATCACGGCCCTGAGGGTGCTGATCGTATCGCTCATGTGGCCGTGCCTCCGATGGATTGGAACCTGACTTCAGTGAGAAAGCCCGCAGCCTTGTCGATGCGGTGGCGCAAGCCGCGCACCTGAAACGTGGCGTTGAGGTCGTCATCGGGCATGTCTTCAAGCCGGATCGCGTCGCCCAGTTGCACAGGCGGATAACCAAGGATCGTCACATACCCGCGCAGGCGACGGTTCAAAAGCCGCGCCAGCTGCGCATCGGCGGCGCGTTGTGCTGCTTCGGCGGTGCGCAATGCGCTATGTTCCAAAAGGACAAGCGGATCGCCGGACCCCGCCGTGCCACGCTGCGGCGCGCCATCCTTGGCAAGCCACGACCAGCTTTCTGCGCCCGCCGATGATCCGGGGCTTTCGCCCCAAGCCTCCACCCGGTTGGCGTGCGCCATTGTCCGTTCGACCCGGTAGTCCAGAACATCCCGCCCGTGCGAAAGCGGGTGCACCTGCTGGCCATTGCCGAACGCCTCGCAGATCAGGGCATTGTCGGTGTCGGCATAAAGATCAAAGCCCGAAAGGTACGCCAGTTCGGTTATGTGCTGAAACCGGCTGCGGCGCGCATCGGCCACGTAATAGGGCAGAACCTCGCTCTGGCCTGTGCGCGCGACCGTAATGTTGTCGGATGCTGCCAGTTCACGCAGGATGTCGCCTGCGCTCTTGTCGCGGAAGGTCTGGTTGGTGCGGCTGCGCGACAACAGCGAACCTGCACCGAACCCTGCGATGCGTACGCGCTCCGGGCCGGCATCAACCTCATCCACGACGCCAGTCATGACTGTCACCGGCTCCTGGTCCTCACCGATAAACCCCAGCGCGATTACCGCGTCATCGCCGCGCGCGGGTGCCAAAGCGCCAACGCGCGCGACCGTCAGATCAAACCGATCTAACAGCGGCGCCATGTCCCGCCGCACGTTGATCTTCACAAAGGTGCTGGCGAGCGGTTCGGCACCCATGTCGACCCTTTGGTCTCCGATTGTGATACGGTAGCTTGGACTTAGCATGCGACCCTCACGGCTTTGTGGTCATTACACATCGTCTCCTCCATCTTCTGTCGCGACACGCGCGCGCAAGGCAGCACCGGCTTCCGGCGCAAGCAGGCTGGCCATATGGGTGCACCAGGCGGACTTCATTTCGGGGTCGGGGCAGAGGTCCGACATGTCGGCCTCGTGGATCAACCGCGCAACCTCTTCAGGGGCATCTTGGGAAAGCGCCCGCAATTCCTGTTCTAGCCAAGCGGCTTCGGGCATGTCGGAACTCAGATCGGTTCCCGCTTCGAAAAGCACGGGATTCCAGTAGCCCTGAAAGTGGTTGAGGATGAAATCGACCTTGCTGGTCAGTTTTGTGAACCTTGCGTACCGTTGGCGCAGGTAACGCGAGCGTCCGTATTGTGCGATTGCACCGCGGATCTGATTGTCGGTGGTTTGGGCGGCGATTTCATCGAGCCTTGCTGCGACATGCGCGTCGGAAGGGTCGCGGCCGAGCATCAGGATCGAATAATAGGCAAGCCACTTGTTGGCGGCATGGTTTTCAGCGCTTTCAAGGAAAAAAGCCGGGTCCTCACCAAGCCGCCAAAGCCCGTGCAACGCGTCGTAAATCACAGACCGGTTGGTGTCCGCACGGATCGACCCTGCCAGCGCCCGCAATTGCGGGCGTAGCGCTTCGTCTCCGCTCACGCCAGCCTCTTGGACAATGCGGCGCGCATCCGGTGCCGCGACCGTTTCACTGCGCAACGCAGGAAGTGCTTTGTCCAGTTTCGATGCAAGTGTCTGTGTCATTTCTTTCGTTATCTTTGCTGCAATAGGGGTGGGACGGTTGTGTGCCCGCTGCGCGCGCGTGCGCGGGTGTTTTGCGGGCCGTCCAGACGTTTGGAGCCGCCGATCGTGTCGACGGCCGGTGACGGGCCGGCATGAAAAAGATTGGTGGCTGTCGGATGGTGGATGGGATCGCCACCATCGAAAAGCGCGTGGCCCACTTCATGGCCCGCAATATAGGGCATGTCGGCGTCGCTTGTGTCGACGGCCTGCTCTTGGATGATGATGAGATTTTGCCAGCCGGGCAAATTGTTGGCGAGGTAGTCGCCACCTGTGGCGCCAGCCAATATCGCCGCACCCGGCGCAAGCTGTATGTTGATCCGGCCAATGGCGATCAGATCGATGCTATTGGCGACGCCGTCGTTGAAATTGAGCCCCAGAACGCTGCCTTCGAGAAGATTGATGGCATCGGCGAAATTGAGCGCGGGTTCCTGCACGACAACTGCGGCCGCCGGGCTGACGATACTGTCGAAATCGACGTTCTGCCGTGGGTTCACCAAGACGATGCGCTGGGCCTGATGCCGGTGCTCTGTTGCTGCAAATCCTGCGTGGGTCGAAATCTGCGTCGCGATCTTTGTGGCGATGGTCTGGTTGTTGTCGCCGGCGACAATCGGGACTGTGACCGCGGCGGTTGTGCCTGCCGCGTTTGTCATATTGAAGGTAATGTTTCCAGCCGCTGTGGCGGTGCCCGTAACGGTCAGCACATTGGCTACCGGGGTGACAGTCTCGCGCGACAGCAGGTTGAACCGGATCGCAAGCTGCGCCCAATCCTCGCTCATCCGGTCGATCGTGCGCGCCGGATCGCTGTTGGTTCCCGTCAGCGTGACAAAGTGGATATCGCAGGTGCGCACTGCCTTTGGCCCGGTCTCGGCTGGCGGTCGCCCGACGGGCAGATCGATGCGGGCGATCTCTGTGCCGTTCAACACAGCCGTGGCGCGCACGAGGTCTTCCAGCCGGACCAGAACCGTTTGATGCGCGCGGTGGGCATCGTCGACAGCGTTTGAAACCAGGCGCACATGTTCGTTTGCGCGGTAGGCCGGACCAGTGCCGACCACACCTTCGACGATGGCAAATGTATGGTCGGTCTGTTGCACTCCGCCGCGCAAGGTCTCAAGCTGAAGCTGTAGTGGTTGCCCGGCAGGCAGGCCGGTGATTTGCATCCGGAATGTGTCTGGATCAGGTGAAGCGCCGGGCGGTCCGTCAAACGTGGCCGTGTCGGGCAGGTTGACGTTCGTGACAGCTTTGCTGACCATCATGCAGGCATCATCGCCGCTGAAGGGGAAAGCCGCGTTGGCCTGCGTGATGAAATCATATTGCACGGCCGTCACGGCCACCCTGTCACCATCAGGCTCTATCCCCTCAAGCCCAAGCTGGAAACCTGCATCACGCGCGCCCGCGCTGATCTGCGCGCCTTCGGCAAAGAAACGCAGCCCTGCCTCCATCAATGCGGCAGCGGTCTGTGGGATCGTGGCGTTCGCGAAGGTCAGCGGTGGTGTGAGCGCTGTTTGTCCGTCCACCGGAGTTTCGTCTTCCCGTCCGAACAGTCGCAGCCGACCCGCCGCCGGGTTCAGTTCACGCAAGACAAGATTGCCGGTGAAGTCCGCAGGCTCTGCCCGACGCACGAGCACAAGGGCACGGCGGGCATTATTGCGGTCATTCTGGACTTGCAGAATGCGGCCGGGATCGGCCTTGTCCGCCTCGGACAGGACAGGTGGGTCGGCCATCGGCAGCCGCCGGTTTTCGGCGATGTCCAACGTAAGCCTGACAGCCGTCAATTGCGCGCGGTCGGTGAAACCCTGTTCACCGTTAACGTCAAGCTGAAGCGCCAGTTCCACATCGCCAGCCCGCGTGCTGGGGGTGGGCCCGCCCTCAAGATAAACCGTGTGACCGGCAAGCAGTTGATCGGACGTGAAAACGTTGTCAGTGCCGTTGAAAGCCAGTTGGTTGCCTGCTGCGGGCGCATCAAAGACATTTATATGTCCCGCGCCCTGACTGATGGTGAATGTCCCGGTGCCGGTAAAGGCGGCATTCACGCGCAGGACAACGGGTTGGCGCGCGGGGTTGGTATGCGGGCGGCGCACTACCACGGCAGCGGGCGCGGTGATATCGGGCACAAATTGCGCCACCTCGCGGCTGACGATGATCACGTCAAACCGGTCCGAAGCTGCGGCAAGGCGTGTGCAGACCACCGGCCCCTTGGCCTCTTCGAGCGGTGCACCCAGCGGTCGGGCCACGACGTCAGCATCAAGTTCGAGGATGTAGATGCCGGGGCCTTTCAGGCGCGGCTGCCCGGTATCGGGATCAGTGGGAAAGCTGAAGGTGCCATCGGCCTGTGTGCGCGCCCGACGGGGCGTTCCGGCCCGGATGCTGCCTGACCCTGTGGGCACTTCGCCGGGCAGGTATTCGCCATCGGGTGCGGTGACGAAAAATTCGCCCTCATAGGCGCGGCCGTCCGCGTAGCGGATCGATCCTTGCACGATGAATTGGGGTGACGGTTCCGCAGGTTGCCGGGTCAACGGCGCGCCGCGCGGCAGGGTTCCGGGGCAGGTTTCGTGCCGCGCGCTGTTTGGGTTGGGCACAACGAAACAGGACCGCGCCGTTGTGTTGCTGTCGTTCACGCACCAACCACCGGCAACGGCGCCTGTCGTGGGCAAATTGAACGTATCGGGCTGGGCCACGTCGGCGGGCAGTTCTGTCGCGCGGGTGAACAAAAGCTCGGTGCGCCGGTTGGGGCGCCATGCTGTCTGCACATCCCGGACCGGGTCAAGCTCTCCACAGCCCAACCACAGCAGCCGTTCGCCCGGACAATTGGGCAGCAACCGGTCATCGGGGATGGTCAGGTTTTCACCTGCCAGATACGCCCTGATCAACACAGGCCAGGTCGCGCCGTTCATTGCGCCGGTCTCGGGCAGGCCACTGGCGTTTTGAAACGCGCGCACCGCAGCTTCGGTCAGCGGTCCGTGATTGCCATCGATCCTGCCCTGATAATGCCTGCGTTCCTGCAACATCTGCTGGTATTCACGAGTACCCCACGTGTCATGCAGGCTCAGGTTTGTGCCCGGTGTACGTGTCTGCCGCAATGTCTCCCATTCGGCCACGGCTGCGGCCGGATCGTTGGCAAAGCGCAGCACCGCAAAGACGCTGCGCGCACGGCGCTCGGACAGGGATTGGTTGTAGGGTGTCGGGCCAGCAAGGTCGGTGTGACCCACGGTCACCAGACGCAAATCGGCATTTTCTGCTGAATAATCAGCCACCTGCCGCAACACGCGCAGAAGACAGGGTTCGACAAAGGCACTGTCAAACCGAAAATGCACGATAAAGCGCAGCGCGAGTGCCGCATCATCGCGCAGGACGATCTCGACTTCGGTCGTTTCGCCAGCCCGCACATCGGCCGTAGCCGTGCCGCTTAGATCAGAGCCATCCGCCGCCGCGCCCGGCGCGGTGGCCAGCACAGTGAAACTGCCGACTGGAAAAGGGTTTTCAGTCCAGAGGTTGCCGTCACGATTGGTCAAGGCACGGTCGTTGATCGCGCCGCCATCCTGCGTCGTGCCATTGACAACCACGTCCACGACAGAGGCGTCGAAACCGGGATCGCCTTCCTTGATGACCCGCACGACAAGCACGCCCTCATCTTCGCTGACTGGCGGTTCGACCGGCGGTTCGGTCGGGGTCTCTGGCTCCGGTTCTGGGGCTTGGGTGTATTCGCGCAACCGCATACGGTAGGCATAGCAATCCGGCTGGCCCGCATGTTCGGCGATCTCGAACTGTTCGATCAGCACATCATCCAGATCGGTGGCGCTGACGATGTCGGCTGCAAAGGTCAGGGGTGCGGCGGCGCGAAACGCATCGCGCAGGCCGTTCAAAGCCTGGCGCGCATCTGTTCCGCTCTGAATGCCCGATAGTTCAATCGCTGCACCCGCACGGCCCAGCCGCTGAAAGAAATCGCCCTCCAGCCCGGCAATGTCGTGGCGCGTCAATACCTGATCCTCGTCCAGCTGGATCAACTGGACTTGCTGGAGTTCAAGCTCTCCGAGGATTGGGCGGATGGGCTGGGTCATGCGCCGGGCGGCCTTTCTCTATTCCTTGAGAGAGTTGAGATGCGCCACGATGGCGTCGATGAGCGCGATGATCTCGCCTTTGACCTCGTCAATAGAGGGCAGGCCGCTTACAACGTCGGCGATGTCTGTGATGGCGTCGAAATCATCCGCGTTGTCGGGCAGAAGCGACTTGGCAGATCCTACGAAATTCTTGATCTGATCCGTGAATTCCGCCGCTTCGCCCAAGCCCGGAATGGCACTCACATCAAGCTTTTCGACCTCGGCCTTGAGCTTGTTCATCAACTCGATCAACTTGTCGAGAAGGTTGTCGATCTGGTCTGGAATGATCGACCTGAGCGCGGTGATCGCGGGTTTGATCACAGCGACCTTTTCATCAAGGAAATCCTTGAATTCCTGTAGTACCTCCTTGAGGTCCTCGAACAGATTATCGGCCATTGTGCTTTCCTTTCTGGCGCGCGTCGTCAGTCGCCGCCGTTGCTTCGGTTAAGGTCTTGCAGCCGCGTCAGAAGTCCGCTGAGCGGTGCAACGAAACGCTCCAGTCCGGTGTCGAATTCCGGCAACAGATCAAGCCCGTCGACCAGATCATCAAGCAGGTCCGACGCCTCGTCCCCGATCACGTCGTCCAGCGCGCTGACTTCTTCGGGTTCCACCGGTTCCTGATATTCACGCAACACCAGCGCATAAGCATAGCGGTCGGGTTTGCCTGCGGTTTCGCGTGTCTTGAAATCGTCAATCAGCACCTGTTCGATCTCGGCATCGGCCACGATGTCGGCAACAAAGCTGAGCGGTTCGGCCGCGTCGAATTTTTCGGTCAGGCTGGACAGGAATTCCGTGGCCTCGGGGCCGCTCGCGACGCCGGCCACAAGGATCGCAGTAGCGTGGCGGCCCATGTTCTGAAAATAGGTGCCGTCCATCTGCGGCGCGCGGTGCGCGGCCAATGCGCGTGCATCGCGCAGTTTCAGTGTCTGAACCTGGGGGAGGGCGATATCGTCAAGCATCGGGCGCATCTGCTGTCCTCAAACGTCTATGCCATGGCGGCGGGCTTCGTCGCGCAGGACCTCGGCTAGTGCCTCGCCCAGTTCATCCCGGTCAAAGCGTGGCAGCGGGGCGGCGTTTGGAACTGGTGGCAGTTCGGTTAGCGGTTCGTCTGCGATGGCACCTTGCGCGCGGCTTGCAGCCTTCTGGCTTTCCAGCGGCAGGACTTCTGCAAAGGGCTGCGCGAAATCGGGTTGCGGCGGCAGTTCTGTGACGGGTGTATGGGCTGGCGGGCCGATTGCGTCGCTGAACATTGGGTCGCTGGTTGACGGTGCGGTCGCATCGGATGGGGCCGCGCGCTGGCTGGACGGATTTGCAGGCAGGGTAGGCTGCGCTGTGGCAGTTGGATGCGCCGCCGGATGAGCGAGGGCCGGGACCTGTGTTTGTCCGGTTCGCGCAGCACGGCCTGCTGCTGCGCTGTTCCTTTGAATAGGGGCAGGCGCCAATGCTGCGGCATCTTGCCGCGGTTGGCCCGTCGCAATTTCAAGTGATGAGGTGTCTATCTTGCTGGTTGGCTGCGCATGATTTGGCGCGGCTTGCTGCATGGCTGGTGCGGCGCCTGTGTGCTCTACGCGGTCGTCGGCCTTTGTGCGCGTTATGGCCGAATGAAGCAAATCGCGCGAGGCGGTTGGCCCCGCGAGCGGATGTGTTAGCGCATTGGAAAACGCGGGCGTGCCTGTGGTCCGGCTTTGCGCTGCGGGAAGCCGCGCACAAGCGCGTCTTGCCAGTGTTTCCGGCCATTTCGAGACGGGGACAGATTCAGGCACGGGAAGTGGGCGCGGGTGCGGTTTGCGCAAAGTGAATATGCGGGCCGGTTTCAACTGTTCGGGTGGTTCCACGTCAGCGCCGGACCAGAGCCGCAATTGGCCGGGCGTTGCGCGCACAGGCTTGACCAGCGCCACGTCACACTGTGTGGCAGATCCCGCGCGGGGCAGGGTGTGTGGCGTCAAATCTTGGGCTTTGCGCGGTCTTGAGGGCTTTTGCGCGCCGCTTGGGGCTTTCTTGCGCGCAGGCTTTGGTTTCGCTGGTTGGTCGTTTTGTGCCTTTGGAGCGGTGCTGATCCGATCAAGGCCCGTACCAAGCACTGGTCCTGTACGCAACTTTGCCTGCCCCGCGATCCAACCATAGTGCCTGCCGGGGCGCGCCCAGTCGTCAAGGACCTGTGCCTGCGCTTGCGCTTGGCGCAGATAGGCCGCGGCAATGCGCCGGGCGCCAGCACCGGCGGCCTTGCGCAGCCGCGATGGCGCGGCAGGTGCCAGCGGCCCGATCATCCCGCCTGCGCCTCGTGCGCGCCCATTTCCAGGTAAAGCAGGATCTGACCAATCGTCATGCCGCTGACCTCTTCGGGCGTCCAGCCGAATTCGCGCGCAAGAACAAAACACGCCTTGGCAAGGGGTGCCTGCACCATTTCTTCCAAGGCATCCTGCGGCAGGTCCACGCCGCTCAGACTATTGATCCGTTCGACCAGATGCCGCGCCAGACCGGCAGGCAGGCTTTGGACTTCCTCAAGCTTAAGCACAGGCGACACCAGCGCCTGCTGGATCATCAGTGCGGCGGACAGGTTTTCGTCCTCTTTCGCCGCACGGGCAATCAGTTGCAGGTCGCGCACAGTCAAAGGCCGCAATTCGACCTGTTGCGGGCTTTTTCCGCTCCCGCCCAAGAATTCGGGTGGGATGTCGTGCTGATGTCTGGCGGTGGCGCCAGCCAGCAGTTCTTCGCCGGTGAGCATCATGGCGGGCCTCACTCTGTCTCGGAAACAAAGACGGGACCTGCCGATACGCCGCTGTCATCGTCGAAATCGGCGATATCAACGCTTTTTGCGCGAAAGCTAACCTTTTCCATGACGATGTCATCTTCGGGCAGGGCAAAGCTCCAGCTTTGGAATTTCACCCCGTTCAGGGTCAGCCTGCCTTCGCCAGCCACGGCGGGGTCGTCAAGCTGCAACGTCATGTTGAATTCCGGCTGGAACGTGCGCTGGTTGTTGTCGACAAACGACTTGCGGCCCGTCAAAAGGCCCAGCAGTGCGCCGTTGATATAGGCGCGGTCGGCTTCACCGGCGATGTGGATATCGCCTTCGTGCAAGGATGTGACATGCCGGAACCCGATTTCGAAGAACTCGCGCAGATCGGTTTGCACGGTGAACCGCACGCCAGTGACGCGGCCGACTGCGGTCGCAATATCATAGCGGGATATGATCGATTCCGCGTCGCTGCCCGGCGGCGTATCAAGCGGCGCAAGGGTCAGCGTCGCATCGCCGCCGGTGAACACATTGGTATTTGCCATTTCTTCGTCTCCCTATTCGAGGAACATCGTGACTTTGATGAAATCTATGCTGAAGGTCGGGCGCAGCACGATTGTGACCCGGGCAATGCCCCGGCGTTCGTCGTCGCGCGTCGCCGTGACTTCCAGCTCGTAGCTGACCAGTTCTTCGTCCAGCACCATTTCGGCGAGGAAGCTGTTGATGGTCGAGCGCATGGCAGCCCGGACGCGTTCGTTGTTCAGCAGGCCGATATACGGGTTGGCCGCTGACCTGACGCCGAATTTGGCCTTGTCGACGATCCGTCGGGTGGTGATTTGGTGCCATGCGGTATTGGTAGAAGTCGTGATGCCCTTGACCGTCCGGAAACCCAGCCGGCTTTCAAGCGCGAGCACGCGGTTCTGCACAAGCTGCCGTAATTCCGCCTGCGAGAATTTCTCTTCCAGATCGGCCACGTTCAGCACCTTGTTGGTCAGACTGCGATTGACGGGCGCCCCTGAGATCATGCCGGCCACACAGGCGGCGGCATATCCGCCCGAAAGTGTCACGGGCTGACCGGTGACCACATCGGAAACCGTCACACCCGGTGCAACAAAGACGATGCGATCAGAGTTGAGCGCGTGATCGACAATGTCATTGAGCGACGCGCCCGGTGCGGACCCGATTACGCCGATCCGTTCGCGTTTGTTGGAATCGGAACTGGCCGATGCGACATGGGCGGTCAGGTCCGCACCAATTGTGCCGGAATTGTCCTGACCTGCCGCGACAATGATGAAAGCGGGTTCATTGTTCAGGGCTTCGAACCCGTCGGCATAGTTGCCCCCCGTCGCGCCATCGGTCCCCGTCGCGTTCGTTCCTGACCCGAAAGCTTCGAACGTGAAGGCATCAGCAAACTGCGTTGGCACTTCGCTGGCGTTCGCAAGCACGGTGCCCGCTACAAGGTCGGACCCGTCTGTGACAAGACTGACAAGATGCCCGCCACTGGCGGCGGTGAATTCCTCTTGCGCCGTCTCTGTCCGCAGCGTGACCTTTGCGCTGTTGGCCGCGGGGACGACATAAGTCACGGTGACAGTATCACCGACTGCTGGCGCTTCGCCTGCTGCGAAGGTCAGGGCGCCGGTGGCGGGGTCAATCTCGACCTGTCCGGCGGCAGGTGTGCCGGTGGCCCCATGAACAACGGTGGGGGTGGTCGGGGTCGATGCACCCGCAGCAAGGACAGATACGGTGTTTCGGACACTCTCGGCGATGGTTGTATGCGCCAGTTGCAGCGCCACAGCGCCTGTTCCGGCAATCTCTTCCCCGGTCACAACGGCGCTTTCAGAGGCCGCGGTGATGTTGATTTCAAGTGTGTTGGCCCATGATCCGGGGGTTGATGCGGTCAAGCGACAGCAATCGCCCGTTGCCGATGCAATCAGGAAATCGGCTGCGACCGTCGCGCCAGCAATCCGCACGGCCCAGACATCGCGCGCGCCGTGGTCATAGGCCAGATCAATCGCGCGGATAAGTGTCAATTCCTGACCTGCTGTCACGATGGCATCGGCTTCGCCGAACACCTCTCGGGCGGCAGCGGGCGAGCCGATGAGGACGGGCGTGTCGACCGGCCCCTTGTTGGCTGTGCCCACCATCCCGATCGCACTGATCGATACGACACCGGGGATGATCAGGCCTTCGGGGCGGACGGCAACCGACACGCCGGGTAGGATCTGTTCCATGGTTTTCTCCTAGTCTGTCCGGCTTTTGGTCAGCCGGACCTCGGGTGATCCGCGTCAACGCGGAGGTAAAGGACGGCCGGCGATGCAAACGCAGGCGCGTCGTGACGGATGGCAAGAAAATCGCGCCCGCTGCGCAATGTGACCGGGCGGGCAAAGCGGCGCTGATGCGGCACATACATGTCGGACACCGCGTCGCTGTCCCAGTCGCCCAGATCAAACGGCGGTCCGGGCGGGCCAAGCGCTGTCAGGAATGCGGCGACAGTTGGAAAGGTGACCTGCGCTTGGCTTTGAGCCGCATCGCCGTCGGCCACGGCGTCAATGAACGCATCAAGCGTTGGATGGATCACAGGTGCGCCGGGTGCGCCTGCAACGCCGCGTTCGATGGTGACGGCGCCGCCTGTGAAACCACCGGGCAGAAAGCCCATCGCACTGATCCCTTGCGCATGGACCCGCTGCGCGCCGCCGGTGGGCCGGACAATCAACGATGGCGCGCCTTCATCGTCCCAGCGGCGCATGTCATCGATGACAGTTTCGATCACGCCTTCGGGCGATCCTTCTTCTTCAAGGTCTGTGCGGAGCGGCACCCGCACGATGAAGCTTTGTGCGTCGTCCGAATCGTGGCTGCGGTATTCGTAAAGGAACGGCAAATCTGTCGTCTTGCGCCATGCGTTCAGCGCGCCGACATGCTCGGCAGGTGGGCTGTCGGCGACCGACAGGCGCAGGAAACCCGCGCTCCGCAAGCTGGCGCGCGCGCCCATGACGTTAGCCTGCACCGCCTCCATTCCCGCATCAACCGCATTGGGCGTCGTATCCCATAATTCGATGCGCGCCGTGCCATCCAGATAGACCCCACGCAGCGCAGACACCGGGCGGCCAAGCCGCACATCGGCACCCCGCCGGTCGCCCAACCCCAACCTGCGACCGTTCACAGCCACTAACTGGACGCTGTTATCAGGCACGGCCCCGCCGCCGCCCGGTACAAAGGCGGTCAGATGAACATTCAGGACTTCGCTGATCGCGTCATCCAATGGCAGCGGCGGTGGCATATCTGGTTTTCATCTCCTGAATTGGCGCGTTTGCGCATTGTTGTCGTGGTAAGCACGGCTTTGCCGACACCTGCCCCCTTAGATGCAAGTTTGATGCCAAAGTGGAGGAGCTCATAAGTGTATGAAAATGAATGGAAAAATTCAGGGCCCAGTCGCTGGGTGGGTCACAAAAGCCCCGGCCAAACTGGTGGCGCAGAGCATCGTAGGGCGAATCCTGTAGCCTTGTCAGTTACTTGGCGAATTTTCCCTGCCGGGTCTATTTCGACCCGCTCGCCTGACGGCGCTTGTGCGCAGGTGGAAAACCAAGGGCCGCGCGGTATTTGGCGACCGTGCGCCGCTGCGCACCGATGCCTTCTGCGGCCAGCGCTCTGGCCAGTTGCGCGTCGCTGATCGGTTGGTTGGGGTTTTCTGCCTTGATCAGGGCAGAAAGCCGAGACTCAAACCGGGCCACCGGGATGGCGGCCCCCTTTGCACCAATGCCACGCAGGCCCCGGCCCATAAGCGTGCGAAGCGAAAGAACGCTGCGCGGGGTCTGGACCGTCAAAGCCGCAGTGACCCGGCTGACGGTGCTTTCATGTTTGCCTGTTGCGGCGGCCAGTTGGGACAGTGTGACTGGCACAAGATGTGCAGCCCCATCGAGATAGCCCGCTTGGTACGCCACAATCTGGCGCGCGACCGTCAGTGCGGTTGCGTTGCGCCGTGCCACGGCCCGGTTCAGTTGTTCAGCATCGCGGCGCGATTGCGCATCCAACCCCGGCAGAATTTCGATTTCGGTCAGCGTTGCCGCATTCAGTGACACGTGCCAACCGTCCGGCGTGCCTGTTACCAGCAGATCAGGGGCTGCAGGCGGCGGCGGTGCAGCCGCCAACTGTAACCCCGGTTTGGGATCAAGCCCGCGCAGTGCGGCAAGCCGGGTGGAGATGTCTTTGCGCGTACACCCGCATTTGCGCGCGAGCGCATCCATTTCTCCGGCAGCGATCATATCAAGGTGATCAAGCAGGTCGCGCATCAACGGATCAAGAAGGCCCAGTTCGTCGGCCTGAAGGGCCAGGCATTCGGACAGACTTCGGGCGAAAACGCCGGTCGGTTCGAAGGATTGCATGTGTTTCAGGATTGCATCGACCTGTTGCGGCGCCTTTCCGATGCCCTGTGCAATTGTGTCGACCGATGCGCCCAACCAGCCCCATGGTTCCAGCGCCTCAAGCAGAGCGTAGGCAATGGACATTTCGTCATCCCGATCAAAGGCTAGCCTGATCTGCTGCGCGATATGTGCTGTCAAGTCGTCGGGTGCTGCGGGCACTTGGTCTGTTATTACACCGGCGACGGGTCGACGCAGTGAAATGCAGGGATTGGTTTTTTCGGCTTTGCGCAGCGCGTCGGACAGAGCGCGATTATCCAGCTTCAACAAACCGATCGCCTGCCGCAACTGCGGTGTCATGGCCAATCGCTGGCTCTGGCGGGGGCGCGGCGTCGGTGCAAGCGTCATCTGTTGCCTAATCGAAGCGTTTGCGTGACATAATATCAGCAAAAGAGCGGCGACGCCGCCCAGATTGCCAGTTTCGCCCCGCACAAGGGCCCGGTTTGCCAATAAGCTTGGGCAGGCTGATTAAGTCGTAGATTGCATTTATGTTGAAAAGCGAATGCATGAACGTCCCGCTGGGAGTACAGGCAAAACACAAATGAATGCCCCAAAGCATAGCCGGATGCGCAGGGCAGCGTGCGGTCTAGTAACGCTCACCCTTCTCAAAATAGCAGCCCTGTTTCCGACCTTGGCCCCGTAGTGGCTGACACCAAAGACAACCGCGGGTGGCTACGCGAAAAGCTCCCTGCTTTCAGGGCGCATGTCGGCCAACGTGGAGGGATACTTAGCGCGAATTTTTGTATTTTGGTGTGATGGCAGCCCGTCCGGACGACATCGTGGTTTCGTTCGATGGCGACGGCAGCCTGCGGAACAGAGCGTTTTGCCCGCTTCGCGACGGTTTTTACAAAAGCTTCACTTTTCACAAGATTAAATTTCACATATTCATGAAATATGGAAATAGAAATCCCCAATCGCCTTTCGACACTCGGTCATCCACACCGTTTGGCCCTTTTCCGGCTGCTGATGCGCCGCTATCCCGACCGCGTGCCCGCAACCGAACTGGCGCGGGCGCTTGGGCTTAAAGCAAACACGCTGTCGACTTACGTGAACGCGCTCATGCAGGCAGGTCTGGTCAGCCGGGAACGTGTTGGCACGTCTCTGCGCTACGCCATCGACATGGATATCGCCCGCGAGACAATCGACTACCTTATGCATGATTGTTGCCGGGGGCGACCAGAAATCTGCGCCCCGCATGGCGATCTGGCTGCTCGTGCCGACGGCCCGTTGACCGACCGCAAATACACTGTCTTGTTCATCTGCACCGGAAATTCCGCACGGTCGATCTTTGCGGAAACCATCCTGCGCGATATCGCCGGAGACCGTTTTGTGGCATACTCGGCTGGTACCCGTCCGCGCGCGGAACTGAACCCGTTCGCACGCGCGGCGCTGGAACATAAAGGGCATGATATCTCTGTTTTGCGCGCCAAGAATATCGCTGAATTTCAAGGGGCGGATGCCCCGGACTTCGATTTCGTCTTCACCGTGTGCAATCAGGCGGCCAATGAAGAATGCCCCTCTTGGAAGGGCCAGCCCGTCAGTGCGCATTGGGGGCTGCCTGATCCAGCCAAAGTCGAAGGGAATACCGCGCAAAAGCGCCGCGCGTTTCAACAGACTTACAGGGCGCTGCGCAACCGCATGATCGCCTTTACTGCCCTGCCGCTTGCTGCGCTTGACCCAATGTCCCTTCAAAAGGCTGTCGATGATATCGGCCAATCCAAACAAGAAAGTCCTTCCACATGACCGTTTATGCCCTCAATGGCCTTGGCCGCATCGGCAAGCTCGCTTTGAGACCTCTTTTGGATCAGGGGGCCGAGATCGCTTGGATCAACGATGCCGTTGGCGACCCTGAAATGCATGCGCATCTGCTGGAATTCGACACGGTGCACGGACGCTGGAAGGCGGATTTCGCGCATGATGCGGACAGCGTCACAATCGATGGCGTGCGCCTGCCTTTCATCGGGACCCGCGAAATTGCAAACCTCCCGCTGGGCGGAGTTGATGTGGTGATCGACTGCACCGGCGTCTTCAAGACAGAGGCTAAGATAGCGCCCTATTTTGCCGCCGGCGTGAAAAAGGTTGTCGTGTCGGCCCCTGTGAAAGATGGCGATGCGGCAAACATTGTTTATGGCGTAAATCACGACATTTATGCACCTGACCTGCATCGCATCGTGACTGCCGCTAGTTGCACGACCAACTGTCTGGCACCGGTTGTAAAGGTCATCCATGAGAACCTGCGGATCAAGCATGGCGCTATCACAACCATCCATGATGTGACAAACACACAAACAATCGTTGACCGCCCGGCCAAGGATTTGCGTCGAGCCCGGTCTGCATTGAACTCGCTGATCCCGACGACGACTGGCAGCGCGACCGCCATCACACTGATTTATCCTGAACTGAAGGGTCGGTTGAACGGTCACGCGGTGCGTGTCCCATTGCTAAATGCCTCTTTGACGGACTGCGTGTTCGAGGTGGAGCGTGAAACCACTGCCCAAGAAGTCAATGCGCTGTTCAAGACCGCGTCAGAAGGGCCACTGAACGGGATTTTGGGCTATGAAGAGCGCCCGCTCGTCTCGACTGATTACACCAATGACACGCGATCGAGCATTATTGATGCGCTGTCCACCATGGTCATCAACGGCACTCAGGTGAAGATTTACGCATGGTATGATAATGAAATGGGCTATGCGCACCGATTGGTGGATGTGGCCCTTATGGTCGGTGACAGCCTGTGACCGATACCTCTGCGCGGCCTGATGGGCTGTCGGCCTATATCGCTGTCACAGCGGCTTATTGGGCGTTCATGCTGACAGACGGCGCGCTGCGGATGCTGGTGCTGTTGCACTTCCACACGATCGGGTTTTCGCCTGTCCAGCTGGCCTATCTTTTCGTGCTTTACGAGGTCGCAGGCATGGTCACCAACCTGTGTGCTGGCTGGATTGCCGCGCGCTTTGGTCTGACCGCGACGCTCTATGCGGGGCTGGGGATACAGGTGCTTGCTCTGCTTGCGCTCACCCAGCTGGACCCTGACTGGGCGATCGGGGCGTCGGTCGCCTTTGTGATGATGGTTCAGGGCGCAAGCGGCGTCGCCAAGGATCTGGCCAAGATGTCATCAAAGTCTGCTGTGAAAATCCTTGCGCCCGCGCGTGGTGATGGGCTGTTTCGCTGGGTCGCCATACTGACAGGTTCCAAAAATGTAGTGAAGGGCCTGGGTTTTCTTCTGGGCGCGGCACTGCTGGCCGCGTTGGGATTTGCGACGGCAGTGCTGGGGATGGCTGCGATCCTTGCGGTGATCCTGCTGGCTGTCCTGATTGCGATGCCTGCTGGTCTGCCGAAAGGGCGCAAGGGAGCGAAATTTTCCGAAGTCTTTTCCAAGTCGGCTAACGTAAACCGATTAAGCGCCGCGCGGGTTTTTCTTTTCGGGGCAAGGGACGTCTGGTTTGTCGTTGGCATTCCGATTTACTTTTACGCGGTGTTGTCTGACGGCAGTGAAGCGGGCAATCGCGCGGCCTTTTTCCTGATCGGCACATTCATGTCTCTCTGGATCATTCTCTATGGCGCTATTCAGGCGTCGGCACCCCGCATCTTGCGGGCAGGAATGCGCAACGAGGCCGAATTGGTCAGTTCCGCAGGCGGTTGGGCCTGGGTCCTGGCGGCGGTTCCGGCTGTGCTAACGGTGGCAGCATGGGCCGCGTCTGGCCCCCAGATGTGGTTGACCATGACCCTGATTGCCGGATTGCTCTTATTTGGCGGACTTTTTGCCATCAATTCTGCATTGCATTCCTACCTGATCCTCGCCTTTACCAAAGCAGAGCGGGTCACGATGGATGTCGGTTTCTACTACATGGCGAACGCGGCGGGGCGACTTGCGGGAACGGTCTTGTCGGGCCTGACCTATCAGGTCGGGGGATTGACGCTCATGCTTGGCACTGCGACCGTGATGGTTGCTGCATCTGCCGTTGTGTCCGGCCGCCTGTCGCATGTTCAGCAAGAAAACGAGGCAAAATGAGCATTTTTGAGCGCTATCTGACGATCTGGATTGCCTTTGCCATGGCAGGGGGCATTGCCATCGGCAGCGCCGCGCCGGCCTTGGTTTCTGCAATCGCAGCGGCGGAAGTGGCCAGTGTAAATCTGGTGGTCGCGGCTTTGATCTGGGCAATGGTCTATCCGATGATGGTCGGCGTTGAACTGTCAAGCTTGCGCAATGTGGCCAAACAACCGAAGGGGCTGGCGATCACGCTGATCGTCAACTGGCTGATCAAACCGTTCTCCATGGCGGCGCTGGGCGTCCTGTTCTTCGAGGTGGTCTTTGCGGACCTGATCGCACCGGATGACGCCAAACAATATATCGCCGGTCTGATCCTGTTGGGGGCGGCACCTTGTACGGCGATGGTCTTTGTCTGGTCGCAGCTCACGCGCGGCGACGAAAGCTACACGCTGCTGCAAGTGTCGGTGAATGATGTGGTGATGGTCTTTGCCTTTGCACCGATTGTTGCCTTCCTGCTGGGTGTCACGGACATCGTTGTGCCTTGGGAGACACTTGTCCTCTCGGTCATCCTCTTTGTGGCGCTGCCGCTGGCGGCCGGGCTCTGGACCCGCAGGCAGCTTGGCAGCGTCGAACGGATTGCGGCGTTCCGCACGCATATCAAACCGTGGTCGATCATCGGGCTGATTGCGACCGTCGTGATCCTGTTTGCGTTGCAGGGACAGGTCATTCTGGATCGGCCTCAGGTCATCGCCCTGATTGCGGTACCAATTCTTTTGCAGTCCTACGGTATCTTTGCGCTGGCCTATGCGGCCGCCTATGCCCTCAAAGTGCCACACCGGATCGCGGCCCCTTGCGCCCTGATCGGGACATCAAATTTCTTTGAACTGGCCGTGGCCGTAGCCATCGGTCTGTTTGGCTTGAACTCGGGGGCGGCGCTGGCAACCGTTGTCGGCGTTCTTGTCGAGGTACCGGTGATGCTGTCGTTGGTGGCCTTCGCAAACCGCACGCGTTCGCGCTTTGCGCCTGACCCGCGCGCGAAACCTGAGAGTCGATAGCCGAAACCGCATGATGCGGGTTGATCACTGCCAGTGCACGGGTTGCCGCGCAATGGATGCCCAGATAGTTACATAAGAGACTGATCGGGCGGCGCAAGATCAAGTTTTGACAGCCGCTGCAGACAGTCCAGAAGGATGAGCTTTTCGCCGGGCGAAAACTGTGACAGCAATTGCGCGTTGTGGCGCTCTGCGATGCTATAAAGATCATTGAACGCCCGTTGGCCTGCCGGAAGAAGGCTGAGTAACTCGCTGCGGCGGTCGTTGGAAACCTGTTCGCGCCTGACATAGCGCTTTTCCTCTAATTCTTTGATTGCACGGCTTATTTTTGTTTTGTGCATTTTCGACATGCGGGCAATATCGGTGGCTGTCATCGCTCCAAAATGACCCAAGTGAAACAAGGCACGCCATTCCGTCCGCCGCATGTTGTAGCGACCGCGGTAGATCGACGAGAAATCAAGGCTGGTCTGCTCGGCCGCTTGGTTCAGCAGGTACGGAACGAAATCGGCAAGGCTGAATTCACCCATGGAAACCCTATGATCAGAGGCTTGTTAGTTACAAATGTGACTTTATATTGCGACCTAGCTTCGTACAAGGAGGATGTTCGATGAATGAGCACGCTCAGGCAAAAGGAATGGCCACGCCGCGCGCGCAGTCGGCGGCGGTGCCGCAGTATATGCCGGGGTTCGGGAACGACTTCGAAACCGAGGCTTTGCCCGACGCATTGCCCCAAGGCATGAACAGCCCGCAAAAGGTGAATTACGGCCTTTACGGTGAGCAGCTTTCAGGCACCGCCTTTACCGCACCCAGTCACCAGAACGAACGCACATGGTGCTACCGCATCCGCCCGAGCGTCCGCCATCAGGGGCGCTTTGAGCGGATCGAATTGCCCTACTGGAAATCTGCGCCGCATATGCCGCAGGATGTGACGTCCTTGGGTCAGTACCGCTGGGACCCGGTGCCGCAAGGCGATGCCCCACTGACCTGGCTGACGGGCATGCGCACGATGACCACCGCAGGGGACGTCAATACGCAGTCGGGAATGGCCAGTCACATCTATCTTGTCACAGAATCGATGGTTGATGCCTATTTCTACTCTGCAGATGGCGAGATGCTGGTTGTGCCACAGGAAGGCCGCCTGCGTTTTTCAACCGAGCTTGGTATCATCGATGTCGCCCCGCAAGAGATCGCATTGATCCCGCGTGGTCTGGTCTACCGTGTCGAGGTGTTGGAAGGTCCGTGCCGCGGTTTCGTCTGCGAGAATTACGGCCAGAAGTTCGAACTGCCGGGCAGGGGCCCGATCGGTGCCAATTGCATGGCCAACCGGCGCGATTTCAAGACACCGGTTGCAGCTTTCGAGGACCGCGAGGTGCCATCGACCATCACGGTGAAATGGTGCGGGCAATTCCACCAGAGCGACATCGGTCAAAGCCCGCTTGATGTTGTGGCGTGGCATGGCAACTACGCGCCATGCAAGTATGACCTGCGCAATTACTGTCCCGTTGGGTCCATTCTTTTCGATCATCCTGATCCGTCGATCTACACGGTGCTGACCGCGCCGTCGGGCGTGGAAGGGACAGCAAACATCGATTTCGTCCTGTTCCGCGACCGCTGGAATGTGGCCGAAGATACGTTCCGTCCGCCATGGTACCACAAAAATGTCATGTCCGAATTGATGGGGAACATCCACGGCCAGTATGACGCCAAACCGCAAGGCTTTGTGCCCGGCGGGATGAGCCTGCATAACTGCATGTTGCCACACGGTCCGGATCGCAACGCTTTTGAGGGCGCATCGAACGCGGAACTGGGGCCACAAAAGCTGGAAAACACGATGTCCTTCATGTTCGAAACCCGTTTTCCCCAGCATCTGACGGAATTTGCCGCAAAAGAGGCACCCTTGCAGGACGACTACGTTGATTGCTGGGACGGGCTGGAAAAGAAGTTCGACGGAACGCCGGGCAAGAAATGAACAAAGCAATGAGCAGTTGGGTGGCAGGGGCGAATGCCGCCGACACTGATTTCAGTTTGAATAACCTGCCTTACGGTGTTTTCTCGACGCATGGTCAGGCGCCCCGGTGCGGCGTGGCCATCGGCGATATGATCCTTGATGTCGCGCAGGCCGAAATGGCGGGCCTGACCGGCACGCAGGATCTGTTGCAACAGGCCGTGTGGAATCCACTGATGAAGGCCGGGCCAAAGGTCTGGGCTGCGTTTCGTGCCCGCCTGATTGGCCTGTTGAAAGAGGGATCCGCGCATGTGGAGGACCTGACCCCGATGCTGGTGCCGATGTCGGACGCCGCAATGCACATGCCGTTTCGCGTGGCCGAATACACTGATTTTTACGCGGGCAAGCAGCACGCGCAAAATGTCGGCACGATGTTTCGCGGTCCTGAAAATGCGCTGCCGCCCAACTGGCTGCATATCCCTATCGGTTATAATGGACGTGCCTCGACCGTGGTGGTTTCCGGCACGGATATTCGCAGGCCAGTCGGGCAAACAAAGGCCAAAGATGCAGCAAACCCTGTGTTCGGACCTTCTCAGCGGCTGGATATCGAGCTTGAGATAGGGGCCATTGTCGGCACGCCATCCGACATGGGCCAGCCCGTCACGGTGGCCCAAGCGCGCGAGATGATCTTTGGTTATGTCTTGCTGAACGACTGGTCGGCGCGGGATTTGCAGGCTTGGGAATATCAGCCGCTTGGTCCCTTCCAAGCCAAGGCCTTTGCCACCTCCATAAGCCCCTGGATCGTGACCGCCGCGGCACTCGCCCCTTTTGCCGCGCCTGCGCCCGACCGAGAGGTGCCACTGCTGCCCTATCTGGTCGAGGATACGCCGGGGCTTTACGATATTGATCTGTTCGTTCACATGAACGGGCATCAGATCAGCCACACCAACATGCAAGAGCTTTACTATTCGTCCGCGCAGCAACTTGCGCACCACGCGTCGTCTGGCTGTGCCATGCGCAGCGGCGATCTGCTGGGGTCCGGGACAATCTCGGGGCCGAAGCCGGATAATTATGGTTCTTTGCTGGAAATGACATGGGGTGGGCAAAATCCGATTACCCTTGGTGATCAGACCCGTCGCTTCATCGAAGACGGCGATAGGTTGACACTGACAGGCCACGCGCAGGGTGATGGTTACAGGGTCGGCTTTGGCGCCTGCACAGGCACCATTCTGCCAGCCCCCGATTTTTACAAGGAGACGACATGAGCAAGGCATTTGCATCCGCAGGCGATATGGCGGAAAAGACGATCAGTTTCACAGAAGTGGGCGAGGGGCTTTGGGCCTTTACCGCCGAGGGTGACCCCAATTCAGGCGTGATCATCGGAGACAATTCGGTGATGATCGTTGAGGCGCAGGCGACGCCACGGTTGGCCGAAAAGGTCATTGAAAAGGTCCGCACTGTTACCGACAAACCAATCAGCCATCTGGTGCTGACCCATTACCACGCGGTGCGTGTGCTGGGTGCGTCGGCCTATGGTGCCCCTGAAATCATCATGTCCGACGTAGCCCGTGCCATGGTCGCCGAGCGCGGCCAAGAGGACTGGGACAGCGAATTCGACCGCTTCCCACGACTTTTTCAGGGGCATGAAAGCATCCCCGGTTTGACCTGGCCAACAACCACATTCAGCGATCGCATGTCGGTCTATCTGGGCAACCGTCGTGTCGATCTGATGAAGCTTGGCCGCGCGCATACCGCAGGTGATATCGTTGTGCATGTGCCAGATTCCAACGTGATGTTCACTGGTGATATCGTGGAATACCACTCTGCCTGCTACTGCGGTGATGGGCATTACGGGGACTGGCCGCAAACGCTGGAGAATATTCGTGCCTTTGATCTTGAAGCCATTGCGCCGGGTCGTGGCGATGCCTTGGTCGGGCGTGACATGGTGAATGCAGCGCTGGACAGTACAGCCGATTTCGTGAACTCGACCTATGATGCGGTGCGCCGTGTCGCGGTCAAGGGCGGCACTCTGCAAGAGGCGATGGCCCATGTGCGCGAGGTCTGCGATCCGAAATTCGGTGATTTTGCGATCTACGAACATTGCCTGCCGTTCAATGTGGCCCGCGCCTACGACGAAGCGCAGGGCATTGATACGCCGCGCATCTGGACGGCCCAACGCGACAAAGACATGTGGGCCGCCCTGCAAAAGTAACCGTTCCAGCCCCCGGTGAGGAGACGTTCAAATGCTTGATGACCGTTATGCCGTTGTCCACAAGCTCTATCCCTACGAGCGCAGCGCGGATCAGGATGCGGGGGTAGAGGCCCATCATCCGGTCGTGATCATCGGCGGCGGGCCTGTCGGTATGGCAACCGCACTTGATTTGGGCCTTCAGGGGATCGCAACGCTGGTGCTGGACGACCACGAAGGTGTCGGCGAGGGCAGTCGTGCGATCTGCTTTGCCAAACGCACGCTGGAAATCTGCGACCGGTTGGGGTGCGGTGATCCGATGGTCGATAAGGGCGTTGTCTGGAACCTTGGCAAGGTGTTCCACGGCACGGACCGCGTGTTCGACTTCAACCTGCTGCCCGAAGGTGGCCATCGCCGCCCGGCCTTCATCAACCTCCAACAGCCTTATTTCGAAAAGTTTCTGGTGGACCGAATCCGCGCTGCGCAGGCGGACGGCGCGCCCATCGAGATCCGCGGCAAAAATCGGGTTGAAGAATTGGACGTACGCGACGATGGGGCAAGTTTGAACATCGCGACCCCTGATGGCAGCTATGCGATCACCGCCGACTGGGTGCTGGCCTGTGACGGTGCAGGCTCGCCCACGCGTAAGGCACTTGATCTGGGGTTCGAGGGTAAGGTGTTTCAGGACAGTTTCCTGATCGCCGATGTGCGCATGACCGCCGATTTCCCGACCGAACGCTGGTTCTGGTTCGAACCGCCCTTCCGCGGCGCGGGCGACAGTGCGTTGCTGCATAAACAACCCGACGATATCTGGCGCATCGACTTCCAGATCGGGTGGGACGTTGATCGCAAGACCGAGTTGCAAGAGGATCGCATCCGCGCCCGGATCGACGCGATGCTGGGCGAGGGCGTGAATTACGAACTTGTCTGGACCTCGATCTATACTTTCCAATGCCGCCGCATGTCGTCCTTCCGGCAAGGTCGCGTGCTTTTTGTTGGCGACAGTGCGCATCAGGTATCGCCCTTCGGCGCGCGCGGTTGCAATGGCGGTGTCCAGGATGCCGACAATATCGCGTGGAAGTTGGCTGCAGTGCTGAAGGGTGACGCCCCTGAGACGCTGATCGACAGTTACGATGTTGAACGCGGTGCGGCAGCGGATGAGAATATCCGCAATTCCACACGCTCGACGGACTTTATCACCCCCAAATCCGAACAGAGCCGGATTTTCCGCAACGCCGTGCTGCAACTGTCGCGTCAGCATGATTTCGCACGGCCTTTTGTGAATTCCGGGCGGCTGTCGCAACCTTGCATCTATGATGGGTCTGGTCTGAACACGCCGGATTCGCTGCCTGATGGACCTGACGGCACCAGGCCCGGCGCACCCGCACCAGATGCGCCTTGGGCGGACGGTTTCCTGCTGAACCGTTTGGGCAACGGTTTTGCATTGCTGGTCATCCGCTGCGACGCGCCCGCTATCAATGATCTGCCCGTCGTGCAGATCGATGCCCCTGGGCCAGAGCTTGCCGCGCGCTATCTGGGCGATGCGGTGTCCGCGATATATCTTATCCGTCCGGATCAGCATGTCGCTGCCCGCTGGAGTACTGCCACCAGCGAACAGATCGCCGCGGCGCACATGCGCGCGCAAGGAAAGGAATGCGCATGAGCGCCCTGATCACGACCCGTAATGTCGATCGGCCCGATGATGCCTATGATCTTTTGCTGACGGCGCATGAAGGGCTGAGCAAAGAAGAAAGCGATGCGTTGAATGCACGTCTGATCCTGACGCTGATAAATCATATCGGCGATCTGGACGTTCTGCGCGAGGCGCTTGAGGTGGCCCGCGCCTGAGCGCCGAAGGGTTGTCGCTAACCGCGAATGTGCCCTTGCGCACGCCAGGAGTCGAATATTTCCAGCGCCTTGTCGCAAAAGGCTTCATCATTGATGTGGCAATCAAGCTGATGCAAATCGGCGTTGTCGGGACATGTCGCGGCCATCTCATCGCAAAAAGCCTTTAGACCTGCAGTATCGTGAAGCGGCTCTCCGGGGCGGTCCCATGCGCCACAACCACCTTTGGGCAGTAGAAAAGCCGTCGGGCCCTGCGCTTTTGCCAGTTGTTCGCAATGGGCGCGGGCCACCTTGCGCCGCCCGTCCGCATCCAGAACAAAAGAGGTGATAAGGCGATTGTGGGCATGGCTTTCCAGCCCGTCAAAGCGCGGGTCGGTCTCTTGCCAACCGATCACATCAACCAGATCGTAACAGCCCGGCGCCACGATCTGTGGCACGCGAGCCTTGCCCGCCCCGGTCAGGCGCGTGCCGCCCGCGCTGACCATCGAGCCGAAGACATGGTTGCCTAGCTCCTGCGTGCAAAAGTCGAAAACACAGGCAAATGCACCTTCCTGGGCAAGGTTCTCGAACGCCCGCCCGCCCATGCCGGTGGCGTGAAAAACGGCAACCTCGTAGCCGCGCCTTTCCAGCTCCGGCTTCAGCGTCACCATGTAGCGCAGCACGGACTTGCCAAGGCTGGTCATGCCGATCAGAGGCGTGCCTTTTTGCGGCGGACGCGCCGCGCGCGCAGCACCCAGCACTGCTCCGGCGGCCTGCGCCAATGATGCACGACAGACCGCGTTCAGCCCATAAAGCCCGCCCGCCCAAAGGATCATCTGTATATCTGCGGGCAGGCGTTCCGGCGGCAGCAAAGGTGAAAACGCGATGGTCGAGACAATATATTTCGGGACGCCAAGAGGCATGGCTGCCAACATATCAAGGGCCAGATCAGTCCCCATGGACCCGCCAAGCACGATGGCTGCATCGATGCGTCCCTGGGCATAAAGCTTTGCAACCATCGCCGCAGCCCCGCGCCCCATGATCTGTATCGCGTGGTTTTCGTCACCGCTGTCGATGGCCTGCTGGATGCTGCTGCTGCCCGCGGCGGCGACATCATGCTTGCTGATATCAACCGGCTCTGGCGGATCACCCAGAACGCTGACGTCCATGGTCAGGACGTGGCCGCCCTGTTGCTGGATGCAAGATGTCAGAAAGCCAAGCTCAACTGACTTTGTGTCGTAGGTTCCCGTGACAAGGATTGTCTTGTCGGTCATTGCGATCTCCTCGATGGTTGATCCAAGCGGTCTTGCGGTCGACAGACTCGCAGACTGCATGCAGTGACCAAGAGACGGCCCGTCGCGTCGGGCAATGCCCGTAGCGCATCGATTTGTGATTGTTCAAACATGGCGTGTCTTTGATTGGTTTGGATGATGAACCGGTGGTTTGAATTACATTGATTTTCCGATGCTGCCGTGTCAAGCCATGGAAAAACAGCTGCGAAGTATCCCCACAAACCAAAGGAGAGGGCGCGTATGGGAACGACAGCGAAAGCGCTAGCATTGCTTGAACTCTTTTCGGTCGACCGCCCCGAAATCGGACTGAGCGATTTTTATCGCCTTGCCGGTCGCGACAAGGCGACGGTTCACAGATATCTGACCGAGCTTGAGCAGACCGGTTTTGTCGAACAGGATATGCAATCCCGTCTTTATCGTCTGGGCCCCGCCGTTTTGCGACTGGCCGCGATCCGCGAAACCTGTTTTCCGCTTCACAGTGCGGTTGAACCGCTGGTGCGTGCGGCGGCCTTGTCACTGGGTGAATTGGTTCATTTTTCGCTGTTGCAGGGGCGGTCACTGGCCACAATCGCCCATCACGACCCGCATCGGCACGGGACCGCCGTGGTATTTGACCATGGCGCCATTTTGCCACTGCACGGTACGGCATCGGGTATCAGTCTGCTGGCGTTCGGTCCTGCGGCGCTATGGAAAGGCATCGGGGCGACCCCGCTACCGTCATTCACCGGCCGGACCCCACGGGATGAAAAGGCGCTGCATCGCCTGAGCGAAGATGCGCGGCAGCTCGGGTTTGCTGTGGCAGATCGCACCTTTGACCCAGATGTCGTGTCCGTCGCCATGCCGGTATTTGGTTCGAACGGGACCGCCAGTGGCGCTGTGGCTGTCGCCGCACCGGCGGGACGTATGGATGATGCCCTGCGTGCGCGTGCCATTGCGACCCTGCATGACCTTGCGCCGATCCTGAGCCAGTCGCTTGGTGGCCGCATGGCAGAAAACATGGGGGTGGCATGTGCCTGAGGCCCTTACTCTTGCGGCGTAGGACTGCGCTTTTGTCGATGACCAACGACGAAATATTCGGGGCGCGCAAGCGGCGGGGCTGATCCCCGTGCATTTCGACGTCAGCGGCCGGAGCCAAAGCCATGCACGCGTGATGGACGCGCAGAGGATGAGATGGAGCGATCAATGAAAGACAACAATTTCCTGAAGGAAAACAACGCCAAGCATTTCTGGCAACCCATGTCGCACCCGGCTGACAGCCTTGCCAACCTTCCCACCATCATCACCGAGGCGCACGGGGTACGCATCACGGATATTGACGGTCACGAAACGGTAGATGCCGTCGGCGGACTATGGAACGTAAATTTGGGTTTTTCCTGCCAACCGGTCAAGGATGCCATCGCTGCACAGCTGCACCGCCTGCCGTTTTATTCCACCTTTCGCGGCACGACCAATGATGCGGCGGTCGAACTGTCGTGGATGTTGCGCAATTTCTTTGGGCCAGATGGGATGGCGCGTTGCTTTTATACCTCTGGAGGCTCTGACTCGGTCGAAGTCGCGTTGCGACTGGCACGTCAGTACCACAAAATTCGGGGCGAGGGTGGGCGTACCAAGTATTTGAGCCTGAAAAAGGGCTATCATGGCACACATACGTTGGGTGCTTCGGTCAACGGCAATGCCAATTTCCGAACCCAGTACGAACCGCTGATGCCCGGCTGTTTTCACATTCCGGCTCCCTATGCCTACCGCAACCCTTTCAACGAAAGTGATCCGGAAAAGCTGGTGCAGCTTTGCCTTGCTGCCCTTGAGGACGAGATCGGGTTTCAGGGGGCCGATACCATCGCGGCTTTTATCATGGAGCCGATACTGGGCGCAGGCGGAGTCATTGTACCGCATGAAAGCTTCATGCCCGGTGTGCGGTCGATATGTGACAAATACAGGATTCTACTGATCGCGGATGAGGTGGTTTGCGGCTTTGGGCGGACAGGCGACTGGTCGGGGTCGCGCCACTGGGGCGTAAAGCCCGATATGATGTGCATCGCCAAAGCGATCACCAACGGCTATTTCCCTTTCGGCGCTGTGATGATCGGTGAGGCGCTTGCCGAAACTTTTGAAGACGATACCTCTGGGCGCGGGGCGATTGGATCTGGCTATACCTATTCCGGCCATCCGGTTGGTGCCGCTGCTGCGATTGCGTGTCTGAAAGAAACCGAACGTCTGTCGGTCAAGGACAACGCCGCTGCACGCGGAACGCAGCTTTTTGAGGGGTTGTTGGAGCTTGCACGCCACCATACCCTGATCGGTGATGTGCGCGGTGGGCACGGGCTGATGTGTGCGCTTGAATTGGTGTCGGATCGTGGCAACAAGACCCCGATCGGCAAGCAGACAAGTGCCTTGGTGTCAAAAACAGCCTACGAAAACGGGGTCATGATCCGGGTGTCGGGCAACAACATCATCTTGTCGCCGTCGCTGATCATTGAAGAGTCTGATATCGACAAGATACTGTCGTCTCTTGATGCCGGGCTTTCTGCTGCTGCCTGACACGACAGGGTTTCCCGAAAAAGTTGTGTTTCAGGCTTGTCCTCGGAATGCGTTAAACATCGTGCCTGACGACGGGGTCAGTGACGGGTAGTGGGCCGCCAAAAGCGCACTACCCTGACGGCTGCCGCCAGCAAATCCGCTTCGCCGCGCGGGCGATCGATCAATTGCATGGCCACAGGCAACCCGTCCTTGTTCAAACCGACATTGCGGGCCATGGGCCCTTGCACACTTTCGATGATGAAGGCCGCCGTATCTGGCCCGCCAACAGCCAGTCCGGGGCTGGGCCGGACCCGTGGGACGTCAAGAAAGGCAAGGCTAACGCTTGACCGAGCAGGTTTCGTAACAGCCCGCTATGAAGTCCCACATTGTTTGGCCTAGGCATACTAGACCACGGCGAGCGGGGCGTGGAAGTCGCTTGTTTCGACCACTTCGTTCATCACGTCGGGCGAGGCGATGCGCCATGCATCCCAAATCGGTATGGGCAATGCGCCGATGGTAAGGTCGGCGTCAGCGCAAAAGATGAGAGGGCGGGGGGGAGAAGTCCTGCAAAAAACATGCGCGCCGAGGACGTAACAGATTGGATCGAACTGGCGCTGACAGCGTCCTATTGCGACTAGGCCGTCGGACCAGTCTTTCGCGGCAACCGCAAAACGAAGTGGCCCGTTGAGGTGGGCTGGCCGAAGTCAGTTTCCTGTTCGGAAGTGGTCGACCATCGCTGCCACGCCATCCTCATAGGACGTCGATGTGAATTCAGGAAAGCGCTGCCGAAACTTGGCGTCTGACATGATATAGTCGGTCTTGTATTGATAGCTCATCTCTTGGATTTCCCGGATCAGAGGCTTGAAGAGCGATAGTCCACGCAGAACGATGTCTGGGATGTGTGTTGTTTTCAGGGATGTGCCGAGTTCCCGGTTGAAGAGCGCGGCCATGTCCGACACTTTCACGGCGGGTCCGACGGGTAGGTGGAATTCCTCTCCGTATGCCGCGTCGAACAACGCCAGATCCACTAGCGCGCGTCCCATGTCGTCGGTGTAGGCATAGGTATGCACCGGACCTTTGGGCATGGCGACTTGCGGGGATTTCCCCTTCAGCATGTTTTCGAGAAATCTGATGTAGAAGGGCGAGTTGACAGCCCCCGGCCCATAGAAGTCCGCCGCCCGTCCAACCGTTGCGCGCACGCGCCCCGCCTGATGCGCCTGCGTGACGATTTCGACGGCGGTTTTGCGCGCCCGACCCTTGCGCGATGGCGGGATGCGGGATGTCGTTTCCGCGAACGGAACAGGCAAGGGTGCGGGTCCGTAAAGATAGACATTGTCGAAATAGACGATTTTCGTGCCGGTTTTCTCGCAGGCTGTGACCAATGCCTTGGAAATCGCCGGAAAGCCGGTTGTCCAGAGGTCGGAATTGTAGGGCAGTCCGACGCAGTCATAGACAACCTCGGCCCCGTCAAGAACCCGAACCAGCGCCTCGGGATCCATAGCATCGGCGTCTGCCCGCGTCAGCGCCCTGCCGTTGAGCCCTTTGGCCTCGATTGCCTTGAGGGTCGCGCGGCCAATGGCGCCGCCCCCTCCCAACACGGCGTGGTACCCCATATCAGTTTCCTTTCTTGAAGAATGCCATACCGATCATGGTGAACCCGGTGGCGAAAAGCCACAAATGAATCGCGAGCGTCGAGACGAAGATGCTTGCTTCCATGCCGAAGAGCTTGATCACCGGAGAGGCAAGGATCCGTCGAATGGCGTGAGGTCCGAAAGTTAATCAAAGTACTCTGCTGTTGTCCCAAAGTCAGCGGGCAAAATCTCCGCGCCGATATTGGCTTCTGGATACGTCTCCTTCGCCCGGAAACGCACAAGCTTTTTCTGGAGGATTGAGCCGTGGTTGGGAGACGGACCATGCGTGGGCTTCATTGTTGAGCGGGTGTCGACCATTGACTGAAGCTGCCTGAGACGCTGGATTGCAGGATTTTGTTCCGCTGGCAATTTCAGCTCGGTAAATTCAGCGCGTTCAATACCAACAAGCGCCTTGGGAGTTCGCTGAGACAGCGATGCCGCTTTTGATGTACGTGGTTTTCGCGCTGAGGCATGCTATCGATTTGACCTTCTGGACATTGAAAAGAAAAGTATCCGCCCAAGCCTTGATTCGACCAATGCGTGCAACCATTCAGGCGGGGAACCTATTCAGGTTGCGGTAGTTGAATGGATTTTTTTTGTATGCCAGACAGGTGCGATGTGATGGGACTTGACCACAATGGTCATGAAATGGGCGCAGCCTTGGGTTCTTTCAACACTTTGAAAACGCCAAACCTTGGGACGTAAGATCTTTGCCAAGCTTCACCAAAACTGACCGCCTTCACCACAGCAAATCTGCAACTGGGAGTTGGTAAAACATGGTGGTCGGTGGGTTCGAGACATAAAAACCGAGAGTTGCAACACTTGGAAAATTGCAAGTACGCGGCTGACATAGGCGTTGTGCGGCTAGGATGGAGGCATAGTCACTTTGCTCGACCACCAAGTTTTGCCCACTCCCTGCGTCCGTGCTTGATATTTGGTGGCCGCACGCTCCGAGGCGCACGGTTTGCAAAGTAAAAAACCGGGGCACGTATGCCCCGGCTTGGTTGCCTTCAAACCGTCAGTCCGGTCCTTCAGCCTCCTGTACTGTCAGTTGCCGGATCGCAGTAAAAGACGTCCTGTTCGCCATCGCCAATTTCGACGCGGGTCACGCAGCTGAAGCTGAAAACCCAAAGCCCCGTATTCCGATCAGACGCCAGGATGATCTGGTCCCCATTGGGGCGTTCATCCACATGCACACCCCAGAAGTTGGAACCTTCCTCGGCGATAAAGCGGCCGACTTCATGCACGTTTTGCGAATAGCTGCCCTCGCCGTTGCTGTTGTCGTGGTAATGGCCGGGGCGATATTCGATCGCGCGCATGCCCAGCGAATACCACGATACAAACATCCGCGGACCCTGATTGAACATTGGCACGAGGTCCTGTGTGCGGGGGTCGGCTTCGATGTTGTGCATCGTCAGGTCGCCCACTGGCGGTGCACCTGCTGCGGGCGGCTCTACCGCTTCGGCAGGGGCATAGTAACCCAATTCATGCAATTGCGGCACGGTCATCGTGTCCGGATTCGCCATACCCCGGCTTGGGACCGTGATTTCGGCACCGGTGTTGTTGATCACATGAAAATAGCCCCAGCCATCAAACACGGACGATGCGGCAGCGAAGCCACCGGGATTGGCCTTGATGATCTCACCTGTGCTGTAACCTATGAACACACCGGGAATGGTTGGTTCAGGGCTGGCACCACTGCCCGCCATGTTGATCAACGCATCCCCACCAGCCGCATTGTTGGCAATGATGAAACCGGCATACCCCTGTGCCTGCGCCGATTCGGCCTTATCCTGGAAAAAGCATGCACCGCGCTGGATCAGCGCAACTTGCCCGGCGGATGTAGCTGCGGGCACTTCTGCGGCCGTACAACCCTCGCCACCTGTCCAGACCACCGTTCCGGCCAGCGCGTCAGACCCCGGACCGAACAGGGATTGCCCTGCGGCATAATCGACACCTGAATAGTTGATCCCAAAACTGCTGTCCGAGAAATCCTCGTCTCCGCCAAAAATATAATCGCCGTTGCCGCCGAACACCGCCGCATGGGCGTTACCTTCGTAGGGTTCACCAACAATGGGTTCAGGATCTGGGTAAGTGCTGTCGCCAAGGAACACGGGGTTCGCAGGATCGGTCAGATCAAGCGTGACAAACCCGCCATCCCAGTAGGACACAACAGCAGTGGGCACGCCGTCGATGAAATCAACCCAGACATCATGGTTGAAAATCCCTGCCGAAGAACCGGTTTCAAACTGCCCGTCTAAAAAGGCACCAACAGCGAACCAATCCAGAGCGCCCGTCGTGACCAGCAGATTGGGCGATTGGGGTTTTGAGATATCGACAATGAATGTGTCAAAGAAATCAAAGGTATTGGCAGTGCCGATCAGGTAGGACTTGCCTTCCCAATCCCATGAGAATGTATTGTGGACGCCGCCAAACTCCAGAAAGTTCTTGCGCAGTGCGATTGGTTTTGTGGGGTCCGTCACATCATAGAGACTGATTCCGCCCTGTCCCTTTTGTGACGCCGGGCCAGACCCGCGCCATTCGCCCTTTTTGTCCAGAGGCGTGTTACCGGCATTTGCCACGCCGGGGATCGCATCGCCGCAAGGTTCTTGCGTTGTGATCAATACATCGGTGTCGCCCACCCTGTGTACCTTCACATCGTTGATGCGCGTGTTCGGAGCCGATTTGATTTCCGCTATAGTTGCGCCTTCGGAGACGCCGCCGTCAAAATTGGCGATGGCCGCTTCGATATCGACGATGAACACGCCGGCGTCCGTGCAACCCGGTTCCTGAAAGGTCCCGACATAGGCATATCCATTGTGCGACCAGACGTCTGTATAAAGCCCGTCCTGGACACCGACCAGCAGATCGCGACCAATCACCTCAAACCCGTAGTTGGTATTTGCAGGTACGTGCCCTTCGGTGTCGCTTTCATGCGCAAGCCCCGGTAGCACAAATGTAAGAAGCGCGACGGCCGAGACCGCTGCAACGCTCCTGCTAAAAGGATTTATAATGTATTTCAATGATTTAGTCCCCTACTCAAAAGGGTCTGCGGATCATGTTGCCTCCTGCCGACGCAAAGCGAAGAACAGTCCGCTGCCAGCAGACCAAACTAGCGTACTCATCGCACGCAACGATGGGCTGAGTTAACACAGACCTCACGCCCAATCACGGAATCGTCATCTTTTAACCGTAGGCCGAATTGAACGTCATTTGCAAGAAAACACGGTCAGGGTTGAGCCATCAGCCCAAAACTCATCTGTCTGACGTCAGCGCTTATGGGTCCAAATAGGGTTATTTGCCAAGAGAGGGTTTGTAGCTCATCGTAACCATCAAGGAGTGGACGATGAGAAAGACACCGAAGAGCCCTGGCGAGAAGATCGTTAAAGACATCAAGCGCGCCACGCGCAAGCATTATTCATCTGAAGAGAAGATCCGGATCGTGCTGGATGGTCTGCGTGGCGATGACAGCATTGTCGAGCTGTGCTGTCGTGAAGGCATATCGCAGGGCATCTACTACAAGTGGTCCAAAGACTTCATGGAAGCCGGGAAGAAACGGTTAGCGGGCGACACAGTTCGGGCGGCGAACGCTGATGAGGTCAAGGAACTGCGCCGGGAGGCAAAGGATATCAAAGAGGTGGTTGCGGAACAGACGCTCGAATTGCGACTTCTCAAAAAAGCATGACAGGCGATGGGGGCGACCACGAATGAGGTACCCGGCATCGGAGAAGCTGGAGATCATCCGCACCGTTGAAGGATCGCATTTGCCGGTCACATAGACACTCGACATTCTGGGCTTTGCATTCGTGACACCTGGGCGATGGTTGCAATCCACAGGACGTTGATGGCGATGTGATCGGTATCGCGTACTCGGCGCGGGACCTATAAATAGGTCAGGACTTCAACGGCAGGTTTTGCCAACAACGGACGTTCGCCAAAATCGAGGTAATGACCGGGTTGTGGGACTTTTCTGCCTGATGCTGGCGCAGCGAAGACCACCTTTATTGCTCGACCGCACCACGGAGTTGCGCGCGGAGGCGCAGCACGATTTCCCGAAACCGGACATTCAAATCGTGCAAATGGGCCGAAACCCAATCCGGACGTTCGATGCGCTCCCATTCTATGTCTCACATGCGGACTAAACCGCCATTTGGAGTTATTGAGAAATCGGGGTTGTCTCCATGGCTACCAGAGTACTGGCCGCTGATCGAAAGCGGATTTCGCGTGCCGGAGCATACTCGGGACTTTCATACCATGCCTTGAGTGCCGCCATGTCAGGAAACTCGACGATCACCAATCGATCAGGAGCCCAAGTGCCGCTTGTTTCCAGCACTTCCAGCGCTGCGCCCCGGGCAAGGAAACGTCCTCCGAACTTTTCCAAAGTCGGAACAACCGCGCGTTTATATTCCTCGAACAGTTCGGGTTCGGTGATCGTCTCATTGACTATAAGTAGAGCGGGCATAGCAAAATATTTTCAACTCCCTGACACGGAAGATATAGCTGCCGCGTTACCGAATGAATACATTTAAACGACCAATCGGGACTCTAAACCTTCAGTCAGCCCGAATTATGCGAACGACAGCTTCCAACGAGCGAATGTCGGCGCACTGTGCCAAGCAGAAGAAAACGCCAGATCATCTCGATTCTTGCAATGTCTGTTTTCGGCATTGGGTCGCAGATCGCCCCGCCGCGTCGCCGCAAGTCGGCTATAAACCCTTCACCGAACTTGGTGTCCGGCGCAGCATTCGACGCATCGGGCGGTTTGCGGACATTCGTTGCAAGCATAAACTATTGGTATTCTGGTCGTCGAAGCTGAAAACAGGGCCCGCACGGCACCCAGTGCTTTTCCTTACGGCTACTCTTGGTCAAAACGCTTGCGAACGGTCTGCATGGAGAGCGAGCGTTCGCGGTAGGTGTTGCTGAATTCGGGGTTGCACATCAACGTGTCTTTCCCGCTGCGGATGGTTCTCTCTCGCAACGGAAACTCCGAGGATCAAAACGATGCAACAAAAATGCGGTCGGATAAAATAGTTCTGGTCAAAACCAGCCCTGCTTGCGGGCCAGCGCGGCGGCTTCTCCGCGCGAAGCGACGTCAAGCTTGCCGAGGATGGCAGAGACATGGTGATCGACTGTCTTTGATGAAACGAAGAGCTTGTCCGCAATTTCGGCATTCGACATGCCGTCACCGAGCAGGGCAAGAACCTGCATTTGCCTTTGCGTCAGGCCGGCAGGGTTCGCCCGTGTCGTTGCCCGTGGCCGGGCCGGCGCGTCAATGTCCAGTCCGCGTTCGCGTGCTCGGACAAGAACAGTCTCACGGACCCGGTTTGCTTTCAGCCGGTCGAGGATCGAGAGGGCACGCGTGACGGCCGCTGCATCACCTTCGGCCAGAGCGAGGGCTTCGCGGTAGGGGTCACCAAGCTGCTGCCAGCGCTCTGCCGCCGCCGTCCAATTGCCAGAAAGAGATTCGCGATAAACTTCGTGCAGGTCGGGTACTTCGTCAGGCAGGCGGGCCGCGTCGATCCGGCGCTGCCAGTCCAGGACCTCCTCTTTAAGCATCGGGGAAATCTTCAACGCCAGCGCATCTTCCATCGCAGCCTGCGCGCGATCCTGGTCCTCCAGTTTCAGCCATGCCCTTTCAGCATGAAAGCAGGCCACATCGCAGATGTGGCGGCCGTCTTCTTCTCCCATAAGGGCGTCGATCATTGCGAGATGTTCGGATCCGTCGCTCTCCCCCCGCCGCATCGAAATCCGCGATGCGGTCAACCGGAGCATGATCGCGGGGGACGATTGCTCGAGAGGTTGGGCGATGATTTCACGCGCCATAGCGAATGCTTCGTCCCACCGGCCGAGGCGGTCAAGAGTATGTACGCGAAACCCTTGGTAGAACGCTGATTGTTCGATCGTGTCCGTCTCGTAGCCGGTGGCGATCGCCTCGTCAAAGAACTCCAGCGCGTCAGCAAAGCGCAATCCGTACCAGTTGACTACCCCGCCGTTGGCGATGCAGCGCACGAGGTTGATCGGACTGCGCGCGGCCTTGGCCGCTTCGATACTTTCGGCATAAAGCGCGTTCATTTGCGAACTATCGAAGAGCGTGGCCAGAGACTGCGTGCTGAGCGCGTGGCTAACGATGTCGGTGCGTCCTAGCCGGCGCGCCATGTCCAGCGCACGTTGCGCCACCGGCAGGCTTGCCTCCATCTCGTAATCCGACATCGCGATCTGCGCGCGGCTGGCTAGCGCCATGGCCAGTTCTTCGGTGTCTGGTCCTTCCTGCAAGTCGATGGCTTCGTTACCGAGAGTGCGCGCCTGAACCTTCTGGCCGGCAGCCCATTTCACGCGGGACAAACGTTGCAGGATGCGACCGCGGAGCGCGTTGTCGGGGCCTCTGATGGAAAGCGCGCGCTCGAAATATCCCATGGCGTCCTGTATCCGACTGACAAGACGGCAGGCCTCGCCGGCATCGAAGAGCAGTTCGGCAAATGTGGTGGCATCACCCGGATCGGCGCGCTCGACCGCAATAGACAGGTAATCGGCGGCCTGTAGGTTGGCGCCAGCGGCCATGGCCTCGCGACCCGCCATCGGCGCAAGGCGCGAAATCTGCGCGCTATCGCCGGCGGCACGGGCATGGTGCATTTGCCGGGCATTCGGCACGCGTCCGTCCGCCTGCATATACTCAAGCAAAACCTTGTTGAGACGACGCCGTCGCGTGGGCCGCAAGGCCGTTTCGACCGCAAGTCGCGCGATTTCGTGCCGATACGTAACATATGTGCCATCATCCTGGATCAATCCGCTGTCGATAGCAGGATCGAATGCCTCCTCGCGCTCTTCTGCAACAGCCAGGGCATAGTCACGTTCGGCGCGTCTTGGAAAGATCGATACGGCCTCAAGAACATTGCGTGTATCAGGCGGCAGTCGGCCGAGCCGGTTGAGCACCGTGTCCTGTACGCTGCGCAAGGCGTCGTCACCGCCCCCCTGCAAGAGTTCGGTCACATAAAACGGATTGCCACCGGTAATCCGGTACACCTCGTCCGCAGGTTGTCCGCTGCCTGCTGCAAGGTGGCTGACAGCCTCGGCGGAAAGTGGCTCCAACACAATCCGGGTCGCGTCCTTGGGGGCGACGCCGCCCATCGCACGGCGCAGCTGTGGGCGGCCCTCAGTCTCGTCATCCCGCGCGGTGACGACCATCAGTATCCTGCGCGTCCGCAGGCGCCTCGCGGCGAAGCGCACGAAATCCAGCGTCGCCTCGTCTGCCCAATGCAGATCCTCGATCAGCAGGATTGGTGTTTCCTCCGAACGTTCGATGCAGGCAAGCAAGTTCAGGAAAACGGATAGCCTGTCACCCTCGGTCCTCCACAGTGTATCGAGATCAACCCCAGCATCGAGAGCGAGGTCCCGGAGCGGACCCAAAGGTTCAGGGATTGAAAGGTCCTCGCACGCGCCGCGAAGCGCACGTGCGTCTGTCATCTGATCCTCGAACGCGCGTAAAAGGGTCGTCTTGCCGGCGCCCGCCTCGCCAGTGACGAAAACGGTGTGACCCGCACCCTGACCTGCGGCTTTTGCCAGCGCATCGAGTTGCGCGAGCGCCAGGTCGCGTTCGAGGATAGGCGTACCCAAATCTTCATCTCCCTACAATTGGCCGCGCCGGACGTCGACCTCGGCCGACGATGCCTCAAAAATAGGGAATGCCAAAGTAGAAAAATGGGGAACCTTCCCGACGCGCGCGCACCCCCCGTTGGTTAGTTTGATCTTCAGACAAGCAAGCGAACGACAAGGAGCCGCTACATGACCGACATGCCCGAAACCCACACCGCCAGTTCCTTCACGTGGAGCGTTCCGCGCGCGACCCTCTTGGCCGTGCTGGAAGTGGCGAAAATGCCTCGAATGGCCGCCGTCGCATATCTCCAAGGGCCCAAATTCACAGACCCACGTCCTCTGGCTGAGCGCATTCAACAGGCCGAGACCCTTCGCGAGGAAGCCCGCCGCAAAGTGGATCGGTTGATGATGTGAAATCGCCTTCCGGAAAGATCCCGCGCTGGTTTCTAAGGCAGTCGACTTGAAGGCCGGCCGGTCTGGCGCGGCCCGCATGTCCTTCAACAGACTTTCGAGTTAACTGAGCCAAAGCCGAATGTCTGGTTGCGGGATAAAGCCGCCATTCGCTGGCACAGCATCAAGGGCTGCTTTGGGCTTTTTGCGTATTCAGGGGATACCGCGTTCAAGATGAACATGGGGACTTTTCTGTGCCGAAATAACGCGCGTGGACGATCAAAGGCACCTCACCCCAGCCCGAGAAGGACACCCCACAACATCCTCATATCCGAAGACATCTAGATTCTACTGAGCCGCCAATCGGCAAAAAGACGCGCCTGTTTCGAGAACGGCTCCGTGTCGTAGCCCGCGAACAGGCCGTCCTGAGTGACAAGCACGGTCCGCCAGCCACGGGCGGCGGCGCCGAGGATATCGGTGTGAAGCGTATCACCGCACATCGCGATGCGGTCCGGCATCAGGGACGGCAGCGACGCCTCGATCAAGTCATACACCTCTGGGAACGGCTTTCCGAAAAACTGGACACGGTCGGGGAACAGGTCGGCAATCTGATGGCCGAAATGTCCGGGCTCGACAGAGAACCCGTCGTCACGGGGGGCGGCCAGATCGGCGTTTCCAATCAGTAGATTGCGCGGGCGGCGCTGCATGGATGACATTAGCAAATTTTGCCGCGCCGTCGTCCAGTCCGCCGTCGATAGAAACAGGAACTGGTCGACCGCGTCGTAATCGTCTGAATTGTCTTTCAGGCGCGTCACCTGCGCGGGCAGATCGGTTAGCGGGTCGGTGTCCGCCGCGATTACGCCCCAATGCCCCGCGCCCAGATGTTGAAGGGCGGCCTCGCGACTGGTGATGATTTCTTCGTCTTTTACGCGCAATCCCAGACGCTTGAACTTGGCAATTGCACCGCTGCGGTCATAGCTGGCGGCATTGGTCAGAATCCGGATCGCGCAGCCACGTTCGCGCAATTGGTCCAGCCGCATGTCCGCGCCGGGGATCATCGTTTCACCCACGTTCAAAACGCCGAACGCGTCGAAGACGAAGGCATTGACCTGATCGGCGATGTCCAGCAGGGACTGGATTTCAACACATCCGTCCCGCGGTGTGACTTGCGGAAACCGCGCACGGACTTCCTGATAGCGATCAAAAATCGACTGCGTTGTCAGCATGTATCCTCACTTCGGTTTCTGATCGTTTATTTTGTGCCACCTTAAAGAAAAACCACGAAAGAGAAAGTAAAAACAACAAAACAACAAATCTTGCAGGGTGGTCATCCGTATTTTACTGTATTTTCGGGCTGAACGGCATGTTCCAAGCAGCATCCAGGGAAGGGGGGCGAATAAAAATGTTGTTTTGTTGTTATTCGCCGACTAACGTAACGGCAGACTCGAGACCCGGGGGTAGGATGTCATCAAAAAAGCAAAGACGACGCGAGGCGATCTCGGCTCTGGTGCTGGAGCAGGGCGCGGTGACTGTCGGGTCTCTGGCCGAGCGGTTCAATGTATCCATGCAAACGATCCGCCGTGATGTGGATGCCCTTTGCGAGGGCGACATGTTGCACCGTGTTCATGGTCGCATCGAGTTGAGCGAAGAATTTCTGAATACGCCATTTGACCAGCGGGCGGGCACGAACCTGATGGGCAAACGCGCCATCGGCGAGGCGGCCGCAGAGCTGATCCCCGATGGCGCGACCCTGTTCATTTCCATTGGTTCGACCCCTCTCAGCGTAGCGCAGGCGTTGCGACGTCGCAAAGGACTGACCGTGATCACCAACAATCTGAGTGCTGCGATGGCGCTGAGCGAGGAGGTCTCAAACCGGATCATTCTGCCCGGCGGTGAGGTGCGTTTGCCGGACCGTGATATTCTTGGCAACGACGTCTTGGATTTTTTTGGACGGTTCAGGGCCGATTTCGCGGTATTCGGGGCTGCGGGAATTGCAGAAGACGGCGGGTTGCTGGAATTTCACACGACCGAGGTGCGTGCGATGCAAAAGATCTGCGAGAACGCGCAACAGTCCATTCTGGTGATCGATGGCTCCAAATTCGGGCGTCAGGCTCCGGCATTGGGCGGCAATATTGCCGACATTGACCAGATCATCATCGACCGACGACCGGGCGATCGTTTCGCGCCGCTGCTGACCAACATCAAAGATCGACTGCTTGTGGCTGAAGGACAACCAAGATGACAACATCACCGTTTGTGAAACTCGACGGCGTGGCAAAGCGTTGGAACGGCCAGTTGGGCGTTGAAGGCATAACGCTGGATATACCAGAGGGCAGCTTTACCGCGCTTTTAGGCCCCTCGGGGTGCGGGAAATCCACGACACTGCGACTGTTGGCGGGGTTGGAGTTGCCAGACGAAGGCAAGATCCTGATAGATGGCAAGGACGTGACGACAAGCGCGGCTTCCGACCGGAACTTGTCGATGGTGTTCCAGTCCTACGCGCTTTTCCCGCATCTGTCCGTGGCCGAAAATGTCATGTTCGGGCTGAAGGTTCGGCGTGTTCCGAAGAAAGAGCGGCTCGAAAAACTGCATCGCGCGCTCGAGATCACTGGACTGCTGGGTCTTGAGGATCGCAAACCCGGAGAGTTGTCTGGCGGCCAGCGTCAGCGCGTTGCTCTGGCCCGCGCCATCGTGGCGGGGCAGCGGCTGTGCCTAATGGATGAACCACTTTCCAACCTCGATGCAAAATTGCGCAACGCCGTGCGCAAGGACATCAAGAAACTGCAACGCGATTTGGGTATCACGGTCGTCTACGTCACCCACGACCAGACCGAAGCGATGAGTATGGCCGATACGGTCGTGTTGATGAAGGACGGGCATATCCAACAAGTCGGATCACCCGAGGACCTGTACAGCAGGCCCAACAATACCTTCGTGGCCGAATTTGTCGGCGCGCCCCCGATGGCATTGCTCCAGTCGTCTGTTTTGGACGGATTTGGCGAGGATAAGACCATCGGTATCAGGGCCGAGAACATCCAGATCGTGTCAAAAGGGGACGGGCGCATGCGCTGCACCGTCACCGAAAGCGAATTTCTGGGGGCCGAGACGCTGATCGGGTTGGATCACGCGGGCGCAGTGGGGCTGTGCGTTCTCAAACCCGGTCTTTCGCTGATGGCCGAAGGCAGCGAGATCGACATCACTTTTCACGACGAAAATCTGCACGTCTTCGACGCTGCGGGCCAAAGGATGGCAGGGTGAAACCACTTGCCGACACGACAAAGAACCAAAACCAAGGGAGAGAGACATGAAACTATTTTCGAAAACAGGATTGGGGCTGGCGACTGCTATGGCAGTCGGTTTCACCGCACCTGCAAGCGCTGAGACCGAACTGACGATGTACTACCCGATTGCTGTTGGCGGTGCATTGACCGAAGTGGTCGATGGGATCGTCGCAGACTTTGAAGCCGCAAACCCGGACATCAAGGTGAACGCGATTTATTCGGGCAACTACGATGATACCCGCGTGCGCGCTTTGTCCGCGCTTGCATCCGGTGAGCCTGCACAGCTTGCGGTGATGTTTTCAATCGACGCCTATGACCTTATAGAACAGGACTTGATCGTTCCCTTCGAAGAGGTCGCGACATCCGACGCCGACAAGGAATGGCTGGGCAGCTTCTATCCTGCGCTCATGGCCAACGGCCTGATCGAAGGCCAGACATGGGGCATCCCGTTCCAGCGTTCGACCATCGTGGCCTATTACAACAAGGACATGTTCCGCGCCGCCGGTCTTGATCCAGAATCCCCGCCAACAACATGGGACGAGATGATCGACATGGGCAAGGCGCTCACCAACGGCGATACATACGGCCTGATGATCCCGTCAACCGGCTACCCATATTGGATGTTCCAGGCGCTTGCGATCCAGAACGGAAAAGAGGTGATGTCCGGTGATGGTCTAACCACCTACTTCGATGATCCGACTGTTGTAGAGACACTGGAGTTCTGGAAATCGCTGTCGACAGAGCATGGCATCATGCCGACGGGCACCGTCGAATGGGGGACATTGCGTCAGGCGTTCCTTGAAGGTCAAACCGCGATGATGTGGCATTCGACCGGCAACCTGACGGCGGTGAAAAATGGCGCCAGCTTTGACTTCGGCGTGGCCGAGCTTCCGGGCAATGTGCGTCTTGGCTCACCCACCGGTGGCGGTAACTTCTACCTGTTCAAGGACACGACGGACGAAGAACGTGCCGCCGCGCTGAAGCTGATGCAGTTCATGACATCCCCAGAGCAGGCGGCCGAATGGTCCATCGGCACAGGCTACATGGGCGTGTCGCCCGCAGCCTACGAGACCGAAGCACTTCAGGCTTACACGGCTGAATTTCCGCCCGCCCTTGTGGCGCGCAACCAACTGGAAAACGCTGTCGCTGAATTCTCGACGTTCGAGACAGCCCGCGTGCGCGATGGCCTGAACAATGCGATCCAATCCGCATTGACCGGTGCCAAAGAACCGGCTGAGGCCTTGGCCGAGGCGCAAGCCGCCGCCGTGCGCCTGCTGAGCGATTACCAGTAACGCACCATCGGGGCCGGCACACTTTGTGCTGGCCCTACCTTTCCCACGCACCGGAGACACGCCATGTCAGCCCATGCCAACCTCGAACGCCGCAGACAGGCCATTTATGGCTGGCTTTTGCTGTCGCCAGCGGCGATTCTGCTGACGCTGTTTGCGTTCTATCCGTCGATCGCGACCCTGTGGTCGAGCCTGTTTTCCCGCGGCACCCGCCGCAACCCCACCGAATTCGTCGGCACAGAAAACTACGCCGAGCTTTTTGCCGATCCGACATTCTGGATCGTGGTCAAAAACAACCTTCTGTATGCGGGCATCACAATCCCCGTGTCGATTTTTATCGCGCTGTCGATGGCGCTTTGGGCGAATAGTAAGATCCGCGCGCGTGGTTTTGTGCGCACCGCCTATTTCACGCCAACCGTTTTGCCCATGATCGCCGCAGCGAACCTTTGGCTGTTCTTCTACACCCCCGGTCTTGGCGTATTGGACCAGATCGGCAGCCTGTTCGGCCTGCCGTCCGTCAACTGGTTGGGCCAACCCGAAACAGCACTTTGGGCCATCATCATCGTGACAATCTGGAAAGAGGCGGGGTTCTTCATGATCTTCTACCTCGCCGCGTTGCAGACGATCCCCGAGGACCTCAAAGAGGCCGCCGACATCGAAGGCACCAGCCGTTGGACCTATACCCGCCGTATCGTGTTGCCGCTGTTGATGCCGACGACACTGTTCATCGCCGTGAACGCGATGATCAACTCGGTCAAGCTGATCGACCATTTGTTTATCCTGACCAAAGGCGGGCCGTCCGATGCGTCCAAGCTGATCCTGTATTATATCTATGAGATGGCATTCGCCTTCTTTGACGCCCCAAGTGCGGCGGCCATGACGATGATGGTGATCGCGGTATTGGGGATCGTAGCGGCCGTGCAGTTCCTCTACCTTGATAAAAGGACGCATTACCAATGAAGAGCCTGACTAAATTCATGGACAGCTTCGGCGCGATCCTTTTGGCGATCATCTGGATTTCGCCCCTGCTGTTTGCCTTCTGGGCCGCGACGCATTCCACGTCGGATGCCGTAAACCTGAACCTGTTCTCGCCCTGGACGCTCGAGAATTTCCGCGTCGCCTGGGCAGGTGCCCCGTGGCTGAAGTACTTCATCAACACCTTCATGTTGGTGACGGTGATCCTGATCGGGCAGTTCGTGCTGACGACCTTGGCGGGCTTTGCGTTTGCGCAGTTGCAGTTCCCCGGCAAGGACTACGTGTTCATTCTGGTACTGATGCAGCTGTTCATTCTGCCCGAAGTCTTGATCGTGGAAAACTACGCCATGATCTCGCGCCTTGGCCTATTCGATACGATCCTTGGCGTCGGCATGCCTTATATGGCCAGTGCGTTCGGCATTTTCCTGATGCGGCAGGCGTTCAAGAGCGTCCCGATTGAATTGCACGAAGCCGCGCGGATCGAGGGCTGCGGTTTGCTGGGCATCTTGTGGCGGGTCTATGTGCCGCTCGCGAAGCCGACGTATCTGGCCTATGCGCTGGTGTCTGTGTCGACCCACTGGAACAACTTCCTGTGGCCGCTAATCGTCACCAACTCGCCCGAGACACGGCCACTTACGGTGGGTTTGTCGATCTTTGGCGCGCCCGAAAATGGTGTTGATATCAGCATCATTTCCGCCGCAACGCTAATGTCCGTCGCCCCCTTGCTGATCGCCTTCCTGATTTTCCAACGCCAATTCGTGCAAGCATTCTTGCGTGCAGGGATCAAATGACGACGATCCTACAAATCTCCGACACCCATATCGTGCCCGAGGGCGCGTTGGTGTCCGGGCGGCTGGATACGTCTGACGCCTTGGCGCGGCTGGTGGCACGGATCACCGGTATCCGCGACCAGATCCGGCCGATTGACGCACTATTGGTCAGTGGCGATTTAAGCGATGACGGCAGCGTGAAAAGCTACGAACGGTTCAAATCGCTGATCGCGCCCTTGGGGCTGCCGACCTATGTCATTACCGGCAACCACGACGCACGAGAACCGATGCGAAACGCCTTTGCCAAGGACCTTCCGGCCAACGGCCCGTTGAACTGGACCCGCCGTGTCGGTGACATCCAACTGATCGGGCTTGATACCCTAGTCGAAGGGCAGGGGGCGGGAACGCTACCGGCCGACAGTCTGGATTTCTTGCAAAATGCGTTGTCCCAAGCAGGGGATGTGCCTGTGCTTTTGGCGTTGCATCATCCTCCCTTTCCCTGCGGCATTGGCTTCATGGACAAGATCGGACTGACCAATAGGGCGGCCCTGCGTGATGTCCTGAACCGCTTTGAAGGCACGCTGCGCATTGTCTGTGGCCACATCCACAGTATGATCATCAGCGATGTCGCGGGCCACATCGCCATTTCGGCGCCGTCGCCTGCCAGCACCTTTGCCTATGACCTTCGCGTGGATGCGCCGGTTGGGTACACGACACAAGAGGATGGCTGCCTGTTGCACCGTTGGGACGAAGGGTTTCAATCGATCAGGATCGGACCTGTAGCCGGATCGGGGCCCTTTCCGTTCTGATCGTTGCACCTAAAAGAAAGCAAATCCGGTGAATGAACCGCATGCAATCCAAATCCTGATTCACATCGCAGGCGCTGCGGCCCTGTTGATTTGGGCCGTGCGCCTTGTGCGTACGGGGGTCGAGCGCGGTTTCGCAGCGCCCATGCGCATCTGGTTGCGCCATTCAGCCAAGAACCGGTTGCTTGCGGCAGGGACCGGCATGGGGGCTGCTGTCTTGTTGCAAAGTTCCACGGCAGTGGCCGTTCTGGTGTCCAACTTCGTGTCCACGGGCGGGCTGGCGACGGCGGCGGGGCTGGCGATTTTATTGGGGGCCGATGTCGGTTCAGCTGTAGTGACGCAGCTTTTGATGGTCCGCCAACCGCTGCTGATCCCGCTGCTGCTGGTTATCGGGATCACGGTTTTTCTGCGCGGCGAAGGCAGCAAGACACGACAGATCGGCCGGATCATGATCGGACTTGCGCTGATTTTCGTGTCGCTGGACATGATACGTGGCGCGACCGAACCGATGATATCGAACCCCGGCACGCAGGCCGTCATGGCCTATTTGGGGCGCGATCTGCTGACCGCTTTCATCATCGGGGCGGCGTTCGCATGGGGCGTCCATTCGAGTGTCGCGGCGGTGTTGCTGTTCGTTACACTCGCCGGACAGTCGATCCTTCCGGTTCCTGCTGCCGCCGCTATGGTTCTCGGAGCCAATCTGGGCGGAGGTTTCATCGCGTTCGTCCTCACCTATTCCGCACCGCTTGCGTCGCGAAGGATGGTCATGGCGAACCTGATCTTGCGGGGCGGCGGAGCCGCGCTGACAGTTTTCGTGATTGCGGCGGTGCCGGACTTGTTGGCCCAACTTGGCGCGACGCCTGCCCGGCAAGCCATCAATCTGCACCTTGCCTTCAATGTGGCGTTGGCTGTTGTCGCGCTTCCTTTTGTCGGGCCTATCACGTCCGTGCTGTCCTATTTCATGGCTGAAAAATCCGATCCAAACGGCGCGCTGGATGTCGCCAGCGCACTTGACCCTGCCTTGCTGGATCGACCGCAGCGCGCGATTGATTGTGCGGCGCGCGAACTGCTCACGATGGGCCAGAAGATTGAACAGATGTTGATCACGGTCGAACCTCTTTACGACCAGTGGAACGCGGCCACTGCCAGCATGATCGTGGATCAGGACAAAGCCATCAAGCAGACACATCTAGACGTCAAACTATACCTTGCTCGCCTTGGGCAAAAGGGAATGGACGAGAATCTGAGTCGACGTTCAATGGAGCTTGCCTCGATTTCATCCAGCCTCGACTCCGCGTCCGATGCGATCACCCGGATCATGCTTGATCTCGCCAAACGTCTGGATATGCAAAAACTGCAATTCTCGCCGAAGGGCCGCGAGGAAATCCGTGATTTCACGGACCGTGTCCAAAGCAATGTCCAGCTTGCCCTGAATGTGATGATGAACCAGAATCCTGCAGAGGCGCGAGAGTTGGTCGCAGCCAAGGAAAACGTGCGCAAAGTCGAGCAGAAATTGCAGCGCAGCCATATCGGACGCCTGCGCGAGGGGCTTGTCGAAAGCATCGAGACCAGCAACATCCACCAAGAAACGTTGCGCGCGCTGAAGCAAATCAACACAGCTTTCTCGATGGTGGGCCATCCCATCCTCCTGAAATCAGGTGATCTGTTAAAGAGCCGTCTCACCTAGCGCAAATATACAAGCCTGATCAAAGGTGATCGTATTTCAAGAACTTGGCGGTGTTGTTGTCAGTGAGTATAAGGGCAGCAACAGAGCTTCTAACCCTCAATGTCGGCTCTGCGCGGCATTCTGGTCCTTAATTTCGTACGCAGCAATTGACACTTTGGGCTCTAAGCAGCCATTCGCTGCACAATGTCTGAATGACTGCTCTGCGGACAAAGCTGTCATTTAGGAACACTGCAAGTGGGCTAAACGTGCGGAGATGATGACGCATAAAGGTGCACCCCAAATAACTAAGAAGGGTGCACCAAATTTCTAATTTGACTAGCCTGAAACGCGCTCGCGCAGGAAATTCGAAAAGGCTTCCCAGCTAGCAGCGTCGGCACGCTCTTGATAGCGATTTGAGCCAAAAACCGTGAACGCATGTGGTGCGCCTGAGTAGACTTCGAGCGCGTATGTTGTGCCAGCCTCCTCCAGCTCAGTTACGAATGTGGCGACGTCTTGCATTGTAATCGACGTATCAGCGCCACCGTGAAGCACGAGTACAGGCGGCTCATCTCCACTCCATGACTGACCTTCCGGCGTCGCCAGACCCCCATGGAAGGTCGCATAGCCGCTTGCCGCGTCCGACATGTCGCTCCGTGCCATTTCAAGAGCTACGGCGCCCCCAAAGCAGTAACCTGTGACAACCAGTTCATCGGTGCTGGACCGCGATTGTGCTTGCTCTAAACCAGCCTGAACCAAGGTCTTCATCCGATCACGATCCTTATACAGGGCGCCGGTTGCAGCAATGCGGTGGTCCATTGTTTCAGTGGGTGTTTCGTTGCCAAACATATCCACTGCGAAGGCATCATACCCCATTTCCGCCAGCATATCTGCGCGCTGACGCTCGTAGTCGGTCATGCCGTCCCAGTCGTGGATAATCAAAACAAGACCCTTGGGGTCCTCGGCTTGGGCCCAGTATCCGGTAAAAGCCTCTCCATTAACTGAGTAGGACACGTCCTCCGCAAGCGCTGGTGCCGCGGCCATCGTTGATGCTACGAGAAGAGATGTAAATCGCATGTTTTTCTCCAAGTTGTGTGTCTGTCTGGACCAAGCTATTTCTTGGCAATCTGAACAATGTTAGTTCGCGGGGCTTATCGGACAACCCTAATGACGGTCGGCGTCTGTCGTTGCAAGTTTGGGATCGCCTTCCAGACACCGGCTAAAAGATGTGTTTCTGCGCATTGCATTCCTTTGAGCGAAGCATAGCAATTGCCACTTTGGGCTCATTGTGTTGAAAAACTCTTTCTTGATTGCGGTGTGTTTCGCTGATTCAATTCTTTTAGTGAGTGGGAGGGTTTTGCGATGCTGGGACCGAAGCAGGACGCGCAGGCGGCGTTGTTCTACGAGTTCTCGCTGGAAGGCCACGTTCCGCAGGATCACCTGCTGCGGTCGATTGATCAGTTTGTTGATCTAAGCAGCATCCGGACTCACCTTGCGGACTTCTACAGCCACACTGGTCGTCCATCCATTGATCCTGAATTGATGATCCGGATGCTGCTTGTGGGCTATTGCTCTGGCATCCGGTCCGAACGCCGCTTGTGCGAAGAGGTTCATCTGAACCTGGCCTATCGCTGGTTCTGCCGCCTCGATCTGAGTGACCGCATCCCGGATCATTCGACCTTTTCCAAGAACCGCCACGGTAGATTCCGTGAAAGCGATCTACTGCGCCATGTGCTCGAGACGACCGTTGCGCGCTGCATGAAAGAAGGGCTGGTGGGTGGCCAAGGATTTGCCGTCGATGCCAGCTTGATCAGTGCCGATGTCCAGAAACAGAACTCCAGTAACCCTGAAGATTGGGCAACCCGTGTGGCCGACGTCGATGACGCACCACGCGCGGTTCAGGAATACCTCGACACGCTGGACGACGAGGCCTTTGGTGCGGCCACCACGACCAAGCCCAAGTTTGCTGCTCATACTGATCCGGCCAGCCAATGGACTGCAGCGCGCAAAGGCCCAGCTATCTTTGCGTATTCCACCAATTACCTGATCGATACAGATCACGGTATCATCGTTGACGTGGATGCCAGCCGTTCGAACAGGACCGCTGAAGTTGGAGCCATGCGCAAGATGATTGACCGGACTGAAGAGCGGTTTGGCTTGAAGCCAGATTGGATCGCCGTTGATACGGCCTACGGGTCGTCCGACAACCCTGTTTAGCTGACCACCAAGCGAAAGATCCTGCCGTTCATCCCCGTCTTCGATAAGGGCGAGCACACGGACGGCACGTTCTCCAGATCAGACTTCACATGGGATGATGAGGACGACCGCTATATTTGTCCTGGAGGCAAAGAGATGAAGCACACGCGGCGTACCTATTCCGATCCTGCCCGGAATGAGCCAAGTTGGCGGTCCCGCAAATATCGGGCCTTGAAGGTCGATTGCATTGCTTGCCCATTAAAAGCCAAGTGCTGTCCGAACACAGAAGCTCGGACAATCCACCGCGAGAAATACGAGATCGTCTGAGAATTTGCCCGTCAATGTACCGCATCAGACTTCAATCAGATCGCCTCGGACCGACGAAAGAAAGTCGAGATGCTCTTCGCCCACCTCAAACGCATCCTTGGCTTGGCCAGGCTCCGATTACGTGGCCCATACGGCGTCCAAGATTAATTTACCCTCGCAGCAACCGCCCAAAACCTCCGGAAACTCGCCAAGCTCAAACCGATGGGACCAGCCGAAGCGTGAAAGGCAGGCTGGCTACGAACAGCCAAAAGAAATCAACGTAGTAACCAGCATCAATGGGCCAAAACCAACGAGTTTTTCAACACAATCGGCTCGAATTTGCCGTTCGCTGCGCGATGCATTGAGGTCTGTTGAGCGGGACAGAACAGTCATTTGTTTTTCGAACTTCGCTGACGCAGCATCGCTTTGCGTTTGCGGCATATTAGTCGTTGCATTGCAGCTCACGTCGCCAAAGCGGTCATTTACAGTTTTGGCTTCGCTCGGAACTGACGCGAACTCTTGCAACGACCAGTCTCACTGCTTCAACGTTAGTCTCTGACTGATTACAAGTTGTCGACCTGTACATCTGTCTGCAACTGGAACCGTTCGGGATCGAAGGTGGCGACCGAGATTTCCATCAGGAACCCACCGCGATCATAAATTTGCGCGACAATCCGCAGTGCTGGCGCGCCGGGTTCAAGGTCAATAACCTTTGCAATCGCTGCGGGGCAAGCGATGGCTTGCGCTGCTTGGCTGACCCGCCCTACGACAAGATCGAACCGCTCTTCGATGATGCGGAAAACGGATGGCTCTCGCTCTTTCAAAATATGCTCTATCGCGGCGTAGCGGGCTGGGACGTAGACTTGTGTGCTGTTGAACGGCGTGCTCTGGTTTGGCAAGGTGCGGGTGCCACTGATTTCAAGCCAGTGATCGGTTTCGCTGTGATATCCTTGCAGCTCCGAAATGGCATTGGTCGCGACCGTGCGTGTGCCTGACAACATCAAGTCGGTATCGCGCCCGAGGCTCAGCAATTCATGCAAACCTGTCGTGCTCATGTTGAACTGTGCTTTGGGCTGGTCAGCGATCACGGTCGTGCCTGCGCGTTTCTTGCGCTGCAAGATGCCGACCCGTTCAAGCTCGGAAAAGGCCAGCCGAAGCGTCGAGCGGCTGACGCCAAGGTCTGCGGCATATTCAGCCTCGGGGGGCAACTTTTCACCCACGGGCAGCTTACCCGTCTGGATTTGCGTCAGGATATCATCCGCCAACTTTTGATGCAGCGCCGTCATTGCAGCGTCCTTGGTAGCCAGAGTGCGAGATCGGGAAAGACCGCCAGCAGCATTGCAAAGAACAGCAGGATGCCAAAGAACGGCAACGCCGCGACCGCAATTTTCCCGATGCTTTCGCCAGTTTGGGATTGGATTACGAACAGGTTGAACCCGATGGGCGGTGTGATCTGACTGATCTCGACCGCTACGACCACGAAGATGCCGAACCAGATGGGATCGAAGCCTGCTGCCGTGATCAGGGGCAGCGTAATCGGGAGGGTCATGACGATGATGGATGTGCCGTCCAGAAACATGCCGAGCAGTGCATAGAAAACCAAAAGTACCGCGACCAGCGCCATTGGTGATAAGCCGAACCCGGCGATTTGCGCGGCGATGGCCTTGGGGATGCCAAGGAAGCCGAAGGCGGAATTGAGGAGTGCGGCCCCGACCACGATCAGGCCAATCATTGCTGATGTGCGCACCGCGCGCCGTCCTGCGGACAGCATTGAAGCTATGCTGAACCGGCCCATCATCACGGATATCAGCACCGCGCCCAAAACGCCGAGTGCCGCCAATTCGCTGACGCTCGCAAAGCCCAAGTAAAGGGCGGCCATGATTGTGACGATCAGCGCGGCGATTGGTCCGATATCGCGCAGGCCACGCCAAAGTTCGGCCCGTGTGGCGGGTTCGGCCATGGGTTGCGTGCCGGTCAGACTTTGGTGGGCCGCGATATAGACCATATAAAGCGCGGCCAATGTCAGCCCCGGAATGACACCAGCGATGAAAAGCTCGACAATGGATTGTTCAGCCACCACACCGTAGATGATCATGATGATCGACGGTGGGATGAGAAAGCCCAAAGTACCTGCACCCGCCAATGATCCCATCGCTAGCTGGCGGTCATAGCCGCGTGCTTTCAGTTCCGGCAGGCTGACGTTGCCCACGATGGCGGTGGTTGCTGCTGATGAACCTGACACGGCAGCAAATAGGGTTGAACCGGCGACATTGACGTGCAGCAAGCCCCCCGGTAAGCGGCGGACCCAAGGGGATAGGCCCGAAAACAAGGATCGGCCAAGGCCGGCGCTGACCAGAACTTCGCTCATCAGGATAAACAGCGGGAGGGACAAAAGCGGTGTTGGGATCAGCGATCCCCAAATCACCCCGCCAGAAAAGACATCCATGGGTATGTTGGGCTTGAAGATCGCCAACAGCAGGTAGCCTGTGGCGAACAGCGACAAGCCGATCCAGACGGACCCGGCCAGAAGGGCGACGAACAAAAGACTGGCGACGATTGCGATTTCAAACATCGACATGTTCCTTGTCAGCATTGCGCCATTCATAGGTCTCATCGCGGGCGCGTCGGATCATGCGGGCCAAAAGGTCCAGCCAAAGTTGCGCACCGCCCCAAAGCACAAGCGCCTGCGGTATCCACAAGGGCGTCTTGGACACGGAGGTCGCCAAAATATTGCGGTCGTAAGACCCGGACGTTTTCACCCACATCGCCCAGACAATCGCGGCAACGATCAAAAGGGCCACGCCGTTGGCCAGCACGTCCAGCCATTTGGTCATGCGCGCAGGCATCAGTTCGGTGACCAGCGTGATGCGCACATGCACCGCCGTGCGGATCGCCGGACCCGAGGCCAGCGCGAAGATCGCCGCCATGGCATAGGTGGAATATTCCCATGTGAACGAAAAACTTTGCGCTTGCGCACGGGCGACGACCTCGGTCAGCATCAAGATGCAGTAGCCGAAAATCAGCAACACGGCGCTAAGCTCCGCAAAGCGCGACAGGCGGTCTATGAGGTTTAATAAAACGGTCATGATCTAGGTTGAGCGGGACAGGGGCGGATAGCGCTCCGCCCCTGCCACAACTAGCTTATTTTCCAGCTTTTTCTGCGTAAGCTTCGACAACTTCCTGCGCATCGGGCACGTTTTCAAAGAAGTCTGCCCACATAGCCTGACCCGCTTCGGCCATCTTCGCGGTCAAGCTGGCGTCGGCTGTAGAAACCGTCATGCCGTTGTCCACCAGAACCGCTGTCTTTGTCTCATCCTCGGCGGCTGAGGCCGCCCAGAACTCTGCTTCCATGCTGTCGGCAAGGCCTTGGATCGTTTCGCGTTCTGCGTCGCTGAGGGCGTTCCACGCATCTAGGTTCACTGTCACCGCATCGGGCGACATGGACCAGTTGAGAGGATTGAAATGGTCGGTGAACTGATAAAGTTTCGAATTGGCGCCGGTGGACGTTGATGTTGCAGCGCCATCTACAGTGCCCGCCGCGACGGCTGGTGCAAGTTCTTCAAACGGTAATTCAACTGGTGCCGCGCCCATCTTTTCAAGGAATGTGAAAGAGGTTGCATTGAACGCGCGGATGCGTTGGCCTGACATGTCATCGGCACTGACAATCGCGTTCTTGGTGTAAACGCCGGGCGAAGGCCAGGGCACATAATACAGAACCTTTTGATTGCGACGCTCAAAAATCTCATCATAGGTGGGGCCCGCGACTTCAAGCCATATCGTCATCTCGTCTTGACCTTGGATCAGATACGGCAGGGTGTCGACGCCCAAAAACGGTTCTTCGCCCGCTTGCAGGAACAGCAGCATATCCGCCATTTGTACGATGCCGGTTTCGACCGCTGCAAGCTTTTCGGTGATTTTTACCCCAGTTTCGCCGGACAGGTGCACGGTGATATCAACCGAGCCGTCAGTTGCTTCACGCACCGCGTCTGCGAAGGCCATCGCGCTTTCGGCGTGAAAGTTGTTCGCGCCCCAAGCGGTGGACAGATCCCATTTGGTTTCTGCCATCGCAGCAGAGCCAACCAAGGTCAGCGCGGTCGTCATGCCGAGGATTTTTCTCATCATTGTCATTGTCGTTATCTCCAGTTGGTGAAGTTTTATTGATTGCCTTTGTACAGCTTTCGGGCGGCGTCGTTTGATACCAGCCCGTCGGATACATCCTGTTGCAGGGTGTCTCTGTCACGCTTTGCGGGGTCGCCGAAGCCTCCTCCGCCGGGTGTTTGCAGGATCACGCGTTCCCCTGCCGGAATTTTATACATGCCCTTGTCGGTCACTTGCGTCCCGTCGCTGATCGCGACTTTGCCGTTTGCACCGCGCAGGCCACCTTGGCGTCCTTCGGGGCCGCTGGTCAGCCGTTCGAAAGCGGCCGCCGACATGAACATATCCTCGCCAATCCGCGAGCCGATCTCGATCCGTTGCCCGAGCCCACCGCGATGACGCCCGGCACCGCCGCTGTCGCGGATGAATTCTTTGGCGTGATAAATCACGGGCGCGGCGACCTCTGCCGCTTCGACCGGCACGGAGCCCACACCAGATGGGAAAGCCGTTGTCGAAAGCCCGTCAGTCCCGGGCCGTGCGCCCATGCCGCCAAGGGCGACATTCAGCGATGAAAACGGCGTCTTGCCCGCGCCAGACAGCGACAAGGTCCAAAGGGCACCGGCACTTTCGGCGAGGACATCCCCGGGAAGTGCCTGTTCAAGACAGCCCAGCATCAGATCAGGCAGCGCTTGGCCGATGACGTGGCGGGCGGAGACGGGACTTGGCCGTTCGGCACTGACCACAAGACCTGGGTCTGCGGTGATTGTGATCGCGGAAAGCGAGGCGTGGTTGTTGGGGATGTCCGGCGTCAGTAGCGCGCGAATGCCGAAGGATGCATAGGCGGCGCTGTAGTTCAGCGGGCAGTTGATCCCACGGGCGACCGCCGGGCTGGACCCGGACAGGTCCACCGCGATGGTGCCATCGGCAATGGTCATGCGCGCCTTCAGCGTGATTGGGGCGTCGTAGCCGTCAAGTTGCATCATGCTGACGTAGATACCCTCGGGCGCGCGCGCGAGGGCCTGTTTCGTCCCCGATGCCGAGCTTTCAAAGATAAAGTCGGCAATCGCGACAAGGTCGGGCAAGGCGTACTCGCCCATCAGATTAAGCAAGCGTGCAACGCCTGTATCATTGCACGATAGCAGCGACAGAATATCGCCGCGCGCTTCATGGGGGACGCGGGAATTGGCGGTGACGATTGCCAGCAGGTCTTCGTTCAGCTCCGTGCCTCGGCGCAGATGCAGAACCGGGAAGGTCACACCTTCTTCATAGACAGACGCGCCCTCTGCCGACCAGCCGCGCCCACCGATATCAACGATGTGACTGGTCGAGGCGAGGTAGCCGATGATCTGACCATTCAAGAATGCCGGGGTCACAACTACGAAATCAAAGACATGGCCTGCGCCCAGCCAAGGATCGTTAGTCACCAATGCATCGCCGGGCTTGAGCGTTTCGGCAGGCACTCGCTCCAGCATCGCGCGCACGGAAGCCGCCATCGTATTCACATGCCCCGGTGTTCCGGTGACGGCTTGGGCCAGCATGACGCCGTTGGCGTCAAAAACACCGGCAGACAGATCGCCCGCCTCACGCACGATCGCCCCAAAGGCCGCGCGCATCAGCGCATTGGCCTGTTCTTCGCAGACAGAAATCAGGCGGTTCCAAAGCACGTTGCGCGCGACGATATCAAGAGTATCGGTCATGCAGCACCCCGTTCCAGAATAAGGTGGCCCTCGCCCGAGGTCTGCACAGACCAGCCGGGGCGCACCAGCGTTGTCGTCTGATCTTCGGTGATCACGGTGGGGCCTTGCATGACCTGCGGCGCAAGGTCGGTGCGCTCTCGCACCTGGTAGGTGATCTGCGATTGGGCTGCCAAGTCGAACACTTGTCGTTCTTGCGACGCATCCGCCTTGGCGGCAGGAGTAAAGGCGTGCCGGTCCAGCTTGCGCGTCTCGCGCGCTGTGACGCTGACAGAGACCAGATCGAGGGGGATGTCTTTCAGCGTGAAACCCACCAGCGACTTGTAGCGCTTTATGAATTCAGCCTCGATCCGCGCCACGTCAATCTTGAAGCCATCATCGGCCGGATATTCCAGAACAATGTCCAAGCCTTGCCCCTGATAGCGCATTTCGATCTTGGCGGTCGTGGTCACGCGGTCGGCGGGTACGGCCTCTTCCACGATGGCGCGCACATGGGCGACTTGCTCTGACACACGGTGCGTCAAGGCTGTGGCGTCTATGGTGTGCAATGGTTCCATCACGGATATGGCGCTTTCAAATGCAACGGGTGAGCGTAGGAAGCCAACAGCCGACCCGACCCCTGCATTTTGGGGTACGATAATGCGTGAGATGCCCAGTTTTTCCGCGATCCGCGCGGCGTGCAGCGCGCCGCCACCGCCGGTAACCAGCAGATCAAACGCCGTGATATCAAGACCCAACTCGACGCCGTGGACGCGGGCTGCATTGGCCATTGTCTCGTCAGCAATTTCGATGATGCCCGCCGCCGCTGTTTCAACATCCGCAAGGCCCATCTGCGTCTGCACATGCTTGCTGATGGCCGCAGGCGCTTTGTCAGGTGCCAGTGAAATCATACCGCCGGCGAAGCCTTCGGCGGCAATGTTGCCGACGCTCAAATGCGCGTCGGTGATTGTCGCTGCGGTGCCGCCACGTCCATATGCTGCAGGGCCGGGGTCGGAGCCGGCGCTGTGCGGACCGATCTTGAGTCGCCCCAGCGTGTCGACCGCAGCGATTGAACCACCGCCTGCACCGATTTCGACCAGTTCGACCGTGGGGACGCGAACCGGCAGGCCGCTGCCTTTGACGTCGCGCCACGCGCGAGCGACTTCGAACCGGCGCGTGGTCTGCGGATTGCCTTCACGGATGAAACAAATCTTGGCCGTTGTGCCACCGATATCCAGCGACAGCGTGCATTTGGACCCGACCTCATGTGCCACATGAGCAGCGAGGGCGACACCGCCCGCTGGCCCGCTTTCCACCAGCCGAATGGGAAACCGCATTGCCTGTTCAAGGGTTGTCAGGCCGCCGCCGGACAGCATCATCAGGAACGATCCATCAAAGCCCAACCTGTTCAACTCGGCCTTCAGCGCGCCAAGATAGCGCTGCATCAGCGGGCGCACATAGGCATTGGCGCAGACAGTTGAAAAGCGTTCGTATTCGCGGATTTCGCAAGCGACGTCAGCGCTTTGGCAGATCGTTACGTCCTCGCCGAGTGTCTGGCGCAGACGGTTGGCCACATAGATTTCATGGGCGGGGTTCCGGTAGGCGTGCAGAAAACCGATGGCGACGGCCTCGACCTTTTTGGCCTTGATATGCGCGGCAAGCGCGTCAATCTCTTCGTCTTGCGGGGCTTTGAGAACTGAACCGTCAGCCAGAATACGTTCTTCCAGCCCAAGCCGCAGGGGGCGGGCAACAAGCGAGGTCGGCATTTCGATGTCGAGGTCATATTGCGCAAACCGCTTTTCGTAGCGCATGTCCAGTACATCGCGAAACCCGGCGGTGGTGACAAAGGCCGTTTTGGCACCGCGACGTTCAATCAACGCATTGGTCGCGAGGGTCGTTCCGTGGATCACGGCAGAGATATCGGCGTATGACTTGCCAAGTTTCGACAACAACCGGTCCATCCCATCAAGAGCACCTTGATCGGGGGCATACGAGGTCGTCAGCACTTTGACAGAGGACAGACCGGCCTCAGTCTCTGCGACGACGTCTGTGAAAGTGCCCCCAATATCTATCGAGAATCTCAACATCCGCAATTAAGTACGTACTTATTGAATAATGTCAACATATTGCCACGGTTTCCCTGCTCTAGGGTCAAGAGCGCACGGTCTCATCTGCGTTGGGAAACGTCAGAGCCCGCTTTGTGATAGGCCGTTGATGCCAGCCTGATTGAGGCCGAGACAAACAAGACTCTGCGCCAAAGGACGAATGGGACCCGGCGCGGGTCGATGTGGACGCAGACCCCGGGCTGATCGCGTGTATCGCGGCACATCGAACGAGGCGGCCTTTGGTGCTGCCAGTGAAGGGGAGGATCTGGCGCTTCAGTGCCAGCCAGACCAGATTGTCGGATGACCCGTAGGCGATGTCAGCGGCGATCCAATCAGGCTTCACGCCAAACCGGTCTTCGGTGCGGTCGAGCATCATTCGCATCGCCCCCACCTCTGCGGTCTTGTTCGACCGACTGGCGTCCACATCCATGATGATGCCGTGCTCGGTGTCGATGAGGTAGTTGTCGGAATAGGCAAAGAACGCAGGGCCCTTGCGCGCTGCTGTCCGTTGGCTGGCAGGGTCGGCATGCACGGTGAACTTGGGCATGGCCGTTGTGGCCGCGCCAAAAGACTCATCATCCAACGTGTTGAGATACTCGCGCACTGCGCGGGGCGCATCATTCGGATCAATCTCGCGGGCCGCCCAGTCCTTAGGATTGCTCGAGTTCTGCTTCTGAACAACGGCACAGATCAAACTGGCGTCGACCGCGAAGCCCTGACCACCAACCAAGCCTTCCTTCATGCAGCGAGCAAGCGTCGTCTCGAATACATGGCGCAGCAGATCGCTTTCGCGGAATCGACCATGACGGTTCTTGGAAAAGGTCGAGTGATCCGGGACGCGGTCCATCAAATTGAGGCGGCAATGCCTTGAGAGATGCCTTCGCGACGGCAAAGCTCCGCGATACTGTCTTCGCCACGCAGCCCATCCAGCACAATCCGGATCTTCTCTTCAGACGAATAATGCTTACGCGTTGCACGCTTGATGTCTTTGACGATCTTCTCGCCAGGGCTCTTCGTTGTCTTTCTCATCGTCCACTCCTCGGTGGTTACGATGAGCAACAAACACTCTCTTAGCAAATGACGCTATTTGGACCCATAGGCGCTGACGTCAGACAGTACGGGCTCTAAAGATTTACGAAAAACACACCCAGGCCAACGCAATCGATTTCGTCGATCACATTATCGAAAAGTTCCCTTTCCGCATCCGTGAGATACGTACAGTTAACGGCCATGCGTTACGGGCGAAGTTCCATTGGCACATCGAAGATCTGGGGATCCGCCATGCCTATATTAAACGCGGCACGCCACAGCTTAACAGCAAAGTGGAACGATCGCACCGCTATGACGGGCAGGAGTTCTACCAACTGCTTAGCTACAAAGGCGATGTCGATCTGGAAGCCAAACTGGACGAGTGGGAGCGCTTCTACAACTTCCACAGACCGCCTGGCGCACACAAAGGGAAGACGCCTTACGAAGCACTCAGAGAAAAGCTAGAATCAAGAAATCTGATGTCTCGCGAGCAACCCCACCTCGAAAAGCGAGATGGCCTTCGATCCGACAGCGGGCCCAACATTATTTGCGACATCATTGACGCCAATGTTCATTGCCATGTATCCGCCGATCATCGCGGCTGCGACTAGCAGTGTTCCGTCGATGCCACCATCAGTCCGGACGATGGTGAACAGCATGATGTCAACGACAAAGAGCAAAGCGGTCCCAAAACGAACCAGCTCATCGCGGTTTCGCTGGGCAGCATTTTCGATTTTCTCGGTTTTCGACGTAGCACGGTCCCACTGGTCGGTGCCAACATTCATGAACCGACCATCACCGAACAACAGAAAGGCTCTATGAGCCATGTCAATGACAGCACATATGCGCATGGGTATGTTTCGAAATTACAACATCTAGCAGGGAATGCGCCCAGTGGCGGGAAAAACGGATCAGATAGGATCAGCTGAGTATCGCCAGCCCATGTCAGGACCAAGAGTCTGGGTGACTCTTCAGGCAGGTTCGCCAGAATGACGCGTTATTATCTTCCGATCGTCATCGTTGCGTTGCTGTTGGCCTTCTGGTTCAGTTCTGACGCGCAGGAAATCGCGGCCGGCGTAGCGATCTTTCTTTTTGGCATGCTGATGCTGGAGGATGGGTTCAAGCTATTTAGTGGCGGCGCTTTGGAACGGATATTAGAGCGGGCGACAGGCTCGACACGCCGTGCGATCTTTTTTGGGATAATTTCCACCACTTTTTTGCAATCGAGTTCGCTGGTCTCAGTCATTACCATCTCATTTCTGAGCGCCGGACTGATCTCGCTAATTGGCGGCGTGGGGATCATTTTTGGTGCGAATATCGGAACGACGACAGGGGCATGGTTGGTCGCAGGGCTTGGACTAAAGATCAACATTGCAGCCTACGCCATGCCGATGATCGCACTCAGCATCATTCTGGTGTTCCAGAAGTCAAAGCAACTGCGGGGCATCGGCTATGCATTGGCAGGGCTTGGTTTTCTGTTTCTCGGTATCCACCACATGAAAGAAGGGTTCGACGCCTTCAAGGACCAGATTGACCTGACGCGCTTTGCGCTCACGGGATTGCTAGGTCTATTCGTCTATTCCCTGATCGGGACCACCGCGACCGTTATCATGCAGTCGAGCCATGCCACCATGGTCCTGATCCTTACTGCATTGGCCGCCGGTCAGATCAGCTATGAGAACGCGTTGGCGTTGGCCATCGGCGCGAACATCGGCACAACGATTACCGCAATCATCAGCGCGTTTGGTGCGAATTTTCAGGGCAAGCGATTGGCGCTGGCACATCTCATTTTCAACATGGCTACAGCGACTGTTGCGCTCGTCTTTATCGCACCGCTGCGGGATTCAGTTGACTGGATCAGTGATGCCGTGGGGATCGCCCCGGGCGACTACGCAATGAAGCTCGCGGTGTTCCATACGATCTTCAACGTTCTCGGCGTGGCGCTGATGCTGCCGTTCCTGACCCGGCTCATCACTTTCCTTGAGCGCCGGATCATAGAACCTGTTCCAGATGTCAGTCGCCCACGTTACCTGAATGAGTCGGTCGATGAATTCCCGCAAACCCTTGAGGTCGCGCTGCGCAAGGAGGTGCTTCATCTCTACGAGAATGCGATCGAACTGATCCTTCACGGGCTCAATCTGCACCGCGATCAGGTATTTTCAACAAACGATGTTGCAGCCTTGGTTCGGAAAAGCCGTAGTCCTTTCGAACTTGATATAGATGTGGGTTATGAACGTCATGTGAAGACGCTCTATGCGGCCATCGTGGAATTTGTAACACGTGCTGGGGACAAGCGGCTTGATCCAGAGATCGCGGACCGTGTTTATGCCATGCGCGATGTTGCAAGCGGCATTGTGCAAGCGGTTAAATCAGTCAAGCACCTGCGCAAGAATATCTTGCGCTACTCGGTCCGACCCCAAGGTGTCGTGACGGAGCTCTATGACGGTTTGCGCACCGAAATCGCCCGGATCGTGATAGAGATCCGTAAACTTGGTATGGCCGCGCCTGATGATCGCAGTGCGCTTGGGCTAGATCAGGAGCGCGCCCGGATCGAAGAGGACGCGCGCTCGACATCCAAACGCATTGACACGCTCATCCGCAATGGAGAACTGAGCGCGGTCGCCGCGACATCCTTTATGAATGATTCCGGATACGCCTACGACGCCATGCGCGACCTGATCAAAGTTGCGCGCAGCTACTATATTGAACGCGACAGCGCGATGGCTGAAGTGGAAAGCCTGCTGTCGCTCGACGAGGAAGAACTCGACGAAGCGATGGTTGAACTACGGAACCGGGCAGGCTCTCATGTGTCCGAGAAGACTGTTACGAGACAGTCATGAAACACGTCCAGAGTGATGCCGCCAAGACAGGATTGGAGTAGCGAAGATGGGTCTGAAAAAGCTTGCTACGAAAGTGAAGGACTACAACGCGCGTCTCAATAGTGGAAAGGCAAGCAAGATCAAGCCTAGCCATGTAGAGGCGGTCTTGCAGAAGTTGCGTGCGAAGTCGTCAGAACTGGAAGTTGAAATTGCCGCTGCGACATCAGCGGATAAAAAGGCTCGGCTTGAGGGGAAGCTTGGAATCGCGAAGACCCATATCCAGCGCGCGGAATGGTTGCTAGAGGAGTTGACCTAAGCGGCCCGAAAGCTGCGCGCCAAGGTTTTCAACCAGAAACGATCGCAGTAAGCTGTCCCCAGCGCAATGGCATATCTAAAAAGTCACCAAGTGCTGTCATCTGACTTTGAGCGATTGTCGCCTCTCTGTCCTTGGCGGCATTTTTTCAAGGCGTTCTGGCCCCTTGGATTGAAGACTACCGCATATCGCCGCAGCGGACTTTGGTTCAAGCTGCAGCGAATGACTACTCTGAGCCCATCACTACCTAAATGCAGCTTAGTCATGAACATCAACTAATGCCGCCGTCGAGTTAGCTCCCGATAGAGCGCAGGTGGCGATACGCCGATCTGATCTGCCACATTGATCCACTCACCCTTAGGCGGCGCGCCGTTCAGATCAAGCCAGGCATCCAACCTGTCTGAAACCCGCCGCAGGCGCAGTATTTCAATCCGCGCGCTGCGCTTGAACAGCCTTAGCATGCATTTCTACCAGACTCATTGAGGCATCGGGCCACTGGCGTAGAGCGGCTACAAATTTGGCTCGCGACAAAACCGCGACATAAGCATCAGAACGCGCAACTGCATCGCAGTGGTACGTTTCTGCGAACAGCGAGGCTTCGGCTAACGCTGCACCTGGACCCGCGACTTGCAAGGTCAAAAGCCCACCATCCTTGAGCGGGCGTTCCAGCGCAACGGAACCTGCGCTGATCAGAAACATCGACCGAACCGGATCGCCCTGTCGAAACAGGACATCCCCCTTTGCAAAATCCCTCACCAGGGCATCCTCGAATATCTGCATCTACTCCGACATGATAGAAATCATACGGGGAATTCCTGTCATGCGATAGGGTCGTGCAAAATAGAAAGGACAAAACATGCGGCTTGGTATCGGTATCGCTGTTCTCGCGGTGGTCAGCACAGGGGCTATCGCGGTTGCTCAAATGGATCATTCGGGACATGGCAGTGACATGGATCGCGACTTGCACGGCCAAATGGCTGCGACAGATGCGAGCGTGTTGCGAGAGCCGGGGCAAGGGGCCTTTGCCGCGCTGTCCGAAGTCGTGCGGGTTCTGGAGGCTGACCCCGAGACGGACTGGTCACGTGTCGATCTTGCCGGTCTGAGGTTACATCTGGTCGATATGGACAGGCTCGACACGCATGCTGTTGTGTCGGACGAAGAGCTGCCCAACGGTATCGTGGCAACGGCCACGGGTGATGCCGAAACTGTCGCCACGTTGCGGCGGATGGTTCCGGCGCACGCTGCACACCTCGCGCGCGATGATCGCTGGGCAGTGACGGCGTCCGAAACGGCTGAGAGCGTGGTGTTGCAAGTGACGAGCGAAGATCCGGCTGTCGTTGCCCGCATTCATGGCCTGGGTTTTTTCGGTCTGATGGCAAGTCAGGATCACCACAGGGCGCATCACCTGATGATGGCGCGGGGCGAGGAAGCCCACCGGCACTGATCCTTCGCGACTTGATGTAGCTACCTGATTACCTGCAATTCAACATGTACCCCATTTAGACCAATTTCTATGGTACTGATCCGCGCCATTTTGATCGTGTTTGTGACGTTGTCCGCATCGTTCTCCGGGGCGTTGGATGCTGGACATTTGACGACAACCGAACA
>NZ_QBUD01000009.1 GCF_003058085.1 Yoonia sediminilitoris | reverse complement strand
CCGATGATTACCCACAAACTGACATTGGACGAAATCAACCACGGGTTCGACCTGATGCACGAAGGCAAATCAATCCGCGCCGTGGTGGAGTTTTAAAGCCATGGAGCTCGTCTCTCGCAATCGGTGTTTTGGAGGCGAACAGGCGGTCTACAAGCATGCGTCCGAGGCGTGTGGCGTAGATATGACGTTTGCGGTTTTTCTCCCGCCGCAGGCCAAGTCCAGATCAGTACCGGCGCTTTGGTACTTGTCTGGACTGACATGCACCCATGACAATGCAATGACCAAAGGTGGCTTCCAGCAATTTGCCGCTGAATATGGGGTTGCACTGATCTTTCCCGATACATCACCACGCGGCGAGGCGGTGCCGGACAATGACTCTTACGACCTCGGGGTCGGGGCCGGGTTCTACCTGAATGCCACGCAGGACCCATGGCGCAGCCATTTCCAAATGTATGATTATGTGGTATGTGAATTGCGGTCTTTGGTGCAGGATGCCTTTCCAATCTCTGAGCGCCACGGCATCACCGGCCATTCCATGGGTGGGCATGGCGCGCTGACGATCGCGATGCGCAATCCGGGCTTGTTCGCGTCGCTTTCTGCCTTCTCGCCTATCGTCAATCCCTGTCAATCTGATTGGGGGCGCAAGCAATTCAGCGCGTATCTGGGCGATGACGAAAGCACATGGGCGCAATATGACGCGACCGTTTTGATGTCGGAAACCGGTTGGCACGGTGACATTTTGATTGATCAGGGCGCAGATGATCAGTTTATCGATCTGCTACGCCCGCAAGCCTTTGCCGAAGCCACCGCATTGCGCAGACAACCCTGCGTGCTGCGAACCCATGTAGGCTATGACCACAGCTATTTTTTTGTGTCCACATTTGCGAAAGATCATATGTGCTGGCACGCTGACCGACTAAATGGAAATTAGGATGGGGTTTTCAGTTAAGATGCGTCTGCGATTTGTGCTTGGATTTCTGATGGCTACTGGTGCGGTCTTGACCGGCGCCACAGCCTATGCGGAAAATCAGAGCGCAGAGCTCACGTTTGAACTGACCGGCGATGCCGCAGCGGGAGAGCGTGTTTTTCGCAAGTGTCAGGCCTGTCATGATGTGGGTGCTGGTGCAATGCCCAAATCCGGCCCGGTCCTGAACGGGATTCTTGGCAGACCAGCCGCCAATGCCGAAGATTTCGCCTATTCGGCGGCCATGACATCGGCTGCGTCAACGCAGGACCTTATCTGGACACCGCAAACGCTTGACGCGTTTTTGACCAAACCCAAAGCGTTCATCGACGGAACGAAGATGACCTTTATCGGGCTACGCAAGGACGAAGATCGCGCCAACGTAATCGCATATCTGGCAACATTCTTAGAGGAGGAGAATTAGACAGAAAAAGATGACCGCTTCGTTTGGCAGATGATGTTTGCCTAAGAAGCACGCTCGCCAGTTGCGGGCAACAGGGCCGTCAGTAGAGGAGATGCCCCTGCTTTTTTCCACTAGGGAGGATAAGATGAAGAAGAAACTATTATTGACAACAGCATTGCTTTTGGGGTCGACCAGCATGGTCGCCGCAAACGATGATCTGATGGCCATGATGGACGACCCGAACCAATGGGCGATCCAGACGGGCGACTACGCCAACCAGCGTTATTCAGATCTTGACATGATCAACAAGGACAACGTCGGCGACATGCAGGTTGCATGGACGTTCTCGACCGGCGTTCTGCGCGGGCACGAAGGTTCACCGCTGGTGATCGGCGACATCATGTATGTCCACACGCCTTTCCCTAATATCGTCTACGCGCTTGATCTGGCAAACGACGGCAAGATCATCTGGAAGTACGAGCCCAAGCAGGACCCTGACGTCATTCCTGTGATGTGCTGCGACACGGTCAACCGTGGTGTAGCCTATGCTGACGGCAAGATCTTCCTGCATCAGGCGGACACAACGGTTGTTGCGCTGAACGCGGACACCGGTGCCGTTGAATGGAGCGTTGTGAATGGCGATCCATCGATTGGTGAAACCAACACTGCCACCGTGCTGCCTGTCGGCGACAAAGTGATCGTTGGTATTTCGGGTGGTGAATTCGGTGTGCGCGGTCACGTCACAGCCTATAACATCGCTGACGGCAGCCAGGAATGGCGTGCTTATTCGATGGGGCCAGACAGCGATATTCTGGTCGATCCTGAAACCACAACCCATCTGGGGACACCTGTCGGTGAAAATTCCGGTACGAACACCTGGGAAGGTGATCAGTGGAAAATCGGTGGCGGCACGACCTGGGGTTGGTATTCCTATGATCCGGATGAAAACCTTGTCTACTACGGCACAGGGAACCCATCGACCTGGAACCCTGCACAGCGTCCGGGTGACAACCGTTGGTCCATGACCATCATGGCACGCGATGCCGATACGGGTATCGCCAAGTGGTTCTATCAAATGACCCCACACGACGAGTGGGATTATGATGGCATCAACGAAATGATCCTGACCGATCAGGAAATCGACGGTGTTGAGCGTAAATTGCTGACACACTTCGACCGGAACGGTCTGGGCTACACACTTGATCGCGTATCAGGTGAACTGCTTGTCGCTGAAAAGTTCGACCCTGTGGTCAACTGGACAACCGGCGTGGATATGGACCCCAACTCAGACACCTACGGGCGTCCTGCTGTGGTGGCTCAATATTCAACAGAGCAGAATGGCGAAGACGTGAACTCCACCGGTATCTGTCCTGCGGCCCTCGGGTCCAAGGACCAGCAGCCAGCGGCGTATTCGCCAAAAACCGAATTGTTCTATGTCCCTACAAACCACGTTTGCATGGACTACGAACCATTCCGGGTCAGCTACACCGCAGGTCAGCCATACGTTGGCGCGACACTTGCGATGTATCCAGCCCCAGACAGCCACGGCGGCATGGGTAACTTCATCGCTTGGGACAACATCAAGGGTGAAATCGCATGGTCCGTGCCAGAGCAGTTCTCTGTCTGGTCCGGTGCGCTGGCAACAGCCGGTGACGTGGTGTTCTACGGCACACTCGAAGGCTACCTGAAAGCTGTTGATGCAGCGACCGGTGAAGAGCTTTACAGCTTCAAAACGCCATCAGGTATCATCGGGAACGTCATGACCTACACCCAAGATGGCCAGCAGTATGTTGCTGTCCTGTCCGGGATCGGTGGTTGGGCTGGTATCGGCCTTGCCGCAGGTCTGACCAATCCAAATGACGGTCTGGGTGCTGTGGGTGGCTATGCCGCGCTTAGCGACTACACCGCACTTGGTGGTCAGTTGACCGTGTTCACAGTGCCAAACTAAGAACTGGCGCAATCGAAAAAGGGTTGGTCCGGAACAAATCGCCGGGCCAACCCTCTTGCATAGATTTAGAGGTCAAAAATATGCGTAACATCGCAGTTATGCTGGCAACAGCAGGCATGATGGTCATGGGGCAGGGGGCGTTCGCCCAGGATGACCCGAACATCACAGTCGCCTACGAAGAGGACGGCAGATACTTCACAGATGACGGAATCCCAACCTATTTTGTCGACGAAGACGGCACGGTCGATTGGCTGACATTTTCAGGGTTCCGCCGCTATCACTCTGAATGCCACGTCTGCCACGGGCCAGACGGGGAAGGGTCAACTTACGCGCCGGCGCTCAAGAATTCTGCCGTCGATATGACCTATGATGATTTCCTTTACACCGTGGCCGCCGGTCGCGAGAACGGCAACTCTGTGATGCCGCAGTTTGGTGATAACCTGAATGTCACCTGCTACATCGACGACATTTACGTCTACCTCAAGGCGCGCGGGACCGATGCTGTTGCACGTGGACGTCCGGCTAAGAAGCAGGCGAAATCCGAAGCAATCGCAGAGGATGAAGATGCGTGCATGGGTTAAAACCGTTGCTCTGATCGGTCTGTGTTTCGGGGGTTTTCCCGCCGGGGCACAGACGTCAGATCTGGTGTCGCAATCCAGTTTTCGGGTCTGTGCGGATCCGGCCAACGCGCCTATGTCAAGCCGTGACGGGACCGGCTTTGAAAACAAGCTGGCCGAATTCTTTGCGGCCAAGCTGGAAATGCCGGTGCAGTATGAATGGTACCCGATGTCCACCGGGTTTATCCGCAACACGCTGCGGGCCAATAAATGTGACGTGGTCATCGGTTATGCGCAGGGCCACGAGATGGTGCTGAACACAAACCATTATTTCACCTCTGCATATACGCTGGTCACGCAAGCTGATGGGCCGATTGCGGATGTCGACAGCCTGTCAGACCCGCGCCTGCAAGGTTTGCGTTTAGGGGTCGTGGCCGGATCACCGCCCGCCACGCATCTGGCCCGGAACGGGCTGATTGCACAGGCACAGGCCTACAATCTTGTGGTCGACAGACGCCACGAGTCGCCGATTCCCGACATGCTCGCCGATCTTGAGGCGGGCACGATTGATGGCGCGCTGATCTGGGGGCCGATCGCGGGCCCACTTGTTAAAACCGATCATCCCGGTCTGCGGGTGACACCGCTTCTGAAAGAGACCTTGCCGCCGCGGCTCTTTTTCCGGATCACCATGGGGGTACGGCTGGGTGAGAAGGTCTGGCAGCGTAAGCTGAACTCGTTGATCAGGCGCAACCAGCAAGAGATCAACCAGATCCTGACCGATGCGGGCGTGCCGCTGATCAATGACATGGGAACGGATCTTTTGGCTGCAGCAGAATGATCCGCGCGGCGGCCATTCTCGCACTTTGGCTGCCGGTTGCCGCTACGGCCCAACCGGTCCCAGAACCTGACAGTTACGAAACAGAGCATTACCGCGGACCCGTGCCGGTTTCGCTTACAGGCGGGACCGTCGTGGACAATGACGCGGCATATGCTTTGTGGAAAACCGGGCAGGTGGCCTTTGTCGATGTGCTGCCGCGCGCGCCAAAGCCGGAAAACCTGCCAGAGGGTACAATCTGGCGCGACCAGCCGCGCCATTCAATTCCTGGGGCCATTTGGTTGCCAAATGTCGGCTACGGTGCTTTGGCCGACGTGACAGATGCCTACTTTCGCGATGGAATGAAGCAGGTAACCGGCGGCGATCCTGACTATCCGGTCGTATTCTTCTGCCTCAGAGAATGCTGGATGTCGTGGAATGCCGCCAAACGCGCGATTGAGGAATACGGCTACACGCATGTGTTCTGGTATCCCGACGGCACTGATGGTTGGACCTTTGAAGAGTACCCGACCGCTTTGCTGGTACCCTCATAAGCGGGTGCCAATGTCGGGACGGCGTTCCGAACGGTGGCGAAGATAGCGGAAAAAACTTGACATTCTCCATGCAAGCATCTGTTTTTAATAAAGACTATGCACCGCAGTTGCGCATCATCTCTCTATGGGAAATGTTGCAAGCAATGGAATCTCAAGTCACCTTGCGACAGGTTCCGCTGTTTAGGTTCTCGACTGAACCCTTTTCCCACGGCGCTTGCGGATCACAGAACCCGGCCTCTGTTCCGATCACGGGTTTGAGTTTGCGCCAGTTCCGAAAACTCAATGCCACGATCAAAGGCGATCTATTTGCGGGCTGGCTGGGGCAGGGACTCTATCATAGTCATCAGTCGGTTCATCAAATGGGTAGCGGTCGTTGTTGCGGAACAACACAGCGAAGCGCGTCTTACGTTCGACCAGCGAGGCGACATTTGCCTTGCCCTGAGCGCGCTCGAAAATCATCAAGTCGCCTTCCCATTCGCAAATGTCTCACGAGTTTAACGTAGTCTGGGCGTTCATGGATCGACCGATCAGGCGGGAAAACAAAGCCTCGCAGTGTACGACGGCGGCGTGGCTGCTGTTTTTTGCGACGATGCGGAAGGTGACGTGCCAATTCTTCGGAATGGCCATCTGGGCCGTAAACGTAGGCGACCGGCGATCTGTTCCGGCGACCATCCGGCCTCCAGTTGCGTGATCACGTGCTTTCTTTGTCGCAACCCAGTTTAGAATGTGCCCCGCGTATAAGAACAATACGTATAATCAGTATTATGTAATATATCTTCTTACCCTGATGAATGATAAAACGACTGATGCCACGCAACATACGCCTGTGTACCATCAACGACCGATGTTCTTGGCGCGTATCCTGTGAGGTCCTGTAACAGCGTTGTGTCTGCCCATGTTGCGGGCACATCGCCGGCTTGCATGTCTTCGTATATCATTTCCGCAGAACGCCCTGCTGCCTGTTCGAGTGCCCGAATGAAGTCAAGCAGTTTGACCGAGACACCGTTGCCGATGTTGACGGCCCGCCATGGCGCGACCTGAGATAGACTGTCAGCTTTGGAGCGCGTGTCATTCATTGTATGATCCGGGATTACGTCCATCAGAAGCCTGATACCGCGCACAAGGTCGGTCACATAGGTGAAGTCCCGTAGCATGTTTCCATGATTGAAAACCTTGATTGGCGTCCCGTCAAAAATCGCTTTTGTAAAAAGATACGGCGCCATGTCGGGTCGTCCCCACGGTCCGTAGACTGTGAAAAACCGAAACATCGTGATCGGCAGCCCATAAAGATGGGCATAGCTGTGTGCCATCGCCTCGTTCGCTTTCTTGGTCGCGGCGTAGTACGACATCTGGCTGTCGACCTTGTCCGTCTCGCGATATGGCATCTGGGTATTCGCGCCATAGACCGAGCTTGTAGAGGCCATCAGCAAGTGTTTGGGCGGGAAAGCGCGTGCGGCTTCGAGAAGTTCAAACGTGCCCATCAGGTTGGCTTCTGTGTATGCACGCGGGTTTTCTATGGAATAGCGCACACCAGCCTGTGCCGCCAAATGCACAATAAAATCAGGACGATGTTGTTCGCATAGTTGCCGCAGAAGTCCAGGTTCTTCGACTTTTCCGCGGATCGCCGTGTAATTTAGGTCGACCAGCAACAAGGCTTCACGTGCTGTTTTCAGAGCCGGATCGTAATAGTCATTGTGGCTGTCCAACCCCACGACCCGAAAGCCATCGGCCAACAGGCGTAGGCACAGATGCAATCCGATGAAGCCAGCCGCGCCTGTCACAAGGGCGGTTTTTGTTGCCATCAGTCAACCTCGAACAGATCGCGGGTATAGACCTTGTGCGCCACATCACGCATGTCGTCAGTCATGCGGTTTGCAAGGATAAGATCCGCCTGCCCTTTGAATTCCTCCAGATCATGGACCACTGGACTGTGGAAAAAATGCGTCGCATCCAACACCGGTTCATAGACAATGCATTCGATGCCTTTGGCTTTGATCCGTTTCATGATCCCCTGAATGGAACTGTCGCGAAAATTGTCTGATCCGGCCTTCATCACCAGCCTGTAAATACCTACAGTCTTTGGGTTTTTGGCGATAACCTGATCCGAAATGAAATCCTTGCGGGTGCGGTTTGATGCGACGATTGCCGCTATGAGATTCTGGGGCACACGATCATAATTCGACAAAAGCTGCTTGGTGTCTTTTGGCAGGCAATAGCCGCCATAACCAAAGGATGGGTTATTGTAGTGGCCACCGATGCGTGAGTCGAGGCTGACGCCCTCGATCACTTCACGTGCATCAAGCCCATGCGCGATCGCATAGCTGTCCAATTCGTTGAAGTAGGCCACGCGCATGGCAAGAAACGTGTTGGAAAACAGCTTGATAGCTTCCGCTTCTGTTGATTTCGTGAAAAGAACGGGCATGTCCTTCGACGCGGCCCCGTCCACCAGAAGCTGCGCAAATGCGCGGGCTGCATCAGTGTGGGCGCCAACGACGATCCTTGACGGATGCAAGTTGTCCTCCAGCGCCCTGCCCTCGCGCAGGAACTCCGGCGAAAAAATAATGTCTGGATAGTCATGTGCCTCTTTGCATTTCGCAGTAAAGCCGACGGGGACGGTTGATTTGATAACAATAACGGCGTCTGGAGCGATTTTCCGAGCCTGTCCAATCACCGATTCAACGCTGCTTGTGTCAAACAAATTCGTCTTTGGATCGTAGTTGGTGGGCGTTGCCACAATGACGTAGTCTGCATCGGCATATGCGTTCTCTGGATTGGCGGTTGCTGTCAGATTAAGCGTCTTTTCAGCCATGAAAGCCGCCATCACGTCGTCTTCGACTGTGGTTTGCCCTTGATTGACCTGTTCAACACGCGTCACATCCGTGTCAATGGCGACCACCTGATTGTGCTGTGACAACAGCACCGCGTTCGAGAGTCCGACATAACCCAAGCCTGCAACGACGATTTTCATTTCTGTAATTCCTTTGTGAACGTCGACCGGGGCGTGGTTATAGGATCACGCAAAGATGGACAAATTTATTTCTGGCTGCGTCGATACATTGAATCAAGCCTCAGTTGAAGTTGCCAAAGGCGCAATTTCGTTAACATCGATCGGTGCGGGCTGCCCAAAAAGCCCCTCGAACCGCGCGAGGCCCTGAGCGACCCTTTGCTTGCGTTTTTCAAACGCTTCAGGCGTCTCGTTCAGGTCTGCGGGCAACTCGTATGCAAAGGGCAAGACCGCCAGCTCATGGTCCGCACGAAGCAGAAAATCGGTCGTTGGCGCATTTGTCAGGCGGTATTCAGTGTCGGGCTGCATCGAAAGCTGGACAAGCCTGCGACTGTTGAACGGCGACAGATAGAATGCGTGATCCTGACCCGGGAATAATACCCCCAGAGCGGCCGGAACCAAAGTTTCAAAGAAGATGAAATCGGCAGAGCGTTCCAGCGCATTCGCTGGCAGATCATCATAGTGTTTTTTGAAATCAGCATGAAACCGCTGCGCCACTTCCGCATTGAATTTCCCGTTCCCGACAAGGCTCATCATGCGGATTTGCCAGCGCGGTTTACGCCATTCCTCTGGGTTGGCGGTGACAAGATATTGACCACGCATGATGTTTGTCTGGTGGCCACGCATGACGATGGAATCTTCTTTCACGTGCAAAAACAGACCGTTATCAATCTCTTTGGGCACGGCGGCCAGCGCCCCGGATGCAACCTGATAGCGCCGGGCTGCCAGTCGTCTGACGTATCGCGGGGCGGACAATATTTTGCGGTCGTGCACTTCGAATGGCACGCCCTTTGCTGCACAAAGGCTTGCCGCGACATGCGCGTCTCGCCGATTTGCATAGGTGTTGATATGCGAAAATATCTGGGTGACATCCTGCAGGCAGGGCGCGGTCGCCAGTGACATCAAAATCCGGCTGTCATTGCCGCCTGATAGCGGCAGTGAGGTGGGCCCCAAGCTTGTCATCCGCGTCATGATTTTGCGTCCAGCGTCGATCATTTCATCGAAGATGGCGTCGTAATCATTTGTTTCTGCAGTGAATTTGTCCGTTGGTTTGGGCCAGAACCGCGTCGTTTCAAATTTGTCCAACGCCATGCGGTGATTGGCATTGAGCCGGAAAACATGTGCGTCGCAGGTATGGGAAAGCCCATAGCTGCCTTCACCAACCTCGATTTCTGCCCTGTCGTAAAGCGGGTTCCATTCAACGGGCCGGTCAATGCACAAAAACGTACTGGCCGCGATCCTGCGGGTTTCCGGCGCGTAAACCGCCCCGATCATGCCAACGGGATCGCAGTAGAAATATGTGATCCCACCCAATTCAACGATAAGTGCGTAGCGACCGGACAGCCTTGCAAGGCACTCTTCCAACGCATCCCGCGCTTCGGGGGATCTGCTGTCGAAACCTTGCTGCAAGGCCTCTTCGGGCAGGTTTCCGTCGTGGTCTACCGCAACACCCAGACAGACACCAAAGCTGTTGCCCGCACAGTCAGTCAACATGACCCGGCGCAATGCCGCACCCGAGGCCACCCATTGTGATCCACACTGCACGCTGGTGAAACCGGGCAGGTCCAGTTTGTCTGGGCTGACAATATATTGGTATCGGAATGTTTGTGCAAAGCTGACATTCCTGTCAGAGCAAAGGGTTTCTGCCAAAGTTCTCAAGTGTATGTCGTCTTTCGTCTTGTTGTCTCAGTTCTATCAGAAAGCAGGATGTCAGAACCCTTTCCCCTGCCCCGTCGCTATCCGTTGCGGCTGGCTCGCCCATCACTTTCAATCGTCCAATCCAAAGCGGCAGGCACGAATTTTGCACGTTTATAGACGGCTTTCAGAACGTGCTTGAAACCGTCGAATACTGCTGCGTGGGGGGCTGATATTCCCGCATTTTTGCCATGCATGATAATGGCTTACCGAGCGATTTCAATGTTGCTGCGACCAGTAGTGAATTTTGAATCATGTGCATTCCGGGCACCGAAATGCAATAACGTGCGGTTTCACCAAAGGCAGAAATGGTCACTTCAGAATAGGTGCTGTGTTCGATCGCCTCAACTAGTCTAACGTCATCGCCGCAGGTCATTCCACATTCAATAATCCGGTTCACCTTCCCGCTTTCCAGCGCGCGGTACCGCAGTTTTTCAAATGCGGAGTCGTGGGATGGCAGAATAGCTGTTCCTTTCTCCTTCATCCCCCAGAAGATTTCTGTCTTTGACTTGATGATGCCTTCTTCGGGGTTGTCGTGGTATTCCGCGTGATTCATGCCAATGGATGTAATTATCCCGATATGCGGCTGTGCAAGTTCAGAGGATTTTCCAACCATATCAGGAGAATACATTGCCAGTTCAAAAATCGCCACATCGGTCGTCGGGGGCAAACTGCAAAGAGTCGCGGTGACGTATGGCGTCAGATTTTGGTTGTTTCGAGACGCGTAGATGTTGCCAGAAGACTGAAGGACCTGCGCCAACATCGCCTTGGTGCTGGACTTCCCTGCACTTCCGGTGATGCCGACGACCTGCCCATCGAAACTGGCGCGGCGCTTTTGGGCAAGCTTCATGGCGGCTGACTGTAGGTCATAAACCCAAATATGTGGGATCGAATCCGCCAGGTGGGTATCAACAAGTGCACCAACTGCACCGCGGCCAAGCGCGCGTTGTGTCATCTGTGGGCCCGCATTGAATATTGGCAGGAAGACACTGCCCGGCCCGCAACTCCATGCCCGAATATGGAAATCCCGGACAACTGATGTGGGGTCGGCGCTTCCTGACAGCCGCCCTTCAACTTCGGCGGCAATCTTGCCGAGCGTCCATGTTTCTTTCATCGCGGCTCCATCTTTCCGACACCCCAAGCGGTTTTGTATCAGGAAGGCATGTCCTGCCACAGGTCGTTGCCTTGTTCCGATACGGTTTGGTCGCTGTGGATGCCAGAGCTCAGTTGACATTCTTTTACCAAAGGTCGGCCTTTTCGTCGCCCCCAAGACGTGATTTGAGCGTGCAGCACACCGGATTTTCGGGCAATATTCGGTAAAAGCCGGTGGCACCAAAGTTTTTACCTTCCTGTCTGGAAAAGAGGAGCACAATGGCCAGAATGAACATGAAGAAGGTCAAAGGCGACCGCTACTATGGAAAGACGGCGAGCGACTACGAGACCGTGCGCAGCAAACAGCCGTGGTGGGGTGTCGAGCAGCGCGAAATGCAAACGTTGCTGGACAAACTGCCACGTGATCTGAGTGTTGTGGATATCCCGTTTGGTACAGGGCGCTTTGTCCCTTATTATCTGGAGCGTGGCTATAAGGTTCACGGCCTGGATGCGTCGGATGCGATGCTGGATACGGCCAGCGAAATTCTGGGCGCGCAGTACGCACAGTGCAAAACGGAGGTTGGACTGTCCACTGCCCTGCCCTTTGCCGACAACGAGTTTGATCTGCTCGTCAGCACGCGGTTCTTGCGCGATATCATTCTGTTTCGCGATGTCAAAACAACCATGGCCGAGTTTTCACGGGTCACGAAAAGCTATGCGATAATTCAGCTTGGCATCAACCTGACTGCCCCATTTGAAATTCCGCCTGACGACGAAAAAATGAGCAGCCGGATGTCGATGGAGCAGACAGAGGACTTTTTGCTGGAGTATGGCTTCATCGTGACAGACAGTCGCTTTGTGAAAGGTGTCCGGGACCAAACGTCTGAAATCAGGCATCTGCTCTGCAAGAAACTCTAGCTTTCCATGTTTGTCGAATTCCTTGGCCTACCTGCCAGTGGCAAGACAACGCTGATCACGGCCGTTCACAAAGCGCTGGTGGTCGCAGGTGTGCGTGTTTGTTTTGATGACGGGCTTGAGACACAAGACCGGACTCTCCCGGGTTATATCCGACGCAAACCCTTGTCCCGGGCGATCTATCGGCTTGAGCAGTTTCGCAGCTCATATCCCGAATGCGCCAGCATTATTGATCAAATCGGGTCGCAGGACATCAATGCCAAAGCCCTTCTTTTGGGAACCGGAGCAAAATATCAGATGTTTCGGGCCAACCCTGATCTGTGCGATATGGTGCTGGCTGATGAAGGTTTTCTGCACCGTGCCATCTATTTGATCGCGCGGACGGATGCAGATCAAAAACAGCTTCTTGATGCCTTTTGTCACGCGATGCCTGTTCCCAAAGCGCTCGCTCATTTGACATTGCCTGCCGCGCAAAGCTTTAGCCGTGCTGTCGAGCGGCTCGCTGCGCGCGATAAGTCAGGGCAGGATTTACAGCAAATCGAGCGCCGGATCAAAATGGCCCATGGCGATGTGCAAGCCTTGGCCAACCGGGCTGCCTTGATGGATCAGGCCGTGAAAACCCTTGCGCAACGCGGAACGCAAATCTTGCAGATTTCAACGGATGCGGCCCCCTCAGATGCAATTCTGCAAACGTCGCTGGGACTGATGCGTGCCATTGCATAGGGTCTAGTCCAATGCATCGAGCCCGCGCCGCACTGCACGATTTTGGTTCTTTGCAAGGATATGCTCGCCCAGCTTCTTTGCAAGCTTGCCATGCCCTTTTGCGATGGTTCTGTTGAACAGTTCCTTTTGATATCTGGCAAAGTCTTTTCTGGCACGCAGCAATTCATAGTAGCCTTGCGCCGTCAAAGTGCCCTCAAGTGCGCCCAAGATGATCGGGTTCAAAATGCCCATTTGGTTCAAGGAACTTCCCAACCTGTGCCCAAGCAAAGGTGCCCGCAGATGCTGCACGTTGTCATTTCTGAACCTTGCGGCGTGCTGCGCATCCAATGGCTCATAAGGGTCATAAAGGATTGTAACCCGGCCTGCTGCGGCGCTTACCGCTGCCGCGTCGCCGTATTTGCCGGAAAAGTCGCGGTCCCAGACGACTTTGTAACGTGTCTCCCAAGGGACGACGGATTTATCAACGGTGGACTGCGGAGAGATGGCAACAACATCGCAGCCCGGCGCGGCGGGCGAAAAAGCGCAAGCCGCATAGCCTCCCATTGAGGCCCCATAGAACACAACCCGTTTGAATTGTGAGAAAAAGCCGTCTTGTTGGAGCTGATCGAATTGGTCGGAAACCCATTGTTCGCGATACCATGTCCACCCCCCGGCCAGCACGCCGAGCATGGACCAGCCTTGCTCCTTGATAAAGCTGTACCCCCATGGCCGCCGGTCGGTCCGCTTGGTCATGGCGATATCAAGGTTGTCAAATGTCACGACCAGCGTGTCCTTGCTGCGGGGGGTATAAACGAAGCTGTGCCCGTTTGTCCCCGCTCTGTACCAGCCCTCTTGTCCGGCTAATTCTGTTGCGATCACCGCCCATGTGCTTTCTGCGTCGTCAGGTTCAGGAGGTTCTGGCGCAAGGCTGATCCGCGTCACCGATTTTCCGGCAACCTCGCGGGTAGAAAGGACCGTGTTTGACCCGTAGTCCCGAAGAAACGGAAAAGCGCCGGACCCTTTTCGAATATCCATGAAGAGCTGCGAACTTGCATGCAGGCAGCGATCCAGAAATTTGGCCAGAAATCGCACCTTATAGGCATCCCCAAACCCTGAAAGATTGCACAGCACATCCACAGGCCGCAGGTCTTTGTCATCGCGGATCACTTTGATCCGGTCCGGGTCCACGTCATTTTCTGTCAAGAACGCCGAATAGTCGGCAATCCAAGGGGCGTCAGTCGCGCCGAGTTCTCCGCGTCGGTCCGCATTTATCAGCTGGATGTCGCAATCAAATTTATGATGCAATGCAAGGGTCAATACACGTGCCTCGCCCGTCAGATCGGCTACGACAGTCACATCATTCGCCGCAACTTCATCAATCAGGGCACTGTCGAACACGGCCGTCCCACGCCCCTTGATCGGGGCCAGATGCGGGTTGATACCGTGCCGGTCAATCAGTTTTTCCAGATAGCTGTCCTTGGGTGGCAGGCCGTTATGAAGATTGCCCAACTGGCGCTTGTTCGATGCCCAAAGATGCAGGGCGGTTGTTTCAGATGTGATCAGGCCCTCGGCGATCGATGCATTGCGCAAGAACTTGAGCCGTTCACGAAAAGTGAGCGGGTAGAACGCATTCAATGGTAAAACATGGTCTTGCAGTCCAAGCGTATGCACGAAATGCGTGACCATCATTGGCCCCCAGACGCCCCAAGGCTGTTGGGTTATATGCTCTGGATTGCCTTTATCGGCTTGCTTGCGCATCTTTTCCTGCCGCTTTTTTGGCAGAAAGGGGGCTATGGAAAACCGATCGGACGTAAAATCCAGCATGTCAGACAAAAGCTGGCTGTCGGCGGGCATACCCAATACCGCGTTATTGACGCGGTGTGCGCCGGGCAATTCGTAGCCGAACACATAGTCGCTTTCATAGGCCATAGGCCGATGGCAGTAGACGTCCGTATCGACCCAGATCATGCCAGGGTTTTGATGTATCATATGCAGCCGGAACAGGTCCGCAAAAAGCGCATAGCTGTTCTTTTGCTCGTATTTGATGAAGTCATCGGTGTCGATCACCTCGCGGCCATCGCGGCGGATCACCCCTGCTGGCACGTTGGGGATTTCCTCGTAGGAGAAAAGCGTGACCTTCTGGCCCTGATCCACAAAGGATTTCAGGCACAGTTGCTCCATCCAGCTGAGGGGGCCGCCAATCCACAGGGTGCCAACTTCGCGTGTGCGCGTCATATAGTGTTCCTTGCTGGCATCTTGCATCCGCGCTCCGGTGGCTGGAATTGCCCTATCCCACCGTGTAGAGGTTATCTTGCTTCCCCGCTTGGACCATGCAAGCAGAAATCGCAAGAAATTGCGGGGCGCAGATGACCCGTCCAACGGTCGCACGCACAACAAAAGCAGAGGTTCAGGTGCCCACGCAATTTATCCAGCGCAGATTGGCAGGTCGCTTCGTGGGCGATATCGCGTTGCTTGATGCGGTCGAGCATGTGGTAGATGGGCAGCGGCAAGTCAGTTTGTTTTTTGACGGTCAGGTGGACCCCGCGCAAATAGCCCCCGGCCCGGGCATCGCATTGATTGACACACGACAGATTGCCGGCGCGCCGATCCTCACTTTTGCAATCCCACGCAATGGTCGGCCTGCCTTTCGCATAGCCGATGAGGATGTCGAGATCACGCCAGCCGAAGCGGAGCTTTCGGTGTTTGAAGGATCAAATGCGCTGTTGGCCGTGCGTAACGGCGAAACCGCGCAGACTTTGCTGGATTGGCTGGCCTATCATGTGGATGTTCAGGGCGCGACCCACGCCGTAATCCTTGATCGCGCCAAGCCCGGCAGTGACCCTGCTTTCGCCAGCGCATTGCGCACCGGCCTGGACCACGCAAAGTTTGCCGGTCAGGTCATGCTTGTGACCAGTGATGTCCCGATGGGAAAGCCCGATCTGCCCGCAGAGGCGCATCCTTTTTGTGTCCCTGAATCGCCGGGCAAGGACCGGATGAGCATTCCCGCAGCGGCGCCATGGACCTCTCCCTTGGGTGCGCTGACCTGGTACGAAATCGCCCGTGCCCGGTTTCTGGCCGACGCCCGTGCAGTTGCCAACATTGATGTTCATGACCTGATACCACGCGCAAACCAGACCGTTTTTGACAGTGCCGTCGCCGCGGATGGCGGGATGATTACGCTTGCGGGGCGTCATTGCTATCCTTGGCGGGTGCGCAACGGTGAACCCACCTTGTTCGCTGACCATACGTGCGTGCAGTTTGATGCCGACGGCCGCCGCTTGCGCTGGTGCCTTGCACCTGCAAAGGGCCCTGATGATGCGGTCTGGCGTATGGTCCGCATCGGGAATGGCTTGCCTGACGAAAGCCGCAGCCAAGCGTTTTACAGGCATATGGCCCTGCGCCACCCAACCGACAGTATTTCCAAGATTGTGCCGAAAACGTCGCTGGTTGAACATCCGCCGCTGCTGGCACAGGCAACTGACTATTTTGGACATAATCCGGTCCGGGTGCCCCAGGTTGAGCTTACCCCCGATGCCGACGGTCGCGGGCGCTGTGCAATTGTCACCACGATGAAAAACGAAGGCCCCTTCATCCTTGAATGGCTCGCCTATCACCGGGCTATCGGGTTTGACGATTTCCTGATCTATACCAACGATTGCAGCGACGGCACAGATGCGATGCTGCAATTGCTGATGCGCAAAGGGCTGGTGCAACACCGCGAAAACAGGTTTCGCGAAATGAACCTGAAACCGCAACACGGAGCCTTGCAGATGGCAGAGGATGAACCGCTGATCAGAGATGCAAAATGGGTGACCTGCATCGATGTTGATGAATTTGTGAATATCAAAGTGGGTGACGGGACCCTGACCGCCCTTTTTGATGCGGTGCCCGACGCGAACATGATCGCGATGACGTGGCGCCTGTTCGGCAATAACGATATCCATCCGTTTCAAGATGGCCCGATCACAGAACAATTTACCCGCTGCGCCCCTGAACTGGCGCGTAAACCGCATCAGGCGTGGGGCTTTAAGACTCTCTTTCAAAACATTGGTTTGTTTAAGAAATTAGGTGTACACAGGCCCAAGGGGCTAAACCCGCAACTGTGGGAAAAGATCAACTGGGTCAACGGCTCTGGCGTGCCTTTGCCGCGCGACATGTTCCGCAATGGGTGGCGGTCGACGACAAGTACCTATGGATACGATCTGGTGCAGCTGAACCATTACGCTGTGCGCTCTGCCGAAAGCTTTCTGGTCAAGCGCGACCGGGGCCGTGTCAATCATGTCGATCGCGATCAGGGCATGGCCTATTGGTTTCGGATGAACAATAACGCTGCGGAAGAGCATTCCATCAGCTCCCGCTTGCCGATGATGCGCGTAGAACTGGCCAAACTAATGGCAGACCCCGACATTGCAGCCGCGCATGATTTTTCGGTGCAGCGCCACCGCGAAAAGATCGACGAACTGCGCCGCGGCGAAAACTATGCGGCGTTCTATGCCGCATTGACCAGTCCCCGAGCTGAGGCACTCTCGCGGCTGCATGCGCATTTCGGGGCCAATGTGTTTCTATCCGGCCCCGAGGTTATCCCCGACGAGGTCATCGCCCAAGGACCAGATGGCGACTGGTTCTTTACTGTCGAGCTTCAGGGCGAGACGGCGCACTAATCCGCCGTTTTGCGGGTTCCCTGTTCGCGCCGCATCCGCAAGAGGCCCTGAAAAAGGGCTTTTTGCATCTGCGCAGGCAAGATCGTTGTCGCGGGCATCTGCAACAATCGTGCCATCATGTAAAAGCTGTCCGATTCCAGCTTGAGCGCTTCAATTCGTGCCTTGCGCCATGCAACACCGGCCTTGTGCAAACGGTCGATTTCCGCATCCTGGCGCAAAGCCTGCACCCGTTCAGTCACCGCAGTCTGATGCCTGAGGATACGTTCGTCTGTGACCGCGTTCAGGTTCCGGTCCGACCAATAGGCCAGATCAATCGGATCGCTCGTATGATTGGGCTTTCCACGCGCGACTTTCACCAAAAAACTCTCGACCGCTCCAAGCGCATAGTGATTGATCTGGGCAAGATCATAGCGCGGTGCAAGGGTTGGCAGCAGGGTGCCGGGTGTGGGTGGCAGTGCGTTGCCATTGCCATCCACCCATTGGCCATATTTTGCGCCCTCTTTCAACTTGGGCCGGTGGACGCCCAACCGGTGGTAGCGCGGCGCGTTGCGAAAAAGCGATTTGAACTGCACGGCGCGCCACGGCCATAGCAAAGCATCTGGCGCAGCTTGGGTGAACTGCGTCAGGACGGGTGTGTCCTCAAAGGTTTGAACGCCCGCATTGCCAAACATCCGCCACGGGATTGCAAACCCGTCTGCATCTGGTCGCGCAGCCAACAAATCTGCAATCCGTCCCGCGCCTTCATGAATACAAAGAAACTCGTCAACATCGGTGACATAAATCCAGTCGGCCTTTTTTGTCAGTGGATGACGGCGCGCCTTGCCAAGTGCGCGCCATTGAACCGTCTTGTTGCCACCGGAATGATTGCGCTCGTGTTGTACAACGCCCAAAGCGGTCAGGCGATCCAAAAGCGCATCAGTGCCATCATCGCAATCGTTGCTGTAGATCAGAAAGTCAGTGACCCCGATATGCTGATGATAGGCAATCCATTCCAGAACGAAGGGGGCTTCGTTTCGCATCGTGGTCACGGCAAGTACGCGCATTCAGGTTCCAACCTCCAAAAACGCCCTACCCTGGCTTCCGCGCCTTTGCACGGTCCTAGCGTGCAAGTCGGTTGTGGTGCAAGTGAACTTGGTCTGACCATTTGGCAACTTATTGCAATGAAACGCAACCATGGCCGCACATTACCATTTTGACGTACAAGTCATTGATGCTAGAGGAATCCCATGTCACACTCGATCCTTATCCTGAATGGGCCCAACCTCAATTTGCTTGGGACCCGGCAACCCGAAGTCTACGGGACAACCACGCTTGATGATATCAAGGACCTTTGCGCCGAACATGGCAAGGCATTGGGAGTGAAGGTTGCTTTTGAGCAGTCAAATCATGAAGGGGTCCTGATTGACGCCATCCACGCGGCAAAGGGCACGCATGCCGGGGTTATCCTGAATGCCGGGGCCTATACCCATACGTCAGTGGCGCTGATGGACGCGATTTTTTCAACCATGTTGCCAGTGATTGAACTGCACCTGTCCAATGTCCACGCCCGCGAAGAGTTCCGGCATCAATCCTATATCGCCAAAGCCGCGATCGGTATTATCTGCGGGTTCGGTGCGGCTGGTTATCCCTTGGCGATGGATGCATTGCTGCGCTATCTGGGGGACGCGGATTGAGCGATCTCATTGCGCATCTGGAAGGTCTTACCAACGCCGGCTCTGTCGAAGAGTTGTGGAACATCCACACCAACAAGATGCGTGAATATGGGTTTGACCGGGTAATGTACGGCTACACCCGCTATCGCACATCCAATTCGCTTGGCGATCCGCAGGATTGGGTCCTGCTATCCAACCAGACCCCTGAATATATGCAGGTCTTTTTTGATGAAGGACTGTATTATAATGCGCCAATGATCCGCTGGGCACTTGCCAATGACGGTGCGTGTGCCTGGCGCTGGATGGTCGAGGTTGATAATCTGACAGACGAAGAAAAGCGGGTGATCGCCTTCAACCAGAAAATGGGCGTGACTGCGGGCTATACCATCAGCTTTCGGTCCATTTCCGAACGCACCAAAGCGGCCACCGCTCTGACGGCGCGGCCTGGCCTCGATCAGGCGGCTGTGGACAAGACATGGGAAGAGCATGGCGATGCCATCGTCGTCATGAACAACGTCATGCACCTTAAGTTACTGACCCTGCCCTATACCGGCGACAGGCACCTGACCAAACGCCAGCGCGAGGTCTTGCAGTGGGTCGGCGACGGCAAAACAACGCAGGACACCGCTATCTTGCTGGGATTGACGCCAGCGACAGTCGAAAAGCACCTGCGGCTGGCCCGCGAAGCGCTGGACGTGGAAACCACAGCGCAGGCTGTGCTCAAGGCGGCGTTTTATAATCAGATGTTTGTCATCGACGGTGACACAGACACTTAATTCAAGCATGTATTCGAACCCGCAATGATCGTACCTGCAATGTGGGGTCAAACATACAAAAGTTGCGTCATGGTATGGTTTCCCTGACTTCCCTAACGTTAGGTAAATGGGCAAGCTTCCCTTGTTCCGTGAGTGGTGGCCTTGGGCCTGGGAACAGCGACAGATAACCTTGAGATTGCAGGGCGCTACTGTCGTGCCGGGTAACCGGACGCTGGCACACTGGGTTTGCCCAGTGGGGTCAGCACACCGATGCAAGTTCGTCCCTGTCCCATAAGGACGAAGTTTCGATCATCGATGCGGCATCGCATTTGTCCCGGGTGCGATGCCGCAATTCCTCAGTTCAGCGCTACAGCGTCAAAGCCCAGCCATTTTCCAGCAACCTAAAACCTGAGCTTGATGGCGATCCGCCTAAATTGAAGGCTCAATAAATGCGTCCAATATGACGGGCGGAACGAGCAAGGCAGGTATGGCCAAGCCAAACCACTTGAATGGGAAGATCATTTTGCTTGGAGTTTTTCGTTGGGGGCGGTTTCTTTGTGCTCTTAGCGGTTGAACGCATGCGCAGTGAGCCTGTCGAACGGCTGCATTTCATCGATATGGCCAACGCATTTGCCGAAATCGGTTATGAAGAAAACCTCGTTCCGGCCACCATTTGACGTATCGGGATGCAACATTTGCAAACAGGTAAACTATTTATTGAGGCATGATGCGGGTGCCGCGCTGCTTGTTGCCATCGCGGCGATGCAATTGAATTGCTTCAAGTCAACAAGACGGCAGTCTAGGGACGGGGTTGGCTATGGGACTGCGTTGCGTGCCGATTTGATTTGTACCAGCTGCCCCCCCCAAAGAAAACGGCCCGCCAATCACTTGGCGGGCCTTAGCATTCGGAGTTGATACAGGTTAGCCGTTCAGCTTGGCAACTTCGGCAGCAAAGTCTTCTTCGACTTTCTCGATGCCTTCGCCGACCTCAAGCCGGACAAAGCCTGTGATCTCAACACCGGCCTCTTGCGCCGCAGCAGCAACGGTCAGGTCCGGGTTGACGACGAACTGCTGGTTCAGCAGTGTCACTTCGGCCATGTATTTCTTCATACGGCCAACGATCATCTTTTCGATGACGGCTTCGGGCTTGCCGGATTCGCGGGCGATATCCATCTGGACCTGCTTTTCCTTTTCCACCACTGCGGGGTCGAGGTCAGCTTCGGACAGGGATGCGGGGTTGGCAGCGGCGATGTGCATCGCAACCTGACGACCAAATGCTTCGTTGTCGCCATTTATTGCAACCAGCACGCCAATGTTGCCCATGCCGTCGGCAGCAGCGTTGTGCACGTAGCTAACCACCTTGCCGCCTTCTAGCGCGGCCATGCGGCGCACGGACATGTTCTCGCCGATCACGGCTACGGCGTCGGTCACTGTCTGTTCGACGGTCTTGCCACCCATGTCAGCCGCTTTCAGGCTATCAATATCAGAGGTGCCCAAACCAACAGCCGCGATCCCGCCAACCATTTTCTGGAAGTCCGCGTTTTTCGCAACAAAGTCAGTCTCAGAGTTTACTTCAACAGCGACACCCTTGCCACCGTCAACAGCAACAGCCACCAGACCTTCGGCAGCGGTGCGGCCGGATTTTTTGGCAGCTTTGGCCAGACCCTTGGTGCGCAGCCAGTCAACTGCGGCCTCCATGTCGCCATCGTTTTCGGTCAACGCTTTTTTGGCGTCCATCATGCCTGCGCCTGTGCTGTCGCGCAGTTCCTTCACCATTGCAGCGGTGATTGCCATCTTGCTTCTCCTATCAGAGGAATTTGGAATAGGTGCGGGCGGGGGTTGCCCCCCTGCCCGGCTATGTCTTGTACGTTGACGCGCCTTAGGCGCTGGCGGCGGCTTCTTCAGCAACCACTTCTTCGGCCAACTCTTCCATGGCGCCCATGTCAACACCGGCAGCACCCAACTGGGCTGTCATGCCGTCCAGCGCCGCGCGGGCGGCCAGATCAGTGTAAAGTGCAATGGCGCGGGCCGCGTCATCGTTACCGGGGATCACGTAGTCCACGCCGTCGGGTGAACAGTTGGTATCAACCACAGCCACGACAGGAATGCCCAACTTTTTCGCTTCTGCGATGGCCAGATCTTCTTTGTTGACGTCGATGACGAACAGCAGATCAGGTGTACCGCCCATTTCGCGGATACCGCCAAGAGACGCTTCCAGCTTGCCCTGAATACGTTCCATGCCAAGACGTTCTTTCTTGGTCATGCCGGCAAAACCAGCTGCCGCAGATTCGTCAATCTGCTTGAGCGTGTTCAAACGTTGCGAAATCGTCTGCCAGTTGGTCAATGTGCCGCCCAACCAGCGGTGGTTCATGTAGAACTGCGCTGACTTTTCAGCCGCTTCCATGATTGGCTTTTGCGCCTGACGTTTGGTGCCAACGAAAAGAACGCGGCCGCCTTTGGCAACTGTGTCACGGATAACCTGAAGCGCCTGATCAAGCAGGGGCACAGTCTGTGTCAGATCCATGATGTGGATGCCGTTGCGCGAACCATAGATGTACTGTGACATCTTGGGGTTCCAGCGTGCTGTCTGGTGGCCGAAGTGTACGCCTGCTTCAAGCAGTTGGCGCATGGTGAACTCGGGTAGAGCCATGTCGTTTTCCTTTTCCGGTTTCAAGCCTCAGCGGGGGATCAGCATTTGCCAACCGGTGGATCGCTTGGGATGTCTCCCCAAACGACCCGCCCCCGCCTGCGGGATTAAGTGAGCGCGCATTAACGCGGCTTTGTGTGCGGTGCAAGTGTTTTGCACGAATTGTCGCAAAAAGCCCGATATGGCAGTGGATCAGACGCTTTCACAGGTTACAGAAACACCCGCTCAACGAACCAATAGGTCCCTACAAGCGCAATCGCGGCCGAGCAGGGCACGGCGACGAACACCCGGTAGCTTTCCAGATGGTCGCGAAACTGGATGGACGCAGCGCAAAGCACAAAAACCCCCGCCAGAGGCGCGGCAAACAGCCAGACCGGGTTTTCAAGCGCGGTTTCAAGTGCTTGCGGATTAAGAAGCGCAAGTGCAATGGCCACAACTGTCAGGACGCCATATAGGGCAAAGCCCTGCCCGGCCTCATTGCGCCCCCGATCAATCCGGAGCGCCTGCCAGACGCACAACAGCATGACGCCGATCACGGCCAGCTGGCCCACTTCCACGCCCACGTTGAACCCGATCAGGGCGGCGACAAACGTTTCTTCGGGCAGTCCAAATTCGCTGAGCACCGATGCAAACCCCAGACCGTGCAGCAGCCCGAACAGGAAAATCGCGAAGGGACGCCATGGGCTGATCCCCTTCATGAAGATATTTTCAACAGCCACATATACGATGGAAGCCGCGATCAACGGCTCGACCACCGCGATAAATTCAATGTTGAACGTCCCGACAAAGAAGTCGTCCAGTACCTTGGTATGCCCCAATGCGGCCAGCGCCAGCGTGATTGTATGCGCCAGCGTAAACAGGGATACTTGCAGCAAGAGCGGACGGACACGTGCAGCCAGAAAAAACAAGCCCAGAACAAACAGGATATGATCCAGCCCCTTGGGCACGATATGATCAAAGCCCACGGGGATATAGCGCAGGAAGCTTTGCATCGCCGTCGCCTGATCGCCGCCGGACAGCGAGATCGGGTCGCTCAGACTGCCTGCTTCAAGATAGCCATCATAGGGCGCATCGACCCCCATCTGACGCACGACCAGCACCCCGAATGACCTGTCCCAGCCGACCTGCACCTTTTGTGTGCCTTCCGGCAGATCAGCCGAAAACACGATGTCCGATGAACGGACCGCTTCGATATTTCCCACTGGCCCGACGATCACATTGTCAAGTTCCGGGGTCAAAGGCTGGCCATCTGCCAGAATAGTGATGGCACCGGCCATCTGTGGCCAGAAGCTGCGAAACTGCTGTTCCAACGCCGGAGGTTCCAGCGCGCGCAATACATCATAGCTGGCTGCCTGTGGTGCATCGTTGGTGTCGCTGGTCTCGGTCAGGTCAATGCCTGCCACAAAACTTTCAAGATTCGCTGACATTTCAAACACCAGCTTGCCGTCCACTTCGGTCATATCGGTAATCGAGGGCAGGACTTCATGGGCTGCGGCCAATGACAGGGATGTGATCCACAATACAACGGCGCTTGACAACGCTCTGATGAGTGACACTTTCGAGCTAACTGAAAAGGACTTCATGATGCGTTTTCTTTCCCTTGCCTTAATACTGCTTGCTACCCCACTTGCCGCACACGAACTTTGGCTCGAACCTTTGGCGTATCAGGTTGATGCAGATGGTAGGCTGGAAGCGGATATTATCAACGGGGAGGAATTTAAAGGCACAAAGCTGGCTTTTCTGCCACGGAGCATACAAAATTTCGTGGCCGTGTCCGGCGACTCGATCGAGCGCGTGACAGGACGGTTGGGGGACAGGCCCGGCCTGAGCCGCGATGCGGTCGGCGAAGGGCTGAATATCGTCGCCTACCAAACCCAGCCCTCTACGCTAAGTTACAAAAGCTGGGCGAAATTCCAGAAGTTCATTGATCACAAAGACCTGGGCGACATCCGCCCGGTACATGACGCACGCGGCTTGCCAGAGGCGAACTTCAAGGAAGTCTACACCCGCTATTCAAAAACCCTGATCGGTGTGGGCGAAAGCGCCGGTGCCGACCGCAGGGTCGGTATGGAGACCGAACTGGTGGCATTGTCAAACCCTTACACCGATGACCTGTCAGATGGGATGCGGGTGCAACTGTACTACCGCAACGATGTGCGCGCCAACGAACAGATCGAGGTGTTTGAAAAAGACGCATCCGGTGCCGTGACCATCACTCTTTACCGTACCGACGATCAGGGGGTCGGCATCTTCCCTGTCAAGCCGGGTCACAGCTACATGGTCGATGCGGTGGTACTGCGCGAACCCAGCGACCAGTTGCGCCAGAGCAGCGATGCCGTATGGGAAACCCTTTGGGCCAATATGACATTTGCAACCCCTGAATAGGCGCGACCGCAAAGTGGCGACCCAATGGGATTGGCGTTGGTACTGGGATATTTGATGGTGACTTGTGTATCGCCTTGGCCTCGGTCAAAACGCCTACATGAAAAAACAACCTGATATTCTGTGCATCGGTTCAGTCCTATGGGACGTCATTGGACGGGCTGCATCGCACATGCGCGTGGGCTCTGACGTGCCCGGCCGCATTACCCGGTTGCCCGGCGGGGTGGCGATGAATATCGCCATGACCCTGCGCCGCTTTGACATGACCCCCGCCCTGCTGACCACCATCGGGCGGGACGCCGAAGGCGACGAACTGCAGCACGAGGCGGAACGAATGGGTATGATCTGCGATCACATCTACCGCTCTGACGATCTGCCCACCGATGTCTATATGGCGATTGAAGGCGCAAACGGGCTGGTCGCCGCCATTGCCGACGCCCACTCGCTTGAGGCGGCAGGCGACAAGATCCTGCGCCCGCTCGACAACGGCGCACTGGGGTCCGCAGTTGCGCCCTACGACGGGCCGATCGCATTGGATGGCAACCTGACCGAGGAACTATTGCAGGACATCGCGCAATCGCCTCTGTTCGCCAAGGCGGACTTGCGCGTTGCGCCCGCTTCACCCGGCAAAGCGGAACGCCTGCTGGCGCTGTTGGGCCATCCGTCGGCCACGCTCTACGTCAATCTCGAAGAAGCCGGGTTGCTGTGCATGACCCAATTTGACGACAGCGCCTCTGCCGCCGCCGCCTTGATTGCGCGCGGCGCCCACAGGGTTCTGGTGACAGACGGCGGCAAATCGGCGTCCGAAGGCACCGCAGGCGACATCATCACCCAAACGCCACCCGCCGTCATGGTGACACGGGTCACAGGCGCAGGCGATACTTTCATGGCCGCCCATATCGCGTCAGAGGCGCAAGGACTGGACCGCGCCGCCGCCCTGACCCGCGCCCTGAACGCCGCTGCAACATACGTATCCGGAGAAACACCCCTATGATCCCCATGACATTTAGTGCCGAAGTGGCCAACGCCCGCGCAACAGGCGTGCCGCTTGTGGCCCTGGAAAGCACCATCATCACCCACGGGATGCCGTTTCCGCAAAATGTCGAAACCGCACGCATTGTCGAAGATGACATCAGGCAGGCAGGCGCCGTGCCCGCAACAATCGCCGTCATAAACGGCACCCTGCATGTGGGGCTTGAGGCTGACGAACTTGATGCATTGGGGCAAGCCAAGGATGTGGCCAAGCTGTCGCGCGCCGATATCGCCGCCTGTATCGCCTCTGGCGGCACGGGGGCCACAACTGTGGCCGCCACCATGATTGCCGCCCATCTGGCGGGCATCCATGCGTTCGCAACAGGCGGTATTGGCGGTGTGCACAAGGGGGCCGAAGACAGCTTTGACATTTCTGCCGATCTGCATGAACTGGCGCAAACCCCGGTCACAGTTGTGGCCGCAGGGGCGAAAGCCATTCTGGATTTGCCCAAGACATTCGAAGTGCTCGAAACACTTGGTGTGCCAGTGATCGCCTATGGGCAAGACATGATCCCGGCCTTCTGGTCCGCAACGTCCGAAATGGTTGCACCCCTGCGGATGGATAGTGCCGTAGACATTGCCAGGGCCCAGCAAATGCGGACGGCCATGGGCCTGAAGGGCGGGCAGTTAGTCACAAACCCTATCCCCGCCGAGGCCGAAATCCCCGCCGAAACACTGGCACCCATCATCGCGCAGGCGCTGGCAGAGGCTGACGCCCAAAAGATTAGCGCCAAGGCGGTCACGCCCTTCCTGCTGCAACGGATCTTTGAACTGACCGAGGGGCGTTCCCTGACAGCCAACATCGCATTGGTGCGTAACAACGCGCAGCTCGCTGCGCAAATTGCGATATCCCTCGCGTCGTAAGAATGGGGTAAATGTGCAGGCGCATCCTCTCGCGGGACCTTTTGTGGATGCGAAGACGTTGGCGTAGATGCCACGGGATTGATGATGAGTGAGGATAAGACCCCGCTGTGAGCGCCATGTCCGCCCATTATTTCAGCGCAGGCGGCATGCCCCGGATAAATCATCCGATTTCCGCCTGCCGATATTGTGGGCGCCGCCTGCGCACCCTAACTATATAGCACCGATCTTTTGGATGAGCCGATGAACGACCCTGACCACCCAGAGCACAAGCGCCTGCGCCGCCCCGGCATAATCGCGAAATTGCGCAGCAACTTCCTTGCGGGCGTTATCATTGTGGCCCCGATCGGGATGACACTGTGGCTGATCTGGACTGTCGTGGGCTGGGTCGATAGCTGGGTCTGGCCCTTTGTGCCAAATGCCTATCACCCCGAACAGTTGGTGAACCACTTCCTTGGCCGCACGCCTGAAAACTGGATCACGGTCAACGTGCGTGGTGTCGGCGTTGTCATATTCCTGATCTTTACGGTCATTGTCGGCTGGATCGGCAAAGGGATTATCGGGCGGTCTTTTCTGTCAATTGGTGAACGGATCGTGGACCGGATGCCGGTGGTCCGGTCGGTCTATAATGCCGTCAAGCAGATTGCAGAGACAGTTTTTTCCCAGCGTGACACATCTTTTGATAAGGCCTGTCTGGTGGAATATCCGCGCAAGGGCATCTGGGCGATTGCCTTTGTCTCGACCAACGCCAAGGGCGAGATTGACGAGAAACTGGCGGATGGAGAGACATTCACAACAGTATTTCTGCCAACCACACCGAACCCTACGTCAGGGTTTCTGCTGTTTCTGCCCCTGCGTGACGTCAAGATGTTGGATATGTCGGTTGAGGATGCCGCAAAGCTGGTGATTTCGGCTGGCTTGGTTTACCCCAACGACAAGACAGTCACATCCATCCCGCATGCGGCCGAGTAACATTTGATCACCCCTGCCCTGACCGGTTTTGCCACCGCCTTTGCGCTGATCCTTGCGATTGGTGCGCAAAACGCCTTTGTGCTGCGCCAGGGACTGGCTGGCGCGCATGTCTTTCCGCTATGCCTGTTGTGCGCGCTGTCGGACGCGATTTTGATCACTGCGGGCGTTTTGGGATTTGGGGCTATCGTTGCGCTCTATCCGATGTTGCCGCAGATCATGGCGTGGGGTGGCGCCGCGTTTTTGTTGGTCTATGGAGCGCTTCGTCTTTGGGCAGCGTGGCAGGGTGACTATGCGCTGCAGATTGCGGGCCAGACTGCGGGCCTGTGGGCCACGCTGGCGACGGGTGCGGCGTTCACATGGCTGAACCCGCACGTCTATCTGGATACATTGGGCCTGATTGGTGCAATCTCGACCCAGTTTACCGCGACCGGTGCAAAACTTGCCTTCGGGATTGGCGCGGTTTCTGCGTCATTCGTTTTTTTCTTCAGCCTTGGATACGGCGCACGTCTGCTGGCGCCCGTCATGACATCGGCCCGCGCGTGGCAGTTGCTGGACGTGCTGATCGGTCTTGTGATGTGGGCGCTGGCGTTCAAGCTGCTTAGCTGAACATGTCCCGCAGGTTCACCGAACTGGATGCGTTCAGATCAGACTTGTGATTGGACAGGAAAGCATCCGCAGCCGCCTCGCCCGCCGCTTTCAACCGCGCCAGCACCACCGGCGTTGGAATGGTCTTGGTGGCGACGTTGAGTTCGTTCATCAACACATCGTCAGCAATCATATGCACCAGCACATTCTTCATTGTCCCACGCGTGATTGACCCGTCCTCAATAAGCCGATGCACAAATTCGATCGCCCGCAGTTCGCGCAGCAATGAGCTGTTAAAGCTGATTTCGTTGATCCGGTTATGGATTGCCTGAACTTCGACGGGCAGTTCCTCGCGGTGCAGTGGATTGATGTTCACGATCAAAATGTCGTCGGGCAAGTCCTTATCAAACAACGGGAAAAGCGCCGGATTGCCGGAATAGCCGCCATCCCAGAACGCCTCTGACTTGCCGGTCTGCGGGTCCGTGAATTCAACCGCCTGAAACAGGCTGGGCAGGCAGGCAGAGGCAAGGATGACATCGGACATGATTTCTTCTCCGGTAAAAACCCGGATTTTGCCCGATCTGACGTTGGTGGCGCAGATGTGCAGCGCGGGTCCGTCTTGCGAACAGACCGCGTCATACCTGAATTCCCTGACGATTCGTTCCAACGGATTTCTTGCGGCAGGGCCATAGGCATAGGGCGACAACATGCGCTGTGTCATGTCCACGGCGGCATAGGCAGGCGAATATTCCAGTGCCTTGGCCCAAATCCCCGCAGATGGGGCAAGCGATGCAATCCAGTCGGTAAAATTGGGGTCTGTGATGGCCCCGATCTGGGTCCACAGCCAATCCAGATTCTCGCGCGCGCCTTGTCGCCCGCCCGACAGCATGCCCGCCTTGAGTGCCGCCGCATTCAGTGCCCCCGCAGAGGTCGCTGATATAGCCGCAATCTCGATATCCTCGTCCTGCAAGATGCGGCACAACACGCCCCAAGTGAAGGCACCGTGCGCGCCGCCCCCCTGCAAGGCCAGATTGATGCGTTTTGTCACGCCCACAGCCCTTAAAGTGCCGTCCAGCCGCCATCAACGCTGATGGTCGTGCCCGTGATTTGCGCCGCCGCGTCGGAACACAGGAACACTGCGGTGCCGCCCAACTGTTCGACCGTGGCGAACTCCTTGGAGGGCTGGCGTTCCAGCATCACGTTCTTGATCACATCCTCGCGGGACATGTCATACTCCTTCATCGTGTCGGGAATTTGCGCCTCGATCAGCGGGGTCAGCACGTAGCCCGGGCAAATCGCATTGCATGTGATCGGGTCTTGCGCCGTTTCCAGCCCGATTGTTTTGGTCAGGCCGACGATACCATGCTTGGCCGCCACATAGGCCGATTTATAGGGCGACGCCGTCAACCCGTGGGCCGAGGCGATGTTGATGATGCGGCCATAGCCAGATGCGCGCATGGCTGACACGGCTGCGGCAGTCGTGTGAAAGGCCGAGGACATGTTGATCGCGATGATCGCATCCCACTTTTCGGTTGGGAAATCCTGCACCGGCGCCACATGCTGAATGCCCGCATTGTTCACCAGAATGTCACAACGGCCTGCGTCCTTGATCAGACGACGGCAATCTTCGCCCTTGGACATGTCGGCAGCCACATATTTGGCATCGACACCATGTTCCTTGGCGATCTCTGTGGCTAGCGCGTGATCTTCCTCGCGGTCGGTAAACGAGTTCAGCACCACATTGGCGCCCGCGCGCGCGAGTTCACGTGCCACACCCAACCCTATGCCAGAGTTCGATCCTGTAATAACGGCTGTCTTGCCTGAAAGAGTCATTGCGGTAGCTCCCTGTCTGTCTCGCTTTTACGCAGCATATATGCTGCACCTGCAAAGTACCATGACAGGCGCGAGGCAAAAAAAACGCCCGCACAAGGCGGGCGTAAAGTTATTGAGGCAGGTTTCATACAGGCAAGAAACCTATCGAGCAGTGATTTCTTTATAAGCAATCATTTGCCCGCATCCAAGCTAAAAGTTTGAAAAGGCTGAAAACCCTCTTTACCATCAGGCAAAATAATGAGTTCAAATGCAGGGGCAAACCAACAGTGACACAGCATATACGTAACATAGCAAGGGCCATGGGAAGTGCGTTTGCGCTTATCCTCTCAGCCAACATCGCCGTGGCAGAGCCGCAACATGGCATAGCTATGTATGGTGACCCTGCCCTTCCACCGGATTTTGTGTCCTTGCCCTATGCGAATCCAGATGCTCCAACGGGTGGCCAGATCGTCACAGCCGAGGTCGGAAGCTTTGACAGTCTCAATCCCTTTGTACGCAAGGGCTCTGTTCCCTGGCAGCTGCGTTTCTTTCTGGGCGAAAGCATGATGGGGCGCAGCCTTGATGAACCCTTCTCTCTTTACGGTGTTTTGGCCGAATCGGTTGAAACCGGACCGAATCGCGAATGGGTCGAATTTACCTTGCGCGAGGGGATCACATTTTCCGACGGCAGCCCGCTGACCATCGAAGATGTGCTCTGGTCCTATGAAACTCTCGGCACCGTTGGTCATCCCCGCTACCTCGGGTTTTGGCAAAAGGTCGAGACGATGGAACAGACCGGTCCGCGCTCTGTCCGGTTTACGTTCAACGTTGCAGACCGTGAACTGGCCCTGCTGGCCGGGATGCGCCCTATCCTCAAAAAGGCCCAATGGGACGGCATCGACTTTGCAGAAAGCACAACCCAGATCGTGCCGATCACCTCTGCACCCTACATGATTGACGATTTCGAAGCGGGGCGCTTTGTCTCGCTGCGCCGCAATCCCGATTACTGGGGCAAGGACGTGCCGTTTCGCAAAGGCACCAACAATATCGATGAAGTCCGGCTGGAATTCTTCGGCGATGAAACAGCCGCATTCGAGGCATTCAAGACAGGTGCCGTGAATTCAAACCGTGAATTCAACGTCGCCCGCTGGGAAAGCCAGTATGATTTCCCGGCCGTGCAAAGCGGCGATATTGTCCTGTCGGTGCTGCCGCATGAACGCCCCTCCGGGATGACAGGTTTTGTGATGAACACCCGCAAACCGCAGTTTGCCGACTGGCGGGTGCGTGATGCGCTGATCCATGCGTTCAATTTTGAATTTATCAACGAATCCATGACAGGCTCGGCCCAGCCAAGGATCACATCCTATTGGTCCAATTCGCCGCTTGGCATGTCCGATGGGCCCGCCGAAGGCCGCGTGCGGGAATTTCTTGAACCCTTCGCATCTGATCTCACACCCGGCGCGCTTGAAGGATACAGCTTGCCCGTTGCTGATGGCACCGAACGAAACCGCGCGGGTACGGCCAAAGCACTTGAACAGATGGCCAGCGCGGGATGGACGGTGCAGGACGGTGTCTTGAAGAATGATGCGGGCGAGGCTTTAACCTTTGACATCCTCCTTGCACAGGGCGGGTCTGAAAATCAGGCCATTATTGACATGTATGTGGAATCCCTGGCCCGCATCGGCGTCACACCGACCGTGTCCACTGTGGACAGCGCGCAGTTCAAGGAACGCACCGACAGCTACGATTTCGACATGACCTACTATCGGCGCGGCCTGTCGCTTTCTCCCGGCAACGAACAGTATAACTACTATGGCTCTGAAACTGCCGACGCCCCCGGCGGGCGCAATCTGATGGGCGTCAAATCCCCGGCGGTTGACGCCATGATAGGCAAACTGCTGACTTCCGAAAGTCAGGATGACTTTGTCGCTGCGGTGAAAGCGCTTGACCGTGTCCTGACCAGCGGCCGCTATGTTATCCCGATCTATCAGTGGAACATCAGCCGTCTAGCGCACTCCAAAAACCTGCATTACCCGGACGAGATGCCGATTTTCGGCGATTGGCCTGGTTGGCAGCCTGATGTCTGGTGGTACGAGGAAAAATAGCAAGCTGCATGAACGGAGCGCGGTTTCCAATATGGGACCGCGCATAGCTTCTTGTGGCCAAAAATATCCCCGCCGGAGGCAAAGTTCAGCTCAGTGATGTAACCCAGAGGAGTGTCGCATCTTCGGCGCTGATCGACACGACGTTATGCCCCATTGAAGCATCGTAATAGGCGCTGTCACCGCGTTTCAGTTCCACCGGCTCGTAAAATTCGGTATAGAGCCTGATCTGGCCAGTCAGAACATAAAGAAACTCCTCGCCGTCATGGCGGACCCAGCCATCGAAATCCTCCATCTTCCGCGCGCGGACATGGGTGCGATATGGCAACATCTTCTTGGTGGTCAGTGCATTTGCCAGCAATGCATGTTCGTAGGTCGTGGTAAGTTTTTCGGCCTCTTCTCCGGTCCGGGTCACGGCCATACGACCGTTCACCTGCCCCTTTGATGGCGGTGTAAACAATTGCGGGACGGAAATTTTCAAGCCAACGGCCAGCTTTTTCAGAGCATCATAGGTTGGCGACATCTGACCGTTTTCGATCTTGGACAAAGTAGATCGCGCCAAACCCGCCTGCTGTGCAGCCTGTTCGAGCGTCCAGTCGCGGGCCTTGCGCAATTCGCGCACCCGCGCACCCAGATCAAGCGGTTGCGCCACGCTGTTATCGCCATTTTCATGAGCGATACGGATCAGGCTTTTCGGATCGATATCTGTCATGGCGACTACATACGGATGGTTGGCGTATCTTGCAACTTGTGCCGCCGGAGGATAGCCGGACATCCATGCTGTCACACTCTGTCTCTGATCCGTTTCCCGACCCACCTCCAGCTTTCAATATGGCGGCACATGTCTTGTCCGCCGCGCAGGACCGGCCCGACAAACCTGCGCTTGTCATTGCAGGGGACAGTCCTTCGGAAATGACTTTTGGCCAGTTGCGCAGGGCCGTTCTCGAACAAGCCACCTGCCTGTTGGCAAAAGGTTTGCGACCTGGTGACAGACTGTTGATGCGGCTCGGCAATACAGTCGATTTCCCGATCATCTATCTTGCGTCAATCGCTGTAGGGATCGTGCCCGTCCCGACCTCTGCCGCGCTGACCAAAGGGGAGGTCGATGTGCTTTGCGCGCAAATCAAGCCCGCACTCACCGTTTATAGTGACGGAATTGCATGCCCGTCATCATCGCAGCCAACCGTCCACGTGGATGACATCCGCCCCGACGACACCACCCCTATGGCCGCCTTTGCGATGGGTGATCCTGACCGGCCTGCCTATATCATTTTCACATCGGGCACGTCGGGCCGCCCGACACCAGTTGTACATGCGCACCGTGCGATCTGGGCACGGCAGATGATGATTGATGGCTGGTATGGCATGGTTGACACGGACCGGATCTTGCATGCGGGCGCCTTCAACTGGACCTATACGCTGGGCACTGGCCTAATGGACCCCTGGACTGTCGGTGCCACCGCGATTGTGGCGCAGGATGGCACCCCAACGGATGCATTGCCGCATTTACTGCGCCAGCAGCGCGCGACAATTTTTGCAGCAGCGCCAGGCGTTTATCGACGTATGCTGCGTGGCGATCTGTCCGGGCTAACTGACCTGCGCCATGGGCTCTCTGCCGGTGAAAAACTGGCCGAGGATTACAAGTCCGCGTGGCAGAGCAAAACCGGCACCGACATTTACGAGGCATTCGGCATGTCCGAATGTTCAACCTTCATATCAGGCGCACCGGGGCATCCCGCCCCGCCGGGGGCGTCAGGTTTTGCCCAGCCGGGGCGCAAGGTGGCGATCATTGGCCCCGATGGCCCGGTACCGCGTGGCGAGCCCGGCACAATCGCCATTCACAAGTCCGACCCCGGATTGATGCTCGGCTATTATGAAGCACCCAAAGAAACTGCGGCCCGTTTTCAAGGCGACTGGTTCATGACGGGCGACATCGGCATCATGGATAGCGATGGCGCCATCACCTATGCCGGCCGCGCCGACGATATGATGAATGCGGGCGGTTACCGTGTCAGCCCGGTCGAAGTCGAGGATGCGTTGACCGCGCATCCGCTGATTTCCGAAGCCGCCGCCGCCGCTGTTCAAATTCGCACAGGCACCGTCATCATTGCGGGGTTTTACGTGGCGACAGACGTGATAGACGAAGACGAACTGCGCAGCTTCGTCAGCGAAAGGCTCGCAAGCTATAAATGCCCACGGCTCTTTGTTGCCAAAGACGCACTTCCACGCGGGGCGAACAACAAATTACTTCGGCGCGTCCTGCGCGCAGAATGGGAGGCCGCATATGGTCAAACTTGACATCATCTCTGACCCGATCTGTCCATGGTGCTATATCGGCAAGACCAATCTGGACAAGGCGCTGGTACAGTTCCCCGACCATCCCTTTACCATCGAATGGCACCCGTTTCAGCTCAACCCCGACATGCCAGCGGGCGGCATGGACCGCAAAGCCTATCTCGAAGGCAAATTCGGCGGCAAGGAAGGCGCAGTCAAAGCCTATGCCCCGGTCGTTGAACATGCTGAAAAAGCGGGGGCCAAGATCAATTTCGAAGCGATGAAAGTGACGCCGAACACGATTGACGCACACCGGCTGATCCACTGGGCCGGGATCGAAGGGCGGCAGTCCTTTGTCGTTGATCTGCTGTTCAAAGCCTATTTTGTCGACGGCCGCGACATCGGTGATCATGAAGTTCTGGCCGATATCGCGGACACGGCGGAAATGGACGCGGCAATGGTGACGAAACTGCTGGCATCTGACGCCGACGTGGCCGACATCCGCGCACGTGATGCCCACAGTCGCAAGATGGGCGTCAATTCGGTGCCGACCTTTATTGTTGACCAAAAACATGCGGTCCCCGGCGCACAGCCGCCAGAAATGTGGACGAAAGTCATCACCGAAATCATGGAACAACTGGACGCCGCCGAATGATCCACAGCGCGGCCCCATGTCCCAGATAAAGCGCCTGCACAGGACCGAATTCATTGCAATGATGGCCATGATGTCGGCCACCGTTGCCTTTTCCATCGACGCCATGTTGCCCGCTCTGCCCGAGATCGGCGCGGCATTGTCGCCCGATAATCTCAATAACGCGCAATTGATCGTGACAAGCTTTGTGTTCGGGCTTGGCGTGGGCACGCTGTTCACCGGGCCACTGTCAGATGCATTCGGGCGCAAACCGGTGATGGTTGTCGGGTCAATCATCTACATTCTGGCCTGTTTGGTCGCCTGGATCTCGACCACGATCGAAGTAATGGTTGCAGCCCGCGTGGTGCAGGGGTTGGGGGCAGCCGCCCCGCGCGTGGTGGCCCTGGCAATTGTGCGCGACCTTTATGGCGGGCGTAATATGGCCCAGATCATATCCTTCATCATGGTCGTCTTTTCGATTGTGCCAGCACTTGCCCCGGCCATGGGCTATTACATTGTCGTTGGGTTTGGCTGGCGGGCGATTTTTGCATCCTTCATGCTGTTTTCGTTGGTCTCGATGATATGGCTGGTGATCCGCCAGCCCGAGACATTGACACCAGACAACAAACGCCCGCTGAGTGCCGCGGCCCTTGCCGGTGCCATCGGTGAAATGTTCGCCCACCCCACGACCCGCCTGTCGATATTCATCCAGACGCTGACGTTCGGAATGTTGTTTATCATCCTGTCCTCGGTCCAGCAGGTGTTTGACATCACCTTTGGTCAGGGCGATCTGTTCCATCTTTGGATTGGTGGGATTGCCGCAGTGTCTGCATCTGCAAGTGTGCTGAACGCAAAACTTGTGATGCGGATAGGGATGCGGGCGATCATCAAGGCGACCTATGCCGCGCAGATTTGCCTGACGATCCTACTGATTGTCGTTACGGCCGTCGATGGCCCCTATTGGCTTGCGTTTGGCACCTATGTCTTTTGGGTCGCTGGCAACTTCTTTCAGGCGGGCCTGACAATCGGCAACCTCAATGCGCTCGCGATGGAAGAAATGGCCCATATCGCGGGCATGGCGGCGTCAGTCATCGCTGCTATATCGACCATTGGTGCGGTGATGATCGCAGCCCCGATAGGCCTGCTGTTTGATGGCACGCCAATCCCGATGGCTATCGGCACATTGTGCGCGGCAAGCCTTGCGCTTTGGTTGACCACCAAGATCGTCCGGCCCAGCGACGCCTAGCTACTTTTCGCCTTTTTCTCATCGGACAGTTTTTGTGCCAAATCACGGGCAATGTTGAATGCGCCCTGAATTTTGTCACGTTCCTTGGTCCAGTCACGGCGCACGACGATCTTGTTGTCTTTGACCTTGGCCAACCCGTTTTGCGCATGCACAAACTCGACCAGCCCCTTGGGCGATGCGAATTTATCGTTATGAAACTGGATCGTGGCGCCCTTTGGACCCGCATCAAGCTTGGAAATCCCCGCCCGCTTGCACATGGCCTTGATCCGCACGACCAGCATCAGTGTGTTCACTTCGCGCGGCAGTTTGCCAAAGCGGTCAATCAGTTCGGCGGCAAACCCTTCCAGTTCAACCTTTGTCGTCAGTTCCGACAGGCGGCGGTAAAGGCCCAGACGCACATCCAGATCAGGCACATAATCTTCGGGGATCAGCACAGGCACGCCCAGATTGATCTGCGGTGCCCATTGGCCATCGTCGGTAATGCCTTCGGCGGCACCCGACTTAATCGCGCTGATCTGTTCTTCCAGCATTTGCTGGTACAACTCGTACCCGACTTCACGCATCTGGCCGGACTGCTCTTCGCCCAGCAGGTTCCCAGCCCCGCGAATATCAAGGTCCTGACTGGCTAGTGTGAAACCCGCGCCCAGCGTATCAATCGACCCCAGCACCCGCAGGCGCTTTTGCGCCGTATCCGTCAGTTTCTGGCGCGGCTTGGTCGTCAGATAGGCATAGGCACGGGTCTTGGACCGGCCCACGCGCCCCCTGATCTGGTAAAGTTGAGACAGCCCGAACATATCCGCCCGCCAGACGATCATCGTATTGGCTGTTGGAATATCCAGCCCGGATTCCACAATCGTCGTGGCCAGCAACACATCATATTTGCCGTCATAAAAGGCGTTCATCCGGTCATCGAGTTCACCTGCCGCCATCTGGCCTGTTGCGGAAATATAAGTGACTTCCGGCACCTCGCGTTTGAGGAAATCCTCCATTTCGGCCATGTCGGAAATGCGGGGCACGACCACAAAGGATTGCCCGCCGCGGTAGTGTTCGCGCAAAAGCGCCTCGCGCACGGTGATCGTGTCGAATTCGCTGACATAGGTGCGGATCGCCAGCCGGTCGATGGGCGGTGTGCCAATAATCGACAGGTCGCGCACGCCCGACAAGGACAGTTGCAAGGTGCGCGGAATGGGCGTGGCGGTCAGGGTCAGCACATGCACGTCAGTACGCAGTTGCTTGAGCCGTTCCTTATGCTGCACCCCGAATTTCTGTTCTTCATCAATGACAAGCAGGCCAAGGTTCTTGAAGCGTACACCCTTGGCCAAAAGTGCATGGGTGCCCACCACGATATCAACCGTGCCCTTGGTGATCCCGTCGCGCGTTTTTGCCGCATTCCCCGCGCTGACAAATCGCGACAATGGGGCCACATTAGCAGGAAACCCGCGAAACCGTTCGGCAAGGTTCTGGTAGTGCTGGCGGGCCAGCAGGGTTGTCGGCGCAATGATCGCCACCTGCACACCGCACAGGGCCGCCACAAATGCGGCGCGAATGGCCACTTCGGTTTTGCCAAAACCCACGTCACCGCAAATCAGCCGGTCCATCGGTTTGCCAGACGACAGGTCCTCTAGCACGTCCTCGATCGCGGCCAGTTGATCATCGGTTTCTGCATAGGGAAAGCGCGCAAGGAACTGGTCCCACAGCGCGTCAGGCGGGTCGAGCGCGGGTGCGGTGCGCAAGGCGCGTTCTGCCGCGACCCGGATCAGACGTTCGGCAATCTGCCTGATCCGCTCCTTCAGCTTGGCCTTTTTCGCTTGCCACGCGCCGCCGCCCAGCTTGTCCAGCAGGCCCGTTTCATGGCCGTATTTGGACAGCAGTTCGATGTTTTCGACGGGCAGGTAGAGCTTTGAATCTTCGGCATATTCCAGAAGCAGGCATTCATGGGCGGCACCGGCTGCCGAGACAACCTCCATCCCCATGTAGCGGCCAACGCCGTGGTCGACATGAACGACCAAGTCGCCCGGCGACAGGCTGTTGGCTTCGGTCAGGAAATTGTCAGCACGCCGTTTGCGCTTGGTCTGGCGGATTAATCGATCGCCCAGCACGTCCTGTTCGGAAATCACCGTCAGTCCGGGGGCCTCAAACCCATGATCCAGAGGCCAGACAGCCAGATGCAACCCGCGTTTGCCGACCCTTGCAAAATCCTTGATCCTGATCGCTTCGACGACACCTTCGTCTTCGATCAACCCTTCCAACCGCTCGCGCGCACCGTCAGAATAGGATGCGACAATCACCGGACCTGCGTCCAGCCTTGATTTGATGTGATCTGCCAAGGCACTGAAAAGGCTAATTTGTTCCTGTTGGCGTTCTGGGGCGAAGTTGCGTCCTATGCGGCCACCTGCGTCGATCACACCGGGACCGGTTGCCTGTTTCAATGCTGAAAATTGCAGGACTCGTTTGTCGGCAACAGCGCGATCCCAAGCGGCATCATCAAGATAAAGCAATTTAGGAGGGGCCGGTTTATAGACACTGTCCATCCGGCCCTTTTGCGTCAGCGCGTGCATCCGCGTGCTATATTGGTCGGCAATGCTTTCCCAACGGGCCATGCGCGCCGGGCCAACCTGATCGTCCAGCGTCACTGTCGCGCGGGGCAGATAATCAAAGAGCGTCTCCAGATCGTCTTGGAAGAAGCCCAGCCAATGTTCGACACCTGCATGTTTGCGGCCCGCGCTGACAGCCTCATACAGCGGGTCATCGGTGCCAGCGGCGCCAAATTCGATCCGGTAATTCTGCCGAAAGCGCGTAATCGCCGCCTCGTCCAGAATAACCTCGGACACGGGCGCCAGTTCGACGTCTGTCAGCTTTTCGGTTGTGCGTTGGCTGGCGGGGTCAAACCGCCGGGCACCGTCCAGCACATCGCCAAACAAATCAAGCCGCACCGGGCCGGATTGCCCGGGTGGAAAGATGTCGATAATGCCGCCGCGCACAGCGTAATCGCCCGGCTCCATCACTGTCGGGCTTTGGGTAAAACCCATGCGGACAAGGAAATTGCGCAGGGCGGTTTCGTCCAGCCGTTTTCCAACGGTTGCGGTAAAGGCGGCCTCGCGCAGTAAAGCGCGGGGAGGCACCCGCTGCGTCGCCGCAGACAGCGTTGTCAGCAGCACAAACCGCTCGGGCATCCCATGAACCAATGCGGCCAGCGTGGCCATACGTGCGGCCGACACGTCCGCATTGGGCGACACCCGGTCATATGGCAGACAATCCCACGCCGGAAATACAAAGACAGGCATGTCCGGCGCAAAGAAGGACAATGCAGCCTGCATTGCCGCCAATCTCTTGTCATCGCGGGCCACATGCACGACAGGGCCGGACTTTGCGACCTCTGTCAGGATCAATTGGGCATCGAACCCTTCGGGCGCGCCGCTGACGGTAATATGTTTCGGGTCAGACATTCCGCTGACCTACCCCGCGACGCTGGCGTGTCAACTATCTAAAGCCAAGAGGCAGCGAAAGATTGTGATACATGCCGTACATCGCAGTGGCAAAAATCGACACCATCGCGATGGTTTGAATCCAGAACCGCAGACCTAACAGAGCATGCACCAAATCATCGCCCGTCGGCTGCGACCTTGCGAAACTCATGCTCAGCCGGATATTGAGGATCACGACAACCGTCAGCGGCAAGGCGATACAAAAGAAACCCTGTGCCAGCTCGAACCCGTAATAAAAACCGGCCATGGCAAGCACGCTGAGGACAAAGGCGGCAAACCCCATCAGCCAAAGACCCGCGACATCCGCGATCGCAATCAATCGGCGGACATTGATCGCCACGATGGCTTCGAGATCGGCGGTGGCCTGATCGCCGTTGCGCCGGGCACGATGGATCATGTCAAACGGCACGCCAATAATCCAATGGCTGGCCGTTGACCAAGTTACCGCAACAGCTAGCCAGTACCAGACGTTGGAAAACGTATGCAGGCTAATGACTTGAAAAATTGCGTCATTCCAGTCCAAAAAACTGTCGTCCTCTGTCAGTTGTTTTTGGAGACACTAGCGCCACGCGTGAGCAATGCCCAGACTTGTGATGCTGCATAATCCGTGTCAACCATTGATAAATCACTACCAAAGGCATGCCTCATGACCCCTACCGTCGCCCCCTTTCCCGCTGCGCGTCTTCGCCGGATGCGCAAATCGCCTGCCATGCGGGCCTTGTCGCGTCAGAATACCCTGACCGTCGATGATTTGATCTGGCCGGTTTTTGTGATGGACGGCAAAGACGATGAAACCCCGGTTGCGTCCATGACCGGTGTCACGCGCCGCACAGTGGACCGCATCGCCAAAGCCGCACGCGAGGCGCAAGATCTTGGCATTCCCGCCATCTGCATCTTTCCCTACACTGACATGTCAGCCCGGACCGAAGATTGTGCGATGGCATGGGACCCTGACAATTTGACCAATCAGGCGATCAGGGCGATCAAGGATAAAGCCCCCGACATCGCGGTCATGACGGACATTGCCCTTGATCCATACAATGTCAACGGACACGACGGATTTGTGGAAAATGGCGAAATCGTCAACGACCGCACAGTCGAGGCGCTCGTCAAAATGGGTCTGGCACAGGCCGAGGCGGGTGCAGATATTCTTGGGCCTTCCGACATGATGGACGGGCGCATTGGTGCGATTCGCCGTGCGCTGGAAAGTGCAGGGCATCATAACGTCAGTATTCTGAGTTACTCGGCCAAATATGCCTCTGCTTTTTATGGGCCGTTTCGCGATGCGGTCGGTGCGTCGGCGGCGCTGACGGGTGACAAGAACACCTACCAGATGGACCCGGGCAACAGCGACGAAGCGTTGCGGCTGGTCCAGCGTGATCTGGACGAGGGCGCAGATATGGTGATGATCAAGCCGGGAATGCCCTATCTGGACATCTGCCGCCGGGTAAAAGACAGCTTTGGCGTCCCGACCTACGCCTATCAGGTCAGCGGCGAATACGCGATGTTGCAAGCGGCCGCACAAAACGGCTGGCTTGACGGTGAAAAAGTGATGATGGAAAGCCTTTTGGGGTTCAAACGTGCCGGATGTGACGGCATCCTGACTTACTTTGCGCCGGAAGCCGCCAGACTGATGCGCGCGCAAAGCTGATTTGCCTCGTTCAGCGTTGATCAACTCTTTCTAAACGTCCGCGCCCTACTGATCTCCCGGAATTCGGAACAGGTAGATAAAGGGGTGAGTTGGTAAACGGGACCGGTGACGATTTCATGCGTATCATTGCCAGCATCACCGAGATTGCGGGCATGGTCAATGACGTCACCAGCGCAAGTGCATGTTGCAGCGCGTCGCACAACGGTCAAAGCAGGTTCACAAATTCAATCCGGGAACATGTAAACCAAAGCAAAGGGCGGCATGCCGATCCGAGCGGCTCGCAAACTGCGTGGTCGCATTTTGCCCAATCCAACTTCTGTGAGGTGACAGGACGTCAAGCTTTGCGTATAGTCCGCCCATAAATGGCCAAAAAGGTCATACTCAGGCAGATAAGGCGGACCAGAGATGAGCAGACTCTCAAGACGTGCATTTGCGCTTGGCGCAGTGGCGACGACATTGGCGGCATGTGGCAACGGCATCGGCGGCGGCGGGGCCAGCGCGATTGACGCGCGGGCAGACAGCACGTTGAATTATATGTTTCAAACCTATCCCGGAACACAGGAGCTGGCATCGCGAGCATCCGGCATCCTTGTGATGCCGCTGATCACCGAAGCCGGGCTTGGCATTGGCGGCAGCTATGGCCAAGGTGCATTGCGGATCGGACCCTCGACCGTTGATTACTATTCTGCGACATCCGGCAGCGCAGGATTCCAGATCGGTGCGCAGCAGTTCAGTTCAGTTCTGTTTTTCATGACCCAGGAAGCGTTGCTGGAATTCCGGCGTGGACCCGGTTGGGCGGCTGGTGCAGACATTGAATATGCGCTCAGCGATCAGGGACAGTCTTTGCGCGCGGAAACGACGACCTCTCTTGCACCTGTCATCGCAGTGAATTTCGCACAGACGGGGTTGCGGATCGGCGCGTCTCTTGAAGGGATCAAGTACACTCGCATCATTCCCTGATCAGTGTCCGCGTCTGTTCCCATTTTGATTCTCGCGGCGGGCGGTTCTACCCGCATGCGTGGCAAGGACAAATTGTTGGAAACGGTGGACGCCACACCGCTGTTACGTGTGCAGGCGTTGCGCGCGCTTGCAACGCAGCAGCCTGTTTTCGTCGCGATTTCGGATCACCAAGAAGAACGCAAGGCCGTGCTATCTGGTCTGGATGTCACGATTCTGACTGTCCATAATGCTTCAGAGGGAATGTCAGGCACCTTGCGCGACGCCGTTGCGCAATTGCCGGACGCCGATGCCTTCATGGTAATGCTGGGCGATCTAGTCGGGATCAAAACAACCGATCTGCAAAAAGTTCTGGACGCGCGTCAACATCACCGCGACTACCTCATCTGGCGTGGTGCGACTGATAGCAGTGAGCCCGGCCACCCGATCATATTTGACGCAAGCCTGCGCCCGTTATTCGCTGATATCTCCGGGGACAATGGCGCCGAAATGGTAGTAAAATCATTACGAAACCAAGTCTTTCTAGTTCCGCTCGACGGACGACGCGCCCGCCTTGATTTGGACACCCCCGAAGAGTGGGAGGCATGGCGAAACAGCAGCGACATTACTTGAACAGAAGATACGACTCTATTCTTTTCAATGCCTTACGGGCCGTAGTGTAACCTTTCAAACCGTCGTTTGTCGCAAGATTTGGATAGATGTTTAGCAGTTCGGACCGCTGCTCTGCTGCCACACCCTTCAGCGAGAAATCATTCGGTTGAAAGCTTTCCGACCAAGTGCCATCACTCAGGACCACCTGATGGGCATCAAACATGAAATGCAGGTAGGTTGTGCCCGGCACATTCACCACATCAACACCGTCGAGCATCGTCAGGTCTTTGGCAGCGACCAGCACTTCCTTTTCATTAAAGTGAGCCTTGGCCAGATCCGACACCACCAGCATGCGGTGTTGCGGTGAAACGAGCATATCTCGTTCGGGCATGTCACGACCAAGACTACCGGCCCTGATCAAAACCGGGCGCAGCGTCTTTTTGTCTTTCATTGCGTCTGTGGGAATCGGTCGAAAACCCGCCCAGGTAATCGACTGTATGCCATTGTCACGCGTCAGGATGCGGTCTCCGATGGTGAGTGTCTCGACCAGCCGCTCGCCCTTGGGTGTTGCAATTCGAGTACCGGGTGTAAAGCATGCCACGGTATCTGCTTGGCCAGAACAGAGCGGCGGGGCATGATCCACAATTGCCAAATCTGTCATAAAAAATTACCTCACTCAGTCAAACACACACACACTAACCGCTCAGAAAAAAGCTTTCTGACAAACCGCGGTAAACAAATGTGAGCGGAAATACGCTCACGTAACACCTAACTATAGACATATATCCGCTCGAATACCAACAATCTGCGCCGCAATCGGCAAAAAAAGATTGAAACGGCGGTCAAAACATCCGTCCTTGGTCAAGGAAACAATTGTTTTCAGCAACCTGCCAACACCTTTGTGACCGAAACCTGCGCGGCATGAACTGTCATGTAAATATTGGTGCCGATGGAGAGACTCGAACTCTCACGATGTTGCCATCGGGGGATTTTGAATCCCCTGCGTCTACCATTCCGCCACATCGGCCAATGCGCATCTCCTAAAGCGGCGGGCTGCTGGCGTCAATCACACAATCGAGAAATTGCGCGATCACAACTGCGCGGCCGAAAAGGTATCACATTGATCCAGATTTCCGCTTTCCAGCCCGCGTGCAAACCAACGCTGACGTTGTGCACTTGTCCCATGGGTAAAGGTGTGTGGTCGCACCGCCTGCCCTGCATTGCGCTGTAATGTATCGTCACCGATCTGGGCCGCGGCGTTCATCGCCTCTGCGATATCACCGGGTTCGAGGCTATCAAATTTTTCTGCGGCGAGGCGCGCCCAGATCCCCGAAAGGCAGTCGGCCTGCAATTCGACCCTCACTGACAGCGCGTTTGATTTTTCCTGATCCAACTGGCCACGCAATTCGTTGACCCGCTGCAATATACCCAGTTCGTTTTGCACATGATGCGCGACTTCGTGCGCGACGACATAGGCCGCAGCAAAATCGCCACCTGCCCCCATCCTTTGCGACAGGGTGACAAAGAATTCAGTGTCCAGATAGGCTTTGCGCTCTGGCGGGCAATAGAACGGTCCGGTCGCGGCAGAGGCCCCGCCACAAGCCGATTCGGTCCGGCCCTTGAACAACACGAGAGTGGGTGGGCGGTAGGACCGGTTCAACTGGCGGGTAAACACGTCGGCCCAGACGGCCTCTGTATCCGCAAGTGTGACTGCGACAAATTCACCTGCCTGCGCATCGGCGGCGGTAATCTGTTGGTTTGGTGTCGCTTCGAACTGCTGGTCGCCAAGGTTGACAAACTGGCTGGTGTCGACACCGAAATACCAGCCCGCGACAAGCAGCAATACGCCGGCAATGCCGCCAACGCCACTGATCCGGACACCGCCGCCACGCCGCTTGCGTCTGTCTTCGATGTTGCTGCTGCCGCGTCGTCCCTGCCATTTCATGTCGGAAATCCTCAATAGCCCACCCTCACCTTAGGCAGGAACTTCCTTTAAACAAGCTTGACCGCCCGCCCTGCCCGTGGCCTAAGACGACAAACCATGCAAGTTGGGTGCTCATGTTACGCAAACTCTATAACTGGACATTGTCACTGGCCCAGTCGCCCCATGCCTTGTGGGCGCTGGCCGCCGTGTCGTTTATGGAATCGTCATTCTTTCCGATTCCCCCCGATATTCTGATGATCCCGATGATCATCGCCCGCCCGTCGCGCGCCTTTGTCATCGCGGGAGTTGCGACAATCGCGTCGGTCTTGGGCGGGGTGTTCGGCTATTACATCGGCTATGCCCTGTACGAGACCATTGGCCAGCTAATTTTGGACTTCTATGGCAAAGGCGAATATTTCGCAGAGTTCGCCGTAACATATAACGAATGGGGCGCATGGGCCGTCCTGATTGCAGGTGTCACCCCCTTCCCTTTCAAGGTGATCACGATTGCATCAGGGGTCACGCATTTGTCATTGCCGGTCTTCATTCTGGCATCCGTCATCGCACGCGGTTTGCGGTTTTTCATCGTGGCGGCACTGTTGTGGAAATTCGGCGCACCTATTCGTGACTTCATCGAGCGCAGACTTGGCTTGCTTTTCATCCTGTTCTGTATCTTGTTGATTGGTGGTTTCGCCGTTTTGGGGGTCCTGTGACACGCAATCTGATGATCATTCTGGCGAGCGGTGGGTCGCTTGCGCTGCTGGGAGGCGCTTTCTTCTTTCAGCTATTGGGTTATCCGCCCTGCGCGATGTGCCTGTGGCAACGCTGGCCACATGCCGCAGCTATCTTGATTGGTCTTTTGGCGCTGCGGTTTCCGGGCCGGTTGTTGCCGTCGCTTGGCGCGCTGGCTGCGGGAACGACCGCGGGAATTGGCGTGTACCATACGGGTGTGGAAAGGGACTGGTGGGAAGGTCCGACCAGTTGCACGGGAACTGGCAGTCTCGAAGGGCTCAGCGGTTCGGACTTGCTGTCGGTAGAAGGACCAAGGGTCGTCATGTGCGATCAGGTCAGCTGGGAATTCCTATCATTGTCTATGGCCAGCTGGAACGCGCTTTTGTCGTTTGATCTGATGATAGGCTGGCTGATTGCCGTGGTGCTTAGCGGCGCGTCGACAACAAAAGGGACGTCTCGGACCTTGTGACGCCGTCCAGCCTGCGAATGGCAAAGAGGATGCGGTCAAACTCTTCCAAAGTCGCCGCTCCGATTTCAGCAATAATGTCCCACGTCCCATTCGTGGAATGAACAGCCCGCACCCCCGCCATCGTGATCAGGCGCGGCATCGCGCGTTCTGCACCGCGTCCCGCAATTTCAAGCATCATCAAACCGCGCACGGCATCGGGACGCACGTCAGACCGGGTGAGCACGGTAAATCCCGCAATTTCGCCCCCGTCCTGCAAACGCCGCAAGCGGGTCCGGACGGTGCTGCGGGTCACGCCCAAAGTAGCGGCCAGTTCAGACAATGACGCCCGCCCGTTGCGTTTGAGCGCGGCAATCAGCTTGTGATCCAGTTCGTCCAATTTTGCTGTCCAGTTTGATTAATTGACTGACATTTTGCGCAATTTGACCCCTTATACCATCCCCTGTTTTGCGCAACACTTGGGGCATGGAAAAAAAACACATCATACTTATCGGCGCGCCGGTTGATTGTGGCAAGCGCACGCGCGGTTGTCTTATGGGGCCTGACGCCTATCGCACAGCGGGCATTTCCGAAGCAATCACAGCCCTTGGTCACACGGTCGCGGATCGCGGGAATTTGGCACCGGCCCATGTGGACGTGCCGCAGCATGGCAATGCGCAGGTCTACAAGCTGGCTGAAAACGTCGGCTGGACACAGACATTGATGGCGGCCGCACAGGATGCCGCCCCCGAAGGAATACCGATATTTCTGGGTGGTGATCATGCGCTGGCCGCCGGTACGGTCGCGGGTATGGCTGCCTATGCGGCATCGCAGAACCGGCCGTTCTTTTTGCTGTGGCTCGATGCGCACAGTGACATTCACACGCCAGATACCACAGACACGGGCAATCTGCATGGCACGCCTGTGGGCTATGTCACCGGGCGCGCAGGATTCGTGGACTATCCGCCCCTGCCCGCCACCGTTGATCCGGCGCATATTTGCATGATCGGGCTGCGCAGCGTGGATGACGCGGAACATGCCGTGCTGGACGATGGTGACGTGACCTTGGTGGACATGCGTAAGATCGACGAAGATGGCATTCGTGCCCCGTTGGCGGGCTTTCTTGATCGGGTCGCGCAGGTCAACGGGCTGCTGCATGTGTCATTGGACGTGGATTTCCTTGATCCATCGGCCGCCCCGGCCGTAGGCACGACCGTGCCCGGCGGCGCTACCGAACGCGAAGGCCATCTGGTGATGGAAATGCTGTCGGACAGCGGTTTGGTCAGTTCGCTTGATCTGGTCGAGCTCAACCCGTTTCTGGACGAACGCGGCAAGACGGCAACCTTGATGGTTGATCTGACAGCCTCATTGCTCGGCCGTCGCGTCTTTGACCGCCCAACGCGGAGATCGCTATGACCCTCAAGGCATCCCCCCTCGCCTTTGTGCCCTTTGTCAGTGTTGATAACATGATGCGACTGGTCCACCATGTCGGCATCGCGCAATTTATGGCTGATCTGGCAACCGAGATTGAAGCCGACTTTGCCCGCTGGGAATTGTTCGACAAGACCCCGCGCCTTGCCAGCCATTCCGATGTCGGTGTGATCGAACTCATGCCCACGTCAGATGGGGTGCAATATGCGTTCAAATATGTGAACGGCCACCCCAAAAACATGCAGGAAGGGCTGCAAACGGTCACTGCTTTTGGCGTTCTGGCGGATGTGGATACCGGATATCCAAAGCTGTTTTCCGAAATGACGGTTTTGACCGCCCTGCGCACGGCGGCGATGTCTGCTGTCGCGACCAAACATCTGGCCAATCCCGGTGCCAACACCATGGCCATGATCGGCAACGGGGCGCAGTCAGAATTTCAGTGTATCGCGCAGAAGGCAGTGAACGGGGTCGACACGGTACGGCTGTATGACGTTGACCCTGCCGCAACAGCCAAATGTGCGGCCAATCTTGCCGATGCCGGCCTAACGATCGTGCGTTGCGACACGCCCGAGGACGCGATCGAAGGGGCGGATATCATCACCACGGCCACCGCTGACAAGAATATGCAAACGATCCTGACCGACAATATGGTTGGCAACGGCGTCCACATTAACGCCATCGGTGGCGACTGCCCGGGCAAGACGGAATTGCACGGTGATATCGTTGCCCGATCATCCGTTTTCGCGGAATACCTGCCGCAGACAAGGGTAGAGGGCGAGTTGCAGCAGATGGACGATGATCATCCGGCAACCGAGCTTTGGCAGGTGATCACTGGCGCGGCCAAGGGGCGGCAATCGCAGCCGGAAATCACGCTGTTTGACGGGGTTGGCTTTGCCATCGAAGATTTCAGCGCCCTGCGGTATGTGCATCAAAAAATACAGGATACGCCGTTTTACATCGATATCGACCTGATCGCCGACCCTGACGATCCGCGCGACCTTTTCGGGATGCTCAAGCGCGCGCACTAGCAGGCGCGCCAAAACGTTATTTGACAAAGTACGCCCCTTGAAAGCCAATGGGTTGAATGGCCGCGCGGCCATTCAACTCTGACAGGGGGATATGATGACAGAGCAACCAAGAAAGAAGGCAAAGGACTTCGACCAGCGCATTCTGGAGATTTTCGACGGGTATGTGCACGGCAAGATGTCCAAGCGTGACTTCATCACGCAAGCAGGCAAGTATGCCGCCGCTGGCGTAACAGGCGCGATGATCCTTGAGCAACTGCAACCCAATTATGCATATGCCCAGCAAGTGGCGCCGGATGATCCGTCAATCGTCACCGAAGTGATGGAATACGAAAGCCCTGAAGGGCACGGTACAATCAGGGGGCTGATGGCCAAGCCAGCAGATGCAAGCGGGCCGTTGCCTGCCGTACTGGTGGTGCACGAAAACCGCGGGTTGAACCCCTACATTGAAGATGTGGCGCGGCGCGCGGCCAAAGCAGGCTATTTCGCCTTTGCACCCGATGGGCTGACCCCGCTTGGGGGCTATCCGGGCACTGATGAAGAAGGCCGCGAAATGCAGCGCACTTTGGATGGTGCCAAGCTGATGGCGGATTTCTTTGCCGCGTTCGAATTCCTGCGCGATCACGAGGGATCAACCGGCAAGGTCGGCGCGGTCGGTTTTTGTTACGGTGGTGGCGTCTGCAATGCGCTGGCTGTCGCCTACCCTGATTTGGCTGCCTCCGTTCCGTTCTACGGCCGCCAACCCGCGACAGAAGACGTGCCAGCCATCCAGGCGCCGCTGATGATCCAATATGCAGGACTTGATGATCGGATCAACGCAGGCTGGGAAGAATATGGTGCTGCACTGGAAGCCAACGGCAAGGAATTCTCGGTCCATTTCTATCCGGACGTGAACCACGGGTTTCACAACGACACGACCCCGAGGTACGACGAAGATGCGGCCAAGCTTGCCTGGGACCGCACGATTGCGTTCTTCGGCGTTCATCTGAAGTGATTACGCGGCGGCGCAGGTCATTGGCCTGCGCCAAAGCGCCTAATGATAGTGGAATTCGCCAGTCACGTGACGCCATTCGCCCGGGCTGATCATCTTGCGGTGCACAAACCGTACCGAATGCAGCGGCCCCTCAAGTTCATCGTGCCAAAAACCGATGAATTGCAACAGCTTGTCATGGTCCGGGGCAAGGTCGTATTCCTGCCAGATGAAGGTATTCAATACGTGCGGATGGTCCGGCATATGATAGTACATTTCTGCCGTGGTCAGCCCGTACCCTTTCATCATCATTTCGGTCTCTGATTGCATGGCCGCTCCCTTCGTTTCTTGTCTTTTCATTATTTGATGATGATCTGGTAAATTATGTCAACAAAAACAATCTGTTATCAGCAACACTCTGCGGCTGCCAAAAGCACTGCGCATCGCCCATTGCACCCAACATCAAGTGTCTGTTACATTGCCTGCAACGATATCTAGCAGTGCCAATAACAACAGGCGGCCCACGTGAACGACACCCCAGAAACCCCTGAAAACGATGACGAATTACCGCCGATGCGCCCAGCGTTCGAGGGTCCGTCTGTCACGATCGAACATGAGCTGAAAACCAGCTATCTGGACTACGCGATGAGCGTCATCGTGTCGCGCGCCATTCCTGATCTGCGGGACGGGCTCAAGCCCGTGCACCGCCGCATCTTGTACGGCATGAACGAGGGCGGCAACACGCACGACAAACCCTATCGTAAATCGGCCCGCTCTGTTGGCGATGTCATGGGGAAATATCATCCGCACGGCGACAGCGCGATCTATGACGCATTGGTGCGGATGGCGCAGGATTTCTCCATGTCGCTGGTCTTGCTGGACGGGCAAGGCAACTTTGGCTCGATGGACGGCGACCGGGCAGCGGCCATGCGCTATACCGAAGTGCGGATGGACAAGCCTGCCGCCTATCTGCTCGCCGACATTGACAAAGACACGGTTGATTTCCAGGACAACTACGACGGCAAAGACCGTGAACCAACAGTTTTGCCCGCACGTTTCCCCAACATGCTGGTCAATGGCGCGGGCGGTATCGCGGTCGGCATGGCCACCAACATTCCGCCGCATAATCTGGGCGAAGTGATCGACGGCACGCTGGCGCTGATCGACAATCCGGATCTGTCATCCGAGGAATTGATCGACTATATCCCCGCACCAGACTTCCCCACCGGCGGGATCATCCTTGGCCGGTCAGGTGCGCGCAAAGCCTATCTTGAAGGGCGCGGTTCCGTGATCGTGCGCGCCAAGACCCGCACCGAGGAAATCCGCAAAGACCGCTATGCCATCATCATCGAGGAAATTCCCTATCAGGTGAACAAGGCGACGATGATCGACCGTATCGCCGAAGCCGCCCGCGACAAGCGGATTGAGGGTATCGCGCATGTGCAGGACGAATCTGATCGCAACGGCGTGCGTGTGGTCGTTGAACTCAAGCGTGATGCCACCGCCGAAGTCGTGCTGAACCAACTGTTCCGCTTTACCCCGATGCAGACCTATTTCGGCTGCAACATGCTGGCGCTGAATGGTGGACGGCCCGAACAGTTGACGCTGCGCGCCTTCCTTGTGGCCTTTGTTGATTTCCGCGAGGAGGTCGTTGCCCGCCGCACTGCATTTGAATTGCGCAAGGCGCGCGAACGGGCACATGTCCTGTGTGGTCTGGCTGTTGCCGTTACCAATATTGACGAGGTCGTCGCGACCATTCGCGCCTCTGCTGATGCGGCCACAGCCCGTGAAAAGCTGATGACACGCAAGTGGCCCGCGCATGATATTCTGGAATATATCGCGCTGATTGATGACCCGACCCATACAGCCAATGACGACGGCACCTACAACCTGTCTGAAACGCAGGCCCGCGCGATCCTTGATTTGCGCCTGCAACGCCTGACCCAGATCGGGGTGAAAGAAGTCACCGACGAATTGAAAGAACTGGCCGGTAAGATCAGGGAATATCTCGAAATTCTGGGATCGCGCGACCGCATTATGCAGATCATCCGTGACGAATTGCACGAGGTTCGTGATCTGTTTGCCGTGCCGCGCCGCACCGAGGTTGTCGATTGGTCCGGGGATATGGAAGATGAGGACCTGATCGAAAAGGAAGACATGGTCGTCACCGTCACGTCAGGCGGCTATATCAAACGGACGGCGCTGGCCGATTTCCGCGCGCAACGGCGCGGCGGCAAGGGCCTGTCGTCGATGGCCACCAAGGAAGAGGACGTCGTCACGACCCTTTTCGTCGCCAACACCCATACTCAACTGCTGTTTTTCACGACCGATGGGATGGTCTACAAGCTCAAGACATGGCGCCTGCCATTGGGTAGCCGGACAGCCAAGGGCAAGGCGATTGTCAACATCCTGCCGATCCCGCAGGGCGTGTCGATTGCCGCCATTATGCCCGTCGACCGGCCCGAGGATGAATGGGACGACCTGCAAGTTGTCTTTGCAACCTCTGCCGGAACTGTACGCCGTAACAAGCTGTCAGACTTCACAAATGTCATGCGCAACGGCAAGATTGCGATGAAATTCGAAGGTGAGCATGAGGACACGATTCTGATCAATGCCCGCATCGCCTCTAACGATGACGATGTGATGCTTGTGACAGATTCCGGGCGTGCCATCCGCTTCCCTGCGACTGACGTGCGGGTGTTTAATTCGCGCAGTTCCACAGGTGTCCGTGGGATCAGATTGCAGGGCGATGATAAGGTCGTGTCGATGTCGATCATCCGGCACTTTGAGGCCGAGTCCGATGAACGCGCCGCCTATCTGAAAATGCGCCGGGCCATGGCAGGTCTCGCCGATGACGCCGAAATCGATGACGAGGAAGAAGCCACACCAGGCCAGATCAGCCAGGAACGTTATGCCGAAATGTCGGCAGCTGAAAACCTGATCCTGACGATTACGGCCAAAGGGTCCGGCAAACTGTCCTCAAGCCACGACTATCCTGTGCGCGGGCGCGGCGGTATGGGCGTCGCGGCCATGGACAAGGCGATGCGCGGCGGGCCGCTTGTGACTTCCTTCCCTGTCGAAATGTCAGATCAGATCATGCTGGTCACGTCCACCGGCCAATCAATTCGCGTGCCTGTCGAAGGGATTTCTTTCCGATCGCGGGGCGCTGGCGGGGTCAAGGTCTTTGACACGGGCAAGGGCGAAACGGTGGTTAGCGTGGCATGGATCGCCGATCAGGGCGACGAAGCGGAACCTGAGACAGAATAACGAACGGCCCGCGATTGCGGGCCTTTTCTTTATCCGGCTTGGGTCCTAAATGTGGCCCATGGAAAACACACTCAATATCATTGGCGGCGGCATGGCCGGATCAGAGGCTGCGTGGCAGGCCGCCAACGCAGGCATCAAGGTCGTCATTCATGAAATGCGCCCCAAGGTTGAAACCTTTGCCCACCGGACAGGCAATCTGGGCGAAATGGTTTGCTCCAATTCCTTCCGGTCGGATGACCATGAACAAAACGCCGTTGGCCTGCTGCATTGGGAGATGATGCAGGCAGGGGGTCTGATCATGAAAACCGCTTACGCCCATCGCCTGCCCGCAGGTGGCGCATTGGCCGTCGACCGTGACCCGTTTGCAGAAAGCGTGACACAAGCACTGACATCGCATCCCAATATCCGCGTGTCCTACGATGAAATCACCGCCCTGCCCGACGATGGCCATTGGATCATCGCCACCGGACCGCTGACTTCTGGCGCGCTGGCAGAAGCGATCAAAGCGGAAACCGGGGCCGAGGCGCTGGCGTTTTTCGACGCGATTGCGCCGATCATCTATCACGATTCCATCAACATGGATGTTGCGTGGATGCAGTCGCGCTATGACAAGGGCGAAACGTTAGAAGAACAGACCGCCTATCTGAACTGCCCGATGACCAAGGACCAGTACGAGGCATTCATCGACGCACTGCTGGCCGCAGACAAAACAGAATTCAAAGAAGGCGAGACCGCCGGTTATTTCGATGGCTGCCTGCCGATTGAAGTGATGGCCGAACGCGGTCGCGAAACCCTGCGCTTTGGTCCGATGAAGCCCGTCGGGCTGACCAACGCCAACGACCCGCAAAACAAACCCTATGCTGTGGTGCAGCTGCGCCGCGATAACGCATTGGGGACATTGTTCAACATTGTGGGTTTCCAGACCAAGATGAAATACGGGGCGCAAAAGCAAGTCCTCAAGATGATCCCCGGTCTGGAGGATGCGGAATTTGCCCGTCTTGGCGGTATCCATCGCAACACATTTATCAACTCGCCAACGTTGCTGGATGCGCAAATGCGGCTGAAATCACGCCCCAATATCCGTTTTGCCGGGCAAATCACCGGTGTCGAAGGATATGTTGAAAGTGCTGCGATGGGCCTGTTGGCCGGGCGCATGGCTGTGGCGGAAATGACGGGCCAGACGCTGGCCGCTGTCCCTGATACGACAGCGATGGGCGCGCTTGTAACCCACATCACTGGCGGTGCAGAGGCCAAGACATTCCAACCGATGAACGTGAATTTCGGGCTGTTTCCATCTGTGGATACGGTCAAAGGCGGGCGCAAGCGGCGCAAGGAACGCTACAAAGCCTACACCGACCGGGCCAAGGCGGATTGGTCCGCATGGCTGGAACAGATGTTGCGGTCTGCGGCCTGACCTGTTGGGGCGATGATTACACGTTTTGCGCCTTCGCCAACCGGTCCGCTGCATCTGGGGCATGCCTACTCTGCAATGTTTGCCTTTGACATGGCGATGGCGGCGGGCGGCACTTTCTTGTTGCGGATGGATGATATTGACCGGGTCCGGTCAAAACCGGAATTCGAGGCGCAGGCCATCGACGATTTGCATTGGCTTGGGCTCAGCTGGCCGGAACCGGTGATGCACGAATCCCAATCAACGGCGCGGTTTCAGGCGGCATTGAAAAGGCTTGAGGCGCTGGATCTGCTGTACCCCTGTTCATGCAGCCGCGCGGATATCGCCAATGCCGCCAGCGCGCCGCAAGAGGGTGTGCCGACCCATGGACCCGATGGGCAGATCTACCCGGGGACCTGCCGCAACCGCCCGATGTCATCGTTTCGGGACGGCGATGCGATCAGACTGAATATGCGAAAGGCGATTGCGGCCAGCCCTCTACTGCCTTGCTTTGTCGAAACCGGTTCGTCCCATGCGGGCACGCACCAACTGGTTGCAGATGACCTGCTTACCACCATTGGCGACGTCGCGGTGGCGCGCAAAGGCATGGCTGCGGCCTATCATTTGTGTGTTGTCGTAGATGACCATGCGCAGGCGATCAGCCATGTGATCCGCGGGGCAGATTTGTATGACGCCACCCGCATCCATGTCTTGTTGTTTCACCTGCTGCGTCTGCCAATCCCGATCTATCACCATCACCGGCTGATCCGCGATGAGGCAGGCAAACGTCTGGCGAAACGGGACGATGCGCGCGCCATCGCCAAATATCGGGCCGACGGAGCTACCCCAAATGACATTCGCCAGATGGTCGGTCTGCCTGCATCATCCATTTGATATTCGCGGCATTCAGTCCTGCCGCGTGTTGATTTCTGCGCCCTCACGAACAACCGTAAAAAAGCAGCTCCGCGCACCGGTATGACAGGCAGGACCAGTCTGATGGACAGAGACCAGCAAACAATCCCTGTCACAATCAACATGGAAATCAACAAGTTGCTGCGTATTGCCGCTGGTTGCGCCCTTGATCCAGAATTCTTGCCGCGAGCGTGACCAATATGTGACCTGTCCGGTCTCAAGCGTCTTGGCAACAGCTTCTGAATTCATCCATGCCATCATCAGCACTTCGCCCGATGTGGCATCTTGCGCAATGGCCGGGATCAGGCCCGCGTCGTTAAATTTCAATGTGTCAGGATCGAAACGCATCTCAAAAACCTTTGCAAGCAGCATGTTGGGCACTATCTAAGGATCAACTACAGGAAGGGCAAACGCGATGTCAGCAGAAACAGATATGATCAAGCTTTATTCCGGTCGCATTCTGGCGCTGGCAGCGGATATGCCGCGCACAACACGGCTTGAGAACCCCACAGCAACCGCCAAGAAACGCTCTCCGCTTTGTGGGTCAACCGTCACCGTCGATATCAACGTAGAAGACGGTGTGATCACCGACTACGGGCAAGACGTCAAAGCCTGCGCACTGGGACAAGCAGCAGCAGCCGTCGTTGGGGGCGCAATTGTTGGCTGCACAGTGGACCAAGTGAAACAGGGGCGTGACGAACTTTTCGCGATGCTGAAATCTGATGGGCCGGTCCCGGCGGCGCCTTTCAGTGAACTCGAAGTGCTGGAACCCGCGAAAGACTATAAAAACCGGCATGCCTCTATCCTGTTGGCGTTTGACGCCACGCTTGACGCACTGGAGTCCATCAAGGCCACCGCATAAAAAAACCGCCGCGCACCCGGGACAGGATGGCGGCGGCAGATTGGCCGTGTGTCTGTTCGGTCCTTGAAAGTATCTCAGCAAAAGGGGAGGCAAAACCCCGTTGAGAACTCGGACAGGCAGGTCATCAACATTGCATTCTAAGGGACAGGCGCAATGTGAAGGACCGAAAAGCCCACGGCAGGCAGGTCAGATCAAGCTGGGCAGCGCCAATCCGACAAACAACATAATCATCAGGGCAGCAACACCCAGCGCATCAGCTAAAATCGTGTCACGTGAACGGGTGAATACGGTTTTGATCTCTTGCGCCATGGTGATGTTCTCCTCATGTTCTGTTGCCCCTTTGTTCTCATATCATTAACTGTGTGTAAAGAACTTTTTAAGAACATTTGTGAACGTTTCGGATCGCGCGCGCTAACCCACTGAAATTAAACGGATGGCTTTATCCTGTTCCATCAGCCAAAGCAGCGTACGAGCGGCTTCGCCGCGCGGGGATTTCAGCGTAGGGTCATCATGCAGGAATTTGCGCGCATCACTTTGGGCCAGCGCCATCAACCCGGCCTGTCGTTCGAGATCGGCATTGCGAAACCGTGGGATGCCGGATTGCGCCGTGCCGATCACGTCCCCTGCTCCGCGCATGGCGAGGTCTTCTTCGGAAATCCGAAAGCCGTCCTCGGTCTCGCGCAGGATTTCCAGCCTGCGGCGGCCGCTCTCGCTGAGCGGTGGCTGAAACAGCAACAGGCAGGTCGATGCAGTTGACCCGCGCCCGACCCGCCCGCGTAGCTGATGCAATTGGGCCAAACCGAAACTTTCGGCCCGCTCGATCATCATAATCGACGCATTGGGCACATTGACGCCCACCTCGATCACAGTGGTCGCGACCAGCACCTTGGTATCGCCCGCCACAAAGCGCGCCATCGCTGCGTCTTTTTCAGCCGGGGGCATTTGCCCGTGAACCAGCCCCACAACGCCTTCTCCCAAGGCCGCGCGCAGCCGCTTGAACCGTTCTTCGGCCGCCGTCATATCGACGATTTCGCTTTCTTCGACCAACGGACAGACCCAATAAGCCTGCCGTCCCTCGGCTACAGCATGGCGCAATTTTTCGACCACCTCATCCATGCGCCCGGTTGAGACCAGCGCGGTTTTTACGGGTGTGCGCCCGGGCGGTTTTTCGTCCAGAACCGATACATCCATATCGCCATATTGCGCGAGTGCCAGCGACCGCGGAATGGGCGTGGCAGTCATGACAAGCACATCGACCGCCGCCCCTTTTGCGCCCAACTCCATCCTTTGCGCCACACCAAACCGATGTTGTTCGTCAATGATCGCCAACCGCAAATCGTGGAAAACGATGTCTTTTTGAAACACCGCATGGGTGCCCACCAGAACATTGATCTCGCCCGCGGCAAGTGCTGCCAGTTTCGCGGCACGTTCTTTGCCCTTGTCGCGTCCGGTCAGAATCTCAAGCCGGACACCGGCGGATTGCGCCAAAGGTTGCAGCCCTTCCAGATGTTGCCGCGCAAGGATTTCCGTAGGTGCCATCATGACACCCTGCCCTCCTGCCTCGACCACGCAAAGCAGGGCCAAGAACGCAACAAGGGTCTTGCCAGAGCCGACATCACCCTGAAGCAACCTGTTCATGCGATGATCAGATTTCAGATCGGTCGCAATTTCCGCCACAGCCCGTGTCTGAGCGCCGGTCGGCTTGTAGGGCAGAGCTGCAAGCACCTGCTTTTGCAGCGCGCCCGTCCCTTGCGATGGTCGCCCTTTCGAACGCCGCGACACGGACCGCGCCAAAGCCAGTGTCATTTGGTGGGCAAAAAGTTCATCATAGGCGAGCCTTTGTCGCGCGCTATTGTCCGGCGACAGGTCGTTCGGCGTTGTCGGATTATGCGCCTGTGTCAGTGCGTCACGCCAATCGGGCCAGGATTCTTTCGCTTTCAAGGCCGGGTCAATCCACTCGGGCAGGTCCGGGGCCATCTGCAACGCGGCGCGGGTTGCCTTCCACATCAGCTTTTGCGTGATGCCTGCATGCAACGGGTACACCGGCTCAAATGCTGGAATATCCTCTGCCTCACTGGGCAGAACCACGTGATCGGGGTGCACGATCTGGGCGACATTGTCGAAAATCTCGACCTTGCCAGAAACCAAACGCCGCTGACCTGTCGGCAACAAGCGCTGCAAATAGTCGCCTCGGGCGTGAAAGAACACCAACTGAAATTCGGTCTGCGCATCGGTCACATGCACGCGGTATGGCCGCCCACGGGTCTTGGGTGGATAGTGCCTGCCAACAGTGACCTCCACCGTGACGGTTTCGGGCGCGATGACATCGCGAACAGAGGCGCGACGGCGACGGTCTACACCCGCAAGTGGCAGCGTCATCAACACGTCGCGGGGTTTGCTTGTGCCCGCGTTTTCAAGCGTTTGCGCCGTCTTGGGGCCAATCCCTTCAAGTGCGGTGAGAGCACCAAAAAGCGGAAATAGAACTTCCGGGCGCCCGCTCATGCGTCGCCGATCAGGGTCAGCCAAGCATCTTCGTCGATTGTTTCAACGCCCAGATCAGCGGCTTTTTTTGCCTTTGATCCCGCACCCGGCCCTGCGACCAGCAGGTCGGTCTTTGCACTGACAGACCCTGATACTTTTGCACCCAGCGCTTCCGCACGGCTTTTCGCCTCGGCTCGCGTCATTTTTTCAAGCGTGCCGGTAAAGACGACGGTTTTGCCAGCAACGGGGCTGTCGCTTTCGGCGCGCACCATATCTTGCACGTCCAATTCCGCTATCAGCGCGTCAATTGAAGCGCGCTCTGCGTCCTGCTGCATTGATGTAATCAAGGATGTCGCCATGACGGTCCCAAATCCGTCAATGCCGATCAATTCCTCCCATTCCGGGCCTTCGCCAACGCTTGCACCGGTCACGGCGGCTTCAAACGCGGCCCATGATCCGTAATGATTGGCCAATAACGCACTGGCCGTTTCACCGATGTGACGTATGCCAAGCGCGAAAATCACCCGGTTGAGCGGGATCACTCTTTTCTCGTCAATTGCATCGAACAGGTTATTAGCGCTCTTTTCGCCCCAACCTTCCTTGTTCTGCAATTGTTGCAGGCCTTTGCCGTATCGCTCGCGCAATTTGAAGATATCGACAGGTGTCCTGATCCAGCCATCCGCATAGAACTGTTCGACCTGCTTGGCGCCCAGCCCTTCAATATCGAAGGCCGCGCGGCTGACGAAATGCCTGAGCTTTTCCACGGCTTGCGCCGGGCATATCAAGCCACCCGTGCAACGGTAGACCGCATCGCCCGCCTCGCGCACCGCGTCGGATCCGCATTCGGGGCAGGTTTTAGGAAATTCATAGGGTTTTGCATCCACCGGACGACGAGACAGATCGACATCCGCGATCTTGGGAATCACATCGCCTGCCCGATAGACCTGCACCCAGTCGCCGACCCTTATGTCGCGCCCTTCGCGGATGGGTTGCCCATCGCCGCCGCGACCCATGATGTAGTCCTCATTGTGCAACGTCGCATTTGACACCACGACCCCGCCTACTGTGACAGGCGACAGGCGCGCCACCGGCGACAGTGCACCGGTTCGTCCGACCTGGATGTCGATTGCTTCAAGCTTGGTCCAGGCCAATTCCGCCGGAAATTTATGCGCGATGGCCCATCTGGGAGTCGTCGAGCGGTACCCTAATCGCCGCTGCAAGTCCAGATCGTCCACCTTATAGACGACACCGTCGATATCATAGCCCAAGGTCGCGCGCTGCGCTTCGATCATGTGATAGTGGGCCAGCATTTCAGCGGGACCGCTGCAAATCACCGTCAGATGATTTGTCTGAAATCCCAATGCGTTCAGCCGCGTAATCGCGCCTGATTGCGTGTCGGCCAGTGGTTCTGACAAGACCCCCCAAGCATAGGCAAAGAATTTCAGCGGGCGTGTGCGCGTCACATTGGCATCCAGCTGGCGCAAGGACCCCGCAGCGGCATTGCGGGGATTGGCAAAGGTCTTTGCCCCGCCCGCCACTTGCCGTTCGTTCAGGGCCGAAAAGTCATCATGGCTCATGTAGACTTCGCCACGCACTTCGAGCAGGTCGGGCGCATCGGCCAACTTTTGCGGAATATCATCAATGGTCCGAGCGTTTTCAGTGACGTTTTCGCCTACTGTTCCGTCGCCCCTCGTGGCCGCCTGCACCAATCGTCCAGCTTCGTAGCGCAAGGATAATGACAGACCGTCGATCTTGGGTTCGGCAGTGTAGCGCAGTGCGGTATCCGCACCGACACCAAGGTATTTTTTGATCCGACTGTCGAAATCCACCACATCTTCGTCATCAAACGCATTGCCGAGTGACATCATTCTTTGCGCGTGGGTAATCTTGCCGAAACCTTCCGCAATCGGTGCGCCAACCTGCTCGCTTGGGCTATCGGCCCGTTTCAGCGCCGGAAACGCGGCTTCAATTTCCAGATTGCGCTGCTTGAGACGATCATAGGCAGCATCACTGATCTTGGGGGCATCCTTGGTGTGATAGGCAACATTTGCGTCGTGCAGTTGCGCCGCCAGCCATGCCAGTTCCTGTTGTGCCTGTTCCACCGTCAAGGATGCGACATCCAGTTGCCCAGTCCGTGGATGTTGGCCATGCTGGATGTCGTTCAAAACGCGCTCCTGACAACGAAAGAGACCGACCATCATCTATGGTCGGTCTCATTCTTATGCAGCGTTATGCCCGCAGTCCAGAGCGGATTGGCGCATGGTCGGTGAGTGTTTGGGTGGGTTTAACTTAGGCGCCCACAACCATCTTTTCGGCATTGATCGCCGGCTCCGGGTCACGCAGCACATAGCCTCTGCCCCAGACCGTTTCGATATAATTCTCGCCATCAGTCGCTTCACTCAGCTTCTTGCGAAGCTTGCAGATGAACACGTCGATGATCTTTAGTTCTGGTTCGTCCATACCGCCATAGAGGTGGTTCAAGAACATTTCTTTGGTCAGCGTCGTTCCCTTGCGCAGGCTGAGCAGTTCCAACATTTGGTATTCTTTGCCGGTCAGGTGAATTGTCGCCCCGCCCGAATCAACGGTCTTTGCATCAAGATTGACTGCAATCCGTCCCGTTTTGATGATCGACTGGGCGTGCCCTTTCGACCGACGGATAATTGCATGGATACGCGCCACGAGTTCTTCGCGGTGGAAGGGTTTTGTCAGATAATCATCTGCCCCAAAACCAAAGCCTTTTAGCTTGCTTTCTGTCCCATCGTCCCCTGAGAGGATCAATATAGGCGTATCAATTCGACTCAAACGCAGCTGTCGCAGCACCTCATGGCCATTCATATCCGGTAAATTGATGTCCAGCAGGATCAAATCGTAATCATACAACTTCGCCAGATCGATCCCCTCCTCACCCAAATCTGTCGCATAGACGTTCAGGTTCGCATGGGTCAGCATCAGTTCGATACTTTTGGAAGTGGTAGGGTCGTCTTCAACCAGCAAGACACGCATCCGAGTTCTCCGCTCTCTCTATGTGTCGTTAACCTATACGGCTAAAGGTTAATCACCCGTTACCTTACCCTAAAATAATGTCATTTCCACCTAGGGTTGTCTATAGCGCTGTAGCGCCGTCGTTTTCAGCGCTGCTTCGCCATGATTGGACACAGCGTTTTCCCACTCGGCGAACTCCTCTTCTGACAAGCCATAGTTTTCCAGCGCTTCATTGCGGCTGAGCAAGCCGGACGCAACCGCCCGGACCACAGCAGCTTTGCGCGATGCGACCCATCTGCGGGTTTCCTTGCCCGGCAAATCGGCCCGGGTCATTATTGATCCATCGGGCAGCGTCACCGACCGCGGCCCTTCAATTTTTCGTAAGTACATGACTCACCCCTTTCGTAAACTCCCACAATCCTTATGCGTTTCAGGGTTTAACGATGCGTATAACCAGCCCTTGAGAATACGTAGGATTTTCCTATATTTCGCGCGAACCCCTCATCACTGGACATGGAATGACACTTGATTCGCCGCTGAATTCGCTCGGCTTTGCAAAGCCACCCGCCGAAACCCGTGTTGTCGTGGCGATGTCGGGTGGTGTCGACAGCTCTGTTGTCGCAGCGCAGCTGGCTGAAGAGGGCTATGATGTGGTTGGCGTTACCTTGCAGTTATATGATCATGGCGCGGCCTTGGCCAAAAAGGGTGCATGCTGCGCGGGCCGCGACATTCATGACGCCCGCCGCGTGGCCGAGGAAATGGGATTCCCGCACTATGTTCTGGACTACGAGAATACCTTCCGCGAAGCGGTCATGGATGAATTTGCGGACAGTTATCTGGCGGGTGCAACACCTGTACCTTGCATCCGCTGCAACGAGCGGGTGAAATTCAAGGACCTGCTGCAAACGGCCAAGGATCTTGATGCTGACTGCATGGCGACGGGGCACTATATCCAGCGCATGATGGGCCCGCAGCGGGCCGAACTGCATGCCGCCGCCGACGCCAGCAAGGACCAAAGCTATTTCCTGTTCTCGACCACACAGGAACAGCTTGATTATCTGCGCTTTCCCTTAGGCCACTTGAAATCAAAGGAAGAAACCCGTGCGCTGGCCGCCAAATATGGGCTCAGTGTTGCGGACAAGCCGGACAGTCAGGATATCTGCTTTGTGCCCAATGGTGACTATGCCGCCGTTATCGAAAAACTGCGCCCGGGTGCGGCAGAACCGGGGGATATCGTTGACGTCAATGGCACTGTTCTGGGCGCGCACAATGGGGTGATTCATTACACCATCGGCCAGCGACGCGGGCTTGGTATTGGTGGCCTTGCTGATCCGCTTTATGTGGTGCGCCTCGATGTGGACGCGCGCCAGGTCATTGTGGGCCCGCGTGAAATGTTGGCAACCCGACGTGTCCCCTTGCGCGAAATCAACTGGATCGGCGATGGCAATCTGATGGATAAGGGGGAACGCGAAATCGCCGTGCGGGTCAGGTCGACCCGCCCCCCAACTGACGCGATCCTGCGGCCGATTTCAGCCACCGAGGCAGAAGTCGAACTGGTCAACGCAGAGCAAGGTGTATCGCCGGGACAGGCCTGCGTGTTCTATGACCCCGATAGCACGCGGGTGCTTGGGGGCGGCTGGATCTGGCGCGGGGCATAGGCATTGCTGCGTGCCTTCGGGTTGGCAATTTTGGGGTTGATGAAGCTTAGGAAGGCGCTTCGGTCGGTGTCCAGTCGCAGGCCACTTGCTGACCGGAGGCCGAAGCGCACAGCCAACGTCCTATGTCCTTGCTACAGCTTTTCGGGAAACGCATTGCAAGTTACGTATGTCGCCGGCGTTTCGCCCTTATCTGATGCGCCATGTTAAAGGCAAAAGGCTTTAGAACAAGCGCCTGATTTTATTTGTGAAAGTTGACTTTACGTCGTCCATTTCCCCCCGCGAAACATGCGCATCAAGCACGTCAATCACTGCGGCAATGGCATGGTCGGCATCCCCCATCGGATCATTGTCAAACCCCGCCTGCACGCGGTCGACAAAGCCTGCGGTCGTTCGCTCCACGACCGGCGTGCTTGAGGGATTCCACCCCTCATAATAGATCCCACGGATCAGCGTCGGCAATTGCGCACCAAGCTGCGCGGCTTCGTCGACATTCAGGTGATCGCGAATGACATGCAAGACCTGCCGCAGCAGCCTGTATGACCTCCGCTTGTCGTCCCAATCTGTGCGCGCATCAACCTCGTTGATCCAGGCATTCGCATCATGCACTGCGGTGTCGATGATTTTTAATCCCAATGCGCTCATCCCAGCCTCCTCTTTGACTTCTCAGAGACTACCGCCCGATTTCAGGCATGATTTGACATAGATCAGGCGCGGGGGCAGCAAAGATGTGCGCACTGCACTCTTGCTCCGCGGTCCGAGCTCTGGACGTTGGACGCGGCGCGACCGCAATGGCACGATCCGGAAAAGTTTTTTAGCAGCCAAACCGCCTGTGGGAATTCTTGGTCGGATTCCGCCAATGCTTTCCGCTAGGAGCAGATTCAGGAACAGCCAATGCCTGAACTGCGCCGGGTTTGCCTTGCGCGAACATGATGAGCGCCATTGCTGCTGCGCTGACTATGTTGCGCGGCAAGAGGTCGCCAATGCCGTTGAATTCATGCAGTATTACCATGCAAATCTTTGCATCTATCGCAAGCATCGCGGCTTTCGAGAGGCTCTGGATTCGGCATACAAAACTGCGCCGTTACAGGTAAGAGAGGGGCAAGACAGCCGCACTATAAAAGTGCCTTCTGCAATGGCCATACCGAGCGATCATGCGCAGCAAACAATATGTTCCGATATGAACCGAGCCAACAGGCAGTCGCAAGATTAATGGGTCCTGACCCTAGGCTCGAATTTGAGTAAAGCCTACCGGAGGATGGGCTGCGATCCATTTTCTGACCCATGCGGGAATCTGATTGAGCGGCATTGGGCGCCCTACAAGAAAGCCCTGGATTTCGTCGCATTTTGTTTTTTCAAAAAACGCACGTTCCGCCTCGCTCTCGACACCTTCGACAAGCACTGTAATGCCAAGGTTGTTGCCAAGGTCAATCAGCGTCTCCGTGATGGCTGGCAGACTTGGGTCGCTATGGATGCCGGCTACGAAAGTCCGGTCAATCTTGATCCGTGATACAGGGAAGTTGCAAAGACTTGAAATCGCTGCGTGACCAGTACCAAAGTCATCCAACTCGATCCTGAAACCGGCCCGCGCGAGGCCGTAGATATTGTTAACAGCAGTTTCCATTCGTTCATTCAAAAGCGTCGATTCCAATAATTCGATGCAAATGCGCGCCGGATTGACGGTGATCCTATCAACTTCCCATAACAGGCGATCTACCAATTCGGAGTTCATCAAACGGGCCGTTGAAATATTGATGCTGACCGTTGCGTGAGGAAGGCCAAGTTCATCAATTGCCTTGGTTGCAAGGCATATTTCCCTAAACATCCGATCGTCGATCTCTTCGATGAGATGCGCATTCTCGGCAGCCGGGACAAATTGGGCTGCACTCAAAACCCCCAACTCCTGATGATTCCAGCGCAGAAGAGCTTCGAAGCCGACGATCCGGTTGCTCTTAATGTCGATCTGTGGCTGGAAGTAAGGCTCGAACTCTCCTCGCTCCAGCCCGTCCCGGATATCCAGTGCCAGAGCCGCATCTTTGAGTGCCGCGTCCCGCATGGACTGTTGGAAGAAGGCGTGTCGACCGCGGCCCGTTTTTTTTGCTGCCTTGAGGGCGATATCGGCGTTCACGATAGCTTCCCCGACGGACGCTCTTCCCGTTCCCTCTATGAAGGCAATTCCCACGCTGGCCCCCACCCGAAGGTCTTTATTTGCGTAAATTACAGGCGCCTCAATCGCCGCAACAAGAGACCGTGCGACTTGTACGATGTGATCGTCATGTGCCCTGGTCCGCCATCCAACCAGAAATTCGTCGCCTCCCATGCGGGCTATGGTCTGAAACCCAAAGGTGCTCTCTCGCAGGCGGTCAGCGACCGCACAAAGCACGATATCACCCGCATCATGACCGTCCCTGTCATTTATCGACTTGAACCGATCTAGGTCGATCCGCATGAGGCAAATGCGTTCATTTGAGGTGGAGATTTCCTGCTCTTCTTGCAACAATTCCTCCAGTTCGCGCCGGTTACGCAAACCAGTGAGATCATCAGTGACAGCAGCGCGGCGCAGCTTTCGTTGCTCTGCCCTCAACTCTGTCAAATCAACATGCGTGCCAACGATGCGTGTTGGCCTTCCGCCCTCTCTGACTAGCCGACTGCGGGACAAAATATCGACCCACGTGCCGTTCTTATGTCGCATACGGAATTCCCCTTCCAGTAACTCTCTGTCTGTCTGGATGATCTCGGGAATTAAGGGCAGTGTCGCGGCATCTTGTGGGTGCAGGAGAGTGCGAAACGTCTCATAGCTTGCGGGCATTTCATCTGGCTTGTACCCCAGCATCTGATACCACCGCGGCGAAAGATAGGTATCCAATGTTTCCACATTAATGTCGTAGAGTCCGTCCGACGTCCCTTCGATTGCAAGCGCAAAGCGGTCTTCGCGTTCTTTGAGTTTTCGCTTGTTGCGTTCCCATTCATTGATGGTGACTGCAATAACAAGGGCGAGAATTAGACCAGTGGCAAGAAGCGCCTCGTCAATAAATGACCGAGCTTCATCAATCAGCGCATCCCGCGGAGTGACAGTTATGATCCAGCTGCGACCACCGGCTTCAACACTCCGCTCCGACGCGTATTTTGTGCCGGAACTTTGCTCCGTATTCCCGTAGACCACCCCCCCGTCGTCAACGAGAGTGATTGCATAGGACGCCTCAATCGCACTTCCCATAACCAAGCGGATCAGCAGATCAGTTCGGAAAACCAGATTGATGTGCCCAAGCAGGTTACCATTTCTAAAGACTGGGGCATATCCGGCAAGGCCCCGCCCACCCTGTGCCAGCATAATCGGTCGGGTAAGGCGAAATGAATTCATTCGGGTCGAAGACTCCAGGGTGGAGGCAGGCTCATCAAGGTCACGCAGGTTCAGGCCAAGCGCGGCCTCGTTGCCCTCGAGCGGGTTTACCTGGATTATTACGCCATCAGAATTGACCCAATTGATCGCCTGAATATCAGGGAACTGGCTTTGAATTGCTGCGGCCCCTTCACCGAAGTCGGAAGCCGTGTCGATTCTACCATCTTCCCATCCCCGCCGCAGCAAATCGACCATGGCGACGCGTGTAAGAAGTTTCTCTTCCAATCTCGCAGCGAACTCGTCAGCAAAGGTTTGAACGATCGATATCGTATGGTCTTCCTGAGTCTGCCGCACGATCTTGTTCAAGAATGCCGTCGCAAACACCAGCAATGCAGCTATGATCATCGCCGTTGTGCTCGGCCAGTTCGCTCGGCGCATGTCTTTCCTCGCAAATTCAGGCGCTCATCATCACCATCAGTTCTTTAATAAATCATTAAGATTATTGTGATGAGCATGCCTAAATCCGCTCCTTGGGCATTCAATTTATCTGCACGCCAGCAAAATAATAGACAATTTCCAGCGAAGTTCAGGTCTCGCCCGATTTTGTCACCGGCCTCCAATTTCTCGCAATGTTCAAATTCAGTGTGGACAGTTACAATTCAAGGCGGCTCGTCCCCAAACAAAAAACCGATTCAAACCAGCTGTGAGTGAGAGGAAATGGGAGTGTCTTATTCTTGAACCTCATTGATCTCGACGAGATTCAGTGGTTCACGCCAAGACTCTGGCGCGCTCTGTTGGGGAATGTTCGAACTCACTTTGGAGGCTTCGTTCGAACTCGCGCTGCACTTTCCATCACGTCCTTGGAATATATGGGAATATGGTCGGACGGATTGGCGTAAAACGGTGCTTCGACAGGTGTTTTCGCAGGCTGTTCGAAACAGTCAAAATCAGGAAGTTCGAAACCCGACTTTTTCTCTCCCTTTCAGGCTGTTGGAGAAAATTTCAACTGCTGAAAGTGAAATGGCGCACCCAGTAGGATTCGAACCTACGACCTTCGCCTTCGGAGGGCGACACTCTATCCAGCTGAGCTATGGGTGCAAACTGCTTAAGCAGTGCTTACTTCAATTTTCCGCGGGATTAAAGCAAAGATCGGCAGCCCCGCAAACCACTGATCCAAGACGTCCATTCCAACGCCTCGTCACGAAATGAACCCTTCACATCAGCCTTCGGACAGCAGAACTCTATCCAGCCAAGCTACGAGTACCTACGCGTCATCTAACATCGCTGTGCGATGCCCGCAATGGTCAAAACGAAGGTGAGGGAAACCTGACTTGCCCAAATTCCGCGCCATCACACCATAAGCCCACTTTTTGACGGCCCCTATTTCAAACCCAAATCGGCGGACTATTTTCTCGCGTCTCCCTCATGGCATGTCACATCTTGATTTGTTTATGAAAGCCCACTGCGCAACAGAACCTGTGCCGAAAATCCTGCTCCCTAAAACCTTCGAGCGGCTCAAATGGCTGCCCAACCCTGTCCAGATCAAGAACCTGTCGCATCAGCAACTGATCGACGTGCCCGAAGAAATTGCACTTGGCATGGGCAGGGAAACCGACCAGCAGCGCGATGCAGCGGCCGGAATGACCTTCTTTGGCCAATTTGTCGATCACGACATCACGCTTGATGTGACAAGTGCGTTGGGCACACCGATTGAGCCGGCAACCATCCGCCACGTGCGCTCCCCGTCCCTTGATCTTGATTGTGTTTATGGCGGCGGACCCGAGGCAACACCTCAGCTATACGGTTCGGGTGATGTTGCGAATTCCCTTGTCTACGGCAACGGCCAGAATCCGTTTGATCTGGCCCGCACGACGAATGGCGCTGCCTTGGTCGGAGACCCGCGCCATGACGAAAATGACGTTGTCAGCCAGAATCGGGCGAACATGATTGCGGTGCACAGTATCCTGATGGGCAAATGCCTTTCTGATCTGGTATTTTCCGCCACGTGGTCTTTGAAGAGGTGCGCCGCTTCATGCGGATGCGTTACCAGTGGGTCATCTGGAACGAACTATTGCCCGGTTTTGTCGATCAGGGCTGCCTGGATGAGGCCCGGAACAAAGACCTCTTTGGCGCCGATGTACCGATTATGTCGGTTGAATTCAGCGGTTCTGCCTGAACCCGGAGGTCCGCAATGCGGGACGGAGCGGACCTTGAAACTCAACGACTGAATGTCCGCTTTAACACACTCTGGTTGCCGGCTGAAAAATTGACAATTCGTGCTCCCGCGTTTATCCGGTAGTTCTTAGCCTGCCGGGACGTCCCGGCCACGACAGGGCATCAGTCAGGACGACCTGCGAAAAATGGAGGTCAGAATGGCTTGGATTTTTCTTATCATCGCAGGTGCACTGGAAGTCGTTTGGGCGACGGGGCTCAAGAAGCTCGGCATTGGTTTCTCTTGGTCACTTGGCGCTCTGACGCTTATCGCGATGATCACGAGCCTCGTTGCTCTATACGCTGCGATGACCCGACTGCCGCTCGGCATCGCCTATCCGATCTGGACCGGTATCGGCTCTGTCGGAACGGTGTTGGTCGGCGTGATGGCATTCAACCAAAACCTTAGCACAGCCGGCGTTGCAGGTTTGATACTTCTAGTTGTCGGGATGTTTCTGCTCGGCTCGGATGCGCATTAAGACGAAAGGATTCGAACAATGACGACAAGAACCAAAACAGCGAGAAACCTGATCGAAGGGCGACCCGCGCTTATCGTGATCGACATTCAGAAAAGCACCTTCATTGACGACAGTGAGGTGCGTTCTATCGAGAACATGCCTGGCTACAAGGATCGGATGATCGCTGCGCGCGACCTTGTCGATGCCTCGCATGAGCACGATGTGCCGGTCATCTTCATCCAGGAAATACATCGTTCCGACCTCATTGATTTTGGCCGCGAACTGGACGGGGATGAGGACGTTCACTGTCTTGAAGGTGACCCGCGCACAGACGTCGCCAAAGAGGAAATGGGATTCCAAAGCGGCGACTACATCATCCCGAAGCGGCGCTACTCAGCGTTTTTCGGGACGGATTTGGAAATCCTGCTGCGGGGGCTGAAAGTTGACACGCTTCTGCTGTGCGGCGGGCTAACCGATGTTTGCGTCCACTATACATTCGTGGATGGCCACCAATCCGACTACTTCTGTCGCGTCATTGAGGACTGTGTTGGGGGTTCATCTCTTGAGGCCCATAAGGCGGCGCTCAAAGCGATGGAGTACCTACAAACGGGAGCCGTTCAGGACCGGACAACTGTGATTGACGCGATTTCAAGACACCAAAAGACGACTTGACTGTTCCGCGCATTCCCCGCGCACCAATGCTGAACCCGACATTCGCCGCGACGCAACAGTTTCGCAGGTTGGGCTCGAAGCAGTCGCTGAGGAACCACGCTCATCTACCCGAACAACTCGTGACAGAGTTCAAGCGCATCAATCAGAACATCAACCTCATCGGTGGTGTTATACATCCCGAACGATGCGCGGCAGGTCGCACCCACGCCCATATGTTCCATCAAGGGCATCGCGCAATGGGTGCCAGCGCGCACCGCAACACCTTTTTTGTCAAGCACGGTCGAGATATCATGCGCGTGGGCCGCCCCCTCAAGCGTGAAAGAGAAGATGGCACCCTTGGTGGCGGATTGACCCTGGATGTTGATCCAGTTCAAACCACCCAGTCGCGCGGTGGCATAATCACGCAAGATGCGCTCATGTGCTGCGATCCGGTCCAACCCGATACCCATCATATAATCCAATGCAACGCCAAGCCCGATGGTTTGCACGATCCCCGGTGTGCCCGCTTCAAACTTCATCGGCGGATCATTCCATGTCACGTCATCCCGGGTCACGTCGCGGATCATGTCACCGCCCCCCATAAAGGGACGCATTTGCGCCATGCGTTCTTTGGTCACATAAATCGCACCAGAGCCTGACGGGCCATATAGCTTGTGCCCCGTGATGGCATAGAAATCGCAACCGATGTCGCGCACATCCACTGGCATATGCACAACGGCCTGCGATCCATCAACCAGCACCGGCACGCCCTTGGCATGCGCGCCTGCCGTGATGGCCTTGACGTCAACAACCGTGCCCAGCACGTTGGACATATGGGTTACGGCGACCAGTTTTGTGCGCGGGCCAATTGCGGCAATCACCTTGTCAGGGTCCAGATCACCGTTGGCATCCACGTCAACCCACTTGATTTTCACCCCCTGCCGTTCGCGCAGGAAATGCCAGGGGACGATATTGGCGTGATGCTCCATGATCGAAAGGACAATCTCATCACCGGCTTCCATATGTGGCATGGCCCAGCCGTAGGCGACCATATTGATCCCCTCGGTCGTGCCGGAATTAATGATAATCTCATTCTCTGAGCCCGCATTCAAAAAGCGGGCTATGATGCCGCGCACGCCTTCATAGCGCTCGGTCGAAAGATTGCTCAGGTAGTGCAGGCCACGATGGACGTTGGAATATTCCTCGGCATAGCCGCGCGTGACCGCATCAATCACGACCTGTGGCTTCTGCGCTGAGGCCCCGTTGTCGAGATAAACCAATGGTTTGCCGTTCACTTCACGCGATAGAATTGGAAAATCCGCACGGATTTTTGAAACGTCGTAGGTCATACGCTCACTCCGGTTAATGCAGGGACCCCGATGATCGTCAACAGGATCAACAATGCCGCTCCGACCGCCAGGGAAGACAGGATGATGCAGCCGAACGCCTTCAGCAGGCTGCCGAAATCATGCAATACATCAACGAAATGCAGGAAAGCCCGGAAAACGGCGATTGCGGACACCAAGGCAAAGATCCCCGACAGTGCCGGGCTGAGAAACAGTAGCACCATCTGAATAATCAAAAGCACCAGCCGCATGGTGTTGAACCACACAAACAGGGTCAGCGTTTCTTCCAAATTGCCGCTGCCGTACAGGAATGTTCCGGCTTTCCAGATCGCCAGTGTGCTGCCGATCAAATAGGCAACGGCCAATGCGGCCCAGCCAAAAGGGGAAAAACCCAATGAAAACGCCTGCATTTCCGCAGGAACGGGCGACAGATACTGATCGCCCACGATCAACAGCGCATTCAGAATGGCCAACAGCACAAGCGCCGTCCAAAGCGGCTCTGCCCCGATCCGCATTCCTTTTGCTTGCCGCGCCATTTCGGCGGGTTCAAGCACGGTCATCCAGATCGCGCGAAAGAAACTTTCAGGTGTCACAGTCATTGTGGGCCTTCCGCCTCGCGCAGGCATTGCAACCAGATCCAGCCAAAGACCAATAGCAGGATGCCGCCCACAATATTCGCCTGCAGTCCGGCCCCGATAAAACCACGAACAAGCCCATGCAACAAGAACAAGGGTGCGGTCGTCAGAAGTGACCAGAACAGCGCCAAACGGGCCCCATAGAAACCGCCCTTGCCACCGAACAGGCGGGCGACCAGATGCGACAGCGCGGCTATGGCATACATGACAAGCGGCAACATGATCACCAGTGAATAGAAGGTATAGGTCATCATACCTTCAAAATTCACATCATCCGGCCACGGCGACGGTTCATATCCGCCTGAAATGCGCGACAGGCGCGGCCATTGGGCCACGAAGATCAGGAAACAACCGATCATCAGATAAGCAATCGCCCGATCTTCGCGGCGCCCATGGGCCAGAAGGTCACGCATCACCGCGCGCGGCGCACGCCACGTGCGGACCATATCATTGGTGACTGGCATGGCTCAGCTACTGTGACGCTGCAACCAGCTTTCCAGCCGGTCGCGCAATTCCTCTGCCAACCCTTCGTCTTCGATCTCTTCCAGTGCCTCTGCCAGAAACGCCAACGTCAAAAGACTGGTCGCTGCCTTTTCGGGCACCCCGCGCGAGCGGAGGTAAAACAACGCATCTTCGTCAATCGCACCCGAGGTCGAGCCATGCGAACAGGCCACATCGTCGGCGTAGATTTCCAACTCCGGCTTGGCAAGGAACTGGCTGTCATCATCCAGCAGCAACGACTGGCTGATCTGGTAGCCATCGGTTTTCTGGGCGCCCTCTTTCACAAGAATCTTGCCCTGAAACACGCCCGTTGCCCCGTTGCGCAGGACTTTCTTGAACACCTGACGGCTTTCGCAATTCACCGCATCATGGGTAATGAACACCGTGTCGTCGTGGTGAAAATCCGTACCGTCGCCAACGCAGACACCGGCCACATGGGCGGTCGCATTGTCGCCCACGATCTCGAGCACGCATTCGTTGCGGGTCAGCACGCCATTGAATGTCAGGGTAAAGGACTTGAATGTGCTTTCCTCGCCAATGCGCGCAAAGCCATGTGTAACGGCGCGGCGTTCGTGGTCGCGACCTTGCGCGCGGACATGGTGGAACCGACCACCATCGGCCACGTCAACCTCAAGCAATTTGGAAAACCGCGCCGCGGCGGGGCCGGTTTCCAGCAAGGTCATTTCGGCCCCCGCTTCCACCTTGATCACATTATGCAAAACAGCGTCCGACGCCACATCGCGGTGTAGATAGATCAAATTCACCGGCTTGCTGGCCTTGCCAGTCACCCGGATCACAACACCATCTGTGGCTGTTGCGGTATTCAAGGCGGCAAGTGCGCGATCCACGGGATTCTGACCGCGGGCTTCCAGCACACCGTAAAGATCCTTGGCCCAATGAATATCGGTTGCCATCGCATCGGCCAGACGGCTGATTTCCAGACCTTCACCCGACAAATCATCGGATGCATCCGGATCAAACACGCCATCGACAAACACGATGCGAATCCGGTCCACGGCATCAAACAGCGGCCCTTCGTCATTGTCGAAAAGCGCCGCCTCGGGTGCCGTTGGTACCGTCAGCGATGTCGGGTCCGTGTATTTCCAATATTCATCACGTCGCGTGGGCAACCCCATTTGGCGCACACGCGCCAACGCATCGGCGCGCGCCGCATTTGACCATGCCGCAGCTCCGGGCAATGTCACGCCCTCAAGCCGCGCCTCCGTCGTGTCCGCTTTGAGCTTTGCAAGCGCCATCTCAGACCACCTCTGCCAGGATATCGGCGTAGCCGTTGTTTTCGACCTCAAGTGCGAGTTCGGGGCCGCCTGTTTTCACGATGCGACCATCGGCCATGATGTGCACGACGTCCGGCTTGATGTGGTCCAAAAGACGCTGATAGTGCGTGATCACAAGGAACGAGCGGCCTTCGGAGCGCAGCGCATTCACGCCTTCAGCGACAAGTTTCATCGCATCAACATCCAGCCCGGAATCGGTTTCATCCAGCACACACATCTTGGGCTCAAGCATTGCCATTTGCAGGATTTCATTGCGTTTTTTCTCGCCGCCGGAAAAGCCCACGTTGACTGGGCGCTTGAGCATATCCGCATCGATTTTCAGGCTCTTGGCCCGCGCGCGCACTTCCTTGAGGAAATCACCGGCGCTGATTTCTTCTTGCCCGCGCGCCTTGCGTTGTGCGTTCACCGCGGTACGCAGAAATGTCATATTGCCAACGCCGGGAATTTCGACCGGGTACTGAAACGCAAGGAAAAGGCCGATCGCGGCGCGCTCTTCCGGATCAAGATCAAGCAGATCATGACCGTCCAGCGACGCCGACCCGCCGGTGACTTCATAACCGTCCTTGCCGGACAGAACATATGACAAGGTTGATTTGCCCGAGCCGTTGGGTCCCATGATCGCATGAACGGAACCCGCATCAATCGACAGATCGACACCCTTGAGGATCTGCTTATCTTCTTCTTCCAGTTTGACCTTCAGGCCTTTGATTTCCAACATATTTCGTCCTCACAAGGTTCAAGACACGGCAAAAAGCGCGTGTCTTGGTTTTTCAGTTTCAGATACAGACAATCGCCCGCCTCTTTTGAAAGAGCAGGCTACCGATACATGGGTTCTTTTGATTTTTATGGCCGCAAGAAGCGACGGAATGTGCGGGCTTAGGTGTCCAGCAAATCCGTTTGTGGTTGTGCAGTGAACGCGGGCAGTACGATCGTCATGGGTTCGGTTTCGGCCTGCACGCTTGCCACATGTTCCGGCGTATAGATGACTGCCAACTGGTCCGGATAAAACCACATCAGATTGTGCCCGGCCACAAACATCGCCGCAACGCCGCCGATCTGGCACAGGCGCAACATCGGTCTGCGATGGCGTATCAGTGCGGACACCAATAAAACGAAAAAGGTGGTCAGCAGCAGATCGGTGAACAGAGAGCCAATGCCCGCGTCGGTCATTTCGAGATAGCGTAGGCGAATAGCCTGCGCGGCCATAACGGCGGCCACCCCGACCATTAACGACACAACCAGACGCATCACCGAAAAGCGCTGTGACTTTACGGCTTTCTGAATTTCGGCAGGCGTGGTGTGCTTGGGCACATGCATCCCAAGCTCCTGATCGAAATAGGCGTTGTTGCGCGGGTCCTGAATACGCTTCACCCGCATCTTGAAATCGTTGAGATCTAAATTCGCCATCGCGTTCTGCTCCGCCATTCTGATCGTGCGACTGGAGTCGCATCAAACTGGGGCAAGAACACGACTGCCTTGTGACAAGAGAACGACGTTCGTGCGAAATAAAGGCCGTTTGCGCACGAGCACGGCGCGTGGGCTGGCGCGCAGCGTTGCCACTGCACGGACCCATACGCTGAACGCGCTTCATAGTGTCACCAAATCGGTTCATCGTTGCCTTCCAAGACACGCAGGCGGATTAACCCACGGACCCTTCAAGTGAAATCGCGACAAGAGCTTGCGCTTCCATTGCAAATTCCATCGGCAATGCCTGAAGCACTTCCTTGCAGAACCCATTCACAACCAGCGCGACCGCTTCTTCCTCGTCCATGCCGCGCGAGCGGCAATAGAACAGTTGGTCATCATCCACCTTGGATGTCGTCGCCTCATGTTCGACGCGGCTGCTGTTGTTCTTGACCTCAATATAAGGCACCGTGTGTGCCCCGCATTTGTCGCCGATCAACAGGCTGTCGCATTGGGTGTAGTTGCGGCTTTCCTTGGCTTTGGGATGCATCGACACCAAACCACGGTATGTGTTCTGCGCCTTGCCAGCACTGATCCCCTTGGAGACGATCCGCGACTTTGTATTCTTGCCCAGATGCACCATCTTTGTGCCCGTGTCGGCCTGCTGCATGTTGTTGGCAATTGCGATGGAATAGAATTCACCTTGTGAATCGTCGCCACGCAGGATGCAGCTTGGGTACTTCCACGTCACGGCAGAGCCGGTTTCCACTTGCGTCCACATCACCTTGGACCGGTCGCCGCGGCAATCGGCACGCTTTGTCACAAAGTTGTAGATACCGCCGACGCCGTTTTCGTCACCGGGATACCAGTTCTGCACGGTGGAGTATTTCACTTCTGCATCTTCTTCGACGATGATTTCGACCACTGCGGCGTGCAGCTGGGCGACATCACGCTGGGGTGCAGTGCAGCCTTCAAGATAGGAGACGTAGGACCCTTTGTCGGCAATGATCAATGTCCGTTCAAACTGGCCGGTGTTTTCCGCATTGATGCGGAAATATGTGGACAGTTCCATCGGGCAGCGCACGCCGGGCGGCACATAAACAAACGACCCGTCCGAAAAGACGGCGCTGTTCAGCGTCGCATAAAAATTGTCAGAGGCAGGCACAACCGTTCCCAGATATTTCTTGACCAACTCTGGATGGTCGCGGATCGCTTCCGAGATCGAACAGAAGATCACGCCGGCTTTTTTGAGTTCAGCCTGAAACGTCGTGCCAACGGACACACTGTCAAATACGGCATCAACTGCGACTTTGCGGCCTTCGGCGGGGGCGTCTTCTGCACCCTCAACACCAGCCAAAATAGCCTGTTCTTTCAATGGAATGCCCAGTTTAGCGTAGGTTGCCAGCAGCTTTGGGTCAACCTCGTCCAACGACTTTGGTTTGACCTCCATGCTTTTGGGGCGGGCGTAGTAATAGATGTCCTGAAAGTCGATCTTGGGATAATCGACCATCGCCCATGTGGGTTCTTCCATCTGGCCCCAACGCTCGAAAGCGGACAGGCGCCAATCGGTCATCCATTCGGGTTCTTCGTTCTTGGACGAAATCAAGCGAACGATATCTGTATTCACGCCCTTGGGGGCGTAATCCATTTCGATCTCGGTGTTCCAGCCGTGTTTATAGGTGCCTGACAAGGCGGACACAGCGTCAACCGTCTCCTGATCTACACCGTCTTTGACTTCTATTTCATCAAAAGCAGCCATTTTATTCCCTCTCAAGCCGCCCGTCTGCGGGCGCGTTTATCGCTCCAGGCCTGCACAAAGCGCATGACCTCATCCTCTGTCGTGTCCACACCAAGTGAGACACGTATGGCACTTGCGGCCGCCTCATCATCCAGACCGTTCGCCTGCAAGACCCGGCTGACCTTGACCTTGCCGCTCGAACAGGCAGAGCCTGCCGAAACCGCAAATCCGGCCAAATCCATTGCCATTACCTGCGTTTCGCCCTTCCAGCCGGGTGAAGCGAAACAAGAGGTGTTTGGCAACCGTTCATTGGTATTCCCGACAAAAATAGTGCTATTATCTGTCGCCTCAATGGCCTTTTCTAGAATATTTCTAAGTTTGGCAACCCGGTCCCAGTTTTCTGCGGCCAAATCGGCTTGGGCGGCCACAGCAGCGGCCCCCATACCGGCAATGGCGATCACGTTTTCAGTACCGGACCGGCGGCCCATTTCCTGCCCGCCGCCCTTGATTTGTGAAGCAATTTCAGCACCTTGCGGCACCACAAGCGCACCAACGCCCTTCGGGCCGCCAAATTTGTGCGCCGACAGAAACACCATTTCCACCCCTGACCAAGCGTAGGAAAAAGGCACCTTTCCAAAAGCCTGGGTAATGTCAGAGACAGCCAGACCTTGCGGCAGCGACTGCAAAATCCCTGTTTCAGAATTGGCCAACTGCATTGCCGAGTGGGCAGGATCAGCCACCTGCACAAGCCCGTCCACAACCGGCAGACACGGGTCAATCCACGCGTGAACCGCGTCATGCTCCATCGGACCGGCCTGTAAATTGCGCCCCGCCAGAGCCAATGCCGCCGCTTCGGTGGCGCCTGACGTAAACACGATATCCGCGCCCGACGCGCCAACAGACTCGGCAATCTGACCACGCGCTTTTTCGACGATCGCCTTGGCGGCTCGCCCTTCCGCATGCACGGACGATGGATTTCCCACAACATCCATTGCCGCGATCATCGCCGCGCGCGCCTCGCTGCGCAGGGGCGTTGTCGCATTATGATCTAGATAGACGCGTTTCATGTCAGATCACACATCATCGACAACCTCGAACAATGCAGGCACCGCGGGACAGGGGGCCAGTTCATTCCCGACAACATCCGACAGGCGGGCCTGATGCAAAAATACATAGACGTGCGCCGATAGTCCTTCCCACAAACGGTTGGTCATGGATTGCGCGCGCGACCCCGATGCCGCGCCCGATGCCCCTGCCCCTTTGTGCATCGCCGACACGGTTTCATCGACCGCGCCCAAAATCTCGGCCACGCGAATATCGGCCGCCGGACGGGCAAGACGGTATCCGCCGCCCGGACCGCGGACAGATTCAACCAGACCGGCACGGCGCAACTTCACAAAAAGCTGCTCAAGATAAGGCAGCGAAATGTCCTGCCGCTTCGAAATCTCGGTCAGGTTGACCAGCGCATCATCCGATTGAAGTGCAAGGTCGGCGAGTGCGACCATTGCATATCGGCCTTTCGTGCTTAACTTCATGGTCACAACCCCCTCAAACAGGCGCAATTTCATTGACGCCGCACGGTCGCAAGATTACTTCACCGTGAACCCATGCGGGCGAAAGCCCAACTTAGAATCTTTCTAAAGTGCCTGAGTGTTTTCGTCAAGAAAACGATAGGCCAAAACAGAGACGGACCATTAATGCCCGAAGTTATCTTCCCCGGACCCGAAGGGCGCCTTGAAGGGCGCTATCACCCTCAAAAGGACCGCGATGCGCCGATTGCCATCGTGTTGCATCCGCATCCACAGTTTGGCGGGACGATGAATAACCGCGTCGTTTATAATTTGCACTATGCATTTTATAACATGGGTTTCACCGTGCTGCGGTTCAATTTCCGCGGTGTCGGGCGCTCGCAGGGCGAATATGATCAAGGTGTTGGTGAGTTGTCCGATGCGGCGTCCGCGCTTGATTATCTGCAATCAATGAACAGCAACGCCAAACACTGCTGGGTGGCCGGCTTTTCATTCGGGGCCTGGATCGGGATGCAACTGCTGATGCGGCGTCCCGAAATAACCGGTTTTATCTCGGTGTCGCCACCAGCCAACATGTATGACTTCAGCTTTCTGGCCCCCTGCCCGTCATCGGGCCTGATCATCAACGGGTCGAACGACCGTGTTGCCCCACCGCGCGACACAGTAAGCCTTGTCAACAAGCTACACGAGCAAAAGGGCATCACCATCACGCATGATGAAATGGAAGGTGCGGGCCACTTCTTTGAAGATCCACATATGGACCCTATGATTGACACGGTTAAATCATACGTCCGCCGGAGGCTGACTGAAAGCACGAGGTAATCATGGCAGAAGCATATGTCGATAAAGTCGCCAACGAACTGGCTGATCTGGCATTGGCGGATCAGGCTGCGTCGGGTGATGTTGGGATCGTAGATGCCATTGGCGAGATTTTAGGCGCCTCATCCCAATCCTTGCAGGAAACCTATTCAACTGCGATCCGTGTCCGCCGGGCCGAGGCGCGCGCGCGCGAAGTGCTCGCGCAGCGGTTGGCAAACGGATACAAGGCAGCGCCCAAACCAAAGGCGGCACCCTTGCAGGGGCTCTCAGATGAAGACAAAGAAGCCGCAGAAGCTGCAATTGCCCAAGATCAGGACGTGACATCGCAGGACCAGACAGACGTCGAAAACGCAAAAGCCGACGCGGGAAAAGAAGACGCCGCACCAAGTGCGATGCCGCGCCGCGTTACACGGTAGTGGCAGACGGAGCGGATACGCAGGCGACCCCATGACAGACCGGATTCATGCGCAGCTCGCCTTTCTGACAGAAGTTGACAAGCTCAAGACTGTTCTGAGGGGCACCACCCTTTGTGACAGTTCGCGGCGCGAAAACTCTGGCGAACATAGCTGGCACATCGCGCTGTACGCGATGGTGATGGCCGAACATGCGGTCAAGCCCGTCGACATCAGCCGGGTCATCAAGATGTTGCTGATCCACGATATTGTGGAAATCGACGCAGGCGACAATCCGATTCACGGCGACCATGACCCGGCCGAAATGGCGGCGATCGAACAGGTTGCAGCCGCGCGCATATTCGGGCTGCTGCCGGATGATCAGGCGCAGGCATTCCGCGCCCTCTGGGATGAATTCGAAGCGGCCGAAACTGACGATGCGGTCTTTGCCAAATCCATCGACCGTGTGCAGCCGGTCGTGTCGAACCTTGAAACCAATGGTGGCACATGGCCCGAATACAACGTGACCGCGGAACAGCTCCAGACGCGCGTGGGCGTCAAGGTCCAGCGTGGGGCACCTGCCATCTGGGATGCGCTCAAACGGCGGATCGATACGTGGTTCGGGCAATAAATAAAGTGACTCTTGACGTTCGCCCCCTATACAAACGCTGTGTGCAGGCGTAAGGCGCAGGGCTTATCCGCCCAGAAAGCCCCTTTATGACGACCATGATCCCCACTCTCTCCGATGCTCTTGCCAAACAAGGCTATACCGATCTGACCCCTGTGCAGATCGCCGTAACCGATGCCGAACTGGAAGGGAAAGACTTGCTTGTCTCCGCCCAGACGGGGTCTGGCAAGACCGTGGGGTTTGGATTGGCCATCGGGCCGACCATTCTGGCCGAGGACGGCACATTCGGCCCCGCCGGGCGGCCACTTGCGCTGGTCATTGCGCCGACGCGCGAACTGGCCTTGCAGGTCAAACGTGAATTGCAGTGGCTTTATGCCGGTGCCGGGGCGACGCTCGCCTCTTGCGTGGGCGGCATGGATTTCCGCGATGAACGCCGCAGCCTTGAACGTGGGGCGCATATTGTCGTGGCCACGCCGGGGCGTCTGCGCGACCACATCATGCGCGGCACGATTGACCTGTCCGACATCAAGGCAGTCGTACTGGATGAAGCGGACGAAATGCTCGACCTTGGGTTTCGTGAAGATCTGGAATTCATTCTGGATCAGGCGCCTGAAACGCGGCGCACGCTGATGTTTTCGGCCACCGTGCCCAAAATGATCGCAACGCTTGCGAAATCCTATCAGCGCGACGCGGTGCGCGTGGCAACTGTCACCAAGGAATCGCAGCATAGTGACATCGAATATCGGGCCTTGTCCGTAGCCAACCACGATATCGACGCGGCAATCATCAACGCACTGCGCTACTATGATGCGCCCAATGCGATTGTGTTTGCCAATACACGCGCAATGGTCACGCGGCTGACCACCCGTCTGGCCAACCGTGGCTTTGCGACGGTCGCCCTGTCCGGCGAACTGAGCCAGACCGAACGCTCTCACGCGCTGCAGGCGATGCGCGACGGACGGGCCAAGGTCTGCGTGGCCACCGATGTCGCCGCACGCGGAATTGATCTGCCGAACCTCGAACTGGTCATTCACGCCGAATTGCCAACCAATGCAGAAACGCTTTTGCACCGGTCAGGCCGCACAGGGCGCGCCGGACGCAAGGGGATTTCCGCGCTGATCGTGCCTGCCAAGATGAAACGACGCGCTGAAAACCTGCTAAAGTGGGGCAAACTGACAGCGACGTGGGCCATGCCGCCGACCGCCGAAGAAGTGACGGCAAAGGACGAAGAGCGACTGCTGACCGATCCGGTCTGGGCAGAAGAGTTCACAGACAGTGAAACAGAATTCGCAAAGCGCCTTCTGGCGGCACATGCCCCCGAAAAAATCGCTGCCGCCTATTTGCGGCTTTATGCAGGCAAGCAATCCGCGCCCGAGCATATCAGCGAATACAAGGAAGGACCGCAAGCCAAGGAACGGACCCCGCGCGAGACGAAGTCATTCGGCCCGTCCAGATGGTTCAGCGTTGACGTGGGCCGCGAAGGCAAGGCAGAGGCGCGGTGGCTCTTGCCGATGATCTGCAAGGCCGGTGGTATTACCAAAAACGAAATCGGCGCGATCCGCATTCAGCCCAATGAAACCTTTGTCGAAATTTCGGAGCCTGCCGTACAAGGATTTCTGAAGTCGGTGGGCAAAGACATGAAGCTTGAAAATCAGGCAACGCTCACTGCGCTTGGCGGCCCCCCACAACTTGGCGAAAAAGGGCCGCGCAAAACCAAGCGCGATTACGACAAACCCAAGGGCGTCCGAAATGACGGACCAAAACCCGAGCGCCATGCGCCGCGTGACCAGTCGCCGCCACCGCCGTCACGGCAAAATGATGAACCTGCGATCAAGCCGATTCCGGGCGCGGCAGACGATAAGTCAGCGCGCAAACCCCGCGCAAAACCGGCCCGCCGCGACCATGGTGATGCGCTGGTGGAAAAGAAAAAGCCCGCATTTAAGGGTAAGAAACCGGGCAAGCAAAACACCTCTGGTTTCAAATCTGACACATCCGGTCACAAAAGCGGTGGCGGAAAACCGGCTGGAAAGCCTGCGGCAAAGCCCGCTGGCAATGCAAAAGATACCTCGAAAAGATTTGTCCCGCCCGGTGGAAAATCCAAGCCCCGCAAGGGTTTAGGTAAAGGTGGCCATGGGGCGCCCCGTCGTGGAAAAAGCTAAAATGCAACCTGCAGGACACAAAATCGTCACATCACAACACCGGGAACCGACATGATGGGTCAGCATAACCCGACTATGATCAAGACGATCGCGGCTGTAGTTTAATAAGCAGTTGTTAATAAGTTGATGTCTCAAGGACGAATTCCATGACTACCCAGACTCAAAACACACCAAAGCCGCAGCAAACGCAGCGGCCAAGCCAGCCTGCACCGGCAATGCAAACCAAGCCCGAAACGCCCATCTTCACCGATTTTGCCAGTATCTGACCGTTTGGTCGGCACTCTGCCAAATCAGGCCATTTGCGCGGCAGCGCTCTAGACACCGGTTTTCCGTCGATCGGATTGCATCTATAGTTCGGCCATGACAGCACTGACAAGCATCCGCAACATCGGCCCCGCGTTTGCGCAGGCACTCAGCGCCGTCGGCATCACAACTGCCGAAAAGCTGTACGAAACAGGCGCCGACGCAGCCTATGTCAAGCTGCTCGAAGCTGGCAGCAAACCCCACTTCATCGGCTATTATGTGCTTCACATGGCGCTGCAAGGCAGGCCGTGGAACGACTGTAAAGGCGACGAAAAGAAAGCCTTGCGCAAGCGCTTCGACGCAATCAAGGCCACGTCATTCGACGATCACCGTTCAGAATTTGAACGAACGCTGGATCATATTGGAGTGGGTCAGCGGATGGAAAAGCGCGAGGACTGAAGCGCCATTCCCGGCGCCTGCAAAAAAGCCGCCCACAGTTATGCGCTGCGGACGGCCCAATTTGAAAGCGCGTTGTCGGGATTTAGCCGACCAGTTCAAGCCCTGAGAAGAAGAAAGCGATCTCTTCTGCGGCTGTGTCCGGTGCGTCCGACCCATGGACAGAGTTTTCACCGATCGACAGCGCAAATTCTTTGCGGATCGTGCCGGGCGCTGCGTCTTCGGGGTTGGTTGCGCCCATGACTTCACGGTTTTTTGCGATGGCGTCTTCGCCCTCAAGAACCTGCACGACGATCGGCTCTGAAATCATGAATTCACAAAGTTCGCCAAAGAAAGGACGCTCGGCGTGGACGCCGTAAAACTGCTGAGCCTGGGCCAGTGTCAACTGAATGCGCTTGGACGCGACGACGCGCAGCCCTGCTTCTTCAAATTTGGCAATGATTGCACCGGTCAGATTGCGCTTGGTTGCGTCCGGTTTGATGATCGAAAATGTGCGTTGGATAGCCATGTGTTAGGGTCTTTCCTGGGAGGGTTATGAATTGGCGGTCCACTAGCACGGCCTATCGGCCATGAAAAGACCCTGCTGACATCATGGCAAACCTGAAAATTTGGCCCCGGTTTTTCGAATTCGCTTTGCCTTTGCCGCGACCGTCTCGCAAGATCACCCAAAGCCGGAGGAAAACCAGATGCACGCCAACCGCATGATTACGGCCGTCGAAGCCCACGCCGAAGGTGAAGGCGGCCGCGTGATTACCGGCGGCATGCCCCATTTGCCCGGCCGCACGGTGCTGGAAAAGATGCAGTATATGCAAGCCCACCACGATGATATCCGCACGATGATGCTACAGGAACCACGCGGCAACCCTGCCCTGTGCTGCAACGCATTGGTGCCGCCGTGCGATCCGTCTGCCGAAGCAGGATTCATCATCATGGAGCAAACCGAATACCCGCCGATGTCTGGCAGCAACACGATCTGCGTAACGACCGTGCTGTTGGAAACAGGCATCGTGCCGATGGTAGAACCCGTCACGACTTTGCGGCTCGAGGCACCCGCGGGCCTGATCGACGTGACCGCCCACTGCAAGAACGGCAAGGTCGAACAGGTGACATTCCTGAATGTGCCCGCTTTTGCGGTGCATATCGGCGTGCCGCTCGTTGTCGCGGGCTTCGGGACTGTCACTGTCGATATCGCCTGGGGCGGCATGTTTTACGTGATTGCAGACGCGGCACAGTTCGGCATTGATCCTGTGGCGGAAAACGGGTCCGCAATCGTGCGCGCCAGTGAGGCCATGCGCGCCGCCGCCGCGCAACAATACCCCGTCAGCCACCCGGACGAACCGACATTGACGGGCCCCACAATTGCGCAGCTGACCGCGCCGCCCAATGACCCGATGACCCATGGCCGGGGTGCAGTCACGGTATCGTCAGGCGAATTTGATCCTGACAGGCCCGGCGCAATCACTGGCGCGCTTGACCGGTCCCCGTGCGGGACAGGGACCTGCGCCAAAATGGCCGTGCTGCACGCGAAGGGTCTTCTTGCGGTTGGCGAGGATTATAAAAACGCGGGTCCCTTGGGGACGGTATTCACTGGCCGGATCACTGGCACGACCAAGGTCGGTCCCTATGATGCCATCATCCCCACATTGTCCGGGCGCGGGTGGATCACCGGTCTGTCGCAATATCTGCGCGACCCCAGCGATCCTTTTCAGTCCGGTTTCACTGTAGGCGATATTTGGGGCTGAGTCCGCGAAATCGCTGGTGATGACAACTCAGAGCAACGCCATCCGCTCTGCCCGCTCAGGGTCAGGGAATGGACGGTAAAGCGTTGTTTCAACTTGCCCCACCATTTGATGAACGGCGGTATAAAGTCGCTCGACCTCTTCATCACCGGTGCCGGTAAAACGGAATGCCTGATCCAACTGGGATAGATCACGCAATTCTATTTCCAACAGAAAATCGCGGCCCAGCGGGGCGCCGAACCCAAGTTTGCGGCGACACAAACGCCAGGACTGAATTTTTCCATTGGCTTTCAGGTAATCCATCCAGGCTGTCACAGCCACCGCGAAGGGCACCGCCTTTGCATCATCCTGCAAATCAAAAGCACAATGGTAAAGATTCATTCCGGTTCCAACATCAACTTCAAGCAAACGATAGCTGAGCCGGGTTACTGAAGGATTACTGCCTTTCACCCCTCATCGGGAACATCAACGACCCGTCAATCGCCTGCCTCTTGATACCAGCGATTGACCCTGCCCCGCGGATCAAGCATAGCCCCCGCATGCTCAAGATATCAGACATCACCTATTCCGTCGAAGGCCGCACGCTGGTCGAACATGCCTCTGTCACGATTCCGACCGGGCACAAGGTTGGCCTTGTGGGGCGCAACGGGTCCGGCAAGACCACATTGTTCCGCGTGATCCGGGGGGAAATGGTGCTTGATACGGGCACCGTGAATATTCCCAAAGGCTGGAAAATCGGCGGTGTCAGTCAGGAAGTGCCCGGCAACGACGTGTCGCTGATCAACACCGTTCTGCGGGCCGATACAGAACGCGAGGCCCTGCTGGCAGAGGCTGAAACAGCCACCGACCCGGACCGGATCGCCGATGTGCAGACACGGCTGGCCGATATCGACGCATGGTCCGCCGAAGCGCGCGCCGCCACGATCCTTAAGGGTCTTGGCTTTACGCATGAAGAACAGCAAATGCCCTGCTCTGCCTTTTCGGGCGGGTGGCGGATGCGGGTGGCGCTTGCCGCCGTTCTGTTCAGCGAACCCGACCTGCTGCTGCTGGACGAGCCGACCAACTACCTCGACCTCGAAGGGGCGCTCTGGCTCGAAGCCTATCTTGTCAAATACCCTCACACCGTGCTGATTGTCAGCCACGACCGGGAATTGCTGAACCGGTCGGTCGGCGGCATCCTGCACCTCGAAAACAAGGGGCTGATCTATTACACAGGGCCTTACGACACTTTTGCCAAACAGCGTGCGGCGAACCGCGCCGTGCAGGCGGCAGCGGCCAAAAAGCAGGACGCACAGCGCGCCCATCTGCAGGCCTTTGTAGACCGCTTCAAAGCCAAGGCCTCCAAGGCCAAGCAGGCGCAATCGCGGGTCAAAATGCTTGAAAAGATGGACACGATCCGGGCACCCGAAGATGCGGCGCGCACGGTTTTCACCTTCCCCGAACCCGAGGAACTGTCGCCGCCCATCATCGCGACCGAAGGGGCTGCCGTAGGATATGGCAACAATATCGTGCTGCATGACCTGAATTTGCGGATTGATCAGGACGACAGGATTGCCTTGCTGGGGCGCAACGGCGAAGGCAAATCGACCCTGTCGAAAATGCTGTCAGACCGCTTGCCCGTCGCGCGCGGCAAGATGGTGACATCCAACAAGCTGCGCATCGGTTTCTTTGCCCAACATCAGGTCGATGAACTGCGTGTCGATGAAACCCCGCTCGACCATCTGTTCCGCGAACGCGCGCACGAGGGTCAAGCCAAGCTGCGCGCGCGGCTGGCCAGTTTCGGGCTGGGCGCTGACCAGGCCGAGACCGAAGTCGGGCGGCTCTCAGGTGGGCAAAAAGCGCGCCTGTCGCTGCTGCTGGCCACGCTGCCTGCACCGCACCTGCTGATCCTTGATGAACCGACCAACCACCTTGATATCGAAAGCCGCGAAGCGTTGGTCGAGGCGCTGACCGCCTACACAGGTGCTGTAATTCTTGTCAGCCACGACATGCATTTGCTGTCGATGGTCGCCGACCGGCTATGGCTGGTCAAAGACGGGCATGTGAAACCCTACGAAGAAGACCTGCAAGCCTATCGCAAGATGCTGCTGACGCCTGACAAGACGAATGAAAAAGAAAAAACCAAGCCAGTCAAAGCCGCCAAGCCAACCCGCGAGGCGCTGCTAGCCCTGCGCAGCGACGTGCGCAAAAATGAAGAGCGCGTCAAGAAAATCAATGACATGCGCGATAAACTTGCCAAGAAACTCGCCGATCCGACGCTTTACGAGGACGGAAAAGCAGGCGAACTGGCCACATGGAACAAGAAATACGCCGAAGTCATGGATGGTCTGGAACGGGCAGAGGCCATGTGGATGGCAGCCCTTGAAAAGCTGGAAAAGGCGGAAAAACAATGACCCGCACCCCAGCTTCTTATGGCCCCAAATATCCCCGCCGGAGGCATCCGACATTCGCAAACAGCCACGTTCATGACTGAAATTCCCGCCCTGATCGCCGCTTTCACGACGATGTTCATCATCATCGACCCGCCGGGACTGGCGCCTGTGTTCATCGCCGTGACCCAAGGGATGACACCGGCGCAACGGCGCACGATTGCTGTCCGGGCCTGTCTGGTATCAATGGGGCTGATGATGCTGTTCCTGACACTGGGCGAGGCCGTGTTGGGCTTTATAGGTATCTCCATGGATGCATTCCGGATCGCGGGTGGCATTCTGCTGTTTTTGACCGCGCTTGAGATGCTGTTCCAGAAACGGCAGGCCCGGCGCGAAGATAACGCTGCCGAAGGACAGGCCGAACATCACGATGATCCATCTGTTTTCCCGCTTGCCTTGCCGATGATCGTGGGGCCCGGTGCGATCACGACAATTATCCTGCTTGCGGGTCAGGCGAATGGCGCGGCAGAGTTTGGCGCAATCGCAGGCGTGCTTCTGGCCGTGCTCCTGATCGTGTTTCTGGCGTTTCTGGCCGCACCGGCGATTGAACGGGCCTTGGGCAAGACAGGGTTGAACATCGTCACCCGTGTTCTGGGCATGTTGCTGGCAGCCCTTGCGATCCAGTTCATTTTGGATGGCCTGCGGGGTTTCGGGATCGGCGGCTAGCGCCTATATATCGATCCATGGAAACTGGTGATCTCATGCGGGTCTTGTACCTCAGCCTGCTTATTGCCGCCATTGGCGGCTCTTTTTTGCTGTCGCAACGCAACAACATCGGCAAAACACTACAGCAGGCAGCGATCTGGGCGCTGATCTTTGTCGGCGTCGTCGGGGCTTACGGGTTGTGGGAGGACATCAGCCGCGACGTGTCGCAACAACAATCGGTGATGATCGACGGGGCAATCGAAGTCCCACGCAGCATGGACGGGCATTATTATCTGACCCTTGAGGTTAACGGCACCCCGGTTGAATTTGTCGTGGATACCGGCGCCAGTCAGGTGGTGCTGACCCAAGAGGACGCCGCACGCGTCGGGCTTTCACCCGAAAACCTGCGCTATCTTGGTATCGCAAGCACAGCCAACGGAGAGGTCCGCACCGCATCCGTGCGACTGGATACGGTCGCACTGGAAGGCATTGTTGACGAAAACGTACCGGCCGTGGTGAACGAAGGGCAGATGTTCGGGTCATTGCTGGGCATGACCTACCTTGATCAATTCAGCCGCATTGAAATCCGAAATGGCAGACTGGTGCTGACACGATGAAAAAAGCTGTGATCCTCTTGGCTATGTTGAGCGCCTGTGCACCCGCACCGGAACTGCCCGAAGATTTCGACCCGACATTCGCCTATTTCATGGCGCAGCCTTAGGTTACTTCTCGGCCTTTTTGGTCCAGCGCCCATCCTCTTGAGCCCAATATTGCGCTGCACAGCCTGCATCAGTCAGCGTTTTCCACTGTCCGCGCGCGGTTTGCAGTGCGGCCCCGTCATGCCCGTCAAACAGAATACAGGTCCGCTCCAAAGCTGTGACCTCATCGGGTGTGACATCTGCACCCGCAACGCTCATTACGCAGGCAAAGCCTGTCGCGGCGACATCGCCCAGCAACACCGGCTGATCGGCGTCATGCGGCCCGCCTGCCTGACCATGAGGCAGAAAACCATCTTCGGGACCTTGCCACAGGATGTCGTCCAACCGCTGCAAAAGGGCCGCATCCTTGCCGCGCACCAGCACGCGCCAGCCCGCCTGCCGTGCCTTGCCCAGCAACATGGGCAGGGTCTGTTCCAGCGGGCTTTCGGTCAGGTGATAGAAATAGGCGGCCCCCATCTAGCCCTCGTATTTGTCAGCAATCAAACGGTTCAGCGCCATGACACCCCAACCGGTCGCCCCGGCGGGGGCATAGGCGGATTCCTTGCTGATGCTGGCCACCCCGGCAATATCCAGATGGCACCATGGCACGTCGTCCTTTACGAACCGCTTGAGAAACTGCGCCGCCGTGATCGAGCCCGCATTGCGGCCCGCGCTATTCTTGATGTCGGCCACCTTTGATTTGATCAGATCATCATATGCCGGTGCCAGCGGCAGACGCCACGCGCCCTCGCCCTCGGTCTTGGCGGCTTTCAGGAAGTCATCGCTCAATTCATCGGAATTTGAAAAGACACCCGCATTTTCATGCCCCAACGACACAATAATCGCGCCCGTCAGTGTGGCCAGATTGATGATCCCTGTGGGCTTGAACCGCTCTTGCGTGTACCACAGCACATCCGCCAGCACGAGGCGCCCCTCCGCATCGGTATTGATGATCTCGACCGTGTCGCCCTTCATGGATTTGATCACATCACCGGGGCGGGTAGCAGAGCCTGACGGCATATTCTCCACCAGCCCGACAAGCCCGACAACATTGGCCTTGGCGTTGCGCAAGGCCAGTGTGCGCATGACACCGGCCACAACCCCGGCGCCTCCCATGTCCATGGTCATGGTTTCCATGCCTGCCGCCTGCTTGAGGCTGATCCCACCTGTGTCGAACACAACACCCTTGCCCACAAGTGCAAACGGGGCTTCCTCTCCGCCACCTTTCCATGACATGACGGCCACCTTGGAGGGGCTGTCGGACCCCTGCCCGACGCTCAGCAAGGTGCGCATGCCAAGCTTTTCAAGATCATCCTCTTCAAGGATTTCGACCTCCAGCCCCAATTCCCGCATCGCAGCAAGCCGCGCTGCAAAATCATCGGTTGTGAGCACATTTGCGGGTTCGTTTGTCAGGTCACGGGTGAAAAACACACCTTCAGCGATTGCGGCCATTGGTGCCGCCGCCTTGGCCACCTCTTCTGGTTTGGACACCATGAAGGTCGCTGATCCGGGTGCTTTCTTTTCGCCGGTTTTGTGCGCATCAAAGCGGTAATTTCGCAGCGCCAGTCCCAGCGCCATTTCTTCGGGGGCGCGGACTGCACCGGCAAGGATTAGCAGATTATCCGTGCCCTGCGCCTTGGCCAGTTGGGTCCCGGCCTTGCGGGCGGCATCCGGCACCCGTTTGCGATCAAGCTTGACCACAAGTATCGCTGACGCGGCGAGCCCTGCGGGATAGGACAGCGCGCGCACATCACCCTGCGCCATCTTTTCGAAACTCTCGCTTTCAACGAACCGGTCCAGCATCTTGCGGGATAATTTGTTGACCCGGCGGGCCCCCATGTCAAACTTGCCGTCCTGTCCCACGACAACCGCGATCTTACCAGTCGCGGTTTCCACCGCATCTAGATCAACATCCTTGAAGTGAATTTCGATTGGTGTCGTCATGGGTTTAGCCCTTTTCAGTCAAACTCTGTTCGGCCATAGGTAGCCCGCAGGTGGCGCAATGACCAGATAGCTGTTCAATCCCATCTCATGATCGGCTAGTTTGGCGAAAAACGCAGCACCCGTTCCAGCAAAGGACCCAAGCTTGGCCCGATTTGACAGATATCTGCTGTCGCAGCTTATGGTGTTGTTTGGGTTTTTCAGCCTCATTCTGGTCTTGATCTATTGGATCAACCGCGCGGTCGTGCTGTTTGATCAGTTGATCGCAGACGGCCAGTCCTTTGCGGTATTTCTGGAATTCACAGCCCTGTCGCTGCCCTCGGTCATCCGGCTGGCGGCCCCGTTAGCAGCCTTTGCCGCCGCCGTTTATGTCACCAATCGTATGACAACGGAATCGGAATTGGTTGTTGTGCAGGCCACTGGCTATTCTTCCTTTCGCCTTGCGCGCCCGGTCTTGTTTTTTGGTCTGATCGTTGTGGTTCTGATGTCGGTGCTTATCCATTTCCTTGTCCCTGTCAGCACCTCGCGCCTGGCCGAGCGCCAGTATGATATCGCACAAAACGCGACCGCGCGGCTGTTTACCGAAGGGCAGTTCATCGAACCTGCCGAGGGGGTCAGCTTTTACATCCGCGAAATCACGGCAGAAAATGAACTGCTCGACATTTTTCTTTCCGACACCCGCGACCCGACCGAGCATGTGATCTACACCGCCAAAAAGGCGTTTTTGATCAGGGATGCAGGCGAAACACAATTGGTGATGATTGACGGGTTGGTGCAAAATCTGACGACAGAAGACCAGCGCCTTGTCGTGACCTCATTCGAAGATTTCGCTTACAATATCGGCACGCTTGTCGGGACAAAGTCCCGTAGTCGGCGCAGGGCGGCAGAGCTGGGCACATGGCAGCTTTTGCGGCCAACGCCGGAAGTGGTGAAAGAGACGCGCAATAGTGCCGCCAGCCTGATCGCGCGTGGACATGACCGTTTCAGCCAATCTTTGCTGGGTGCGGTAGCCGCACTTTTGGGATTTGCGACCCTTCTTGTCGGCAGCCATAGCCGGTTTGGCGTATGGCGGCAGATCGTGGCCGCGATTGTGCTGATTGTTGTTGTCAAAGGCACAGAGTCCATCGGCCTGAATTTGGCCCGAAAGGACGACAGCCTGTGGTTCGCAGCTTACCTTCCGATTGTCACTGGCATTTGCATCATCTGGTGTCTGCTCTTTGCTTCAAGCCGCCCTTATCTGTTCAAACGCCGGATAAAAGAGGCCGACGCGACATGACCCTGCATCGCTACTTTGCCCGGCGTTTTTTGTTCACCTTTCTGGGGATGTTCGCTGTATTCGTACTGATCATGCTACTGGCCGATCTGGTCGAACAGCTGCGCCGCTTTGGCAGGCTTGAGGCGGGATTCATGGATATCCTCACGCTCACGCTGCTCAATGTTCCTCGCGCGGTTTACCGGATTTTGCCCCTGATCATGATCCTGTCGGCAATCGCGCTGTTTCTAAGTCTGGCCAGATCGTCAGAACTCGTGGTCACACGCGCCGCGGGGCGCTCTGCCTTGCGGTCGCTCTTGGCGCCACTTGCTGTTGCCCTGACGATTGGCGTGCTGGCTGTTGCGGTGATGAACCCGATTGTGGCTGGCACCTCGAAACAGTTCGAGGTCCGCGTCGATGATTTGCGCGGCGAATCCTCGACATTGTCCATTGCATCCTCGGGGTTCTGGTTGCGACAAGGAAATCAGGACGGGCAAACGGTGATCCGCGCGCAAAGCACCAATCTGGACGGCACGCGGCTGACAAAGGTGACATTCCTGAGCTTTGACCGCGAGGGCACGCCGGTCCGCCGGATCGAGGCTGAAAAAGCGCAATTGCAGAATAATGCGTGGGGCCTTGAACAGGCCAAGGTCTGGAACCTGCAAAGCCCAAATACGCCAGAGGCAACCGCAACACGCGAGGATACCTTATCGATCCCCTCCAGCCTGACAGCGGACCAGATCAGGGACAGCTTCGGCACGCCCTCATCGATCCCAATCTGGGAGCTTCCGGCCTTTATCGACAGGCTGCAGGCCGCAGGCTTCTCGGCGCGACGCCATCTTGTCTGGTTTCATAGCGAACTGGCGCTGCCTGTCTTTCTGGTGGCGATGGTCATGATCGGTGCGAGCTTTACCCTGCGGCATCAACGTGGCGGGCGCACCGGACTGATGGTGATGTTTGCCATCACCTTGGCATTCCTCATCTATTTCGTACGCAACTTTGCGCAGGTTTTGGGCGAAAACGGCCAGCTTCCTGCCCTTCTTGCGGCATGGGCACCGCCCTTTGCGGCCATAGGGCTGGCGCTTGGTTTTTTGCTGCATAGCGAGGATGGCTGACTTGCGCTGGTTATTGTTCTTGTTCTGTATGTGGCCCTGCTTTGCCGTGGCCCAAGGTGCGGCCACACTTGTTGCTGACAGCGTAGTGCTGACCGAGGACAAGCAACTGGTCGCCAGCGGCAACGTCGAAGTGCTGTATGAGGGCACAAAGCTGACCGCCACGGCAATCACCTATGATCAGCCGTCAGACCGACTGGTTATTGATGGCCCCATTGTGATCAAGGCGGCTGACGGGACCCTGCTGGTCGCGGACAAGGCCGACCTTGATCCGCGCCTGCAAAACGGCATGTTGCTGGGGGCGCGGCTTGTGCTGGATCAGCAATTGCAGCTTGCCGCCAACCAGATTGACCGACGCGAAGGGCGCTTTTCACAGCTTTACAGGACCGCCGCCACGTCCTGTCAGGTCTGCGGCGAAGGCCCGCCCCTTTGGGATATCCGCGCCGAACGTGTCGTGCATGACGCCGAAGAAAAGCAGCTTTACTTCGACAATGCTATCGTCAGGATCAAGGGGTTACCGGTTTTCTGGCTGCCCCGCATGCGCCTTCCTGACCCTACGCTTGACCGGGCGAATGGTTTCCTGATCCCAAGTCAGGAAACGAACACCCAACTGGGGGTCGGCATACGTCTGCCGTATTTCGTGACACTGGGGGATTCGCGCGATGTGACCCTGACCCCCTATTTGTCTGAAAAAACCCGCACGTTGGAACTGATCTACCGCCAAGCCTTCACAAACGGAAACCTGCGCCTGCAAGGCGCGGCGAGCAGAGACACGCTGGAAGAAGGTTTGCGGACCTATCTGTTTGCGAACGGGAATTTCAACTTGCCGCAGGATGTCGCGCTGCGCTTCGACATCGAGACTGTGTCTGACCCTTCATACTTGTCTGACTATAATTATTCATCGAAAGACCGAATCGATAGCGCTGTCAGTATCATCAGGGTCAAGCAAAACAGCCTGTTACAGGCCAATCTGACCTACTATCAAACGCTGCGCGACGACGAAACCAACAGCACGCTGCCTCCGATTGTGGCCGAGTTGGGATATGAACAGCGGCTGCGCCCCGCCATTGGCGGCATAACCCATGTCGAGGCAGGGCTGGACCTGTCCTACCGGTTCAGTGATCTCGACGGCGTGCGGGGGCGCGATGTTGTGCGGGCAGGCGTCGCGAGCGGCTGGGAAAATAGTTGGGTCCTGCCCGGTGGCATTCTGGCAAGCGCACAAACAGGAGCGCGCCTCGATGCCTACTGGGTCGCGGATGATGCGGCCTTCTCTGATGAACGACTGCGTGTTGTCCCGAACGCGGCTGTTGCCTTGCGCTGGCCGTGGGCCATGACAACAGCCACAGGTGTCACACATGTCATAGAACCTGTGGTGCAGGCGGCTGCATCAACGGCACTTGGTGGCACCCCCCCGAACGAAGACAGCACCCGCAACGAATTTGACAGTGGCAATTTGCTGGCGCTTTCGCGGTTTGCGGGGGATGATGCCGTTGAAACCGGCACGCAGGCCGCATATGGCGTGTCATGGACCCGCTATGGCAACGAAGGCGCCAGCAGCAGGCTGGCCTTTGGACGGGTGGTCAGGGACAGTTCCGAGACTGATTTTACGCCCTCTTCTGGCTTGAGTGGCAGCTTTTCAGACTGGCTGATTGCAGGACAGATACGCACGCCCGACGGTTTTTCCTTTGATGCCTATGCACTGCTTGATGACACAGGGGAGGCAACCCGCGCAGCCAGCCTGATCGGGTGGGAAAGCCGCGACCTCTCGCTGGCGACGGCCTATATCTGGCAGGCCGCCGATCCAATCGAAGAACGCGAGGAAACACTGTCGGAATGGACCGTGGATGCAGGCGCCAAAATAACACAGGCCTGGTCGCTGACTGCAGATGGGCGCTACAACGTCGCTCAGGATCGCCCCGTCAGCGCGGCGCTCGGGCTGAGGTGGCGCAACGAATGCGTGACCATCGACGTTTCCGCCTCGCGCCGCTATTCCTCTTCGACTAACGTAGAACCAACAACAACATACGGCATCAGTGGATCCCTGACTGGATTCTCTGTCGGACGATCACAAAGTGGCCCGGCCGCCCCTTGCAGGAACTAAAAGCACGATGAGGACCCAATGCGCGCACGACTGACATTCGCAGCTTTTCTGGCATTCATACTGAGCCTGACCAGCCTTGGCGGTGCGCAGGCCCAAGGCCAGTTCGCACCGGTTATTACGGTCAACGACAGGGTCATTACCCAGTTTGAACTATCGCAGCGCATCTTGCTGTTGGAACTGTTCCGTACGCCGGGTGATCTGAACAGGCAGGCGCGCGAGGGCCTGATCGAGGATCGCCTGAAACAACAGGAGATGGACAGGGTCGGCCTGTCGCTGACCGATGAGGCCCTGAACACGGCGCTCGAAGAATTCGCAGGCCGGGCCAATCAGGATCTGGACAGCTTCAACCGTTTCTTGCAGCAAAATGGTATCGCACCGGAAACCCTGCGCGATTTTGTCAAAGTGGGCGTGTCGTGGCGTGACTATATCCGGACCCGTTTTGGACGGCAGGTCACGATCACCGACAATGATATCGAACGCGCCATCGCCCAAAGGGGCAATCGGCCCACGGCCATCAAAGTGCTTTTGTCTGAAATTATCATTCCCGCCCCGCCAGACCGTGCCCGGGAAGCGCAGGCAACGGCGGAACGGATTTCGCGCCTGCGCTCATTCGCAAGCTTTGAGGCCGCTGCGCGCGAAGTCTCTGCACTGCCGTCACGCGATCAGGGCGGGCGGCTGGGATGGCTTCCGATCACAAACTATCCGCCTCAACTGCGCCAGCTTTTGCTGGACTTGCGCCCCGGTGAAGTGACCGAGCCGATCACGATCACCAACGGCGTCGCCCTGTTCCAGATGCGCGGCATCCGCGAAGTGGCACAGTCTGTCAGCCCGCCCGTCAGCATCGACTATGCCGCCTATTACATCGCCGGTGGCCAAAGTGCCGCTGCCCTGCAAACCGCGCAGGAGGTCGCAAACCGCGCAGACACCTGCGATGATCTATATGGGATCGCAAGAAACCAGCCAGCCGAGGTGCTGGACAGGTCCGACGTGCCGCCTGCCGATATTCCCGGCGATGTCGCACTGGAACTTGCCCGGCTTGACCCGGGCGAAATCTCGACCAATCTGACCCGCGACAATGGCAACACGCTTGTCTTGCTGATGCTGTGCAGCCGGACTGCTGCGGGACAGGCAGGCGCTGACCCTGATGCCGTACGCAACCAGATCAGAAGCCAGCGACTGGGCGGTTTTGCAGACGCGCTGCTGTCTGATCTGCGCGCAGCGGCGGTCATTGAAACCCGATGAAGCCAATCGCGGTCAGTTGTGGTGAACCCGCAGGTATCGGCCCTGAAATCGCCGTTGCCGCTTGGGCCGCATTAGGCAATGCACTGCCACTTTTGTGGATCGGCGATCCGGGGCACCTGCCCGCAGGCACCGATATTGCGATCACGCAGGACCCATCCAACTGGATAGCCGGCAAATTCAACGTGCTCGCCCGTGATTTTGGCCCCCCTGCAATTGCAGGTACGCCAAACCCTGCCCATGCCCAAGGGGTCATTGATGCGATTGCAACCGCCGTGTCGCTGACGTCTCAAGGGACGACTGCGGCGCTTTGCACCGCGCCTATTCACAAGGCCGCCTTGGCAGATGGGGCGGGCTTTGCCTTTCCGGGTCATACCGAATATCTGGCGCATCTGGCAGGAGCGGAGCAGGTTGTCATGATGCTGGCCTGTCCTGCGTTGCGGGTTGTTCCCGCGACAATCCATATTCCGCTGTCCGCCGTCCCACAGGCGCTGACCCCTGCGTTACTGCGGCAGACGGTGGACATCACCCACAAGGCGCTTATCAAGGATTTTGGCATTGTGGCCCCGCGCATTGCGGTTGCGGGCCTGAACCCGCATGCGGGCGAGGATGGCAAGATCGGGACTGAAGAGCAGGCCTGGATCAACGACACCATTGCCGCTCTGCGACAGACCGGAATGGATATCAACGGCCCGATGTCGGCGGATACGATGTTTCATGCTGCTGCCCGTGCCACATATGACGCCGCTATTTGCATGTATCATGATCAGGCCCTGATCCCGATCAAGACCATTGATTTTGCAGGTGGTGTGAATGTCACGCTGGGGCTGCCATTCATTCGCACATCCCCTGACCACGGCACCGCCTTTGATATCGCAGGCCAGGGCAAAGCGGATCCGACGTCGATGATCGCCGCCTTGCGAATGGCGGCCGAAATGGCGCAGGTGCGGCATGGCTGATAGGTTTGGAGCCTCCGGCGGGGATATTTTTGGCCATAAGAAAACATGAGCAGCATTGATGATCTTCCCCCCCTGCGCGAGGTCATTGCCACGCATGGGCTGGCAGCGAAAAAATCGCTGGGCCAGAACTTTCTTCTTGATCTCAACCTGACAGCCAAGATTGCCCGGCTTGCGGGGGATCTGACCGCTGCCGATGTGCTTGAGATCGGCCCCGGCCCCGGCGGGCTGACCCGCGGGTTGCTGGCCGAAGGTGCGCGCAAAGTACGGGCGATCGAGAAAGACCCGCGCTGCATGCCCGCGCTGGCAGAGATTGCCGACGCCTATCCCGGTCGCTTGCAGGCCATTCAGGGCGATGCGTTGGATGTGGACCCGCTGGCCTATTTGCAACCACCCATCAAAGTGGCGGCGAACCTGCCCTACAACGTGGGTACCGAATTACTGGTCCGCTGGCTGACACCGCCTATGTGGCCGCCGTTTTGGCAAAGCCTGACGCTGATGTTCCAACGCGAGGTTGCCCAACGCATCGTGGCCACCCCTGGCAGCAAAGCCTACGGACGGTTGGCCCTGTTGGCGCAATGGCGTACCGATGCGCAGATCGTTATGGAACTGCCGCCCGAAGCCTTTAGCCCGCCACCTAAGGTCAATTCGGCTGTGGTGCATCTGACGGCCCTGCCCGCGCCACGATTTGCAGCCGACGCTGCCGTCTTGAACCGGGTTGTCGCTGCAGCCTTCAACCAACGGCGCAAGATGTTGCGGTCAGCCTTGAAATCGGTAAGTCCAGATATCGAACAGCACCTGATGGAGGCGGGGATCAAACCAACGGAACGCGCAGAGCAGGTTGGTTTGGAAGCGTTTTGCGCACTCGCCCGCAGCTTGGAACAGGACAGCTAGACCCCCACGGAAACAGGAAGGCGCGTGCGTTATTCCGCTGCTTCGGGTGCGTCGGGCGTGGATTGTGGGGAAGCGTCGCCATCACTGGCCGCCTTGCGCGGTTTGCGCGGCGCCCGTGGTTTGCGCGGGCGTTTTGGCTTTTCTTCCGGCGTTTCAACCAGACCGCTGTCTTCGCGGTCAGCCTCTGAGGTTTCAATAACCGGCTGTTCCATCTTGGACGGGTCAACTGGCGCATCGGGCTGGGCAGCCTGGGCCGCTTCCTGTGCTTTTAACCGTTCGTTGCGCTCGCGGTCCCGCTCTGCCTGACGCTCGCGGTTCTGGGCTTCCTGTTCTTCGCGGCGTGCATCAACTTCGCGTTGGGCTTCGGCCAAAAGACGGGTGTAATGTTCGGCATGTTGCGCAAAATTTTCCGCGTCAACACGATCGCCCGACAATACCGCATCGCGATGAAGCTGGTTATATTTTTCGATGATCTGTTGCGGTGTTCCGCGCACTTTGCCATCCGGGCCAGAGCTGTCAAACACCCGGTTGATGATGTTACCGCCCGAGGGCCGGTTATTGCGGTTCTTATTCCGCGACCGTGACTTCGATGATCTCATTGATGTGCTTTCAAGCCTTTGGCTGTCGTTGCGCTAGCTTCTGTCGCGCTCGCTTGCGCGTCTTTATTATGGAGCCTTGCGATGTTTTGGCGACTGATCGGGGAAAGGACTTCAAAAACCCTCTCACCATCCGATGCATCTAAATAGGCATGTGAGGGGGTTCATGACAAGTCCAAATTAGGAAAAATGCGCTATTTCGGGGTTTTTGCGCTATTGGTGGACAGGTTTTGCGGCATTTTTCCACTCACAACTCTGTCGCGCCCATCAAGGTCCGGAAGGACATCCACGGCAACCAGACCGGCTGCTTCCATCATGTCGCGGACCGGCTCTGCCTGCGTTGGCCCGATCTCGACAATCAGGCGTCCGCCGGGGCTCAAATGGGCGGGTGCACCTGCAATCAGGGTGCGATATGCAGTGAGCCCGTCCGCCCCGTCGGTCAGCGCCATGGGCGGTTCGTACAGCCGCACCTCGTCTTGCAGCCCCTCCATTTCTGTGGCGGCGATATAGGGGGGATTGCTGACAATCAGGTCGAAGCGACCAATTATGCCTGCAAGCCAGTCAGCACGCTGAAACTGCACCCTGTTGGCCACACTATGGGTCTGCGCGTTTTGCTCTGCGACTTGCAAGGCCTGCTCAGACAGGTCCGTGGCATACCCGTGGGCCCCAGGGCGCTCGGCCAAGAGCGTGACGATGATCGCCCCGCTGCCGGTTCCAAGATCAAGGACCCTGTCAAAGGGCTGACCCAAAGCCGCCATAACCAATTCTTCGGTTTCGGGGCGCGGGTCCAGCACGCGACGATCAACAAAGAACTCACGGCCAAAAAAGTTGCGGCGCCCTAGAATGTGACTGACCGGTTCACCCTTGATGCGCCGGTCAACCAGGCCAAGTGCGGCCTGTAATACCTCATTGGGCAGATCGTCGCCGCCCAGCAAGGTCAGCCTTTGCGACGGCACCCCCATCGCATGCGCCAGAAGCATGCGCGCCTCGCGCGGCCTGTCAGGGACAGGGCCGCCTGACCTGGCAGCCGCGTTCAGACGATTGATAAGGGTAGTGATTGCCTGCTGAACCGTCGTCACGCGCCCATCTCGGCCAGCAGGGTTGCCTGAGCGTCGGCCTGCAAGGCACTGATCACCTCATCCAGATCGCCCTGCATCACCTGCCCCAGCGAATAAAGCGTCAGGTTGATCCGGTGATCGGTCATCCGCCCTTGCGGGAAATTATATGTCCTGATCCGTTCGGACCTGTCGCCGGACCCCACCTGGCTTTTGCGATCGGCAGAGCGTTCGCTGTCAACCCGTTGACGCTCCAGATCAAACAGCCGGGTTTTCAAGACCTGCATGGCAATTTCACGGTTACGATGTTGGGATTTTTCAGAGCTGACAACTATGATTCCCGTGGGTTCATGCAGGATGCGCACGGCTGAGTCAGTTGTGTTGACGTGCTGGCCGCCGGACCCGGATGCGCGCATCGTATCAATACGAATATCGGCGGGGTTAATCTCTATATCCACGTCCTCGGCCTCTGGCAGGACAGCGACTGTCGCGGCAGAGGTATGGATGCGCCCACCGCTTTCGGTTTCAGGCACGCGCTGGACCCGGTGCACGCCGCTTTCGTATTTCATCTTGGCAAAAACGCCATCGCCTGCGATGCGGGCAACCACTTCCTTGATGCCGCCAAGCTCTGTCAGGCTCTGCTCCAGTATCTCGAAACGCCAGCCCTGCCGTTCGGCATAGCGCTGGTACATCCGCAAAAGATCCGCGGCAAAAAGTGACGCCTCATCGCCCCCTGTGCCGGGTCGAATTTCAAGCAAGGCAGGGCGCGCGTCGGCGGCATCTTTGGGCAAGAGGGCCAGCTGCACTTCCTCTTCTGAGGCCGCAAGTGCGGCGCGCAATTCCGGCAATTCAGCTTCTGCCAACTCTTTCATCTCGGGATCGGACAACATCGCCTCTGCGTCGGCGATCTGGCTGAGCAGGTCCTTGTAAGCGGTCACGGTTTCGACCACCGGACGCAATTCCGAATATTCGCGGCCCAGTGCACCGATGTCATTGCCCGCGCTGCCATCTGCCATCTTTGCCTCAAGAAACTGGAAGCGGTCGATGATCTGTTCAATCTTGTCTGCTGCAATCATGGCATAGGAAGTGGCCGATCAGGGGGCCACGGTCAAGAGCCCAAGCTCAGCAAGCCAGCGGTTGACGCGTTCCTTGTTGACCCCAAGATCGGATTTTCCATAGCGGGCACGGGCGCTGATCTGCAACAGGGGGGTCTGCCCGTCTTCAGCCATCACGATCTGCACTGTGGTATAGTCAGGAAAGCCGAATATCCGCGAGCGGGTGACATAGGTTATCTGGCGTTCCTCGACGCTGCCAGCAAGCCAGCGGGTGCGCGGTGTCGATTTGGCAATGTCGTCAAGCACCTCAAGTAATCGCTGTGGTGTCGTCGTAATCTCGCGCGTGACCGAATAACCCTTTGATGCAGGGTAGTCGCCGGGCACGTTGGCCGGAAAGGTCGCATGCACACTTTCTGCCGTGACCGGAATCACGCGCGGCAGAATGAGCGCCGCGGCCAACAAGACGATCACACCCAAAAGAAACCAGCGCATAGCAAACCTGCCCCATTTAAAAACTACTTTGCGCCCTCATAAGGTCATCTCCGAAAGGCCGCCAGCCTTAACGGTAGGGAACCCCGGGCAAAATCGACAACATTTCAAATATAAGGTTGGCACCGGTTAAGGCCGTGTTACCAGACGGGTCGTAGGGCGGCGACACTTCGACCAGATCGCAGCCAACGATGTTCAGTCCACGCAACCCCCGGATCAGCTCCATCGCTTGCGGCGTTGTCAGCCCGCCAATCTCTGGCGTGCCAGTGCCGGGCGCAAAGGCCGGGTCAAGACTGTCGATATCGTAGGTGATATAGCACGGCTGATCACCGATTTTCGCCTTGATCTCCTGCGCCAGTGGCGTCAGCGATTTATGCCACAGATCAGGCGCAAGGAACTGGTTGAAACCCCAAGCAGCGGCTTCCGCAAAGTCATCGGCCGTATATCCGGTGCCACGAAGCCCAATCTGAAACACTTTGTCGGGCGTGATGATTCCTTCCTCATAGGCGCGCCTGAACACAGTGCCATGGGTTTCGCGTTCACCGAACATCTCGTCATTCACATCTGCATGGGCATCGACATGAACAAGTGCCACCGGCCCATGCTTGGCCGCCACTGCGCGCAACACGGGCAAAGTCAGCGTATGATCCCCGCCAAGGGTCATCGGTATAAAGTCATGCCGCAAGTGCGCGGCGTAAGCCTCTGTAATAATGCGGATACTATCGCTTAAGCTAAAGGTATTGATCGCAATATCGCCCAGATCGGCGCATTGCAGGGCATCAAACGGGGCGGCGCCTGTCTGAATGTTATAGGGTCTGATCATGGCGGACTGTTCGCGCAGCTGTTTGGGGCCCATGCGGGTGCCCGACCGCCACGATGTCCCGATATCCATAGGAATGCCGATAAAGCCGACATCCAACCCGTCTGCCGTCTCCACTTGCGGCAGGCGCATAAAACTCTGCGGCCCCGAAAACCGGGCCAGATCATTGCCGCTGATGGGCATATTGGGCATCATTTTTTCCTTTTGTTCCAAAGGGCCAGACAACAAAGCTCCATCGCGATATGCGCGCCCGCAACGGCCGTGGCGCCGGTCGTGTCATAGGGGGGCGAAACCTCGACGATATCGCCGCCGACCATGTTGATATCGGCCATATCACGCAGCATTGCAGCGGCCTGCCAACTGGCCAGACCGCCCCAGACTGGCGTGCCCGTGCCGGGCGCAAAGGCTGGATCAAGCGCGTCAATATCAAAGGTCACGTAAGTCGGGCAATCGCCGACACGGTCTCTGATCCGGGCCGCGACCCATGCAGGGCCCCTTTCATGACAGGTCCGTGCGTCAATGTAAGGCATCCCCAGATAATCGGCACAGTCCGTCCTGATCCCGACCTGCAAAGAATGGTCCACATCCACCAGCCCCAGCTTGACCGCCTTGTACATCATGGTGCCGTGGTCAATGCGGTCCATATCATCATCGGGCCAAAGGTCGGAATGGGCATCAAACTGCACAACGGCCATCGGTCCGAATTTCTCGGCATAAGCCCGCAAGATCGGGAGCGTGATAAAGTGATCCCCGCCCAATGTCACCGCGCGGCACCCTCGGGCCAATATGCCCGCGATATGGGCCTGCACCAGTGCGGGAACAGATCGCACATCAGCATAATCAAACGCTACGTCGCCATAGTCCGCGATGGCATATTCACCCAAAGGATCAAACCCGTCCCACCCATAAGGCGGGTCATAGGTCTGCAAGCTGGAGGCTTCGCGAATTGCACGCGGGCCAAAACGGGTGCCAGGGCGATGGGTAACGGCCTGATCGAATGGCACCCCGGTCACAGCCAGATCAAAGCCTGTCAAATCCTTGCTATAGGTCCGGCGCAAAAATGAAGTGGCACCACCAAAGGCATTCTCGAATGACAGCCCCCGCCGCCCCTCACGCGTAAATGCACCATCCACATCTTCGCGGGCCTTCTTCAATGACATAACCGTCCCCTGACTTTCTTCGTCCAATCAAACTTTCGCCGAAGGCATCACGACAGCGGCAAAGCGCGCTCCACCAGCTTTGCAAAGAATGACGCGCCCGCAGGGGCGGCCTCATCATCAAAATCATAGGCGGGATGATGCAGTCCCGCAGTATCACCATTGCCGACGAACAAGTAAGCACCGGGCCGTTCCTCAAGCATATAGGAAAAGTCCTCTGCGCCCATCTCGCGTCCGGCGGCCTCATCGACATCGGCAGAGACTTCGCGGGCGACATCGGCAGCGAACGCCGTTCTTGCCGGGTCATTGACCGTGGCCGGATAGCCAACATCATAATTAAACGCGGCAGTCACACCATAGGTCGCCGCCTGCCCGTTCACGATATCTTCCAGCCGGGTCCTCACCATCGCCTGCACCGACTTGTCGAACGTGCGCACGGTGCCGTTCACATAGGCCGTGTCTGGGATGATATTGTCGGCAGACCCGGTGTGAATCTGGGTGACAGAGACCACCAGATCCTTCTGCGCATCATGATTGCGGCTGACGATAGTCTGGATTGCATTGACCATGCCGACAGCCGCAACAATCGGGTCGGCAGTCTCGTGGGGATAGGCGCCATGGCCGCCGCGTCCGGCAATATGGATATGGAACGTGTCCACCGCCGCCATTATTGGCCCCGGCATCGTATGGAATGCGCCCACACCCACCCCCGGCGCATTATGCAAAGCATACACTTCGCGGATGTCAAACCGTTGCAGCGTGCCCTCCTGCACCATAACCTGCGCGCCGCCACCGCCCTCTTCGGCGGGCTGGAAAATCAGCGCAACGCGGCCTTTGAAGTTTCGGGTCTCAGCCAGATAGCGGGCCGCGCCCAGCAGCATTGTTGTGTGTCCGTCGTGGCCGCAGGCATGCATCCGCCCCGGTACGGTCGATGCGTAATCCAGCCCGGTCTTTTCATCCATCGGCAGCGCATCCATGTCAGCCCGCAGGCCGATCGTCGGGCCATCACCCTGACCGTTGATGATCGCCACCACACCGGACGTGGCGATCCCCTCGTGAATTTCGTCCACGCCGAAGTCGCGCAACCGTTCCACAACAAAAGCTGCGGTCTGATGGCAGTCAAACTGCAATTCTGGGTGCATATGCAAATGTCTGCGCCAGGCGGTCATATCATCGGCATAATCGGCGATCCGATTGATTACAGGCATGGGTGGCACTCCGCTATCAGGCTCAATAGGGTGCAGTTGAACGCAACTTACCGGACGACGCAATGGCCCACGACCTTATTCATGATCCAAACGGAGGCATGCCACGGCTGCTCGAAATCATGCGGCGGCTGCGCGACCCGCAAACCGGCTGCCCCTGGGACATCGAACAGGACTTCGACAGTATCGCGCCATACACAATAGAAGAGGCCTACGAGGTCGCCGACGCTATCGCACGCAGTGATTGGGGCGAACTGGAGGGCGAATTGGGCGATTTGCTGCTGCAAACAGTCTATCACACGCAAATGGGGTCCGAGGCCGGACATTTCACCTTTGACAGCGTGGTCAAGGCGATATCGGACAAGATGGTCGCACGGCATCCGCATGTTTTCGGCGACGAATCACGCGATAAATCGGCCGAACAACAGGTGTCTGACTGGGAACGTATAAAGGCGGCAGAGCGGGCAGGCAAAGCCCAGACGCGTACGCTTGACGGGGTGGCAACAGGCCTGCCCGCCCTGACACGGGCGGTGAAACTGCAAAAGCGTGCGGCACGGGTTGGATTTGACTGGCCCGACACATCCCATGTCATTGACAAGATCGTCGAAGAAGCGGGCGAGTTGGTCGAGGCACGCGACAAGCTGACGCAGGATGAGGTCACGGAAGAATTCGGCGATCTGATGTTTGTCGTCGCAAACCTTGCCCGCCATCTGGATATCGACCCCGAAGCGGCCCTGCGCGCCACAAACGCCAAATTCACAAGGCGGTTTGAAGCTGTCGAAGATGCGCTAGCAGATATTGGCAAAACGCCAGCCGACAGTGATCTGGCGGAAATGGACGCCCTTTGGGACGCAGCCAAACTGGCAGAAAAGCAAAAAATAATGTCTGACTAATTTATTCAGGTATTGACCCGACAAAAAGACTCAGGCTTAAGGGCACCATTAACAACGGAGCCTTCATGATGACTATGCGAACCCTTCTTCTTGCAAGCACCTGCGCCGCAATGGCCGCCCCTGCACTGGCAGACGTCAACATCTACACCACCCGCCAGCCCGAACTGATCCAGCCGGTGATGGATGCCTTCACGGATGAAACCGGCATCGCCGTCAATCTGGCATTTGTGGATGACGGGCTTGTCGAACGGTTGAAAGCCGAAGGCGCCCGTTCGCCTGCCGATCTGGTGATGACGGTCGACATTGCCAACCTCAAACAGATTGTTGATGCCGGTGTCGTCCAGCCTGTGCAAAGCGATGTGCTGACCGCTGCCATCCCAGACACTTTGCGCGACTCTGAAAACCGCTGGTTTGGTCTGACGACACGGGCGCGGATCGTCTATGCCTCCAAGGACCGGGTCGCCGATGGCGAAATCACCACCTACGAGGACCTTGCTTCTGACAAGTGGAAAGGCCGGATTTGCAGCCGTTCGGGGCTGCATAATTACAACCTTGCCCTCATGTCCGCAGTGATTGCCCATGTCGGCGAAGAAGCGGCAAAAACTTGGGCTACGGGCGTACAGGACAATCTTGCGCGCAAACCCGAAGGCAACGACCGTGCGCAGGTCAAGGCGATCTGGGCCGGCGAATGCGACATCAGCCTTGGAAATACCTACTATATGGGCAAGATGCTTGAAAATGATGAGCAGATCGAGTGGGCCAACGCCGTCGACATTATCTTCCCGACATTCGAAGGCGGCGGCACCCATGTCAATGTCTCTGGCGTGGCCATGACGACCGCAGCGCCGAACAAAGACAACGCACTGCAACTGATGGAATTCCTCGTGTCGCCCCAAGCGCAGTCGATCTACGCCGAACTGAACTATGAATATCCGGTTCTTGAGGGCGCAGATCTGTCCGATCTGGTCGCCGGTTGGGGGACCTTCACCGCAGACGACACCAATCTGAGCGAACTGGCTGCAAATCGTCCTGTTGCTTTGCGGATCATGGAAGAAGTCAACTTCGACGGATAAGTCTGGACAACAACCCGGCGCTCAGGTTTTCAAAGCAAATGGACAAGAAGACCACCATCAATGCAAACGACCGCCCCATCCGGGCGGTCGTTTTTGATATGGACGGGCTGCTGCTGGATACCGAACGGATTTATTTCGAAGGATACAAACGCACCCGCGCCAGCTTTGATCTGCCCCCCGATGATGCGACCTTCCTCGAGATGATCGGACGCCCTCAGGCTGAAGGACAGGCCGTTTTGCAAAATGGTCTGCAAGGGATCATGAAAGCCGCAGTTTTTGACGCCCGGTGGGCTGTGGAAGTCCGCGCACTGACCCAAGGCCCCCTGCCCGTCAAACCCGGCGTTGCGGCTATGGTCAGCCACTTGCAGGGCACGGGCCTGCCCTATGCCATCGCCACCAGCACCAAGACACCCAACGCCCACAAGCATCTGGCGCAGGCTGGCATCGGTCATCACTTTCCGATCATCATCGGCGGTGATCAGGTGACACGCGGAAAACCCGCGCCCGATATCTATCTGCGGGCAGCCGCAACCCTTGGGATCGCGCCCGCCGACTGTGCGGCGTTCGAGGATTCCGAAAACGGGGTCCGCGCGGCATTGGCGGCAGGCATGACCACGGTACAGGTGCCTGACATCAAACACCCCTCGCCCGACTTCGCGGCCTCTGGTCAACACATAGCGGCGGATTTGGTCGCAGGGGCAAAGCTGTTGGGGCTGATGTAGCGGCGACCGCCGATTCAATTTTCAGATCGACGTTCTTTGACGGTGTAGGCACGTTTCTTCCAGTTTAAATGCGGATGATCGCGAAAAGAGATCCAACCCCCAATAGGGCCGCAATAATGGTGGATTCCACTCAATCCACCCTGATGGAATGAGTTGAAAAGCAACATTCCATTCCGAAGGTCAGCAAAAATCAACTACTCTTCCGGCGCCAACGCATAACGGCCCACCCGCGACAATTCGAGTGAAAGGCCCTAGCGTCTTGGATCACATGGCTTTAACCCTTGCCACCATGATTTACACAACCGCTGACCATTGGCGCAACGCCCCGCAAAAACGTGTCCTGCTGTTTGCTATGTCGGGGCTTGGCAAAACCTATCTGTCCAAAATGCTGCGTGACAGCGGGGACTGGTTTCATTATTCGATCGATTACCGCATTGGCACCCGCTACATGGGCGAACAGATCGCCGACAATGCCAAGCGCGAGGCGATGAAAATCCCATTCCTGCGGGATTTGCTGCGCTCCAACAGCATCTATATCGGGTCCAACATATCGTTCGATGACCTGCGCCCGATGTCGTCTTATCTGGGCAAGCCCGGCAACCCCGACTTGGGCGGGCTGCCGTGGGATGAATATACCCGCAGGCAGGCGCAGTTCGAAGCCGCCGAAGTGGCCGCTCTGCATGACACCGGATATTTCATCGAACGCTCGTATGATCTGTACCAATATCCGCACTTCATCTGCGATACGGGTGGATCAATCTGCGAATGGGTCGATGCGCATGATCCGGATGATCCGATCATGACAGATCTGGCTTCCAGGACCCTGATGGTCTGGATCAAGGGCACCGACGCGCATACCGCCGAACTTGTCCGCCGGTTTGACCGTGAACCCAAGCCGATGTCCTATGATCCCGCCTTTTTGCTGGCAACGTGGCAGGCTTATCTGACGGAATTCAGCACAACGCCAGACAAGGTGGACCCGGATGATTTCATCCGCTGGGCCTTTGCCAAGGCACTGGCCCACCGCCAGCCCCGTTATCAGGCCATGGCCGACCGGTGGGGGATCACGGTACCGATGGATGCGGTCACGCAGGTTCACGATCAAGCGGGATTTGTGGATATGATCGCCGACGCCCTTGAGAAGCACAGCGCACCCACTATTTGATGCACCCAATCAGGACCTGACCGATGCCAATCAAATTGCCTTCCGCCCTGCCCGCTTATGACGTCCTCAGCCACGAGGGTGTCATGGTGCTGGACGAAGATGCCGCCGCCCATCAGGATATCCGCCCGCTGCGGATCGCCTTGTTGAACCTGATGCCCAAAAAGATCGACACCGAAAACCAGTTCGCGCGGCTGATCGGGGCAACGCCGTTGCAAATCGAACTGACCCTGATCCGCATGTCAGAGCATCAGACCAAAAACACCGCCGCCGCCCACATGGAGGAATTCTATCACCCGTTCGAAGAGGTGAAGGACCAGAAATTTGACGGGTTGATCATCACCGGCGCCCCGATTGAGCATCTGCCGTTCGCTGACGTGACCTATTGGCAAGAGCTGACGCAGGTCTTTGACTGGACCCAGACCAATGTGCATTCCACTTTTGGTGTCTGCTGGGGCGGCATGGCGATGATCAATTACTTTCACGGCGTTGAAAAACACCTTCTGAAGGAAAAGCTCTTTGGCTGTCTGCGCCATCGCAATACAGCCCCCAATTCACCTTATCTGCGCGGGTTCTCCGATGATTGCGTGATCCCCGTCAGCCGGTGGACTGAAATGCGCCAGGATGAAATTGATGCCACCCCCGGCCTCAAGACGCTGATTACCAGCGATGAAGCTGGCCCGGCACTGGTCGAAGATCAGGATCACCGTGCGCTCTATATCTTCAACCACTTCGAATATGACAGCGAAACACTCAAGCAAGAATATGATCGCGATATTGCAAGCGGCACACCGATCAATATCCCTGCCAATTACTACCCCAACGATGACCCGACCCAGACACCGCAGAACAGATGGCGCAGTCATGGACATCTGCTTTATGGGAACTGGATCAACCAGATTTATCAGACCACGCCTTTTGAGCTTGAAAAAATTGGGACGTAAATTGATCACAACTGTTACGCTTTGTGCAGTCCTTGCAATTGGAGTGACGGGCTGCGCGCGCTACCGTGCCGCGCAGGCAGAGCAGACCTATCCGCCCGTAGGCCAGTTTGCCGAAGTGACCGGCGGGCAGGTCCACTATGTGCAAAAAGGGTCCGGTCCGCATCTGATCTTGTTGCATGGTGCCGGTGGAAACCTGCGTGAATTCACCTTTGACCTGATGGACCGTTTGACGGACCGCTATACGGTAACCGCCTTTGACCGCCCCGGCATGGGATACACCGACCGCGTACAGGGTGTTGAGACCGGACCAGTAGCCACCGAAGGCGACAGCCCGCTGCAACAGGCCCGTATGCTGCGCGAAGCCGCCACAGCACTCGGCATCACCGACCCGATTGTGGCGGGCCACAGCTTTGGTGGCATTGTGGCTTATGCTTGGGCCGTTGAGGGGCTTGATAGTGACAACCCTGTGAATGCCAAGGCGCTGGTATCGCTGGCGGGGGTTACTATGCCATGGCCCGGCGATCTTGATCCTTACTACACAATCAACGGCAGTGCCTTTGGCGGTCTTGTCACTGTGCCCCTGATCGCGGCGCTGACCCCGCCCAGCGTTGTGCGCAGCCGGATCGAGGGCACATTTGCCCCCCAACCTGCCCCTGATGGCTATGCAGAGCATATCGGCGCCGGCCTGACCCTGCGCCAGGACAGCTTTCGCGCCAATATCCGGCAGGTCAACACGCTGCGCGCCCATGTGGTTGAGTTGTCCAAACGGTATCCCGATTTGACCCTTCCGATTGAAATCGTACACGGAAACGCTGACGATACCGTCCCGATCAACATTCACGCCGAGGTGGTGATCGAAATCGTCCCTTCTGCCAATCTGACCGCGCTTGATGGCGTTGGGCATATGCCCCACCACGCGGCACCTGAGGTTGTGACTACCGCAATCGACCGCGCCGCCACGCGCGCAAAACTACGCTAATGCAAATGTGGCCGCCGCTGGTTTGCCACTTCTGATAAAGCCGAATTGCGCTTGGCGCTGCAAACCCCCATATATGGAGGGACGGATCGGGAGAGCTTTCATGGAATTACCCCACGGTGGTGGTATCAGCCGCTATTTTGAACAGGATGCGCCTGATGACGTACGCGACGCGATCAAAACTGCACGCAAATCCGATATCCTCAATCCCGATTTCCCCTATGACACGCGCTGGAAGCGCAGCAGCTACGAGGAAGCGCTTGAAAAGCTGCAAATCGAACTTGTGCGCATGCAGGCATGGGCCAAGGACACGGGCCAGCGCATTGCCATCGTATTCGAAGGCCGCGATGCGGCAGGCAAAGGCGGCACCATCAAGCGGATTCGCGAAAACCTGAACCCGCGCAACACCAAGGTGGTGGCCCTGTCCAAACCAACCGAAACCGAAGCAGCACAATGGTATTTCCAACGCTATATCGCGCATCTGCCAGCCAAGGGCGAGGTCACGATCTTTGATCGCAGTTGGTACAACCGTGGCGTGGTTGAACATGTTTTCGGATTTTGCACGCCGCAGCAGCGCGAACGCTGGTTCAGCCAAACCCCTGAATTTGAAAGCATGCTGGTCGACGAAGGGATCACGCTGATCAAGATCTGGCTCAACGTCGGGCGCGCCACGCAGCTCAAGCGGTTTCTGGACCGCGAAAAAGACCCATTGAAACAGTGGAAACTGTCATGGATTGATGTCGAAGGACTTGCCAAATGGGGCCCCTACACAGACGCAATTGGCGAAACCTTGCGGCGCACCGATACCCCCGCCGCCCCCTGGACGGTGGTGCGGTCGGATGACAAACGGCGCGCACGGGTGCAGGTGATCAGCAAAATCCTGCATCAGTTGGATTACACCCATAAGAACCCTGCGGCCCTTGCCGCCATCGACACACACGTTGCAGGAGGCATCGACCTCTGGCATGCCTAAGCGTGGGTATCATCACGGCAATCTGCGCGAAGCGTTGATTGCGGGCTGTCTGACGCTGATCGAAAAGCGCGGGCCCACTGGCTTTACCCTTTCTGAGGCCGCGCGCGAGGCAGGTGTGACACCTGCGGCAGTCTATCGCCATTTTGAAGGGCGCGAGGACCTGATCGCCGCTGCAGCCCTGCAAGGCTACGAGATGTTTGGCGACTTGATGGAACATGCATACAACAATGGCCAACCCTCGGCACTGTCCGCATTCGAAGCGACCGGGCGCGCCTATCTGGCCTTTGCGCGCAAATACCCGGGCCATTATATCGCGATGTTCGAATCCGGCATTTCAATCAACCGCACGTCAGAGCTGAACGCGGTCGCGACCCGCGCCATGGGCGTGTTGGAAAAGGCCGCAGAAGAGCTGTCAAAACATATTCCCGCCGAAAAGCGCCCGCCGCCACAGATGTTCAGCGCGCATATTCTGGCGATGTCACACGGCGTCGTTGAATTGTTCGCCCGCTCAAATCCGGGCACGCAAAGCCCTTTCCCCCCCGAGGACCTGCTTGAAACGGGTATCGGCATCTACCTGCGCGGGCTCGGCCTGCTGGACCCTGACAGTTAGGACACGACACAATGGACGGAACGCTCGCTGTAATCTGGTTGCTCACAAGCTTGACTGACATGGGTTTTAACGATTGCCCAACAGGATGTTTGCGCGAAAAAGCCCAGACGCAGCGCCTGTCGTTCAGTGCGGCCGACGTGCAGTTTCAAGACGAGTCGATTAGCGAGGAACTCTATATCGGGCTGGACGCCAACCGCAGTTTTGGCCCGTTCCAACCCACCATGGGCGGGTCGGTCACAAATGATGGCGACTTGTGGTTCGGTGCGGGTGCAAAATGGACGTCGCAGCAGGTCTTTGACGTCCCGCTTTTTGTCGAAACCTCGCTGATGCCGGGGGTTTATAAATCAGGTGATGGGCCTGACATCGGCGGCGCTCTACAGTTTCGCTCTGCCTTTGGGGTCGGATACAGCTTTGACAGCGGGGCGACCCTTACTGTGCTCTATGATCATCGGTCGAATGCCGACAGCCAGCCGCTGAACCCCGGCCTCGAGACGCTGTCGATCCGCTACGCCATTTCGCTCGAATAGCGCGTTTCCCCACAGAATTTGCCCGTTATGTAACCATGGCTCATGATTAATCGATGATTCCCGCGCCTGATTGTTCACTTCGCCGCAACAGGTTTCCATCATCGCCTGCACGGTACTGAATTTTGGGGTAGATGTAACAACGCGTGAAATCCAAGCGATGTATACAGCCAGCGTTGGAGGGCCGATGAAAGATGTATTTCTCAGTCCACAAGCCATCCCGTTTTCTATTGCGCTTCGCACCTGTGCGGGCTTGGGTTTTGCCCTGCCGCCTCTGGCCACGGTCCCTCCAAGCTTTATGCCTTTTCCGAGGGCCTGCTGAAAAAAGGATTGGAGCCGAAGGCCGACAATGCGATCGCAGGTACCGAAAACGCTGACTGCGGACATCAGCAGGAAAAAGCTGGCCATCGCACGTCCGGAGGCCCTGCCCGACGTTATTGCCGAGATCCCCAAACCCGCTGAAAAGATCAATTCGATCAAGATCCATCAGGTCACAGGCATGAACGGCGGCGGTTCAGGTCGCGATGGCATTCGCGTTGCGTCGGTCAATCAGACGCTGGACGGCAACAAGGGCATGGCGTTGCAGATGCCCGCAATGAAAAAGCTGGGCGAAGAGATGGGGCCGAGCCATGAAAGTGGCCTGACAAGATGTTACCAACGGCAGCTTTGACGCGCCGTCACGGTCCGACACTTCTGCGACAAACGACAGCCCTGCCCCCAAAACCACGCCAAAGCCCAAAGCGGAGGCGTAGCCAAACCGTAAGATGGATCTTGATCCATCCTACCTGAAACAAACCATGGCACGCGGGTCCCAAACCACGCGCGTGGGCGCGCCCACCTCTAGAACCGGGCGCCCCATGATGTTTTTCATCGCAATATTCAACGGCTTGTCGCTGCCGGAAATGCGTACATCATAATAGGTCATGTCACCGTAATAGACGACCTCGTCAACGATCCCGTCCAAAATCCGTTTATCCGTGACCTCACCATCAAACAGCAGGCCCAGCGTTTCGGGGCGCATCCCCACCACGGCAGGCCCCGGCTGGACAGGCTCAGGCATTTGATCAAGGGCCAGTTGGACCATGCCGAACCCCTCCACTTCCACGCCGCCGTCGTGCACCTGTGCGGACTGGAAATTCATCTTGCCGATAAACGACGCCACCTGCCGGTTCTGCGGCCGCCGGTAAAGTGTCTCGGCATCCGCCAACTGACCGATGCGCCCCTCAAACATCACGGCGATCCGGTCTGACATGACCAGCGCCTCTTCCTGATCATGGGTCACAAGCACAAAAGTAATCCCCACATGGCGTTGCAGCTTGATCAGTTCCACCTGCATCTGTTCGCGCATCTTTTTGTCCAGCGCCGACAGCGGCTCATCCAGCAGCAGCACCTTGGGCTTCAGGATCAGGGCCCGCGCCAGCGCCACCCGCTGCCGTTGCCCGCCCGACAGGGCGTGTGCCGCGCGTTTGCCGTAACCCTCCAGCCCCACCATCGCCAGCGCTTCGGCAACCATGGATGCCTTGGCATCACGGTTGAGGTCCGCGCGCTTGCGCAGGCCAAATGCGACGTTCTCTGCCACGCTCAAATGGGGAAAGATGGCGTAGGATTGAAAAACCATATTGGTCGGGCGCAGGTTGGCAGGCACATCAGCCATATCCCTGCCACCAATCGTCACAACACCATCTGACACAGCTTCAAACCCGGCAATGGTGCGCAACAACGTGGTTTTGCCGCAGCCTGACGGCCCCAGCAGCGAAAAGAACTCACCCGCTCCGATCTCGAGATCGATATCGCGCAAGGCATGATAGTCGCCGTAGTATTTATTGACGCCTTTCAGCGTGATCAAAGGGGTCACAAGAACCCTCCCTTATCGTTGACGCCCGCCCGCGACATGCCGCGGCGGCGCAGAATTTCGGCGATTGTCAGCAGCAGGATGGACAGGGCCACAAGTAGGGTGCCCAAGGCCATCACTACCGGCAAGGATTTGGGAAACCGCAGCAACCCCCAGATATAGACCGGCAAGGTCGGTTCGGACCCCGACAAAAAGAACGCGATGATGAACTCATCCAGCGAGATCGTGAAAGTAATCAGCAGCGACGCCACAATGCCCGGCATAACCGGCGGCAAGGTAACAAGCCGAAAAGCCGAAAACCGGCTCTCGCCCAGATCCATCGCGGCCTCCTCCATGGAGGGATCGAGATTTTGAAAGGCCCCGTTCAGGATAGCAATGGAGAACGGGGTACAGATCAGCACGTGGGCCGTGATGATGGTCCAGTTGGACAAGCCCAGATCAAGGATCTGGACGACGACAACCAACAAGGATACCGCCACAATGATCTCGGGCAGCACCAGCGGCAGCATAATGAATCCCATGATCCCGGCCTTGGCCGGAAACCGGTACATTGCCCCCGCCCGCGCCGCGCAAATGCCCAGCAGCGTGGACAAAACCGCTGTCATGCAGGCGATAAACAGCGAGTTTTTCAGCGCCGCATGCAGCGCAGTCGTGGTCCAGAGTTCCCCAAACCATTTTGTCGTCGCCCCCGACAGCGGAAAGGCGATGATCGTGGCATCATTGAAGGCAAAGATCGGCAGCAAAGCGATTGGGGCATAAAGGAAAACCAGATATGCTATCGCATAGATACGCAGGCTCATGTGCGGCCCCGCAACCAACGCCGGTTAAGCAAAATCAACACCAGTGAAATCGCGGTAACGGACAACATGGCCACAACAGCCAGCGCCGCCCCGAGCGGCGCATTGTTGAGGGCCAGAAACTGGGTCTGGATCATATTCGCCACCAGCTTGCCACCTGCCCCGCCCATCAGTTCCGGCGTCACATAGTCCCCGATCGTCGGTATAAAGACAATCAGAACCGCAGCCACAACCCCGGGCACCGACAGCGGCAGCGTGACCCGCAAAAATGTCATCAGCTTGCTTTCACCCAGATCTTGCGATGCCTCCAGCAGCGACCGGTCGATCTTTTCCAAGGCCACAAAAATTGGCAGGATCGCAAAGGGCGCAAAGGCATGGGCCAGCGCAATAATCACCGCGTTGACGTTATAAAGGATAAAGGTCAGCGGCTCTTCGATCAGGCCTGCGTTGATCAGCCCGCTGTTGACCACACCGTTATAGCCCAGAATGACTTTCCACAGAAAAACCCTGATCAGGTAGGACGTCCAGAAGGGGATCGTAATCAGGAACAACCAAAGCGATTTACGCGCGGGCCGGACATGAAACGACACGAAATAGGCTACCGGATAGGCAGCGATGACGGTCACGACAGTGACACAGGCCGACACATAGACAGAGCGTCCCAGCAGTGCGCCGTAAATCGGCTTTTCAGCCAATTCGCGATAGTTGTTCAGGGTGAGCGTCGTGTCGACAGTCATGAAATCCTGTGTCCAGAAACTGAACAACACGATGGCCCCCAAGGGCACCGCCAACAGCAGCAGCGCATAGACCAAAGGCGGGCTGACCATCAGCAACCCGCGCCCGCTTTCAGAAGAGGTCATCCATCTCCACATTGCGCGATGGTTCCGCCTGTTGCGGGAAAGATCAATATGAAATCAGACAGCTGCACGAATAATATCGTGATTAATCGGATAGAGTGAATTCTGTGCCATAGTTCGACCAACCGCTGCCCCTATAGGATGGTTAAATGCAATTGAAAGGCCGAAAAATTGATCAAAAACCTTGTATTGTTGGCGCTTTGCCTTCCCTCTTTTGTGAGCGCCGATACGGCCTATTGGGAGTATCGGGACTGGCGGGTCATGGTGGAATCCTTTGATACCGGCGAAGATCACCGCGTCAACTGCACCGCGATGACAGGGGGCGACGGCGACCCCAGTTTGCGGATCGAAATATCAAATGGTGACGCCTTGCCGCCCTCTTATTACCCCGTGCCAGTTCTCTACGAAGGGGCGCCGCGCGGCTATCCGACGATGATGCAGGACGGCCAGCGCGTGTTGTTCACATTCGATGACGCCAGCCTGACCGAAGGGTTCGTCAGCGCAGGGTTTGATGATCAGGGCTTTGCCTGGGCGCAGGCGCATGCTCACGATAGTGACAGCCTTTGGCTGTTGCAGCAGATGCGGCAGCTGAACACACTATGGGTCACGCTTGACGGTGAAATCGTGTACGAGGCATCGCTCAACGGGTTCACCGCCGCCTATGGCAAAATCGCAGAGCAATGCGGTTTTTCCACAGCGGGTGTGATTGATGTGCGCTAGCCTCTATTTGATCCGGCACTCGCTGTAGCGCAGGATCAACAGCCCTTGTGGTCGCGATATATCCGCGGGTTTCGCATCCCCCAGTCGGAAAAAAGGTCAGGCAGGATCGTCCCGAATTGCGCGGTGGCCCTGTCTGGCCCAATTGCCTGTGGGCCGCTGCCGCCAAAGACCGTCGCCACATCGCCAATCTGCGCTGCGGCAATGTCGCTGACGTCCGCGACAATCGTGTTCATCGACACTTTCCCAAGTACCGGCGCCAACTGGTCCCGGATCAGGACAGCCCCACGATCCTGTGCGATCCTGCCGTAACCGCCCGCATAGCCGATGGAAATGCAGGCAAGGCGTCGGTCAGCCTCCAAACGGCTATCACGATCATAGCCGACGCTGGAGCCAGCTGGGTAATCCCCCACCTGAACCACGCGGGCCTGCAATTCCATGGTTGGAAGGAAACCCAACTCCGGCTTCAGAAACCCGTAAAGGATCGCCCCGCAGCGGTACATATCGGTCCCGACAGGGACACCTGAAAGCAGGGTCAGCGTGCTGCCGGCATGGGACAGAAGCGCGGATCGTTCCAGTTGGCTGTTGTCACAGACCCAAGACACCTGCTGTGTGAAAAGCGCAGCACTCTCTTGCAGCGGTTCGGGGTCGTTCGCGGGAAAGTGGGTGCATACGCCAACGATGCGTTGCCCTATTTCATCAAGTATTTGCAGACATTCCTGCTGTCCCGCCTTGGTCGCGATTTCCAATCCATCCCGCGACATGCCATCAGCATTCAAGGCCAGATGCAGGCCAGAGATTGTTTTTGCCGCGCCGTGTATCGCGCGCAGCTGACGGGCCGTGGCAAGAGAGCCCACCTGTTCTTCAACCCCATCCTTCAACGCGCCTTTGATTTCCTGCGGCGTCGCCGCACGCAACCGGATCATTGTACCGGTGAAGCCCGCGGCACGCACTGCACGCGCCTCTGCATTTGACGTGATACCGATGCAAGGTACGCCTTGCTCTCGCAGCAAAGGTACCACCTGTGCGATGCCATGCCCGTAGGCGTCCGCCTTCAAGACCGCGCAGAACCGCACGCCTTGGGGCAAAAGGCCAAGCGCCAGTTCAAGGTTCCTTGAAATCCGGTCCCGGTCTATCAAACACCACGCGCTTGGCTCGGACATCTGCGCCATGTTCAACTCTGCGGGCTGCCCAGAGTGCGGTCAATAATACCGCTGAACAGATCGGCCATGGCCGGGATCAGCGCATCGGGAAAGTCATAATCGGGATTGTGCAGTTGGGGATGGTCTTGGCCTGCGCCGACATACAGCAAGGTGGCCTTTGCACCATCGCCCCCCACGCGCCCGAAGTCTTCGGACCAACTCATCGGGGTTGGCATGTCATAAATCGCGCGCCGCTGATCCTGCGCCACATGCCGCGCAATGGCGGTCGCCTCCGTGTCGTTTGCGACCGACAGAAAAATGTCGTGCCAGTGCACCTCAGTTGTCAGGTCGGGAGTGTTTTGCGCAACCAGCGCCATCGCGTCGCGGACCAGCGCGTCCATTCTCGCATCGGTCATGCAGCGCAGCGTCACACGCAACTCGCCCTGTCCCGGTGCGATGCCAAAGGTCGGCTCACCCAGCCGCGCATGGGTCAGCGTGCACAGCGCAAACTCATCGTCGCCTATAGTGCCCGTGCCCAGCTTTGGCAGCGCCTCCATCAACGCGGCCATTGCCCGGGCGGGTGAGACGCCGTCTTGGGGTGCTGCGGCATGGGTGCTTTTGCCCTCAAGCAGAATTTGCATCCCCCGGGAGGCGCAGTTGCCCGGCCCCGCCCGCAGACCGATTTCACCCAGCGGGCGACCGGGCACATTATGATAGGCAAAGGCATAGTCGGGGCGGATTTCTGGCCAGCGCGGATCCGCAATCACCGCCTTGGCACCTGCACCGGTTTCTTCGGCGGGCTGAAACAGCAGGATAACGCGCCCGGTGGCAGGCCGTGTTGCCAACAGATTGGCCACCCCCAGAAGGGACACCATATGCCCGTCATGGCCGCAAAGATGCCCTTTGCCCACGATTTCGGAGCGGTACGCATGATCTGATGTCTCATGAATCGGCAACCCGTCCAGTTCACATCGCAACAGGACGGTTGGCCCGTCCTCCCTGCCCTTGAATTCCGCTGCAACACCATGCCCACCAAGCCCGCGCCAGATGCGATCGGCCCCAAGAGCGGCAAGTTCCTGCGCAATAAGTGCGGCGGTCAGCGCCTCCTCCCCTGACACTTCGGGGCGGCGGTGCAGGTCATGGCGCAATTTCGTCAGCGCGGCGCATTGTTGTTGGGTAAGACCCGTCATGTTCGCCCCTTCGGGTTCAGGTTATCAGAAAATCTCGAACAGCCCGGCGGCACCTTGCCCGCCACCGACGCACATGGATACAACTCCCCATGTCACGCCTCTGCGCTTTCCTTCCAGCAGGATATGCCCAGCCATGCGTGCCCCCGACATGCCATAAGGATGACCGATAGAAATCGCGCCGCCGTTGACGTTCAGTCTGTCATCGGGAATTTCCAGAGTGTCCCTGCAATAAAGCAGCTGTGCTGCGAAAGCTTCGTTGATTTCCCACAGGCCAATGTCATGCAGCCCAAGCCCCGCGCGTTCTAATAGTCGCGGGATTGCCACGACGGGCCCGATCCCCATTTCTTCGGGGGCGACACCGGCAACGGCGAACCCGCGCAGGGCACCCAAAGGGGCCAAGCCGCGGCGCGTGGCCTCTTGTGCCTCCATGATGACCAATGCAGCGGCGCCGTCAGACAGTTGACTGGCATTGCCCGCGGTGACGGTCTTGCCATCGCCCAGCACAGGGGCAAGCCCCGCAAGCCCTGCGGCTGTCGTCGTGGGGCGGTTACATTCATCCTGCGCAAGGCGAACGTGCTGTTCACGGGTCTCGCCTGTTGTTTTGTCTTTCACCAGACTGACCGTGTCCACAGGGATAATCTCGTCGGCAAAAAGCCCGGCCTGTTGTGCGCGTGCGGTCCGTTGCTGACTGGCCAAGCCATATTCATCCTGTGCGGCGCGGGTGACGCCGTAGCGTTTTGCCACGACCTCTGCGGTTTCCAGCATGCTCAGGTAATAGCTGTCCTGTGTGTTTGGGTCGTGGTAGCGGTGACCATTCCAATGGCTGTTCTGCACCAGCGAAATACTTTCCACCCCGCCAGCAAGTGCTATGTCCACCCCTTCGCAGCGCACCATGTGGCCTGCGATTGCGATGGCGTTCAGGCCAGAGGCGCATTGCCGGTCAACGGTTGCCCCTGCAACGCTGTCAGGCAGGCCTGCCGCCTGCGTGATATGCCGGGCCACGTTGGCACCGGATGACCCTTGGGTCAGGGCTGATCCAAAGGCGGTCTCTTCAACCTCGGGCCCGGTCAGGCCTGCCCGTTCCAGCGCGGCGTGCACGGCGGGTTTTGCCAGGCTGGGGGCAGTCGTGTTGTTAAATGCGCCGCGATAGGCCTTGCCAATCGGCGTGCGGGCCGTGGACACGATAACAGGGTCGCGCATGTGCCGTCTCCTCAGAAGTTTTCGGTGCCGCACCAGTCAGCAATAAACAGGGCGGTGGCCTTGGTAATCCGGCGCATACTTTCCAGATCAACCCGTTCGTTAAAGCCGTGGATCGCCTCGGCGCGCGGGCCGTAGACAAGTGCGGGCGTATCGGCATAAAGCCCAAAGAAGCGCGCATCCGTGGTGGCGGTGATCGCCTCGCGGACCAGCGGTTCACCGGTGGTGGATTGATGGGCGTGATCCAAGGCATTGATGGCCGCCGCCGCATTGGCGGAACTGTCTTGCGACAAGGCGTAACCTTCGGCATGAAACCCGTGATAGACGATTTCCGGCAGCGCGTTGCGCAGGAAATCATTCTCGCGCGCGGCATCAAGGATCACTTGTTCGATCTCGGCTTTGGCAGCGACGATGGACTGGCCGGGAAAGATCGCCATGCGCACGTCAAATACGCTCCATGCAGGGACTGAACTGGTCCAATCCCCACCCTGAAATTTGCCCACATTGAGGTTCAGCGCGTGATCCATGTGGGCGTAGTCATCGGGGCGGTTTTCGGCGGCATTCCAGCGATGTTCCATGGCGTGAAGGGCATTGATCAGGGGGATTGCCGCTTCGATCGCGTTTGCGCCGCTGCCGGCATAGGCCACGTGGGTGGGCCGCCCCTTCAGGTGGACCTGAAACCAGATCACGCCAAGTTGGGCTGTGACAAGATGCTCTGCAAATGGTTCAGGGATAAGTGCCGCATCGGCGGTATAGCCACGCGCAAGACAGGCCAGCGCGCCATTGCCGGTGCATTCTTCCTCGACCACGGATTGGTAATAGACGTCAGCCGCAGGGGCCAGACCACAGGCGGCCAGCGCATCGAGCGCAAAAAGGTTCGACGCAAGACCCGCCTTCATGTCGCCGCCGCCGCGCCCGTATAGCCAACCATCTGCGATGCGCGGCTCGAACGGTGGGCTGTCCCACATATCCAGCGGCCCGGCTGGCACCACATCAACATGGCCATTCAGGATCAACGAACGCCCTTGTCGGGTCTTTGATCGGTGCGCGCCGACAACATTGACGGCATTGTCGTATGGGCCAAGCACCGGCGAAAAGCCCGGAAGGTCCTGAATTTCGGCCACATCTATCTGCCAGCGATCGACAGCATAGCCGCGCACGGTCAGCGCGCGTGCCATGAAATCCTGCGCGGATTGTTCCTGCCCGCGGGTGGATGGATGGGCGGTCAGTTCCGACAGAAAGGCCGTTTGCTGGTCAAAGCCTGCGTCCACCGCATCGCACAACCGGGTTTGCAGATCAGATTGCATGGGGAACCTCAGAATCTGGGGAGAGTTGTTTCAGGAATGTTCAGCGGTGCGCCGGTGGCATCGGCGACCTCTGACGGGCTGACCTCATGGGCGGTTTCCACCAGTGTGAACCCGCCCTGCCCCACATCAATAACCGCCATATCGGTGAATATGCGCGCCACGCACCCTTTAGCCGTCAGCGGTAGGCTGCATCTGTCTTTCAGCTTGGGGTTGCCCGCACGGTCTGTATGGGTCGTGAGCACAACAACCCGCCGCGCCTTTTGTGCCAGCTCAATGCCCCCACCAACACCGGGAGAGAATTTGCCGGGAATTTTCCAGTTGGCCAGATCGCCGTTGGCCCCTACCTCGAACGCGCCCAGCATGGTCAGGTCCAGCCGACCCGAGCGGACCAGTGCAAAACTTGTGGCGCTGTCGAAAAAGGCAGAGCCGGGCACGGTAGAAACGTAAGCTCCGCCTGCATCGATCAGGTTCCGGTCAGCCTGTTCGGCGGATAATGTCGGCCCAATCCCCGTCAGCCCGTTTTCCGTATGCAGACAGACGGGAAAGTCAGCAGGCAGATGATTGACGACACGTGTCGGCAGTCCGATCCCAAGATTGACCACCATGCCAGGTTTGAGTTCGCGGGCCGCACGCGCGACCATTCGGTCTCTAGCGTCGGACAACGGCATATTCCTTTGAAAGCGCACCCAATGCGGCGACATGGTCGACAAAGACACCGGGGGTGTGAATGTCATTTGCGGCCAGCGCGCCAAGGTGCAACAACTGCTCGGCCTCGGCAATGACGCAATCAGCCGCCATCGCCATCAGCGGGTTGAAGTTCTGCGCAGTGGCAACATAGGCCAGATTGCCGAATGTATCGGCGCGGGCCGCATGGACCAACGCCACATCGGCCCGCAGTGCGGGCTCTACAAGCAGGTTCTTCCCGTCAAACGCGACCACCTGTTTGCCCTCGGCCAGTTCGGTTCCGATGCCAATATCGCTCAGGATTCCGCCCAGCCCCGCACCGCCTGCGCGGATACGCTCGGCCAGAATGCCCTGCGCGTTGAATTCAACTGTGATCTCGCCCGCATTCATCAGCCTGATTGCATTGGCGTTAAGGCCCAGATGCGTAGTGATCAACCGCGAGACCTGCCCACTTTGCAGCAGATGGTCGATGCCCATGTCGGGTTCATTGGCGTCATTCTTGATCACAGTCAGGTCGCGCGCACCGTGGCGCACCAACGCCTGTATCAGCGTAAATGGCGTGCCGGGCACACCAAAGCCACCGACCATCACGGTCGCACCATCCTTGATTTGCGCAATCGCCGCTTCAATGCTGCTGCTTTTGTCGGGCAGTTTCATCAGGCCACTTCCAGAACAGGCAAGCCTGCCTCTTGCGCAAAAGCCTCGATCGCGTCGCGTAGAATGGCCATCATGTCCCTGATCTGCGGTTCGGTGATGATCAGCGGTGGCGCCACAAGGAAGTGATCACCGGATGTGCCGCCACGTGTGCGCCGCGAATAGATGATCAGACCGCGGGCGTAGGCAAGTTCGACCAGCCGCGTGTGGGCGTCGAGCCCGACAGGGAGCGGTGCCATCGTGTTGCGGTCAGAGACAAATTCAAACGCCGTCAGCAAGCCCTTGCCACGCACATCACCGATAAACGGGTAGCGTTCCATCAGGCTTTCAAGCTCTGCCATCAGGACTTTGCCCATGCGGGCCGCGTTTTCAACCAGTCCCTGCTCTTCCATTTCTTCAAGCACCGCGAGGCCTGCGGCACAGGCCAGCGGATTGCCTGCATAGGTGAACCCGTGCTGAAAGCCGCCCGCGTCCAGCACAGGTTCGACCAACCGCTTGCCCGCGACAATCGCCCCAAGCGGGGCATAACCCGCGCCAAACCCTTTTGACATGGCCACAATATCTGGCGTGATGCCCCAATGTTCTGCGGCGAGAAATTTGCCGGTGCGGCCTGCCCCTGTCATGACTTCGTCATAGATCAGCAGCACACCGAATTCGTCGCAAATCTCGCGCACGCGGCCGTAGTAGCTATCAGGCGCGACAAGCGCACCGGTGGACGCGCCGCCGACAGGTTCCATCACAAAAGCCAGGACGTTTTCGGGGCCTTCCTGCACAATCTGATCGCGCAGCAATTCGGCATATTTCAGCCCGCGCGCTTCTTCGGTCAGGTTATCGCGGTCAAGATATGTAGCGGGTGCGGGCACTTTGGGCATGCCAGCCAGCATCGGCGCAAAGGGTTCGCGCAAGGGGTCATACCCTGTCAGGTCCAATGCACCGAACGTGCAACCATGATATGACGGAAAGCGTGAAATCACCTTGTAGCGCTGCGGCTGGCCTTGGGTCAGTGCATATTGCCGGGCCAGTTTGACCGCACTTTCAACCGCCTCTGACCCACCAGAGACGAAAAACACACGGTCCAGACCTGCCGGCATCAGGGACACCGTCTTGGCAGCCAGATCCTCGGACGGATGGGTGCGAAAATGCAGCCGATAGCCGAATGTTGCCCGGTCCATCTGCGCCTTGATCTTGGCCAGAACGCGCGGGTTGGAATGCCCGATATTGGACACCATCGCACCGGATGACCCGTCGATGTAGCGCTTGCCGTTTTCATCGAACAGATAAATCCCTTCACCCCGATCAAGAAAGGGGCGCGGATTGCGGGACTGATAGAACAGATAAGAGGCCTCGTTGCTCACTTGGCACCTTCCAGATGTTTGCGCAGAAATGCGCGGGTGCGGTCTTTGGTCGGGTTTTTGAACAGGATTTCAGGCGGGCCTTCTTCGACCACAACACCCTGGTCCATGAACAGGACGCGGTCGCAGACCGATGCCGCGAAATCCATTTCGTGGGTCACAATGATCATTGTCATCTGCTCTTGGGCCAGCTTGCGCATGACCTGATTGACCTCTTCGACCAGTTCCGGATCAAGCGCCGATGTGGCCTCGTCGAACAGCATCAGTTTTGGCTTCATCGCAAGTGCGCGCGCAATTGCAACGCGCTGTTTCTGACCGCCAGACAGTTGCGATGGATAATAGTCGATCCGCTCCAGCAAACCGACGTGATCAAGCTGTTCCTCTGCCAGCTTGTCAGCCTCCTCCTTGGACAGTCCGTGCAGCATCATCGGCGCCATGGTCACATTTTCGCGGGCGGTCATATGGGGGAACAGGTTGAAATGCTGGAATACCATGCCAACCTGCTGACGCATCTGGTTGATGTGTTTTTCATATTGCCGATGGGGCAGCTTCTGGTTCACCTGCACCCCGTCAAGCCAGACCTCGCCGCCTGTCAGCGGGTCCAGATCATTGATCGCCCGCAGCAAGGTCGATTTGCCCGACCCTGACGAGCCGATGATCCCAACAATCTGCCCGCGCTCCACGGTCAGGCTGATATCCTTGAGCACCTCAACAGTCCCAAAGGATTTTTGCGCGTGCCGGATTTCGACAAAATTTGGATGATCGGTCATACTGGCCTCTTTTGCTCAGCGAGAGATGGAGATGCGGCGTTCAATGCGGCGCTGCACCCATTCCATCCCAAGGTTGATGACGTAGTAACAGGCGGCTGCCAGCAGGTAGAATTCGAACGGCCGATAGGTCCTGCCAATGACGCGCTGGGCCGACAGCGTCAGTTCGCTTACCCCGATCACGGACACCAGCGCACTGTCTTTCAAAAGCGCGATCATATTGTTGCTGATCGGGGGGATCACGTCACGCACCGCCTGGGGGATCACAACCTTGCGCAGCGCCTCTGTCCGGCTCAGACCCAAGGTACGCGCGGCCTCCATCTGGCCCTTGTCGACCGCAAGAATGGCCGTCTGGATCAGCTCAGAATTATAGACTGCAAAATGCAGCCCCAGCCCGACAATCCCCGCAACAAAGGCGGGCAGGTCAATGCCGATTTGTACCAACCCAAAGTAGATCAGGAATAGCTGTAGCAACAGCGGCGTGCCCATGAATATCCACGCGATCAGACGAAACGGCTGCCGGATGATCCATGGCGCATAAAGCGCAATCACCGCAAAGATCACCCCACCAAAAAAGCTGAGAAGTGCTGCAGCGATCGTAATCCCGATCGTCCAGGCGCAACCCAGAAGGATCACATCAAGGTATTTAGGGATGACAGTGAAATCGAGGCCCATCAGTTCGTTCCTTCCCGATCAGCTGATCTGCACTTTGCGGTCCAGCCAGGCAACGCCTTTACCAGTCGCATAGATGATGATCATGTAAAGCAGGCCCGCCAGCAAAAACATTTCAAACGGCTTGTAGGTAGACCCGATATAGCGCTGGGCTGTGTAGGTCAGTTCAACCACTGAAATCGCGGCAACCAGCGCGGTTGCCTTGATCAGCATGTTCAGGTTCACCCCCAACGGGCGCACCATCAACCGTGCGGCCTGCGGCAGGATGACCTTGTAGGTTGCCTGCCATTGGCTCAGCCCCAATGTGCGCGCGGCCTCGCGTTGCCCTTTGCTGATGGAAATGATCGCCCCACGGATCGTTTCGGTCATGTAGGCACCTGCATTGATGCCAAGCCCGATCACACCGGCTTCGAATGCGTCAAGCTGAATGCCGATCTGCGGGCCACCAAAGTAAAGAATGAAAAGCTGGATCAACGCGGGCGTGCCGCGAAACAGGCTGACGTAGGCCGCGCCGAGAAACCGCACAAAGCCAAACCGCGAAAGGCGTGCCGCCGCCCCCAGCGTGCCGCAGATCAGCCCGAGAATCGCCGTCAGCACCGACAAAAGGATCGTGACCCAAGCCGCCTCCAGAAAGAACGGATAGACTTTGAGCATCAGTTCGAAGTCCACTTTTCACTCCATTGTGTTGGTTGACACGCATCGCTGACGGTGGACTGTCCCGACGGAATCACACGGCATTGTTGGGAAAAAATTGTTGGGAAAAACCGATTCAGATCGGGTAGCCCCGCCGCCGTCATGGCAGCAGGGCAAGGCACGGTTAGCGAATATCGGCGCCGATCCACTCTTCAGCGATGGCCAGATAGGTGCCGTCGTCCATCATTGAATCCAGCGCTTTTTGCATTTCTGCGGCCAGTTCAGGATTGCCTTCACGAATCGCAATGCCAGCACCAAAGGGCTCAGTGGTCGGATCGCCGAACATCTCGAACTCCTGCCCTTTTTCGGTCATTGCGAGAATGGCGGCGATCGAGTCGTTGACAATGGCGTCAACACGGCCGTTTTCCAATTCAAGCAGCAATTCGGGCAGACCTTTATAGGTATTGATGGAATAGCCGCGCTCCCGCGCCCAATCCTCGTGGGTTTCGCCCAAGGTCAGGCCGACCTTAGCGCCTTCGAGCCCGTCAAGGCTCGTGATACCTGACCCCGGCTTGGTAAAAATCGCACGTTTGTCAGAATAGTAGGGCCCGACAAAATCGACGACCTCATCACGCTCATCCGTGATGGTCATAGAGCCGACAATGGCATCGTACTTGTTGGCCAGCAGCCCGCCGATAATACCGTCCCAAGCGGTTGTGACGATTTCAACTTCAAGCCCCATGCGTTCGGCGATCTCGGCGCCGATGGCCGGGTCAAAACCAACCACCTGATTTTCATCGTTCACAAAGTTGAAAGGAGGATATGCACCGGACATGGCGATGCGGATCACCCCTTTTTCCTTTAATGTATCAAGCTCTTCTGCGGCAACATTCATCCCGAATGTAGCCAGACCCGCAGCGGCGATTGCGGATTTCAAAATTGTTCGGCGAACCGTCATATGTCATTCTCCCTAGGTGTGTCACGCTTTTTGGCCATTGCAGGCACAACGCTGGCGGATCTGTCCGCTCTGTAAATAAAACTTGCATGGCAGCGAGTATCGCGCAAATAGATAATCAGTATTATTGATATAGATGAAATCTATGAAGCAGCCGCACATACAAAGATTCCCCTGGAACCTCGACTGGAATCTGCTGCGCACCTTCATGGTCGTGGTCGAACAGCATGGAATTTCCAAGGCAGCCGATTTCCTTGGGCTGAAGCAGCCCACGATTTCGGCAGCACTCAAACGTCTGGAGCAACACACAGGGCAGACGCTGATTATCCGCAAACCAAACGAGTTTTCCGTCACGCGGGCGGGGCAAGTGCTATACACGGAATGCGCCAAGATTTTCGGATCAGTCTCGCAGCTTCCTGCGTTGCTCAATGTCGCCCATGCAGAGCTGCGCGGACATTTGTCGATTGCCACAACCAGCCATGTGGTATCCGAACATTTCGACAATATCCTGAGTGAATTCAACAGGTTCTACCCCCAAGTGACCTTTTCTTTCACAGTCTCGGAAAGCAACGAGGTTGAAACGATCGTGTCGCAGAACCGGGCCAGTTTTGGCATTTGCCTGCTGTCCGAAACGCCGAAAAACCTGGATACACTTGTGCTTTACCGCGAATATTTCGGGCTCTATTGCGGGGCGCGGCACCCGCTGTTCAATGCCCCGCATATCGATCCTGCCGCGTTGGAAGGCGAAGCCTTTGTCGCCTTTCAAACCGAGGCTGAAGGCGGTCCACTCGAAGCGATTTCACGACTGCGGATTCGCCTAAGGCTCGCGAATAGCTGGCGGGGGGTGTCGTCAAGTCTGAATGAAATCAGGCGTATGATCATGGCGAACATCGGCATTGGGGCATTGCCGCTGCATGTCGCCAAACGCGACGTTGACGCTGGTCGTTTGCGCCAGTTGCCCCCTTATACCGATTTACCGATGGTGAACATTTACGTGATCACCAATCCCGAACGCCGCTTTTCCGATGCGGAAGCAACATTCCTGTCGGCATGTGCTGCGAAACTCTCAAAAATCGACATCGCAGAGCGGACATACGGGGCCTGAGACAAAAGCAAAAAGGGCAGTCCGATTGGACCGCCCTATTCCGAAAATCATGTGCCAGCGATTAACGCTTAGAGAACTGGAAGCTCTTGCGGGCTTTCGCCTTACCGTACTTCTTGCGTTCAACAACACGGCTGTCGCGTGTCAGGAAGCCAGCGGCTTTCAGTGCAGCGCGCAATGTTGGATCATACAGTTGCAGCGCCTTGGAAACACCGTGCTTGACTGCACCGGCCTGACCAGACAGACCGCCACCCTTGACCGTTGCCATCACGTCGAACTGACCGGTCACACCGGCAACAGAAAACGGCTGCGCAAGAATCATCTGCAAAACGGGACGTGCAAAATATGTGTTCATATCCTTCCCGTTCACCGTGACCTTGCCGGAACCCGGCTTGATCCAGACGCGGGCAACCGCATCTTTGCGCTTGCCGGTCGCATAGGAACGGCCCAGTTCATCACGAACGGGTTCACGTGGGGCAGCTTCGACGACGGGCGCATCAACAGTCTCGATGCCTTCTGCGACTTGGCCCAGCTCTTCGAGCGAGTTTACTTGGTCGGCCATTATGCGGTCCTCGTGTTCTTTTTGTTCATGGATTTCACATCCAGAACTTCGGGCTTTTGGGCTTCCATACCGTGCTCGGTGCCTGCGAAGACGCGCAGGTGTGTCATCTGCTGGCGGGACAGTTTGCCACCGGGCAGCATCCGCTGCACAGCTTTCATGATCACGCGCTCGGGATGCGCACCTTCAAGGATGTCAGCTTTGGTCTTGGACTTGATCCCGCCGGGATGACCCGTGTGCCAGTAATAACGCTCGTCACGCTTGTTACCGGTCATCTGGATTTTCTCGGCATTGATTACAATCACATTGTCGCCCATATCCATGTGCGGCGTGAAAGATGGCTTGTGCTTGCCGCGCAAGCGCATCGCGATGATCGACGCAAGACGACCAAGAACAACGCCTTCAGCGTCGATCAGGATCCATTTCTTGTCGATATCCGCAGGAGTTGCGGTAAAGGTTTTCATATCTCACCAATTCGTTTGGGGTGGCGTGCGGCCACTGTCATTCGGATTGGGGTGTTATAGACAGGGTTGCGACCCAGTCAAGCAGCATAAACTTTAATAAATGATGCAATATCAATGCGTTAAAATTTAGGTATTAATTTACCCCACTCAACCATCGACCAAGGCATCCGGATTCCCAAGCAGATCATTCATAACGTCCAGCGCCTGCAGGTAGCGCATATCTGAAACACAGGTATTGACGGCAAGCCGCACAGCGTTCGGGGCCATCGCGGTAGAGAGAGCAAATTCATCCGCAGGCCGGATCGTGACACCTTTGCCGGCACATGCCATTGCAAAACTGGAAGCCCGCCAGCCAGTTGGCAGTTGCAGCCAGACGAATGGTGCATCCTCGCGCCAGCGGATATTCCAGCGGCCAAGCTTGTTGACAGCAGACCGCACCCGCCCGGCTGTGCGGGCTATAACGTCAGACCGGATTTGCGCCGCGTTGCCGGATGTCAAAAGGTTCTCGCACAGGTCGACAATCGGCTGTGCGACACCATAATGAGAGCTTTGCGCCACCTGACGCAGTGACTTGCCGCCATCCAGCGGGGCAACAGCGTAACCAAAGCGCAAAGCCCCGCTGACTGACTTGGTCAGGGCCGAAACATAATAGGACTGGCGCGGTAGAATCGCGCGGTAACATGGCACATCGGTCGATCCTGTTGTGTGACAATCATCCTCGATGATGCTGAATCCAAAACGTTCTGCAACGGCAGCAATCGCCTTTTTGCGGGCATAGCCCGTCTTGACTGTGGTCGGGCTGTGCACTTCGGCTGCCGTGATCAAGACCTGCCCGCCATGTTTGCGATAGGCCTCGACCAAGGCTTCGGGAATGATCCCCTCTTCATCCATCGCCACCCCGACAACCTTGGCCCGCAACAACCTTGCTGCGTGGCGGGTGCCCGGATAGGCTAACTCTTCGGCGAGGATGACAGGCTGCGGACCGTGCAATATATCCTGCAGAGCGAGGATACAGCCGTTCTGAGCGCCATTTGCCAAGACCACATCATCGGCACCAATCGGGCCCAACCGCCCCTGCCCGATCCAATCCACCACAGCTTGTCGCGCATCAAAATCCGTTTCTGCGGTGGGATAGCTGATATGCGGTCGCCTGCGCGACTGGGCGAGACGGATCAGCGTCTCGTCAATGATCACCCCCTGCCCGACATCAGGGACCCGGCTGCTGCGAAAGTCAGCGGTTTCTTCATCAACCGCGTGCAAAAGCGGGGTTTCGGCCTTCCGCGTCTTTCTGGCCGGGCCTGATACAAACGTCCCGCGTCCTACTTCTGCGACCAACAGGCCTTCATCGGTCAGTATACCGTATGCACGTGCAACTGTCCCCGGTGTGATGCCTGCGCGGTATGCCAAATCACGCACAGGGGGGAGTTTTGCGCCTTGTGCCAAGCTGCCCGAGGCGATCGCATTCCTGATCGCTTGGGCGAGGGCCTTGTATTTTGCGCGCCCTGCACCTGACAGGTCGGGTTGCCATATTGTATCGGGTACAATCATTTCCTAGACCTAACACTCTCACTAATTGTATCAGTCAGCCATAGCATCTTGCTATATTGTGTCAATACAATTGAAGGAATGAACCCATGTCACAAGCGCTGAGATCTGCGCACATCGCCACATTGAACGACCACGTACCACTGCCAGTTCTGGCGGTCGTTGCGGTCCGTTTTGCGGTGGCCGTGACCAAATGGGATCGCCTGCGAAAGACCCGCAAGCATCTGCGCACGCTTGATCCGCATTTGCTGCGCGACATTGGTCTGGACCCTGTGACCGCGCAAGCGGAAGCCGACAAATCTTTCTGGCAGGACTAGGATCAGGACCCTAAGCCTTTGCCATTCCCCAACTGGGCTGGATCAATTCCGGCCCGTTTTTATTTTGGCGGTATCGCATAGGTCAGCGACGCGCGCGCAACCGGCGGCGCAAGCCCTTCGCTATACAGCAACGCATCGCCGACCGCCAAAACACGACCCAATTTCAGCAGCCGGGTCACGCACAGCATATCAACACCGGCGGCGGGCTTGCGCATGAAATCAATCGAGCAATTGGCTGTCACCGCCAACGCCACAGGCCCCAGCCGGGACAGAACAGCAAAATACATACCAAGATCAGCCAACGCAAACATGCTTGGGCCCGATACTGTGCCGCCGGGGCGCAAGTGCCTGTCTTGAACATTTAGCCGGACGGTCACCTGGCTCTCGTCGAGGGCGTCAACGGTAAAATCACCAGCCACTTGGGGGAATTGCTCTGCAACGAAGCTTTCAAGCGCTGCAATGTCCATCTTCAGTTCCAAATTCCTGCGTCCTCCCCTAGAGTTCGGGACAAATCACCATGGGGGGCCAAGAATGACAATCCTAGACAGACAAGACGCAGGGCATATTGCAACCCTGACAATGAATGCACCGGACCGCCTGAACGCATTGTCAGACGCGATGCTTGCTGCTTTGCATGGCGCATTTGATACAATCGCCGAGGATGACTCCATCAGGGCCGTGATCCTGCGCGGCACGGGCAAGGCCTTCTGTGCGGGCCATGATCTGAAGGAAATGCAAGCCGGCAGGCAGGCACCTGATGGGGGTGCCGGTTATTTCAAGGACCTATTTGATCGCTGTGCCGCCATGATGCAGCGGGTGCAATCAATGCCGCAGCCCGTCATCGCACAGGTACACGGCATTGCCACAGCCGCAGGCTGCCAGCTTGTCGCAACCTGCGACATGGCGATTGCGGCGGACGACACGCGATTTGGGGTCAACGGCGTCAACATCGGCCTGTTCTGTTCCACACCAATGGTCGCCCTGACGCGCAATATCCCGCGCAAGGCCGCGTTCGAGATGCTGACAACGGGGCGGTTCCTGCATGCAGCCGAGGCCCGTAAACTCGGGCTGATCAACCGCGCCGTCCCAATGCAAACACTGGACGCCGAAACTCGGTCGCTGGCACAAATGATCGCCGCAAAACTGCCAACCGCCATCAAGATCGGCAAGTCGGCCTTCTACGAACAGCTCCAAATGCCAACAGCAGACGCCTATGCCTACACAGGGGCAGTGATGGTCGAAAATATGCTTGATCAGCAAACAAACGAAGGCATCACCGCATTCCTTGAAAAACGCGATCCGGACTGGTCTTAGGGCCATGGCTTCTTATGGCCAAAAATATCCCCGCCGGAGGCTCCGACAGTCATAACCCGTAAATTGCGCCGAATTTATCCTCTAGGTAGGCCAACAGCGGCCCTTCTGACGGCGGCCCGCCAGCGGCATGCGTGATCGTCTCCACAGGCGTGCGCAACCCACCATATTTTTGCAGGTTGTCGCGTAGCCATCCGGTCGCCTGTGACGTGTCACCCTTGGCCAGTCCGCTATCCAGATCAGGCACCGCCTTGCGCAGTGCTTCATGCAGGCAACCGGCATAGACATTACCCAGACTGTAGGTCGGGAAATAACCAAACAGCCCTTCAGACCAATGCACATCCTGCAAGACACCGTTTGAAGGTCTATCAACGGCAAATCCGAAATCGGCCGCAAACCGGTCATTCCAGGCCGCCTCCAGATCACCAACCGCCAGATCACCCGCGATCAGTGCCCGCTCAAGATCAAAACGCAGCAGCACGTGCAAATTATACTGCACTTCATCTGCCTCGGTGCGGATAAACCCGTCGCTGACACGGTTGACCGTGGCAAAAAAGGCGTCTTCATCGGCGATCCCGAAGTCACCGAACATGTCGCGCATCTGCCCGTAAAGCCAGCCGGTAAAAGCACGGCTGCGGCCTAGTTGGTTTTCATAAATCCGGCTTTGGCTTTCATGGACGCCCATTGATACACCGCGGCCCAACGGGGTCAGCAGATGTTGTGCGTCAATCCCTTGTTCATAGGCGGCATGGCCCACCTCATGCACGGTCGAATAAAAGCAGCCAAACGGATCGTGGGCACTGGTGCGGGTGGTAATCCGCACATCCAGCCCCGACCCCGATGAAAACGGATGCACCGCCTGATCAATACGCCCGTTTTGCACGTCATATCCAAAGGCCAGGGCGAGCTTGTGTGAGAGCGCCAGCTGCCCTGCTTCATCGAAAATCTGGTTTAGCTGGGCCGGGGCGGGCTGCTCCAGAATGGCCGCGCGCAGGGCAACCAGTCGCGGGCGCAACGCATCAAACATCGCCGCCAATTGCGCCCCTGTGGCACCTGCCTCGTAATCATCAAGCAGCGCGTCATAGGGGTCGGCGTTGCCTGCAACCGCCGCCGCCTCCTCCTTGCGCAGGTCCACGACCTCTTGCAGGATCGGAAGAAATGCCGCCACATCTTCATCGGCGCGAGCCCGCGCCCAGACACCGTGCGCCAGTGATGTGGTCTTGGCCAAAGCTGTAGCCAACTTTGCGGGCACCTTGGCGGTGCGCTCGAAATTGCGGCGGATGTGGCGCAGGTTGGCTTTGGCAACCTCATCAATTGCCTCGGCCTGCGCCAACCATTCACCCACGCGCGGATCAATCCGACGTGCATGCAGGATATTCGCCATCGCGCCATGCTCTTCGGCCCGCTGTGGGGTTGCGCCCGCGGGCATCACGGTTTCCTGATCCCAACCCAGACGACCTGCGATCTGCCCCAGTGCCTCGGTCTAGCGCTGAAACGCCATAAGTTCTTCATATGCAGACACGGGTCAGGCCCCCTTGATAGATTGCGGCAATGGATATTGCGCCAGAAAGCGGGCGCGCAAGATCAGCGCCCACAGCACAACGGCCCCCAGCTGATGCACGATGGCAATCTGCCACGGGGCTGCGTAGATCACAGTGACAATCCCCAACACCATCTGGACCAGCATCAGCGCCATGACCGCATTGAATGCAAACCGGGTCAGGTCGTTGGCCGACTTGCGGGCACGCAGCCACACGACCAAGCCGAACAGAAACAGCAGATACCCCGCCATCCGGTGCATGAACTGAACAAGCCCCGCATCCTCAAAGAAGTTCCGCCAGAGCGGTTGAAGATCAAAAGGCTGCGGCGGCAAAAACCCACCTGCCATCAAGGGCCAGTCAGGATAGGCGCGGCCCGCGTCAATGCCTGCGACCAGTGCGCCCAGCAAAATCTGAAAGAAGGCAAAGCCAACCAGAAACGATGTCATCCGCGCAAGGCCCGCATCGCCGCTGCGCCGGGCCTGCAACAAATCCGCCTGCGTGCGTCCCAGCCGGTAGACATACCAGCTGATGAAGCCGAATATCACAAAGGCAAGGCCAAGATGGGTGGCCAGCCGATATGACGCGACATCCAGCATCCCCTCCTCAAGGCCAGAGGACACCATCCACCAGCCGATAAAGCCCTGCAAACCGCCCAAAGCGCCGATAAACAAAAGCCGCCCGGTCCAGCCCGCAGGAATCTTGCGGGTTGCAAGAAAGAACAGAAAACCTGCCGCCCAAACCAGTCCGATCACACGGCCAAGCTGCCTGTGACCCCACTCCCAATAGTAGATAACCTTGAACTCAGTCAGTGTCATGCCCTTGTTCTGCAACTGATATTCCGGAATGGCGCGGTATTTGTCGAACTCCGACTGCCAGACATCCGCAGACAAGGGGGGCAACGCACCGGTGACAGGTTTCCATTCCGTGATCGACAGGCCGCTGTCGGTCAGGCGGGTCAGACCGCCAACGACTATCATAACGACGACCAATGCGAAAAGTGCCATCAGCCAGACGCGGATCGCCCCGCGTGCACCCTGGGCCACCTTGCCAATCCCGCCCGGAGCGGCAACCTGCTTGGGCGTATCGCCGACCTCTTCAAAAATACTGCGTTTGGTGGCCATGCCCCCTCCGGTCCTGTTTATTGATGCGCGGAACCTATGCTTGGCAACAGGCGGCTGCAAGCGTCAGAGTGCCACAGACGCCAGACCGTAAGATGGATCCTGATCCATCTACCCGCGTTCTTTCCAACGCACCATCTGGCGCATGACTCCATGTAAAATCTGCACATCTGCGCGGGTCAGCGGCATGCGTGACCACAGGTTGCGCAAATTCATCTTCATGTTCGCGGCTTTGGCCTGCGGAAAAAAGAAACCAGCAGTCTCCAGCCGTTCTTCAAAATGACTGGCAAGCTTTTCTATTTCGATCTGTTCTGCCCAGTCAGCGACAGCATCCACACGCACAGGTTCAACCGGAGCCGCCTCGCGGCGCCATTCATAGCCGGTCAGCAGTACGCATTGCGCCAGATTCAGTGATGGAAAGTCCGGGTTCACCGGCACCGAGATAATCGCGTTGGCCCGGGCAATGTCGTCATTTTCCATGCCTGCGCGCTCCGGTCCGAACATGACCGCCACCCGCGCGCCTGCCGCGATGCGCGCGCGCGCGTCTTGCATGGCAGCTTGAGGTGTGAAAACGGGTTTGGTCAACCCGCGCGGCCGCGCGGTTGTCGCATAAACAAAATCACAGTCGGCAATCGCCGCAGGCGTTGTGTCGAACAATTGGGCCTCGTCCAACAGCCGCCCGGCCCCGCTGGCCATGGCGACGGCCTTCTGGTTCGGCCACCCATCGCGCGGATCAATAATCCGCATCCGGTCCAGACCGAAATTCCACATCGCCCGCGCCGCAGCACCGATGTTTTCGCCCATCTGCGGACGGATCAGGACAAAGGCAGGTTGCGGTTTGGGATCAGGCATTGGGGGTCCTTTGCAGCATCGCGGCCTGATACGCTGGCCATGCTGACTTGGCAAGTTTGCAATGATCTGCGCAAATTCCACAGGCCACTGCCCATGGCCAAACCGCCAAAACCACGCTAGAACCCGCCAAGAATAACCAAAAGCCCGGAACGCCCACCATGACGGACGCCCCTGAACACCCGCAAATCTATCTGATTACCCCGTCAGAATTTGATCTTTCCACTTATCCTGCGCAATTGGCCGAATGTCTGGACCAGACAGATGTGGCCTGCGTCCGTCTGGCACTTTCCACCAAGGATGATAGCCGCATCGCCAAGGCCGCGGATGCCCTGCGTGAAGTGACCCACGCCCGTGACGTCGCATTAGTGATCGACAGCCATGTCCTGATGGTCGAACGTCTGGGACTGGATGGCGTGCATTTGAACGATGGCGCCCGCTCTGTCGCCAAAGTCCGCAAGGATCTGGGCGATGACGCCATCGTCGGCAGCTTTTGTGGCAACTCACGACATGATGGCATGACAGCGGGCGAATTGGGTGTAGATTATGTCAGTTTTGGCCCCGTGGGTCAGACCGCCCTTGGTGATGGCAGACGGGCCGGGCAAGAACTTTTCGAATGGTGGTCATTGATGATTGAGGTTCCCGTGGTCGCCGAAGGTGCTCTAGACGCTGAGCTGATCCGTGCCCTTGCCCCGCATACCGATTTCTTTGGCATCGGCGACGAAATCTGGGCAGAGTCCGATCCGGCGTCAGCCCTCCGCACCCTGTATCAAGCCATGCTCGGGTAGCGCACTGCGCACCTGATCTTCCAGCGCTTTTGCCAGCGCCTTGCGGTTTTCGAAATCGTTCAGCTTTACTGGCGCATGATAGATTACGGTGACTTTGCCATGCTTGGCCGCTGCCAGACTGGCCAGTAAGTGCGGGGCAAAGTCCATGTCCCCCCACCAACCATAGAATCGCAGATCGGCCCCCTCTGGCGGGGTATAAACAACAGTCACGGCCTGTAGCTGCAAGTGCGGCGCCAACGCAGGGTCAAAGAAGGCCGCAAAAAGTGTTGGTTTGAATGGCAGCACGCGCAGCCCGTCCGTTGATGTCCCTTCAGGGAAAAACAGCAACTTGTGGCCAGCAGCAAGCCGTTCCCGAAAAAGCTGCACCTGTGCGGACGCCTCGCGCCGGTCGCGCTTGATAAAGACAGTGCCGGTCGCCCGCGCCAGCCACCCAATCGCGGGCCATCCAGCAACCTCCGCCTTGGCCACGAAGTAGATGCGCTTTCGGGCATTCAGCGCGAAAATATCGAGCCAGGAACTATGGTTTGCGACAACCGCCCCGGCCCCCTGCATCGGCGCGCCCTGACTTGCATAGCCCATGCCCAGAATCCGGAAACTGTTCCGGCACACCACTTGCGTGATATAGGGCGTGACAGGTCGGCGTTGTCCGAACAACGGCCATTCGATCAGGCGCACCACAAGCAGAATGAGCAACCCGCCAAAGACCAGCGTGCCCAGCGTCAAGCCACGCAACATCACCCGAAACCACCCCGTTGCCGTGATAGGCGGCAAATCCTCTTCCGGCACACCCTTCCAGCTTTCAGCCATGTTGTTGCATCTTTTCCAGCGTGCTGCGTTGAAAGGCCCCGACAGCCGCAGTGGGCAGGATCAGGCAAATATCAGTCGTGTTGAATGCGTGATCGACGTAAGCGCCATCCCCCACAACACCCCCAAGGCGCAGGTAGGCTTTGATCAGGGCGGGTGTTTCGCGCATGGCGGCAACCCGGTCAATATGATCTGCGGCGATCTGATCCATGCGCAGGGCATTCGGGCCACGCGGCACAACGCGCAACGGCGGCGGGGCCAGATGTCTTTGGTGTAAAAGGCTGAGTGCTCCTGCAAATAAATTCACGTCCGTGCCATGAAACGACGCGACACCAAATAACAAGGTAATATCCCGCCCGGCCACAAAAGCGGCAATTGCTGCCCACAAATGCATCAGTCCCGGACCGCCGCGATAATCCGGATGCAAACAGGAACGCCCTAATTCCAGCAGGTTTTGCCCACTCTCGCGCAGAGGGGTCAAATCGAATTCGCCGTCACAATAAAATCCGCCCGCAGCACAGGCGGCCTCTTGGGTCATCACCCGGTAGACACCGACAACCTGCCGATCATGGACCTGCGACAGATCGCGCAACAGAAAATGCGTGGCGTAGGGGTCAAAACGGTCGCGTTCGCGGTGTCCCACATGGTCGACCAATGGGCCGTCACCCCCCAGTTCAGCGACAAACACATCATAACGCAGGCGCTCTGCCGCCATCAGATCGGCATGCGACTGCGCGATACTGACGTGAAATTCAGGTCGTGTCTGTTTGGTCAAGGACTGGCGCTTTCATGCCTCTGGAGGACGATTCTTAGGACCTTGGTAACTATTTGGCAACCAATTCACCGGTAGCTATCACCACCAGTCTTTGAAACGATACGCGAAAATGTTAACCATCCCCATGGCTATGCGGACCCTATAAGGACCAGCTTCACTTGGTGACCATCAATGACAACTTTGCCTTCGTGTTGGAAGTTTACGGTGATCTTGCCGTTGATATTGGACTGAACCTGCCCCTGCCCCCATTCGGGCTGGCCGGGGTGTGCCACCATCATACCAGGACTAAGGATCGCATTGATGTCTGACATAACTGTCCTTTCAAAGAGGAAAACCACCATGACCACAGATATTGCGGCCCTTGTCGGTTCCCGGATTTGCCATGACCTTATCAGCCCGATCGGGGCGATCGGCAATGGTGTTGAACTTTTGGCCCTGACTGACGGCCACGCAGGCGCTGAAATGAGTCTGATCAGCGAAAGCGTACAAAACGCCAATGCGCGCATCCGCTTTTTCCGGATAGCCTTTGGTGCTTCCGGTGCTGACCAGTTGGTCGGACGGACCGAAACGCTCTCAATCCTGTCCGACATGGCGAGCGGCGGGCGTATGACCTACCACTGGATGATCACAGATGATCAACCGCGTCGGGACGTGCGCTGTGCCTTTCTGCTTTTGCTCAGCCTGGAATCGGCGATGCCGCTGGGCGGAGAGGTGCGCATTGAAATGAACGGCAACGCCTGGGCCCTGACCGCTGCCGGGCGCCGCATCATGATCGATGACGATCTGTGGGCAAGCCTGCAATCGCCGGACTCCGGATATGTGCATACCGCCGCACAAGTGCAGTTTGCACTGCTGCCTTCTTGTCTGGCAGAGGCCGGGCGCGTGCTGCACCCGCACCTGAGCGAAGAGCAGTTGATCATGCGGTTTTAGGCGCGAATAGTTCCGTCACCGGTCACAAGATATTTGAAGCTGGTCAATTGCACCGCGCCAACAGGCCCGCGCGCATGCAGCTTTCCGGTGGCGATTCCGATTTCGGCGCCCATGCCGAATTCGCCACCGTCGGCAAACTGGGTAGAGGCATTGTGCATCAGGATCGCGCTGTCGAGTTCACGAAAGAACGTATCGGCGATGGCCTGATCTTCGGTCAGGATCGCGTCGGTGTGGTTTGACCCATATTGGCGAATATGGGCGATTGCCCCATCCACCCCGTCAACAATTTTTGCCGCAATAATCATATCAAGAAACTCTTTCCCGAAATCCTCGGGGTTGGCCGCGACCGTGCCCGGCGCTTCAGCCAAGACACCTTCGGCGCGCACCTCAACCCCGGCATCGACCAGTGCGCGGGTCAGCACGTCGCCATATTTGTCGAAAAAGGCCTGATCCACCAGCACCGCCTCTGCCGCACCGCAGATACCCGTGCGACGGGTTTTTGCGTTGATAAGCACGGCCTTGGCTTTTTCCATGTCTGCGGCCCCATCCACGTAGATGTGGCAAATCCCTTCAAGATGGGCAAAGACAGGTACCCGTGCCTCGCGCTGGACCAACCCGACAAGCCCTTTGCCACCACGGGGCACAATCACGTCGATATGGTCGGTGGCCTGTAGCATCGCCGTCACGGCTGCCCTGTCACGGGTTGGCACAAGCTGCACAGCCGCCTCTGGCAATCCTGCCGCCTTTAGACCAGCCACAAGGCAGGCGTGGATCGCCTGGGAAGAATGGAAACTTTCCGACCCGCCCCGCAAAATCACCGCATTGCCGGATTTCAGACACAGCGCACCTGCATCCGCTGTCACATTAGGGCGGCTTTCATAGATCACGCCGATCACGCCAATGGGTGTGCGCACGCGGCGAATATGCAGGCCGCTGGGCTGCGTCCATTCTTCGGTCACTTCGCCAATCGGGTCTTTTTGCGCCGCCACTGCGCGCAGTCCGTCCGCCATTGCCTTGATCCGGGCCTCATCCAGCATCAGGCGGTCCATCATCGCAGGCGAAATGCCTTTGTCGGCACCGTAAGCAAGGTCTTTCTTGTTGGCCGCGATGATCGCCGCGCGCTGGTCCCAGATCGCATCTGCCGCCGCGTTCAATGCTGCTTCCTTCGCGGCTGCCGGAGCCGTGGCCAGTTGCGTTGCGGCAAGCCGTGCATCCGCACCGATTTGCGCCATCATTGGCCCGATTGCGTCGTGATCGTTCATGTGATGTCCCCTAAAGCACCATGTCATCGCGGTGGATTAATGCAGCCCGACCATCATAGCCCAACAGTGCAGCAATGTCAGCACTGCGTCGCCCCATTATCAGCCGGGACTCGGCGCTGGTATAGCGGCACAAGCCCTGCCCCAGCCCTTGCCCGTCCGTATCTTCGATCTTGACCAGATCACCCCGGCCAAAGCTGCCATGCACCGCGACCACACCGGCAGGCAGCAGGCTTTTGCCGCGCCCCAGCGCGTCTTTGGCGCCTTTGTCAATCGTCAGGGTACCGCGTGGTTTCATGGCTGAAATCCATGTCTTGCGAGCGGCTTGCGGGTCGGTTTGAGCGGCAAACCATGTGGATGGTGCGCCCTCTTCCAAGGCGCGAAGCGGGTGCAGTCCTGTCCCAAGCGCAATCGCCATATGACAGCCTGCTTCGGTCGCGATGCGTCCTGCCATCACCTTGGTAATCATCCCTCCCTTTGACAGGCCAGAGCCTGCATCGCCGGCCATTGCCTCTATCTCTGCAGTGATTTTCTGCACATTTGCAATATGTTGGGCATCGCTATTGATCTTGGGGTTTGCGGTATAGATCCCGTCCACGTCGGACAAAAGCACGAGTTGATCCGCACCCACTGTCACCGCCACCTGTGCGGCCAGACGGTCATTATCCCCATAGCGGATTTCATCGGTCGCGATGGTGTCATTTTCATTGACAATCGGGGTGACACCAAGACCCAACATGGTTTCCATCGTGGCCCGACTGTTGAGATAGCGTCGGCGGTTTTCAGAATCCTCAAGCGTGACAAGCACCTGGCCCGCGATAATGCCATGAGGGGCCAGTGCGACCTCGTAGGCGCGGGCCAGCCTGATCTGCCCCACGGCGGCCGCCGCCTGCGACTGTTCAAGTGTCAACGAAGCGGGCGGCAGGCCCAGCACACCCCGCCCCAGCGCAATCGACCCTGACGACACCAGTATGACATCGGTGCCCCGTGCACGAATTTTCGCGACATCTGCGGCCAGCGCGTGCAACCAGTCTTCCTTTAGCGCACCGGTCGCCGTATCAACAAGCAGGGCCGATCCGATTTTGACAACAAGCCGCTTGGCATCGGTCAGGGCTGCCATGGCGCGTCTTCCTGATCTTCTGCGGCCTCCTTGCGGTGGCGCAGCCGGTTTTCGTCAATCTCGTCACGCAGGGCGCGCAGCACCTCGGGGATTCCTTCGCGACTGACGCCCGACATCAGCAAGATCGGGCCGGGGCACACTTCGGCCACCTCGTCGCGCAGAAAGGCGCGCTCTTCTTCGTCCAGCGCGTCGATCTTGTTCAGAACGGTGATGCGGGGCTTGTCGGCAAGCGCGCCGCCATATGCCTCCAGCTCGTCAATGATTGTCTGGTAGTCGCCCGCAGGGTCGCCGGATGTCCCGTCAATCAGATGCAGCAACACAGCGCAGCGTTCCACATGGCCAAGGAACAAATCGCCCAGGCCGCGACCTTCGGATGCGCCAGCGATCAGGCCCGGAATATCGGCCACGACGAATTCGACATCATCGATCCCGACAACCCCAAGGTTGGGCACCAATGTCGTGAAAGGATAGTCCGCGACTTTGGGGCGGGCGTTGGATGTGGCAGCCAGAAAAGTGGATTTTCCGGCGTTTGGCATCCCCAACAGGCCCACATCGGCAATCAGCTTCAGCCGCAACCAGATCGTCCGCTCGACAGCTTCCTGACCCGGATTGGCCCGGCGCGGGGCCTGATTGGTCGCTGACTTGAAATGCAGGTTGCCCCAGCCGCCATTGCCCCCCTTGGCAATCACGACGCGCTGGCCCACTTCGGTCAGATCGGCAATCAGCGTTTCTTCGTCCTCATCAAGGATTTCGGTGCCCACTGGCACACGCAGGATCTTGTCGTCACCATCCTTGCCGGTGCGCTGGCTGCCCATACCGTGCTGGCCGTTGCCTGCAAAGAAATGCTGCTGATAGCGAAAGTCGATCAGCGTATTCAGCCCTTCGACCGCTTCGACAATGACACTGCCGCCATTGCCGCCGTCGCCACCGTCAGGGCCGCCATATTCGATAAATTTTTCACGGCGAAAGGAAATACAGCCCGCGCCACCGGCACCGGACCGGATATAGACCTTGGCAAGATCGAGGAATTTCATGACTTTGGGCTTTCCAGACTATTGTGCTGCCGCGATAGTCCATTCGCCGCGGCTTCTCAACCCGTCCCAGTGTGTGCGGGTCAGCAGATATTTGTAACACAGCGTCGGTTCATCCCGCGCAAACGCATGTTGGACCTGCTCGCCAAGCTGGCAAAAGCTGAGTTTGTGCAACACCCGGTCTGACCCCTCGTTGTCATGCCAGCAACTTGCGGTGATCTTTGTCAGGGCCGGGTCCTGAAAGGCAAAATTGATGGCCAAGCGCCCAAAATGGGTGGCAATCCCCCTGCCCCATGCGCTTTGACGGAAGCAATAACCAATGTCACCTTTGGTCACGCCCATTATTCCCAGAAGCACGTCATCCTCAAAGATACCCCAGACGAACCCATCGCCATCATACGGGCGGCATCTGCTTTGGGTAAAGCTGCGGTCCGGCGGCCATGGCCACGCCTCCAATTGCCGCACAACATCCCAATCGCTGACGATATCGTGCAGCGCATCAGTGTTTTGAGGTTGCAAGAACCGGTGTTGCAGCTTTGTCATGCGTTCAGACTTTCCCAGCGCTCACGGGTGAGCCGCATCCTGCGGCCCTGTTCGGTCCGTCCGGTTGCGGCGCATGTGATTGGTATCTGACCCACACCTATAAATCCAAGCCGATGAAGCAAGTGCGCCGATGGCGTGTTCGCGGTCATGTGACTGGCTGTAATCGCAATCTGTTCAGGGTCCGCGAAAAAATCGGTCAGTACCGCCTTTGCCGCTTCGGTCGCGTAGCCCCTGCCCCATGCATGCTCTGCCAGCCAGTAGCCCAGACTGTCGTCTATCCCGATTGCGCCAATGAACTGATCGCCCTGCCAGATCAGGCGGGCACGCAGCCGCCCTGCCGAAACCTCGGCGATGAACCAGTCGGCATCCTCCTGCGTGTATGGATAGGGCACGACGGCCAGCCACCGGCTAATATTCAGGTTGTTCAGGGCCGATGCAATCACCGCTGCATCCTGCGGCACTGGTGCGCGCAGGACCAGCCGCTGTGTACGCAAGGTAAGTAGGGTCATTCCCCGATTTTAAGCGTATATGTCCATGTTGGTACAGTCGCGCCCCGCGCCACGGAAAAGGCTTCTGCGTCGCCCAGATAATCAAAACCGCAGTTGGTCAATACACGCGCAGAGCCGGGGTTGTCCTGAAACACTTCCGCAAAGATGCGGTCTGACTGGTGCGGATTGGCTGCAATCAGCGTGCGCACGGCTTCGGTTGCAAAACCGGTGTTCCAGAACGCAGGCGCGATCCAATAAAAAATCTCGGATTGGGCGCGGTCCATCCGTTCAAGGCTGATGAGGCCCAATGCTTCGGCGTGGCCTTTGGCAGAGCCATCGATCACCCAGACATCTTCGGCGCGTTTATTTTGCGACGCCCGATCAATCATCGCCTCGACCGAACCGGGGGGCAGCGGATGCGGCATCGCGCGTGTGCCGCGTGCGACGCGATCGTCGGCGGCATACATCGCGATCAATCCCGCATCTGATTTGCGGCATGGGCGCAGGATGAAACGGTCCGCCGTGATCGTATCCTGCACGGTGATATCTTCATGTTTCACTGCTTTCCCTCCTCGAAAACAATTCGTTCCTGCCACCCCCTAAAATAACTTGGTGGCAGAAATATGAACGTCGGGGCCTCACTCACCCGGTCTCGCATTCCAGACCTTGCCCCAAAAGAAAAAGGGGACCGGTTTAACCGATCCCCCCATTAACATGTTCTGAGAATTTCGGCTTATTCAGCGGCCTCCGCCACGGGGAGAACCGAAATAAAGGTACGGCCCTTTAGGCCTTTGTGGAATTTGACGTTGCCATCAATGGTCGCAAAAATCGTATGATCCTTGCCCATGCCAACGCCCATACCGGGCCACATTTTTGTGCCACGCTGACGCATGATGATGTTGCCAGGAACGACTGTTTCGCCGCCGAACTTTTTAACGCCGAGGCGGCGACCTGCTGAGTCGCGACCGTTACGGGATGAACCGCCTGCTTTTTTATGTGCCATTGGTGTCTCTCCTTAGCCTTTTGCCAGCTCGGCCGCTTGTGCGATCCAGCCTTCACGTTCGATGCGGCCTTTGAACGACAGTTTTTCGTCCATCGCAGCCACGTCTGCTTCTGTCCATGCTGCGATCTGCGCGAATGTTGTCACGCCAGCTTCAAGCAGCTTCTTTTCAAGTGCGGGGCCTACGCCTGACAGTTTTTTCAGGTCGTCCGCGCCAGCGGCAGCCTTTGGCGCGGCCTTGGGCTTTTCTGCTTTCTCAGCAGCAGCCTTTGGAGCCGCCTTCGCCTTGGGGGCGGCTTTTGGTGTCGCTTCCATTGCCACGCCTGAGCCGGAAACGGCAGCCATCACGCCGGACTTGTCAGCACCCTTTTCAAGGATGTCGGCAATCCGCACCAGCGTCAGTTGCTGACGGTGGCCCTTTTTGCGCTGCGAGCCGTGCTTACGGCGGCGCTTGACGAAATTGACTGTCTTTTCGCCTTTGATCTGGTCGATGACTTCGGCCTGAACGCCCGCGTCAGCCACCAAAGGTGCGCCAACAGTCGAGCCGACCATCAGAATCTCGTTGAATTGAATTTTGTCGCCAGCCTTTGCTGCCAGCTTTTCGACACGAAGCACGTCACCCGATGTGACTTTATACTGCTTGCCGCCGGTTTTGAGAACCGCAAACATCTGTTATTCCTTCATCTTCCGCGTCTCTGAGGCCCCGGAGCGTTCCGGCGTTATGTACCTGTGGACTGCGCGCCCTTGGGCGATATTTCACATGACACCCCGACATACCCTTGTCGAGATGGGCGGCTTATCAAACCAAAGCCCTTGTAAGTCAACCCGGAATTGGGTGCGCGACGCAGACAAAAGCCGATTTTACGGCCCTAAAGCTCGCGACTGATGACAAACCGCGACGCCCCCAGCCCCAACGCCCGCGAGACATCATCGAACATCCCGTCAAAGGCAACAAACAAGGCATTGTTCAGGTCCTGTCCCGCAGGTGATGCCGTGAAGGTAATGTATGCCTCCAACTCTTCCTCCGACAGCGGCTGGAAGGCCAGCATCAGGTAGGCGTATAACCATTCCCGGGTCGTTGCCCTGATCTCGGCCTCCTGCTGCCAGACCTGTTGCAGCGCTGTCTCGGCGGTCAAGCCTTCAGGCATCGCGCCCCCGTCAATCAACCCGGACAAGAAGGCGTAGTTCGAGTTCATGGCACCAACGATGTTGGCTTCGATCAGGTCACCGGTTTCAATAAATCGGGTGACCTGCTGGAAACGGTCGGTTTTGTCGGCTGCTGCCAGGGCTGCCTGCTCCTTGCTTGCCTCCTCGACGGCCTGATCCAGAAACGCGCGTCGCGCGCTGGTCTCAAGGCTGACAATCGTGCGCCCTGTTTCCGACTGGAAAAAACCCAGCATCGCATCGACATCATCGCCTGCTAGTTCCTCGTCAAAGGCGGCGCGGACCTCTTCATACATTACCTGTGGATCATAGATATCAGACACCAGCGCGTCCCACCGCGCCTCGCGCCCCCCCGGCAACATCTGTTGCGCGACCTCGCTGCCATGTACCAGCCCTTCGGCACGCAGGATTTCGATCATTTCCGCCAGCCCCATAGCATCGAACAAGGCATCCAGTTTGTCTTGGTCCCGTTGCGCAAAGGCCGGCAAGCTAGCCACAAAAAATACAGCTGCCGCAATGGTGGCATAGAACAGGCGCATGAGAGACATTCCCTAGTTTCGACGACCTTAAACAGGATAAACACCCGTTGCCCCGAATCCAAGGGCACGCCCATATGTCCCAAGACTACAAATCCGGCTTGCGCCGGACGGATCGGCGGATTAGGAACCGTTTTTATCGCGGAGAGGTGCCGGAGTGGTCGAACGGGGCGGTCTCGAAAACCGTTGTGGGTGCAAGCCTACCCAGGGTTCGAATCCCTGTCTCTCCGCCACCACCCCATTTCTTTCATTTTCGCACAATGCTATTGACTAAATATTTTGCCATGTTTTCAGGGCAATGATAGCTATTCGGCTTTATGATGGATTTCTTTCGATTGTGCTGGTATTCTTACCTTGGGTGGTACGAATAGTGGTATTAAAATGGTGATGTCTGGTAAACTGACTAAGAAGCTAGTCGAAAATCTTGGGCCGGGCCGTCATGGTGATGGCAATGGTCTTTATCTCGTAGTTGATCCATCTCGCGCGCGTCGTTGGATAGTCCGAGTCACCGTCAAAGGGCAGAAGAACAGGAAAGGCGCACCGCTGCGCACAGACTTTGGCCTTGGCGGTGCTGATATCGTCACCATCAATCAGGCGCGAGATAGGGCGCTGGAATATCGCCGGATGGCGAAGCAAGGCCTCAATCCCCGTTTTAACGCGCACAGAGAGGTGCCCACGTTCGAAGAAGTCGCGCAGCAAGTCCACATTGATCGCATGCCAACATGGAAAAACCAGAAGCATGGGCAGCAATGGATCAATACGTTGCGCGACTATGCCTTCCCGAAGATTGGACGGATGCCAATTGATAGCATTGATCAGCCTGAGGTTTTGATGTGCCTCTCGCCGATCTGGACCGAAAAGCACGAAACCGCAAGGCGCTTGTCCCAGCGGATAAAGATTGTCTTGGACGTCGCAAAATCGAAAGGAATGCGCTCGGGGGAGAACCCGGTGACGGCAATTAAAGACGCGCAAGTTCTGCCGAAGGTGAAGGCTAAACCGAAACATCATAAAGCGATGCGCTGGCAAGATGTGCCCGCCTTCTATGCTGACCTGAAATCGCGAAATGCCATGTCCGCACATGCGTTGCGCTTCACTTGCCTCACCGGTTCTCGGACGAATGAGGTTCTCGGAATGCGTTGGCCGGAGATCGACTTCGATGCGCGCTTGTGGACCTGCCCCGAAGAACGGATGAAAACTGGTGAGCCGCACCGTGTGCCTTTGACTGATGAAATGCTCGCAATCATTGATCCGCTGCGTGATCTAAGATCCGAATTGGTGTTTGAGGGGCAGACACGGCATAAACCACTGTCCAACATGTCGATGCTGATGTTGCTGCGTCGGATGAAAGTTGAGGGCATCACGGTGCATGGCTTTAGATCGACATTTAGGGACTGGGCATCTGAAGTTGCAAATGCGCCGCGTGAAGTCGCAGAGATGAGCCTTTCCCACCGCGTTGGTTCAGAAGTTGAGCGGGCTTATGCGCGGTCTGATTTACTTGAAAAGCGAAGGTCCCTGTTGGAGCAGTGGTCTGGATTTATCACAAACGGCCGATCTTCGGAGGGAGCTGATGGCTGAAGTTGGTATCAACGAATTCGATTTGCAGTTTATTGAGCTCTTTAGGATCGCTCTGAGCGAAGAGACCAACGAATTACGGCACCGAGCTATCAAGAATGTTAAGCACGATGTCGTAAACGGGCGGATCGAACTGTTGATGAAGGAAAAGGGCCCGAAGTGGGCCTCTGACGCGACGAATCGAAACTTCATAGAATGGGTGGCCGCAACATCGATTCAAAGAAATGACGCGGCCTACGAGTTTTCAGAAACCGGCAAGCGTTATGAAGCAAAAAATGAGCGAAAGCTCAATATTGCCGAACATATCGGAAACGTCATCTTTCTCTCGATCAGGGATGGGAAATTTGAAGGTGTTCAAGTTAATGGCGGGATCCTTGAACGAAGAGATGACCTTAGAGCGCGGGGATATTTGGACTAGACAGGGTAATGATGCTCAATTTTTCCATACCGAGAATGACCGGATCATCCACAGATGGCAAACCTATGCAGGCCGCTATAGCGAGAAAACGGTTGTTCGGCTGTCCGTCGTCAGGGTTTTTGGGACCAAGAGCGTCCGAACCTAAGAGAGAGTTTGGCTCATCTGTTTGGTTTGATTATGCGGCGTGCTGGCGGT
>NZ_QBUD01000008.1 GCF_003058085.1 Yoonia sediminilitoris | reverse complement strand
CTTTCTCATCGTCCACTCCTCAGTGGCTACGATGAGCAACAAACCCTCCCTTAGCAAATACAGCTATTTGGACCCATAGGCGCTGACGTCAGACACCCCTGCGCCAAATCAGCGCCAAGGAGAAATGTTCGGATAGCTATATCAGGACCCGCTCGCAGCTCGCCTTTCTTGCGCCGAAAATCCAAAGGGCAATTCTTGCGGGGCAGCAGCCACTCGAGTTCACACTTGAAAAGATAATCCGCAAGCCAATACCTCTCGATTGGGATCAGCAGCTTGCCACTTTTGGATTTGACGCCCGCTAGCCGCTTTGGCCCGGGACAGCCGTCCACCGACTTCATGACCAGAATTTGACAATCGCAACTGCATCCAAAGCACTGCGCTGTGCGCGATGTTGCAGCAACTGCGTGCCGCACTAAACTGAGAAAAAAACGTCCTATTTCCCTGTTAATTCCCTGTAAAAACTACTCAGACGACAAAACCGAAGCGCCTGATGCTGGGGTCAGAGACAACAGGTGGAAAAGTCGGCAATCAAGGGTTTGGGAATCGTCTCTACAGGAAAGCGCCATTCTCAAACCCCCGGAATTACGGGAGAAATCAGGCGCAAATCGCAGGTGGGTACGTAGACAGGGGTGGGTGGCGGAGACGAAGGGATTCGAACCCTCGAGACCCTTCCGGGCCTACTCCCTTAGCAGGGGAGCGCCTTCGACCACTCGGCCACGTCTCCGTTGGCGTTTCTATGGTCTAAGTTGCGGCTAAACAAGCATCTTTTTCTGTGAACACCATAAAAGAGGCAACCCCTTGTTTTTATTGATCTTCGACAAGTTTCAACCAGATTACGGGTGTTTTCTGAGCGAATGTGTGCAGGATGCTTGCAACCTGTTCCGCATTTGCTTTGGTTCGCGTCTAGAAAATTGATTTAACTTGACATTTTTCTGTATGCATCGGCTCTGATTTTTTTCACGAGAGCGCCAAGCACGATTACCCGGCAGTGGTTTGGAGGACATCGGCGCAAGGCGGCAGGCGGACGTACTTTTAGGAGACAGCCCCTGATCTACACGTGCTTCTGCCTGACGGGCCCATTTGTGGGCGTCGCTTGAGAGGTGAAAGGTCGCGCTGGCGTGCCGGCCCTTGCGTCTGATCTGGACCCGGTATTCATCGGAGGGAAGCTTGCCTATAATGGCCATATCGTCTGCGCTGAGTCTTCGAAAAGGGGCAAATCGGGGGATATAGGGCGCGTATTCCTGGCAGGCAACTTTGTCCCGCAACAGTTCGAATGTAATAGAAAAAAATGAAAATAAATCAACACGCTAGACTTTCCATTGCCCCGATGATGGATTGGACGGATCGTCATTGCCGCTATCTGCATCGTCTGATGAGCCGGCATAGCCTGCTCTATACCGAAATGGTGACGGCGCCGGCGGTGCTTCATGGAGATTGTGAACGTTTGCTAGGCTTTGATCCATCCGAGCAGCCTGTGGCGCTGCAACTGGGGGGCTCTGATCCGGTGCAGCTTGCGCAGGCGGCAACAATTGCGGCGGACTACGGCTACGCAGAAATCAACCTGAATTGTGGCTGTCCTTCCGACCGTGTCCAGTCAGGCAGCTTTGGTGCCATCCTGATGGAAGACCCGGCATTGGTGGCGCGCTGTTGTGACGCGATGATTGCGGCAGTTGATGTGCCAGTCACCATTAAATGCCGTATTGGCGTTGATGATCAGAACCCACACGAAGTGCTGCCGGATTTTCTGGCCCGTGTCAGTGCCGCGGGGGTTGATCGCTTTTCTATCCATGCGCGCAAGGCATGGCTGCAGGGCCTGTCGCCAAAGGAAAATCGCGATATTCCGCCGCTGGACTATGACCTTGTGCTCGCCATGAAGGGGCTGTTTCCGCATCTGCATCTGTCGGTCAATGGCGGCATTGCCACGCTGGACGCCGCGACAGAATTTTTGGCCAAAGGGATGGACGGTGTCATGATCGGACGCGCGGCCTATCATACGCCCGCCGCGATTTTGCTACAGGCTGACGGGCGCATCTTTGACGACCCGCTTGACCGCACGGTTGAGGACGTCGTTGCCCTGATGCTGCCCTATATCGCCCAACACATTCAGCGTGGTGGCAAGTTGAACCAGATCACCCGGCATATGCTGGGCCTGTTTCAAGGCCGTCCGGGCGCGCGTGGCTGGCGCCGTTACCTGTCGGAAAACGCGCATAAGGAAGGGGCTGGACCAGAGGTGGTAGAACAGGCATTGCAGCAGATAACGTCGATTGCTGCCTAAGGCTTACCTACATGGAAAACATGTCACTTTTGCTGACCATGGGGTCGCTGTTGCTTGCCGTGGGTGCGTTTGCCGGTCTGCTGGCCGGGTTGCTGGGTGTCGGCGGCGGGATTATTCTTGTACCTGCGTTTTTCTACGTCTTTGGTATGTTGGGATATGACAGCCCGCAACTGATGCAACTCTGTCTGGGCACGTCACTGGCGACAATCATTATCACATCGCTGCGGTCTGTCCTTGCGCACAACCGCAAAGGTGCTGTCGATTGGCAAATATTGCGGGGCTGGGCCATTGGCATTGCTTTTGGGGCCCTTGCCGGTGTTTTTGTCGCCGCATCCTTGCGGTCTGCAACCTTGCAGTTCACTTTTGGCGTCATGGCGGTTTTTGTGGGATGCTATTTGGCCCTCGGCCAAAGCAGCTGGCGTTTAGGCGACAGAATGCCGGTGGGTGTCCGGCGGGCGGTTATTTCGCCTCTCATCGGGCTTTTATCGGTTTTGATGGGGATTGGGGGCGGCGCGTTCGGCGTGTCGATCATGACCTTGCACGGCGTGCCAATTCACAGGGCCGTGGCCACCGCTGCCGGTTTGGGGGTTCTCATTGCGGTCCCTTCGGTGGCAGGGTTTCTGACTGTCTCTGTGGACAATGCCCCACCGTGGACTTTTGGCGCGGTCAATCTGGTCGCGGCGGGGCTTGTCGTCGCGATGACCCTGATTACCGCTCCTTTGGGCGCGGCGCTTGCCCACAAGACCAATCCCTTTGTTTTGAAACGTATTTTTGGGCTGTTCCTGATCCTTGTAGCCCTGAACATGCTGCGCAAGGCTGCGGGCTGGTGACACTAGTTGCCCACGCGTCGTAGGTCTTGACGCCGGTTGAAGTCGGACAGGGCCTTGCCCGGTTCATCAACAAACAGACTGGGAAGGATACGCAGACCGGTGACTTCATCGACCCGCAATTCTTCAAAATCCTTGGATTTTTCACACCAGACGACGCAGGTCCAAAGTCGCCCCCAATAGTCCAACTGCAAGGGGCGGACAGTTCTTGTCAAATTGGCTTTGGTGATTTCCAGCTTTTGGCGGGTCCGAATGGCCTGCCGGATCGTTGGCAAATGCTGAAAGCTGCGGGCCGCATCGGCAAAGGGATAGATCGCAAAGCCATAGCCCCTTGGGGCGCGGGTCCGATCCTCTGGCATGACGGCGTCCAACTTGGCGGACAGGGCGGCGGCGGCGGCAGATAATTCCCGGTCGCCACTTTGCCCCACCGCAGACAGGCCAAGATGCAGTGCCTCGACCTCTGTCATGGTCAGGTTCAGGGGGGGCAGGGTAATGGCAGCTGTCACGCGGTAGCCGATCCCGCGCTCGCCCTCGATCGGGACGCCCGAGGCGGCAAGCGTGTCCATATCGCGGTAGATCGTGCGCAGCGATACATCTGTCGCGGCGGCAAGGTCAGCGGCCTTATGCAATGTGCCATCGCGCAAAATCTGGATCAGTTCCATCAACCTGTCAGCACGGCGCATGTGATTCTCCTTCGTTGTGCGCGCAGTATTTGCCATTTTTCTGACAACTGACAGTTTTTTGTCACAATAAGCGCAAATCCCTTGCAAAAAAGGCGGTTAATCGGCATTTTGCCGCTTTCCTTGCTGGGCATTCGGGCCTATTTGTCTGACAGATGTAAGACAACATGATGCAGGGATGCCCTGCCAGAGGAGTTAAAGATGCTCAATAACATTGGCCTTCCCGGTCTGCTGCTGATCGCCGTTGTTGTGCTTGTCCTGTTCGGTCGCGGCAAGATTTCCAGCCTGATGGGCGAAGTGGGCAAGGGGATCACCGCGTTCAAAAAGGGTGTTGATGACGGCAAGGCCGAAATCGAGGACAGCATGGCCGAAGCCCGCGATGTGACGCCTGAGAACGAAAAAGATAAAGCCTAACCCCTGTTCAAGGACGACGTGAATGTTTGGCCTTGGCTGGAGCGAAATGTTGGTGGTCGGGATCGTGGCATTGATTGTCATCGGTCCCAAAGACCTGCCGGGCCTGTTTAGGACGATGGGTGAATTCACGGGCAAAGCGCGCGGCATGGCCCGCGAATTTTCCCGTGCGATGAATGCCGCTGCGGATGAAAGCGGCGTGAACGATATATCGAAAACACTCAAGGCCGCATCAAACCCGACCAAGTTTGGCACCGACAAGCTGAAAGAAGCGACAGGCATGAGCAAGGGCGCCGCAACCAAGGGCCCCGCGACGCAGGCGCTTTCCGAAGAACGGCAAGCCATGAAAGAAAAGATGAGCGACGCGATGGGCAAGGCCGCCGAAGACCGGATGGCGCGCGAAGCCGCTGACAAAGCTGCCGCGGAAGCTGCGCCAAAGGCGGCAAAGGACGACGTATGAGTGCCACAGATGACATGGAAAGCAGTGCAGCACCACTGATTGAACATCTGGCAGAGCTGCGCACACGGCTTATTTATTCGGTCTCCGCGTTTCTGGTCGCGATGATCTTCTGCTTTGCGTTCGGCAGCATGTTGCTGGATTTCCTGCTGGGCCCGATTGAACGCACAATGCGCGATCTGGGCAATCCAAACCCTGTGATGCAATATACTGCACCGCAGGAATATTTCTTTACCCTGATCCGCATTTCGGTGGTGGGCGGGCTGATGCTCAGCTTTCCCGTGATCGGCTTCCAGCTTTGGCGCTTTGTCGCACCGGGGCTTTATCGCAACGAAAAACAGGCGTTCCTGCCGTTCATGATCGCATCGCCTATGCTGTTCGTTCTGGGGGCGGCGTTTGCACATTATATCGTTGTGCCGCTTGCGATGGCGTTCTTTCTGGGGTTTGCAGACCTGCCGTCTTTCGTCTCGGCCATCATGGTGAACGCTGTGCCGCCGCCTGCGGGGGCAGAGCTTTTGCCGGGTGCCACCACGGAGCTGGTGTTGCCGCAGACCGATAATGGCGTTGATATCGTCTTTAACGGCAAAGTGAACGAAACCCTTGATATTACGCTGAAAATGATTGTGGCCTTCGGGGTCTGTTTCCAGCTGCCTGTCTTGTTGACCCTGATGGGTACGGCCGGTCTGGCCAGTTCGCGCGGCCTCCGGTCCACACGGAAATATGCCGTTGTGGGCATCCTGATCGTGGCCGCTCTGGTGACACCGCCTGACGTGACGACGCAGCTGATCCTGTTCATTGTGGTCTACGGGCTCTACGAAATATCGATCCATCTTGTGGCCGGGGTCGAGCGCAAGAAAGACCGCGCCGCGCGTAAGGAAGGTGTGATCGGCGAAGGCGAGAGCCTGTTCGACATGCCCGATGATGATATTGATGATGCTGCCGATGGGCCAAAGGATACGCCCACGTGAGCGAAAAGACCCTGAGCCGGATCGCCGATGCGCTTGAACGGATGAGCCCGCCGCCGGTCACGGCGCCGGATTTTGCGGCGGCCGCGGCCTTTGTCTGGCACCCCGACCCGGACCGGCTGGTGCCGGTACCATCGGTCAACCGGGTCGATCTAGGCCTGTTGATCGGGGTGGACCGGGCGCGCGACACGCTGATGGCCAACACGCTGCAATTCGCCAAGGGGCTGCCTGCGAACAACGCACTTCTATGGGGCGCGCGCGGCATGGGCAAATCCAGCCTAGTCAAGGCAGTGCATGGAACATTGCAGGCCGACTACCCACATTTGAAAGTCGTCGAAGTTCAGCGTGAGGACCTGCCCAGCATCGGGCGCTGCCTGAACCTTCTGCGTGGGGTACCAGAGCGGTTCATCATGTTTTGTGACGATCTGTCATTCGGCCATGATGATGCGCATTACAAGTCGCTCAAGGCGGTGCTGGACGGCGGGATTGAGGGGCGGCCGGACAATGTTGTGCTTTATGCCACATCAAACCGGCGGCATCTGATGCCCCGTGATATGATCGAAAACGAACGGTCTTCCGCGATTTCGCCATCCGAAGCGGTCGAGGAAAAAGTTTCGCTGTCGGACCGGTTTGGGCTGTGGCTGGGTTTTCATCCCTGCGATCAGGATGAATATCTGGCGATGATCAGGGGCTATTGCGATGCCTACGGGGTCGTCATAACGGACGATACCCTGCGGGCCGAAGCCATCGAATGGCAAGCGACACGCGGCAGCCGGTCAGGGCGTGTGGCGTGGCAATTCTTTACGGACCTCGCCGGTCGGCACGGCATTGCTACATCGTAAGATGGGTTTTAACCCATCCCTTTTCATATGATCCGACCCACCCATTCTTGCGTTGAAGCATCTGCTGAATCCGTTCCGGGGAATAAAATGCCCCACGCGGAGTCGGCCGATTTTCTTCTGCTTCTCAGTCACCTGTGGACAGGTATGACGGCGCAGGCTCAGTTGCTGCGGCTTTGATTGCGGACATGATCGCTGCCTGGAGCGCAGAGCGGCAGTCGCGCACGCGGCCCACGCCCTGTGTAACGTGCCGTCGGGCTCTGGCATCATTGGCCGGAGGGCCCCAATTCTGATGCATGACAGAGGTCAAGGATAACTCAGGAAATGGATGCCCGACCAATTTCGTGCAAAAACGCCCTGCAGCAGGACGCGTAGAGGCCAACTCCTACATATCGAAGCCGTCCAAATTTGGATCTGCCGCCAAAGCAACTGCCTTTTTATATTCTGATTTATGCAGCACTTCGAACTCCCCCCAAGGCTTGTTTGGTCCGGCCCAGTGAATGAGCGACGGGTCTTGGTAATAATCCTGCGATGGGACGAAATTCCAGCATAAATCAAGCGGGATATACTGTCCCCGACAATAGAAATTGATTGCGTCCTGATCGTGAAAACCGAAGGCTTCAACAGTGGCAAGGCACTTCTCCGTGAATGAATCCTGACGCAGGCGTTCCATTTCCATCACCAAAACACCTGCATTGAAGGCTTCGAAAGCGACAGGTCCGGATGCGTAGGCCCACAATCGCATTTTCCTTGCAGTTGGGGCATCCTGTTTTGTGGCTTTCAAATCCAAAAGGCTCGTACCTGTGCGCCACATTTTCGAGTTTGTCGGCCGCCCGGCAATTGCGGCTTGCCCCATATCCAGTTCCAAGAGGTCTTTGATGTCCTTCAGAACGATCGTGTCCACATCAAGATAGGCCAGACGATCAACATCGCGCAGAATTTCCGGCAGGAATAGCCTGTCCATCGTGGCAACAGTCGTATGCGAAAGCAGGTGAATGCCAGAATAGTCAATATTTGACATGTCAAAAACGCGGAAATGCACCTCAGGCCATCGGGCTGCCATTTGTTCCGCAAACGAGGCTGGCAAATCGCGGGTCATCACGTTGATACTCAGTGAGGATTTTGTATTTGCACAGACGCTGGCAACTGTTGCAAGCAATTGATCCGCGAGTCGCGAATCTACTGCCAACGCGATGTTCAAATTATTTTCGCGTGGTTGCGGGCCGAAGGTACGCAAGGTGCCAAGAATATCGGTTGCTGCCTGTTTCACATAGGTGTCACGCTTGGGAAGGACTGGCGCATTCTCGATGCGTTGTTTGGCGAGAGAGACATCTTCGGCGCACACATCGCGCCAAATACTGCGTATTTTGTCCTCGGGTTGACCTGAAAACAGGGGCGTGAGCACAGCTTGAAGCTTGTCTTCAATTGGCTTGCGGATATCGGCGAACGCATTTTCATCCAAGTTATCAAGGCCATCAAAACGGATATCGGCACCGAAGCGCGGTCGAAAATCAACTTTCAATCCGATAGAGCGGCAGGGTAAATAGCAGTGCAGCCTGGAGGTGATGATCTTTCCGAACTTCCGGTAGCCCTCAAGCATTTCATCCGCCACATCGAGTCCCCTGGCCATCGAGAAATCGCGCACGCCATCATAAAGTTGTTCGAAACTTTCAATTTCTGCCTTCTTTTCGTCTGGCGTCAGCGTCGCTTCGACATTGGCGGTGGGCTTGAAACTACTGTCCTTGTGCGGTCCAAAGACAAGACCAACCGTAGTCGTCAGACACCCGGAAAAAAAGGCTTCGACACCGTATTCTTGAAGACGATAAACCGTCGTCCAATCGCGGCAACCAATTGGTTCGAAACGCTTAAGGTACTCAACGGCTTTCTCGGTGAGAAAGTTATTATGGTTAATATGAAAGGAAATGAAAATTGGCCGAATGTCATCGGGATAAGGGAAATCAAAATCACCGCGGCCATTTGCATGCATGAACCAGCCATTTGAGATCATCCAAGTCGGCTTGAGATAGTGGCGACCCGAGGCGTAATCTCGATCGACCGGAACGACAGAAACCGTGACAGGCTTTTCCCCTTTGATGCTGTTCTTTTCGTCGACGCGTGCCTGCAGACTGGTAAGTTTTTTGGTCAGAGCGGGGTCTTCGGATTGAAATGTTATATTTTGATGCCGGGCGACATTGGCAAAGGCGGCCAGTGTCTGCACGTAGTCTCCGGCATTCGACGACGTGCGGTCCCGGTCCAACAATTTATAATCCATTAGTCCGATTTGGACGCCGCAATGCTCAATACCTACTGGCGTGGCACGCGCGCCGTGTGACGTGCGGATCCAATCAAGTTGCGCATGGTCATTTTCGTCGAAGAAATCTCTAAGAGCTTCAGTTGAAGGCAGCTTTTCGACGATAGCCATGGCATCAGAGATACGCATGACCTTCATTAAGGATTGCGCCAATTGGAATGCGGTAGCGAAGTCGGACTGTTCCATGAGATTATCAGCTATACGAATGACCGTATCCGCTGCATCATCTTGACCACTGGCCAGCAGACAATCCGCGAATTCGATAGAGGCTAGCTCAGTGAGTTTTCTTTGGTCCTGCGTGGAAAAATACCCCAAGGCAGCCTTTTCAAAACCCGTTTTTGCCAGAAAAATGCCCATTATGATCGCGCCGATTGACTTCGTCTCTTCTCTCGACATCAAAGCCTGACCAAAAGTCTGCGCTTCAGAGAGGTGGCCGACGTCCAACATATGACGGACACCTGCAACCGACGCTGATTCGAATGATTGTCCTTTGAGAAGGCCCGTCGTCAGTGCACCAAAGCGATCCTTACGCAATTCATTGCGCTGACTGTGGTAAAGGTCCCTATGTTCGCGCGCTCGGTCGCGATCAAGCCTTACGCGCGCTAAGTCATCCTTTGTGCGTGCTAAGTTACCCTTTACGCGTGATAAATCCTCCCGCAGGCGCCGCTTGCTTGCCTTGCGCCCCAACAATCCAGGAAAAACCTTCATTTAAATCTGTCCTCTTGTGATTTGACTGTTTCTTGCTCGCTTTGTTTGAATTGCCTGATCGGGCCACTAGTACAAGGGCAGTCAGCGCCCTTTCACAACTTTGCGGTGAGTAATCGTTGTTTTTTGTCCAACTGGACTTGAGCTGGTGTATTTGCTCATCTTTGTCAACTGGGGTATGGGTGGCTGAGAAAGAGTCTTTTCGACGTTGGATTGTGCCCAAGAAAAAGCCGACATCGATTTTTGACCCTATCGAATAAGCGTGCAGCGGTTTGCATAGAATTTCGAATTACTTGCTGCGATGCCCCAGACAACATTGTCCCATGCGCGAGCGCTTTATTGGAGGCGACCGATAGCATCACTGTGCAGGGCGCTATTGGCCGCGCCAGTGACTTTGGCGGGGCTCGGCATTGTCTTAGGTTTCAAAACACTCACGCTTTTACGTCTTGCTTTGTGGTAAGGTTGCGCGCTGCTTGATCTGCTGTCCTTTGATGCAGATTGTATCGTAGTTTGCATCGCTCGCTACAATCGGCAGGGTTGGAACCTCCCGACGCCCAGACAAAGTCAGGGTAGATAATCCGTCGGGTCGACGCTCTTGAGCCCCCGACGTACTTCGAAATGCAACACGGGCCTGTCTGCGGCTTTGACCTTGGCAATGGATTGACCGCGCGAAACCTGATCGTCTTTTGACACGCTCACACTATCGATGTTGGTGTAGACGGTCAGCAGGCCATCACTGTGCTTGATCACGACGATGTTGATCCCGCTGGTATTGCTGGTCACGGCGGCGACGGTGCCCGCGTCTGCGGCTTTCACAGTGGCACCAGCAGGTGCTGCGATATCGATACCTTCGTTCTTGCCGGGCGCATAGGCGCCGATGATGCTGCCCTCGGCAGGGCGGACAAAGCGCGCGTTTGACGATGCAGGTGAGGCTGTGGGCGTTCCAAGGTCCGGTGCGGCTGGCACGGCTGCGGCAGGCAAGGGGGCTGATGGTACTTCGTTAGGCAGCGGTGTCGCCGCGCTTGGGGGCAGGGGGGTCACCGTGCCCTCGCCCGGTTGCGTCACATTTGCCGCCGGAACAATGGCCGCAGCGGGGGCAGATGCGCCGTCCTGGGGCACAAGCAGGAACTGTCCCTCACGCACTGTGAATTCAGAGTTCAGCCCGTTCCATTCCGCGATCGACTTGACCGGCACCTTGTAGAGCCGCGAGATCGAATAAACTGTTTCACCGCGTTTGACCTGATGGCGGATCGGCTCTGGTACCGCAGGGGCTGCCGCGACAGGTGCGGCAACCGGATCAAGTGGTGTGGCCGTGATCCGGCCGCTTGCGTCTGCGCGATCCAGCGCGCTGGTGGCCACGGCAGAAATATCCAGACCGGTCCCGCCCGCGACAGGCGTGGCATTCGCATCAGGCAGGGGATTGGGCAGGGCGATAATCTCGTCCCGGCGCAGAACCACATCGGGTTCAATCCCGTTATATGTGGCCAGTTCATTGGCATCGAGACCAAGGCGAATAGCAATGCCCCTGATCGTGTCGTCCCGCTGCGCAACGACAACCTGATAGGTGGGATAGGTGATGACCCCGCGTTCGTCAGGGCGCGGCCTGCCTGGCAGGTTTTGCACGGCGCGGCTGGTATCAAAGCCATTCACTGTATCACGCAAATCGAAATCGAAAGGTTCTTCGCATGCTGTGAGCGCTATCAGGGCTATACCCGTCACGACTGCACGCTGTGCCTTGGTCCGCCTGTGGGACATGTTACCGCTCCTCTTGCCAAGTCGCCCCTTGTTGCCGGGGTCGTACCATATTTTGTGGCAGTTTACTCCTGTCCGAGCCCTTCTAGCAAGGGTACAAAGCGCACAGGGCGAATTTCATCATATTCCAGGCCGGTTTCGGTGCGTGTCACGCGGATCAGGCTTTGCACCGTGTCTGACTGACCGACCGGCAGAACCATGATCCCGCCCACACGCAATTGCGCCAAAAGCGGGCCTGGAGGGTCCTCTGCGGCGGCTGTCACCAGAATACGGTCAAACGGCGACTGGTCTGGCAGCCCGTGGCTGCCGTCGGCGGTGAAGGTCGTGATATTGCTCAGGTCCTGCTCTTCGAAAATGCGTTTCGCGGACTGCACCAGCCCCTTGAAACGGTCAACAGTATAGACGCGGCGCGCGAGCTTGCTGAGGATCGCAGCCTGATAGCCAGACCCGGTGCCCACTTCCAGAACCTTGTCACGGGGGGTGATGTTCAGCGCCTGCGTCATCAACCCGACCACAGAAGGCTGGCTGATCGTCTGTCCGCAGGCGATGGGCAGGGGCATGTCCTCATAGGCACGCTCTGCAAACAAGCCTTTGACAAAGGCCGCCCTGTCAATCTTTTCCATAGCTGTCAGGACACGTGCGTCCGTGACCCCTTTGCTGCGCAACTGGTACAGGAATTGCATCTTGGTTGCCGCGTCATAAGTCACCCAAGCGTATCCTCAAGCGTTGCGACCATATCGTAATCGGTCAGATCAGCCCGCATCGGGGTGATAGAGATATAGCCGTCAAGGTTGGCCGCGGCATCGGTGCCCGGATCAGTGGGTTCATGCTGTGGCCCGCCCCGGACCCACAGAAAACGGCGGCCTGTTGGCGATGTCTGCGCTTCGGCCCGGAAGCGGGTATTCAGGCGGAACCCTTGGGTCGTTGCAGCTATCCCCTTAACCCGCGCGGCGGGCACCGGCGGAAAGTTCACATTGTAGAACGGCATATAGTTGGCCGTGTCCCACAAGTCATCGTGCATCAGCGCGCGCACGGTGCTGGCCCCATGTTCAACCGCTGCTTCAAAGGGGTTCTCCAAGGTGTTGTTGTCAGGTCCAAAAAACTGAGACAGCGCAATTGATTTGACGCCTTGCAATGCACCTTCGATAGCAGCACCGATGGTGCCGGAATAAAGCGTGTTTTCAGCGGCGTTGTTGCCTTTGTTGACCCCGGACAGGATCAGGTCGGGCGGCCCGTCGGGCATCACGTCATAAAGGCCCGCCATGATGCAGTCGGCCGGTGACCCTTCGGCGGCGAAACGACGTTCGTCCAGTTGCGCAATCATCGTAGGTCGGGTGTAGTTGATGCAATGGCCGACACCCGATTGTTCAAACGCCGGCGCAACCGTCCACACGCCACCGTCATCGCCTGCAATCTCTTGGGCGATCCGTTGCAGGACTTTCAGCCCCGGTGCGGCGATGCCGTCGTCGTTTGTAATCAAAATGCGCATGAAAGGCCCCTATGTCGTTATCCCGTTCCTAAGCGAGGGGCCAAAGGGCGGCAAGCGCGGCCCACATCATCGCATGAGGTTGCACAAAACCGTAGAAACTGGGCAACGGTACTGAGGTGCAAAGCCAAAAAATCAGTCGCTGCGCGCACTGGTGTTGCCGGATTAACCGATAATGTCGGGCAGCAAACGCGCCGCCTCTGTGGCGGGGTCCGTCAGGGCGCTGCGGTCCTCACCGGGATAAAACCGGGCGCGCACGGCAGTTGGCATTGGCTCAGGCGACAGGATGCTGACCTTGGGTCCGGTTTTGAGGCTTTCTGCCTGCCAACTGCGGGCCAACGCGATTTGCGCGCCCTTGGTTGCCCCGTAAGCCCCAAAGAATTGTTGGCCACCGCGCGGGTCGTCAAAGAATACGGCCTGCCCGGTCTGGCCCAACAGGGGGGCAACATAGCCGATCAGCCGTGCGGTGGCGTCGATATTGATGGAAACGGATTTGGCAAGGTCTTTGGGGCCAATATGACCCGCAGGGGCAAGTGGGGCTGCATGTATCGCCGTATGGAGCCACAGATCCAATGTGCCCCAGCGGTCATAGATGCCCCGGCACAACTGCTGCATGGCCGCGTCAACGGTGATATCCATCGGGGCAAGTGTCGCCTGACCACCGTTGGCTTGAATGGCATCGTCAAGCTCTTCCAACGCGCCTACGGTTTTGCCCACCGCGATGATGTGATGTGTCGGGGCCAACGCCTTGGCCAGTGCTGCCCCAAGTCCGCGCGATGCGCCTGTAATCAATGCTGTCTTTGTCATGTGCGCGTGATGTGCCGAACCGCCGCCAAGGTCAAGTGCGTTAGCGGGTTGCCACCGTGAGTTGATAGGTCGTCCCGCGGGCATCTGTCATTACAACCACGTCACTGCCAATCGCTGTGATCGTGATGCCAAAAACCTCGGACCCTTGGGTGACGCGCGCGACCTGCCCGCGGCCAGAGCGGAGGAGCGCCGCAGGGCCATCCTGCGCCTGCATCAGCCCGATCACAATCAGATTGCGTGGGTCAACCGCGTTGGGGATCGTCGCTTTTTCGGCCACGAGGGCCGGTGTCTGCTCTTCTGCCATTTCAGGAGTACCGGTTAGTTTCTCTTGCTTCAGGGGCGGCTTTGACAGGTATTCGCGGCCATGAAAAGAGCAATGCCAGACCGTCAGGGCCGGATTGCGATCACAATCTCGCGGGTCAGGCGGGGGTGTCTGCGATCAATGTGCCGTCTTCCCTGTAGACGGCGGTTTTGAGCGGCTTTTCCAGCAACGCCATCACAGCTTCGGACGGGCGGCAAAGTGCCACGCCTTTGGGTGTGCAGACAATCGGGCGGTTCACCAGTACCGGATGCGCGACCATGGCGACAAGCAAAGCATCATCACTGACAGCTGCATCCAGCAAGCCAAGTTCTGCGGCTGGTGATCTGCCGGTGCGCAATGCTTCGCGCGGCGTCAGGTCGGCTGCTGCAAAAAGCCCCTGCAATTGCGGGCGGGTCCAGCCAGCTTGCAGGTATTCAATGATCGTCGGTTCTGTTCCGCTGGCGCGAATAATGGCCAAGACATCGCGTGACTTGCTGCAATCGGGATTGTGATAGATGACGGTGGTCATATGCAGCGTGTGATGCGGCCCATCCTATTCGTGTTACTCTGCCGCTGTACGCGGCTGAAAGCCCTGTTCGATCATGTCGGACGGGGCCACCGGGTATTCGCCCGAGAAACAAGCGTCACAATAAGCGGGCGAAGCGTTGTTGCGGCCTTCCGCCTCGCCCACAGCCCGATAAAGACCGTTGAGCGAGATGAAGCGCAAGCTATCTACGCCCAGATGCTTGCGCATCTCATCTTCGGACATGGTTGCAGCCAGCAGCTTTTCGCGTTGGGGCGTATCGACGCCGTAGAAACAGGGCCAAGCCGTGGGTGGGCTGGCAATGCGGAAATGCACTTCGGCGGCACCGGCATCAAGGATCATTTCCTTGATCTTGCGGCTGGTGGTACCGCGCACAACGCTGTCGTCCACCAGAATGACTCTTTTATCCTTGATCAGTGCCCGGTTGACGTTCAGCTTCAGGCGCACACCCATGTTGCGGATCTGTTCGGTCGGTTCGATAAATGTCCGGCCCATGTAGTTGTTGCGGATGATCCCCATCGCATAGGGAATGCCTGATTGCAGCGAATAGCCGATGGCCGCAGGGGTGCCGCTGTCGGGGACCGGGCACACGATGTCCGCGTCAACAGCCGCTTCCTTGGCCAGTTCGCGCCCGATGTTTTCGCGGGTCTCATAGACTGACCGGCCACCCAGAATACTGTCGGGTCGGCTGAAATAGACATGTTCAAAGATGCAAAAGCGCGATTTTTTTGTTCGGAAGGGGAAGTGGCTTTCGACACCTTTGTCAGTGGCGACCACCATCTCACCGGCTTCGATTTCGCGGATGAATTCCGCTCCGATGATATCCAGCGCACATGTTTCCGACGCCAGCGCCCAGCCGTCGCCGATCTTGCCCAGTACAAGTGGGCGCACGCCCAATGGGTCGCGGCAACCGATCAGTTTGGTGCGTGTCATCGCCACGATGGAAAATGCACCTTCGACCTTGCGCAAGGCTTCTTCCATGCGGTCGGGGATTTGCCGGCCCATGGAGCGCGCCATCAGGTGGATGATGCATTCGCTGTCAGATGAGCTTTGAAAGATTGAACCGCGTTCGATCAGTTCGCGGCGCAGGGCGACGGCATTGGTGATATTCCCGTTGTGGGCAATGGCGGCCCCACCCATGGAAAACTCGCCAAAGAACGGCTGCACATCGCGCATCGCCGTTTGGCCCTTGTTACCCGCCGTGGAATAGCGGACGTGGCCGATCCCGATGCTGCCGGGCAGTTCTTCCATGGTATCGGCACTGGTGAAGTTGTCGCGCACCAACCCCATGCGGCGGGCCTGATTGAAGCCTGTTTTGGGGTCATGCGTGACAATCCCGCCTGCTTCCTGTCCGCGATGTTGCAGCGCATGCAGGCCAAGGGCCACGAAATTGGCCGCATCTGTCACGCCGACAACGCCAAAGACGCCGCATTCCTCCTTGAGCTTGTCATCGTCAAAGGGATGGGCGGGGGGCATCTGAGGGGACAAGAGGGCAGCTCCGAATCCAATGGGTCTGGTTGCCCCCGTCTTAGTGGGTCCGGGGGCGGGTGTCACGAAACTATCATGTTTCTTTTGGACAGCATGGTGTCGCAGGCAGCGGTCGGACCGGCGCTTTGGCCTTGTTCCTGTCCTTTCAGCGCCCAAGACCGAAGGGCGCTGTTCGGTGTTACTTTTTGCCTGCTCTGACTCGGACGCTGGGTTAGTCGGTCGCAGGTGTCTCTGGTGCTGCCGGCGCATCGGTTGGTGCGTCACAGCTGGCCATCATGTCCTCAAACCGTTGCTTGAGCCAGCCAAAGGCCTCTTCAGGGTCTTGCTCGTCAACCTGACCGGACAGTTCCGAAAAGGCGACCGCAGAGCGGCTGTCGTCGATGATCGCAACCTGTTGGTCGGCGAAGACATTGTCGTAGACAACAAAGGCAATCGCCACCAAGACAATGCCGCGCAACACACCAAAAAAGAACCCAAGCGCCTGATCAACGCCGCCCAATGCTGATTTCTGCACAACGCTGGAAAACAGCGGGGTAAAGATCGAGATCACGACAAGTGCAACAGCAAAGACCGCAGCAAAGGAAATGATCACGGCAATTTCGCAGTTGCCACCGATGAAATCCCCGAGGATCGGGACTTGCTTGATCAGTGGCTCAACCTGATCTGCAAACAGATAGGCCAGCACTGCGGCACCGATCCAGCCAAGGATCGCGAGCGCTTCGCGCACCAACCCGCGACTATAGGCCAGTATGCCTGACAAAATGATGATGCCAGCAACACCCGCATCGACCAGCGTAAAGCCTTCCATGGTTTATCTCCTGCCGTGAGCCTTAACGGGCCCCAAATACTTCTTCGACGAACCCGGCCAAATCTGTTGCATTACTTAGTGTCAGGCCGGCGACCGCTGGCTGTTTGGCCTGTTGCGGTATGATCGCTGTGGTAAAACCAAGTTTCTGCGCTTCTTTCAATCTATTTTCGGTCTGCACCACCGGACGCAACGCACCCGACAGGCTGATTTCCCCGAAAACAACCGCCTCTTTGGGCAGGGCTGCATCTTCGCGGGCGGATACCAAAGCCGCCGCCACGGCAAGGTCTGCGCCCGGCTCTGTGATACGCAAACCCCCTGCCACGTTGAGATAAACGTCCAATCCGGCAAAGGGCACACCGCACCGCGATTCGAGCACGGCAAGGATCATGGCCAGCCTGCCACCGTCCCACCCGACCACAGACCGGCGGGGTTGGCTGTGTGGCGAAGGTGCCACAAGTGCCTGTATCTCGCACAGCATGGGGCGCGACCCCTCAACGCCGGCAAACACCACCGACCCCGGCGCAGGGGTGCCGCGTTCGGACAAGAACAGGGCCGAGGGATTCTTGACCTCGGCCAGCCCTTTGCCAGTCATTTCAAAGACGCCGATTTCGTCGGCAGGGCCAAAACGGTTCTTGACCGAACGCAAGATGCGGAACTGGTGTCCGCGTTCGCCTTCGAAATAAAGCACCGTATCGACCATATGTTCGACGACGCGGGGGCCTGCAATCGCGCCCTCCTTGGTGACATGGCCCACCAGCACGACGGCCATGCCGTTGCGCTTGGCAAATGTCGTCAACTCATGCGCCGATGACCGCACCTGACTGACGCTGCCCGGTGCGGACTCTACCGTATCGGCCCACATGGTTTGAATGGAATCGATGATCGCAAGATCGGGTTTTTCGATATCAAGCGTGGTCATGATATCGCGCAGATTGGTTTCAGCGGCGAGCAGGACAGGACTCTTCTCAAGCCCCAGACGCCGCGCGCGCATTTGCACCTGTGCGTTCGACTCCTCACCCGAAATATAGATAACTTTCAGACCATTGCGGGCAAATCTTGCAGCGGCTTGCAGCAGCAATGTTGACTTGCCGATGCCCGGATCACCGCCGACCAGCAACGCAGAGGCTTTGACCAGCCCGCCGCCCAGCACGCGGTCCAGCTCGCCGACGCCTGCTTTTGTGCGCGGCGGTTCGGCCTCTTGCGTGTCCAGATCAGTCAGCGGAATCGTCTTGCCACGCATCCCGCCAAGGGTTTTCCCCTTGGGGCCGGTGGACAGCGCCTTGCTTTCGGTAATTGTATTCCACGCCTGACAGGCATCGCATTGCCCCGACCATTTCTTGTGCGCGGCGCCACATTCAGAGCAGGAAAAGGAAAGGTTCTTGGCCATGTTCACCTTTTGGACCAATGGCCGCCATTAGGCAATGGGTTGATCCGATTTTGCCGTTGGTGTGAGCGCCGAGATCGCGATGGATGCCAGAATACAAGCCGTGAACATGTAAAGCCCCCAGGCTGTTTCCACCTTACCAATGCCCACGCCCTTGGCCACAACGATATAAAGTGCAATCAGAAACACATCAGCCATGGCCAGTTTCCCCAGCCACGACAATATCGGTAAAACCTTGTCTTTCAACAGATTAAAATGGATCAGAGCCAGCCCGATTGTCTTGAGGTAGGGGGCAAAGAGCGCAAATGCCGTGACCAGCAGTGCCAGTGCGACGTCACTTTTCCACAGGCTTTGCATACCTGATATGACACTGATTTCGCTCAGCCCGAAAAGCGGCAGAAAACCCGCGCGCATCAGCGGCGCAAACCACGCCACCGGAAACAAGATCAAAAGGGCAAGATTGGCAAAACGTAGAATGTTGAACATGGATCGTCCCGAAAACATGCGCTTTGTTGGCTTAAGGCCAGAAAAATGCGACGGCTACTTGCCGTAGGTGCGCCGATTGTAGCGTGCGCCCAACTGGGTCAGCACTTCGTAGCCGATTGTTTTGGCTTGCTGAGCCAGATCATCGACGCCTTGCTGGGGCCCAAGCAAAGTAAGCCTGTCAGGGGTTTGGGCCAGATCGGTCACATCAATGGTCAGCAAATCCATCGACACGCGCCCAATCAGCGGGCAGGGGGTGTTGCCGTGGAACAGCGTGGCCTTGTCAGACAATATGCGGAAAATTCCGTCGGCATAGCCGCCCGACACGGTAGCCACCTTGGACGGGCGTGTGGCCTGCCAACTGTTGCCATACCCTACGACTTCGCCGGTTGCGACTTCGCGCACCTGAACAACCGGAAAATCCAGTTCGACGACAGGGTTTGCGTCGGCAAAGGGTGCGCCACCATAAAGTCCGATGCCGGGCCGTGTCAGATCAAAATGATAGTCAGGACCCAGCAGAATCCCGCCCGTCGCGGCCAGCGAACGGGGCGCACTTATCCCGTCCGTCATCTTTTTGAAGTTCTCAAGCTGATGCGGGTTCATCGGATGGTCGGGTTCATCGGAACAGGCCAGATGCGACATCACCAGCGTCGGGTTCTGGGCAAGGGCCAGTTCGGCGACGGCAGCCCATTCCTGCATTTCCATGCCCAGCCGGTTCATGCCGGTATCAAGCTGGATACCGAACGGGTGGCCGGGCAGAGCCTCGAAATGCAGGGTCAGCTGGTCAACGGAATTCAGCATCGGTGTCAGGTTCAGGTCACGAATCAACTCCGTGTCACCCTTCATATGGCCGGAAAAAACGTTGATCTGGGGCTTTGGGCCCAGTGCCTCGCGCAGGGGCACCGCCTCTTCGGCGACGGCGACAAAGAATTTGCGCGCACCCGCCTTGAACAGGGCCTTGGCCACATTCGCAGCGCCAAGCCCATAGCCGTTCGCCTTGACGACTGCCGCCGTCTTGCAGGCGGTCCTGTCATCCAGCGCGCGCCAATTGGCGACGACGGCATCAAGGTCAATTGTCAGACGTCCGGTTCCCATGCGCACCTTTTGGCAGGGGGCGCGGGATCGGGCAAGAGGTTAAAACGGGCGGGCCACGCAAAAGGATCAGAACTGCTGATCGTCGGCCTGCTGCCATGCCTTTGCAAGATTGCCGAAACGGGTAAATTCAGCGGTAAAGGCCAGTTCAACAGTGCCGATAGGGCCGTGCCGCTGTTTGCCAATGATGACCTCGGCCTTGCCATGCAGGTTGGACATCTTTTCCTGCCAGCTGGCGATGGCTTCCATGTTGGCATCGTCAGGCTTTTCTCGCTCGACGTAATATTCGCCGCGATAGACGAACATGACTACATCGGCGTCCTGCTCGATCGAGCCGGACTCACGCAGATCAGAAAGCTGCGGGCGCTTGTCCTCCCGGCTTTCGACCTGACGGGACAATTGCGACAGGGCGATCACCGGGATGTTCAATTCCTTGGCGATGGCCTTGAGCCCCATCGAGATTTCCCCGATTTCCTGCACCCGGTTGTCAGAGTTGCCGCGCACCAGCTGCAGATAGTCCACAATCAGCACGTCGAGCCCATGGGTCCGTTTGAGCCGCCGCGCACGGGCGGCAAGCTGGCTGATCGGGATAGCGGCGGTGTCGTCAATATACAGCGGGCAGGATTCCAGTTGCTTGGCGGCATCCACAAAGCGGCGGAACTCCGTTTCGGTCATGTCCCCTTGCCGGATTTTGTGCGACGAAATTTCAGAGGCTTCGGCCAAGACACGGCCAGCCAGCTGTTCGGCGCTCATTTCCAGCGAAAAGAACCCCACAACACCGCCGTCAACAGCCCCTTCGCTGCCATCCGCCAACTTGCCCTTCTGATAGGCCTTGGCGACGTTAAAGGCGATGTTGGTGGCAAGCGATGTTTTACCCATGGATGGGCGGCCGGCAAGGATCAACAGGTCGGATTTATGTAAACCGCCCAGCTTTTTGTCTAAATCGGCAAGGCCAGTGGATACGCCTGCCAGCCCGCCTTCGCGCTGGTAGGCCGTGTTGGCCACATTCACGGCTTCGGTCACTGCGCGCAGGAAACTTTGAAAACCCTGTTCGGTGGTCCCCTGTTCGGCAAGCGAATAAAGCGCCTGTTCGGCCTCGACGATCTGTTCTTTGGGCTCTGACTCGACATCAACCTTTGCAGCCTTGTCGGCAATCGACCGGCCCACCTGAATCAACTCGCGGCGGACAGACAGATCATAAATCATCTGGGCATAGTCGCGGGCTGCAAAGGCGGAAATTGCGGCACCGGCCAGTCGGGCCAGATAGGCAGGCCCGCCAAGCTCTTTAAGCCCCTCGTCATCCTCGAGGAAAGTTTTCAGTGTGACAGGGCTGGCAAGCGCGTTCTTTCCGATGCGGCTGGCGGCGGTCTCGAAAATGCGGGCATGGACCGGGTCGTAGAAATGCTTGGGGCCAACGATCGAGGCCACACGGTCAAAGATGTCGTTGTTGGTCAGGATCGCGCCCAACAGTTGCTGCTCGGCCTCGGTCGAGTGGGGCATCAGGTCGGTCGCGGTCGCTTCGACCCCGGTTGCGTTGAATGCAGAAATTTCGTTCATGTCTCTCTCACCTCAACTGCCGAACCCGACTGTGCCATAGCAGACTGCCCGCGCGTTCCGCTATCTTAGTATTATTGGGGATCGTCTGCGGGATAACTCTGTGTATAACCGGAACTGGGCTTTCAGGCTACCATATCTAGCATGTGATTTGGTAGATTTGCGCATATTTTGAAGAGCGTCAGGATTCGCACTTAAACTTGTACACAGGCCATGAAAAAATATTTCAGGCGGCTTTCCAGCCATCCGGATCATTCAGGTATGTTTCCACCGAGGCCAGAGTGGATGCGTCAAATGCTGCCCGGGCCTTCGCCTCGGCCAGAACATCCCACCAGGTACACAGATGTATGAGCTGGACGCCATGGTCTGCCAGCGTCTCATGAACGCCTTCAAAAATATCGTAGAAAAAGATCACGGCCGTGGCGTTGCATGTGGCGCCTGTGTCACGGATCGCATCGACAAACGACAGTTTTGATCCGCCGTCCGTGGTCAGGTCCTCCACCAGAAGGACCCGCTGCCCTTCCGTCATGACCCCCTCGATGCGGGCATTGCGCCCGTAGCCTTTGGGTTTCTTGCGCACATAACTCATCGGCAGGACCAGGCGTTCTGCCACGAGTGCGCCAAAGGGAATACCCGCCGTTTCGCCCCCCGCGATATTGTCAAAGGCTTCAAAACCAGCCTCGCGCATGATGGTCACACTGAGAAAATCCATCAAGGTCGCGCGGATGCGGGGGTAGCTGATCAGCTTGCGGCAATCCACATAAGTCGGGGCCTGTTTGCCCGAAGCATGGGTGAACGGCTCTTTGGCATTAAAATCAATGGCACCAATTTCAATCAGCATTCCCGCCGTGAGGCGGGCCATTTCTTCCTTGCTGGGAAATGAAGTTGGAATCATCGTAATACCTTATTGCTTCTTATGGCCAAAAATATCCCCCCCGGAGGGTCCGCATCATCAATCCGCGACCCGCCAGTGCAGGTCAAAAGCGGGATCAAACACTGTCACGGGACCGTCGGCGGTGGGTATCGAATCGGGATAGGAAACAGGATCCCCCTTCAAAAGGGTGATGGTCGCGTCATTCGGGGGCAGACCATAAAACTGCGGACCGTTGAGCGATGCGAAAGCCTCCAGCTTTTTCAGCTTGCCTGCGGCCTCGAACACTTCGGCAAGGCACGACATTGTGTTGGGGGCTGTAAAAATGCCTGCGCATCCGCAAGGCTGCAACTTGGCAGGGTCGGTATGGGGCGCGCTGTCGGTGCCCAGAAAAAAGCGTTTGTCACCGGAAATCGCGGCCTCGACCAGCGCCACCCGATGGGCCTCCCGCTTGGCAACGGGCAGACAATAGTAATGCGGCTTGATTCCCCCGGCGAGGATATCATTGCGGTTAATGATCAGATGGTGGGTGGTGATGGTTGCAGCCAGGTTCTTGCTGGTGTCGCGGACATAATCGACCGCATCCTGTGTGGTGACATGTTCCATCACGATCTTCAGGTCGGGGACCTTCTTGCGCAGCGGCTTGAGAACCTTGTCAATGAACACCGCTTCGCGATCAAAAATATCGATGTCTGAATTGGTCACTTCGCCATGCACACACAGGGGCATGCCGATATCCGCCATCTTCTCAAGCACGGCGCGAACCTTGTCAAAATCGGTCACGCCAGAGGCCGAGTTCGTCGTAGCCCCTGCAGGATAAAGCTTGACCGCGGTCGCAATGCCGTCCGCATGGGCCTGTGCCACGTCCGCAGGGTCGGTGTCCTCGGTCAGATAAAGGGTCATCAAAGGTGTGAAAACGGCACCATCCGGGACAGCGGCCATGATCCGTTCGCGGTAAGCCTGCGCCTGCTGTGCCGTGACAACGGGGGGCACCAGATTGGGCATGATTATCGCCCGGGCGAAATGGCGGGTTGTTTCAGGCAGAACCGCCTGAAGCATTGCGCCGTCGCGCAGATGCAGGTGCCAGTCGTCGGGGCGTCGAATTGTCAGTTCTGTGATGTTCTTATCGGGCATGTAGAAACCGTTACACCTTTGCGCGGCCGGAGGCCAGAGGTCCTGCGCGCCACTTGCAGATGTCGCGATGCGCCCCAATATCAAAAGATATGGTGGTTACGAAAAGGAGAACAGGATGCTTGGCTTTTTGATCGCCGCTGTGGCGGGCTATCTGACGCCGCAACTCGAAGATTCGGTCGGAGACCCGATCGTGAAAATGCTACGCCGATATATGGCGGTAGACCCCGGCGAAAAGAGGCTTGTGACGTTCATGGTGCTTCTTCTGGCGGTTGCGGTACTTGCCATTTTTGCGCACTCCGGATCACCCTTCTGGCTGATCCTTGGCGCCATTGTCGGATATTTCGGACCCCGCTTGTTCAATGCGGGCAAAAAACAGATCGACGCAGGCAATGGTAAACCGTGAGAGCCGCGCGCTAAAGTTCAAGCGATGGTTGTTCATTCAATCGACGCAGTGTGTCTTCAAAGAATGCCTGTTTGCCACGTAGCAACATGTAGGAACAGACCAGCTTGGCCAGTTTGCGGTGTCCTTGTTGCAAGAGGCTTGTGACGACTGCAGATGCGTAGCCCTCGTCATATTTCCGTGCACGCAGCAAATGGTTGAAACGGCAACGGTCCAGCTTGTGATCCATTGCAAGACTGATCATGACGTCGTGGATTTCCATCCGTTCGAAGGCCTGTTCAAGCTGTCCCCCCATGAACCGGCAGGGTAACAGGGTGACGTTGGGATTGCGAAACAGAACCGCATGCATCGCATCCAGCGATTGGAGCGGATCATAAGCGATAAACACGTCAGACGCTGCCTCGATCATATCTGGCGCGTATCCATAACGGGTGGAAAAGCTTTGGCGGCGCTGGTCGAAAAAGCGCTTGTCCCAACCGGTGATCGCAGGGTCCAGCGTGGCTTGGGGGCGCACGGCCAAAACAGTTGCACCGGGCGCGGCCACGGAAAATGCAGCTGCCGCATAGCCTGCGGCACCTGTGCCGTGAAACAAGATATGCTCGAAACCGTCAAAGAAGCCGTCGTCGCTTAACCGATCAAATAGATCATAGACTTCGCGATCACGAAACCAGCTGTTGCTTACTGAAAACAGGGCCAGATGAGACCAGCCATCGTTGCGCGCAAAGGCAAATCCGCGCGGTTCCGCATCCTTGTTGTGTGCGATGATTTGATCGACATTTTCAAATGTCACGAACAGTTTGTTGCCTGCTTCGAGAAACCCGGCAAAATGCGCCGGTCCGAGATGCTCGAAAAAGCCGTGTTCGTCACAGATGTCATCGATTTGCGAAAACCAGTCGTTTTTGTCGAGACCCTCAAGCGACGTCTCCAAAGTCAAGTGATTGAGTACCATGTTTACCATTTCTAATCAGGGCGCGTTGCCCGAAACTGTTGCCTTCCTAGTCAAGATTTGCGGCGAAATTACGCGCAGCAGGCCGCGGATTTGTTGCGGAAATTGCGTTAAAACCTAACGATTTCCCGGTTTTGTTCACGCTTTGAATTCAATGATGTCACAATAGGACCAGCGCTGCCATTCCTTGGTTAATTGTGAAGCCCCGATTGGTCCATGTCACCACGCGTTCCCGTTGGGGGGAAAACCATCTATGCTGCGTTGCTGCCAGTGGCTCTTAGCCTTTGGTCGCAAACCGCCACTGCGCGGCTTGACGCGAGCGCCGCAGGATGCAGCTATGCCTGCTAAGGAGAATTCTATGGTATTTGCTGATATTGATGCGGTTCAGTCCGCGCTGGCGAAACAAGACTATGTATGTGGGCGGGCCTTGGCGACGGTGGTCTTTCTGTCGCTGCGCTTGGGACGCCCCCTGTTTCTTGAAGGCGAGGCAGGGACAGGTAAAACCGAAATTGCCAAGGCCATCGCCGCCAGTCTGGGCCGGCGCCTGATTCGCCTGCAATGTTACGAAGGGCTGGATGCCGCATCCGCTGTCTATGAATGGAACTTTGCCGAGCAGATGATCGCCATCCGTGCCGCAGAAGCCGCAGGCGGTGCCGACCGCGATATTTTGAAGACGGAGCTCTTTACCGAGGAATACCTGATTGAACGCCCCTTGCTTGAGGCGATGCGCCCGCAAGACGGCGGTGCGCCGGTCTTGCTGATCGACGAGTTGGATCGCACCGATGCCCCGTTCGAGGCGTTTCTGCTGGAGGCGCTCAGCGATTTTCAGGTCACGATCCCTGAACTGGGCACCATCAAGGCACCGGAACCACCGATTGTCATACTGACATCAAACCGCACCCGCGAGGTGCATGATGCCCTGAAGCGCCGTTGTCTATACCACTGGGTGGATTATCCTGACTTCGAGCGCGAGATCGAAATTCTGCACGCCCGCGCGCCCGAAGCCTCTGAAGCCTTGTCGCGTGAAGTCGTGGCATTCGTTCAAAAACTGCGCACAGAGGACCTGTTCAAGAAACCAGGCGTGGCCGAAACCATCGACTGGGCGAAATGCCTGCTAGCGCTGGACGTTATCAACCTGTCGCCTGCCGTCATCGCCGATACGCTGGGCGCGATCCTGAAATATCAGGACGACATCCAGAAACTCGAAGGATCCGAAGCCAAACGGATTCTGGAAGAGGCGAAGGCAGGGCTGGAGACCGTCTAGTGGTTGAACTCGCTGCCCTTGAACTGCCCGACGATCCCAAGCTGGCGCAGAACATCACCCATTTCGCACGCGCCCTGCGCAAGGCAGGTCTGCCGATAGGGCCGGGCAGGATCATTGACGCGATCCGCGCGGTCGAGGCGACGGGTTTTACCGAACGCGCTGATTTTTACTGGACGCTGCACGCCTGTTTTGTGTCCAAGCCCGAAGAACGTGCAACCTTTGGCCAACTCTTTCGCCTCTATTGGCGCGATCCGCGTTATCTGGAACAGATGATGTCATTCATGTCACCCATGGTGCGCGGCGTCGCCGAGGAACGCACGGCACAGGCTGCCGAGAAACGCGCTGCAGAAGCATTGCTGGACGGGCAGGAACGTGACTTGCCGACACCCGAGGAAGATGGCGAAGAAGTTGAAATTTCGATTGACGCCTCGCAGACGATATCCACGCAGGAAAAGCTCCGTTCGCTTGATTTCGAGCAGATGAGCACGGCGGAAATGGCGGCTGCAAAACGTATTCTGGCCAGCCTGCGTCTGCCGGTGCCACCGATTCTGAGCAGGCGCACGCAAAACCTGCCCGGGCGTCTGCCCGATTGGCGCGCCACCATGCGCGGTGCCATGCGTCATGGCGGCGAAGTCACTGATTTTGCCACCAAACGCCGTCGCATCCGCTATCCCAATCTGGTGGTGCTGTGCGATATTTCGGGGTCCATGTCACAATATTCGCGCGCCGTTCTGCATTTTCTGCATGCTGTCGCCAACCGCGAGGGGCAGGGATGGGCGCAGGTGCATGCCTTTACCTTTGGCACGCGCCTGACCAACATCACCCGCCACCTGCGCACCCGTGATGTGGATGCGGCACTCAGCGCGGCGGGGTTAGAGGCGCAGGATTGGGAAGGCGGCACGCGCATCGCGGAATGTTTGGCCTCCTTCAACCGCGACTGGTCGCGCCGGGTGATGGGGCAGGGGGCTGTTGTGTTGCTGATCACTGACGGGCTGGACCGGGACACAACGGCCGATCTGGGCCGTGAGATGGAGCGCCTGAAACTGTCGTCGCGACAGTTGATCTGGCTGAACCCGTTGCTGCGCTGGGATGGGTTTGCGCCCAAAGCCAAGGGGATCATGGCGATGCTGCCGCACTGCTCCAGCTTCCGGGCTGGACATAATATCACCTCGCTTGAGGGTCTGGCCGATGCGCTGGCCCGCCCCCACGACAGCGGTCAAAAGGCGCGCCTGATGGCGATGATGCAGGGCTGAGGCATGTGCCGCTGGATCATACGACTGCGGGCTGGCCCCTTCTCCAACATCGTGATCTTGCCTATATGAATGGCGTGGCGGCGGTGAATGCACGCTGTCTTACAGGGATTGGAATGCAGTTATGACAGACATAATCACTGACCTGCCTGCCTTGGCGCTGGACTGGCATCGCGCCGGACGCGGCGTGGCGATTGCAACCGTTGTGCAGACTTGGGGGTCGGCCCCGCGTGCGGTGGGCAGCCAGTTGGTGATCACCGCCGATGGCGCGATGGAAGGATCCGTTTCGGGCGGGTGCGTGGAAGGGGCTGTGATCACAGAAGCCATTGACGCGCTTGAGGATGGTAAACCCCGTGTGCTGGAATTCGGCGTCAGCGACGATGAAGCCTTTGCCGTCGGGCTGGCCTGTGGCGGCGAAATCAAGGTTCTTGTCGAACCTGTCGGCACGGCCCTGCCAATTGCATTACTGGAAGAGCTGGTTGCGGCGCGGGCGCAGAAAACACCCGTGGCCTATGTCACCGATCTTGTTAACGGCAATCCCCGACTGGCCCCGCGCGACAGCTATCCTGACCGTTTCCGGCTGGACCGGTCCGGCGTTGAGGAGGACGGGCGCACCTTTGTGGCCGTCCACAATCCCCCGTTGCGGATGATTATCGTGGGGGCGGTGCATATTGCCCAATTCCTCGTCGTCATGGCGCGTGCCTGCGGCTATGCGCCCACGCTGATCGACCCGCGCGCTGCGTTCGGGTCACAAGACCGTTTTCCCGGCGAAACCATCCTTGAGGATTGGCCGGACGAGGCGATGGCAACGCTCAAACCCGATCACCGCACCGCCGTTGTCACCCTGACCCACGATCCCAAGCTGGACGACCCCGCAATTCAGGCGGTTTTGGCGTCAGAGGCTTTTTATCTGGGGTGTCTTGGGTCCAAAAGAACACACGCAAAGCGGGTCGCGCGGTTGGAAGAGGCAGGGTTTGATGCCGCACAGATTGCCCGGATACACGCCCCCGTCGGGCTGGATATCGGCGGTCGCAACCCTGCCGAAATTGCAGTCAGCATCATGGCCGAAGTGACCCAGTCCCTGCGGAAAGCCCGATGAAATTCGGTGGCGTCCCGGTGGGCGAGGCGGAAGGGACAATTCTGGCCCACTCTATAGCACTGGGCAAATCGCGACTGCGCAAAGGGCACCACCTGTCCGCGGATGATCTGCAAGCGCTCGCCGCCGCCGGGCATGAGATGATTACTGTCGCCCGGCTTGGGCCGGATGATTTGGATGAAGACCAGGCAGCCGCGACGCTTGCAGAGGCACTGGCGCAACCCGATCTGAGGCACAGCAATGCCGCCACGGGGCGCGTCAATCTTTTTGCGACCGGGCCGGGGGTAGCCGTGATTGACCGGGCTGCGATAGACCAGTTCAACGCCGTCAACCCGATGATAACAGTCGCAACAGTACCGCCCTTTCACAGGGTTGAGGACGGCGCAATGATCGCTACGGTCAAGGTGATTTCCTACGGCGTGCCGCAAATCGATGTGGCAAAGGCATGCGCGGCGGGAAAGGGCGCGCTGGGTTTGCTGCCGCCGCGATATCAAACCGCCACCCTGATCGAGACGCGCACCGACAAAACCCCCTCGTCAAAAGGACGCGCCGCTCTGCGCGGGCGGCTTGACCGGCTTGGCGTCGCTCTTGATGATCGGGTTGTCGTGGCGCACAAGACCGATGCATTGTCAGAAGCGATCAGGGCGGCGACAGGACAGGTGATCTTTGTGCTGACTGCCTCAGCCACGTCGGACCCCTGCGATGTGGGGCCCGAAGCATTGCGGCGGGCAGGGGGCACCGTGACCCAGTTCGGCATACCGGTTGATCCGGGAAACCTTTTGTTTCTGGGGGCATTGGGTGAGCGGCCCGTGATTGGCCTGCCCGGGTGCGCGCGTTCACCCGCGCTGAACGGGGCAGATTGGGTGCTGGAGCGCGTCATTTGCGGCCTCGACCTTGGCCCGACTGATTTTGCGGCAATGGGGGTGGGCGGCTTGCTCAAGGAAATTCCGACCCGGCCCAAGCCACGCGGCGATATATAACCGCTCCATAAAAAAATGCGCAGGAGAGCCTGCGCATTTCATTCATCCAGACATGCCGTGTGACTATTTGGGCAGCGGCCCAATCAGCATAACCATCTGGCGGCCTTCCATCTTGGGGAAGTTTTCGACGCGGCCGGTTTCCTTGGTATCCTCAGCGACGCGTTCCAGCAATTCGCGCCCCAGCTGCTGGTGCGCCATTTCACGTCCACGGAACCGCAGGGTGATCTTTACCTTGTCGCCGTTTTCGAGGAATTTGAAAACATTGCGCATTTTCACATCATAATCGTGCTGGTCGGTGTTCGGACGGAACTTGACCTCTTTGATTTCGATGATTTTTTGCTTCTTGCGCGCTTCGGCCTCTTTCTTCTGCGTCTCGTATTTGAACTTGCCGTAGTCCATGATCTTGCAGACCGGCGGCTTGGCGTTGGGCGAAATTTCGACGAGATCAAGTCCTGCCTCATCAGCCATCACCATGGCACGAGAAGGTGATACAACACCGACGTTTTCTCCGTCGGCGCCGATCAGGCGGATTTCATCTTCGCGAATGCGCTCGTTTACCCGGGGGCCGGTGTCGCGCTGCGGCGGCGCGTTGTGGGGTCTGCGTCCTATGATCTTTATCCTTGAATCACTGCGTGTTTACGGGCCCAAGTTAGACGGCTGTCCGCCCCGCTTCAACCCGGAAAACGGGCTGTATTTGGCTTGGTCTGGCGCTGCCCCGCGCTTTCCCTTGTTGGTGATGTCTTACATCCCTGTGGGCAGCCCCCCGAGGGGCTTTTATGGCCATGGAAAGGGTTTCTCAAATGAGAGCAATTGCGATTATTCTCATTGCCGCCGCGTTGGGCTATTTCGGGTATTATTATACCGTTGAGGGGCGCAGCCCGTCGGCGGCCATCGGTGAGCTGACCGGGGAAACAGCCCGTGCCGAGGCAGAAGCGCAAAGGGCCGCAGTATGACCCGCACACTACACATGAGCTCAATCGCGACCTGATACGCTGCTTTGGTAGCTATCGAGCTGTTTGATGAGTGCCTGACCATTCGGAACACCTTCACGTGCCGAGAATTCATCCCAAATCGCTCCGAATGGCATATCCTTGAACTCTTCCGTGACCGTTAGGCGCGTCGTGTAGTCCAGCGCGCTTTCCGCGGATTTCAGCGTGTCGAGAGGCATCAAGAGCGCACGCAGCAGGGCTTTTTGCATGTTGCGGGTGCCGATCACCCAAGCTGCGGTCCGGCTGATTGTGGCGTCGAAGAAATCGAGCCCGATGTGGGTGCAGCCCAGCAAATCTGCGCTGACAAGTTCCTGCGCCATTTGAAGGATATCGTCGTTCAGCAGGATGACGTGGTCGCTGTCCCAACGCATCGGTCGCGAGACATGAAGCAAAATTTCGTCAAGCGAGAGCGCAACCGAACTGAGTTTGTCAGCAATGTTCTCGGTCGGATGGAAATGGCCCATGTCCAGGCACAACAGGGTCCCTTTGCGGATCGCATAGCCCATGTAGAATTCATGACTGCCGACGGTGCAGGCCTCGACGCCAATCCCGAAGAGCTTGCTTTCCACCGCGTCCAACAGCTGTGCCTTGTCCTTGGGCGTGGCCAGCATGGCATCAAGCGATGCCTCCAGCCGCCTGCGCGCCGACATCCGGTCAATTGGCGTGTCCTTGTATCCGTCGGGCACCCAGATGTTGTTGACGCAGGGCGAGCCGAGCGCGACCCCCATCTGTGCCGCAATGTCGCGGGACCGCTTGCCATGTTCGATCCAGAAATCACGAATGCCATCGTCAGGATGACTGAGGGTCAAATTGTCGTCTGCTTTGGCATGCGCAAAGAACGTCGGGTTGAAATCCAGTCCGATGCCTTGCTCCCTGGCCCAATCAACCCACGGCGCGAAATGCCGAAATTCGATCTCGTCCCGGTCCGGGTTTTCATCCGTATCCAGATACATCGCGTGAAGGTTCAGGCGGTGCTTGCCCGGGATCAACGCATAGGCGAATTCCAGATCGGCCCGCAATTCGTCGGGTGTTCTGGCGCGGCCGGGATGGTTTCCGGTCGCCTGAATACCACCACCAGAACTGCCGGTTTTCGGTTCAAACCCGACGACGTCATCGCCTTGCCAGCAATGCATGGAAATCGGATTTTTTTTCAGGCGATCCATGGCGGCTTCGGTATCGACACCCCAGTCGGCAAATGCGGCTTTCGCTGTTTCATAGCTCATGGGTCTTTTCCTATCGCGTGAAGGCTTGGACGTTGCCTGCATCCACATTGATGATGTTGCCGGTCGACTTGGCAGACGTGTCTGCGGCAAAGAAGTAGCAGGCCTCGGCGACGTCTTCGGGGAGGACAGACCGTTTGAGCATGGACCGCTGGCGATACATCTCTTCCAGCCCGTCCTTGTCGGTGCCATAGGTGCCCGCGCGCTGTTCCAGCCAGTCACCCTCCCAGATCTTGGAGCCCCGCAGGACAGCATCGGGATTGACAACATTGACGCGGATGCCCGCCTCGGCGCCTTCCAGGGCCAGGCACCGTGCAAGATGTATTTCGGACGCTTTCGCGGTACAGTAGGCCGCAGCATTCGGCGAGGCGGCAAGACCGTTCTTGGATGCAACAAAGACGACCGAGCCGCCCATGTCCTGCACCCGCATCAGCTTGAATGCTTCGCGGCTGACCAGAAAGTAGCCGGTGGACAGGATATCCATGTTCTTGTTCCACAGCGCCAGAGAGGTTTCCTCGATCGGGGCAGAGGATGCGATTCCGGCGTTGGATACCAGAATGTCGACGCCGCCGAATTCGACCGAAGTCGCGGCAAAGGCCGCCGCGACAGCGTCTTCGCTGGTCACGTTCATGACAACACTTCGGACAACGTCGGCACCGAAACGGCCCGACAAACTGTCATTCGTCGAAGCCAGCGCATCCTCGTTGATGTCGGCCAGAACCACGCAGGCCCCTTCGCGCAAGTAGCGTTCCGCAGTCGCCGCACCGATGCCGCCCGCCCCTCCGGTGACAAGTGCCACCCGGCCTGCAAGCGACTTGGGTTTCGGCATGCGTTGCAGTTTTGCTTCTTCGAGCAACCAGTATTCGATGTCGAAGGCCTCTTGCTCGGGCAATCCCTGATATTCACTGACCGCCGAAGCTCCGCGCATCACGTTGATCGCGTTGACGTAGAATTCGCCGGAAATGCGGGCCGTTGCCTTGTCCTTGGCAAAGGTGATCATGCCAACGCCGGGCACCAGATAGACCACTGCATTCGGATCGCGCAGCGCCGGGCTGTCGTCATGTTTGCAGCGCTCGTAGTAGGCTGCATAGTCTTTGCGGTATGCGGCAATCTGGTCAGGCAGCCCGTCCATGACGGCGTCAATGTTACGGGTCGCGGGATTGAACGGTACCACCAGCGGGCGGATCTTCGTGCGCAGGAAATGATCGGGGCAGGATGTACCCAAGGCTGCCAGCGTCTCCATGTCCTTGGCATTGACGAACTCAAGCACCACGTCGCTGTCGTTGAAATGGCCGACCATGTGCTGATTACCGGACACGAACCCGCGGATCGCGGGCATAAGCCGGGCGGCGACCGCACGACGGTCACCGGCAGACAGGCTCTTGTGGATGGCTCCGCCAAAGGGTGCGACATCCTTGCTGCGCTCGGCCAGCCATTTTGTCGCGACGTTGATCACGTCAATGGTCTGGTCGTAGCACTCTTTTGCGGTGTCGCCCCAGGTGAAAAGACCATGGCTTTCGAGAACCACGCCGTCCGCATCCGGATTTTCGACACAAAACTTTTCGAGCCACAGACCAAGCTCATATCCGGGCTTCTTCCACGGCAGCCAGCCGATACGGTCACCGAAGATCTCTTTCGTAAGGTCTTTGGAGTTCTTTGACGCGGCGATCGCAATGATTGCATCGGCGTGGACGTGGTCCACATGTTTGCGCGGCACATAGGCGTGCAGTGGTGTATCGATTGAGGCCGCGCGCGGGTTCAGTTTGAAGGTGCAGTGCGGCAGGTAGCCGACCATCTCATCTTCGAAATCGACCCCGCGATAGAGCGGCTTCAGCGCCTGCAGCTTGTCCATATAGAGGGTGGCAAAACCGTCCATCTTGATCGAGCCGATGTCGCCGCCGGAACCCTTGACCCAGAGCACCTCAACCTGATCGCCGGATAACGGGTCGGTCTCCATCACCTTGGCAGAGGTGTTGCCACCTCCATAATTGGTCACACGCTTATCAGAGCCGAGGATGTTCGAGCGATAGAGCAGTAATTCCGATTCGCTCATCCCTTTTGCGACGTCATCATCCCAACGGCTATCAAGCAGCTGAGTTTCCAGTGATTTCAACATGTTCCCTCCCTGTGGACACTCTTCGCCCGTCAATACATTCGGCCCAAATACTGATCAGAGCGCGACACTTTGTCAATCATTGATAGTCAAAAGCAATCATAAAGCGACTCTATATGACAATATTTTACTGTTAATGATTGACATTTGATCCGCATCCCTGCAAGTTCGCATCGTAGGGGAGGACGTTGAATGCACGAAAAAGAGCGCCACACGATTATCTTGTCCGCAGTCGAGGAGCGCCCCGTGGTCACGGTTGTCGAACTGTGCAATCTGACTGGCGCATCCGAAGCCACAACCCGGCGCGATATCGCAACTCTGGATCAGGAAGGTCAGCTGCGGCGCGTGCGCGGCGGTGCAGAGGCGTTGAACCCGCCACAGTTTGTCGGTATTGCGGGTCGCCCCTTTTCAGTCAACGAAACCATGCGGATCAATGAGAAGCAGGCGATTGCTGCGGCTGCGGTCGATCTTTGCAGGGATGGCGACGCAATCATCATCAACGGAGGCACGACCACCTTTCAGATGGTCCACCCACTGGCCAGTCGCCGCTTGCAGGTCTTTACAAATTCGTTCCCGATTGCCGAGCACTTGCTCAAGCATTCCAAGAACACAATTTTGCTGTCGGGCGGCACGATCTATCGGGAACAGAACATCATCCTGTCGCCATTCGACAATGACGTGACCCGGAACTTTTGCGCCCGCCGCATGTTCATGGGCGCTCAGGGCCTTGGGCCCTTGGGGTTGATGGAGGCCGATCCGCTGCTGATCCAGGCAGAGCAAAAACTCATCGGGCAGGCCGACGAGCTTGTCGTACTGGCGGACAGCACGAAATTCGAGCAACGCTCCAGCCTCGTTCTTTGCCCGCTGAACCGGATCACGACGGTCATCACGGATGACCAGATATCAGACAAGGCGGCAGCCATGTTGGAGGCCGCAGAAGTGACGCTGATCGTCGCCCAATCGGGGGGCGCTCAGAGAAACGTGGCCTCGTAGGGGGCTTAAACCGCGAACGTACTTTAGGGAGGATTTCAATGAAACGTCGCACTTTTACAAAACTCACCACAGGCCTTGGCCTTGCAGCCAGCTTGTTTGGCACAACCGCCATGGCGCAGGACGACATGCGCATCGCACTGGTCGTGAAGGCCTTGGGGATTGGCTTTTTCGAGGCTGCCGCAGAGGGGGCTGAAGAGGCCGCCGCCGAACTGGGTGGCGTCGAGATCATCTATACCGGTCCGACCGACACCACCGCCGAGGGCCAAATCGAGGTCATCAACTCTCTGATAGCGCAGGGCGTTGACGCCATCGCCGTCTCGGCCAACGACACCGACGCACTTGTGCCGACCCTCAAGAAGGCAATGCAGCGTGGCATCACTGTCATTAGCTGGGATTCCGGCGTGGCCGAAGAAGGCCGCCAAATGCACCTGAACCCATCATCCAATGCCCTGATCGGCAATATGATCATCAAGCTCGCGGCGGATCATTTGCCCGATGGCGGTGATGTGGCCGTACTTTCGGCGACCACCACCTCGACGAACCAGAACATCTGGATCGAAGAGATGAACAAGGTGGTTGGCGACTATCCCGGCATCAACGTGGTCACAACGGTCTACGGCGACGACCTTGCCGACAAATCCTATCGTGAGGCCACCGGCCTGATGCAGTCCTATCCCGATCTCGATGCGATCATCGCACCGACATCCGTTGGTATCGTGGCTGCAGCGCAAGCCGTGGTCGACGCAGGCAAGGTCGGTGAGGTCAACGTAACCGGCCTTGGGCTTCCTTCCGAGATGGCCGGTGCCATTGAAAGCGGTGCTTCGCAGTCCTTTGCGATCTGGAACCCCATCGACTTGGGCTATTCGGCAACCATGATTGCCCATGCCTTGGCCTCGGGCGCAGCAACCGCCGAACCGGGTGCCGAAATCTCGATTGGCCGGGTCGGAACCATCACACTGGACGATTCTACGTCGGCAGCAATGGCCGATCCCTTTGTCTATGATGCTTCCAACATCGAGCAGTTCAAGTCGATCTTCTAATCGGTTCGAACATATCTCCGGCGCGAGCGTTTGATCCGCGCCGGACCCCCTTTTTCTTCCGAGCCCGAGACCTTTGATGCTGAAACAATCGGACACCATCCTTCCGGCCGAAGGCGAGACCGTGGACGACTCGGTCTTGGCACTTGATGGCATCACAAAGACCTTTCCGGGGGTCAAAGCCCTTGCAGAGGTTTCACTTCGCCTATTTCCGGGCAAAGTCACCGCCCTGGTCGGCGAGAACGGCGCAGGAAAATCCACGGTCGTGAAAATCCTGACTGGAATCTATCAGCCCGACGGCGGAACGATCCTTGTGAATGGCCAGCCGACTACGTTTCGGGTCCCGCAGGCAGCCGCAGACCACGGTGTGACCGCCATCCATCAAGAAACTGTCTTGTTCGACGAGCTTTCGGTCGCCGAGAATATATTTCTTGGCCATGCACCGCGTGGCAGCTTCGGCTTGATTGATCTCAAAACCATGAACAGCAAGGCGCGCCAGATCCTTGAAGAGATTGGCGCGCAGATCGACCCTGAACACAAACTCAAAGACCTTGGCATCGCGAACAAACACCTCGTGGCCATTGCCCGGGCGCTTTCTATAGACGCGCGCGTTGTCATTATGGACGAACCGACCGCAGCCCTGTCGCATAAGGAAATCGAGGAGCTTTATGAGCTTGTCGAACGTCTGAAGACCCAAGGCAAAGCCATCCTGTTCATCAGCCACAAGTTCGACGAGATTTTCCGCATTGCGGACAACTATACGGTCTTTCGGGACGGCCAGTTGATCGGGAATGGCGCGATTGCCGATGTCACCGAAGCAGAACTCGTCAAAATGATGGTTGGCAGGGACGTCAGTCAGATTTTTCCCAAACGCTCTGCAAACCCGGGCGAGGTCGTCCTGAAAGTCAGCGACTATGCCCATCCGACGGAATTCGATGGTATCGGCTTTACCCTGCGCAAGGGTGAAATCCTTGGCTTTTACGGTCTGGTTGGCGCGGGGCGGTCCGAGTTCATGCAGTCGCTGTTCGGCATCACCCGCGCCTCTGGCGGAACCGTCGAGATCGAAGGCGCCCCTGTGCAGATCAAGTCTCCTGCGGACGCCGTTGACAGTGGAATCGTCTACGTTCCCGAAGATCGTGGGAAACAAGGCGCTATCCTTGATTTGCCGATCTTTCAAAACGTCACCCTGCCATCGCTGGGGCGAATTTCAAGCAAGGGTTTTCTGAAACTGGCCGAGGAATTCAAGCTGGCCCGCGAATACACCGAAAGGCTCGATCTGCGGGCAGCATCGCTGGACACGCCTGTCGGCAACCTCTCGGGCGGCAACCAGCAAAAGGTCGTTATCGCCAAGTGGCTTGCGACAAAGCCCAAGGTCATTATTCTGGACGAGCCCACCAAGGGCGTTGATATCGGGTCCAAGGCGGCTGTGCACGAATTCATGGCGGAACTCGCGGCACAGGGTCTTGCCGTTGTTATGGTCAGCTCGGAAATCCCCGAGGTCCTTGGCATGTCCGACCGCGTTATCGTGATGCGCGAGGGACGGATCGCCGCTGAACTGGCCGGCGATGATCTGCAACCCGAAACACTTGTCCGCCACGCCGCTGGCATCTGAAGGAACATGTCATGCTGAAACGGTTCATCACATCGCGCGAGGCCCTTTTGATAGGCGCGATTATCCTGTTACTGGCCCTGATATCCTCGCGCTTTCCGGGCTTCATTGCGCCCGGCAACCTTGCCAATGTGTTCAACGACACCTCACCGCTGATCCTGTTGGCGATTGGCCAGATGATTGTCATCCTGACCAAATGCATCGACCTGAGCGTTGCGGCAAACGTGGCGCTTTCGGGTATGGTCGTCTCAATGGTCAACGTGGCGGCACCGGGCCTGCCCATCGCATTCATCCTCGTCATCGCCGTCGGCTTGGGCACGCTTCTGGGCATGTTCAACGGATTGCTTGTCTGGAAGCTAGCCATTCCGCCGATCGTCGTGACGCTTGGCACCATGACCATATTCCGGGGCATTATCTTCGTGATCTCCGACGGCAAATGGGTCAACAGCCATGAGATGAGCGATGCATTCAAGGCCTTCCCCCGGACCGAAATCCTTGGTCTGCCGGTTCTCGGATGGATCGCCATCATTGCCGTAGTCGGCTTTACAGTCGTCATGACCCGCACAACACTGGGGAGGGCGTTCTACGCTGCGGGCGGCAACCCCCATGCGGCGACCTATGCCGGCATCAATGTTGGAAAGACCCAGTTCTGGGCCTTCACGATCTCGGGCGCGTTGGCCGGACTGACGGGGTATCTCTGGGTGTCGCGGTTTGCGGTCTCCTACGTTGATATCGCCGGTGGGTTCGAATTGGACGTGGTCGCGGCCTGCGTCATCGGCGGTGTATCGATCATGGGTGGCATCGGGACCGTTGCGGGCGCTCTTCTGGGGGCCTTGTTTCTCGGCATCATCAAGAACGCGCTGCCGGTCGTTGACATCTCACCCTTCTGGCAACTGGCCATTTCAGGTGGTGCGATCATCATCGCCGTCGCGTTGAACGCACAGTCCAATCGCGAAAAGGGCCGCATTATCCTCAAGCGCGCGGAGCAGGCAACATGAGCACCACCGAACGTATTGTTCCCGACCGCCTGAGGTCCCCGCTGGAACAGAGGCTGAAAAGCTGGGAAAGCCTGCTGCTTTTGGTTGCTATCGGAATTTTCGTCGCCAACAGTTTCGCGTCGCCATACTTCCTCAATGCCTGGAACCTGAGCGACGCGACCTTCAATTTCACAGAGAAAGCAATGATTGCTTTCGCGATGGCACTGCTCATCATCTCGGGGGAAATCGATCTATCCGTGGCTTCGATCATCGCGCTTGCATCGACTGCGATGGGGGCGGCGGTTCAAATAGGCGTCGGCACACCCGGCCTTGTGATGATCGGCCTCGGGGTTGGTCTTTTGTGCGGGGCATTCAACGGTGTGCTGGTCACGCGCTTTGGCCTTCCGTCGATTGTTGTGACCATCGGCACCATGAGCCTCTTTCGCGGCATCAGCTTTATCGTTCTGGGCGATCAGGCATTCAAAGGGTACCCGGCCAGCTTTTCCTGGTTCGGTCAAGGCTATGTCTGGTGGGTGATCTCGTTCGAACTGGTCCTGTTTGCAATTATCGCGGTAATCTACGCCGTGCTGCTGCATAAAACCAATTTCGGCCGCGCGGTCTACGCGATTGGGAACAACTCCACCGGAGCAATGTTCTCGGGCATCCGTGTAAGCCGTGTGAAGTTCATCCTGTTCCTGCTAACCGGGCTTATGTCAGGAATAGCAGCGGTTTGCCTCACGGCACGTCTGGGCTCGACGCGTCCTTCGATTGCAACTGGCTGGGAGCTTGAGATCGTCACAATGGTCGTACTTGGTGGCGTCAGCATTCTGGGCGGATCCGGCACAATCATCGGTGTTGTGATTGCGGCCTTCGTGATGGGGCTGGTGACTTTCGGCCTTGGGCTTCTGAATGTGCCGGGCATCGTGATGTCGATCGTGATTGGCGCGCTTCTGATCGGGGTTATCGCATTGCCGCGCCTGTGGTCCATGTGGCGGGCACGTTGATGGAGAAATTCGCTTTCAAAATGCAGCTTAACCCGGGCTGCCGCGCGGAATACATCAAGCGCCATGACGAGATCTGGCCAGAGCTTCTCGCCCTACTGAAAGAAGCGGGCATATCGGATTATTCAATCCATTTGGATGCAGAGACGGACATCCTTTTCGGCGTTCTGAAGCGCGAGGATGGCCACACCATGGATGACTTGCCAGACCACCCTGTGATGCAGAAATGGTGGGCGCATATGGCTGACATCATGCAGACCCATCCCGACAACGAACCGGTTTCTGCACCATTGGAAACCGTCTTTCACATGCCATGATAGGCCATGTCGTCGTCGTCGACATCGGGAAAACCCATGCAAAACTTGTGCCGGTCGACAGCAAAAGCCTGTCCGAAATTGCGGTGCTCACCCGCCCCGCCTAGCGGGCCGGTTGCACATCGACGCGCATTGTTCTCGCAGTTTAAGACCCACCCTGAAATCCCATACCCGCCAGATCGTCACCTATCCGCTGTTTCGGGGCGCAAAGCTGACGGGGCGGACCGCCATGGATGTGACCTTGAGATAGAGCCAGGGCAAAGCGCTTCGACGGATTTGGCCTTGCGCCCCCTCTCATTGATTGCTGGCAAGCAACTGTCGGTCAGTGGAATCGCCGGAAGTCCGTTTGGATCGATTAAGGCGCTGATGGTATCGTCTTTAACGTGGCATATCCTTCTCTCTGCGATGGTTTCGCAAAGCCGACTTCAAGGATTGCCTCAATCTCACCTCTGGATTTCAATTTCAGTGCACAGCGTTTCGGCAACAACTTTTGTCTGGGTAACAAATTGATTTGTATGAATAAATATAGTGGAAAATTAAAGCGTTCCGCCTTTAACCCGAGGCATCAGACAAAGGCGAAACGCTCACAACACATAAACGTTGCACAGCGTTTCCTGAAAAGCTGTGAGAAAGGTTTTCGCGAAACGCTGTATTACTGCCATTTGTGAAAAAGGGACGATCCGCAACCAAGAATGGGGCCAATTCAATTATCTGCTTGGTGCGTTTGACACATAAGACAGGATTGGTCCTGCTTTGTGGACGCTCGCACACTCACAGGTGGATTGTGCCTAACCTTTCACCCGTTCTGCAAAGCTCATCGCGATGAAGGCGGGGGTGTCTTCACCCATGCCGACAATCTGGTGGCCGTTGTCGCGTCGGTCATTGCCGCGACCGCGTCCGCCACGCGTGCGCTCTTCGCGAGGTTTTTCGTTGCGCGCCGGTTTTTCAGCGGCTTTGGCTTCTTCAACTGCAGGTGCGGCCTCTTCTATGGCAGCCTCGGTCTTGGGTTCATTGCGGCGCGGTGTCCGCGTGCGTGTCCGGCGCGGTTTTTCCTCGGGTTCCGCCTTAGGCTCCGGCTTTTTGGCGCGGGCCGTGGTCATGCCTTCGGGCACCTCAAGACGTGGAATAGTCTGTTTGACCAGACGCTCTACATCTTCGAGGTTCTTTTCATCGCGTGGCACGCAAATCATGATCGCGGTGCCGGAACGGCCAGCCCGGCCTGTGCGCCCGATACGGTGCACGTAGTCTTCGGCATGGCTGGGAACATCGAAGTTGAAGACATGCGTGACAGCCGGAATATCAAGTCCGCGCGCGGCAACATCAGATGCCACAAGGAACCGCAGCTTGTCATCGCGAAAGCTTTCCAGCGTGCGTGTTCGGTGGCTTTGATCCAGATCGCCGTGAATAGGGGCGGCCTGATAGCCGTATTTATTCAATGACTTGGCAACGATATCCACGTCTGACTTGCGGTTGCAAAAGATGATCGCATTGGAACAATCTTCGCCCTCGGCATCAATCAGGGCCCGCAGCAGCGCGCGCTTCTCGGAAGGTTCCTTGCGTTTGTCAGACCCTTTGAAAGCCACGACACCCTGTTTGATATTCACGTTGGTTGTGGCCGCGCGGGCGACTTCGATCTTGGCCGGGTTCGAAAGGAAGGTATTGGTGATCCGTTCAATTTCGGGTGCCATCGTCGCGCTGAAAAACAGGGTCTGGCGGGTGAACGGTGTGCGTTTGAAGATTTCTTCGATATCGGGAATGAACCCCATGTCGAGCATCCGGTCCGCTTCGTCCACCACCATGATTTTCACATCGGTGAGGATCAGTTTGCCACGTTCCAAATGGTCAAGCAGGCGGCCCGGCGTTGCGATCAGCACATCAACACCCTTGTCGATGATCTTGTCCTGATCCTTGAAACTGGTGCCGCCGATCAGCAGAGCCTTGGTCAGTTTGGTATATTTGGCGTAAGCGTCGAAATTTTCGGCAACCTGCGCCGCCAGTTCCCGCGTCGGCGCCAGCACAAGCGAGCGGGGCATCCGCGCGCGGGCACGCCCACGACCCAGCAAGGTGATCATGGGCAAGGTGAAGGCAGCGGTTTTGCCAGTGCCGGTCTGGGCGATGCCCAAAACATCACGGCCTTCCAGCGCGGGGGCAATCGCGCCAGCCTGAATTGGGGTAGGGGTGTCGTAGCCTGTTTCGGCGACAGCTTTCAAAACCTTGGGATCAAGGCTTAGATCAGTGAACTTGGTCATGTACGTCCTAATGTTGCGGATCGGTCCGCATATGTGAAAGGACGCAATTTTTCCGAGCGTCCCGGCGTCGAAGGTCCTGTGAACCTTTGGCGTCAGTTAGCGTAAATCTCTGCAACCGTCAAGTTATGTGCCGTTAACCCCCTTTTTTCTCTGCCCTTTCGGCGGCCTGCCGCATCAGGGCAAATCGCCTGAAAATGGTTCCGTCATCGGTATTCAGTGCGTTTAGCAAATGCCGCACGAGCGGCCCGATGGCTGGCGCGTCATGGCTGTCTTGCCAAAGGGGGGCAAGCAACCCTGATTCCAGATCGCCGCGTAAGAGCGAGAAATCCTGCATCCCCATTGGCAGCGGTGTCTTGGCCCGTTTGCCCAACCCAAAGGGCTTTTGCGGCGCATGACCAGAATAGACCCGCTCTGCTTCGTAGAGTTTCATCAGTGAAAAGAAAATCTTGAGCGATTGTGCAAGCCTACGGTCGGCTTCGGTTTCGCCCACGTCGGCAAAGGTGATGACCGCGGATACCAGCCAGCGCAGGTCCAGATTGGCCAAGAGCCACTCTTGTTCTTCGGTCCATAGTCGCCGGAACAGGGCAGGCGCGTGGTCAGGGTGTGTGTGTTTGCGCAAATGCGCGACCAGCATACCGTGCAGCATCGCCAATTCGCTTTGCCCTGCCAATTCGCCCAGCAAAAAGTGTCGTTTCTTTGCAATACGGCTCAGCCCCTCTGGACGTGGCAGCGGCTGTTTGGGGAGCGGAATTTGCGCCAGTGCCTTAAAATCAATATCCAGTGGCGCCAGATCTTCGCCCGCATGCGGGGTCAGCCGTGACCGCCTGCGCTGATAGCGCGCAATCAATGCCCGAATGCCGCCGGGGAAGGTTTCCTTTTGGTTTGTCACTGCGGTCCTTCGGTTCCTTTGGGGGACTATTGTGCTGGTCTGGCAACCTTACTTCAAAGCTCTTGAAGATGCAGTTGCTAGTCAAGTGACAAGGTGGCCGTTGGGTGCAGGGCAGGGGCATAGCCTGCGCGCAAGACCGCGACAGTCGGCGAAGGAGTGAGGACAGTGACGTGCGTGCCGCTTGGTCTTGGAGTGGCCAAACCATAGCCGTCGGGGCTGTATAGGAGCATCCGGGGACCCACCAGCAGGTGGTGCCGCCCGCCATAAATGATGATCGTCCCGTCGGGCAGGCTGTCGCAGTTGGCTGTGCCGGTTTGCTGTTGGCGCCCGCCCTTGATGATGCGTGCGGCATGCAGCGCCTTGTCCAATTGCGGTGCCTTTGGCCGTGTGCCCGTTACGTGTTCCCACGCAGCGACATAGCGTTTGTAGGCGGACCGCCTGCAATAGCCACAGGGCCGATGACCTGCGGCAAAGGCAACCGCTTCATCCAGAAAGAACAGTTCAGTCCAGTTGCGCCCGGTCATGACGGGGCGCTTGCGCCCTTGCCAATCAAGCGTGCAGCAAATCCATGCGTGGTGGGTCCAGCGAGCAGTGCCGAGCGTTTTGTTCTCGCGGTGCAGGATACCGCGATTGCCGGTCATGGTCCCCCGCGCCGCGATCGCGACGATTTCGCCCGTGGGCAGGACGCGGTTTTGCAGCGGCATCAGCCCTCCTGCCTAGAGGTCAGACCATCATTTCCTTTGTCGCGCTCAGCGTCACGTCGGGGTAATCGCGGCCAACGCGGTCAATGTCCCATTGCAGGCGGGTCAGGTAAACGGTGTCGCCGTCGTTGTCGGTCGCGATATGCTGTTTGTTCGCAGCGGCGAATTTCTCGACCGCGTCTTTTTGCCCATGCACCCAGCGGGCAGAGGTGAACTGCGACCCCTCGAACCGGACGGGCAGCCCATATTCCATCTCGATCCGGCTCGCGAGCACCTCGAATTGCAGCGCACCCACGACCCCCACAATAAAACCAGAGCCGAATGTCGGTTTAAAGACTTTGGCGGCCCCTTCTTCGGCGAATTGCATCAACGCCTTTTCAAGGTGCTTGGCCTTCATCGGGTCGCCTGCGCGGCAGGCTTGCAGCAGTTCTGGTGCAAATGATGGAATACCCGACACACGGATCGCTTCGCCTTCGGTCAGCGTATCGCCAATGCGTAATTGGCCGTGGTTGGGAATCCCGATAATATCGCCAGCCCATCCTTCTTCGGCAAGTTCACGGTCGGCGGCAAGAAACAGGACAGGATTGGTGATCGCCATCTGCTTTTTTGACCGCACATGGGTCAGTTTCATGCCGCGTTCGAAATGCCCCGAGGCAAGGCGCACAAATGCCACGCGGTCACGGTGCTTGGGGTCCATGTTAGCCTGCACCTTGAAAACAAAGCCTGCGACTTTCTTTTCTTCTGGTGCGATTGATCGTGGTTGCGCGGTCTGCACCTGCGGTTCCGGCCCGTAGGTACCAATCCCGTCCATGAGCTCCTTAACTCCAAACGAGTTGATCGCAGAGCCGAACCAGATTGGCGTCATTGAGCCATTCAGCACGCTTTCGTGGTCGAGTTTTGGCAGCAGTTCCTTTGCCATCTCGATTTCCTCAAGGAACTTTTCCAGCAAATGCGCGGGCACATGTTCGGCCAGCTTGGGGTCGTCCAGACCGCTGATCGCGATGCTTTCGGCGATCTTGTTGCGGTCGGCCCGGTCCATCAGTTCCAGCCGGTCGCGCAGAATGTCGTAGGTCCCCATAAATTCGCGCCCCACCCCGATGGGCCATGCGGCGGGGGTTACGTCAATCGCAAGGTTTTCCTGAATTTCGTCAATGATCTCGAACGTATCACGGCTTTCGCGGTCCATCTTGTTACAGAAGGTAAGGATTGGCAGGTCCCGCAAGCGGCAGACTTCGAACAGCTTCTGGGTCTGGCTTTCTACGCCCTTGGCGCCGTCAATCACCATCACGGCGGCATCCACGGCAGTCAACGTGCGATATGTGTCTTCGGAAAAGTCGCTGTGGCCGGGTGTGTCGACCAGATTGAAACGGAAGTTTTCAAAATCAAACGACATGGCCGAGGCAGAAACGGAAATCCCCCGGTCTTTTTCCATCTGCATGAAGTCCGAGCGCGTGCGCCGCGCCTCGCCTTTGGCACGCACCTGTCCGGCCATCTGGATGGCGCCACCATAAAGCAGGAATTTTTCAGTCAAAGTCGTCTTGCCGGCATCGGGGTGCGAGATGATCGCAAAGGTCCGGCGGCGGGCAATTTCTGGCGGTAGGTCAGGGCGATTTGTCATGTGGGTTGTTTTATGGCGTCCGCGCGCAAAGGGCAATGCGCGGTATGGTTAACGATTGCTTTGGACCTATGGCGCAAGGTGGCCACAAACAAGGGGAGTCCGCGTGCGCTATTTGATCTTGATCGTAATGACTTTGCTTGCGGCCTGCGGGGGCGGCGGCGGTGGTAGTGACGACAGAACTGATAATAGCGGCGGCAGCCCGCCGCCGCCTGACCCGCGGATCGCGCGCATCGATTCGTATGACGCACTGCGCTTGGAGATATTGGGTGATCCGGATGCAGACATCGCGGGCTATCCTCTGACCGACCTGATCGTGCCCGAAACTTTGGGCCAAATGGCATTTGCCGGGTCCGTTTCGATCCGTGCTGAAACATCCGTGCGTCCATCGGTTCTGGCCGGTGATCTGGCACTGGAAGTTGATTTTGAGGACAACGCGATCACGGGCCAGATGACCCGCTTCTTTGGCACCGGACCGGACCGGGTGCTGCGTGATTTCACAGGGGTTGTGACCATCGAAAGTGGCACTGTTGGTGGCACGGTCGCAAACAGTTGGGACTTGAATTATAGTGGTGTATTGACAGCTCCGGGGCAGGCGGTGGCGCTGGATGGCACAGTGAACGGCACGTTTCTGGGTAATCCGCTGTCCGCCATGGCCGGGTCAGAGCTGGAGGCCCAGTTGGTTTACAACGGCAACGTCGTCGGCGGTGTAGTCACACTGTTTTCTGCTGCTGACCCCTAGCTGCATTAACAGGCTATTAAGCAAGATAAAGCAATGATGAGCCCGACAAGGGGTATCACATGCGCAGCATCAACTTGGCTGGATTTTTATTTATGGCTGCCTGTGGCGGATCAGGTGGTGACGATTACGCGGCCCCCGTGCCAGCGGCGATTGATCCATTTGCTGCTTTTGCAAGCGCATATCGGCAGGCCGATGCCTTACCCTTCACACCTGAAGTGCAACTCGTGGATCTGGGCAGCGCCCAGTATTTGGGGGAAATGCGGATTGATCTGCCACTGGTAAGCGGCGCCGATCCGGAGCCTTATCTGGGCCGTATGCGTATGGAGGTTGCGTTCGACGGATCCGCCGATCCGATAAGTGGAACAATCGACCGTTTCGCAGGGCCTGCGGGCGATCTGGCAGGGCGTTTGAACATCAAGGAAGGATTTGTTGATATCTCTTCAAATCCACGCATCGATCCGCGGTTGGATGCTGAATTCGAGGGCGCGCTCACCAAAGGGTCAGAGCGATATGAAGTGAACGGCGCTTTCTTCGGCGATATTTTCGGAGAAGATGGACGCAACATTGCCGGTCTTGTCTATGGCGGAACTATTGCAAGAGACGCCGAAAGCGATGTGTTCGACGGCAGTTTTGTGGTCGCTCATACGGATTGAAGCTGTTTGCGCCCGGATGTCGCGAAATTGGCAAACGCATCTTCCAGCCCGACCGTCTGTGCCGCGATCAGCCGATAGCGGTGTTTTTCATCCAACGTGGACAAAGGCAGGAAGCGCAGTATGCCTGATTTGCTGGGCACGACGAGAATGTCCACAAGTCTGCCGTGCTGGGTCATGAATGTCAGGCGGCTTTCGGGTTGGGAATCTGCCGCTGCCCCTAATCCCAGACTGCCAACCGGCACGGCATCTGTGGAAAACTGGTAGATATCGTCCATCACAAGCGCGTCAGAGCATGCCAGTGGATCACCGCGCGCTACGCCGTCGCAGACCCGGAAATCGGTGTTCGAAAAGAGATAGCAAACAGGCGACTGATCAAACATCTGAGATGATTAGACCTGATTGATGTGAATTCCAAGTCAATAAAAAGGAGAGGTTGCGGCGATCCGGGATTGCCGGATGCTGCGCAAAACCTGTTTCCGGTCCGGGCCGAAACAGTATAGGTCATGACAAAACAACCGATCAGGAGACGATTACATGGATTTGGGCATAAAAGGAAAGCGTGCGCTTGTTTGTGCATCTTCAAAAGGGCTTGGACGCGGCTGTGCTGCTGCACTGGCTGAAGCCGGGGTCGATCTGGTCCTCAATGCGCGCGGCGCAGATGCGTTGGAGGCCACGGCAGCAGATCTGCGGGCCAAATACGGTGTAACGGTTGAAACCGTTGCTTGCGATGTGGCAACGCAAGAAGGGCGCGATGCACTTTTGGCCGTGGCCAAGGACGTCGATATTCTGGTCAACAATGCTGGCGGCCCGCCCCCCGGCGTCTGGTCTGACTGGGATCGCGATGATTTCATCGCCGCACTGGATGCCAACATGCTGGCCCCGATCAGCCTGATGAAAGCGCTGTTGCCACATATGATCGACCAAGGCTGGGGCCGGGTGATCAACATCACGTCAGGCTCTGTCAAGGCGCCAATTCCGCAATTGGGTCTGTCCAACGCGGCACGGGCTGGCTTGACCGGATATGTGGCCGGCACGTCGCGGCAGGTTGCGCCTAACGGTGTAACGATCAACAACATGCTGCCCGGCATTCACGCGACGGATCGGGCAGTCAGCCTTGATACTGGCGTGTCAAAGGCCCAAGGCATTGATCTGGCAGCTGCTACGGCGCAGCGACAGGCCACCATTCCCGCCCGTCGCTACGGAACCGCCGAAGAGTTCGGGGCAATGTGTGCCTTTTTATGTTCGCAACATGCGGGGTTCATCGTCGGCCAGAACATCGTTCTGGATGGCGGCGCGATCAACGCCACGATCTAGTTGGCGGAAAAATACAGCCTCAAGGACGACCTGTTCAATCGGGATACTGTCAGCCTGCTGGCAGGCCATTTCGAAACGGCAGGCGTCTTTGCTGCGCACCCCTTTGTGGTCGATGTTATGGCCAAGATGCCTGCGTTGGAACTGAAAGCCCGCATCAATCTGATCGCTCAGGTGCTGGCGCGTCACTTGCCGCAGGATTTCAGTGCGGCGGCTGATGCGATCAGTGCCGCCCTACCGCCGCCGCTTGATCCGGCGAAGAACGATGATGATTTCGGTCATTTCATTTATGCGCCTCTGGGTGTATTTGTTGAAAATCATGGGCTTGAGCGAGATTTTGACCGCAGTCTTGACCTGATCGAAGCTCTGACCCAGAGGTTTTCGATGGAATTTTCGATCCGTGCTTTTATGAACCAACGGCAAGATGCCACGCTGGAGCGGATGCTTGATTGGGTCAGGCACGACAGCTACCATGTGCGCCGTCTTGTCAGCGAAGGCACGCGGCCCCGCCTGCCTTGGGGGCAAAATGTGGGTTTGGCCATTGCCGACAGTCTGCCGTTTCTGGACCAGCTTCATGCGGATTCTACCCGTTTTGTGACCCGCTCTGTCGCGAACCATCTGAACGATATCAGCAAGACCGCGGCAGACGCGTGCATTGACCGCTTGGTGGCGTGGCAGGCAGCGGGCATGCAGCAAAAGAAAGAGCTTGACTGGATGCGCCGCCATGCGCTGCGTGGATTGCTCAAGGCGGGCAATGCCCGTGCGATGCAGCATTTGGGCTATCATCCTGATGTGGCACTTGAGATCGCGGATTTTGCGATCTCGCCGGACCTGATCAGGCGCGGTGATCGTGCTGCGGTATCGCTGACCCTGACAACGCAGGATGATGCACCTTTGATGGTTGATTATGTCATTGATTTCGTCAAAGCCAACGGCAAGACCGCGCCAAGGGTGTTTAAGCTTAAGACCCTGACGGCCAAGGCTGGTGACCCCCTGACCGTGCAAAAATCCCATTATTTCAAGGATGATGCGACTACTTTTGTTCTTTATTCCGGCGCGCATCGCATCCATCTTCAGGTGAATGGTCGTATTGTTGCAACACGGCCATTTACGCTGACCTGACCTTGCCTCTGTCGCACAGGCTTGCTAGGTGCGCCAAACCTAATCGTTTCTGTCAGGGATAAAGAGACCGACATGCAAATCCCCCGTCTTGAGATCAGGGATATCGTCAAAAGCTTTGACGGTCGCGTGATCGTTGACCATCTGAACCTGACGGTGATGCCCGGGCAGGTGACCTGCCTGCTGGGGCCGTCAGGGTGCGGAAAATCGACGACCCTGCGGATCATCGCGGGGGTCGAGATGCAAGATAGCGGCACCATTCATGTGGATGGCCAACTGGTCTGCGATACGGTCCATAGGGTGCCGCCAGAGGGCCGCTCGATCGGGTTGATGTTTCAGGATTTCGCCTTGTTCCCGCATTTGACTGTGGCGCAAAATGTGGCGTTTGGATTGCACGGGAAAGACAATCGACCGCGCGTCGAAAGTCTGCTGACGCGGGTCGGGATGTTGCGGTATATCGACTCCTATCCACATCAATTATCTGGCGGTGAACAGCAACGCGTTGCGCTGGCCCGTGCCTTGGCCCCCAAGCCCAAGATCATGCTGATGGACGAGCCTTTTTCGGGCCTCGACGATCGCCTGCGCGATGAAATCCGCGATGAGACGCTTGAGATTCTCAAGGACGAGGGCACGGCTGTCCTGCTCGTCACCCACGAGCCGGGAGAAGCCATGCGGATGGCCGATGAAATCGCCCTGATGCGCGATGGCCAGATTGTCCAGCGTGGTGCCCCCTATAATATATACAATGCACCTGTTGATCTGCAGGCCGCGGCATTTTTTAGCGATATTAATGTGATACATGGCAATGTTCAGGGTGCGCTGACAGACACGCCATTTGGTCAGTTTCTGGCACCCGGCGTGCCGGACGGGACAGATGTTGACATCGCGATCAGGCCGCAACACCTCAAGATTGACTTTGATCGGGGCGGGCGCGGCCCCAGTCCGACCGCGCAGGACGGGACAGCCGCGCGCGGTGTTGTGCAACGCGCCCGCTTTATGGGGGCGTCAAGTCTGATCGAGTTCAGAATGGATTTTGACGGGTCCGTCCTGCGCGCGACCGTCCCGTCGGTGTTCTTGCCAAAGCCGGGCACGCCATTGTGGATCATGATCCGGCGGGACAGGTGTTTTGTGTTTCCTCACAAGGGGATGGGTTAAAACCCATATTACGCAAGATTGTCTGGTGCAATTCTGAACGGAATTTTCCTGATCCCACGCTTTCAAACTGTAAGATGGATCTTGATCCATCCTACTTTAGGCGTGCGGCCCGTCCGCCGCGCCGCTTTGCGACTTGCCCCGCACGGTTCGGCAGGTCTGCCATGATCGCCTTGCGGGCCTCTGGCGTCATTTGTGACCAGCCTCCGATTTCATCTATCGACCGCAGACAACCGGTACAAAGTCGGCTGGCTGGATGAATGACGCAGATCTTGATGCAGGGGCTTTCGATTTCGTCCCGCTGCCAGATGTCATCCGTGTTGCTCATTCGCTCTCCTTCAAATGCCCTAGTCGGTCGAGCAATCCTTGCAGGATATAACCTGCGGCGACGTGGTCGATGACTTCGCCACGTCGTTTTCGTGACGTATCCGCCTCAAGCAGCGCGCGCTCTGCTGCGACCGTCGAAAGCCGTTCATCCCAGAACGTGATCGGCAGGGGCGTCAGCCGTTCGAGATTGCGCGCGAAGGCCCGTGTGGCCTGGCAGCGCGGTCCTTCTGAGCCGTCCATATTCATCGGAAGCCCCAAAACGATGCCCTTGATCAGCCGCGCTGTTGTGATCTCCAGCAACTTGGCGGCGTCCACCCCGAACTTTTTGCGTTTGATTGTGCTGATCGGGGTCGCAATCGACCGCATACTGTCAGAGACAGCCACACCAATGGTCACGGTCCCCAGATCAAGTCCCGCAAGTGCGCCGAAGTCAGGCAGCGTTTGTGCGAACTGTTCGGGCGTATCGCAGATCATTCGGTCAGACCGGATTGGCGCGCCGCATCCGTCAGCACGGCCATTGCTTCGGGACTTGACCCAAAGACATCCTGCGCCTCGGTCCAGACTGCACGGGCGTTGTCGACCCGTCCCAGCACACCGTAGGCAGAGATCAGACGCGCCCAATCCTGCGCCGAGCCGCCTTGCGTGGCCAGCCTGTCAGCCAGCCGTTCAACCATACCGCCAATCATGGCGCTGCGCTCGTCTTCGGTCATGTCCTGCGCGTTGGCGACATCTTCGGCGGATGGTCCGCGCACTTCAGGCAACGTATAGGTTATCCCCGCCCGAAAGGCGGCATCTTCGATCTGGGCGCGGGTTGCTGTCACATAGCGGTCATCAACAGCCCCGTTTGCAACGATGTCACGCCAGATGCGAAACGCCAGATCGGGCCGGTCAGTCTGGTTGAACAATTCCCCGAGATAGAAACGGGCCGCCACATTCACATCGTCATGTTCAAGAATATCGCGTATCAACCGTTCGGCTTCGGGCGAAACGACACCACCGGCGGCTGCCACCAGCATATCCAGCAGGCGCGTCTTGTCGCTGATCAGAACGCCATCGCCCTTGATTTCAATCACCCGGCTCTGCGCGGTGATTGCCGCGGGCAGATTGCGCAATTCGGCCTCATGAAAGGCCAGCAAAGTCCAGGCTTGCAAATCGTCCGGGCGAGTCGGGGCAATCGCGCGCAGTTGTTCAACCGCTTCGAGGTATTCGGCATCCGGGTTGCCGGGGAAGGGTGGGCGTGCCACCGCTTGCAATTCCGCCTGGCTGGGGCGGTTGTCACGCATCTCGGCGCTGGCTTCCAACCGGGCTTTGAGCGGCATGTCACCGTAGCCCGGCGCCCCCAATTGCCAGTAAACACCCATACTGACAACAATGATTGTCACCCCGGTCAGAGCGACCAGCGGTTTGGATGTGCGGCTGCTGTATTGGCCACTTGTCGTCTTCTTGTTGGCGGCAAGCAATCTGCGCGCGATTTCGGTGCGCGCCCGCTCTGCTTCGTCTGCTGCCAGCACGTCGCGGGCCACGTCACGGTCAATTTCGTTAAGTTGCGCGCGGTAGACGGCCAGATCGGGGTTCTCGTCGCGCGGTTGGCGCGCTTGCAGCATGGGTCGGACCACGAAGGAGGCCACCAGAAGCGTAAGAACAAGACAGATCAACCAAAAGAGCATTGCATTTCCCGAGTTTTGCGTTGTGCTGACATAACCATCCGGACCTTGGCTGAAAAGCCCCTGTGCGGCTTTGTGCGTCACACTTGCGTGCGCCATGTCGCAAATCGAATTGGGATCGCCGCAGCGGGTCTTCAAAATTGCGCGGGATCGCTGCAAAAGAGGGGAGCAATCAGGCCGCTGACGAAGGATTCGCGCATGAAAAATTATTCCGCCTTTGCCATTGCGCGCGAGGCTTTGCGCCAGCACACAGGGTGGCAGCGTGCTTGGGCCAAGCGTCCGCCGAAATCCAGATATGATGTGATTATCGTGGGCGCGGGCGGTCATGGTCTGGCCACGGCTTACTATCTGGGCAAGAATTTCGGCATCACCAATGTGGCGATCCTTGAAAAAGGCTGGTTGGGCGGTGGCAATACCGGCCGGAACACAACGATCATTCGCTCGAATTATTTGCAGGACCCATCCGCGGCGATCTATGAAAAATCCCGCAGTCTTTATGAAACGCTCAGTCAGGATCTGAACTACAACATCATGTTCAGCCCGCGCGGCGTGATCATGCTGGCCCAGACCCAGCATGAAATCAGAGGCTATCAGCGCACAGCCCAAGCCAACGCCCTGCAAGGCGTACAGACCGAATGGATTGGCCCTGCCCGCGTCAAGGAATTATGCCCGATCATGAATATCGACGGGCCGCGGTATCCGGTGCTGGGTGGTCTGTGGCAGGCCCGTGGCGGAACCGCCCGCCATGATGCGGTGGCCTGGGGCTTTGCACGGGCCTGTTCGGACATGGGCATGGACATCATCCAGCAGTGCGAAGTGACCGGAGTGCGCCGCGAGGGTGGCAAGGTCGTTGGCGTTGATACCAGTCAGGGAGCCATTGACTGTGACAAGCTTGGCATGGTCGTTGCAGGCCATTCCGGTGTGCTGGCCAAGATGGCCGGTTTCCGGCTGCCGATTGAATCTGTTGCCTTGCAAGCCCTGGTGTCAGAGCCGATCAAACCCTGCATGGATGTCGTGGTCATGGCCAATACCGTGCATGGTTACCTGTCCCAATCCGATAAGGGCGAAATGGTCATCGGCGGCGGGACTGACGGCTATAACAACTACACGCAGCGTGGGTCTTTCCATCATGTCGAAGAAACCGTTCGGGCGCTGATCGAAACATTCCCCATGCTGTCGCGTCTGAAAATGCTGCGCCAATGGGGTGGGATCGTCGACGTTACGGGTGACAGGTCGCCGATCTTGTCGAAAACCCCGGTTGAAGGGGTGTTTGTGAACTGCGGCTGGGGGACTGGCGGGTTCAAGGCTACTCCCGGCTCTGGCTGGGCGATGGCCGAACTGATGGCAAATGGGCAATCTCCACTGACCGATGAATTCAGCATGTTCCGTTTCCGCGAAGGCAAGTTTATCGACGAAAGCGTAGCGGCAGGGGTGGCACATTGATGTCAGTCGTTAAAATGCGCGCTGTCGGGATCATCATAAGCAGACTGCTCTGGCAGACTGAAGTCGTCGTCACCGACACGACCGATGGCCAATTCGATCAGCGTGTAGACGATCGCGGTGCACAGCGTTCCGCCCAATATGATCAGCATAAAATCCATGAAGCGACCGTAGACACTGCATTACAGAATGTCCGGACGGCGAACGTTGGCCCACATAAATCGGCGGATTTGGCCGTATTTGGCCGAAATCGTCGGTGGATTCTTGCTAATGTTTCCATTTTGGGAACATCTGCTTTGATGGGGATATCCAAAAAGGAGACCCCATCATGGACGATTACACAAACGCAAGAAGCAAGACGGGCAGTGGCTCGGGCATTGGTTTCGTTATTGCCGCAGTCATTGTCGTGTTGGTTCTGCTTTACGCGCTATTCGCGGGCGGGTCGGCTGACCCCAATGCGGACCCGACGGCATCGGATGCTGCCGATACTGCGCCAGTGGCAACCGATGTTGCACCTGCCGCGCCTGCTGTCCCGGCGGGCGAATAAGACCACTCATCACTCTACCCACCCACTTGGCGGGCGCAGCAATGCGTCCGCCTTTGGCGTGTTTGCAACTGACAGAACCGAGGCCACCGCATGCTGATCCTGCACTGCCCCTATTGCGGCGTTGATGCCGATGAAACCGATCTGCACGCAGGGGGCGAGGCGCATCTAAAGCGCTTTGGGCCGGACAGCGGGGATGAAGAGTTCGAGAACTACCTCTTTATGCGCGAAAACCCCAAGGGTGTGCATTTTGAACGCTGGCGGCATGCATATGGCTGTGGCAAATGGTTTCTGGCGGCCCGCTGCACCGCCACGCTCGAGGTGTTCGGCACGTATAGCGCCCAGACAACAGAGCCGCCGCAAGACATCAAAGATGCGATCAGCGCGAAACGTCCCGGCTGGGCATGGGGGGATCTGTCATGAGCACACGGCTAGCTAATGAGGGGCGTTTGTTGAACAAAGGCAAGGCCTTGTCATTCACCTTTAACGGAAAAAATCTGCGCGGTTATGAAGGTGATACGCTCGCGTCGGCCCTCTTGGCCAACGATCAGATGTTGATGGGGCGCTCTTTCAAGTATCACCGTCCGCGCAGCGTTGTTGCCAGCGGTGCGGAAGAACCCAACGGCCTTGTGAATATGGGTAAGGGAGGGCGTTTCGAGCCGAACCAGCGCGTCACCACCACCGAACTGTTTGAAGGGCTTATCGCCGCATCGCAGAACCATTGGCCCAGCCTTGAATTTGATGTGGGGGCCATCAACACGCATTTGTCCCGCTTCTTGCCTGCGGGCTTCTATTACAAGATGTTCATTCATCCGCGCCCCTTGTGGAAGCACGTCTATGAACCGTTCATTCGCCAGTCAGCCGGACTGGGCAAAGCGCCCAAGGACCGCGACGCGGACAGCTACGAACATTTTCACTGCCACGTGGATGTGCTGATCGTGGGTGGCGGCATTGCCGGACTGGCTGCTGCCGTGGCCGCCGGTGAACGCGGCGCGCGGGTGATGCTGCTCGAACAGACTGCCCACTGGGGCGGACGGGCTGTTGTCGATGGTGCCGTGATAGACGGGCTGCCTGCTGAAGAGTGGGTTGAAAAGACCCTGCAAGCGCTTGAAAAAATGGAGAATGTCTCTCTGCGCAGTCGTTGCATGGGTGCAGGCGTGTATGACCATGGATATGCCTTGGCCTATGAGCGTTTGACAGATCATGCCCCTGACACAAACAGCCTGCGCCACCGGTTGTGGCGGATCAGGGCCAAGCAGATTGTCACGGCGACAGGCGCAATTGAACGCCCCTTGTCTTTTGCTGGCAATGATGTGCCTGGTGTGATGCTGGCCGCTGCGGTGCGCGATTATGTGGTGAACTACGGTGTGTCAGTCGGGGATCGAACGGTTGTCGTGACCAACAATGACGACGCATATCGCACTGCCATTACCTTGCTGGAGGCGGGTCTTGCCGTGCCTGTCATTATTGACGCCCGTACGCAGGCGGCAGGGCCGCTGATTGACCAGGCCCGCGCGCTTGGGATCAGGGTCGAGACGGGCAAAGCCATCGCCAAGGTCAAAGGCGGCAAGCGCGTTACCGGTGTGGCGATTTGCGCCCAGGCGGGTGAAGGCAGTGTGCTGGAAGAGGTCGCTTGTGACTGCGTGGCCATGTCCGGTGGTTGGTCGCCGGTTGTGCATCTTTGGTCCCATTGCGGGGGCAAGCTGATGTGGGATGCCGATCAGGTCATGTTCCGCCCGGACCCCGAAAAACCACCCACAGGTGACAAGGGTCAGCCTTTTGTCAGCACCGCGGGCATCGCCAACGGGCATCTTTTCACGGCCGAGGTAGTGGGCGATGGCTGGGCCGCTGGCCGGGCAGCTGCGAAAGCTGCGGGTCATATGAAAAAGGGTGCGCAGGCCCCCTTGGGTGAAGATCAGGAAGAAGGACCGATTTCGCCGGTTTGGCTGATGCCGCAAGGCGCGAATTACGCACTGCGGTCCAAGGCGTGGCTGGATTTCCAGAACGACGTGAAAGTGTCCGACGTGCAACTGGCCGCGCAGGAAGGCTTTGAAAGCGTCGAACATGCCAAGCGATATACAACGCTTGGGATGGCGACAGATCAGGGAAAATTAAGCAATATCAATGGACTTGCTGTTCTTGCTCAATCGTTGAATGCAGATATTCCGAACGTGGGCACAACCACATTCCGCCCGCCCTATACCCCGATATCGCTTGGGGCGATTGGTGGTGCAGCGGCCAATGACCTGTTTCAGCCGGTCCGCAAAACACCCATTTCCGATTGGAGCAATGACAACGGTGCCGACAATGAACCTGTCGGCCACTGGCGCAGGCCATATGCCTATGTGCGTGACGGCGAAAGCGTCGAGGATGCCGTCCATCGCGAGGTCAGGAACACCCGCGAAAACCTAGGGCTGCTTGATGCCTCGACCCTTGGCAAATTGATCGTCAAAGGGCCGGACGCAGGCAAGTTTCTGGACATGATGTACACCAACATGATGTCGACGCTGCCGGTTGGCAAATGCCGCTATGGGCTGATGTGTTCCGAAAATGGCTTCTTGATGGATGATGGTGTTGTGGCTCGGATGTCTGAAGACACATGGCTGTGCCACACGACCACTGGCGGGGCAGAGCATATCCATGCCCATATGGAAGACTGGCTACAATGCGAGTGGTGGGATTGGCAGGTTTACGTTGCCAATGTGACCGAACAGTATGCGCAGATTGCCGTTGTTGGCCCCAATGCCCGCAAGCTGCTGGAAAAGCTGGGCGGCATGGATGTGTCAGCCGAGGTGCTGCCCTTCATGCAATGGCGCGAGGGCCAGATCGGCGGCTTTGATGCGCGCGTTTTCCGCATCAGTTTCTCGGGCGAACTCAGTTACGAAATCGCCGTCCCGGCGGGGCAAGGCGCCGCCTTCTGGACGACCCTTATGGAAGCGGGCGAGGAATTCGGCATCATGCCCTACGGAACCGAGACCCTGCATATTCTGCGGGCCGAAAAGGGCTTTATCATGATCGGGGACGAAACCGATGGCACCGTCATTCCCCAAGACCTGAACCTTGGGTGGGCCCTGTCCAAAAAGAAAGAGGACTACCTTGGCAAGCGTGCGCATCTGCGTAGCCATATGGCGGACCCGCACCGTTGGAAACTGGTCGGGCTGGAAACGCTGGACGGCTCTGTGTTGCCGGACGGGGCCTATGCCATTGCAGACGGTACCAACGAAAATGGGCAGGTGAACACCCAAGGGCGCGTCACCTCGACCTATTATTCCGCCAACCTTGAACGGGGCATTGCGATGGGTCTTGTGCGCAACGGGCCGGACCGTATGGGCGAGGTCATTGAATTCAACAAGGTTGATGGCACCACAGTAAAGGCCAAAATCGTTGATCCGGTGGTCTATGACAAAGAAGGGGCAAAGCAGAATGTCTGATGCAGTGAGTGCCCTGCAAGGGCGTGTGGCCACGGGGGATGTCACGATCGCCGATGCCGGTTTGCAGGGCATGATCACCCTGCGCTGTGATCTGTCCGCCAAGAGCCTGAAAGCGGCCTGCAAAACGATGGGTCTGGCGATTCCCGAACGGGGGCAGATCAGCAGGTCTGGTGACAAGGCCCTTTGCTGGATGTCGCCGGATGAACTTTTGATGCTGGTGCCTTACGCCGATGTTGCGGGCAGCCTTGCATCGGTTGAGCAGGGGATGAAAGGCCAGCACTATCTGGCCGAGAATGTTTCGGACGCGCGCGCGCTGATCCATATCGACGGGCCATTTGCCCGCGATGTCATTGCCAAGCTGGCACCTGTTGATCTGCATCCTGATAGTTTTAAACCCGGCATGGTGCGACGCACTCATCTGGGCCAGATCGCAGCCGCCTTCTGGATGCGCGATGACGGTGCCTTTGAGCTGATCTGTTTCAGGTCCGTGGCAGCGTATGCTTTTGATCTGCTCGCGGCCTCTGCCAAGGCGGGGCCGGTCAGTGACGTACGGGCCAGCTAGGGTCCTGACCCTAGGCGCCGCGCCATTGTGCGGCGTTTTAACATGATCCTAAACTTTAGTCCGTATTGGTGGCATAACAAGAACAATATGGATTGAGGTTGAACATGATCGAATTGATCTTTGTCGCCTGTCTGGCGGCGTCTCCGACGCAGTGCAATGACCAAAGTCTACTGTTTACGGATGTTACCCCGATGGCCTGCATGATGGGTGCGCAGCCGCAACTTGCCAAATGGTCATCGCAGCGACCGGGTTACACGATCAAAAGCTGGACATGCCGGGTGGTGAACCTGGCCCAGAAAGACGTTTGAAGCGCGCCGCGCCATGATGTGTGGCCGCTTTGCGCGGCCACTCCTTTGTCAGGCCAGTGATGGCCCTACAGCCCGTACTGTTCGCGGGCATAGTCGCCCAGCCCGACCAGATCGAGTTTGGCCAGCGGCGCGAGGAACGTCACCTGAATGACGCCCGGTGCGCGCCCGATTTCAATGGCCCCGTTCACGGTGGCTCGATTGCGCACTTCAGCTACCGTCATATCCAGCAGTTGCGCCGCCCGCGAAAGCCCGTTTTCGATGGCGTCATTCAGGTTGGCCGCCGTGCCGACAACCGAAATGGGGGCCAGTGGTTCAATCTGCGACAAACCCCATTTTGCGGCAAGGCGCTGCCCTTTGGCCTTCTCATCGTCGGTAAAGGGTTTTGCCAAGGGCGGCAGGTCCTCTTCCAGCGGGAACAGGACAGGGCCGTCCAGCGGGTAGTTCTTGACCACTTCGACTTGCAAGGTCACGCTGCCTGACACATCCATCGTATGTCCGGCGATTTCTCCGTCACCCTGACCAGCATGCATATCGCCCATGTAAACGCCCGCGCCGGGCACCTTGACAGGGGCCACAAGAATGGCACCTGCGCGCACGGCATCAATATCCATATGGCCATCGGTCTTGTGTGCGGCCAACTGTTCGGGGGTAATGCCATAGTCGTGCGGCGCACCCACAAGAAATGCCCCGAAATCACCGGCGTTATGGCTGTCGGGCATCGGCATCGACGGGCAGGTGCCAAGCTGACCCATAAAAGGGCGCATCCGCACAAGTGTTCCCGGCATGTCAGACGGGGCATAATTCAGGATCGAATGCTGGTGACTTTCATCGGGCAGGGCGGCGTAGTGGTCGGCGTCTTTCGCGATGGTTTCAGCAGCCTCTTGCGGCAGGGTCAGCCCCACAGTACGGGTGTCATCAAAAGTGACAGTGTAGCCGTGCACAATTTCAAAGGGTTTGACGGCATTTCCGCAGGCGTCGCATTTGACTGAATCCTGACCGACCCCTTCGATATGGGTCTCGGGCCAGACGGTATCGCAGACCGGGCAGCGTGCGGCGACATAAGGGTCCCCCAGACAAAAGCCTTCGGGCGAACTGTCATGGCCGGATGCGGTCGCGGTCGAGGTCACGGTAATGTCGCGGATGCGCATGGCCACCCCGTCGCCGACCTCTGCGCCTTCAATGAACACGGGTTTTGTGACCTCGTGACCGCCGCGCAGGCTGGGTGTAATCATCGGGCCCCAGCAGCCCGGTGCCGTGTTCGCGATGATCGTCCCGCCATTTTCAAGTGGACCAAGCATCGGTTCATGCGGGTCCAATACGCTGTTGGTGAATTCCTGCACGACGATGCTGCGCCGCGTGGTTGGGTTTGTCTTGCTTCCGTCCGCCATTGGTATTCTCCCTGCTGATTTGCTGATTTCCCGTTAGGGTAGTTTGATCACCCTGTTACGCAAGCCGCATTGTATCCAGAACAGGATTATTGGCCAAAGGCGACTGCCGGATCGCACATCGCGCAGTCAGTGAACACTTGACCTTGCCGGTTGATGTGACATGTAACAACACATCCTTTCCGCAACTCAGAAAGATAAAAAAATGGCTTTTACACTTCCCGATCTTCCCTATGCCCACGATGCGCTTGCGTCGAAAGGCATGTCCGCCGAGACCCTCGAATACCACCATGATCTGCACCACAACGCCTATGTCACGAACGGCAACAAGGCGATTGAAGGCACAGATTGGGAAGGTAAATCTCTTGAAGAGATCATCATCGGCACCTACGACAAGACCGCCGTTGCCCAGAATGGCATTTTCAACAACATCAGCCAGCTTTGGAACCACAACCAGTTTTGGGAAATGATGGGCCCCGGCGATGCAGGCATGCCCGGCGAGCTTGAAAAGGCGATCACCGAAAGCTTTGGCTCAGTTGATGAGTTCAAATCGCAGTTCAGCGCGGCAGGTGCGGGTCAATTCGGCTCTGGCTGGTGCTGGCTGGTCAAGAACGGTGACGGATCATTGGCCGTCACCAAGACCGAAAACGGCGTGAACCCCCTGTGCTTTGGCCAGACGGCCCTGCTGGGCTGCGATGTGTGGGAACATTCCTATTATATCGACTTCCGCAACAAGCGCCCCGCCTACCTGACCAACTTCCTGGATAATCTGGTAAACTGGGAAAACGTGTCATCGCGTCTCTGATCCATTTGCCATAGACAAATGCCAAGGCCCGTGGGACATCTCGCGGGCCTTTTTACGTGGAGCATCCCCATGGCCGGACCGACATTGCCAGAGATTGAAACTGCGGCGGCGTCGCTGCGCGGTGCGGTGATCGCAACACCGGTTTTGCCTTTGGCCTCTGCGCGCTGGGATGGCATCTTGCCCGACTGTGCCAGCGTCACGCTCAAGCTGGAACTGTTCCAGCAGGCGGGGTCCTTCAAGGCGCGGGGTGTGTTGCTGGGCATACGCCAACTCAGCGATGCGCAGCGCGCGCGCGGGGTCGTCGCAGCCAGCGGTGGCAATCATGCGCTGGCGGTGTCGTGGGCGGCCAAGGCTGCCGGTGTCGATGCGTTGATCGCGATGCCGCGCGCAACGGACCCGTCCCGGATCGCCGGGTGCAAGGCGCTGGGGGCAACAGTCACGTTGCACGATGATATGGCCGCGGCCTTTGATGCGATGAATGCTGCCGCAGATGCGGGGCGGGCACTGCTGCATCCGTTCGAGGCCCCGCATATGACACTTGGGGCGGCTACCTGCGGGTTTGAGTATATTTCCCAGGCCCCCCACGTGGACACTTATGTCGTGCCCATTGGCGGCGGTGGCCTGATCAGCGGGATGGCAGCGGCAGTCAAGCAGATGAAACCCGATGCGCAGGTGATCGGTGTTGAACCCTATGGCGCTGACAGCATGTTTCGCAGCTTTGTGGCGGGCGAGCCTGTCCGTCTGGAACAGGTGGCGACCATCGCTGACAGCCTTGGGTCGCCTTTGGCAATGCCCTATTCCTACAGCGTCGCCCGCACCCATGTAGACGAGATTGTGCGGATAGAGGATGCGCAGATGCTGGGCGCGATGGATCACTTTCAAAACATTCTGAGGATCACAGCCGAACCCGCCTGCGCCGCATCGCTTGCTGCCATCCTTGGCCCCTTACGCGACCAGCTTGCGGGGCGGCATGTGGGGATCATTGCCTGCGGGTCAAATATCGGGCTTGATCGCTACACCAGATTGATGGCCAATGCGTGACGCGACAAAGGGTGTGTTGGCCATGGTCATGGCCTGCACGATCTGGGGGCTTTCGCCCTTGTATTTCGCACAATTGAAACATGTGCCTGCGATTGAAATCCTATGCTACCGCGCTGTCTGGTCGTCTCTCTTTTTCGCGGCGATATTAGCGTTTCAGGGCCGGTTGGCGCTGGTTGGGCAGGCGGTCCGGGGCGGTCAGGTCTGGGTCATTGCCTGTGCGGCCGCGCTGATTTCATTCAACTGGCTGGTCTATATCTTTGCGATTCAGACGGGGCAGGGGATAGAGGCGTCGCTTGGCTATTACGTCTATCCGCTGGTCGCGGTCTTGCTGGGATGGGCAGGTTTTTCCGAACGGTTGCAGCGCATGCAATGGCTTGCCGTGTTGCTTGCGGGCAGCGCAGTTCTGGTTCTGACGATCGGGTTGGGCGTACCGCCATGGATCGCATTGGGGCTGGCGGCATCGTTCAGTCTTTATGGCGTAATCAAAAAGCAACTGCCGCTGGGTCCAGTCGTATCTGTCACAGCCGAGGTCCTGCTACTGGCCCCTTTTGCCGCGTTGCTTTTGTGGCTGACCGGCGATGTGGGGGCCTTGTCGTGGGACACGCATCTGCTGCTGGCGCTTTCCGGGCCTTTGACCGCCACACCATTGATCCTGTTCAGCTTTGCGGCCCGCCGGATTGCCATGGCGACCGTTGGTGTGGTGCAATATGTAAACCCGACCCTGCAGTTTGGCTGCGCGGTCCTTGTCTTCGGCGAGCCGTTCAGCAAATGGCACGCGATCGCATTCCCGATGATCTGGGCGGCACTTCTAGTCTATTCCGTGTCGGCGATCCGTCAGGACAGGGCCGCGCGCAAAGCAGTTTCCAGCGATGTCACGTCAGGGACGGTTGTCACATAGGCAAGAATATCATCTCCGGCAAACCCTTGATCTACCACATGGTCAAGCAGGGCCACCAACGGGTCCCAGAACCCGTCGATATTGAGCAGATAGATCGGCTTGGCATGCAGACCCAACTGACGCCATGTCAGCACTTCAAAGAATTCATCCAGCGATCCCGCACCCCCCGGTAAAACGACAACTGCGTCGGCGTTCATGAACATCACTTTCTTTCGCTCGTGCATCGTCTCGGTGATGATGAATGTATCCAGATCGCGTTTGCCGACTTCGCGGTCAAAAAGATGAGTCGGAATCACCCCAAAGGTGGCCCCTCCGGCCTTTTGGACAGCGTTGGCAACACGCCCCATAAGCCCGACATCTCCTGCACCATAGACCAACCGCCATCCGTTTGTTGCCAGCATAGCGCCGGTCTCGTCTGCTGATTTGGCATAATGCGCGGCACGGCCGTCCCGTGAGCCGCAATAGACACATACCGATCTCATCACGTGCGACATAGTTAACCCTTTATGAAGACTTCGCTTTGACCGTTTATGATGGGGTTGCTATGATGCTGCAACCGGATGGTTCGGGGAAATGTCGCACGCGTGTGCGAAGGGGTGCGTATCGGTGTCGGACACTGGGGAAACACAAGCAATATCACAGGGTGTGCGGCTCGCATTGGGGGCAGTAGCCGCTGTTCTGATCGCGGCGGCTGGCTATTTCTTTTTTCCGGTCGAGACGCCCGCGCCATCTGCACCGATGACGGTTGCGGCACCCGCAGCGGTTGACCCGCCTGCAACGCCCCCTGCACCTGTTGCCATCGCGGAAGCGCCGGATGCGGAAGCGGAGAAACCTGCGCCGCCAGTCTTTGATACGTTCCGGGTCGAGCCCGACGGGTCAATGGTTGTGGCGGGGCGCGCGGAACCATCGCAGATTGTCGACATCATGTTGGCCGATAGCGCGATTGACCGTGTTACGAGTGATATGTCAGGCAGTTTTGTGTCCTTTCCAGTGGCAAGCCCCTCTGAAGCTCCGCGCACCCTGTCGCTGATTGCCGACCCTGATGGCGCGGCGATCCGGTCAGAGGTCAGCTATATCGTGTCACCGATTGCGCCACCCAGATCGGTGCTGGCAGATGCGCCCGGTGCTACCGTTGCGCCATCAGCGGCACCCGCACCGGCGATGCCGGGCAACGATGACACAGCCGACGTACCTGTTGCGATTGTCGAAGCTGCGCAAGCGCCAGTGACCAACAGCGCGCCAACCTTGCCGACGGTCTTGCAGGCGGATGGCGCGGGCATTCGTGTGGTGCAATCGGCTCCGAAAGCGCCCGCTACGGCTGACGACCCCGATGTGGCGCTTGATGCCATCACCTATGACCCCAACGGAGCAGTCCAGATTTCGGGGCGGGCCAGTGGTGACGGGGCGGTTCAAATCTATCTTGATAACGCGCCTGTTTCGGCCTCTGCGGTGACGGAAGGCGGGGACTGGAAAATTGAATTGCCGGACATAAAAACCGGCGTCTATACGCTGCGCATTGATGAAGTCGATGAGACGGGGGATGTCGTGTCGCGGCTTGAAACCCCATTCAAGCGCGAGGTGGCGCAGGATGTTGCCGATGCCCTGGCGGCTGAACTTGCGCAAGAGGGCAGCGATGTCGCTGTCAGAACGGTCCAGCCGGGGTCCACACTTTGGGCCATTGCCGAAGAGAATTTGGGACATGGCCTTTTCTTTGTAGAAGTCTATGCGGCCAATTCCGATTTGATAAAAGACCCTGACCTGATTTATCCCGGCCAAATCCTGAGCATCCCGCAACGCAACGAATAAGCCGGACAGGTATGGTCATCTGGTGGACAGCGCCCTACTTAAAGGGGCTGTGATCCGGAGACCGCCATGCGCCGCCTTACCAAAACCGATGCCAATTTGAGCAATGCCAAGGTCCAGGGGATCGCGGTAATACGTCGTGTCATTCCTTATCTGTGGCCTGAAGACCAGACTTGGGTCAAGCGCCGCGTCATTCTGGCCCTTGCCGTGCTGGTCCTGTCGAAGCTGATCGCGGTAACGACGCCGATATTCTACAAGCAAGCGGTGGATGCGCTGGCCCCGGAAGGTACCGATGCGGCGACGGTTCTGGGGCTGGGGGCCGTCGGGCTGACGCTGGCCTACGGGCTTGCTCGGCTGATGACGGTCGGGTTTCAACAGCTGCGTGATGTGATCTTTACCCGTGTCGGGCAACGCGCCCTGCGGCAACTCGCGCTGGAAACCTTTACCCACATTCACCGTCTGTCGATGCGCTATCACATCACCCGCAAGACCGGCGGGCTGAGCCGGATCATTGAACGCGGGGTCAAGGGCGTGGACTTCCTGCTGCGCTTTTTGCTGTTCAGCATGGGGCCGCTTGTCCTGGAACTTTTGATGATCTCGGTCATCCTGTTTTTCCTGTTTGATGTCTGGTACTTGGCCGTCGTTGTTCTGACCATTGCGCTCTACGTCTGGTTCACCTTCAAAGTCACCGAATGGCGGGTAAAAATCCGCAAGGAGATGAACGACCAGGACACCGACGCCAATCAAAAGGCAATCGACAGTCTTCTGAATTTCGAGACCGTCAAATATTTCGGGGCCGAACGGTGGGAGGCAGACCGTTATGACCGCGCCATGGCCAACTACGAAGATGCGGCGATCCGGACCAACTATTCGCTGGCCTTTCTGAATTTCGGGCAGTCTTTTCTGATCACTGGTGGCTTGGTGGCTGTTATGATCATGGCCGCCGTGGGCGTCCAGCGCGGCGACCTGACCGTAGGCGATTTTGTCATGGTCAACGCCTATATGATCCAGATCACCATGCCGCTCAATTTCCTTGGCACGGTTTACCGCGAAATCCGGCAGGCGCTGATCGATATGGGCGACATGTTTGATCTGTTGGGCCAACCGGCCGAGGTGACTGACAAACCGGGTGCATCTGATTTGAAGGTCACAGGCGGGCGGGTGACTTTGCAGAATGTGGCTTTTGGTTATGATCCTGAGCGCCCTATCCTCAAAGGGATTGATCTGGATGTGGAGCCCGGCCAGACCGTGGCGATCGTGGGGTCCTCGGGCTCGGGCAAATCGACCATCGGACGTCTGTTGTTCCGGTTCTACGATGTGATCGGCGGTGCGCTGTTGATTGACGGGCAGGACGTCCGCGATGTCAGTCAGGAAAGCCTGCACGCGCAAATCGGCGTGGTGCCGCAGGATACTGTTCTGTTCAACGATACGATCCATTACAACATCGCCTATGGCCGTCCCGACGCATCCGAGGACGATATCATCGCTGCAGCGAAAGCCGCTAAAATCCATGATTTCGTGCAAACCCTGCCTGACGGATACCAGACAACCGTGGGCGAACGCGGGCTCAAGCTGTCGGGCGGCGAAAAGCAACGTGTGGGCATTGCGCGCACACTTTTGAAGAACCCGCCGATCCTGTTGCTGGATGAAGCCACGTCGGCGCTGGATACGGAAACCGAACGCGACATTCAGGCCGAGCTGAAAGCCATGGGCGAGGGCCGCACGGTGATCACCATCGCCCACCGCCTGTCAACCATTCAGGACGCGGACCGCATTGTAGTGCTGGAAAACGGGGTGATCGTCGAGCAGGGCAAACATGACGAATTGCTTACCGCCGACGGCCGTTATGCATTCCTGTGGAACCGGCAGTCAGAGGAAGAGTTGCTCTAGGGTCATGGCCCTAAAGCGTTTCGCATCTAACCTGAGGCATCAGATAAAGGCGAAACGCTGTGGGCCGTAGGGGGCAAATGATCGATTGTCATGGCGCTGACTGGACCGTAGAAAGTGCGTGATCCTACTTTGGGAAATTCTTCATGACAATGCTGCGCGCTGCCCTGATATTGGGGCTTCTTTCTGCTGTTGGTCCTTTTGCCATTGATATGTACTTGCCGGCCATGCCCGCGATTGCGGCCAGTCTGGGTGCCGAGGTCAGTGCGGTGCAACTGACGCTGACAGCCTATTTCGTGGCGTTCGGGCTGGCGCAGTTGTTTTATGGCCCATGGGCCGATCAGGTGGGGCGCAAACTGCCCCTGTTTGTCGGGCTTGCGATATTTGCAGCCGCCACGGTGGCCTGTGCGCTGGCCGGGTCCATCGAACAGTTGATCGCCGCGCGTGCCCTGCAGGGGTTGGGCGGGGCGGTGCTGATGGTCGTGCCCCGCGCGGTCATCAGGGATATGCATACCGGACCTGCTGCGACCAAGCTGATGGCAATGGTGATGCTGGTCATTTCCGTGTCACCGATGCTGGCGCCGCTGGCAGGGGCGGGCCTGATTGCTTTTGGTGACTGGCGCCTGATCTTTTGGGTTCTGGGCGCCGTTGCGCTGCTCAGCCTGATGCTGACAGCGACGGCCCTGCCGGAAACGCTGCCATCTGAAAGCCGAGTAGCCGTCAATCTGGCGAACCTGTGGCGGGGGACAAAGGTGCTTTTGCGTGATCCCGTCTTTATGGGGCTGACGTTTATCGGCGGTTTTGGTTTTGCCAGCTTTATGGTTTTCATTTCCAGCGCGTCATTTGTCTATACCGGCGAATTCGGGCTGACTCCGACGGGTTTTAGCCTTGCCTTTGCGATCAATGCCATCGGCTTTTTCGGCGCAAGTCAGGCGGCTGGCCCCTTGGCCGACAAGATCGGGATCATGACCGTTATTCGCTGGGCTGTGGTGGGGTTCGCGGGATGTTCGGCGGTTCTGTTTGCCGTTGCTCTGTCCGGATATGGCACGCTGCCGGTGGTTATGGCAGGGCTGTTTTTAGGGAATGCCTGTCTCGGGCTGGTGATCCCCACGACCATGGTCATGGCGCTTGATCCCCATGGTGCCATTGCGGGGCTTGCTTCATCGCTGGGGGGGACGTTTCAGATGGTAACAGGCGGGCTGATGGTTGTTGTGACTGGCCTGTTCTTTGATGGCACAGCTGTGCCGATGATCGGGGCCATCATGCTTTGCGCTTTTTGTGCGCTGGTGCTGGCCCTGCGCACACTTGCTGTGATGCACCGCGTTTCAACAAACGCGGTGCAGGGCTGATTATTCTGCCGCTTGCAAGGGGCGGGTCAGTGGCAACGGCTGGCTGTTATCTGTTTCAGTCCAGATCACCTCTGGCATGCGAGCGCGGCGGGCCTGTTTTGACAATGCCCAGTCGCGCGCCGCGCGACTGCTGCGCCCCATTGACAGTTTGGCCAGCAACCGCGCGGTCCACTGGGCGTAGGTCACGATCCAAACGCGGACGGCCAACATAGAGGGCGTGAAGACCAGCGTCAGAACGGTTGCAATACCCAGCCCGAAGACAACAGCCGTTGCCAGTTGTTTCCACCAAAGCGCGGTTGGGCTATCCACCGAATAGCCGCCGTTCATGAAATCAAGGCTAAGCCCGAACATCATCGGCGCCAGACCTGCCATTGTGGTGATGGTTGTCAGCAGCACCGGCCGAATGCGGTCTTCGGCGGTGCGGGTGATCGCCTCTGTCCGTGGCATGTACTGGCTGTATTCCTGATAGGTATCGATCAGAATGATGTTGTTGTTCACAACGATCCCCGCCAGTGCCACGATCCCTGTGCCGGTCATGATGATCGAAAAGGCCTGATCCATCACCAGCATCCCCACCAGTGAACCGGCTGTGGACATGACCACCGCCATAAGCACCAAGACAGAGTTATAGAGGCTGTTGAACTGCGCCAGCAGGATGATGAACATCAGACCCAGCGCACCGGCAAAGGCTTTCATCAGGAACGCGCCGGATTCCTCCTGGTCTTGCTGGTCGCCGGTCCATTCCCAATCGATGCCGTTTCCAAAGGGTTTTGTGTCCAGCCATTCGGTCAGAACAGCGATACGTTCGTTGGGGTTCAAGGGTACCTCGCTCAAACCGCCGTCGCCTATCAGTGTCTCAAGCGAAGCGGCGGTCGTGTCGCCCAGCAAGCTGACAACCTCGTAGCGGTCAATCCCTGTGGCCGCTTCATCCTTTACCTTGACGACGGCCACTGTTTCATCTTCGTGAACAAGGTTGAGCAGGCCAGCCTCGACCCCGGCCTTGACGTCGAAATAGCGTTTTTGATCGACACGGCTGATTTCGGCCAGCTTGGCGACAGGGGTGCGGGTGATGAAGTTGGACAAGGGGATCAACCCCTGATTGGTGCGCACGCGTAGACTGTCGAGGGTGGACAGTACCCTGTCCTCGGCGGGCAGGCGGACCCTGATGTCAATTTCTTCGTCAGAGCTGTCAACGCGCATCGTGTCCAGCAGGATGCCCCGCGTGACCATCTGCACCATAGCCCCGACAGAGGCCACATCAGCGCCAAAGCGGCCTGCCTTTTCGACGTCGACGTCAATCTGCCAGTCGATGCCGGGCAGGGGCAGCGAATCTTCGATGGTGATCAGACCGGGTGTTTCGTCAAACTTTGCGCGTGCCTGATTTGTGGCCGCAATCAGCGCATCCCAATTGTCGCTTTTCAGGCGCAGGTGAACAGGTTTGGCAGACGCGGGCCCGCGCGACAGGTTCAGGATTTCCAGCCGAATACCGGGCAGGGCCGACAGCGACTCTTCAAGCTGGGCGATAATCAGATCACCATCAAAAGCCGGGTCAACCTGCCGGGTTGTCCATGGAATGAAACCAAGCAGCCAGGTCCGCTCGGACACGCGCGGACGCTCTTCCCATGGGATCAACTCAAGCTGAATTTGTCCGATGGCATCTGCGGGGCCTTCGGCGCCGCCTGTGTTTGAATTCAGCCCGCCATCGCCCGCAAAGGCAAAGACGCTTTCAATCCCCGGCTGCGCCAGGGTGATGGCTTCGGCCTGTTTCAGTAGCGTGTCTTTTTCCTGCAAACTCAGGTTGCCGCGTGCCTGCACATAGACGATGGCCTGCTCGGGTTCGGATTCGACAAAGAATTCGACCCCGTTGTTGTTGGCCCCGAAGTAGCCAAAGATCGACACAACGGTAAAGATGACGGCCCCCACCGCGACAAGCGGCATGATCGGGTTGCCGGTGATGAAATACATCAGATGGCCGAACCATGTGCGTCGATAACCTGCCTTGATGGTCTTGGCTTCACGTTCAATCGTGGCCGCACCAACGGTGATCGACAACAGGACCGCGCCCACAAGGAAAACGATCATGCCCGGCACCCGCGCAGAGGAGGCTGTTCTGGCGACATCTTCCCCGCTCAGGTAGCCGGGGTTGAGGGTCAGCATTGCACCTGTAAACACGACCATGATCGCAGGGGCCACAAGGATGGCCCGCACAAACCACGGCAAACGCGCGCGCAGCCAGTCCGAGGATCTGCCGAAAGCCCTGCTCATCCGGCCCGTGACGCCGCCCATAACCGGCAGGTAAATCAGGGCCACAACAAGTGACGCGCAAAGCACAAAGATCAATGTGACTGGCAGCATCCCCATGAATTGTCCAGGAACGCCGGGCCAGAAGAGCATTGGCAGGAACGCACAAAGCGTTGTGGCGGTAGAAGAAATGATCGGCCAGAACATCCGCTTTGCAGCTTCGGTATAGGCGTGCATCGGGCCGGTGCCTTCGCGGATGCGCTTGTCGGCATATTCGACGACAACAATCGCCCCATCAACCAACATTCCCACAGCCAGAATCAGACCGAACATCACGATATTCGATATCGTAATATCCATGATCGCCAGCAGCGCGAAGCACAGCAGGAACGACGTCGGGATCGCAAAGCCGACCAGCAGGGCAGGGCGGGTGCCCAATGCGGCCAGCACAACGATCATCACCAATGCAATCGCTGTCAGCACCGACCCTTCCAACTGGCTGACCATCGACGCCACATTGCGCGACTGGTCGTTTGATGTGCCCACTTCGATGGCGGCCTGTTCTTCCGGAGTCCAGTTCTGGCGTTCTTCTTCGACGATTCCCTTGATTAGCGCAGACGTGTCGATCAGGTTGAAACCCTTGCGCTTGACCACCTGCAATGCCACAGAATTCACCCCGTTAAAGCGGGCGGTGCCGGCGCGGTCTTCGAATGTCAGTCGGATGGTGGCCAGGTCGCCCAAGGTTATCACACGATCACCGTTGATCTTGACCGGCAGGCTGTAGATGTCGCGCGGTTCGTCGAACGACGATGGAATTTTGACGGCAAAAGTGCCTTGGGCGGTTTCAACCTCGCCTGCGGCGATCAGCAGGTTGTTATTGGTCACGACGCCAATCAACTCGCCCGCGGTCACGTTGTAGGTTTCCAGCCGAAGCGGGTCGATGACAACTTCGATCATTTCGTCGCGGGTGCCTGCCAGACCTGCCTCCAACACTGCATCAAGCCCTTCGATGCGGTCCTGCAAGTCTTTGGCAACGCGGATTAATGTCCGTTCCGGCACCTGTCCGGTCAGGTTCACGATGATGATCGGGAATTCCGAAAAGTTGATTTCGTTGATCGAATATTGGTCAGCGCCTGCGGGGAACTGGCCTTCGGCGTTGTTCATGGCAGAGCGGATGTCGGCCAGAATCTTGGTCTTGTCCCAGCCGAATTCGAACTCAAGCGCCACACCTGCATAGCCTTCGGCTGCCGTTGACGACATGGTTTTCAGCCCGTCCAGATCCGACAGTTCGCTTTCCATCGGTTTGACCAGCAGTGTTTCGCTGTCTTCGGCCGAAATGCCGGGGAAGGGGACAGAAACAAAGATCGCTGGAATTTCGATGTCCGGCTCGCCTTCCTTTGGCAGGCTGACATAGGCCAACCCCCCCGCCAGAAGCGAGAGGGCAATAAAGGCAAGAACCATGCGGGCGCGTGATGCGGCCCAGTCGACGAGGCCGGTCATCCTTTTGCCTCCTGATATGTCGGCACGACTTCGACTCCGTCCACGACAAATTCCTGACCGATCGTAATGATCGTAACCTCCTCGGGCAGGTCAGTGACCCAGACGCCCTCGGCGGTGTCGCGCAGCAGCGTGACGGGCATGAATTTCGCGATGTTTCCCTGGGTGATCGTGCGCACACCGAGGACGCCATTGTCATCCAGTGTCAATGTGGATTGCGCCAGCAAGTGGGCCGCGCGCCCGTTTGAGGAGACAAGGATTTCGACTGTCTGCCCGTCGCTGATTGACAGATCATCATTCGGAACAGTCACTTCGACCCGGAAGGTGCGGGTTGTGTCGTCGGCGCTCCGAGACAAGAACGTCACCTGCCCTTGAATTTGGCGTCCGGTCGAGAGGCGCGCGCCTGCCATCGCCCCGACAGTGATCTTGTTCACGTCCGCTTCGGGCACGAAGCCGACCAGCTTGATCGGTGTCAGCTGGATGATCGTCGCACACGGGGCGCCGGGCTGCATCAGTGATCCCAATTCGGCTGTATCGGTTTCCAGCAGGCCCGAAAATGGCGCTCTGATGGTCAAACGGTCAATCTCGCGTTCGGCTGACGCAACTGCGGCGGCAGCGGCTTCGATGCCTGCCTGCGCGGATACCACGCCGGAATTCGCACGCTGCACGCCGGCTTTGGCGCCGTCCATTGCAGCCTGTGCGCTGACCAGCCGCGTCTCTGACGCAAAGCCATCTTGGCTGAGCTGAGCGGCTGCATTCAGGTTGATCTCGGCCTCGCGCAAACGTGCATTCGCTTCTGCTACCGCCGCCTGTGCTTCAGGTACGCGGCCTTGCGCTTCCAACAGTCTGGCACGGGCTTCGGCAAGCGAGGCCTCGCGGGCGCCGGGGTCAAGTTTGCACAGCGTTTCACCAACGGATACCGTCGCACCTTTGCGCAGGGGCTCTGAAATCACCAAGCCAGAGGTTTCAGCAGCCACGGTAACCTGACGCGCGGCTTCGGTCCGGCCCCGCAAAATAACGGCGCTGTCAATTGTCTGCGCGAAAGAGCGCAATGCGACAACGCCGACAGCGCCCTTTGCGGTGGCAGCAGGTTCTTGCTGTGCGACTTCGCTTGTTTCAGCGGTTTCGCGGGCAGACTCGACTTGTGCAAATCCAAGAAGGCGATCACGTTCGAAAACAACCAGATAAAGGAGTGCTAACACCACGACCGCACTGATGATCGACATGATTCTCATAATTTTGCCCCTCGGCTGACATCACGTCGTGTGATGCCCGTTTGCTTAATGTATCATCTTTACGATGTAATGATCGTTTCGGATCAGCTTTTTGAACTAAACCATTCAGTTCAAAATAGCGGTTTCGGGACTTTGATGCAAGCGTCGCTTCTGCACTGCCGCATGAAGTTGACGCCGCGACAGACAGACGGCACTTGTTCATTGTATCAGCTTCACGATAAGAACGCGTGACAGAATTTCCCAGCAGACGTTTAACGGGGGCCAAGGTGAGCAATACAGACGGTTTTATCGAAGAAGTCACGGAAGAGGTGCGCCGCGAAAAACTGTATGGGTATTTGCGCCGCTATGGATGGATCGGGGTACTTGCTGTGCTGCTGATCGTCGGTGGGGCCGCTTGGAATGAATATCGCGCCGCGCAGGACCGCGCGGCTGCGGAGGCGACCGGTGACGCGCTTCTGGACGCATTGAACGAAGAAGATGCAGCCGCCCGTACCGAACAGATCGCAGCATTGACCGCCGAAGGGTCAAGTGCTGCTGTTGTCGAACTTCTCAAGGCCGCCTCGCTTCAGGAAAACGGCGATGTGGCAGCGGCGATGTCTGTTCTGGACGGTTTGGCCGTGAACCCTGATGTCCCGCAGATGTACCGTGACCTCGCCGCGTTCAAAGCGGCCCTGCTGCCAGCGGATGATTCTGCCGCGCGTTTGGCGCGTCTTGAAGATCTGGCAAAGCCGGGCGCGCCGTTCCGGCTGCTTGCCCTTGAACAGATTGCCTTTGCACAGCTTGATCAGGGCAATGCCGATGCAGCGATCGCAACCCTGCAAAGCATCGTTGAAGATGCGGCCGTTGGCCGGGACTTGCGGGATCGCGCGCAAACGCTGATGGTAGCGTTGGGAGAGCCAATCCCGGACACGCAGACAGAATAGCATGTGATAGGACCAGCCGTGACAGTCAGAACAATCATTGGCGCAGGTTTTGCGTTGGCACTGTTGGCCGGATGCGCCGAAGAAGAAATCATTCTGCCCGGTGAACGTCTGGATATTCGCGACGCCCCTGTTTTCGTCAATCAGGTCGCTGACGTGTCACTGCCTGCTGCCCGCGCAAACGCTGACTGGACCCATCGCAACGGCGGTGCGGACCATTTGATTTCACATCCCGCTTTGGGGGCCAGCCTGACTGCGGCTTTTGTGGCTCCGATTGGTGAAGGCGACAGTTTGCGCGCCCGAATCACGGCAGACCCGGTCGTTGCAGATGGCATTGTCTACACACTTGATGCGCGTACAACGGTCACGGCAACGTCGGTTACGGGCCAGACGGTGTGGACCCGAACGCTGCCCACAGGTCTGGACAACCGGGCTGATGCCTCTGGCGGGGGTGTGTCGGTTGCCGGTGGTCAGGTTTTCGTCACAACCGGATTTGGCGACATCAGCGCGCTGGACAGCATGACTGGTACCATCAACTGGACACAGGACCTTGACGCGCCTGCACTTTCACCGCCAACAATCAATGGTGATCTGGTCTATGTGGTGGCCCGTGACAGTTCTGGCTGGGCCTTGGATGTGACCAACGGGCGGATCCGCTGGCAGATAAGCAACAACCCCTCGACGGCCAATTTCAGCGGCAGCGCGTCACCTGCCACAAATGGCAATATCGTGGTCTTTCCGTTTCCATCGGGTGAAGTCGTAGCGACCTTTCCGCAAGGTGGCCAACGTCGCTGGGCCAGCGCGGTCACAGGTGACAGGCTGGGCCGCGCCGCAGCACTTGTGACCGATATCACCAGCGACCCTGTAATTGATGGGCAGCGTGTTTATGTGGGCAATTTCGGTGGCCGGACGGCTGCATTAAACCTGCTTGACGGCGAACGGATCTGGACCGCATCCGAAGGCGCAATCAGTCCGGTCTGGCCAGTCGGGAACGCGGTATTCCTGATCAATGATATCAGCCAGCTGGTGCGTTTGGATGCGCAGAGCGGTGAGCCTGTCTGGCGCGTCGCATTGCCCGATATTGTGGGCGAGCGCAAAGCGCGGCAGCGCGAATTCGTTGGCCATTATGGCCCGATTTTGGCTGGTGGTCGGCTGATCGTTGCGTCAACCGACGGTCTGATCCGGCAGTTTGACCCTGCCTCTGGCGCGCTTGTGCGGACATTGGCATTGCCCGGCGGGGCCGCGTCGCATCCTGTTGTTGCGGGCCAGACGCTTTACGTGGTCAGCAAATCAGGGCAATTGCACGCTTTCCGTTAAGCGGTGTTTGGTGTACCTGCACAGCTTGAACCGCGTCAGGAGCCGTGAGAAATGAGTTTTACCCTTGCCATTGTGGGCCGTCCCAACGTGGGAAAATCCACTCTTTTCAACCGTTTGGTTGGCAAGAAGCTGGCTTTGGTCGATGACCAGCCGGGGGTGACGCGTGATTTGCGCGAAGGCGAAGGACGCATTGCGGACCTGCGTTTTACCGTCCTTGATTCGGCGGGTCTGGAAGAAGCAACAGATGACAGCCTGCAAGGCCGCATGCGCCGCTTGACCGAACGGGCTGTTGAAATGGCCGATGTCTGCCTGTTTATGATCGACGCGCGGGCAGGAGTGCTGCCAGCGGATGAGGTCTTTGCCGATATTCTGCGCAAGAAAAACGCCAATGTGATCCTTGCTGCCAACAAGGGCGAAGGCAAGGCCGCCGATGCCACGATTCTCGAGGCTTACGCCCTTGGGCTAGGAGAGCCGATCCGCATGTCCGCCGAACATGGCGAAGGCATGGGAGAGTTGCTTGATGTGTTGCGCCCCATCGCCAATGATTTCGAGGAACGCGCCGCAGCCGACGCCCCCGAAGTTGACGTGGACGTGGGTGATGAAGACGAGGACGCACCGCGCATCCCCACCCGCGCCAAACCATTGCAGATTGCTGTTGTCGGTCGTCCGAACGCGGGCAAATCCACCCTGATCAATAAAATCATCGGTGAAGAGCGCCTGCTGACAGGGCCAGAAGCCGGAATCACCCGTGATGCGATATCCGTCCAGCAGGACTGGGATGGCGTCCCGATGCGCATCTTTGACACGGCAGGCATGCGCAAAAAAGCCAAGGTGCAGGAAAAGCTTGAGAAACTGTCGGTCTCTGACGGACTGCGTGCGGTCAAATTTGCTGAAGTCGTCGTCGTTTTGCTGGATGTGGAAATCCCGTTTGAACAGCAAGACCTGCGCATTGCCGATCTGGCAGAGCGCGAGGGGCGCGCCGTTGTCGTCGCTGTCAACAAGTGGGATACAGAGGACGAAAAGCAGGACAAGCTCAAGACACTGCGCCAGTCGTTCGAGCGCCTTTTACCGCAGTTGAAAGGCGCGCCGCTGGTCACCGTGTCGGCCAAGACAGGCAAGGGGCTGGATCGTTTGCAGCAGGCGATCATGCGCGCGCATGACGTCTGGAACAGGCGGGTCACGACGGCCCACCTGAACCGCTGGCTGGTGGGCATGCTGGAACAGCACCCGCCACCTGCGCCGGGCGGCAAGCGCATCAAGATGCGCTATATGACGCAAGTCAAGACGCGCCCCCCAGCGTTCGTTGTGATGACATCACATCCCGATTTGGTGCCGGAAAGCTATAAACGCTATCTGGTCAATGGCTTACGCGAAGACTTTGATATGCCCGGAACGCCGATCCGGCTGTACCTGCGCGATCAGGGCGACAAGAACCCCTACAAGGACAAGAAGTCTTCGCAACCGTCACGTCTGTCAAAGCACCTTAAGAAGTCACCGACGCAGCGCTAGGCCGGATCAGCAACAAGGCTACGATCCCCAAGGCGGCCAGCGCGGTGACGCTCAGGTTTTCGGTGCCGTTGGCCACAATGATCCCGACGAGGGCCCAGACCACTGTCAGCCGATACGCATTTGCGCCGCTTTTGCGGAATACGGCTGTTGTGGCGATCAGCGCACCAAGAATACCTGCATAGGCCCAGCCCTGTGCGCCCGTGATCAGGCCGTAGCCCGCAGCGGTGCTTCCCAGTGACACAAATGACGCAGCGGTCAGCCAGCCCGCATAAATGGCGACGGGGATGCCAAACCACCCTTGATCTCGTGCCGGCGCGCGAAGGTGGGCATGGATTGCGGCGGCGGCCATGATGAAGATCATGATCGTGGCCCAGACAGCGCTCTGGTTCGCGACAGCCAGCCAAGGGGTGCCCACGGCAAGGCTGATGACGAGCGGCAGGCGGGCATGGTCCCAATCCGGCGCGCCTATGCGCTTCCAAAGACCAAAGACCGCAGCGACAACCAACCATCCGTATATCAGCCCCCAAATCGCGAAGGCATATCCCGCAGGCTGAACTGGCGGATCAATCTGGGGTATCGGCAATTGGTCGGCCCGGAAACCGCTGAAAGGGCTTGTCAGGGCCGGCGACACGACAAAGGTGACGGTCGTGATCAGCGTCAAGAGTGCTTTGATGTTTTTCATATTGCTCTGATATGTTCCTTGGTCATTTGGTTCCTGCGGCGGTGGGGAAAAACAGACTTGTCACAATGGCAGCCGTCCCACAGCATGGACATAGTGGTTGAGGGGGAATGATGAAACGTATTGCTTTGTTTATTGATGGCACTTGGAACAGGCCAGACGCTCTGAACCCCACAAACGTCGTGCGGCTATCGCGCTGCGTCAAGCCGTATGACATCGCGGGACGACCGCAACAGGTGATTTACTCGCCCGGTGTCGGGGCAGGGCGGGGCAATACATGGTTGGGCCGCAAGATGGACCGAATCCTTGGCGGGGCCTTGGGCTGGGGGCTGACGGATATTATTCAAGAGGCCTACCGGAACCTTGTGTTTGCCTATCAGCCGGGTGACGAGATTTACATTTTCGGCTTTTCGCGCGGGGCTTTTGCGGCCCGGTCGCTGGCGGGGTTGATCCGGTCCAGCGGAATCCCGTCGCGTGCAAAGCTGGATCAAATCCCCGTTGCCATGGCCCGCTATGTTGACAGTGACCATCGCCCGCATCCTGATGATCCGGTCAGTTTTCACTTTCGCAAGGATTTCGCTCCGCGCACAGCCACCAGTGAAAAGGAATTGAACTGGCGCCGCGCGCAGGGCCAGACGGACGCGATCCGCCTCAAGATCGCCTATGTGGGCGTGTGGGACACGGTCAAGGCGCTTGGCATTCCTGCATTTCTGCCCGGCGCGCGGGTGTTCAATGCGCAATACAGGTTTCATGATGCGGACCTCAGTAGCTCGGTCAAATCTGCCCGCCACGCGATATCCACGGATGAACGGCGGATCACCTTTCCTGCATCCCCGTGGGAAAATATTGGCGTTCTGAACCGCGACGCAGGTGTGGGCGACGACAAGGTGCAACCCTATGCCCAGCAATGGTTTCCGGGTGATCACGGGTCAGTGGGCGGGGGCGGGGCGCGCATTGGCCTGTCGTCGGTGGCCCTGCATTGGATCGCGCAGGGCGCGGCGCTGGCGCAACTGGATATCGACTGGCCGGAATTTGACAAGGTGGCCAACCGATTTGCCCCGCACATCGACAAGCTCACCAACAAGTTCGGTCCGGCAGGTGTGTCGGGTGCGATGTTGAATACGATCAAGAAAGAACGCGATGGCCCCAAAGAACTGGAAAACCTGTCCGTGGCCGCGCTTGACCGGCTTTTGCACGACCCCGGCTACCGGCCCGAAACGCTGAACTTTGTGCGGGATGATCTGCGCGACCAACCGCAGACAAAGACGGCCGCGATCCGCGATTGGCTTGTGGCCCGTGACGGTGGTCCGACCCACGAACTTGACAGCACAATGCGCCCGCGGCCTTGGGATTTGCCGCGCAATGCCCCGCTGGCTTCCGACGCAGAAAGTGCCTAGATCAATGCACCTTCGGCCGTGATCCGTGTCTTGCCGCGCAGGTAGGGGTGCAACACGGCGGGCAGGTCAACGGAACCGTCCTCTTGCTGCCCATTCTCCACGACGGCAATCAGGGTGCGCCCGACGGCCAAGCCTGACCCGTTCAATGTATGAACAAACTGCGGTTTGCCGCCCGCTTCGGGCTTGAAGCGCGCATTCATGCGGCGGGCCTGATAGTCGCCAGCCACGGAGACGGACGCGATTTCGCGGTAAGTATTTTGCCCCGGCAGCCAGACTTCGATATCGTGGGTCTTGCGCATACCGGCACCCAGATCGCCGGTACACAAGATCACAGTGCGGTAGGGGATTTCCAGCTTTTCAAGGATCGCTTCGGCGCATTTGGTCATGCGCTGGTGTTCTGCGGCGCTATCCTCTGGCTTGGTGATGCTGACCATTTCCACCTTTTCAAACTGGTGCTGGCGCAACATGCCCGATGTGTCGCGCCCGGCTGACCCTGCCTCGGACCGGAAACATTGTGTGTGGGCCACATAACGGCGGGGCAGATAGCTTTCATCAAGCGTGAGCCCGTTGACGATGTTGGTCAGGGTCACTTCCGCCGTAGGGATCAGCCACCAGCCGTTGGTGGTTTGATAGCTGTCCTCGCCGAATTTGGGCAACTGCCCTGTGCCATACATCATTTCCTCTCGGACCAGCACGGGGGTGATGGTTTCTGTCAGCCCATGTTCTTCGACATGCACGTCCAGCATGAACTGCGCCAGTGCGCGGTGCAGACGGGCGACAGCACCCGATAGCAGGACAAAGCGGCTGCCCGACAGTTTTGCAGCAGTTTCAAAATCCATACCGGGGCGGATGCCGGGGATGTCGTAATGCTCTTTGGGGTCAAAGCTGAAGCTGGGCGGCTTGCCGAAACGATGGATTTCGACGTTGTCTTCTTCGTCGGCACCCTGCGGCACATCGTCGGCGGGCAGGTTTGGCACGCGCATCAAAAGGTCAGTCAGAGCCGCATCTTGCGCTTTTGCCTCATCATTCAGGGCGGCGATCTGTGCCTTTTTCTCGGCTACAAGTGTGCGCAACCGTTCAAATTCGGCGTCATCGCCGCGGCCTTTGGCGGCACCCACTTCCTTGGCGGCCTTGTTGGCCTCGGCCTGGGCTGTTTCGGCAGCAAGGATCTTGGCGCGGCGCGCCTCGTCAAGAGCCAGAATTTCGGACGACATGGCATCAATCCCACGACGAGACAGGGCCGCATCAAATGCAGCAGGATTGTCGCGGATGGTTCGGATGTCATGCATGGGTCCGGTCCTTGGTAAGATGTCTGATGGATGCGGATATGCCCCATCCGCAGTTCAGAGTGAACCGGAAAGTGCAGTCTGATGCGCAGGCAGAAGGCCGTGGGGTGCGCTTTGTTGATGACAAAATCAATTTGACCAATTTTGACCGATGTTTTGGGCTTACAGGGTCATTGTTTGGTACGTGTCAAATGCAGCCATGTCCAAGGCCACGCTGCGCAGCAGATGTTGTAGCACATAGTGACGGATCGAGCATCGTCGCGCGTCGTGGGCGCGCAGTGGTGGGTGGTCGATCTTGTAGTAGTCGGCAAGCTGGTTGCTGCGGGTGGTCTTGAGGTCTTGGTAGGGTATGCCGCCCGCCAGCAGCGGTTTGCAGGCGTTGTCAAATTGAGTGGCAGGGATGGGGGCGGGAACCCCTGCGACATAACAGCTGATCGCGATCATGTTGAATTCGTCCTTGCCCCATCACCAAAGTCGCGCGCCGTCGCTGACACGGAATTCACAGTCAAAAATGATCGCAATTTTCATTTTTTCGCCTCCATTTGGGCAGAGCGATTGCTTTTTGCAAAGCTTGCACCCATATCGCAACGAAGCCCAGTTTTTGGGACGAGACAAGAACCTTTCGCGTGTGGTTGCCATTCACCCCAGCCGGACCTAATGTGCCGCGACTTTTGGGGCGCGGTGGGCGCACCGTAACTGAAAATGATAAGGGGCCACTATGCAGGGCATAGAATCACTCATTCCACTGATTTTGATTTTCGCGATCATGTATTTCTTGCTGATCCGTCCGCAGCAGAAAAAGCTGAAGGAACATCAGGCGATGCTGGGTGCGCTGCGCCGTGGCGACCAGATTGTCACGCAAGGGGGCATCGTGGGCAAAGTTGTCAAGGTAAAGGACGAGGGGGCCGAGGTCGAAGTTGAAATCGCCGATGGCGTCAAGGTCCGTGTGATCAAGTCGACCATTGCCACTGTCATGAACAAGACAGAACCTGCGAATTCCTAAGACATGCTGAACATCTCTTTCGCCAAGCAAGTGATGATCTGGCTGACCGTCGTGGTCGGCCTGACGTTCGCCATGCCCAACGGCTTTTATACCACTGTTGAGCAGCATAATGATGCCATCACAGCCCCAGAGCAGTTGCTTGCCGATGGGCTGACCCAGACTGACGTGGACGACATGGTGGCATCATGGCCGGATTTCCTGCCATCGGGGCTGGTTAATCTGGGGCTTGATCTGCGGGGCGGGGCGCATTTGCTTGTCGAAGTGAGCGTGGAGGATGTACACGCGACTTTCCTTGAAGGGTTCTGGCCGACGGTTCGTGACACACTGGTTGCAGAGCGCGACACAGTTGGCACAGTGACCCGCGACGACAGTGCACCAACAGAACTGAAAGTACGCATTTCCCAGACGACGGGGGCTGCCCGCGCACTGGAACTTGTGCGTGGCCTTGGACGTCCGGTCAATACATTTACAGGCGGTGTGTCCAACAATATCGAAGTGGCGATTGACGGCCCTGTTCTGACGATCACTCTGTCAGAAGCCGAAATGCAGGCCATGAACGAACGAACCATGGCGCAAACCCTTGAAATCATTCGTCGTCGGATTGATGAAGTGGGCACACGTGAGCCGACTATCCAGCGACAGGGGGCAGACCGCGTACTTGTGCAGGTGCCGGGCGTAGGCTCTGCCCAAGAGATTATTGCTTTGCTTGGTACGACGGCGCAGCTGACGTTTAATCCCGTGATCGGGCAAACGTCTGATCCAAGCGAAAATCCGGGCTCTGGCAATGTTCTTGTCAGGGATCAGGAAAGTGAAAATCTTTACTACATCCTGACGCGCAGGCCTGTCGTCACCGGCGAGGATCTTGAGAACGCGCAGCTTGATTTTGACCAAAATGGCCGACCTGCGGTCGGATTCCGTTTCAATGCATCTGCTGCGCGCAAGTTTGGTGATTACACCCTTGAAAATATCGGATCGCCCTTTGCGATTGTGCTGGATGACGAGGTGATCTCGGCCCCGCGGATTCAAAGCCATATTCCGGGCGGGTCGGGGATTATCACCGGCAATTTCACCGTTGAAGAGGCCACCAATCTGGCGGTTCTGCTGCGGGCCGGGGCGCTGCCCGCCGGACTGACGTTCCTTGAAGAGCGTACGATTGGGCCGGAACTGGGCCAGGACAGCATTGATGCCGGCAAGATCGCCTGTATCGTCGCGGGTCTGGCCATTCTGGCCTATATGGTGCTGAGCTACGGCTTGTTTGGCGTCTTTGCCAATATCGCGCTTATTATCAATGTGGGCCTGATCTTTGGCCTGCTCAGTCTGGTTGGGGCAACGCTGACCTTGCCGGGGATTGCCGGGATCGTTCTGACAATCGGGATGGCCGTTGACGCCAATGTCATCGTGTTCGAACGTATCCGCGAAGAGTTGAAAACCGCCAAAGGTCCGGCGCGGGCGATTGAGCTGGGCTATGAAAAGGCGCTGTCGTCAATCATTGATGCCAACATCACGACATTCATCACGGCGGTAATCCTTTTTACCATGGGCTCTGGGCCGGTAAGCGGCTTTGCTGTGACACTCGGATTTGGCATTATGACATCGGTCTTTACGGCCATTTTCGTAACCCGGTCCATCATTGTGATCTGGTTCGGGCGCGCGCGCCCCAAAACGATCGAGGTTTAGAATGCGCCTGAAACTGGTTCGCGAACATACAAAGATCGACTTTTTCGCGCGCGCGCGGCTTTGGCTGGGTATCTCGTTGGTAATGATGGTGGTGGCCTTTGGGTCATTCCTCATTCAGGGGCTGAACTTCGGCATCGATTTCCAAGGCGGGACAAGCATTCGGACCCAGTCTGAAGTGCCTGTCGATGTTGCAGCCTATCGTGATGCGCTGGCCCCGCTAGACCTTGGCGATGTATCCATCACCGAAGTTTTTGACCCCAATTTTGACGAAAACCAGAATGTCGCGATGGTCCGGATCCAGGCCCAGGACGGGGACGAGCGGATTGCGAGTGAAACGATTGCCGCTATCCAGGCGGCCTTGCAGACGATTGACCCCGATATGACATTTCCGTCTGTTGAATCGGTGGGGCCAAAAGTATCGGGTGAGTTGATAACAACGGCCGCAATTGCTGTCGCGCTCGCTGTGCTGGCAATCCTTGCCTATATCTGGCTGCGGTTCGAGTGGCAGTTTGCCGTCGGGGCGGTGCTGGCGCTGACCCATGATGTGATCCTGACCATCGGAATTTTCTCGGAATTGCAGATCAAATTCGATCTGGCAATTATCGCGGCCCTGCTGACGATCGTGGGCTATTCGATCAACGATACGGTGATCGTGTTTGACCGGGTGCGTGAAAACCTCCGCAAATATAAGCAAAAGGACCTCAAGGAGGTGCTGAACCTGTCGATCAACGAAACGCTGTCGCGGACATTGATGACCTCGGTCACGACGTTGCTTGCATTGATTTCGCTGTTCGTGCTGGGCGGTGACGTGATCCGGGGCTTTGTCTTTGCGATGATCTGGGGCGTTATCATCGGGACTTATTCGTCCATTTTCGTGGCGTCAGCGTTGCTGCTGGTGTTGGGGGTCAAGCGCGACTGGTCCAAAAAGGACCCGTCGGCAGGCACGCGATACAGCCATATTGACACCTGAAAGGCCAGCTCATGCGCCTGACCGAGATTGAATATAACGATGCGGTGCCCATCGATGGCTATGGTCCCGGCTTTTTCCGTATCGGCGGCGAAAAGGTGGAAGGGTCTTTGGTTGTCCTGCCCTCTGGCTTGAGCGCATGGGGCGGGTTTGATGATACTGCGGCAATCCTTGATCAGGCGGAGCATATTGACGTGCTCTTTGTCGGAACCGGGCCCGAGATCGCCCATCCGCCTGCGGCCTTTCGCAAGGCTTGCGAGGATGCGGGCGTGGGCGTTGAAACCATGGCCTCGCCTGCGGCATGCCGCACCTATAATGTGCTTTTGTCCGAGGGGCGGCGCGTTGCGGTTGCCTTGATTCCCGTCTGATATGTTGACGGTCACGGACCTGTGCTGTGCGCGTGGCGGATTGGCTGTGCTGACGGACGTCAGCTTTGATGTGGACGCAGGTAAAGCATTGATACTGCGTGGCCCCAACGGCATCGGCAAAACGACCCTGCTGCGCACGATGGCCGGGCTACAGCCTGCCTTGGCTGGCAGCATCACTTACCCCGAAGACGAAGCCGCCTATGCCAGCCACGCCGACGGGATCAAATCGGCGCTGACTGTCACTGAAAATCTGAAATTCTGGGCTGATGTGCATGGGCTGTCTGATCCAACCGGACTAGAGACCGCGCTGGAACGTTTTGATCTGACAGACTTGCGCGAACGGCTTGGCGGGACCTTGTCTGCGGGCCAAAAGCGGCGTCTGGGTCTTGCACGCCTTGGTGTCATCGGCCGCAAGGTGCTGTTTCTGGATGAGCCGACCGTGTCACTGGATGGGTTTTCAGTGAAGCTGTTCGCGGACTGGCTGCAAAACAACCATTTGGCAGGGGGCGGGGTGGCCGTTATTGCCACGCATATTGATCTGGGCATTGATGCACCTGAACTGGACCTGACCCCTTTCAAGGCTGATCCGAACGCTGGCGGCGGATCAGACGAGGCATTCTTGTGATCGCGCTTTTGTTGCGCGATCTGCGGCTGGCCGTGCGGGCCGGCGGTGGCTTTGGGCTGGGGCTGGCGTTTTTCCTGATTGTCATTGTGCTGGTGCCTTTTGGGGTCGGCCCGCAAAGCGATTTGCTCACAGCGATTGCACCGGGGATTTTCTGGGTGGCGTCATTGCTGGCCGCCCTTTTGTCGTTGGACCGCATATTCGCGCTGGATTTCGAAGACGGGTCTTTGACCCTGTTGGCCACATCGCCCTTGCCCCTCGAAGGGGTCGGCCTGATCAAGGCTCTGGCGCATTGGGTGACGACCGGGTTGCCGCTCACCGTTGCCGCACCTGCTCTCGGGTTCATGCTTGTCCTCGCGCCAGAGGCCTACAGCTATCTGTTGCTGTCGCTTTTGCTGGGCACGCCAGCCTTGTCGATGATTGGCACCTTTGGGGCAGCACTGACTGTTGGATTGCGGCGCGGTGGGCTGCTTTTGTCGGTGCTTGTGCTGCCGCTCTACATCCCGACACTGATCTACGGCGCAGAGGCCGTGCGGCGCGGCGCGGAGGGGCTGGACCCCAGCGGTGCGCTGATTTTGCTGGGCGGGATCACCGCCGGTACATTTGCAATCCTGCCGTTTGCCACTGCGGCAGTCTTGCGCATCAATCTGCGGTGATCGGGGATTGAGGGTGACGAAAGAGCGGGTTAGGTAACACACATGTCAATTTGGAAATATGCGAACCCGACAAAGTTCATGGGCTGGACAGCGCCTGTGCTGCCGTGGCTGTTTGGCCTTGCGGCCCTTTGTCTTGGGGTTGGGTTGGTCTGGGGGTTTTTCTTTACGCCTGACGACTTCCGGCAGGGGGCTACGGTCAAGATCATCTATCTGCATGTGCCCGCAGCCTTGATGGCCATCAACGCATGGATCATGATGCTGGTCGCATCGCTGATATGGTATATCCGGCGGCACCATGTGTCGGCCTTGGCAGCGCGGGCAGCGGCTCCGATCGGAATGGTCATGACACTGATTGCCTTGTTCACAGGGGCGATCTGGGGAAAGCCGATCTGGGGGACCTATTGGGAATTTGACCCAAGGCTGACGTCGTTCCTTATCCTGTTTCTGTTCTACCTTGGCTACATGGCATTGTGGGAAGCGATTGAAGACCCGGACACTGCGGCCGACCTGACCTCGGTGCTGTGCATGGTCGGGTCGATCTTTGCGATCCTGTCACGCTATGCGGTGCTGTTTTGGGGTCAAGGGTTGCATCAGGGGGCATCGCTGTCACTGGACAAGGAAGAGAACGTAGCGGATGTCTTTTGGGTGCCTTTGCTGGTCTGCATGGCAGGCTTTGTTTTGCTGTTCATCGCACTTGTGCTGATGCGGACCCGGACCGAAGTGCGCGCGCGCCAAATCCGGGCATTAGAAAACAGAGCGAGGGCGCAAAATGCCTGATCTTGGGAAATATGCGTTCGAAGTGCTGATGGCCTACGGCGTAAGTATCGCGATGTTGCTGGCCCTTGTGCTGGTCAGTTGGCGCCGTGCTACACGGGTCCGCGCGCAATGGGAGAAGATCAAGAAAAATGGCTAAACTATCGCCTTTGATGATTGCCCCGCTGGTGACTGTAGTGGCGCTCCTTGGGCTCGGAGCGGCAGGCTTGCTGCTGGAAAACCGCGACGAGTTGCCGTCAACATTTGTGGGCCAGCAGGCCCCGGCCGTACCGGTTGAGGCGGTGCAGGGCACCACTCAACTGACAGACGCCGACCTGCGGTCAGGCGAGGTGACAATCGTGAATTTCTGGGCAAGCTGGTGCCCGCCATGCCGGGCCGAGCATCCAAAACTGCTGGAATTGGACGCGGCCGGCTATCGCGTCGCGGGCATCAATTTCCGTGATCAGCAGGATCAGGCAGCGCCTTATCTGGCCGACTATGAAGACCCGTTCTTTGCAACCGGATTCGACCTGCGCGGCCGCGTGGCCATCGACTGGGGTGTTACAGCGCCTCCCGAGACCTTCATTGTGGACGGCGACGGCACTGTTCTGTTCCGCTTCGTCGGACCGCTGGTCGGGTCGGATTACGAGCAGCGGTTCTTGCCGGAATTGGCAAAGGCGGTTGAGTGAAACGCCCTCTACGGCGTTTCGCGAAAAGCTGTAGACAACAATATCTTCAGGTCATGTGGGCCAGAGTTCCCATCATGTAATTGCGATCGTAGTTCTGAAAGCGCACACGCGGATCGTCGCCGGCGTTTTGCATTACCCGGTCAAATTCGGCCAAGCAGATGATTTGCGCACCATTTTCAACAATCAGGAAGTTACGCCCGCTTAGGAAAATACCATGAAACTCGGCAGCCAATTCAATTGTGGGAAAATTCAGGACCGTCGTCGTCCCGCCAGCCTTGTTTTGCAGGCCATAGCAGACCACCTTTCTGCGTTCAAAGGTGAAGTCTGCAAACTCTATGATACTTTCAGTGTAACTTTGCATTGTACCCCCCTTTTGGTGTGGGACACGTTATGCTGTCAGGGTTTCCCTAATCGACGTCTGTTGCAATCATCATGGTGCAAAAAACGCGAGAATTTCTGCATCGCAGCAGGCGGTGCCTGAAAAAAGGGCAAGGTAGAATTATCCTTTGCGATCCTGGAACTGGCTGAAGAAACGATCAACTGCAAGCTGACGGCAGAAATCGTTGAAATCCCCCGCAATTGATAGGACGCTTATTGGCCCCGGCGTTTCCACCGGGGCCATTGATATCAGGCCGCTTTTGCCAGGTTCCGCAGCACATAATGCAGCACGCCGCCGTTTTCGATGTACTCGATCTCGACCGCTGTATCGATCCGACATTTGACGGTGATGTCCTTGGTCGTGCCGTCGGCATAAGTGATGCTCGCTGTCATCTCTTGCAGTGGCTTGACTGCGTCCAGCCCTTTGATGGTCACGGTTTCATCGCCAGTCAGGCCCAGTGATTTGCGCGTGTCGCCACCTGTGAATTCGAAGGGTACCACGCCCATCCCAACAAGGTTGCTGCGGTGGATACGCTCAAAACTTTCAGCGATGACCGCCTTGACGCCCAGCAAGGCCGTGCCTTTGGCCGCCCAGTCGCGCGATGACCCGGCGCCGTACTGTTCGCCTGCAAAGATCACCAGCGGCGTGCCTGCGTCCTGATAAGCCATGGCCGCATCAAAGATTGACGTCTGCGCGCCATCGGGGCCTTTGGTATAACCGCCTTCTACACCGTCGAGCATTTCGTTCTTGATGCGGATGTTGGCAAAGGTGCCGCGCATCATGATCTGGTGGTTGCCGCGCCGTGAGCCGTAGCTGTTGAATTCGCGCACAGGCACCTGCCGTTCGATCAGATATTGACCGGCGGGCGTGGTGTCCTTGAACGACCCTGCAGGGCTGATGTGGTCGGTTGTAACCATGTCGCCCAGTACAGCCAGCACCTTGGCGTCTGTGACGTTCTTGATGGTGCCCGCGTCCTTGGACATGCCTTGGAAATAGGGCGGATTTTGCACGTAGGTTGACGCCGCAGGCCAGTCATATGTTTCGCTGTCTGGTGTTTCGACCGCCTGCCACTTTTCGTCACCCTTGAAGACGTCAGCATATTTGCTGATGAAGGCTTCGCGTGTGACGGTCTTTTCAACCAGTTCATTGATTTCCTGATTGGTCGGCCAGATGTCTTTCAGGTAGACGTCATTGCCGTCTTTGTCCTGACCCAGCGGGTCCTTGGTGATGTCGATGTTCATGTCACCTGCGATGGCGTAGGCCACCACAAGCGGTGGAGACGCCAGATAGTTCGCGCGCACGTCAGGCGAAATGCGGCCTTCGAAGTTGCGGTTGCCTGACAGGACCGATGTGGCGATCAGGTCACCCTTGGCGATGGCATCTGACAGTTCGGGCTGGATCGGGCCAGAGTTGCCGATGCAGGTCGTGCAGCCGTAGCCGACAAGGTTGAAACCGATCTTGTCAAGGTCCTCTTGCAGGCCAGCGGCCTCAAGATATTCCGACACGACCTGTGATCCGGGGGCCAGCGAAGTTTTCACCCAAGGCTTGCGGTTCAGCCCCAAGGCTGCCGCCTTGCGCGCTACCAGACCGGCCCCGATCATCACATAGGGGTTGGATGTGTTGGTGCAGGAGGTGATCGAGGCGATCACGATGGACCCGTCATGCAGGGTGTAATCCTCGCCCTCGACCTTCTGGCTTTTGTGGTGGCCGCTGTCGCCGGGGATATGATGCGGAGTCACGGGCCCACCCTCGGCGGTCATTTCGGCCTTTTCTTCAGCGGGCACGGCCTTTTCAGGGCGCTGGCCGCTGATGTATTTGCCAAATGCAGTGGCGGCATCAGTCAGGGCGATGTAATCCTGTGGCCGCTTGGGGCCGGAAATCGCTGGCACGATGGTGCCCATATCCAAGTGCAGCTTGGCGGTGTAGACAGGGGAATAATCCGGATCACGCCAGAAACCGTTTTCCTTGGCGTAGGCTTCGACCAAGGCAATCCGGTCTTCGTCGCGGCCGGTGTTGCGCAGGTAGCGCAGTGTTTCATTGTCAATCGGGAAGAAGCCACAGGTCGCACCATATTCGGGGGCCATATTGGCGATGGTCGCACGGTCGGCAAGCGGCAGATGATCAAGGCCGGTACCGAAGAATTCGACGAATTTGCCAACGACGCCAAGTTCGCGCAGCATCTCGACCACTTTCAGCACCAGATCGGTGCCTGTTGTGCCTTCGACCATTTCGCCGGTTAGCTCAAAACCGACCACTTCGGGGATCAGCATGGAAACGGGCTGGCCCAGCATCGCGGCTTCCGCCTCGATCCCGCCGACGCCCCAGCCAAGGACGGCAAGACCGTTGACCATTGTGGTGTGGCTGTCAGTGCCGACAAGCGTATCGGGGTAGGCGACTTCTTGGCCATTCTGGTCCTTGTCGGTCCAGACGGTCTGGGCCAGATATTCGAGGTTGACCTGATGGCAGATGCCGGTGCCGGGGGGCACGACGCGGAAATTGTTAAATGCACCCTGACCCCACTTGAGGAACTGATAGCGCTCCATATTGCGTTCATATTCGCGGTCTACGTTCATCTGGAACGCACGCGGGTTGCCGAATTCGTCGATCATGACCGAGTGGTCGATGACCAGATCAACAGGGTTCAGCGGGTTAATCTGCTGTGCGTCGCCGCCAAGGGCCACGATACCATCACGCATGGCGGCGAGGTCAACAACTGCTGGGACGCCGGTGAAATCCTGCATCAGCACGCGGGCAGGGCGGTAGGCAATTTCGCGGGGGTTCTTGCCGCCATTGTCGGCCCAGTCGGAAAACGCCTTGATATCGTCAACGGATACCGAAAAACCTTCATCTTCGAACCGCAGCAGGTTTTCTAGAACGACTTTCAACGCAGCAGGCAGTTTCGAAAAATCGCCCAAACCTGCTGCCTGCGCTGCCGGAATGGAATAATAGGCAACGGACTGATCACCAACGGTGAGGGTCTTGCGGGTTTTGGCGGTGTCTTTGCCAACTGTAATCGTCATGGCGAATCCCTTTCAAGGCTGAAGCTGGATGGGTACTAGGCAGGCTTTTGCCTTATGGGGCAGCAAGGATCAAGTGGTAATTGTATGCCATTGTACACAAACCATGTTTGGCCGACTGAAATATTGATGACGGCATACTCGCAATTCCTTGATTAGTCTTTTCAGCCTATTCTGATTAGGTATGTTCACACAAAGAAAGACTAGGACCAGACATGCGCCCATTGATCGCAGCCATTGCACTTGGCAGTTTTCTGCAAACCAACACAGCGATGGCGGAAGGGCCTGTCGTGGTCGAGCTCTTTACGTCGCAGGGCTGTTCATCCTGTCCGCCCGCAGATGCTTTTTTGCATGGTCTTGCCGGGCGGGATGATGTGATCGCGCTGGCTTTGCATGTGGATTATTGGGACTACATCGGTTGGGCGGATATTTTTGCCAACCCCGCCTACACCGCACGGCAGCACGCCTATGCGCGGGCCGCCAATGCGACCACGGTCTATACACCGCAAATGGTGATCAACGGACAGGACCATGTGATTGGGTCGCGACCGGTGCAGGTGATGGAGCAGCTGCAATATCACCAACAGCAAGAATTGCCCGTCGATGTGACAATCACGCGGCGCGCTGGCGACGTTCAGATTCAAGCTGCAGCCAAGAGAAGCGGTGATTATGTGGTCCAGCTTGTGCGCTATACGCCCGAGCAGACAGTCGCCATCAAACGCGGAGAGAACGCAGGCAAGAAAATCAGCTATTCCCACATCGTCTACGATTGGCAGGTTGTTGGGCAGTGGGACGGCGTGCGGGCTTTTGAGCTTGACGTAGAGGCACCGGGGGATGAGCCGGTCGTCGTGATCGTTCAGGAAGCCCGCAATGGTCCAATCGTGGGGGCGGCGCAGTTGCGCTAACAACTATTTCTGCAACCCGTTTTGAGATAGCGCCGCTAGGTTGATTTGCTGTAGCCTTTCCAGCGTCGGTGAACCCAGAACCATTGCGCTGGATTGCGGGCAATTTGCGCCTCTAGTCTGCCAGTCATCTCGATCATCATATTGCGTGGGCTGTCGTGGGCAATTGGTGCCTCAACCTCGACTTTGAAGGACATGCCGTCCGGCTGCCTGATCCCGAAATAGGGAATTACCAGCGCGTTCAGTTTCAGTGCAATGTCAGCGGCTGATGTGGCGGTGCGTGCGGGTTTGCCAAGGAATGGGATCTTGACCCCCTTGGCAGAGACATCAAACAGCAATGTTCCCATGCCGCCAGCCTTCAGATGCCGGGCAAAACCCATTGTGCCGCGACGGCCCTGTTCAAATACAGGCCCACCCCATGATGTCATGGTGCGCGCGTAATGGGCATTGAAATAGGGGTTCATCATCGGCCGGTAGAGACCGCCAATGTTATGGCCCATTGCCGTCAGTACCTGACGCGGTGCTTCGTGATTTCCGAAATGACCGGTTACAAACATAACCGGGCGGTTTTCAGCAGTGGCTCGGGAGATTGCATCAAGTCCAAGCCCGGTCGGGATCACGCCGGATAGGCGCTCGCTGAATTCCTCCCAGGCGTAATTCTCGATCAACGTCCGTCCGAAATTATCGCAGCAGGCGGCGGCAAGCGCGCGACGTTCATGCGTGGGCATGTCGGGGTAAATCAGCGTCAGATTTTCTTCGGCTCGCTTGCGGTAGCCAACCAGCGGCCCAATCGCGTGGCGCAGGGCAGCGCCCATCATCGGCACGCGGGTCTGGTAGGGCATGCGTAACAACGTCCCGATCAGGCCGCGCAAGGCGCGATCTGCAAGCCAATCAGCTTTGGTGCCAATCAAGGGGGTTTCGTCTGTGTCAGCCATTCCGGCCGCAGACCTAGCTGTCCTGCACGGTTTTGGGAAGGCCGGTTCCTATCATACTGTCGCGGGTGACAAGTGCGGCCAGGGCATCGGCGGTCAATCCATCGGTTCCCGCAGGGCGCGCGGGGATGACGATGTAGCGCATATCAGCCGTGCTGTCGTGCACCCGAACAGTGGTCGCGTCGGGGAGGGTGACGCCAAATTCCGACAGCACTTTGCGTGGTTCCTTGACCGCGCGGGACCGATAGGCGCGCGATTTATACCAATCCGGTGGCAAGCCCAGCAGGTTGCGCGGATAGCAGGAACACAAGGTGCAGACGATCATGTTGTGGACTTCTGGCGTATTTTCGACCGCGATCAGCTTCATTGGTCCGATGTCATAGCCCATGGCTGCACTTGCAGCACCGGCGTCCGCAAGCAGGTCATTGCGAAACGCAGGATCGGTCCATGCGCGCGCCACAACGGCGGCCCCATTCGCGGGGCTTCGGGCATCCATTGCGTCAATCTGTGCGGCGATTTCCGCCGCCGTGGCGATATTCTTTTCAATCAACAGCTCGCGAATGGCGATTTCCATTTGTTGCCAATAGGTCAGCGGATGATCGTCGTCGGCCCGATAGGGATGCCCCGAAGGCGACAGATGGTCGTGATGATCATGTGGCATGTGGCGCCTCTTCGAGCCAGTGACTGTAAATCTCGGCATCTATTGTGTCTTGCGGGTTTTCCGCGGCAGGTCCCCAGACTTCCGACATCAAAAAGCGTACCCGCATCAGCGGCAGTTTGGCGGGCGGAACACCGTAGGCAAGTTGCTCGGGATTGGGAAAGGGGCCAAGTGTGCGTTCGACCCAGCCGGTCTTGCCCCGCAGATAGGCGGGTGTGCGCACGTGGCCGGGGGGCATATCGCCGCGCACACGGACGTAACGCCGCTCAGCCATCACATGCCTCGCCATAGGTTTCGCCGCGCGCGGCAACCTCAGACATGCGTGCGCCAAGTTCAGCGGGGGTGTAAACGCCGGCTTCCAGCAGGTTCTGGTTCACCGAAGCGATCCAGCGTTCGTAGTATGTCATTGTTTCAAAGGCTTCCTCGCCCATGTCCTCGAGGACACGGCGCAAGCCATCGACGGTGAAATAGCCCTTGGAAGAGCTGATCACCATCAGCGCATCAACGCGTTTTTCCCACAGCGAGAAATCATGTTGTTCTGTCGGGACTGGCCCTGCGGCGTCGCCGCCCATGTCATGCCAACGCCGCCCCGCCATTTTTTCGGCTTCATGTTCCATGCCCCGAATTTAGATGAAACAAACGGGGCCTGTCCATGAGATATCACTCTACTTCGTCTTCTTCATCTGGTTCCATGTATGTGATCATGCCGGTTTCGGCCATTTCGCGAATGGCCTTTGTTATTTCGCCCATGGCCGCCTCTGCATCGGCTTTCTTGATTTTGCCCATCTCGGCGGCATCTTCTCTAATCTGTTCGGCCATCCGTTGCGAAATATTGGCGAGAATATATTCCGCAGCCGCATTTGTCGCTTCGTCTGCCTTGAGAGCTGAGGCAATAGCTTTAGTCAGCACATCATTGTCCACCGCACGGATACAGTTTGGCACATCGGTTGGTTTGACCCGCGTTGTAATGTCCTTGAAGGTAAAGATTGCCTTGCGCACGTTATTGGCAAATTCCGGATCGCGTTCGTCAAGCCCTTCAAGTACGTCTTCGCGGGTGTCGGTGACGGTAGAGTTCAGAATCGCGCCTAGTCTGCTGACCGGGGCCTTGTCAAAGGCGACCTCTGCGGCGGTGCCGTAATCCTGTGCCAGTGCGGCACCTATCCGCCTGACCGCATCAGGCGATACGTCGCCTGTGTGTGACATGGCATAGGTGATTCGGCGTGCCCGCTCCCCTTGGGTTTTTTGCAGCACCTCTGATGCTTTGGCGATTGGCAGCTTTGACAGGGCGATAGCAGAAACCTCAATGCTCTCGTTGGCCATGATGGCGATGAGCTTTTCGACGGGAAGTTCGACGATTGTTGGCCAATAGTCGCCATTTCGGACCAGCGCCGTCTGTGCGCGCAGTCGGCTGGCGAGCCGGGGGCTAAGGTGATCAGCAAGCGACAGAATTGCCCCGTCATGCGTGCCCGGGGCGGACATGCCGACCGCATCAAGTTCATTGGCGAACTCGTCTGCGACGGCTGACACCGTGTCCCGATCGACCAGGCGTATCGCGCCAAGTTCGCGCGTTAACAATTCTTGAAGTGATTCGGGGAGTTGCGCCAATGACAGCGATCCGCCATCACTGATCAGCATGTGCACGATCATCGCCGCCTTGCGGCGACGCGTCAGTGCTGAGTCTGCAGGGGTATCAAGTTGAAAATCCATACCCAATCATAAGCGACTGGTCGTAAACGAAAGGTTAGACCTGTCCGTTATTATAAGCCGGGATGCGTGACCATAATCGACATGTTGCGCAACTGCGCGATTGTCTCGAGTGACAGTTCCGCCTGATCGGCAGTCGCCGCATGCAGAAGGTCCACCTTTGCGATCAGGGCGGCGATTTCGTCATCGGTGAACTCACGGTCATCGCGCGCGAAACCGGCCATACTGCGTGAACCGCCTGCGTCGGTTGCGTAGACTACACCGTAATTCAGGCCATATTCGGCGGCTTTTACCAAGACACCCGCATCGTCTGTCAGGTCCGACCAGCGGGTATAACCTGTGTTTTCAAAACACCAGGCGACGATGGGGTCGGCCATCACCAATCCGTGTTGTGAATAGTAGTCCAGCCATTTCTTTTCGTAGGTCTGGAAAAGAAACTTGGTCGAGGTGTACTGCACATGAAATCCCAGCGCATATCCCGACGGAGCGGCCTCATTCAGTTTGCCAAGTTCTGAGCTAATCTCGATGGAAGTGGCGGACATTAATTAACTCGCTTTCCGGTTGCCAAGTGTAGTGGGAACGAAATATCATAGTTTTAGGTGTTGCTTATCAATAGTCTAAAGACAACAGTGCCAAAATAAAAAGGCTTTTGTTTAAAACCGAAGCCTCGAGGTAATCGAATGACGTCACTACTGGGTTCTGAGGAGATCGAGCAGCTCGCGCCCTCAGGACACTACATTGCGCTGAGAATTGGGTTCGCTTTCCCGATGGAAGAGGTCAACATGCTTCCTCCTGAGTGGGTGGAGCATTACACAAAGCAGCGGTTTATGCTTTTTGATCCAGTAGTTAGGTGGGCCTACTCAAATGTCGGCACTTGCAGATGGAGTGACCTTGAGGCTAACGATCCAAAGCGTGTCATTGCGCAGGCCAAGACTTTTGGGATGCGCTACGGCGTGACGATATCGGTGTTCAAACCAGGAACTGATGCGCAAAGATCTTTTGCATCTTTTACCCGAGCAGACCGGGAGTATACCGAGCTTGAAACCAAGCTTTTGCATGCGTTTCTCTCCCGACGCCACAATGAAACCGCACCACCCACCAATCTGACCCGCGCCGAGTTGGAAGCTTTGGGGATGGTAAAGGACGGAAAGCGTCTCAAGGAAATCGCCCATGAGTTGAGCGTCAGTGAAGGTGCCGTCAAACAGCGGCTTAAGAATGCAAAGCTGAAACTTGGTGCAAAAACGGGCACGCAGGCCGCAACTATGGCCAGTCAATATGGTCTGATCTGATTGGCAAGCGCGACTTTCATGTCTAACACAGAAGAATTAGCTTCAAATTGAAATTGTTATGCTAAACATGACACCTAACAAGTGTAATGCTTGTCTGCCATCGCTTCTAAGTAGAGAGACATGAAAATGGAAAATATTACGTTTAATCTAGCACAAATGCACCAGTATGGGAGCGCCTTTTACGATTTCCTCGGGTTGCGGAAAAGGTTTTTTGTGGACCAGTTGGGATGGGATATTCCTCATGATGGGACGGTCGAAATGGACCAGTATGACAATCCGCTGGCATATTATTCGCTTGTGTTGCGTGACGGAAAGGTCATTGGAGGCGCGCGGGCGATGGCCACTACGGCGCAATGGGGTTCACACACCTACATGTTGCGCGACGCTGTTGCCGGCAAGCTGATCGGTATTCCCGAGAACATCATTAAGCAACCCATGGTTGAAAAAACGGTATGGGAATGTACTCGGGTCGTCATCTCTGACGAGGTGGATACACATGCGGATCGGTCACTATGTCTGTCTTATATTGTTGACGGTTTGGTCGATCAGGCCACCGAGCACGGTGCCACCGAAATGATGGCTTTGTGCCCGCCTTCCTTTGCGCGCGCATTGCGCAAACTCGGATATGGTGCGAATCTGATAGGCCAGCCCTATGTCAATTCTGACGATGGCCGCCGCTATGTCGCAATGAGCATGCCAGCAAAACGTCGTGAGGTGAGAACGGCGAATCTGGCACCGTCGCCGCGTCCGACCCATATTCCCCACACACAGCCAGTTCATGCGCAACCGGTCGCCTGATGCTGTTGAAGTGATCGGCCAGTCGGGACAGATGGCCGATCACAATTGCCTTCAGCTTTCGCCAAAGACCCGTTTGAAAATCGTATCAACGTGCTTTGTGTGGTAGCCAAGGTCGAACTTCTCTTCGATTTCCTCTTTTGACAGTGCTTGCGTCACTTCTGCGTCGCCCAATAACTCTGTTTTGAAATCAGCACCCTGTTCCCAGACTTTCATCGCATTCCGCTGCACCAACTTGTAAGCGTCTTCGCGGCTGACCCCTGCTTGTGTGAGCGCCAGCAGAACCCGCTGGGACATCACAAGCCCGCGGAATTTATTCATATTCGCCAGCATGTTATCTGGATAAATGACCAGCTTTTCGATGACGCCGGCCAGACGGTTCAAGGCAAAATCCAAGGTCACCGTTGTATCCGGCCCGATGGCGCGTTCGACGGACGAATGGCTGATATCGCGTTCATGCCAAAGCGCCACGTTCTCCATTGCGGGCACCACAGACATCCGCACAAGACGCGCAAGACCTGTCAGATTTTCGGTCAGGACCGGGTTGCGCTTATGCGGCATGGCAGAAGAACCCTTCTGCCCTTTGGAGAAGAACTCTTCGGCCTCGAGCACTTCCGTCCGCTGCATGTGGCGGATCTCTGTGGCAACATTTTCGATGCTGGAAGCGATGACGCCAAGCGTGGCAAAGAACATTGCGTGCCGGTCGCGGGGAATCACCTGAGTACTGATCGGCTCGGGCGTCAGGCCCATTTGCGCGCAGACATGTTCTTCGACCGATGGATCGATGTTGGCAAATGTGCCGACAGCGCCGGAAATGGCGCCTGTGGCGATCTCGGCGCGTGCGGCAACAAGGCGGGCGCGCCCGCGGTCCATTTCCGCGTAGAAACGTGCAAACGTCAGACCCATTGTTGTGGGCTCGGCATGGATGCCGTGGCTGCGTCCTATGCGCACCGTGTCTTTATGTTCAAGGGCGCGCGTCTTGAGTGCGGCAAGCAACCTGTCCATGTCAGCGATCAGGATATCGGTGGCCCGGACCAGCTGTACATTGAATGTTGTGTCGAGCACATCGGAAGAAGTCATTCCCTGATGCACAAAACGGGCATCGTCAGCCCCGATATGTTCGGCCAGATGGGTCAGGAACGCGATCACATCATGTTTGGTTACCGCTTCGATTTCGTCAATCCGGTCGACGTTGAATTCCACATCCTTGGCTTTCCAGACCGCGGCTGCGTTTTCCTTGGGGATCACCCCGATTGCCGCCTGTGCGTCACAAGCGTGGGCCTCGATCTCGTACCAGATGCGGAATTTGGTGGCAGGCTCCCAAATGGCGGTCATTTCTGGGCGGGAATAACGAGGGATCATGAGGTGTCACCTTATTGTGGAATGGGTCATTCAAGACTGTGCAGCGGATTTATGAGGCGTCATAAGGGGCGCGAACAGAACCCTCAAGGGAGTGAGAGAATGAAAGTTGGCCGCCCGATGGATGTGTGCCTTGCAGGTTGAACAGGATTTTCGCGGGCTTTGGCGCTTGGAGCGCCGGATCATTGACCGGATGGCTAATCAGGAAGGGACCTTGCAGGGAACGGTGACGCTGTTGGATCAGGCGCAAGGGGTGATGGACTACCGCGAAGAGGGCCAGTTCCAGCTGGGGCAGGGACCTGTCATGCAGGCAACCCGCAGCTACCAGTGGCATTTTGGCGGGGGATGGGTCGATGTCCGGTTTGCTGATGGCAGCCCCTTTCATCGTTTTGTGCCTGAGGGGTGTGTTGCGGGCAGTGACCATCCTTGCGGAGCGGATCACTATCAGGTGCGTTATGATTTTCGTGCCTGGCCGGACTGGCAGGCGGTCTGGACCGTCACAGGGCCACGCAAGGATTATACGTCGATCAGTCATTACTGCAGGTAGGATGGGTTAAAGCCCATCTTACGGTTTGGCCACTGTATGCGCATCGCGCTTGCGCCGCGTCGCAGCATCGGGCACAAAGATACCAAATTGTTCACATAAGGGGAGTGCGGCACATGGCTATCGCGCTGAATGACAGAGTTTTGACAGAGGCCTTTGGCCCATCTGCGGGCACCGCCTTGCGGATCAAGCAGGCTGCGATGGTTGTTGTGGGGATCGCAGCCCTAGTTATCTTTGCGAAAATCCGCATTCCGATGTGGCCGGTGCCGATCACCATGGGCACCTTTGCCGTGCTGACGATTGGTGCCGCCTACGGCCCGCGTCTGGGGCTTTTGACGATCCTTGGTTACATGATCATCGGTGCATTGGGTTTTGACGTTTTTGCGGGCTCATCTGCCGAAGCTAACGGCCTGACCTATATGATGGGTGGCACAGGCGGTTATTTGTTGGGGTATGTGCTTGCAACCTTGGCATTGGGCTTTGCCGCGCGTGCGGGATGGGACCGCTCGGTTCTGATGATGGCTGCGGCGATGCTGATTGGTAACGCGTTGATTTATGTGCCCGGCCTTGCATGGTTGGGGATGTTGTACGGTTGGGACCAGCCGATTTTGCAGTGGGGTCTGACGCCCTTTCTGATCGGCGATGCGCTCAAGCTTGGGCTGGCCGCACTTCTGGTTCCCGGCCTGTGGAAGCTGATTGGCAGCGCCCGTCGCTAACGGCGGACTGAGGTCTGAAGAATGAACCTGTCGGCTGAAAGGTCGGCAGGTTTTTTTATGGTCAGTATCGTCTGCGAAGTCCGGTTTAGCGGATGGAATGCACTGAACTTGCAAGCAGCTTGCGGGTATAGGGGTCTTGTGCCTGTAGCTGGCGCATTTCCGACACTCCCAGCACTTCGACGATGCGCCCGTCCTTCATGACCGCGATCCGGCTGCAAAGATGCCCGACAACGCCCAGATCATGCGAAACCATGATGTAAGTCAGCCGATGTGCGCGCTGCAAATCGGACAGCAGATTCAGTATTTCTGCCTGCACAGATACATCAAGCGCAGAGGTGGGCTCATCCAGCAGCAGAATGGCGGGATTAGACGCCAGCGCACGCGCAATCGCGACCCGTTGCCTTTGTCCGCCCGACAGTTGGTGCGGATAGCGGAACCGAAAGCCGGCCCCCAGCCCCACGTCGCCCAGCAGTTGCACGATCCGATCATCGACGTCCCTGATGCCATGGAGCCGCATCGTTTCAGACAACAGCCGGTCGACCGTGTGGCGCGGGTGCAGTGAAGCATACGGGTCCTGAAAGACCATCTGCACCTTGCTGTAGAATGACTGGCTGCGCCGCTTGCCAAGGGTTTCGCCAGCCACCGTCATTGTCCCCGACCATGTGGGAACCAGACCTGAAATCGCCCGCAGGATCGTGGATTTGCCTGACCCGCTTTCCCCGACAAGCCCGAAAATCTCGCCCTCTGCCACGTCAAAGCTGACATCAAGGACTGCATCTGATCGCGCTGCCCCTGATCCGAACCAGACATTCAGGTCGCGCACGGAAATTGCTGTCATTGGCGCGCACTCACTGATGGGGCCTCGCGCCAGGCAGGATCACGCGCCAGCACGTCCAGCCTTTCACGCGGGTGTTCAAGGTCTGGAACAGAATTCAGCAGGCCCAGCGTGTAGGGATGTTTGGCCTGCCGCAATTCGCTGGCCTTGCAGGTTTCAACAATCCGGCCCGCATACATGATCACGATGCGGTCGCAGAATTTCGCCACAAGGTTCAGGTCGTGACTGATGAATATCAGCCCCATGCCCCGGTCGCGCACCAGCTTGTCCATGATATCGAGAACCTGCAATTGCACCGACACATCCAGCGCTGACGTCGGTTCGTCGGCGATCAGAATTTCGGGGTTGGGCAGCAACATCATCGCAATCATGATCCGCTGTCCCATACCGCCCGACACCTCGTGCGGGTAGAGGTCATAGACCCGTTCGGGCTCTCTGATCGCGACCTCATCGAGCATCTCTATCGCGCGGGTCCGGGCTTGTGCTTTCGTGACCTTCTCATGCGCGCGCAAGGCCTCTACCATCTGCTGCCCGACCGTCATGACGGGGTTGAGCGAAAATTTCGGGTCCTGCATGATCATTGAAATCCGTCCGCCACGCAGTTGCCGCATCCGCGTTTCTGACGCTTGCAGGATGTCTTCGCCATGCAGCGACATGCGGTCGGCTTCCACGAAACCCGGTGGTCTGATCAGCCGCAGCAAGGCGCGGCCTGTCATCGACTTGCCTGACCCGGATTCCCCGACGATGCCCAGCCGTTCGCGCCCCAGCGTGAAAGACACGCCGCGCACCGCCTCGAACATACCTGCGCGGCTGCGGAATCGCACCCACAGGTTCTCAACGTCCAAAAGGGGGCCTTGGTCGGTCATGTCGCGCTGTCCTTTGGGTCAAGCACGTCGCGCAGCCCGTCGCCCAAAAGGTTGAACGCCAAAGAGATTGAAAAGATCGCAAGGCCAGGGATCGTCGCGACCCACCAGGAATCAAGGATGAACTTGCGCCCTTCCGATATCATCGCCCCCCATTCCGGGCTGGGCGGCTGCGCGCCAAGGCCCAGAAAGCCAAGTCCGGCGGCTGTCAGGATGATCCCTGCCATGTCCAGCGTAACGCGTACCACCAGCGACGACACGCACAGTGGCCAGATATGCCGCGTCACGATCCGCAGTGGTCCTGCCCCTTGCAGCCGGATTGCGTGGATATAGTCAGAATTGCGGATCGTCAGCGTCTCTGCCCGCGCGATCCGGGCATAAGGCGGCCATGCGGTGAGTGATATTGCCAGCACGGCGTTTTCGATGCCCGCCCCAAGGGCCGCGACGAACGCAAGTGCGAGGATCAGCCGTGGAAACGCTAGAAAGATATCCGTGATCCGCATCAGAACGACATCGGCCCAGCCACCTGCGTAACCTGCCACCGTCCCCACGATCAGCCCCAGCAGGGGGGCCACCATGGCGACCAGCAACACGATATAGATCGAAATGCGTGCACCATAAAGGATGCGCGAATAGATATCGCGGCCAAGGCTGTCGGTCCCGAAGATGTGTTCTTCGCTGCCCGGTGGCATCAGCCTGTTGCCAAGATCCTGCACAAACGGATCATGCGTGGCCAGCAGTGGCGCAAAGATCGCCGCAAGGATCAGCAAGGCAAGCACATAGAGCCCGACCATCGCCAGTGTATTGCCGCGAAACCGCAACCAGCCCTTATACCATGATGCAAATGCGGCCTGCCTGCGCGACGCCGGTTCTTCGGTCAAAAGCCAATCACGCAGGCTGGTTGCTTGGTTCATTTGGCCCTCGGGTCGAAAAAGCGGTAGAGTAGATCAGAGAAAATGTTGATGCCCACGAAAATGCTGCCGATGACGATGGTGCCCCCAAGCACTGCGTTCATGTCATTGGCCAGAAGTGATGTCGTGATATACTGTCCAATGCCGGGCCAAGCGAAGATAATCTCGGTCAGGACGGACCCTTCGAGAAGGTTGGCGTAGGCCAGCGCAATAACGGTGATCAACTGGATGCGGATATTGCGAAATGCGTGCCCCCAGATGACCTGCCATTCGCTTAGGCCCTTGACCCGTGCGGTAATGATATATTCCGCACTGAGTTGTTCGAGCATGAATGACCGCGTCATGCGGCTGACGTAGGCCATGCTGTAGTAGCCCAGCAGCGACGCGGGCAGGATGATGTGCGAAAAGGCGCTTTTGAACACGTCCCATTCGCCACGCAGCAGACTGTCTACCAAGAGCATGCCCGTAATCGGCTCCACTATCCCTTGGTAGAAAATCCCGACCCGTCCGGGGCCGGAGACCCAGCCCAAAATGCCGTAGAACACCAGCAACCCGACAAGACCCAGCCAGAAAATCGGCATGGAATAACCGATCAACCCGACAAAGCGGGCGATCTGGTCGATCCAACTGCCACGGCGCACTGCGGCCAGAACGCCAAGGGGAACACCCAGCACAACGCCAATGATGGTCCCTAACGTGGCCAGCTCAAAAGTCGCAGGAAACACCCGGGCGATATCCGTGGCAACCTCTTGGCCCGTGCGGATCGACCGCCCGAAATCGCCTTGCAGCACGTCGCGCAGATAAATGCCGAACTGGACCAAAAGCGGCTGATCAAGGCCAAGGGCCGCGAAGGTTTCGTCATATTGCGCCTGCGTCGCCCGTTCGCCCACGACAGCAAGAACCGGGTCAATCGGCATGACCCGACCGATCATGAATGTCACGAACAGCAGCCCCAGAATGGTCACTGCCACGGTCAGCAATGTCGCGGCCGTTTTCCGAAGCCATGGCGGGATGGACGGCGACTGCCGTCCATCTGCTGTCGTCACGCTTTGCGTCATTTACTTTGTAATGACCCAGTAGGACACGGCGGTCGTGGCACCGCCGGCAACAAAGTTTTCGACGTTCGACCGCATGCCGTTCTGTTCGATCTGCTGGAACATGATCCCGAAGGGCGCAGAGTTCTGGAATTCGGTCTGAATGTCCTTGTACATCGCGCGGCGGGCATCGGTGTCGTTCTCGACGACGGCTGCCAGTGTTTTCTCGCTCAGCTTTGGCAGGTCCCAAGCATTACGCCACGCGAGCAAGCCCGTTGCACCCGCTTCATCGCTGTTGTCGGGGTTAAAGGCGAATGTGCCCGCATTAGTATTCGGATCAGGATAGTCCGGACCCCACGCACCAAGATAAATATCATGTTCACGGGCGCGGTAGCGGTCGAGCGTTTGCGCGCCGGTGCCAACGATCAGTTCAATATCGCAACCCAACTGCCCCCATGTGTTTTGCAGGGACTGGGCGATGTCGATTCGCTCTTGCGCGTCACGGACCGATATTTTGATCGGACCGCAATCGGGGTAGGCGGACTGTGCCAATGTCGCTTTGGCCGCTTCGATGTCAAAGCTGAAGGGCTTGTCGTCGATCGCCCCGAGGAAAGTCTTGGGCAAGAACGCCTGATGAACGGTGTATTGCCCCTTCAGGAATGACCCGGACATGCCTTCGTAATCGGCGGCGAGTTTGAGTGCGGCGATCACGTTTGGATCGGACAGCATGTCGTTTTTCTGGTTAGCGGACCAATACATCAGGCGACCGCGCAGTTCGTCAACGATCTTGACGCCATCCACATCGGCCAGCCCGGCCACATCTTCGGGTGACAGGTTGCGTGCCACGTCGATATCGCCGCGTTCAAGTTGCAGGCGTTGGGTGGCGCTTTCCTGAATATGCTGCACGATCACCCGTTCCATTGCGGGCGTGTCTCCGCCGTAGTTGGGATTGAGGTCCATCAGCACGCTTTCGTTCGGCTTCCAGTCCACGACCTTGTAGGGGCCTGACCCCACAGTGTTTGTGCGCAACCAAGCGTTACCCATGTCGCCATCAACTTCGTTTTCCATGGCTGCCGTCATATCAACGATGCCGCCAATGGTGGCTGTCAGACAGTTCAGCACGAAGGAAAGCGCGTAGGGTTTGTCCAAGGTCAGAACCAGTGTGTTGTCGTCAGGCGCAACAATGGTTTCGGCGACATTCTCGGGCGTGAAACCGAACTGGGTCAGGATGAATGAGGGCGTCTTGTTGAGCATCACGGCCCGCCGTAGCGAAAACTCAGCGTCTTTTGCCGTAACGGGATTGCCTGTGGAAAACACATGTCCCTCGGCCATGGTAAAGGTGATGGTCTTGCCGTCCTCGGAAATTTCCCAGCTTTCGGCAAGCTGCGGCTGATATCCGGCGTCAAGGTCCAGCGGGTCGAAATTGACCAGCTTTTCATAGACATTTCGGCTGACGTCTGCGCCCGCGAATTCAAAGCTTTCTGCGGGATCAAAGGTTTTGATGTCGTCAATCCGGTTGGCAATCACCAACATGTTCGGCGGTGTTTCGGCGCTGGCCGTTGTGATGGCGGCCCCCGAAATCAGGGCGGAAAGTGCCAATGCGACGAATGTATATTTCTTGGTCATTGTTTTTTTCCCTATCTTTTGGTCTTTAACTTTTAAGCGCCCCAGGTCTGGCGCAATACGCGCAACCAGTTACCGTGCGAAATCTTGGCCATAAGACTGTCGTCCACACCATGTGATGCAAACGCAGCCAGCAGCCGTGGAAGTCCGGCGCAATCGTTGATCGGTTTCGGAACCAGCGCGCCATCGAAATCAGAGCCCAGTCCAACCCGCGTTTCCCCAAGCCGGTCAATAAGATGGTCGAAGTGTCGCAGTACGATGTCAAGCGTAAAGTCCGCATCCATCTGTCCGTCGGGCCGCAGAAAGGCGCTGGCAAAATTAATGCCTACCATTCCATCGCTGTCACGGATCATATCCAGCTGCCGGTCTGTCAGGTTACGCGAATGCGGCGTGACCGCCCATGCATTTGAATGGGTCGCCACAAGTGGGGCATCGGAAATGCGGGCCACATCATCAAATCCCTTTTCGTTCAGATGCGACAAATCAACAAGTATTTTCAGACTGTTACATTCCTTGACCAGCGCCTTGCCTGCGTCACTCAGGCCCGGACCGATATCGGGGTCTGACGGAAAGCGAAACGGGACACCATGCCCCCAGACAGTATCGCGGCTCCAGACCGGGCCAAGTGATCGCAGCCCGCGCGCGTGATAGCCGTGCAGGACCTCAAAATCGCGGTCAATCGCTTCGGCCCCTTCAATATGGGCAACGGCGGCCATTGCATCACCGGACAGGGCGGCCTGAACCTCGTCGGCAGTGCGACACAGTTGGATTGCGCCCGCCAGTCGCAGATCATCCAGCGCTGCAAATCCACGGTCTGTCCAGTCGCGTGCAACCCTTTCTTCGATCGGTGGGGGCAAAGGCAGATCGTAGGTGGGTTGTTGCATTTCTTCGTCACGCACAGCCTTGTCTGAGGGGCTTGGTACGAAAATTGCAAACATCCCCCCGCCAAAACCGCCCTTAATCGCACGTGGCTTGTCGATATGGCCATCAGCCAGACCGTCTGCGACTCCTTGCGCTGTCACATCACCCCGCAGCAGCCTGAGGAGCAGATCGTTATGGCCGTCAAAAACCGGGTGTTTGGTCATGTTTGTCCCCACTCCATGTCCAAGGTGTCGCGTTCGTTTCCACCTTGCGCCTCAAATCGCTCCGAACGCAAGGCTGGGGGCCCTATGTCTTATGCCAGCTTTGTCGTTACCGTTGACGCACGTTCGAGCGTGCGGTGCACGGGGCATTTGTCTGCAATTTCAAGCAGTTTACTGCGTTGTTCGTCAGACAAATCACCGCTCAGCCGGATCAGCCTGTCAAAATGATCCACCTTGGCACCCGGTTCTGCGGCGTCCTGTGCATGTTCTTTCGCATGTGTGATGTCCACGCTGACCGCGCTGAGGGGCCAACCCTTGCGACGCGCATACATGCGGATGGTCATCGCGGTGCAGGCCCCAAGCCCTGCGGACACAAGACCATAGGGTGTCAGCCCCTTATTCGTGCCCCCGAATTTAACGGGTTCATCTGCCAGGATGTGATGTTGCCCGGACTGGACGTCCTGCAAAAAGCCGCTCGCGTCCGCTTCGGTGACCCGCAGCACGCCTTCGGGGGCGGTGTCATGCGCTTTGGGCTGGGGCAGGTCCATGTAGCGTTTGGACCATGCTGCGATAACATCGGCGGCATATTCCGCGTCGGACGGCCTGCTGACAAGATGGTCTGCGTCGTCGAGTGTGATAAAGCTTTTGGGGTGTTTGGCCGCCAGAAAGATTTGCGAGGCATTTTCGATACCGACTGTTGCGTCCCGTGGGGCGTGCAAGACAAGAAGTGCGGCGTTGAGATCGGTGAGACTGTCAGCCAGGGCGACCTGTGCGATGTCTTCGATAAAGTTTTTGCCGATGCGGAATGGCCGGCCGCCAAGATTTACAGAAGCCACACCTTTGTCGGTTATTTCCTGGATGGCATCCGCGAAGTTGTGCGTCACATGGCCGGGATCAAATGGCGCGCCGATTGTGACGACAGCCTTGACGGTCGGCATGTCGGCGGCGGCCTTGATGACCGCAGCGCCGCCCAATGAATGGCCAACCAAAAGGGAAGGGGCCATGCTACGTTGCGCAAGTTCTGCATAAGCGGCGTGAAGGTCCTGCACATTGGAGGTGAAGTTTGTATTCTCAAACTCACCTTCGGAATGGCCCAGTCCCGTGAAATCAAATCGCAAGACCGCAATTCCCATTGACGCAAGGCGCGCCGCGATACGGCGTGCCGCTGTGATATCCTTGGAGCAGGTAAAGCAATGCGCAAATAGTGCCGTGGCAAGTTGCGGCCCGTCGGGGCGATCAAGGCGTGCGGCAAGTGTTTGTCCATCGTGACCGGGAAACGAGAGTTTTTCGGTGGGCATCTGGCATCGACCTTTCATGATTTTGGGCGCAGTCATGACCTGTCAGGACGCTGCAAACAAGAACCAGCCGATCCGGTCGCGGCAAGTTGAGAGATGTTACCATGATCAAATGGCTTTCCTTCATAATCGCGCTTGTCTTGTGCGTGGGGGTGTTTTCGGGATTTCTGGGCCGTTTCCACCCGTTGGGCGACAGCCTGTCGTTGTTGCGACTGCCGCTTGGGGTGGGTTGCGTGCTGCTGGTGATTGCCAGCCCATCACGGTCGCAACGGCTGGTTTGCGCAATGGCTGCCGTCGCGGCTGGTGTCACGACTGTGCCACTGTTCTTTGCCGGTGCGCCAAATGGCGATTTGACGCTTTACTCAAAGAATGTCTGGTATCGCAACAGCCAGTTGGATGCGTTGGCGCAGGACATGCGCGCAAGCGGCGCTGAAGTGATCACATTGCAAGAGGTATCCCACCGCAACAGGATGTGGCTGACCGGGCTCGCCGATATCTATCCGCACCAACATCTTTGTCGGAACGCAGGGTGGAGCGGAATTGCGGTCCTTTCAAAACACCCGATCCGGAAAACACGATGCTCTTCGCGGAGGGCAGTGGCTGCGGCGCAGATCGCACGCGATGGTCAGGCGATCTGGGTCGTATCGATACATCTGGCATGGGCCTACCCTTATGGGCACGAAACTGCGCTCCAATCGGCTTTGGCGGTGCTTGACGGCCTCACGGGGCCAGTGGTGATTGGCGGCGATTTCAACGTGTTCCCTTGGGCTAGCAGCGTTGGTGCCTTGACGGCGGCAACGGCCACGCAACTGGCAGGGCCCCTGCGTCCGACCTACTGGCTCAAAGGTGTGCCACTGCCGCTGGATCATGCCTATTCACCGGGCGGAGGGCAGGTGACCTATCAACCTGAGCTTGGCTCAGATCATCAAGGGGTATTGGCCAGGCTTCGGATTTTTCCGTGAGGGTGGATGGGTTAAAAACCACCTTACAGTTTGCAACTGCGACACCTAACGCAGCCGCCAAATCATGTGACGCACGATGGGGCCGGGTGCGACAGAGAATGCAGAGTAAGATGGGTTTTAACCCATCCCAGGTCAATCAGTTCAATGGATGGCGCTAGCGCTGCGGCTCAGGTTCCATTGCGATCTGTGATCCATCCTTGTTCAGCATTGATGTGCGTGTGTCTTCAGGCTGCTCGCAGATGGGCAGACCGGTCACGGGGCTGATCCGAATGCCCATGTATCCTTCGATCCCATCGTCGATTACCCAATATTGGCAGCCGTCGGGCGACACCCAGATAGACGCCACGCCATCCCTCAGCGGACCGCCATCAATGCCAGTGTCTGTGACGCTCGTGCTGTTGCTTGGCAAAACCTCGCACCCCGACACAAAAAACACTGTTGCCATCAAGGCGCAGTAGAGGGCACTCTTCTTCATTTCTTTCACTCTTTCCCATCAAACTAACGTCGCTGGACGTCGGTGTAAGACACTTTTTCGTACCCTACAACAATTTCACTAATAGCTTGTTTGGGACCTGAACCATATTTTTGATGAGCTGCCGAACTATGGTCTTGTTTGTAGTGATACGATTTCGAGAGGATTGAGTAAGACCTTGGTGTGCAACAAAAATAAACATCTTTCGTTGCTTTATCTCGCCATATAGCGTGTTTGAAACCACCAATGTTCCCTTCTGCTCAGAAACCGGCCAAAGCTGCCGTCTTGTCACCACATCCGCTTGCGAGGTCAAAAGCGGGCAAAGTCCCCATTCGGACTATTTTCCGCCGGAACGTGGGCGATCTGGAACGCGCACATAAGCCTCATCATTACAATACCGCTTTCAACCGGGCTGCCCCGCCTCATGATGAAATGCGCATTTTCCGAAATAGTGCCGTTACGCCGAACGATATCGCAGGGATCAAGTTGGAACCGGCCTGCTGTGCAAGCCTCCGGGTTTTCCACCCCAATAAGGTGCTTCAACTCCAGATTGATGTCCGCCTCGGTCGGGCTATCGCGCACCGTCGAGTCATGAATAACTTGAGATACATGACCATCTTGGAACAGGTTGAGCCTGTCAAATTAGTTGTCGGGAAATTGGGAAGGGCAGGCAAAGTAAGTCGGTTCTTCGCCCACATCGAACTGGCGAAGTTCTGCCGCAGCGTCAGGAGCGAGGTTTATCTACAATATCCAAGCTATTGGTTTCGCGAGCCAATCCTGCCCGCACCTATCTTTCCCGGCGTTGTCGCGCCACACACGAAGTTAAGAAGCGACATATTGCAGTCCCCCGAAATTCTCACATGTTTTGGCATGCGAAACAGATGGTTGGTTTGTCCGACAGGCAGAAAATCAGGTACCAAGGCCCCGCAGCCTGCTATTTTCGGCGCAAAGGATAGAAGCGGCCCGTCAAGCTGGCAATCTTCGGTCGGATAACAAAAAAGGGTGCCCGGTGGGCACCCTTTGTCGTATTCGTAAAACAGCGCAATCAGCAGCTATAGTAGAGCTTGTATTCCATGGGGTGTGGTGTGTGCTCGTAGGCGTACACTTCCTCCCATTTCAGCTCCATATAACCTTCCAACTGGTCTTTGGTGAAAACATCACCGGCCAACAGGAATTCATGATCTGCTTCCAGAGCTTCCAGAGCTTCCCGCAGTGATCCACAGACTGTCGGGATCGCGGCCAGTTCCTCTGGTGGCAGATCGTAAAGATCCTTGTCCGAAGACGCACCGGGATCGATCTTGTTCTTGATGCCGTCAAGGCCAGCCATCAACAGTGCGGCAAAGCACAGGTACGGGTTTGCCGCCGGATCGGGGAAGCGGGCCTCGACGCGCTTGGCCTTGGGGCTTTCGGCCCATGGAATACGAACACAGCCGGACCGGTTGCGTGCGGAATAGGCGCGCAGTACTGGCGCTTCGAAGCCGGGGATCAGGCGCTTGTAGCTGTTTGTGGATGGGTTCGTAATCGCATTCAGCGCCTTGGCGTGCTTGAGAATGCCGCCGATGAAATACAGTGCTTCATCACTGAGGTCGGCATATTTGTCGCCAGCAAACAGCGGCTTGCCGTCTTTCCAGATCGACATGTTCACGTGCATACCGGTGCCGTTGTCGCCTGCGATGGGCTTGGGCATGAACGTCGCCGACTTGCCGTAGGCTTGCGCGACATTGTGGATCACATACTTGTATTTCTGAAGCTCATCGGCCTGATGGGTCAATGTGCCGAAAATCAGGCCAAGTTCGTGCTGGCAAGACGCCACTTCGTGGTGGTGCTTATCGACTTTCATGCCCATGCGCTTCATGGTGGACAACATTTCAGAGCGCATTTCCTGCGCGTCATCAATCGGGTTCACAGGGAAATAGCCGCCCTTGACACCCGGACGGTGGCCCATGTTGCCCATTTCATATTCAGTGTCCGTGTTCCAAGCGCCGTCGATTGCGTCGACTTGATATGACACTTTGTTCATCGACACCTGAAAGCGCACATCATCAAAGACAAAGAATTCGGCTTCGGGACCAAAATATGCAGTGTCGCCGATGCCGGATGATTTTAGGTATTCCTCGGCCTTGACGGCTGTACCGCGCGGGTCGCGGTCATAGGCTTCCATCGTGTCAGGTTCGACGATGTTACAATGGATACATACAGTCTTTTCCGCATAGAACGGGTCAAGATAGGCGCTTTCGGCCTGTGGCATCAGTTTCATGTCGGACTGGTCAATGGATTTCCAGCCGGCAATGGAAGAGCCGTCAAACATGAAGCCTTCCTCAAGGAAATCTTCGTCAACGAGATCGGCAACAACGGTGACGTGTTGCAGCTTGCCGCGTGGGTCGGTGAAGCGGATATCGACGTAATCGACCTCTTCGTCCTTGATGAGTTTCAGAACAGCTTTGTTGTCCATGTGCTTGGGGTCCTCTGTTAGATATCTTGTTGATTAAAGGGCTTCATCGCCGGTCTCGCCGGTGCGAATGCGAATTGCCTGGTCGATGGTTGATACAAAAATCTTGCCGTCGCCGATCTTGTCGGTTTTTGCGGCACTGATGATTGCCTCGACTGCCGCATCGACCATGTCATCGGCCAGAACGACTTCAATCTTCATCTTTGGCAGGAAATCGACGACATACTCTGCGCCGCGATACAGTTCGGTGTGCCCTTTCTGACGGCCAAATCCCTTGACCTCGATCAATGATAGCCCTTGCACGCCAACTTCCTGCAACGCTTCTTTGACCTCATCAACCTTGAACGGCTTGATGATCGCTTCGATCTTTTTCATCGGCCCGCGACTCCCCTATGTTTCAGCAGTGGTGAGACCATTTCTCTTGCATAGGGACAATTCAAGGCCCTAGCTTCGGTCGTGTCCCGTGCGTGAAAGAACAGTTGTTGCTTAAATTTTAATCATTATGGATTCAAATAAGGCGAAATGAAAACAAAGGATGCCAAAAGGATGACCGAATTGCTGACTGCTGCCCAAATGCGCGCCATTGAGCATGCCGCAATTGACAGCGGCGAGGTCACCGGGCTGGAGCTCATGGAACATGCAGGGCAGGGCGTCTTTCAGGCGATTTTTGCGCAATGGCCGGAGCTTGCGCAGGATGGGGGCCAGCCCCCACACCCCCGGGATATTTCTGGCCATAAGAAGCTGTCCCGCCGCGCCGTTGTCTTATGTGGCCCGGGCAACAACGGTGGCGATGGCTTTGTTGTGGCGCGCCTGCTGGCGCAGGCCGGATGGGCCGTGGATGTGTTTCTTTATGGCGACGCGGACAAGCTGCCACCGGATGCGCGTGTGAATTACGAACGCTGGGGACGCGCGGAGCCATTGACGGATGCGGCGATGGCGTCTGTTTGTGGCGCTTCGCTTGTAGTGGACGCATTATTTGGAACGGGGCTGTCGCGCCCGCTGCGCGGCTTGGGTCGCATATTACGCGATTTGTGCGATTGCGTGGATGCGGGCGCTGGCTTGCACCTTGCAGACCGGGTGCAGCAGGACGCACCACCGGTCGTTGCCGTCGATATGCCAAGTGGTTTATGTGCCGACAGCGGAAGGTCGTTACAGGATGACCCGAGTGATGTCGCGGCGGTCCAGCGCGGCGGTTCGGCTGCAATGGCGGCGGCGGATCTGACTGTTACCTTCCACCGGGCGAAGCTGGGTCACTATCTGGATCAGGGACCGCGCCACTGCGGTCGCATCGTCATTGCGGACATTGGACTGAGAAGAGACTGCAAGCGCGCCACGACGGTCCGTTTGGTTGAGAAATGCATTGGGTTGGGCAAGAGGCAGGGACACAAATACTCTCACGGTCATGCCTTCATTCTGTCCGGAGGTGTTGGCAAAGGTGGTGCTGCGCGACTGGCGGCGCGGGGTGCGCTGCGGGTTGGGGCGGGGGCTGTGACTGTGGGATGCCCGCCTGCGGCCTTGATTGAAAATGCGGCGCAGTTGAATGCTGTTATGTTGCAACCGCTCAAGGATACTGAAGCGCTTGCCGAAATTCTGGCCGACTCCCGCGTCAATGCGCTCTGTGCCGGGCCCGGACTGGGTGTGGGCGACCGCGAAGCAGCGTTGTTGGCGCAGACGTTGCGGGCAGCGCCGCGCGGGCTTGTGTTGGACGCTGATGCGCTCACAATTCTCGCGCGAGAGGAGGCGCTTTTCGCAGGTTTGCTCCCGGATTGCATTCTGACACCGCACGCGGGGGAGTTTGCACGTTTGTTTCCCGACATTGCTGAAAGGCTTGCCGCACCTGCCAACTCTGGCCCGGCGTTCTCCAAAGTGGAGGCAACGCGCGCGGCAGCCGCAAGGGCAGGGTGCGTTGTATTGTTCAAAGGACCCGATACCGTCATCGCAGATCCGTCGGGAAGATGCAGTGTAAATGCATCAGTCTATGCGCGCGCGGCCCCCTGGCTGGCGACCGCAGGGTCCGGTGATGTGCTGGCCGGTTTCATCACAGGATTGGTTGCGCGCGGCTACGGTCCCCATGAGGCGGCTGAAACGGGTGCATGGCTGCATACGGAATGTGCATTGCGTTTCGGTCCGGGGCTCATTGCTGAGGATTTGCCCGATGTTTTGCCGGAGGTCCTGCGCAAACAGGGGACCTAGGCGGCAGCGGGCAGCACGATTTCGACACCGTTTGCATATATGATGCTTTCGTTTTCAAATTGCAGGTCAAAGACCTGCATCAGTCGCCAGGTCGCTTGGGATACAAACTCACCATCTGCAAGGCGCTGCGCGGCGATGTCGGCGCTGTCTGATCCGAAAAGAGCCTGCGCGCGCCAATCACGGACATGAATGCGGGTCGCTGGTGTGACTGTCATATCAACCCCTGGCCGGGTATGGCCGAACGAGCCACCCTTGATCACGATCGGGCGCACCTTGGCCCTGCGCGTTGTTACCCCGGCAAGAACCGCCACACCGGCGCGGGTGATCACCCTGTCACCGGCCATCAGATGTTCGACCGGCAATTCCCCATCAAGTGTCATGATCTCTGTGCCGGGGCATATCCCTGTTTCCGACACATGGATCACATGGAACGGATCGGTGTTTTTCTGAGCGGTCTTACGCATCGGTTATCCTTGGTGGCGCTGTTGTTCGGAGTTGGCCTGACAAACATGGCGACAAAGCGTTAAGGAACGGCTGATTTTATGATGATTTTTCTGCTCGCATCCGCTTGCGTCCTTTGCTAGACAGCGCGCAAACACGGGTCAGGCGACTGCTTGGCCCTATGATCATGCGGGTGTGGCGGAATTGGTAGACGCACCAGATTTAGGTTCTGGCGCCGCAAGGCGTGGGGGTTCAAGTCCCTTCACCCGCACCAAAATATGAACGAAGAAGGATACATGATGCAGGTCACTGAGACCCTGAACGAAGGCCTCAAGCGCGGTTACGCGATCACGGTCACGGCAGCCGAGCTTGACGCCAAAGTCGAGGAAAAGCTGAAAGAGGCCCAGCCTGATGTTGAAATGAAGGGCTTTCGCAAGGGCAAGGTTCCGATGGCACTGCTGCGCAAGCAGTTTGGCCAGCGTCTGATGGGCGAATCGATGCAGGAAGCCATCGACGCTGCCTTGACATCACATCTTGAAGAAACCGGCGACCGCCCGGCGGCCCAGCCCGAGATGAAGATGACCAACGAGGACTGGAAAGAGGGCGACGATGTCGCTGTCGATGTGTCCTACGAAAAGCTGCCTGACATTGCAGAGGTCGCGTTTTCCGAGATCACGCTGGAGCGCATGGTCGTGAAAGCGGATGAGGATTCGGTCAAGGAAGCGCTTGATAACCTTGCCGAGAGCCCGCAGGCCGTGACCTATGAGGCAAAGAAAACCCAAGCCAAGAAGGATGATCAGGTCATTCTGGATTTCGTGGGCAAGGTGGACGGTGAGCCTTTCGAAGGTGGTGCCGCCGAGGATTATCCGCTGGTTCTGGGATCGAACTCTTTCATTCCGGGCTTTGAGGATGGTCTGTTGAAGGTCAAAGCCGGCGACGAAAAAGATGTCGAAGTGACCTTCCCCGAGGATTATCAGGCTGAAAACCTTGCTGGCAAAAAGGCTGTGTTTTCTTGCAAGATCAAGGAAGTCAAAGGCCCCAAAAAGCCCGCGCTGAATGACGAGTTGGCCAAAAAGTTCGGTGCGGACGATCTTGAGGCGCTGAAAACGCAAATCTCTGAGCGTCTTGAGGCTGAATATACGGGTGCGTCCCGCGCGGTCGCCAAACGCGCATTACTTGACGCGCTGGACAAGGAAGTTTCTTTCGATCTGCCGCTGTCACTGGTCGAAGCAGAGGCCAGCCAGATTGCCCACCAACTGTGGCACGAGGAAAACCCCGACGTCGAGGGCCACGATCACCCCACCATCGAGCCGACGGACGAGCACACGCAGCTTGCAGAGCGTCGCGTGAAGCTGGGCCTGTTGTTGGCCGATATCGGTCAGAAGGCCGAAGTCAAAGTGACCGATCAGGAAATGACACAGGCGATTATGAATCAGGCGCGTCAGTATCCCGGTCAGGAACGCCAGTTCTTTGAGTTTGTGCAGCAAAACGCGCAATTCCGTCAGCAGCTTCAGGCACCGTTGTTCGAGGACAAGGTTGTTGATCACATCTTTGAAGCCGCCACAGTGACCGAAAAGGAAGTCAGCAAGGACGACCTGCAAAAGGCTGTTGAGGCGCTTGAAGAAGAGTAAGACCCTGTTGGGTTTATGAGAAAGGGCACCCGCTTGGGTGCCCTTTTTTGTTGTTCATCGGGTGGATGACCCGTGCTTGGCCCTACAGGTTCAGCAAACGCTTGAGTTCTGAAAATGCGTCGTCTGAAAGCTCGCGCCCGTCTGTCAGGGTCGACAGCCGGTCGTTCGCGAGGTCTTGCGCAGCCACGGCGTCATCGCGCGCAGCAAGATATTCATCTGCGGCGGATGTGACGGCACCCTCGTAGCCACCGTCTGGATAAGCCTCTGCAATTTCTTCCGGGCTCAGTCCGATCAGGCGCTGATACTCTGCATAGGCGACATCCTGAATCGCGACAGTTTCAACCAGATTCTGGTGCGCCTCTTTGTATTCGTTGAGCTTGCCGGGCATGCTGCCCGGTGCCGCGTTTGCCAGCGCATTTGGATTGGCGTGCGCCGCATTCAACCCTTTCAGTTCGCGCGCAATATGCCCGCGTCCGTTGTTGCCGTTATTTCCACGTGATGCTTCGCGGGCTTCGCGGCGTGATTGGCGGGCTTCGCTATTCCCACGGCCATTGCCATTGCCACGCGCCTTGCCATTGCCGTTTCCACCACGTTCGGCATATGCAGGCGTGGCAGAGGTAGCGACGAACGTAGCTGCGGCGGTTGAAACCGTCAGTGCGACGCAGGTGATTTTCAGAATTGTCGATGCTTTGAAGTTCATTTCGGTATCTTCCTACTCCTTGGGGCAGCACTTTCTTAGCGGACCGATTGTGAACCTCCGTTGAACAGTTTCCCTCGCGACGCGGCTCATGAGCGGCATGCTGCCGATGGGGCTCTCCCTCTGACATGAGGAAAGGGAAGACAGCATGTGCTGCCGGCGCTCCTGTGACAGGCACTCCGGCAGACAGGACCGATTGACTACATCTCAATCCGGAACAACGCAAAGCCAGTGTCGGACGTTCCTGCGGGCGCGATTTTCATGCCCGCCACGCTGTCCGCGTAGGCAGCGCCTGCGGGCCCGGTTTCAAACATCAGCGAGGTGCCGGGCAGTGGTTTGAACGACCAATTGGCGTCCGCCTTGGGGTCCACAGTGCCCTGATCCACGATATAGCGCACGATCACATCACGGTTCGTGTCCGGCCCCTCAAAGATGATCGTATCACCTGTGCCAGGGAAGCTGCCACCGCCCGATGCCCGGTAATTATTGGTAGCAATTATGAATTCCTGATCCGGATCAATTGGTTGGCCATCATACATCAAGTCGGTGATGCGGTTCGCATCTGCGTTGATCACCGCACCCTCCCGGTCAAACTTTGATGGTTGGCTCAGGTCGATCTGATAGGTGACCCCGTCGATTACATCAAAGTTGTAACTTGGGAAATCGGGGTTCAGCAGGGTCGCATCGGTGGTGCCGGGTGCCACTTGATTGAACATGCCTGCGCTGCGTTCCAGCCAATCCTTGACCTGCGCGCCCGTGACCTTCACCGCGCGCACAGTGTTCGGGTACAAATATAGATCAGCCACGTTCTTGATTGCTACATCGCCAACGGGCACATCGGTGAAATACTCCGGCCCACCACGACCGCCGGCCTTGAACGGGGCTGCGGCCGACAGAATAGGCAGGCCTTCGTATTCTGTGCCAACCATCTGTTCCTTAATATACCATGTCTGCGCGTTTGATACGATCTGGACCGACGGGTCATCCGCAACCAGCGCGAAATAGCTGTGCAGGGGCGCGGCGGTCTTGCCAACGGAGGTGCGCACATACGCGAGTGTCTGTTCGTGGACGTCCTGAACCGATTCCAGCACAGGTGTGAAATCCTCAACCAGAGGGGTGATGCTGCGGTCTTCATTGCGTTTTGAAATCGGTCGGGCCTCGGATGTGTGTGACAGAACCCGCCAGCCACTGCCATCGCGCTCAAGTAGCAAATCGACAAGCCCCATATGGCTGCCCCAGAACCCGCCCATCACACCGGGTTTGCCCCCGATGGTGCCTGCGGCTGTGTCAACACCCGCCCAATCGTCGTAGTTCGAGGAGGGGAAAACAAGATGGCTGTGCCCTGTCAGAATGGCATCTATCCCGTCTATGGCAGCAAGGGGGATTGCCGCATTCTCCATCCCGTCTTCTGCATTTGCGCCGCCTATCCCCGAGTGGCACAGAGCCACGATCAGATCGGCGCCCTGTTCCTTCATCTGGGGCACATAAGCGCGGGCGGATTCAACAATGTCACGGGCCTGCACGTTGCCTGCGAGGTGTTTGCGGTCCCAATTCATGATTTGGGGCGGCACAAAACCGATCAGCCCGATCCGGATCGGATATGTGTTGCCATCCCCGTCGATTATATTGCGTTCAATCATCACATACGGTGGCACCAGCGTTTTGTCGTCTGTCGGGGTCGCCCCCATCTGTGTCACCACATTGGCCGAAACCACGGGGAAGGCGGCCCCGGAAACGGATTTCATCAGGAACGAAATCCCATAATTGAATTCATGGTTCCCGAGAGTGGAGGCATCAAAACCCAGTGTGTTCATGGCCGTGATAACCGGGTGCATATCGCCGTCTTTCATCCCGCGTTCATATGCGATGTAGTCGCCCATCGGGTTACCCTGCAGAAAATCGCCATTGTCCAGCAACAAAGAGTTTGTGGATTCGGCCCGCACCCCCGCGATAATGCTGGCCGTGCGTGACAGACCAACAGTATCGACAGGGCGGTCTGCGTAATAGTCGTAAGGGAAAACATGTACATGCAGGTCGGTCGTTTCCATCAGCCGCAGGTGCGCCTGACCCGTTGCCGCATTGACGGAAAATGGATGCATGGCAACCAGCCCGGCTGACCCCGCGATGAAATGACGACGATTGAGACGTAGTGACATGATAACCCCTTTTGATGAATTCACGGTCAGTAAACAGCCGACGGATGAATGCCACAAGGGGGTTACTACGTGTCTGCCTGAGTCTTTGCGTCGGATTGCGGCGTTGCGCATGGCCTCAGCTCCATGCGTCAACGTCTTGGCAGATTTGATCTGGTCTCGCCTCAAGCAATCGCCAGACACAGCTTTTGCTTCTTATGGCCAGAAATATCCTGGGGGTCCGGGGGCAAAGCCCCCGGCCAATCGGCTTGCAAAGCAAGTCGAGATAGATTTGGTATAGACGGTTCCGCACGCTCTGCTTTTTGGATGTGCGTCATCAAAAAAGGCCGCCCTCAGAAAGGGCGGCCTAATAAATTCATAACATCCAGAGAATCAGTCTTTTGTATTCTCGTCGTCGGATGCGTCTGCGGCAGGTGCCAGTTCTTCGTCGTCCATAGCAGCCGATCCGATATCGTCGAACAGCTCCTGAATTTCGAATTCTGCTGCAGCTTCTTCTTCCGCTGCGAGCTCTGCAATCGATTTGCCTGCCTCTTGCAGTTCTGCTTCTTCAACCGAACGCGCGACGTTCAATGTAATGGTCGCAGTGACTTCAGGGTGCAGATTGACAGATACGTCATGCAGACCCAGTTCCTTGATCGCACCAAGCAGGACGATCTGCTTTTTGTCGACCGAAAAACCGGCTTCGGTCGCTGCATCGGCCGCGTCACGTGTGGTGACGGACCCATAAAGCGAACCGGCGTCAGAGGCAGAGCGAATCACAACGAAATTCTGTCCATCCAGTTTCGCGGCCAGTGCATCGGCTTCTTTCTTTGTTTCAAGATTGCGGGCTTCCATCTGGGCTTTTTCAGCCTCAAAACGCGCCATGTTGGCCGCGTTCACCCGCAGGGCCTTGCCCTGTGGCAGAAGGTAGTTGCGCGCGTAGCCTTCCTTGACGGAAACGACTTCGCCCATCTGACCCAGCTTGGCCACGCGTTCGAGCAGGATGATATCCATGATATGTTCTCCTTACTTTACAGCGTATGGCAGCAGGGCCAGGAACCGGGCACGCTTGATCGCCTGGGCGAGTTTGCGCTGGTTCTTGGACCCGACGGCGGTGATACGGGCCGGAACGATCTTGCCACGCTCAGAGATGTAGCGCTGCAACAGGCGGGTGTCTTTATAGTCGATCTTTGGGGCGTTGTCGCCCTCGAACGGATCGGACTTGCGACGGCGGAAAAATGGTTTGCTTCCCATGATTGTCTATCCTTTTGTGATCAACGATTAGCGGCGTTCGCGGCGGTCGCCACGTTCTTCGCGCTTTTGCATCTGGACCGAGGGGCCTTCTTCATGTGCGTCGACCTTGATGGTCAGCACGCGCATGACGTCTTCGTGAAGGCGCATCAGACGTTCCATTTCCTGCACGGCAGGGGCAGGGGCATCGGTGCGCAGGAAGGCGTAATGCCCTTTGCGGTTCTTGTTGATCTTGTAGGCCATCGTCTTGACGCCCCAATATTCGTTTTCCAGCAACTTGCCGCCATTGTCGGCAAGCACGGTTCCGAAATGTTCGATAAGGCTTTCAGCTTGCGTGTTGGACAAGTCCTGACGCGCAATCATGACATGCTCGTATAGCGGCATGCGTACTCCAGTTCATATCTCGGCGCATTTCAAAGTGCGGGGCATGTGACCTTCTGCACCCCACCCACGAGAGACTGCGCAGTTCATATCTAGTCGCAGAAGGATGCGGCCTTATACAGTCCGCGCGGGTTCACGCAACCCCTTTGCACGTGTCGACCCGGTCACACCGTCGGTTTTCTTAACCTTGCCTTGACCTTGCCCCTTTATAGCCCTGTTTGTCGGGCTTTAAAGGTGAACGACGGTGGCAAGGATTGATGACATGAGCAACGCGAATGTGTCCGTTAATAGAAGGCAGCAGTTGGCGAAGCCTTCGACCTTTTCGGTCGAGGATACCTATTGGGGCTACATAGTGCGTTCTGGACGGGGCCCTTCGCTGGGCGTAATGGCATCTCAGGCCGTTTCATTCTTTTTGGGTGCCTGCTTCCTGACTGCGTGCTTCAGCATCCTTTTGCTACCAACACTGATGTTTGATGGTGACATCGGCGTGTTCCGCGTTGGTGCTGCAACGCTCTTTGGTACGATTGCGATTTATCTGTTGTGGTTTGCAAGCCGCGGGTCGCGGACCGAACTGCACGTTGACAACAGCGTCGGCGAAATCCGTGAGGTGATCTGTAATCGGGCGGGCAAGCCCACAACCATCGGATGCTACGGTTTTGATGCGATTGGCGGGGTCTTTCTGGACTACAACGAAAGGATCGGCATGCACAGCCTTGTCCTGCGGTATCGCAATACGGTTCAAACCGTCCCTGTCGCTGAAGGCACCGAGGCGCAATTGATTGGTTTGCGCGATCGCCTGGGGCAGGATCTGATGGTTGTACCGCAATCGTCGGCCAGCGTCGCCGCCTGAGGACTTCTTGAACAAACAGATTTTCAAAGGCGCGCCCATGCGGAGCGTTTTCTTGTGTCATGAGCGCCCGCAGACTTATGTCGTTTTTTATCACGCGAACAGGTGTCGTGGTTATCCGCGCAAACAGTTCATGTTCACAAAAGCGGAAATGTGTCGCAGGGCCGCACACTATCTTTGAGGGGCGCACCCAAACACGCCTTTCAGGAGATGCCAATGAAGAAATTTTTGATCGCCGCAGCCCTCGTCATCGCAGGGTTCACAACGCAAGCCGCAGCCAGCAGCGCAAACTATGTCCTTGACGCAAGCCATAGCCAAGTTCTCTTTAGCTACAATCACTTGGGCTATTCTACAACTTATGGCCCTTTCTCCGGTATTGAAGGCACAATCAACTTCAATCAGGAAGACCCCGCCGCATCCCGCGTGTCTGTACCCTTTCCAGTTCGTTCGATGTTCACAGGCTGGGAAGAGCGTTTCAACCACTTCATAAGCGATGATTTCTTTGGCGCGGATGAAGATGAAATGGTGATATTCACCTCAACCTCCATCGAAGTGACTGGCGACACCACAGCGTTGAATACATGCGATCTGACACTGAACGGCGCCACAAAGCCCGTTGTGCTTGATGCCAAGATGAACCAGTCAGGCGAACATCCTATGGCGAAAAAGCCTTGGGCCGGGTTCGACGCAACCGCGACCATTCTGCGATCAGATTTTGAAGTCGGTGCGTTCGCACCGTTCGTGAGCGACGAGGTGGCACTGAACATCTCGATCGAGGCAACGGTTGCCGAATAGCACAAACGGAAAATTCGAAACGTAGGCCGCGCCATAACCGGCGCGGTTTTTTCTTGTCTTGCTGCGTGTGGCCGTCAGTGTGATGGCGACGCCAACGCCAACGCCAACGCCAACGCCAACGCCAAACCCCAAGCTTGATTCGTCTGCCATACTCTCCCCGATGTTGAAATCGCGGCGGTCGAGATTGATCGTGCCGTTCAACGTGGCGTTGTTATCGACAAGTATCAGGTCAAAGGGCAGCGCTACGGGTACCGAACTTCCCTTGATGGAAAGCTTCCCGTCTGCGAGAAATCCGGTGTCTGATTTGATGATATCAGCCGTAAAGGTTGCCGTGGGATGTGTCGCAGAAGTCAGTGCCCATCGCCTGATCCGTCACAGACCCAAGTGTCAGCGAATTGATAGTGATGATCGTTGTCACATCACCCACTGTGCCAGTGCCGTCCGGGTCGTAGCGAATAGCAGTCGTCCAGTCATTGAATTGCCCTTCGAGCGTACTGCCAAGTTGCATGACCGAAATCCCGATGGACCCTTCGTTCACCTCCCAGTCAGAGGCGACTCGTTCGAGCGCAGGGCCGGATGGGCCCGTGTCGTGACTGAAAAGTCCGGACGCAATTCCCGCGTTGGTCGCGATGATGTCGATGGCAATGGCCGCCTAAGGTGCCGTTGCCCGGCCCTCGTGCGCGTCTGTGGCCTTCGTTTGCGATTGGCCGAACCACATACGTCGCAAGGTGTTGTCATTGTCGATGACATGATGCTTCAGCGGGCCGGCGACGTGCAGCGGGCTTGTCCCGACCATGATCTTGCTCCAGATCCAGTGAAGTGTGCCGAACAGTTCGGCGGTGGTTTCGCTTTTTCCGACAAAGGACAGGTCTTGCCCCAGCGGGAGCAGGATTGGCGCAAACCCCGATGTGGCGGCATGGTGTATCCGGCCGGTCAGGGGGACGGCGACCAGCGACACATAAAGCAGCCAATGCACCAGATCGGCCAGAAAGGATTCGACCCCGCGTTCAGGGTGCAATCCGCCGGGTTTCGTTTGGGTGATCGCCCAAAGGATGCGGGCCAGTGCCACAAGAAATCTGATCACCCCAAGCGTCTTGTGAAGCGAAAACAACTGGGCCTACAGGGCAAGCTGCGCGTCGGTCTCGTCGGGCAGCCTGTTGGCAATGACCCCAAGCGGGATCACTGTCAGGATGAAAAGGGCGGTGAGCCAGTGAAACGTCTTGGTGATCGTTCCATAACTGGAAGCGGAATTTGCAGCGGGCTTATCCAATCCTCTTGTGGGTTGGTCGAAAGCTGGCACTGATGATTTTGGGCGCCTAGGCAAACGCGCGTTCCTCTGCCGGCAGGGGCTGCGCGTAAATGATCACTGATTGCTTTGCTTGAATGGGGCGCACGGGCAGGGTAAGCCTGCCGCAACAAAAAATATCAGGAGAGTGCCAATGCGCGCATTTGTATTTCCGGGCCAAGGGGCACAGACGATTGGGATGGGCAAGGCACTTGCCGAAGCCTATCCGGCTGCCAAGGCTGTGTTCGACGAGGTCAACGATGCCCTGAACGAGGACTTGTCCGGCCTGATCTGGGACGGCGACATTGAAACACTGACGCTCACCCGCAATGCGCAGCCCGCTTTGATGGCCACATCGCTTGCTGCTGTGCGTGCGCTGGCAACAGAGGGTGTTCATATCCATGATGCATCCTTTGTGGCTGGTCATTCGCTGGGGGAATATTCGGCCTTGGCTGCGGCGGGGGCCTTTTCCGTTGCGGATACAGCCCGCCTGTTGCGCATTCGCGGGACGGCCATGCAAGAGGCGGTTCCGGTGGGTGTTGGTGCCATGGCGGCCTTGTTGGGGCTAGGGTTTGATGATGCGCAGGCCGTCGCGGAAGAAGCCGCGCAGGGAGAAGTGTGTCAGGCCGCAAATGACAATGACCCTAGTCAGGTCGTTGTATCAGGCCATAAGGCGGCGGTGGAACGCGCTTTGGTGATCGCCAAGGAAAAAGGGGCGAAGCGGGCAGTTCTTTTGCCAGTCAGCGCCCCATTTCATTGCGCACTGATGTCCCCCGCTGCGCAAGTGATGGCCGACGCGCTGGCTGATGTCACCATCGCGGAGCCAACGGTTCCGGTCGTCGCCAATGTGCTTGCAGCGGGCGTGACCGACCCCGCAGAGATCAGAAAGCTGCTGATCGCGCAAGTCACTGCATCGGTCCGCTGGCGCGAAAGCGTTGGCTATATGGCCGCAAACGGGGTGACGGAGGTGTTCGAGGTTGGTGCTGGCAAGGCATTGTCGGGTATGATCAAGCGGATTGACCGCGATCTTGCGACAGCTGCGATTGCAACTCCGGACGATGTGGCGGCGGTCGCTACTGCGATAAATACATAAATAAGGGCGGATAAATGTTTGATTTGAATGGAAAGAATGCGCTTGTAACAGGTGCATCTGGCGGAATTGGCGCGGAAATCGCACGGACACTGCACGCGGCGGGGGCCACCGTTGTCTTGTCCGGCACCCGCATTGACCCGCTTCAGGCATTGGCGGATGAACTGGGCGACCGTGCCTATGTCTTGCCTTGTAACCTGAGCGATGCAGAGGCTGTGAGCGCACTACCCAAGCAGGCGGCTGACGTCATTGGGTCTGTGGACATTCTGGTCAACAACGCGGGCATCACCCGTGATAACCTGTTCATGCGGATGTCTGACGATGAATGGTCGTCTGTGCTTGATGTGAACCTGACGTCGACAATGCGCCTGTGCAAGGGTGTGATCCGCGGCATGATGAAGTCCCGCTGGGGCCGAATTGTAAATATTTCGTCGGTTGTTGGTACGACAGGGAACCCAGGGCAGGCGAATTATGCAGCATCCAAGGCGGGTATGGTCGGCATGTCCAAATCGATCGCCTATGAAGTTGCCAGCCGGGGAATCACAGTCAATTGCGTTGCACCCGGTTTCATCACCACTGCGATGACGGACAAGCTGACGGACGACCAAAAAACTGCGATCCTGGGGCAGGTGCCAGCAGGGCGGATGGGCAATGCAGATGAGATTGCAGCAGCAGTCCTGTATCTTGCCAGCCCCGAGGCCGCATATGTCACCGGCACGACTTTGCACGTAAACGGCGGGATGGCGATGATCTAGCACGATAGTCCGAAACCGTTTGCGTTGGTGGAATTCTCTGCTATAGGCCACCCAGATTTGCTTGGCCGCGCGGCGTCAATGACATTGTGCGATTTGGTGAAGTCTTGCTATGGTAGGACAATAAGGCGGGCAGAAGCCCTAGGTTAAATCGGGCGCAGGCCCAAAATACGTGAGGAATTGATATGAGCGACGTTGCAGACCGTGTGCGCAAGATTGTTGTAGAGCACCTGAGTGTTGAAGAAGATAAAGTGACCGAAGCTGCGTCCTTCATTGATGATCTTGGCGCTGACAGCCTTGATACAGTCGAACTGGTCATGGCATTCGAAGAGGAATTCGGCATCGAAATCCCAGACGATGCAGCAGAGACCATTCAGACCTTTGGCGATGCCGTGAAGTTTATCAACGGCGCAGCCTGACAGGCACCAGAATTTTTCAAAGAACGGCGTCCTCGGGGGCGCCGTTTTTACGTAAAGTCATCAATCCTTTTGGAAATGTGACTGTGCACTGCGCGCACGACCTTGGGTTTCGGCCCGCTGCGGAATATGACACCAGCGTAATGGTCATTGCTCCATGCGACGCTGCCTTCGTACCATTCATCGAAAATCTGGACAGCAACCGGTGTTTTAATTGCGATTGATCGATCCAGACTGTGTGCGAACTTGGTTCCGCGGCTGCTGATGTCGTGCAACACACCCTCGATGGTTTCGCCGTCGATCTTCGAGACTGTCTTGTATTGCGCTGGATAACGGCGCGCGCGATGTCGGCGCCCGGCCAGCAACCACCGGGATGCCCAAAAGGCTATATAAGCGGCCCCGGCAGCAAGTATGCCAATGCCAAGTTTCAGAACACCATCAAGAATCGATGTTGTTGCCTCACTGTCCAAATTGATCTGTAAAGATGAAGGCGCACTTACTCTGTCCTGGAGAGTCTTTTTTTCGGTCGCACCCATCTCATCCCCTATCACTTCTTCAAGGGCACTTTTGAAAGCAGTATCGCTGCTGCCTGCTCTGCGAAAATCACCCGGCGACGGAGACGTTGGTTGCGCCACTTCTGTTTCGTCGCAGAGCAAAGAGGGCAGGTAGAATCCAACCAAGAGTAGATTATCCCGCACTTCGGGCGTTCGATAATATTCATATGCAGCGACAGGATCATCACCGTTGAAGGTCTGTAGGGCGAAACGGCTATTGTACAGAAATCTGCGAAAAACCTCCTGAAGTTGCAGACGATCTGGCCCCCCGATCGCGTCAATTACGGTCCGATCAGCCAATAAATCAAGGCGTTTGCGCAGCAACCTGACGTACTGTGGGAGTGATGGCGTGTCTTTTGCCGCAGCTATTTGCATCTGAGCCTGGTGGAGTATCCGCACCTGTGTGAATAGATAGCAAGCGTCGTAGGCCGCAGCCGTTGGCAGCGAAAGGCAAGCCCAGCAAGACAGGGCAAGGATCAGTTTTTTGCTACGACGCATCATTAGCAAAAATATAGACAGGATGTCCTAAAATCTTATTGCGCTTCGCGTATCCTATGATGGATATTTCTTGGGCTGGCCTGCAACAGCCTGCCGCTTCCAAATGGAAAATGTTCTTTTGAAAACGATCATTATTCCTGTTAGCCGCCCGTGCGTGACCGCAGGTTTTTCCAGAGCTTCGCCCCGCCAAATGTGCCCAAAGTCGCCGCAGCCAGCAAAAGTAGATTAATTAGTGTCAGCTTCTCGATCAGAGCTTCCCGTCGCGCGGCGCCAAAATCTTCCGGGTCAGTTTCGGGTAGCTTGGCGGCTTTTGTTTCCGCAGCGCTGCAACGCAGTTCATTCAGATAGTCCCCAATATTGCGCAAATTGCGCAGCACGCCTCTGACTTGCAAGTGACGCTGGGCCGTGTCCGGTTCGTCGATACTGATACGGTTCACCAACCGGCGCGCATTGAACGTGAAGCGGAGAAATGTTGCGCCGCGGCGCGAAAGTTCATGTGAATCAATTGCTTCAATCAGCATACTGTCGTTGATTTTTTCTGAGTGCCCCCGGATCAGCCGAATTTCCGAGATATACGACGGTGTCTGCGGATTGAGAATCAGCCGTTGTTGTGCCGCGTACATTTCATCAATCATGCCGACCACACGGCAATTTGCCTGCGCTGACCCTGCTGCCGCACCTGCAAAGACCACACAGAGCAGCAGGCACAATAGCGCCCGGCGCAAGATATCAGGAGCCCTTCTCATGCGCGCGATCATAGTGAAAGGGTATTAACCGCTGGCTAAGGCGCGCCGCGCAGACAACCGCCTGTTCGCGCTGCGCGAAACGCGGTCCTTTGCTTAGGGTCAGGACCCATTGATCCTTTGCATGATGCTGGGGTATGTTCCGGTGAAATTACCCCAAGAGGTGAGGGCAGAATATGCGTCGTGTAGTCGTAACAGGCTTGGGGTTGGTTACTCCCCTTGCAGATGGTGTCGAAGAAACTTGGAGTCGTCTGCTGGACGGCGAGTCGGGTGCGGGAACGATCTCGCGGTTTGACCCCAGCCGTTTGACAACGCAGTATGCCTGCGAGGTGCCGTTTGGTGACGGAAGTGATGGCACCTTCAATGCCGATAAATACATGGAGCCCAAAGATCAGCGCAAGGTCGATACCTTTATCCTGTTCGGGATGGCCGCTGCTGAGCAGGCGATTAAGGACGCAGGTTGGGAACCGACTGACCGGGAAAGCCTTGAGCGGACCGGTGTCATGATGGGCTCTGGCATCGGTGGTTTGAACTCTATTGCCAACACCGCAGTCATGATGGCCGAAAAAGGCCCGCGCCGCGTATCCCCTTTCTTTGTTCCCGGGGCTTTGATCAATCTGATTTCGGGGCAGGTGTCCATCAAGTACGGGTTCAAAGGACCCAACCACGCTGTTGTAACGGCATGTTCGACTGGTGCGCATGCGATTGGCGATGCGTCGCGCCTGATTCAGTTCGGCGATGCTGATGTGATGGTTGCAGGCGGCGCGGAAGCGGCGATTTGCGAATTGGGTATTGCTGGCTTCAACGCCTGCAAAGCGCTGAGCACCAAGCACAATGACAACCCGAAAATCGCGAGCCGCCCATGGGATCAGGACCGTGACGGGTTTGTCATGGGTGAGGGGGCAGGTATGGTTGTTCTGGAAGAATATGAGCATGCCAAGGCACGCGGCGCACGCATTTATGCTGAAGTGCTTGGTTACGGGCTGAGCGGTGACGCGCACCACATTACCGCCCCTCCACCTGATCATGAAGGTGCAGAGCGGGCCATGCGGGCGGCCTGCCGTAACGCCAAGATTGAACCGGGCCAGATTGATTATGTAAATGCGCATGGTACGTCAACTATGGCGGACACGATTGAGTTGAGCGCGGTTGAACGCCTGCTTGGCGATGCCGCGTCGAAACTGACGATGTCCTCGACCAAATCGGCTACAGGCCATCTGCTGGGCGCTGCTGGCGCGATCGAGGCGATCTTTACGATCCTCGCAATCCGCGATCAGGTCGCACCGCCGACGATCAACCTTGATAATCCGGCAGTTGAAACCGTGGTTGACCTTTGTGCGAACGCCAAACGCGCGTGCAAGATTGATGTCGCGCTGTCCAACTCTTTTGGGTTTGGCGGAACGAATGCCAGTGTTGTCTTTGGAAAGGCTGACTAATGTGGCGCCATGTGGCCGCGAACGGTCTGACATTTCTGATCGTTGCCCTTTTCCTTTTGGTGGGAGTCGTCAGTTGGGGGGCAGGGCAATACCGTGCTCCTGGTCCATTGGCTGAAGCGATATGCTTTGAGGTTCCCCAAGGCGCGAACATGCGCCGTGTGGCGCAGGACCTTGAGGCGATGAATGCGGTGAGTTCTCCGGTTTTGTTCCGAATGGGGGCTGATTATTCTGACAAATCGGGTTTGCTGAAAGCTGGCAGTTTTCGTGTGCCCGAAGGCGCGTCGATGGAAAGCATCGTCGACATTGTGACCCGCGGTGGCCGGAGTACCTGCGGCACGGAAGTAATTTATCGCATCGGGATCAACCGTACCACGGTGGACGTCAGAGAGCTTGACCCGGTATCCAACCAGTTTGTCGAGGTCGCGAGTTTTGACAAGGATGAGGACGCGGCGCCGGAAGGTTATCTGTCGGTGAAAGACGAGATAGGCACCAGTTTTCAGGTGATCGTGGCCGAAGGAGCGACCAGCTGGCAAATTACTGATGCGCTAGGCAAGATTGACGTGCTGGAGGCCGATACGACCGAAGTCCCGCCTGAAGGGTTTCTGGCCCCCAAGAGCTACCCCATCACGCGCGGTGATACGGTATCCGGTGTGCTGGATGACATGGTCGCGGAACAAGAGGCGATCATGGCTGAGCTATGGCCAAATCGCGTGAACGATTTGCCGATCAACAGCCCCGAAGAGGCGTTGATCCTTGCCAGTATCATTGAAAAAGAGACTGGTGTGGCCGAAGAACGGCGGCAAGTGGCAAGCGTTTTTGTGAATCGTTTGAACCAAGGTATGCGTTTGCAGACTGACCCCACGGTCATTTATGGAATCACGCAAGGCGAGGGTGTTCTGGGGCGTGGTTTGCGGCAAAGCGAATTGCGTGGGGAAACCCCTTGGAACACCTATGTGATCGAAGGTTTGCCGCCAACGCCAATCGCCAACCCGGGCCGTGCGAGCATTGAAGCAGCCCTTAACCCTGACACGACAGAGTATATTTTCTTTGTCGCTGATGGTACCGGTGGCCACGCGTTTGCGACGAATTTAGACGACCATAATCAGAATGTTGCACGCTGGCGTGCCATCGAAGCAGAACGTGCTGATGGGGGCTGACTCTCCCGGGGCGGTTACTGAAAAGTAAACGTGGAGCGCGGGCTACAACCTTGGAGTGATTGACTTTTTTGCCTCTTTTGGGGTAGTTTGGTGAAGCTAGAAGGCAGATGTGTCCTGCCTCTCGACTGCGACGGAAGACCCATTGCAGGCGAAAATTGACATGACTGAGAATTCTCGAAATCGACTGGCCGGCAGTGGGAACGCAGCCGATCGTGTCGCAGAAGTAACAAGGCTGTTCGAAAGTGTCCGACATCGACTGGATCAAATGATTCAGGAGATTGGCGCGACCGACGAGAGCACGCCGAAATCAATTGTCTCAAAATTAAATGAACTGCAGGCCGCCCATCTTCGGCTGCTTGTTGCAGAGGATGCGTTTTATGACCAAAACCGGAGTGATACTGAAGAAGAAACCGTCGACTTCAGAACCATCCGGGCTGAAATCGGGCGCAAACTTGATCGCCTCCGCGACACCCTCGCAACAGGCGGTATTTCTGGCGAAGCTGACTCCAACTGAATTGGCAGCCTTGCCTTATCTGTTTGAATTCTGGGCCATGCCGCACCAGTTGCCCCCGTTGGGCGACTGGCGGTCATGGGTGGTCATGGGCGGGCGCGGCGCAGGTAAAACGCGGGCAGGATCCGAATGGGTACGCGCCATGGTTGAGGGCGTCACGGCGGACAAACACGGCGCAGCGCGCCGTGTGGCGCTTGTTGGTGAAACCCTGGATCAGGCCCGCGAAGTCATGGTCTTTGGTGAAAGCGGCTTACTGGCTGTTTGTCCGCCCGACCAGTTGCCTGTCTGGCGTGCCAGCAGGCGGATGCTTGAATGGCCAAATGGTGCAATTGCACAGACCTTTTCTGCATTCGATCCCGAAAGCCTGCGCGGACCGCAATTCGATGCTGCCTGGGCGGACGAGTTGGCCAAATGGCCGCGCGGCAGAGACGCCTGGGATATGCTGCAATTCAGCTTGCGACTGGGTGACGATCCACGCGCCTGTGTGACGACCACGCCCCGCCGGGTCGGCGTTTTGCGCGATTTGCTGGACCTCGATACCACCGTAGTCACGCATGCCCCGACAACAGCGAACCGGGCAAATCTGGCCAAGAGCTTTCTGTTGGAAGTGCAGTCACGCTATGGTGGCACGTCCCTTGGCCGTCAGGAGTTAGAGGGTGTATTGCTTGAAGATGCAGAGAATGCCCTTTGGCTCTCTGGTCAGATGGCTGCTTGTCAGCGCGCCGAAATACCGAAGCTGTCGCGCGTTGTTGTCGCGGTCGATCCACCGGGGAAGTCAAAGACGAATTCTGACGATTGCGGGATCATCGTTGCTGGCGTGGACATGACCGGTGATGTTGGCGAATGGACTGCGTATGTGCTTGAGGACGCAACGGTGCATGCCGCCAAACCGTCGATCTGGGCGCGGGCGGCAATCGAGGCGATGAAACGCCATGGTGCTGAACGGCTGGTTGCCGAAGTGAACATGGGCGGGGATATGGTTGAGGCGGTGATCCGCCAGATCGATCCGCAGGTGTCGTTTCGTGCGGTCCATGCGACCCGGGGTAAATCTGTCAGGGCGGAACCTGTTGCCGCTCTTTATGAACAGGGGCGGGTCTTTCATGCCCGTGGTTTGGGCGTGCTTGAGGATCAGATGTGCCAGATGACCACATCCGGCTTTGCCGGAAAGGGATCGCCAGATCGGCTGGATGCGCTTGTCTGGGCGTTACAGGATCTGATGATCGAGCCAGCCCAGAAGTGGCTTCGCCCCAGTATACGCGGGCTTTGAGGGTGTTGCGTGGGGGTGCGTACGCACCCCTCGCAACTTCGTAAACTATTCAGGTCAAATTACCTTTCATGGATCGCAGACGATCATCAGCCGAACAAGACTGATGGTTGCCACCGAGGAGTACTGAATGTTTGATTTTCTAAATCGCGCCAGGTCGAAGCCCGAAGCGGTTGAGGTGAAAGCCTCGGCTGCGGGTCGCGTGAAAGCGATGAGCGGCAGCGGGCGCGTCGCCTGGAGCCCACGCGATGTGGTGTCACTGACCCGTACCGGCTTCACTGGCAATCCCATCGGCTTTCGCGTCGTCAAGCTGATCGCAGAGGCCGCAGCGGCCCTGCCGGTCGTCTTGCAGGATGCAGACCGCCGATATGATGCGCATCCGGTGCAGGCCCTGCTGGCCCGTCCCAATGCAGGGCAGGGGCGTGCGGAGCTGCTGGAGGCGCTTTACGGCCAGATTTTGCTGACCGGGAATGGCTATCTGGAGGCCGTTGGCGAAGAGGATTTGCCGGTCGAGTTGCATGTCTTGCGCTCTGACCGGATGTTGATTGTGCCCGGCCCCGATGGATGGCCCGCAGGTTACGAATATCAGGTGAACGGACGGAAACACCGGTTCGACGTTACCAACGATCAAAGCCCTATCTGCCATATTAAAAGCTTTCATCCACAAGACGATCACTATGGTTTGTCCCCTTTGCAGGCGGCAGCCAATGCGATTGATGTGCATAATTCGGCATCTCGTTGGTCGAAGGCATTGCTGGACAATGCGGCGCGCCCATCTGGAGCCATCGTATATCGGGGGGCCGACGGTCAGGCATCTTTGAGCGCCGACCAATATGATCGGTTGCTTGATGAGATGGAAACCCAGCATCAGGGTGCGCGCAACGCGGGCCGTCCGATGCTGCTGGAAGGTGGGTTGGACTGGAAGCCGATGGGTTTTTCGCCGTCCGATATGGAATTCCAGAAAACAAAGGAAGCTGCGGCCCGCGAAATCGCCATTGCCTTTGGTGTGCCGCCGATGTTGCTGGGTATTCCCGGCGACGCCACCTATTCCAATTACCAAGAAGCGAACCGCGCATTCTATCGTTTGACGGTCCTGCCTTTGGCGACCCGCGTTGTCAGTGCGATTGCCGATTGGTTGTCGGACTACACCAATGAAGCGATTTTTCTGCGCCCCGATCTTGACCAGATCCCGGCCCTGTCGATTGAGCGCGACGCCCAGTGGCGCCGTGTCAGCGACGCAGATTTTCTGACGGCGGCAGAAAAGCGGTCACTGCTTGGCCTGCCCGCGTTGGAGGTCGGCGATGGACAGTAAAGAGAACAAGGTTGTCGATCTCACTGGCAAACCCAGACCGCAAGACAGCCCCCCCGCATCGCATTTCTGGTTTGCGCAGGTCGATCTGCGCCTTGGCCAGATTGAGTCGGTCGTCACACGCTTGGAATGGCAAGTCTGGATCATTGTCTGTGCTTGCGGAAGTTTGCTTGTCTTTGAAATCGTGGAAATACTCAGCAGGAGTTCCCAATGAACCTAGAGCATAAGTTTTGTCAGCTGGGTGCTGAAGTCACGGTCACAGACGGCACCGTCATCAGTGGCTACGCGTCCTTGTTTGGTCAGTCGGACCAGGGTGGAGATATCGTCGAGTCAGGCGCCTATAAAACATCGCTTGCCCAAAAGCGGGGTATCAAGATGCTTTGGCAACACGACCCGACCCAGCCAATCGGGGTCTGGGACGAAGTGCGCGAAGATAGCAAGGGCCTGTGGGTCAAAGGCCGCTTGCTGACCGATGTGGCCAAGGGCCGAGAGGCGGCATCACTGATCAATGCGGGCGCGATTGATGGCTTGTCGATTGGCTATCGCACCGTCAAATCCCGCAAGGATGACAAAGGCGGACGCCTTTTATCGGAACTGGAGCTTTGGGAGGTGTCACTTGTGACTTTTCCCATGCTTCCGAGTGCGCGCGTGGGTGCCAAGGGTGATGACCCGGACGTTGTCATGTTGCGTGATCTGGCCGCCGCTTTTGAGAATGCGCGCCTGTTGATGGGGCCAACCTAACCCCGAAACCGACAATCAAAAGGACTGATTGATGACCAAGACTGAGACCAAGTCTCGGGCCGGGGAAGATGTGTCTCCTGCCCATGCCCTGAACGCTGCGATTGCCGGGTTCATGAGCGATTTCAAAGAGTTTTCCCACGGCGTGAATGCCAAACTTCAAAAACAGGATGACCGGATGAACAAGCTGGATCGAAAGACGATGACACATGCCCGCCCCGCGCTTGCCGCAGCGGCCGCACAAGATGCGCCGCATCAGAAAGCCTTTGCTGCATATGTGCGGTCGGGCGACGATGATGCGCTTCGCGGGCTCGAAATTGAAGGCAAGGCGCTTGCAACGACAATTGCAGCCGATGGTGGCTATCTGGTGGACCCGCAAACCGCAGATGCGATCCAGAGCACGCTAAGCTCGACCGCATCGATCCGTGCCATTGCCAATGTGGTGAATGTCGATGCGACTTCCTACGATGTGCTGGTGGACCATTCCGAACTGGGGGCCGGCTGGGCCACCGAGACCAGCACCATCACGGAAACTGACACACCGCAGATCGAACGGATTACGATTCCGCTGCATGAATTGTCGGCTTTGCCAAAGGCGTCGCAACGTCTGTTGGACGACAGCGCCTTTGACATCGAGGGATGGCTTGCGACGCGTATTGCCGACAAGTTTGCACGCTCTGAAGCAGGTGCTTTTATCAGCGGTGATGGCGTGGACAAACCCACGGGCATTTTGCATTACCCTGCCGTTGCCGATGACAGCTGGGAGTGGGGCTCGATCGGTTATGTGCCTTCCGGCACCGCTGGTGGCATCACGCGCGCTGATGCGATTGTCGATCTGGTATATTCGGTGGGCGCTGAATACCGCGCCAACGGCACATTTGTCATGAACTCCAAGACAGCGGGCCATGTTCGCAAGCTCAAAGACAATGACGGACGCTTTGTGTGGGTTGACGGCCTGGCAGTTGGCGAACCAGCCCGTTTGATGGGCTACCGTGTGTTGATCGCCGAAGATATGCCTGACATCGCCAACGATACCTATGGCATCGCCTTTGGTGACTTCAACGCAGGCTACACCGTTGCCGAACGCCCTGATCTGCGGGTTTTGCGCGATCCCTTCTCTGCCAAGCCGCATGTGCTGTTCTATGCGACCAAGCGGGTCGGCGGTGCGGTCAGCGATTTTGCTGCGATCAAGCTTTTGAAATTCGCCACCAGCTAACGCTGGCGCGAAGGGGCGCGGTTCCACGGGGATGGCGCCCTTACTCCCGGATGCACACGACGACAATCCCGCGTTGTCTAGCTGCTCCCTTCCGTCCGAGCAATGCGGGAGGTGTGCATCCGGGATCCCAATAGTTTTGCGATCTTGAGCGGCAGAAAGATCAGAGATTTTCGGAGTAGATCCATGATATTAGTCGAAGAGACCCCCGTGCCGCAGTCGGCGCTGCCGGTCACACAATTCAAAGACCATTTGCGCCTTGGCACGGGCTTCGCCAATGATGGAGACGAAAACCCGGTTCTGGAGAGCTATCTGCGGGCCGCAATGGCCGCCATTGAGGCGCGGACCGGCAAGATCCTGATCGAACGCGAGTTTAGCTGGACGCTGTCAGATTGGCGGGATCGTGAACGCCAGCCGCTGCCTGTTGCCCCGGTCAATGCGATTGTGTCCATGGTGCTGTTGGACCCGCGCGGCGAAGAAGCATTGGCAAACGATGACGCATGGGTCTTGCAACCTGACCTGCAACGTCCCCTTCTAAAGCCGACATCTGGTCTGCTTCCCCCTATCCCATCCAATGGATCGGTCCGTATCCGCTTGCTTGCGGGTTTCGGCCCCGAATGGTCGGACCTGCCGTCTGATCTGGGGCAGGCAGTGCTGATGCTTGGCGCACATTTTTACGACTATCGCCACGACCTGACACGCGGTGTGCCAGCCATGCCCTACGAGGTATCGGCGCTGATTGAACGCTATCGTACAGTCCGCCTGCTGATGGGGAGCCGGTCATGAAGCGACCGCTGTTGACCAGATCACTGACCTTGGAAGCCCCTTTGCAGGTCTCCGACGGGGCAGGTGGCTACACCCATGAATGGCAGACACTGGGCTTTCTCTGGGCCCAGCTCAAGGCGGGGTCGGGCCGTGAAAGGGCAAGTTTTGCCGCGACCGTGTCGCGTGTGCCTTACCGGATCATTGTCCGCGCGTCGCCCTATGGTTCACCGTCGCGACCCGTCGCGGGCCAAAGATTTCGCGACGGTGAACGTATCTGGAAAATCGATGCTGTCGGCGAACATGATGCATATGGCCAGTTCCTGACCTGCTATACTCAAGAGGAGACCGCGTCATGAGTTATGGTACCTCCGCGGCGCTACAGTTGGCCGTCTTTCAACAGATGTCGAATGATCCCGGGCTCATCGCTTTGGTCGGTGATGCGATCTATGATGCGCTGCCCAGTGGTCCACTGCCACCACTTTATGTTGTGTTGGGGACCGAAAGCGCGCGCGATGCGTCCGACAAGACCGGCGGCGGTGCGCTTTTTGAATTCATGATTACGGTCGTCACTGAAACAGCCGGCTTTGCCTCTGCCAAAGTCGCTGCTGCTGCTGTGTCTGATGTGCTGGTGGATGCACCGTTGCAGTTGAACAGGGGGCGTCTTGTGTCCCTGAATTTCTACAAGGCGAAAGCCGCCCGCGTAGGGTCTGGCGATGTTCGCCAGATCAATCTGACTTTTCGTGCCCGCGTTGCGGACGACACCTGATTCCTGAAAGGAGACAAGCCAATGGTGGCCCAAAATGGTAAAGATTTGTTGATCAAAATCGACATGACCGGTGATGGACAATTTGAAACAGCTGCGGGACTGCGCGCAACCCGGATCAGCTTCAATGCGGAAAGCGTTGATGTGACCAGTCTTGAAAGTGCGGGTGGCTGGCGGCAGTTACTGGGGGGCGCAGGTGTCAAGACGGCGAGCATTTCGGGTTCGGGTGTCTTTAAGGATGATGCAACCGACGAACGCGCCCGGCAGATTTTCTTTGATGGCGAGACGCCCAATTTCCAGGTCGTCATTCCGGACTTTGGTATTGTCGAAGGCCAATTTCAGATCACGTCGATCGAGTATGCCGGGTCATATAATGGCGAGGCGACTTACGAACTGGCGCTTGCTTCGGCGGGTGCACTTGTGTTCACGGCTTTTGCGTGATGACCAATCCCATGACGGGGGAAGTGTCGCTCACCATTGATGGTCAGGCCTTTGACTGCAAATTGACCCTTGGTGCCCTGGCAGCGTTGGAAACGGGACTGGGCGACGAGTCACTGATCGACCTGATCCGCCGCTTCGAGACCAGCGCCTTTTCCAGTCGGGATGTGATGGCTGTTGTCATTGCCGGGCTGCATGGCGGCGGATGGACAGGCAACAGCGACGATCTGATGACCGCAAAGATTGAAGGCGGGCCTGTGGAGGCAGCTAAAGCGGCCGCGTTGATGCTGGCCCGCGCCTTCACCCCGCCAATATGAACGGGCTGGATTGGCCGCGTCTGATGCTGGCGGGGATGCATGGGCTGCGCCTGAAACCGGCGGATTTCTGGGCGCTCACGCCGGCCGAATTGCAGCTTATGCTGGGCCAGACCGAAGCAAGATCACCAATGGGGCGCAAGCGGCTTGGTGAGTTGGAGCAGGCCTATCCTGATCGACAAGAGGATGTGAAGAATGGATGAGATTGATCGGCTTGATACGCTGGAGAGCGATATCAGCGGGCTGGAGCGCAGTCTGGGTGATGCCACGGCGATGACGGCGGCCTTTGATGACCAGTTGCGTGATGTGCAAGGATCGTTGGGCAATACTACCCGTGATCTGGGCAATCTGGAGCGTGGGTTTTCAGGGGGGCTGAAACGTGCGTTTGACGGTTTGCTGCTGGATGGCGTGAAACTGTCGGATGCATTGAGTGGGCTGGCCAATGCAATGATCAACACGGCCTATTCTGCCGCCACCCGTCCGGTCACGGATCATTTGGGCGGTATGTTGTCGGACGGGCTGAATGCGGCCGTATCGGGCATGATGCCTTTTGCGGCGGGCGCCCCGTTTTCGCAAGGCCGGGTGATGCCTTTTGCCAAGGGCGGTGTTGTTGGCGGGCCGACAACGTTCCCTATGGCGGGCGGCACAGGACTGATGGGCGAGGCGGGGCCAGAGGCGATCATGCCACTGTCACGCGGTGCTGACGGTCGCCTTGGGGTCCGCACACAAGGGAGCGGCGCAATCACCGTGAATATGAACATCAGCACGCCGGATGCGCAAAGTTTTCAACGCAGTCAGGGCCAGATCGCCACCCAGATGTCACGGGCGCTTGGGCGCAGTCAACGCAATCGTTAGAGGGACAAAGCAATGGCATTTCACGAGGTCAGGTTTCCTGCATCACTCAGCTTTGGCTCAGTCGGTGGGCCGCAAAGGCGCACCGATATTGTCACGCTTGCCAGCGGCTACGAAGAGCGCAATACGCCTTGGGCCCATGCCCGCAGGCGATATGATGCGGGATTTGGCTTGCGGTCGCTGGATGATGTCGAGGCGTTGATTTCGTTTTTCGAGGCGCGGCAGGGCCAGTTGATCGGATTTCGCTGGAAGGACTGGAGCGACTATAAATCCAGCCTGCCATCACAGGCTATTTCCGCCACAGATCAATTGATCGGCGTGGGCGATGAGGTCAACGCAGCATTTCAACTGACGAAATCCTATCGCTCGGGTGAGACGACCTATGTACGTCCAATTACCAAGCCTGTCGCGGGTACGGTGATTCTGACTGTCGGTGGCGACCCGGTGGTTGAAGGCGTGGATTACGCGCTTGACATTGAGACCGGCGCGCTAGCCTTTTCCCATCCGCCTGATGACAGCGCCGAAATCCGCGCGGGGTATGAATTTGATGTGCCCGTCCGCTTTGACACGGATTCGATCCTGACGTCGATCTCGAACTTTCAGGCAGGCGAAGCCCCTAACGTACCCATCGTGGAGATCAGGGTATGAGCGCGCAAGATCTACAGGCGCATCTGGCCAGCGGCACCACGCATGTCTGCACTTGCTGGGCAGTCACAAGGCGCGATGGCGTCACGATAGGGTTCACTGATCATGACGGACCCTTGCAGTTTGACGGAATGACGTTTGAGGCCTCCCGAGGCCTGTCAGCACGGGCGCTGTCAAGTAACAGCGGCCTAGCCGTCAACAACACCGAAGCGCTGGGTGTTTTGCAGTCAGATGCGATTACCGAACGTGACATTGCCGCTGGGCGCTATGATGATGCAAAGGTCACGATCTGGCAGGTCCAATGGGACAACCCTGAGGCGCGCGAGGTCCGTTTTGCTGGCACCATCGGTGAAATCACCCGTGCCGCGGGCGGTTTTCAAGCCGAATTGCGCGGGCAGACCGACGCGCTGAACCTGCCGCAGGGGCGTTCTTATCTGAAGACCTGTAGTGCCATCCTTGGCGACGTCGCTTGTGGGTTTGATCTGAGTGAGTTGGGTTTTCACCTCGAGGCCGCAGTCCATGACCAGACCGCGGCACAGGTCATTTGGTTGGGCGGGGTCACGGGCTTTCACGACCGCTGGTTCGAAGGCGGCGTTTGCGAGGTCATGTCCGGTGCCGCACAGGGACTGAAGGGCGTGGTCAAGCTGGACCAGACTATTGATAATCTGCGCCAGATCACCCTTTGGGAACCCATTCGCGAACAGATTGCGTCTGGTGACATGCTGCGCCTGACCGCTGGCTGCGACAAGCGTACCCAGACCTGCCAACAGAAGTTCGACAACCTGCTGAACTTTCGTGGCTTCCCCGACATTCCGGGCCAGGATTGGCTGGTGAGCGTTCCACGCTCCGATGACGCCAACACGGGTGGGAGCCTGAAACGATGACGCATCCGTTTGCAATTGCCGCGCGCGACTGGATTGGCACTCCTTATTTGCATCAGGGTGCGACCAAATGCGTTGGCTGTGACTGTCTGGGGCTGATCCGGGGTATCTGGCAAGAGGTCAACGGTGCAGAGCCTGAACAGGTGCCTGCATACACCGCCGATTGGGCCGAACCACAGGGGCGGGAGGTGCTGCTTGCCGCTGCAACACGGCACATGCACCGGACCGAGGCACTGATGGCGCCCGGACAAATCCTGCTGTTCCGTATGCGTGACGGGGCGGTGGCAAAGCACTTGGGCATTCTGACCGCCACTGACCCCTATCCGAAATTTGTCCACGCCTACACCGGGCATGGGGTCGTTGAAAGCCCGCTTTCTGCCCCTTGGCGCCGCCGTATCGCCGCCCGTTTCGAAGTTTTACAAGGATAAATCTGATGGCCACGATCGTACTTTCTGCCGCAGGCATGGCGCTGGGCGGCTCTGTTGGCGGCTCTGTTTTGGGGCTGTCGATGGCAACCATTGGTCGTGCTGCCGGGGCTGTTATCGGCCGCCGAATTGACCAGCAGGTGATGGGTGGCGGGAGTGAGCCGGTCGAGACCGGGCGCGTTGACCGGTTTCGTTTGACAGGTGCAAGCGAAGGCACCGATCTTCAGACGATTTATGGCCGGATGCGTGTGCCGGGGCAGGTGATCTGGGCCAGTCAGTTTCGTGAACGCACCCAGACCACAGGGGGCGGCGGCGGCGGCAAGGGTACACCACCTGCGCCTGCGCAGCCGTATGTCACCAGCTATTCCTATTCCGTCAGTATGGCGCTGGCGCTGGGCGAGGGGCCCGTGGCCCGTGTGGGCCGGATTTGGGCGGACGGGGCAGAGGTGTCGCCCGAGGATCTGAACATGCGGTTCTATCCCGGGTCGGCAGACCAATTGCCTGACCCCAAGATCGTCGCGGTCGAAGGGGCTGCCAACACGCCAGCCTATCGGGGCACCTGTTACGTTGTGTTTGAAGATTTGGAGCTTGGCCAGTTCGGCAACCGCATCCCGCAATTCACATTTGAAGTGATGCGCCCCACGCCTGCCGATATTACACAAACCGCACCTGACCTTGATCAGTTGGTCAAGGGTGTCGCCCTGATCCCGGGCACGGGCGAATATGCCTTGGCCACAACGCCTGTTTACTTGTCGCAGGGGTTCGGCAAACGGTTGGCGATCAACACCAATTCACCCATGGGCGGCACAGATTTCACTGTGTCAATGAACGCGCTGGAGCAGGAACTGCCCGCCTGCAAGTCCGTTGTTGTTGTTGTGTCATGGTTTGGCGATGACCTGCGCTGCGGTGAATGCAGCGTGCAGCCCAAGATCGAGCAGCGCGAGGTGGATTCAGGCCGGATGCCATGGACCGTCGGAGGCGAGACGCGCTACAGCGCGTCTGTTGTACCGCAGCAGGATGACAAGCCGATATATGGCGGCACACCAGCAGACCAGTCGGTAATCGAAGCGATCAGGGACATGAACGACCGCGGGCTGTCTGCTATGTTCTATCCGTTCATCCTGATGGAGCAACTGGAAGGCAACATGAAACCGAATCCGTGGACAGGGACTGCAGGGCAACCCCCATTGCCATGGCGTGGCCGCATCACAACATCGCTCGCCCCGACGCAATCGGGCACGCCGGACGGAACAGCGGCGGCAGTGGCAGAGATCGACGCTTTCATGGGTCAAGCGGCGGTCAGCGACTTTTCCGTGACCGGTGAAGCGGTGCTTTATACAGGTCCAAATGACTGGGGTTATCGACGGTTCATCCTGCATTACGCGCACCTGTGTGCGGCGGCAGGTGGTGTGTCTGCTTTCTGTATCGGATCCGAAATGCGGAGCCTGACACAGATCAGGGGGCCGGGGAACAGCTTTCCTGCCGTAGCGGCCCTGCAGCAACTCGCAGCGGACGTGCGGGCCATTCTCGGGGCAGGGTGCAAGATCAGCTATGCGGCCGACTGGTCGGAATATCATGGCTATCAACCTGTCGGGACCGGCGACAAATTCTTTCACCTTGACCCATTGTGGGCCGACCCGAACATCGATTTCATCGGGATCGACAATTACATGCCATTGTCTGACTGGCGGGATGAAGATGATCACGCTGACAGCGAAGCGGGCAGTATCTATAACCTTGATTATCTGCGGACGAACGTGGCCGGTGGTGAAGGGTACGACTGGTATTACCCGTCACCTGAAGCACGCGCAGCCCAACGCCGCGTGCCGATCACTGATGGCGCAGGTGAGCCCTGGGTCTGGCGCTACAAGGATTTTGCTGGCTGGTGGGGCAATCCGCACCATGACCGGATCAACGGTGTGCGGCAGGCGCAAAGCACACCGTGGGTGCCGCAAAGCAAACCGATTTGGTTTACAGAGTTCGGCTGTGTGGCGATGGACAAGGGCACCAACCAGCCCAACAAGTTCATTGATGAAAAGTCATCCGAGTCTTCGTTGCCATATTTTTCGACGGGAAATCGCGATGATTTCATCCAGATGCAATACATCCGCGCTGTCACAACCCATTATGCAGATCCGGCCAACAATCCCCGGTCAGAGCTTTATGATGCGCCAATGGTGGCGACGGACCGTATGCACGTCTGGGCGTGGGATGCGCGCCCTTACCCGTTTTTCCCCGGCAACCGGTCGCTTTGGTCTGACGGTGTAAACCATGCACGCGGGCATTGGCTGAACGGGCGGGCCACCAACCGGTCACTGGCCACTGTGGTGGCCGAGGTCTGCCAGCGGTCAGGGCTGCGCGATATTGATGTCTCTGAACTTCATGGCATCGTGCGCGGCTATAGCGTGGCTGACGTCGGGTCAGCACGGGCGGCGCTGCAACCGCTGATGATTACCTACGGGTTTGACGCGGTCGAACGTGGCGGAAAGCTGGTTTTCAAGAACCGTCATGGTCGCCTTGATCACAGGCTTGACGATGAGTGCCTTGCCATCAATGCCGAACAGGACCGGTCTGTCGCGCTGACCCGTAATCCGACGTCAGAGATCGCGGGACGCGTGCAACTCAACTACCTTAGCGCCGAAGGGGATTATGACCCCATCGCAACAGAGGCCATTCACCCCGATGACGCGACAAACAGTGTCACAAGGTCAGAGGTGTCATTGTCCCTGACCCGCAACGAAGGGCGGCAAACCGTGGACCGCTGGATTCAGGAAACCCGAATTGCACGCGATACGGTCGAATTTGCGCTCCCACCTTCGCAATGCAAGGTGAATGCGGGTGATACCGTATCGCTACAAACTGTCGACCACGCGGGCTGCTACCGTGTTGACCGCGTCGAAGAAGCAGGGCTGCGGCTGATCGAGGCCACGCGGATTGATCCCGAAGCCTATCGGCAGCAGCGATCAATGGACGAATCCCCGGTGCTGAAACCCTTTGTCGGACCGGTGCCTGTGGACATGTTTTTCATGGATCTGCCCCTGATTACGGGCGATGAAATGCCCACATCACCGCATGTTGCGGCCGCAGGGGCACCATGGCCGGGCAGCGTCGCACTTTACGGGTCATCGCAAGACAGCGGCTATGTCTTGCAAGATCTGATCCGGGCACCGTCAACCGTGGGGCTGACGCAAACCACCTTGCTGCGCGGCCCCGCAGGAATTTGGGATCGGCAGGCTGATTTCACAATAGAACTGATCAATGGCGCGCTCAGCTCTGCCTCGGTCGAGGCGGTCTTGAACGGGGCCAATAGCCTTGCCATTGGGGACGGCACAGCCGACTTGTGGGAAGTCGTGCAATTTCAGACAGCAACAGCATTGGGCGACAATCGCTTTGCCCTGAATGGGCTGTTGCGGGGGCAGGCGGGTAGTCGCGGGGTGATGCCGGATGTCTGGCCGGAAGGGTCAGTTGTCGTGTTGCTGGATGGCACCCCCGAGCAGATCGCAATCCCGAGTGCGGCACGCGGCAACACACGCCACTACCGCTATGGACCCACGAAAAGCACGATCAATTCGCCAGCTTTCAAATATGCCTCCTATGTCTTTCAGGGTAACGGGTTGCGCCCATATCCCGTCGCCCATCTGCGGGCGGACGTGACCCCGACGGGCCTGACCCTGAACTGGATTCGGTGCACGCGCATTGATGGTGATCTATGGGCCGATGCGGATGTGCCTTTGAGTGAAGAAACCGAACAATATATGGTACGTGTGATACAGACAGGGGCCGTGCGCCGTCAGGAAACGACCACCAGCGCACAGTGGAGCTATGCCAGTGCAGATGCCACCGCCGAAGTCGGGACTGCGCCGTTCCGGGTGGAAGTTGCCCAAATGTCGGCTCGCTACGGGGCCGGGCCCTACACCGACATCACGCTGCAGGTTTGATATGCGCCCTGTTCAGTTCGCAGATATCGAGATTGCAGCACGGGTCCTGAGGCGCGCCCCGGCAGACCGCAGGGCCAGCATAATCGGGCAGATTTTGCAGGATGCGGATACTGCTGACCGATATCGCAAAAGACTGCGGCGCCTGCATCCGCAATATGGTGACGGCAGCCTGATGTCCGCCGCACTGCGCCATGACAAGGCCCCGCGACCTGCATCCTGCGATGCGCTACACCTGCGTTGCATCGCCCAGATTGTGCAGGAATTGCTGGTCAGCGAGCCCCATCAGGAAAGGTGATTGCAGAAATCACACGTTTGTTCTTGGCCAAATGCGCCAATTTGGATTACACAAAGGTTCCAGACAGAGGAACAGCGCCATGGCAAAAGTTCAACCATCCCTCACCGAGATCGACCCCGTATGGCACCGCATCTGCGAAGAAGCGGAAACAGCGATCGCCGATGAACCCCTGATGGGGGGGCTGATCCATGCGGGTGTCCTGCACCACGCTACGTTTGAGCGTGCGCTGGCCTACCGTTTGTCGATGAAGCTTGCGTCACCCGAAATGTCCGAGCAGATTTTGCGCGAGATCGCAGACGCTGCCTATGCAGAGGCACCAGCCTTGCCCACAGCGGCCCGCGCTGATCTGGTGGCGATCTATGATCGTGATCCCGCCTGCCACCGGTTCATGCAGCCGCTGTTGTATTTCAAGGGCTTTCAGGCTGTCCAATCCTACCGGTTGGGCCATTGGCTATGGAAAAATGACCGTCGCGACCTTGCCTACTTCGTGCAAATGCGGGTCAGCGAAATCTTTGGTGTCGATATCCATCCCGCCGCGCGGATCGGGAAGGGCATCATGATTGACCACGCCCATTCCATTGTTGTCGGTGAAACGGCCGTCGTGGGTGACAATGTGTCCATGCTGCATTCCGTCACGCTTGGCGGGACTGGCAAGGAAGATGATGATCGTCACCCCAAAATCGGCAATGGCGTGCTGATCGGGGCAGGGGCAAAGGTCTTGGGCAATATCACGGTTGGTCATTGTAGCCGGATTGCAGCCGGGTCTGTGGTTCTGGAAGACGTCCCGCCGATGAAAACCGTTGCGGGGGTTCCCGCACGGATCGTGGGCGAAGCAGGCTGTGCGCAGCCTTCGCTGGCGATGCATCAGTTATTGGGCGAATAGCGGATTGCGCCCGCGCGCGTCAGATCGCTAGGTTCGCTTTGGTCTGGCTGCGAAAAGCTGCAAAACCAGCGCGCGCTGTGGCCTGAGCGTTCTTTCAAACGCCGCGCCGAACAGGGCACAGTGCAGCAATGTCATGACAAGCAGCGACAGGTCCGGCAATGGCAGCCTCCCGACGGACGACATCATCGGTTTGAGAAACTGCAAAACCGGATTTTGGAGCAGATAGAGGGAGAAGCTGACAAAGGCTGCGTCTCTTACGCCTTTTGAAAGTGCGTTCTCTTGCCCCTGTAGGGTCTGGCAAAGGGCCTGTACGCCTGCCAGATGCGGGCCTGTCAGCACTGCCAGAAAGACGTTCCAGATGAATTCATCCGAGAACCGCAAGCTATAGAGTTGGTCGAGCGAAATCAGGCCAAGCGTCACCTGCCCAAAACCTCTGGCACATCCGCCGACAAGGCACCTGCGTAGATGACGACAGGCAGGATCGTCAGTATCAAGCCGGACACGCGCGACAGCGCAGGCGCGGCCTTGACCCAGCCGTAGAGCCAGACGCCGATAATCCAACAGGGCAGCAGCAGAATGATGTTCAGGCCAAACAGCACAAGCATAACCGCCAATAGCGCCATACGCCTTGCCCCTTGGACAAAAAGATAACCACAGCATCACTGCCAAGGTTCAGGTCTCGTAACCGCCAAGAATATTCTCAAGAACATCCAGCACGATCAGATTCACTTGTTTCGCCACCAAATCCTATCACTCGGTCGGTCAGATATTCTGAAAATATGAGGATTTTGGGCAACCGACCAGAATTCTTCCAGTCGGTTGCAGAACCGACTGGACCTTAGGCCAGCATCGTCATCGGGTTTTCAAGATTGTCCTTGATCGCCTGTAGCAGGTTCGCGCCAAGCGCGCCGTCAATCACACGGTGATCGACAGACAGGGTTGTTGACATCACAGTCCCAACAGCCAGTTCGCCATCGGCACCAACAATCGGTTTCTTAACGCCCGCACCGACCGCAAGGATGGCCGCGTGGGGCGGATTGATGATCGCATCGAAATTGTCGATGCCGAACATGCCAAGGTTTGAAATCGCAAAACTGCCGCCCTGATATTCATGCGGGGCAAGCTTGCGGTCACGGGCGCGGCTGGCAAGGTCTTTCATCTCGGCAGAGAGGGCGGACAGCGACTTCATCTCCGCATCTTTCAATACCGGCGTGAACAATCCGCCTTCGATGGCGACGGCCACAGCAACATCGGACTTTTCAAATTGCAGCGTACGATCACCCGCCCAGACTGCATTCGCTTCGGGAACCTGTTGCAGGGCCAAAGCACAGGCCTTGATGATGAAATCGTTGACGGACAGCTTTACACCTCGCGGCTCAAGCTGCTTGTTCAACTGGCTGCGGAACTTGAGCAATGCGTCAAGCTGGATGTCGCGGCGCAAATAGAAATGCGGCACGGACTGTTTGGCTTCGGTCAGACGGGCGGCGATGGTCTTGCGCATCCCGTCCAGCTTGACCTCTTCAAAGGGGCGGTCTGCATAGGTTTTCAGAACGGCATCGGTGCTGGGGCCCGCGGCCATGGCAGCGGCTGGCGCTTCTGCCTTTGGCGCAGCAGCGGACGCGTCGGCCGTTTTTGCGCCGGGTTTTGCGTTTTCGACGTCGGCCTTGATGATACGGCCATGCGGGCCCGACCCTGTGATCTCGGCCAGATCAAGCCCCTTGTCCGCCGCGATCCGCCGCGCAAGCGGGGTTGCAAAGATGCGGTTGCCATCTTTGACCGGGGCGGCGGGTGCCGGTGGTGCGGCCTTGTCGGAGCCCCCTGCGGGAGCCGCCTCCGCAGCCGCGGCGGGCTGCGCCGCCGGAGCGGGTGCGGATGTTTCGCCAATATCATCGGCGCTTTCGCCTTCTTCCAGCAGCACAGCGATGACGTCATTGACTTTCACACCCTCGGTGCCCTCAGCGATCAGGATCTTGCCCATCACACCTTCGTCCACGGCTTCGAATTCCATGGTGGCTTTGTCCGTCTCGATTTCGGCCATTATATCACCAGAGGAGACGGTGTCGCCCTCTTTGACGTGCCATTTGGCAAGCGTGCCTTCCTCCATTGTGGGGGACAGGGCGGGCATCAGGATTTCTGTGGGCATAGCGCTCTCTCCTTACCGGTAGGTGACTTTTTTGCAGGCGTCGACCACTTCGTCTGCGGTCAGCAAGGCATGCTTTTCAAGGTTGGCGGCATAGGGCATCGGCACGTCCTTGCCGGTGCATGTGATGACGGGGGCGTCGAGATAATCAAAAGCTTCCTGCATGATGACCGAACTGATGTAGCCACCGACGCTGCCTTGTGGCCAGCCTTCTTCGACGGTCACGCAGCGGTTGGTCTTGCGCACAGATGCAAGGATGGTTTCTGTGTCCATCGGGCGCAGGGTGCGCAGGTTGATAACCTCGGCATTGATGCCATCCTCAGCGAGCTTTTCAGCCGCTTGCAGGGCGTATGTCATGCCGATCCCGAAACTGACGATAGTCACATCATCACCGGCGCGCTCAATCTTGGCTTTACCAAATGGAATGGTGAAATCATCCATGACTGGCACATCGAATGACTTGCCGTAGAGAATTTCGTTCTCGAGGAAAATCACCGGGTTGGGGTCGCGGATCGCGGTTTTCATCAACCCTTTTGCATCAGAGGCAGAGTAGGGCATCACAACCTTCAGGCCCGGTATCTGCATGTACCATGCGGCGTAATCCTGACTGTGCTGGGCACCCACGCGGGCGGCAGCACCGTTCGGGCCGCGGAAAACCATCGGCGCACCCATCTGACCGCCAGACATATAAAGTGTCTTTGCGGCAGAGTTGATAATGTGATCAATGGCTTGCATGGCGAAGTTGAATGTCATGAATTCCACGATAGGCTTCAACCCGCCAAATGCGGCGCCGGTTGCGATCCCGGCAAAGCCATGTTCGGTGATTGGCGTGTCGATCACACGCTTGGCGCCAAACTCATCCAGCAGGCCTTGGGAAATTTTGTAGGCACCCTGATATTCGGCGACCTCTTCTCCCATCAGGAACACGTCACCATCGCGGCGCATTTCCTCGGCCATGGCGTCGCGCAGGGCTTCGCGGACTGTTGTTGGCTTCACCTCAACATCAGCGTCCCAATCAGGCGTCGCATCCACTTCGGGTGCCTTGGGGGCCTCTGATGCGGCGGGTGCCGTCTCTGGTTCTGGCGCTTTTGCTTCGGCAGGGGCCTTGGCTGCGCCCGCTTCGGGCACATCTTCACCGTCCTCGACCAGAATGGCGATCACGTCGTTGACCTTCACGCCTTCGGTGCCTTCGGCAATCACGATCTTGCCGACGATGCCTTCATCAACGGCTTCGAACTCCATCGTGGCCTTGTCGGTTTCAATCTCGGCCATGATGTCGCCGGATGATACGGTGTCGCCTTCCTTGACCAGCCATTTGGCCAAAGTGCCTTCTTCCATGGTGGGGGACAGGGCGGGCATAAGAATTTCGGTTGCCATGGCTCAAGCCTCCTGCGGGATTTCTGTGGCGTAAATGTCTGTCCAAAGCTCTTCCAACGCGGGCTCAGGGCTTTCCTTGGAGAATTCGGCCGCCTCATTGACGATGGCCTTGATCTCCTTGTCGATCGCCTTGAGGTCCTCGTCGCTGGCGTGTTTGCCCGTCAGCAGCATGTCGCGGACCTGTTCAATCGGGTCACGCTCATCGCGCATTTTCTGGACCTCTTCGCGGGTGCGGTATTTCGCCGGGTCCGACATGGAGTGGCCGCGATAGCGATAGGTTTTGACCTCAAGAATATAGGGGCCTTTGCCCGCGCGGCAGTGCGCGACAGCGCGCTCACCAGCCTCTTTGACCGCCAGAACGTTCATCCCGTCGACCTCTTCCCCCGGTATGCCATAGGCTGCCCCACGTTCCCACAGAGATGGTGATTTCGTCGAGCGCTTGACAGATGTGCCCATGGCGTACTGGTTGTTTTCAATGACAAAAACGACGGGCAAATCCCACAGCTCGGCCATGTTGTAGGTCTCGTAGACTTGGCCCTGGTTGGCGGCACCGTCACCGAAATAAGTGAATGTCACCCGGTCGTTGCCACGGTATTTGTCGGAAAAGGCCAGTCCGGCACCCAGTGGCACCTGAGCCGCCACGATGCCGTGGCCACCATAGAAATGTTTCTCTTTCGAGAACATATGCATGGAGCCGCCCTTGCCCTTTGAAAACCCGCCGTCGCGCCCGGTCAGTTCGGCCATGATCCCTTTTGGGTCCATGCCGCAGGCCAGCATGTGGCCATGATCGCGGTAGGATGTGACACGTTTGTCACCTTCGTCAGCGGCGGCCTCAAGCCCGACAACAACCGCTTCCTGACCGATATACAGGTGGCAGAAGCCGCCGATCAGGCCCATGCCGTAAAGCTGGCCTGCCTTTTCTTCGAACCTGCGGATCAAGAGCATTTCACGGTAATGGCCCAGTAACTCCTCGGCCGAGACATTGGGTTTTGCGGCGGCTTTTTTTGGTGGCATCTGTATTCCTCCAGCGCATGAAAATTAGTTTAGCGTTAAACTATTTCTTAAAGCATGCCGTTTGACTTTGCGAGAGTCAATCCAAGGTTGGGCAATTGCTGCCTGCATAGCCGTTCTGCGCAAAAGGCAAGGCAGCGGATGGGTGAAGCAGGCAAATGGCGGTCCAAATGCAAGACATGCTTGTGCCCTACTTTTCGGTTTGCTGCAAAGTCTGGATGCCCGTCGAAACGGGCACTACCGGATCACAATTTCATCGGCGCGGATCAGGCCCAGAACATCGCGGGCCTGCTCGTCCAGCAGATCAAGATCAAGGTAACTGTCAGAAAGCCGCGTTGTCAGATTTTCCATCCGCGCGACCTCTGCCTGTAAATCCGCCAGTTCGTCCTGCAATGCGGCCCCTTCGGCGCGCACTTCGATCCGCTTGAAGAGCCCGTAGTCACCTTGCACAGCTGCGAAGGTGAAATAGAGACCCAGCATCAGGGTACCAAGAAAATAAAACACAGCACCCATCGCCGGGCGGTTACGTCGCAACATCTGCTTTGCCTCTCAGGTCGTCTCTGGCGGACCGGTTTGCGGCAGAATCGCACAAATGGTGCACGAAGGGAATCCCAAAAAGTCGATACGTGGAGATTATCCTGCAACCGATGCGGCATAGACCTCATCAATGGTCTTGGCGATGGTGGCGTTGAAGTCTGCATCGCTTTGGTCGGCAGACAGACCTTCGGTCAATGCCCGCGAAAAGCTTGCGATGACCCCCTTGTTCCGGGCCAGCTTCGCGTTGGCTTCGGCGCGGCTGTAGCCGCCGGACAGGGCGACGACGCGCATGACCTTGGGGTGGTCAACCAAAGGCTGATAGATGTTGGCCTGCGCTGGCAGCGTCAGCTTGAGCATCACGTTGTCGTCCGCGCCGAGCTTGTCGAGCTGTGCCAGTATTTCGTCACGCAGCATTTCTTCGGCCTGCGCCTTGTCTGGCATGTTGATGTTGATCTCGGGCTCAAGAATGGGGACGAGCCCGTGGCTGATGACTTTCTGACCCACTTCGAACTGCTGGGCAACAATTGCGGCGATGCCCGCAGGGTTGGCGGCATTGATGACCGACCGCTCTTTGGTGCCGAATATGCCATGTTCCACGGCCCGCGGCAGCAGTGCGTCAAGATGGTCCAACGGTTTCATCAGTTGCACGCCGTCGGCTTCGTCCAGCAACCCCTTGTCGATCTTGAGGAAAGGCACGACATGGCGGTCTTCCCACAAATACCGGGCCGACGGTTTGCCGTTGATTTCGCGGTCCATCGTCATTTCAAACAGGATGGCACCGACGATCTTGTCGCCGGTAAAGGCAGGCGCATTCACGATCCGGCTGCGCATTTCATGGATCAGGTCGAACATTTGTGCATCGTTGGCATAGGCATCTGAAGAGACACCGTAGGCGGCCAATGCCTTTGGGGTCGATCCGCCGCTTTGGTCCAAAGCTGCGATGAATCCCTTGCCATGACGGACTTGTTCGGCCTGTTCCTGTTGCGACATCAAATACACCTTCCCAAATTTCCCGGGCTCGAGCCCCTCAGTTCTGGCATAAGGGACTGATTTTTGTGATGCAAATATGATGGCGCTAACTGTTTGCGCTAACTCGCGGAAAACCCTGCATCGCAAGGGATTGCGTGACCACAAGACTCGCAACCCCTGTAGGGGCGGATGGTCTACCCGAGCGCGGCGACACCCGGCAGGGTCTTGCCCTCCATCCACTCAAGGAACGCGCCACCCGCAGTTGATATATAGGTGAAATCCGCCGCAGCTCCTGCCTGATTGAGCGCCGCCACAGTATCGCCGCCACCTGCAACCGAAATCAGCCTGCCTGCCTTGGACAATTCCGCCGCCTTCAGGGCTGCCGCATTGGTCGCCGCATCAAAAGGAAAGATTTCAAATGCCCCAAGCGGGCCATTCCAGACCAGTGTTTTGGCAGCCTCAAAAACCTCGCCGATATAAGCCACTGTGGCCGGACCCGCATCAAGGATCATCGCATCCTCGGGGCAAGCATCTTGCGCCAACGTTTCGTTTTCAGCTCCGGGGGCGAATTGGCGGGCGACCACAATATCGCGGGGCAGTATGATTTCACAGCCCGCCGCATCGGCTTTGGCCAGAATATCGCGGGCGGTATCGGCCAGATCATGTTCGCACAGCGACTTGCCAACACTGATGCCTTGGGCTGCCAGAAAGGTATTCGCCATACCGCCACCGATCACCAGATGATCGACCTTGCCCACAAGGTTGCCAAGCAGGTCCAGCTTGGTCGATACTTTCGCGCCGCCGACCACCGCAACCACGGGGCGTTCAGGGTCGCCAAGTGCCTTCTCGAGTGCACCAAGTTCTTCGGCCATCAAACGGCCCGCACAAGAGGGCAACAGATGCGCAATCGCTTCGGTGCTGGCGTGGGCGCGGTGGGCGGCGGAAAACGCATCATTCACATAGATGTCCCCAAGGGATGCAAGGCGCTTGGCAAAACCCATGTCATTGGATTCTTCGCCGGGGTTGAAGCGCAGGTTTTCCAGCAACAACACCTCGTCATCTTCCATTTCGGCGACCGCATCGGCAAAATCGCTGTTGGCCCATGTGACGGGCACCCCCAGAATGTCGGCGACTGTGGGCGCGATGATTTCCAGCGACATCTCTGGCACGACCTTGCCTTTGGGGCGACCGAAATGCGCCATCAGGATCACCTGACCACCCTTGTCCTGAATATCATGAACCGTTTGCACGATCCGCTCGATCCGGGTGGTGTCGGTGACTTCGCCCTTTTCGACAGGCACGTTGATATCGACACGCACCAACGCACGCTTGCCCGCAAAATCCATATCGTCGAGTGTTTTCCAAGCCATCAGCGGCCCCCTGTTGCATAGTGATGCCATGTTCATTGCGGCAACCACACGCCAACGTCAACCGGACCTGCTTGGCTTTCCGGTACAGGCACAATATGTGGGACGACGAATTTGCATAACAGGAGTGCACCATGGCCGATTATAAAGACCCCGAAAACACGATTATCATGACCCTGAAAGACGGCGACGTGGTGATCGAACTTTTGCCCGATGTGGCCCCCAAACACTGCGAGCGGATGAAAGAACTGGCCCGTGCCGGTGCCTATGACAACGTCTGTTTCCACCGTGTCATCGACGGCTTCATGGCGCAGACCGGCGATGTGGCCAACGGCAACATGGAGAAAGATTTCAACATTGGCCGCGCAGGCACTGGCGCATCCGACTTGCCCGATCTGCCCGCCGAATTTTCCAAGATCCCCCATGCGCGTGGATCGTTGGGCGCTGCGCGTTCGCAGAACCCGAATTCGGCCAACAGCCAGTTCTTTATCAACTTCAAGGATAATGACTTTCTGAACGGTCAATACACTGTCTACGGTCAGGTCACATCCGGCATGGAACACGTCGATGCCATCATGCGCGGTGAGCCACCGATGAACCCTGATCGTATGATCAGCGTGAAAGTAGCCACCGATGTTTAAGTACGCTGCGATCCTTTCGCTTGTCGCAGGGCCCGCGCTGAGCGCAGGTTTGGAAATCGACATTGCGGGCGAAGCTAACGGCACCATCACCATCGACCTGTTCGAAGATATCGCGCCCAAGCATGTGGAACAGATCACTGCCATTGCGGCTGCCGGTGATTATGACGGCGTCGTCTTTCACCGGGTGATCGACGGCTTCATGGCCCAGACGGGTGATGTGCAGAACGGCATCATGGGCAATGACCTGTCACGCGCCGGGACTGGTGGCTCGGAATTCCCGGATATCCCCGCCGAATTTTCGGATCGCCCGTTCGAGCGTGGAATCATAGGCATGGCGCGCGCGCAGAACCCAAATTCGGCCAACAGCCAGTTCTTTATCATGTTTGCGCCGGGTTATTTTCTGAACGGTCAATACACTGTTGTCGGCGAAGTCACCGAAGGCATGGACATTGTTGATGCGATCAAACGTGGAACAGGTGCGAACGGTGCAGTGATCGGCAAACCGGACGTCATGCAAGCGGTTCGTGTGATCGACTAAAGCAAAACAGCCTCCGCGCCGCCAAGGGGCGGAGGCAACCGAATGCCCGCTTGACTTCGCCGTGCTGCACCCATCACTTGCGCGGATGGAACGCAAATCCCAACTTGATCTTTTTGGTGCCGCTGGCCTGACGGGGATGGCCTTGTTGCTGGCCCTGAACCAAGTCGTGATCAAGGTCACAAATGACGGGTTTCAGCCGGTCTTTTTCGCCGGTCTAAGGTCGCTTGGGGCTGTTGTCTGCATCTGGCTATGGCTCAAGTATCGCGGTATCCCGCTGCGGTTTGCACCCGGTACGCGCCTTGCCGGACTGATCACCGGTTGTATTTTTGCCGCTGAATTCCTGTGCCTGTTTGTTGCGCTGGACCTGACAACTGTTGGTCGGTCAGGAGTGATTTTTTACACGATGCCTGTCTGGATGGCGCTGATGTCGCATTTCATCCTGCCTGATGACCGGATCAGCCCGCAAAAGGCCCTGGGCCTTGCGATCGCCGTCGTCGGGGTCGGTTGGGCGATTTTGGATCGGGGCGACGCGGCAGGGAACCTGTGGGGTGATCTGGCGGCCCTTGGCGCAGCGATTGGCTGGGCGGCCACGGCGATGATGGCCAAAGCATCGCCCCTGTCGCGGGTCAGACCAGAGATTCAGCTCTTCTGGCAGGTTGCTGTTTCCGCGCCGCTGCTGTTGATTGCCGCACTGTTTTTTGGGCCGCTGGTCCGTGAGCTTGCGCCAATTCACTATGCCGGACTGGCATTCCAGATCGTCATTGTGGTGACGGCGGGCTTTATCTTCTGGCTATGGCTTCTGTCGATCTATCCGGGTTCCAGCGTGGCGTCATTTGCCTTTCTGTCGCCCGTGCTGACAGTTGGGTTGGGCTGGCTTTTGCTGGGCGAAGAGGTCGGGCCGAAGCTGTTGGGGGCCTTGGGGTGTGTGGCGGTTGGTATCATCCTGATCAACCGGCCTGTCAGGTCCCGCAAAAGGTCCTGACGACTTTTTCCTCGACAGTTGGCGCGCGGGCAAACCGGGCTGTGTCATCGGTCAGCGGCGCGTAGGGGGCAGTGACAGCGGCCAGAAGCGCATCAAAGTGCGTATAGTCGCCGTCGCGCCCGGCGGCGATTGCTTCTTCCACCCTGTGATTGCGGGGGATGATCTGCGGATTATATTGCGCCATCAGTCCGGCATCAGGCGCGCGCGCACGCCAACGCACCGCCCATGCATCAAAGGCATCACGGTCAATGAACTGATCACGGGCCGCATCCTGATCCAGATTGGCAAAGACATTGGTGAAATCGGCCTGATCCTTGGTCATCAAATCCAGCAGATCGTTGATCAGTGGAATGTCCGCGTCGGTCGGGGTGCCAATCCCCAGTTTGGCACCGAACACCTCCAGCCACGCAGCTTCGTAGAGGGGAGGGAAACGGTGAACGGCTTCGGTGAAATCCTCAATCGCCTTGTCCCGGTCAGGCATCAGCGGGATCAGGGCGGTCGCGAACTGCGCCATATTCCACGCGCCAATGCCGGGCTGATTGGAATAGGCGTAGCGCCCGAACTGATCAATGGCGCTGAAAACTGTATCGGGGTGAAATGCGTCCATAAATGCACACGGCCCGTAGTCGATCGTTTCACCAGCAATCGACACATTGTCTGTGTTCATTACCCCATGGATAAACCCGAGGCCCATCCACTTGGCCACCAGACGCGCATAACGGGCAATCACGGCGTCCAGCAATCCGGCAGGACCTGCGGCATCGGGATAATGGCGCGCAATCACGTGATCGGTCAGTGCCTGCAACGCCTGCATATCGCCGCGCGCGGCAAAGAATTGGAAAGTGCCGACGCGGATATGGCTTTGAGCGATGCGTGTGATAATGGCGCCGGGCAGAATTTCTTCGCGGTAGACTGGTTCGCCTGTGGTGACAGCCGCCAGTGCGCGGGTGGTTGGCACGCCCATGGCATGCATCGCTTCGCTGACCAGATATTCGCGCATAACGGGCCCAAGCCACGCGCGGCCATCGCCGCTGCGCGAATAGGGGGTAGGGCCAGAGCCCTTGAGCTGGATATCGCGGCGGATGCCGTCTTTGCCTATCACCTCACCCAGCAATACGGCGCGGCCGTCACCCAATTGCGGGTTCCAGTTGCCGAACTGGTGGCCGGCGTAGGCCTGCGTCAAGGGTGACGCTCCATCGGGGACATGATTGCCTGCAAAGACCTGCGCATCAGGGGCGTCAATTCCCAGCTGAGCGCCCAAATCGGCGTTGAACGCAAACAGGGCAGGGGCTTTGACCGGTTTCGGCAGTTGTGGCGTAAACATCTGCGGCGGCAGGGTTGCATAGCTGTTGTCGAAGCGCAGCGTCATAGGGTGGTCAACCGCTCTGCCAGCAGCGCATAGAAGCCTTCTGCATCGATATCCTTCATGAAGGTCGCATTGGGCGCGCGGTCGGTGACACGCCACCAATCCGCAACGGTCATGCCCAAGGTCAGTTCCGATGTGGTTTCAACTTCGACATTGATATGACGGCCCTGAAACAAGTCAGGCTTGATGAGGTATGCAATGGTGCAGGGGTCATGCAGCGGGGCACCTTGCGATCCGTATTTGTCCATATCGAACCGCTCGAAATAGTCGGTCCATGCGGCGACCATATCGCCTACCTTTGTGTCAAATGCGCGAAATGCGTCAATGCGGGGCTTTGTGGTCAATGCCTTGTGGGTGACATCCAGCGGCATCATCACGGTTGGCACGCCAGCCTCAAGAACGATCTTTGCCGCCTCGGGGTCAACATAGATGTTGAATTCGGCGGCAGCGGTAATGTTGCCCCCTTCAAAAAAACCACCGCCCATTAAGACAATTTCCTGCACCTTGGACACGATGTCAGGGGCTTTCTCAAAGGCGGTTGCGATATTCGTCAGCGGGCCGATCGGACACAGGGTCACGGTGCCCGCAGATTCCGCGCGCAAGGTCTCGATAATGAAATCGACCGCATGCTGATCCTGCAAGGGCATGGTCGGGTCATCCATCTGGGGACCGTCAAGGCCGGTCTTGCCATGCACATGTTCTGCGGTGACAAGTTTGCGGGCCAATGGCGCATCACAGCCAGCAAAGACGCGCACATCAGGACGCCCCGCCAGTTCACAGACGATGCGCGCATTCTTCTGGGTCAGATCAAGTGGGACGTTGCCAGCCACCGCGGTGATCCCCAGCAGGTCAATGTCTTGCGGCGACGCAAGCGCCAGCAGGATCGCAACCGCGTCATCCTGTCCGGGGTCTGTGTCGATTATCACTTTGCGCGGGGGCATTTTCGGTGTCCTTTTATTGTCATTTGCCGTCAGAGTGTCCTGACAAGGCAGCAGGGGCAAGTGCCGGTGGCGATTGTGTGTCTTTCAAGACGGGCGGGACGATTTTGCCGTCAAGGGGGGGCGGCGGCCATTTGTTGCCCAAAACATATTCCCCCACTGGACGTTGTTCTTGCAATGGTGGCACCTGCGTTCGCGGTTAAGCCCGAGATCAATCTGAACGGCGATGGGGTGTACAGCTTTCCTGAATTGCAGGCCGCCATGCCGGAAATGACCAAAGGCGACTGCATCGTTCTGGATGCAACAGGTGACGGCCTATTGGACGAAGACGAGATTGCGGCTGCACCCCAAGCAGGGCTTCTGTCCGCAGCCTGACCCGAGGTTCCTGTCGGGGCAGCCCTCTGCCCCGATCGGCCCTGCAACTCACCGCCTTTATCGCCCCAATCTTGGGCTGGGGGTGCTTCAGATCGCCCCACGTGACAGCGCGGCAACACCCGTGCGAGCGATTTCCTGAAGTCCCAAAGGCCGCATCAGGTCAGCAAACGCATCGATCTTTTCCGACGTGCCTGTGATCTCAAACACGAATGATTCCAATGTGCTATCGACCACACTTGCCCTGAAGATATCGGCCAGCCGGATCGCCTCGATCCGATGATCGCCCGTGCCAGTGACCTTGAACAGGGCCAGTTCGCGTTCGACCGACGGCCCTTCGACGGTCAAGTCATTGACTGTGTGCACGTCCACGATCCGACCGATCTGCGCCTTGATCTGGGTGATGATCTGCGGCGTGCCGGTGGTGACAATCGTGATGCGCGAGCGGTGGCCCAGATGGTCCACTTCCGCGACGGTCAAGCTTTCGATGTTATAGCCGCGTCCGGAAAACAGGCCAATGACCCGCGCCAGAACGCCGGGTTCGTTTTCAACGAGGATGGCCAGCGTGTGCCGTTCTTCCTTATCCGAAAAGTTGGGCCGTAGGTCATAGGCGGAATGGCTGGTCGCGCCTTTTTTGATTTTGAGCGGTGACATGTGATAAGCCTTTTCAGTGTTATTCTATTTCGCGTCGAGCTGAAGGCAGCCCCTGACCCTGAGTGGGGGTGAAGGCCCCCTCCCGTGGGGCGGGTCGGGGGCTGACCAGCGTCAGGGCCGGGCGTACTGCAATGGCCATGGCCATGGCCTTACACCAACACCGCACCGCCCGCCTGAATGGCATCTGCCGTTGACGCATCGCCCAGCAACATTTCATTGTGCGGCTTGCCTGACGGGATCATCGGGAAGCAGTTTTCGTGCTTTTCCACCAGACAGTCAAAAATGACAGGGCCCTCGTGGGTGATCATTTCCATGATCGCATCATCAAGGCTGTCGGGGTCATCGCACTGGATACCCTTTGCACCGAACGCCTCGGCCAGTTTTACGAAATCAGGCAGGCTTTCGGACCAGCTGGAAGAATAGCGTTCCCCATGCAGCAATTCCTGCCACTGGCGCACCATGCCCAGACGTTCGTTGTTGAGGATGAACTGCTTGACGGGCAGGCGGTACTGCATCGCGGTGCCCAGTTCCTGCATGTTCATCAGCCATGAGGCTTCGCCAGCGACGTTGATCACAAGTGCATCCGGGTGGCCCATCTGGACCCCGATAGAGGCAGGGAACCCGTAGCCCATCGTACCCAGCCCGCCGGACGTCATCCAGCGGTTGGGATCCTCGAAACCCAGATATTGCGCGGCCCACATCTGATGCTGGCCCACTTCGGTGCAAACATAGCGGTCGTGCTTCTTGGTCAGTTCTTCAAGCCGTTGCAGGGCGTATTGCGGCTTGATGATCTTGCCATCCTGCTTGAAGGACAGACAATCGACCTTGCGCCACTCGTTTATCTGGCCCCACCATTTGGCAACGGCATCCTTGTTGGTTTTGCGGCCACGGGATTTCCAGACGTTCAGCAAATCTTCAAGCACATGGGCCACGTCGCCCAAAATCGGGATATCAACCTTGATCACCTTGTTGATCGAGGATGCATCAATGTCGATGTGCGCCTTCTTCGAATTTGGGCTGAAGGCATCCAGACGGCCGGTGATCCGGTCGTCAAAGCGGGCCCCGATGTTGATCATCAGGTCGCAGTCGTGCATGGCCATGTTAGCCTCGTACAGCCCATGCATCCCCAACATGCCGACCCAGTTTTCACCAGATGCGGGATAGCAGCCCAGCCCCATCAGGGTCGAGGTGATCGGAAAGCCCGTCGCACCGACCAGTTCGCGCAGCAATTGCGACGCGGCAGGGCCAGAGTTGATGACACCACCGCCAGTGTAGAAAATCGGGCGCTTTGCCGTCTCCATCGCTTCGGCGAGCTCCGTGATCCAGCCCATGTCGCCCTTGACTTGCGGGTTGTAGTGGGTTTCGACCTGCCGGGCTTCGGTATAGGTGCCGGTGGCGAATTGAACGTCCTTTGGAATATCAACAAGCACCGGACCGGGGCGGCCGGATGTGGCCACATGGAATGCCTCGTGCAGGGTAGGTGCCAGTTTTTCAGTGTCTTTCACCAGCCAGTTATGCTTGGTGCAGGGGCGGGTGATGCCCACGGTATCGGCCTCTTGAAACGCGTCAGAGCCGATCATGAATGTCGGTACCTGACCTGTCAGCACGATCAGCGGGATGCTGTCCATCAGCGCGTCGGTCAGGCCGGTGACGGCGTTGGTGGCACCGGGGCCGGATGTGACCAGCGCAACACCGGGTTTTCCGGTCGCACGGGCGTAACCTTCGGCGGCATGCACCGCACCCTGTTCGTGACGGACCAGAACATGCTTGATGTGGTTTTGCTGAAAAATCTCGTCGTAAATCGGTAGGACGGCACCGCCGGGATATCCAAATACGACGTCCACGCCCTGATCAATCAGTGCCTGAACTACCATTTTTGCGCCCGTCATGGCTTTGGTCATGTGCTTCGCGTCCTTCGCGTGTTTGTTGTCGTTGCTCACAAAAAAACCCCCGATAAAGTCGGGGGCGCATGGGAGTGTTATGGTCTAACCGTTACCGGCCCATGCGCGTATATCTCACAAGTAGTACGACGTTTTCCATCGGGATTCCTTACGTGTCCGCAGACTTTAGTCCCCGCTCAATGGTGGGTCAACCGTGCGGGTGGAGAAAATGTCGCAAAGTAGCGGCATTTTGCAACTTTATTTCCGTGCGTCCTTTGGGCGACCTGCTTTGGGCGGCAATATCTTCCGCATGATAAGCGGGCCAGGTACTGGACGGGCCTAGCCGCAGGATTCTCACTTGATGACCAGCGGCACAAGATAACCGGTGCCGTGTTGATCGACCCATTTGCCCTGACTGTAAGCGAAACCGGTCAGGTTGACGCAGGGTCCAGCGGTGTGCGTTTGGTCGCGCTTGGCAAAAGTGTGTTGGTGCGGGATTGCACGCGGTTTTTGTGGCTTGCCCATCGTTGCGGTCATGAAAATGCCGCCGATTGAGAATGTAAGACTTACCATAATTACCCCCTTTAATTTCATAGGGTGTCAAAAAACCGTGGGCGGTCCCCGCGAGAAATGCGCAAGGCCGGCTGTATTGGAATCAAAACTTAAGCTTGAAATGAGACCTTATTGTTGCCAGCTCGTTTTGATTTTGTGGCATTCCTGTGGCTGTCCAGGTGCTCCAGAAGTTCGCTCTCCCTAAACCGACCATGCCGGTTCTATGAGAAGGTGGAATGATTAGGGACACGATCGCGCAGATCGAGGCGGCAGAACCAACGATACGCGAGGTTCAGATGCACCTCTTCGCAGAGCCGCAGCCCTGACCGGACGCCAAAGCAATAACCGACCAGCAGCATCCGGATCAGCAGCTCGGGATCGACCGACGGGCGACCCGTATGGCTGTAGAACACTGCCAGATGGGCAAGGATACTGCTCAGGTCGACGAACCGGTCAGCGTCTGAACGCCCAGCCTACAGAATGTCGATGAATGGACATGCCCTTCCCGAGGCAGCCGCATAAGTCGGGCATGCTGAATGTGACGCGCGTGGTCCGAACTCACCCAAAACACTGAAACCCTCAATAAATGGGAGACCTCCAATGCCCAAATTCATAGTTGAATGAAATATTCCCGGTGCCAATCAGCTGGGATCTGACGAACTCTGCGATATCGCGGCCAAATCGAATGCAGTGGTGAATGGGCTTGGCGTGCCCTACGTCTTTCACCCGCACCTTCGGCACTTTGACCGTCACCGGCCCGATACCGGTTTGAACGGCGCGTTCGGGGTGATACCCGCTGCGGACAACCGCATACCGGCCATCCGATGTGTGGCGTTCTGCAAAACTGGCCAGAAAGGCGTCCCTTTCAGCTTCGACCGCTGCTTGCAAAAGCTCGCGCGCCTTTGCGCAGAAGATCGGTCAGCGGGTCAGTAACTGAGTCTCGACCGGTGAAATCAATGATGTTAGCATCGTCCATCGGGGCGCGTCCTTTTTGGTAGGCGGTTTGTGTTGCAACAACAAACCAACCAGATGCACCGCCAGCTTTCAAATCGCAGGGACACCCGATTCACTATAGCTCCTGCAACGCGGAACGCACCCACTCGACACGCGGCATATTGCCCCCCGATGAAGCGTATGCCAGCAAAATAGAACCAATGAGATTAGCAGCCTGAAATGAAATCCTGATCCACCTTAACAGGGCTGCAAACTGGTCGAAAATCCAGGACCACCTCTCGAGAGCATTAACAACGTCACACCTGCCGGCGCCTACTTTTGGCGTGACAAAGCCACTCTAAAGCAAAGGGAAAAGATCAAACGAAAGACACTCGAAGCGACGCTCGCATCACTGCCAGTACGCCGCATAATCAAACCAACCAGATGGGCCAAACTCTCTCTTAGCTTAGGCTGTCATTGGTGCCAAAAAACCTGACGACAGACATTGGAGGTCACTTTGTCCCGCAAAGCAGTTATTGGCGAAACCGGCTGGGAGCCATCGTATATAGATGAACCGACTTATTTCGGCCGCGCCATCACATGGTCCATGGTCATACTCAGTACCTTGACGTCGTTTTGGTTGTAGGTTCGGTAGCGGAACCGGACCGTTCCCCGGTCGGGCTTCGAGCGTGATGGCGTGAGGACCTCGACAGTCACACTTGCATGCAGGGTGTCGCCGGGAAACACGGGAGCCAGCCATCGCACCTCATCCATACCATGCCCCCCCATGTTCGTACCGGTCAGGACGCCGGTATCACGAAATAGGCGGAAAGTGAGCGCTATGGTTTGAAAGCCGCTAGCGATGATCCCACCGAATATCGACTCCGTTGCAGCCACCCTGTTCACATGGAAAGGCTGCGGGTCGTGGGTCAGTGCAAAGTCAATAATCGCGCCCTCGGTGAGCGTAATCCCACCAGTCTCGAAGGTGTCTCCGACCGACAGATCGTCAAAGTACTTGCCGCTATTCATGTTAGAAGTATAGGAGGATGGCGATTTCCCCGTCAACTTAGGCACTTTCAGAAACATCTTATTGGATGATGCTTGTGCCATGCGGACCGCGCGCACTACCGCGCGTATCTCTACACAGTGGTGCTTGGTCCCGCACAGTAGACTTTGGCGTGATTTGCGGCGATGGTCTAATTCTAGCCCAGATCGGTCAAGGATTCCGACTGAAACGCAGATACATTTGCGAGGACCTGACTTAGTGGAGTGCGTTGACGCGTTGCAAAGTCTGTTTATTGCTCGCCCCGGCAACCAAAGGCCCGGAATTTCTGAATGGAAGGCACTCGAATAGAGTTGCAGGATTGGCATTCCTGAGCGACTGTCACGCCACACGTGCCAATTTTGAAAGGCCTTTTCATGAATCTCGTCCCCGCAGTACTCACGATCGCGTTTCTTGCCACATCGGCAACAGCGCAAGAAACTTATCGCTTCACTCTTACGACCAAGGGTCAAACGAACTCCACGTTCACACCTCTCTCCGGTGCACTACAGCTGTGGTCGGGAACCAACACACAAGAACTCGTTGAATATACGGCCGACCATCCGTCCTACATTCCACCACAAACATGGGCTTGTAATAGCTCCTTCGTCATTGTGCGCGGCATCCCGAACGGGCAAGGGCATTGCTTGATGGAAAACGCTGACGGCGACCAGACGATCATTGCGACATCCACGGCGCATGTGTCAGAAGGTCGGAACGCTGGTACGTGGTACTCGGTTGGGGGCACAGGTGCGCAGGAAGGCATCCAGTCCCGTGGCACTTTTTACAGCGTCTACACCCCATCCACGGGCCAAATTGTCACAACGGTTGAGGGTGAGGTTACACTGATGGAGTGAATGCAAGTCATTTTGCAATCCACCGACCCCACCTTTCAACATAAGGGTTATGACCCACAAATTGAAAACTGCCGAAAATCGTCAGAGCAGACCTTAGCGTTAGCAGCCGCGAATGGGGCTTTGAGCCCATTTGGTCCGTCGCATTAAACCTTTCACATAGGAGCTGCATTGACTTCGATGGTGTGACGGTCGGGGTCGAGTAGGTAGAGTTGCGGAAAGCCGGCGAGACCTTCGCGGATATCCGTCACGTTCTCTGCCCGCATTTTGGTGCAGAGCTTCCAGGAGACGATGTATCGGCTGTAATCGTCGAGGACCGTGCTGAGATAGAACCAGTTTCGTCATCGGAACCTCCTGTCATCAGATTGAGAGTATTCCAATCGCCAGACAGGTGCGTCAGATCTCAAAACCAAGGCGCTCAAATCAACGCACATCTCCAACCAAAAGCGCCACTACCGCACGAGCGGTTTCTTCCTCGAGCCAAAAACTGCCTAAGTGGACCCGCGTATTTGTGTCACGTAAGGTGTGCTTGCATAGTAGCGGCAACAGGGCGGGTGAGCAGATGACAGACGCAAAGACCATTTCAGATCATTGGGGTAAAGGAGACGTGTTCTCCCGAATTCTAGAGGCGATGGAGCGGTCGGGAATTGACGCCAGTTCTGTCACGATAGAACAACTTGCACCTGTGGATCATTTCCATGCGAGAGGTTTTCCGGCAACTGTTGAACTCGCTGACGCTTTGCCGGTCAAAGACGGTGACCGTCTCGTCGATATAGGCTGCGGGCTCGGTGGTCCCGCCAGGTATCTAGCAAAACGTTTCAACTGCCACGTTGACGGCATAGACATAACGGCTCCGTTCGTAGATGCCGCCAAAAAGCTAAGCGTACTCGTCGGGATGGAAGATGCAGTAGAGTGCCAACACGGCGATGGGCAGAAACTGCCATATGATGACGAAGTCTTCGATGGTGGGTATACGCAGCACGTCACAATGAACGTGCCGGATCGGGACGTGTTTTTTGACGAAGCCTTCCGGGTACTGAAGCCTCGTGCTTTTTTTGCGCTTACAGAACATGGACTGGGCGAAGTCGGGGGGCCGCACCATCCCGTGCCTTGGTCAGAGGACGGAAGCGGCGCATACCTTATGCGACCTGCGGATACCGTTACCGCGCTGAAGAACGCAGGTTTCACAGACATCAAGGTCACTGACACAGGTGAAAAATACCTCCAAGGCTACAACCGCGCGATCGAACTTGCCGAAAAGGGTCAAGCGCCGGTATTTGGTGCCCATATTCTGTTGGGCAAATTGGCTCCGCAGATCGTGCGCAATGCCGCGCGGAACATCGAAGAGCGAAGAACTCACCCAGTCCAGATAATCTGTTCCAAGCCCAAGTAGCATGGGTGCCGAACAGTGAGCCCCGCTTCACATCGTCCGCTGAATAGACATTGGTGTATGCTGTAGCAAAGGCTGCAGTCCGAAGCATGGCTACCCACAAAGGCTAATACGCACTAAGCTGAGGTATGAAGGGGACGGGTTGCGAATGATATTTCTATTGCGTCACGGGGAAACCGAATTGAATTTGCAGGGGCGCTTGCAAGGTAGGAGTCAGGCCAGTCTTACCGAAGCCGGACGGTCTTTTGCCCACGACACTGCCCGTGTGATATCTCGCGAGGTTGGAGAAGACGATTGCGTGGTCTTCACAAGCCCTTTGATAAGGGCTTTGGAAACAACCGAAATCATCGGCTCGGCACTTTCAGGTCTGAGAAAAACAGTGACGGATGACCGGATTTCCGAGCTCTGTTTCGGAAAATGGGACGGGCTTACCAACGATGAAATCGACGCGGGATGGCCCGGTGACCGTGATGTAGGCGCGCCCGGCGAATGGTATTTCAATTCACCCGGAGGTGAAGGTTTTGATGCCTTCCGGTTGCGCCTTGCGCATTTTCTGGATGACGTGACTAACGACCCACAGAAGCACAGGATTATTGTTTCGCATGGATTGGCAGGTCGGGTGCTGCGAGGAATTCACGCCGATTTATCCACACCAGACACAATGTCCCTGCCGGTGCCTTCGCAGGCCTTCTTTATTTTGCAGACACACGGCGGCATCAAGGAAGTGGCGGTAGAATGATCATCGAAACGGATCGGCTCATTCTACGGCCGGTAACCAAGCAGGACACCCACGGCATTGCGCAGGTGGTGTTTTCAGACCCAAATGTCGTCGGAATGCTGGCGCATGATATCAGAACGGCAGAAAGCGCCATCACTGAAGCCGAACGCTGGACCTCGATTATGGGAATCGACGGCGATGGCGGCATTTGGGATGATGGCGGCATGGGCCTTTTTTCGGTCGTGCTCAAATCCGATCAAGCTTTGGCGGGCGTCGCTGGCTTCTACATGGAACGCAACGAACACCAACGTTGGAACGGCGAATACTTCTATGCATTGGGAACGCAATGGCATGGTCGCGGACTTATGAGCGAAGCTGCTGATGCATTGGGTGAGAGGCTTCGTTCCCTCGACGACCTAGGTGTCATCTATGCCGGCTACTGGGACATGATAAACGAAGCCTCCGGACGCATCCTGCGTCGCACTGGATTGAAGCCAGAAGGGCGGAAGTCAGTGACCGAAGAATATGGCGAGGATCGGTGCCGAATGATCTTTGAATTTGATCTTTGGCGGCTGTCAGAGGCTGCGCCGGGTAATCTGCAGGATTCCATACTGGTCCAAGTTGCGCGTCGCGCGGGCGCATTCGTTGCAGAGGACATCATCGCCAAGGATACAGTCCTAAATTCGCTGAAAGACAATTACGGATCGCCGCTGCTAACCCGCGATGCGGTGACTATGTTGGAAACATCCATCGAACGACCTGGCATGGCCTATCTGGAAATTCGTGGCGCGGGCCATACGGACGCGCCGGAAAACCGCTTGAAGTGAGCAAACTCTATATCAAAGTGAGGGAAGTTTCGGGGGGCAGGTCATCACATATTAGAAATGCGCACCGTTTTGTGTACAAGTATGCTTGTCGCAACCCGTTGTTTCAGCTTATCTTTTCGTGAATTTAGCGCGTGGCTTTAAAGAACAACATCAGTAAAAACATACAGGCAAATAATCCAGTTACGTCACCCACAAAATACCCAACCAGCGTTGCCAAGTTGTGCTCAAATGCCCAGCCCATTCCAAACGTATTGATAGTGGACGCAATGCACCCAGCAAGCATTACATCTCGCCAGTTAGCCTTTCTGGCAGCGGATAAGCGAAAGTCCATTCCTACAAGCGACAGCGCCCAGAATGTGAGTGTTGCGCACACGATGCCCGAAAAAACTCCAATTATTCCAACCAGTGTAAAGCCATCAACGCCAAAATTAATCCAGTGCCAAAACAATGCCGTCGGTGCAAAAAGTGGAATAGACCACCAACCCATCAACCAAGCGGACAGAATGCGCACTCCATGTGGAAGAAATAGAAGGCTGGCATAAGGTGCTAGCTCAGGCGTGTATTGAGCTTGAAGCGGGAGCAGAAGGTAAATTGAGATTACAAAAGCAAGTATGTGCGCAAGTGATATTACGACAAAGGGAATAGCGAGTCTTTTGAGGTTTAGCAATTGCGTAGCCCGATTTTCTAGAATTGCAACCCTAACTTCGCAGCTTGCGGCCCTAATTTCTCAGCTTATCGGAGAGAATATAAGCAGACCGTTGCCTGCCATCCGTGTGCCTTAAGTATCCATTTTCAACGAGTTCTTTAAGTGCACGAAAGAAAGCACTGCGGGAAACGTCATCAAGCAACTCGTGTTGCCGTAAATTTTCAGTTGTCAATGTGCGCGATGTTTCGGACAGGAGCGTAGCAGCGTAGACAATATCTCTCTGCACGGTACTTAATCCATCCATTCCTAAGTCCCGCTCCATACCCAAGAGCAAATGCTTGAGGCGCGCAAGCTTTTCGACACCTGTCATATGTTAACGCACCCAAATCACTTCTCATCCGCAAAGTGGTAGACTTGACTGGCAGATGCGTCAAGACCCAAAATGGCACTTGTTAAGTCTCAAAATGGCACTTAATGTGTTTGCATGTGCAAGTTGAGGCGCGAGCAGGTTTGAGCATTGGCAGATAGACCGTGACTGGAAATCTCAGATTGAAATGTGGTTGTTCCTCGCTGCGTGGTTCCTCAGTGCTGGGGTAGGAGTGGGCAATCATTAGGTGAGTTGCCGATTGGGCAAAGGATAGTGCCGGAAGTCAAAGACCCCAGGGTCAGGACTCATCGTTGACAAAAGGGGAAGAAGAAGAATTTGTTATTTCAGAAAATTCTTCAACAAGACTTTTTTAATATCAAAAGTTATTTTCATAAAGCTAATAACGGGTAATGAATATGATACGTATCCAACCTCAGTTTCTGGCCTTTGGAAGCGGCTTGCTTCTTCTTATACTGTCATTTTGGCTGACAGCCGAACGCCTCATATCTATTGGCATACTGGATGCATCACTTACCTCCGAAAATATTATGACACGAAAGGTAGCTCAATTTGAGGTATCTGCGGCAAAGTATATCCTGCTGGTTCTCGCATTGAGCATCATGATTATTTCCATGCGCTGGAAAAGCATTGAGAAACTAGAAGGCTATCAGAAGTTCATGAGCAGAGATCTCCGTTATCCGTTGGCATATGAGAGAATACTTCGAACGGTAATTGATCGCTCTTTGTTGACCATGCTGATTCTTATCATAAGCTCGCTCATCTATATCGCCATATCTGAAACTATTTTCTCTGAAGTGACTATTGGGTTCATAAATGCTGAAGATGGGTTGATAGAGTATGGTTCAGCACTAATGCTTTTGATGGCCAGCCTGATTGCTCTTATCAATAGCTTTAGTAGGGAAATGCGCCCAAGCTCGCGCGGTTTCTTTATTTTTCTGACACTTCTATTCTTTGCCATGTGTGGTGAAGAAGTCAGTTGGGGACAACGCATATTTGGTTTCGAAACGCCTAAGGCTCTTGCTGAAGTAAACGTACAAGAAGAGCTTAACCTTCATAATATGTTTGGTTATTTTTTCGACCATCTATTTATACTACTGTTTTTCCTCTGGGGATGTGTATTGCCAGCTATTTATCATATAACGCAAACGGGTCAGCAAATCCTCCGCTGGTTAGGCATACCTCTTCCCAGCATTGGACTATCGATAGCAATGCTTCTTATTACACTCTATCAAGGCCAAATTGTTTACGCTTTTTTTGATCCTGTTATTTTTTTACTTATTCCAGAAGTTCGGGAATTCTTCTCTGCAACAGCATTTTTACTGATGATGCTTCAATCTTATGGTGGATTCCGAAGTTCTAGAGAATATTCTAATTAGATTATGACTTGCAAAGTTTTGATATAATCACGGCTTTGTTGGTCTTTGTTGCGCAAATCGGTTTAAGCTCGGACTTCCCCTTTCCAGTACGGACTGACCCTAGGCTCAGGCCTCATAACCAGAATATGACGGTTGCGGCGAGAGCGATTGCTGACAGGAACACTTTAGGGCAGCGATGTCGATGTGGATCGGTCTTTCATCCCGTTAAGAATAGCACAGATGTCCATTGCTTGCCTTGATGGGGCAAGACTCTGCTCTGAAAGCTGATTCAACAACAAGTTCCGAAGGTTGATGTGACCCGCGCCCCTAAAACTCCTCCAAATCTGTGTAGAGTCCGCCCAACAAAAGCACGGACAAATGAAAGCACGATTTACGGATGAACAGATCATAGCGATGATCAAGGAGCAGGAAGCTGGCGAGAAGACCGCTGATGTATGTCGGCGGCACGGGATTAGCTCGGCGACTTTCTACAAATACAAATCAGAATACGGCGGCATGGAACCGCGTGACGCGAAGCGGCTGTGTGCGCTTGAGGACGAGAACGGACAGAACGTTTGGTTCGTCGGAGCATATCTGATTCATTGCCGGAGGGCGCAAACGCAGAGCTCATCTTCGAAATTGTGAAGGCACAGCATGAGTACTGAACACATGCAATTGGCCGCCATCGAGATTGAAGTTGTCCATAAATCCATCAAGAACTTGCACATCGGCGTGTATCCACCGGACGGCCGCGTTCGCGTTGCGGCGCCACCTTCAATGAGTTCCGATGCGGTGCGCGTTGCGGTGCTGACAAAACTCCCGTGGATAGAAAAGAGACGCCGCGACTTTGAAAAACAAGCTCGTGAGAACACCCGGAAATATGTCTCGGGAGAGACCCACTGGCATTTAGGTCGGCCGTTACGACTGCGGGTCGAAACTGTCGCGCAAGGACGGCCAGGGATTCAGGTTTAGGGCAACGATGATCTTAGGATGCGGCTGCGCACCGACGTAACTTTTGAAGATCGGGAGCGCATGGTTTTACGGTGGTATCGTAAAGAACTGCGCACCCGTGGCCGTGATGCAGTGGAAAGATGGGCCAACATACTTGATGTGCCCCAGCCAGAGTTTGGCATCAAGCGCATGCGTACGAAGTGGGGCAGCTGTAACCCGGATATGGGTCGTGTTTGGCGCAATCTTTCGCTGGCCAAGAAGCCGTTGCAATCGATCGAATATGTGGCGCTTCATGAGGTTGCACACTTCATTTCTCGAAAACACGATGATGCGTTTTTCGCAGTTCTCGACAGACTAATGCCATCTTGGAGGCAACGAAGAAGCGAGCTCAATTCTCTGCCCCTGGACGCATGGTAGTCCCATTCGCGGATCAATTTTGCGAGCGCCATTTGGCGGTCTGTCGGGCTACGTCGCAGTATCCCCGGTGGAGGAAGGATGTCTGCTATGGGCCCGATGTGCTGATTTTGCTGCTTACGTATTGGCGTACCGCCAATATAGGGTAACCGCTGTTTAGACCCCACCTTCCGTTGACGCGTTTATTCTGCGAGTCCGTGCTTCATGGATTTGAGCGAGTTTCTCCAAGGATATTACGGTTGAGTTTCTCACGGATGCGAGCGTTTGTGGTCGGAGGTGCCCACGCTGGCCGCAGGATGTGAAGGCGCGGATCGTAGCCGAGACGCTGGTTGATGGTGCGACGGTAAATGCGGTTGCACGGCGCTATGGGATGCGACCCAATCATTTGTCCGAATGGCGACGGATTGCGCGCGAGGGCAAGTTGGTCCTGCCGAACCTTGACGGTGTTTCCTTCGTTCCGGTGGCGATTGAGGAACCTGCCGTCACGTTGCCAGACATAGCCGAGTTTGATGCGCAGGCTGAGATTGGCGTGATTGATATATTGAAGGGCAACGTGACGATCCGTCTGGCGGCAGACATTTCCGCCGTGCGGATCGCAGAGATCGCGGCTGCGCTGTGATCCACCGTCGCACGGTGTGCAGATTTTTGTGGCAACCAAGCCGGTGGACTTCCGCAACCCTCATCGATCTTATGCTGCGCCAGCAGTTCACCCCCGCACGCCACCGCGTGGATCTTCAACATCACCGCTTGGTCTGGGAATACCCATGCCTAATTGGGCCATGCCGGGGTGTGGGTTTGCCCATCTATTCAAGGGAAAAATGTTTCACGAGGATATCGAACAGGCCGATGAAGCCTCCGGTGAACTGGTCTTGGGTTGGCTGCTTCACTACGGCGTCGGCGTCATATACGGCATTGTTTTCTTACTTATTGTCGGGTCCACTTGGCTGATGGAACCCGACTTTCTAACAGCTGGGATATATGCCATGGAGACGATTGCTGCCGGCTGGTTCATCCTCCAACCGGGCATGGGCCTTGGCGGGGCCGCCAGCAATACGCCGACGCCTTGGAAGTCACGCGGCCTTGGATTGATTGCCCACACGGCGTTTGGCTTGGGGTTATGGGGCAGCGGACTGTTGATCGGCTCAACCATTTAGCGCCTGTGTTGTAAACCAGAGTGGCATGGTCAGAGGCACTTTCGGCCCAAAGCTGCCGTTCGTCGGTCGATCTGGTGCTGCGCTGCAGCTTCATCGAACCGGCCATTCGCCGCATGTGCTAAATCAGTGCCATACTGAATGACAGCCTGAAGGACGAAGTGTGCATTCGTTGCGGCTGTGCGAAAGTCAGTACATAGCTCCATACGGTTTTGGCCCAAAGCCCCCGGAGGGCGGAGTTTCACGAGATCCAGTAGACATAACGCATTCAGGATAGAGATTGGCTCGAAGATCTGCTGACCCAATCCCGCTCACAGATAAGTCAACTCGTCTCACCCAAGATAAGCGTGACGGGGAGTTCGTGTACCGACTGTTTGCGTGCTAATGTCCCTTCGATCCTTTGGCAAAGCAGTTCGCCAGCCATGCGACCCATCTCAAAACGGGGCGTTCGCAGCGTGGTCAGGCAAGGGGAGATCATTTGCGCCATTTCCATGCCGTTGAATCCCGCAATCGCCACATCTTGCGGGACCGCAATCTTTTCCCTTTGGCAGTACAGCAGTGCGCCGAGCGCGAGGTCGTCATTGGCAAAGAAGACAGCATCGACGTGTTCATTCTCTGCCAAAAGCCGTTCCATTTCACGTGCACCGATCATGATGGATGACGCCTCTTCGCAAATCCGCACGGCCTTAATCGGGTTTCCTAGTTTTTCGAGTTCAGCTTCAAAAGCGATACGTCGTTTGCGAGACCGCACCGGGCGTTCGCCCCATGCGCCGATATAGCCGACATTGCGATACCCCCGGGAGGTGAAATGCCGCGCGATCAACTCGCCCGCAGCGATCTGAGAGACGCCAACAGCGATGTCTGTCGCCTCACCATCGGTATCCATGACCTCAATGATGGGTCCGTCATAGGTGGCGAGTAATGCGCGGGTTTCGGCGGAATGCTCCAATCCGGCCAAGACGACGGCGGCAGGGTTCCAGGACAGCATGTCGCGAAGAATGTCTTCTTCTTTGACGTTGCTGTATTGCGTCATCCCCAGGACCAGACGCAGTGGCGTATCCTGGAGGCTTTCACTCAGCCCATCCATGATATTGGGAAAGACGTTGTTGCTCATGGAAGGAAGAATGACCGACACAAGATCACTTGTCTGGCCACGCAATGATCCTGCGATTCGGTTGCGTTGATATCCGAGGCTTTTTGCGGCCAATTCCACCTTGCGGCGCAGATTTTGGGAAATATTTGGACCGCCACTCATCACACGAGAGGCAGATATGACGCTGACACCGCTCAGTTCGGCGACGTCCTTAAGCGTTGGTTTTTTGTGTTTTTCAACCATTCTAACGCTATCTCCCTCTGGTGCGACACTGCCACGAAGAACGAAGATTGACAACGTTATCAATTTAATTGACAACGTTACCAATGCAACTGCTTCATGCATCGGGAGGAAAACATGAACATTTTTAAGGCAACTGCGACAGCTGTAGCGGCGGTTATGGCATTTTCAACACCGGCATCCGCCGAAGAGTTCCCTGAACGCCCCATCAATCTGGTAGCCCCGTTCAATGCAGGGGGCGGCACTGACTTGCTGCTGCGCGCTTTTGCACCTCACTTCGCCGAAGCGTTGGGTGGTGATGCCTATGTATCAAACATGGCCGGTGGGTCGGGCACGGTCGGGGCTGCGGCTTTGGCAGGGCAACGGCCTGACGGATATCAAATGGGGTATTGGTCGGTGACGGTCGCGACGATCCAGCCGCAGATCAAAGACGTGCCTTATGATGTCGACAGCTGGACACCGATTTGTTCGGTTGCCGCATCGCCAACCGTGTTGTTCACAAACGCTTCAAGCCCGTTCCAGACCATTGAGGACGTTGTTGCTGCTGTGCAGGCCGAGCCGGGCAAGTATATTTACGGATCATCTGGCCCCGGCGCCATCACGCATCTGACGACCGTTGCGGCGTTCGAGGGTCTGGGCATCATCGATGATATGAAGCACCTGCCTTTCCAAGGCTCCGGACCTGCGTTGCAGGCCATGGCCGCCGGCACGATCCAGTTCTTTGGTGACACTGAACTTTTGATGACCCGCGGCGATTTCCGCCCATTGGTCGTGTTCAACGCTGAGCGTCTGGAGAGCTTTCCTGATGTCCCAACGGCAGCCGAGGTTGGCATCGCCGCGCCGTTGAATGAACTTTACCTGTGGGGCGGCTTGTTCGCACCAGCAGGGGTTGAGCCGGACGTGACCGAAAAGCTGAGCACTGCCTGTGAAACGGCAATGAATTCCGACGGGTTTCAGCAGTTTGCGGCGGACACCAGCACAGTCTTGAATTACCGCAATGCGGCTGACTTCGACGCATTCTTCCGCGCGCAGTACGAGTCAAACTCTGCTTTGATCGAGGCTGCTGGCCTTTAAGCCAAATTGACAATTATCTGCGCCCAAGGGCTTTCTTGGGCGCAGATAGGTTCAACCTCGGGGCGCTCTCATGCAAAACTTGGTCACTGAACGGCGCATCGTTGCGCTGCTGATCCTAGCGTTGTCTGCTGGTTTGGTTGTGTCGACGTTTGGCTTGCAATTTGCGGAGCTTGGCGGGGCGTTTAGCCCGATGTTTTTTCCACGGATCATTCTGATGATCTTGCTTGCCCTTGCCGCGCTCAACATGGTCATCGACATGATGACGAACGTAGAAAGCAAGGAACTGCGACTTGCGCCGACATTGCTGATTTGCGCGGGGTTTGTGGGTTATGTTTTGCTGATCATGCCGCTGGGGTACTTCATCAGCTCTGTCATGTTGGCCCTGCTGATACTGATCACGCTCGGCATCCGTAGCCCATTGGTATTGCTGGTTCTTCCGATTGCTTCGGCTGGCAGCCTTGTCGTTCTTTTCAACCACATTCTGAAGATGCCATTGCCTAACTCACCCTTCTTTTGGTGGATTTGAGGAACCCTGATGATTGAAGCCATCCCACAAGCTTTGTCCCTGATTTTCACTGTCGAGGGGATGTTCGTTCTTACGCTTGGTACGATGCTTGGGATCGTGCTGGGTGCGCTGCCCGGGATTGGGTCAACTGTTGCAGTGGCAATGATCCTGCCCTTTACGCTGACAATGACCCAGGCCCCTGCGATCCTGTTGCTTTTGGCGATCTATGCGGGGTCGGTTTATGGCGGGTCGATTTCCGCGATCCTGATCAACACGCCAGGCACACCGCAATCGGCCGCCACCTGTCTTGACGGCTATCCCATGGCCCAGAGGGGCGAGGCCGGAAAGGCATTGGGATGGGCCACGATTGCGTCGGTTGTTGGCGGGCTTACTTCGGCTGTGGTCCTGATTTTTGCGGCCCCGCAGCTGGCCGCATTCGCCTTGAACTTTGGCCCTATCGAGACCTTTGCGCTGATCCTGCTAGGCTTGACCTGTATCGTCTCTGTCTCCGAAGGTTCAATGATCAAAGGTCTGATCGCTGGTTTTCTAGGATTGTTCCTGTCGACCGTTGGGGGTGACCCGTTGACAGGCGAGGCACGCTTTACCTTCGGCAACTTCCAACTGATTGCAGGTTTCAACCTTTTGGCCGTCGTGATTGGTGTCTTCGCCTTGTCCGAGGTGCTGATCCGCGCCTCTGCGATCTCTGACGCGGACAACAAGCTGGTCAAGTTTTCAGGCATTGTTCTCCCCAAGTTGTCTGAATGGTCAGGCCGCGTCAAAGGCCTGATCAAGTCGGTCCTGATCGGCAATGTCATTGGCATTTTGCCTGGCACTGGTGCGGCAACTGCGGCGTTTATTTCCTATGCCGAGGCGCGGCGCTCTGCGCCGACCCGAGACAACTTTGGCAAGGGTGAACCAGATGGGTTGATTGCGTCGGAATCAGCAAACAACGCGGTCACGGGTGGTGCACTTGTCCCTACGATGGCGCTGGGCATTCCTGGCGACGCGATCACTGCCGTGATGCTGGCCACCTTGACCTTGCACGGTGTGACACCGGGCGTGCGGCTTATGTCTGAGAACCCTGTGTTGATGGCCGCGATCTTTTCAGGCTTTTTCATCATCAACCTGATGCTGCTACCGTTCGGTATGATCGTGTCGCGGCTGGCCGCCCCGATCCTGCGGATCAAGGAAGCCTATATGCTGGTCATGATCTCACTGCTTTGCACGGTTGGTGTGTTCTTTGTGCGCGGCAATCCGTTTGATCTGCTGGTCATGGCCTTGGCGGGTATCTTCGGGTTCGTTTTGCGCCGTCAGGGGTTCCCGATGGCACCGCTGGTGATCGGCATGGTCCTTGGCCCAACACTTGAGATCAGCTTGCGTCAGGGATTGATCATCACCGATGGCAGTTTCGCCGCCTTCTTTACCGGTCATCCGATTGCCGCAGTATTGGCCGTAATCGCGTTGGTCATGCTGACACTTCCAGTGATCCGTTTCTACCGAAGCAAAAGCGCAAAGGCATGATCACCGGTTTTTCGATTGCCGCATTGCTTGGTCTGATTGGTGGCCTTCTGATCACCGGAGCGATTGCGGGCCTGCTTGCGGGGCTCTTGGGTGTGGGTGGCGGGATCGTGATCGTGCCTGTCCTGATCATCGTCGCCGAACTTTTCAATATCCCGCAAGAGGTTGCTATGCTGACGGTCGTTGCCACATCTCTTGCAACTATCATCCCGACGTCAATTTCATCAGCGGTGGCGCATAACAAGCGCGGGGCGATTGACCGCGATATCCTGCGGGGCTGGATACCTGCTATCTTTGTGGGGGCTTTGCTGGGCGGGATCGCGTCGAAAACCCTTGGGTCCGACGGGCTGACATTGGTCTTCGGATCGGTCGCGCTGCTAGTGGCGGTTAACCTGGCACTGGCCAAACCGATTGTGCTGACCGACCAACCGCCTGCCACACGCATCGGCCAGAGCGCGATTGCGCTGCCGATGGGGTTCATCTCTGCGCTGATGGGTATTGGTGGGGGCACTTTGGCTGTGCCGGTTATGACGATGATGTCGGTCACCGTGCATCGCGCGATCGCAACGGCCTCTGTGTTCGGACTTGCCATTGCTGTGCCTGCTGTCTGCGGCTTTATCTGGAACGGCTTGGGCGTCGAGGGACGTCCGCCTGCGTCGCTTGGTTTTGTAAACCTTCCCGCAACCGTTATATTGTTCTCGGTCAGTGTTCTGACCGCGCCTATCGGTGCAAAACTGGCACATGGCCTCTCTGCACGCCCCCTGAAACTCGCCTTTGCGGCCTTCTTGGCGATCAGCGGCGCGCGCATGCTGTGGAAGTTCTTTGCATGATAAAACCTCACCGCATCAAAACGGCTGGTCTGACAGCCAACATTCGGGTTGAGGGGGCAGGCCCTGCGTTGCTGTTTCTGGGCGGATCGAACTTTGATTTGTCGATCAAAGCGCCTGTGTTCGAGACCCGATTGGTGGATAACTTCACTGTTGCCGCCGCTGACCCGAGGGGCCTGGGGCAAACCGATGCCCCGCCGGGCGATTGGACAATGGCCGATTATGCAGACGACGCCATCAACGTCATGGATGCATTGGGCTGGGACCGCGCGTGTGTCCTGGGTGAAAGTTTCGGTGCAATGACAGCCCTTCACTTGGCCAAGCGCGCACCAAAGCGGATTGAGCAGCTTGCATTGGCGGCAGGAACGCCGGGCGGTCGTGGCGGGTCATCATATCCCATTGAAAAGCTGCGCGACATTGCCAACCCCATTGAACGCGCGACAACAGCGCTTGGCATCATGGACACCCGGTTCGCCGGGGCGCTGCGTAGCGATCCCGCCGCGCAGACCGACAAAATCGAAGCGCGGATCGCCTTTGAGGAACGCTTTCTGGCAAGTCACAACAACGCAACCGGCTATCCGCGGCTTTTAGCTGCGCGTGCGTTGCATGATTGTTGGGACGCTCTGCCAAACATGCACGTCCCGTGCCAAGTATTCGCGGGGAAATTTGATGGGCAAGCGCCAAAGCAATATGCGCAAGCCATGGCGCAGGCCATGCCGGACGCAGAGTTCCACCTAATTTCAGCGGGGCACAATCTGTGTTTTGCCTCCACTGAACTTGCCAATACACTCATTGCCAAGTGGTCAAATTCGGCACAAAGACAAGGATAGGATCGAGATGTAACATACAGCAATTTCTATCGTCGGCCTGGGGTCGATGGGCTATGGGATGGCGACGTCACTGGTGCGTGCCGGGCATGTCGTTCACGGCTTTGATTGTCTGACGTCAGCGCCTATGGGTCCAAATAGCTGTATTTGCTAAGAGAGGTTTTGTTGCTCATCCTAGCCACTGAGGAGTGGACGATGAGAAAGACAACGAAGAGCCCGGGCGAGAAGATCGTCAAAGACATCAAGCGTGCAACCCGCAAGCATTATTCATCTGAAGAGAAGATCCGGATCGTGCTGGATGGCCTGCGTGGCGAAGACAGTATCGCGGAGCTTTGCCGTCGCGAAGGCAT
>NZ_QBUD01000007.1 GCF_003058085.1 Yoonia sediminilitoris | reverse complement strand
CTTTCTCATCGTCCACTCCTCAGTGGCTACGATGAGCAACAAACCCTCCCTTAGCAAATACAGCTATTTGGACCCATAGGCGCTGACGTCAGACACAGTAACGCCAAACACTGTGTTCAACACAGTGATTCAGCCCACGTAAACACAACTAAGCGCAAAGCCAAAAGTGTGTATCATGTGTATATGATAATTTTGGGCTCAAAAATGACGCTAAGTCATTGATTTTATTGGAGGCGAGTACCGGAATCGAACCGGTGTACACGGATTTGCAATCCGTATACCGCCGTTGTTTCTAAACCAATTTGCTGTAAACGGACCCTGTTTGTTCACTGCGGTAAATCAACGACTTACAGTGATGCTGTAAACGGAAAAGGGGGACTGGCTCATGGCTAAGCTCCTCCCCTTTAAAGACGTAAAATTCCAGTGGTTGAACCTGATTTCACGGGATACCACACTCAGTCCTCGTTCTATACAGATTGCGTTGTATATCGTCATGGTGCGCTTCAATGGAAAACGATTGCGGGCGCTAACCGCGCATTCTGTCGTCGCAAAAGACCTAAATATCTGCACTAAGACTGTCCAGCGCTCGATCAGGGAACTCCGTGCAAAGTGGTTCCTGATCGAGACTGGAAAGTGCAGTGATGCTCCGACGACATACCGGATCAACCCGATTGGTCATGAAGCTGCCAGTAATTTACGCGAGAAAAACCAAGGTGAAAAGCCGGACGAAAATGTCCGTAGTGATGGGCAAATGCGCGGACAGAAATGTCCGACTTCTGGGACAAAAGTGTCCGTGGCTTGCGGACAAAAACGTCCACCAAACCTAGAGTCTCTAAAACACAAGAAAAAGAAAGGCGTTCCGCCGGACTTGCCAAAATGGAGGCAGTCCGGCGAAAGCCTTGTGTTCGTTCCGGGTGGCGGAGGTCGCTTGGAGCGCGACTGGAACGAAGTCCTACACCGGCATGGTATCGACGAATTGTACCGGGTGTTGCCCAAGGCGATGAACGAGGGCAGAGCAGGTTATTACCTGCCAGCTCTGGGTCCGGGGCCACGCGGAAGCAAGCTTCTACGAGAGCAGATGTCCATGATCCGCCGAATGGTTGAGCAGTCCTCCAGCGTGGGGGCGTTATCCGATGCAGCATAGACTAACAGCAAGTGTACCCACGTCTGGCGACGCGGGCAGGCATGGGAGGCGTGCCTCCCCTACCAACCCCACCAATTGCTCCGACGGCAAGGACGAAAAGCTGTCTGAGAAGATCGATCTTCGCTGCACAAAAGCCGAGAAAGTAGAGATCAAATCGAAGGCCAAGGCGGCAGGCGTGTCGGCGTCGCAGTTGCTGCGTGAAGCACTCGGGTTGGCTGACCCGAGAAGTCGTAAGCCCGCGCCAGATGTGTCCCCGGAGATTGTTCTAGCGGTGAGCCGCACGACACGGGATGTCCAGCAGCTTGCTCGGAAAGCGAGGGAGCAGATTTCGCGCGGCGCTAGCATTCAGCAGTTGGAGGCTAGCGCCATGATCGCGGCGCTGGTCGCTATCGACCGTCGGATGTCTGAGCTGTTGAAAATTGGTAGTCGGGAGGACGGAATATGATGATCCGCTTTTTTTCGACGGGCAAAGGCGGGGGCGCGGGACCGGTCCAATACCTGATCGCTACGGAGGTCATCGCATATGACGAAAACCGAGATGTGATTTGCGGTCGTGACGGCCTGCCTAAAATGGTCACTCGGTCTCCTCGGCCAGAGGTTCTGGCCGGTGATCCTGAGCGGACCATTCATTTGATCGATACCTGCCGTCATGCTTGGACCTACACGTCAGGCGTAGTCTCTTTTGAGCGTGGCGACGCTCCGACTGAAGAACAACAACGCGAGGTGATGCGGCTTTTTGAAGAGCTGGCCTTTGCGGGGCTGCAAGACCACCAGTTTGAATGTCTTTGGGTGTCTCACACGCACATGGGCCGCGTTGAGCTTCATTTCGTTGTCCCTCGTCAAGAACTTGTCACCGGCAACAGCATGAACATTGCGCGGCCGGGTCACGAACCACAATTCGACGCCCTTGCGGATATGCTGAACCATCAACACGCTTGGGCTGATCCCCGCGATCCGAAACGGCAGCAGGATGCCAAGAAAAGCAAAGAGGCTCCGACGCGTGCGAAGAGCCGTGAAGGCCTCCATGAGCAGCTCTTTGAGTTGATCGAAGAGGGTTTAGTCTTGGACCGTTCAACGCTGATCGCGGCTTTGCATGAGATGGGTTGGGAAACACCTCGTCTCGGCAAGAAATACATCACCGCATTCGATCCTGAAACCAAGGAGCGGTTCCGGTTGAAGGGAGCAATTTTCGATGAAGAATGGACCGTCGAAGCAACAATTGAAGCAGCGTTTGCGGCAGAAGATGACGGAAAGCGCAGACCTTCAGCTCGACTCGCTGGCTTCGGAGTTGGAGAGCTTCACCAGCGATATCAGAGAGCGTGCGACAAGCGCGCTGCATACAACCTCACGCGATATGGACGCTCTGGCGCAGGCGATAGATCAGCGGATATCGCTCCAGATGCAGAATTGCGAACTGTGGACCGAGAAGGCGAATACAGCGGCCGAACTGATGAAGCAGGTACGGATCGGTTGGATCCGGGACGGATTGATGACGCTTCTGGCTCCGATGATGGTCGGAGCAGTGATCAGCGGCATCGCAGGGGTCTTGATTGCCCTGATGCTCCTTCCATCACCGCCTCAGCCGACCTCAGCTTCGTCAACGCCGAGGGTGGAAGTCACCACTGGCCTTGGAGGAATTGGTCAGGTGTTTCGACACCCTCCCGGCAGCGAAGTCGTACCGTGTCCGCTGCGGTCAAGGTCCGGGAGCGTTTGCGTGAGATCACTAAGGGAGAGCCAATAGATGCTGACACCACTCGAAAAAGAATTGCTCGCGTGCGTGGAAGAGTTGACGACCACCTGCGAGCAGTCCGTAGCCGCTTTGGAGCGCTCGGAAGCCGAATTGAAACGCTGCGAAGCACTCTTGAGGAAGACCAGCGCAAATTTCTCCTCCGACTTGACGAGTTGCGTGCTGGCGTCCGCGAAATTGCAACAAGAATTGTTGAACTGCTGGGCGAAATCCGTGAGCGATCAAGGGCATCAAGCGCGCTGGACCGAGGCCTTGGTGCAGAGCGGCAGCACGCTACGACACCGGATCGCGGACCTCGAAGCGTCCGCCAGCCAGATCAGGAGCGGCTGACTCAGCCGACTGGGCGCACTTCACCTCGAAACAATTTCAATCCGTAACCGGTTGTAGCTGGTAGCTAGCTAGTAGCTACCGGGTTGCTACCATCTAGCCACAGGAGTGCGATGTGCCCGTTATTTCATTTGCAAATCCAAAGGGGGGAGCAGGCAAAACGACTTGTGCACTGCTACTTGCCGGACAGATCGCTCATCGAGGGGGAAAGGTCTGCATTATCGATGCAGACCCCGAACGATGGATATCACAATGGTTGGCTTCCGGCACATCTTCCTCTGATATCAGTGTCAAATCCGTGACTGACCCTGACATGATCATCGACACCATCATTGAAGCGTCACAACGCTTCGCCTTCGTTATTGTGGACCTCGAAGGGACAGCCAGCCTCGCGGTTGCTCAAGCGGTTGGGCTGTCGAATCTTGTGTTGATCCCGTTGCAAGGGGCTTCGATGGACGCGAAGGGGGCTGCCAAGACGATCAGGTTGATAGAGAGCCAGTCAAAGATGCTGGGGCGACAGCTAGAGTACCGTGTTGTCCTGACCCGAACCAATGCCGCTCTGATGACACGATCATTGCGCAACGTCAGGGCGCAACTGGACGCCGCTGGTGTGCCAGTTTTATCAACGCCCATTGTGGAAAGAGCCGCCTATCGCGACATCTTCGATTTTGGCCTTACACTTACTGAACTAGACGGAAGTGCTACCAGCAACCATCCGCAGGCCATTCAAAACGCTGAAGAGTTTTTGGAAGAGGTGATTACTCTGTTGGGCAAATCAGGGGAAACAGAATGACCAAAAGCCGCCTCGATCTTGGATTTACCACGAATGAAACAGACTTGAGTGGAGTGAAGCCAGAGCCAGCTCGTCTTGATCTGCCCCGAGACAACATAAGGGACTCAGCGAAAACTGAAGGCTTTGATAGAGATGCGAAACCTAAACTCCGCCGTCGCCGAACCGGCCGCAACGTGCAGATTAACATCAAGACACGACAGGAAACGATTGATGCTTTTTACATGTTGGCGGACGAGAATGGATGGGGGCTCGGCGAAGCCTTTGAAGAAGCAGTATCCACGCTTGAAGCGAATATACGAACAAATGTTTCATGAATGTTCTTGCTTTAAGGGTCTTTTAATAACAGAGTGTCAAAAATCGTCCCAGAGCGGGCGAACTCAGGGAAGAGCAGAATGACCGAATTTGAAACGCTGATCCAGCAAAGCGGCTGGTCTGTAACCGACGCAGCACAAAACCTAGGCTATTCTGAAGGCCACATATACCGCTGGAAGCGTGGCGAAGAAAAGCCCCGAGACGCCGTATTGAAACTTCTGCAACTACAAGTGGACGCGAGGCGTGTCCCGGCAGAGGGGGCTTCTTTCTCCTTCATTGACTTGTTCGCAGGCATCGGCGGGCTGCGAAAGGCAATGACCAGCGCAGGCGGTACCTGCGTTTTCACGTCTGAATGGGACAAGTTTGCTCAGCAGACCTATCATGCGAATTTCCCTGACAACCGACCTATCGAAGGTGACATCCGCGATATCGAGGCCGCTGATATACCCGACCATGATGTCCTCGTGGCTGGCTTTCCCTGCCAGCCGTTTTCCATTGCGGGTGTATCGAAGAAAAACGCCCTCGGCCGAGCGCATGGCTTCGACGACGAAACCCAGGGGACGCTGTTTTTCGACGTCCTGCGCATTCTGATGCACCACCGGCCCGCTGCGTTCCTGCTGGAGAACGTGAAGAATCTCAAAAGTCACGACAAGGGCCGGACCTTCGAGGTCATCCGCCGCAAGCTGACCGAAGAGCTGGGCTACACCCTGCACACCCGGATCATTGATGCGGCCAACTTCGTCCCACAACACCGGGAACGGATCGTCATGGTCGGGTTCCGCGAGAAAACAGGTTTCGATTTCGACGATGTCGTTCTACCCGGCCGGAAAGGCAGAGGAATGCGCGATATCCTGCACCCCGAGAACGGTACCGAAGCGCCGGAGGGGCCTTTTACCGTCGGGCCTGATGCAAAAGTCAGCAGCAAGTACACGCTGTCGGACAAGCTCTGGACTTATCTTCAAGGCTATGCTGCCAAACACAAAGCCAAGGGCAACGGTTTCGGCTTTGGGCTTGTCGACGGCGACAGCATTTCCCGGACGCTGTCGGCTCGGTACTACAAGGATGGCTCGGAGATCCTTGTAAGCCGGGGAGAGGGCAACAACCCGCGCCGCCTGACACCACGGGAATGCGCCCGCCTCATGGGCTACGATGACAGCTTCCGGATTCCTGTTTCTGACACACAAGCTTACAAGCAGTTCGGCAATTCGGTGGCCGTGCCGGTGTTTGCCGAGGTGGCACAAGTGATGCGCCCGCATATTGCCGAACTGGTCAGAACGCAGCCCCTGAAGAAAGTTGGCTGACGTCCACGACCGGGCAACCCGCAGCCGCAACATGGCGGCGGTCCGGGGAGCAGACACGCGCCCGGAAATGATCATTCGCAAGGCTCTGCACGCGCGGGGTTTTCGATATAGGCTCCACGCGAAAGACCTGCCTGGAAAACCCGATCTGATCCTGCCAAGGTATACCGCTGCGGTCTTCGTTCACGGGTGCTTCTGGCACGGGCATAACTGTCCGCTGTTCCGGTGGCCAAAAACCCGCGAGGAGTTCTGGCGGGATAAGATTGGTCGCAACCAGACGCGGGACGTGGATGTGCGCTGCCAGCTCTGGGCGGACGGGTGGCGCGTTGCTGTGGTTTGGGAATGCGCGCTGAAGAGCAAGGGCCGTCTGCCGTTGGCGCACGTGATTGACTCCCTCTCCGTATGGCTGTCCTCTGATGCAAAAGAATTAAGCATTGAAGGCCGTTTGATTGACGAATCCACTCAATAGACTGCTCGATCAGATGGCCTCTCATGGTGCTGTCAGATTCTACGCAAAACGTCTTGCTCCGAACGACAACTCTAAAAACCAAGTCTACCTTGGCGGTGACTTCGGTGCGTTAAACATCATCCCCCACGGTGAGATCGAGGATGACGTCAGCACCATTGCGGGATCGGTCCGCAACCGCGCCAAAGCAAAGGTGAACTTCTTCTGGCTCGACGATCAGGGGTTGGCGCAGGCCCCGGACGCCCAGCTTATCCTATATCCGAAATACCCAGAGGTCAGAGTGTCTGGCTTTCTAAGAGGGGCTGTGCGCGCTCCTAAAGATCTGATGCGGTCTAGGGACGAAGGCAGGATACTATTCTTCGGCATCAGCCCTGACGGTCGCGTGATCGGCCATGTTTTGGCGCACTCCGATCCCGTTGTGAGGGCATTGGATGCCATTGTGGACACGCTGCCGCTGTCGGGCGTGTTTATCGACCTCGAAACCGTGCGGCAGGGTGGCACCAACCCGAAAGAGGCCCTGCTGGAAGCTCTGCGGCGCATCCACAGTAGAGGCTGGATACCCTCGCAGAAGATGGGCAGGACAGGGGTGCCTGAGCCCTACAGCGCCCGCAACGGCGGCGGCTACACGCTGGAAGCCGAACTGGGCATATCGCCCAACGGCTGCGCAGAGCCAGACTTTATGGGATGGGAGGTCAAACAATACGGCGTGCGGGATTTTACAAAATTTACGGCCAAGAGCCCGGTTACGCTGATGACACCCGAGCCGACAGGTGGGGTCTACCGAGATAAGGGTGTGGAAGTTTTCCTGCGTCGGTTTGGCTATGCTGACAAAGCCGGGAAGGCAGGCCGGATCAACTTCGGGGGCGTCTATGCAAATGACAGAGATTTCCATGCGGAAACGAATTTAGCATTACGTATGACCGGCTTTGATCCTGCATCCGGCAAGATCACGGATGTGGATGGAGCGATTGTACTCGTTGCTCGTGACGACACGATTGCTGCTTCGTGGGGGTTCAAGGAAATCATGGCACATTGGAACCGCAAACACGCCAAGGCGGCTTATGTGCCGTCTCTAATGCGTGCCCCTCCCCCAGAGTATAGTTATGGGCCGGTTGTTGAAATGAACCAAGGGACTGATGTGCTTCTCTTATTGGGCGCGTTTGCGAGAGGGGCCGTGTATTATGACCCTGGTATCAAATTGGAGAATGCCGATACTGGTAAGCCAGTAACTAAGCGGCGTAGTCAGTTTCGGGTCAGGCATAAGCTTCTTCCTTGCCTCTACTCAGAGACATCGATAACCAATCTTCTCGGCAATTAAGCTTGACTGGGATGTGCTTGGAATAGACCAGTATCGCAGAGCCCTAAACAGGGCTTGGTCAAAAATTCAGCTTGCTTGGCAAAAAATGAAGCCGTTCGGCGTCACACTCTTGAGCATTCATCTCCTAATACTTGAGGCAGTGATGTCTCGACCTCTCGTGCAGCACAGCGCTCACGAAAACCTATGGAGAATATTATGTTGAACGAAACTGACACCTCGAATCCCGACGAGAATGACCTGACTTGGGCAGCGGATGCGCCAAAGGGCGGTAGAACCGTGATGAACCGAGTCCTGAAGGATGGTGCAAACGTCCCACTCTTTTTTGCCCAAACTCTAGTTTCATCCCTTCGTGACCAAGGATACAATGACACAACCTCAGCACTTTGTGAGCACGTCGATAATTCGATCCAAGCAAACGCGACTGAGGTGCGGATATACTTTCGCCAAACTGGAAAGCCAGGCTCGTATAGGACGGATGTTGCCGTCCTAGATGACGGACGTGGCATGGCACCAAACGTATTGAAGGTGGCTATGGCCTTCGGTGGGTCCATGAATTTTAATAATCGTTCGGGTATCGGGCGTTTTGGCATGGGTATGAAGACAGCCGCACTGAGTATGAGCCCATTGGTTGAGTTCTACTCGTGGCAAGAGCCTCGAGCTTTTTACAACATCGCACTTGATGTGGAGGCAATTGGCCGGGAACGCTCCAACGCTGTGCTTTTGCCCGATCCTGAGCTGCTCGATGAACTACCAGATGATGTTGCAGACATGATCCAGAAGCCGATGTCCGTTCCAAAAGATCGAAACCAACAAGAACTACTGGCCGATCTTAAAGGTGATCTAGACGAAGCTCTAGGGCGTTCGGGCACCATTGTCTTCATGCCAAGCTGTGATCGTCTGAGCTACGCGAAGGCAAATACGCTTGTGGATCACGCAACAAAAGAGATGGCGCGTGTCTATCGTCGGGCAATCGGAGACGGACTTCGGCTCTTTATCAACAACAGGCGTGTTACAGCATTTGATCCGACGTACTCGATGGCAAACGCCCGACATCGACAGTTCCTAGAAGACACGGACGCCAAAGGCAGCAAACTTGTTACCGCCAAGCTGATTGACGTGCCGATCCACGACAACAAAGACAGCGAGACGGCACAGATAAAAATCAGCCTATTCAAGCTACCCATCGAGGAATGGTATCATCTGCCTACGAAGACCCTGCGAAACGACCTGCATGTTTTTAACGGTCAGACAGTCTCAATTCTCAGGAATGGCAGAGAACTGTTTGCGGATCGTATGCCGGAGCTCACAACAAGACACTCAATCACACACTGGTTTCGGGTCCAGATTGATTTTCCAGGTGAGCTTGATGAGGCGTTTGGCGTCGCTGCAAACAAGCAAGGTGTTCGCCCAAAGGGTTACGTCAAGGATGCCATCAAGAGAGGAATTGGTGATGAGATAAGTACGGTCATCAGTGAAATTAGGCGCTTTCAAAGCGCACAGCGCACAAACGCTGAGGCGTCTAAGCCTTCCGCAAGCGAGAACAAGGCTACAGCGGCGGATCCGCACCAAAGTCGATCTTTTTCACTGAGCGCAGAAGAAGAACAGCAGCTTGAGGACAACCTACGAACACTGGCAATCTCATTGAAGCGCGCGAACGAGACTGATGAGGACGCATTTCAGCGGGTAAAGTCATCTAGGTACCTCATTCAATATGTCCATGATGAATACTGGCCATTTTATCGCGCCGAGCATCGGTTTGGACGTGTGATCCTCTCTATCAATACAGCCCACCCGTTTTTTTCAGAACTCTATGACCCTATCCGAAAGTTGGATGGCAGCGAGAGCCCGGAAGACGACGAAAACAATGGGGCAAAACATGTGCGTGAACAAACAGGTCCGCTGGTTGCACTTGAGCTGCTCCTGCTTTCCCTTGCACGTACACAGTCAGCGCTTTCATTAGAAAACGAGGATGCACAACGAACATTGGAGACGCTTCAACGAGAGTGGTCAGAAACTCTCCGTATCCAGCTTACTGCGTAAAAAAATGTCGGTGGCGGTCACAACTGATCGCCGCCATCTCCTTATAGTTGAGTGAGCCGTGTTTTTCTGATACGGTTCTGCTCACAAGACTGAACCAACGGTGGTGAACGTCGCAAATACAGCACAGCGTCTGTGATTGCGAAACCTCCTTCGAACGTCAGTTTTTCAAACCTTGCGATACCACACGGATCGCACAAACAATGAGGTACTAACCATGGAAGACCAACAGGTCGATTGGGCAGAGTATGCCCGCGCTCAAGATGAGCTGAAAAAATCCACAACAGTTAATGACCGTCATTGGGGGCTAGAAGCTGCCCTTGGTAACGCATTGACAGATATTGAATCTGGAAAACACATTGATCGTTCAGATACCGAACGTCGCATTCAATCTGGCGCTCGCAAGAACCGTCACCGCGCACGTCTACTTCGCCTTCAGCCACTTACGTGGCAGCCAGACATCGTAGACCCAACTGCCAATTATGAAACATCTTCGGAACTTGTTTTCTTGTGCACTGCAATGGGTGGTGACGACTACAATCTGATGAAGAACGTGGCTGGTGGTGCAACCTATGGCGAGCTTTCAGGCATAATGAACGCTGAAACTTCCGCGATAAGAAAACGCGTTTCACGCATCCGCATGAGCGCACGTAACTTATTGCCTCAACAGTAGTGATCTGGGGTCTGAGTGTTTTCAAAGCACTTAGGCCCCATACTTTCTGCTGCTTTCCCGAACTGACCGTGTCTTGCTCCAGTGATTTCATCCGTAGCGACCAAATCCGGAAAGTTTGTGGAGTACAATAATCTAACAATCTAATTTTTAAGGGTAAATTATGTCATTGAAAGAATTACAACAAAGATTCCCGCCGACAGAAAACAAACAAGTGTTGGTCACAGAAGTGACTCGTATGACTGGAGGTCAGGTCTGCGTTGCCGGACTCGATATCCATTCTGGTGAAATGGTTCGCCCCCTTCAGCCGGGTGGTCACAACTGGCCCGAGGAAAAATGGGTTGGGGGTGGATACCTTGCTGTTGGAAATGTCATTTTTCTGGCTCCTGCTAAGGCCGGAAATCCAAGTTATCCTCATGCCAACGAAGATTTCCGCGTGGCGAAAGTAGGAAAACAAGGAGAAGCCTCAGTTACCGAGCTATATGCAGCATGTGCTGAAACATCCGATCAGCACCTTGAAGATATATTTGGTGGCAACTTGGTAGAAGGAAAATATGCTCTGGCGGATAGCGAATGTCGGTCGTTAGGAAGCATCGCTATCCAAGCTCGCAGGTTGAGGGCCAGTGCACCTTATGGGAAACCCCAAGTTTCATATCAGGATGCTCAGAAAATATGGCATAATTTGACAGTGACTGAGCTTTACACGAAAAACTACGCGGATGCAGAGGCAGGAGCTCAGTCACTGTCGGCCCGACTAACAAGTGCTGGTTGGCAAGATGTTATCTTGAGGCTAGGTCTGGCGCGGCCATGGGATGGTGGAGAGCAAGGGTTCAATCCAAAACGATGCTATCTGCAGCTCAACGGCATTATTCTACCAAACTAAGGGTTCATTTTCGTGGGGCAGATTTTTACAATTGGATATTCTGGGCAAGAGGTCGAAGGATTTGTCAAGTTGCTCTCAGAGAACGGCGTGGACGTTGTCTGCGACGTGAGATCAACACCATTTTCACACTACAAACCAGACTTTTCCCGAGGACCGTTCCGACAACACCTAAACGCAGCCAACATCAAGTACGCGTTTTTCGGTGACCAGCTTGGGGCACGTCCGAAGGACCGAAGTTGCTATGTATCAGGACAGGCTACATACGACCGGATTGCTCGGACAGACTTTTTCAATGAAGGTTTGAACCGCCTCAGATTAGGTGCCCGAAAACTAAATCTGGCTCTAGTTTGCTCAGAAAAAGATCCCATCGAGTGCCATCGTGCCGTACTTGTGTGCTACAATTTGCCTGACTTACGCAACAGCATCTCACATATCCACACAGACGGAGCGGTAGAAGATCAAGCCCAATTTGAGCAACGTCTTGTCAAATTTCACGGCCTAACCCCACCTCCATTACTGCAAAGGCCCGGAGACTGGGACGCAGCTGTTGTTGAGGCCTACAAGAAACAAGCAGCCGGGATCGCCTATCGTGAACGCTGATATAGAGATGGAAAACCAATGAAGATATATACGATTGGCTTCACAAAGAGCACTGCTAGAGACTTCTTTGGCCGATTAAACACGGCCGGCGTCAAACACGTCTACGACACCCGCTTGAATCGAACCTCTCAACTTTCGGGATTTGCTAAGCAGAAGGATCTAGATTTCTTTCTCTCAAAGATCGGCGGGATCAACTATTCAGTGGACGCACTTCTTGCTCCGACTGCAGACATACTGTCTGCGTTCAGAAAGAACGAAATCAGCTGGGTAGAGTATGAACGCCGCTACTTGGACCTTCTTTCGTCCAGAAAGGTTGAGAAGCATTTTGACATCGACCAAATGCACGAAGGGTGCCTCTTGTGTAGCGAAGCAACCCCTGAACACTGCCACCGCCGCCTCGCCGCCAATTATCTCGCCCAAGCAAGAACGGACGTTGAGATAGTTCATCTTTAGTCTTTAGGTGAGTTGGATAGAAGGTGATCTCTTCGATCTTTCTAAGCACAAAACCCTTTTTGAGCTGCCCACTTAAGTCTGTTCCCAACTCAGTAAGTCCATTTGGTTATCAGCAGGCGAATTGGCGATTTCACCGCATACCTTTCGATATGCTCTCGTCATGAGCACCGGTGCCTGTGGATGATCACTCGCATGGATAAGGTGAAAAGCAACTTTGGTTCCGTTTTCGTTCAACAGAATTGGGTAAATATTCACATAGCCATAGCCCAGCTCTTTGGTGAACCGTTCGGCAAAAATCAGGGGTAGGCTGCTTTGCTGAGCCTCAATGAGACTTTGCCAGTCAGGGCGCCCCCACCATTTTTCAATCTCTTGAAATTTCTCTGGCCTTGAGGCGCTTTTCAATGAACGCATGGACCAGCTTGTCCCTAAGAAGTACATGACCTCGATCTTTCTTCGTTTAAAATGTGCGAGTTTCCGGACGGTTTCCCAGTGACACTCCATATTTCGTTGGTCGAGGAAAGCGAAGGTAGCTGCTGTCGGCGTGATACGTCGCGAAGCAAGAATACCGTCAACGGTCTGGTTGAAATCTCCCTCCATAACGGACACATGCCTAAATCGCGGCTGTCGGTTGTGAACCTGCTTCAGAGCGCGGAGCTGTTCTACACCATCTGGATCCAGTTCACATAACCAAAAACGTCTCAACCGCTTAGGTTCCAGCTCCAATACTCGCCGCGCTGTCCATGCCTCGGGATGGCTTCGGCTTTGAGGGGCCGCAAAACCATCGATAAATAATCCTCCCTTGGTCACGAGTTGGAACCGTTCAATATATTCGGCGATCAATTTCGATTTGGAGTTTGTCTGACTTGGTGGTGTTAGCTGTTTGTCGAACCCACGGCTGGACACCGCCAGAACCGAAGGATGACGCGGTGCTTTGGCGTTCGTCAGGCCGGAGCCAAACAGACTTTTCTCAGATGCTACAGTGCTCGACTTCTTGGTAATTGGTCCCACTCAGCTCCATCAAGTATGCGCCCGGCCTGCTTCTTTCCCAGGCGCAGCATTTCAGTTCCATCTTGCGCCAGTTGCCTTTTCTTGGCGGGTAGGTTTGTACCATCGCCTGGCCCCCAATCCCCCCATTGCTTAAAATGAAAAGCAACGGAGTTTTCCATGCACTGACGATGAAGCTCTCGGAACCACGCGGGAGAGGCGGGCCGAGCCTTCGGTCCGCTTTCGCCCCCTGTGATTACCCAATCAATTGTCGAATCCAACCAAGCATTAATATCAAGAGGACCAAGAAGTGGTTCAGCTGAAATGAATCTCACTTTTGCAGGAATTTCTGCCAAGTAGGGCAGCAACTCATCAGCGCGGGTTTGTAGTTCGACGGTCGTCCCGAGCCACACGTTATGCGGCCACTCTTGACCCCACCGTGCCAGTTCCCGGACATTCTGGGGGCGCTTCGTCAACAGAAGCCAATCTAGATGAGGCGTCGTTTCTATGAGGTCAAATAGGCGGTCTCGTGGTTCAATCAACTCAGGCCGATCTTCAAAAACATCTGCCATCGAGGCGCAAAATACCCGAGGCCGGTTTGTGGCCCCTTCAGCATCCTTGTTCCACTTAATAGGCTGTTTCCAATGTGCATCAGACATGGTGCGCCTAGCAGCCTTTGGCCCCCAAACCTTTTGACCAACACGCTTTGACCACGCCTCAGCATAACAGTTTTTACAAGCTTCGGACACTTTGGTGCAGCCCCACCAGGGGTTGAACGTATGTGTCGTCCATTCAATTTTGGAATTTGCACCCATGATAACCTCAACGAATTTTGCTTTTTAGTAACCTTCACATGGTTCTGATTGAAAGAGAAACCATTTAATGCCTCTTCCCTAAGCACGCCGCACAGTCCTTTCGCTGACTTTGAACAGGCGTGCGATCTCCGGGACAGCCCGGTGTTCATCGTCTCGCATGTGCCGCACTTCGTCCTTCTGCGCATTTGTGAGGGCCGGGGGCCTACCACCGATACGGCCGCGCTTGCGCGCGGACACCAAGCCTTCCTTTGTTCGTTCTGAAATTCGCTCCCGTTCGAACTGCGCAATGGATGCAAAGACGTGGAACACAAGTCGGCCAGCCGGCGTCGTCGTGTCAATGTCCTCGGTGAGGGATCGAAAGCCGGCACCGCGCTCGCGGACGGTTTCAACGATCTCCAGAAGGTCTTTCAGCGACCGGGCTAATCGGTCATATTTTGTTACGGTCACGACGTCGCCGTCGCGAAGCTGCTCCAGCATCTTGTCCAGTTCGGGCCGTTCACGCTTCGATCCGCTGATCTTGTCTGCAAACAGCTTGCCTGCTCCTGCCGCTGTCAGCGCGTCGGTTTGGGCATCAAGGTTCTGGTCGTCAGTGCTGACGCGGGCATATCCAATAATCATAATTCATTGTGCCAAAAACCTGCCAGAACTGTAAAGGTTTTGCCGGGGGTTTTTGTTATAGTTAAATAATTGTTCTGAAGGAGGGGAGGCGAGTCGGCCAAAAACGACTGTTTTTGACACCAGACAAGAATATGTTTGTGCAACAGCCCTGTCCCAGGCCCTTCCAAAATTCAAAAATATGCTAAGCTAACGTACATTTGATAAGCGGAGGAACTCGATGCCCGTACGAACAGGAAGCAACTTCGAGATGAAAACGGAAAACGGGAAGCAGGTTTGGTACTGGACTGACAAGGTCGGCAGCCAATGTGGCTCGGATCGCAAATGGCGGTATGAAGTCCAAGTTGGTGACAGTGTGAGGCGAGATGCCGGTACATGTCCGGACGGGAGCAAGTGGGCCGAAATGACTATTTCGGCTCTCGGCAATCCTGTGCAAGTGTAACTTCCACAATTCAGAAGCTTGAAGATTGAGCACGTATGATCTTCTACGGATACGGCGCACTATAGCGACGGAACGAGCCTCGACCGAAAAGAATCTCCTTGCTTGAGGAACAACTTCGGTTGAGTATCTGTCTATAGACTGCTTTTTAATTTTAGATAGGTTTTCCATGAGCATTACTACATCAGCCAATAGCCAAGGACCAACTAGCTCGACTGTCGGGAACAACACCTCTGTATCAAATCAATTTTCATTCAGCGTTACGAACACAACTTCAAGTACTGTGACCATTAGCACCAAGGTTCGTGTAGAAATCGACGGAAAACCCTTTTCAAATGAAAAGACGCAAACAAATGTTTCGCTTTCGCCGGGACAATCGTTGAGCGACAACGGGACGGTTTTTTTGAACTTTGCGCCTACGGGCTCAGGAACGCATCAGGTCAAATCCACTACCCGTGTTGATGATGGTGGAGCATTAGGTGGGCCCAAACAATCGGTCAGCACCAACTGGTCTTTCCCAGTCTCAAGCTAAGAGCTTAATAGCTAACAGGAGGAAGCTATCCATGAAATTTTCAGAATTTGTCACAACGAAGGAAGACTTTGAGAAAGTCGTTCTCGACCCAGAAGAGTTCATAAAAGATCGCGGCCTATCTGCTGAATCAGAACTTCAGGTGCTTAATATCTCGAGTATCATGAATGATGCGCTCAAGGTGAACCCTGTATCTTTGTCTGACTTGTCGGATACTTACGCTGGAAAATTTTCTGAGATCGACAGCATGCTAGACGGAGCAGGCGTCGCCGCAGCTGGGTTTACCGACCACTTCACGAAAAACTATACCAACTCAGGGGGAAGTATCGTTGCTGAAATGGTTGGATTTGACCCAAGCACAATCAAGCTGGACTCCCTTACTTCACTGTCCAAGCTCGTTAAGTGACCGACATAAACGCAAGGTTGGTTGGCAATGTTGCATTCGTTGCCAACCGCTCTGGCCAGTGGGCAGCAGTACCTGTAGACCTTGACGAAGGTACTCCCTTCGATCTTGACGCGATAATTGAAGAGAAAAGCCAGATTCTTGAGCAGAATTTGGTTGTTAGGACGGCTGCAAACGCCCAGAAATTTGATCAAGCCGTTCTGCATTGGGACTCGCAAGACTATAGCAAACCAAATCTCTATATTGTTCATCTAACCCAACGCTGCAATCTCACATGTGGCTTCTGCCACTCTTCCGCGGTGAGCGTCTCAGCAAAAGGGAAAGACCTGACCCCTGAAACCATGAAGAAGATCGTTAGGTTTATTCTTCAATCTCCCGGGACAGAGAAGAACATCAACTTCCAAGGCGGAGAGCCAACACTCTGTTTAGAAATGATTTCTTCGTTCATAGAGTATTACAACAGCATTCCTGCTTCGCGCGAGGTTACGACGACTTACTCAATGACAAGTAACGGAACGCTCATTGATTCCTGTACGGCAGGCAATCTGAAAGATTTGGGTGTTTCAGTGTCCCTTTCAATTGATGGGCCGAAAAATATTCACGATACCGAGCGCAAGTATGAAGACGGTAATGGCTCTTACAGAGATACCAAAGCGACCAAAGAGTTATTGGTGAAGGATTTTCCGGAAATCTATTCTGGCCAAATAATGGTAGTTACCCCTGATTCAAAAGACCAGTATAAAGAGATCATATCAGAGCTAATTGATAATGGTCAGAACGAATTTCGCTTCAAGTTTGTAACCCCTTTAGGGCGTGGAAAAAAATTCGTTCGCGACCACGGAAAGGTTAACGCAGATCAGTTCATTTCTTACTATAAAAAGGTCATTGATGAACTAAAGAGGTTGAAGAACGAAGAAGGGATAGTCTTGTTCGAAACATACCTAATAACTTTTTTAGGAAAGCTTTTTTCGAGAGTTAATCGAGGTGATATTGACACGCGAAATACTTGTGGAATCGCAAGAGGTGTCGTTGATTTCACGGTGACAGGCGACATCCACGCGTGTCATGAGACCAATAAATATCGCTCCTTCAAGCTTGGTTCTGCTGATGATTCCTTTGAAGACGTGTTTGAATCCCCTACAGCCGCAAATATGCGATCCTACACCGATCTCAGCAAGCATGATGAATGTTTGAATTGCGCTTACTACAACTATTGCACACCGTGTCCTGCATCGAACTTTCAAGAGAGCGGATCGCCTGAGGTAAAACCTAGCAGAAGCTATGAGTGCCTAAAGACACTTGGAGTTTTGGATTACATCTTAGACGATATGCAAAACGATATTGGGTACTACACTGACTTATGGAAGCATTACCTGATCTCCCGAGTCTCGTCGCAGTGCTAGAAGATTTGGTGTTTTGCAGCAGTTCTGCCCGGGGTTTGTGGACCCGGCAGAAACGACCGTTTTTGGCAACTCCTTTGCGCTGTATCTATAAATCTACTTGGAGGTCGGCGACGCTTGCCGCCGACCTTCTTGATTTTGGCCCAATACAGACAGAGCTACCAAATCACTGGATGAACATCGGCATGCTCAAACCACAGAAAACCTGAGCCGACGTGCTTCAAACCCCAGATGAAGTGCCCGCTCGTCGGGCATCGAGGTGAGGCAAGACCTTCCTCGATGCCCTCTCAAGCACTAGTCTTTCGTCGTGCTCTTGCCGTGTTCGTACCCTTGATTGTAGCTTTGCTGCTCCGCATAAGAGCGGCCGGAGAACAGCGTGCCGGTGTACTGGCTTTCACCAGTTGCACCGGCCTTCGCACCATCGGCCTGGCCTTCGTTATGTGCCGTTTCGTGGTCGTCTTTGCTAAACCAACCCATCTCTACTTCTCCTTTATGTCTGAGTTCGCCGTCTTGGCAGCTTCAGAATGAAAGATTTCGAGGCAACCGCCGGAGTTAAGAAAAACTTTTTCCGATTTCCGGCGGTCCTTTGGTGGCAGTGCTAAGATTCCAAGCCGTTATATTCTGATGGAGGATGCGACTGCGCCGCCGCATGCGACTGACCGCATTGCTGCATCCAGAGAACCAAATGTATGGACCGCATTCATAAATTATATAGCCTGAGCTTCAGGGGTCGAAACTGCAAACCGATTGAGTAAGTAACTCTTCCCTGCTGCGAGGAATGGCTCGACCAAACTTGCCATATGAGAGCCGGGCGCGGCATCTAATTGCAGACCCTCGAGCATCGGCACGACGGTGGCTGACTTTCCATCAACGAAGTCCATAATCAGGGGGTCTGGCTTTGTACCGGTTGTTTCACACGCTCCGAAATAGCCCACAAGGGTGGAAACGATAGGCCAGTTTGCTTGATCCAAAGCTAACCCCTTGAAGTCAATTATCAATTCCACACCTTCTTTGAAGGCTGCGATAAGCCCAGCTTGCTCAGCTGAATTCACAGCAAGCCAGGTATGGTGAGTACAGAGTATCTCCAAGAGCCTGAACCGTCCCTTGTGCCACCGGTCGCAAACGTCCCAATCCATCAAACCCCACGTCGGTCGTGGCGTGTCTGCTACACCGAAGAACGCCCGAGCATCTACAGTGCGGGCCAGCTCCAAGATCGGAGCAGGCAGCTTTGGTTGACCTGACCGTTCAATGCATCCGAGATATTTTACCAGCGCGGGTGTAAACACACGCCCCTTGTCCAAGCCATGAATTTTCTTCCCGCTTAAATCGTTGCTCAGCGCGCAACTGTAGTGCTGCAAAGCGAGCGTGTCGTTCTTAACGAAATCACCCAAGTATATGAACCAATCTAACTTTGGCACGTCGCGAGCTTCGTCCACGTTGTCAATTGCCCAGTTTATGTAACGTTCCATCCTTTCGCCCAGCGGATGCGCCGCAAGCTCTCCTTTCCTGGCCGCATAAAAATGACGGCGAGTCCGCGTCTTACTTGGAGTCCGAGCAAAGAATAGCGTGGCAAATGTAGAGCCTATTATGAACCGTGACGCAGCCTCTTCGTCTACCTGATCTTTCCTGTACTGGGTCTCACCCATCATCTTTGCATCTTCTTCAGCCCGATCCAGCACTAGTGACAGCTGGTCCAGCAGGGCCTCGCGTTCTGCATCAGTATTTTGCTTAGCGTTCTCAATAGCCTTGTACTCATTCCAAATAAGCCACGCGACGTGAGAGGTTTCGATTGGGTGTGACGGACTGGTCCTGCGGTCCAAATGATCCACGGCCGTTTGTTGAAGACTGATGTCCCTCCCATCACCTCCTCTACCAGACGCAATGTGGCGAACGTGGCTCCAAGAGAACGGTTCCCCGTAACTGGAGAATATCGCACGCGCTGAAGAGATCACCTGATACAGTTCGTCATATTCCGTTTCTCCACGGTGTGACCTGCAGAGATCGCGGGCACGACCGAGAAGGTGTTCGGCATCATGAACCTGGGCGGGTTTTAGCATTTGGCCATAGGATGAGATTGCTGTAGTGCCTTCATCGTAAGCGTCGAAAAGCTTTGCCGACATACCTACCAATGCCAGACCACCTCGATAGAGAGCCCTCGCCCGATCCAAATCGGTCGCTTCGTTATCGACAAGATCAAAGTTAAGTACATATTGAGGGATTTTTGGCGCTTTAGACACAAGCGGCACTCCATCGAACGTTTCGTCACAAAGTGCTCTAAGCACTTGATGGCATTTCCAAAAGTCCACCCCCATGACCGCTTTGGCAGTGTCAAAGCTGAAGCCGTTCTGATAGACATGCAAAGCTCTCACACTTTCCTGACTATGGAGCGGAATATTCTCTATTTCGATTTTGGGAAGCGCTCGAATATTGTCATGCGGCAGCAGGATCAATCTTGCTTGACCAACACGATCAGTGACATGCTCCGGCTTAATTTGACCAAGAGCTTTCCTGAGACTGTTCTTCAAAGACCAAAGCTGCAGGCGCTTGAATGGTCCCCGAGGGCACATTTCGCCGCTTTCACTGAGCAATTCTGCCCCAACTATGACGATTTTGTCAGGCTTACGTTGGGGCTCCCAACGGTTTGCTTCAGCGTTGTTCATCTTCTCGGCAAGGATGCGAGCAGGCTCTCCCCAATTTGTCGAGTACGCGAATGCTCGCCAGTCATTCGCTTCACCACTTTGCGGTGGGAGATCAAGTCGAACACTACCCGTCAAGACCTCCCAGATTACCTGCCAGAATCGATCATTGGTTTCGTAGTCAGCAACACGAATGAACAAGGAGGACTGCAAAAATTCTTCCTGCCTAGTCACATAGCCATTCATGCGAGCATCGGTGGCGTATTGGTCGCACTTTCCGTTTATTTCGAAGATGGCTCTAGCCACACTCGTGGCACTGACCTTCGGTCCAAGATCTAGGATTGTATCCTGTGATCGCTCAATACGCTCTCTAACGTGATCGACTTCACTTTGGAGAAATTGATGTCTAGGCAACTTGTCCCTGTACGCCAGGCGTAAGTCGGGACACCTGATAAAACGCGTTTTATTGAAACTATCAGGAAAAATCTCAGCCGCGTAGTCTTGAAGAGTCCACCCAAAAAAAAGCGACACATTCGATGGTACAGACGCCTCGTAGAGGTCATTTTTGACCTTTCCGGGAAATAGCAGCTTCTCAACGTCCGGTAACATTGCAAGTTTTTCCGCTTTCTCCTTAGAGCCGAAAACGGGTTCAACGGTAGCCAGCGCCTTGTTGTTTTCCGGAATTTCTATCTTACCAGTCGCACTTACCCCTTCAGCCGAAGTGTCACCAAGCAGTCGTCCAAGAATACCCAAGGCCAAGTCTGCTTCCAGACTTCGACCTCTCAGCTTCAACGGCGATTTATATCCTGCCAAGGACCTAATTCGACGAGCATGTCCGAGGTCTATCGTAACTTGTGTATTAGAAACATCGGCGTGGTATTCGAGCGACCAGTTGGAGAACTCATTCGTCCATACCGCTATAGCCGCTTCCAGCGAACGCCACGTACTTTCAGCAAGACCTCCAGCAAACTTCGCACTTTTATAACCATCAACAATCCGGACAGATGGTTTCTTGGCTGTGTTGTCGGGGCGAACCCACAACTGCAGCGGCAACGTTATTCCAACGCCCTGAACACCTTCCAGTACACACATCGGCCACAAGAATAGACTGTGCAGAATACTGTTCTCGATCAGTGGCCATTGCTTCCAATGTCGGAGGGCCTCTGAAATAGGGGCCAAGGTATCGATAACTATTGGAAACGAGTAATTTGGGAGTGACGCTTGCCGCACAAACTTCCCAAGTAAGCGTTCTATATTCTTCTGATCTGGTTGCTCCAGTTTTGGAAAGCCACCAATCCCCTTAGTCATCATACGCAGTATTTGAACTGGCGTATGAGTTCCAGAACGCATCCGGTTTGCAATGAGCTTGGCTTGAAAGAAAGTCGAAGTCGTACCGTTCTGCGGCTGCATCAGCTCGCGATAGGTTACTTCTGCATGGCTTCGTATGCCTTCAAGAGCAACGTGTTGAACCTGCGAAAGCTGTTGCAAGACCGATGGGGGCAAACTGCGAAGTCTGTCGCTGCCCATTGGACCGACGCTACAAAGGCCCATAGGCAACAGGAATCTGTGAAATAAGTCATCGACTTCTGCAGACGTGAGGGATCCTTGCCCACCACTCATCGCTTGGTCAAGCCAATATCCGAGTGCTTGGTCGGTGTACCAACGTTCCAAAAATGCATGCGATTCCATATTATTAAGGTCGCTACTCATTTTTTGTTGCCTTATGCAAGATGGCAAAAATCTCGGTGATTGAGGTATCCCGGACTTGATAAAGGTTCATTGGCTCGTTGAAGAGGTCTAGCACTAATTGATGCCCACTGATCTCGACAATCTCACTTTGAAGCTTTTGCTCATCAAAATGTACCTTACTTTCATCGGCCTGAATAATTTCCGCAAATACGTTATCAGCAGAAAAGTCAGCTAGAAAATTGACTTGCAGCCCATCTAGAAAGCTCAAGTCAAATCGCAGCGGTCGCAATTTTGCATCTCTATCCGTTGCTTCACTGGAAGGGTTGCTGGTTGCCTCTGAAATGGCGTCATCCGACGACGCTGCCATAGCACTTTCAGCCGCAACTGTGGATGGCGGTACGGGCAGAGCCTTCACCAAGTGAGGGCGTAACGGTACAACCGTACCCTTTGCAACGGGTTCGCACTCCACTTCATCATCGCCGAATTTAGCCAAAAGGCGCTCACGCGCCTTCTGATCGAGGCGAGGTTTGCGAGAATAGGCGGCCACTTGTGCAACCAACTCGGGGATATTTTTCTCATTCGTCATTTTCGGGTCTCTCATATAGGGCGAGGCTGCGGCGGTTACTCAGCTGCAGCAGTATCTGCGTACTGGTTCAGTTTTTGAGCAAGGCGAGGAGCGATTGTGCCGTAGAAACGTCCTGTCACGTACTTCACTCTGTCTCGCGTCCAGGGGTCGTCCTGATCGCGGAGAAGGCCAGAGTTAAGCTTCTCGGCTATCGCAGCTCTAGAGAAGCCATGAGACGACAAGCCTCTGTCACCCATATTCTCTACGGCGAACAACACGTCCCAAAGGTCCAGATCGTTTTCGTCTTTAAAGTAGTGGGACATCACAAGCGCCCGCATGACTTTGATCAACTTCAGTGGTCTCTCAGCAGCACCAAGGGCATGACCAAACGCATCATCTTCATGCATCACAAGCGACAGTCCGTCGAGTTCCGAGCGCAACCAAGCCGCGTAGCCTAGAGCCTCTGACTGAATCGACGAAATTCGCCCAGCCCGAGCGTAACGACGGAGAGCTTCTTGCACTAACATCTCACCCACGGGCTCAATACCGGACGCCAAGTGCACTAGCAGCTCACCCGGGTTCTCAGCCGTCTGATCGCTAACATATAGCCAATCAGGGTCTTCCTCTCCGATCCACTCAGCGGTCTGTTCAATCAGCATTTGAATCGAACGCAAAGAACGGTCGATTTCACTTAATTCACGTTGCCGCCGGATTAAACTTATCACCGGAAAGCGATAGCAAAGAATCTGGTCAAGGACTTCCATCAGAGCCTCTCGATCTTCGGTTCGAAGCGCAGACAGCGCGTCAAGAACGGAAATCATTCGTGTACTTCCCCCTCAAAAATCAACGATTCGCAGCCTAGCACGGCCGCATATAGGGCGCCGGAAATCCGGGAAATTTTTCCCAATATCCGGCAATTGCCTCAAAATCCTTCAGTCAGAAGCAGCCAAGACGGCGAACCCAGACACAAAGGAGATTTGACATGGGAATGAAAGGCGGAAGCGGCGGTCACGGAAACGGCAACGCCGGTAGCGGCGGCCAAAGTGGCGGCAAAGGTGGAAGCGCGGGCGGTGGAACTGGCCGGCGCGGACAGTAATCACATCAGCAGAAAGGAAAGAATATGACAAAGACTATCCAGATGGGCGCGTTGATGCTGGCAGTCATCACTGCCACGTCACTGACAACTCCGGCGGAGGCATGTGGTTGGGGTTCGGGGTGTGCACAGCGTACTACAGAAGGCGTGTTTCGAGAGTACGGACCACGCGTTCCCGACAGCGTTCGGCGCGGCGCGGACTCCGTTCGTAGGGGCGGCGATGCGCTGCGACGCGGGGCATCGCGCTATGCCGATGAATTTCGCCACGCTTACCCGAAGCCAAGCATTCGCCGTGGGCGCGTGACTGTACCAAACCCATGGTCCGGTCTCCTCCGTCCGCGTTGCGCGGGTGAAGATTGCTGAGACTGAAAAGGAGGTTGTTTCTATGTCTTGGAATTGTTCTGTTAGAGTTGTCGATGACGACGACGAAGGTGTCTCCGGAGCAAAGGTCACTCTGATGGGGAGCCTACTTGGGGGCTACCTGTCGGAGTACACCGACGACGATGGGTGGGCCGAGTTCGAGATCGATGCAAAAAACGATGGTTCGGACTGGATTCTGGACAACATCTACATCAACGGTGAAGAGGTTTCTGGCTCAGTTGCCGTCAGCGATGGCGAAACGATGTCATTCAACATCTGAACGAAAAAGACTCCGGCAAAGGCCCCGAGGTAGTCTCGGGGCCTTTGTCATGTCATCGCCAATACATGCGCCGATCCGCTTTCGATATTGCCGCAGTCTGACTAGTTGGGCGGTGAGGAACGTGCCATACCCTGCTGTACAGACTTGATTGGAAATCAACTGTCTTCCGAACGGTCGCCGTCCACGAGTTCAATGTGACTTACACCGAGAGCCTGTGAAAGCTCATAGAGTGTGATGATTGTCGGGTTTCTCTGCCCTCGTTCAAGCCCGCTCAGGTACTGCTGACTGAAACCAGAGCGCGCTTCAACTTCCTCCTGCGTCAGGCCTTTCTCCCGTCGCAGTCGAGCAAAATTTCGTCCGACTAGTTTGCGCATATCCATGCGCCAGACGATTGATGATTACATACTATAATGTTATCAACTTAAGTATGTAATTTAGTTCCCGGCTCAGCTCATGAAACCAAACATCATTACCTTCCTCGCCCCCAAGGGCGGTGCCGGGCGCACCACGGCAGTCATGGCACTTGCGTCAACGATTGTTGAAGAACGAAGCTTCCCGTCACTGATCATTGATGCCACGCCCGAGGCAAGCCTACGCCCAGCTCACAAGACGACTTTGGGACAGTGGCAGCGGCAGATGTTTAGAACGGGCGTGCAGCGGGACAGCCTCTTGGTCCGCCATGTGGTTGACGAAGATGCGCTTACCGAGATCATCAATGAGCATATCAACGACCGCTTTTCGAAGTTTGGGGTGGTCCTGATCGATACAGGCGGGCGCCTTGATGATCTCGCGCTGACGGCCGCTTCACACAGCAATCTACTCATCGCGCCGTTTATGGATGCCCTGACAGCCCTCAGGATTTCTGAAGAACTGAATGGGGTCGATCTGGGTGGCATACCACTCTACGGCCTGAGATGTGGAGATGCGTGCAATGAAGCTGAGCAACGCGCTGCCTCGGCCGCGTTCACGGCGGGCCGCTTGTTCTTACGCAGCTTACCCTACTCGCCCCAACTTGAGGATATTTCCGTCGATGGGCATCTCTCCAACACCTTTACCAGATTGACCTGTGAGCATGCCATTTACGACCTCTCCGACCCAAGACGAAAACCGGTGCGTGATTTCATCAATGTCAGATCGGAGATCGATAAGCTTCTGGACGAGATCAGATTGGCCTTGGGTGGCTATGAGGTCCGCAAGCGCACGCCCATGCCACGCCGTACCCCCCTTCCTCTGCACGAACTCGCCGGGCTGCTACCGACATGACCGGCTATGGCGGAAATCTCACCATTGTGCGCGGTGTTGTGACGGCTGCGAAAGAGCAGATGCACTCTGTCCGCGTGGACCGGAAAACCGGCTACAGCAGGATCAATGCGACGCGGGAGCTGTGGTTGCGGTGTGAAGATGGCAAAGAACACCGATATCAGGGCGACATGTTCGACGCTGCGCAGCCGGGGCATGAGGTGGCTGTCGTCATCAGCACACTATCTGGCAAGCCAGTGGCCTTTGCCAACTTCACCACCGGGGTCGTCCATGATGGAGAGGAGTTGAATGTCAGTACATCTCTCGGCGCGACCCTAATCAGCACCTTTGGCCTGAGCCTTCTTATCGCTCTACCCGGTCTATTCGTATGGTCCGCTCTTCTGGAGATTATTGGACTTGGCGACCATGCTTTCACAGGAACGGGTTTCCAGCTCTACCTAGTGACACTCATCGCCTGCGTCTATGCCGGACTGACGGTCTGGTCTAAAAGCTACCGGGAGCGCTCCAGCGCGTTGCGGCAGGAAATAGATCACCTGCTGACGCGCGAGACGGCCTCTACGAGCCAAACTTGATCAACAAGCCCAAACCCAACCTGCCCACCTCAACAGGCACATCACGAGCTGAGTAAGACAATGACCATCTGGTACACAGCCGACACGCATTTCGGCCATGATAACATCATCAAGCACTGTGGTCGGCCGTTTGAATCCGCCAGCCACATGGATGCGATGCTGCTCGCCAACCTGAGCGCAAAAGTCGGACCACAGGATACGCTCTGGGTCGTCGGTGACTTCGCGTTCGGTCCCAAGGCGAAAGACCGCAAATGGGTTTCCAACCTGTTCGCGCGGCTGCCCGGCAAAGAAAAGCACCTTGTCGTCGGCAATCATGATGGCGAGGCCACGCAGCAATTGCCGTGGACGAGCGTGTCCCAGATGGCTGAAGTCGCCCACGGCACTGGCCCCCATGCCGTTCTCAACCACTATCCGATGATCACATGGCACCGGGCCAGAAAAGGGGCGCTGCACCTCTTTGGCCACGTGCACGATCAGTGGATGGGAAGCAGGAACGCGGTGAATGTCGGCGTCGATGTCTGGGGCTATGTGCCCGTCACGATCCGGGATATCGAACAGCGCGCAAAGACCTTGCCTGCAAACAAGCACTGGCAAGATGTCGAACACAACGCGGAACTTTGAGATGTCCAGATCGTACCGCAAGACACCAATTACAGGCATGACGACAGCCGAGAGTGACAAGCGCTTCAAGAAGACTGAGCACAAGCGCGCCCGGCGTGCCCTGAACGCAGTAGATCTGACCAAAGAAGAGCCACCTGCCGAGAAAGCCTTCGGCAACCCCTGGAGCGCACCAAAGGATGGCAAATGCTGGACAGATCCAAACGACTGGCCCCGGATTTGGCGAAAGTAAACCAATGACCGATGAACCTGAAAAAGTCGAAACCATCCTTCCAGCCCGCGCCTCTGCACTGGTCGTAACCGCCGCTGGAGAATTTAAATTTGTGATGGCTAACGGACCCACCGACGCACAAATGCAGCCGAACGTTCTGCTGCTATCCGCTGTTATGCTGAGAAGCAGAGCCCCCGAGTGGGTCGCTGAAATGATGGCATGGCTGGAAGCGCAAGACATTAGTATGTGATGGGACAGCGCTACTATATTTAGGTCGGATCGGTATCGCGAGAGTGCTCATGTTCCAGATAGGCCCCGGTTTGCCGGTAGTGCTCGTCAATTGTGTGCATGATCCTCGTCGCGACGCGCTCCATTACCTTCGGTGTTCTTTTGAAGGTCATCGGCCGCCTAGCGATTTCGAAAGCAATAAAAAATTTCACATCTTCGTCTACAACTTCGGGGTACTTGGCCCGAAAAGCCTCAAACACGTCGATTGCCAGCTTCGCGTCTGCGATGCGAAGTGTTTGGGTCGGTGGCTCTGGGGGCAGCCCAAAAATGTCCGACAATTCGACGTCCCCGCGTGCAACGATGCGTTCTAGCAAATCTCCAGGTACAGTTCGGTTGCCTTTTTCATAGTTGAATAATGCGCGGCGTGTTACGCCGAACTCTTCGGCGAATTCTGTTCGTGGAAGGCCTCTTTTCTCACGGTAGTCGGTCAAGCCTTTGGCAAGCGAAGGAGCCTGTCTGGTGGTCTTGAGTTCCCGAGTTCTTTCATCACTTGCGATCCGATCAAGCGAAGCCTTCAAGTCCTTCGTTTGACTGGTTGCCGCGCGGGTCTGACGTGACTTGCGTTTGTTTTGTGGGTCTCCTTTTTTGAAGCTGTAGGTTTTGGACATATCCGTATGACTCCAAAATTGGGAACATTTGTACTCATAATCTAATTGGTAGCGCCGCGCCAGATTTTAGGGGTGGAAACGTGAACAAACCTGAAGAAGCTTGCAGCAAGTCGCTTCAAGGAGGCCGCAGAAATGGAACAATTCGACGACATGCTGACACCACGCGAATGGTGCAAAAAGCTGCAAAAGTCCGGAGCTATCATTTCCGAAAGGGCACTTCGGACGAAGGCGAGAGAGCATGGGCAGTTCTATGCGCTTGGGCGGGCAATGATGCTCAGTGCCGATCACGTTGAAAAGCTGCTCACGTTGGATGCAGCGAACTCAAAACGGGCCGACTGAGTGATTGGAGCCGATTATGGAGTTTAGTGCACAATCCATTCAACTCGTATCGTCCGAGGACCTGGCAACCGCCCTTGGTTTCGCGTCGGCGAACGATGCCTTTCGAGGTTTTTGCAGGGAGAAGGGAATAACACCTGTTCGTCGTAACCCGCACTATTTTGATCCCAAGCTGGTGCGTGTGCGACTTGATCAGGCCCAAGGCCTGTTAGCTCTTGAACCCGTTTCCCAAACCGAAAGTTTGGTTGGTAAGAGGAGGGCTCGTCTTGCGCGGTTACCAGCTTCCTGAGGGAGTCCATCGGGTCGAGAGAAAGCTTGCCGATGGTCGATCTCGATTTCATTTTTACGCAGAACGGGGCAACAAGCATTCCAAGTTCTGGTCTGGATATGTTCGCTGTCCGGTCGATCTCGAGTTTCGGCAAGCCTGGACTGCAAAAATATCACGTCCGAAACCGATTGGAATCTCTACCTCGACAGTCATCGACCGATTCCTGTCGTCTGCGGAATTCGTAGTCGCCATACGGCCGAGGACCCAATCGGACTATCGTGGTTGGCTAAAGAAATTCGATGCCAGCTTTGGAGAAGACTCCATCAAGTTGTTCGAGGAGCCGGAGTCGCGTGGTGAGGTGAATACCTGGCGTCAAAAGTGGATGCATTCACCGAAACAATACGACTACGCCGGAACTGTGGTTTGTCGCTTTTTGAATTGGGCTAAGGACGAAGCAAAAGTGATCACGAAGCATCACTGCGAGGGGTTCAAGAAACTATACCAAGTCGACAGATCGAAGGTCATATGGACCCCGTCGCTTGTGGATCAGTTTTGCAAGGATGCGCCTGTCTGGACAAAGCGCATCCTTATTGCGGCATGCGAAACCGGTTTGCGGCCTGCTGATCTTTGTCGGCTCAACTTGCGCCACGTCGAGCCAACGCCCAAAGGGCGCAGGATCACGATCACAACCAACAAGAGCAACCGAACCGTTTTTATACCCGTCACTGAAGCGATGGCAGATTTGATCGACAGTACTCCAGAGTGCCAAAAATTCATACTTGTTGGACTTTCCGGGAAACCACTCGACGAGCGCCGCATTTCCGAAGCGGTCTTTGAGCATAGGAAGAAGGCAAAAATTGAGGGCGACGTTCGTCTCTACGACGCTCGCGGTACGGCAGCGACCAGACTTTTACACGCGGGATTGTCGCTGAACCAAATCGCCGGTGTCATGGGGTGGGGGCTGCGCTATGCCGCCAACATGATTGAAAAATATGCCGAAATTTCGGGTAGCGAAAGCGACGCGATCCTCGAACTTTTGGAGGAAGCGAAGCATGCCCCAGACGTCGAAGTGTAAACGCAACTGTAAACGCCCCGTTAGGGGCACAAGAAGGAGATAGCTAAGTGCTTGATTTTAAATGGAGGCGAGTACCGGAATCGAACCGGTCTACACGGATTTGCAATCCGCTGCGTAACCACTCCGCCAACTCGCCGTCAGCCAGCGCTTGACTACGCATCAGCACGCGGGGCGTCAAGCGGTTATCTTCAGCCGCCCGCTACTCATTTGTGCGGTCAGGCAAAGGGACGCATGCGCCAAAACCTGCACGCGCTGTAAAACGGGACGTCATTATCCACCACGCGGATCGCGGCAGCCGCTATGATAGCGCCGCCGTTTGAAGTCGGGGCCGACGGTCCATTGGACTGCCGTCATTCTTGCTCCTCTCCTTCTTCAAGAGGATCAAAGCTGAGCGGCTATGGCAGCGATCACGGAAGACGTGCCCGGACGCCATTACGCCAATTTCGGCATATATCAAGGGCTTCTACGATCCGCGCGGGCGGCACACAGCACCAGGCTGGAAAAGCCTCTTGGCCTTCGCAGCAAAGGCTGCGCAAACCGCGTGAGAGTTACGGCTGCAAAGTGGCGTAAGGTTTGCGAAATTTGAGCTAATCAGACAGTGGGGCTTAATGAAATATTCTGAATCTCTGCGGATAAGGCGCTTGGCGGTAAGGGACAACGAAATGCTGCGTGAGACGCAAATCACACCAGACCGAAGGGTCAACACGCGCGTAAGTGCGCCGAAAGATGAATCGGACCAACCGGCTAGTGACCTGGCGATGCAGATATTGGATGCTGTCGAGCAAGGTGTTGTGATTTGGTCATCGGATGGCAGGTGCGTGATGCACAATCAGCGCTTTTTGAATATCCTTGAATTAGAACCCTCCAAGCTGCGCGTCGGGATGCCGCTGGATCGCTTTATGCGCCAAGAGCGTGATCGCGGTGTATTTTCCAGTGAGATGGTTGCAGAGTACCAAGAGCTATTTCAGGTCGGGCGCGGCTTTCAGTTCGACTTCTCTTTGCCTTCGGGCGAAATCATTTCGGCGAATGTGCGCCCTGTCCGTGAGGGTGGCCATGTTGTAGCCGTCACCAATGTCACAGAAACGCGACAGGCGATTACCGCGCTGAACCTTGCCAAGGCAGAGGCCGAGGAAGCCGAACGCAAGACGTCTGCGATACTGGAGCATGAGCGCGCGCGCCAACGAGAAACATCCTTGTTGGCCAATATGGATGAGTGGCTGCAATCCTGTAAATCGCTGGAAGAGCTTTATGTCATTGTCTCAGCCTTCATGCAAAAAGCCCTGCCCGGCACGCGGGGGCAGTTGTTCATCTACGCCAAAGCGCGCGACGTGCTGGAGCTTGCTTGCACATGGCACTGCAAAAACACACAGGAACAGGTCAGTCCTGACAGTTGTTGGGCGCTGCGCCGTGGCCGTAGTTATATCTATGATCCCACGGAGCTGAGTTTTGTCTGTGACCATGTCAAAGACGGAAACGACAGTGATGTGGGTGCACATCGTTTCATCTGTGTCCCCATCATGGCCCATGGTGATACTGTCGGGATGATGCATGTGGGGTTTGTGACTGAAGGCGCCAATATCGAAGTCTTTGACGCTGTCACTTTCACAAACCGCTGCGCGGAACATATCTCGATGGCGATCGCGAATGTGAAGCTGCGCGACGAACTACAAGATCAGTCCACCCGTGACCCGCTGACGGGTCTATACAACCGGCGCTATTTCCTTGAAGCATTGCGCAAGGAACTCAATCAGGCCGCCTTGCGTCAGGGCAATTTTGCGCTGCTTTCACTGGATGCAGATCATTTCAAGAACTTCAATGATCAATATGGCCACGACGCTGGCGATGTCGTTTTGGAAGCAATTGCCGAAAAGATGACTGCGCTGGAGTTTGAGAGGGTTATTCCTTGTCGCATCGGTGGTGAAGAATTCAGTCTGCTGTTGCCTTCTGCCGACCGCACGCGCGCCACTGATGTTGCCGAAGAACTGCGTCAAAGCATTGAAAATGCCCGCATCAAATATGCTGGCGGAGCGCTGCCGAAAGTCACTGTATCAATTGGCGTTGCTGTCTATCCGACACATGGAACCGAACCGCAGGATTTGATCAAACAGGCTGATGTTGCCTTGTACAATGCGAAAAAGTCAGGCCGTAACCGCTGGAGCATCTGCGATGCGACAGACCTGATCACTTTCGATTGAAGTGTGTCGCCCTTGACCTGAGATGTGAGCCAAAGGTGAGACTCCTATGGCATATAGACGCTGGTGAGCAGGTTCAGATTATGTCTGACGAAACTCCGAATTCTTCCTGTTTGCGCTTGCTGATGGCCTGCGTCATCCGGTCGGCGATCATTGCGATCACGGCCATGCCGATGCCCGCAGTCATGCCCACCCCAAAGTCGCCATCCCCCAGGCCGATATAGATTTGCTGGCCCAGCCCGTTGGTTCCCACAAGTGCCGCAATCACCAGCATCCCGATCGCATAGATAATTGTTTGGTTCAGCCCCAGCATGATGGCGGGCAGCGCAAGCGGCAGTTTCACCTTGAACAGCATTTGCGTGCGCGTCGCCCCGATGGCTTCAGCGGCCTCTGTCACAGCGGGGGGCAGGTTGCGCAGCCCGTGTTCGGTGTACCGAATGGCGGGCACGATGGCATAGGCAATCACGGCCAGCACGGCGGTGAATTCGCCGATCTTGAAGACCATGACAAAGGGGATCAGGATCACGAACAGCGGCATGGTTTGCAGCGTGTCGATGATCGGGCGCACAATGGCAGAGACAACCCGGCTTTCTGATGCCCAGATGCCAATCGCCGTTCCGAAGGTAAAGCAGATCAGAACGCCAACGCCGCACAGATAAAGCGAAAGGACCGTTTGCGGCCAGATGCCAGCCACGATCAGGAACAGCAGGGCGCACGCTGTGCCGATCGCCAGCCCGCGCCCGGCGATGATGTAGCTGGCGCAGATCAGGGTGGTAAAAAGCGCCACCCACGGCACATTTGTCAGTCCGATAAACAAGAACACGCTGCCCAGAACGATCAGGCTGGCCAGTGTTGCCCGCCCCCGCACAAAGGCCCATGCGGCAACGCCCGCCACGATCAGTGCGTAGCCTGCGATGATTGGCGGTGACAGGGCAAACCCCCAGGTGAACGGGCTGACCGCCTTGCTCAGGCCGATCTTGATCGGCAGCATGATGAAGAAGAACGCGCTGTTCTTGATCGTATCAATCGTTTCGCGTCCGTTGATGACCACATATTCCAGCGCTTCGTTCATCTGGGGCGCGGGGTCAAACACCAGCGCATCGGGCCATGTGTGCAAGGCAGGGATCAGCAGGGACAACAGCCCGGTCACGATCATGGCGCCTGCGGTGATGCCCCACAGCCTCAGCGCGTTCCTGTTGCGCCCTTGTGCGCGGTCTTTGGTGGCAAACCCGTAGGTGATCCGGTCCAGCACCATGGCAATCAGCGCGATCACGAAGCCGACGAGCAGGCTTTCACCGAATTGCGCCTTGCGGATGGTTGAAAGGACTTCCCAACCGATGTCGTTGGTGCCGCCGATGATCGAGGCGATGATTACCATCGACAGCGATGCCATGGTTGTCTGGTTCACGCCCAGCAGCATTTGGGCCTGTGCTGCGGGCAGGCGCACTTTCCAGAAAAGCTGTGACGGTGTCGCCCCTGAAATCAGGCCAGCCTCGGTTATTTCGGGCGGCACGGCGCGCAGCCCAAGGATCGTGTTGCGCACCATAGGCGGGAACGCATAGAGGATCGACGCCACCAGCCCGACGGTTGTTCCGAATCCGAACAGGATCAGGATCGGTAGCAGATAGGCAAAAGCAGGAATTGTTTGCAGCAGGTCCAGCATTGGCATGATGACCCGCTTGGCCCGCTCTGAATAGGCCCCCCAGACGCCAAACCCGAAACCGACAGCCAGCGCCATCGGCACAGAAATCAGCACGATGGCAAGGCTGTTCATGCTTTCATCCCAAAAGCCGATACCAGCCATGTAAAGCAGTGACAAAGCCACAAACAGCGCCAGTCGCCAGCCAGAGGCTGCATAGCCGAGCACAACAAGAAAAATTGTTGTGACCGACCAAGGCAGAATGCCAAGCAGGCCCTGTGCTGCCCAGATCGGCCATTCCAGCAGCCAGCCAACGGCTTTGAACGCAGGCCCGAATGTATCGACAAAGCCGTTCATCCAACGGTTCATCGCATCGGTGGGCGAGGCCACCCACGTATCGGGGAAACTGACAAGGAACGGAAATTGTGCGGCAAAGACGTAAAGGGCCAGTGTAATGGCCGCAAGACCGCCCCAGATCAGCGGTTGGCCGTTGCGCATCATTGTGCGGCCTCTAGCCGGCCACCCTTGGTGTCTGCCAAGGCGCTGATTACGTCGCGGGCCTTGATCACCCCTAGCGTCGTTTCGCCAGGGCCCTGCACGGCGATCCCGTCTTCGTTGGCGGCAAGCAGGGGCAGCAGGGTCGCCAGCGATGTCGTGGCATCAACCGCTTGCAGTCCCGGCGTGGCTTGCGCGCCCGGTTGCACGATGTCACCCGCCGTCAGAACCATTTCAGAAGGCACGTCATTGGTGAATTCGCGCACGTAATCGTCAGCAGGGTTCAGGATCAGGTCGACCGGGCGCCCGATCTGGACCACTTCACCATCGCGCATGATCGCCATCCGGTCAGCGATGCGCAGCGCCTCGAGGAAGTCATGGGTGATAAAGACAATGGATTTGCGCAATTCGGACTGGATGCGCAGGAATTCATCCTGCATCTGGCGGCGGATCAACGGGTCCAGCGCGCTGAAGGGTTCATCAAGAAACCACAGTTCAGGTTCGACGGCCAATGACCGTGCAATCCCGACCCGCTGTTGCTGCCCGCCTGACAATTCGCGGGGGAAACTTGTCTCGCGCCCCGTCAGTTCGACCAGATCAATCACTTTTTGCGCCTTGGCCTGCCGTTCTTTTAAGGGCACCCCCTGCAATTCGAGCGGAAAGGCCACGTTATCCAACACATTCAGATGCGGCATCAATCCGAAGTTCTGAAACACCATACCCATCTTGTGACGGCGGAAATTGATCAGCTCTTGCTTGGATTGGGTCAGCAGGTTTTGTCCGTTGAACAGGATTTCGCCAGCGGTTGGTTCAACAAGCCGCGACAGACAGCGTACGATGGTCGACTTGCCCGACCCTGACAGCCCCATGATCACGAAGATCTCGCCGACATGCACGTCGAACGACACGTTGGCGCTGGCCACGATATCGCCTGCGTCGCGGATTTTTTGGGCGTGGGCCGCCGCATTGTCGCCGACGTTTCCGTTGGTCCCGTCAAAATAGGCACCGGGGCGGTCGCCGTAGATTTTCCAGACATTACGGCAGGATAGTTTGACCTCTCCAACGGTGGATTTGGGTGCGGTCATGGGGCTTTCTCCTGTTGCCACGCGGTGTGCGCGGATGTGCAAGTGGCAAAAGTTGCCACCTGCAAGGTTATTCCGGCATGTTCATACCGAAACGCTTAGCTGGTCCAGCCGCGCCAAGTCGCTTCGTTGTCTCTCATCCACTCTGCAACAGCTTCTTCGACTGACAGGCCGTCCTGATCGACCCGCTGGATCAAGGCGTTTTGCACGTCGTTTGACAACTCGTATGATTCAACGAATGCATAGGCTTCGGGCCATGTGTCCGCGAAATCCTTGGACACGATTTTCTGCACAGAGGCTTGCGCGAAGCCGCAGGCGTTGCCGCGTGACTGGTCAACACCGGCCAGACAATCGGGCGAACTGCTGTCCCATTCGACGACGTTCAGCGCGATCTCGGCATGGATCCAGTGCGGCTGCCAGAACATCATCAGCATCGGCTGTTCGGTGGCAATGGCAGACTTCATTTCCGCCAGCATCGCGCCTTCGCTGCCGCCTGCAACAGGCTGGAAAGGCAGGCCTAAGGCAGCAACCTGATCGTTTGACCGTGTTCCCCAGTCTGCGGGGTATGTGATCAGGCGCCCGTTGGGAAAGGTGTCTGCGGCGGCAAAGGCTTGCGCGCAGTCATAGAGCGCTTCGTAGGATGGCAGGCCGGGGCACTGTTCTTCCATGTAGGGAGGATAGAACCAGCCTTCGAGCGGACGCAGACCCAGTTCGCCGACGACCGTGATATCACCCGCGTCTACTGCCTTGGGGTAGATTTCGCCCACGTTGTTGGTCCATGTTTCCGGCTGGAAGTGCAGGCTGCCATCGGCGATGGCGGCGAATTGCGGCACGGCGCCGGCGGTAACATATTCAACCTCTTGTCCCATTTCCTGCAGAACGGCGCCTGCGATATAGGCTGACAGGTTTTGCCCTGTCCATTCGTTGACTGCGATCTTGATGGCGTCGGCATGCGCTGGTGCGGCCATGCCCGTGACAATCGCGATGGTTGCGATGCCGGTTTTCAGTGTGACGTTCATTGGAGGCTCCCTATTGTCGTTTTTTACGTGTTTATTGGAAAGCTTTCGTCTTGGCGAGGGGCTGAGCCCAAATACCACAGAACAGGCGTGCAGGCACACGTCGTGGAAGAGGCGCATTTCGGGTGTTTGCTTTTCGCAAAAGCGCAAGAAGAATTAAGTGACTGGACAGGGCCGAAAGCTTTTGAAGTCAGGTCATGGTTTGATATTGTGCCCCAGATCAGGGGAGACGATAATATGCGGGAATGGTGGCGTGATGCGGTGGTCTATCAGATCTATCCGCGCTCTTTTCAGGATAGTACCGGCGACGGTGTTGGCGACCTGCGGGGCATTATCAAACGGCTGCCGCATATTGCAGAGCTTGGCGCAGATGGTGTCTGGCTGTCGCCGATTTTCACATCCCCGCAAAAGGATATGGGTTATGACGTGTCCGACTATAAGGACATTGACCCGTTGTTCGGCTCGTTGGCGGATTTTGATGCGCTGATTGCGCGGGCGCATGAACTCGGTCTGAAGGTAATCACAGATCAGGTGTTGTCACATACATCCGACCAGCATCCGTGGTTCCGCGAAAGCCGGGCCAGTCGCGACAATCCCAAGGCGGATTGGTATGTCTGGGCGGACCCGCTGCCTGATGGGTCGCCGCCGACAAACTGGCATAGCCACTTTGGCGGGCCGGCGTGGGAATTCGACCCCCAGCGCGGCCAATATTACCTGCATAATTTTCTCGCGGCGCAGCCTGATCTGAACTACCACAATCCGCAGGTGGTGGACGCCATTCTGGACACCTGCAAATTCTGGCTGGATCGTGGGCTGGATGGCTTTCGGCTGGATACGGTCAATTACTTTTTCCACGATCAGCTGCTGCGCTCCAATCCTCCGGCACAGGCTGCGCCGCAGGTGATGGCGACCGATCTTTATGGGATGCAGGATAACATCTATAACAAGACCCGCCCTGAAAATCTCGGATTTCTGGAAAAACTGCGCACGCTGACAGATCAGTATGATGACATCATGATGGTTGGCGAAGTGGGCGAGGGTGGCAGCCGCGCTGCCCGCGTGATGGGCGAATATACCCAAGGGACCGACCGGCTGCACATGGCTTATAGTTTTGCCATGCTGGGGCCTGATTTCAGCGCCGAACATTTCCGCAACTGCATTGACGGGTTCCGGCAGGGTGCGCCTGATGGCCACCCCTACTGGTCTTTCAGCAACCATGATGTGCCCCGCCACGTGACCCGTTGGGGTGATCATGCCGTCAGCGAAGATCACGTTGCACGCATGACCTGTGCCATGCTGATGGCGTTTGAAGGGACGGTGGGAATTTATCAGGGTGAAGAGCTTGGATTGACCGAAAGCGAACTGGTCTACGAAGAACTGACGGACCCGCCTGCGCTGCGTTACTGGCCCGGTATCAAAGGCCGCGATGGCTGCCGCACGCCGATGGTCTGGGAAGCGGATGCAATGCATGGTGGCTTTACCGAAGGTGCGCCTTGGCTGCCCGTCAAACCGCCGCAACTGGCGCGTGCCGTGGATACGCAGGGTGCGGGCAGTATTCTGGCATTCTATCGCGACGCCATCGCATTTCGCAAAGATAGCCCGGCGTTGACGGAAGGGACCAAGCGTTTCCTTGATTTGCCAGAGCCGCTGCTGGGCTTTACCCGGCGGGCCAGCGACCAGCAACTGACCTGTGTCTTCAACCTGTCCAAGGATGAAAAACAACTCGATCTGGACGGTGTGGCTGAACTGGTCGGTCCGTATCATGCGCTGTTGCAGGATCAGCGATTGACGCTGCCGGGCAACGGGTTTGCCTATTTGTCACATGCGGATGCGCTGCACGTTACGGTCTGAATTCCACATGGATGTGATCATCATGGCGCGCGGCTTTGCAGCCTTGAAAACGCACATGCTCTGATTGCACACCTAGCCGCTTTGCTAAGTACGGTTCGATGAACAGTTTATAATCCGTGCCCGTCGGATTATTGGCCAGCCAGCGCAGTGCGGCGCCTGTGCGGGCTTCGTTCAATGTCCAATCGCGCAGATAGGGCTGGAGCCAGTCCAAATCCCAACGCAGGCTAAGCCCGGTTTCATCCGCGCAGGACTGCGTTTCGCCCGCGCGGGGTACGGCAAAGCCCCAATAGCCAATGATGGATTTAGCGCGCGCCAGTTGGTATGTGCCCGCCGCATCATCCCAATAAAGCGCAAGGTCCAGCTTTTGCCCGTCATCGTGCGTGAGGTGCGGCAAGAGCGGAAAGCCATCAAGCAAAGGAAAGCTTGCATCAAGCGCGCGCGTCCGGGTGCCGGGGAACTGTTCGTGCATGTGGCTCGCCACTGCGTCGGCATGCGTTTTCATAGCGGAAGTGACGTAATTGCGGTTAAGCGCGCAATAAAGCGGGTTCAGCACAGCAACCTGAGTTGGGCCCGCATCCAGACAGGGCAATGCGGTGCGCCCTGCCATCGGAGCGGCGAAATGTGCCCCGACGGACAGGGCCGTATAAAAGGCAAGGAACAGGACGAAAAATCGCCCGAAACTCCGGGTAAGCAGGGCCAGCAACCAAGCGATGCCGCCCACTTGGGTGAGGGCAGTCAAAAGAAGGATGGCAAACCCGTGTCTGATCATACGTTTAACAAGAGATGTTCACGTTCCCATGGGCTGATGACTTGCAGGAACTCGTCATATTCGGCGTGTTTGACGATCGAATAAACACGCGCAAAGTCAGGGCCAAGCACCTGTTGCAGGTCGGTTGCAGCATCAAAAAGCTCAAGCGCGCTGAACAGATCGCGGGGGATGGCGTCTTCGGCCTCATAGGCATCGCCGTGCCAGCGCTTGTCCGGGCGCAGTTCGTTCTTCATACCAAGATACCCGCAGGCCAGCGATGCGGCAATGGCGAGGTAGGGGTTGCAATCCATCCCCGCAAGCCTGTTTTCGACACGTCGCGCAGCCGGATCGGATATCGGAATACGAATGCCCGTGGTGCGATTGTCCCGGCCCCATTCAAGGTTGATGGGTGCCGCATGGTCGCGGACATAGCGGCGGTAGCTGTTCACGTAGGGGGCAATCATCGCAACCACGGCGGGCAGATGTTCCTGCAAACCTCCGATGAAGTGGAAGAACGCATCCGTCTCGCCCGCTTGCGGTCCGGTGAAGATATTGCGTCCCTTCGCGTCCAGAACGGAATGGTGGATATGCATCGCTGACCCCGGCTCGCCCTCGATCGGTTTGGCCATGAAGGTGGCGAAACAATCGTGCCGCAGCGCCGCCTCGCGGATCAGCCGTTTGAAGAAAAACACCTCGTCTGCAAGCTTCAGCGGGTTGCCGTGGCGCAGGTTGATCTCAAGCTGGCCAGCGCCGCCTTCCTGCGCGATGCCGTCAATCTCGAACCCCTGGATTTCGGCGAATTCATAGATGTCGTCAATGACAGGCCCATAATCATCAACCGCAGACATGGAATAGGCCTGCCGGCCTGCCGCAGGGCGCCCGGTGCGGCCCATCATGGGGGCGATCGGCTTGGCGGGGTCGATGTTGCGGGCCACAAGGTAGAATTCCATCTCCGGGGCGACGACGGGTTTCCAGCCTGCGGCGGTATAAAGGTCGATGACGCGGCGCAAGACGTTGCGCGGGGCAAAGGAAACCGGTGCCCCCTTTTGGTCAAAGGCGTCATGGATGACTTGCAAGGTCCCGTCGGTGGCCCATGGCGCCGCAGTTGCGGTGCTCAGGTCAGGGCGCAGGATCATGTCGGGTTCAAGAAACCCGTCAGGCCCCGCCGCTTCGCCCCAATCGCCGGTGATGGTCTGGAAAAAGATGGAATTGGGCAGGTGAAAATGGCTTTGCTTGTCCCATTTTGTGGCAGGCACGGCCTTGCCGCGCGCGATGCCGGGCAGGTCGGCAATCACGCATTCAACCTCATCAAGTCGGTTCGCCTCAAGATAGGAGCGTGCGGCGGGGGGAATATTGTCAATCCAGTTCATTGCAGCCTGCGTTCCTTGAAAAAGGTTGCGATCTGATGCGCAACCAGTGGGGTGTCAATCGGCAGGTCCTGCGTGGCGTGCAACTGGTCAAGCAATGCTTGCGGGACAACGCCCTTGCCGCGCGTTTGCGCAAGTTTGCCGGTGAATTCGGAATCGAATTCCGGGTGCGCCTGCACTGTGAAAATCCGTTTGTCATAGACCAGTGCCGCGTTTTCGCAAAAGGCACTGCTGGCGCAGACGGTGGCTGCCGCGGGGCGGGCGATGACCTGATCCTGATGCCATGCGTTGATGGCGACCTGCTTGCCCTGCCAGTCATAGGTCTGGCGGCCCACTGCCCATCCCTGAGGATATTTTGCGACCCTACCGCCAAGGGCCTGTGCAATGATCTGATGGCCAAAGCAAATGCCGACAATGGGCACATCAGCGGCATAGGCTGCGCGCACGAACGCTTCAAGCCGGGGGATGAAGGGGTGATCCTCGTAGGAGCTATGTCTGGACCCGGTGATCAGCCAGCCGTCGCAATCGGTGACGGATTTGGGAAACACCATCCCTTCGACATCATAGGAGGCGAATGCAAATCCGTGCCCATCCAGCAGGTCGGCGAACATCCGGTCATAGTCACCGTAGTCCGGGCGCAGTTGGTCCGGGGGGTGCCCGGTTTGCAGAATGCCTATTTTCATGGTGTGTTCTCGTGGTGGTATTGTCGGAAACGCTAGACCTAATCCACAGGTGCCGCAAGCCAGTCAGCTGTGAAAGCTAGCGGATGATCGCCGGACGGATGCGCAGTTTTGCCCGCCTGTCTTGTGGCAGATGCCGGTTCAGACGTCTGTTGATCAGCCCGAAAATACTGATGACGATCAGTGTCAGCAGAATGAAATAGCCCGCAAGGATCGGGTAGGGCACAAACGGATTGAAGGTCTTGTCCGCGAAGTAGTTCGCATAATAAAGCGCGTCGCCCTTTTGCTGGAGCGCGGGAAACCCCGAAAAGAACACCAGTGCGGTTGCATGGAACAAAAAGATCGCTTCGTTGGTATAGGCTGGCCATGCCAGCCGCAGCATGGTGGGCCAGATCACCCGTGTGAAGCGCGACCAGCCGGACAGGCCGTAGGCGTCTGCCGCCTCGATATCGCCTTTGGGTATGGATTGCAGCGCGCCGTAGAAAATCTCGCCCGAGTAGGCGGCGGTGTTCAGGATCAGGACCACCAATGCGCCAGCCCAAGCGGATGTAAGCGGGCTGAAGAATGGGTAGGCCCCTTTGAGGCTGAGAAACAGGAAATAGGCGAAAAAGAACTGGATAAAGAGCGGTGAGCCACGGAACAGAAAGATGAACCACTCTGACGGCTTGCGCAGCCACGGGTTTCGCGCGGCTTTGCCCATGGCCACGGCCGTTGCCAGAAAAAAGCCGCTGCACAAGGCCAGCACGCCGAAATAGACGTTCCAGATCATGCCTGATCCGATCAGGGTGAATTGCTGGCACAGTGTGAAATCCGCGCGCGGCAAAAGCCGCTCTCCTATTCCCAGCGAGCGCAGTCCGTAGGCGGCGATTGTGTCCCAACATTCCATCAGGCGGCCGCCTTGCGCTGGGCTTCGCCTGCTGCGGTTGCCTGACCGTGTGTCAGGCGGGACATGATCCGGTCCAACACCACTTCGGACAGTTTGGTAAAGCACAGGTAGAAAACCAGCAGGGCAAGGAAGTACCACATCCGCCAGTCACCGTGGGGATAGTCTGTGAAACGCTCGGTTTTCGACCCGCCCAGCTCGCGCGCCCAATAAACGATATCTTCCACGCCCAGCAGGAACAGCAGAGGGGTCGCCTTGATCAGAACCATCCACAGATTCGACAGGCCGGGCAGGGCATAGACCCACATTTGCGGCACCAGCACCCGCCAGAAGGTTTGCCGCTGCGACATGCCGTAAGCTTCGGCCGTTTCAAGCTGCCCACGGGGCACGGCGCGCATGGCTCCGAACAGCACATTGGCGGCAAATGCCCCGAAAACGATGGCAAAGGTCAGGACCGCAAGAAAAAACCCGTAGGTTTCATGCAGCCACTGCGGCGCGTTTCCCAATGGCAGTTTGGCCGCTTCGCACACCACAAAATCGCTGCCCTGCCGGATCGGCTGGTCCCAATCGGGGCATTTGAACTTGTGGCGCAGATATTCGAACGCCTGATCCAGCGCGATCACGAAGAACAGGAAAAACGCAATGTCGGGAATGCCGCGGACAATGGCGATGTAGGTTTTGCCAAACCAGCGCAGGGGGGCAATCGGGCTTCGGGCCGCAGCGGCACCGCCGAACCCGAATGCAAGCGCGGTTGGTGCTGTGATCGCCAGAAGCAGTAGAACAGTGCCAACAGCCCAATAGATGGACATATGCTTGCCCGTCGTCAGGTAGCAGCTAAGCCATGTAAGCCCGTCAAGGGTGGCTGGATCTGTGCAGTAACTGAAAATACTGTGGCCTTTGGCGCAAGTCAGGCAAGGAATACGCCCCGCCCTTGTCAGGCGGGGCGCTGTTTTTTATTCGAAAGGCAGTGAACCGGGCAGCCATTTCACGATCAGCTCGTTTAGCGTGCCGTCGTCCTTCATTGAGACGATTGCCGCGCTCAGCTTGTCGCGCAATTCTGTGTCGCTCTTGCGCACACCCATGCCGATGCCACCGCCGATGGCCACATCATCGCCGATGATGGACAGGTCTGCTTCGGCCTCTGCGAAGGGCTCCAAAAAGCCTTTGTCGGCCAGAACTGCGTCTGCTTCGCCATTTTTCACCGCTGCGATGGTTTCATCGGGGCTAGCGAATTCCAGCAGAGTCGCGCCTTCGAGGCTGGCAACGTAACCGGCCTGAATGGTGCTGGCTTGGGCTGCGATCACGGCTGTGTTCACGTCGATCTCGCCCATCGCAAGGTATGCAGAGGGGTCGGGCATCGTATATTGCTCTGAAAAGTCAATGACTTCCATGCGTTCTTCGGTTACGGACATGCCCGCGATGATAGCGTCATAGTTGCCGGACACGAGGTTGGGGATAATGCTGTCCCATTCGTTTGTGACCCACTCGCAGGTCAGTTCGGCGCGGACACAAATCTCGTCGCCGACTTCGCGTTCGAACCCGTCAACTTCGCCTGCGTCGTTGATGAAGTTATACGGAGGGTAGGCGCCTTCGGTGCCCAGACGCACAACTGAATGACCGTCGGCCATGGCCATCGCGCCAAGCAGGGTAAATGCCGTGGTGGTAAGGATCAGGTTCTTCATCATGTTTCTCCCGGAGTGTGATGATTATTGGGTGGCAGACAGAAATCCGCGCAACCGGTCGGTTTTTGGGTGATTGAAAAGCACGTCCGGCGCGCCTTCCTCTTCGATTTTGCCTTGGTGCAGGAAAATGACATGGTCGCTGACATCTGCCGCCAGTCGCATGTCGTGGGTGACGATGATCATCGTGCGGCCCTCGGTGGCGAGGTCCTTGATCACCTTGACCACCTCCTGTTCCAATTCGGGGTCCAGCGCGCTGGTCGGTTCGTCAAACAAAAGCGCCCTTGGTTCCATGCAGAGCGCGCGTGCAATCGCCGCACGCTGTTGCTGCCCGCCCGACAGTTGCGCCGGATAAACATCGCATTTGTCGCCAATCCCGACCTTGGCGAGGTAGGCCCGTGCCTTCTCTTCGACCTCGGCCTTGTCGCGTTTCAGAACGGTGACGGGGGCTTCCATCACGTTTTGCAGAATGGTCATATGGGCCCACAGGTTGAACTGCTGGAACACCATCGACAGGTTTGTGCGGATGCGGATCATCTGGGCGTGATCGCCGGGGTGGCGGCTTTGGCCCGTCCCTTTCCAGATCACAGGTTCACCGCAAAATAACACGTCCCCCTGCTGGCTGTCCTCCAGCAGGTTCGCACAGCGCAAGAGCGTTGATTTGCCCGACCCCGATGACCCGATCAGCGACACCACATGCCCCGCAGGCGCTGTCACATCAACGCCTTTGAGGACCTCGAGATCGCCATAGGATTTATGCAGGTCGCGGATTTCGATGACGGGTGCGTTCACAGGCAGACAGCTCTTACATTTGATATGCAGGACAGTAGGGCCGAGATTGCAGCCATTTGCAACGTCCAACCGCGATTTTTATGCAGCTTTACGTAGCGAAAGCCGCAATATTAGGCAGCCGCGATGCAGTCTTGGCTGTGCCTACAACCTCAGGTGCCGTTGCTGATACGCAGTCGCGCGGCATGGCTTTCCTGATCGGTGATTCCAAGCAGGTTCACGACCATCCGCATCAAGCTGTCTTCTTCCTGGTCACGCACGCCGTCGGCAAGCACGACGGCCCACATCGCCTCGACCAGTGCCAGCCTGTCGTCATGACCAACGGCGTCCTTGATCGCGCGGGTAAAACGCACGGTGTCGGGGGCTTCGGATTCCAGCACCTCGCATTGTGCGCGCAGCTCTGCCGCGCCGTCGGCATCCAGATCGAAACGGCGGCCAAGGGCTGCGTCGATCTGTGCGATCTCTGCCTTGGCATAGTCGCCATCTGTCCGCGCGATACGCACAAGCAGCGCGCCAAGCGCCAGTCGTGCATCAGGGTCGGACAGGGGTTGCGGGTCGGGGGCGGTCAAGCGCCGGAGGAAATCACCAAACATGACCGTTACATAGGCTGCTTGAATGCATTGTGAAAGAGGGTGCTGACAGTGTCACAGGCTTGTGTGAAACCGTAAGGGGCATTGACCACAAACAGGCCGGACCCGACCATCCGGTGTCCGGGTCGCGCGGGGGGAAAGGATACTTCGTGCAGGATACCACCCGGGATCGCGGCCTGCAGGGCCTGCGTCATGCGTTTGTGCGGGCCGTCGGTGAGGATCGGATACCACAGGATCAAAACGCCGACCCCCCATTTGCGATGGATTTTGGCAAAAAAGTCTGGGATCGCGTCATAGTCGGCTTTGACCTCGAAGGACGGGTCGACCATCAGCACACCGCGCCGCGGGTCTGGCGGGCAAAGCGACATGGCCATTTCCCAGCCGTCGCGTTGCCGAAAGATGCCCCCATAGGGCGACATGTTTTCTGTCAGTGCTGCGTATTCCTGCGGGTGCAGTTCGGCCAGATGGATGTTGTCCATCGGACGCAGCAACTCTGCCGCAATCAGGGGCGATCCGGGGTAGCCGCTGTCCCCGTGTTTTTGCTGAATGCGGTGCAGAACCTGCGCATAGGGATGATCCTGTTCAAACCAGTCCCGGGCCACAGTAATTCCTTTTGCGGCCTCACCGGTTTTGATGGCCGCGTCATCCGACAGATCATAAAGGCCCCGCCCCGCATGGGTTTCAAGGTAGCTCAGCGGCTTATCTTTTCGGGTCAGATAGGCCAGTATCCACGCCAGAAGGCTGTGCTTATGCACATCCGCCAGATTTCCGGCGTGATAGCCGTGTTGATATGACAGCATCTGCGGCCCCTTTTTCCTGCTCTCGGCAAGTAACGAAATAGCGACAATTTTCCAAGAGGGCTTGTTCGGTGGGCCAAATGAGATAGCTTTGGAATCAAAGAGATATCCGAGTCTGTAAATGAAACTGCGTATCGCCATTCTTGCCGTGGCCCTTATGGTCCCGCAAACCCTGTTTGCGCAGGACGCCGATGGCGTGACGCTGCGTCTGGGCGTTGGAGCAAAAAGCAAGCCCGAGTATCCGGGTGCCGATGCCAATAACGTTGGCGCCACTGGCAGCTTTTCGATCGAGCGTTTCCAGTTTGGTGATTTTGGCGGCGGCGGCGGCGGGACCGGGCTTGGTTTTGGCGGCTCTGTCCGGATCGTCAGCGAGCGGAGCGCGGAAGAGTTCGATGAGCTGACGGGTCTGGCCGATGTCGATACCTCGATCGAGGTTGGCGGCGGGCTGAAGTATGCGCAGCCGGGTTACAAGGTTTTTGCAAACCTGCGCTATGGTGTGATCGGTCATGAATCGTTGGTGGGTGAAGTTGGCGGAGATCTGATTTACCGCCCCTCTGACCAAGTCACGCTGAGTGCGGGGCCGCGTTTGTTCTGGGGTAGCGATGATTATGCGCAAACCTATTTCGGTGTCACCGCGGAAGAGAGCAGCGCAAGCGCGTTTGATGAATTCGACGCGCAGGGCGGTTTCCTGAGCCAGGGCCTGAAAGCCGAGGCGACCTATGAATTCAATGAAGACTGGGGCGTTACCGGCAGCATCAGGTTTGACCGGTTGCAGGAGGATGCTGCCAGCAGCCCAATCACCCAATCCGAAGATCAGGTGACGGGAAGTATTGTGTTGACCCGCAGGATAACCTTCGGGTTCTGACGCTGGATAACCTTTTGGTTCTGACACCGGGCAAGCCTGTTCAGTTTGGCGCGCCGACGGTCACAACCACATTACCTTTCTTGTGACCTGTATCGACATGGCGGTGTGCGTCGACCATATGCGAGAAATCGTAACATCGGTCGATTACCGGCTTGTAGTGCCCTTGCGCTGCCAGTTCCACGACCTTCCCCAGAATTTCACCCGATTCTGACGCCACGCCTCCGATCAGTTGCTTGCCGCGCAAACGCGCCTTGATGGCGCCAAACAGCATGTCTGACGCGGAACCGGCAATCATCACCATCCGCCCCTTGGGAACCAAGGCGTGCCGGGTGCGGTGCCATGGTGCGTTGCCGACCGTATCGACCACCATGTCATAGCAGGGGCCGTCTGCGGTGAAATCCTTGGCGCGGTAGTCGATCACGTGATCTGCGCCCAAGCTGCGGACCAGATCGGCGTTGGCTGCACTGCATACGGCTGTCACCTCGGCCCCGAAATGTTTGGCGATTTGCACGCAGGCAGATCCTGTTGCCCCTGATGCGCCATTCACCAGCACCTTTTCGCCGGACTGCAATTTGGCCTTGTTGATCAGAAAATCATAGGCGGTCGTGGCCCCGAAAGGGATTGCTGCGGCCTCTTCAAAACGCAGCGTGTCGGGCTTGGGGACCAGTTTTCCCGTTGCGGGCATGGTGATGAATTCCGCATGGGCCCCAAACCCGCCGCCGGGAAATGCGATGACTGCATCACCGGGGCGGAAGTTGGTCACATTGGCACCAACCGCTTCGATCACGCCGGACAATTCGGTGCCCAGTATGCCCTTGCGCGGACCAAAGATGCCAAAGACCAGTCGACCGATCAGCCCCATACCGGCTGGCATTGTCATGCTGCGGGCGCGCCAGTCGCCTGCACTGACGGTCGTGGCTTTGACCTTGATCAGGACCTCGTCGGCCTTTGGGGTCGGTGTTGGCAATTCGATTATGTGCAGCACCTCGGGTGCACCGTATTCTTTGTAAGTATAAGCTTGCATGATGCTGGCCCTTCAAGCGTGTTTGAAAGTTGTTGTTTGAGATGCGCGTCGCGGCGCAAAGATCAGAAGCCAAAGGCCAAAGCTGATCTCTGATATTGTGACGATGACAAGCAGACCGATGATGGCGTAGCCCAGAGTGGTGTTACTGCTAAAGGTTAATTCATAGAATGCCTGCACAAGATAGCCGAATGCGCCGACAAAGAGCCCCCATCCCAAAATCTGCGGGACTGCGCGGCTGCGCAGGACCATCGCGCCAAGGGCCAGCAGATGCGCCCCAAAGAAGATCTGCCAAGCGTAAATGCCAAGGCCGTGTGCGTCGAAAAACAGTTGCGCAAGGTTCTGCCGTTCGGCGAGCGAAAAGTCAGACGGCAGGGTCAGCAGACCGTAGGGCATGACCCAAAGCATCAGGTTGATCCCCATCACAAAGATCATTCCGCTGCGGGCGATAACGCTCATCATTGCAATTGTCGGGCTTTCGCGGCGGAACAGTTGGTACAGGATCACAGTGATCGCAATCTCGCACAGGATCACGGCGCTGTCAGCCAGCACACCCAGTTTGAACAGACCGGCGTGCCCGAGCAAATTGCTGGCAGAAGCGGCAGCGTCGCCGGAAACCACGATCTGCATCGGGACGTAGCCGATGCTAAAGCCGCCGCACAGGGCGATTGTGAGGTAAAGCGCGCCTGCCATGCGGGCAAAAGCGGGGTCGAGTTGGTCGGATTTCATCGCGTTTCCTTTCGTTCATCCATTGGATGGTGGACGATGGTTGTTTGTGCCCTTGGTTTAGCCTGCGCATGGACCAATACGAATTGACCAAATTCTGTCATTTGATATGCAGATATGCATGGATTGGCGGTCGGTAAAATTTGACTGGAACAAAGCGCGGGCGTTTCTGGTCACTGCGGAGGAAGGGTCACTGTCTGCGGCCGCCCGTGCGCTGGGCATGGCGCAACCGACCTTGGGCCGGCAGGTGGACGGGTTGGAACAGGAGTTGGGGATCGTCCTGTTCGAACGGGTCGGGCGCGGTCTGACGCTGACCCCGAGCGGGTTGGAACTGCTGGATCATGTGCGCGCTATGGGAGAGGCGGCAGGCCGTGTGTCCTTGACCGCGCTGGGGCAGTCGCAGGCGCTGGAAGGCACGATCTGCATTTCAGCCAGTGAAACCTATGCGTCTGTTCTGTTGCCGCCTATCATCAAAAAGCTGCGCGCCGAAGAACCGGGTATTCAGGTCGAAGTGGTCGTGTCCAACCATGCCAGTGATTTGCGCCGCCGCGAGGCTGATATCGCGATCCGCAATTTCCGCCCCACTGAACCGGATCTGATTGCCAGGAAAGTCGGTGATGCGGATGCGATTTTATACGCTACGCCCGACTATATTGCATCCATAGGCCACCCGACCAAACCCTATGACCTGCGCCATGCGGATTTCATCAACATGGATCATTCCGGCATGATGATGAAAGGGCTGAACACGCTGGGGCTTGGCCTGACAGAGGCGAATTTCCCCCTGCTCACGGAAAGCTACATCGTGATGTGGGAACTGGTGCGGCAGGGGGCAGGTATCGGCATTCTGGATGCCTATATCGGCGATGCGGAACCCTGCGTGCGCCGGGTGTTGCCGGATCTTGAGCCGATTGTCTTTCCGATCTGGCTGGTGGCCCACCGTGAATTGACGACGAATCGCCGTATCCGCAGGGTGTTTGATTTTCTGGCGCAGGAATTGCGCCGTGACAGGGAAGACGCGCCCTTGGCGCTTGGCAGTTAGACCAGCCGCGAATTTTCAACCGCAGCCCGCACGAAATCCGCAAACAGCGGGTGCGGTGCGAATGGTTTTGACTTCAGTTCGGGGTGAAACTGCACGCCGATGAACCACGGGTGGTCCTGCCATTCCACGATTTCGGGCAGTTTGCCATCGGGCGACATGCCCGAAAACTTTAGCCCGGCCTTTTCAAGCGTTTCGCGGTATTTGGTGTCAACTTCGTAGCGGTGGCGATGGCGTTCCTCGATTGTGGTGCTGCCATAGATTTCGGCGACCTTCGATCCTTCGGACAGGTTGGCGTTATAGGCCCCAAGCCGCATCGTGCCGCCCTTGTCGTCATCTGCCTTGCGGGCGACCGTGTGATTGCCCTGCACCCATTCCTTGAGGTGATAGACCACAGGCTCAAATCGCTTCTTGCCTGCCTCATGGTCAAATTCTTCCGACCCCGCCTTGGTCATGCCTGCCACGTTGCGCGCCGCCTCGATCACCGCCATTTGCATGCCCAGACAAATGCCCAGATAGGGGATTTTCTTTTCGCGGGCGAATTGTGCTGCCTTGATCTTTCCTTCGGTGCCGCGTTCGCCAAAGCCGCCGGGGACAAGGATCGCGTGGAACCCTGCCAGATGCGGGGTCGCGTCACCATCATCGAAAAGTTCCGCATCGACCCATTCGATCCGGACCTTGACCCGGTTGGCCATACCGCCATGGGTCAGCGCCTCTGCGATGGATTTATAGGCATCCTCAAGCTGGGTGTATTTGCCGACGATGGCGACTTTCACCTCGCCTTCGGGGTTGTGGATGCGGTCATAGACATCATGCCAAACGTCCAGCTTGGGGGCGGGCGCAGGCGAGATTTCAAACGCATCCAGAACGGCCTGATCAAGGCCCTGTTCGTGATAGGCCAGCGGGGCCTCGTAGATGGATTTCAGATCATAGGCAGCGACGACACATTCCTTGCGGACGTTGCAGAACAGGGCGATTTTCTCGCGTTCTTTTTCGGGAATGGGATGTTCGGACCGGCAGACAAGCACATCAGGGGCGATCCCGATGGATTGCAATTCCTTGACGCTGTGCTGGGTTGGCTTTGTCTTGAGTTCGCCGGAGGCGGCCAGATAGGGCAGCAAGGTCAAATGCATAAAGATGCATTGGCCGCGTTTCTTGTCGTGGGAAAACTGCCTGATCGCTTCAAAAAACGGAAGCCCTTCGATGTCGCCCACGGTGCCGCCGATTTCGCAGAGCATGAAATCGACTTCGTCCTCGCCGATGGAAATGAAGTCTTTGATTTCATTCGTGACATGGGGAACGACCTGAATGGTCTTGCCCAGATAGTCGCCGCGCCGTTCCTTTTCGAGCACGTTGGAGTAGATGCGTCCGGAACTGACGGAATCCGTCTTGCGGGCAGGGACGCCTGTGAATCGTTCGTAATGGCCAAGATCAAGGTCGGTTTCGGCCCCATCATCGGTGACGAAAACCTCGCCATGTTCAAAAGGCGACATCGTGCCGGGATCGACGTTGAGGTAAGGGTCAAGCTTGCGCAGCCTGACGGAAAATCCACGTGCCTGCAAAAGCGACCCAAGTGCCGCCGAGGCCAACCCCTTGCCAAGAGAGGAAACAACACCGCCGGTGATAAAAATAAAGCGTGCCATTGGCAGGGGACTCCCGTGAAAAATTCCAAAATTGTGGGAAAGCGAACCGTCGAAAATTCGCGTCATCACGGGGTTTAAGTATAGCCGGATTCGCAGGCGACACGCAACCACATGACCCAATATCATGTTGCCGGATCAAGAAACCCAGCAACTTCTTGTGGTTAGTCGCCCGTCGGGACGAGAGGCTCGTCTGCGGATGGCGGCAGCAGACTGTCACCCAGATCAGGCAGCGCCGGTGCGCTTTCGTCCTGCACGGCACCATCACCCAGCCGGTCTACAACTGACGACCCGCCGGCCTTTTCGGCGGCAATCAACGTCAGCGCGATCGAGGTGCAGATAAAGGCAATTGCCAGCATCCATGTGAACTTGCTCATCGCGCTTGCCGGGGGCCTGCCACCGGTCGCCCCACCGCCACCGCCACCAATGCCAAGGCCGCCGCCTTCGGACCGCTGCAACAGCACGGTACCGATCAGGCTGAGTGCCAGGATCAGGTGGATGATAAGGACGACGTTTTCCATTACGGGGCCTTTCAGGCGTTCGCGAACAAGCGGTATCTAAAAGGTGAAGCCCATTCCCGCAACCCCTGTTGGGCGCTTATTCGTCCACGTCATCCATATCGGCCTGACCGCTCAGCTTGCGGCGCACGATTGACCAGCTTAGCCCGACCGCCAGCACAACCGACAAGGTCACAATCGCGATCCATGTGTTGATCGTCGGATCGTTCAGGTCAATCAGCCCCTGATCGTAAAGCACCCAAAGCAAAGTGGCGACCACGGCCAGGATCAGGATCATCCCGAACAGCCCGATCGACCGGAGCGTCGCACGCAGATAGATGATGTAGCCGACCAGCAGGATCAGTCCGAAAAGCACGCTGAGGGAAAGGCTGGTTTCGAAGTTCGCCATGCTCCAGCGGACAAAATTCCACTGGGTTGGATTGTAGGTGGCTGTCAAAAGCACAAAGGCAAAGACCCAGCGAATGAAGAAGCTCATGATATCCCTCGTATTCTTTGACCTAGGGATGAACATGCCGCCGGTCCTGTCGCCTGTCCAGTGTGCCCTTGTGACAATTTTCCGGTTTCGCAGCAGCGGGCGCGGCGGTATAGGACGGATCGGACATCAAAAAGGATCCGTGTTATGGCAAATGTGGTGGTCGTTGGCGCCCAGTGGGGCGACGAAGGCAAGGGCAAGATTGTGGATTGGCTGTCAGAGCGTGCCGACGTGATCGCGCGCTTTCAGGGCGGCCATAACGCGGGCCATACACTTGTTATTGATGGTCAGATTTACAAACTGCATGCGCTGCCTTCGGGTGTCGTGCGGGGCGGCAAACTGTCGGTGATTGGCAATGGTGTCGTGCTTGACCCGTGGCATCTGCTGAACGAAATCGAAACGTTGCGCGGCCAAGGTGTTGAGATTACGCCGGAAACGCTGATGGTAGCCGAAAATACGCCGCTGATCCTGCCGTTTCACGGTGAATTGGACCGGGCGCGCGAAAATCAGAACGCCGTCGCCAAGATTGGTACAACAGGCCGTGGTATCGGCCCGTGTTACGAGGACAAGGTTGGCCGCCGCGTGATTCGTGTGGCCGATCTGGCCGATGATGCCACGCTTGAACTGCGGCTTGATCGTGCCCTTGTTCACCATGACGCATTGCGCCGTGGTCTGGGGCTGGCTCCGGTGGATCGTGACGGAGTTCTGGCAAAACTGCGTGAAGTTGCGCCGGAGATCCTGCAATACGCCGCCCCGGTCTGGAAAGTGCTGAACGAAAAACGCAAAGCGGGCAAGCGGATCCTTTTTGAAGGCGCACAGGGTGCGTTGCTGGATATTGATTTTGGCACCTATCCGTTTGTGACCTCCTCCAATGTGATTGCAGGGCAGGCGGCGACGGGCGTTGGCGTCGGACCCGGGGCGATCGATTTTGTGCTGGGGATTGTCAAAGCCTACACCACGCGGGTGGGCGAGGGGCCGTTCCCGACAGAGCTCGAGGACGCCGATGGTCAGCGTCTTGGTGAGCGCGGCCATGAATTTGGCACCACTACAGGCCGCAAGCGCCGTTGCGGCTGGTTTGATGCCTGTCTGGTGCGCCAGACCTGTGCCACGTCCGGCGTGTCTGGCATTTCGCTGACCAAGCTGGATGTGCTGGACGGTTTTGAAACGCTCAAGATTTGCGTGGGCTATGACCTGGACGGCAAGGTGCTGGACTATTTGCCAACCGCCGCCGACCAGCAGGCCCGCTGCACCCCGATCTATGAAGAGATCGACGGCTGGTCAGAATCGACCGAAGGCGCGCGCAGCTGGGCCGACCTGCCTGCGCAGGCGATCAAATATGTGCGCCGTATCGAAGAACTGATCGAATGCCCGGTCGCTCTCGTTTCAACCTCGCCAGAGCGCGAGGACACGATCCTTGTAACTGATCCGTTTTCGGACTGATGCCGATGACTTACAAAGCACGCAAACGTCTGGCGCTCTTTGTTCTGGTCGTGGGTCTGCCAGCCTATGTCGTTCTGGCGGTCACACTGATGTCAGAGGCGTCGCGGTTCCATAAGGTCGTGGAATTTGTCATCTATGTCGTTTTGGGTATCGGCTGGGTTTTCCCGTTGAAATGGGTGTTCATGGGGATCGGTCAATCTGATCCCGACGAGTAGCAGTATTTCAGCAGTCCGAACGAGGCAGGCTGACGACGCAAATCGGACTTTTATCCGGTGCCCAGTGACCAGTGGCGGTCCGGAGCCCAATCAGCCTTATCGTTAACTCTACTAAATCACTTATTTGCAGTGGTTGCCGTTGGACAGATCAATCTTCGAAGAGGGAACGGACCTTGGCCATATCGTAGGCGTGTTCTGTCAAGTTCTCTGGGTCCCACTCGCTTCGTTCAGCTTCGAAGAAATCTCCGCCATATACGTGAATGGCGCCAGTCAATTTGGGGATTGGGTTTGTGACAGAGTGAATGAGATCTTTTCCCAGCGGGGCACATTGACCAGTGGATAGCGCGCGCGCCCCGGCCGCTTCAATGCGTCCTTCCGGATCATCGGCAACGCGCCGCCAAAAAATGTTGTCCTCTCTACCTCCGTAGATGCCTATAACAGCCCACATTTCGTGATTGTGGGGCATGACGGTCATTCCAGGCTTCCAGATGACATTGACAATCGTCAGGTCAGTCGACTTGTAAATCGGGATAATGCCACTCTCGGTTGGCTCTCCCAAAGCCTGTGTTACGCTCGCAGGATCTCGCATTGCGCGGTCGACGACCTCCGCCACCGATTTGTGAGATGCATCCTGATCCACTGCGGTTCGACAGTCGGCTACAAATTGCTCCATATTCCACATATCCCGCGCTCCTCTCCAGTAGGAATATAAAGAGAATAACACAGCTTGATGAAATGAAGAAATGACCGCCTTGTCCGCACCGTGGATATCTGCCGATGTCGCCCAACTGCCCGTGCTGATGTGGCGGCGTTAGAAACAGGAACCCGGTTCTGGAAACAAAAAAGGCAGGGGCGCGACCCTGCCTTTTGCTTTCAGCTTCTGAGCTTAGCCCTGTGCGGCGCGCCCGTCGGGGCGGAACCGTGTGTCTTCGGACACTTGGAAACGCCCGTTGTTCAGCTTGATGATACGGCTTTGGCGGAGCAGGCGACCGAATGACCGCAGCCCGTCTTCACGGCTGAATTGCTCTGCCGCTGCCATCTGTACCTTTTTCATCACTTGCGGGCGCGAAAAGTCGTCATCACCTTCGACATAGGCAATATAGGCGGCGGCCGCTTCCAGCAGATCGCCCAGTTCCGTTGCACCCTGCGCTGCCGCAAATTCGGCAAAGCCTTCACCCGTTGTTTCGCCGGATTCCTTTACGGATGCGATCTGGCGCAATCGGTCTGCCGGGGCGGCTGGTCGTGCCTCTTCTTCTTCGGCGATCCTGTTTTCAGCAACGAGGCGGAGCGGAGCGGCATCTTTCGATGCTTCTTGCTGGGCGGTGTCGCCGCTTTCATCCTCGCCGGTGGTGCGCCGCGCTTCGTTCAGATCTTCGCGGAAGGCGTCTCGTGGGTCGGCTTGCGTGTTCTGGTCGCCAAGCTGTCGGGCGGCCTCTGTTGCGGCAACGGCAGCCTTGAGCTGTGCAAAAGCGTCGCGGTGGCGCCGTCCTTCGGGTTCGTTCAGACGCTCATCCGCCTGCGACATGATCCGCGACATTTCGCTGTCGTCATGTTCCGGCAGGTTATAGCGCTTTGAGTGGATTTCCCTGATCCGCGCAACCGGTTTCTCGGCCTTTTGTTCCCCGGCTGCATCATCAGACGGGTCCTCATCATCGTCAGACATCCGGGATTCCAGATCTTCAGCATCCGCATCCGCGTCATGCGCGGCGTTTTCTTCCAGCTCCGAAGCATCGTCCGTCGCATCGTCGGCGCCGGCTGCGTCGCTTTCATTGGACAGGACCAGCGGTTCAGAGTAGTCCGATTTGAAATCGAAATCGTCGACAAGATCTTCGGTCTGTTGTGCATCTTCTTCGGGGGAGGTGCCTGTCAAAGCCGACAAACGGTCGACGATGCTGCCGACTTCGGTCGGATCAACGGTTTTTGCAGGTTCGGGGCGGTTTGGTGGCGGCACACGACCGACAAGGGCGCGAATACGTTCAAGTTTGGCAGCGACGCTGTCGCCTGAATCGTCCTCGGTTGCGGTCGCAGGGTCATAGAAGGGCGCGTCTGCGGTTTCCGGCTCGTTTTCTGTGGCGGCAGGCTCTTCTTCAGGTGCTTCGGCCACGTCCTCTTCCTGGGACGCCAGTTCGTCTTCCTCGTATTCCTCGTCTTCGGACGTCAGTTCTTCTTCGTTATGGCTGACGGGCTCATTATTCTCTGGCGTGGTTGCGGCGAGGACGTCGTCGGCCTCTTCTTCATTGAGGTCAGAAGAATCATGTGCCGCATCGACTTCAACGGCTGCGTCGTCTTGTGCGTCTTCTTCAAGCGCGGTTTCGGCGGTATCATCAAGCGCTTCAAGATCGGCCAGATCATCCACTTCGGACAGTTCATCAAGGTCGGAAACATCGTCAAAACCGTCCAGATCGGACCGATCATCCTCGACGTCATGCGCATCCTCTGCCGTGGCGTCTGCTTGGGCTGCGTCGGGCTCTTCCTGCTCTGCCAGATCGGGGTGACGGATGCGCAGGCTCGGGCGCTCGGCCTCTTCCGCTGTTTCGGCTTCGGGGCGCTGGACGCGCAGGGAAACATGGCCCGCCACATCTTTGGCAGTCACGGCCATCCCGCTTTCCTCGACGGTCATTTCCGCCAATTCGTCAAGGTCAGGGGCCTGCGGGTCCATGTCCATGAATCGGTCATGCCCCGCCAGTTCATGGAAGTAGGACACCACGGTTTTCATCGTCTCGACCGAGTCATCGAAACCCTCCAGCCGGCACGAAAAAGTTCCGTAGGTGACGCTTAGGATTTTGTTGCTCTCGCCCATTTTATCCACTTTCTTTAGTTAACTGCCCGCCGTCTTCTGGACAGATACTTGAACTTCATGAAGAACAGTTTGACGGTACATTAGGGATAATATTGTGACCGTTTTAGGGAATGTTTGTGGATTGTACAAAGTGAGCGGGAAGTGGCCATGATTGTTTCAAGTAACGGGATAGTCGGCCTGATCGGTGGAGCGGCCGTGAATCCCGAACAGATGAAGTCGGTTTTATCATTCTTTGACAACTATATAGCCGTTGATGGCGGCGCGGATCATTGTCTGAGGGCGGGCCTTCGGCCTGCGGCGGTGGTGGGTGACATGGACAGTCTGTCGCAGCAGGCCCGTGCCACATTTTCGGAAATTCTCTGCCACATTTCAGAGCAGGATACCACGGATTTCGAAAAGGCGATTGCACGAGTCTCTGCCGCGGCGGTGCTGGCGATGGGGTTCACGGGGGGGCGGCTGGACCATCTGCTGAGCGTTCTCAACGTGTTGGGCCGCAATCGCACGCGCCGGATCTTACTGCTTGACGAGGCTGATATCAGTTTTCTGACTCCGCCAGAGGGCGTGTCGCTGGCGTTGCCTGCGGGCACGCGTATCGGGCTGATGCCACTCGATGACGTGACCGTCACGGCGCGCGGCCTGACATGGCCGATCACGGCGGCGCGCATGCATCCAACGGGCATGGTCAGTTCGTCAAATCAGGTCAAGGACCCGCTGGTGGAAATATCGGCGAAGGGGCCACTGGTGATTACTCTGCCACCGACGCAACTTGGGGCCGTCTTGAAAGCCGTCGTTCCCGCACAATGATATAAAGCCCGGCAGCAACGGTGATACAGATTCCGACAGCGGCTAGATCATTGGGCAGGTCGGAAAAGATCAGCCAGCCAATCGCCGTGCCGAACGGGATTTCAAGATATTGCATCGGCGCGAGGGTCGATGCGGGGGCGAAACGCAGGCTCCATGTCATGAAGAGATGCGCAAGCGTGCCGATCACACCAAGCAGCGCAAGCAGACCGACAGTCTTGCCAGACAGATCGAACGACGCCTGTTCAGGGATCAGCAAGATCAGCGGCAACAGCACTGCCGTGGCCTGTAGCCCGCTGATCGCCTGAAGCTTGATCGGGTCAATCCTGCGCGCAACCTGCCGCGTGACCATCATGAATAGCGCAAAGACTACCGCCACACCCAAAGGCAGCAGTGCGGGATAGCCGACTTCAACAAAGTTTGGCTGGATCACCAGCAGTGTGCCGATAAAACCCACAAGACAGGCCAGCATCCGTTGGCGTCCGACCTCTTCGCCCATCACGAAATGGCCAAGCAGCAGCATGATGAAGGGCATCACAAAGGCAATCGCCAGCGCATCGGCCAGCGGCAGGAACTTCAGCGCGCTGAACATCATGCCGATTCCGATGATATGCAGGCATGTGCGGATCAGCGTCCAGAGCAATGTCCCGCGGGGCAGCCGAAACCCGTCACCTGACAGGGCCACAAGTGGCACCAGAATAGCGGCCTGTATCGCGAAACGGATCAAGACAAGCACACCCAGCGCAACAGTCCCACCCAACAGCTTGGCGATGCTGTCGCCCAGCGGGGCCAGCACACAAAAAGCGAGCATGAAGATAATGCCCACAAAGGGTTTGTCTTGGTTCATTTGCTATGCCTAGCGATTTGTGCGGGGCGGGACAATTCCACCTTGCACCACCTGGGGGGAAATTGTTGTGATAGGTAATACAATGCGCTGCGGCTTGGGGCATTACTTCAAATTCCGGCCGTATATTTGAAAATTCCCCGCGCGTCTTGGCACGATCCCGCACGGCGGTGCCGCCCTTGCCATGGGACAAGCCGCGCAATTGAGCGCCCGCCCACAATTCCCGATATCAGCGGTCTGCCGATTGGTGCCGCACCGATCTCAACGGATTTTACCTGAGCCCCTACAAGGCGTTCAAAGACGACCCGTTCGAGGGCACTGTCAACATCCGGCCTTTCCCGGCTTCAATCCGGTCACGCCCAATGATCTGCTCAAGGGTGCTGTGCCGGGGACGGTGGTGCGTACAACCGTGCTTGAAGTGGATGCGAGCGTGCAGGATGCGCGGATCTCCAACATTCTGTTCAATGTCCGTCAGCTGAATACGTCGGACATGAAATCGACCTTCTGCATCATGGAACTGGAAGAAAAGGACGCCCACGGCCATCCCCGCTCGGTCATGCAATGCAGCCAGATCGTGATGCTGGATTTCTTCGCGCGCCGCGAGGGGATGCCGGGCCTGATCCGCTGGCCGCCCGTCAGCATCAACACGATGGAGAAGGTATGCGAGCCGATGATGGACAGGGCGGAAATGCCGGCTGTGTAGACCAAGCACAAGGCTTTGCGGGTGCTGACAACCGCAATGTTGTTCATGAACGCGTTGAAATAACCTGCAACTTTCCCTGACCTACAGCGTTTCGCCTTTATCTGATGCCTCAGGCTAGAGGCGAAACGCTTTGACGGGGAACAGTCCCCGTCCCTGGGTGGGGGTGATGCCCCTCCCGTGCGGAGGGTTGGGGGCTGCCCGGTCTGACGACCGGGCGGGCGAACAGTTGCGATGTGTGGCGGAAGTGTCGGGCGGTGCACTAACAATTCGGCACATTCACCGCCAAACCACCCAAAGCTGTTTCCTTGTACTTCTCGCTCATATCCGCACCGGTCTGGCGCATCGTTTCGATCGCCACATCAAGCGACACCAGATGGTTCCCGTCGCCGCGCATGGCAAGCGATGCGGCGGACACTGCCTTGATCGCGCCCAACCCGTTGCGTTCGATGCACGGCACCTGCACCAGCCCTTTGACGGGATCGCAGGTCATGCCCAAGTGATGCTCCAGCGCGATTTCGGCTGCGTTTTCTATCTGTTCAGGCGTGCCGCCCAACACGGCTGCCAACCCGGCCGCAGCCATGGCAGAGGCACTGCCCACTTCCGCCTGACAGCCACATTCGGCTCCGGATATCGAAGCGTTGAATTTGATCAGCCCACCAATGGCCGCAGCGGTCAGCAGAAATTCCGGTACGCGCGACGGGGCCGCCCCCGGCACATGATCGAGCCAATAGCGGATTGTGGCGGGCACCACACCGGCGGCCCCGTTGGTGGGGGCTGTCACCACCTGACCACCGGCGGCGTTTTCTTCGTTCACGGCCATCGCATAGGTGGACATGTAGTCGTTGATCGTGTGCGGCGCGGTCAGGTTCATGCCCCGTTCGGCTATCAGCGCATCATGGATACCCTTGGCGCGGCGGCGCACGTTCAGACCGCCGGGCAGGATGCCGTCCGTGGTAAGGCCACGGTCAATGCAGGCATTCATCACCTGCCAGATCCGGTCCAACCCCGCATCAAGCTGCGCCCCCGATTTGCGCGACAGCTCATTGGCCCGCTTCATGTCTGCAATGGTCTTGCCCGATGTCATCGCCATCTCAAGCATCTCGGTTGCGGTGTGGAACGGATAGGGGACAGGGGGGCCGTTGTCGGTGTCTTTACCGGCTTTCAGTTCCGCCTCGGTCAGGACAAAGCCGCCGCCGACGGAATAGTAGATGACTTGGGTGATCACATCGCCCTGGGCATCGGTGCCTTGCAAGATCATGCCGTTGGCGTGGCCGGGCAGGGCGGGCCCGTAGTCAAAGCGCAGATCATCTTTGGGGTAGAACTTCAATGTGCCAAGCCCGTCGGGCGACACTGTGTGTTCTTCTCTGATGCGGGTCAGTTCGGCTTCGGCCTTTTCGGCATCGTAATCTTCGGCCCGGAATCCCGCCAGCCCAAGGATGACCGCGCGGTCGGTCGCGTGACCGATGCCTGTAAAGGCAAGGCTGCCATGCAGCGACGCGCGCAGACCGGCCACAGCAAAGGGCTGGGCCCGCAGATGCTCAAGGAACCGGGCAGCCGCCACCATCGGGCCGATGGTGTGCGACGATGAGGGGCCGACCCCCACCTTGAACATATCGAAGACAGAAAGAAACATGGCTTAAGTTGCGCTTCCGAATGGTGGGTTGCAAGGGTGTGGTGCAGAAAACGGGGTAGGACCCAGCCCTTCGGCCTTGGCGGCGCGAACTGCGGCAGGGCGTTTTTCGCACCGGCGTGCAAATGCTTCCAACCGCGGCCAACGCCCCAGATCAAACCAGTCGGTGTCACCGCCATAAAGCGCAGGCCAGCGCAGCATGGGCGCAAGATAACAGGCTTGGGCGCTTGGTGCGCTGGCATCAAGCCACGGTGCAGTGCTGGCGGCTGCAAGCAGGTCGAGCTGCGTGGTCAGGCGGGTTTGCGTCAAGTCGCGCGCGGCGCCAAATTGCCGGGGATAGAACAACATCCGCAAAGTCGGGTGCAGGGTGTTGGACAGCCAGAAAAGCCACTGGAGCGCCGCGCCGCGTTGTGGGTCGTCAATCTCGGGCAAAAGTGTGCGGTGCCGGTCGGCAAGCCACAAGAGAATCGCCCCCGTTTCGTACATGGGCCCATGGGGTGTTTCCAGCACAGGAATCAGCCCGTTGGGGTTCATTGCCAGAAACGCGGCAGAGCGCTGGGTCTGGGTGCGTCTGTCAACCAGAGCCTCTTGATAAGGCACGCCAATTTCCTCAAGCGCCAACCTTACGCAAAGTGACGCATTATCAGGGGCATAGTGAAGGCAAAGCGGGTCAGACATGGGCGCACATTATAGGATCGGTGGCAGTACCTGTGGTCAAATGCGACCGATTGTCAGCTATTGTGACACCTCGCCCCGCATGATTTGAGGTCTCGCACCCCATGGGCATTTTGCCTATAAGGCGGCAAGTAATTCTGGAGTTCCCCGATGACGAACGCATTGTCACCGATCGATAAGGCAAAGTTTGTAGCCGCAAAGCAAGCCACCGAGTACGTCAAATCAGGCATGAAGGTCGGCTTGGGGACGGGGTCAACCGCCGCGTGGATGGTGCAATGTCTGGGCGAGCTGGTCCGCGATCATGGACTGAAAATCAAAGGTGTGCCGACATCCAGCCGCACCGCAAAACTGGCCCGCGACGTAGGCATCGATGTCATTACGCTGGACGAAGCCAAATGGCTGGATGTGACAATTGATGGCACTGACGAGTATGACGACGACCTCAACCTGATCAAAGGCGGTGGCGGCGCACATTTGCAGGAAAAGATCGTCGCAACCGCCAGTGACCGCATGATCGTGATCGCCGATGCCTCAAAAAAGGTGGAATCGCTTGGTGCATTTCCCCTGCCGGTCGAGGTTATTCCCTTTGGCATGCACACCACCAAGGCACTAATCGAAGAAACGCTGAATGGCATGGATGTGATGGGCCGTGAGGTGACGCAACGGCATGTGGCGGATGCGCCTTTTGTCTCGGACGAGGGCAACTTCATCCTTGATCTGCATCTCAAGCGGATCGGGAACCCGCGCGAACTGAGCCTGATCCTGAACCAGATACCGGGTGTCGTCGACAACGGGTTGTTCATCGACACCTGCGACGTGGTTATTGTCGGGTTTGCTGACGGCCGCGTGACGGTGCGTGATCTGGCCGCTGACCAACACGAAGTTGTGCAGTTCAACATACTGGAAAACGAAAACCTTTTCGCGGATATCAAGGACTGAGCCGACAGAGGCCTTAAGCAAGAACGGAGCAGTTTCATGGCGTTTGATTACGACCTTTTTGTCATCGGTGGCGGGTCTGGCGGGGTGCGCGCTGCGCGCGTTGCTGCGGCCGCCGGCGCCAAGGTCGCCCTGGCCGAAGAATTTCGCATGGGTGGTACCTGCGTCATTCGCGGCTGTGTGCCCAAAAAGCTGATGGTCTTTGCGTCGGGCTATGCGGAAATGATGCAGGACGCCAGCGCATATGGCTGGGATGTCACTGCCGGGGATTTTGACTGGGGCCAGTTCCGTCCCAAGCTGCATGCCGAACTTGACCGGCTTGAAGCTGTCTATCGCAAGTTGCTGGGCAACTCTGACGTTACGATTTTTGATGCCCGGGCCAGCCTGAAAGATCCGCATACTGTTTTGCTCAGCACCGGTGAAGAAGTCAGTGCCAAACATATCCTGATCGCCACGGGGGGCCGTCCTGTTCTGCCCGATATCAAAGGCGCGGAACATGCGATTACCTCTAACGAAGTGTTCCTGCTTGATGAACTGCCAAAGTCCATCCTGATCGTGGGTGGGGGCTATATCGCCTCTGAATTCGCAGGCATCATGAACGGGCTGGGAGTCGCGACCACGCAATTCTACCGCGGCGCGCAAATCCTGCGCGGCTTTGATGATGAGGCGCGCGGTCTGGTTGCCGAAGGCATGATCGAAAAGGGTGTGAACCTGCACCTTGGTACCAATATCCTTGAGATGGACACGTGCGACGGCGGTATCTGGGTCAAGGCATCCAATGGCACCGAGGCGACTTATGATCAGGTCATGTTCGCCACAGGGCGCAAGCCCAACACTGAAAACATGGGGCTTGAAGATGCAGGGGTGACCCTTGGCCGCAATGGTGAAATCATCGTTGATGATTACAGCCAGACGGCTGTTCCGTCGATCTACGCGGTGGGCGATGTCACCGACCGGGTACAACTGACGCCGGTGGCGATCCGCGAGGGGATGGCATTTGTCGAAACCGTCTTTAAGGGCAATCCAACCAAGGTTGACCATGAACTGATCCCCTCGGCCATTTTCACACAACCCGAGATGGGCACCATTGGCCTGTCGGAAGAGGCCGCGCGTGATCTTGAACCGGTCGAGATTTACTGCACGTCTTTCAAACCGATGAACCACGCGTTTGCCGGACGCACTGACAGGGTCATGATGAAACTTGTCGTGTCACAGGCGACCCGCAAGGTGTTGGGCTGTCATATTGTCGCAGATCACGCGGGTGAGATGATCCAGCTTGCGGGCATTGCCGTCAAAATGGGTGCAACAAAGGAAGATTTTGACCGGACTGTTGCAGTTCACCCGACAATGGCAGAAGAATTGGTCACAATGAAGGATCCTGTGCGGACTGCTTGAATTGATTTCAGAAAGCGCCACATGAGGACTGTCGGTCCAACCGAAGGACCTTTGAATAAAGGAAGTGTATAAACGCGATGGCAGGTAACAACGGGGGCCCTTGGGGCGGCGGCGGAAACAAAGGTTCAGGTGGCGGTGACGATAACCGCCCGAACGGCGGACGCAGGCCCGGCAACGATGGCCCGAATATTCCCGAGATCGACGATCTGGTAAACAAAGGCCGCGAACAACTGCGCGTCCTGATGGGCGGTGGCGGTGACGGCGGCGGCAATCGTGGCGGCGCTCGCGGCGGCGGTGGCCCGCAGCTGACACGCGGCACAATCGGACTTGCGCTGCTTGTGGCGATTGGTGCGTGGCTGTTTGCGTCTTTCTACACCGTCAAGCCCGAAGAACAGTCGGTTGAACTGATGCTGGGCCGTTACAGCCAAACCGGTGGTCCGGGTCTTAACTTTGCACCTTGGCCTATTGTTACCCGCGAAGTTATCGCGGTCACGTCGGAACGCAACATTGACATCGGCACCAGCCGCGCAGGGTCAGAAGCAGGCCTGATGCTGACCGGTGACGAGAATATCGTCGATATTGATTTTCAGGTTGTCTGGAACATCACCGATCCGCAGCAGTATTTGTTCAACCTGTCCAACCCCCCACAAACAATCGAGGCGGTGGCTGAATCGGCGATGCGCGAAATCATTTCGCAATCCGAACTGGCACCGATTCTGAACCGTGATCGTGGCGTCATTGCCGACACATTGCGCGAATTGATCCAGACGACATTGGATAGCTACGACAGCGGCGTGAACATCATTCGTGTGAACTTTGACAAGGCCGACCCGCCTGATCCCGTTATCGACAGCTTCCGCCTTGTGCAGGATGCCGAACAGGAACGTGACCGGGTGCAAAACGTGGCTGACGCCTATGCCAACCGTGTTGTCGCCGAAGCCCGCGGTAATGCCGCCCAGATTTTGGAAGAGGCCGAAGCCTATCGCGCGCAAGTCGTCAACCAGGCCGAAGGTGAAGCCAGCCGTTTCTCTGCCGTTTTGGCCGAATACCAGAACGCGCCGGAAGTGACCCGCAAGCGTCTGTATCTGGAAACGATGGAACGTGTGCTGGGTGGTGTTGACATCATCTTGCTTGACGAAGGTCAGGACGGCGCACAGGGTGTCGTGCCCTACCTGCCGTTGAACGAACTGCGCCGCAACACAACAGGGGAGTCCAACTAATGAAAAAGTCAGCTTTTCTTCTTCCCATTCTGGCGGTGATTGTCGTCGGCATCATGTCGTCCGTGTTCATTGTCGATGAACGCGAAAAGGCGCTTGTACTGCAGTTTGGTCAGATCAAACAGGTCAAGGAAACGCCGGGCCTTGGGTTCAAACTGCCCTTGATCCAAGAAGTTGTCCGCTATGATGACCGTATCCTGAGCCGCGATCTAGAACCGCTTGAGGTCACGCCGTCCGATGATCGTCGTCTAGTCGTTGATGCCTTTGCGCGTTACCGGATCGCCAATGTTGAACAGTTCCGCCGCGCCGTTGGTGCCGGTGGCGAAGAGGCCGCCGCGCGGCGGCTCGATTCGATCCTGCGGGCGGAAACACGCGAAGTTCTGGGTTCTGTGACCTCGAACGATATCCTCTCTGTGGACCGGGCCGCGCTGATGCTGCGGATCAGGAATTCAGCGATTGCCGAAGCGCAGGCGCTTGGTTTGCAGGTGATTGACGTGCGTCTGAAGCGGACCGATTTGCCGATTGAAAACCTCAACGCGACCTACGAGCGGATGAAGGCGGAACGTGACCGCGAAGCCGCCGACGAGAAGGCCCGTGGTGAAGAAGCCGCACAGCGTATTCGCGCCGGTGCCGACCGGACCGTGATCGAGCTGGTTTCCGACGCAGAGCGTCAAAGCCAGATCATTCAGGGTGAGGCAGACGCGCGCCGCAACAACATCTTTGCCAGCGCATTTGGGGCGGATCCGGAGTTCTTTGAATTCTACCGGTCAATGACAGCCTATGAACGGTCGTTGCGCCCGGGCAATTCAACGATGGTCCTGTCGCCGGACAATGAGTTTTTCAACTATCTCAAGTCCGATCAGGGTGCGAGCGCATCAGAGTAATCTGATTGTATATGGAATGCGAAAGGGCCGGCCATTGTGCTGGCCCTTTGTCGTTGGCGCAGTCGGTGTGGGTTTTGAACAAAGTTGAATAGAATTCGGTATAATTGAAGCTTTGTTAAGACTGCTGGTGCTTCATCACATCCAGTTGAGTTTCTGATACCCAGATTTGCGTTGCACAATATGTGCCCTACATAGACATTAATGAGAGAACGTCGCTGCCATCAGGCATGCGGAACAGTTAGTAAGGAGACTGCTCGTGACATTGAAGGCAATCGCAATTCAGCAAGACCAAGGGCAGGTACGGCGCCTGGGGTTTGCATTTCTTGCCATGCTCGCCATGGTTTTCGCGCTGGTATTTGTACAAGCCGTGCCATCGGCTGCGCAATCCCGGCCATCCACATTTGCCGAACTGGCTGAAAAAGTAAGTCCTTCAGTGGTGAATATCACGACCAGCACAGTTGTGGCAGGGCGCACAGGGCCCCAAGGTATGGTGCCTGATGGATCCCCGTTCGAAGACTTCTTCAACGATCTTGATCGTGGCCCCGGCGATGGCGCGCGCCGGTCGTCTGCGCTGGGTTCCGGTTTCGTCATTTCCGCGGATGGGTTCATTGTGACCAACAATCACGTGATCGAAGGTGCTGATGAAATCCTGATCGAATTCTTTCCCGGTGGTGAAGACGGGGTGCCTGCCGAACTGGTCGGCACTGACCCCAACACCGACATTGCCCTGCTCAAGGTTGATCTGGAAGATTTGCCATTTGTCGAATTTGGTGACAGCAACGGTGACGGGTCACGCGTGGGCGACTGGGTGATGGCGATGGGTAACCCGCTGGGCCAAGGGTTCTCGGTCTCCGCTGGGATCGTATCCGCCCGCAACCGCGCGCTCTCGGGCACCTATGATGATTATATCCAGACAGATGCCGCCATTAACCGTGGTAACTCTGGCGGGCCGCTGTTCAACATGGACGGTGACGTCATTGGCGTGAACACGGCGATCCTGTCGCCAAATGGTGGCTCTATCGGGATTGGCTTTGCCATGTCGGCGTCGGTTGTGACCAACGTTGTTGACCAACTCAAAGAGTACGGTGAAACACGCCGGGGGTGGCTGGGTGTACGCATCCAGGATGTGACCCCCGATATGGTTGACGCCATCGAAGGTCTGGACATGGCGCGCGGTGCGATGGTCACTGACGTGCCCGCTGGTCCGGCTGAAGACGCTGGCATGTTGTCGGGTGACGTCATTTTGAACTTTGACGGCGTCGAAATCGAAGATACCCGTGAACTTGTGCGCATCGTCGGGAACTCACCGGTCGGCAAGGAAGTCCCTGTGAATGTCCTGCGCAATGGCGGCACAGAGTCATTGACAGTGGTGCTGGGCCGTCGTGAAACCTCCGAGGCTGTGGCGTTCCCTGCCTCGACAGAGCAGGAGAGCGACCCGACCCAAGGCGAAGTTCTGGGGCTTTCAGTGGCCGAGATCACACCCGAGCTGGCAGAGCAATATTCACTTGACCTTGAAGCCGGGCTTGTCATCACAGGCATTGACCCGGATTCAGAAGCCGCGTCGAAGGGCTTGCTTGAAGGTGACGTGATTACCGAGGCGGGCCAGCAAACTGTCGCGACAATCGCTGATTTGAATGCACGCATCGAGGCGGCAACAGAGGCGGGCCGCAAGTCGATCCTGATGCTGGTGCGTCGCGGTGGTGATCCACGCTTTGTGGCGCTGGTTCTGGAAGAGTAAAGCAACCACAGTATTTGAAATTCGGGCGGGCACCGGCAAGGTGCCCGCCCTTTTTTGTGCGCGCAGCTGACTTTGACTTGTTCCGCCGCCAATGCCCGATAAGCTCTGGCTAGGCGCATCGCATCGCATCGGGAGTGAACATCTTTGTCAAATCACGGCTACGCATCTGGACGGCTGAACCTGCCGTTTGTCGGCATCGCAACCTTTGGCAAACGGCCCCTTGTGGCAGACTGGACGGCGATTGATGCCGATGTTGCGGTGTTGGGCGCCCCTTTCGATTTTGGCACCCAGTTTCGGCCAGGCGCACGTTTCGGGCCGCGTGCCGTGCGCGAAGCGTCAACATTGTTCAGCTTTGGTCATGCGGGAGCCTATGATCACGAGGATGACTGCACCTATCTGGGCGCAGACGTGCGCATTGTTGATCTGGGTGATGCCGATATCGTGCATACCGACACAATCCAAAGCCATGCCAACATCAAGACAGGGGTCAACGCTATTCTTGATGCCGGTGCCTTGCCTGTGGTGATCGGGGGTGATCACTCGGTCAATATTCCTTGCATCGATGCGTTCGCGGGGCGCGATGACATTCACATTCTGCAAATCGATGCCCATCTTGATTTTGTCGATGAACGGCACGGGGTCCGTTTCGGACACGGCAACCCGATGCGCAGGGCGGCAGAAAAACCCTATGTCACCGGACTGACGCAGGTGGGTATCCGCAATGTGTCCTCGACCGCCAAGGAAGGCTATGATGCCGCGCGGGCCATGGGGTCGGATATCCTGTCGGTCCGGCAGGCGCACAAATTGGGCCCGCAAGAGGTCATCAACCGGATACCCGAAGGGGTCAAAGTCTATGTGACGCTGGACATTGACGGGTTTTGCCCGTCCATCGCGCCGGGGACGGGAACACCCAGCCACGGGGGCTTTTTGTATTACGACGTGCTTGAAATGCTACAGGCCCTGTCAAAGCGGCACGAGGTGGTGGGCGTTGATCTGGTCGAGGTTGCCCCGGACTACGACCAGACAGGCAGCACGGCCATTCTGGCAGCACAGGTGCTGTTGAACTTCCTTGGGTTCATTTTTCATGAACGCAGGAAAAGGCCCTAGGTTTGATTTTGTGGCAACCCGTCGGCGATGTCGTAATAGTCGCCCTTTTCAGACACAAAGATATGCATCTTCAGAGTCGTCTGCGTGGGCGTATCGAACGCCCCCATCGCGATTGCGGTCCAGTCATGAAACACAGGGTCCCAGAACAAGGTTGATCCGCAGGTGTCACAAAACCCGCGCCTGACCTTTTCAGACGACTGATACCATTTGACATGGCCCATGCCCGACACCTGCAATCTATCGCGCGGCACATCGACCGAGGCTTCATAATGGCCGGAGTGTTTCCGGCAGTTGGTGCAATGGCAGGCGTTCGGCTGTGGCAGGTTCCCCGTGACCGTAAAGGTGACCGCGCCGCAAAGACAGCTTCCCTCATGCATTTTGCGCAGCACTTTCTGGCATCTGCTGGCGGTTCCAGACCAGCAAACCTATGACGATTGCAGCGGCAATTGCGTGGACGGGCAGGCTTGTCGGCCAGATGCAGGCTGCACCGGCAACGCCCAGCACGATGCGGGTCAACCATCCAACCGGGCTTTCCATGCAGCCTTGCAACGCACCCGCGAGCGCGTAGATGCCGACGACCCCAAACGCAAAGATCACAAGCATCACCCCCCAGTCACCTGACAGAAAGGGGGTGTAGGCCATCATCAAGGGCACGATATAAAGCCCCTTGGCCAGCTTCCAGCTGGCAAAACCTGTGGCCATCGCCGGGGCCTTGGCAATCGCGGCCGCCGTAAAGGCCGCAAGCGCCACGGGCGGTGTGACGTTGCTATCCTGTGATAGCCAGAAAATGATCATATGGGCGGACAGCACGGCGGCCACGGCAACCTCTGATGGCACGGTGAGGTCGCGCAAGGGGGCTGCGACTTCCAAAGGCAGTGACTTGATGATCGCCGCGGCATCCTCTGGTGTGATGGGCCCCGCCAGGATCGACGGATCAGGCACCCCGAACATCAGGATTGCCTTGCCAGCCTCTCCGATTGTGCCCGATGCGAGCGCGTCGATGACAAAACGATCCTGAATCATGCCTGCAAGGGCTGGTGCCGAAAGGGTCGCAAGAACGATGTAGGCCGCCGTGACTGGCAGCCCCATGCCCAACACCAGACTGGCAAGTGCAATCAGGGTGATGGCAACCAACAGGTTGCCGCCCGCCCATTCGGCGATCATCAGGCTGAAGGTGTTGCCGATCCCGGCTGTTGCAATCACGTTGACCACAAGCCCCACTGCGCACAGCAGCACCGCCGTCATGATCATGCCCTTGGTGCCCATCACCAAAGCCTCGAGCACGGCGCGGGGCCCCATGGGGTTGCGGGTCAGCCAGCTTGACGCGATCACGGCAATGATCCCGAAAACAGCGGCATAGGCGGGGGTGAAGCCCGCGACCAACATGCCGATTAATCCGCCGATCGGGATGACAAAACTTGCGCCCCCCTTGGCAAAGGCAGAGCCCAGCGTTTCGCCATCACTGTCCATTGGGGGCAGGCCCAGACGGCGGGCTTCGATCCGGACGAAAAATGCAACGGAAAGAAAGTAAAGCAAGGCGGGCAGGGCGGCGACGGCCACGATGGTTTCGTACGGGATCTGGGTAAAGCTTGCCATCACGAACGCCCCCGCGCCCATGATCGGGGGCATCAGTTGCCCACCGGTTGACGACGCGGCCTCGACCCCGCCTGCGAACCTGGGCGGAAATCCTGCCCTTTTCATCAGGGGGATCGTGATGACACCGGTTGATGCAGTATTGGCGACAGCGGACCCTGAAATCGTACCTGTCAAACCAGAGGCGATGACAGCCACAATGCCTGGCCCGCCGACCATGCGCCCGGCGACAGCGCGGGCAAGGTTGATCACAAAGTCACCCGCGCCCGAGCGTAAAAGGAAAGCCCCGAAAATGATGAACAAGAACACATAGGTCGAGGAAATGCGTGCAATGGTGCCAAACATCGCGTCATCGCCATAGATCGACCGAAAGGCGATTGATTCCCATGACAGTCCGGGGAATGAAAAGACCCCGCTGATAAATTTCCCCCACAGCCCGACATAGCTGATGGCGATGATGATAAGCAGTGGAATGACCCATCCGGTCAGCCTGCGGGTCAGTTCGATGGCACCTACCACACACAGGATTGCGGCCATCCAGTCCAGCCCGTTCAGCTTGACGTCGCGGTCATAAATCCCTTGTTCGGCAAAAGGCAGATAGATGGCAGAGGCTGCAACCAGACACCCCAGCGTCAGGTCAACGGCCAGCATCGCCCCACTGCGCGCCGTGCCGCGGATCATCGGGTGCAAGACAGCGGCCAGAAAGGCGAACCCTGCAAAGTGGTATGCGTTGCGTTGCAGTTCAGAGATGATCGGATCAAACGCCACATAGATATGGCCCAATGCGATCAGCAGACAGAGCAATGTCAGCGCCTGATTTGGCCAGCCGGAAAATACGCGCTGGACCAGTCCTTCGGCCGGTTTTTCTTCTGACATTGCTATCTCCCCCGTCATCCGAAAACGGCCCGCCTGTGCGGCGGGCCGTCAGTGGTTTATTGTGCGATCAGACGCTCGGGGATATCAATCCCGACTTCCTGATAATAACGCGCGGCACCGGGGTGCAGGGGCACAGGCAGGCCGGCAATTGCGGCCTCGATCGCCATGACTTTCGTCGCAGGGTGAATGGCCTGAAGGAACGGCAGGTTTTCATAGATCGTCTTGGTGATCATATAGACGTTTTCTTCGGGCAGGCTCGCATCTGTTGCCAGAAAATTGGGCTGCGCGATGGTGTTCACATCTTCGGTCTGGCCGGGGTAGGTGCCTGCGGGAATATTGTAGGGGGTCCACAGTCCGCGACCACCATCGGCCATGGCAACCTGTTCTTCGGTGAAATTCAGCATCTTCACACTGTCACCGGCAGAGGCCATCAACTGGCTGATCGCGCCTGTCGGGACACCCGCAGGTGTGCTTATACCTTTGACCTGACCGTTTTGCAGGGCTTCGGCGGATGGGCCATAACCGGCAAAGACCAAGTCATAATCGGTTTCGATATCAATGCCAAAGCCCGACAGAATCGTGCTGTTTGACCCGATGGTGCCAGAGTTCTGACGGCCAAGCGCCATGCCTTCGCCCTTGAGAGCAACCATATCTTCGATCGTGCCGGTTGTTGCGGCATCTGCGCTGACAACGAACTGCTCCACGTTCTGCCAAAGCATTGTGACGGACCGCAGGTTGTCCTGCTTTTCGCTGACCGGTCCTGTGCCAGTGGCCGCGTAGTAGCCGTAAAGGCCTTGCAGAATGCCGAATTGCGCTTCGCCTTCGCGCAGCAGGCGGACGTTTTCACCGGACCCGGCCGAGCTGATCGCCGACATCCCGATTTTTTCCGATGGCTCCAGCTTGACCTTGATCAATGTCGAAAGCGCGACGCCAACCGGGTAATATGTCCCCCCGGTGGATGCGGTTGCCAGAATATATGACGCCTCTTCTGCGTGGGCCATCGGTGCAACTGTCAGGCTTGCCGCAAGGACCGCCTTGGATAGATAATTCATGTTCTTCTCCCTGATCTGCGGGCCCGTTCGGCCCATCGTCATGCAGGCTACCGTCCGGTGCGTGAGAGTTCAAAGGGAACCTGCGGGATTTAGCGTATTTTCTACTGGTAGGGCGCGCTGCCCTGTCCTAGAAACGACCAAATGCATCAGACTTTCAGGGGAACGATCTCAGATGGCAAAGATTACCTACGTTGAATTTGGCGGAAAAGAGCATGTTGTTGACGTCGCCAACGGGTTGACCGTGATGGAAGGGGCCCGCGACAATGGCATTCCCGGCATCGAGGCGGACTGCGGTGGCGCTTGTGCCTGTTCGACATGCCATGTCTACGTGGATGACGCATGGGTCGAAAAGCTGCCAGCTAAGGACGCAATGGAAGAAGACATGCTTGATTTCGCGTTCGAGCCGGACGCAACAAAGTCGCGTCTGACCTGTCAGTTGAAAGTCACTGACGCATTGGACGGTCTGCGCGTGCAGATGCCAGAAAAGCAGATTTGATTTTTCGTATCGCCGCCATTTGCTGCCTGCTGGCTGCGCCTGTGGCGGCGGATACGATCACCTCTGCCACATACACCACCCCGACGGCACGCTATGCGCACGGTATTCTGGGCGATGCGATTGAATGGGGCGGGATCGACATTATCGGCGTGCAAGGGCGTTGGTCGATCACATTGCCCGACGCGCTGGTGTTCGAAGATACTGCCCCCCGCCTGTGGGATGTCACGGGCGACGGCGCGCCGGAACTGGTGCTGATCCAAAGCCATCGCGACCTTGGTGCCCGCCTGTTGGTGTTGGGGATGGTGGATGGACAACCCGCTGCACTGGCCGCCACCCCGTTTATCGGGCGCACCAATCGGTGGTTGGCGCCGATCGGTGCTGCTGATCTGGACGGGGACGGAGCAATCGAGGTGGCTTATATAGACCGCCCCCATCTGGCCAAGACGCTCCGTGTCTGGCGGTTCATCGACGGTGCGCTGCAACCCGTCGCGGACCTGTCTGGCCTGACAAACCACCGCATTGGCGAAAGCGACATTGCCGGTGGCATCCGTGATTGTGGGCAGGGGCCACAGATGATCACGGCCAATGCCGACTGGAGCCGGATCATGGCGACACGGTTGGTGGATGGCGCACTGACCACCCGCCCCATCGGGCCACATGAGGGGCGGGCATCCTTTGCCGCCGCCCTTAGCTGCTGAACAACACGACCATCGCCAGAAACGCCGCAATTTCGCTGATCTGCTGGGTCGCGCCCAGAGTATCGCCGGTTTGCCCGCCGATTTTCGCCTTGGCAATCGCGGTACAGACCAAAGCCGCCACTTGAGCAACAACAGCGACAATCAGCCCTGTCAGGCCCCAAAGCAACAGGCTGGCGGCCAGACCGATGACTGCGGCGACCGTGGCCCCTGCGTGCGTGGGGCGCCCGACAGACTTGCTCAGCCCGGTGTCGCGGGCATTTGGCAGGATCGCCATAAGCTCTGTCATGCTGGCCCTGCTCAGCATTGCGGCGCTGATGATGGCGGCCCAATGCAGTCCGCTGCCGATCAACATGCTGAGCGCAAGCCAGCGGAGCAGAAACGACAGCGCAAGTGCCGTCACACCGTAGACGCCGATATGGCTGTCTTTCATGATCTCCAATCGGCGCGCAGGCTCCCAGCCGCCCCAAAGCCCATCGGCACTATCGGCCAACCCGTCTTCGTGCATGGCACCGGTGATGATGACATTCGTGGCAAGCGCGAGGGCTGCGGCAATGGGGGCCCCCAGCCCAGCCCAGAGGGCTGCGGTTGCGACACATGCGACGATAGAGCCGATCACCAGCCCCGCCAGCGGATAGGCCCAAGCCGCTGCCGCACCACGTGCTGTGGCTTTTTCCCCGTCCACCGGGACCGGCAACCGGCTGAGCAGGCCCAACGCTGCAAAGACATCGCTGACGGTCATCATGGGCGTCGTGTCGCGGTTGGTCATCAACGGGTCCTTTGTGGTCTTTTCATCCCCGCCGGGATTGTTAGACAGTGGCCAAGCCTGATGCAATGAGGACCTGATGCACGTACCTTTCACCACACTTTCAGAATTTCGCGAAACGCTGGGTCAGTCCACCGTGCCGGATGCCGCAGCGGTTGCCGCCGCACAGGACCGCAACGGGCAATTGACCAAACCGCCAGGCGCATTGGGCCGTCTGGAGGATCTCGCGATCTGGTACGCAGGCTGGCGCGGGACACCGCAGCCGCACATCACCGCGCCACAGGTGATTGTTTTTGCGGGCAACCACGGCGTTTGCGCGCAGGGTGTGTCAGCTTTCCCGCCGGAAGTGACCATGCAGATGGTCGCCAATTTTGAACATGGCGGTGCGGCGATCAATCAACTGTCCAAAGCTGCGGGGGCCAGAATGGACGTGCATGCCTTGTCGCTGGACGTGCCGACGGCGGACTTCACACAAGCCCCCGCAATGACCGAGGCAGAGGTGATCGCCGCCCTGCAAACTGGCTGGAATGCGGTGGACCCCGACAGTGACCTGCTGATCACGGGCGAAATGGGGATTGGCAACACAACATCGGCGGCAGCTATCGCCGCAGCCCTGCTTGGCGGGGACGTCGCCGATTGGACCGGGCGCGGGACAGGCGTGGATGATGCAGGGTTGGCGCGCAAGACTGACGCAATCCGCGCGGGGCTTGCGCTGCACGACAGCCGCGCACCGCTGGACGTTCTGCGGTGTCTGGGCGGGCGCGAGATTGCTGCGATGGCAGGTGCGATGGCCGCGGCGCGGCATCACCGTATCCCGGTGATCCTTGATGGGTTCATTTGCAGCGCTGCGGCTTTGGTTCTGGCCGAAATGCAGGCGGGCGCGCTAGATCATGCAATTGCCGGTCATCTGAGTGCCGAAGGGGCTCATGAAAAGTTGCTGAACGCGCTCGGCAAAGAGCCGCTCTTGCGGCTTGGTCTGCGCTTGGGCGAAGGGTCAGGTGCTGCGCTGGCAATCAATGTGTTGCGCGGTGCTGTTGCCTGTCATTCCGGCATGTCGACCTTTGCCCAAGCGGGTGTAAGCGAGGGCTGATCGCCTAGCTTGCGTCCTTTTCGCTGCTTTGCTGCCGTGCGGTCAGTGCTGTCTCAAGATCGTTGTTCAACTCATTGGCGCGTTTGACATACTCTGGCACTTCTGACACTGGCATGCCGGGTTTCCAAAGCTCTGCCAGTTCGCGCAGCGTGTATCTGTCGTGCTGATAAAAGAGCTGTTCGGCCTCGTTTGCTTCAAACTCGGACAGGCCCAGATTCTCGAGCACATAGCGTCCGGCGCGCAGCGAACTGTCAAACATTTCGCGCACGATGTCATTGGCCCCGGCTGCAAAAAGTTCATAGACATGCACCCGGTCATGGGCGCGTGCAATGATGTGCAGATCGGGCCGTGCCTTGCGGGCATAGGCGACCAGTTTGAGCGCCATGGCCTTGTCGTCAATCGCCACCACAAGAACCTTGGCATCGTCCAGCCCGGCTGCGTTCAGCACATCCGGGCGCGTCGGGTCACCAAAGTAACCGCGAAAGCCGAATTTGCGCATCGTTTGTACAGTGGTCAGGTTGCTGTCGATGACGACCGTGGAAAACCCCGCCGATTGCACCAGCCGGTTGACGATCTGCCCAAAGCGCCCGATGCCTGCGATAATCACGGTGCCTTGTTCTTCGACCTTGTCATGGTCCACGTGTGACACTTCGGTCATCCGCTGGCTGAGCCTGTCATAAACGATGAATAACAGCGGTGTGATCAGCATCGACATGGCCACCACAAGCAGCAAGGTGTTCGACAGACCGTCGCTGAGCACACCCTGTTGCGATGAAAAGGAGATCAGCACAAAGCCGAATTCACCGGCCTGTGCCAGACCAAGTGTGAACAGCCACCTGTCTTTGCCCTTGATTTTGAAGATGATCGCAAGGCTGAGCAGAATAACGGCCTTGATTACCATGACTGCGATTGTCAGGCTCAGAATATACGTCGGTCTTTCAAACAGCAGGGTAAAGTTGATCCCGGCCCCGACAGTGATGAAGAACAACCCAAGCAAAAGCCCCTTGAACGGTTCCAGATCGCTTTCCAGTTCGTGCCGGAATTCAGAGTTGGCCAGCACAACGCCAGCCAGAAACGTCCCCAAGGCAGGGGACAGGCCGACCATGCCCATCAACACGGCAATCGACACCACCATCAGCAGCGCAAGTGCTGTGTACATCTCGCGCAGGCGGGCTTGGTGGATATAGCGGAACACCGGACGGGTCAGAAAAATACCCGCCAGAATTACAGCAGCAACAGCGCCGACCGTGACAAGGGTTACACCCCAGCCCGGAAGTCCTTCGACCAGACTAAGCGTGCCGTGATGTGCATCATCGGGGTCAACCAGTTTCATCGACCCGTCGGGGCTCAGTGTCAAAAGCTCGGGCACTGCCAACAAGGGCAGCAGCGCCAGCATCGGGATCACGGCGATATCCTGTGTCAGCAGAACGGAAAAGGTTGACCTGCCGCCACTGGTTTGTATCAAACCCTTTTCTTGCAGCGTTTGCAGAACGATGGCCGTTGAAGATAACGCAAATATCATCCCGATCGCAAGCGACGTCTCCCAGCCGTATCCCAACAGCATGGCCCCTGCCATGATGGCGACCATCGTGACCGTCACCTGCAAGCCACCCAGCCCGATCAGCCTGTCGCGCATATTCCAAAGCGCGCGCGGCTCAAGTTCCAGCCCGATCAGGAACAGCATCATCACGACGCCGAATTCGGCAAAATGCTGGATGTCGAGGGTCTCAGCCGTGCCAACCAAACCGGTCACAGGTCCGATGACGATGCCTGCCATCAGATAGCCCAGCACCGACCCAAGCCCAAGGCGCGCAGCCAGTGGCACCGCGATAACCGCGGCACCCAGATAGATCGTGGCCTGTAGCAGGAAGCTTTCCATAGATCACGTATAGACAAGCCGCCAGAGCCTGCGCAACGCATGATTGCGAAATGGCGCCTGCAAAGAAAAACTAGTTTAAGTCGGTCCCAACAAACAGGCAGATTGAGTGAAAATATCTGTGACCTAAACGGGCAGTGGCGCGTCGGGTTTGATACGTTCCATCACGATTTGACTTTGTACGCGGCTCACCGCCGGATGCGGCAACAAGACCTGCTGCACCATTCTGTTCAGCGCCGTCAGATCGGCACAGTAGATGCGCAACAGATAGTCGGCATCGCCCGTCAGCGTCCAGGCCCCCACGATCTGCGGCTGTGTCTTGGTCAGCCGCACGAAATCCTGCGCGTTCTGTTCGGTATGGGTGGCCATGACCACCTGAATAAAGGCCTCGACCGTCAATCCGATCTTTTCGGGATGCAGATAGGCGCGGTAGCCCGCGATGTAGCCTTCGGCCTCCAGTCGTTGCCTGCGCCGCCCCGCCTGAGAGGCAGACATGTTCAATTGCGCGCTCAGGTCCTGCGCGGTGAGGGTCGAGTCGCGCTGCAAGGCAGCGAGCAATCGACGGTCAGTTGGATCTAGTGTCATGCGGAAACCTCGCAGCTTATAAGTTTATGGCGCGGCAAATGCGCAAATATTCTGCGATACTCCTATCATTTTGCCGCGAATGCGCAAACAACTTGCGGTATCATGCCGCAAGCAAGAAAAGGAGCATAGCGCAATGGGACCATTTCCACACGACGCACCGAAAGCCACAATCACCGCCGACAATCCTGCCGGGACAGACGGTTTTGAATTTGTTGAGTTCGCGCACGAAGACCCCGAAACGCTGCGCGATTTATTTGGCAAGATGGGTTACACCCACACGGCCACGCACAAGACCAAGGACATTGAACTTTGGCAGCAGGGTGACATCACCTATGTGATCAATAATGAACCGGGCAGCCATGCCCGCAATTTCGTGGCAGAGCACGGCCCCTGCGCCCCGTCCATGGGGTGGCGCGTTGTCGATGCGCAACATGCGTTTGATCATGCGGTCAGCAAGGGCGCGACCCCCTATGAGGGCGCGGGCAAGATGATGGATGTGCCTGCGATTGTGGGCATCGGCGGCAGCCTGATCTACTTCATCGACCAATATTACGAAACCAACCCCTACAACGCCGAATTCAACTGGGTATCCAAGGCGCATCCGGGCGGTGTCGGTTTTCACTACCTCGATCACCTGACGCACAACGTGCACAAGGGCAACATGGACGTCTGGTTCAAGTTCTATGGCGACCTGTTCAATTTCAGGGAAATCCGGTTTTTCGACATCGAAGGCAAGTTTACCGGCCTGCTGTCGCGTGCCCTGACATCCCCCTGCGGGCGTATCCGTATCCCGATCAACGAGGACCGTGGCGAGACAGGGCAGATCGTCGAATATCTCAAGCGGTACAAGGGCGAGGGAATTCAGCATATTGCCGTGGGTGCGCATGACATTTACGCGGCGACAGACGAAATTGCCGCCCGTGGGATCAAGTTCATGCCGAAACCACCGCAAAGCTATTACGATCTGAGCCATGACCGCGTTGTCGGCCACGAAGAACCGCTGGACCGTATGATGAAACACGGCATTCTGATCGATGGCGAAGGTGTGGTGGACGGCGGTGAAACCCGTATCCTGCTGCAAATCTTTTCAAAGACCGTTATCGGACCGATCTTTTTTGAGTTCATTCAGCGCAAGGGCGATGACGGCTTTGGCGAGGGTAACTTCAAGGCGCTGTTCGAAAGCATTGAGGCAGATCAGGTCGCGCGCGGTGTGCTCAAAGCATCATAGGGCGGTCAGTTGACGGGCACCTGTATCGCATAGGTCCTGCCGCGCTTGACGTAGTTCAAAGCCTTGTCACCGATGGCGGTCACTTGTCCGCCATCAAGTGAACTGCCGATTTCCACCCGGACGTAGCGGCCGTTTGTCAGCCTGACCAGCGCGCGCCGTGCATTGGCGCGTCCGTAGACCCCGATCAGATTGATATCGCCAAGCTGGATCGCATCCTCTTGCGTCGCGGCACGCGCTACGCCGCCGGGGACCGCGCCGCCATTGCGGGGGGCTGCGGACGCGGCAGGTGCCGATCTGGGGGCAGCAGCTGCCTGCGGGGCAGGTGTGGCGGGTGTGGCAGGGGTCGCGGCCGTGGCGCGTTGCCGTTGCAGGGCCGCTGTCACCACGCGGCTGAAATTTTGCGGGCGCGTGCGTGGTCTGCGCGATTCAGCGATGGCGTTTCTGGTGATATCGATGAAAGGCGATGCCGTTTCTTCGGTCGCGATCCCCGCAATGACCGACGCAATATCAGGATCACTGGGCAAGGCTTCGGGCGGCAGGCTGGTGTCCAATCCGGCAGGCCGTGCTGTCGGGCGCGGCTCATCCGTGGGCCGGGCAAGCAATGCTTCTGCTGTATCCTCTGTGCCTTGCAAACCTGCAATGCCAACCGCGCCGGGTGCCAAGTCTGCATTGGCTTCGGCCAGATCGTTGGGCCGTACGGGCGGCACAACAGGCGGCGGTCCGGCGATAATTTCTACGCCATCGGGCGATGGGGCAAGGGCCTGCATCATCGCCAGTGTTTCACTGGACAGTTCGGGACGGGCCCTGACGGTCAGGTCGGGCAGACCCGCAAAAACGATGGCCCCTTCGGGTGTCACCGCCCCTTCGGGCGTAGCCACGATATTGCCCTGTTCGTCCACGGCAAAGCGGGCGGTTGGTGGCGGCGGATCGGCCGGGGCCAGAAAATCAAGCTCGGGTGCCAGCACTTTGCTTTCAAGGGTGATCGGTTGCGCGACCTTTCCCGGCGCCGGCAGCGCTTCGGGCCAGACCACACCATCCTTTGTGGTCGTTTCAGGCGCTGCAAGGATGCGTGGCGCACGTTGCCAAACGCCGGTTGCCTGATAGATCAATTCCGCCTCATCAGGGCTAAGTACGCGCCCGCGCAGAAGTGGTGCGCCGACCGTTGCAACAGTCGCTTCCGGTGGCGGGGCTGGCATTGCGGTAGGCGCGCTGAGCGGCGTATCTGGTGCCGCCAGCATAAAAGCGGGTGGGGCACTGTAGGCGGCAAAGCTGATCCAGTCCTCAAAGATTGGCAGGCCGGGCGACACCGCCAGCGGTGCGGGATTGGAACGTGCCAAGGTCGGTGCTTCGGTTGGCACGTCCGGTGGCACATTGGACAATTGCGCGGCGGTATCTGTCGGTTGTTCCGGTATTGCGGCCTCGGATGCCGGGTTGATCGGAACAGTATCAGCTTCCCCCGATTGCATCCACAGCCAGCCAGCCAAAGCCGCGCTGGCCGCGACCGCAGTGCCGACCATGACGGGCTTGGCCCGGTTCGGAGCCGGTTTTGCGGCGTTGCGCACCGGCGCTTTTGGTGCAACGATGACCGGTGCGATGCTTTCAACGTCAGGGTAGTGCGGCGGCGCGGCAGGAGCGACCGCAGTGCGCGAGCCGACAACACGCTGCTTTGCTCGGCGCTGATATTTCGGCCGTGCCGTATGGTATTCTGCAATGATCGGATCGACCGGTATCGTGAAAACCGGACTATTCGGGGGAAGGGCCTTTGGCTGTGGTTCCGTTGGTTCGGGGGGCGTTTGTGGTGCCTCTTGCGGTTCGACGGCATCAGCGATGATGGCGGCCGGTTCTTCGACGACCTCGTCAAACTGCGCAGTTTCAGGCTCTTGCGCCTCTTCTTCGCCGCCATCTGTGGCCTTGGGTGCCGTCTCCGCCGGGGCGTCAACCTCAGCAAACACAAGCTGTTCGCCTGTGGTCGCTGGTTCTGGTTCTACTGGCGCGCTATCCACCTCAGGTGCGGCTGCCTGTGGTTCCGGATCATCTGCGCGTGCAGGCTCCTGCGCGTTTGTGCCCTCATCCGGTGCTTCATCGGCAGCAGAGGGCCCAAGCAGGGTCGCAAGATCGTGCCCGTCAGCCGCAGGCAATTCATCGTCGGGAATGTCAAAGATCAGCAGACGCGACTTGATCCGGGTTCCCGCGATCATGATCGGCAGAACATCGCGCGTGACCTCGCCATTGGCACCCAGAACTTCGGTCATCATCCGGGTCGGGCCAAAGAAAACTTCGCTTTGGAATGTGAAAGGTTCGGGGATCGCCACGAAACAAACCGGGTTGAAGCGGTGGGCGCGCGCAAAGGCCTCGGCCTCGTCCAGCGTTTCCTTGGCCACGGCTGCAATGTGGGTGCGGCCGCCCCGCCGCTCGCTGTCAATCACCAGTTCGTCCAGCGCGTAGGGGGTCGTCCCGTCGATGGCCGCTTCGATCTCTTCTTGCGTGGTCTGCGTCGTATCAAGAGCCAGATATTTGATCTGGTCCAACGGGATAACGAGTTTCGTGCGCATGCCCGTCGGCTCTAACGCCATGGCTTTGTTGCGCAGATCGGCCAGCACATCATCAAGCCTGGGGTCTTCGATGGATGCGTCGCCCACAAGCTTCCAGCCTCCGGTCACCCGGTGGAGCAGCTGAATCCCCTCCATGGAAAGCGATAGCGCGAAGTTTGTGGTCATACCTGCATCTAGCATCGGTCTATTTTCAGCAAAATGCGTTTTGCTCTTGTCGGGTGACGATACAGCACAAACCTGCCAAGGCCAAGTGGTTGGCGGACCCGTCACCGGGCCCGCCGCTTTTGCTAGGCGGTTGCCTTGGCCAGTGCCTGATCCAAATCGGCAATGATATCATCGGCATCTTCGGTCCCGATGGACAAGCGCACGATGTTTGGCCCCGCACCCGCTGCTTCCTGCTGTTCAGTGGTCAGTTGCCTGTGGGTTGTGCTGGCCGAGTGAATGATCAAACTACGCGTGTCCCCCAGATTGGCCACATGGCTGAAAATCTCGAGGTTATCGACAAGTTTCACACAAGAATCGTAGCCGCCTTTCACTGCGACGGTGAACAGGGCACCAGCCCCCTTGGGGCAGATTTTCGGCACCAGTTTGTTGTAGGGCGATGATGGCAGACCTGCATAGGTCACATAGTCAACGCGCGGGTCATTCTCGAGCCAGGTCGCGACCTTGACCGCGTTTTCAACGTGCCGCTCCATCCGCAGGCTCAGTGTTTCGATGCCCATCAGCGTGTAATGCGCCGCCTGCGGGTTCATTGTCATGCCCAGATCACGCAAGCCGATGGCGATGCTGTGGAAGGTAAAGGCCAGCGGGCCGAAGGTTTCTGCGAATTTCAGTCCGTGATAGGCAGGCTCCGGCTGGGACATCGACGGGAACTTGTCATTGGCCGACCAGTCGAACTTGCCACTATCGACGACGCAACCACCCGTGACCGTGCCATTGCCGGTCAGATATTTGGTCGTCGAATGCACCACCAGCGTGGCCCCGTGTTCAATCGGCCGGCACAGATATGGCGTGGCGGATGTGTTATCAACGATCAGGGGCACGCCCGCGGCGTCCGAAATGGCCGAGATCGCATCAAGGTCGGTGATATGCCCGCCGGGGTTGGCGATGGCTTCGCAGAACACCGCGCGGGTGTTGTCGTCGATGGCCGCCTTGACCGCTTCGTGATCGTCAAAATCAACGAATTTCGCCGACCAGCCAAAGCGTTTGATCGTCTGGCTGAACTGGGTCACGGTGCCGCCGTACAACCGGCTTGAGGCCACGATATTCAGCCCCGGCCCCATCAGCGGGAAAAGCGCCATGATTTGTGCCGCATGCCCCGATGAACAGCAAACCGCGCCAACGCCGCCCTCAAGTGTTGCGATCCGCTCGGCCAACACGGCCACAGTCGGGTTGGTCAGGCGCGAATAGATATAGCCGACCTCTTGCAGGTTGAACAACGCCGCTGCGTGATCTGCATCACGGAACACATAGGCCGTTGTCTGGTAAATCGGCGTCTGGCGGGCCCCCGTGGCGGGGTCGGGCTTGGCACCTGCATGAATTTGCAGCGTGTCGAAACCGTAGGTCGGATCGTCGGACATGTCTCTTCTCCCTTTGAAACTTGTTGCGCCAAGGTGTAGGCGCAAACGCAGGCGGCCTCAACGGCCCGATGTAAAAAGAGGAACAACCCATGCCCGTCCCTTTCCATCTTGCATTCCACGTTTTGGATTTAGACGAGGCCCGAGAATTCTATTCCGGTGCCCTTGGTGCGACAGAGGGCCGGTCAACCGAGACATGGGTGGATTTTGACTTCTTCGGACATCAGCTAAGCCTGCATCTGGGGGAACCTTTTGCCAATGCGCCAACCGGCAAGGTGGGTGATCATATGGTGCCGATGCCGCATTTCGGGGTGGTCTTGCCATTGGATGACTGGACCGCGCTGGCGGGGCGACTGGAAGAACGGCAAACCGATTTCATCATCGCCCCCTCTGTGCGGTTCAAGGGCGAACCCGGCGAACAATGGACGATGTTCTTTCGCGACCCGTCGGGCAACCCGATCGAGGTGAAAGGCTTTGCCAGCACCGATGGGATTTTCGCAGATTGATCAGGCGGTGTCGCGGGCGGCTAGGTACTCAGCCAGGCGTCCAGGGACGTTTTGAGAGCAGCCCAATCGGTGAATTCCTTGTCGTGGTGGGGATCAACCTCCTGGTCTTTCTGGGACGCAATCCAGCGCATCGCCATTGATTTGAAATAGTCATACTCGGAAAACCTGAAAGCACCCGCCACATGCATGACGGTTTGCGGTGTCCATCCGGTTTTGCTGGCGAAGTTGGCGACGCAGTCTCGCAAACCCTGCCAGTCGTCTTCGTCCGTGCCAGCGGCTGCCAGCGATACGGATATGAACGCGGCTTTCATGTGTGCCAGTGCGGTGGCCTTTTTGCGTGCGAGCCTGACCAGTGGTTTCTGGTATTTGCCCAAATGAACCGAACCTGCCAGCAGAACAGCATCAAATCGGTTCAATTCAGCATCCGCTGCATCAGATGCACCGGATAGTTCGACACTATGGCCCTGTGCATTCAGATAATCAGCACAATAACGTGCAATCTTGCGGGTCTGTCCTTCGGTCGAGGCATAGGCGATCAGGATTGTCATAGCCAACTCCATTTTTTCACAGTCTAGGGGATTTGCCCGTCGCGGATTTTGACATGGATCAGTCTGTGGAAGTGCCCCGCGCCTTTGGCGGCCGCATCGGCACCTGCCGAACAGACACGGACGCTGCTCAGCTTCGTGATGGCGACCGCCGCCGTTGCAACCTTGTCGCCGTCTTTTGTGAGCAGGTCTGCCATTCGGGTACCGACTTTTTTGCCTGAAACAAGCCTGTCTTAATTCGGCTGGCTGCCCAATCTTGGTTAACGCATCCAGAAACCGGCAGATTTGATCTTGTTGCGCAGGGCCTGTTCCTTGCGTGGCAGGTTGTCTTGATCGAACAGGGCGCGGACTTTCTGGCCGCGTCCTTGATAGATCATGCGTTTGAACGGATCATATTGCTTGAGCCATTTCTTGATCTTGTGGGGGCTGGCCACTGCTTCCAGCGCCGCAACGGCGGCGTCACTTTCGCGGGCATAGAACAGGGGCAGAACCCTGTAGTGGCAACTGACACCGTCATCCAACCCGTCGAGTTCCGGCCCCGGTCTGCCACCGCCAAGGCTATGAATGACCAGCGGCAGCACAACCTGATCCAGCCATGGATCAAGTGGCTGGATGACCAGTTCCTCGGGCGGGTCATTGCGCACCGACAAGGCAAATTCGGTAAACCTGCGCCCGAACACGGCCGGGTCAGCGCCAAAAAACCAGCCTGCGTTGAAATACAGGTAGCGTTCCCAGAATTCGTCAGGCTTTGACAGGTCAAGCGAACTTTCGAAGTCCAGATCGAAGCGATCGTAAAGTGATTTCCAGATCGCGGTGTAGCCCGGCCAGTAAAGCTCTTCCACCGGCCAGCTGGCGTCGCGCTTCATTGATGCGGCGGGCCGCGTGAAATCAAAGGGCACCGATCCAAGGTCGCCGGTGATGATCGTATCGGTGTCAAAAAACACAAACGGCTCGCCCGGGGGCAGGGCGGCCAATGCTTCGATCTTGTTGCCATGTGGATATGATTGTCCAAAATGTTCTGACGCGAAAGGCACAATCCGTGCGCCCAAACCGGTAAGTATATCGCGAATCTCGTCCGTCATCCGGGGGTCGCGGTCCCAAAGCGGGCCGGGTTGCGGTTCGGCCACGTACAGTTGGCCGGCGAAATCCGGTACAAATTGAAGCAGCGACGCGGCAAAAAGCACGGCCTCAAACTGCAAACGCCCTGATTGTCCAACGATTATTACATTAAATCTATGCGCGATTTGGTGCGCCATGTTGCTTTTTTTTTCCCGTTGTGCCTTAGGCTGACGTATCGCGGCGTTTGAACTGTGACAACCTTGGATCGGTAGTGCAACAAGATGGCGGGGACTAAAGTGCGTTTTGCGGGGCACAAGAAAAATGCCCGACAATGATTTTGATTTTCAAGATATTTTCTTCTCGACGCTGGCGCCGTTGGCTGTTGTCGATGATACCTATCGGGTCGTCTGCAATAATCATGCGTTTGCTGCCCTTTTAGGAGAGTCCGAAGATACCATCGTCGGCACGTCGGTGATTGCGATATTCAAGCGCAATGGTGTGCGGTGCGATCAGATCGAAGACTTGTTCGATGGTGCGTTGGACGGGAAGGGCGCCAGTATGGTGCAGCCGTTTCACGTCATGCGCGCGAAGGGCGAAACAGACGATGAGCCAAGGGGCATTTGGCTGCGCATGGAATGTATGTGGATCCCGGCCAAGGAGAAGCGCGGACCGATGCTCCTGTTGCGGCTCAGCAATGCGACCAACGAAGTGCGCGCGATCGAAAGCCGCGAAAGCTTTGCCGAGGAATTGCAGCACCGCATAGGCAATGTCCTGACGCTTGCCCAGATCATCGCGCGCAAGACAGCCAGAACCTCTATTGACATGCGCGCTTTCGTGCGTGCCTACGAACGGCGGATCAGGGCACTGGGCAGGACCCATACATTCTTGTCGAAAGAGGATTGGGATGGCATGACCATCAAGCAAATCCTTGAGACACAAATCCTGTTGCAAAATCATTCCCGGGCGGATTCCATCACGCTGGAAGGCCTGCCTTGGCGCCTATCGGTGCTGCACGCGCAGACATTTGCAATGGCAGTTCACGAACTGCTTGCGAACGCTGCCGCGTTTGGCGCGCTAAGCGTTCCCGACGGGCGCATTGCCATCAGTTGGGAGCGAACCGAGAACGGCAGCTATCACTTCGAATGGATCGAGAGTGGCCTTACCGATCTCAGGGAGCCGGAGCAGCACGGATTTGGCATGCAAATGATATGTCAGTTGCTGCCCGGACAGCTAGAAGGCAAAGTCCACTGTGATTTTACACCAACCGGGTTGCATTATGGACTTGACGTGCATGAAGATGTGACTGTTCCGGTCAGCCTGCCGCTGCTTCAGCCGCACCTTCAGCAAGCACGCTAGGGTCCTGATCCTAGATCCGCTGACCGCTTTGTTTGTCAAAATAATGTGGCAGTTCGGGTAAAATGCCAAAGCCGATTGTCCCGCCCTTGGGTGTTTGGGGCGGCTTGTCGGTCTTTACGATGAATTCGATGCCGGTTTCTGTGATCAAGTGCACAAGCGCATATTTACCGAGGTTTTTAACAAGCTCCAGCTTGCCCTTAACCACGGCACCCGTGGCAGTCGGCACCAAACGTCCGGGCCGCAATCCAACCTGTTCACCTGCCGCGACGGTGCGCGTCAACGTCGCGCTTGAGGTCGGTGTCAGATCGGCGGCGTCAAAGAAATTCATCTCGGGGCTCCCGATGAATTGCGCCACAATCGCGGTTGCGGGCCGCTCATACAGTTCGATGGGTGAACCAACCTTTACGAGATCCGGCCATCGCGCAACACGACGATCTTGTCGGCGAGGGTCATCGCCTCGACCTGATCGTGGGTGAAGTAGATCGTCGTGATTTTCAGTCGCTCGTGAAGCTGCGCAATCTCGAGCCGGGTCTGCACCCGCAAAGCCGCATCAAGGTTCGACAGCGGTTCATCAAACAAGAACACTTCGGGGTCGCGCACGATGGCCCGGCCGGTGGCGACACGCTGGCGCTGTCCTCCCCACACATTGTGACCCGGCCCGCGTCCAGCAAATTGCATGAAAATTTCCACCCCGTCGGCGTTTCAAAGGCCTCAATTCCAAATGCTTTGCCACGCGATCACATGCCGCGTTTGTGCGCATGGACCGCGCAATTCCCACAAGGCCTGATTTGAAGGCGGGGGCAAAATGCGCATTGGCTGCAAGGACGGCCAAACTATCAGACGGTGTCACATACCCGCTTCAATAGAGATCAGCTATTGGCCTTCTCACTTACTCCATCGGCGTAATCGAGGAGAACGGCCTCGCATCCATCGTTCCAGATCGCAGCAAGACTCTTTGAAAACGCTTCTTTAAACATGCTGTTTTCTATGAGGTCTCCATAAATGTTGCTCTGTTCCAACCATGCCAAAGGACGTTCCTTTGCTGCCAAGGCTGCGCTTTTGAGGTCATCCCAGATCGGATCATTGGCTTCGATAACGGAGCCATCTTCGCGCGTGCCTGCACACATCCGCGCCCAAAGTGCCTCAACAAGGGCAAGACCCTCGACCGAACGCCCGGCTGCAACCTGATCACGCAAGATGGGCAGAACAAAACCCGGATGGCGTGCCGAGCCGTCAAAGGCAACACGGCGCGTGGTGTCGACAATCCGCGGGTTTGAAAATCGCGTTTCGATCAGGTCAACGTATTCTGCCGGCGTCTTGCCTGGAACCGGAGCAACTGTCGGCGCGATTTCACTGCGTTGGACTTTGCCAAAGAATGCCCGAATGGTGGGATTGGCCATGCAGTCGGCAATGGTTTCGATGCTCAGGATTTCACCCACATTCGCGATGACTTGGTGGCCTGCGTTGAGGATGCGGATCTTCATCGTTTCAAAGCCGTGCACATCATCCGAAAAGGTTGCGCCGACCTGATCCCAATCAGGGCGGCCCGCGCAAAACTTGTCCTCGATCACCCATTGCCGGAAGGCTTCGTGTGTGACCAAAGCATTGTCTTTGATGCCAAAGTCTGCGGCCAAGGCCAACTCTTTGGGGCCGGTGGCGGGGGCGATGCAATCGACCATGGAATTGGGGAATGTCGCCTCGGCACCAATCCAATCGGCAAGGGCAGGATCGGACAGACGGGCAAGCGATACAACCGTCTGGCGCAGGATGTCGCCGTTGCCTTGCAAGTTGTCACAGCTTTGGCAGGTGAAAGGACCACGGCCTGCGGCCCGGCGCAGGCGCAGGGCTGCGACGATTGCGCCAAAGGCTGTCCGCGGGGTGTCGGGGTTGGCGGCGTCATGCACAAGGTCTTCGTGACCGGCATCAAAACCTTTGGTGACCGGATCGATGTAATAGCCGCTTTCCGTGACGGTCATGGAGACAATCCGAATGGCCGGGTCTGCCATTTGCGCGATGAGCGGCGCGTTGCCTTCTTCGATGGGCAGATAATCGATCATGGAGCCGATAACCTCGGCTGATACGTTTTCGGGATCAAGCTGAATCAATGTGGTCAGGCAATCCTGCGCCAGCAGTTTTTCCCGCATTGCTGCATCGTAGGGCCGTACGCCCGCGCCGATGATTGCCCAGTCGTGGGCCAGACCTTCCTGCATCAGACGGTGTAGATACCATGCCTGATGGGCGCGGTGAAAATTCCCGACCCCGATGTGTACGATGCCCGGCGTCAGCGCCGTACGGTCATAGGTTGGGTGCTCGACGCTCAATCGATCAAGTGTCGCGTTAGAAAGGGAGGTCAGCTCATCCATTGTCCACCATCCACGTTGTAGGTTTGCGCGACGATGTAATTCGCCGCATCGCTGGCCAGAAACACGGCCATGCCAGTCAAGTCATCAGGGGTGCCCATTCGCCCGAAGGGGACGGCGGCACCAACCTCGCGTTTTTTCTGTCCCGGCTCTTTGTTTTCGTATTTCGCAAAAAAGGCATCGACGCCATCCCAATGTTCGCCGTCCACGACACCCGGAGAAATCGCGTTCACGTTGATGCCGTGTTTGATCAGGTCAAGACCCGCAGATTGGGTCAGGCTGATCACGGCGGCCTTGGTGGCGCAATAGACAGCGACCAGCGGTTCCCCGCGACGGCCTGCCTGAGAGGCCATGTTGATGATCTTGCCGCCCTGATTGCGTTTTATCATGTGGCGCGCGACGGCCTGCATTGTGAAGAGTGTGCCGGAGACGTTGATATCGAAGACGCGTCGGTAGTCTTCATGTGTAATCTCGACAATGGGCGCGGCGGTAAAGAGGGCCGCATTGTTGATCAGGATGTCGATCTGGCCAAACTCTTCGGCGGTTTGATCAACAGCAGTGTTTATACTGCTCTGATCTGTAACATCCATTTTCACAGCAATGGCGGATTCACCCAGCTCTTGCGCTGTCGCTTTTGCGCGGGAGTCATCAATATCGGCAATCGCTACGCGCGCGCCTTCCTCGATATACGCCTGCGCAAAGGCCCGCCCGATTCCTCGGGCGGCACCTGTTATCAGGGCTGTTTTGCCAGCTAGTTGCATTAGTCGATCCGCAGACCCTGAGGGTCGAACTTGTGCAGTTTGTCCAGCTGTGGCGTGAGGTAGATGTCATCGCCGTGCTTGACCTCGATGTCGCCCGTGATGCGCACGGTGAACATGTCGCCGGGGCCGGTCTCAAGGCCAGTATTGTGCACGTGGATAAAGGTGTCAGAGCCAAGATGCTCTGCGACCCCGACTGTGCCTTTCCAAGTGCCCTCTGTCTTGCTGACATCCGTATGCTCAGGACGGATACCAATGGTGGCAGCATCATGCTTTTGCGCCTCTGCACCCTTGATCAGGTTCATCTTGGGAGAGCCGATAAAGCCCGCAACAAATTCGTTGCGTGGGTTGTGATAGAGTTCCAGAGGGGAGCCGACCTGCTCGATAATGCCTGCTCGCAGCACGACGATCTTGTCAGCCATTGTCATGGCTTCGACCTGATCGTGGGTCACATAGATCATCGTGGTCGCCAGACGCTTGTGCAACTCGCTGATCTCCAGCCGCATGCCGACCCGCAGGGCAGCGTCGAGGTTGGACAGTGGTTCGTCGAACAAGAACGCCGATGGTTCCCGCACAATGGAGCGGCCGATGGCCACACGCTGCCGCTGACCGCCCGACAACTGACCCGGCTTGCGGTCCAGGTAGTCGGTAAGGTTCAGCGCCTTGGCAGCTGCCTCAATCCGGCGCTTCTGCTCGTCTTCCGGCACGCCCGCCATCTTCATCGGAAACGCGATGTTCTTGCGTACCGACATATGCGGGTAGAGAGCGTAGGACTGGAACACCATTGCCAGACCGCGCTTGGCGGGCGGTACGTTGGTGGCGTCCGCGCCGTCGATCTCGATATGGCCTGAGGTGATGTCCTCAAGCCCAGCAATCAGGCGCAGAAGGGTGGACTTACCGCAGCCCGAAGGCCCGACAAAGACTGTGAATTCTCCATCTTCGATTGTCAGGTCTAGGGGGGGAATGACCTGCACGTCGCCAAAGCTTTTGGTGACTTGGTTAAGTTTGATTTGTCCCATTGGTCAGGTTCCTTATTTCACAGCGCCGAAGGTCAGGCCGCTAACGAGTTGTTTCTGGCTGAACCAGCCGAGAATGAGGATCGGTGCGATGGCCATGGTGGAGGCCGCACTGAGCTTGGCGAAAAACAGACCTTCCGGGCTGGAGTAGCTTGCGATGAAGGCAGTGAGAGGTGCAGCGTTCGCCGCTGTCAGGTTGAGCGTCCAGAAGGCTTCGTTCCATGCGAGAATGAAGTTCAAGAGCAGGGTCGATGCAATGCCGGGGATCGCCATAGGTGTCAGCACATAGAGGATCTCCTCTTTGAGTGACGCTCCGTCCATCCGGGCCGCTTCGAGGATTTCACCGGGGATTTCCTTGAAGTAGGTATAAAGCATCCAGACGATAATCGGCAGGTTCATCAGCATCAGGATGATCACCAGTGCGACGCGGCTATCCAAAATCCCCAACTTGATGCAAATCAGATAGATAGGATAGAGCACGCCGACCGCAGGCAACATCTTGGTGGACAGCATCCACAGCAGAATGTCTTTTGTGCGCCGCGACGGAACAAAGGCCATCGACCAAGCCGCAGGCACGGCAATGATGATGCCAAGGATTGTAGAGCCACCCGCGATAATGATCGAATTCCAAAGGAACTTGGCGTAATTCGACCGTTCCATAACGGCGGTGTAGTTTTCCAGCGTCCAGTCAAAGGCGAGAAAAACAGGTGGGTCTGCAATCGCTGTTGCCTCGGTCTTGAAGCTTGTCAGGATTGTCCAAAGGATTGGGAAAAAGATCAGTAGACCGATCACCCAGGCTGCGGTTGTATTTATGATCTTGCGTTGTTGTGTAACTGCGCGGGCCATTATGTCCTCCTCACGCGTCGAGATTCTTGCCAACGATGCGCATCAAGAAGATAGCAACGATATTGGCGAGAATGATTGCGTAAACACCACCAGCAGAGCCCAAACCAATGTTCTGGCTTTCAAGCACGCGCTGGAAGATCAGGTAGGTAAGTGTCCGGGTTCCGAATGCACCACCTGTCGTAACGAAGATTTCGGCAAAGATCGCGAGCAAAAAGATTGTCTGGATCAGCAGCACGATGGTAATCGCCCGGCTCAGGTGCGGTAGCGTGATAAATGCAAACCGCTTCAGGGGGGGCGCGCCGTCCATTTCGGCAGCTTCCAGCTGTTCGCTGTCGAGTGATTGAATGGCGGTCAGCAAGATGAGGGTCGCGAAAGGCAGCCACTGCCAAGAGACGATCATCACGATCGAAGGCAGTGATGCCTCGGACAGCCATGACACCGGATCAGCACCAAAGAACCGCCAGAGGTGTGCGAACAGACCGTTCGTTGGATCCATGAACATGTTCTTCCAGACCAGCGCAGAAACGGTGGGCATGACAAAGAAAGGGGCGATCACGAGAATGCGCACGACGCCCTGGCCCCACATCGGCTGGTTTAGAAGGATGGCGAGAAGAACGCCGAAGAAAATTGTGATTGCCAGCACGCCGCCGACAACAATGAGAGTGGCTGAAACAGATGGCCAGAACGCACTCGAACTTACGAAACGAACATAGTTTTCAAAGCCGACCCATCCCAGATCACCGCCACGCATGGGCAGGTATTTCTTGAATGAGAACAGTAGGGTCATAACCAAGGGTACAAGCATCCAGCCGAGGAGCAGAATAACTGCCGGTGCCATCATGATGCGAGCCGCTGATCGGGAGTGTTGGGTTGCCATTGGACATACCTCCTCTGTTGATCGCCATGGGGCAATCTGAAACCGAATTGCGATTTTATGGAAGTGGGGAAATGCCCGAGGGAAAAGAATTCACCCTCGGGCGGATAGTGCGCTTAACGGTAGCCAGCGGCTTCCATTGCGTCGTTTGTCAGGGCCTGAGCCTTCTCAAGCGCTTCGTCAACGGACTGCTGCCCAGCATAGACGGCCGAGAATTCCTGGCTGACTTCGGTGGCGATGCCCGCAAACTCGGGGATCGCGACGAACTGGATACCAACGTAAGGAACAGGATCCACGGTCGGGTTTTTCGGATCGGCGGCATTGATCGATTCCAACGTCATGGCTGCGAACGGAACGCTCTTGTAGTTGTCGTTTTCATAGAGCGATGTACGGGCGCCCGGAGGAACGTTGGCCCACCCTTCGTTGGCGGCAACCAGTTCGATGTAATCCTTCGAAGTTGCCCACTCGAGGAACTCCTTCGCAGCATCTTCTTTCTGTGTACCGGCGGGAATTGCCAGCGCCCAGGCCCAGAGCCAGTTTGCGTTCTTGCCTTTGCCGGTGTTCGGCGCCAGCGCGAAGCTGACCTTGTCCGCCACGGTCGAGTCATCGGGGTTGGTCACGAAAGAGGCCGCAACAGTGGCGTCGATCCACATGCCACACTTGCCTTGCTGGAACAGGTTCAGGTTTTCGTTGAAACCGTTGGTCGCGTAGCCTGTCGGGCCGGATTCGTTCATCAAATCGACGAAGAATGTCAGCGCTTCTTTCCATGCGGGCTGATCAAACTGGGCGTTCCAGTCCTCATCGAACCAGCGTGCACCGAAGGAGTTGGCCGTCACGGTGATGAACGCGCCGCCTTCGCCCCAGCCAGCCTTGCCGCGCAGGCAGATGCCGTTGATGTCATTTTCACGATCGGTCATTGCCGCAGCCGCCTCACGGATGAACTGCCAGGTTGGTGCCTCGGGCATCTCGAGACCGGCCTTTTCCATCAGGTCGGTGCGGTACATGACCATCGAGCTTTCGCCGTAGAAAGGTGCCGCGTACAGTGTCCCGTCATAGCTCAAGCCTTCGCGCATGGCAGGCAAGATGTCGTCTGCGTCATACTCAGCAGACAGATCGTTCAGGGGAATCAGCCATTCGTTGGCGGCCCAGATCGGTGTCTCGTACATGCCGATGGTCATGATGTCGAAAGAACCGCCCTTGGCGGCGATGTCTGTGGTGACGCGCTGGCGCAGAACGTTTTCTTCAAGCGTGACCCACTCAACCGTGTGACCGGTCTTTTCGGTGAAATCGTCGGTGTAGCCCTGCATACGGATCATGTCGCCGTTGTTCACTGTGGCGATTACAAGGTTTTCGGCAAAAGCGCCCCCTGCCGTAATAAGAGTCATTGCCGTAGCGGCATATAGTTTCGTGGTAAATGACATCCCAATTTTCCTCCTCTTTGGGTGATGCCTTTCAATCTACAAGATATTATGACGCGTAGTCAATTAAAATTTAGCGCGCGTAAATATATATAATAAGAATTGCGTTAACAATGACTTACGCAGAGTCTCTCATGATCAAACGCCCATCGAATGTCGTCTCGGTACGGTCAGAAAGGCGTTCGTCGTCCTCCAGTATCCCAAAAAGCTCGCTCACTGCGCGATTCGCGATTGCCTCGTAATCCTGCGCGATGGTGGTCAGTGGGGGGCACGTGTACCGGGAGAAAGGATGGTCATCGTGTCCCGCAATCCGAAGGTCACAGCCTGTGCCGTGGCCAACGCGCAAGCCAAGCCCGTAGGCTGCAGAAAGCATGCCAATCGCGAGCCGGTCGTTGCTGCAAAGGATGGTATTGGTGCTGAAAGCCTTTGAGGACAAAAGCCGCGCTCCTTCGGTGCTTCCGATCTCTTCAAAGTTCCAGCCTTCGCCTTCCGCTTGAAAGATGCGCGGCTCCTGGCCATGCCGTTCCATGCTTTCGATGTAGGCCTGACGCCGCTTATTGGCATTGGGGTTGGTGGGGTTTCTCATCTCGAAAAAACAGGGCGGCTCACCGCTGCGGCACAGGTACTCCACCATAAGATCAACGCTTTGCCCGTTGTCTGTACCCACAAAGGCCTGGCCCACTTTGGCCATGTTGGCGTCAAAGAGAACGAGTGGAAATTCTTCATCAAACGCCTGAACCGCAGCTTCATCTGACATCCGGCCAAATGGGGCAAGCAGAACGCCCGCTGGTTTGAGTGACCGCAGGGTTTTGAGGTTATCGCGCTCCATTTCCGGGCTACCGTGAGAACTGAGCAGAATGGGGCTGTAGCCGGCATCAATGCAGGCCAGTTCCACACGTCGGCCAATTTCCGAGAAGAATGGGTCAGCCAGATTTGGCACAACGACACCGATGTTCTTGGTGGTGCGCCGGTTTTGGTTCATCGCAAAGACGTTTGGTTGGTAGTCATGCTTCTTCAAAGACGCTTCGATCTTGGCGCGGGTTGACGCGCGTACGCTGTCAGGATCGTTGAAGTATTTCGAAACAGTCGGGCGTGAAATACCGCTGAGCGACGCGAATTCTTCCATATTGCGAATTTTTGGCTGAGCCATTTTGACACCTGACGTCTGTAAAAGATGCGCGCGATAACTTTTGTAAGATAGGAATGTTGCCTGCCTCGCGTCAAGGAGGTACGTAAATAAAGCCTCTCTTTATCCTAAGTGACCGGCACATTGCCGCGATCTTGGGCAGTCGCAACGTCGCGGCCTTTCGAAAGCCCAATACCCAAATCAGATGAAATCTGAGGGCGTGTTAAGCCACTGGTCGTGGCGGTACGCTCCGCATCACGGCGAAACTCATCAGTGTATCTCGTTGCCATTTCTTGTCTCCTTCATAGCAAACATTGCTGGAAAGAGACCGGAACTAAACCGAGACAAGACTATTCTGTATCCGTACACCTTTGCGACACGAAAGGTTGCCCTTCGAAGCGCAAGTCGATCCGCCGTGGTGAGATCAAACACGGCGCACAATCGATTTTGCGTTTTCTACAGCCTGACGAGCAGCTTGTACCGATGGCGCGGGCGATGTTCACCGATCTTTGGGATGGGCGCGCCCTTGAGGCCAAGGACGCAAAGGAGACGCTCAACAAGCAGCTCAAGGCTCTGGGTGCGGAAGTAAAGTCGCTGCTCGGACGTATCGTGCAGGCAACCAGCTTGGCCGTGATAGGCGCGTATGAGGCGTGTATCGAATAGCCGGAGCATCAACGGCTGAAACTGGTAGACAAGATCGATTCCGAGCTTCCTTCAAATGGACACCCTTCGGAGTTTATGGAACCGGTAATCCAGTTTCTGACAAACCCTTGGAATCTTTGCAAGAAAGGCAACTTTGCGATGCAGCAAACAGTGCTGCTTCTGACTTTCGCAGAGCCCCATCGCTACAGCCGGAATGAAGCTTGTCGCACCGCTAAAACTACCTTTCCCTTCAAGGTGTTAGCGAGAATTTCAACACAAAAGTGCGAAATGGTGGGCGACCCTGGAATCGAACCAGGCGTGCGTCTCCGCGAGGGAGTTACAGTCCCCTGCCACACCTTGCGGCCTGTCGCCCACTGATCGGCTGATTACCCGTGACCCTTTGCTGCGTCAACCGCAAAAGCACAGCTAATTTGGGCAGCCCTTCACACAGGCTGATCTGTAGGGTATCGCACATCTGAGTTTGCCGGATGGGATGACAGATGAAGAAACCAAAATGGGTCGTTGCCAAAGAGCAGGCCAAACGCGCAGCGGCACAAGAAACGGTCTGGTTGTTCGGTTTACATGCGGTCCGGGATGCGCTTGAAAACCCCAAACGCGAGAAGTTGCGCCTTGTTGTCACCCGCAATGCAGCGGAACGGCTGGGTGACGCCATTGCCGCTGGCGGCGTGGAGCCAGAAATCTCTGACCCCCGCAAATTCGCAGCCCCGCTTGATCCGCAATCGGTGCATCAGGGGGCGGCACTTGAGGTCAAGCCGCTGAATTGGGGGAGCCTGACAGATGTGGCCATCGGTGATGGACCGATGCCGCCGCGTGTTATCTTGCTGGATCGGGTGACCGACCCGCATAATGTCGGTGCTATTTTGCGATCGGCCGAGGTTTTTGGCGCGCGTGCCGTGATCGCGATGCAGCGTCATGCCGTTCCGGAGACAGGCGCGCTGGCCAAGACCGCCAGTGGTGCGCTTGAGCGGCAGCCTTACTTACGTGTCCGCAATCTGGCGGATACGATGACGGCGCTGAAGGAGATGGGTTATTTGTGTCTGGGTCTTGATGGGGACGCCCCCCAGACCATAGATGAAGCGCTGGAAGGGCGTCGTGACCATGCGGTGGCCCTCGTTTTGGGTGCGGAAGGACCGGGTTTGCGCGAGAAGACACGAGAGACTTGCGATGCGCTTGTCAGGATTGATGCCGCCGGTGGCTTTGGGTCGCTGAATGTTTCCAACGCCGCGGCTGTGGCGCTTTATGCTGCAAGGGGGGCCTGATGGCGGCGGTCAAGGTTGCGACCTGCTGCTATTGCGGCACGAAAGCCGCTTTGGTTTTGCGCGGAAAGAGCCGTCATGAACTGACTTGCGGGCAATGTGGCGCGCCGTTGCGCCGGATGAAAATGCTCAAGACGCAGCCTGAGCAGGCGACTGCGCATGCGGCAACACCCGCCCGCCCAAACCATCGCACCCGCCCGGCAGCGGCCCGTCCAGCCCAACCCCGCAAACCGCGGCGCCGCAAGAGCCTTTTCCAAAAGGTTGTGTCGGAAATCTGGGACGAAATCGAAGATATCTTCGATTGAGGAGCCGCTGGGTCCAGGGCCGCCATTCAAGCGGGCAGGAATGACGACCAGCCTGCAACTCACATGGCGGAAATAGCAGATATTGCAGTCAGGCATTTTACCATCCCACTGGATGTGGTTCTGGTATCGGCGTTGTTCTTGCATGGCCAGCGCTGGCGGCTCTTGAAAAATCCCGGGTGGGGCGGACATAAGCCGCAAAAGCTGTCTGTTCACGTTTACAGGAGCAGGTCTTTTTCTTTCGCGTCTGCGTTCATAGCTACACTGTATCGGCGCGTCTTCGGAACAAACGTGTCGATTTCACTGTCCCTCGTTCCACACTTGCGCCCGGATCCCCTCCGGGCGCTTTTTTCTTCCGCGAATCCTGCATAGAGTGACGTTATGGATTATTCGAATGATATGTTGCGTGCCGTCTTGAGACGGACAAAGGTGATAGCAGCGGTGGGCGTGTCGGCCAATCCTGTACGTCCAAGCTATTATGTCGCCCGTTATCTGGGGCTGAAGGGGTATCGTGTGATTCCCGTCAATCCAAGTCTGGCGGGCCAGCAATTGCTGGGCGAGACCGTCTATGGGGACGTCACCGACATTCCCGACGATGTGGACATGGTCGATATCTTTCGCCGCTCTGACGCGGTTCCGCCGATTGTTGATGCCGCCCTGGACCGGTGGCCTGATTTGCAGACGATCTGGATGCAGATTGGTGTGACGCATCCGCAAGCAGCTGAAAAGGCCAGTGCGCGTGGCGTTGATGTGATTCAGGGTCGATGCCCGAAAATCGAATATCAGCGCCTGTTCAGTGAATTGCGGATGGCCGGCTTTGCCACCGGTTTGATTTCGTCGAAACTTTAGGGTTCTGACCCTATCGCGCCGCTTTTTCAGCGATGCCCGATGTACCTTGCCGCTTGGCCAGTTCCTGCATGACCTCATCAAGTGTGACGCCTCGTGCGGTCAGCATCACCAGCAGGTGATAGAGCACATCTGCCGCCTCTGATGTCAGCCTTGTCTTGTCGCCCTTGACGGCTTCGATGATCGCCTCGATGGCCTCTTCTCCGAACTTTTCGGCGCATTTTTCCGGCCCCTTGGCGAGCAGCTTGGCCGTCCAGCTGCTGTCGGGGTCGGCATCCTGGCGTGATGCAATCAGGCTGGCCAGATCATCAAGGGTCATAGGCGCACCGGAATGCCAGCGGCTGCCATATGGGCCTTTGCTTCGCCGATTGTATAGGTCCCGAAATGAAAGATCGACGCAGCCAGCACCGCAGAGGCACCGCCGTCGGTCACGCCTTCGACCAGATGGTCCAGCGTACCCACGCCACCGGACGCGATCACCGGCACATGCACGGCGTCAGAAATCGCGCGGGTCAGCGGCAGGTTGAAGCCCGATTTGGTGCCGTCCCGATCCATTGAGGTCAGCAGAATCTCACCGGCCCCTTTTTCGACGACCGTGCGGGCGAATTCTACGGCGTCAATGCCGGTTGGGCGCCGCCCGCCGTGGGTGAAAATCTCCCATTTGCCGGGGCTGACCGTCTTGGCGTCAATGGCCACAACAATGCATTGCGATCCGAACCGCATCGCGGCCTCGGCAACCACGTTGGGGTCGGCGACAGCGGCTGAGTTGAAACTGACCTTGTCGGCGCCCGCCAGCAGCAAATCACGCACGTCATGATGGGTACGCACCCCGCCGCCGATGGTTAACGGCATAAAACATTGTTCCGCTGTGCGGGTGGCCAGATCAAACATCGTGCCCCGGTTTTCCTGCGTTGCCATGATATCAAGAAAGCACAGCTCGTCCGCGCCGGCCGCATTATAGGCAATGGCCGCATCGACAGGGTCCCCCGCGTCAATCAGGTCCACAAAGTTCACGCCTTTCACAACGCGTCCTTCGGCGACATCAAGACAGGGGATGATACGGGTCTTCAACATGCCGAGATCATTAGGCGGATTGTGCCAGAAGTGGAAGGGGTCCGCGGCGACTTGTGTAAGCTTTTGTCATGCAACCAAGGGCGCTGCCGATGAAAACACTGATCATAGCCGCATTGCTTGCCCTGTCAGCCACAGCCGCATGGGGCCGAGATCGTCACAAAACCCGCGCCCCTGTAGGTCAGTGACACAATCAACGGGCTGGTCGCAGGGGTGGTCGCCAAAGTGAATGGCGCCCCCAATGCATTGACGGAAATGCGGTGCGCCGGAATTGAGCCCGCTGCGAGACCACAGACGGACGTGGCGCAGTGCCTAATTCTGCAACAGGTCCAGTGCCTGCGACAGATCAATCGCGCCATCATAAAGTGCGCGCCCCGAAATCGCGCCCGCGATCACGCCTGTTGCTTTCAGCGCGGACAGGTCGGCCATGGACGACACGCCGCCCGAGGCGATCACCGGAATATCGACTGCGCGCGCCAGATCGGCCGTCGCATCAATGTTCGGCCCCTTCATGGCCCCGTCGCGCAGAATGTCGGTGTAGATGATGGCGGCGATCCCTGCGTCCTCGAACGATTTGGCAAGGTCTGTCACCATCACGTCGGTTTCTTCGGCCCAGCCGCGGGTAGCAACCCGTCCGTTGCGCGCGTCCAGCCCAACCGCAACCTGGCCCGGAAATGCGCGGGCCGCTTCGCGCACCAGATCGGGGTTTTCGACCGCAACGGTGCCCAGGATCACGCGGGCCAGCCCCTTGTCGAGCCAGCGCGCGATTGTGGCCATATCGCGGATGCCGCCGCCCAGTTGGGCAGGCACAGGGCAGGCTTTCAGGATCGCTTCGACCGGGGCCGCGTTCACGGGTTCACCCGCAAAGGCGCCGTTCAGGTCCACAAGATGCAGCCATGTGCAGCCCGCATCAACAAAGGTCCGCGCCTGTGCTGCCGGGTCGTCGTTAAAGACGGTTGTCTGATCCATGTCCCCATGCACCAGCCGCACAGCGTTTCCATCCTTGAGATCAATAGCGGGGTAGAGGATCATGCGCTTTGCCTTTCGTTGGGTCTGGCCGCGTTTATGCATGTGCCTTGGCAGATTGCAATGAAAGCCCGCGACCCGACGTCAGACTTGATCGCGCACAGCCATGTGGCGCATCTTTGCCGCCAACGATCAGGGAGGATCACTGAATGAAAAAGCGCATGATGACTGCCATCGCTGCAATCTGTCTGGCAGGGGCCGCGAACGCGGACCCGCTGGAAGGCATCTGGCAGACGGCCAAGGATGACAATGGCAACTTCGGTTTTGTGCAGGTGGCCCCGTGTGGTGCAGCCCTGTGCGGTCGCCTGATCAAATCCTTTGACACCGATGCAAATGAAATCCCGTCAGATTTTACCGGGCAGAGCATCATTTCTGAAACCGTGCCGGAAGGTGGCGGTGCCTACAGTGGCAAGATTTTTTCACCCGATCGTGGCAAGACCTATAGCTCCAGCCTTGAGTTGAACGGCGACCAGTTGGCTGTTTCCGGCTGCGTCTTCGGGATTTGCCGCAGCAGCGGCGTTTGGCTGCGCGTGCAATAATCGGCATTTTTTGGTGTTTAGGGCAGGCCATGGCCTGCCTAATCAAGTTTTCCGACATCCACGCTTCGTAAACCACGTTTCCGCTAACTGTGGGTATGCGCAACACGCTGTCTTTGATCCTGCCGACACTGCTGCCGTCATGGCCCTTTCCCTGCACAGTATCGCGGTTCTGCGCTGTTTTGCCGGACCTTACAATGGTGGCAGCGACCGCATGGGTTTGCTCGTGCTTTGCCGCCGGCCCGCAGCACGCCTGCCGCCAGACGAGTTCTGGAGCGAGATCGCGTTCAGTTATCTGGCGGTACAGGTTGTGCTTTCTTATTTCATTTCCGGGCAGGTCAAGATCGTCAATCCCGACTGGCGCATCGGGCGGGCGTTGCAGGATGTTTTCAGCTTGTCGGCCTATCCGGTCAGTGAACAGTTGCGTGCTCTGGCGGACCGCCCAATGGTGCCGTGGGCGATGTCATGGCTGGTCATGCTGTTTGAGGTGCTTTTTCCGCTGAGCCTGCTCTCGCAACAGGCATTGTGCGCAGCACTTGTTCTGGCGGCGGCCTTTTATTTGGCTAACGCCTGCCTGTTCGGGTTGAACCGTTTCGTCTGGTTCTGAACCGCGGCCTATCCGTCGGTCCTGAGGTTGCAAACGCGGCTGATTCAGGTGGTGTGACCTAGCCGGACCGCAGCCCGGTTTCGACCAGCATACCGCGCCGCTTGGCTTCGTAGTAATAGCCACGGGCATACCAGCTTACCGCAGCATCCTGATCGCCATCCGACACAAGCCACGCCCCGCGCAGATATTTGCCTGCATATTTCAGGTTGGTTTCGGCATCGAGCAACTGCTCTCGTTGCCCGCGAAAGCCCATCGTGCGGGCGGTTTCGGGCAGGATTTGCATTAAGCCCCAATAGGGGCCGTTGCGCGCACCGGGCCGATGTGTGCTTTCGCGTTTGATCACGCGATGCAACAGTGTGACCGGAATGCCGTGGACTGCCGCATATTGGTTGATCAGGCGCCGCAGGGCAGGGGTTTCGTTGGGGTAAAGCGGGATGCTGCGCGCTGTCCGCGTCGCAGTTTCACTTCGCCCGCAGGCCACGAGGCCAAGCCCGGCGATGATGATCATTGCCCGTCTGCTGTAGCTTGCTGTCATCTCAGGGAGCCCACTGTAGGAAGTTGCCGATCATGCGCAGGCCCGCGTCCTGACTTTTTTCGGGATGGAATTGTGTGCCAACGATCGTATCGCGCCCGACGATGGCGGTGATATCCCCTGCGTAATCCACGTGGGCCAAGCGCTGGGCCGGATCGTGGACATCCATTGCATAGGAATGCACAAAATAGGCATGATCACCGGTCCTGATCCCTTCAAGTACCGGATGCGGATGGTCAATGATCAGGTCATTCCACCCCATATGAGGCACCTTCAGCGCCGGATCAGACGGTTTGATCTGACGAATATCGCCGCTGATCCAGTCAAAGCCGGACGTCTCTTCGTACTCGTGTCCAGTGGTGGCCAGCATTTGCATGCCGACGCAAATCCCGAAGAACGGGCGTGCGCGCACGGTGACCGCTTCAATCACGGCTTCGGCCAGTCCTGTCCGCGCAAAGAGTTCCGCCCGACAGTGCGGAAAGGCCCCGTCGCCGGGTAGTACGATCCGGTCAGCCTTTGCCACAACGTCAGGATCGGACGTGACAACAATCGCACCCGCATCCACTTCCGCCGCCATCCGCTCAAACGCTTTTTGGGCGGAATGCAGGTTGCCGCTGTCGTAGTCGATCAAGGCCGTTGTCATAGGCTGCCCTTGGTCGACGGGATGGCATCGGCCTTGCGCGGATCGGTTTCAACCGCTTCGCGCAGGGCGCGCGCCACCGCTTTAAAGGCCGCTTCGGCAATGTGGTGCGCATTGAACCCGTGCAGCTTGTCGATGTGCAACGTGATACCACCATGGGTGCTGAGCGCCTGAAAGAATTCGCGCACCAATTCTGTATCAAAGGTCCCGATCTTGCCGAAGGGCAAATCAAGATTGCAGATCAGATAGGGGCGCGCCGACAAATCCAGCGCACAGCGCACCTGCGCGTCATCCATCGCCAGATGGCAGGACCCATAGCGGCGGATTCCGCGCTTGTCGCCCAGTGCCTGTGTCAGCGCCTGACCCAAGGCAATGCCCACATCCTCGACCGTGTGGTGGTCATCAATGTGCAAATCACCTGACGCCCGCACGGTCATGTCGATCAGCGCATGGCGCGACAACTGGTCCAGCATGTGATCAAAAAAACCGACACCCGTCTGGTTGTCGTATGTCCCCTTTCCATCAAGATCGATGGCCACGGTGATATCGGTCTCGGCCGTTTTGCGTGTAATCGTCGCTGTCCGCATCCTGCGTCCCCTTTGTTCTTGGCCGATCTATAGGGCTATCCGGGGCAGGGGAAAAGCCTGTGTCTTATTTCTGTGGGGTTTTCAGCAAAATTTAAGGGTTGGGTTCCTATGGTCAATCAAACGCTGCAAACATTAGGAGAATCCGATGAAGGCACTTATCTTGCGGGATGATCCTGAAGCCTCGGTCGCATGTGCGAAAGTTCTATCTGACAAGGGGTTTCAGGTCATTTGTGTCGAAACACGCCATATCGCCCGCGCGCTTTTGCGGATCGAAACGGTTGATGTTCTGATTATGGATGAACGGCTGGACGGCCGATTGACCCATTCCATTGCGCTGTCTGCTGAACGGCGACTGCCCTTTATCAGTACCCTGATCATGACCAACCGGAACCGCACGGAATCGGATGAGTTGTTTGACCTTATCCCGTCGCTCTATTGCCTTCTGGGGACGGACATGGCCGCAGAACTGGTGGCCCGTTTCGCCCTGTCGGCGATTGAAAACTATGCAGAGGCCGAAGCCCGCGTGCGGCGCAATCAGGCCCGCGATCTGGAAGAAGCAGCGATGTCGCCCGGCACTGATTGGGAACTGGACGATATCGACGATGAAGTTGACGATGATCCGCTTGATGCATTGATCGCGGATACCCCGATGCCAGAGCGCGCGGAAGCAATCGTGTTGGTCAATCCTGTGGTAGAAACACCGGGTAAGCTGCCAGTTGAAACGCCTTTGCCGGTCGCTTCGCGCTTGCCCGTCGCTTCGCCAGACGCAGCGCATTCCGTTGCCGCACAGCCAGCCACATCACAGGCAGTCGTAGCACCTGAGGTCGCAGAGCAACCTGTTGCCGCGCGGGTAGACACAACGCCGGTATTTGGCGCACATCCAGCGACCGAAACCCGCAAGCGTACGTTCTTTCCATCATCAAACCTGCAAAAGCCAACCTATGCAGCGCCGGGCCGCTTGGCCCGGAACATGCAGGATGAAACCGCCGTAAGTCGGGAGGAGCCAGAGTTCGGAAAGCCGACAACGCAGACGCAGATGGCACGCACTGGCGATGACCGGTCTGACAAGACGCGAACAAAGGATGCCGCTTCCCCCCTCGCGCTGGGCCCCAGTGTCGCGGCCGCGCCTGCAGATACCGACCTGACTGCGATCTCGAAGACGCATACCGAACTTTTGCTGGACCAGATACGCAATAAGAAAGACACCGCCCGCATGGCTGCACAGCAACATCGGGCACGGATCATTGCCGGGTCGCGGTCTTCTTCAGCCCTGTAGTGTGACGCAATTGCGTTTCGCTTTTGGCTGATGCCCCAGGTCAAAGTCGAAACGCTGTAGCGATATTATGATTTGTGCCCGGGACCTGATGTTGGGCTTGGGCGCAGTGCCGTTTGCACTCACTCGGTACGGGGAAATACCACATTCCGGCGGCAATCTCGCAAACAGGGTGTCATTTTTGCCGGTTGTTCTTGCCCGCCACCGGGACACAGTTTTCGTCTGCAAACAGTCCGTGCTACGTCACATGGGATGACAGATACCGTTGCAATCCTACAAAACTGCGCATTTGATCGTAGTCAGTTTCGGGCATGGACAGCCCCAGTTCCTTGCCAAGAGCGGTAATCAGGGTCAGGAAATCCATTGAATCGATATCAAACTCGTCCCGCAGGTCGGCGTCGGGGTCAACCGTGTCAAATGGAACATCAGGTGCGATCTGGCCGAGTTGCCGGATCATCAATGCGCGGATGTCTTTATCGTTCATAGGGCCTCCGGTTGTTGCAAATGGTCTATGATGCTGCGCAGGAAACGTGCGCCGCGATGCCCGTCGCTGACCCGGTGATCGGCGGCCAGGGTGATATTCGCCACCCGGCGCGCGACAAGCTGCCCGTCGATGACCATCGGCTGCCAGCCGGGTGTGCCGATCCCGACAATGGCCACCTGCGGCGGGAAGATAACGCCGGTAATCCCGGCAACACCACGATCACCCAGACTGGTCACTGTGATGGTTGGCTCCGCTAGTTCACGCGCCTTGAAACGGCCCTTTCGAACGCGCATCACAAGGTCGCGCAAGCGCATCATCAATGTTTCCAGATTGCCTTCGTTTGCGTCCAGCAGGGCAGGGGCGACCAGCCCGCCGCCGCGCAAATTGATGGCCATGCCCACATGCGCGGCGGCACTTGGGCTGAAATGTTCCTCTTCGAAGTATCCGTTGAACTCCGGGAATGATTGCGCGGCGCGCGCCGTGGCGCGGATGAAAAGCACTGCGATCAATAGGCGTGCATCAGGTGGCAAATCGGCATTTCGGGAAGCGATGAACGCCTCGGCTGCGGTCAGGTCGATTGTGTCTGACAAATAGTAATGCGGGATTTCACGCTTTGAGCGGGCCATCGCTGCCGCAATCGCCTGTCGCATGGCCGACAGCGGCTTGGGCGCGTCAGCTGTCGGGGCAGATGGCACATCATCCAGCGAAATGACCCGATCCCCGCCGAGCGCAGAGAGGTCAAAACCGGTCTGTGCCGCGCGCCGCCGCGCCGCTGGTGTGACGCGTTGCCGATGCGATGTGCCCATCTTTTCTGGCGGTGGCGCGGGCGGTTCGGGGGCAAGCGGCGGGTCCTCCGGCACTGCCGGGGGCAGGTCCGGTTCCGCGGGCTGTGGCGTTTCGGGCGGCGGCGGCGGCACTGCCGGGTCTTTGGGTTGCGGGATGTCCGGCGTGGCAGGCGGATCGCCAGTGCGGATCATGGCAAGTGGTGTGCCAACCGGCACTTTTGCGCCCAGTGGCACCAGCCAGCGGTCAAGAAACCCGTCCTCAAAGGCTTCAATCTCGATCGCGCCTTTTTGGGTTTCGACGGCCGCGATGACGTCGCCCCTCTGCACAGGGTCGCCCGGTGCCACAAGCTGTTCGACCAAAGTTCCGTCCTCCATGTCTGCGCCCAGCGAGGGCATGACGAACTGGCTCATGGCTGTTGTTCCATCAGCCGTCTGACAGCAGCAATGATACTGTCGGTTTGGGGCAAGGCGGCCTGTTCAAGATGCTGCGCATAGGGGATCGGCACTTCGGCGCTGCACACCCGGCCCAGGGGCGCATCAAGATCAAAAAACGATGCCTCTGCCAGCCGCATCCCTATTTCCGCCGACAGGCTGCCACTGCGCCAGCCTTCATCAACGATCAATGCCCTGTGGGTGTGCGCCACCGACGCGCGGATCGTGTCCATGTCCAGCGGGCGCAGGCTGCGCAGGTCGATGACTTCGGCCATGATACCATCGTCAGCCAGCGCCTTTGCCGCATCCAGTGTCTTGAACAGTGATCCGCCATATGTCAGCAGCGTGATGTCTCGCCCTTCGCGGCGCACCACGGCGCGGTCTATGTCAACAGGGCCGGCGTTTTCCGCCAAATCGCCGACCCTGTTATAAAGAATCACATTTTCAAAAATCAGTACCGGGTCAGGGTCCTCGAGTGCTGTCCACAACATGCCGCGCGCGTCCTCAAGCGTTGCGGGCGCAAGGACACGCAGTCCGGGGATATGGGCATACCAGCCTTCGAGCGAATGGGAGTGTTGTGCGGCAAGCTGCTTGCCCGCGCCTGTCGCCATCCGGATCACCACAGGCACGCCGAACTGATTATTGGACATGTGCCGCAGGGTTGCGGCGGTATTCATGATCTGATCCAGCGCCAGCAGCGAGAAGTTCACGGTCATGACCTCGATGATCGGGCGCATGCCTGCGATGGCGGCGCCAATGCCCGCGCCGGTGAAGCCGGATTCAGAGAGTGGCGTGTCGCGAATACGGTCTGGGCCGAACTGGTCCAGCAGTCCCTTGCTGACCGCATAGCAGCCGCCATAATGCCCGACGTCTTCGCCCATCAAAAAGACCCGGTCATCGCGGGTCAGCGCATCGGTGATGGCAGCCTTTGTTGCGTCGCGATAAGTCGTTTCAAACATCTTGCCGGGCGTTGTGACCGGCGGGGGCGCGGGCCGCTCGGGGGCCATGACGTAACGCTCCAGCGCTTCCACCGGCTCTGCTGTTCCTGCCTCGGCAAAGGCTACGGCCTCGGCTATTTCGGCCTTGATCTCTGTTTCGATGGCCGCAATGTCGTCTTCGTGCAGCAGCCCACTTTGGACCGCCCATTTCCGGAACCGCACGATCGGTCCTTTTTGGCGCCACGCTGCCACCTCTTGCTTGGGGCGGTAAAGCTGCGCGTCAAACATGGAATGCGCCCGAAAGCGGTAGGTGCGACATTCCAGAAAATAGGGTTTGCCGGTTTCCGCGATGGACTGAAGTGCGCGTCGTGCGGCGGCCTCGACCGCGACGACATCCATGCCATCGACCACTTCGGACGTGACCGCATAGCTGCGCGCCTTGGCGGCGATGTCGGTTTCCGCCTCTGAGATAGCCAGCGCGGTGCCCATCGCGTAGCCGTTGTTTTCGCATACAAAAAGCGCAGGCACACCCCACAGGGATGCAAGGTTGAGGCTTTCGTGAAATTCGCCCTCTGCCACGGCACCTTCACCGAAAAAGCAGGTTGTTACCGCGTCGGTGCCTCGCATTTTGTCCGCCAGCGCGAGCCCAACCGCCATTGGCAGGCCACCGCCGACAATGGCGTTGCCGCCGTAGAAATTATGGTCGCGACTGAACAGATGCATCGATCCGCCGCGCCCACCCGCGCAGCCTTCGGCCTTGCCGTACATTTCTGCCAGAACCGCGCCCATCGGCACGCCGCGTGCAAGTGCATGACCATGTTCGCGGTAGGTGGCGACCAGCCGGTCCTGTGGTGCAAGCAGCGGAATGACCCCGGCCGCGACGGCCTCTTCGCCATCATATAGATGCAGAAACCCACGGATTTTCTGTTGGCTGTAGGCCTCGGCGCAGGTTTCTTCGAACAGCCTGATCCGCAGCATCGTGGTGAAGAGCGCGCGGACGTGGGCAGCGTCAAGATGGGGTTTGGTGCTGTGTATTGTCATGCCTCATCGCTTTCCAAGGTAGAGATATCGCCCTCTGGCAGACCCAATTCGCGGGCTTTCAGCAAACGGCGCATGATTTTCCCGCTGCGGGTCTTGGGCAGGTTCTGGCGAAAGGCGATATCTTTGGGGGCGACTGCGGGCCCAAGCCGTTTGCGGGCGTGGCCCATCAAGTTCAACCGTAGATCATCGCCGGGCTCAAATCCCGGTTTAAGCGCGACAAACGCCTTGACGATCTGCCCTGCGGCTTCGTCAGGCAGGCCGATCACCGCGACCTCGGCCACGGCGTCATGTTCCATCAGCGCGCTTTCAACCTCGAACGGGCCGACGAAGTGACCCGCGCTTTTGATAAGATCATCGGCACGCCCGACGAACCAGAAATAGCCGTCGGCATCGCGCATCGCCAGATCGCCGCTCAGGTACCAACCATCTTTGAAGCACTTGTCATAGCGCGCCTGTTCATGCAGGTAGCCGCGCATCATCGATGGCCATCCGGGGCGCAGGGCAAGTTCACCCATCGACATGGGGGCGGTCAGTTCGGTCGCTTTGCCATCCGCCACCTTCACAATTCCCGCCGTAATGCCCGGCAGTGGCTTGCCCATTGATCCGGGTTTGACATCCATCGCCGCATAGTTGGCAATCATGATCCCGCCGGTTTCGGTTTGCCACCAGTTGTCGTGAAACGGCTGGCCGAATGTGTCGTTGCCCCAGATCACCGCCTCGGGGTTGAGCGGCTCACCCACGCTGGCCATGAACCGCAGGTGCGGAAATGTGCGCCCGCCAAGGGCCTCTGCACCGGCCTTCATCAGCATGCGGATCGCAGTTGGCGCCGTGTACCAGACGTTGACAGCCTCTTCAAAAAGAATGTCATACCAACGGTTTATGTCGAATTCCGCCTCATCCACGATCATTGTGGTCCGGTTCGTGAGGGGCGCGATAATGCCGTATGACGTGCCTGTCACCCATCCGGGGTCGGCCGTGCACCAGTAGATGTCGCCTGCCCTCAGATCAAGCGCCAGCCTGCCGGTGGTATGATGTGCCACAACCGCCTGATGCACATGGACCACCCCCTTCGGCTTGCCCGTGGTGCCGGACGTGAAATGCAAAAGGGCCGTATCTTCGGGGTCGGTGGGGACTGTTTCAAATATGTCGGATGCGCTGTCCATGAGCGGCTGCAGGTGGCGGGTGCCCGCGACCTTTGCGTCGTCGGTCGTGAACAGGCAGCGCAACTGCGGGAGCCTGTCGCGAATGCCTGCCACCTTGCGTTGATACAGCCGTTTGGATGTGATCAGCGCATTTGCACCGCCGATCTCCATCCGGGCATGGATCGGTTCAGGTCCGAATGCCGAAAACAGCGGGCAAAAGACGCAACCGGCTTTCAGCGTACCGAGTGCTGCGATGTAGAGTTCGGGCACGCGACCCAACAGGGCATAGACCTTGTCACCCCGTTCAAGCCCGTTGTCGCGCAGGACATTTGCAAACCGGTTGGTCAGGCGGAAGAGTTCGCCATATGTGTAGTCGGTGCGGGCGCCCGATTTGGCGATCCAGCGCAGGGCGATCTGTTCACCGTGTCCGGCGGCAACATGGCGGTCGATGGCTTCATGGGCAATATTCAGATGCCCCCCCGGCAAGCCGTCCAGCGCGGATTCTGCCGCTTCCCATGAAAAACTGTCACGCACCTTGTCATAGTTTTCCATATTGGCATCCGCCCGCACGTGCGCCGGCTTGCTGATCCGCTCCCCATCGTTTGCGGGGCCGGTCATTGTGCTGCGCTTTCGCGATTGTCCCGAACGCGGATTGCGCCGCGCGCTGCCAAGTCCTTGGTCAATTGCATCTTTGGGGCTCCTTGGTTTTACCCAGTCTGCCACTTGGCGGATGCATTGCGGTTGACGAATATCAACGGGCGGTGATGACGGCGCCCTATGGTGCAACTGCCACGGGACCCGACAGGCAAGGAGACTTCCGCCATGCAGACAAATGCATTCCCCTTCAACGACGTCAGTGAAAACACCACCGGGTGTTGCCCGCGCTTCAAACCCCAGGGATGGGACAATCAGCAGCTCCACTTCGAAGACAAGCTCTTTGTGCGCGCCACGACCCGCAGTGCGATGCATATTCCGTGGAATATGGGCACCGTATTCACCCGCGTGCAGGAACATATCGAAGATGAAGGCGCGGCTGACCCCGCAACGGAAATCGTGCTGAGCCGCGATATATCCCCTTGGGAGGCAGAGCATTATTTTGCCGTCTCAAAACCGATCGAAGGGGAAGATATGGCGACCTTGTCAGGCGATTTCATCACGCGGGTTTTTGAAGGACCGTACCGACGCGCCCAGGATTTTTCCCATGACATGGAGGTCGCAGCGACGGCCATGGGCAAGACTGCCAAGCGTGTCTTTTTCTTTTATACAACCTGCCCGAAATGCGCCAAAGCCTACGGTGAAAACTACATGGTGGGTGTGGCCGAGGTTTAACCCTACTGGCCCTCTGTCGCGTAATATTGCGCGCAGGCATTTTCACGCCCGCGAATGACGCGCCGCCCGTCAAGGGGGCCGCCGTGCTGGGTCACGACAGTCACCTGTCCCTCGGGCTGGCTGTCACGCTCGTAATAGATCACGACCCAATCGCGGGTGCGCCCGTATTTATGCGCCGATGCCGTGTTGGAAAACAACGCGGTCATGCGCCATGGTCCGCGTTCTGTATGCAAGATCGGGATGCGTGTCGCACCGTTTTCGTTGAAGCGGCGCGGCGTGATGGTTGGCAGGGTTGCGGCGTTTTCGCGATAGGTGCGGTCAACGTCCAGAATGTCGGCCACCGCCGGGGGCGGGGCCTCATGGCCCGCGCGACCCGGCCTGCGCCGCATCAGCATGTCATTCAGGGAATGGCGAATGCTGTCGACGCGGCGTGGGCCGATGCCTTTCAGTGCTGCCAAGCGACCGTCATGGGCGGCGGCCTCCAGACCCTCCAGCGTGTCGATGTGCAAATCATCATGAATCAGATGTGCAAGCGCAGGACCGATCATCGGAACAGATTGCAGCAGCTTTTCGGGGTCAGCCGATCCGCGCAAGCGGTCCAGCGCGGTCAGCCTGCCACTGTCCAGAAGCTCTGCGATGGCCTGCGCAATGGCGCTGCCGATTGTCGGCAGATCCTCCAGCCCGCGCCTGCCATCGGCAAGATAGACTGAGCGGATCGCAATGGGCAGAGCCGCAATATAAGCGGCCGCATCACGGTAGGCGGTAATGCGAAACCGCGATGCACCCTGCTGTTCAAGCAAATCGGCCAACTCGCCCAATTTTTGCGAAACAAACAGGTTTTCGACCCGTTGCTTTTCTGTCATCGGCTGCTGTTTCATCAGGATTTTCCAAGTGCGCACGCGTTCCTGACAACAATAGGCCCATTGCGCGTGTCAGAATTGATCCTTGTCAAAGCAATCCCAAAGCACCGCGTTAGGGTCATGACAGAAACAGGAGACCGCCATGTGTTGGAGCGCTGAAGTCTCGGGCGTTATGATCGGGGCCGGCGCCGTCGCCGCTGCGGTTACATATCGGCGTGGAGAAGCGCCTGCGATCTGGTTGACGTTGGGCTATTTCACCCTGATGGAGGCGCTTCAGCTTTGGGGCTATGCTGTATTGGATCAGTGCGGCACGCCCGCCAACCGGTCGGTGACTTTCCTGTCCTATCTGCACATCAGCCTGCAACCTTTTCTGATCAATGCCTTTGCGATGGAACTGGTCCCGGTGCCGGTCAAGCATCGCGTTCGCAATTGGGTCTATGGGGCCTGCGCTGTGTCGACCTTGGTGATGTGGGCGCAATTGATCCCGGCACCGCAGTTGGGTGAATGTGTGCCAGGCGTTCCGCTGTGTGCGGAAAACTGGTGCACCGTGTCGGGTGATTGGCACATCGCTTGGGACGTACCTTACAACGGGCTTATGGTCCCGCTCGAGCGTTTCTTTGGCACGGCGACGGGGTTTCCGACTTACATGTTCACTGTCTTTGCGGTGCCGCTGATCTATGGCGCGTGGCGGTTTGTCATTCTGCACGCTGTCGTTGGTCCAGTTCTTGCGTCAGCATTGACGACGAACCCCAATGAAATGCCTGCGATCTGGTGTTTGTTTTCGATTGCAATCCTTTTGGTCGCCCTTAGCCCTGTGGTCAGAAAGTGGATGACGGCAACCCATTGGTGGGGCAAAGAGATCAACGCCCAAGGGTAAGTCAAGAAAGGAAAAGCCGACGATGAGTGAGAGTGCCAGACTGACCTGTCTGTTCTGTGGTCAAGCCAACCGCGTGCCTGTGGCCAAGCTGGACGCGGGCCCCAAATGCGCGAAATGCGGTGCCAAACTTGCCGCAGGTGATGTTGTCGCGTTTGACGTGACACGCCATGACAAGGCCACGCGAAACGATGATTTGCCGCTCATCGTGGATTACTGGGCACCGTGGTGTGGCCCCTGCAAGATGATGGCACCGGAGTTTGCAAAAGCGGCCATCGCCCTGCGCGGCAAGGCACGTTTTGCCAAGATCGACACCCAGGACTACCCGGCCGTGTCGCAACGGTTGCAGATCAGGGGCATCCCCCTGCTGATCCTTTATGCAAAAGGTCGAGAGGTTGCGCGCCTGTCAGGCGCCCGCCCAGCCACCGACATCGAAGGGTTCGTGCGCCAGCACCTGTAACGCGAAGCGTGGCATTTGAGAAGCCGGGTGTGACCGTCGCGGACTGATCCAGATCAATCGCGCAATGCCAAACTGTGCGAAGCTTTCGCAGGTGTCCGGGCAAATGGCCCGATGCCGCCTTTGTCTTTGGCAGGTCCCACACAATACGGAGCGATGAAAATGAAAGACCCTGAACTGGACATACTGATTGAAGAGCTTGAAAAACGGACTGATCTGACTGTCGCGGATTTCGACGGCGTGTCACATGGGTTGGGTTTTTTGTTGCCAGAGCTTGCCGAGACCAACCTGCTGGATGCCGCGCATATCGGCACATCTGACAGTGCGATGCATATTGCAGACAAGGCGTTTCCGAATTGGGCCGTGCATATTCACGGGCGCGCAAACGACAAGAATGGCCATTGGCGCTGCACACTGCGCGAAAGTGATAGCCGCGACAACGACGCTGTTATCGGCAGGGGTCGCTCTCCGGTTCTGGGGCAGGCGATCCTGGCTGCGACGATGCGACTGGCCATGTCGCTGAAGAAAGACTGAGCGGCCCGCGCTGAGCAATCGGGCCATTGTCCTGCCATGTCAAACACGTCAAAAAGGGTGGTGACACAGAAGGGCAAAGTCGCTGAACGATATTCTGACCATCACGCTTAATCCCGCCGTTGATCTTGCGACATCGGTTGAACATGTCATTGCGGGGCCAAAGCTTTATTGCAAGACGCCGTTGATCCACCCCGGCGGTGGCGGGGTCAATGTGGCCCGTGCCATCTGCAAACTGGGCGGGCAGGCCACGGCGCTGGTCGCGGTCGGCGGCCCAACGGGAGAAAGGCTGCTTGATTTGCTCGCGTCCGAGGCTGTGCCGACCAGTCCGGTGCCGGTCAGTGGTGAAACCCGCGAAAGCTTTGCCGTCACCGACGAAACAACCGGCCAGCAGTATCGCTTCAGTGTGCCCGGCCCGACCCTTTCCGCGCAAGACGGTCAAAGCCTGCTTGCTGCTATCGGGGCAGCGGTGACGCCGGACAGTTTTGTTGTACTCAGTGGCGGGTTGGCCGCCGGGCTTGATGTCACTTTTCCAGACCGGATTCTGGCCGCGATCAAACCGGTAAGCGACAGGCTGATCGTCGATACCTCGCGCGGCGCGCTGGCGCATCTGATCCAGCGCAGGGCGGACCCGGTGCATCTTTTGCGGATCGACCAGAAGGAGGCGGCACAGGCGGCAGAACATGCGATGGCAACGGTCGCGGACAGTGTGACCTTTGCGCAGACACTGGTGGACAGGGGCGTTGCCCGCATTGTGGTCACAGGGCGGGGGGCTGATGGGTCAATCATGGTGACGCAGACACAGGCGTTCTTTTGCCATGCGCCCAAGGTGACAGTGCGCAGCAAGATCGGTGCAGGGGATGCGTTTGTCGGTGCGATGACCCTGGCGCTTGCGCGGGGCGCGCCGCCGGATCAGGCGTTGCGCTGGGGTGTGGCCGCCGCCAGCGCTACGGTTGGCACCCAAGGCACAGCACTTTGTGAACGCCAGATGACCGAGGACCTGTTTGAAGATTGTATTATTGAGGTAATCTAGCCCGCTTCCTTCTCTGCCTCTGCCTCTGCCTCTGCCTCTGCCTCTGCCTCTGCCTGTGCTACGTGCCGCAGGACGTCGGCGAAACTGTCGGGCGTGACCGAGACACTGTCGATGCCGAAATTGACCAGCTTTTGCGCATAGGACGGGTCGTTGCTGGGTGCCTGACCGCAAAAGCCGACCAGCGATCCGGCCGCGTGGGCCTTTTCTATGACCGTTTCGATCATCCAAAGCACCGCGGGGTCATCTTCGCGGAACAGGTCTGCCAGTTCATCTGAATCGCGATCAATCCCCAAGGTCAGTTGCGTCAGATCGTTTGACCCAATGGAAAATCCGTCAAAGCGCTGTGCGAATTCCGTAGCGCGCAAAACGTTCGACGGGATTTCACACATGACATAGACCTTGAGGCCATTGTGCCCGCGCTCCAACCCGTTTTCGGCCATAACGGCCAGCACCTTGTCGGCCTCTTCGGGTGTGCGGCAAAAAGGGATCATGACAACGACATTGTCGAACCCCATCCGCCCGCGTAGTCGCGCGATTGCCTGACATTCGAGGGCAAAGCCATCTTTGTAGCTGTCCGAATAATACCGCGACGCCCCCCTGAAGCCGATCATCGGGTTTTGTTCGTGCGGCTCGAATTGCTGGCCGCCCAACAGGTTGGCATATTCGTTGGTCTTGAAATCGCTCATTCTGACGACGACGGGTTTGGGATAGCAAAAGGCCGCAATGCGTGACAGCCCTTGCGCCAGACGGTCCACGAAATAGCCCGGCATGGTGTCGTACCCGGCGGTCATCAGGTTGATCCGGTCGCGCGTGGCAGGGTCGGTCAGCTGGTTAAAATGTGCCAGCGCCATCGGGTGGATGCGCACGGCACTGTTCACCACAAACTCCATCCGGGCAAGCCCGACTCCATCGACCGGCAGACGCCACCACCGTAAGGCCGCCGACGGGTTGGCAAGGTTCAGCATCACTTTGGTGCGGGTTTTTGGCAACTCGTCAATTGCCTCTTCCCTGACTTTGATTTCGGATAATCCTTGTGTCACCACGCCCTCTTCGCCGCCCGCGCACGAGACGGTGACGTCTTGTTCGTCATGCAGGATGTCCGTTGCATTGCCGCATCCAACGATAGCAGGCAGCCCCAATTCACGGCTGACAATCGCGGCATGGGACGTGCGCCCGCCGTGGTCGGTGATGATGGCTGCCGCGCGCTTCATGATTGGCACCCAGTCCGGGTCTGTCGTCGATGTGACCAGCACGGCACCGTCAACGAAACGGTCGATTTCCTTTGCGTCCTCAATGATGCAGACGTGCCCTGACACGGCGGCGCTGCCAATGCTCATCCCTGTCAGGATCGTTTGGCCCGGATCTATGACCTCGTAGGATTTGATCGACCCGGCCGCTATGCGTGACTGTACCGTCTCTGGCCGGGCCTGCACGATGTAGATGATGCCGGTTTTGCCATCACGCGCCCATTCCATGTCCATCGGGTGGCCGTAGTGGTCCTCGATGATGCAGGCCTGTCTGGCCAGTTCCAGTATTTCGGAATCGCGCAAGACGTAGGTGGCACGCTCTGCCTTTGACGTGGGCACATTGCGCGGGGTGCCGTCGGCGTTGAGCACCATCTTGATTGCTTTTGCGCCCATCCGCTTTTCAAGAATGGGGCTGAGGTCGGGGTTTTGCAGAAATGGCTTGAAGACCTCATATTCGTCCGGATCAACCGCGCCTTGCACGACATTTTCGCCAAGACCCCAGGCTGCATTGATTAACACGGCGTCGGGAAAGCCGGATTCCGTATCAATCGAAAACATCACGCCTGATCCGCCGGTATCGGCCGTGACCATCTGCTGTATCCCCACAGACAAGGCAACCTGCTGGTGCGAAAACCCTTTGAGCTTGCGATAGGAAATGGCCCGGTCCGTAAACAGCGATGCATAGCATTTGCGGCAGGCCTCAAGCAGTGCGGCTTCGCCCCGGATGTTCAGGAAAGTTTCCTGCTGTCCGGCAAAGCTGGCATCCGGCAGATCCTCGGCCGTGGCGCTGGAGCGGACCGCAACAGGCATTTCGGGCGTTTCGGCAGCGTCGCACAAGGCGCGATATTGGCGTCTTATGGCTTCTGCCGTATCGATCGGCCACTCACCGTGCAGCACACGTGCGCGGATCGCCTTGCCTGTCTCATGAAGTGTCGCCTTGCCCGACTCCATCTTGTTCATCGCGTTGCTGATAGCCGCGTTCAGGCCGTCAGCTTCCAGAAAGAGCCGAAAGGCGTCGGCGGTGGTTGCGAACCCCGGCGGTACGCGAATGCCCTTGGGGGTCAGGGCCGCGATCATTTCGCCCAAAGATGCGTTCTTGCCACCGACAATCCCCACATCACTGTTTCTTACATCTGCGAAGTCGATCACATGGCGGATTTGCTTGGACATTGTTTCGCCTCTCGTCGAATTACCGATCAAGCGCCGCGCCCGAAATGGCAGGTAAAGCGGCGCAGGATCGTGGTCTTTTTCTACAGGCAGCCCGTGTTTCGGATTTGATCTTTCTCAAAAAGCGCTTGATATGGCGACGGGCGCAAATCAACTTGGTGGCCTTCTGCGGGGTTGCATTGACAGGCGATCGGGAGCGCCGTTTATGGGACGCAGCCAATTCAGTACGCTCCATACATCTTTCGCGCTCGCGGCGTGTTTTGGGTTTGACGGCAGACGTTTTTGGATCAAGATGGGCTTTCGTGGGTATTTACCCACCAAGCCCCCTGAATTACCAAGTGATGGTCCAAGACAATGATGATAGAACAAACGAAATACGAGAAGCTTTTTTCGACGCCGCTGTTTCGTTTCCACGTCCCAGATCATGCCAAGCTTAATAAGACCCTGCTTGAAGAGGGGGAGGCATTGAGAGCCAGATCCGGCGGCGTGGAAAAGTCAAACCGGGGCGGGTGGCATTCCGCGGGCAATCTATTTGAAGAGGAAATGCCGGGTACGACGATCTTGCGTGGTCTAGCCCAAGAAGCGGTGATGAACGCGACGCGCAAGTGTGGCGCGAAAGCGGACCTTGACGAACTCCGGCTCAAGCTGTTTGCCTGGATGAATGCCAATCCGGTTGGTGGCTATAACGCGCCGCACACACATCCCGGCGCGCATTGGTCCGGGGTTTATTATGTCTCGCAGCCAAAGGTCGAATCCGGCAACTCTGGCATGATCGAATTTCTTGATCCGCGGACAGATTTGCCAAACTGGCGGCTGCTGAACGCCTCTGCCTTCAAACTCAAGAAGAAGATTCGCCCGATGCCCGGCGAGATGGTTATTTTCCCGTCCTATCTGGTCCATTGGGTTTACCCCAACGAAGCCGACATGGAACGTGTTTCGGTTGCCTTCAATGCGACGTTCAAGCGGAAAAAATAGCGCCCTGTTTGACCATTGCCCAAGCGTGCCGGTGCGGGGCGATCGCGCCCTACCTGTAGGGCTTGGATTATGATGCCAGTTTCTTTTCGCAGGTCGCGCCCCAAAAAAAGACCGGCAACAGCTGTTGTTGGTATTTTTGCGGTTTCAAACTGGAGCGGGCGATGAGATTCGAACTCACTATCCTAACCTTGGCAAGCGCCTATCATATTGAAAACATTTGATTACCTCAGAAATCGTTCACAAGCGGGGTACAAATGGCCACGATACGATAACGAAAGTCCGGAAAATGGAATGTTCAGATCCGTTTGGCGGGAAATCCTGTGCGTGCACACACCGTTCACAATCGCCACGAAGCGGAACAAAGGGCTCTTGAGCAAGAGTTGCCATCCAAATTTGTCCACCCAAGACTTGGTGAAGCTGGCGAGGATTACGCAAAGATCGTGCTGGCCGTGGCGATGGTACTCTTTATCCCTATGCGTCCTGCAGCGTCTCTCAGGCGGTAAGACGGTCGAGGATTCAGCTTGGACTATCGAGCAACGTTAGGTCACACCAGTGGCGACACTCGCGAATTACTGATGTTGCGCGGAAAGGGTTAAACCAAGCGCAAATCATGGTCGTGAGTGGTCACAGAGATATCAGAAGTGTGCAGAGATACACGCATCTCAAGTGCGTTATTTCATAGCTTGATCGACTAGAAGTACGACGTTTCAACGTGCAAAGTCAGCGAGTTTTTGGCGGAAAATAATTTGTGGTGTAGCGGGTTTGAGTGTCACTTTCGGCCATAACGGACATTACGGAAAACGGACGCGAATGTCGGCTTGCAGCCCGAAGTGTTCGATGCTGCATCATAATAGAATAGCAGCATCGCCACAGATATTGCTCCGTTACTCGACATCATGTAACGACGAAGTCCGACCGTTAGGCGGTCAGTGCTAAGATATTGCGCTAGTATGTGATGCGGCCAAATTCTCTATAGCCTCATGTGCTCCTCGCAGTGAGGTCTCGGCATCTAGCATAAGCTGATCAGCGGCGACCACTTCGACATCAACGATGCCAAGAAATGCCAAGAAGTGACGCATGTAGTTGACTGCATAGTCGTCTTCAGATCCTGACGCCACACCACCGGAAGCGACTATGATGACCGCGCGTTTGTTTTTAAGGAGGCCGACCGGACCGGTCTCAGTGTAGGCAAATGTAACGCCGACACGAGCCACCAGATCGACCCATGCTTTTAGTGCAGCCGGAACAGCAAAATTGTAGATTGGCACACCAATAACCAGCGTGTCGGAATCCATGACTTCTCGAATGAGTTGATCCGAATATGCAAGAACTTCAATCTGTTGGAGTGTGCGATCAGATTCCGGCGTAAAGTTCGCCCCTACCCAAGTCTCATCAATAAATGGCACGCCATCCAACAGATCACGGGTTATCACCTCACTACTACCTAATTTGGCGATGACCCGATCAGCTAAATCACGGGTCACAGACCCATCGCGACGTGCTGAAGCGTCGACCCTTAAAACTTTCCGCATGTTATACGCTCTCCTGTTCGGTATCAGTCTAAGTCACCTGATAAATAAGCAATGCGCAAGCGTTCTCCCCCCAATTCATTTTGTTCAGCAATCGCCAGCAAGACGGTGAATCTAAGATATCTAACTACAATTTAAGCCGAAAAGCTCGAAAAATCATCGCTTTCAGAATGGTCATCATCCCACATTTGCGAACGCGCAACTCACCATCCTGAGATTCTTTAGTGGCTACCAAGACCTCTGGCTAGCGGATTGACGATCAGATCTATGGGTTCGGCCTTACGCGAAATTCAAGGTGCCAGCCCGGCCCTCAATTGGGAAAAGAGCAGAGAAATTGGGGACGCGTGTTGCGTCGATCCGTTGAGACCGCCCGCAGACGAGACGTTGGCGCAAACTGCAGCGAAAGGCTGATCCCCGCCGAACTGGTTGCTAAGTCTTAGCCCCGATCGATAGGGTGGGACCATTGAAGCTGCAGAGGGCAATGAATGTTCTAAAGAATCTCAAGCAGTTTCGGCTCAGGCAAGACGCAGGCGGTAAAAGAACATATCCGCGACAACTTGGATTGTGGTTACATCATCGTGGCACCAGCGGTTCAGCTTTGCAGTGAGATACACCAAAGACAACTCGAGTGTTTCGCTTATGGCAAGGTTGCGAGACCAGAGTACACAAGTGAAGACACAATCCGTTTAGTCATAATCGAAAAAGATGAAGGCCCAGCTTTTCCAAGGGCTTTGAAGGCTTGTCAAGAATTCAACGCTGTGTCCGTCGTCATATTAAATGTGCTTCGTGTCGGGGCGCATGGCTTCGTGTAGCGTTGGAGATTGGCTACCAGAATCAGGGGTATTTCAACATTATCGCTCGCCACACTGGGATAACTGTTTCAGCACTTATAGTGGGCTTTCCAAGACCATTTGCGTTGCGGTACGAAGTCGCGCTTGCATATGTCTTTTGTGCGGAAGTTCAACGATTTAGAGGGGGCAGTGAGCGCCTTTGTGAGCAACATTTTGCTATGTTGGTAGGTCTCGTGGTCGCCAAAGGCGTCTAATGGCCCTGAGACGCAATTTTTCAGAGTGATGACGGTGCCGATTTTTGCGAGATACAAATTTGCTGCGGGCGTAGCTCAGGGGGTACAGCAACTGTGCCGAAACGTTAGATTCGAGCACCTTGCCAAGCAAACGTTCATACGTGTTACTGTGAACGCCGCCAGAAAAACTTGCTCTATAAAAAAATAAAGACCTACAACAGACGTTGTAAGTCTTTGATTTCTTTGGCTTCAAATTGGAGCGGGCGATGAGATTCGAACTCACGACCCTAACCTTGGCAAGGTTATGCTCTACCCCTGAGCTACGCCCGCGTTCCAATTTGTAAGGTGCGATCTACAAAGAGTTGCAGTGCACTGCAAGACCAAAATCACAATTAATCGCAGTTTTTCTTTTCGCCGCTTTCGCGCGGGTCATTTTTCGACAGTGCGCTTTGGTTCAGGGCTGTTTTCGGGCAGGCTGACTGAAAGATACAGTTGCTAACCCTTGAATTGGATCAGGTCCCAGCGATTGCCGAAGGCATCACTGAACACCGCCACAGTGCCGTAGGGTTCGTGTCGCGGGGCTTCTTCGAACTGGATGCCGTTGGCCAACAGTCGGGCGTGGTCCTTGCTGAAGTCATCGGTTTCAAGAAACAGCCAGACGCGGCCACCGCCCTGATTGCCGATGGCCGCCTGCTGCCGGTCGCCATCAGCCCGCGCAAGAATGAAACTGGTTTCGCCACCCCGTGGCCGCACCCGCACCCAGCGCTTTGTGTCCGAAAGGCGGGTATCTTCCAGCAACTCAAAGCCCATGGCGTCAACGTAGTGTCTGATGCCCGCATCGTAGTCGGGCACCAGCAAGCTGATCATGGCAAGTTTCACGTCTGGCCTGTGGCTGGCCGCGCGGACCTATTCGAATTCAATCAGCAAGTCCTTTGCGTCGATCTGGCCGCCAGCATTCACATGGACCGCTTTGACCACGGCTTCACGTTCGGCGTGAAGCCCGGTTTCCATCTTCATCGCCTCGATGGTCAACAGCAGGTCGCCTTCTTTGACCTTTTTGCCGACGGTCACCGCGACAGAGGCCACAACGCCGGGCATCGGTGCCCCGATGTGCTTGGGATTGCCGTTTTCAGCCTTGGGCCGCGACACCATTTTGGCAGCCGCCACCCGGTTGGCCACCCGGATCGTGCGGGGTTGGCCGTTGAGCTCGAAAAAGACTTTCACTTCGCCATCTTCGTTCATCTCGGACACAGCCTGCAGGCGGATTTCAAGCGTCTTGCCGGGGTCGATTTCGGCCACGATTTCTTCGCTGGGTTCCATCCCGTAAAAGAAAGTTCGTGTGGGCAGGGTGCGCACGGGGCCGTAAGTCCGGTGCCGCCCCATGTAATCAAGAAAGACCTTGGGATACATCAGGTAGCCGTTCAGATCCTCGTTGTCGACGCTCTTGCCTTCCAGTTGCTTTGTCAGTTCAGCGCGGGCCGCTTCGAGATCAACGGGCGGCAGGGACTTGCCGGGCCGGTCCGTAAAGGGCTTTTCACCCTTGAGGATTTTCTTCTGAATCGCTTTGGGCCATCCGCCGGGGGGTTGGCCAAGGTTGCCCTTCATCATCTCGACCACGCTATCGGGAAACACCACATCGGTGTCGGGGTCCTCGACATCAGCGCGGGTCAGGTTCTGGCTGACCATCATCAGCGCCATGTCACCGACCACCTTGGAGGAAGGGGTCACTTTGACGATATCACCGAACATCGCGTTCACGTCGGCATAGGTCTGTGCGACCTCGTGCCAGCGGTCCTCCAGCCCCAGCGAGCGCGCTTGTGCTTTCAGGTTGGTGAACTGCCCGCCGGGCATTTCGTGTAAATAGACTTCGGACGCAGGGGCCTGAAGACCGGATTCGAAGGCGGCGTAATGGGCGCGGACCTGTTCGAAATAGTTGCTGATTTCGCGGATCGCCTTGATGTCCAGTCCGGTGTCGCGCGCATGGCCGCGCAGTGATTCCACGATCGACCCAAGGGTGGGCTGCGATGTGTTGCCGGACAGCGCGTCCATGGCCGCATCAATGCAATCTACGCCAGCTTCTGTTGCCGCCAGCACCGTTGAAATGGCCGCACCTGACGTGTCGTGGGTGTGGAAATGGATCGGCAGGCTGATTTCTTCTTTCAGGGCTGTGATCAGGGCGGTGGCGGCCCGTGGTTTCATCAGGCCCGCCATATCTTTGAGCCCAAGGATATGCGCCCCCGCTGATTCCAGTTCTTTGGCCATGCCCACATAGTATTTCAGGTCATATTTGGACCGATCCGGGTCCAGCATGTCACCCGTGTAGCAGATCGTGCCTTCACAGACCTTGTTGGCCTTGATAACGGCATCCATCGCGACGCGCATGTTTTCAACCCAGTTCAGGCTGTCAAACACCCGAAACACATCAACACCGGATTCTGCGGCCTGCGCCACAAAGCTTTGCACCACATTGTCAGGATAGTTGGTGTAACCCACCCCGTTTGAGGCGCGCAGCAGCATTTGTGTCATGATGTTGGGCATCACCGCGCGGATGTCGCGCAGGCGCTGCCACGGGCATTCCTGCAAGAACCGGTAAGCCACATCAAAGGTTGCGCCGCCCCAGCATTCGACGCTGAACAGCTGGTTCATGTTTTGCGCATAGGCGGGGGCTGCGTTGATCATGTCAATCGAGCGCATACGTGTTGCCAGAAGTGACTGGTGCCCGTCGCGCATGGTCGTGTCGGTGATCAGCAACTGCTTTTGGTCGCGCATCCAGTCGGCTACCGCCTCTGGCCCGAACTCATCCAGAATATTGCGGGTGCCGGGGGTTATGTCAGTTGACGGTTTCACCGGCGGGCGCGGCTTTTTGATATCGTGACCGGGCAGTACACGCCCGGCGGTTTCGGGGTGTCCGTTCACCGTGATGTCGGCGATGTAGGTCAGAATCTTGGTCGCCCGGTCGCGGCGCTTGGTGAATTTGAACAGGTCCGGTGTCTCGTCGATGAATTTCGTGTGATATTCATTGTTCAGAAAGGTCGGGTGCTTCAGCAGGTTTTCAACAAAGGCGATGTTGGTGGACACGCCGCGGATGCGGAATTCGCGCAGCGCGCGGTCCATCCGCGCAATGGTCATTTCGGGGGTCGGTGCGCGGGCTGTGACCTTTTCCAGCAAGCTGTCGTAATAACGCGTGATGACCGCACCGGAATAGGCCGTGCCCCCATCCAGCCGGATACCGGGGCCAGTGGCACTGCGGTAGGTCTGGATGCGGCCATAGTCGGGTATGAAGTTGTTCAACGGATCTTCGGTTGTGACCCTGCATTGCAGCGCGTGGCCATCAAGTTTCACGTCATACTGGCTGGCACAGCCTGTGGCCTCGACCAGTGATTTGCCTTCGGCGATCAGGATTTGCGCGCGCACGATGTCGATGCCAGTCACTTCTTCGGTGACGGTATGTTCCACCTGTACGCGGGGGTTCACCTCAATAAAGTAGAATTCACCGCTGTCCATATCCATCAGGAATTCGACCGTGCCTGCGCATTCGTAATTCACATGCTGGCAGATCTTCTTTCCCAGATTGCACAATTGCTCACGCTGGGTGCCGCTCAGGTAGGGGGCAGGGGCGCGTTCAACCACCTTTTGGTTGCGGCGCTGCACCGAACAGTCGCGTTCCCACAAGTGATAGATGTTGCCTTGTGTGTCGCCAAGGATCTGCACTTCGACGTGGCGGGCACGCATGATCATCTTTTCCAGATAACCCTCGCCATTGCCAAAGGCAGCTTCGGCTTCGCGGCGGCCTTCGCGTACTTTTTCTTCCAGTTCGTCTTCGGACATGATGGGGCGCATCCCACGTCCGCCGCCGCCCCATGACGCCTTGAGCATCAGTGGATAACCGACGTCGGCAGCTTCTTTTTTGATCGCCTCCATGTCGTCGCCCAGCACTTCGGTGGCGGGGATGACCGGCACGCCTGCCTCAATTGCCACGCGGCGCGCGCTGGCCTTGTCACCAAGCTGGCGCATCGTCTTGGCTTTGGGGCCGATGAACGTGATGCCGTTCGCTTCACAGGCATCTACGAATTCAGGATTTTCGGACAGCAGCCCGTATCCCGGGTGGATCGCATCCGCGCCGGACATTTTGGCAACGCGAATGATTTCTTCGATGGAGAGATATGCCGCGACAGGGCCCAGACCTTCGCCAATCCGGTAGGCTTCGTCCGCCTTGAACCTGTGCAGGCCCAATTTATCCTCTTCGGCAAAGACAGCGACGGTTTTTTTGCCCATCTCGTTTGCGGCGCGCATGACGCGGATCGCGATCTCGCCCCGGTTGGCAATCAGGATCTTGTTAAACTCTGCCATTTTCCCACTCCTTCGCAGTTGCAGCATGAAGTCTAGGCGAAGAGTTTGTGGGCGTCCATGGGGAGTTGCGCAGGTCTGGGAAAAGGGGGGGCAGGCGCTAGCGCTTTTGCCCGAACTGGCACATGGTCTGGCGATGATTGGTATTGTCGGCCTTCGACGCTGCATCACGGATGTCAGACAAAAGCGCATCAATACTGTGGGTTAGCCCATCAACCATAATAGCCTTGTCGCGCAGGTCTGCGGGTAAATCCGGGCGCTTGCCCACCTGTTCAAGAAAGCTGCGCAACTGGGCGACCTGCATCTGTGCACTGGTGGCGTAGTAGGCGGCGTCTTCCAGTTTTGCAGTGACTGCATGATCTGTCGAAGTGCTGGCAGTCCCGATGATGCGTTGAACGCCGTTGCGCAGGGTGACCGGTTGCAACGTGATGTTCCAGATTGTTGAAAGCCCCGCAAAAGCCAGTTTTTCAACATAGCTCAGCACGGTCTGCCGGTCGACGCAGTCGCGATAGCGGTTTTCCGTCGTTTCCGCATCCTGCGGTGGCAGCAGGTCACAGGTCCGTGCCCCGGCAATGTCCGCGTTTGTCAGTCCAGATCGATTCGTGTGAGCGGAGTTGACGCCAATAAAGCGAAAATGTGCATCTTTGCTCTGACGTTCTACTGCGAACATCGGGACAGCAAATTCGTCCAGCGCGGCAGACAGGGCAAGATGATCGGCGTGCGTGTACATTGTCGGCTCCTGGTAATGTACGGTTAAATATGGTGACTAAATTGTTGCACCCTTCCGCCTTAAAATTGTCCTAACGTATCAACCCTAATACACACAATCTGACGCTTGGCCCGGCGACTTTATGCCCAGTTGCCCCATGTTGCTGACCATATCCTGCCTTAGGATATCGACAAGATGCGCAGCCCCCCGTTCACCCAACGCGCCAAGTGCGTAGTGAAAGGCGCGGCCCAGCATCACGAAATTTGCGCCAAGCGCGATCGCACGCAGGATGTCCAGCCCGCCTTCAATCCCGCTGTCAAAGATCAGCGGCAGGTCGGTCGCCGCACGAATGGCAGGGAGCGTTTCAATCGTGGCCGGGCCGCCATCGAACTGGCGCCCTGCGTGATTGCTGACCCACAAGGCGTCTGCGCCCGCTTCCGTCAGACGTGTCGCATCTTCGGGCCGTCCGACACCTTTGACGATCAAGGTGCCATTCCACGCATCGCGCAATGATTTGAAATAATCCCAGTCCGGCGAGGTTCGGAGCAAATAGCCGATATGCTGGTTGGAAGGCAGCGCGCTGCGATTGCTGGAATAGCTGTCCATCAGTTTCATCCGCGGCATGCCGGTTTTGCGAATCCCGTTCAACCAGACAGGGCATCTGGCGACCTGCATCGCCAGACGCGGGGTGATTTTCGGTGGATTCGTCAGCCCGCTGCGCGTTTGCCGTTCCCGCCGCGAGGCGACGGGCACATCCACCGTCATGACGATTGTGTGAAAACCGGCCTGCCTTGCGCGTTTCAGAATATCGTCGCGGATCGACGGATCGCGTGGTGGATAAAGTTGAAACCATCCCTGACCGCCCGCATGTGGCCCCACATCTTCGGGCAATTGCGTGGCGACGGTAGACATGGTGTAGGGAATGGCCTCTTTGGCGGCGGTGCGCGCCAGCATTTGCTCTGCCCCCGGCCAGATCAGGCCGGACATGCCCACGGGCGCAATGCCAAAAGGCAGCGGATAGGGCCTGCCCAGAAAACTTGTGCGCAGATCGGGGTCAAATTCTCCGTGCAAAATGGAGGGTTTGAGCAGAACATCGTCAAGTTTTTGGCGATTGCGGGCCTGGGTTGCCTCGGTCCCGGTCGCGCTGTCGAGGTATTCCCACACGAAATGCGGAATCCGTTTTCGGGCGCGTCTGCGCAGGTCGGCGATGGCGGGGTAAGTGCTGTGTAAATCCATGCGCCACGCTATGTCGACTGCCGCGCCTTTTGCAATGGCGGGTGCCTCCGGCGGGGATATTTTTTGGCCAAAAGAAGCATGGAACGAAAATAGAACAGGCTCTTTCTCTTTTTGGTGAACGGGGTATATTGGCAGAATGAATGATTTTCCAGAAGATGATGCCTTTGAAGCGGCTGTGCCATTGAGCCAGCGGGCGATGGCGCGGACCGGTGCCGCCTATCTGGACGGGTTGAACCCGGCCCAGCGTAAGGCGGTCGAGACGTTGAATGGCCCTGTCCTGATGTTGGCGGGGGCCGGAACGGGCAAGACCAAGGCGCTGACATCGCGTATCACCCATCTTTTGGCGACAGGCACCGCGCGACCGCATGAAATTCTGGCTGTAACCTTTACCAACAAGGCCGCGCGCGAGATGAAGGTGCGCATCGGCGGTCTGATGGGCGAGGCCGTTGAAGGTATGCCGTGGCTGGGCACTTTTCACGCGGTCTGCGCCAAACAACTGCGCCGTCATGCTGAACTTGTCGGACTGAAATCGAACTTCACGATTCTGGATACAGACGACCAGATCAGATTGATGAAGCAGCTTATCCAAGCCGCAGGTATCGACGACAAACGCTGGCCCGCCCGGATGCTGTCGGGCATCATTGATGGCTGGAAGAACAAGGCGCTGACCCCTGACAAGGTGCCCGTTGCCGACAGCGGTGCCTTTGATCACAAGGGGATCGCGCTTTACACCGCCTATCAGGCCCGTCTGCGTGATCTGAATGCTGTCGATTTTGGCGATATCCTGCTGCACATGGTCACGATCTTTCAGAACCATGATGATGTGTTGCAGCAGTATCAACGCTGGTTCCGCTATATTCTGGTGGACGAATATCAGGATACCAACGTCGCCCAATATATGTGGCTGCGCCTGCTGGCTGCATCGCACAAGAACATCTGTTGCGTAGGTGATGATGATCAGTCGATCTATGGCTGGCGCGGGGCGGAAGTCGGCAACATCCTGCGGTTCGAAAAGGACTTTCCGGGGGCGCATGTGGTCCGGCTTGAGGAAAATTACCGCTCCACCCCGCATATTCTGGCGGCTGCGTCGGGCGTGATTGCCGCCAACAAGGGACGGTTGGGCAAGACGCTGTTTACCTCTTGCAAGGAAGGCGAAAAGGTCCGTCTGATCGGTCATTGGGATGGCGAGGAAGAAGCGCGCTGGATTGGCGAGGAGATCGAGGCGTTGCAACGTGGCACGCGCGGGCTTGACCCGGTTGGGTTGGACAAGATGGCGATTTTGGTGCGCGCCTCGCACCAGATGCGCGCGTTCGAGGACCGTTTTCTGACCATCGGCCTGCCTTACCGTGTCATCGGCGGCCCGCGCTTTTACGAGCGTTTGGAAATCCGCGACGCGATGGCCTATTTCCGGCTGGCTGTCAGCCCGGAGGATGATCTGGCGTTCGAGCGCATTGTGAACACCCCCAAGCGTGGTCTTGGTGACAAGGCGGTGCAGACGATCCAGCGCACGGCGCGGTCCAATGGCGTGTCATTGGTCGAAGGGGCGCGGCTGGTCTGTCAGGGCAAGCTGCTGGGCGGCAAGGGATTGAAAGAGCTGACAATTCTGGTGGACGCGCTAGATCGCTGGCACGGCCAGGTGCGTGCCGAGGCTGATACCCACGTGGAACTGGCCGAGATGATTTTGGATGAAAGCGGCTACACCGGCTTTTGGCAGAATGACAAGACGCCAGAGGCACCGGGCCGGTTGGAGAACCTCAAGGAACTGGTCAAGGCGCTGGAGAATTTCGAGAACCTGCAAGGGTTCCTTGAGCATGTCAGCCTGATCATGGACAATGAAACCGATGAGCAGGGCGAAAAGGTCAGCATCATGACCCTGCACGCCGCCAAAGGGCTGGAATTTCCCGCTGTATTCCTGCCGGGGTGGGAGGATGGGTTGTTCCCCTCGCAACGCTCTATGGACGAAAGCGGCGTCAAGGGGCTGGAGGAAGAGCGGCGGTTGGCCTACGTGGGTATCACGCGGGCCGAAGAGTTGTGCACGATTTCCTTTGCGGCGAACCGGCGGGTGTATGGCCAGTGGCAGTCTTCTATGCCGTCGCGCTTCATTGATGAGTTGCCTCAGGATCATGTGGAGGTGCTGACACCGCCGGGGCTTTATGGTGGCGGTTATGGTGCGGCGGGCATGTCGGCCAGTGCGTCACCTGCGATGGCGGGTATGGCCGGGTCGAATCTGCATGAAAAGGCGCATAAGGCGGATGTTTACAACTCTCCGGGGTGGCGCAGGTTGCAATCCCGCAGCCAGCAGCGGGGCATGTCGATGCCGTCCGAGGCGCGCAATATGACCATTGATGTTGATGCTGTCTCTGCGTTCACTGAGGGTGAAAGGGTGTTCCACCAGAAGTTTGGCTATGGCGAGGTGATGGGGATCGAAGGCGACAAGCTGGTGATCGAATTCGACAAGGCAGGGTCCAAACATGTTGTTGGGCGGTTTATTGTCAGCGCTGACGCGGCCGATGACGTTCCATTCTAGGAGGGGCCATTCTGAAAAAGGGATGGGTCAAAACCCATCTTACATGAACATCGGGTAGAGCGACGCAACCAACAAAAGCGCCATGCTGATGTTGAAGGCCCGCAGCCTTTTTGCGCTGCCCAACCAGCGCCGCACCTGCACGCCTATCCATGCCCAGATCGTAATCGATGGCAGATTTGTCGCGGCAAAAACGGCAGCGACCATCAGTGATCCGACCCACACCCCCTGATTTTGCGGGGCGTACCCGCTGATCGCCGAGATGGCCATGAACCATGCCTTGGGGTTGACCCATTGAAACGCCGCAGCCTGGAGAAATGTGAGTGGCTTGCCAGTCACGGATTTGGCGTCGGGTGGCACGGCATTGGCGATTTTCCATGCAAGCCAGAGCATATATGTCACGCTTAACACGATCAGAAGGATGTTCAGCATTGGGTAGGTTGCAAATACCCTGAGCAACACAACGCCGACCATCGTGACCATAAAGGCATGACCAAGCGATATGCCCAGCATATGCGGGACGGTCCGCCGCAGGCCGTAGTTGGCCCCTGACGCCATCAGCATCAGGTTGTTCGGGCCGGGGGTGATTGATGTCGCGACCGCAAAGCTGATCAGCGCGATGAGGATTTCCAGTGTCATTGCGGCTGTTTAACTGAAGTGGCCAGGATTGAAATCGCCAAATTGATGCAGGGTTGCCCTTTGTCCCATGGTTAAGAGCGCCTATTGCCGCGCACTTTTGTTTGCGGCTTGCCGCAGATGGATGTGCCAGCGCTTGCGTAGCCAGATGATGCATCCGATCACCAAACCGACCGCCAAGATGAGACCGAACGATTTATTCAAAATGTCAGCAACTTGCCCCAATTGGGTGGCAAATGCATATCCAAGTGCCACATAGACCGACACCCATACGGCGGCCCCGACCGTTGCTGTGGGGCTGAATGCAGACCAGCGCATCCCGCCCGCGCCGCACAGATAGCTGACATAAGGGCAGGTGGGGCTAAGGACTGTGTGGCTGATCAGGACTGCCAGTTGACCCTTTGATTTCAGGAGTCTTTCGCTCCGGTTCAGCACCGGGACCAGCTTTGGCTTACTGCGCATCCAGCACAGCAGACGTGGTCCGAGCCCGGCCGCGATGCGAAATGCAATCTGGTCGCCGAGCACGAATGCTGCAAAAGCCACTGCCATGACCTGCCACAAAATCAGGTCTCCCGTCGCGGCAAACGCCCCTGACGCAAGCACCAGCATGGACGATGGTAGCGGCACCGCCAGACATGCCAGCGACACCACACCAAACAAGATGAAAAGACCGTAGGCCGGGATCATGCCGATAAACATGTCGGTCATTGCTGCCCCGCCCGATAGGCTGCCGCGGCCGCGCGGACGATTTCGGTCAACTCATCCAGCGTGATCCCCATTTTCTCCGCGATATCGCGCATCGGCACCCGGCGATCCTGTTGCGGGGTCAGGTCGAGCAGTTCTGCAACGACCTCTGGCGGCAGATCATAGGACATGACGATATATCGGGGCGTCATCCATGGTTTCAGGGCAATATCCTGGTTTTTGGGATCGTTGAAATAGATGAAATCCAGCAGCACGCTGATCGCAAACCATAGTGCGGCCGCGCTGGCCAACGCGATCACCCCGACGATCTGCCAGTGCTGCCGCAGGAAGGAAAGCAGGTGTGGGCTGTTCAGCAAAGGGGTCTCCGACGTGCAAATGCGACCATTGTCCCGTCTCTTTGCGGACTGTTCAAGTCATCCTTTGCGCCAAGGCAGTTCCTTTGGCTTTGCACGGCACGCCTTGCACAAAAAAAACGGCCATGCCCGGGAGGAGGTGGGCATGACCGTCTTTATTTATCAGCGCCCACTCGCATCTCGGGAGGAGAAGAGCGGGGCGCTTCCTCGCTGACGTTGCTCGGGAGGAGGTGAACGCGGCCAGCGGTATGATCGGTTCCACCCGGGAGGAGGTGGGCGGTTCCGAATTCCTGTAAAAGAGGCGACACCCGGGAGGAGGTGGGTGCCGCCACTCTATTTATCAGCGCCCACTCGCATCTCGGGAGGAGAAGAGCGGGGCGCTTCCTCGCTGACGTTGCTCGGGAGGAGGTGAGCGCGGCCAACGGTGACATCGGTTCCGTCCGGGAGGAGGTGAACGGTTCCGAAACTGGTTTGTTTGGGTGGCGGCATCCGGGAGGAGGTGGATGCCGCCACCTGATTGATGACCCGTTGCGCCGGGAGGAAGATAGCGCGAGGGGCCTTATCAGACCCGCCTTACAGGGAGGAGAGGCAGGTCAGATCCTTGAATTACTTGCCGTATGCGGCTTCGAACGCGATATTGTTGATTTGCGACCGGCTAATCCCCAGATCATTCAGGTCGCGGTTGGATAGTACAGAGAGTTCTTCGCGTGTTGTTTTGTAAACCGCGCGCTTGGCCCGTGCTTCGGCCCACTGCGTGCGGACGTTTTCGATGCGATCGCTCAGGCTGATGCCCAGGACGCGTGTGTCGGTAATAAATGCCATCGTTTCGTCTTTCGTCTTTTCTCTATTCGGTTGTCAGTGTCTCCACCGCTTGCCACCCATACTTAGGCATATGCTGCACTTGCACAATGCCGGATAGGGCAATGCTGCTATGCAGAAAGTGCATAAGCATTGCTGACCTAACGTCACAAAACTGCCGCAATCGCGGGCACATGGCCACATCCTCTTGCAGTCTGGTCAAAACCTGCCCAAAAACCGGCCTAAACCTTTCCAACAGGTTAATGGAGGCACGCAATGGCGATCACCCGCGACGAAATTCTGGCGTCACTTTCCCGACTCACTTTGCCCGGTGGGGCCGACCTTGTTTCATCGGATATGGTGCGGGCGCTGACAATCGAGGGCGCGGCTGTGCGTTTCGTGATTGAGGCACCTGACCCCGAAACAGCCGCCAAGATGGAAGGTGTGCGCAGCGCCGCCGAGCGGCTTGTCAGCCAGCTTGCTGGTGTGGATAGCGTATCCGTCATCCTGACCGCCCATGGTCCGTCGCAAAAACCGCAGGCCCCGCCGTCGCTCAAGGTTGGCGGCCATCCCAAACCGCAGGCCGGCCCGACCAAGCCTGCCGGTGTCGATCGCATTCTGGCGATCGGTTCGGGTAAGGGCGGCGTTGGCAAATCTACGGTGTCCTCGAACCTTGCGGTCGCACTTGCGCGTGAGGGGCGTCGCGTTGGCCTGCTTGATGCCGATATCTACGGTCCCTCGCAGCCGCGCATGATGGGGGTGAACAAGCGCCCGGGGTCGCCAGATGGCAAGACGATCATTCCGTTGCAGGCGCATGGCGTCACGATGATGTCGATTGGTCTGATGATGGAAGAAGGCAAAGCTGTCGTCTGGCGTGGCCCCATGCTGATGGGCGCCTTGCAGCAAATGCTGGGGCAGGTGCAGTGGGGCGAACTGGATGTGTTGATCGTCGATCTGCCCCCCGGGACCGGTGATGTGCAGTTGACCCTGTGCCAGAAAACCCAACTGACTGGAGCCGTTGTCGTCAGCACCCCGCAAGATGTGGCCCTGATCGATGCCCGTAAGGCGATCGACATGTTCAACAACCTGCGCACGCCCGTTCTGGGCTTGATCGAGAATATGTCCACATTTGTTTGCCCGACCTGCGGGACGGAATCGCAGATCTTTGGCCATGGTGGCGTCGCGGCAGAGGCAGAGCGGATCGGCGCGCCATTCCTTGGTGCGCTGCCGATTGACCTTGATACACGGCTGGCAGGTGATAGTGGCACACCTGTTGCTGCGGGTGACGGGCCAATGGCCGATGCCTACCGCCAACTTGCGCGTCGGTTCATCGACGGGGGAATGGCGTGATCATACGCCCTGCAACTGCGACCGATCATGATGCGATCTGGACCTTGCTGCACGATGTGTTCCGCGCGGGCGAAACCTATGCTGTTGATCCTGCCATCACCAAGGCCGACGCCCTTGATTATTGGGTCAAGGCCAGTGCCGCCACCTATGTGGCTGAAGCCGACGGTAGAATCGTTGGCACCTACTATATCAAAACAAACCAGCCGGGCGGCGGTGCGCATATCTGCAATTGCGGGTATATCGTATCGCCAGCGGCGCGCGGGCAGGGGCTTGCGAGGCAAATGTGCGAGGCCAGTCAAGAGCGGGCCCGCGCGATGGGCTACCGCGCGATGCAGTTCAACTTTGTGCTGTCCAGCAACGCAGGCGCTGTGCGGCTGTGGCACAAGCTGGGTTTTACAACGGTTGGCACTATTCCCGACGCGTTTGACCATCCGAAGGTCGGGATGGTGGATGCATATGTTATGCATAAGGCGCTGGCGGGATAGGGCCCGTATGCGGTGCGCGTTTGCCCGGTCTGACAACTGAATGTGCTATATCGGCCCATCCACCAGCGTCAGCATCGCATCAGGCAGGGGTCTTTGCAGGCGTAAAGCCTGTTCGGTTGGGGCGGTAAGCCACATATTCACCGCTTCTGGCGAGATCAGGATCACCGGCATTGCCTTGGGGTGGATCGGGGTCACGACCCCATTGGGTTCGGTCGTCAGAAAACCGAACAGATTATCGGTGGTCTCGCCCTCTTTGACTTTGCGCACCGATGTCCATTGCGTCCAGATGCCCGCAAAGAAGGCTAGCGGCTGGTCTTCATTCAAGGCAAACCACTTGGGTCCAACCTTGGGCTGATACTCTGAAAATGCAGTAAATGGCACGACACAGCGATGGTCTGGCCCCAACCAACGCCGCCAATGCGGCGAGGCGGTGTTGCGAATGTTCGTGACGCCTTTGTCTGCGTTCCTGTTCTTGAGCGCAAAGGCCGGTGACGGCATCCCCCACCGCATTTTCGTCAGCATTCGCCCTTGCGGCATGTTGGCCACCACGGGGGCGGCATAGTCCGGGTAGATGCCGGACATGGCAGGCAGATTGCCCGCGTCATCGCCAATGCCATCAAACAGCGCGCGGATCGCATCCTGGTTCTTTGTCATGGAGTAGAGATTGCACATGGGGCCGCCGATAACGTCTATCGGATGATTATGTCTTCAGACCTGACAAAGAGGCAAGGGATCACATCACTACGGGAATTCATGGAATCGCTGTGTATTTCGAATCACTTTTGGAGAAAATTTTATGGCTTGATCGTGAATTGACCGAAATTTCTGGTAGGAAAGCGAGGCGAGAGACGCAATTTCTGAATTATTTTGAATTTTCTGGAATGGATTAACAAACAGTAAATATCGTCTATATGTTGTGTCTGACGTAATGTTTTGCCCTATAATTGCTACGCATCTGCTATGCCTGACCCTATATCTTGTTCGGGGCGGGTCCCTGAAACACCATGTAGTACCATGAATTCCCAGAAAACTGTTGATCGGCACGCAAACCAGTGTCACAACAGTCTCACGGTAAGGCGAACAACACTTCAAAAGGGGCATCTCAAGAACCCCAACCGGCAAAAGCAGGTTTCATACAGGCTTCGCATTACCCAACCAGATCCGGCGCGTGAGCGAGCAGACATCCCCCCAGGTGGCACGCGCAGTCGGACTTCTCCCCCGCTAGGGGTGAAACGGCGGATTGATCAGTGGCAGCAGATCAATCCGCCGTTTTTACATTCAAAACCGGGGGCAAGTGAGGACCGAGGGACAGTGGTTCTGAGTTTTACAGGCGAACACACCCAAAAGGTGGACGGCAAGGGGCGCATGTCGATCCCTGCCGATTTTCGTCGTGTGCTCGAAGCGGGCGATCCCGAGTGGACACCCGGCCTGTCGCCCCGCATGTACCTGCTTTACGGGGATCACCTGAAAAACGAATTGCACGGCTACACTGTTGATGAATTCAACAAGGTCGTGGACCAGATCAACGCGCTTCCGCGCGGGTCTGCCAACAAAAAGAAATTGTCGCGTCTGATTATCGGACAGTCCATCAAACTGGACGTGGACAAGGATGGCCGCACGGTCATGCCCATCAAGCAGCGACAGAAGCTGGGGCTGACCGATGGAGAGTTGACCTTCAGCGGCCTTGGCGATCACTTTGAAATCTGGAAGGCAGAGACGTTTACCCAAGAGGTTGCAGACGATTTGACCGGATGGCTGGCAGAGCAGGAGGATGGCTTTGATCCGCTCATCCTGCTGGATGAGTAGCCAATGTCCGACGCTGCCGCGCCCCATATCCCCGTTCTGATCAGACCGCTCATTGCAGCGGTCTCGCCCGTTTCCGGTGTCTGGCTCGATGGCACATTCGGCAACGGCGGCTACACCCGTGCGTTGCTGGCCGCCGGAGCGGATAAGGTCATCGGTGTTGATCGTGACCCGCTGGCGTTCGAGATGGCGGCAGACTGGGTGGCGGAATATGGCGACCGGATTGAACTGGTAGAAGGCGTGTTCTCAAGGCTGGATGAATACGGGTCTGATCTGGACGGCGTTGTTCTGGATCTGGGCGTCAGTTCGATGCAGCTTGATCTGGCCGAGCGTGGCTTTTCGTTCATGCGGGATGGACCATTGGACATGCGTATGTCCCAAGAGGGCCCTTCTGCTGCTGATCTGTGCAATAGCGCAGACGAGTCGGAACTGGCGGATATCATTTACCTTTATGGTGAAGAACGCGCCTCGCGCCGGATCGCCAAGGCAATTGTTGCCGCGCGTCCGTTGGAAACGACGTTGCAACTGTCAAAGATTGTCGAAGGCTGCTTGCCCCGTGCCAAACCCGGCCAGTCGCATCCGGCCACGCGCACATTTCAAGCGCTGCGCATAGCGGTCAACAATGAATACGGCGAACTTGCCGAGGGGCTGATGGCCGCTGAACGTGCGCTGAAACCGGGTGGAAAACTGGCTGTAGTCACGTTTCACTCGGTCGAGGACCGGATGGTAAAGCGTTTCTTGCAGGCGCGGTCCGGCAACACGGCCAACGCCAACCGTTACGCCCCGGAGGTTGCACAGATCACCCCCGCCTGGCGCATTGAGAAACGCAAGGCGATTGGGCCGGACGATCAGGAACTGGCCGAAAACCCGCGATCGCGCTCGGCGAAACTGCGGGTGGCGATCCGTACCGATGCCCCGGCCGCGCCGATTGATCCGGACGATCTGGGGATGCCGATGAAGAAGCAGAAAGGGCGCAGGTAGATGCGTGGTGTGTTATTTGTAATGGCCGCCTTGGCCGTCATGGGGCTCGCTTTTTGGGCCTATCAGGAAAACTACAAGACGCAGGAAGCGATCCGCGAAGTGCGTGGCTTGCATGCGCAAATCGGGTCTGCACATGAACGTCTGGGCATGTTGCGGGCGGAATGGGCGTACCTGAACCGCCCCGACAGACTGGCCGACCTCGCAGAACTGAATTTTGACCGTCTGGGTCTGCTGCCTTTGATGCCCGATGCTTTTGGCGCGGTTGATCAGATCATCTATCCGATTCCGCCGATCAGCCCGATCATCAACCCGATTGAACTGTCGTCAGATGCGTTCGCAGATATAGAGGACCCGCTATGAGGACCCCGCTGCGCCCGCTTGCCCGTATCCTGAAAGCCCGCGCACAGGGCGAAAACCCAGACGTGATCGAAGCTGAAAACAAGCGCCTGCGTCACGAGGAAATGGCGGACAAGGCGCGCCAGCGCTCTGAAGGGCGGCTGCTTGTGCTGGGGCTTGCGTTTTTCTGCGCGTTTGTCGTGATTGGTGGCCGGATGGGCACGCTGGCCTCTTCTGTCCCGCAAGAGCCGCGTGCATCGGCTGTGGGTAACCCGATTATCGGGCAACGCTCTGATATTGTGGATAGAAACGGGCGCATTCTGGCGACGAATCTGCAAACCCATTCGCTTTATGCCCATCCGCAGGACATGATCGACCCGGCGCATGCCGCTGCAGGTCTGGCCGAGATTTTTCCAGAACTGGATGAAGAGGACCTGATCGAGGATTTCACCGGCAAGCGCAAATTCCTGTGGGTACGCAAGCAGATCAGCCCTGAACAGATGCAAGCGGTCCATGACATCGGTTCGCCTGGTTTGTTGTTCGGGCCGCGCGAAATGCGGCTTTATCCCAACGGCCCGATTGCGGCCCATGTACTTGGCGGTGCCAGTTATGGCCGCGAAGGCGTTGCCAGTGCCGAAGTTATCGGCGTGGCTGGGATAGAGCGCAAGTTTGACACGTTCCTGCGCGATCCAGCCAGCGAAGGTGCGCCGCTGGAATTGTCACTTGACCTGACCGTACAGGCCGCCGCCGAAGAGGTGCTGGCCGGTGGCATGTCGATCATGAATGCAAAAGGTGCCTCGTCGGTTCTGATGGATATTCACACCGGTGAGATCATCTCGATGGTGTCTTTGCCTGATTTTGACCCCAACAATCGCCCGCAGGTGCTGACCAAGGGTGATCAGGCCGACAGCCCGCTGTTTAACCGGGCAGTGCAAGGGGTTTACGAACTGGGTTCGGTGTTCAAGATATTCACTGTGGCGCAGGCAATGGAATTGGCGCTGATCAACCCCGATACCATGATCGACACCCAAGGCCCGCTGACATGGGGCCGCTTTCGGATCAGGGATTTCCATGATTATGGCCCCGAATTGTCAACGACCGATGTCATTGTGAAATCCTCGAACATCGGCACTGCGCGGATTGCCATGCAGGTCGGGGCAGAGCGGCAGCGCGAATTCCTTGGCTCGCTGGGATTTCTGGAACCTACAGGCGTTGAACTGGTCGAAGCGCCAACCGGCAAGCCATTGTTGCCCAAAAACTGGTCCGAAATTTCGACCATGACAATTTCCTATGGGCATGGGTTGTCGTCATCGCCGCTGCATCTGGCTGCTGGCTATGCGTCACTGCTAAACGGCGGGACACGGGTTGAACCCACCTTGCTGCGCCAGCATGCCCCTTTACAGGGTGAGCGGGTCGTGCGCGAGGCCGTAAGCGAACGCGCCCGCCGGATGCTGCGCGAAGTGGTGGTGCGGGGGACCGCATCCTTTGGCGAAGTGCCGGGGTACGAGGTGGGCGGCAAGACCGGCACCGCAGACAAACCGCGCACCAACGGGGCGGGGTACTATGACGATAAGGTGATTGCCACTTTTGCGTCAGTCTTTCCGGCCAACGATCCCAAATATGTGCTGGTTGTCACGCTAGATGAACCCTCTGAGAATTCAGGGTCCGAGCCGCGCCGGACGGCGGGTTGGACTGCTGTGCCTGTAGCCGCTGAGATGATCCGCCGCACAGCGCCATTGCTTGGCTTGCGTCCGCAAGTGGACACTCCGCAATCTGTCGGTGTAACACTCACCTCAAACTGAGAGGCGGGACATGACAACACTTGCAGAACTGGGACTGACAGCACAAGGCGGTGCAGAGGCTCTGGTGACGGGACTGGCCGTCGATAGCCGCGATGTAAAGGCAGGATACCTGTTTGCGGCCTTGCCGGGTACAAAGGTTCATGGCGGCGAATTCATCCAATATGCCCTGCGCATGGGGGCTTCGGCCATTCTGACCGATGCCGAGGGCGCACGCATCGCCGCAGACGTTCTGGCCATGACTGACGCGGCCCTGATCGTGGCGCAAGACCCCAGACAAACGCTGGCCCAGACGGCATCGCTGTGGTTCGGGGCGCATCCGCGCACCGTTGTGGCGGTAACGGGCACCAATGGCAAAACATCCGTTTCCACATTCTGCCGCCAAATCTGGGAGGAACTTGGCATCGCAGGTGTCAATCTGGGCACTACAGGCGTCGAAGGGGCATGGGCGCATCCGCTGAAGCACACCACGCCGGAACCGATTACCCTGCACCGCGTTCTGGCAGAGGCCGCGCGCAATGGCGTGTCTCATGTGGCGATGGAGGCTTCGAGCCATGGGCTTGACCAGCGCCGTCTGGACGGGGTCGTCCTGGCCGCTGCGGGGTTCACCAACTTCACCCAGGATCACCTTGATTACCATGAAACCTTTGAAGCCTATTTTGCTGCTAAGGCGGGTCTGTTTGAACGGGTGCTGACCGACGACGGCGTTGCTGTTGTCAATCTGGATGACCCCAAGGGGGAAGAGGTCGCGCGCCTTTGCACCAAACGCGGGCAGGAAGTGATTGGCGTGGGGCGCCACCCTGCTGCGCGCTTGCGTCTGACCGGGCAACGCTTTGATGCGACGGGACAGGATGTTCTGTTTACGTGGCAGGAAAGGCGGCATCAGGTCAGGCTTGCCCTGATCGGCGGATTTCAGGCGGAAAATGTTCTTTTGGCGGCGGGGCTGGTGATTGCCGCAGGGGCAGACCCGCAGGATGTGTTCGACGCCCTGCCGCATCTGGGCACAGTGCATGGCCGGATGGAACTAGCAGCGACGCGCGAAAGCGGGGCGGCGGTGTTTGTGGACTATGCCCATACGCCGGACGCTGTTGAAACCGCGCTCAAGGCGATGCGCCCGCATGTGATGGGCCGCATTATCGTGATTGTGGGCGCGGGGGGCGATCGCGACGTGGGCAAACGCCCCTTGATGGGGGCGGCCGCTGCGCAAAACGCCGATATAGTGATTGTCACTGATGATAATCCACGCTCGGAAGACCCCGCATCGATCAGGGCGGCTGTGTTGGCAGGGGCGGTTGATGCGGGCGCTGAAAGTGTGACGGAAGTGGGCGACCGGGCCGAGGCAATCTTGCGCGGCATTGACATGCTGGGTGCGGGCGATGCCTTGCTGATTGCGGGCAAAGGGCATGAGACCGGGCAAATCGTGGGCGATTCTGTCCTGCCGTTTGACGATGTGGAACAGGCCAGCGTAGCGGTGGCAGCACTTGAGGGGCGGATATGACCCTGTGGACCAGTGCAGAGGCGGCAGCGGCGACTGGCGGTCAAACCGGCGACTGGGTGGCGACAGGCGTGTCGATTGACACGCGCACGATCCAACCGGGTGATTTGTTCGTGGCACTGCGCGATGTGCGCGACGGGCACGAATTTGTTGCACAAGCCCTTGAAAAGGGGGCGGCTGCGGCACTTGTCAGCCACGTGCCTGATGGCGTTTCGCCAGATAGGCTTTTGATTGTAAAGGATGTTTTGCAGGGGCTTGAAGCGCTGGGCGTTGCCGCGCGGGCGCGGTGCAAGGGCCGGGTTGCTGCGATCACCGGATCGGTGGGCAAGACCTCTACCAAGGAAATGTTGCGCACGGTGCTGGAACGGCAGGGCAAGTGCCATGCTGCCGAAGCATCGTACAACAACCATTGGGGCGTGCCGCTGACGTTGGCGCGGATGCCCGCTGACACCGACTATGCAATCATCGAAATCGGGATGAGCAATCCGGGCGAAATCGCCCCCCTGTCACGGATGGTGCGCCCGCATGTGGCGATGGTGACAACCGTCGCTGCGGCGCATCTGGCCTCATTTGACAGTCTGGCAGGCATTGCCACTGAAAAGGCGGCCATCATTGATGGGTTGGAGCCGGGCGGCGTTGCCGTGCTCAATGCGGATATCGAGACCTCCTCGATCTTGCGTGACCATGCGGACGCGCGTGCCGCGCGACAGCTCTTGTTTGGAGAGACAGCACCTGATTGGACGCTGCGGGATGTACGCCTGAACGGGGATGTGACAGTGATCCGGGCAACGGGCGCCGGGCAGGATTATTTGTTCAAACTGTCGGTTGCGGGGCGTCATTTTGCGACGAATGCGGTGGGTGTGCTGGCGGTTGTTGATGCTTTGGGGGCGGACCCGGTGACCGCAGCCCTTGACATGGCACTGTGGGTGCCACCCGCCGGGCGCGGCACCCGCGAAACCATCGTGATTGATGAAGCAACCGACGGGGAAAGCCTTGCGTTGCTGGACGATTCATTTAACGCCAATCCCACGTCACTGACTGCCGCGCTCGAGGTTTTGGCAGCCGCGCAACCCGTTGACAACGTGGGGCGTGTGGTCAAGGGGCGCAGGATCGCCATTCTTGGCGATATGCTGGAACTGGGCGGGCAAGAGGTGCAGATGCACCGTGATGTCGCCACCAACGCCTATCTGCAAGAGCTGGATCTGGTGCATTGTGTCGGCCCGCTGATGCATCATCTGTGGCAAGCCCTGCCGGATGAACAGCGCGGTCAATGGGCACAAACGGCATCCGAACTTGCGGCCCGCACGACGGGGTTGGTGGATTGCGGCGATGTGGTGCTGGTCAAAGGTTCCAAGGGCAGCAAGGTCAGTCTGGTTGTTGACGCCATCCGAAAACTGGGGCATCGCCGCCCTTTGGAAGAATAAGGATCTTGGCATGTTATACTGGTTGACAGCACTGTCGGACGGTGGCGATTTCTTTAACCTGTTTCGCTATATCACCTTCCGGGCGGGCGGGGCCTTTATGACGGCACTGCTGTTTGGGTTTATCTTTGGGCCGCCCTTGATCAATGTGTTGCGCCGCACGCAAGGCAAGGGCCAGCCTATTCGCAATGACGGGCCAGAGGGGCATTTTGCCAAGGCTGGCACCCCCACGATGGGCGGGCTGCTGATCGTAGGTGCGCTGACCACATCAACCTTGCTTTGGGCGCGGCTTGATAATCCGTTTGTGTGGATGGTGCTGTTTGTGACCTTGTCCTTTGCGGCCATCGGGTTTGCCGATGATTATGCCAAAGTGTCCAAGCAGAACACCGCAGGCGTGTCTGGCAAGGTGCGGATTTTGCTTGGTATTCTAATCGCCGGAGTGGCCGGATACTGGGCTGCGGCCTATCACCCCGATGAACTGAGCAACCAGCTTGCCCTGCCGATTTTCAAGGATACGCTGATCAATCTGGGGGTCATGTTCATCCCGTTTGCGATCATTGTGATCGTCGGTGCTGCGAATGCGGTGAACCTGACCGATGGTCTTGACGGGCTGGCGATCATGCCGGTGATGATTGCAGCGGGCACATTCGGGATTATCGCCTATGCTGTGGGCCGGACCGATTTCACCCAATATCTGGACGTGCATTATGTCCCAATGACGGGCGAAATCCTGATCTTTTCGGCGGGGCTGATTGGCGGCGGTCTGGGCTTTTTGTGGTACAACGCGCCGCCTGCTGCCGTTTTCATGGGCGATACCGGGTCATTGGCCCTTGGAGGGGCCCTGGGCGCGATTGCAGTGGCCACCAAGCACGAGATTGTTCTGGCTATTGTCGGAGGCCTCTTTGTGGTCGAGGCGCTGTCTGTCATTGTGCAGGTCCTTTATTTCAAGAGAACCGGTAAGCGGGTGTTCCTGATGGCCCCGATCCACCATCATTACGAGAAAAAGGGTTGGGCCGAGCCGCAGATCGTGATCCGTTTCTGGATCATTTCGCTGATCCTCGCGATGATTGGTCTCGCGACTTTGAAGGTGCGTTAGCACGTTCACAGCCGCAGATGGTGCGTGGCTAACTGTGGACCTTTGACGCCTTTCCATCCTCTTGCAGACTACGCCGTAGAGCGGCACTGTGCGCCGAAGTGTGAAGGGGCGAAGTAATGATTCCAGTGCAGGGCTATGCAGGCCAAACCGTTGCCATTCTGGGCTTTGGTCGTTCAGGCCGTGCCACTGCGGTGGCGTTGCAGGCTGGTGGCGCGCAGGCGGTTGTCTGGGATGATAGTGCTGCCACCCGTGATGCGGCAGAGGCGGACGGGTACGACCTGCGCGATCTGACCAAAGCAGGCGCGTTCGAAGGGGTCGCGAGCCTCATCGTCAGCCCCGGCATCCCGCACCTTTATCCCGCGCCGCATCCCGTCATTGCGGCTGCATGGGCGGTGGGCGTGCCGGTGGACAATGACATCGGGCTGTTCTTTCAATCCTTTGCCACGGCGGATTGGGACAGTTTTGACACGATGCCGCGTGTGATTGCCGTGACCGGATCAAACGGGAAATCGACCACTGCGGCGCTGATCCATCATATTCTGGTTGAAAATGGACGGCCCGCGCAGTTGGCGGGCAACATCGGGCGCGGGGTGCTGGATATTGAACCCGCCCATGATGGCGAAGTGGTGGTGCTGGAGTTATCATCCTACCAGACCGACCTTGCGCGCGCGCTGACCCCCGACATTGCGGTCTGGACCAATCTGTCGCCGGATCATCTGGACCGCCACGCCGGATTGGGGGGCTATTTCGCGGCCAAACGCCGCTTGTTTGCCGAAGGCGGTCCCGAACGCGCGATCATTGGTGTGGACGAAAACGAAGGTCGGTATCTGGCGAACCAGATGGCGCAGGGGCAGGGCGACGACCGGATCATACAGGTCTCGTCCGGGCAGAAACTGACGGGGCCTGGCTGGCATGTCTTTGCGCGCAAGGGGTTTTTGTCTGAATATCGCAAGGACCGGCAGATCGGGTCGATTGACCTGCGGGCTGTGCCGGGATTGCCCGGGGCGCATAACCACCAGAACGCCTGTGCCGCCTATGCCGCCTGCCGCACGTTGGGGCTTGGCCCGCGCGGAATCGAGGCCGCGATGCGCAGCTATCCCGGTTTGCCGCATCGTTCGCAAATCGTGGCTACGCGGGGTGATGTCACCTTTGTCAACGACAGCAAGGCCACGAACGTGGATAGTGCTGCCAAGGCCTTGCAGGCCTTTCCAAAAATCCGCTGGATTTGTGGCGGGTTACAGAAAGAAGGTGGATTGGACGGGCTGCTGCCACATCTGGGCCATGTGGTAAAAGCCTATGTCATCGGTCGCGAGGCCGATCAGTTTGCACGCCAGTTGGTCGGTGCAGAGGCAGAGGTGTGCACCACGATGGATATGGCCGTCGCCAAGGCCACGGCAGAGGCACAGGCGGGCGAGGTTGTCTTGCTGGCGCCGGCTGCTGCGTCCTTTGATCAATATGACAATTTCGAGAAACGCGGCGAAGATTTCATTCGCTGTGTTGGCAGCTGAAAAACGGGCCACACCTCAGCGCATCAGGATGACAAATCATTACAAATCAAGGGGGTGTCGGCATCAGGCACCTCGTAGATGACCGTGTAGGGAGGACTGGTGGTATAGACGCCACGAATACCGCCCGGCTCGTCATAGATGGTCCAGCATTTGTGCTCTGGGTCGTGGTCATAGCGAAAACAGATGTCGCCCTTGCTTTCGAACCAGACGCCGTACTGGCAAATCCCTTCGACACTGGACCACATAACACGGCGGCCGGGCATATAGCGTTCAACCCCGTAGACGTCAGTTGTATCGGTGCGGAAGGTGATTGTGCGCCCGGTGACATGGGCGTCAAAGGCGGCCCCGTCCATGATATCTTGTGCGGCAAGCGGCATTGTCGCCAACAGCGCCGCAGCCCACGTAAGCCCGATTTGTCTAAGCATGTATGATACGCTCCACCTGTGGGTCCATGATGCGCCGCCAGAGTGGGGGGATCAAGGCGATGCTTGCCATCAAGGGCAGCGGTTTGGGCAGCATTGGGGCATCATCTGGCAATGTCAGCGCGGGATATGGGCGTGCCGGATGCGCGTGATGGTCCGAATGGCGGGTTGCGTTTAGCATCATGGCAGATGAATACCAATGCGGGCTGTTCCAACTGTGGGCTGCTGTGACCGGAACTGGCTTGCCTTGCGCTGTTATCCGGCGCACCAGCCCGTAGTGCTGCACATAATCGGACATCAGCAACTGCATCTGTGCGTAGCCTGCCAGACCCAAATAGCCAAGCGCGCCAGCCCAGCCAAAAAACGCAAATGCAATCGCGATAAACAGGCAAGCCCCTCCAACATAGAGCAGATAGGGGTTGCGCCGAAGCGGGCGGCGTACTGCCTCTGCCCGAAAGCCTGCCTTGAATGACCCGGTCCATGCCCGCAGGGCGTAGCGGTAAAATCCTTCCCCCTTGCGCGATGTATTGGGGTCTGCGTCGGTTGCCACGTAGCGGTGATGCACCAGCACATGCGCGGATGTATGGTGCCCGAAAAGCAGACTGATATAGACCCACATGCCAAGCAGATGCATCGGGCGGGTCGTCCGGTGGATCAATTCGTGGGCATTGGCATTGCTGATTTGGCCAAAGTACAGGCCCGCAGCAAAGAACAACCCCAGCTTTTCCGCCGTGCCAAATCCGGCACCCGCCAGCCCCTGCACAGCCAGCGCCAGCAGGCCAAAATGCAGCAGACCAAGTGTGGCCGACAGTGCCGAATCTGCGGAGAACGCGCTGGATGGGCTGACCCGCTGCACCAGCCTGTCCAGCAGGCCGACGCCGATGGTCTGAAGCATCACCGCCAACACGATCCATAGTCCGCCCCGGACAGCCGCAAGCCCCAGTATGGCCGAAGGTAGCAATGTTGCGATGGCAAAGAATGTGCTTGGATGGGTCATGTTTCGCATCGTTAGCACGGGTTTCCCAAGGCGTCAGCGAAAATAGCCAAACTGCGCGCTTTGGCCCTGTGTCCTGTCGCTTTTGCGTGGCCGGGCAATTTTGGCGGCGCTATGTTGCAACGGACCAAGAGAGGAACCGCCCATGGCACTTGATAACCGCGAAGGTGTTTGGAAATCCGGCAAAGGCAAGGGGCGTCACACGCCCAAGGGCCGCCAGTTGGACGATCAGGCATGGGACGAGGTCAAAGCATTGCTGGGCGAAAGCCCGCGCAGGCGTGATCTGTTGATCGAGTTCCTGCATTTGATTCAGGATGAATACGGTCGCCTGTCTGCCGCCCATCTGCGTGCTTTGGCCGAAGAATTGCGTATGGCGCAGGCCGAAGTCTACGAAGTGGCGACGTTCTATGCCCACTTCGACGTGGTCAAGGAAGGCGAGCCCACACCACCTGCGCTGACCATTCGTGTCTGCGACTCGCTGTCTTGCGAACTGGCAGGCGCACAGCAGTTGATGGCCGCCTTGGAGGACGGGCTTGATGCCAGTGAAGTCCGCGTTCTGCGCGCACCCTGCATGGGTCGCTGCGATACGGCCCCGGTGCTTGAACTGGGGCACAACCACATTGACAACGCGACCCCGCAGAAGGTGAAAGACGCGATTGCCGCTGGCGATACACATGCCCATCTGCCCGATTACCAAACGCTTGCCACCTATATGGCTGACGGCGGTTATGCGGAACTGAAGTCCTTGCGCGATGGCGGCGACTGGGAGGCGGTGCAGGATAAAGTGCTGTCATCCGGCCTGCGCGGCCTTGGCGGGGCGGGTTTTCCGTCAGGCAAGAAATGGGGCTTTGTGCGCGCCAATGCGGGGCCCCGGTATCTGGCGGTGAACGGGGACGAGGGCGAGCCGGGCACCTTCAAGGACCGTTATTACCTTGAACGCACCCCGCATCTGTTTCTTGAGGGCATGCTGATTGCCGCTTGGGCGGTCGAGGCGCAGACTTGTTTCATCTACATGCGCGACGAATACCCCGCCGTGCTTGAAATTTTGCGACGTGAAATCAAAGCACTGGAGGACGCGGGGCTTGTGACACCCGGCTATATCGACCTGCGGCGCGGTGCGGGGGCCTACATCTGCGGCGAAGAAAGCGCCATGATCGAAAGTATCGAGGGCAAGCGCGGGATACCCCGCCACAGACCGCCCTTTGTGGCACAGGTGGGCATTTTTAACCGGCCCACGCTGGTACATAATGTCGAAACGTTGCTGTGGGTCGCGCGGGTCTGCCGCGAAGGGCCAGAGGTGCTGAGCGGTGTCGAAAAGAACGGGCGCAAAGGGTTGCGATCCTATTCCGTGTCAGGGCGGGTGGCCAAGCCGGGGGTTTATCTGTTGCCCGCAGGGTCCACGATCACTGATGTGATCACCGCCGCCGGGGGCATGGCAGAGGGCCATGTCTTCAAGGCCTACCAGCCGGGTGGCCCGTCATCCGGACTGTTGCCTGCCACGATCAATGACGTCCCCTTGGATTTTGACACGCTGCAACCGCTGGGCACCTTTATCGGGTCTGCCGCCGTTGTTGTGCTGTCTGATCAGGACAAGGCGCGTGATGCGGCGCTGAATATGCTCCGGTTTTTCGAGGATGAAAGCTGCGGGCAATGCACCCCCTGTCGGGTTGGCTGTGAAAAGGCGGTTAAGCTGATGCAGGCCGACGCATGGGACCAGCCGCTGCTGACGGATCTATGCACCGCGATGGCCGACGCATCCATCTGCGGGCTGGGGCAGGCGGCGCCGAACCCCATCAAGCTGGTGATGCAGCACTTCAAGGATGAAATCTGAGCATTTGCCGCGTCACTGGTGCAATGATAGTGCGGGTGGGCCTCGGCTTGAGGCTTTTCAATTGTGCCATCAGCCATTAGGTCATGATCAGCAATGATCTAGGGGCTGGTTGCCATGTCGTTCTTCAAAAAGCTCAAGAACCGGATGTTCAAATCCTCGTCCAAGATTGACGAGGGGCTTGATGCGATCGTCAGTGAAGGGGGCGAGGAAGAGGCCGCGCAAACGGCCCCGCTGGCTGATGCGGAAACACCCGAACCCGCCCCGATACCCGAACCGGAGCCTGTCGTTGAAGAGGCGGAGGTAAAGGCCCCGGAACCAGAGGCCGCGCCGGAGGTTGCACCAGAGCCGCCCAAAGAAACCGCCCCTGCACAGGCGCGATTGAATGTCGACATCACGGCCCCGCTGACCGAGGCGTCAGAACCGCAGGCGGAGCCGGAGAAGGCCGGTATTCTTGGCCGGATGTTCGGGCGCACAGAGGCAAAGACGGTCGTGCGGCGCGCGCTGGACGATGACATGCTCGAGCAACTTGAAGAGCTTCTGATCTCGGCCGATATGGGCGTGGACACAGCCTTGCGCGTCACTGCCAACATGGCCGAGGGACGGCTGGGCAAGAAACTGTCGGTGCCGGAAATCAAACAGCTTATGGCGACCGAGATCAGCCGCATCATGGACCCTGTCGCGCGGCCCCTTCCGCTTTATGCCAAGACCCCGCAAGTGGTGTTGGTTGTTGGCGTCAACGGGTCCGGCAAGACCACCACAATCGGCAAGTTGGCCAGCCAGTTCAAGGCGGCAGGCAAAAAGGTCGTCATTGCGGCGGGCGATACGTTCCGGGCGGCGGCGGTTGAACAATTGCAGGTCTGGGGGGACAGGGCTGGCGTGCCGGTGCTGACCGCGCCCGAAGGATCGGACCCTGCAAGCCTTGCCTTTGACGCGATGACACAGGCGCAGGCAGACGGCGCTGATTTGTTGATGATTGACACCGCAGGACGTCTACAAAACCGGGCCGACCTGATGGAAGAACTGTCCAAGATCGTGCGGGTGATCCGTAAAAAAGACCCTGACGCGCCGCACAATACGCTGTTGGTGCTGGATGCAACCACCGGTCAGAACGCGGTGCAACAGGTGAAGGTTTTTCAGGAATTGGCCGATGTATCAGGGCTGGTGATGACCAAGCTGGATGGCACCGCCAAAGGCGGCGTTCTGGTGGCATTGGCGGATAAATTCGGCCTGCCGATCCATGCAATCGGGGTTGGCGAACAGATTGATGATCTTGCACCTTTTGATCCCGAAGAATTTGCCGCAGCGCTGGTCGGACTTGAATGAACCTGCTTTGCCGGTTCGCTGACTGATGGGCGAATGGCTGGTATCCATTGCCGGCACGTCCGAGGGCGCGCGGCTGGCGACGGCCCTTGCGCTGATGTCGGCTATCGCCCATGCGGCCTTTGGGGCGTTGCAAAAAGGGCGCTATGACCCGTGGCTGACACGCGGGGCAATTGATGCGTGGCTGGCGGTATTGTCGGCGCCGGTGGCGCTATTTCTGGTGCCATGGCCTGATGCGACGACAGCACTGCTGCTGGGTGGCGCGATTGTCATTCACTTTGCCTACAAAGTCACGATGGCGCTGGCTTATGAGCGGGCGGCCTATACGGTGGTCTATCCGGTGGTGCGGGGCACCGGGCCGCTTGTCACGGTCATTGCCGCATCCGCATTCTTTGGCGAACATTTCACCGCCACGCAATGGATGGGGGTGGCCTGCCTGTCAGGCGGTATTCTGTTGCTCGCGCTGCGGAACCTGTCGGAAGAAGAACTGGATCTGCGGGCGCTGAAAATCGGCTTGGCTTGGGCGCTAACGGGGGGCGCGCTGGTCGCTGTCTACACAACCTACGATGCTTACGGGATCAGACAGTCGCCGGACCCGTTTACATTTCTGGCGTGGTTTTTCTTTGTGACCGCCTTTGACATGCCCATTCTGGCCCTCTTGCGCCATCGGCGGATGGCGGTGGAATTGATCATCGGCCCGTTGGTCTGGCGTGGGCTTGCCGGAGCGCTTATCGCTTGGGTCAGTTTCGGCGGGGTGATGATGGCGACCCGGCTCGATAAAGTGGGCGAGGCGGCCGTACTGAGAGAAACCTCTACCGTGTTTGCTGCCCTGATCGGCTGGTTCATTCTGGGCGAAAAGGTTGGCCCGCGCCGCCTTATTCTGATGGCGCTGGTTGCGCTGGGCGCCGTGATCGTGGAAATGGGAGGATAAGGAGGAACCAATGGCCCGAAAACAGCTGAACCCGATGCTCAAGCAAGTCCTGGAACTGGGGCCGACCGTGGCGTTCTTCCTGATCTACATTCGGATCAAGGATGATACCTTTGCGATCGGCGGTGTGGACTACAGCGGTTTCATTATTGCGGCGCTGATTTTCGTGCCGATCCTGTTGCTGGCAATGGGGCTGCTTTGGGCCCTGACCGGAAAACTCAGCCGGATGCAGGTGTTCACCGCCTTCATGGTGATCTTTTTTGGTGGCCTGACTGCCTATTTCAACGATGAGCGGTTCTTCAAGATGAAGACCACGATTGTTTACGGGTTCATGGCCGCAATCCTTGGTGTGGGGCTGCTGCGCGGGCAAAGCTATCTGCAATATGTGATGGAAGAATTCCTGCCGATGGAACCTGAAGGCTGGATGATCTTTACCCGGCGTCTGACCTACATGTTCATTACGCTTGCTGTAGCGAATGAACTGATCTGGCGGACGCAATCGACTGATTTGTGGGTCAAGCTGGAAACCTTTGCCTTTCCCGCTGTCTTATTCCTGTTCCTGTGGGTTCAGATCGTCGGCCTGCAAAAATATTTGATCGAGGAACCAACGCCACCGTCTGAATAGGTGCAGCCGGGTCAGGACCCTAGCGCATTTCGACAAAGCCAAAGCCGACCGACCCGCGGCGGGCGGCTTTCCTTGCGTCGCGGCGATAACGTAATGTGTCAACCTGATCATTGGTGATTCGAGGGCGAAACAATATTCCTGTTCGATACCCGGTGGCCCACATGACAACGGCATCGACGCGCAGGCTCAGGATTCTCAACTGCAACCTGTCGCTGCGGTGCATACCGCGCAGCCCTTCAAGCTGGGCACCTTCGTTATGGATATCCAGCACAACCGCCTGTTGCGATCCAAGTGGTGTGACCACCTCTACAGGATAAGTCGTGTTATAACGATGCGGCCGATATTTCATGTGCAACCCTTTCAGCAGCACATGCTATCGCGCCTAACCTAACAAATCGTTATGGCTTCTGTTGAAAAAGCGTGTTCTGCGCCGCCTGATCCTTGCGGAAATCGGCGCGTTTTTCCGCGGCCAGCGCACGCCCGCGCTGCACTGCCGGCCGTGCGCCCATGTCATCCAGCCAGCGCGCCATATGGGGTTTGTCATCCAGCGTCTGCTGCTGCCCTTCCCACAGCGATGCCCAGCCCCAGATCGATATATCCGCGATCGAATAAAAGTCGCCGGCAACATAGGCATTGTTTGCAAGCTGGCGGTCCAGCACGCTATAAAGCCGTGCCGTTTCACTGCGGTAGCGGTCCTTGGCATAGGGCAGGTCATTGGGCGGGTCCATCGCAGGCGCGTATTTCAGGAAGTGATGCGCCTGTCCCGCCATCGGCCCCAAACCGCCCATTTGCCACATCAGCCATTGGTCAACGCTGATCCGGTCCCGTTCGGTTATCCCGTAGAACTGCCCGGTCTTGCGCGCCAGATATTGCAGGATCGCCCCTGATTCAAACACAGACACCGGCGCACCGCCCGGCCCGTCATGATCTACGATGGCAGGCATCCGGTTGTTTGGCGCAATTTTCAGGAAATCAGGCTTGAACTGGTCCCCCGCGCCGATATCGACCAGATGCAGATGATAGGGCAGGTCCATTTCTTCAAGCGCAATCGAGATTTTCCAGCCGTTTGGCGTAGGCCAGAAATACAGATCAATGGGTTGCGTCATTCGGTGTCCTTTCTAGCAATCAAAACGCAGAATGGCAGGCAAGGCGCAAAGAACAACCCCTGTTCGCGGTGCCGCAATTCGCGCCCGGCAGGATTGACGAATGCCCGGCATCGGCGTATTTGCCTGTCCGTGGCGATTTGTTACCGGATTGCGGGCCACGTTAAATATGCCGCTAAAGAGGAAGCGGGATTGACCCCGATACCTTTTCCCGGTGTCGGGGCTTTTTTATGCGCCACAATAGGCGCGAGGTATAATGACATGAAAACGTGGAACAAACGCACCAAAGCGGTCCATGCCGGCACACGGCGCAGCCAATATAACGAAGTGAGTGAGGCGATCTATCTGACGCAAGGTTTCGTCTATGATACCGCCGAAGATGCAGAAGCGCGCTTTATCAAGGCGGGCGAGGATGAATTCATCTATGCCCGCTATGGCAACCCCACCGTGGCCATGTTCGAAGACCGGATCGCCGCTTTGGAAGGCGCCGAAGATGGCTTTGCCACGGCGTCGGGCATGGCGGCCGTCAATGGCGCGCTGACATCCATGCTGCGCGCAGGTGATCATGTGGTGTCTGCGCGGGCGTTGTTCGGGTCGTGCCTTTATATCCTTGAGGAAATCCTGACCCGTTACGGGGTCGAAGTGACATTTGTTGATGGTACGGACCTTGTAGCATGGAAATCCGCGATCCGGTCCGACACCAAGGCCGTGTTCTTCGAATCGATCTCGAACCCGACGCTTGAAGTGGTTGACATCAGAGCGGTGAGCACGCTGGCCCATGCGGTCGGCGCAACAGTCGTTGTCGACAACGTCTTTTCGACGCCGGTGTTCTCGGATGCGATTGCGCAGGGGGCGGATGTGGTCGTCTATTCCGCGACAAAGCATATCGACGGGCAGGGGCGCGCATTGGGCGGCGTGATCCTTGGCACTAAGGAGTTCATTCGCGGCACGGTGGAACCTTACCTCAAACACACGGGCGGTGCGATGTCGCCTTTCAACGCCTGGATCATGTTGAAAGGGTTGGAAACGATGGACCTGCGGGTCAGGGCGCAGGCGGAAACGGCGCACAAGCTGGCCGCAGCTCTGGAGGCGGACGGGACATTGGACAACGTCATTTATCCGGGCTTGGAAAGCCACCCACAACACGCGCTGACCGTGGCCCAGATCGGGGCAGGGGGCACCGTTTTGTCGATAGACGCGGGCAGTCAGGAAAAGGCGTTCAAGCTTTTGAACACGCTTGATATTATCGTCATCTCGAACAATCTGGGCGACGCGAAATCTATCGCGACCCATCCGGCCACAACAACCCACCAGCGGTTGTCTGAAGTGACCAAGCAGAAGCTGGGAATTACGCCGGGTCTGATCCGGTTGAGCGTGGGATTAGAAGATGCGGATGATCTTCTGGCGGATTTGCGGCAAGCGATCAAAGTGATGTGATGCGCATGCGCCCTTTTGGGTGCCGACGATAGGGCAGCACTTGCGCAGATATTTCATGGCGCCGTCAAATACGGCACGTCTGGTTACCTTGACCAATCACAGCGCGATGCCTGGTCCCCGTCTTTTCCTGCACCAGATGCATGGGCCGCGCGTCTGGAGGGACGGACACTTTCGTCGCGCATGATCCGGACCTTCCCAGGGTTCATTTGCATGGCACCCGATGGTTATGTTGATCCCGCTTTCGTGACCCCATCACGATTTGGTCAGGGGATCGCCACTGCACGGTATCATGTGATAGAAACGAGGCCCGACACCGTCAATCGCAACGGTTGGCGGTGCAGGCCAGCCATCTAGCCAAACCGTTCTTTTTGCGGCAAGGTTGGCAGGTGGATGCGCCAAATACGGTAGAACACGGGGGTGTTTCTTTGGGAAACTGGATCATGTCAAAATCGTTGGTGCCCTTTCGCAATGGGTGATTCTGAACTCACTTTTTCGCGCATTTACAAAGAATTCATTGGAAACTCTGATGCAGCGCCCCATTTTGGCAATTCAGACGCACCTGAGAGGGCCCCTGACATGAATATTCACTCGCCTGATATGGATCGCGAACCAACCCGCGAAGAAGCAGAAGCGGCATTGGCATTACTGCGCCGTTGGGCGGATGACGTGACGGCAGAGGAAGTGGCCACGCTTGACCCGCTGGTATCGCGTCTGATCCCCGGTCAGGAGGTGTCGAATTATCCGGCCCTTGCGCGTGCCTACCCTGACGCGTTTGAGGTGGATGATGCCTACAAAGCCACGATGCCTGATCTGCAAAACGGGCCATCCAGCCTGATCCGCGGTGCGCAGCAGCAAATCCAGCATGTCGGCATATCGAATTTCCGCCTGCCGATCCGGTTTCATACCCGCGACAATGGCGACCTGACGTTGGAAACATCCGTGACGGGCACCGTGTCGCTCGAGGCGGAAAAGAAGGGCATCAACATGTCCCGGATCATGCGGACCTTCTACAAGCACGCGGAAGAAACATTCAGCTTTGACGTGATCGAACGGGCGCTGGATGCCTACAAGAGTGATCTGGAAAGCTTTGATGCACGCATCCAGATGCGGTTCAGTTTTCCGATGAAGGTGCAAAGCCTGCGGTCGGGCCTTGAAGGCTATCAGTATTACGACATCGCGCTGGAACTTGTCGAAAGCGCGGGCGTGCGCAAAAAGATCATCCATCTGGATTATGTCTATTCATCCACTTGCCCCTGTTCGCTGGAACTGTCCGAACATGCCCGCCAATTCAGGGGGCAATTGGCGACACCACATTCGCAGCGCTCTGTGGCGCGGATTTCGGTGTTACTGGACAACGAGGCCGGCGTGTTGTGGTTCGAAGATCTGATTGACCGTGCCCGTGCCGCCGTGCCGACTGAAACCCAAGTGATGGTCAAGCGCGAGGACGAGCAGGCATTTGCGGAACTGAACGCCGCCAATCCGATCTTTGTCGAGGACGCGGCCCGTTTGTTCACTGAGCAACTGCAACTTGATCCGCGGATTGCAGATTTCCGAGTGATCGCCAGCCATCAGGAAAGCCTGCACAGCCACGATGCGGTGTCGGTTCTGACCGAAGGAGAGACCTTTGCAACTGAAAGCATCGACCCCAAGCTGTTCGCGTCGCTTTTCCACGTGGGGTGAATCTTGACAAAAGAAACCTGCCTTCCGGTGCATCGTGCTATATTGGAGGGCGTTTCCCGGATCGCGGCTGACACGCCATCAAGCCCATGACTTCTTGACACTCCCTACGCCTCGGGCCAACCCTGCGCCATGCTTGATCTGCGCCCCGTCGGATATGTGATTGGATTGCTTGTCGCCGCTTTGGGGTTGACGATGCTCGCCCCTCTGGGGGCGGACTTGCTGGCGGGCAACGGCCATTGGTTTGTATTCTTTGAAAGCGCGGTCATTACCGTCCTGTGCGGTGGCCTGATGGCCCTGGCTTGCGCCAATGGCGTGACCGAAGGGCTGTCACTGCGGCAGACCTTTCTGCTGACCTCATTGGTGTGGCTGACCCTCCCCATTTTCGGCGCGATCCCCTTTCTGCTGGGGGCGACAGAGGCCAGCCTGACCGACGCTTTCTTTGAATCGATGTCGGGGCTGACCACGACGGGGGCCAGCAACTTTACCAAGCTGGAGGACCTGCCGGACGGGCTCAAGCTGTGGCGGGGCATTCTACAATGGCTCGGCGGGATCGGCATTATTGTTGTTGCGATGGTTTTCCTGCCCGAGCTCAAGGTCGGGGGGATGCAGATTTTCCGCTCGGAATCCTTTGATACGATGGGGAAAATCCTGCCACGGGCCGGGCAGATCGCGACCCAGATTTCCGTGATCTATGTGGCGCTGAGCTGCATCTGTGCGTTTGTCTATTCTGCACTGGGGATGACGGGTTTTGACGCGATCGTGCATGCCATGACAACCATTGCCACGGGGGGGATGGCGAATTCCGACCAGTCGTTTGCGGCCTATGGTGCGGGCATCCACTATGCCGCCAGCCTTTTCATGATTCTGGCTGCCTTGCCCTTTGTGCGTTATGTGCAACTGCTGGCCGGAACCGCGCAGCCCTTGTGGCGCGACAGCCAGATCCGCACATTTCTGGTGATCATTCTGATCTGCGTCCTGCTTATCACCTCATGGATCGTCGGCCGCGAAGGGGTCGTGTCCGAGCGCGCCTTTCGTCAGGCGCTGTTTAACGTCACCTCGATCATCACGGGGACGGGCTATGCGAACGCGGACTACATGCAATGGGGCACCTTCCCTGTCGCGATGTTCTTTTTCATCGGGCTGATCGGGGGGTGTGCGGGCTCGACCGCCTGTTCGGTCAAGGTCTTTCGCTATCAGTTGGTTTTTGCTGCGATCAAAAGCCAGATCAGGCAAATCCACTCGCCACACGGCATATTCACTCCGCGCTACGAAGGCCGCCCGATTTCAGAGGACGTTCTGAACTCGGTCATGGCGTTTCTGGTGGCCTTTATCCTGACGCTGGGCGGGACATCGGTGTTGTTGGGCATGACAGGGCTGGATTTTATCACATCGGTGTCGGGGGCGGCGACCGCGTTGGCCAACATTGGCCCCGGACTTGGTATCGAGATCGGCCCCGCAGGCACATATCAATATATCAACGACACAGCCAAATGGATATTGGCCATTGCGATGTTCGTGGGCCGGTTGGAGATCATGGTGATCCTGACGATTCTGTCCGTCAGATTCTGGAGGGACTGATGACCCAACGCCCCCTTGGTGCCCAGATATCCCATATGCTGAAGGATCGCGGCGTCGATGTGATCTTTGGCATACCCGGTGTACACAATCAGGAAATGTACCGCGGCATCGAAAAGGCCGGGATCACCCATGTGCTGGCCCGTCACGAGCAGGGTGCGGGTTTCATGGCCGATGGTTACGCCCGCGCAACGGGCAAGCCCGGTGTGGCCTACGTGATCACGGGGCCGGGGCTGTGCAATATCATGACCCCGATGGGGCAGGCCTATTCCGACAGCGTGCCGATGCTGGTGATCTCAAGCTGTCTGGACGAGACGGCCGCGCGTCACGGGCAATTGCATCAGATGATTGATCAAAATGCAGCGGCGGCAGCGGTTTGCGATTGGTCGCGCACGACCGCAAATGCCGATGCCGCTTATCAGTTGGTCGACCGTGCGTTTCTTGAGTTTGAAACGAAACGTCCTCGGCCCAAACATCTGAGCTTGCCGATCAAAGCGCTCGAAGGCCCCGGGGGGAGCTTTCCGGCGCTTGCCTCTGTGCCACCAGTGGGCGCTGTTGATACCGTTTCTTCGGGAACCTGCGCGGATTTGCTGAAGAATGCGCAAAAGCCATTCATGATCGTTGGGGGAGGCGCACGGAAACCAGCGCGGCGATTGGCGGACCTTGTACGGCGCATGGGCGTCGCGAGCATGTCGACCTACGCCGGGCGCGGGGTTATTCCGGCAACTGATCCGCTGCATTTTGGATCGTTTCTTGCACGTCCCGACTCAGGGCGGATCATCGCCGAGGCTGATGTGGTCTTTGCCATTGGAACCGAACTGTCAGAAGTTGACCTGTGGCGTGATGAACTGGCGGATGATGTCCCGCTGATCCGCATCGACATTGACCCTGAAATGCTCTGTGATGCCCAAAACAACGTGATGATTGTGCAATCAGATGCAGCCGCATGGGTGGCCGCTGTGGACGATGCACTGGCTGGCGTGACCATAAATTCCGACTGGTCAGCCGATCAGGTTCAACAAACCAAGACCAAATGGCGCAGCGAAATTGATATGGACCGCCCCGGCATCCTGCCTGTCGCGGATGCGCTGAAAGAGGCGCTGCCAGTGGATGCGATGATCTATTCAGACATGACCCAATTCGCCTATGCCGCAAAGGAAGTCTATCCGATGGACCGCCCGGGGCATTGGCATCATCCTTATGGTTTCGGAACTTTGGGCTACGCGCTGCCAGCGGCGATTGGTGGCAAGATCGGCTGCCGCGACCAACCGGTCATCGCAATCATGGGTGACTATGGGTTCCAGTACACGGTGCAGGAATTGGCTGTTGCCGTCGAACTGGAACTGACCCTGCCCATCATCATCTGGGACAATGGCAAGCTGGGCGAGATTGAAGACAGCATGGTGCGCGCGCAAATCGCGCCAAATGCAGTCGTCCAGCGCAACCCGGATTTCTGTAAACTGGCAGAGGCCTACAGTGCCGCGTCGGCGGCCCCGCAAAGCCTGCCAGACTTAAAATCTGCGATCACGACCGCGCTTGCGACAAAGGGCCCGACCATCATTCATGTGAAATCGGATATCGCGGGCGTGGCGAACTAGGCCGTTCAAGTTATCGCTTTGCCCCGGCATTGATCCAACTTATCAATGGTCATGACCTTTGACCAAATCCGCACATTCCTCTGGGTGGCCCGTCTGGGCGGCTTTCGCAAGGCGGCCGAACGGCTGAACCTGTCGCAACCCGCTGTTTCCACCCGCATTTCAAATCTGGAGCATGAATTGCGGGTCGCACTGTTTGAACGTGGACCGGGTGAGTTGGTGCTGACGAAACATGGCACGCTACTGCTGTCCTACGCCGAACAAATGCTGTTCGTGGAAGAAGAGATCAAGCAGCGCGTCGCCAACCCGTCAGAGGCCGAAGGGCTGTTTCGCGTCGGGGCCTCTGAAACCATTGCGCAGGCGTGGCTGCCCGATTTCCTCAAGGCGTTCAGCGAACAGTACCCACGGGTGAACGTCGATCTGACGGTAGATATTTCGATCAACCTGCGCGCCGCGTTGTTGGAGCGCAAGCTGGACATGGCGTTTCTGATGGGGCCGATTTCTGAATTCTCGGTCGAGAATGTCGCCCTGCCGCCGTTTGACTTGCATTGGTACCGGTCAACCATGAATGCGCAAACCGACCTGAGCAAAATTCCCGTCATTTCCTATTCCAGTCAGACGCGTCCTTACAGGGAACTGATGTCTGAATTGTCCCGCCGTGTCGGGCCCAAGTTGCGGGTGTTTGCGTCAGCGTCACTTTCAGCCAGCCTCAAGATGATTGCGGCGGGGATCGCGGTGGGTCCTTATCCGCGCGCGCTGGCCAACGATTTTCTGGAATCAGGCCAGATTGTTGAATTTGATGCAGGATTTCAGCCGCAGCCGCTGGCCTTTACGGCGTCTTATCTGTCAGAGCCGCGCAGCTTTCTGGTGGAAAACAGCGCTGAAATGGCGCGCGCCGTCGCGCTGGCGTGGGATGAAATCCATCCAAAGTAAATTCAAAAAATCGATCACACCTGATATAAAATGATAAATTGCGCGATGTCGGGACCTGTGTGATCCTTCCAAGGGAACTCCCGGGGGCGGACATCATGACAGCAAAATCCGTATCACATGCCGATTTGGTCAAAGCCTCTGCGGCGGATGTGCGGGCCGCGATCCGGGATGGGTCATACGATGGGCACACGGCCGGATTGGCCGCGGGAAAACTGCAATGCAATCTGGCGATCCTGCCTGAACGGTACGCGCTTGATTTCCTGCGCTTTTGCCAGCGCAACCCCAAACCATGCCCCATCGTTGGCATCAGCGACAGCGGCAACCCGGCTTTGCCCACCTTGGGGCGCGACATCGACATTCGGACGGATGTTTCAAAATATCGGGTCTTTGTGAACGGTAATCTGGACAAGGAAGTCACCGATATTACCGACATCTGGACCGATGATCTTGTGACTGTGGCATTGGGCTGTTCCTTCACCTTTGAAAACGCGCTTTTGCGGGCGGGGATTCCGGTGCGTCACAGTGAGACTGGCAAGAATGTCCCCATGTATCGCTCCAATATCGACCTTGTGCCCGCAGGCCGGTTCAGCGGGCGAATGGTTGTGACGATGCGCCCGATCCCCGAAGCCCAGGTTGCCGAGGCCAGAGAAATCAGCAGCCGCTTCCCCCAAGCTCACGGTGCGCCAATTGCCGCCGGAGATCCGGCGCAAATCGGCATTGCCGATCTGTCCCAGCCGGACTGGGGCGATGCCGTTGATATCAGACCCGGCGAAGTGCCGGTCTTTTGGGCCTGCGGCGTCACACCGCAAAATGTCCTTTTGGACGCAGGGCTGCCAATCTGCGTCACCCATTCGCCTGGCCATATGCTGATCGCAGATGTGGCCGAAGATGCGGAAACAACAATCATGAAGCCAGTTTAAAGAAGGAAACACACGATGAAAAAGACACTCTCGATCCTTGCTGCAAGCACAGCGCTTGCTACCCCACTTGCCGCAGAAGACCTGTCCGTGGTCGGCAGCTGGTCCAGCTTGCCACTGCACAACCAATATGAAGCCCCGTTCTGGAACAAGATTCTGCCAGAGGCATCGGGTGGTGAAATCGCTGTTGAACTGACCACGCACAACCAGATGAGCCTTGGTCTGGGCGACATCTATCCGCTTCTGGGGCAGGGGGTGTATGACGTGGCAATGACTGTTGCGGATTATGCGGTCGCCGATGCGCCTGAACTTGAAGGTCTCGACGTACCCTTGCTTGCCCTGAGCGCAGATGAAGCGCGCGCAATGGTCGATGCGGCCCGTCCGATGGTGGCGGACATCTACCGCGACCGCTTCAATTCGCATGTGCTGGCCATTGCGCCCTATCCGCCGCAGGTGGTTTTCTGCAATCACGAGATCAACAATCTTGCTGATCTTGAAGGGCTCAAGGTCCGCGCCTCTGGTCGCATGACTGCCAAACTGCTTGAGGCGCTGGGCGCGGAAGGTGTCAATGTGTCATTCTCTGAAGTCCCGGGTGCGCTGCAAAACGGTGTCGTCGATTGCGCCGTTACGGGTGCCGGTTCTGGCTACAGTGCCGGCTGGTGGGAAGTGTCGACGCACCTTTTGCCAATTCCGCTGGGTGGTTGGGACTCTGTGGTCACGGCGATCAATCTGGACAAGTGGAATAGCCTTGGCGCTGACACACAGGCATTGATCACGACACAGATTGCCGAAGGTTTCGAAGACCCGGCATGGGCGAGTGCGCAGGATGCGTTGGTCAACGATATCGCCTGTCTGACAGGGAATGGCGAATGCCCGTCGGGCGAGCAGCGCGCGATGAAACTGGTTGCTGTCAGTGATGCCGATTTTGACCGGGCACGAACGATCCTGACAACCGAGGTACTGCCAGAATGGGCGGAACGCGCCGGGGGCGACTGGGCCGAACGCTGGAATGACACTGTGGGCAAGGCCGTCGGCGTGACGATCGAGTAAAACCAATAACGAAGGGGGTGCCGCGCATGGAACTCAAACTGATAGAAAACCTCAGAGCGATCAACAAAGGGGTCGCCCTGATGGTGGGTTTTGGTTTGCTTCTCTGTGCGGCATTCGTGCTGATTGATATTGTTTCGCGGCAGATCGGCACGTCCTTTGGCGGCACCGAAGAAATCGCGGGATATACCATGGCGCTTGCGACCTCTTGGGGGATGTCCTTTACCCTGCTTGAATTGGGGCACGTGCGTATTGACCTGCTGCGCAGCCGTGCGGGCAGCTTCAAGCGGGCCTTGTTTGATGTGTTTGCGATGATTGTGATGTCCGGCGTGGTCATCACAATCGCAATCAAGGCGTGGCCTGTGCTGGAACGGTCCATCACGAATGGGTCACGCGCCAATACCCCATTGGAAACCCCTCTTGTCTGGGTGCAGGCGCCTTGGTTTGCGGGCTGGGTCTGGTTTGCGCTCATGTCATCGCTGACCACCATCGCAGCGCTTAGTTTGCTGCTGAAAAAACGCCATGCAGAGACCGAAAAATTCGTCGGCGCCTTTGCCGAGCAGGAGACCTTGCAATGATTGGTTATGTCTCTGTTGGATTGCTGGGCCTGCTGGCGCTGTCAATCCCGGTTGGTATCGTGTTGTTTTTGCTGGGCTTCGGGGTCGATGTATTTTTTTCCAGCTTTCCGCTGACGCGGGGCTTGGGCAATATGGTCTGGTCGGCATCAAATTCGGCGACCTTGATTGCGATCCCGTTTTTTGTGTTGTTGGGTGAAATTCTGGTGCGCAGCGGGGTTGCGACGCGAACCTATGCCGCGCTGGACCGTTGGGTGTCATGGCTGCCCGGTGGACTTGTCCACGCAAACGTGGCCACTGCAACGATGTTTTCAGCGACGTCAGGGTCATCGGTGGCCACGGCGGCGACGGTGGCAACTGTTGCCATGCCGCAGGCGGAGAAACTGGGATATGATCCCAAACTCTTTTCCGGGGCGATTGCGGCGGGGGGCACGCTGGGCATCATGATACCCCCGTCGATCAACCTGATCGTCTATGGATTTCTGACGCAATCCTCTATTCCGCAACTCTTTCTTGCCGGCTTGATCCCCGGCGTCGCGTTGGCGTTGGCCTTTATGGCGGTCACTGCAATTATTTGTCTGGTACGTCCTGATTTGGGCGGCGTCCGGCGCACCTTTCCCTTTCCACAGATGCTGCGGGCTCTGCTGGACCTGATCCCGATCATCATCCTGTTTGGACTGATCGTCGGGTCGATCTATGGCGGCTGGGCCACACCAACCGAAGCCGCTGCCGTAGGCGTCGCGGGCGCACTGCTGATCGCGTTGGCGTTCGGTGGGGTGTCGTGGGCCATGCTGATGCAAAGCCTGACCGGCACGGTCAAGATTACATCCATGATCATGCTGATCGTCATCGGGGCATCGTTTTTGAACTTCACGCTGGCGTCAGCCGGGCTTGGGCGCGAACTGACGGCCTTTATGACGGGCCTTGGCCTGACCCCACTAAAGACAATTCTGGTGGTGGTCGTGCTTTATATCGTGCTCGGGTTCTTTATCGAAACCCTGTCACTGATGGTTGTGACCATTCCGATCATCGTGCCATTGGTGCTTGCGCAGGGCTATGACGTGATCTGGTTCGGCATTTTGATGATTGTCCTGATCGAGATGGCGCTGATAACCCCGCCGGTTGGCCTGAACCTTTATGTGGTGCAGGGCGCGCGCAAATCGGGCAACCTGAACGAGGTCATGCTGGGGGCATTGCCCTACTGCCTGACAATGCTGGCGATGGCCTTCCTGCTCATCGCCTTCCCGAACATTGCGCTATTTTTGCCAAATGCCTTGCAGTAGGCGGCAATGCCGGTGAAGCGTTACCAGCAGCTGACCAGCACGGCGACATCCGCGGCCTGACGGGTGAGGGCAACAGGCGAAATCGGTCCGCCCTTCTCGCGCAGCGTTGGCGCAAAGCCCTGCGCGGTCAACGTCGCTACGATCTGCCCAGCATCTAGCGAAAAATTCACTTCGGGAGGCAAAATCTGCACAGACCCATCGGCCCGTGGCAGCAACATGCCAATTGTTGACCCGCTGTCGTCGAACACAGGGCCTCCTGAATCACCCGGTTGCGGCAGGATCGCCAGCCGCTTGATCCGGTCGTCACCGCTTAGCCCGCGAATATCGATGATCTGGCCAAAGGTCAGCGTGGGTGCGCTGAGCGCGCCATTAAAGGGGTAGCCTGCAACCGCAATCTGGTCTTGCAGCCGCGGGACATCAATCAAGAAAGCCGCCACATCTCGGGGCACAATCGGATCGACGGGCCGCAAGATCGCAAGGCCAATCTCTGCATCGGTAAAGACGACTTCGGCTTCGTCATCGCGGTCAAGCGTGATGCGCGCACAACCGGCAACCGCCTGCGTCGTCGTCACAACGGCCCCGTCCTCGGTCACAAAAAAGCCCGAGCGGGTGAACTGCGGCTTGCGCACGGCCAGACCTGAGACCATGTCGATCGCCTGATCTTCGCCCGGTGGTGCAATGTCGGGGTCAAGGACACCGGGAAGCCGCTCGAAACTGGCTTCCATTTCCTCAATCAGCCGGGTGCGGCGCTGATCGTCACCCTCGGGCCAGACCAGAACAAAGCCTTTGATCTCACCATCGACAAGCGACGCACTGACATAGGTGTGAAGCCCGTCACCGATCCCTTCGATGGTGAAACCGCGCGGCGTTCGGCTGCGTGGCCCATCGGGCGGTACGATATCAAGGATTTGTAGCACTTCGTAGAGGCCGATCATTTTGCCTTCGTCACCAGCCTGGCTGATGAACAGCACCTGCGCTTGGGGAATGTCGCTGTTGGCGTCAAAGCGCACGAAGGGCGGCTGATATTCGATGAAGCCCACAACGCCTGTCGGGACCTCCATCTGTATGCCAGATGCCGTGTCGCGGACTAGCCGCAGGTCGAGCCCGTCCAGCACGCCGTTATATTGTTCAAACAAGAGCGCACGCTGCCGGGTCGTCAGGATGCCCGTGGGTTCCTGATTATTGGCGATTTGCCATGCCTGCATCGACGCGCGCGTGCCGCGTCCGAAAGATCCGTCGATGGCCACAGTGTAGTATCCGGCCCATTTCAGGGCTTTCTGCAACTCCTGCCTTTCTTCAAGGCTGAGCAACCGCTCCGAAGCGCGGGCCTCTGCCGGTGTCTCATCCGGTGTTTCAATGGGATCGCTGGGCAGGTTTGCGGCTGCATTTGCGCCTAGCGGCTCTGCGGCTGGCGGCGTGGCTGCTGCCGACGTTCCACCGCCAATTGGCCAGAACTGCTGTTTGAAGAATTGCCCGCTCTTGACAAAACTGTCCGATGGGATCGCCCCCCGCGCCAACAGCCGATCAAGTGTGATGCTGGCCTCGGCCTGGGAAAAGGGCCCGATGACGATGCCGTAGAAATTGTTGCCCAGATAGAACCCCGCCACATTATCCAGCCGCCGCGTATATTCGCTGGCACGCTCTTGAGCCCCGGACAGCGTGTTGCGGGCTTCAATCTGGACCCAGAAATTGCTTTGCGCCGCAGCTGAAACGGTCAAAGCAAGCGTGAAGAAAATAGCGGTCAGTAGTTTAGACATAGATGCCCCAATATCCGACAAACAGTTTTGGTTGTGATTGCCCTGTTGTGGCTAATAGGCAAGAGCAACCGACGCAATTGTGAAGCAACGAAGTTAATAAGTGGCAATACGTTGCCCAATTGACCCTTTGCCCCGCGCACCCTATTGAGCCACAGACGAAAGATGAGGGTTCCAATGGCCGACAAACCGCGCAGTTTTCAAGAGATCATCCTGAGGCTTCAGACCTATTGGGCGGGCCGCGGTTGTGCCATTCTGCAACCCTACGACATGGAGGTCGGGGCAGGGACCTTTCACCCGGCCACAACCCTGCGCGCGCTGGGAATGAAACCGTGGGCCGCCGCCTATGTGCAGCCGTCACGCCGCCCGACCGACGGGCGCTATGGCGAAAACCCGAATCGCTTGCAGCATTACTACCAGTTTCAGGTGCTCATCAAACCCAGCCCGCCGGATTTACAAGAGCTATACCTTGGCTCGCTCGAGGCAATCGGCATTGACGCAACCATGCACGACATCCGCTTTGTAGAGGACGACTGGGAAAGCCCGACGCTGGGCGCTTGGGGCTTGGGCTGGGAAGTCTGGTGCGACGGCATGGAAGTCAGCCAGTTCACCTATTTCCAGCAGGTCGGCGGGCATGACTGCAAGCCAGTCTCGGGCGAGCTGACTTATGGGTTGGAACGGCTCGCGATGTATGTTCTGGGCGTTGATCATGTCATGGACATGCCCTTCAACGACCCAGCTGCGCCAATCCCGTTGAAATACGGCGACATCTTCAAACAGACAGAGCAGGAATACGCCCGCTGGAATTTTGATGTGGCTGATACCGACGTGCTGCTCCAGCATTTCAAAGATGCAGAGGCCGAATGCCAGCGTATTCTGGAAACACCCGCGCACGACCCCAAGATGGACATGCAAATTATCATGGCGCACCCTGCCTATGACCAATGTATCAAGGCGTCCCACGTCTTTAACCTGCTGGACGCACGCGGTGTTATTTCCGTGACCGAACGGCAGGCTTATATCGGGCGGGTGCGGGCCTTGGCCAAGGCCTGCGCCGATGCGTTCGTCCAGACCGAAGCGGGCGGGGCGGCAGCCTGATGGCCCGTATCGCAATTGTAGGACTTCTTATGCTGGCACTGGCTGCGGGCGTACTGCTCTATTATCAACAGGTCTACGCCTATTACACGGCTGTGCAGGCTGACGCGCAGGATGTGCGCCTGACCAATCTGGTTACAGGCCAGCCTGAACCGATCCTGTTTGAAAACTTCCAAGGGATCGACGCGGACAGCAGCCCGTTGCGGTATCGCGCCTGTTTCACCACGCTGACCAGTCAGGCCACCCTGACCGAGACCTATCTTATCCGCGACGACGCCGAACCACGTGTTGCCCCGGGCTGGTTTGACTGTTTTGACGCCGCCCAAATCGGTGAAGACCTGACTACAGGCGATGCCATCGCATTTCTGGGTGTCGAAAACATCACCTACGGGATCGACCGGCTGGTTGCCGTCTACCCCGATGGCCGGGCCTATGCCTGGCACCAGATCAATGAATGTGGCGAGGTCGTCTTTGATGGCGATCCCGTCCCTGAAGGCTGCCCAGCCCAACCCGAAAGCCAGAATTGATGCCTGATCTTCTGATTGAACTTTTTTCCGAAGAAATCCCTGCGCGGATGCAAAAACGCGCAAGCGAGGACCTGCAAAAGCTGGTGACTGACGGTCTGGTCGACGCGGGCCTGACCTATGCGGGCGCTGCCGCCTATTCCACGCCGCGCCGCCTGACGCTGGCCATCAACGGGCTGACGGGCGAAAGCCAGGCGGTGAAGGAGGAACGCAAGGGGCCAAAGGTAGGCGCGCCCGACAAGGCGATCGAAGGGTTTTTGCGCGGGGCCGGTGTGGCCCGCGATGACCTGATCGTGCGCGACGATAAAAAGGGGCAGGTCTATTTCGCGGTGATCGAAAAACCGGGGCGGATGGCGGCTGACATCATCGCAGAGGTTCTGGAAAAGACGGTCCGTAATTTCCCTTGGCCCAAGTCGATGCGTTGGGGCGATGGCCCGCTGAAATGGGTCCGCCCGTTGCATTCCATCCTGTGTATTCTCAGCGATGATGCCGGTGCGCAGGTTGTCCCACTCGATATTGACGGGATCACATCGGGCAACAGCACGCGCGGGCATCGCTTTTTGGCGCCTGACTCATTTTCTGTCACGTCTTTCGACGATTACGAGGCGAAGCTAAAGCGCGCCAATGTGGTCCTGCGCCCGGATGAACGGGCGGAGGCGATTTGGCATGACGCCACCCATCAGGCCTTTGCGCTGGGGCTGGAAGTGGTTGAGGATAAGGGACTGCTGGCCGAGGTCGCGGGGCTGGTTGAATGGCCCGTGGTCCTGCTGGGGCAGATCGACGATCAATTTCTCGACCTGCCGCCAGAGGTGTTGCAGACGTCGATGAAAGAACACCAGAAATTCTTTTCCGTGCGCAATGGCAAAACGGGCCGGATCGAGCGTTTTGTGACAGTGGCCAACATGGCAACGGCTGACAATGGTGCGACGATCCTTGCGGGCAACCAAAAGGTGCTGTCGGCACGGCTGGCCGACGCCAAGTTCTTTTGGGAAAATGACCTGCGCACCGTCAGGACCGTGGGACTGGAAGGGATGGGCGCGCCGCTCAAGGATGTGACGTTCCACAACAAGCTGGGGTCGCAGGCCGACCGCATCGAACGGATCGCCGCACTCGCCCGCGAAATCGCGCCACATGTTGGGGCCAAGCCCGATTTGGCGGCAGAGGCAGCGCGCATCTGCAAGGCCGATCTGGCATCCGAAATGGTCTATGAATTTCCAGAACTACAAGGACTTATGGGGCGGTACTACGCGCAAGCGGCAGGCCACGATGACGGTGTGCCAGAGGCGTGCGAGCAACACTGGCAACCGCTCGGCCCATCCGACGATGTACCAACAGCGCCGGTTTCTGTGGCCGTCGCACTGGCCGACAAGATCGACACGCTGACGGGGTTCTGGGCGATTGACGAGAAGCCGACGGGGAGCAAAGACCCGTTTGCGCTGCGCAGGGCTGCGTTGGGTGTGGTGCGGCTAGTCTTGGAGAACAATGTCAAAGCAAGCCTTTTGCCAATGTTCGAACCTGCGATAGGAAGGGCAAAAGAAGCTAAGAGCCCAGGGGGGGAACAGGATCAGGGTCTCAAGGAGTTAGATGATAGAGTTGCGATTGTTCATCTATTAGATTTCTTCCATGACCGCCTCAAAGTGTTCCTCAAGGACAAAGGCATCCGCCACGATATCATTGATGCCTGCATCGCGATGCCTGGCAACGACGACCTGACCTTGCTGGTGAAACGGGCAGAGGCTCTGGCTGAGACATTGGCCACCGATGACGGCGAAAACCTGTTGCAGGGGTTCAAGCGCGCCAACAATATCCTCACGCAGGCCGAGGAGAAGGACGGTGTTGAATATTCCTATGGGGCGGACGTCAAATTCGCGGAAGTGGAGGCCGAAAAGGCGCTGTTTGCCGCCCTTGATGCTGCGGATGCAAAGATCACACCGGCGATGGCTGCCGAAGATTTCAGCACAGCGATGACTGAAATGGCAGCACTGCGCGGGCCGATTGATGCATTCTTCACCGATGTGCAAGTCAACGCCGAAAGCGAGATTTTGCGCCGGAACCGGCTTAACCTGTTGTCACGGATCAGAAATATATGCCTGTCTGTCGCCGATTTGACGAAAATCGAAGGCTAGACAGAAAACTGTAAAGTTTTGTGTACAGGTTAGGCGTTTCTGTCCTATGCTGCACCAACAGCGATAGGTGACGCCGCAGTGCAGCAACAGACAATATACCAACCGATGACCCTGATCACACCCACGGCGCGGATGCATGCATCTGTGCACGGCGGGCGGGCGAAATGTCTGCAACGGTTGATCCGGCTGGACATGCCTGTGCCCACGACCGTGGCCCTGTCATTCGATGCGGTGCGCGAAATTGCCAAGGGTATCCTGCCCGACTGCAAGACATTGATGGCGCCTTTCGGCGACCAGCCACTGCTTTCTGTGCGCCCCTCTAGCCAGGACCCGGATTGGGGCGGGCCAAGTGCCATTCTGAACATTGGCATGAACGATGCGCGTCATGCCCAGATGGTCGGGGAAATGGGCGAATGGGCCGCGACCGTGCTGTATCTGCGGTTCGTGCAGGCCTATGCCGTCCATGTGGCCCGACTGGACCCCGACGAATTTCACATGCCCCAAGAGGCCGACGCGCAAAGTCTGCGTGCGATGCTGAAGGCTTACGAGCTGGAGACCGACGAGCCATTCCCACAGGACCCGGGCCGACAGCTGGTGGAAACCCTGCGGTCGATGGCCCGCGCATGGGATGGCACGACTGCCCGTCTGCTGCGCGAGGCGAAAGGGGCGCCGAAGGATGCAGGCCTCGGCCTTGTTGTGCAGGCAATGGCGCTGGGCGTCGGGGCCGGCGAATGCGGCTCTGGGGTGATCCAATACGTCAGCAGCACCACCGGGCAGCCGCAAGTGACCGGTCGCTACATGAGCCAGAGTCAGGGGCGCGAGGCGCTCAGCAATAAAGCGCGCGCCATCTATCTGACCGAGGATGACCGCGGCCCCGCACTTGCGGAGCTGTTGCCGGATGTCTTTGAAAATCTGCTTGCTTACGGCGATGTCTGCCGCCGCCGCCTGCGCGAAGAAATGCAGGTCGAATTCGCCATTGATTGGGATGGGCTGCATATTCTTGACGCCGTGCGCATCCAGCGGTCTTCGCGTGCGGCGGTGCGTATTGCGGTCTCGCTGGCGCAGGATGGGATCATTCCGCGCGAGGAGGCTGTGCTGCGCATCCAGCCCTCTGCCCTTTCCGAATTGCTGCACCGGCAGGTCGACCCCGAAGCCAGCCGTGACCTGATTGTGCGCGGAATTGCCGCGAGTCCGGGGGCGGCAGCCGGAAAGATCGTGCTGACGGCCGCAGAGGCGCAAGCCAGCGCGGCCCGTGACGAGCCTTGCGTCCTTGTCCGCCGAGAGACGACGCCAGAGGATATTCGCGGCATGCACGCGGCACAGGCCGTTCTGACGATGCGCGGGGGTGTCACCAGCCATGCCGCCGTCATTGGGCGCGGCATCGGGGTGCCGTGCGTCGTGGGGGCTTCTGATCTGACGATTGACCGCAAGAAGCGACAGATCATTGCACCTGACGGGCGAAAATTTTCGGTTGGCGATGTGATCACGGTGGATGGTACCACTGGGCAGATATTGGCTGGTGAACCTGCGATGCAGGAAGCCGCACTTGATACGTCCTTCCAGACATTGCTTGAGTGGGCAGACGATGTACGCGACATCGGCGTGCGGGCGAATGCCGATACGCCCGCTGATGCCCAGACCGCCCGTAACTTTGCCGCCGAGGGCATCGGACTTTGCCGCACAGAGCATATGTTCTTTGAAGGTGATCGGCTTGGTGTCATGCGCGAGATGATCTTTGCCGAGGAAGGCGCGGACCGCCGTGCGGTTCTTGACCGTCTCTTGCCGATGCAACGCGCTGACTTTCAAGCTCTGTTTGAGATAATGCAAGGGCAGTCGGTCTGCGTGCGCCTGTTTGATCCGCCGCTGCACGAGTTTCTGCCGTCGGACAAGCAAGGTTTGCGTGACCTCGCCGAACAGATGGCCCTGCCGTTGCCGGAAGTGACTGAACGTGTTGACGCGCTCAGCGAATATAACCCGATGCTGGGCATGCGCGGTGTCCGTTTGGGGATCGCAATTCCCGAAATTTATGACATGCAGGCCCGTGCGATTTTTGAAGCCACCGCAGCCGTGCGCCGCAAGGGCATTGAAATCACGGTAGAGATCATGATCCCGCTGGTCAGTGCCATGCGGGAAGTCGAATTGGTGCGCGCGCGGGTGGATGCTGTGGCCAATGCGGTGATGGCGCAGACAAGAATGCGGTTCGCCTACAAGCTGGGCGTCATGGTGGAAACGCCGCGGGCCGCTTTGCGGGCGCAAGACATCGCCGAGCATTCCGAGTTTCTGTCATTTGGCACCAATGACCTGACGCAAATGACCTATGGGCTGTCCCGCGACGACGCAGGCCGGTTCATGTCATCCTATGTGCAGCAAGGCGTCTATCCCGAAGATCCGTTCCACACGCTGGATATCGAAGGTGTGGGGGAGTTGATTGCGCTTGGTGCCGCCCGTGGCCGGGCCGGGCGCTCTGACGTCATTCTGGCCGTTTGCGGGGAACATGCGGGTAGCCGCGCTGCCATCGCATTTTGTCGCGAGCACAAGTTTGACTATGTCTCTTGTTCACCCTTCCGGGTGCCTGTCGCGCGACTGACTGCAGCGCAGCTTGCCTTGCGCGACCGAATCAAAAGTTGACGCGATAGCATCATTTGTGTCATTTTTGCGGCAGTGATAAGCAAAATGCGCGACAATGATGCCGTTTTTGCCTGACTCCGTTGCCCGCACGGGGACAGTGCGGCGCTTGGGGTAGACCTTTGCGTTGCTTTGCCCTATTGGAGCGGCGTTCGTGCGGGGCATTTCCGCGCTGTTTCCTGGGTGGGAATAGAGATGATGATGTTGAATATTTTACGCGCCGCATGCGCTGCGGCTGTGGTTGTTTGTTTTGGCTCTGCCGCAACTGCCGATAACATTCTGGCCAGCCGTTTGGGTGCGCTTTTGGGACAGGAACGCCAAGCTGTGGCCATCGTACCTGACGCAAGAATGGCTGCTTTGACCAGCCTGCCACCCGCCGAAGAGCGTGGCTTGGCGACGCGCAGCGGCGTGGTTTATGACCGTGAATTCCTGTCTGCGCAGCCGCAGGCAACGGGCGGTGCGCAATGGGAATGTCTGGCCGAGGCTTTGTATTTCGAAGCGCGTGGCGAGTCCGTGCGCGGTATCTTTGCCGTTGGCGAAGTCATCCTGAACCGTGTCGACAGCAAACTGTTTCCCGATACGCTTTGCAGTGTGATCAATCAGGGCACGGGCCGCAAATACGCCTGCCAGTTCACATACACATGCGATGGGCTGGCCGAAACGATCGCCGAGCCGCGTGCGTGGGAACGTGTCGGCAAAGTTGCGCGTATGCTCATTGATGGATCCTCACGCGACCTGACGGGCGGTGCGACGCACTATCATACACGTGCGGTCAACCCAAACTGGGCGCGCGTCTATCCTCGGACCGCTGCAATCGGATCACATTACTTCTACCGCAAGCCAGTCCGCACCGCATCGAACTAATCGGGGCGGGTTGCTCCGGCCCTGACCCCGCTGTATCGGTTAATGGCAGTTAACAAGCGGGACCGTCCGATGAGTGATGATATTCGCCTCGCCTTTGCCCATCCCAGTGAACGGGCAGAGGCCAGCAGCCGCACCCCTTGCGACCGGATTTCGTTGCGCGACTACACGGTCGAGGTAGAGATTGGCGCGTTCCAGCTGGAGCGTGGGACCTTGCAGCGTGTCAGGTTCAATGTGGTGGTCGAGGTGTTGCCTCTCACCGGGCCCATTGATGATGATGTCGACCGGATCCTGTCTTATGACAAAGTGACCGAAGCGATCGGGATCGAGCTTGAGGCAGAGCGTCTGAACCTGCTGGAAACGCTTGCCGCACGCGTGGCTGAACGTATCTTGCTTGAACCGCAGGCAGAGCGGGTCTTTGTGCGGATCGAAAAGCTGGATCGTGGCCCATTCGCGCTGGGTGTTGAAATTGTGCGGTCACGAGACGGTGTTGATCTGGCGGGGCAGGAGCATGTGGCAGCGCCGCATCCAAGGGTTGTTTATCTTTCAAATGAAGCCATCGCATCGGACCTGCTGACCGGCTGGATCGATCAGGTCACGGCGCTTGCTGCGCCGGTGATTTTTTGTGTCGGTGCCAGTGACGTTGCAGCCCCACAGGTCGGGCACCCGCTTGCACAGCGCAGGATCGACCTTTTGGCGATTGAACAGAACGCATGGGCGCTTGCCGCACGCGATCACCGCTGCAAGGTGGTCAGCACCCGGACCGAACTTGATTGGGCGATGAAGAACGGCCAGATTTGCGTCTGGGCCCCGTCCAAGATCGTGCTGGATGCTGTCGATCGTCCCTCTGCCAATCGGCGCGACGCGGTTTCGCTGGCCGCTTGGTTCGCCGAGGAAATCAGCGCAGAAGAACTTTTGGTCATTGGCGATGACGTGCCGGAGACGGACATCCCTGCGCGAAAGCACGATGCGGCGCGCGCAACGCTATGACCAAATATTACCAGCCAATTGTGAAATGCGGTGGCCCTGTGTCTACGCGTGGCCTGCCTTTGGGTGACGGCCCTTGGTGGTTTGAACGGGCGCTGGTGCACAGCCGCGACGGTGTGGCGGAATGCGCCCCCAGCCAGATACCCGATACCATCGTGGCCCGGCTGACCGCGCCGCGTGCGCCTTTGGGCGGTCTGGCGATGAACCTGCCTCGCATCATGGGCATCCTGAACGTGACGCCTGACAGTTTTTCTGACGGGGGGCAGTTCAACGATGCCGGCGCTGCCGTTTCGCGGGCCTTAGCCATGGTTGAACAGGGGGCTGATATCATCGATATTGGCGGGGAAAGCACGCGCCCAGGCGCTGCCGAAGTGCCCGTTGCCGACGAAATTGCGCGGACGCAACCTATCATCGCGGCCATTTCCAAGCAATCCGATGTCCTGATCTCGATTGATACGCGTAAGGCGGCCGTTGCGACAGCAGCGTGCGATGCAGGCGCACAGATGATCAATGACGTGGCCGCGATGTCGTTTGATCCGATGATCGCAGAGGTCGCGGCGCAATTCGACGCACCGATTTGCCTGATGCACGCGCAAGGTGATCCGGCGACTATGCAGGACGATCCGCGTTACGACAATGTCTTGCTGGATGTCTATGATTATCTTGCCGAGCGGATCGCCGCGGCAGAGGACGCTGGCATTGCGCGTGACCGGATCATCGTTGATCCCGGTATCGGCTTTGGCAAGACCATCGCCCATAATCTGCAACTCTTGCGCGGGCTGTCGTTGTTTCACGCGCTTGGCTGTCCGATCCTTCTGGGGGCGTCACGCAAACGCTTTATCGGGTCCATTGGCGGCGGGCGCTGCGCCACGGACCGCGTTGCGGGGTCTGTTGCGGTGGCCTTGCACGGGCTGCGACAAGGGGTGCATATCACCCGCGTTCACGATACTTTTGAAACCAGACAGGCGTTCGATCTGGAACTGGCAATACACGGGGTAGAGCAACCATGACGCGCAAGCTATTTGGCACCGACGGGGTGCGTGGCAAGGCCAACAGCTATCCGATGACTGCCGATTTGGCGCTGAAAATCGGGGCTGCGGCGGGTCGTTATTTCCGGCGCGACGGGTCAAATGTACACCGTGTCGTCATCGGCAAGGATACCCGGCTGTCTGGGTATATGTTTGAAAATGCGCTGACCGCCGGGCTGACGAGCACGGGGATGAACGTGCTGTTGCTGGGGCCTGTGCCTACGCCTGCGGTCGGCCTGCTGACGACATCGATGCGCGCGGATGTGGGGATCATGATTTCCGCCAGCCACAATCCGCATCACGACAACGGGATCAAGTTCTTTGGCCCTGACGGTTTCAAACTGTCCGATCAGGCCGAAGCGGATATCGAGGCGCTGATCGCCAGCGATATCGAACCGGCGCAGGCGCAGAATATCGGTCGGGCCAAACGGATTGATGATGGCCGGTTCCGCTATGCAGAGCGGGTCAAAGCAACATTCCCCGCAGGTCGTCTGGATGGTTTGCGGGTTGTGATTGACTGTGCAAACGGCGCAGCATATCGCGTCGCACCCGAGGTTTTGTGGGAATTGGGTGCGACGGTCATTCCTGTGGGTGTCAGTCCGAACGGGGTCAATATCAATGACGGTTGTGGGTCGACCAGCACCGAACTGGCCGCGCAGACAATTCGGGAGCAGGGCGCGGATGTGGGCATTTGTCTGGATGGCGATGCTGACCGTGTGATGATCCTCGATGAAAGGGGACAAGTTGCTGACGGCGATCAGATCATGGCCCTGATGGCGGCCCGTTGGGCAGATCAGGACCGTTTGAACGGCGGTACGCTGGTCGCCACGGTTATGTCGAACCTTGGGCTGGAGCGATATCTGGACGGGCGCGGCCTGCGGCTTGAGCGGACCGCGGTGGGCGATCGCTATGTGGTTGAGGCGATGCGCGCCAACGGGTGGAATCTGGGCGGCGAACAGTCCGGTCATATTGTCATGACGGACTATGCAACAACCGGCGATGGGCTGTTGGCTGGCCTGCAGTTTCTGGCGGCCATGGTTGAAACAGGACAACCGGCCAGTGCGCTATCAAAAAGTTTCGAAACTGTACCGCAAATGTTGAAAAATGTACGCTATGCTGCTGGTCAGGCCCCTTTGGAGGCTGAGAATGTCAGGAAAGTGATAGCTGACGCTGAGACAAAACTGGTCGGTCAGGGCCGCTTGCTGATCCGCAAATCGGGGACAGAACCTTTGATTCGTGTGATGGCAGAGTGCGAGGATGACAGCCTGTTGCAACATGTTGTCGATGGGATCATTGCCGAAGTCGAGGCGGCGGTCTAGCCTGCGCCAAACAGGCGTTTGAGGCTGCCCCACTGGCTGATCGCGAGACCCGTCAATATGAGCATCAAGGCCACGAAAAAGCGCAGGGGCAACTGCTCTAACAGGATGAGGCTGCCAAAGAACATGGCCCAAAGCGGGACCTGATAGTTCACCAGCGTCATGAAGACAGCCCCGGCTGATCGGATCGTAAAGACGCGCAGCAACGCAGCAAGGGCCGTGGGCACAAACCCCAGGAACAGGATCGCGCCCATGCTGAGCGGATCAGACAATTGTGGCACACCCTCGATCCACAGCATGGCGGGGATCAGCGCGATGGACCCAATCACAAGCAAGAATGCCGCCATGGTGATTGAGTCAATTGGCGGGCATCTGCGCGTCAGAATGCTGGATATCGCATAGCACACAGATGCGGCGACGCAGGCGAGTTGGCCCAAAGGCTCCATCCCGGTGCCAATGCGCATCACGCCGGGTCCAATGAGGACAAGTGCACCGCAAAAGCCGGTCAGGACCCCAACCATGCTGCGCAGATGCATTTTTTCATCCGTGAAGAAATGTGCCAATGGCAGCACGAACAAGGGCAATGCCGCCATCGAAATGCCTGCAAAGGCGGAAGGTACAAACTGTTGCCCCCAACTGAGCAGCGCAAAGGGCAGGGCGGTATTGGTCAGGCCGATGACCAACAGATAGCGGATCAGGCGGGGTGACATCTTTGGCCAAGGCCGACCCATGACACGCATGAGCAACAGCAGCGCTGTTGCGCCCAACGTCGTTCGGGCGCAGGCGACCGTCAGCGGACCGTAGCCGCGCAACGCAATTGAGACGACCATGAATGTGCCGCCCCAGATCACGCCAAGCGCGACAATGGAGAGCCAGTTGGACAGGGTTGGATGCGTGGCCATTGAATTGCTTTGATCGGGAGAAGGATCGAAAAGGGCGCCCGCTTTCGCGCGCGCCCTTTCAAGAGGGATGGGTCAAGACCCATCTTACGGTCTTGATCAGTTCTTCGCTTTGTCGACCATCTTGCCTTCTGAGATCCAGGGCATCATCGCGCGCAACTTTTCGCCAACCTGTTCGATCTGGTGTTCGTCGTTGATACGGCGTGTGGCCTTGAAGTAAGGCTGGCCAACAGCGTTTTCCTGCATGAAATCACGCACGAACTTGCCGGTCTGGATGTCGGTCAGCACGTCCTTCATGCGCTGCTTTGTCTCGGCGTATGGCAGGATGCGCGGTCCGCTGACATATTCGCCATATTCAGCCGTGTTCGAGATCGAGTAGTTCATGTTGGCGATCCCGCCTTCATAAATCAGGTCAACGATCAGCTTGGTTTCGTGCAGACACTCGAAGTACGCCATCTCAGGCTCGTAGCCAGCTTCGACCAGTGTCTCAAAGCCCATACGGATCAGTTCGACAATCCCGCCGCACAGAACAGCCTGTTCACCGAACAGATCGGTTTCGCATTCCTGACGGAAGTTGGTTTCGATGATCCCGGACCGACCGCCACCGATGGCAGAGCAATAGGACAGACCGATTTCCATCGCCTTGCCCGAAGCATCGCGATCAACAGCCACAAGGCAAGGGACACCGCCACCTTTGGTATATTCGCCGCGCACAGTGTGACCGGGGCCCTTGGGCGCCATCATGATCACGTCAACGCCGTCTTTGGGTTCGATCAGGCCAAAATGCACATTCAGTCCGTGCGCAAAGGCCATTGCAGAGCCCGGGCGCAGGTTGTCATGCACGTATTTCTTGTAAGTTTCGGCCTGCAATTCATCGGGCATTGTGAACATGATCAGGTCGCACCATGCCGCAGCTTCGGCGATACCCATGACCTTAAGTCCTTCGCCTTCGGCTTTGGCCTGGCTTGGTGACCCTTCGCGCAGCGCGACTACAAGGTTCTTGGCACCACTGTCACGCAGGTTCAGTGCGTGGGCGTGCCCTTGGCTGCCGTAGCCCAGAATGGCCACTTTCTTGTCCTTGATCAGATTCACATCGCAATCACGATCATAATAAACGCGCATGTTGCCGGTCCTTTGTTTGGTTTCGTTGAAGGCGTTTTAGACGAGGCAATGACGTAATGAGAGTGCCGATTGATGAAAATATTGGGTTTATTTGCAATTGTTATGCGTCATAATCTGAAATATACGAAAAATTATGCTTGATGATCTGGATCGCCGCCTTTTGCGCTTGCTACAAACCGATCCTGCGCAGGGCGTGCCCGAATTGGCGCAGGCCGCCGGCCTGACGCCCGCGCGGGTCGCGCGACGCCTTGACCGGTTGCGCGAGGACCGCGTCCTTTTGGGCAGTCAGGTTGTGATCGACTGGTCCAGACTTGGCTATGCGGTTGCGGTCAGCTTGCGCATCACGCTTGACAAGACCGTCGCACGCGCCTTCGATGAATTTCTTGCGGCGGCACGACAAGTGCCCGAGGTGATTGAAATCCAGACATTTCTGGGCCGCGTGGACGTGCGACTGTCTTTGGTTGCACGCGACCTGACAGACTATCAGCGCATTTACCGCGACGATGTGCTGACGCTGCCGCACATTGCCGATATCGAAGCGCTTATGACCGTGGCAACTGTCAAGGCAGACGACGGGTTGCCGCTATGAAGCTGGATGATCTGGACAGGGCGATTTTGGGGGCGCTTTTGGCGAATGCCGATCAGTCAACGGCCCAGTTGGGCAAAAAGCTCGGGTTGAGCCAGCCCGCGACATGGCGCCGGATTCGTCGGTTGCAGGATGAAGGCGTGATTGCCGGTCGCAGGCTGCTGCTGGATCCGCAAAAACTGGGCTTGGGTGTTACCGTGTTTCTGGGTGTAAAACTGGCCACAAAGGGCCGTGTCAGTCTGGAAGATTTCGAGCGTGCCGTCGGCGCAATTCCCGAAGTGCAGCGGGTCGAGCATGTGCTGGGGCTATATGACTATCGGCTCAGGGTTATTGCCCGCGATCTGGCTGATTTTGAACGTGTCCTGCGCCGTCGCATCATGACACTGCCCGGAGTTGGGGATGTCGAGGCGAACGTGCTATTGTCGGAAGAGCGTAGACCGGGGCCAATTTGACATGCTGGATTCATTCTTTCGAAGGTTTTTTGCAATAACAACGTCCCGTAGGTTTTGGGATTTGCAGATGACAAGGTGGCTGGGCAGTTGGTCAGGGGTCTTTATTGCGGCAACACTGACGACTATTGCCGCCACCGCCGTGGCACAGACAATCGCCTACTTTGTTTACCCTGACCACGCAGTGGGCGTGGCGATGCAGTTAACCCCTATTATCGCGACAATCACTGCATTTCCTTTTTGCGTTTTCATTTGGGCACAGGTCAGGAAAAATATTGAGCTCTCGATAGAACTGCAACGGCTCGTCAATCGCGATCGGCTGACAGACGTCGGGACGCGCGACTATTTCTTCAAGACGATGGAAGCTGAGCCTGTGGCATCGGGGATATCGCTGATGGTGGATATTGATCACTTCAAACGGGTCAATGACCAGCATGGCCATTTCTTCGGGGACGAGGTGATCCGCAGGGCTGCACAGGTCTTGCGCGAATCGACCCGGGACAAGGACATGTTGTGCCGTTTCGGAGGAGAGGGGTTTCTGATCTTCCTGTCTGGTCGCAGCGAAGCTGAAGGGCTCGAAGTTGCCGAGCGTATGCGCAAGAAGATCGCAGAACAGGCAATCGAATATCGCGGTGAAATGCTGAGTGTGACAGTCTCTATCGGCGCGGCGCAAAAAAAGGTGACAGAAGACATAGAGCAGTCGATCCAGCGGGCGGATGCCGCACTTTATCATGCCAAAGAGAGTGGGCGGAACATGGTGGTCATGTCGGCCGGAAGAGTCCGGGCCGCCTGACAGCGGGCAAATTTTCCTTTGCCTTGATGCGGGCTGCCGTCATATTGTGCGGGTCTGATCGAAAGGACCCAAAATGACGGCTATCACGGACATCAAACACGATGTTGACCCCGATGGATTGATGGAGTTTTCCGTCGTCTTTACCGACCGTTCGCTGAACCATATGTCAAAGTCATTTCAGGCGGTGATGACCGACATTTCAGGCATGCTGAAAGAGGTCTATAACGCTGATCATGTTGCCCTTGTACCCGGTGGTGGCACTTACGGGATGGAGGCGGTTGCCCGCCAGTTTGGCAAGGACGCACATGCATTCATCGTGCGTAATGGCTGGTTTTCCTTTCGCTGGACCCAGATTTTCGATGCGGGCAACTTCACCGCGAAAACGACAGTGATAAAGGCGCGGCAGGCGGGCAACGACACGCGCGCGCCGTTTGCACCAGCCCCTATCGACGATGTTGTTGCCGCGATCAAAGAGGCGAAGCCAGACGTGGTGTTTGCGCCGCATGTGGAAACGTCCGCAGGTATCATCCTGCCGGACGATTATTTGGTGGCCCTCGCGGCGGCGGCCCATGAGGTCGGTGCGCTGATGGTATTGGATTGCATCGCCTCGGGCTGCGCATGGGTTGATATGAAGGCAACCGGCGTCGATGTGTTGATATCCGCCCCACAAAAGGGCTGGTCTTCGACCCCGTCAGCTGGTCTTGTCATGATGTCTCAACGCGCCGTTGACCGGATGGCCGACACAAGTTCGGATTCATTCACAGTTGATCTCAAGAAATGGCACAGCATCATGCAGGCCTATGAAAATGGTGGGCATGCCTATCACGCAACGATGCCAACCGATGGGCTGCGCGCGTTCCGGGACACAATGCTTGAAACCCGCGCTTACGGTTTTGACAAGCTCAAGGATGCGCAATGGGCGTTGGGTAATGCGGTGCGCAAACTGCTGAAAGAAAAGGGCATTCGGTCAGTGGCCGCTGATGGCTTTGGTGCACCGGGTGTTGTGGTCAGCTACACCGATGATCCGAACGTGCAAAACGGATCAAAGTTTGCAGCAAGGGGGATGCAGATTGCAGCAGGTGTCCCACTGCAGTGTGATGAGCCTGCGGATTTCCGCACCTTCCGTCTGGGATTGTTTGGTCTGGACAAACTTTATGATGTCGATGCCACATTGGCGCGGCTGGTGCCGGTTCTGGACGAGGTGCTCTAGCGGGCACCCAGTCCCATTTCCATCAGGGTCTGGCGTACGGGCTTGACGCCATACAGCGCCTCGATGCCTTTGGCGCGTAGTGTCTGCAAGGCGGGATTGCCCATGATTGATGCGCGATTGAGCGCGTCAATCCCCGCCACCCGCAGCTTGATATCGGGGTGGCGTTTGCGCGCGTAGGCATCCAGCATCTGTGGGCTGCCAAGGTCATGTGTTGCGGCAAGGTCAAGCAGGCAGGCAAGGTCCTTGAGCGACATGTTCAGCCCTTGCGCCCCAATCGGGGGCATCACATGCGCGGCTTCGGCCATCAGCGCTGTGCGCGGCGCGGTCAGGCGCGCGGCGGTCTGCGAAATGATCGGCCAAACCGTCCGCCGGGTGGCAAGTTTCAGTGGCCCATAACGCCAGGCCGACCGATCGTTCGCGGCACTTTCGAACGCCTCTGCAGGCAACTCCGCCAAGCGATGTATTTCCGGACCGGCATCCATCCAGACAACGGCTGAACAGGGACTGCCGTCGTAGTCAGGCAATGGAACCAGTGTGAAAGGACCGCCCGCACGGTGAATTTCGGTCGAAACATTATCGTGTGGCGCGTCGTGGGTTACGGCAAAGACCACGGCCTTTTGACCGTAGCGCGTGGTCTTTGTATCAATACCGGCCGCCTGTCGCACGGCAGAATGCCTGCCGTCTGCACCAATCACCAGTTTCGCGCGCAGGCTTGCATCATCGCTGAGCGTCACCAGTGTTTCATTGAGACGGGGAACCATGGCGGAAAAGCCAACGCCGGGCCGAAATTCAACGCGGTCAAGCTCGGCCAAGCGGTCCACCATTTCGCGGCGCAACAGCCAATTTGGTAGATTCCAGCCAAACGGCTGGTCAGAGATATCGGCTGCATCAAAATCGCGGACAACCGGCGGTTCGGCGGCGGCATCAACGATCCGCATGACATCCAGCGGAGTGGCGAAAGGTGCCAGCCTGTCCCACAGGCCGGCATCCTCAAGCAGGCGTTGCGCTGGCTGTAAAAAGGCGGTTGTGCGCAGGTCTGCGCCTGCATCGTCGATGTTGGTGACTGGCGGAGCGGGGTCAATGACTACGACGTCAAACCCAGCGGTTCCAAATGCGGCTGCTGCCGTCAGCCCGGCAATTCCGCCGCCCGATATGACGATATCAGTGTTTTTGCGTTTCATGGGGCTAGACATATGCCGCCGGTGGCAGGTGGGAAAGGGTCAGCGCACCACCTGCGACAAGAAATCCGCCAGATCGTCCGTGTGATGATGGATGTGATCATGGGGCGCTGCGACAGGATGCACATGCACTGTACGCATCCCCAGCGCATGCGGAACGGCAAGGTTGCGCGCCTCATCCTCGAACATGGCGGCCGAAGCGGGCACAAGCCCGTCCTTGGTAAAGACTGCCGTAAACGCATCATGGGATGGTTTTGGTTTGAATTCTGCATGTTCCACGCCGTAAACCGCATCAAAACTGCGGGTCAGCCTGCGGGCCGCAAGAACCCGTTTTGCGTGGTTCTCTGACCCGTTCGTAAAGACGATTTTGCGGCCGGGCAGGGCGTTGACCGCTTGGGTCAACAGCGGATTTTCTTCCAGATGTGAAATGTCGATATCATGCACATCGGCCAGAAAATGATGCGGGTCGACATCGTGATGCGCGATCAGCCCCACAAGCGTTGACCCGTATGTATCCCAATATTCGCCGCAAAGCCGCAGTGCGGCCTGTTCGTCCAGTCCCGTCAGCCGTGCGACATAGGCCGAAAAGCGGGCATCCATCAGGTCAAACAGCGCCGCAGATGGCGGGTAGAGCGTATTGTCGAGATCAAACACCCATGTGTTGATATGTGAAAAATGCTTGGCAATCATGGCGGCACATTATGCGCGGGCCCTGCGCCGCGCAATTGATTTGCGTCCCTGACGCGCATAAGCATAGGATAACGGAAAAGGTTGAATAGCGATGCACGATCCGCGGAACCCGCACAAAGATGCCTATACTCTTATCCTCGAGGCGATAGACAGCCACGTCTACAAACCGGGCGACCGGTTAGTGGAAAGCGAGTTGGCAGAGCGTTTCGGCGTGTCACGCACGCCAATTCGTGAAGCTTTGCAGCGGCTTGAAACCCAATCGCTGCTGACCCGCGATGGGCGCTCGCTGATTGTCGCATCGCTTGATCACTCGCAATTGTCCGAACTATATGTTGTGCGGGGCGAACTTGAAGGGCTTGCCGCGCGGCTTGCGGCCCGCCACGCCGCACCCGAAGAGGTCAAGGTGCTGCGTGATATGCTGGAAGAAGACCGCGCGCTTGTGGGCGATCCAAATGCGTTGAGCCGGGCCAATCGCAGGTTTCACAAGCAAATCCACCTTGCATCACATAACCGTTTTCTGGTTCAGCAACTTGACCTTGTGCATCGCTCGATGGCGTTGCTTGCCACCACATCCCTTGCCGCCGAAGGCCGGACCGAGGGCACGCTGGAAGAACATGCGCTGATCGTCGAAGCGATTGAGGCCGGCGACGGTGATCGCGCGGACAAGGCGTTACGGGATCATATCTCGAAGGCGTTTGTCACTCGGCTAAAGCTGGACGCACAAGCGGTTGAAGCGGCGGAGTAGCCTTGGTTTCCCACTCTTTGGGGAGCAAGACACCATGCGCGGTCTTGTCCCAGTAAAACGGACGCGACGCCAATTCGAACAGTCCCTTGTAGGCGGCAATCGCGGCCAGCGGAAAGTAGAACTGTAGCGTTGGTGCCCATTTCAGCAGCCACATCTTGTCAGCCTTGTGTGCGCCCAACGCTGCCATCGCAAGCCCCACAAGTTCCGAGGTGATAAACAGCGCCACCAATGTCCAGAACAACACCGGATGCATGAATGGGGCGAGGGGGTGCGCAACTCCGAGCACTGGCAGCCAGAACGACCATAGGACCGGTGCCAGTACAAATTGCGACAAAGTACCGAGGAAAAGCAGTTGCACGCCCAAGAAGCGCTTTGGTCCCAGATCCTGCCATAGTTTGCTTGGGTCACGCATATGCACGCCATATGTGATCGCATAGCCCTTGAGCCAGCGCGACCGTTGCTTGACCCATGGCCACGCGCGCCCGTTTGCTTCTTCTTCAGTGACGGTATGAATCAGCCGGGTGCGATAGCCGTGCCGACAAAGCCGCACGCCAAGGTCCGCATCTTCAGTGACGTTATGTGCATCCCATCCACCGAGGTTTTCCAGCGCGTCACGGCGGAAGAACAGTGTGGTCCCGCCCAAGGGAACGACCAGCCCCAGTTTTTCAAGACCGGGCAGCATGATACGGAACCAGCTTGCATATTCGAGCGAAAAGCAGCGGGTTAGCCAATTCGCGCTGCTGTTGTAATAGTCCAATGTGCCCTGCAAACAGGCCACTTCGGACCCCGAATTGGCAAAGGCAATCGCGACTTCGCTAAGCTGGTCGGGGTTAGGCGCGTCTTCGGCATCCCAAATCCCGATGATCGATCCGTGAGCAAAATTCAGGGCGTAGTTCAAGGCGCGTGGCTTTGTCTTGATTGTGCCCTTGGGGACAACAACCGGCCGCATCCAAGTGGGCAAGACTGTCCGCCCCAAGGTAGCGCGCGTTGTCACGTCGCTTTCTTCCAGCACCAAACAGACATCCAGCAACTCGCGCGGATAGTCGAGCGCCTTGAGGCGCCTCAGCAAATGCTCTGCGATTGCGGTTTCCTTGTAGAGCGGGACCAGCATGGTGATGACCGGCATGCGGACCGGCACGGCCACTTGCGACGACTCCTGTGCGGTACGGCAACTGACAACTGCTGCGACCGCCTTGAGTGCTGTGCCAAAGAAAAGCGTGACGGCCGCCCAAACCGTCAGTGCCGCCAGCAGGCCAATGGGCGCGAGGTAGCCCAGCAGAGCGATCGTGCCCAAGACCGCAACACCTGCGAACATTGCGCGGCGCGCGTTCCAGTTTCGGCAGCTTTCCAATGAAGGGACTGTTGTCTCGGCTGTTTTGACGAGTGTCCCGCCTGACAGATAGCTGATACAGCGTGCGAGTTGTTCTTCGGTTGTGATCGCCATGCGGATGCGGCCAAAACGCGCCTGAAGGGCGGGTCGCTGCGTTTCGAATTTTTCGGGATGTGATGTCAGGATGATGGTTGCGCCACCGATATGTCGCCACGGCAAGATCCCGTTTTCCAGACAATTAGCGATGCCGTATATGAACACAAGGCTCATATCAGGGGGGGCCGTTACAGGGTTGACGATTTGCGCGCCTGCGTATGTCGCATGTGTTCGCGCCACAGAGAGTTGCGAGACGCCAAAGCGGCGGATCAGAACGTCTTGAACAGGCAGGTTTCGCTTCTGGCTCAATGTCTCTGCCTCAGTGGCTTCGACATGTGTGATCAGGAGGCTCTGCACCAACCCCTGACTAAGGGCACTAAGGCCGTCGTCAGATAAGATTCGTTCATTAAGTCGTTGATTATGGACGTCAAAACGTAGCATTTTACCCCGATCTTTCGAGGTTAAGGATGCGTTACCGAGGTTAATGAAGGATTAAGAACGATTATCAATTATTGGTTGTGGTCGATTCCTGCATCGCTTGAGAAAACCGTTCAAAAAGATAGTAGCTGTCTTGTGGTCCGGGGCTGGCTTCGGGGTGATATTGCACCGAAAAAACAGGGCGATCAGCCAATCGGATGCCGCAATTGCTTCCGTCGAACAAGGACACATGGGTTTCCTTGACGCCAACAGGCAGGCTTTGGCCATCTACTGTGAACCCGTGATTCATTGATGTGATTTCGACCTTACCCGTTTCCATATCCTTAACTGGATGGTTGGCGCCGTGGTGGCCGTGGTTCATCTTGACCGTCTTGGCCCCAAGCGCCAGCGCAAGTATCTGGTGGCCAAGGCAGATGCCAAACACGGGGATGTCATGCGACAGCACCTGCTTGATCATCGGGACCGCATAGGCGCCGGTTGCGGCCGGGTCGCCCGGACCGTTCGATAGAAATACGCCGTCAGGATTAAGGGCCATGACCTCTTCGCCAGTTGCAGTGGCGGGCAGCACTGTGACATCACAGCCGGCACTGGCAAGACACCGCAGGATATTGCGCTTGGCCCCGAAATCAATGGCGACGACCTTGTGGCGGGCGTCGGTTTGCGGCTTGTAACCTTCGGGCCAGGCCCACCGCATTTCGTTCCAGTTGTAGGACTGCGCACAGGTCACGTCCTTGGCAAGGTCAAGCCCCTCAAGCCCTTCAAAGGCGCGGGCTTTCCGGACCAATGCCTCGATATCAAAGATCCCATCGGGGTTGTGGGCCAGCGCTACATGGGGCGCACCTTGTTGCCGGATCGCGCGGGTCAGCCGCCGTGTGTCAACGCCCCCCATACCGATGCGGCCACGTTTCGCCAGCCAGCCAGTCAGTTCCTCTGTGGCGCGCCAGCTGGATGCGTGCGTCGGGTCCCATTTCACGATCATGCCCGCAGCAACCGGATCGGCGGTTTCGTCGTCATCGGGGTTTACACCGGTGTTGCCGATGTGCGGGAAGGTAAATGTGACGACCTGGCCGGCATAGGACGGGTCTGTCATGATCTCCTGATAGCCGGTCATAGCGGTGTTGAAGCAAAGTTCTGCCGTTGTTTCCCCGGTTGCGCCGAACCCCATGCCGTAGAAGATCGTGCCATTCGCCAGTGCCAGACAGGCGGTTGGTTTTTGCGTCATGAGATCACTCCATCCGGTCAAATTGAGCAGGGTTTAAGGGGGCAGTGATGCTGGGTCAAGCTGATATTGTCCCCTTGCAAATAAGGGTGCGCAGGGTAGACTGGCGGCTGGTTTTACGGATCATGCAGGGAATATGTCATGGACATGCGCGAACGGGTCAACGCTGCCCTGAAACAAGCGATGAAGTCGAAAGAAGCGGACCGTTTGTCAACATTGCGCCTTATCAATGCGGCGATAAAGGACAAGGACATCTCCCTGCGTGGATCGGGAGAGGACACAACCGGCGTTGGCGACCCTGAAGTGCTGGCGATCATGGGCCGTATGGTCAAGCAGCGTCAGGAAAGCGCGCGCGCTTACGAAGAGGCCGGCCGCCTTGAGTTGGCAGAAAAAGAGCTGTTCGAGATCAAGGTGATCGAGGAATTCCTGCCCAAGCAGTTGAACGAAGACGAGGCCGAGGCTGCTGTTGATGCGGCAATCGCCGAGGTCGGCGCGCAAAGCATTCGCGATATGGGCAAGGTCATGGGTGTCTTGAAGGCCAAGTTCACCGGACAAATGGACTTTGGCAAAGCGGGCCCGATGGTCAAAGACAGGCTGGGCTGAGCAGACCGTTATTTCTGGTCAGTCCGCCCTGAGCGCACGCCTCAGGTCGTCATAGAGCGTCAGCCTTTCAGCAGCGTCAAGGAATGCCCCCAACTCGACCTCGCGGTCGCCGCCGCGCAGGGTCAGATAGTTTTCAACCGGCCCGCCCTTGGGGTGCAGGTGCACTGTCACCCAATAGCGGTTTGCCTCCCACTCCTGTAAAGGGCCTTTGGGATTGTGCCGGGTCAGATGGGCCGTCGTGTCATCCACGGTCAATTCCTCCAGTACCTCGCCACGTCGATAACTGATGTTCAGTGCGGTCCAGAGCCCCCAGAACATCAGCGCAAAGAACGGCAACAGCGCCCAAAGAATGATCGTTCCGACAAGCGTGATGAGCGGCAGCGCAATGATCAGTGCGGTCGCGCCCATGAACAGGACAAAGTCCTTGCGTAATAATGACCGGTAGGGCCACAGGCAAAGTTGCCAGTGGGATTTGTCGTGCGGCGGTTCTTGGGTCCATTCGTAAGGCATGATCGCTATCTATGTCATGTTACGCTGATGGCAAATGCCAGAAACGAAAAAGGCCCCCGCGATGCGAGGGCCTTTCCAATCTTGCCAGTCCACTCAATGCGCTGGCTGTTTGTCCCAGTCAGACTGCTTGGGCAGCGTTTCGAACGTATGCTCTGGCGGCGGGCTGGGCAGCGTCCATTCCAGCGTATCTGCATATTCGTTCCAGGGGTTGTTTTCTGTCACGCGCTTGCCTTTGGTCAGGGTCCAGAAGAGGACACCGAGAAAGAACACGAATGAAGCAAACGACAGGAAGGCACCCCAGCTTGAGACGTAGTTCCAATAGGCGAATGCTTCTGGATAGTCGATGTAGCGACGTGGCATGCCCTGACGACCCAGGAAGTGCTGTGGGAAGAATGTCAGGTTTGCACCGATGAACATTGTCCAGAAGTGCACTTTGCCGGCCCACTCGGGATACATCTTGCCTGACATCTTGGGCAGGTAGAAGTAGATACCCGCAAAGATCGAGAAGACCGCGCCCAGTGACATGACATAGTGGAAGTGTGCGACCACATAGTATGTGTCATGGTAGACCCGGTCGACACCGGCCTGCGACAGGACAATCCCCGTCACACCGCCGACAGTGAACAGGAACAGGAAGCCGAACGCCCAAAGCATGGGTGTCTTGAACTCAACCGAACCGCCCCACATCGTTGCGATCCACGAGAAGATTTTCACCCCTGTCGGCACCGCAATAACCATTGTGGCCAGCATGAAGTAGGACTGCTGCGTCAGCGACATCCCCACAGTATACATGTGGTGCGCCCAGACGACAAAGCCCAGAACACCAATGGCAACCATCGCATAGACCATTGGCAGGTAGCCAAAGATCGGCTTGCGGCTGAAGGTCGCGATGACATGACTGATGATACCAAAGCCGGGAATGATGATGATGTAAACTTCGGGGTGTCCGAAGAACCACAGAATGTGCTGGTACAGGATCGGGTCGCCGCCACCTTCAGGTTGGAAGAAGGTCGTGCCGAAGTTCCGGTCCGTCAGCAGCATTGTGATCGCGCCGGCAAGAACGGGCAGGGCCAGCAGGATCAACCATGCTGTCACAAAGATCGACCATGCAAACAACGGCACCTTATGCAGGGTCATGCCCGGTGCACGCATGTTCAGGAAGGTGGTGATCATATTGATCGCGCCCAGGATGGACGACGCGCCGGACAGGTGGACCGCAAAGATCGCCAGATCCATCGACATGCCACCTTCGGATGTCGACAACGGCGGATAAAGTACCCAGCCAACGCCGGACCCCAGTTGGCCATTGCCACCAGGTGAAAGCATTGAGGCCACACCAAGGGATGCGCCGGCTACAAACATCCAGAATGAAAGGTTATTCAACCGTGGAAACGCCATATCCGGCGCGCCGATTTGCAGCGGCATGAAATAGTTGCCGAACCCGCCAAACAAGGCCGGAATAACCACAAAGAACATCATCAGGACGCCGTGATAGGTAATCAGGACGTTCCACAGGTGCCCGTTGGGGGTACATGGGTCGGCCATGAATCCTTCGGCACACATGTATTGTACGCCGGGGTTCATCAACTCCAGTCGCATGTAAACGGTGAAGGCGACAGAGATAAATCCTAACGCGCCGGCCACAAACAGATACAGGATCCCGATATCTTTGTGGTTTGTGGACATGAACCAGCGGGTGAAGAAACCCCGCTCGTCTTCGTGCGCGTCGCCGTGGATGGCTGCATCTGCCATTATGGCACTCCTCAAGTTGGCTACTCTTTAGGGGACTCGCGCATTCACGGAATCCCGGCTTCCTGTGCTTCTAATCGCTTGATCCGGTTTGAGCAATAATGGATGCGACATTGATGTTGGGTTAAATTGGCGCAGTCCGGGCGAATTCATCGGCGCAACAACGCAGGGGCTGGCGCAAACGGGCAAATTCGGCAACACGATCGGCAGCTTGTTACAACAAATGCAGTCGGGTCTCTGGCAGACCGCTGGAATGTCTGACGTCAGCGCCTATGGGTCCAAATAGCTGTATTTGCTAAGGGAGGGTTTGTTGCTCATCGTAGCCACTGAGGAGTGGACGATGAGAAAG
>NZ_QBUD01000006.1 GCF_003058085.1 Yoonia sediminilitoris | reverse complement strand
TCGGCCATGCCAAAAAGCCGAAGCCTCGCTGGCTAATGCCTGGCGAAGTGGTGGAGGTCGAGATCGAAGACATCGGCATTTGTGCCAGCCCAATCATTGATGAAAAGGACCACACCGCATCGGTTGCGGCAGAATGAACGCGCCTGAAGTAAAAGAGCTGGATGAATTGCGCGCCAAGGCGCAGGAAAATCACCGTGCCCTGCACAGCCGGATAAACCGGCTATCGGACGATGCCATTGACCTCATTCTGCGCAATGCGCGATCGCATTACGCTTGGACTGACCGCCCGATTGCAGACGCTCTATTGCACGAGATTTACGAGATCATGATCAACGGCCCGACCAGTATGAACACGCTGCCGGCGCGCTTTGTTTTCGTGAAAACACCTGAAGGCAAAGAGCGGTTGGCCAAGTCACTCAAGCCGCAAAACGTGCCCAAGATGATGGGCGCACCTGTGACAGCCATTATTGCGCATGATCTGGATTTCTGGAAGGAACTGCCGTTCCTGTTCCCCCATGATGACCGCCGCCATCTGTTTGACGGCAAGCCCGAGTACTGCGCTGATACCGCCTATCGCAATGGGACACTGCAAGGCGCATATTTCATGATAGCCGCGCGTGCATTGGGCCTTGATGTGGGGGCGATGTCCGGCTTTTCGAACGCCATCGTCGACGAAGAGTTCTTTGCGGGAACAAACCTGAAATCCAACTTTCTTTGCAACATTGGCTACGCGGACGAAACAGCGTTGTTCCAGAAACTGCCACGCTTCGCGTTCGATCAGGTGTGCAGCTTTGCATGAACAAGACCGCGATGAACCGAAGTTACTGACGAAAGCCCCACTGATCACCAATTACTTAGTTACCGGCGCAAGCCAGCTTTGAATCTACTGGGCGGAGGAGCCCGCATTCTTGGGAGGAGACAAGATGATAACATGGAAGAAATGCAGCCTGGTGGCTGCCGTAATTGCGACAATGACGGCTGGGCCTGCCGTCGCGCAAGAAACTGTTTCGGCGGTGGTAATTGACGGATATCCGGATCGTGCGCTTTGGGTGCGCGAATTCACCAACTTCTTTATTCCAGAAGTCGACCGCCGTCTTGCCGAGACCGGCAACTATGCCATGAGCTGGCAGGAAAACTACGGCGGTTCCATCGTGAAACCACGCGGCGTTCTAGAAGGCATCCAGCTGGGGCTGGGTGATATCGGTATTGTCACCACGATCTTTCATTCGTCCAAACTGCCAAGTCAGGGTCTGGCGGCTGTCACGCCGTTTGTGTCCTCTGATGCCCGCGCCGTAGCCCGCGCTGTGGACGAGATTGCCCGCGAATACCCTGTCATGCAGAACGAATTCGCCGCACAGAATCAAGTCTATCTGGCAACCGGCGTTGTTCTAAACAGCTATCAGATGTTCTGCTCCGACCCGATTGAGAGTATTTCCGATCTGGAAGGCCGCAAGGTGGCGGGGGCTGGCGTGAATCTGCGGTATCTTGAAGGTATCAAGGACGCAGCAGGCGTACGTGGCGGTCTGACCGATTTCTATAATATGCTACAAACCGGTCTGGTTGACTGCGCGATGCTGTGGCCCGAGGCGGCAGCAAGCTTCAACATCTCCGAAGTGGGGCCATACATGATCCGCACAGATTTCGGAGCGGTGAACACCAAGACTGTTACTGTCAATCAGGACTACTGGAACGCGCTACCTGACGAAGTTAAAGATGTGTTGCGTGCAGTTGCCATCGACTATCGCGACCACCTTGCATCTATCGCGATGGATAACGCTGCCGCAGCCGAAGCGACCTACTTAGAAACTGGTGGCACAATCATCGATATCTCAGCTGATGAGCGTGCCGCTTGGGGTGCCTCAATGCCGAACGTTGCACAAGAGCTGGCCGCGACACTAAATGGCAATGGTGAGGACGGCACCGGTATGCTTGAGTCTTACCTCGCCAAACTTGAAGCGGCAGGTTTCGTAGGCGTCCGTGATTGGACCCAGCCCTAAAATCTGACCGACCCGAGAAGGGGCAACATGATGCTTACATCAGCAATCAATGGCCTGTCTCGGGTCGCCAACTCTTTTGCGATCGCCGCCAATGTCTTGGGCACACTCACTGTGCTTGCGTTGGTGGTTATCCTGAACGCCGACGTGATCGCGCGGGGGCTTTTCAACGCTCCCTTGCGGGGCACCTACGAAATCGTCCAGCTTTCGGTCGTACTCATTGTATTTCTGCAACTGGCCGACGTGGTACGAGTTGACCGTCTGACAAGGTCGGACGGGTTCCTTAATCTGCTCCATGGTCATCTTCCGCGGCTAGCGGCAAACCTGCGACGGATCATCAATGCGGTTTCGGCGATTTTCATGGGTCTGATTGCGTACATTATGTTCCCGGAATTCCTCAAGATGTGGGGCACGCAGGATTTCTTTGGTATCCCTGGCATTTTCACCGTGCCGTGGTGGCCCGTCAAACTGGTCATCGCCGGCGGCAGTGCGCTTGCTTGCCTAATCTTCGCTCTCAAGGTGATCACCGCCCAAGATCGCCCACAGCTGGTTCGTATGCCAGAGCATAAAACGACCGAAAGAGGCGGACTTAACACATGACCCCCATCGAAATTGGCCTGATTTCGGTCGTCGCCATCGTCTTTTTGATCTATTCGGGTGTCTATATTCCTATCGCTCTTGGCATGGTGTCGCTGGTGTCGATTTGGCTGATGCGCGACAATTTCACCCTGTCCCTGAACCTTCTAAAGGTTGCCGTTGGCGACAGCGCCATGGTCTATAGCTTTGCCACGATCCCGCTATTCACCTTCATGGGATTAATTGTATCGAAAGCGGGGTTAGGCCGGGACATCTACGAAGTTATGACGATGCGGTTCCGCAAAACCAAAGGCGGGATCGGTATGGCAACCGTGGGTGCAAATGCCGTGTTTGCTGCAGTGACCGGATCGTCCATCGCCTCGGCGTCTGTCTTTGCCAAAGTCTCGGTCCCGCAGATGATCGCCCAGAACTATAACCCGCGCTTTGCAGTGGGCGTTGTGGCGGGCAGTTCCGTTTTGGGGATGATTATCCCACCGTCTGCCATGTTGATCATTTATAGCTTTGTCGCCGAACAATCGGTTGGCGATATGTTCTTGGCCGGGGTTATCCCGGGGATTCTGCTGGCTATCGCTTATGTGGCCGCAATCTGGTTCATGGGACGCTATACGCCTAACTTCGTCGGAGGCCGCGTTGTCGACGATACAGAATGGATGTCCAGAGGCGAGATTGCGTCAAAGACATTGCCGACTATCGGTCTAATCATGATCGTTTTGGGCGGGATTTACACTGGCTGGCTTACGGCAGTTGAAGCCGGGGCTTCAGGGTCGCTTGTTGCGCTGGTTATCGCACTTGTCCGCCGCTCCTTGTCTTTGAGCGGGTTTTGGGAGGCCCTTCTGGAAACTGGCCATATCACTGCTGCTATTTTGTTCCTGATCACTGCGGCCTCTATCTATAGCCGCATGCTGGGGCTGGCGGGCTTACCCAATCAATTGCAGGACCTGCTGGCAGGCAATTCCGCATCCTTCTGGACGGTGATGCTGCTCCATATCTTGCTGATGATCTTTCTCGGCACAATCCTCGACACTACATCGATCATCCTGATCGTCGTGCCGCTGTTCCTGCCATTGGTAGAGGTAATGGATATGTCGCTGATCTGGTTTGGCATTGTCACAGTGGTGGGCGCTGAAATTGGTTTGCTGACACCGCCCTTGGGGATATCGTGTTTCGTGATCAAATCGACGCTGAATGATGACAGCATCTCGCTTAAGGATGTCTTCATGGGGGCGCTGCCATTCGCTTTCGTGATGTTGATAGTCCTGTTCATTCTGATCGAATTCCCGATCCTCAGTCTTGCACTTCTCTAATGGGCACTGTCAGAGCGATCCAGCTTGAGACGTGCAAGGTGGGTTTCGTAGCGCCTGAAGACGATTAAACCCCTACCGACTGGCGTCGGTAGGATTGGCGATATGCTGCTCAAGGTACTGAAGTACGATCACGGGCGCATAGCGCTGAACTTGAACCGTGAACTTCGCTAAGAGGGCGACCTGAACCAGATGATCTGGAAGGTCCCCTAAATGATCTCTTGTCTGTCGGACTATTTCAAGCTGGCCGCCGGCGATGTCATCATGGCCGGAAACCCTTCCGGGGGTCAACGCGGTGGTCAAGGGCGACGTCATGGAAGCGACCATCGAGGGCGTCGGATCATTGACCTTCACGGCGTCTGATTTTCAGTTGAAGTCGTCCCTAGGCGCTTTGTGCATAGCGTCCAGGGACATACGCGGGTGTCAGTCCCGTCGTGGTTTGCCCTTGGCCCGATCCGCAGGGGCACCCCGCTGAGTCACGCCATCGATCAGGACGAAGGCGATAACACACGGCTCTGTTCCGCGGTTTGACCATGCGTGGTTGTTGCCGCGCTGGATGACAACGTCACCGGCCTTGAGCAACAGGTCGTCCTCTTCCTCATCCATCATCATCCAGATCTCGCCTGAAAGCACGATGGCGTAATCGACGCTGTCGGTGCGGTGCATGAAAGGATGTCGTCCATCTTCGACGATGTTGGAACTTGCCCCCATCTCTCCGAAAGCGGTCTTTCCGTCGAGCTCGGCCAGCACCTCGGGATCTTCCGGCAAGAATTCGACGCAGCGGAACGTCGACCCAACGGGCGGTGGGTGCAGCTCGAAATCGCCGGAGCACGTTTCCGTCGGCCCATCATATTCGGCAGGGGTGCCTCGCTCGATCCAGAAATTGGTCAGGCGCACACCTGGGCGGCTGGGCCTCTCGAGATATTGCGTGGCGACCAGATCGCTCACGACAATGGCTTTGCCGTTTTCGTCATGGCCGGTCACAATCCGGCGGAATTCTCTATGCATATTTCAGACCCTCTGTGGTTGCAGCGCCGCCACGGCCTTGATGTCGATCGGAACAGAGCTGTAAGAGCCAGCGCCTGCCACGGCCAGCTTGGCGAGGTTGTTGTTCGTGATGGAAATTTCCACCTCGCCGCTGTCGGTCAGCCGCGGGTTTTGTGCCGAACCGCCGGTCACGACCGAGACCATAGAGATGTCATTGCCCGCGTGCTTGTTGACTAGGTTGGAAATTAACTGACCCATTGGATCGAAAGCGCCGCCCAGGCTGGCTGTCCCAATTCGCAGCTCTTCGGCGATGGTCGTGCCGGTTCTAACTGCGGCAACAACTGCGGCAAGAATAAATAACCGCACGTCAATCCTCCCTCGATTACAGGGCAAGACTAACGCGAGAAGACTATTCTGTCTATCAATTATCGATTTTAATTATCTGTGAATAAAATATCGATTAAAAGTCCGGCCATGTCTCGCCCGATTTTGGTCCTCATCCGGTCATGACGAACAGGAGGATGACACAGGCATGGCACAGTAGAGCGCAGCGCAGGTTCCAGGACCAGCTGAGCGTGTTGGGAGGAATCCGTGTCGTGGCCGAGATCAGCAATGCGGCGATGGGGACTGTTACGTTAACTGATAGTTTTGGTCAATATTCTGCTCTTATGGTGTATGATGGCACGTCGAGATCCATTCAAACCCCATCGTTTCTTTCGAGATATTGTTCTTTTGGCGGTGCGTTGGTATTGTCGCTTCCCGCTTTGATATCAAGATGTGGTTGGTCTTCTTGGAGAGCGTGGCGTCGAGGTGGATCTCTCCACAATCTTCAGATGGGTACAGAGGTTTGGACCAGAGATTGCGAAGCGCGCGGAAAAGCATCTGCGCCTTGCCAGTTTGGATTGGCATGTAGACAAAACTTACATTCGGGTTGGTGGAAAATGGCGTAATCGGTGGCGTGCGGCTGATGCGCACGGACAACTGATGGATTTTAGAATGACCGCCCGGCGCGACGCGAAAGCTGCGAAGGTCTTTCTAAGCAAGGCGATTGAGCGTGTTGGACTGCACCGCCCATCTGGTTCACGACGGATAAAGCCCCCACCTATCCCAAGGTCATTCATCACATCAATTGCCGCTACGGCCCTCATTTTGAAAGTATAAAGCATGTTGACAAAAAGTGGCGAAAAAATTGGATTGAAAGTGATCACTTAACGTTGAAACGATTACTTGGTTTCCGGCAAAGCTTCAGATTGCTGCGAACGGCCAAAGCAACATTGCAAGGTATTTAAGTTATCCGAACAATTAAAAATCAACACATCCACAACTTTGTGTCTGGCATCCAGAGTGCGATAAAAATCGTGACACATCTGTAAAAAATGGGCAGTTAACTCTAGGATAAAGCACTTATTGTGAGATGGAACAGTCAATGCACCAGTCCCGCCGCAGAAGCCGCTGCTATTGCGTCGGAATGGATATCCGTCGATTTCACTTGTGTCGTTCGGCTGGTTGAGGTGGCGTTCCCGCCTGGAACGGTGGCGTATAGCCATGTGCACGCGGGTGCCGGGTTTGGGCATTTGCGGTGGGGGTATCTGCAACTGGAGGCGGATGATCACGCCTTTGAAGCACATCGCGGCGATACGTGGTTTGAGGCGGCCAACTCTCTGGTCCAGGCCACGGCAACGCTGCACGCAGAGGAAACACGGTTCGCGCTCTGCATGGAGATACCGCCGGACTAAGATGGCAAACCTACGGCCCACTTTCGAGCCGCATCGAAGAGCGCGCCGGTCATGCCCGCGTGGTAAGCGAGAAACCCGATGAAGATCAACATCGGCAAGATGCTGAGTGCATAGGTCGGCGATTTGTAATGCGGGATCGTGCCGACAAGGCCTGCCGCAGGGCCCCCGCCCAGAAGTTCGACAAGTCCAAGCAGCCCACCGATGGCTGCTGCGAAAGCGACAAGCACGTCAACCTGCCGCAAATTCTGAACTACTTCCTCTGGCTTGTGTCGCTTGTTCGCCATTCGCTGTCCTCCGTTTCCTAAATATAACGGTGGACCAATTCAGATGGGGCATTCCAAGGCCCCCTGCGTGGCAGAGACGTCCCCGGTGGTCGAATTTTCAATAACGTTCATGGCCTACCTTTGGTTCTGTCACGACCCTGGACCCGGACATGCTCACAACCAGGGGCAAACGTGCAAGGTCCAGCACTTCAAAAATTGTAGTCTAAAATATAAAAAATCTAAAAAAATCGATATTAATTGACTTGTTGATAAATTATTGGCAAAATATTTCCATGCTAGCAAGGATGATAGTATGAGGTTTCTAGTCGGTACGAGCTCTGACGGCACAGCGGTCTATTCGATGGACGGTGACAAGGCCGTGAATCTGTCGGCACTGGATGCGCGGGTCGGCAGCGACCTGATGGGCCTTATAAACACGGATGGCCTGCTGGACGAAGTGGCCGCCAAGGCCGCAAGCGCCCCGCGCGCTGCAATCAACGACATCACCCCCGCCCTGCCCATCGAAAATCCGGGCAAGATCATTTGCCTTGGCCTGAACTACGTCGATCACATCAAGGAAGGCGGCTATGACATCCCGGAATATCCGGCACTTTTCATGCGCGGTCGTCAGTCGCTGATGGCCGCCGGTGCGCCCATGGTGCGCCCGACTGTGTCCGAAAAGCTTGACTATGAAGTCGAGTTGATGGTGATCGTCGGCAAAGGCGGGCGTCACATCTCTGAAGAATCGGCGCTTGACCACGTCTTCGCCTACACCGTTTTCAACGATGGATCCGTGCGGGATTTCCAGCGTAAGACCCACCAATGGACTCCCGGCAAGAACTTTGACGACACCGGGGCCATCGGCCCGATCTCGGTCACCCCTGATGAACTGCCCGAAGGTGCGGTCGACCTCAAGATCGAGTCGCGCGTGGGCGATGAGATCCTGCAAAGCGCAAGCACCTCGGACATGATGTGGTCGGTCGCCAAGACCATCGCTCTTGTCTCGCAATACACCACGCTGGTTTCCGGCGATTACCTTGCGATGGGCACGCCCCCGGGTGTGGGCCATGCCAAGACCCCGCCGCGCTGGCTGCGCCCGGGCGAAACCGTCGAATGCGAAATCGAGGGGATCGGTATCTGCGCAAGCCCCATCCTCGATGAAATAAACCTGACAAGACGTGAGGCCCTGTGATGAACGCCCCTACCGAAACAGCCCTTACTTCGGTGCGCGCAAAGGCGCAGGCGGACATCCGCGATCTTCGGGCGCGCATCGACCAGCTTGGGGACAACGAGATTGACCTGATTCTACGAGAGGCGCGCTCGCATTACGCCTGGACTGCCAAGCCCATCAGCGAAGATACGCTGCGCGCGATCTACGACATCGCCGCCTCTGGGCCGACCAGCATGAATACCTGCCCAGCGCGTTTTGTCTTTGTGACCAGTGACGCGGGCAAGGAACGGCTCGCCAAATCACTCAAGCCTGCGAATGTCGCAAAGATGCTGGGCGCCCCCGTCACGGTGATCGTTGCCCATGATCTGGAATTCTGGACCGAGCTGCCGTTCCTCTTTCCGCATGAGGATCGCCGTCACCTGTTCGAGGGCAAGGCCCCGTTCATCGCTACCACCGCATTTCGCAACGGTACCTTGCAGGGTGCATATCTCATGATTGCAGCGCGCGCGCTCGGTCTCGATGTCGGTGGGATGTCCGGCTTTTCCAATCAATCCGTCGACGAGGAATTCTTTGCGGGTACCAGCCTGAAATCCAACTTCCTGTGCAATCTTGGATATGCGGACGAAACGGCTCTGTTCCAGAAGCTTCCGCGGTTCGGCTTTGACAAGGTTTGCAGCTTCGCATGAGGATGCCATGGCAATAGTAAGACAAAAAACCATCGTAAAGCTGCGCAAGAAGGCGGTCTGCACGTCCCATTCGCGTAGTGATGGCGGGATGCGCGGTCCTGTCTCTACGATTGACGAACAGGTTGAACGGGATGGGTCCAGCCATGGCCTTACCCCGAGCGAGACGGTGATTGCGGCGCTGGTGGGCTGCACCAACGTCAAAGCCAAGAAATGCGCAACGAAAGTTGGGCCCGATATCGGCCAATTCGGCATCGACGCCGGCTGCGACTTTGATCGTTGGGGCGTCACGCTGGCCGAGAAAATCGAGGTTCCGTTTAAGGCGATTAAGCTATCGGTCGCGGCGTCGGGTCCTGCCAAGCAGGTAGAGCTTGATCTTGTGGCTGTCGAGACTGAAGAATTTTGCCCGTTGTCCAAGCTGTTCATGGCGGGGGGCACGAAGCTCGAGGTGATCTGGCGTAAAGATTAGGCACTTTGACCCATTCAACTATCCAGGGAGGATACCAATGAACAAGAAATTAGTCGGACTAGCGGCTGGCCTGTTGATGGCTGCCGGATCGGCAAGCGCTGACACGCGCTTGATTGTCAACTGCTTCTGGCCGCCCCAGCATGACGTGTGCAGCAAGCTGCTGCCCGATTGGCTGGACGCCGTGGAAGAAGCTACCGACGGGCGCGTGCGCGGAAACATTCCGCCCAAGTCCGTCGCCCCGCCGGCCGAGCAGCTTGCCTCGGTCGAAAAGGGGATCGTGGACGTCGCAGTTCAGTTCAACGGCCTAATCGGCAACCGTGTCTCTGGCCCGCTTGTCGCAATGCAACCGTTTTCTGGCATTGACAACGCGCCTGTCTTATCTCAGGCGCTCTGGGAGACCCGTGAGAAATTTTTCGCGGACGAATTCGACACGGTGGAATTGCTGTCAATGTGGACGATTTCGCCGGGTCTGTTGTTCAGTGGCACCGACACGCCGATCATCACCGTGGAAGACTTCGCGTCACGCAAGATGTGGGCCCTGCCCGGACCGCTTGCCGCCATGGCAACCGCGCTTGGTGCAGCGGTCGTTGCATCTCCGGCCGTGCAGTCCAACGAGTTTATTGCCAACGGCGTTGTCGACAGTCACCTCGGGCTCAACGGTGATGCGATCAAGGCCTTCCAGATCGCTCCTTATGTGAATTCGATGACCAGGTTCTCGTCCCCAGTTTACACTACGAGCTTCTCGCTGGTGATGAACAAGGACAAGTGGGCCGAGATCTCGCCGGAAGACCAGGCAGCGATCATGGAGCTGAGTGGTCCTGCCTTCGGCATGATCGCAGGCGGCTCCTGGGATCGTACCGCTGCCGAGGTCATGGCGTCATTTCCAGACCTCGGGATTTCGGTTGTCGATGCGGATCCAGCGCTAGAGGCGGCCTTGATGGACGCAGCCGCGCCGATCACGGCCAAATGGTTCGAGGCCGCTGCATCCAATGGCATCGATGGTGAGGCCGCGCTTGCATTCTACAGGCAGCGTGTCGCGGAATTGTCGAAATGACAGAGCCTGAACATCAGGGTGGGGTGCTCAGTGCCCTTTTGGTTAAGGCGATTGCCACGCTCGAGAACATCTCGAGCGTGGCAATCGCGATCATGATGGTGCTGACCTTCGCCGATGTGATTGGGCGTTATATGTTCCACTCCCCGATCTTCGGGGCCGGAGAGATGATCTCTTCCCTTCTGGCGATTGTGATTTTTGCGGGTCTTGGCGTGACCAACGCCCGCGACGACCACATCGTCGTTGAGCTTGTCGACAGTCAGATCCGCCGAATGGCCCCGCGCCTTTACGATGCGGTCATCCAACTCTTTTCGGTTTTCGCGATGGGCCTTATCGCCTTCGTGCTCTGCGAACATGCGCTGATCTCATACCACCAGGAAGCACGCACCTATGTCCTTGAGATCCCGCTTTTCCTGACCACAGGCCTCGTGGCCTTGCTGGCCTTCATAAGCACCCTGTCAATGATTGCGGGAATCTACCTGCGCATGAAAACCCCTGCGGGTGACAAAATGGAGTACGGGTTATGACCATTGCACTTATTGGCTTTGCCGCGCTTCTTGCGCTATGCTTCATCGGATTTCGGGTTGGCTTTGCCACGCTGATCGTGGGGTTCGTCGGCTTTGCGCTGGAACGCGGCTTCTCGGCCAGCCTGGCCATGACAGCCCAGCAGATCGCCGAAGATTCGATGAATTACAACCTGTCGGTCATTCCGCTGTTCATCTTGATGGGCGTGTTCATCTATCGCTCGGACGTCAGCAGCGATCTTTATGACACCGCTTACGCGGCGCTTGGCAAATTCAAGGGCGGTCTGGCCCTGGCGACAGTTCTTGCTTGTGGCGGCTTCTCGGCCGTCTGCGGGAGCACCCTTGCAACCGCGGCCACCATGTCCAAGGTCGCTATGCCGCAGATGAAGGCGTTCAATTACAGCGACAAGCTGGCAGCGGGCACCATCGCGGCGGGCGGGACGCTTGGGATCATGATCCCGCCGTCGGTTCCGCTGGTGATCTACGGAATCATCGCCGAGCAGGACATTGGACTGCTGTTCATCGCAGGCATCCTGCCGGGGTTGTTGCTGGTGACGCTGTTTATGCTGGCTGTGGCGATCATGGTACGCCTTGACCCCGACGCTGCGCCGGCCTCCCCTCCGCTGGATCCTGAACGGCGCAAGGTTGCGCGGCGCGGCACGATCCCGGTTCTGACCCTGTTCCTTGTTGTGCTGGGGGGCATCTATGGCGGCATATTCACCGCGACCGAAGCCTCGGGCATCGGGGCGGTCGGGGCCGCGGTGATTGCCTTCCTGCGCGGCCATCTGCGCAGCATCGACTCATGGCGTCTGTGCCTTGTGGATGCGGGTATCACGACATCGAAAATCTTCATCGTCCTGATGGGTGCTGTCGTCTTTTCGCAATTCATAAACCTCTCAGGGCTGCCCTATGACATCCTCGACTTTGTCGAGGATTCCGAATTCACCTCCACGCAACTGGTTCTGTTCATCATCGTCATCGCGCTGGTGATGGGCATGGTGTTCGAATCCATCGGCATCCTTGTCCTTCTTGTGCCGGTCTTTCTGCCAGCTCTGTCCCAGACGGGCGTTGACATGATCTGGTTCGGCATCATCGTGGTGCTTGTGACGGAAATCGGCCTGATCACGCCACCGATCGGGATGAATGCCTTCGTCGTCAAATCCGTCCTGCCTGATGTCCGGCTTGCCGATATCTTTAGGGGTGTGACACCCTTTGTCTTCGCGTTGCTGATCGGTCTGGTGCTGGTCTTTTCCGTTCCGATGATCGCGACCCTTTTACCCTATTCAATCAGGTGAACCATGACCAAAGCCAAGAACGTTCGCTTCATAATGGCCGATCAGCTGCATAGGGACTATCGGTCGTGCTACGGCCATCCACACCTGCACACGCCCAATATGGAATGACTATGAGCTGTGTGACTCACGAAATGGGGGCGTGCGGGCCGTCGTGGATCGTGTCATTTTCATAAACCACGGCCAGATCGTTGAAGAAAACACGCCGGAACTATTATTTGGAAACTCGCAACACGCGCGGACCAAGAATTTCCTCGGCCAGATAGCTTGATACGGGACCGGCGCGATATCCAGCCCTCCAAACCTGATCGATAATAAGGACCTATCGAATGATTGATTTCTACACTTGGACCACGCCGAATTGCCGGAAGGTCTCGATCCTGCTCGAAGAACTCGCAGTGCCATACAATGTCCTTCCCATCAACATCAATGAAGGCGCGCAGAACACGCCGGAATTTCTTGCGATCAGTCCCAACAATAAGGTGCCAGCGATTGTTGACCATAACACTGACATCGCGCTGTTCGAGTCCGGCGCTATTCTTCTCTATCTAGCCGAAAAGCACGGGAAGTTCTTTCCCAAGGATCTGCAAGCAAAGGCTGAGGTCATACAATGGCTGATGTGGCAAATGGGCGGGCTGGGGCCAATGGCCGGACAAACCCACCATTTCGTGAAAAACAATCCCGGCAAGGCCCCCTATGCCGAAGATCGCTTCAAAACCGAAGTCGCGCGGCTTTACCGTGTGCTCAATAGGCAACTCGAAGGGCAGGATTACATTTGCGGCGCATATTCCATCGCAGATATGGCCAGCTGGCCATGGGTTTCGCGCCATGAGTGGCACCAGATCAACTTGGCCGATTATCCGAATGTTCGCGCATGGTATCGCCGTGTTCTGGCGCGCGATGCGGTTCAAAAAGGCTATCACGTACCAGTTTACACGACGGACATCCCTGCAGGTTGAACGGTTGCAACCTCAATAATTTGGTTATGAAAGACTGGGTAGGGCAACGATCAGAGTTCTCGAGCGTGACAATTCAGCCAATGTGCAAAAGGTCATGTGGTGCGCCGCAGAACTTGGCGTCGTTATGGCGCGGGACGATGTTCATGGCGACTTTGTGCTTCGGGAATCCAAAGCGATTGTTCGTTATCTTTGCGATCAGTACGGGAGCGGCGACTGGAAATTGCCATCAGTGCAAGAAATTGCATTGGCCGGGCAGTGGATGGACTTGTAGCTTACGACGTTGCACGCGCCAATGACGGTTTTGTTTTGACAACTTATTTGGACTGAAGCCCTGGTGCGCGACGAGGCGAAATGGACCTGTCACGTTTTAGTGCCGCTCCAAGTGCTCGTTTAAGCCACCTTTCGTTCGAAAGCGACTGGGCTTTTCCATCCGAGTGCTGAGTGGCGGCGTCGCGGATTATAGAACCCATTGATGTATTCGAAGATGGCCATCTCTGCCTTGCGCCGTGTCTCCCAAGGATGCCGCCAGATCAGTTCTGCTTTGATGGTTTTGAAGAACGTCTCGACAGCTGCATTATCGTAGCAATTACCTTTGCCAGACATCGATACCTTGAACCCATGCTGGCGCAGGATTTTCTGATAGTCATGAGAACAGTATTGCGACCCGCGATCGGTGTGGTGGACGCAGCCTCTGGGCGGTGTTCTGAACGCAATGGCCATTTTCAACGCACGGATCGCCAAGTCCCGTTTCATCCGATTGCTGACCGCCCAGCCAATGACACGGCGTGAATGCAGGTCCAGGATCACCGCAAGATAAAGCCAACCATCTTGGGTCCAAACATAGCTGATGTCACGATCCAGCAGGTTCGGCGCAATGTTGAACTTGTGATTGCTGTCTGTGGTGACCTTGTGTTTACGGGTTCTGACGACGGATATACCATTCTGGCGCATCAACCTGCCAACTCGGCGATGCCCGACGTCCAAGCCGATTTCCTTCAGCTCTTCCGTCATCCGTGGCCTGCCGTAGCTGCCCAAGCTGAGACGAGATTGTTCTTTGATATGTGCCAGCGTGACGAGATCGGATCGCTGTCTGCGGCTTGCGGGGCGGCTTCGGAAAGCACGCAGACCGCGTGCGCTGACACCAACGACATCGCACAGGCGATTAGCTGGAAAGCTGGCTCTGTGATCTTCGATAAACCTAAATCTCATTGCTTTAGGCCCGCGAAGAACTGGGTGGCTTTTTTTAGGATGTCCCTCTCCTCCTTGAGGAGCCGGACCTCACGACGAAGCCGATCATTCTCTTTGGCGAGGCTCAGATCCTCTTTCGACACTACATCTGTGTCCCGATGGGCTGTGATCCATTTGTTCAGCGTCGACATCCCGACACCCAAATCATCAGCCACCTGCTTACGAGTAAGCCCACTGGTCAGCGCGATACGCACCGCATCCTGGCGGAATTCGTCCGTCCGTTTCAGTCCCATAGTCAATCTCCTTTGTTGCAGTAAATGCTATCAAAGGAGCGGCATCAAACCGCGACAGGTCCAAAAGTCGATACCGCGGTCGCCGAAGCGTCATAGTTTTGGTCAATTCTGGATCAACACCTCGCCACCCGCGACTTCCTTTTTGGAGAGAATCCAAGCATGGCAGACATTCCGTTGCGAAGCTCAGCATATCGCTGGCATTCGATGGAATTTGAACGGCCTGATTTGCCAAATGTAAATGCCTGGTCGAACAAACTGATCGAGCGCCGTGGTTATCGAGAAAAAGGCATGATCCCGCTTAATTGATCGGGGAATTTGACATAGGATATATTTGCCATGTTTCTGGCCCAAATTGGCTCGTTCTAAACTGGGTTGCGACAGATGCCCTCTTTTGCTCGAAAGCACACAGAACGGACATGGCCCCCACAGAACTAAATCCGCGCAAACGCAGCCAACCGCCAACCGTCAAAACTACTCTATTCCCAATTGCAGCCTAGCGTTCTGTAGATTTCTCCATCTGGGTTCGGGCCTTGATGCAACTATTGCCGCAAACCGTTGATCATCTTGGCAGAGAAGTCCGCCGAATTGCTTCCCGCGTTGCGCATTTTGGAATACCCACAGCACGCGCAACTTGGATTTGAGCCCGAAGTGGGATTGATAGAGTTTTTCGTGCAGGAGCTGCTGGTATTGCGCCACGGACCGCTGCAGCGACTTTCTTGCGGCCGTTGATCGCACCGGCTCAGTCCCACGATCAACTTCCAAAGCAAATGCCCGATAGCCATCGGGATACTTGATTGCAAACAACTGATCTGGGATCACTTTGGACCCCGACAGCGGAATGCCCAGCTCTACACCTTTGATCGCCAAAATCTGCGCCGCCGGGATGAATGTCAGACCAGCGCGCACCGCACCAATTTCAATTGCGCTCGACACCGAAGACACCCAGTATCCGTGCCACCAATGTCCCGTAGGTCTGCCGTGTTTTTCCAAGTTTTTATGGCCAGCCAAGATGTCCCAGCCAAGTCTGGTCAGATCGTACACATAGGGATTGAAGTCCGCCTTGGCGATCTGGCGCTGTTGTGGCGGCAATCGCAAATAGCCAGCTTCGCGCAGAGCTTGCAGGCGCCGCAGTGCTGTGTCCCGGCACCGGTGGGTGTCGCGCGTACACTCATATAGAAATTCAGACGATTGCGGTCCGTGGCGGTCGATGTGCGCAAACCAGCGCAGTTCCCGAGCTGTCGGTTGAACGTCGAATTTGAGACGTATCGGGGAAGAACGTGTATGTTTCATGCCCCCATTTATTCACGCCCTCACAACTCCGGGGAAGGTGCGAATGGATCATCATCGTCGTTTTCTGGCGGCAGTATTTCAGCCTCTTCGTGCTCTGGCGCACTATGTTCAGCCTTGCGTTCCCATGGTTGGGCATAGGTGTCCCGGCTGTGTTGCAGGATGGCCGCACGCTCTTCTTTTGTTGTGCGTGGCAAGTTTTCGAGTTCGAAGAACGGGAAAGCAATTGGAACGGCTTTGTCCGTTAGACCGCGCAGATAGGTGGCGAATGAACCCTTCGGTTGCTGCTGGATCAACTCAGGTGTGGCGTGCATTTGGCTCGACAGTGTGCGGGCATCTCTGGCGGACACACCACCAGCCAGCTTGATTGAAGTATTGGCCTCAAAGGCCTCTGCAAGGCCGCTGGAGAGCTGTCCCAAGTATTGGTGGGCCATTACCATACCCACCCGATATTTACGGGCCTGAGACAAGATCACCCCGATATTGACATCGAAGTAGTCTTGAGCCTCATCGATGTAGATCATGGCGGGCAAACGGTCTTGTTGGCGCAATGTAGCCCGTTCTTGTGCGGCTTGTGCGATCAGCGCAATGAAGAACCGGCCAAAGATTTCGGTCCCTTGTTCTTTCAGCAAGGACTTTGACGTATTGATCAAGATCAGCTTGCCCGCGTTCAACTCAGTGAACATATCAAACTTGGACTCAGGGTTGGCAAACATGCGTTCGAAGGTCTGGTTTTCGAGCACGCCATAGAGACGACGCAGCACCTGGGTCTTGGTGGCCGCAAATTCCTTGCTTTCGAATTCAGTCTCAAAGAACCGGCGTGGTGTGCCTTCAAGCTTGGCGATGTGTTCCTGGTATTTGGCGGTACCGCCAGCTTCCATCAGATCACACAGTGTATGAATCGTGGCGTCCGGGATATAGAACATCAGGCGCGTGACATAGCGGAACACAACGCTTTGCTTGGCGGTCATGCCGGCTGAGAGCAGCGATCCCAATACAAAGTCATAGAGTTCGATGATCGAATTGGTGAGCCGCTCACGCTCGAGGGGGGAATAGGCATCCAAGCGCTCTTGTCCGACCGAGAACAAGTTCAGTGACACAGGGTACGCAATGTCTTCGGGATTGATGAGTACGATGTCTTCGGGGTCCAGCACCTTTGCCCTCAAGATGTTCCCGATCAGATCACCTTGACTGTCGATCACCACTACCGACTTTGCGCCTGCTGCCACATCCGGCAAATCCTTCGCAATGAGATACTGCAGGGTCTGGGTTTTGCCGTGCCCGCTGCCTGCCACCATATGTGTATGCTCAAAGCGGAGTTCTTCGGGGATTTCAAACGGTGTGCGCAGATCAAACAGATCGCGCAGCAACGTGCCCTTAAGGTATGTATCAACGGCATCGTCGCCACGATAGTCGCGCGGAAAGACGGGGTTGGTACGGTGCGTTTGGCGCAGGTTGTTATCTAGCTGCTGACGCAGATCTTTGAAGTGGTTGTACCCGTTGTCCTGGAAGAAGGGTGTGACAATCGCATCAATCACCGCATTGTGCGGGGTGAGAAACTGCGAGACTGAGACGAGCACATCGCCTTTCATTGGCGGTGCAGCTTTGGCGATGGGTGCGAGCGCTTGGCTGATTACATCCAGCGCCGCTTTGAGCATTTGCGGATCGTTGCGGGCTTGCCCCTGCTTGGCCAGAAGATCGCGATAGCGACCGCCTTCGACCGTATTGCACAGCACCGGCGGTGGAGGGACGTCTGGGCTCAGGCCCTCGGCCTTGAAGAGTGCGCGACCCACATCCAAAAGTTGTACCTGTAACGGATCAGGTGTTGAGGCTGGCCAATAGGCTGACAGCGCTTGGTCGATCTCAAGATCGCTGAGCCCTACCCGACCAGACATCGCATGCTGGTAGAGCCGCATGGTCTCTTCTTTGGCCAACCGTTCGGCCCGCGCCGGGCTTTCGAGATAGAGCCGGACGCCGACATAGCCGCCAGCGCCAAGCAAGAAGACTGGTGTGACCATCAGCGCGGCCATCAGAAGAACGCCGACAATGATGACGCTGATCACCAGCCCTGAGACCTGGTCAGAGAGATTACCACCCATCAGAATTCCACCACGATGCCTTCGCTGGTTTCAGCGTTGTCGCTGATCCAGAGTTTCAGTTGGGAGAGAGTATCCAGCATGTGCTCTTCATATCGCTTGGCGTCAGACGGCGTGGCACACAGAAAGCGGTCCGTCTTGCCGTTGATGATGCTTTTGACGAACAGAGCGAATTTGTCATCTCGGTCATCCACCTTGGCGTTGGCTGGTCGCCTGTCCATTAGCTTGGTTTCAAGCAAGTTGCGCTGCCGCACGATTTGGATCTCTTCATGCGTCAGCAAGACAGTTATCCAGACCTCATAGAACGTCTTTTTAAAGACAGCACCCCGCCTGACAGTTTCATGTTTGATTGAGACACGCATGGTGGTGGAATTTCCTTTGGGGTTCAGAATTAGGCTAAGGGAATGCAATGCAAGGGAGGGTGGGGATATTCACCTGCGAAAGCAGGTGAAGTCACGCAAACGACAGATGGTATTTGTTCAACGATGTGTCGTCATGTTCAGCGCTGGTACCCATGCTTGACCCCCATAGGGGATGGGGGTCTGCATGGGGGTCATTTTGCCGGGATCGGGGCCAGAGACTTTTGGTATTCCGTGGCTTCCTCTTTGGACCAAAATGGTTTCCCTCCGACCAGGTATTTCCCATCTTTGTAGACGGTCTCAGGCGACAAGGGCGTGAGCGATATCTGCTCTTCTTTTGTGATCGCTTTGGCGGTTGAGGTTGATGCTGCTGGGATAGCGGCAGGCTTGCTCTTGGTCTCTGCGACGGCTGATGCCTGGGTTGGCTGGTTGCTATAGCTGACGCCTTGATCTTGGTCGGATTGTTTGTCGGGTGTTGCCGCCGGTCGTTGAGCGCTCAGCGACGCAAAGGACGCGGCTGTTGTCTTGCCTTGCTCCAGAAGCTGTTTGGACAGCTCCATATGCTTGCGCGACACATCAAGAGATTGCTGGGTGAACTCTGCCGTATCGACGGATGCGCGGCCCATCTGCACCATCGCCTGCCCGATGACACCAACTGCCGCCATCATGATGCCTGGCATAGCGCCAAGGATGAACTGCGCGGGTCCTGCGTTACGGCCAAATGACTGCGTGGCTGACCCGCCCATCAGGGCAACGACCACGCCCAATACGATGAGCGCTCCGGCGCAAAAGCCAAGAAAGCTGAATAGGTTGCGGGCGGTTTCGTATGATTTCATGGAAATATGCTCCTCGCTAAATTAGGTCATTGCACAATCATTCGTTGTGCAGAGCGAAGGTTGCGCACAAATAAGGCGAAAGTTTGAATGGACTGGGTCGATACTGATGGTGAGGCGGCGTGGATCAGGTCCTCAACTTGAAGGGGAACGCGGCACCACAGACAGGCACACATCGAAACTGCCCCTGATGGAGCAGTTTCGAAGAACACAGGACGGGCTATCCCATCGAGGCCGCCAGTCGTGTCGGCGGGCCTTTCATGACCTCTTGCGCTAAAGCCAGTGCTTCAAACAACACCATGCTGCGCGGTTCAAAATCAAAGATCCGACGCTTCTGTGCGGGGAGGTATCCCGCGATCTCAGGATGATCCTTCGCCAGTCTTTGCGCTTCCTCATACTTTGATTGGAACAGGCGTGGTCGCGGCACACTGACGTCCAGCACCGAGTTGTGACTGGCGAGTTCCGCCAGAGATCGGATCAGGCGTTTGCTCTTTTTACCTTTCCGGCAATTCTTGGTGCAATCTTCTGTCACCACGACATCCGGGCGCAATTCATTGATCAGGCCTTGGGCAAACCCGACCAATTCTGCGCTGCTGCCAGCCGCCTTCACTGTGATGCCCCAGTCCTGCAATTGACCCCTTTGCAGGAACACATAGCCGGCCTTGCCAGAGGCAACCGCAATCGCAAGAACGCTAAGCACTGCCATGCTCAAGTTGGCTAGCCAGACGCTTGGTTAGACGTGCAAGCGAACTGGTGCGATTAAAAGTCTGCGCAGTCGGTTTGCCGGGCTCTGGCAGTCGCTTGAGGCGCTCTTGAAGAACCTGCTGACGTTCAGCGAGCAACTCGCCAAAAAAGCTTTCAAACGAGCGTCCGTAAATCAGTGACAGCTCGATAATTTGCTCAAGGCTTGGCCTGCGTCGACCGTGCTCGAGATCAGACACCAATGACTGGTGACTGGACAGGAGATGGGCCACATCTCCTTGGGTATAGCCCGCCTTCCTGCGTGCAAGGCGCAGGTCGAGGGCAAATTGGGTACTCATAGACTTTTGCTTATTTGATAAACGTCTAGAGCTTCAGTCTACTTTGAGAGATAGCGACATCCTAGCAGGCAGAATATCGGGCACCCTGATGCGGTGAGTGGAAGCTGGAAAAGCGGACGCACATCTAGCGGTGTGCGGAGCGATAGAGACCAGAATACTAGCCGTATTCTGGCGACAAACGCCCGCTTCCCACCAAGATACATCCAACGATTCACACGGATCGGCTGCGCAACAGAAAGCGACTGATGCAAACAGCCCAGAACGAGCGGCCGGCCCGATCCTGTAGCTGTACAAGCCTTGACGTATTTTCAGCCAAAATCTTTCACGATTTAAACGTCACAAAACAAAAACGCTGCCCCCGCTAGGGGGCAGCGTATACTCTCAGCCCATACATCAATATTCAGAGGCGAGCATGATGGTCAGCGCCCGATGGGTGAGGGCTTCATTGGCCGGGTTTTCAGAGCCGTAGGTGCAGCTGGGGTCGTAACAGTCGATTTTCCAAAAGACCTTCTCTCCAGCATGTTCTAAGGCCCCAAAATCATGCTGCTTCCAGGGATCATTGTCGTCGGTAAACTCAGCAAACGCGCGCACCTCACCGATGATGGAAACGACTGCATCGCCCCCGAGGGCTTGAATGCCGGGCGTGATCAAGATCGAGCCGTTGCCTAAGCCTTCGGTCCGGAAGCGATCATTCAGCTCACGAATCCGCCGGTTTTGCAGGGCGTCAGCCTCTACCCAATCCAGCTTGGTTTCGCCCTCGCACTGATGACAATGCTCAGCATCAAAAACTGTCTCTAGCTCCCACAGGCCGCTGTGCCGGTTAAAACAGGCCCAGGCGTCCTTTGCGACCCGCTCAGACCCGCAGCTGCGGCAGATTGGAACACTGTTGATTGTTTCGGGTGTGGTGTCTTCTTTGATACCCATCGTGGATCTCCTTTCGATAGGGCGCGGCCAAGCAGGATGCTTGGACGGACCCGACGAGAGGCGATCCGGATGAAGAACTGATCTGACATCATGATGCGCGATAGGGTGAGAGGTACAAAGCAGTCAGCCTATCGACAGGCAAGATACCCAAGCTGCTAGTGTTGACCTGCCAACTGCGAGACGATCAGCTCATGCTTGCGTCGCACCGCTACATCCTTGGGTTTGCCTATCGGCGATACCAATCGTCCGGTGCCTTTGGGCTCGCCCCCAAAGACCGTCTGCAGCATCTGTATATCGTCGGGCAAACCGGAACTGGGAAGTCGACACTGCTTCAGAATCTCGCATGGCAGGACGCCAGATATGGCACCGGGTTTTGCCTCATCGATCCACATGGGGATGTCGCCGAAAGCTTGCATCGCAGTTTGATGGTGCCACACTTGTATTGGGACGTCGCGGATCCCGCTTGCTCCTTTGGATACAACCCATTGGCCAAGGTCGCCACGATACACCGACCACTGGTTGCCTCAGGCCTGATCGAAACGCTCAAGAAACAATGGCCCGATGCTTGGGGCGCTCGGATGGAACACATCTTGCGCTTTGCCATTCTGGCTCTGCTGGAACAGCCGACCGCGGACCTGCGCGATATTCTCAAGCTGCTGACATACAAAGGGTTCAGACGGCAGGTGATCGACCAAGTCACAGATCCTCAGGTGCTGTTCTTTTGGAAGGTCGAGTTTCCTACCATGAACTACCAAGGGAGCGCCGATGGGGTGGCCCCCATCGCCAACAAGCTGGGTGCGTTTTTGGCCCAACCGGCGGTGCGTACCGCGCTATGCGAACCAAGCGACCCGCTGCGGTTTCGGCAGATTATGGATACGGGGCAGGTGTTGATTGTGAACCTGTCCAAAGGACGGCTGGGCGCTGATATCACCAACGTGCTTGGAGGTCTGATCACGTCGACACTGATGCATGCCGCATCAACCCGACACGGGCTACCTGAAGCCGCACGGCGACCGTTTTTCTTGTACGTCGATGAATTTCCAAACCTGACCACCAAGTCCTTTGCTGGCATGCTGTCTGAGGCCCGCAAATACGGCCTTGGATTGGTTTTGGCGCATCAGCACTTGTCGCAGATCGATACAGATGTCTCTGACGCGATATTCGGGAATGTCGGCAGCATGGTGGCATTCCGGGTGGGGGCCAAGGATGCCCCTCGACTGCAGCACATGCTTGCGCCATTTGATGCACATGATTTGCAGAACCAGCCCAACTACAGGGCGGCTGTTCAGGTGATGCAGAATGGTGAGCGGCTCGCGCCGTTTACCGCGTCAATGTATCCACCATATAGGTTGGTGGCATAGGCTGCCTGCTACAACTCCATTTCAGCTTCGATACAGTACATCCATGACACGCGACGAACGCCTGCAAAAACATTTGGACCTTTGTGACCGGATCTACCGGCGGCTCTTGGCAGAAGGAAAATGGCCATGGCAAGATTCGCGTGAATCGCAGACTCATGATAGATTCCAAGAACAAACACCTGACCTATGATTTCATGCTTTGGATATCTCCGTGTGAGCACCGTCCGCCAAGGGGAAGGAGTCTCCCTGCAAGAACAGCGTTCAGCAATTGAAGACTGTGCACACAAGCGCGGGCTCATCATCTCTGAATGGTTTGAAGAAAAAGAAACCGCGTCTAAGGCCGGGCGGCCGGTTTTCAACCAGATGATCAAACGATTGCGGCATGGGCATGCGGAAGGACTGGTTGTTCATAAACTCGACCGCTCTGCCCGCAACTTGCACGACTGGGCGATCGTCTCCGCACTGATGGACGTGAACATCGTTTTTCACATTGCGACAGAGCCCATCGACTTCACCACGCGTGGTGGTCGCATGACAGCTGACTTTCTCGCGGTTATTGCCGCTGACTTCTCCCGTAACCAGCGGGAAGAGACTAGGAAAGGTCTCTATGGACGCCTCAAACAAGGCCTCTACCCCTTCAAAGCGCCCTTGGGCTACCTCGACACTGGCAGAGGCCAAGCCAAGGCACCTTGCCCCAAGAATGGCCCTCTCATCAAAGAACTCTACGCCCTCTATCTGAGCGGTCAGCACTCGCTGCGCAGCCTGCATGCGGAGATGAATCGGCGTGGGTTACGGGGCTTTTCTGGCAAACCTGTCAGCCTGCACGGCATTGAGAAAATTCTCAGCAACACGTTCTATCATGGCCTGATCACCATCGCACGCACGGGCGAGACATTTGACGGCAAGCATAAGCCATTGGTGACGAAGCGGCAGTTTGCCCAGGTACAACTGATAAAGGCGGGACGTTCTGGACCAAAAGTTACGCGACATAACCACCCGTTCCAGGGGATCTTCCGTTGTGGACTATGTGATGGGCCAATGGTGCCGGAACTGCAGAAAGGTCACGTATACTATCGCTGCACCTCAAAGCGATGCAAGATGACCAGCATGCGGGAAGATCGCATTGAACGCGCCCTGCTGTCACAACTGTCAGAGGCGGAGTTCACGCCAAGTGATATCAGGCAAATCAAAGATCGCTGCGATGCAGGGGACGCTCACAAGGACATTGACGCGAACCGTAGATCAGTTGTCGCCCGGATCGAAGCTTGCGAAACAAAACTGGCACGTATGACCGACCTCTTGATCGATGGTACACTAGACAAACAGTCTTTCGAATCCTCCAAGCAGACCACCAACTTTGAGCTCTCTCAACTCAGAGGTCAGCTGGACTTAATGCCAAATCCCACTGAACTGAGGAATGAGCAGGCTGAATACATCAAACTGTTCAGCAGCTTGGTCGACACCTACCGAGCGGGGACACGGGCAGAGCGGCGAGAACTTTTGCAAAATGCGTTTTGCGTCCGGCATCTATTGCCCGGTGAAGTACGGTTGATCGTGAATGATTGGGAAGACGTTCGAGGCGAGAAGATCACACAAAAGAGCTCTAAATTGCTCATAGCTGCTTGACCCCTCCAAAAATGGCCGAACTTTCCTAAACGCTTTAGAATAAGGCGTTTTTTGATATTTTCACAGTCTCAGCATTACACCACATTGGCACGTCGCCGAACTCTTAGAACACTGAAGTTGTCCTTGTTTCTATGGCTACCCTTGTTGTTGACACGCAGGGTGTCATCGTTGGTGACCCAACCCTTCACAGAGATCGACCATTTATCAGGGTGAGTGATGCGGCGACTTCTAGCAAATTTGTTCGATGTGTGTTGTGACCCAGGGGTTGCCAGAGATCGACCTTTTATCACGCCTGGTCATACGGTGTCTTCTAGCTCTATTTGGTTTCGCGTGTTGTGACCCAAAGGTTGCCAGAGGCCGAAACTTATCAGCAAGGAACATGAGGTGACTTCTAGCTCTGGGGTAGTTTGTATGTTGTGACCCAAAGGTTGCCACGGATCGAGCTATACTACTGAAACCGATGTAGTCTATTCAAGACATGTCATGAATGGCCTTTGGATAGGTGGGGCTTTATCCGTCGTGGCCCAGATGGGCGGTGCAGTCTAACACGCTCAATCGCCTTGCTTATAAAGACCTTCGCAGCTTTCGGGTCGCGCCGCGTGGTCAATCTGAAATCCATCAGTTGTCCGTGCGCATCAGCCGCACGCCACCGATTACGCCATTTTCCACCAACGCGAATGTAAGTTTTGTCTACATGCCAAGCCAAACTGGCATGGCGCAGATGCTTTTCCGCGCGCTTCGCAATCTCTGCTCCAAACCTCTGTACCCATCTGAAGATTGTGGAGAGATCCACCTCTACGCCACGCTCTTCAAGAAGATCAACCACATCTTGATATCAAAGCGGGCAGCGACAATACCAGCGCACCGCCAAAAGAACAATATCTCGAGAGAAACGATGGGGTTTGAATGGATCTCGACGTGACATCATACACCATAAGAGCAGAATATTGACTAAAACTATCAGTTAACGCAGCGGTCCCCGTTCACCAAACTGTTGCCTCAATTTGGAACCGGTGTGCCACCAAATCCACCCTTCTCAACAACTGCATCTACGCCGCCATGTTGTTCTATAATTTTTCGCTGGGCGGCCTTGGCTTGCGCATCAATTTGTTCTGGATCGCAGATTAAGCGCAGTTCTTTCTCTAATTCTGCTCGTACTGTTGCATATTCGGCGGCTTGCCCAAGATTGAAAAGCTCTTCTGGATCGGTCGTAAGGTCATATAGCTCGGGGAGTAACCCCACATAGTATATCAGTTTCCATTTTCCTTTGCGAAGCATGAAGGCGCCAGAGATCGACCCCATAGCGTGATATTCGGAGAAGACCGCACGATCCGCATCGTCGTCTCGGCAGGCGATCTCCAGCAAGGATGAACCCGGTCGATTTGATGCCGCCTTCAGACCCGCCGCATTCAGAATTGTCGGATGCATATCGATAAGACTAACAGGTGTGCGACAGACATGATCTCTTGATACGTTCGGGCCCGATATGACGATAGGAATTCCTACGGATTCCTCGTACATGTTTGATTTTCCCCACATATCTCTCTCGCCCATGTTATCGCCGTGATCACTAAGGTAATAGACAATCGTTTTCTCGGTTAATCCGGCGCGATCTAAAGCATCAAGGATGCTGCCGACGAGCGAGTCGATAAACGTTACAAGACCATAATAGGCCGCAAGCGCCGTACCGACTCTCTCTTCGTTGAAATTATCGTAGGCAAAGCACTCACGTTGTGCAGCCAGCCATGGATGTTCTGGTACGGATCTGGGTTTCGTTGGCATCAGACCTTTGCCGTCATAAAGTGCAAAAAACTCCTCAGGTGCAATCAAGGGGAAATGCGGGCATATGAAAGAGACAAAAAGGACCCAGGGGTTATCATTCGTTGCCCGTGTTGTGATCCACTCAATAGCCCGCTCCGAAATATGCTTGTCGTATTCGCTGTAGTCGGTCCGGCCCGCGCCGATGTTTAGCGCCAGGTTTTGCGACTTCCAGCGCTTTGGCAGGGGTTCTCTTACGCACCCAAGTACGTCGCCAATACCATTCATAACATGCATCGGTATCTCTTGAAAATCGAGACCCGTCGGGTCTTCGGCGTTTCGATAGTGGAGTTTGCCGATAGAACCTACATCAATACCGGCCTCTTGCAACGCATGCCCCCAAGAGTCGGGTTCGCCGTTATATGGCGTCGCGTTATCCCAGTGACCGGTTGCGTGCCCGTATTGACCTGTCGCGAATGTCGCCCGAGCGGGAACGCATATTGGAACCGACGTGTAGGCGTTTTCAAACAACGTGCCACGGGCGGCGAGCCTGTCAATATTTGGTGTCTCAACCACGCTGTTTCCATAGCACTTCAACACTTTTCGCGAATGCTCATCCGACATAATGATGAGTTGGTTTGGTAATGTATGCGGCATGTCGCGCCCTCTATTTTATTCACGCCACTTGATTACAGGATTGATAGACATACAGAAAATTGAATTCTCCTAAGCGAGCATCAGAAAAACTGAAGAGGCTAATCGCGCGACCGGATGTCAGAAATGATCGACTTGATGCAATCCATGAATGCCAGCGTCGCCTCATGTGGATCGCTTTCACTTTCACTGGGGCAATAGATTCCAAGGTCTATGTTCATGTTGGAAGAACATGGAACGAGGACGAGGTGATCTCTCAAATGCGGAAGGATCGCTGTCGTGTCACAGAACGTATACCCGAGCCGCGCCGCAACAAGTTGCTGCGCCGCGTCCATGCCTGAGGCTTGATGGAAGACTGCGAGTTGCTGGCCGGTTTTCGCAAGCTCTTGGTCAATCAGTTCGCGAACCATTAAGCCACGTTTGAGTGCGATGTAGCGCTCAGCCTGAAGCTCAGCAATCGTGATTGACTGCCGCGTGGCGAGCGGATGATCCCTATGGAGCAGGACAAAGAGAGGAAACCGCGCAGCCTCGTGCAGGATCATGCCCGAAACCGGGAAGGGCGCTACGTGGACTGCAACGTCAATCCGGTGTTCTATAACTGATTTTCGGAGTTCCCGTCGCGGTACAATTTCTAGATTGATCTTAATATTAGGGAACATTTGAGCGAACATACTTATCGCCGGTAACACGATGCTATTCGCGGCACGTGCTTGGCTGAACACCTGCAGCGGGGCGAGTGTGTTGGTTCGCATTCGGTCAAACTGGGTCGGGAAGTCGTCGATTGCTGATATGATCTTAAGGGCCTCGGGGTAAAGCAGGCTGGCCTCTCGCGTGGGGGAAAGGCTTTTTCTGTTCCTATAGAACAACTTGGCATCAACTTGTTCTTCAAGGATCTGGATGAGCCGGCTAACCGCCGGTTGGCTCAGATTCATCCGAACGGCAGCGGCATTCAGTGATCCTTCCTCAACCGTATAGATAAAAGCCCGCATACCTTTGACGTTCATCTTCCAATTTCCTGATATAGACTTACGATAATTCTATTATTATCATACATTGAATCCAGATAATGTCAGTCGGAAGATGAATTCAGCCGTTACTGGGAGGTACGCAATGATCTGGGAACATATTTCGAAAATTGGATTGGTTCTGACGTTGGTGGTGGGTGCCGCAGTGCCCGCCTCTGCAGAATGGGAACCACGGCAACCGCTTACGATCATTGTGCCTTTTAATGCTGGCGGCGGCACAGATCTCTATGCCCGCGCTATCGCCGCTGCCGCGACCGACGTTTTGCCTGTCCCTGTTGTCATCGTTAACAAGCCCGGTGCAGGAGGGATGAGTGGCACGATTGAGGCCGCGAATGTACGCCCCGATGGAAACACGATTATGATGACCGCAGCAGGTTCGTTCTTACTGGGCCACATGCTGAACGATACGGAGGTTAACCCCTTTGATAGTTTTCAAACAATTGCACAGGTCGGAACGCTCAAGGGCTCAATCGCGGTGCCCGCTGACAGCCCTTACGAAACGATCAATGATCTTGTAGAAGCCATGCGTGCCGCGCCGGGGACACTGCGCTGGTCTCACAATGGTCAAGGGTCAGGGTTTCATGTCATGGCCCAGACCTTTTTGAACACCTATGGTTTGGAAGCTGTGGATGTTCCGTTCACTGGTGGTGGTGCATCTCGTACCGCTCTGATCGGTGGACAAGTTGATTTTGGTGGCATCGGCATCCACCAAGCGATTGGGTTCGAGGACCTCATGCGCGTTCTGGTAATTGCCGACAGTGAACGGGATGCGTATGCGGATACTGTCCCGACGTTTTTTGAGGCTGGTTACGATGTGCCAAGTGTGTCTAACCCGATCATCCTGTTTGCGCCCAATGGCGTCAGCCCTGAGACGGTTTCAGGAATAGAAGCGGCCATGAAAACGATCACTGAACATCCCATGTTTATGGAGATGATCGCAGCACGAGGGACGTTCCCGCGATACATGACCGGCGCGGATGCTGAACAATCACTGCGAGATATGCAGGTCGCTACAGAGCCCGTGATCTCGGGGCTTCGGTAGCTGATCAGTGAGCCGATTGGAACATCGCTGGTCCGTCATCATAGTTGGAGCAGCAATGGCGACTGTTGGCAGCGTCGCAACAATTCTTAGTCTGCAAATACCGGTGTCGCCACGTGGCGACGCGGGAGGGCAAACAGTACCACTTATTGCCGCTCTGGGTCTTTGCATGCTAGGCCTCCTGGAAATGCTTCGTGGAGCTTCCGTTTCTCGGAGAGGCTCGATGGGCGCAGGCGCTACGCAATCCGATAATCGATACTTGAAGTACGTATTGGCCCTACTGGTTCTATGCGTAACCTACGGCTTTTTGATTGGCGCAATTGGCTATCACCTTAGCACCGGTCTCGCGGCAGTCGCAGGAATGTGGCTTTTTGGGATGCGACATAGACTTGGACTTTTGTTGGCAGCTTTGGTCACCCCAGTTCTCTACCATATGATTTTTTTCGTGGGTCTCGCGATCTTCCCTCCCTTTGGGGAGTGGTTCGATGTTTACGATTGGTTGACGAGGCGCTGAAACTTGGAAATATTTTATGGTCTAGAAACGATTTTCACGTCCCCTGCCTTAATGGGCTGGGTCCTGCTTGCAGCCGTGGTGGGTACGGTTGTGGGGGCAATACCAGGTCTTACAGCATCAGCTGCAATTGCAATGCTGCTTCCCATGACGTTTTACATGGAACCGCTCGCAGCACTCGCCTTTCTTTATGTTATTGGAAAGTCAGGACGCTACGGGGGCTCCATCTCGGCAATTCTGTTTAACACACCTGGAACTGCGGCGTCGGCGGCTACGCAAATTGATGGATATCCTCTTGCAAAGAAAGGACTGTCATCAAAGGCGATGAAGGTTGCAACGATATCGTCAGTCATGGGCGATTTTATCGGAGAGCTTCTGTTGATCGTCGGGGTCGGCTATATCGCGGCGCTGACATTGCGCTTTGGTCCGCCCGAGCTCTTCGCGGTCTATTTGGCCGCTTTTATTGTTATTGGTTCTGTCCTCGGAAAGTCTGTCATTCGTGGTCTTGCAAGCGCATTGTTGGGCGTACTGGTCAACATGGTGGGGATCGATCCGATCACGTCGACGCAGCGATTTACTTTCGGTAATTCGGACCTTTTGGGTGGCATCGAGTTGGTGCCGATAATGGTCGGAATTTTTGTGCTGGGTGAGGTGTTTGCCCAAATTGAAAATCGGCTCATGCCAGTTGCACATGAAGTGCTTGATGATGACCCCAAAGGTGCAGCCGTGCGAAATGGTTTAACTTGGACCGAATTTCGGCCTTGTGTTCCGCATGTCGTTCGATCGTCATTCATTGGCGCAGGCATCGGCCTTCTTCCCGGACTCGGATCAGCAATCGCCGCCTTTATCGCCTACGGCGAAGGTAAACGCAGGGCCAAAAATAGGGATGAATGGGGTCACGGTGCGCTCGAAGGAGTGGCCGCACCAGAGGCCGCTAACAATGCTGTCTCCGGTCCTTCCATGGCCCCGTTGCTGACGCTCGGAATTCCAGGGTCCACAATTGGCGCGATCATGGTGGGCGTTTTTCTTATTCACGGAATTCAAATCGGCCCGACGTTGTTCGTCACGTCAAAAGATCTTGTTTATAATCTGATGGCTGCAGGTTTGATCGGCATCTGCGCCTATGGACTGATCGGATATTTCGGGGCTGCATGGATTGGTCGTTTTATTACTAAGGTGCCGGTCAACATACTGTACCCGATTGTACTATTGACAGCATTCATTACAGCATATTCTTCTAGAACAAATCTTTTTGACGTTTGGGTTATGGTGGCCGCTGGGTTCCTCGGATGGTTGATGAAACGGTTCGACTTTAATCCAGCAGCTTTCGTTATCTCTTTCGTCCTGGCAGGTGGGGCGGAGCAAGCATTCCGGCAATCGCTCTTATTGTCGGATCATGGATTACTGATTTTTGTAGAAAGACCAATCGCACTGAGCTTTATTTTGCTCGGTCTCTGCTCACTCATTTATAGGGTCCATTCATTTTATTCGAATGCCAGTAATGGACACGATAAAAATAGTGCTTAGAGAAATTCGGATGGTGACAATGATAATTGGATGTATTCAAGCCGAACGTTGCGCATTTCAGCCCATATTGGGCATGCCACTATTGCACACATGACTTGATTGGTCTCGGGTGACGGTGGGTTTTCCGAATCTACGAATATGGATCGTCAAAGAAAATCTAAAGCTCTCCGCTGCAATTTATACTCTTGGGCTAAAATTCAGCTAAGGCATTCTTGGAGCCAACTCATAAACTTTGCTTCGTTTGGGTGTGGAGTTGTCCCCTTCAGTCTTGACAGAAAAACGTTTTCGCTTGCAGGAACGGATTGCTTGAGCGGGGCTTATAGCTTTCCCACGCTCAACAGATCGTTGGCCAAGCTTGTTCTGGAAAGAACTATGCCGAAGGTAGGTTTCATCATTGCAAAAGCCATATTGGTTGTGTCGGCGGCCAAGCATGTGAAGTGGTCCTGCTTTTTAGGACAGGTTTGCGGCTTGGCTAAGATGCATCTGGTTTGTGTTCATGCCGCTTTTCGTATCTCCGCTTGGGTGAAGTATGCGGTGTCTGGCGTCCGTTTGTCGAGCGCGGTGTGAGGCCGCTCGTGGTTGTAGAACTCGATCCAGTTATCGATGATCCGTTTTGCTTGGAACCCGTCAGTGATTTCGTGCAAGTAGACGGCTTCCTGCTTGAGGGATCGCCAGAGCCGTTCGATGAAGATGTTGTCGAGATAACGACCGCGCCCATCCATTGAGATTTTGATCTCAGCCTTTGTCAGCGTCGTGATCCAGCCTGTGCCCGTATATTGGCTGCCCTGGTCCGTGTTCATTATTTCCGGCTTTCCATATCTGGCGATGGCTTCCTCCAGCACCTCAACGCAAAAGCTGGCATCTTCTGGCCGCAACCGGACACACGAGCCATCGTTGAGCCAGAGCCGTCCTTTCTTGGGCTGTTTCATTGGTACTTTAAGCCCTTCACGTCGCCATAAGCGTTCGACACGCTTGTCGTTCACAAGCCATCCAGCGTCTCTGAGCAAAGCTGCGATCCGGCGATAGCCATACCGACCATACTGGCGCGTCAGTTCGATCATGTCGGCCACCAAAAGCTCCTCATCGGCACGCTCAACTGGCAACCGCCTATGTGTTGATCGGTGTTGCCCCAAAACACGACAAGCACGACGCTCCGAGATGTGGAACTGGCTCCGCACATGGTTAATGCAGGCACGGCGACGTGAGGGGCTCAGTAGTTTCCCCGTGCGGCCTCCGACAGGATCAACTTATCCAGCGTCAGGTCCGATACGGCACGACGCAGCCGATCATTCTCCTTCTGTAGACGCTTCAGTTCTTTGAGTTGGTCGGTACCCATGCCGCCATACTGCTTACGCCAACGATAGAATGTCTGCTCGGTTACCTGTTAGAACTATGAACGAACTGAGGCGGACACGTCCGAGGCTTCGCCACAGTCGCACGGATTTAAGCCGGCAAGCAGGACGCTTGCTAGATTGCAACATATGTCAATGGCTCGAAGCCGCTGTTCACTGCAAAATCTACGGAGGTCCGGTTAGGGCCGAAACTGTCGGGTGGCCAAGTTTGCAACCCCGGCCACCCAGCTCCCTTTCAGGAGTGTCAGTTCAGCACTTCGCGTTGCGCCAGACGTAGTTCAAGCCACTCCAGCACTTCACTCTCAACCCAGCCCACGCGGTTCGGGCCCAGCTGTACCCGCTTGGGGAATAGGCCTGCCTTCTCCAGACGTGCAGTGTGTTGCGGTGAGTACAAGACCAACTCCTTGACCTGGCGTTTTGAAAGTATCTTCATCACGATCTCTCCTAGATAGAAGAGCATCGCGATGCTCGGGTTTCGACAAGTTCCCCGAGGAAGTGGCAGGCTAGCAGCTTATGGCTGTGGATCAAGCTGTCGTCGGCACTGAGGCGGCTGCGAATCCGCTCATAGCTGCACATGGCAAAACGCGATTTCTCATCACATTTATGCGACTAAAAAGAGACTAAGAACTGAAAAAGGCCTAGCGATCTCTCGCTAAGCCTTTGAATTCTTTGGCGGACTGGGGAGGATTCGAACCCCCGACCCCTTGATTCGTAGTCAAGTACTCTATCCAACTGAGCTACCAATCCGCGTGGCGTTGCATTTAGCCCCAGTGGCGATCCGATGCAAGACCGAATTGCAAAACTCTTTCATTCAGCAGCAGACGTGAGCGCCAGATCAGCTTTGGGTAGCTTGATCAGGAAGCTGGTCCCGTTTTCAGAAGTCTCTAGAAGCTCAAGCCGGCCACCATGGCCGCGCACCAGATCAGCCGCGATGACGAGCCCCAAGCCGGACCCACCCTTGCGCACACTGCCCTGAAACGCTTGGAAAAGATGCTCTTGCGCTTTTTTGGGTAGTCCGGGTCCGGTGTCGCGCACCAAGATGGACCAGGCCTGATCGTCCTCTGATGCGCGCAGGATGATTTCACCGGCATTGCCCGACGCCATTATCGCCTGGCGCGCATTGCGCACCAGATTGGACAGAACGCGATAGAGCTGCTCGCCATCTGCCCGCAGGGTTAGCATGGGCGGTATTTCGTCGGTAATCACCAGATCATAGTCACCAGCCGCGAGACGTTCGCTATCGACCACATCATCGACAATTTGCGCCAGATTGACCCGTGCCAGGGCCGGCGCGGGTTCCTCGACCCGGCCGAACGCCAGCGTCGTTTCGCATAGATTCACGGCCCGGGTGATGGAATTGACCAGCTTCGGCGCCATGCGGATGACCAGCGGATCATCGGACCCTTCGATCCGGTCCGTGAAAAGCTGCGCAGAGGTCAGGATATTGCGCAAATCGTGGCTGACCTTTGCCACTGCACCCCCCAATTGGGCCAGCCTTTCCTTTTGCTTGAGCGCGCCAGTCAACTGTTGCTGCATGGTTTGAAGCGCCTCTTCGGCGTCCCGCAGTTCGCGCACGCCTGCGGTCGGCGTTATGATCTGACGGGCATCTTCGGGGGCTTTGGCGTAGCTTTGCATGTGGTCCACGACGCCTTTGATCGGGCGGACCAGCAACACCTGTACCGCCAGAAAGAGCAAGCATGCCGTTACAATCGAAATGAATGCCGACAGGATCAGGATATTGCGTCCATAGGCGAGCATGGCGTCACGCAAAGGCATTTCATCCATTGTGACTTCGATCATCAACCCGCCCTCGCGCACAGGATTTCCAAAGACGCGGATGATATCATCATCGGTATTCACCAGTGTCCGCATTGCATCCGCAATCAGTGTCAGCCCCGATGGATTCCGCATGTCATAGCTGGCCGCCACGGGCGCAGGCAGTGGTGAAGACAGGGCCAGTTGGCGCACCTCGTCGCGCCGCAACACAACGTTATAGACTTCTGCATTCCGCAGCAGCTCAACCTCAAGCGCGGGGTCAAGCATTGCGTCAGCCTCAAGCGCCAGCGAAGCGATCTGTGCCCGCTCAAGCCGCGCCAACAGATAGTCTTCACGAAAGCGCGCCACCGACGGCACGAAAATCAATACCTCGGCCAGCATCACGAAGATGATCGTGAGGATCAGGAAGCGGCCTGAGAGCGAATTGAACATAGAACCTCAGCGCATTAGGGCAGCCACCGCTGCACAAAGCCGACTACACGTTTAACGGTCGGGCTTTCAAACAATCTAGGGGTAAAATAGGCACCCGCTGCGCGTTTGTTAACCTCACTGACGGTCGGATAGGGCAAAACCGTATTCGCAATGGCTGACATTTTCATTTTGTTGGCAATGGCCATCGCCCACATGCCAATCAATTCGCCCGCCATATGCCCTGCAATTGACGCGCCAACAGGCCGCCCTTTGACCACCATTACTTTGATCAGGCCCTTGGTTTTGCGTTCTGCAATCAGCCGATCATTGTGGTGAAAATCGAACCGGACGACCTCAAGCTGCGCGCCAAACTTCTTTTTTGCCTGCGCTTCGGTCAGTCCAACCTGTGCCAGTTCTGGGTCTGTATAGGTCGCCCACGGGATATGATCGGTGCGCTGCTTTGACGGCAAGCCAAACAGCATCGACCGGATCAGAACCCCCGCGTGATAGCCCGCAACATGGGTGAATTGCAGCCCTCCGGCGACATCCCCTGCGGCATAGACCTTTTTATTCGTGACAGACCGCAAATCAGCCCCGACTTTCAGACCGCTGCGGTCATGCGCAATCCCGCCAGCATCAAGGTCAAGCTTGTCGGTGTTCACCTTGCGCCCTACTGCCATCAGCAGGTGCGAGCCGGTGAAGTCACCCTTGGGTGTATGGACAGTGATCGCCTGACCCGTGCCGGTGATCTTTTCGGCCTGCGCTTCTTCCACAATGTTGATGCCCTCGGCGCGCAGGTTCTCCAACACGATTTCGGCCATCTCAGGGTCGTCCTTGCCAAACGCCTTGGCCCCTTCAATCACCGTGACCTCGCAGCCCAGCCGGCGATGCGCCTGTGCCATTTCCATGCCGATAGGGCCACCACCGATAATGATCAGGTGGGCGGGCTTTTCGCGCAGATCAAAGATGTTCTCGTTCGTGTAGTAGGCGACATCATCCAGACCGGAAATCGGCGGCACAAACGGGCCGGACCCAGTGGACACGACAAAGCGGCGCGCCTCGATGATGGTCTCACCGGCCTGCACTTCGGTTTTCGAGATGAACTTGCCGAATTCCTCAATGACCTGCACGCCAAGCCCTTCGAAACGCTCCACGCTGTCCACGGGGGCAATCGTGGCAATAACGTCATGCACGTGGTCCTTGGCGGCGGCATAGTCGACTTGAGCCTCAACCTCGCCCACGCCGTATCTTGCCCCGTGCGACATCGCATAAGCCTGCTTGGCCGATGCGATCAGCGCTTTGGACGGGACACATCCGTAATTCAGGCAATCACCGCCCATCTTATGCCCTTCCAGCAGGACAACCTTTGCCCCCATCTGGACTGCACCCGCCGCGATGGACAATCCGCCAGAGCCGCCACCGATGATGCAAATGTCTGTCTTGATCCGGTTCATAGCTCAAAGCCCCTTTTTACCGCGAATGGTTTTCAGAATGATTGGCAAGGCCGCAAGGACGCACAGACCAATGATGGGAAAGATGATCTGCGGCTCAAAAATGATGCCAAGGTTCGGGGTTTCGCCCTTCGCGAAAATCTCGCCCAGTCCGGCACCCACGGATGTATAGACGACAGCCCCCGGAATGATGCCAAAGAACGTCGAGATCATGAAGCGGCGCAGCGGCACCTCAAGAAATGACGGTATAAGGTTCGCCAGAAAAAACGGCACGGCAGGAACCAGACGGATCAGGAACAACATGGACCACTGGTTTTCATCAATCCCGTCCTTGATTTTTTTGACAATGCCGTCTGACCCTTCCAATTTCCTGCCAAGGCTTTCGCCAAACCCCCAGCGCGCCGCCAGAAAGATCGCCGTGGCCCCCAGTGTTGCACCCGTTACGTTGAACAAGGCTCCCGGAAAGGTCGCAAAAAGAAACCCGCCTGTCAGCGTGGCGATTGTCGCCCCGGGGAGCGAAAATGCCACAATGACGACATAGGCCGCGATAAACACCAACACGGTCAAAAGATAGTTCGCATCGCGAAAGGCAATCAGCGCTTCGCGGTTCTGGGCCAACGCTTCAAAAGTCAGATAATCGCGCAGGAAGTAGGCCCCAAAGACGGCAACAACTGCGATTACGATTAATGGCAGCTTGCTGAGAATCGGGTGGGTGGCGGCGTCAGGCATATCGGTCATCTTTCAAATCCTGCTGGGGCTTCGGTTGCTGCCTAGATGAACGCAACCGACCTTTCGCGATACCCACATCACGGCGCATTGATGAAACGTCATGCACATATTTCATTTTCGGGGGGTTTGCCCGGCCTGATTGAAACATTTAACGTGATCCCGGCCGCAATTTGTTGCAATTTCAGCGCGACAGGCGCGTTGACATGCGGCATGACCCCCACTAAACGACAGGTCTGATATGTGACCGGCTTCGAATCCCTCGCTTGGGTTTGGCCAACAACCGGAGAAACTGCGATGAAGCGCACGTTCCAACCATCAAACCGGGTTCGCAAGAACCGCCACGGATTTCGCGCACGGATGGCCACTAAGGCTGGCCGCAAGATCCTGAACGCACGTCGCGCCAAGGGCCGCGCAAAGTTGAGCGCGTAAGCGCCCTTTTGCTGCGTTGACTGATTTGAAACCGCCGGTGGCGCCTCTGGTTGGCACACCGGCGGTTTCTGTTCGTCTGACTGTCCTCAAAAAGCGCGCAGACTTTGTGCGGGCCGCTGGTGCGCGTAGATGCGGCACCCCGGGTATCCATCTTCAGGCGCGCAAACGGGCCGAGGGCGAGGGTCAGGGCATCCGCGTGGGTTACACCTGTTCCAAAAAAGTCGGTAATGCCGTGGCGCGGAACCGCGCCAAGCGACGCCTGCGCGAGGTCGCGCGTCTGGTTCTGCCCAAGCTGGGGCGCGATGGCTGGGATTATGTGCTTGTGGGGCGCAAGACCACAACAGCGACGCTGCCCTTTCAGACCCTCGTCACCGACCTTGAACGCGCGTTGCGCAAGGTCCATGGATGAGCCCGCTCGCCTACGTCTTTTCACTGCCGGTGCGGGCCTACCGGTTGATCTGGTCGCCCTGGGTCGGGCACGGTTGCCGCTATCAACCCACCTGCTCGGCCTATGCACTAGAGGCATTATCAAAGCATGGTGGACTCAAAGGCGGCTGGTTGACCGTCCGGCGGATCATGCGGTGCCATCCATGGGGCGGTAGTGGCATAGACAACGTGCCCGACTGAAACAGCGTTTGGCTGTTAAAACCATGCAAGTGTCAGCGCCGCCAGCACAACATAGCGGGTGCCCTTGGCCAGCGTTACCAGCAGCAGGAACGTGGGCAGCGGTTCGCGCAGGATGCCCGCAACAACGGTGAGCGGATCACCGACAATCGGCAACCAGCTTCCCAGCAATGACCAGCGGCCATAGCGATGATACCACCCTTCTGCCCGCGTTAATTGCTGGTTAGACGCCGGAAACCACGATCTGTCGCGAAACCGCAGCAAGAAGCGCCCCAAATACCAGTTAATCAGCGACCCAAGGACATTCCCGGTGGTCGCAATCACCAGCAGCCAAACGACTGTGCGTTCGCCTTGCAGCAATAGACCGACCAGCACCGCCTCTGACTGCATGGGCAGGATCGTGGCCGCTATCAACGCCGACAAAAACAAACCAGCGTAGGCGATCATTTCTGGGGCGGGCGGCTGACAAGGTTCACGTTCAGGCCTTCTGATTTCTCATGAGCGGTTAACGAAGCGGGTAGATCCACTAAGCATATCCCTACAAAAAAACGCCCCCGGTTTCCCGAGGGCGTTTTCCAAAACAGTTGCCGGATAAGCTCCGGAACAGTGTAGGGTTTACCCGCGCTCTTCGATGATCTCGACGAGGTGGGGAATGCTGTTGACCATGCCACGGACAGAAGGTGTATCTTCCAGTTCGCGTGTACGGTTCATCTTGTTCAGGCCCAGACCGATCAGCGTAGCACGCTGCTTTTCAGGGCGACGGATGGGAGAACCCACCTGCTTGACGACGATTGTTTTAGCCATATCGCGGTCTCCTTATGCGTCAGCTTCAGCAGGGGCGGCGGCCGGAGCCTCGTCCCGCTTGGGCAGAATGTCAGCAACCTTCTTGCCACGACGCTGTGCGACGTTGCGTGGTGATTGCTCTTTGGACAGGCCGTTCATCGTGGCGCGGATCATGTTGTAAGGGTTCTGTGAACCGATCGACTTTGATACCACGTCCTGTACGCCCAGCATTTCAAAGACAGCACGCATCGGACCACCGGCGATGATACCAGTACCAACGGGGGCTGTGCGCATGACCACTTTACCAGCGCCATGACGGCCCTCGATATCATGGTGCAATGTACGACCATCGCGCAGTGCAACGCGGATCATCTGGCGCTTGGCCTGCTCTGTGGCTTTGCGGATCGCTTCAGGAACTTCCTTGGCCTTCCCTTTACCAAAGCCGACGCGGCCCTTTTGGTCGCCAACAACGACAAGTGCGGCAAAGCCAAAGCGCTTACCACCCTTTACGGTCTTGGACACCCGGTTAATCGCGACCAGACGGTCGGCAAATTCGGGGGCCTGTTCTTCACGGTTGCGGCCACGGCCGCGGTTTTCACGTTCTGCCATTGATGGCGTCCTTTGTGTTCGTGCCCTTACGGGCGTTGTCCAATCGCGGTGGCGACACGCCCCGGATCATCGAGCCGCACCGCCAGATTTGCGGGACAGCTGCAAGGTCGTAAGATGGGTTTTAACCCATCTCACCTTTTAGATTTTCAAGCCACCTTCACGGGCTGCCTCGGCCAAAGCCTTGATCTTGCCGTGAAACAGGAAACCACCACGGTCGAAGTAAGCAACCTCGACACCGGCTTTCTTGGCACGCTCTGCAATCGCAGAACCAACCTTTGTGGCCGCTTCGATGTTGTTCTTGCCAACCACGCCCAGATCTTTCTCGAGCGACGAGGCGGACGCGAGTGTCACGCCGTTCACATCGTCGATCAGCTGGACGCTGATGTTTTTGTTGCTGCGGTGCACCGACAGACGGGCACGGCCCTGATTGGCGGTGACGCCGCGCAGCTTGTTCCGAACGCGCATACGGCGCTTCAGAAACAGAGTTCTTTTGCTGTTTGCCATTTTCGCGTTCCTTACTTCTTCTTACCTTCTTTGCGGAAGATATATTCGCCTTTGTACTTGATACCCTTGCCCTTGTAGGGCTCGGGCTTACGCCATTCGCGAATGTTCGCCGCGACCTGACCAACAAGTTGCTCGTCGATACCTTCCACTGTGATTTCGGTGGGCTTTGCGGCTGTCACTGTGACACCCTCTGGCACTTCGAAATTCACATCGTGGCTATAGCCCAATGACAGCTTCAGGGTGTTACCCTGCATCTGTGCGCGATAACCAACACCGGACAGTTCAAGCTCTTTCTTGAACCCTGTCGATACGCCGGTTGCCAGGTTCGCGACCATCGTGCGGCTCATGCCCCACTGCTGGCGCGCACGCTTGGACTTGCCGCGTGGTTCGACCGAAACGACATTGCCGTCAACTGTCAGGGTTACATCGTCGGTTGCTTTGAAACTACGGGTCCCTTTGGGGCCTTTCACTTCAACGGTCTGTCCTGACACGCTGGCAGTTACGCCAGAGGGTAGTTCAACCGGTTTCTTACCAATACGAGACATCTAATGCTCCTTAGAATACGGTGCAGAGCACTTCGCCGCCAACATTGGCTGCCCGTGCTTTTGCGTCCGACATCACACCCTGAGAGGTGGAGACAATCGACACACCCAAGCCCTGACGGACTGATGGGATGTCATTGGCGCCCAGGTAAACGCGACGGCCGGGTTTGGAAACCCGCTTCACTTCGCGAATAACAGGAGTGCCCTCGTAGTACTTCAGCTCGATATTGAAAGCAGGGTGGCCGTCTTTGCCGTCCTTCTTTTCATAACCGCGAATGTAGCCTTCGTCTGACAACACATCCAACACCCAGCCGCGCAGTTTCGATGCAGGTGTTTCCACCGCAGCTTTGCCGCGCATTTGACCGTTACGGATACGTGTCAGCATATCACCGATAGGATCGTTCATCTTATGCTCTCCTTACCAGCTTGACTTGACCATACCGGGAATTTCGCCATTGGAACCAAGGTCCCGCAGCGCGATCCGGCTGATCTTGAGTTTGCGGTAATAGGCGTGTGGACGCCCGGTGAGCTGGCAGCGGTTGTGCAAACGGGTCGCAGAAGAGTTCCGTGGCAGTTTGGCCAGCTCAAGTGTCGCCTTGAACCGCTCTTCCACGGGCTTTTCTTTGTCGTTGATGATTGCCTTCAAGTCGGCACGCTTTTGGGCATACTGCTTGACCAGCTTTTCACGCTTCACTTCGCGTGCGATCATGGATTTCTTAGCCATATCTCTTTTCTCCCTGAGCGCTTAGCTGTTGAACGGCATGTTGAAGTGCTTCAACAGTGCCTTTGCTTCAGCGTCAGTGTTCGCTGTTGTGCAGATAACGATGTCCATGCCCCAGTTCTCATCGATCTTGTCGAAGTTGATCTCGGGGAACACCAGATGCTCTTTCAGGCCGGTGGCGTAGTTGCCACGACCGTCAAAGGACTTGCCCGATACGCCGCGGAAGTCGCGGATACGGGGCATTGCAACGGTGATCAGACGGTCAAGGAATTCATACATCCGTTCGCCACGCAGGGTGACTTTCGCCCCCAGCGGCATGTCTTCACGAACCCGGAAACCCGCGATGGATTTCTTGGCGCGTGTTGTCATGGCCTTCTGACCAGCGATGGTTGTCAGATCTTCCTGTGCGGATTTTGCTTTCTTGCTGTCACGAACAGCTTCTGCACCGCAGCCGATGTTCAGAACAATCTTGTCCAGCTTCGGAATCTGCATTTCGTTCTTGTAACCGAACTCTTCCTTCATCGCAGCGCGAATTTTGGAAGTGTACTCGGCCTTCAAGCGCGGGGTGTAGTTTGCGGTATCAAGCATCAGATCGCATCCCCTGTTGTCTTGGCGAAACGCACCTTATTGTCGCCATCCATACGGAAGCCAACGCGCGATGCTTTGCCGTTCTTGTCAACGATGGCCAGATTGGACAGGTTGATCGGCATCGCCTTGGGGGTACGGCCCCCTTGCGTAGCCTGTGATTGCTTCTGATGGCGGATCGCGATGTTGATACCCTCAACAACAGCTTTACCAGCCTTCGGATCAATGGATGAAATCGTACCCTTCTGGCCTTTGTCTTTGCCAACCAGAACGATGACTTCATCACCTTTACGGAGTTTTGCAGCCATGATTACAGGACCTCCGGCGCAAGCGAGATAATCTTCATGAAGTTCTTGCCACGCAACTCACGCACAACTGGGCCAAAGATACGTGTACCGATCGGCTCGTTGTTGTTGTTGAGGATGACAGCCGCGTTGCTGTCAAAGCGGATGGCTGTGCCATCTTCGCGGCGTACTTCTTTGGCGGTGCGTACGACGACGGCCTTACGGACGTCACCTTTCTTTACGCGACCACGTGGAATGGCTTCCTTCACCGAAACGACAATGATGTCTCCAACACTGGCGTAACGACGGTGAGAACCACCCAGAACCTTGATGCACTGAACACGGCGTGCGCCGCTGTTGTCAGCAACATCCAGATTGGTCTGCATCTGGATCATTTGGTTTCCTTCCGACCTATGAGCAAGTCCCGATTTCTGTCCGGGGGCCCAGGGTTTCGTTTGAACCGGGTGTTATTGCTTAGGAAGCAATAACCTCCCAGCGTTTCGTTTTTGATTTTGGTGCACATTCCTGGATGCGGACCTGGTCGCCCACGTTGAATGTGTTGTTTTCGTCGTGCGCGCGGTACTTCTTGGACTTACGCACGGTTTTCTGAAGCAGCGGGTGCTTGAAACGACGCTCGACCGATACTGTGACCGTCTGTTCGTTCTGGTTGCTTGTGACAACCCCTGCAAGGATACGCTTAGGCATAGGTTAAGCCTCCGATGCAGCGGCAGCTGCTTTTTCGTTCAGAATGGTTTTCACTTTGGCAGCGTTGCGGCGGGCCGCACGAATACCAGCAGTGTTTTCAAGCTGGCCAGTCGCTTGCTGGAAACGCAGGTTGAAAGATTCTTTTTTCAGGTTCACCAGCTCTTCACGAAGCTGGTCGGGCGTCTTGTCCCGCAGTTCTTTGGCATCCATCGCCATATTCCTTTGTCAACATCACCGGCAGGCCGCACACGTGCGTGACCCGATTCTCCGGTGGAGTGGGTGTAGAAGTGGGCCGTATAGGAGGGTTAGGGCGATGTGGCAAGGGATTATTGGTAGCGCACCGCCAATCTGGTGTGCGCCCCTGACAAAGTGTCGAATAACTTGGTTTGAAAGGGCCGTCGATAGATGGATCAAGCGTCGCGCTCGATAATGCAGCGGCGTCCATGATTGAAGCCGACTTGAGGTCAGGACCTATTAATCCTGCTCCGTGAGCGGTGATTTCACATCATCTCGGCAGCATGTGCCGCTTGTGCATGGAATAACCATGCTTGTCGCAGATCAAGGCGATGGAAGCCCTTAGAAAAGAGCGGTAGGGCCATCGCAGAGGCAGGAGATGACCGTGAATGCGGATTGGTTTGTGCAGGCGACGACCAATTGGCAGACTCGGGGCCTTGAGATGTGCTTCTGGTATCTGCGCAATGTGAAGTGCTGGGAGATACCTCGCCGCCGATCAAGCGTTCGGCTTTAACATTCTACGATATTTTGGAGTGTTAGTCCCCTGTGCATGCAGCCCCATAATTTGATCGGACGCTTTCTGGAAAGGCATGCGTCCTGTCCGTGTTGACTGAGACAAGTCTCTAGACTGCGCGCCCGCTCTTCTGCCTTTTGCTTCGACGGATCGACTACGCTGGACCGGCGTTTCGTCGGTATGCATATAGATCGCATGCAGGTTCAGCCGCTATTTGCGCGGGATATGGCCATGAGCGAATTCCAGATCCGCCCGCAGTTCGTCCGGTGTGCGGGCGCGACCCGTGTGATTGCCGGTGGACTGAGATGCCGCTTCGTCCTCGAGATCCATGCTGCGATAAATTTCTTTGAGCGCGTTCAGTTTGTCTATGTCGAGCGTGGCAAAACCGTCCATCTTGATTGAACCGATGTCGCCGCCAGAGCCCTTGAGCCAAAGCACCGCGACGTCATTCCCATTCAGCGGGTCACGCCCCGTCACCTTTGCAGATGTGTTCCCGCCGCCGTCATTGGTGATCCGTTTGTCCGCCCCCAACAGGTTGGAGCCATAAAGAAGCTTTTTCCGATTCAGACATCATGGAGGCAGCACTGTCGTCCCATAGGTTTTCAAGTAATTGTTCTGAACGGTCTTGAGCATCTGGCGCTTCAATCTCCGCAGAGGAATGCCAATCAGATACAACCATAAGCAATCATTATGTGGGTATATATGATCGGTATTGATGGGTTGTGATTGACATATCTTCAGAATTTTCGCAGGATTTGGCATCGAGCGGAGAATGAATTGCACGAGACAGAACAACATACAGGGATTTTGTCCGCTGTTCAGTATCGCCGATTTGTTGGCGTGATTGATCTTTGCTCGCTGACAGGCGCGTCAGAGGCAAGAAGCCGCCGCGATATTGCGACACTGCATATCCAAAACAAGGCGTGCCGCGTGCGTGGCGGAAACCATCGCCGCGAAGCGAACCAATGTAGGGTCACCCAATATATGTCGAGAATTTGGCCGCGATCCGACGGTATGGAAGATGATCACGGACTGGTTGCTTTCGGCCAGCGACGGGTAGGCGCATTTACTGCCAAGTCCCCTCAAATGCAGCGCGTTCTATTCGGGGTGAAACCTGAAACAAACGCATCCATGCCATGACACACATCGCTGTCATCGATATCGGCAAGACCAATGCCAAGCTTGCGCTTGTCGATTTGCAAACAATGTCCGAGGTTGCGGTACTCACGCGACCTAACACCGTCTTGTCAGGACCGCCGTGGCCCCATTTTGATGTGGAGGGTCACTGGGCCTTTTTGCTGGAGAGTCTGGCGCAGTTTCACCGTGCTTACGGTGTGGCAGCGATTACAGTGACGACACATGGCGCTTGTGGGGCGTTATTGGAGGCCGATGGCCAATTGGCGGCCCCGATACTTGAATACGAATTCAACGGGCCGGATGATCTGGCGATCGGATATGACGCGATCCGTCCCGATTTCGCAGAAACCGGTTCGCCGCGCTTGCCGATGGGGCTGAACCTTGGGGCGCAGCTTTACTGGATGTTCGCGACCGATCCCGGCTTAAGAGATCGCGTGGCGACAGTTTTGACTTATCCGCAATACTGGGGCTTCAGGTTGACGGGTATCAGTGCAAGCGACGTGTCATCGCTTGGCTGTCATACCGACCTTTGGAACCCTGACGCGCGAAAGTTCTCGTTGCTCGTGGATCGCCTCGGGCTTGCAGGCAAGATGGCACCTGCGCGTCCGGCGTCCGATGTACTGGGGCCAATTCTGCCAGAGATTGCCGCGCGCACCGGGCTGCATCCCGAAACGCCGGTCTATTGTGGTATTCACGATTCCAACGCCTCGCTGTTGCCACACATTCTTGGGCGCGCGGCACCCTTTTCTGTGGTGTCAACAGGGACATGGGTTATCGCGATGGCCGTGGGCAGTCGTGCGCGATCACTCGATCCCGCACGCGACACGCTGATCAACGTCAGCGCAATTGGCGATCCTGTCCCATCAGCCCGTTTCATGGGTGGGCGCGAATTCGAGATCCTGATTTCCGGTCAATATGCAGAACCGACCGAAGCAGATGTCAGCCACGTGCTGTCGGAGCAGATTATGCTGATGCCTGCGATCGTTACGGACTCGGGTCCTTTTTCTGGCTGGCCAGCGCGATGGTCTGGTCCGGAGCCACGCCTCGGAACCGGAGCAAGGACAGTGGCCGCAAGCTTCTATCTGGCGATGATGACCGCGACCTGTCTCAATCTGATCGGGCACACCGGTCCAATTGTCGTCGAGGGGCCGTTTGCAAGGAACACCGCCTATTGTCAGATGCTTGTCGCCGCGACCGGATGTCCCGTGACCGTGGCCAACGGTGCAACAGGAACGAGCCACGGGGCGGCCTTGCTCGCCAACCCTGACCTCAAACACGGTTTGGGAAAGGATGAAGCAACTTTCAGTTCGGCTCCGCCGCCGCTGCATGCATATGCCAAAGCGTGGTTGCAGCAAGCGGCCTAGTGCCTTGCCCGCTGCTTCGATATTTGCCCTCAGATTTGAAAAGAGGCCCATTATGAACACGCCATACACAACCGAGCGATTTTCCGGTCTCTCGGCGGTTTTCGACGACATCCTCGCGACGCATCCCGGTATGTGGGGGTGCCCTTTGCGTCTACCAACAGTGTAAACAGGTCGTGGATCTTTGGGGCGGGGTCGCGGACGCCCGTGACGGCACGGCTTGGGCGGCTGATACGCTGACGCTGATGTTCTCCTGCAACAAGGGACTGATGTTGGTTCTCATCGCCCGTCTTGGGCAAGACGGTTGCCTCTCATTCGATACAAAGGTGGCCGAGGTTGGCCGGAATTCGCTGCTGCGGTGAAAGAAACGATCACAGTGGCAGAGTTGCTGGGCCACTGCGCGGGTTTGCCGGGGTTGGCGGTGCCGATCACCGCGTAAGAGGCGACTGATTGGGACTATGTTACGAAACTTTTCGCTACACAGGCGCCGCTTTGGGCGCCAGGGACAACCTATACCTATCATTTGATCACGCATGGCCGGTTGGCGGGTGAGGTGATCCGCCGTATTACCGGACAGATGCCGGGCCAGTATCTTTCGACACTTGTCACAACACCGCTCGGGGCGGACGTCTGGGTCGGAGTCCCCGCATCCGAATTGCCACGCGTGGCGCCTTCTGTCGCCATGCCGGGGATGGAAGTGGTCGCCAAAGCAGAGCGTGAAAAGAATGTCGGGGAAGGGATTTATGGGCCCTACCGTACAATAACGCTGGGTGCAGCAATGCCGGAATGCCTTGTCACCGAAGATGGCGGTTTCAACGGGGCCTTGCGCGCATCATGTCGGCCTGTGTGACAGAAACCGCAGATGTCCGGTTTTTGAATGATCCAACGCGTAAGGCGGCGACGCAGACAGTCTCGGAAGGGCCAACATACTTTGACGCGCCACCACCGTATGGCCGTTGGGGTGTCGGGTTCCAGTTATCGTCAGAGCAGCTGACCTTCCCGACAGATCGCAGTTTCGCCCACGGCGGTGCAGGTGGACGGCTATCATTCGTGGACCCCGAACACGAGATTGGGATCGCCTTCCTGACCAATCAGATGCTGGGACCGGAAGATCGTCGAACCGATATGATCATCGGCGCGTTGGCCGAGGCGCTGCGCTGGGGTCCTGATCCTTCGTTATCTGTGGTTTGCTATGTTGCCCCCGTCAGCCCCCGTCAGCCGCCTTCGCCGAGGTTGCTGACGGGGCGGTGTATGGCGTCTGAGCCTTGTGGCTTGACCACGTTTGCTAGCAAGCCAGCACCGTCTCTCCTCATCGTCTCGAACAGTTGAATGCGGCCACCGAGGACCCCGGAGCAGAAGGAAGAGAGTATGAAAAGGGTATCATAGTATCGGATCCGGGTTCGCGGATTCCTTTACGAATAACGAAGCAAAGTTTGCAGCCACGCCTGCCGCGCGTGGTGGTTTTGCCCGCCTGCAGGAAGTCAATTAGTCCGGCTATCTGCATGAAGACTTCGGTGCGGCTGTGCTGGAAGACGGGATACGGATGGTGGCCACCGGTGAGGGTGTGCATTACCCAATGCTGACCTTTGCTGTTGCAACGATCCAGCAGAATAGCCTCGACCTGATAAATGATGTAGGTTTCTTTGCCTAGCCCGGCGACAGTGCTGAAAATGGCCTGACGGTCTGGATTTCGCAGGGTGCCTTTGTTCCGCAGAGCAGCGAAAATATCGAAGCAGCGAAAGGGTTCCTGAACTTCCTGCCATCCGAGGAAGCCTGTGAATTGACCGTGGCAACTAACGGTACGGCTGGTCCTTATCTGATCGACGACTGCGATATTCCGGCTGACGTGCCACGCGCGGTATCCGACATGCTGCCCTAGTGTCGAGGTCATCAAGGGTATCGACCTGTCCATCGAACCCGGTGAATTTTGCGTCTTCGTAGGGCCTTCGGGCTGTGACAAATCCATGCTTCTGCGGATGAGGTCGCCAAGGTCCTTCAGCTTGAGGCGCTCTTGGATCGTAAGCCAAAAGCATTGTCAGGCGGGCAACGGCAGCGGGTCGCTATCGGACGTTGCATCGTGCGCAACCTGAAGGTCTTTCTGTTTGATGAATCGCTTTCAAACCTTGATGCTGCATTGCGGTCACAAATGCGGATCGAACTGACAGAACTGCACGCACGTCTGGGCGCGACGATGATTTACGTCACCCACGATCAGGTCGAGGCGATGACCATGGCCGACAAGAACGGTGTTCTCAACGGCGGCAAGATCGAACAGGTCGGAATCCCCGATGGAGCTTTACGACAACCCCGCGACACCATTCGTGGCCAGGTTCATCGGAAGTCCGAAGATGAATCTTTTCGAGGGCGAAATCGCCAAGGAACTGGGCGCGGATAAGGCCTATGGCATCCGGCCGGAACATGTCGAGCTGTCCGCAACCGAAGGTAAATGGCCCGGTGCCGTGCGCCATGTGGAACGTCTGGGCGCAGATAACACCATGCATCTATCGAATGACCGCCTTGGCAATTTCCTCGCGCGTGTTGAAGGGCACCGCACCTTTCAGCCGGGTGAGGCTGTCTTTGCAACCCCGAAGCCCGAACGCGTGATACGGTTCTGATCCTGCTGCATCTTGGCGGCTGAGAAACCATAGGCCCTGCTATGCTGCTGTGGGGCCTGCGCAGATCTTGCGACAACTCGACTTTGGCCTTTTACTGGCCCCACAAACATGACGGAGAATGCACATGTCCAGCACCCCGCTCAGCGATGCTGAAATCGGAGATCGCGTCGCGGCGCTAATGGCCAAGATGACGGTCGCCGAAAAGGCTGGTCAGCTGACCCAGTATTTTACCTTTCCCGGCAACGAGCCCGCGCTGGAAAAGATTGAGACGGAATTGCGTGCAGGGCGTGCTGGCTCATTGCTCTTCGTCAAGAAGGCGGACGAGATCGACAGGTTGCAGCACATCGCGGTCGAAGAAAGCCGTCTGGGTATCCCTGTCCTCTTTGGCTACGACGTCATTCACGGGTTCCGCACCGTGATGCCCGTGCCGCTGGCAATGGCAGCAAGCTGGGACCCGCAGGTCGCCGAGGATGCCCAGGCCGTCGCTGCGGCAGAGGCCCGCGCCATCGGCCTGCACTGGACCTTCGCACCGATGGTGGATATCGCACGCGACCCGCGGTGGGGCCGGATGATCGAAGGCGCGGGCGAGGACCCATATCTGGGCTCTGTCATAGCTGTCGCGCAGGTCCGCGGTTTTCAGGGGGAACGCATCGGAGCACCCGGTCGCGTGATTGCCGGGCCAAAGCATTTTGCAGGCTATGGCGCCTCACTTGGCGGGCGCGACTATGATGAGGCGGACCTGTCCGACAATGAGTTGTGGAACATTCACTTGCCACCCTTCAAGGCCGCCATCGACGCAGGCGCAGGCAATATAATGAGCGCCTATATGGGCCTGAACGGTGTGCCGGCCTCTGGTAATAAGTGGCTGCTGACGGACGTGCTGCGCGATACCTGGGGGTTTGACGGTTTCGTCGTGACTGATGCGGGCGCGGCAGCCGATCTGGAAACCCACCACTATGCTTCCGACCTCGAAGATGCGGCGGTGCGGGCACTGACAGCCGGCATCGACATGGAAATGGCTCCGCCATCGGGCTCGGATGCTGCCTATACCACACTGCCCAAGGCGCTGGAGGGGGGCCGCATCACTGAGGGGCAACTCGACACCGCGGTGCGCCGCGTGCTGATGATAAAGTTCCGCATGGGTCTGTTTGACAACCCTTATGTCGATCAAGGTGAGGCGTTGCGCATTCTGGACACCCCCGCACATCGAGATGTGGCAAGACGTGCCGCCGAACGCTCTGCCGTCTTGCTGCGCAACGAAGGCGATTTGCTTCCACTGTCGCGCGATATCGGCTCCATCGCGGTCATCGGACCCTTTGCCGATGCCGCCCGCGATACCTCCGGCCCGTGGATATTTGAGCAGGATGACAGTGAGACGGTGACAATGCTTGCGGGTATCCGCGACGCGGTCGGCAACGGCACGCGCGTCGATCACGCCCCCGGCGTGACGGTCCCAAAGCGCCTGCACCAGTCGATCTTTGAAAATCCCTTCACCGTACAGGCGCCTCGGCCCGAGCTGGACGATGACGCCGAGATTGCCCGCGCTGTGAAAATGGCCAATGAGGCCGAGGTCGCTGTGCTGGTGCTGGGCGAAGCGGAGATCATGATTGGCGAAAACGCCTCGCGGGATACGCTTGATCTGCCGGGGCGTCAGCAGGAACTGCTTGAGGCGGTGCTGGCCACGGGCACGCCCACGGTTCTTTTGATCATGACGGGACGGCCTGTAGACCTCAAAGGTGCGCAGACCGATGCCAGTTTGATGATCTGGTATCCCGGCACCCGTGGGGGTGAAGCGGTGGCGAACCTGCTCTTCGGAGATGCAGTGCCGGGCGGTAAGCTGCCCTATAACTGGCCGCGCAACATCGGTCAGGTTCCACTGCCCTATGCCCATCTGCGCTCTTTCAAGCCGCAAGAGGCCGAGATGCGGTATTGGAACAATCCAAACACCCCGCTTTATCCATTCGGCTACGGTCTGAGCTATACCACCTTCGCCTATGATAATCTGCGGCTATCGGCGGATGGAATGGCTGTAGGTGATACGCTTCAAGTGTCGGTTGATGTGTCAAATACGGGGGATGTAGATGCCGATGAAGTCGTGCAGCTTTATATTCACCAGCGCTTCGGCACCTCCGCGCGCCCTGTTAAAGAGCTCAAGGGCTTCCGCCGCGTGACGATCGCCGCAGGTGCGACAGAGACGGTGAGTTTAACGCTTGGGCCGGATGAACTCCGCTATTGGAGCGCGGCCACCCGGGACTGGGTTCAGGACGCCAGCGCCTTTGACGTATTTGTGGGCGGCAATTCCACCGATGTGCTTGCGACGCGTTTTACTGTTTCGGGATGGGGCTGCTCACCCCGCCTGTAACACAAAAGAGATGTAATTCATGAAAGATGTCTTGTTTGTCGGTGGAAGCCTGCGGGCAGCATATCCATCGTCAGCACCAGCCCGCGCTGACGGACCGTTTGGCCTTTGAAACTTTCGGGAGAGCGACCAACGCTTAGTAGGCACCAGAGGCGAAGAGTTCGGTAATAGCTTCGTCCCCGTGGAAATCCCTCGCAAGGCCATCTCACTGGGACGACCGTTTACGACCTTGGCCATCGGATGCAAACCACCGCGCCGCGCGCTGGGTATCTGCCTTCTTATGTATCCTGATGATCCTCCTGCTTTGGGGCAAACTTGCCGGATAGCGGGGCAGGCGTCGAATCCAATCCCCGAAATCTGGCGGCTGAAATCAGTTGAGAGTAGAACTTTTGCAACCGATTGCAAAAACCTGTTGACGCGGGCGGTGGGTTAAACGCACTCTGGGCACGTCGCAAGATTCTCGGACAAAAGAACGCGAACACGGACGGACAGGGAGAGACATGCTCGACTTCGGGTTGAACCAAGACACGATGACCAACGTGTCTGTCGGCGAATACGTCGATGCTGCGGCGTGTCTGGATATGGTGTGGCTTGAGGTCCGCGATGATCCGTGCCTGTCGGACGCAGAAGCCCTTGTGGGGCAGATGGAAGGCGCAACCGGAAAATCCATGAATTTCGTATCTTCGCATGTGCAGGGCATAGCTGCATGGCGCGGGGGTGAATTGCCCTGATGGGGGCCATCCGGTGAGATAACGGGTGTACCGGACACCAATTTTGGGAGGAAACAAAATGAAAAAGACTCTAATTGCAGCAAGCTTGATGGCATTGACTGCGACAGGCGCAATGGCTCAGGAAATCGGCGCGACCTTCTCGCGGTTCGACGACAACTGGCTGACCGTCCTGCGCAATGGCATGACCGAATATGCAGGCACAATCGACGGCCTGTCATACCAGCAGGTCGACGCAACCGACGATCTGGCCAAGCAAATCGACCAGGTGAAAAACTTCGTCGCCAATGGCGCGGACGCGATCATCGTGAACATCGTGGACACTTCCGCAGGTGCAGCCGTGTCCGCTGCGGCTGGCAATGTGCCGCTGGTCTATGTAAACCGCGAGCCGGACAACGTGAACGAACTGCCGCCAACCCAAGCGTTCGTGGCGTCCAATGAAATCGAATCCGGTACGCTTTCAGCCTTTGAGGTCTGCAAAAATCTGCGTGCTGCGGGCAAAGGCAACGGCGCGCGGGGCTACCTGATGAACGGTCAGCTTTCGAACCAGGCTGCTGTCCAGCGCTCGAAAGACGTGCACGACGTGATCGGCATGGACATGTGCAACTTCATGGAAATCATCGACGAACAGCCTGCAAACTGGTCGCGCGATGAAGCACAGGATCTTATGACCAACTGGATGTCGTCGGGCGAGCCGTTTGACTTCGTTCTGGCCAACAACGACGAGATGGCTATCGGTGCGATCCAGGCCATGAAAGCGAGCGGCATGGACATGGCCGACGTTCAGGTCGGCGGTGTTGACGCGTCGCAGGACGCGCTGGTTGTGATGGCAGCGGGCGACTATGACGTCACGGTCTTTCAGGATTCCGTGGGTCAGGGCACCGGCTCGATTGATGCCGCACTCAAGCTGATCGCAGGCGAAAAAGTGGACTCGAAAGTCTACATTCCCTTCGTTTTGGTGACGCCTGAGAACATGGACGAGTTCCTCGACAAGAACTAAGCTTCCAAACAACTGGGGTGGCGTGGCTGCGCGCCGCCCTTCAACTTCTTTAAGGAACAGGAGGCGAGCATGGCAGATACCAGCCACGGCACCGGCGGTCTGACCTTCGACAAATCCAAAAGAACCTGGCCAAACGAGATGAACATCCTGCTGGCGTTGATCATCATCATCGTCGTGTTCGAGCTCATCGGCCAACTTGCACCCTATATGCGCGGACAAAGCTTCCTGTTTGACACAAAAGACCGCTTTGACAGCATTTTCAACGAAGCCCGTTTGCAGATTATCATTCTGCAAGTCGCGGTCATCGGTATCATCGCTTTGGGCGTCACGCAGGTGATCATCACGGCGGGGATTGATCTTTCCTCCGGCCCGCTGGTCGCGGCAACGGCCATGATCGCGATGAGCTTTGCGCAGACCGAGTTGGTCAATGGCAACCCCAACCCCAAGGCTCTCTTTGGCCCCTGGGCCATGGACCTGCCTGTCTTTATACCCATCGTTATTGGGTTAGCCTTTGGTGCCTTGATAGGCGCGATAAACGGCACCTTCATCGCCGTTCTGCGAATTCCGCCCTTCATCGCGACGCTGGGTATGTTCCTGGTTTGCCGTGGCATCGCGCTATGGTGGTCGGGCGGTAATCCGGTATCTTTCCCGACCGAGCAATTCGCCTTTATCGGCTCGGGTATGATGCCCGTGGTCTGGTTCGTCCTGCTGGCGATCATCTTCCATTTGATCATGCGCTACACCGTCTATGGCAAGCACACCTATGCCATTGGATCAAACGAAGAGGCGGCCCGCATGTCGGGGATCAATGTCAAACGTCACAAGGTGATGGTTTACATGATCGCATCCATGCTGGCGGCATTTGCGGGTATCGTGCTGAGCGCGAAAGCCTCGACCGCACAGGCCGGCATGGGCGAGTTTTACGAACTCTTCGCCATCGCCATGGCGGTGATCGGCGGGATCAGCCTGCAAGGCGGTCGCGGGTCGATCATCGGCACGGTTCTGGGCGCACTGGTTCTGGGCGTGATCCGTTCGGGGTTCACCTACATCAAACTCGATGGCTCTTATCAGCTTATGGCCATGGGCAGCATCATCATCGCGGCGGTCGTTCTGGACCAGTACCGACAAAGAAGCCGAGCGTGAGGAGGGCGTCGCATGAGTGACATTGTTCTGAAAACAGAAGACCTGACCAAGCATTATGGCGGGGTTCATGCGCTGGAAGGCGCGAATTTCGAGCTCAGGAGTGGCGAACATGTCGCCATCATGGGCGACAATGGTGCGGGCAAATCCACCTTTGTCCGCCAGATCACCGGCGTGGAGCAACGCACGCGTGGCAAGGTCTGGCTTTATGGCAAAGAAGTGGATTTCGCGGGCCCGCTGGACGCGCGCGAAGCGGGTATTGAAACTGTATTCCAGACGCTGGCGTTGGCCGATCATCTGGACGTGCCGGACAACCTGTTTCTCGGGCGCGAAAAGACGAAGTGGGACTGGCTGGGACCATTCCGTTTGCTGGATTACAAGGCGATGCGGCAGGATACGCTGGATGCGCTGGAGCGGACCGGGGTGAAAATTCCCAACATCCGCAACACGATCGAACGCATGTCTGGCGGGCAGCGCCAATGTGTGGCCATTGCGCGCACAGCATCGTTCCACTCCAAGCTGACGATCATGGACGAACCCACGGCGGCGCTGGGGGTGCAGGAAACCGCGCAGGTGGAAAACATCATCCGCACGCTGAAGGAAGCCAATGAGCCGCTCATTCTGATTTCGCACAACATGCGTCAGGTCTTTGATCTTGTGGACCGGATCATCGTATTTCGCCGAGGCCGGATTTGTGCCGATCTTGATATCAAGAGCGGTGATTATACCGGCGAGGACGTGGTGTCTTATATCACCGGTGCGAAAACCGGCGAGGAATACATGGAGACTGCAACCTGATGACACTGCGCATAGCCATTCTTGGCGCGGGCCGGATCGGGAAGGTTCATGCCCGCGCGGTTGCTTCTGTGCCCGGCGCCGCACTTGTCGCTGTGGCCGAACCCATGGCCGAGGCGGCCAAGCAGATCCGCGCTGAGTTTGACTGCGACATTCGCGAGATTGACCAGATCGCTGCATCCGATGATGTGGACGCCGTTGTGATCTGCACTCCGACCGACACCCACGCGAATCTGATCGAGCAGTTCACGGCGGCGGGCAAGGCTGTCTTTTGTGAAAAGCCGATAGATCTGAACGTGGCGCGCGTGCGCACCTGCCTAAAGAATGTGGAGGCAACTGGCGGCCGTCTGATGCTGGGGTTTAACCGTCGGTTTGATCCCGATTTCATGGCGCTCAGGGCAGCGATTGATGATGGTCGGATCGGAAAGGTCGAGATGATCACGCTCACCTCTCGTGATCCCGGGCCACCGCCCTATGACTACATTACCCGGTCGGGCGGAATTTTTCGCGACATGATGATCCATGACTTCGATGTCGCACGCTGGCTTCTGGGGGAAGAGGTCACGTCTGTACAGGCCGCCGCCTCGGTGTTGACGGACCCGGAGATCGGCAGGCTGGGCGATTACGACAGCGTCAACGTGATCCTGACCACAGACTCGGGCAAGCAATGCACGATCACCAACACGCGCCGTGCGGCCTATGGTTATGACCAGCGGATCGAAGTGCACGGCTCAAACGGGTCCGTTTCGGCGCGCAACACACATGAGGCCAATATCGAGATCGCGGACGCCTCTGGCTATCACCGGCCGCCGCTGCTCAATTTCTTCATGACCCGTTATGTGACTGCCTATGCAAACGAGATTGCCGCGTTTGTTCAGGCTTTGGAGAGCGGGTCGGACATGCCGACCACCGGACTTGACGGGTTAAAGGCGCTGGAGCTTGCCGAGGCGGCGTTGAAATCCGTTGAAACGGGCGCGGCCGTGCAGCCCGGATAGGAAGATATGATGGCAGGGTATTATGCGACCGACGATTGCAGGATCGAGGCGTTCGAGGCGCTGATTTCAGAGCCGCTGGATGCATCAAACCTGCGGTTCGCCTCGGATGTCGTCCAGAACATCCCGGTTTACACGGCTGCTGATACCAGCGCTGCGCTGGGCAATCGCGCCGACCGGCAGGCGCTGATGGCAGAATGGGCGCAGGTCCTCGGTGACCTGTCCGGGGTTGTCGTGCTAAAGGGCGCGGTTCCGGATCTGGAGGCCGTGGATCAGGCCACGGCGGTCTTCGAGCAGATCATCGAAGAGGAACGCGCAGGCGGCAGCGGGGGCGATCATTTCGGTGAACGCGGCGCGAACGACCGGATTTGGAATTCCTTGCAAAAGCTGTGTCTGCGGGCCCCTGATGTCTTTGCCCGGTATTTCGCCGCACCCGCCATCGCGGCGGTAAGTGAGGCATGGCTTGGCCCGTGGTACCAGATGACCAACCAGATCAACGTCGTGCGCCCCGGCGGCAAGGCGCAGACCTGCCACCGCGACTATCACCTTGGCTTCATGACGGAGGCGCAGGCGCAGTCGTTTCCCGCCCATGCCCATCGCCTGTCACCGGCCCTGACCCTGCAAGGGGCGGTCGCCCATTGCGACATGCCCATCGAAAGCGGTCCGACCAAGCTGTTGCCAAACTCGCAACGGTATGGGCCGGGTTATGTTGCGGCCTTGCTGCCCGCGTTCCGCGCGCTTTTCGAAGAGCGCCATGTGCAGGCGCCGCTGGAAAAGGGTGACGGGCTGTTCTTCAATCCAGCGCTATTTCATGCGGCGGGTGACAATACTTCGGAGGATATCAATCGCATGGCAAATCTGATGCAGATCGGATCACCCATGGGCCGCACCCTTGAGCGCATAGACCGCACAGCAATGACCCGCGCGCTTTATCCGGCGCTGCGCGATCTGGGACTAGGCGAACAGGACCGAGCCGCCGTGATCGGTGCCTGCGCCGAGGGTTATCCGTTTCCGACCAATCTTGATACCGATCCACCCATTGGCGGGCTCGCCTCGGAAAGTCAGGCAGAGCTTTTCGCGCGCGCGCTTGATGAAAGCATGAGCGAGGCCGATTTTGCGGCGGCTCTGATGGAAAATCAGCACAAAAGGCTACCATAATCGGGAGACGCCATGGCCGAACTTTTGAAGAGACCCGCGGGCACCCATGGCAAGGTGCATGACATAACCCCTGCAAATGCCGGTTGGACATACGTAGGCTTTGGTCTTTATCGCCTGCGCGCAGGTGACACGGTGGCCGAAGAGACGGGCGCGCGTGAAGTGATCCTTGTCATGGTCGAAGGCAAGGCGCGCATCAGAGGTGCCGGACAGGATTGGGGCGTTCTGGGTGATCGCATGGATGTGTTCGAAAGAACCCCGCCCCATTGCCTTTACCTGCCAAACGGAACCGATTGGGAGGCCGTGGCGGAAACCGATTGCGTGATCGCGGTCTGTTCGGCCCCGGGCGAGGGCGGGCATCCGGCACGCCGGATTGGCCCCGAGGGAATTGCCCTGACCGAGCGAGGCACGGGCGCGAATACGCGCTATATCAACAATATTGCCATGGAAGCCGAGGATTATTGCGATGCGCTTCTGGTGACCGAGGTGTTTACGCCAAACGGTCACTGGTCGAGTTTCCCCAGCCACCGACATGATGAAGATGACTTTCCCCGTATCACCTATCTTGAGGAAACCTATTACCATCGCCTGAACCCATCCGACGGGTTCGGGATACAGCGGGTCTATACCGATGATGGCAGCCTCGACGAGACCATGGCGGTCAGGGACGGTGACGTCGTCTGTGTCCCGCGCGGCCACCACCCGTGCGGTGCGCCTTACGGGTTTGACATGTATTACCTCAACGTCATGGCCGGGCCGCTGCGCAAATGGCGATTTGTCCTTGCGCCCGAAGTCGAATGGATCGCAGAACGCGATGGATGACGGACGATCCGCCCTTCCAAGCAAAGAACCGGTGCGCTTGGACAGGACGTTTGTGGCGATCAAGTTGAAAAAAGTGGCCGAGTGCGCGGGGGAGAGGCGTCATGCATAGTTTCGGTCGGATTTCTGCAGGTCCTCAAACGAATATCATCGGCATCGACATTATCGTATGCGGGCGAACGGCGGTGTGATATCGGGATCGTCGAGCGCTGCACGCTGCACAGAATAGCCTGCAGCTTTTCGCAAAGAACCTTTCTCACATCTCCTCGGGAAATGAACTGTAATGTTCATATATTTTGGGCGTTTCGCCTTTATCTGATGCCTCAGGCTAAGGGCGAAACGCTTTAACGAAACATTGGTGGTCTTGCGTCCACCCATGCGCCCCCGTCCTTGGCCGAGGCCACCGCGGTATGCACCGCCGCCATGGACCGCACGCCAGCCGCAGCGCCGGGCAAGCCATCGCGCGTTTCACCGCGGATTGCATCTGCCAGATCACAATAGATATTGGCCACAGCCAGCGGGAAGCCCTCTGGATGAGCAATCGCCACGCGAGAGAGACGCTGTGCGTCCTCATGCAGCCCGCCTTCGCCCTTTTCCATGATCTGGGTGCGTCCACCAAGTGGGGTATAGATCAGTTGGTTGGGCTGTTCCGCGTGCCATTTCAAACCGCCGGTTTCGCCAAATATCTGGATTTCGAACCCGTGCTGGCGACCGATGGCCACAGACGATGTCCAAAGCCGACCTACCGTGCCGCCGGACATGCGGAAATTGACCATTGCGTCATCTTCCAACGTGCGCGAGGCGATGGTCGAAGCAAAGTCCGCAGACAGGCTTGCGACCTCGTCATCACAGATGAAGCTTGCCATATGCATGGCGTGAATGCCGCAGTCGGCGAATTGACCGGACACGCCTGCCATGACCGGGTCATAGCGCCAGCGGACGCGCGGATTGTCGGCGTCGCCGGCATCCGCATGATGACCATGGCTGAAATTGCTCACCACCAAACGGACCTTGCCGATCTCACCGGCGCGGACCATGGCGCGCGCCTGCCGCACCATCGGATAGGCGGAATAGGCATAGTTCACGGCCATGACCTTGCCGGATTTCCCGGCCACGCGGACGATTTCCTCACCCTCCTCCACTGTCATGGTCATCGGCTTTTCACACAGCACGTTGAAACCGGCTTCAAGAAAGGCCTTGGTGATCTCGAAATGTGTGGCGTTGGGGGTGGCGACGGTTACGAGGTCGATCCGGTCGTCGCGGTCCTTTTCGCCCGCCAGCATTTCCTGCCAATCGCCATAGGCACGATCTGCCGCGACGCCAAGGCGCTGCGCGTATGCGCGCCCGGCATCCGGGCGGTGGTCCAATGCCCCTGCCACGAATTCAAACAGCCCGTCAGCCTGTGCGCCCAGACGGTGTGCCGGCCCGATCTGGCTGCCTTCTCCGCCGCCGATCATACCCCATTTCAGCTTTGCCATGGTCGTTGTTCCTTAGTTGAAGCCGATGCTTTCAAGATATTCGCGATTGAGCCGGGCATCGCCGACGGGGTCGGGGTCAAGTGTGGGGTCGCAATCCTGCTCGACGGTACACCACCCCGAAAAGCCGTTATCCAGAAGGATCTGGCGCACAGCGGGGAAGTCGACATCGCCGTCACCCAGATTGCAGAAAATCCCCTGGCCGCAGGCGTCATAGAACCCGGTTCGCTTGGCAATGACATCGGCTTTGACAGCCGGGTTGATGTCCTTGAAATGCATATAGGAAATCCGGTCGATATGGCGCTGCATAAAGGCCACGGGATCGAACCCGGCATATGAATGGTGGCCGGTATCAAAGCAGATATTGAGGATATCGCTGTCGACCTCATCCAGAAGGCGCTCCAGTTCGGGTTCGAAATCCATGAAACCGGCGGCATGGGCATGGATGCCTACGGTCAGCCCGTAGTCCTGCGATCCGATGCGTGCAGCTTCCGCGATACGGGCGCGATAGGCGGTCCATTCGGTGGGGTCCATTTGTTCGGCTTCACCCGCCCGCCCGGCGGTCGGGGCGCGACGCTCCGAGATGGAATCGATCAGGACCAGATGTTGCGCCCCGTGGGCCTTGAGAGCCTTGCAGGTGCGGTGCGTGCCATCCAGCACGTCGTCCCACTGCGCCGGATCGTGAAAGGCCCGGAAGACCACGCCGCCGATCAGTTCCAGATCGCATTCGTCCAGCGCCTCGGCCAGCACGGCAGGGTCTTCTGGCATGAATCCCACGGGGCCCAACTCGATCCCTTTGTATCCTGCTTCGGCACATTCTTTCAGAACGGTGCGCCAGGCTGGATTGCGGGGATCGTCTGCAAATTCAACACCCCAGGAACAGGGGGCGTTGCCGATGCGAATGGTCATGTCTGCGGTCTCCTTAGTCTTGCGTAACCGGAGCCCATGCCCCGTTTTGCGCGGAATGCCATGCGGCGTCGATCACTTCGGCGACGGCAAGTCCGTCGCGGAACGTGGGCCAGCGGGCTTCGCCGGTTTCGATTGCGGTCAAGAAATCCTTGGCCTCGATGATGATCTGGTCCTGATAGCCCGTGCCATGGCCCGGACCAAGGCAGAAGGGTTCATAATCGGGATGGGCGGGCCCTGTCAGGATCTTGGTAAAACCACGCGTCGCTTCGGGCCCCTCTGCCTTGTACAGCCAGACGGCGTTCTGATCCTCCTGATCAAAGCGGATCGCACCCTTGGTTCCGTGGATCTCGTAGGCGTAGCCCATTTTCCGCCCCGTTGCGACGCGGCTGGAATAGATGTGGCCCTTCACGCCACTGGCAAAGCGGCACATGATCTGTGCGTGATCATCATTGGTGACCGCGCCGCCCGGGCGGGTGCGATGGACGGTTTCAATCTCGGCCATGACTTCGGCAATCGGGCCCATCAGAGCCAGCGCCGCATTGATCGGATGCGGCGCCAGATCACCCATATTGCCATTGGCGATGCCTTCACAACGCCAGTTGTGCGGCACGGCCTGATCGGCCAGGAAATCCTCGGTATGTTCGCCGCGAAACCATGTGACATCGCCGATTGCCCCGTCATCAAGCAATTGACGGACGAACTGGCTTGCGGGGGTGCGGATATAGTTGAACCCCATCATATTGACCACGCCAGCGGCCTTGGCCGCAGCGACCATGGCGCGGGCGTCCTCCAGCGTGTCCGCCAGGGGCTTTTCGCACAGCACCGGCTTGCCCAGTGCCAGCGCGGCCTCTGCAATCTCGCGATGCGTGTCCTGAGGCGAGGCGATGACGACGGCGCCAACCTTCGAATCTGCGACCAGCGCCTGCCAGTTTGGCGCAGCGCGGGAAAAGCCGAATTGCTCGCGATACCGTTCGGCACTTTCGACGGAAGATGCGGCGATCATTTCCAGTTTTGGTCGCAATTTGGTGTTGAAAACCGCCCCGACCGAAGCCATGGCCACGGAGTGTGCCTTGCCCATGTAGCCGCCGCCCACAATGCCTACTCCCAATGCGCTCATCTCGTCCTCTTTTTCAGCGTGGAAAATATTTGCAACCGATTGCAAAAGCTGTAACTTGCGACTCGGATGCGTGCAAGCGGCAATTCGTACAGCGGAATTTCAAGGCAATCTGGCAGGAGCAACCAAGTGGCGGACAAATCAATAAAGTTGACCACGGCCCAGGCTATCATCCGTTGGCTGGCCAACCAGTACATCGAGATCGACGGCAAGCAATGGCGTCTGTGTGGTGGCGGATTCGGCATTTTCGGCCATGGCAATGTTACCTGTCTGGGCGAAGCGCTTTATGACCACCAAGAAGAACTGCCGCTTTACCGCGGTCAGAACGAGCAGAGCATGGGCTTTGCAGCTGCGGGCTATGCCAAACAATGGCTGCGCCAACGCTTCATGTTCTGCACCGCCAGCGCCGGGCCGGGCACGCTGAACCTTGTCACGGCATCGGCGCTGGCCCATGCCAACCGCCTGCCGATGCTCATGCTGTGCGGTGATACATTCCTGACACGGCTGCCCGATCCGGTGCTCCAACAGATGGAGAATTTCAACGACCCCACCTTTGGTGCCAATGACGCGTTCAAACCGATCACACGCTACTGGGATCGCATCACCCATCCGGCACAGATCATCCAGTCGCTGCCCGCCGCCATCGCCACGATGCTGGATCCGGGCGATTGCGGGCCGGCCTTTCTGGGCTTGCCGCAGGATGTTCAAGGCTGGACCTATGACTACCCCGCAGTGTTTTTTGAAAAGAAGGTGCACCGCATTCGGCGTCAGACACCGGATGCCGACGAGATTGCCGATGCCGCGGCACTGCTGAAAGCCGCCGAACGCCCCATGATCATCGCGGGGGGCGGTGTGCAATATTCCAAAGCGGTGGCCGCGCTGACCGAGGTTGCTGAAACCCACCAGATTCCGGTGGTAGAGACCATCGCAGGCAGGGCCAACATGCTTAATGATCATCCGCTCAATATCGGACCGATCGGCGTGACCGGCTCTGACAGTGCAAATGCCATTGCTCAAAAGGCCGATGTGATCCTTGCGGTCGGCACGCGTTTGCAGGACTTTACCACCGGATCGTGGACCGCCTTTGCCAAGGACGCGCGGTTTATCTCTGTGAATGCGGCGCGCCATGACGCGGGCAAGCACATGTCGCTGCCGGTGGTGGGGGATGCCAAGCTGTCGCTGGGCGCACTGGGCGCGGCTGTGGCCGGTTACAACGCTCCGGCAGAATGGATCACATTCGCGCAGGAAGAACGCGCCAAGTGGGACGCTTATGTCGCGGACAACGTCTCTTACGGGGACAACCGGCCCAATTCCTATGCCCAGGCGATTGGCGTAGTGAATGCGCTTTGCGACCGGCGCGACCGGGTGGTGGCCGCAGCCGGCGGATTGCCCGCCGAGGTCACGGCCAACTGGCGCACGCTTGATATCGGGACCGTGGACGTGGAGTTCGGATTTTCCTGCATGGGATACGAGATCGCAGGCGCATGGGGTGCCCGCATTGCGCAAAGCGAACGCGAACCCGAGCGGGACACGATCAGCTTTTGCGGTGATGGATCTTATCTGATGCTGAACTCGGATATCTATTCGTCGGTGCTCACGCAGAAAAAGATGATCTTGCTGGTGCTGGATAATGGCGGTTTTGCCGTCATCAACAAGCTGCAGAACAACACCGGCAACGAAAGCTTCAACAACCTGCTTGCCGATGCGCCGACGATCCCCCACGCCTTTGGCGTGGACTTCGAAGCCCATGCCACCGCGATGGGGGCAGCGGCAGAAACTGTTGCAAACCCCGCCGAATTGGCCGAGGCGTTCAAACGTGCGCAAACCTCCGACAAGACCTACGTGATCGTCATGAAGGTCGACGCCTATGAGGGCTGGACCACCGAAGGCCACGCATGGTGGGAGGTCGGCACGCCACATGTGACAGACAACGACAAGGTGCGCGCGGCCCATCTGGAGTGGGAAAGTACCCGAGACAAGCAACGGAAGGGCGTCTGATGTCTGCGCTGATGGACGGGATCAAAGGCAACTGCTTTGCCGTTTTTGGGCGGGCGGGCATGGATATGTTCGCCGATCCTTTGGGCGTAAAAAGCGAAGAGGCCGCGCATTTTCGGGCTGATCTGGGCGGATCGTCCGCCAATATCTGTGCGGGGCTGGTCAAACTGGGGAGCAAGGCGGCTTTGATTACCTCCGTGTCCGACGATGCAGTGGGGCGGTTCGCGTTGAACCGGCTCAGACATTACGGCGTGGACACCTCTCATATTCGGGTGCTGGGCGGCGAGTATCGTTTGTCTCTGGCGGTTTATGAAAGCTGCATGGAGGATTTCCAGAACGTGATCTACCGCAACGGCGCGGTGGATTTTCAGGTGACCGAGGAGGATATGGATCGGGTCGATTATGGTGCCCATTCAGCGTTGATCACCGCTGGAACCGTGTTCGCGGCAGAACCATCACGTTCGGCCACCTTTCGCGCTTTTGAAAACGCCCGCAAGGTCGGGCTGCCGGTGATCTTCGACATTGACTATCGCCCTTATAGCTGGCCGTCGCCCGAGGTTGCCGCCAAAGTGCTGAGCCGCGCTGGCGCCGAGAGCGACCTGATCGTGGGCAACGACGAAGAGTTTGGCTTCATGGCTGGTGGGATCGAAAAAGGGCTGGACAAGGCTCGCGAACTGGCCGCTGAGGGCAGGATGGTGATCTACAAGATGGGCGAAGCCGGCGCGATCACCATGGCAGACGGCGAAGAGTTTCGCACCGGCATCTATCCGGTCACGGCGGTCAAGCCCAACGGTGCCGGAGACAGTTTCATGGCCGGACTGTTGGCCTCGATCGCAGACGGGCATTCCTTGAAGGACGCGGTTCTGCGCGGTTCAGCCTGCGCATCGATCGTCGTCAGCCAGCCCGGCTGCGCTCCGGCCATGCCCACGACTGCGCAACTGGATGCTTTCCTCGAACAACATCCCGGCCCGACAGCGGCCTGAAAGGACCCGAAATGCATATTGCCCCCTTTGATAACCAGAACAAACCCATCGTTGATGCCGAAGACCCGACGGTGCCGTTGAACTACTTCAACATTGTCAAGCTCAAGCGGGGCGAGGCCTTTGAATATCAGGTTCCCGGATACGAGACCTGCATTGTTCCCGCCACCGGGAGCGTCGATGTGGAGGTTGAGGGCGTCTCTTTCGCCGCACTAGGAAACCGGGGCGAAGATGTCTGGGATGGCGAACCTGAAGGGGTGTATATTCCCGTCGGGGCCAAGGTCACGATTGTCTGCGTTTCCGACGCGACCGAGACATTTGTCGCCGGAGCCAGATATGACAAGGTGCTGGACCCATTTGACGTACGACAACATGACCTTGTGCAATACGGCTCCGACGACACCAAGACCCACCGCAAGATCAAGCATATCCTCGGGCAGAAACAGCATGACAAAGTGGGGCGCCTGCTGGTGAGTGAGCTGTTCACCGTCGGGCAGGGCGGCTGGTCCGGGTTCCCGTCGCACAAGCACGACACCAATCGACTTCCGGACGAAACCCGGCATGACGAGACCTACAATTTCCGCTTCAAGCCGAACTGGGGTTCGGGGGTGCAGATGCTGCAACGCGAGGACAACAAACCGGGTGATGCCTATCACATCGTCGACGGATCGACGATCTGTATCGACAACGGCTATCATCCTTGCGCCGTACTGCCGGGGTACGAGATGTATTATTTCACCATCCTTGGCGGTCTGACCCAACGCAGCCTGGTACAATATTTCCAGCCGACCCATGCCTATCAGATCGAAACGATCCCGGGCATCAAGGATATGATCGCGAAGTTCAAATGACGCTCGCCACACTGTCAGACGTTCTGAAACCGGCCCTTGCGCAGGGTTACGCCGTTGGCGGGCTCGTGACGCTGGGTTGGGAAGACATGCGCGCCTACGTGGCTGCGGCCGAGGCCGAAGGCGCGCCGGTGATACTGCAAGCTGGCCCGTCCTGCCGGCAACACACGCCGCTGCCGATCTTGGGCAAGATGTTTCGGCATCTGGCCGAAGGCGCGTCGGTGCCTGTCGTTGCCCATCTCGACCACGGCTATACGTTTGACGAATGCAGGATCGCTCTGGAAAGTGGTTTTACCTCGCTGATGTATGATGGCTCGCGCAAGCCGCTGAGCCAGAACATCGACGAAACCGCCCGCATTGCGGAAATGGCCCATGGGGCGGGCATTTCGTGCGAGGGCGAGATCGGGTTCGTCGGCTATTCAGGCGGTGAAGGATCAGATGGGACCGATCCGGAAGAGGCCGCGGTTTTTGCCCGCGAAAGTGGCGTAGATGCCATGGCCATATCTGTGGGCAATGTGCATTTGCAGCAGGACAAGGAAGGTGGTCTGGACGAGGCCCGTATTGCCGCAATCGAGGCGGTGACCGACCTGCCTTTGGTGATCCATGGCGGCTCGGGCGTGCCGATAGAGCAACGCAAGCGCTTGTCCCGCAATACGGCGATTTGCAAGTTCAACATCGGCACGGAACTGCGCATGGCATTCGGCGCCGCCCTGCGCGAGGCAGTGAATGCCGACCCGGACCGGTTCGACCGGGTCACGATCCTGAGGGAAACTCACGATCCGGTCGAAGCAGCGGCGCGCAGAGTGATCCGGGCATTCAGGTGATCCTTCTGAACCACCGTATAAATTCAACTTCCTGTCTCTGATCACACGACGCTCGCCATGCGCTGAAAATATTGCACCCATCGCACCACAATTGCTTCACGCTGGCCGCCTTTCTTCCAGTCCTTGGGACTTTGAAGGAAAGTAAACGTCCCTACCGACCGGGCGCCGAAGGCGTAGCAACTGTTGAGGCGTTCAGCATTCGGGCAGGACTGCAATCAACGCATGACAAATGGATTGGCCATAGGTGTGTCAGATGTGCTGATCCAGGTTGTTTTGGTCCGCGTGTAGTCGAGCACTGCGTCCATTCCGGCCTCGCGCCCGTATCCGGATTGGTCAAAGCCGCCAAAAGGCGCAATCGGGGACACGGCGCGATAGGTGTTGACCCAGCAAATCCCCGCCTTCAGCCGCGCGGATACGCGATGGGCTCGGGCCACGTTTTGGGTGAATACTCCGGAACCGAGCCCGAACGGTGTCGCGTTGGCCATGGCGATAGCTTCTTCTTCGGTGTCGAATGGCAGCAAGGACATAACCGGACCGAACATTTCGATCTTGAGCGTTTCGATGCTGGTGTCCGGACATTCCACCAGTGTGGGGGCCATATAATTGCCAGGCCGGTCAATTCTGGCACCACCAAAGCGGATGCGCGCGCCGCCCGCGCGGGCAGCGTCCAAGGTCGCTTCGATCTTGGTGATCTGGGCGGCGGTGCAAAGCGGGCCTATATGTGTGTCCGCCGCCAGAGGATCACCGATCTTGATGTCTTTCATCTTTTCCTCGATCCGTGCGGCCAATTCCTCGATGACAGAGCTGTGGATCAGACCGCGACTGCCCGCGACACAGCTTTGCCCGGACGCACCAAAATTCCCCGCGATCAGCCCATTGGCCGCACCGTCCAGATCGGCATCGTCAAACACCAGAATGGGCGATTTCCCCCCCAGTTCCAGCGTGGTGACAGCAAAGTTTTCTGCGGAATTTCGCACAACATGGCGCGCCGTTTCGGGCCCGCCGGTAAAGGCGATCCGGTCTACATCGGGATGGCGCGTCAGTGGGATGGCGCAGTTTTCCGCATCCCCGGTGATGACAGACACCACTCCGGGCGGAAAGCCTGCCGCCTCGATCAGCCGGGCGAATTCGAGCATTGGGGCAGGGGCCACCTCGGAGGCTTTCAGCACGACCGAACAGCCCGCCGCCAGCGCTGGGCCCAACTTGGTCGCCGTCAGGAACATCTGTGCATTCCACGGCACGATGGCGACGACAACGCCGATTGGTTCGCGGCGGGTAAAGACATGCATGTTCGGCTTGTCGATGGGCAGTACAGCACCTTCTATCTTGTCCGCAAGACCCGCGTAATACCGATAATAGTCCCCCACATAGGCCGATTGCGTCGCGGTTTCGGCCAACAGCTTGCCGCTGTCGATGGTTTCCACGCGGCCAATTCCTTGCGCATGTTCTTCGATCAGATCGGCCAAGCGATACAGTAGCTTTCCCCGCTGGGTCTGCGTCATGTCACGCCACGCAGGATCATCCAGTGCGCGGCGCGCAGCACCGATGGCACGGTCCACATCCGCAGGCGCAGCGCAGGCGAATGTCGCCCAGTCCTCGCCCGTGGCCGGATTTTCAGACGCCATGATCTGGCCTTCGGCCCCGTCGACCCACGTGCCGTCAATGAATAGCTGGTAATGCGGTTTCTGTTCCATCTGATCTCTCACTGAAAGGCTGGCATGACGTCATCGATGAACCGCGCAAGAGACTCGCGCTTGCGTTCAAAGCTCATCCCGCTGTCAATCCAGAACGCGTATTCATCATATCCCAGATCTTCATAGCGTTTGATTTGGTCGATGACATCCTGCGCGGTGCCGATGGTCAGGTCGCGCTTCATGTTCTCGGGCGTCATCATCGTGTTGGCAGCAATTTCTTCTTCGGTGAGTTCCTGGATCAACCCCTGGGATACCGGGCGCTTGTTCTGGAACCATGCGCCGAAATAAATGTAGAATCGCGACAGTTCCTTGGCGGCGCGCTCCACATCCGCTGCATCCTTGCCCACATAAGTGTGATGCAGCAGCATGATCTTCGGGCGCTTGCCATCGTAGCTGGCGCAGGCGGCGTTGAAGCGGTCCATGAGGCTTTCGATTTCCTCCATCCCCTGCCAGAGTGGCGTGACCTGTATGTTGAATCCGTTATGAACGCCGAATTCATGGCTGTTGGGGTCGCGCGCGGCGATCCAGATAGGCGGCCCCCCCTCCTGTATCGGTTTTGGGGCCGAGGTGGTCGCGGGAAACTGGAAGAACGTGCCCTCATGGGCGCAGTCGCCTTCCCATAGCTTGGGGATCAGCGGCGCGATTTCACGCATCCGCTGGCCGGCCTCCCACGCGTCCATGCCGGGCATAAGCCGTTCATATTCGTAGGAATACGCACCCCGTGCGATGCCCAACTCGATGCGCCCATTGGTGATCAAGTCAGCCGAGGCCGCTTCGCCCGCCAATTTGATCGGGTGCCAGAAGGGTGCAATCACAGTCCCCGTGCCCAGTTTGATGTGGCTGGTGTGGTTCGCCAAGTTCACCAGCGCAAGCAACGGGTTCGGCGTGATGGTGAAATCCATCCCGTGGTGTTCGCCGGTCCACACTGCACGCATCCTTGCGTCATCGGCCATTTTGCACAGGTCAATGAATTCATTGTTCAGCTGTTCGTGTGATTGGTCAGGCGTCACGCGCTCCATATGCGCAAAAAGCGAAAACTCCATGGGTCAGGTCCTTTCGGTCAGGCAGTGCGCGTCGCCGCGCCGGGTGTCGTCGTGGTAGAGGCCAAAGCTGCGGGTGCGGGTTTCAAGGAAACTCATGTCGTGATCTCTTGGGCGAAATCCAACAGAGCCGCGTTCACCTGCGCTACATGGGTCATTGGCATCATGTGGGCAGCGCCCTCAATGATCTGCGTGCGGCCTTTCGGAGCCAGATTGGCCATCGCTTTTGACATGGCAGGGGTCGAGTTCGGCTCATCTTGCCCGGTCACGAACAGGGCAGGGCAGGTCAGCGCGGCCAACGCGGAAGGTCTGGGTCCGTTCTCATGGGCGAACACGGTATAGGCCATGCGGTACCCTGCTGGATCAACACTTGTCAGCCATCGCTGGCACGCGCTTTGTTCTGGTGATGGTGCGTCCCCGAACCATCGGGTCAAAGGACCGCTTGGGCCAGCCACCGTAACCCCATCAAGGCTGCGCGCGCGGGTTTGTACTGCCTTGGAAGCCGCATGGTCCCGTTGGAAAATTGCGTTCATCGCGACCACGCCTCGCACCAAATGAGGATGACGCATGGCCATATCGAGCGCAATCATTGCACCCATGGAATGGCCAATGACCAACGCTGGGGCCTCCAGTCCTTGGGCGATAGCGTCGGTGTAGTCCGACAGGTTCAAATCCTCTCCGGGCGGGGGGCTTTCGCCGTGGCCGGGCATGTCCACCGCAACAACTCGAAACCGTTCGGACATCGCATCAATCTGTGCATTCCACGCCTCGGCCCGCAAGCCGACACCATGGATAAACAGAACGGTTGGCCCATCTCCGGCTATGATCGCACGCAGAGCGCCGAAGTCAGACCGCGGCCGGGTTGTCCAGGTCATGGCCCAGGTCCTTCAGGTCTTGGTAGCGGTCTCCGATCCGGTGATGCGGGCGTCCGCTTGTGGCGGCGCCAAGCACCACGACGATTTCGTCATCGCGCGGCGCATCCGGGATGGAAAACTGAATGGTCAAATAATGCGAACGGCGGCCTGCATCGTTCTTGTCCATCAAGGGCACCATGATGGGCGCATTGGCCGGGCCGCGCGTATTGGTGAAGACCAGATAGGATTTCGCGCCGACCGCTTCACGATAGAAGTTGCCGAACCGCAACGTGTGGATCAGGCCCGAGGCATGTTCGACCTCGCCATTCAGCCCGACCACGGCGGCCTTCCCATAGGCCTCAATCGCGTCACCACTCCCTGCCAAAGCGATCATGCGATTTGTCATCATCTCACCCAGCACAGGGCCATAGGCCTGAATTTCCGGCTTGAGATTATCAACATACCGCCCGGCCCAAGGGTTTCTCACGACCGCCGCGACGGCAAACATCCGCCAAGGATGGTCAGTGGCTTTGAACCCCTCGATGAAGACCTGTTCATCATAGGTCACGATCTTTCTGATCTCGGGCTGCATGTCACTCTCCTGCTCGCTGAGAGGGATTGTTCAGGAACAGTGCTTTTTTGACAAACGAATGTTTTGTAGGCTTAGGTATTAAAAACATTACTGGCTAACTTGACCCATGAAGAAATCACTTCCCCCGCTGACCTGGTTCCGTGCGTTTGAAGCCGCAGCGCGGCATCTGAGTTTCACGGCCGCAGCAGATGAGATCGGGCTGACGCAATCCGCAGTGAGCCAACATGTCAAGGCATTGGAAACACGGCTCCGTGTGGCCTTGTTCACACGTCATGCGCGGGGGTTGTCACTGACGGATGACGGGCGAAAATTGCTGCCTCAGGTCGGCTCGGCATTAGGGATTTTATCCGCAGCAACAGACACCTTTGATACCGGCCCCGCCGCAAACTTGTTGACCATCGCCGCTTCAATCAGTGTTACCCAATGGGTTATTGCCCCGAACTTAGCCGCGTTTACGCAAAGACACCCCAATATTCGCATCCGGTTCCTGAGTGCGATCTGGCCCGACGACTTCAACTCGGCCCGCGCAGATGTAGAGATACGCTTTGGATCAGAAAAGCAGGCCGGAAAGAACGCCAAACGACTGAACCCCAATCGTTTGGTCGCGGTAAAGGCACCTTCGGTAGCCGGCGATCTGCACAGTCTGCCACTCATCGAAGCCGTAGGCACCTCCAGCGGCTGGAAAGAATGGGCGGCCAAGATTGGGAAGGTGCCCGAGCCGCAACTCTTTGCCGATTCATACGGAGTGGCGCTGCACCTCGCCTCACAAGGCAACGGTGTCGCGTTGGTGAGCGAACTCCTGATACAGTATGCCGTTGAAGCGGGGGTGATTGAACACGCCCATCCCGCATCTATTCCCGGGAATGAAGGATATTACCTGTCGATTGACGAAGGGAATGCGCAGGCGATGCAGTTTCGGACCTGGCTACTGGAGCAACTGGCATTCGCCGGAAGCGCAACAGAAGCCGAAGGAGCATAAAGAATGGGCTGGCTGACAGTGCTGTGCAGTCTTGGTATACTGCACCAATGAAAACTCTGCTTTCACAAGACCCTCACAACACGACGCAGTTTCGCGAAAAGCAATTGGAGGCGGCCATTGGTCGCCAGACACGCGTACTGCGCAAGCAGCGTGGTTGGACAATCGCGCAATTCGCATCCGAAATGGACGTGAGTGAAGGGATGATTTCCAAGATCGAGAACGGGCAGGTTTCGCCTTCGCTCTCGATGCTGCAAGTCATTTCAAACACGCTTTCCGTGCCGTTGACCGCGCTCTTTCAAGGCTTTGAGGAACATCGCCCGGTGATGCATGTCAAATCGGGGGAAGGTGTTGAGGCAGAGCGTGCCGGCACACGCGCCGGGCATCACTATACGCTTTTGGGGCATCTTGGTGCGCAATCGAGCTCTGTACTGGTCGAGCCATATCTCATCACTTTGACCGAGACATCCGACACCTTTGAAACCTTCCAGCACATCGGGATGGAGTTCATTTATATGCTCGAAGGGGAAGTGACCTACCGCCATGGGGCCGAGACGTTTGTGCTGCGCCCCGGTGACAGCCTTTATTTTGATGCGGATGCACCCCACGGGCCGGAACGGTTGACCAAGCTTCCAGCGCGGTATCTGTCGATTATCTGTTACTCGCAGGAATGATCGGTGACGAATATTTCCTAATGGGAATAAATGGTTCTTCACAGTTGATATTCACTCGACATCTCCGACCATCCGGCTAATTTCGAGAAAATCAAATTCCGGGGGCGATATGTGCGGCATTGTTGGATTGTTCCTGAAGGATGAGTCGCTGCAGCCAAGGCTGGGCGGGATGTTGACGGATATGCTTGTCACCATGTCCGACCGAGGCCCCGACAGCGCCGGGATCGCCGTCTACCGTCGCGATCGCGAGGGGACCAAGATCACAGTTCAATCAGCCGATCCAAACACCGACTTTGCGGGTCTTGCCGAGGCACTTGGCGTTGAGATTCAAGTGGTCGACACCCATGCAATCCTCTGCATGCCCAGTCACATTGTGGCAGCGGTACTGGCCAAGATTGCCGCCGATCATCCCGGCCTGCGGATCATGTCGCGGGGCGAGGCGATCGAGATCTACAAAGAGGTCGGGATGCCGCAGACCGTCGCGGACCGCTTTGCTATCCCCAATCTGTCGGGCAGTCACGGCATAGGCCACACCCGCATGGCAACGGAAAGCGCAGTAACGACTTTGGGCGCGCACCCGTTTTCTACCGGAGCGGATCAGTGCCTTGTGCACAACGGCTCCCTCTCGAACCACAACCGCTTGCGCCGCGCCCTCGCCCGTAAAGGCACCCATGTGCAGACACAGAATGACACAGAGGTTGCCGCCGCCTATCTGACCCACCGGATGGAACAGGGTGATAATCTGGGCGAAGCGCTCGAGGCTGGTCTGGACGACCTGGACGGGTTCTATACCTTTGTCGTTGGCACGAAGGACGGCTTCGGCGTCTTACGCGACCCGATTGCCTGCAAGCCTGCCGTACTTGCCGAAACCGATCAATATGTCGCCTTTGGGTCTGAATACCGTGCGCTGGTGAACCTGCCGGGGATCGACGCAGCCAAGGTTTGGGAGCCCGAGCCCGCCACCGTCTATTTCTGGAGCCATTGATGCAAACGCTTGATCTTGAGAAAGACACCCTGCGCGATGTGAACGCAACCTTGCAATCGCAGGGCGCGCAGACCAACCAGACCACATGGGAGATCATCAATCCAAAGGGCGCGCACGCCATCGCCTGTGGGCTGGATGCTGGAATTGAGGTCACCGTGAAAGGCTCTACCGGTTATTATTGCGCCGGCATGAACAAAAGCGCGATGGTTCGGGTCAAGGGCTCTGTCGGCCCCGGCGTTTGCGAGAATATGATGTCCGGCAAGGTCGTCGTTGAAGGCGACGCCAGCCAGTACGCGGGCGCGACCGGGCATGGCGGGCTGCTGGTGATCAAAGGCAATGCTTCCAGCCGCTGCGGGATTTCGATGAAGGGCATCGACATCGTTGTGCACCGCAACATCGGCCATATGAGCGCGTTCATGGCGCAATCCGGCACGCTGGTTGTCTGCGGCGATGCGGGTGATGCGCTTGGCGATAGTATCTATGAAGCGCAGCTTTTTGTGCGGGGCTCGGTGAAATCGCTGGGGGCCGATTGCATCGAAAAGGAGATGCGGCCAGAGCATATCGAAAAGCTCGCCGCGCTGCTGGCAGAGGCCGAAAGCGAGGCAGACCCATCAGAGTTCCGCCGCTATGGATCTGCCAGAAAGCTTTACAATTTCGACATCGACAACGCGGGGGCTTATTGATGGATCAGACACCCAAGACCCATCCGGTCAAACCGTGGACATTCGACGATTACACGACGTCCTACATCCGCCGGGCGGCCGCGACCGGGATTTATGACATCAGAGGCGGCGGATCAAAGCGACGCGTGCCACATTTCGATGATCTTTTGTTCCTTGGCGCCTCCATGTCACGCTACCCCCTTGAAGGCTATCGCGAGGCATGCGGAACGGGCGTGACCCTTGGCACACGCTTTGCAAAGAACCCGATTGAGCTGGATATCCCGATCACGATCGCGGGCATGAGCTTTGGCGCTTTGTCCGGGCAGGCGAAAGAGGCACTGGGGCGCGGTGCCTCTGCCGCCGGCACCTCGACCACCACCGGCGACGGCGGCATGACACCAGAGGAACGCGGGCATTCCGAAAAGCTGGTCTATCAATACCTCCCCTCGCGCTACGGGATGAACCCCGACGATCTGCGCAAGGCCGACGCAATCGAGATCGTCGTGGGCCAAGGTGCGAAACCCGGCGGGGGCGGCATGCTCTTGGGCCAGAAGATCAGCGACCGCGTGGCCGAGATGCGGAACTTGCCGAAAGGGATCGACCAACGCTCTGCCTGTCGGCACCCGGATTGGACCGGGCCCGATGATTTGGAAATCAAGATCCTTGAATTACGAGAGATCACAGGCTGGAAGGTACCAATCTTTATCAAGGTAGGCGGCGCACGGCCATATTTTGACACGACATTGGCGGTGAAGGCCGGGGCTGACGTTGTCGTCCTTGACGGGATGCAGGGTGGCACGGCAGCGACGCAGGACGTGTTTATCGAACACGTCGGTCAACCGACTTTGGCCTGCATCCGCCCCGCCGTTCAGGCGCTGCAGGACCTCGATATGCACCGCGAAGTGCAGTTGGTCGTCTCTGGCGGGGTGCGTACCGGAGCGGACGTGGCGAAAGCGCTGGCGCTTGGGGCGGACGCGGTTTCTATCGGGTCTGCTGCGCTGATCGCCCTTGGTGACAATGACCCTGCGCTTGAAGAAGAATACCAAAAGCTTGGGACCACTGCCGGCGCCTATGACGATTGGCACGAGGGTCAAGACCCCGCCGGGATTACCACGCAAGACCCTGTCCTTGCTGCAAGGCTCGACCCGTTGCAGGCTGGCCGACGCTTGGCGAACTACCTGAAGGTTATGACGCTGGAGGCGCAAACCATCGCCCGCGCCAACGGCAAGAACCATGTGCTCAACCTTGAACCCGAGGACCTTTGCGCCTTGACGATAGAAGCCGCCGCCATGGCAGGCGTTCCACTGGCGGGCACCGACTGGATACCTGGACGAAAGGGAGATTTCTGATGACTGACCTAGCCGCATGGGCCGCCGAGAGGGGCGTCAAGTTCTTCCTGTGTAACTTCACCGACCTATTTGGCGTGCAACGGGCGAAGCTTGTTCCGACCGAAGCTATCGCGGGTGTACAAAAAGGCGGCGCGGGCTTTGCAGGCTTTGCTGCATGGCTGGACATGACACCGGCAGACCCCGATTTGTTGGTGATGCCTGACCCTGGCAGTGTCATTCAACTGCCTTGGAAACCAGAACTCGCCTGGGTCGCGGGCGATCCATGGATGGACGGCAAGCCTGTCGAACAAGCCCCGCGCATCGTGCTAAAGAACCTCGTTAGCAAAGCCGCTGACTTGGGCTTTATGCTGCAATCCGGCGTTGAGCCGGAGTTCCATCTGATCAATCCTGATGGCTCTGACATTTCCGACGCGCGCGATACGCAGGAAAAGCCTTGCTATGACCAATCCGCCCTGATGCGGCGGTATGAGGTTATTGCCGAGATCTGCTCGACCATGATCGCACTTGGCTGGGGCCCATACCAAAATGACCACGAAGACGCGAATGGCCAGTTCGAGATTAACTGGGACTTTGGCCCCTGTCTGCAAACTGCGGACCAGCACGCCTTTTTCAAGTTTATGGTCAAGGAGATCGCGGAAAAGCACGGGCTGCGTGCGACTTTCATGCCGAAGCCCTTCAGCCATCTCACCGGGAACGGCTGCCACGTCCACCACTCGCTTTGGACAACGGACGGTAAAACCTGCGTCTTTGATGGAGATGACGAAATGGGCCTGTCTGATGTGGCCTATCACTTCCTCGGCGGGCTGATGGCGCACGGGCAGGGCATGTGCGCCATCACAAATCCCACAGTGAACAGCTACAAGCGGATCAATGCGCCGACGACGCTATCGGGGTCCACCTGGTCACCGCAATCGGTGACCTACGGCGGCAACAACCGCACCCATATGGTGCGCATCCCCGATGGCGGCCGGATGGAACTGCGCCTCGCCGATGGCGCGGCCAACCCCTATCTCTTGCAGGCAGTGGTGCTCGCCTCGGGTCTTGACGGGATCGAACGGAAACTGGACGCCGGTAAGCGTCTGGACATCGATATGTACACCGAAGGCCACAAGGTGCGCGGGGCCAGGAAACTGCCGCTCAATATGCTCGATGCATTACGCGCATTCGAACGGGACAAGACACTTGTCAGCGCCATAGGGAACGAGTTTTCGACCGCCTTCCTGAACCTGAGACATCGCGAGTGGACCCAATATTGTCAACATTTGACGCAATGGGAACGGGACACAACATTGGACTGTTGATAGGCTGGTATACTTCTCAAAAGTGGTCAATTGACCCGACATTGTAGACCGCGTTTTCGCGTCCCGGTGCAATCAAAAATCAGCTGGTTGTGATAGGCAGTCGGCCAACAGGTCGTTTGCGGGATCACCAAATCACTAAGAGGTCAAAGGTATCGTAACTTTTAATTGGTTGGGTACTCTTATTTCAAACGCGCCTTGAATGGCGTGATCGGACCACTTCTTAGCCTGCCAGCGCTTTGAACCCGTCTGGAATAACATCACGCCCTTCCAGCAGCAGATCAGCCATGACCTGCCCTACCTTGGGGGCCATTCCGAACCCGATCTTGAAGCCACCATTCGCCACGAACTGCCCCTCTAACTCGGGATGCCGCCCCAGATACGGCGCGCGGCTGCGGCTGCGGGGCCGCACGCCGGCCCAGCGTTCAATCACAGGTGCGTTTGCCAGCACAGGAAAGGCTGCCACGGCCCGCGCCAGCACATCGTCCAAACCGGCATCTGTGCTCAGCGGATCATCAAAGTCACGCTCTGAGGTGGACCCGACGGCGACGGTGCCATCCCCGTGCGGAATGATGTGCAGCGCATCGGCAAAGAGTTGTGGTTGCCCCGCCGCAGCATAACGGAGCAATGCTGCCTGCCCTTTTACGCCTGCGCCGCCCAATGCGGCGATCCCTTGCCACCCGGTCGCCCAGACGACCTGACCTTCGGGCCGTGCATCTTTTGTCACCTCACCACCCAGCGCCACGACTGCTCGTGCCAGCGCCTGCGTTGCGCGGCGCGGGTGGATCAGGGCTGACAGCGTATCGCGCACCACCAGTCCGGTTGGCGACGGGGGCATCCATGCGGCCTCTCCTGCGGGCTGGACCTCCCACAGTGCTTTGCCCTGCCAAAGCTCTTGCGCGGTCACGGCACGGGCGCGTGCCAGTTCCACGGCGCGACCGTCAGCAAGCGGCTGCAACCGGCCGGACCGGGCATAGCCGACCTTTTGCCCTGTCAACGTTTCGACGTCCGCCCAGAATTCCGCAGCCATGATCAGGCTGTCGAATTGAAACGCTTTCTTTTCATTCCAGTTTTCGGGCACGTGGGGGGCAAGGGCACCAACAAGTCCGCCGCTGGCACCGTAGGCGACACCATTAGGATCAACCACGCGCACCCGGGCCCCACGCCGCGCGCAAGCATAAGCGACAGATAGTCCGAAGATGCCCGCACCCATTACCGTCACATCAGCCGTTGCCATTCCGCGCCCTTCCGCCCAAAGATGCGCTGACATCTAGGGCATGGACGCATGGCAGACCAGACAGCAAAACTCGACTGGCGGGACGGAGTGCCGATTGCAAGGGCCTTCGACGACCCGTACTTCTCGCTCGACGATGGGCTGGCGGAGACGACGCATGTGTTCCTTGGCGGCAATGACCTGCCAGCGCGGTTCACACCCGGTTTTCATGTGGCCGAACTTGGTTTCGGCACAGGGCTGAATTTTCTGGTGACTTGGCAAGCGTGGATCGACGCGGGCCGCCCCGGACCACTGCTGTTTACATCGTTTGAGGCATTCCCGATGGCAGGGCAAGACATGCAAAGCGCGCTTAGCCACTTCCCCACGCTCGCGCCTCTTGCGGCGAAACTGCTGGCAGAGTGGACGCCTGATTCCGGCGCAATCGCTCTGCCTGACGGGCCGGTCTTGCAGGTGATCATCGGGGATGCGCGTGACACGGTACCTGCTTGGGGCAGCAAGGCTGATGCATGGTATCTTGACGGTTTTTCACCTGCAAAAAACCCAAAACTGTGGGAATCTGATCTGCTGTACGAGGTGGGAAAGCACACCAAGCCCGGTGGCACCGCCGCAACCTATAGTGCGGCCGGGCATGTCCGGCAATCATTGTCCGATGCGGGTTTTACAGTCGAGCGCACCAAAGGCTATGGCCGCAAACGCCACATGACCCGCGCATGGATGCCCGATGCAGAATAACACCCGGCTCGGCATCATCCTGATGATCGCCACAACCATTGTCTTTGCGGTGCAGGACGCGATTTCGCGGCATTTATCGCTCAATTATAACGTCATCATGGTGGTGATGATCCGCTATTGGTTCTTCGCAGCCTTCGTGATCAGCATCGCCAAAAGGCAGAGCGGGTCGATCACGGCGGCGGCAGCGACCCAACAGCCGCTATTGCAAATCCTGCGCGGCGCGCTGCTGGCCTTGGAAATCTGTGTCATGGTCAGCGGCTTTGTGCTGCTGGGGCTGGTGGAAAGCCATGCGATCTTTGCCTGCTACCCGTTGCTGATTGCGGCCCTGTCAGGGCCAATCCTTGGTGAAAAGGTCGGATGGCGTCGTTGGGTCGCCATCGGGATCGGCTTTGTTGGCGTGCTGGTGATCCTGCAACCGGGCACGACCGTTTTTGCGCCTGCGGCGGTCATTCCCCTGCTCTCTGCCTTCATGTTTGCGCTTTACGGGCTGCTGACGCGCTATGCGGCGCGCAGGGACAGCGCGACGACATCCTTCTTTTGGACCGGGACAACGGGTGCGGTGATCATGACCGCAATCGGGATCTGGTATTGGGAACCAATGACCGGCCCCGATTGGGGATGGATGATCACGCTGTGCATCACTGGTGCAGCCGGACACTGGTTGCTGATCAAATGCTACGAAGTGGCCGAGGCAAGCGCAGTCCAGCCCTTTGCCTATCTGCAAATGGTCTTTGCCAGCGGCATCGGCATTTTCCTGCTGGGTGAAACGCTGCGGCCGAATGTCGCCATCGGGGCCGCAATTGTTGTTAGCGCAGGGCTCTTCACACTCTGGCGGGCACGGCAACAATCCTGACGCATTATAAGACTTCTTATGGCCAGTTAATCAGTGTAGCCGCTTCCATCCCTGTAAAATGTTTCTATCATGACGTTCGGAAAACACCGGGGGCACTTATGGCGATTGATCTGAATTCCGATCTGGGCGAAGGGTTTGGCCCTTGGCCCATGGGTGATGATGCGGCCATGCTACAGATCGTGACCAGTGCAAATATCGCCTGCGGCGGCCATGCTAGCGACCCGCAGACAATGTATCGGACGCTGGCGCTTGCGGCAGCGCATGGTGTGACTGTGGGCGCGCATCCGGGTTATAATGATCGCGAAGGGTTCGGTCGCCGCGTGATCCCGATGGCCCCCGATGAAATCGGGCGCATGGTGGCGGCGCAAATCGGTGCGCTGATGGGCGTGGCGGCCTTGGTGCCGGTGAAGGTGGCCTATGTGAAACCGCACGGGGCGCTTGCCAACCTCGCCGCCGCTGATACTCAGGTTGCGCAGGCGATTTTCGATGCGATCCGCGCGATTGACCCTGATCTTGCTATTCTTGCGATTTCCGGCACGCAGTTGGAAAAAGTGGCCAAGGCGGGCGGGGCCAAGGTCTATTCGGAAATCTTTGCGGACCGGGGGTACCTGTCGTCTGGACAGTTGGTGCCGCGCAGCCATCCCAAGGCGATGATCCATGACGCAGGTGAGGCCGCGGACAGGCTGTTGGCGTTTCTTGACTGTGGCCTGATGCCTGTCATCGACGGTGATCCGATCAAGCTGGACGCACATTCGATCTGTGTGCATGGCGACGGACCCGCCGCCGTGGCAATGGCCGGTGAAATTCGCCAGCGGCTAAGCGATGCGGGCCGCACGCCGCAACCGTTTATAAAGATCTGATTATGGGATTTCCTGACTTCAAGCCTGTGTCTGACAACGGGTTGCTGGTCGCTTTTGGCGATAGCATGACCCCTCAGGTGCATGATGCGGTCCTGCGCCTTGACCGTGTGCTGGCGCAACATCCGCCCCATGGTCTGGTCGAGGTTGTGCCAGCCTTTGTAAACCTGATGGTCGTGTTTGATCCGCTTGTGACCGATCATGCGGCGATGCAGGCCGCCGTGCAGGCATTGCTGGGCACCGAGGTCGCCGGCTCAACCGAAGGGACATTGCGCGAGGTGCAGGTGTGTTTTGATGCCGACCTTGCCCCTGATCTGGCCACCGTTGCCGACCAGACCGGACTGAGCGAGGAAGCTGTGATCGATGCCCATTTGGCTGGCGAATTGCATGTGGTCATGTATGGGTTTGCACCGGGCTATGCCTATATGACAGGTGTTCCCGAAGCCCTTCATCTGCCGCGCAAACAGGCGCCTGTGCGTGACGTGCCCAAGGGCAGTGTGCTGATTGCTGGCGCGCAATGTCTGGTTTCGACGGTCACGATGCCGACGGGCTGGTGGATTATCGGGCGGTCGCCCACCGAAATACTGCGCGATGATCCTGCAAGGCCATTCTTGTTTGATGTGGGCGATCCGGTGCGTTTTACGCGGATCGATCGCGACAGCTATGAAAAGGCGGTGCGCGCAAATGGCTAAGTTCCGCATAACCTTCGCAGGGCCGCATGTCAGCTTTCAGGATGCAGGCCGTACCGGACATCTGCGCTTTGGCGTGCCCGGCTCTGGCCCGATGGACAGGTTGTCATTTGCTGCCGCCAACACGGCGCTGGGCAATCCTGCCGGGGCCACCACGATTGAGGTATCGATGGGCGGCTTGGTGCTGGAGTGTCTGGAAGGGCCGATCAGTCTTGCGCTCGCGGGCGGTGACTTTGGCGCGCAGCAGGGACTGGCGTGGAGCGTGTTTACCGCGCAGCCGGGTGAAAAGCTGACTATTCGTCCCGGCACGTCCGGCAGTTGGGCTTATCTGGCTTTTGCAGGCGACGTCGATGTGCCGCAATGGCTGGGCCATACGGCAACACATGCCCTGTCCGGGCTGGGCGGTGGCCGCGTGCGGACAGGGGATATGTTCGATGTGCAAAACCCGCGGGTCGAGGACGCACGGATTGGCGATATTGCCCGCCCCGAATTTGACCGGACGGACGGGCCGATGCGTGTCGTTATGGGCCCGCAGGACCAGTTTTTTCAGCAAAGCGCGCTGGATGCGTTTCTGGGCGAGACCTGGGCGCTGACAGATGCTTACGACCGGATGGGTGTGCGGCTTGCCGGGCCAAAGCTGGAATTGAAAGACGCTCTTGGTATCCCGTCAGAGCCGATTTTGCGCGGTTCAGTACAGGTTGCGGGTGATGGCGTGCCTACTGTGTTGCTGGCAGATCATGGCACAACGGGGGGCTATCCGAAAATCGCGGTTGTCGCTGCTGTGGATCAGGACCGGCTGTGTCAGTTGCGAGCGGGGGGCACTCTGCGCTTTGCCGCGATCAGTCCTGAAGAGGCGGTGAAACTGGTGCGTACGCGCGATGCCGTGATGACCGACTACCTGTCAGCCATCGCCATTCCGCGCGGGTCGTTGCAGCAACGGTTGATGCGCGAAAACCTGATCACCGGCTTTATCGAGGATTAATCCCCGTCAGTCGATGATCAGTTCCGGCCCCATGACAGCATTCGGCAAGGTTGTCGAAATCGCGGGAATGTATGTCACCATAATCAGGAAAACGAACAGCACGGCAAGGAAAGGCAGCGACGCCTTGACCACCCGCATCATCGGCATGCCTGCGACACCAGAGGTCACAAACAGGTTCAGCCCCACAGGCGGCGTGATCATCCCGATTTCCATGTTGACCACCATGATGATCCCAAGATGAATGGGGTCGATCCCCAACTCGATCGCGATGGGAAACACCAGCGGCGCAACAATCACCAGCAGGCCGGACGGCTCCATGAATTGGCCGCCGATCAGCAGGATAATGTTCACAATGACGAGGAACATGATCGGCCCAAAGCCCGCATCCAGAAGGATCGCCGTCAGCTTTTGCGGAATCTGTTCATCGGTCAGGACATGCTTGAGGATCAGCGCATTGGCGATCACGAACATCAACGTGATCGTCAGTTTGCCTGCTTCGAACAGGGTGCGCTGCGTGTCCTTGTGGAAAAAGGCGGTGATGATCGATTTGGGGTTTTGATAGAACCGCAGCCGTTCTTCGCCACGGCGCAGGGGGCCCATGTCCTTGTAGATAAAGCAGGCCACAAAGAAGGCATACATAGATGCCACGGCGGCTGCCTCGGTCGGGGTAAAGATTGCCCCGGTGATGCCGGGAATACCGTAGATGCCGACCATGATGATGATGATCAGAAGCAAGCCCCAGAAGGCATCGGCGAAGCTTTCGAAAATCTCGCCAAAGCCCGCAAAGTCACCGGCAGGCATGTTCTTGACCCGCGCCATCACATAGATCGCGACCATGAGCATGAAACCGGCCATCAAGCCGGGGATCACGCCCGCAAGGAACATGCGCCCGACCGACACCTCGACCGCAGCGGCATAGACAACCATGACGATGGAAGGCGGTATCAAAATGCCAAGTGTGCCTGCGTTACAGATCACGCCAGCGGCGAAATCCTTGGTATAGCCAGCCTGCGTCATGGCGGCGATCACGATTGTCCCGATGGCGACCACAGTGGCCGGGCTGGACCCGGACAAGGCGGCGAACATCATGCAGGCAAAGACGCCGGCGATGGCCAGACCGCCGCGCAAATGGCCCACACAGGCGATGGAAAAACGGATGATCCGTTTGGCCACGCCACCGGTCGACATGAAACTGGACGCCAGAATAAAGAAGGGAATGGCAAGAAGGGTAAAGTGACCCTCAAATGCTTCAAACAGGGTTGCGGCAACCGATGCCAGCGATGCATCCGAGAACCACAGCAGGAACAGGATGGATGACAGGCCAAGTGACATCGATATCGGCACGCCGATCAACATAAAGCCGATGACCAGCGTAAAAAGCAGTACGATTTCCATGATTTAGTTCCTGCTCAATGTAGCTGCGGCTTCTTTGACGTCTTCTTCGGCCTCGTGGCTGACGATCACAGTGGTGATTTCGCCGGTCCAGAGCTTCCACATTGCCTGACAGGCGCGCAGGAACATCAGCCCCATCCCAAGCGGCAACACCAGATAGGGGACCAGCCGTGGCATTTTGTCGTAGCTTTCGCCTTCGTTGAAGATGGGTTCAAGAAAGCGCATGAAATCGGGAATCGGGGTCGATGTCGTTTCCAGCCAACCGCGCCCGCGCACGTCTTCCAGACCTGTTGGGAACCAGCGACCGGATGTTGCTTTCATCTCGCCGAAGGGGGCCCAGAAATCCCATGCGCCCTTGAGCATCATGGTGCTGAACAACAGGACAGACGCGCCCGCCATCAGGCCAAGTGTCCGGCGGGCCGCAGGCGAAACCGCGTTGATAATCGCGTCCACACCCAGATGGGCGCTTTTCTTCAACGCATAGGATGCACCCAGAATGACAAGCCAGGCAAACAGGAAAACGGTGACTTCCAGCGCCCATAAGATATTGAAATTGAATACATATCGGGTGACGACATTGGCAAAGGTGATCAATGTCATGATGCCAAGGATTGCGGCGATCAGTGTTTCTTCGATCGTATCTATGAATGAACTGTCGTGATGCATCGCGTCCCCCCCATGGAATGGGCCCCGCGTTTCCGCGAGGCCCGTTTTGCTTTAGTTATTGAACGATTGTGCGGCTGCGATGTTGTCTGCGCCGACGTCGCCTTCGAACTGTGCCCAGACGGGTTTCATGGCTTCGACCCATGCTGCACGCTGGTCCGCATCAAGTGTGCGCACGACGCCGCCAGCTGCAATAATGCTTTGCTTGGCTTCTTCGTTCACGGCTGTGGATTCCGCGTTCCGCAGTGTGGTCACTTCTTCCAGAATGGTCAGGAACTGGTCGCGCACATCGGCGTCCAGACCTTCAAGCCAGTCCACGTTGGTCACGACCAGATAGTCGATGATGCCGTGGTTGGTTTCGGTCACGCCGTCCTGTACTTCGAAAAACTTGCGGCCAAAGATGTTGGACCACGTGTTTTCCTGCCCGTCGACAACACCCTGCTGCAACGCGCCGTAAACTTCGGCAAAGGCCATTTTCTGTGGCGCACCACCGATGGCTTCCATCTGGGCAACCAGCACATCGGAAGGCTGTACGCGGAATTTCAGGCCGTTTGCGTCAGTCGGTGCAACCAGCGGCACATTGGCCGACATCTGCTTCATCCCGTTGTGCCAGAACTGCAAGCCCTGCAAACCACGGCGCTGCATGGAATCCTTCAGGGCCTGCCCGGTCTCGGACGCCTGAAATGCGTCAACGGCGGCAATGTCCTTGAACATGAAGGGCAAATCGAAAAGGCGGAATTGCTTGGTGAAGGGTTCAAACAGGGACAGCGACGGTGCGGCCAACTGGATTTCACCGGCAAGCAGGGCTTCGAGCGCTTTTTCATCTGTGTAGAGTGTCGAGTTGGGGAATACCTCCATACAGGCGGTGCCGTTCATCTCGTCGTTGACGCGCTGTTCTAGCAACGTGGCGGCGATACCTTTGGGGTGTTTGTCCGTGTTCGTGACGTGGCTGAACTTGATCACGATTTCACCGTCGTCACAGGCAGCCGACGCAAGACCGGGTGCCAAGGCGAATGCAGCCACGCAGGCGGCTGTCAAAAATTTATTCATTACTGTCCTCCCAGACAACTTTGTTGATGGCGTACAAGGTGCGGGATTTAACAGCTACTTGTCCAGAGGCAATTACCCCTTTTGACGCGTTTCACACAAAACCCGATACCGGCTTTTCGTGACGCTTTTTTAGGCGTTTCTTGTCCTTTGGCTTGCTGCCAAACGCGTCAAGCGAACCAGTCTTCCGTCAAGGTCAACGCACCATCGACGCGCGACAGGAAGGCGATATCAAGGGCATCAGTGTCGTTGCCGCCGTCTGTGTCTTCGACCTTGCTGCGGGACACGGTCCAGTTTCTGACAAAGCTGCTGTCGATGATAAAGATGTCATCGTTGCTGCCGGGCTGTGGGTCTGGGTCGGGACCGGGCCCAAGGTCGGGGGCCGGTTCGCCCCAACCGATGATTTGCGTCAGGTCAGTGCCGGCCGACCCGCCGGACAGGAATGTCAGTTGCGTGCTCCTGCTACCAAGAAATATAAAAATAAAACAACACACTAACGCTCCAACGGGTGCTTTGCGCGTTTGCACCCAGCGAGCCGGTGCTACAGAGTAAGGGCGAAAAGGGTTGAGAGGGCCGATTGGGGACCTTCGCTGCAGTTGCGAGACCCAGTCGGTTGAACGGGACAAGCGGTCATCTATAAACCACTGGCAAAGCCCTTGCTTAGGAGGAGGCTGCTCTATCCAGCTGAACCACGGGGCCATCTATTTGATTTATTTTACAAATCATGATTTTTGAGTTGAGCAACTTTGCTCAGGATAGAGTATGGGGTGGCAGGAATTGTTAGCGATATGCTGAGTTTGTTGTGCCTTTTGTGTTACGTTTGGTCAACCAGTCCAAATTGCAAAGCATTCATACTAATTTAACCAATTCGTGATCACATCTGACTCCGCGTTACCCTCGTTTGCCTTGAATGCGACACAATGAGCCTACATATACGGTGTACACCATCGAAAGCTGTGTATAGTGTTTCGACAAACGTCGGATGAACATGGCGTTACCAATGGGAGAGAAAGTGATGACTGCACCAACTAAGTTGGACAAGGTTGTGGCTGACGAAATTTTAGCAGTAATTCGGACGAAATTTGACCTTGATGATGCATCAAATATTGAAGTGACTTCAATCGAAGTCGATCAAGATGAACTCAAGATTCGGATCGAACTCTTGATTACAACGACAGAACGCCCTGAAATGTTGGCCAAAAGTTACTTTGGCTTGACAGGAAAAGTGCGCGAGGCTCTGGGTTCTGATTGGTCCGGATTCTTCCCGGTGATTACACCACAAATCAACTCAGGCATGCATGCCTGACGCTAAACTTGCCGACGGGCATCTTGCCGTCGCGAAACGGTTGGCAACGACCAAAAGACCGACGCAATCCGAAATTCGCCGTTCTATCAGTTCAGCATACTATGCTGTGTTTCATGCGTTAGCTAGGACTTGTGCAAACTCTTTGGTCGGAAGAACCCCAAGTCAGCGGCCCAACAAGGCATGGGTGGAAGTTTACCGTGGTCTAAACCATGGAATCTGTAAGAAGGCATGCGAACAAGCAAACACTGTAGAATTTCCAGCTTGCATCCACGAGTTTGCAGATGCGTTTCAACAGTTACAGGAATATCGGCACAAGGCTGACTACGATCCAAATCTTCGGTTTAGCAAGGCCGATGCGGAGACTTGGTACGAAATTGCGCGACTTAGCGTGACCAGCTTGAGAACGGCTAACAACGTCGACAAAAAGGCTTTCTCGGCTTGGGTCCTGATTTCGTCTCAGGGTGCAAGAAACGCACGAAAAGCAAATAACGCGAATTGATCAGGCAATTACTTGCCGACTACAGTCTGAACTTATATTAGTGTCAGGTGCCCATCGCACATCCTCTTAGAACCGAATGCCTCCGATATGTGGAACGCACGAGGTGAACCACGAGTGTCGAACTGTTTTTCGATGTAAGTTAAAGAGGTGAAAATATGGCACATTGTGCTTGGCCTAGGCCAGTGAGCGTGCGCGCTTATCTGCGTTATCGCTTCGGCAAGTGGGAAACTGTTATTTCCCACTGCCGTTCATATCCTTCGAGTTAAGGGAATACAGTCCCGTCGAAGGTGAAATGTACTAAAGCGATGGGCACGACCATACCGACATTCACGTATTCTGCAATTGAACTGAACTCAGTCAATTCTACCCCTCACAAATTCGAGTCTTATTTGCAACAAATCTTATGATGGTCGGAATGACAGCGGCGAACTGAGATTGCGGATGCCGCGCCAGAGCGCCTTCGCTGAACTGGCAGCTCTATGTCTGCTTCTGGGAAGCTGCGCTGCAGCGTCGAGAGCTTGCGTGAACGGCAGGTTTGGGCCGATCCTTACGGCGGTGGCGGTACCTGACAGGCAAAATGCTGCGACCGATCTAACGGCGGCTGAGAGCCCAAATCAACCGAGTTGCAGCAATGACGTGAGCACCACCATCCAGCACAAGTTTTGGACACTATCCCCCCAGCCTGCAGCATGGAGCTCAAAATCAAGGTGGGCGCTTCGCCGTTAACTTGAGGACTCAGCAAGAAAGGTGATCAGTCGACCGCGATCGCAGTGAAGAAATGGACCTCCGCAGGAACTTGGACACCGTCTTCGCCCTGGTGATTACTAAAGCCGACTCGGAGGTTCTCTCGGATTGCGTCCCGGTCGTTCTGAGACAGATCATGATTTGCCAGCATCAACGCTTCAGCAATGTTGAGGTGCATCTCGGCCAGGCCATTTGAGTCTTGTCCCGTCCGCAATAGTAGTGCTTCGCTGTCAACACTCACATCCCAGCCAACAGACGAAAGTGCCTCGACGATGGCCTGTGCATCGGCGAAGCGAAACGGACCTGGCGCTGTCGGGTCGGGTTTTGGAAGTTCACCAACATGTGCCTCTACCGAAGAACGCGGAATACCAAACCATGGGTTTCGTGGCGGAGAGCCCCATGCAGAGAAGACGAACTTGGCTCCGGGCTTCAACGCTTTTCGGATAGTTGCGAATGCTGCCGGAGTATCCGTGAAGAACATCGTGCCAAACAGTGAAATCGCCGCATCAAACGCCCGGTCATGTTCGAGCGTGCCCGCGTCCCCTACAAGGACATCGACCGTTTCAGGGGCTCGATCTCGTGCGCGAGCCGCCAACGGTGGGGCAATATCTACGCCTGTCACTTGGCCGGTCATTCCAACAACCTCAGCCGCAGCCAGAAGGCTGGCACCTGTCCCACATCCGATGTCAAGGACCCTCTGACCAGTCTCAAGTCCTGCACGATGCATCAGGCCATCCAGAACAGTCTGGTGCGCCGCCTCAAGGCCCCTCTCGGACTTTAGCCAGGGTGCAGACATCGCATCCCAATCAATTACCTGCATGCTGTGAACCCCTTTGTGTTTTGAACTTCCGAACAAACTGAGAAGAGCTAAGCACGATAACGGGAGTGCTCCTAGAGATTTTATAAACCTTCCAGACGACATCTAGTGCTCGCATGGTCTGCACCGATGCATCGCGCTGCGAAAGAACGCTTTGTCCCGCACTCTGTGAATTAGCCAGTTGCTTGATTTTGCAGGCGCAGCGAATAGCAGTAATGCATAGCCGCTGTAATGACCGGCAGCGTGACGTCGATTGCGCGATCCGCGAGGTCTGGACGGTGCGCCAGATCAGGAATGCCGTTGAGCAGGCAAGGCTGTGTCGCACTGAACAGCATTTCATCAGAGTCGGTGTGTAGCTTGCGGGTGCCAAAGCGGCTGGCCACCGAAAAAGGCATCGTGTGGATACCGATCTCAAATCGAAGGGCCTTCCCCTTTACATCGGGGGGAAGGAGCGGAGGCCGGATATTGTCTGATGGAAATGCACCGTTTGAAAACGATAGGTTGGTGGTAATCAGAACCCAACCATCCGGATCTATGGTTCATAAACGTGGACGTCAGACACCGGGGTCACGTTAACTAGGGCCCTAACTCCCGCGCGTGAATCCCCAACACCACAAGCCCAGGCCAAAGCAAGTACGCTTCAATCTCGACGTTTTCACCAAATGAAAGCAACGTCAACGTCATCATGATCCCTAGCGGCAAACGCCCTCTTGGCCCTTTGGCCGCATCGATCAGAGCTAGGCAGGTCTGCCAAACGAATGGTACAAGCAACGCCAGAAACCCCACGACACCTTTGACAAACAGCAAGCCCCACCAAGTGTGGTGGCTGCCGATCGGCATATACTCAACCGCATGTGATCCAGGTTGGACACGTGCATGCCCGAACCAGAATGCTTCGTTGATCCAACGTTCCCCTGCAATTCTTTGCAATGTTTCGCGTACACGGGTGCTGTCAGCGCGCGCGCCCTTGAAGGCAGCAACAGCATCGGCCCCGGCACTTACCAGTGTAGGGCCAAGAACCGCCAGCGATGCAGTGAGGCCAGCTACCACCTGCCACATCCATCCCCGCAAAATGAGGGGCATCATGCGCGGCCCTATTGTGCACGCGACAAGACCGACCAAGCCCATGCGAGACTTTGATGCGAGGATCATCAGTGTGCCAGCCGCAATCCCGATTGACTTCCATTTAAGGGACTGTTCTTCGAGGGCGAAGAGGACCATGACCACCCCTAGCAGTGCAGCAAAGGGTGACCATGGTGCATAGAATTGCCAACGTGGCGTCCAGCTTGCCGGGTCGAATGTAAAGAAATAGACGCTGAAATATTCCGGTCCCGGACCCCCGATCGCCTTAAGTGGCGAGGTAAAGATCCTTTCCGGAAGCCCGATGTAAGGCGCGATTATGAGAACTGGTGCCAGAACCAGTGTGCCTAGTCCGATGACACATTGCCCCCTGATCAGAACCTCGCGTCTGATTGGCAAAACGGCGCCCGCAAGCGGAAACAGTGCCATAAGGGCCCATCCCTTCGCCCATCCAATAGAGGATTTAATGGTCTGCTTTAGCCCCATCGCCCAGTCCAAATGTCCGACCCATAATGCAACAAGCATGACGAACATACCGATGAACCACGCCCAGATGACCGGTGGGATCGACCCTGTAGAACGTAAGTCCGGACGCATCGCCGGCCCAAGATAAAGAGATAGCGCTGCCAAACAACCCAACAGCCAGGCCAGCACTGGTCCAACCACATAAAGGGCACCAACGGCATAGAGGGGCCAAGTGTAAACCAACGTGCGGTAGATCAGTCGTTCTGCCGGATTGAGGGCGGTCATCTTGCTGTTGTCGTCTTCTTGATAAGGGTTCCGATGATGGCAGATCTTGTCCAACCAAGGATCAAACCAAATAGCATCATCAAGGTTGCGACCGCGCCTGCTGCAATCGCGAGTTTGCGATTGGGCGAAGATGGATTTTCCGGCAGGGACGGGTTTTCGAGAATCTGAACTAGCGGGTAAGAAGCATAGACGTCAGATTTTGTCGTCTCGGCCCGCGCAATTGCCGTCGCGAATACAGCCTCGGCCACCGAAAAATCCCGCTGCAAATCTTGTAGGCGTGCCGCAGCCGATGACATTTGCGAAAGTCGCGCCGCCTGTTCATCGAGCTGCGCTGCCATGGCCGCCAGCTGTTCTTTCGCACCCGTCCGTTTTGCGTCCATCTCGACCAGATCCGCAAGAAGTGCCGCGCGCACACCGTCTGGAGCAACATCAAGTGCGCCCAACTGCGCTTCGGCCAGACCTGTCAACTGGACCGCACGAGCCGTTACAGCATCTTCTGAATGCGATTTCGCGCGATGCGCATCAATTACCTTGGGATGCTGCGCACCAAACTGCGCCGATACGTCAGAGAGAACCGCTGCATGTTGGGCAACTTGTGCCAGAAGCTCACGATATTGGTCATCGGCAAATAGCTTGAGTGTAATCGCAGCAGTCTTGGCATCGATGCCAAGACTAGTTTCAAGCGTTGTTACCGCACCCTTCATTTCGAGAGTCGCCGCTTGCTGGCGACGCACATCGGATTCTAGCTCGGTTTGTTTCGCGAGCAGAGCATCATATTGCACAACGGAAAGCAGGTTCGTCTCTGATTGGAGCCTTTCTATGTCATCACGGGTTGTCGCGACTGACCGGCGGTAGTCAACAATGGCAGCCAAACCGCTATCTTCGCGGGTTTGTTGTTCGTCAACGCGAAGCGCATCCAGTTCAGCAAAGAAGGCGTCCAGAATTGCATCGCCACGCTTCTGCGCCTCGATCGGCGATGTGCCGGTCATTTCGAAGTGAATAAGACTGGTTTGATCGACAAGATTGACACGTGGTTTGCCCAACTCCGCCCGTGAAATGTTCAATGTTGTTGCTGCGGCGTCCAATATACGGTCTGCATTCAGCAACCTCTTGTAGGTCTCGGTCGGGCTAACCGCGTTGCTGGAAAAAGGCGAGTTTGCAAATGAAGAAGCCTGACCAATGCCATTTAAATTCATCGATGCAGAAGCGCCTGAACCGGGCAGAATGAGCGATGTGTATGATTTGTAGGAAAGCGGAGCGGTCTTCAGATATCCGGTGATCGGGCCCCAGATAGCCGCAGCACCCAGAAAAGCAAACGCGAGGTAGCGCGGCAACCGTCCCAGGTCGCCTATCTTGCCGCCCATGACAATGCGCCGTAGCCACCCATGAGTGAGCTTGGCGGTCGGGGCTGTGAGTGGTGGATGGGTCGCGATTGTCATTTGGCATCTCCTTGCCAAATGTCATTAACGCCTCGGTACCGTTAATGCTTGCGCGCGAAAGGCGCGAACCTGAACGCAAACGGCAACCGCGCCTATTCGAATGGATAGTTCAGAACAACCCGGCTTCACGGGCGATCATTGCGGCCTGCGTTCGGTTGGTCGCATCTACTTTCCTGAAAAGCGTCTTCATGTGCAATTTGACCGTCGGTTCTGTGATGTCGAGATCGCGGGCAATTTCCTTGTTTGACTTGCCTTCGGTTAACCCTTTGAGAACCTCAAGTTCGCGCTGGGACAACTTGTCAGCCAAGGTGTTGTTTGGTGTATCTTCGACTGCGGTCATAAAATCAACGGGGGCGTATTGTTCTCCCATCGCCATGAAGCGCACTGCATTGATCATCGACTTCGCAGCAAGTGTCTTTGGCACGAAGCCTGCGGCGCCTGCCTCAAGTGCTTGCTCGGCGATTTCGCGCTTTGCCTCACCAGAGATCAAAGCGACCCTTTGGCCGCCTTCCATGGCAAGTGTTTCGGACAAGCCATTGAGACCATTCATGCCCGGCATGTTGTAGTCCAGGAGAATGAGATCATAGGGTTCGTCTACCATGATACGCTTGTGCGCCTCGTCCAAGGTGCCGACGGCCTCTGCCTTGATACCGTTTCCGCTTTCAAGAAATAGCACGAGCGTATCCCGCAGCAGGTCATGATCATCCGCAATTAGTACCCGCAACATCTCTTCCTTTTCCAATAGCGTGCCTACAATTTCTTTATGCACTGATTTTTCCGTCCACGTCACCAGCCAATAGGGTGAGGACCACTACCCTAATGGGTATAGGCCTTTCAAATTTGACGCAATCGATCCCCACAAGTGCCATTTCAGCTTCTTCTGACCCGCAGACCTGTCCGGTCGCTTCGTTGAGAAGTTTCAGCGCTTCCCACAGCTTGACGCCAACGCAACCAAGTTTGGGACGACCGAAATGAAACATGCAACTTTTGACCTTCAAGCTGCGCAGCGACCAAAAATTGAATCTGGTATCAGCACAGCCTTTTTGCCAAGCCTTGGCTTGACCCTGGCTGACGCCGACCAGTTGACCGCAGTGTCAGCACTGCTCGCACCTGGCCGCCGCCATGCATTTTTTATGAATGCACATTGCTGCAACATCATGTCGAAAGACCGCCAGTATGCTGATGCCGTGCGCCGTGCCGATATGCTGCTGCCAGACGGCATTGGCGTATCGCTTGCCGGTCATATGACAGGCGACAAGTTGACCGAAAACCTGAACGGGACAGATCTGACACCTGCATTGCTGGCAACGGCAGCCGATCAGGGGAAATCTGTCTACCTCTTTGGCGGAAAGCCCGGCACGGCAGACGCGGCCGCCGCAAAACTTCAGACTATGATCCGCCATCTCAGGATTGCCGGAACATGCGACGGTTTCGAAGGCGCGCGTGACAATGACGCGGTGATTGCGGACATCAACCGCAGCGGCGCGGATATTGTCATCGTTGCGCTTGGCGTTCCAATGCAAGAACTCTGGATCGACCGCCATGCCGATCAATTGAATGCACAATTGTGCTTGGGCGTCGGTGCCGCGCTCGATTTTCTGGCAGGGAATGTCATGCGTGCGCCAAAACTCGTGCGTCGGGCCAAGTTGGAATGGATCTGGCGACTGGCCATGGAACCCAAGCGGATGTGTAAGCGCTATCTGGTAGGCAACATCACTTTTCTTGCGCGTGCTGCATGGTGTGCGATGCGCCAAACGACCGCGCAGCAAATGGCAAACCGCGCAATGGACATTGCCATTGCAACTACAGCGTTGATTGTATTGTCGCCCGTCCTGCTCGGAGCGGCCATGGCGATCAAACTGGACTCCGGTGGTTCGGTGCTTTTCCGGCAAACCCGCGTGGGCAAGGACGGACAAACGTTTCCGATGCTCAAGTTCCGTTCGATGCATGTCGACGCAGAGGCTCGGCTGTCCGCCGTTTTGGGCGACTCCGATCGCGAAGGCGTATGTTTCAAAGCACGGAACGATCCACGGGTTACTTATGTTGGGCGTTTCATCAGGCGCACTTCGATAGATGAGCTGCCACAGATCATCAATGTCTTGCGCGGCGAAATGTCGATTGTCGGGCCGCGGCCAGCACTCCCTCGCGAAGTCGCACTTTACCCCGCACGTGCACTTGGCCGGTTGGCAGTGAAGCCTGGTATCACCGGCATCTGGCAAGTTTCCGGTCGGGCAAATGTCAGCTTTGACAAGATGGTCGAAATGGACCTGATCTATGCGCGCTCAAGAACTATCATGCTTGACCTCATCCTCATTCTTCTAACATTTCGTGCCGTCATTTCCGGCCGTGGTGCTTACTAATAAACTGTTTTTAATGGACAATCCTATGACCCATATCCGCAAAGCTGTCTTCCCTGTTGCCGGTCTTGGCACCCGTTTTCTGCCTGCAACGAAATCTGTCCCCAAAGAGATGCTGCCGCTGGTCGACCGCCCATTGATCCAATACGCTGTGGACGAAGCGCGCCAAGCCGGGATCGAAGAGTTCATATTCGTCACTGCTGCAGGCAAAGGCGCGCTGGAAGACTATTTTGACACGGCCGCTGCACTTGAACAGCGCCTTGCTAAGAACGGCAAGAAGGACGCCTTGGCAACGCTTGAGCAAACGCGGATGCCGGAGGGGACTTTGTCCTTCGTGCGTCAGGATCAACCGCGCGGTTTGGGGCATGCCGTCAAGCTGGCCAGACGCGCGGTAGGGGATGAACCTTTCGCCGTACTATTGCCAGATGATGTTATTCGCGCGCCACGCGGTGCGCTTGCACAAATGGTTGAAGCGCACGCACAAACCGGCGGTCATATGGTTGCGACAATGAATGTGCCGCGCGCCAAAACTTCGTCGTATGGGGTGCTTGATGTCGATAGTGAAAATGGCAAGATCGCAAAGGCGCGGGGGATGGTCGAAAAACCACGCCCGGAAGTGGCACCGTCAACGCTGGCAGTGATTGGGCGCTATATTCTTCAGCCGTCAATTTTTGATCGCTTGGCCGTTCAAGGCCCGGGTGCTGGTGGTGAACTGCAACTCACGGATGCCATCAACGCGGATGTGGCGGATGCGGGCGTTTGTGGTTTTCGCTTTGCGGGGCAGCGGTTTGATTGTGGGTCTGTGCAGGGCTTTGTGCAGGCGACAACGCAATTCGCATTGGACCGCGCCGAACTGTCGGGAGAATACGCAGAGTTTCTGAACGGGCTTCAAGCCGGATTGCAGCAGGCGGCGTGATCTAGGGCCACCTATCCGAATGGATAGGTGGCTACTCTTATACGCCCGTGAATTTCGGCAAGCATCATGTCATTGGTTTCCAGCACTCATATTTGGAGCAATCACATGCTTTCTTATTTTCGCGCTCTTGCGCTTTGGACAACCCTTGCCATCCTCGTCGCGCCGACCGCATCCGCGCAGTCTGCCTCCGTTCCGACTGGTGAGGTGGTGTTGACTATAACCGGAACGGTCGACAAAGATCCCGTGGTTTTCGATCTGGCGATGCTGATGGAACTGGATGCCACGGTCATTGAAACAGCCACCATCTGGACAGAGGGTAAGCAAGTTTTTCAAGGCGTTGCATTAGATGTGCTGATGGACTCAATAGGCGTCACCCAAGGCACGCTGTTGGCCACTGCAATCAACGACTATACCGTTGAAATCCCCGTCTCTGATGCGGTCGCGGGTGGCCCGATCATCGCGTACAAGCTGAACGACGCGACAATGTCGCTGCGCGATAAGGGGCCACTGTGGGTCGTCTACCCATATGACAGCAGTGCGGCCTACCGGTCAGAAGTCATATATTCGCGCAGTATTTGGCAACTCGACCGGATCGAAGTAGTCGAGTAAGCCTCTTGTAATGGCAAATAGGATGAGCGTTTGAAAACGTCCCGAACAAATAGGCGATGGATCCGTCGCGCATATCTTGCGCTGGCGGTTCTTGCCATTTTGATCGGTTTTAGTTTTCTTGCCGTCTCTGTGGTTCAAGACTTGCGCCAGCTCGAATCTGCGCGATCTGATAACGTCCAGTGGACGCTGGCCCAGTCAGAAGTTGAATTTCTGGAATTCTCCCAACAGCTGCATGTAACCGGTGACGGATCGGCTGCAGACCTTGCGATGGTGCGTCAACGATTTGACGTATTCTACAGTAGGATCAACACATTGGAGAACGCGTCGGTCTACCGGTCGTTGCTTGAAAATGAGGCCTATTCACAGGCATTGGCAGCGGTGCGCAGGTTCCTTGATACCACCGTGCAATTCATAGACGCCGACGACCCCGCTTTGAATGCGGCCTTGCCGAGTATCATCGAGAACTCGGATGTGCCCCGTGCTGCAGTGCGCCGTTTGGCAAATTCGTCATTGGATTCCTTTGCCGCTGCCGCTGATCAACGCCGTAGCGACTTTGCGCAGACGCTTGTTAAGCTTGCGGTTGCAGTTATTTTGCTCGTCTTGGCGCTTGGGCTGACCGTGTACTACTTGCGGCGCCTCAACATACAGAAAACGAGACAGCAAAGAGAAACCGCGGAAACCGCCGCGCGGATGGATACTGTTATTCAAACCTCTCTGGATGGGGTCATCGTGGCAAATGAAGACGGCAATATCCTTGCCTTCAATGCCGCCGCTGAGAAGATTTTCGGGCATGCTGCCGAAGACGTCATCGGTAAAGCGCTCGGTCCGCTTATTGTACCGGATCATATGATCGAAGCACATGATGCCGGTATGGCGCGTATGAAGGCCGGCGGAGAGAAACGTGTCGTTGGCAAAGGTCGAGTTCAGCTGGAAGCAAAGCATAGTAGTGGCAGATTGTTCCCCGTCGAATTGGCTATCCAAAGCGCTGAAACAGAAACGGGCAAAATCTTTATCGCCTTCTTGCGCGATATCTCGATACGTGTCGCCGCCGAGAAAGAACTGATCGAAGCGCGTGATCAGGCACTAGCGGCAGATAGGCTGAAGTCCGAGTTTCTTACAATCATGAGCCATGAAATCAGAACGCCGTTGAACGGCTTTTTGGGCAATCTGACGCTGATGCAAGACACAAAGCTGAATTCGCAGCAGATGCGATATATCAGGAATATGGAAACATCCGGTGAACTGCTCCGCAAGCATGTGACGGATGTTCTTGATCTGTCGCGCTATGATGTCGGGTACACCAAAATGCGCGAGATCCCGATGAATTTGGCGTCATTCGTGCAGTCGATTGTCGATAATCAAAGCGGGATGGCGGCAAAGAACAACACAACAATTGAATGGGATTGGTTGGGGCCGCCCAGCAATTGGGTGCTTTGTGATCCTGACGCGCTTCAGCATGTGCTCATGAATTTGGTCGGGAACGCCGTCAAATTTACAAATGAAGGCTGTGTTTCCATTACATTGGAAACCGAAAATATGACCGAAGGCAGCGCTGATTTTATATTTCGCGTGAGTGATACAGGCATTGGAATTGCGGGCGAGCTGAAAACTCGAATCTTTGATGATTTTGTCACTGGCAGTGTAGCCTACGATAGAAACGTTGGTGGTACCGGTTTGGGGTTGGGTATTGTCAGAAGATCAGTGAAGGCCATGGGCGGCGAGATTGACGTCGAAAGCGCGCCACATGTTGGCAGCACTTTCGAAGTACGCCTCAACTTGAAAAAGGCACACCCCGTTGTGCAGAAGCGGGCGAAACCCAAAGCCCCCCAGATGATCGAGAGCCTGCGCATTTTGATTGCCGAAGACAACGAAATCAACTGTGCCGTCGCCCGTGAGATGTTGCTAGCCGAGGGGCATACAACAGCAGAGGTCTACGATGGGGCCGCAGCAGTTTCACGGGTTCAGCATGAAACATTCGATTTGATCCTCATGGATATCAGTATGCCCATTATGGATGGTCGATCCGCAACCCGCAAAATCCGCAATGGCAATAGTCCAAACGCCCAGACGCCAATTCTTGCGCTGACTGCGAATGCCATGGCGTCAGAGCAAGCGGCTTTTCTTGCCGATGGCATGGACGGTGTCTTGGTGAAGCCATTGTCGCGCGCCGCATTGCAAGAAGCGATCCGATCTCTGGTGGCGAAATTGCGTGCGCCTGAAGGTAGTCCGGTGGAGAGCGAACATCAGAACGAAATGCGCGAGGTGCTGGGAGCCGCAGCCTTCGACAAACTAAGGGGCAGCTTCATGGTAGAGGCCGAAAATTTGAATCGCTGGCTACAATTAGACGACCTACAGGACTTGCCGGAAATCGCGGTTCGTTGCCACAAGATCGCTGGAAGTGCAGCTGTTTTTGGGGCAACCCAATATCGCGATGCACTTATCGCGGTCGAGAATGCCGCGGACTCTGGTCAGCCCGATAGTGTCAGGTTAACTATTGGCGCAATCGAATCTGTTTGGCTCACCACCAAAGCAAGCCTTTAGGGTTCACTGACCCAGAAAAGCCGCCGCACCAACGATACCGATCACCCGGCCAATTTCAGTCACGTTTGTGATGGTGCTGTCGTAGCATGCCAAGGCATCGCCCGGCAGCAAATACGGGTCGAAATCGTCGCGATCCGCGCGGCGCAACAAATCCTCGATATCACGTTCAATCACCACCGACACGTCTGTGATCGGGTTGCGCGAAAACAGAACAGACGAACGGTCGGCGCTTGTGCTGCGGGCCCCGCCAACACAATTGCTGTCCACCACGGCTTGGATATAACGCGTGCCATATGGGACTTCGCGTACGCTGCGGCCAATGGCTGAGGATGCATTGTTCGTGGCCGGTTGGGTCAGGTTGGACAAGAACAGGCTGACCCCCGGCGGGCTGATCGGGCTAGGCCGCATCAGGTTTTCTTGAAAACACTGGCGACTGGGCACACGGATTTCGTCACCGGTCAAAAGCATGATGTCGACGACATTACGCCCTTCAAAGACACCACGCATATCAAGTTGAAAAAGCGATGAGCCGCGCCGGACTTCGACCGCGGAAATATCAGCATCCGGTCGCACCCCACCGGCCGCGCGCAAGGCGGCCGACAGATTCCGGGCTTCGCTTGAGGCACCCAGAGCATCTTGTCTGCGGCCATCAACCTGATCACCAGATACGCCACCAATCTCAACCGACCGGGGCTCAAAGACTGCGCCGAACACGCCGACAGTGACAGAGGCAAAGTCAGCAACCCGGACCGATATTCTTGGCCGTTCTGTATAGAACGCATCGTCCAGCAGTTGGCGAGCGATGTCGTCTTCGATCTCGATTGTGGTGCGCCCTTGGGCGCGGATTGGCTGCAAAAACGGAAGCTTGAGCGTACCGTCGCGCGAGATGACGAAACTTCCATTGAACGTCTCGTCAGTTCCCACGCGAATATCGACAAGGTCATTCCGCGTCAGCCGCTCACCCTCTAGCGCAAAGGCCGCGATGCCGCGGCCTTTGCCATCAAAGCCATCAGCATCCAATCCGCCACGCAAAGGCAGGCACTTGCTGGCGTTGATTGCCGCCGACCTCAGGAATGATGCGTCACCGCGTGCAACATCGATATCGCGATATTGCGCCTGATAACCTTCTCCCACTTCGATGCCCTCTAGATTGTCGGGTACATCATAACTGGTGCAGCCAGCCGCGAGGATTGCGGACAAAAGGATGCCAAAGCGAGATCGGTTGGGCATTTCGCCCTCCACTAATGAAATTCTGCCACCTTGTTACGATAACAGCGAACAGCGGTCCATCAGGCAATCAGAAAGCGGGCCTACCCAAACGGATAGCGGTGTTTGCTTTTGCGCCTTCAGCCTCGCCTAACAGGACAGCGACAAGGTGGCAAAGTGCGGTCTAAGGAAGGGCAACCAACGGAAAGCCCACGTCATGACCTGGACCACGAAAACACTTGCACAGAACCTGATCGCTTACGGCGCCTCTGAAGTTGCGGCAAAAGCGTCGCGCTTGCTCGTGGTTATCGCCGTCGCACGCACGTTGGAGTTGGCAGAAATCGGCATGGCCGCTGCCGCATTTGCAGCTGGGGACGTCTTGAAGGCCGTGACAGAAAATGGCGTAGGCCAAAGGATCATCGCAGCCAAGGACAGGGATCTTTCGTCGGTCTGCGCCACAGCGCACCGGATTTTCTGGGCGTGGTGCATTGCCTTGTTCGTCCTGCAAACGGCGATAGGCGCGATCATTTTCGCATGGGGTAGTAGCGCGATGCTATTCGCCCTCATCGTTGTCTTGGCTGCAGAGTACTTGTTCATGCCCGCAGGCTTGGTGCAGGCCGCACTCGCCATGAGAGCAGGCAAGCTGCGCGCGACGGCCGGTATTTCGGGGGCACAGATTGTGGGAGCCAACCTGATGTCTGTTGTCCTTGTCGTGATCTGGCCCAGCGCCATTGCGTTGGTTCTGCCGAAGCTCCTGGCCGCGCCAATTTGGCTAATTGCGATGCGCAGGCTTCACCCTTGGCAACGTGACAGCAACACAAGTTGCGCCCCGCTCATGCCTTTCGTGACGTTTGGCTGGGCCGTTCTCGGTGTTGAAGTCGTCAAAGCGCTGCGCCTGCAGGCAGATAAGATCATCGTCGGCGCGCTGATGGGGGCAGAAGCACTTGGCCTGTATTTTATGGCGTTTAATGCAGGCTTGAGCCTATCAAATGCGTTTTCAACGGCATTCTCGACCGTGCTTTTCCCTCACCTCAGTCAAGCCGGAAACAAGGTCGCAGCATTGCGGCAAAGTATGCTCTTGGGTCTTGCGCTGATCACACCGGTTGTCGTGATGCAATCAGCGCTCGCGCCTTATTATGTCCCGATCCTTTTCGGGTCAGGTTGGGACGATGTCGCCGGTATCGTCGCTGTCCTATGCCTTGTCGCCATTCCAACGACGATGTGGTCTGCCGCCGCTGGTTGGTTGCGGAGCGAAGGGCGACCGCAAGTCGAACTTCTCAACACCGTGGGAATTACACTGGGGCTGTCCCTCAGCACGGTCATTTTGTCACCATATGGATTACAGGCCGTCGCAACTGGCTACGCCATCACCAGCTTCATCTTGATGGCCATTGCTTCGCTTCCTACGATTCTGGCCAACATCGGCCCAACGCAACAAGGGGCCTGATATGCCGAAATTCTCTGTCATCATTCCGTGTTTCAACGCCGCAGACACACTTTCCGAGACCCTTGAGAGTATTCGTCTGCAAACCGTTTCGGATTGGGAGGTGATCTGTGTCGATGACGGATCGACAGATGACACACGTCTGCGCATCCTCGACGCTGCAAAGAACGACGACCGGATCAAACTGGTTGAAAACCCGGGCAAGGGGCCAAGCGCGGCACGTAACTTTGGGGCCGAACTTGTCGCGCAAGGGTCAATCATATCCTTCTGTGATGCTGATGATCTTTGGTCAACGACCAAGCTGGCAGAGGTTGATGCTTTCTTTCAAACCACGCACTGCGATGGAACTTTTGGCCAGATTGCGTTCTTTGACAACAATCCATCAGACGCTCGCGTGTTTTCAACAGTTCCAGACAAGGCGCTTTCGATCAATGATCTGCTTGGTGAAAACCCGGTTTGCACGATGTCGAACCTGAGCATTCGCCGGTCCAGCTTGCAGCGCTATGGTTCCTTCGATGAGGCCGTGGTTCACAACGAAGACCTTGAGTGGCTCATCCGCATCGTCGGACAGGGTGGTGTGATCTTGGGGCGTAAGTCACAGCAAGTCTGGTATCGTGCCAGCCCGACAGGATTGTCGGCAAACCTTAAGGCAATGGAAGCCGGGCGCAGGCTCGCAATTGCAACCGCCAAACGTTTTGGGGCCAAGCCAACGCGTCAAGCCAATGCGATCCACCAGCGTTATCTTGCCCGACGCGCGCTGCGCATGGGTCATGGGAAATTTCTGACACTCAAATTTGCGCTTGCGGGGCTGGCGCAAAGTCCTCGGGGTTTTATGACCCCGCCGCGACGGGGTGCGCTGACTGTATTGGGTGCCTTCGCCAACACGCTGATGCCCCGCCGCGTTGCGCGGGCCCTATTTTCCTAATTTGAAAGAGAACTTGCCATGAAACTTGCCACCATCGTTGTCCCTGCCTTTAACGTCGCAAACACGCTTGCCGAAACGCTCAGGTCCCTTCTGGTTCAGACCTATCAGCATTTCGAAATCATCGTTGTCGACGATGGGTCATCGGATGAAACCCTCCAAATCGCACAAAGCTTTGCCGAAAATCCAAGGTTACGTATCGTGCGGCAGCCAAACCGCGGCCTTGCGGGCGCGCGCAACACAGGGATCGCCCACGCGAAAGGCGCATATATCGGCTTTTGTGATGCCGATGACCTTTGGGATCATCATAAACTTGAGGCACACGTCAGACATCTTGAAGCAGATCCATCCATTGGTGTCAGTTACGCCGGTTCCCAGCTGATGCATGAGAATGGACGTCCGATCAAAAGGGCACAGCAGCCCCGCCTGCAGGGGGTCGACGCGGTGCATATTCTAAAGCGCAATCCCGTAGGCAACGGCTCTGCCCCTGTTATCCGTGCTGAAGTGTTTGCAGACATCGCCTATAGGCCAAGATATGAAAGCAAGCGTGACTGGTATTTTGACGAAACTTTCCGACAGTCCGAGGATATCGAATGTTGGCTTCGGATCGCTTTGACCACCAGCTGGAGATTTGAAGGCATAAAGGGACGACTGACCCGTTACCGGATCAATCAGGGCGGGCTGTCAGCAAGCACAGACAAGCAACTGGCGGCGTGGGAGCGAATGGTGGCTAAACTGACGCCCATTGCCCCTGACTTCTTTGCGAAACATGCGCCAATAGCGCGCGCATACCAGATGCGGTACCTTTGCAGACGTGCTGTAAGTGACCTTGACTGCGACAAGGCACGTATCTGGTCTGACCGATGGTTTGCCGCATCGAAGTGGACATTTATCGAAGAGCCATGGAAATCGGTGGAAACATATGCCGCGGTTCTGGCGCTTAGGGCGCTGGGACAAAAGACATTGCACGGGCTTTCCGCCCTTAGGCTAGGACGGGTGTGATGGTTCGGCCAGAAAAACAGCGCGTTGTTCACTTGATCGACGATACCACCGCAGGCGGAGTAATGCGCGTAATTGATCATGTTGTGACGTCGCCCGAGCTGGCAAAGGAAGCCACGCACGTCATGAGGCAGGTTGCACGTGGAAAGGTCGCTTTCAAAGGCTTTGATGCGGACGTGATTGTATCGCATCTATCCATCAGTTGGCGGACGCTGCCGGCGCTGTTGGCCTTGCGTCTTTTTCATCCTCAAACAAAACTCATTCATGTTGAGCACAGCTATACCCGCGCCTTTATGGAGTACAATGTCGCAAAAGAACGCCGTTTCAAAAGCCTGCTTCGGCTAGGTTTTGGGCTCTTTGACAGGATCGTCGCCGTAAGCGATGGGCAGCGTCAATGGATGCGCGATGATGCACTTGTTGCCGACCACAAGCTGTCACTCGTGCGGTCATATACTGATCTAGGCGCATTTCTTAAGCTTCCTGCTGCGAGCGGCGATCTAAGGCATTTTGGAGCAATCGGACGTCTGGACCGGCAAAAGGGTTTTGATCTGCTGATTGAGGCCTTTCGCAAGAGCAACAATGCCAACTTGCGGCTTACAATATTCGGAGAAGGCGAAGAAGAAACATCCCTGCGCGCGCTTGCACAAGGCGATCCGCGCATTCATTTTGCTGGCATGGCATCCAATCCGGTAGAGGCCTACCGAAAGGTCGACGCTGTCATCATGCCTTCACGTTGGGAAGCTTATGGGCTTGTCGCTATCGAGACCATCAGCGCCGGTAGGACACTTTTTTGCAGCGCTGTTGACGGCTTGGCGGATCATCGGTGTATCGGTGCACAAGTCACCGATGGTCGAACCCTCGATTTTGATCAGCTTTCTGCTCGCCCTGCCGCTGAGCGATGCAGTGATGAAACGAACCGAAATGCAATTGTCTCATCACTGAGGTTGGAAAACACCGAGGCATGGAAAAAGTTGATCGCAGCATAGGTTGAGCCAACCGACTGCTCTAACCTGCTGTGTAATGTCTGATGTCGGGGCTCTTTTGGCACTTCTTGTTCGGGAATACCTCTCCATCCCCTTTTTCATAGGAGTTGCTCGGTCTTCCCTTTGCCACGCCGAAAGTGCCTGTAGGTTCGGTCAAGGTCATTGCGCCCTCTCCCAACCAGACTTGCAGTGATGGCGTGAATCGCCTAAACGGCGCGTCTTTCCGCATCGAAAATGGGGTCATTGATGGCGACGCTTGGGATCGACTTTGGGACCTCGAACACCGCCGCTGGTATCATGGCTGGCGATCGCCCTTACCTGATCGAGGTCGAGCCGGGGCGGAAAACGTTGCCGACATCGGTGTTCTTTGACTACGACCGCAAGGTGACGACCTATGGATCGGTTGCCAACGCAGCCCTGATCGACGGGCGCGAAGGGCGCTTCATGCGGGCGCTCAAATCCGTGCTGGGCACGCCGCTCATGCGCGAAAAGCGCCAGATTGCCTATGAACGGCTGACCCTTATCGAGGTTGTCGCGCGATTTCTGCAGATGTTGCGCGAACGCGCAGAGGCGCAGACAGGCCAGACCTATGACCGGGCACTTTCAGGGCGTCCGGTGCAGTTTCATTCCACCGATATGGCCCGCAATGCCCAAGCCGAAGCGGACCTGCGCGAGGCTTACATGGTCGCGGGCTACAAGGACGTGTTGTTCATGTTCGAACCCGAAGCCGCCGCACTGGCAAGCGGCCCGTTGGCCAAGGGCGACCTTGGACTGATCGTCGATATTGGCGGCGGGACTTCTGACTTTTCGGTCTTTGCGCGCGAGGGCGACAAGACCAACATCATCGCCAGCCACGGCGTCCGCGTGGGCGGTACGGACTTTGACCGTGCCATCAGCATCGCAGAGGTCATGCCGTTGCTGGGGCGGGGCCGTGAAGTGCGTAATGCGCTGGGCAATGGTCGGCACGCGGCCCCCAACGCGATTTTCAACGATCTGGCCACATGGCAGAAAATCCCCTTTGTCTATACCGCTGAAAATCGGTCGATGGCGGCGGATTTTGCCAAGCTGGGCATTGACCCCATCCCCTTTTGGCGGCTGAAAACCGTGCTTGAGATGGAATTGGGCCATGACATCGCCTTTGCAGTCGAGGCGGGCAAGATCAAGATCAACAGCCCCGATATGACCGAAGCTGGCATTGATTTGCGCGTGATCGAACCGCAGCTTTGGGCGCAATTCAGCAAGGCGCGCATGGGCGAACTGCTGGCGGACCATGCGGCGCAAATCCGTGCTTGCGCCGATGAAACCCTGAAAATGGCCAATGTGACCCCGGACAAGGTTGCCAAGATCGTCTTTGTTGGCGGCTCTAGCCTATTACACGTCGTGGAAAACGTGATGACGGCGATGTTCCCGGATGCGTTACCTGAAAGGGCGGAAGCCTTTACCGCCGTGGCCGACGGGTTGGCGATTGCTGCATCAAAAGCGTAGCGGCCCCTTGCAAAAATGTCCCGTAGGCGTAAATCGGGGGCATGTTTACAGTCGCCGCCCTCTATCACTTCACCCGCTTTGAAGACCCCGCTGCCATACAGGGGCCGTTGCTTGGCTTGTGCAAGGCCAACGACATCCACGGCACACTGTTGCTGGCAGGCGAGGGGATCAATGGCACCATCGCGGGCAGCCGTGCGGGGATCGACGCAGTGCTCGCCCATATCAAGGGGCTGCCGGGGTGCGCCGATCTGGAGTGGAAGGAAAGCACCGCCAGCACGCCGCCGTTTCACCGGATGAAAGTGCGGCTCAAGCGCGAGATTGTTACCATGGGCCAGCCGGATGTTGATCCGGTGGCGCGCGTGGGCAACTATGTGGCCCCCGCCGACTGGAACGAATTGATCAGCGCACCGGACGTGGCCGTCATTGACACGCGCAATGACTACGAAGTCGCAATCGGCACCTTTGACGGGGCAATTGACCCGCAAACCAAGAGCTTTGGCGAATTCCCCGCGTGGTGGGAGGAAAACAAACACCGTTTCCACAATAAGAAAATCGCCATGTTCTGCACGGGCGGTATCCGTTGCGAAAAATCCACCAACTATCTGATGGGGCAGGGGGTGGATGAGGTTTATCACCTCAAGGGCGGTATCCTGAAATACCTCGAAGAAGTGCCGCAGGAAGACAGCAAATGGGATGGCGACTGTTTTGTCTTTGATGCCCGCGTCAGTGTCGGGCACGGGCTGTCCGAGGGACCGCATATCCTGTGCCACGCCTGTCGCCGTCCGCTGGTGCCTGCGGATCAGGAGCATCCCAAGTTTGAACAGGGTGTTGCCTGTCACCAATGCGCAGATGAAACCAGCGATGCAGACAAAGCCCGCTTTCGCGAGCGGCAGAAGCAAATGACTTTGGCCAAACAACGCGGCACGCATCATATCGGCGGAGTCTGATCTGTGAACCATGCGCTTTGTGAGTGCCACAAAGGCGCAGTTGGCCGAATGCGAAACAAAGGGACTTGTTTTTTTCCCGGACAGGCTCAGCAACTGCCGGTCGAAACACGCCAGCTAAGGGGAGGGTGTTAATGAAGTACTACAATTCACACATCACCCATTGGCGTTTCGCGACTTTGGCAGCCGTGACCATGTCACAACAAGGCGATCAAAACCGGTAGCCGCCTCCAGTCGCTTGGCGACCAAACCCCAACACGATCAAAACCGTAAAGCGCCCATGGCCGCAGTCCGTCTGCGTCGTGCGTAGTCAACTTCCAACCTAAAAACAACGGCCGCAGTGTATCTGCGGACAAGGGATAGTTATGAACGCTCTACCTCTCAAATCGTCATCATCACCCGGTGCTGTCATAGACGAACTCATCGCGAACCACGGCTTCAACAGGGTCTTTCTGGCAGTTGCCGCGCGGTTGTTCCGCAAGCAGTACCCGCCAGACCCTGTGACGACAGATCAAGCGCTGCGCATTGATGGTCTGAGCGCGCATCTGCGCAATGATGTCGGGTTGCTACCTGAACATGGGCATCGGATCCATATTGATCCGCTGACGACGCAGGATGAATGGGTCCTGACCCTAGGGCGGGTGGCCCACCAGCGGTCTGCCTGTGGCGAGAACAGCCGCCCAACCGTTGACCCTCCTCTCTCGCGGGGCCATAGGTTGATCATGGATAAATTTCCTCTGATTTGTGCGGTGCCACTTGCTTCGCCGGATATAATGTGGGCCAGACCTGTGCTGCTGATGAACGGCCAAGAAAAAGTCGCGCGACAGGTGCAGAATGCCGTAGCTTGCATGAAGGGTCTTGCATGTCGGGATTGACACCACAATTTCTGGCATTGGCTATCGGGCTGGCCTGCGGGTTTTGCGCCTATGTGGCGGGCTTGCCGTTGCCCTGGATGTTGGGGCCGATGATCGGCAATACCATCGCAGCATTGGCGCGTGCGCCAATTGCGGGACCCAACCGGTTGCGCCCTTTTGTAATCCCCGTGATCGGTGTCATGCTGGGGGCTGGCGTCACGGCAGAAGTGGTGGCTTTGATACCCACATGGTTGCCGACCTTGATCCTGCTTCCGGTGTTTTTGCTGATTGCGGGCAGTGTGGCTTACCTCGTCTACCGGCGGGTCGGCGGGTACGATCCGGTCACGGCGTTTTTTTCGGCTGCGCCGGGCGGTTTGAACGAAATGCTGGTGATCGGAGGAGAAGCTGGCGGCGACGAACGCCGGATTGCCCTTGCACACGCCGCACGAGTTTTGTTGGTCATAGGGTTCGTGGCACTTTTTTTCGGGGCCGTGCTGGGTGTGTCAACAGGGGGATCCTCCAGCAACTGGATCGGGCTGGCAGAGATCGGAGTGCGCGATTACGTCTTGTTGGCGCTTTGCGCGGTGCTTGGGGTCTGGTTCGGGAAAGTGGCGCGCCTGCCTGCGGCACCCGTCTTTGGCCCGATGATTTTCAGCGGGATTGCGCATGTCACCGAGATCGTCACAGTTGCTCCGCCGACCGTTTTTGTGATTGCAGCGCAAATCACCATGGGCACAATTATCGGGACCCGTTTTGCAGGGGCAACCTTGCATGAAATCCGCCGCGACCTTGGCCTAGCGGCGCTGGCGTCGCTCCTGATGCTGCTGATTGCCGTTGTCTTTGCCGAAGCCATTTCAATGCTCAGCGGGATGCCGTTGGCGCAGGCCTTTCTGGCCTATTCCCCCGGCGGGCTGACCGAAATGGCGTTGCTGACACTGGCATTGGGTCAGAACGTGGCCTTTGTGTCCCTGATGCATATCGCGCGCATTACAATGGTCATTGCAGCTGCGCCTCTGGTCTTTAGGTTGCGCAACAAACAACGTCAAAGAGGTGACCCATGAAGCCGACATTCCCCGCAATCGACGGCGCGCCGCTGGCCGACAAACGCTCTGCAACGGCGACCTTCCACGGGGTCACGCTTTGTGATGATTACGCATGGCTGCGCGCGGAAAACTGGCAAGAGGCGATGCGCGAGCCTGACAAACTGCCCGAGGATATCAAAGCCTATTTGCAGGCTGAGAATGCCTATTACGATGCGGCGATGGCCGACACTGCCACTTTGCAGGAAACGCTGATCGCGGAAATGCGCGGACGCATCAAGGAAGACGATTCAAGTGTCCCCCGCAAGCACGGCCCCTATGCGTATCAATGGCGCTACGCGGAAGGGGCGGAACATCCGGTCTATCTGCGCACCCCGCGCGATGGCGGGGATGAGACCGTGTTGTTTGATGCCAATGCCGAAGCCGCCACACACGACTATTTCGAATATGGCGACATCGAAGTGTCGCCTGGCCACAGCCTGATGACATGGGCCGCAGATACAAACGGGTCCGAGTTTTATTCATTGCACATCCGCGATTTGGCAACCGGTCAGGACAGTGATTACCAGATCGCCGATGTCGGGTCCGTCGCGTGGGCCGACAATACGACCCTGTTCTACAGCAAGGTCGATGAAAACCACCGCCCGACCAAAGTGTTCCGGCATGTGTTGGGCACTGATCCCGCCAGTGATGTTCTGGTCTATGAAGAAAAAGACCCCCGTTACGGTCTGGGTGTGGGCCGGTCGCGGTCAGGCGCCTTTATCGGCATCTACACCGGCATGAATGACGAAAACGAAGTCTGGATCATCCCGACTGAGACGCCAGAGGCCGCCCCCAAACTGATCGAGCCGCGCAGTGCGGGCATTCAATACTCACTTGAAGAACAAGGCGATCACTTCCTGATCCGCACCAATGCCGACGATGCGGTTGATTTCAAGATCGTGAAAGCCCCAATAGCATCCCCGTCGCGCGAAAACTGGGTGGATGTGCTGCCGCACGAACCCGGCCGGATGATTGTGAGCATGTCTGCGCACAAGGACTGGATGATCTGGGTGGAACGGGCGAATGCGCTGCCGCGCATCTGCTATCTGGCCAAAGGGCAGCCGGTCACGTCGCATCAGGTTATTTCCTTTGACGAGGAAGCCTATGCGCTGGGCGCGGACCCCAGCCCCGAATATGATACCAATGCGTTCCGCTTTACCTATTCATCGCCGACGACGCCGGGGCAAGTTTTTGATTTTGATTTAGAGACGGGCGTGCGTACCTTGCGGAAAACGACGGAAATCCCCTCTGGTCACGACCCCGCGGACTACGTCACGCGACGCATCATGGCCCCCAGCCATGACGGGGCTGCCGTACCGGTGACGATCCTGCATCACAAGGACACAGCGATTGATGGCAGCGCGCCTTGCCTGCTTTATGGTTATGGATCCTACGGGATGAGCATGCCCGCGTCCTTTTCGGCCAACCGCCTGTCGCTGGTTGATCGCGGCTTTGTCTATGCCATCGCCCATATTCGCGGCGGCGAAGAAAAGGGCCGTGCCTGGTACGAGGACGCAAAATTTGGCAAAAAGGTCAATAGCTTCCATGATTTCATCGCCGCAGCCGAGGCGCTGATTGCGGCCCACTACACCAGCAAGGGCCAGATCGTCATTCAGGGCGGCTCTGCAGGCGGATTGTTAGTGGGGTCTGTCGTGAACATGCGTCCGGACCTGTTGGCCGGGATGATTGGCGATGTGCCCTTTGTCGATGTCTTGAACACGATCCTTGACGACACGCTGCCCCTGACACCCGGCGAATGGTCGCAATGGGGCAACCCGATTGAAAGCAAAGACGCGTTTGCGGATATCAAAGGATATTCGCCTTACGACAATGTCACAGCACAGGATTACCCGGCAATGCTGGTCACGGCGGGGGTGTCAGATCCGCGCGTCACCTATTGGGAACCGGCCAAATGGGTGGCGAAACTGCGCGTCACCAAGACCGACGACAACATCCTGCTGCTGCGCACCAACATGACATCCGGGCATTTTGGCAAAAGCGGGCGGTTTGCAGCGCTGGAGGATGCGGCGCGGTCTTATGCATTTGCTCTCAAGGCGGTGGGGAAAGCGTGACAATGATCGACTGGAATGATGCGTTCGACAATTCGGGCTACGTCCCCGAAGCAGAGGCGATCCGCGCAGACTGGGTGCAACAGGCCGCACGGTTGCGTGATGAATTGCTGCCGCAGGGCCGGGCGCAGATTGACCTGACCTACGGTGCTGATCCACGCGAGGTGATGGATATTTTTGCGCCCGTTGGAACGCCCAAGGGCACGCTGGTGTTTGTGCATGGCGGCTATTGGCACATGATGGACAAATCATATTGGTCGCATCTTGCGGCAGGCTGTCTGGCGCATGGCTGGCAGGTGGCAATCCCCAGCTATCCGTTGGCACCACAAGCGCGGATCAGCGAAATTACGCAATCCATCACCGCGGCGGTGCGTAACGTGGCCGATCAAACCAAAGGGCCGCTTGTCCTTGCCGGACACTCGGCAGGGGGGCATCTGGTCGCGCGGATGGCCTGCAAAGGCGTCTTGCCCGATGATATCACCCAACGGCTTGCGCGCGTTTTTCCGATCAGCGGGGTGCATCACCTGACGCCGCTTTTGCAGACGACCATGAACGATACGCTGCAATTGACTGAAACCGAGGCATTGCGCGAAAGCCCGGTTGAGCTTGATCCCGCGCCGGGCGTGCCGGTCACCTTCTGGGTCGGCGCGGATGAGCGGCCAGAGTTCCTGCGCCAAAACCGGATGGCAGCTGAACGATGGGCAGGCAAAGGCGCAGATGTGCGAAGTGTCTATGAGGCGGGCCAAGATCATTTTACGGTCATAGGGTCGCTGGCCAAGCCCGATGGTCCGCTGACCCAAGAGGTTATCCGATGACTCTGCCCCGCAAAGATCTTTTCGATATTCCTGAAGGGATGATCTATCTTGACGGCAATTCGCTTGGCCCCCTGCCGAAAGGTGTGGCCGCGGCGGTGCAGGATGCGGTTGTGGCGCAATGGGGCGGCCAGTTGATCAAGGGCTGGAACAGTTGCGGCTGGATGGCACAGCCAGCAGTCGTCGGTGATAGGGTCGGGCACTTGATCGGGGCGTCTGCAGGGTCGGTCGTGATGGGCGACACTTTGTCGATCAAGGTTTTTCAGGCGCTGGCGGCCGGGTTGGCCATGCGCCCAGACCGCAAGGTGATCCTGTCGGACAATGGGAATTTCCCCAGTGATCTTTACATGGCCGAAGGTCTGATCGACCTCAAAGGGCAGGGCTATCGGCTAAAGGTGGTTGACCCCGAAGCCGTCGCTGATGCGATTGATGACAGCGTTGCCGTGGTGATGCTGACAGAGGTGGATTACCGGACCGGGCGCAAGCATGATATGCAGGCAATAACGCAGGCGGCCCACGGGGCAGGCGCGGTTATGGTCTGGGATCTGGCCCACAGTGCAGGCGCGCTGGAGGTCGATCTGACCGCCGCAAATTGTGAATTCGCCGTGGGCTGTACCTATAAATACCTTAACGGTGGGCCCGGCGCGCCCGCATTCATCTATGTGCGCCCTGATCTGGCGGATGTTGTCAAACCGGCCCTTGCAGGCTGGCTGGGTCATGCTGCCCCCTTTGCTTTTGACCAGACATACACGCCCGGCGCGGGGATTGAGCGGATGCGCGTAGGCACACCACCTGTGCTGCAAATGGCCGCGTTGGAGCAGGCGCTGAACGTCTGGGACGTGACGACCATGCGTGATGTGCGCGCTGCCTCTGTCGCGCTATGTGATCTGTTCATTCAAGAGGTCGAAACGCGGTGCCCCGCATTAACCCTGATCAGCCCGCGCAATGGGGCGCAGCGCGGCAGTCAGGTGTCTTTTGCCTATGACAATGGTTATCCGGCCATGCAGGCCCTGATTGCGCGGGGGGTCATTGGTGACTTCCGGGCACTGAATGTCATGCGCTTTGGCTTCACCCCCCTATTCATTGACGCGGCAGATGTCGTGCAGGCCGCGACCATCCTGCAGGATATCCTTGACAACCGGCTGTGGGATGATCCGGTCTATCTGACACGGAGCCGTGTGACCTGAACCGCAATCGGTCGGAGCGAAGAACTTCGCGCTCCGGCGCAATGCTCCAAGGGGACAGTGTACCAGCGTTTACTCAGCCAAAATCATCGCCATTATTGGGTCGGGGCCGGTGGTACGGCTGCCCTATGGGGCGAGCGCCTTGATTGAGTGGTAGCCGCGCGTGATGTGATCCATGTTCGCCGTCTCGGCTATGCCCGGCAGGTGATAAATGCGCGTCATCAAAGCCGACAACCGGGGATAGGCCGCAATCTGTCGGCGGTTCGTCTTGAAGAGACCGTGATAGGCGGCGTCAAATCGGATCAGGGTGACGAAAATGCGAATATCGGTCTCGGTCAGGAGGTCGCCGAAAAGGCAGTCCCCCTCCAGCCGATCTTCCAACATCGCCAGCGTCGAGAAGACGCCCTCCACGGCCTCGTCATAGGCCTCTTGCGTGCCCGCAAAGCCATATTTGTAAACGCCATTGTCGAGCATGTCATAGATCCCGGCATTCAGCGCGTTGATCTCGGTGCGCTGCGCCTGAGGGTAAAGCCGGTAGTCGGACGGCACGATATGCTCGAAGGTAGTATCGAACATGCGCAGGATATCGGCGCTCTCGATGTTCACCATCACGCCCAACTTTTCGTCCCACAGAACCGGCACCGTGGCACGCCCGGTGAAGTGCGGGTCGGCGCGGGTGTAGATCTCGTGCATATGGCGCGCGCCGAACAGTGGGTCCTCGTCGCTGCCAGGATAGCCGCCAAAGGATCAGCAGTGATCGCCGATCACCGGGTCGACCACGGTGATCGGCGATCACTGCATCAAGTCCCTTGAGTTTGCGGTGCAATCAGCGTGCGCGAGGCCCAAGGACAGATCAGCACGACATAGAGACGGTAGCGTCCAGCTTCGGTTTTGAAGCCAGCCTTGCCGGTCGGCCCAGCGCTGCCGTCGGGCGTGATCCAGTTCCGAAAGCGCGACACCTGCCGAACGAAGCGGCCCTTTTCGTCGGCCTTTTGCATCGGCTGCCCGTTTTCCATACATTTACCATCGACCAGCATCTTCTCGTCCCCCTCAGGCCGCATGGAACACGTAAGAGCGCATCGAGATCGATCCCAGGTCAATATCGTCGGTCATGAAGGTCAGCGCGTCGCGGTTGTCAGAGGCGCCTGCAATGGTGAGTGCGGGCAGGTAGTGATCTACCGAAGGATGTGCCATGCGCAGCAACGATCCCAGACGTTCCCGGTCGGCCAGTGCTGCAAAATTGCGATCCTCCAGCTTTTCAGCGAAGAGCGTGTCGAATTCAAGTGCGAATTCATGCGGCGCGCTGCCCGCATCCCAACGGACGGCGCGCAGGTTGTGCACGATGTTGCCCGACCCGAGGATCAGAACACCCCGATCGCGCAGGTCTGAGAGCGCCTTGCCGATCTGAAGCTGGTAATCAAGGTCCCGTCCCATGTCGATCGAGACCTGAAACACCGGAACGTCGGCATCAGGATACAGGTATTTCAGCACCGTCCAGGCCCCGTGGTCGAGGCCCCAGGTATCGTCTTCCTCCGCATGGTGGCTGGCCAGCAGCGAAACCACTTCGCGCGCCAGCCCCGGTTTACCTTTGGCGGGGTACTGCTCTGCGAAAAGCGCTTCCGGAAACCCGTAGAAATCGTGGATTGTGCGTGGCATGGCCGAAACGTCCACCAGCGTCGTTCCCTTGGTCATCCAATGTGCCGAAACAACAAGGATCGCCTTGGGCCGAGGCAGTGTGCGGCCCAGCTTTGTCCAGGCGCGGCTGTATTCGGTATCTTCGATGGCATTCATTGGGCTGCCATGACCGAGAAAAACAAGCGGCATCCGATCGCTCGGAGAGAGCTGCTCCTTTAGGTCGTTGAGGGCTTGTGCAGTAGACATGAAATTACTCCGTAGGTCGCGTGAGGGCACCTCTTGGCACCCCCGATGGCTCAGGCGAAACGGCCCAACACGTTTTGCAGGCCTGGGATTTTTAACGCATAGGCGCCGCTTCCGAGCAGGGCGATGGCTCCAAGCACAAAGGCCCAGTAAAGCGGGAATTCCCATCCGCCGCCTTCACCCGAAAACAGCCAGCCGTTGGCCGAGTGCACCCAGGTCGCGCCTAGCAGTACGGGGATCAACCCCAGCGCGGCCAACCGGGTGGCCAGGCCCATGATCAAGGCCGCACCCCCCGCCAGCTCGGCGAAGATGGTAAGATAGGCGAAAAATCCGGGAAGGCCGAGGCTCTCGAAATAGCCGACGGTGCCCGCAACGGTGAACACGTTCACTTTCAGAAGCCCGTGGGCCAGAAACAACACACCGGTCGACACGCGCAGCACGGTCGCCGCGTATTCGGCATTGGAAAATTTGGTCATCATCTTGTCTCCCTCTAAAGCTCAGGTAGCAAGCCATTGCGGCGCGTTCTCGTCGCCGTGGCCAAGTAAGTCGCCGAACTGGATGTTCGTGAAGCCCATCGACTCGAGGTAGCGGGCGTTTTTCAGTGGTCCGGCATCAAAGGGAACAAGGCCGATCTCTCCCGCGAGGCGCTTCACGCGTTCGCGTGCCAGATCGTCACCCCGGCCATAAACGCCCACATCGTGCCCGGCCTCGGGTAACACTGCGGCAAGTCCTGACCCGGCATTCCCATTTCCAATAACTGCAATTTTCATGTCTGTTTTCCTTTTTTCCCGCAGCGCTATGCGACTTGCGTTCTGCCCCTTGTTTACGGCTTGCAAACATTCAACAAAATGGCGAAGTTATTGAATGACTATCAACAAAATGTTCGCAATTTGCAGCCATGGACCTTACTGATGAACTCAAGGCCTTTGTGGCCACCGCACAGACCGGTTCCTTCACCGCCGCCGCCGTTCAGCTCGGGGTGTCAAACCGGTTGACCTCCAAATACGTAGCCGAGTTGGAGAGGCGGCTTGGCGTGCGGCTCTTTCAGCGCACCACGCGCAAGGTCGGCCTCACCCCGGCGGGGGAGGACCTTCTGACCCGTGCTCCCGCTTTGCTTGACGATCTTGATGATCTTCTGGCCGAAGTGGCCGAGGGCTCGCGCGGTTTTTCCGGGGTCATCCGCATTTCCGCACCGGTCACCTTCGGCGAGCTATACGTCGTCGGGATGCTGCGACGGTTTGCCGAGGGCCATCCCGGCCTCACCTTCGATTTGCGCCTGAGCGACAGTTATGCTGACCTTGCTCGCGACGGTATCGACCTTGCCTTCCGCATAGGGCGGTCCGAGATGCTCTCGCTCAAGGAACGCAAATTGGGCGAACTTCGCTCTCTTCTGGTCGCAAGCCCGGCCTATCTGACCAAGCAGGGCCGCCCCGAACACCCGCGGGACCTGGCGCATCATGCCTGTATTATTGACACCAACCGCCGCGCGCCACGCCGCTGGGTCTTTCACAAGGGTGAAGGGCATTTGGAAGCGCAGGTGCAGGGGCGCTTCCATGTCAATTCCGCCCGTGCAGCGGTAGAGTTGGCTGCCAACGGGTTAGGCATCGCCTACGCCCCTCGTTTTGCGATTTGTGATGGGCTTTCAGCCGGCACCCTTGTCGAGCTGATGGAGGCCTATGCCGGCGACACGACAGCCGTGAACGCCGTCTATCTGGAGGGTCGGGCGCTTCCCCGAAAGATCCGCGCGCTGATCGACTTCGCCGTAGAAGACATAAAAACCTCGGATGTGCTTTGATCGCTATTCGGCTGAATTTGACCGGCCTTTGTTCTGCCCATCGCACCACTGGGATGCGGGATACAGAACAAAGGTCAGCCGAAATGAAACCCTTCTTGCCGCCGCCGCCATGGCCGCCGCGTTCGCCACTCTCACGCTGGCCGAACTGGCCCAGCGTCAGGCTGAAGACGCCCGCATTGCCTAGAGCGTCGACGTGCATATTGATGACCTCAATGCGTTCTTCGCCTTCGCGCTGGGTATGGTCGGAAGCTGGCAATCCTCTAACGTGCGGCGCGCCTGTATTCCTAGTCGATTTGTGCAATCTATGGTTTCGGGAGGCGTTTTGGATGTTTCTTGTGGAATGCGCTGCAAAGAAACGCCCAAGGCCTACTTTTCCCAGTCGCGGTGACTGAAAATTAGACCCCAGCATGGGATTTCGCTGCGGCGTTGATCATTTCAGCTGCCTTCTCGGCAATTATGATCGTCGGAGAATTGGTGTTGCCGGATGTAATGCGCGGCATCACGGAAGCATCGACGACTCGAATGCCTGCAAGCCCGTTCACGCGGAGCGCACCCTCAACCACTGCGTCCGGATCCGCACCCATGCGTGCCGTCACCACCGGGTGAAAAATTGTCGACGCGATGTCGCCCGCCGTCTTTACCAGTTCGTGATCGGCTTGGTATTGCGGCACCAGTTTGAACTCTTCCGCCTCAAGCGACGAAAGCGCCCGCTGGGCTATAATCTTTCGGGTCAGTTTTACAGCCGGTGCCGCGAGCAGCTTGTCACGTTCGGTTGAAAGATAGTCCGGCTAGATTTCCGGACGATCGTTTGGATTGAGCGAAACAATTCGAACACCCGTCAGGCACCTCAGGGTGCAGAGGTTACCGTTGATATGCTGGAGCTGGACGCCTACAAGCTTGAGAAGCAGGGCGACCCTCAAGATGCCAGCCTTGGAGCTGATGACAATGCCTCATTCAGCCCAATCGATTGGTTCGGTGCGAACCAGTTCACCGAGGAGGAAGCCAAAACCCTTTCTGAGATCATCGAGGCCTTTAATTCACGCCATGGAGCAGAGTTCAGTGAGGAAGACTACATCCGTTTCGAGGCTGTGAACCAGGATATCCTCGACGATGACACATGGGCGGAAATGCTTCTAAACAATGACCCTAGGGATGTTCAACCTCGATTTGAAGCTGAATTCATACGCCGTACAATCCAGGCATTCCATCGAGATGGGGCGATGCAGAATGCCTTCATGCAGGATCAGGAGGCTCGAGATATGTTGATGCAGCTCATGTTCCGGCGCGCGGTGCGTGGCGCCGAACGAGCTGCTTAAGAACGAAGGCCGTCTTTCTGGATCGTATACAAACTGCGTCTTTCTTTACAAGAAACTTGGGGGTCGCCGCGATAATGAACCTGACAGCCAATACCAAGCGAGGATGGCCCATAGCATGCGTAATTGGGCTGCCTCTGTTGTGAGGTCGAGCTCCCGTTATGATCACAGGATTGCTGTGAACAAGGGAGAAAGGCGATGGATTATTTCGCGGGACCGGATGTGTCGCTGCGGACCTGCGCGCTATGCATTGTAGATACCAAAGGCGCGATCATTTTCGAGCGCGAGTTGGCATGTGACGTTGATGAGATCACGGACTGCTTGAAAGGCTTCGCACATCCAGTTGTTCGGATCGGTTTTGAAGCGGGCACGATGCGTCAACATCTGTTCTATGGATTGACCAACGACGGATTTGACGTTGTCGGCATGGAAGCCCGGCAGGTCAGCGTCGGGCTGTCTGCGATGCGTAGCAAGGCAGATAAGAATGATGTCCATGGGGTTGCGCAAATATTGCGGACAGGTTGGTTCAGTCCGGTTCATATGAAGAGCCGTGAAGCCCACAAAATACGCGCTCTGTTGAACTGCTGCAAAGCCCTGCTCAACAAAACCATTGATCTGGCAAACGAGGTTCGTGGATTTTTGAAGTTCTTCGGACAGCGCCTGCCAAAAACTGTCCAGCATGGTAGCTTTGACGACCTCGTGCGCCCTTTGATCGCCGCCGATGAGGTAATGTCTCAGGCAATGCTGCCGCTGTTGGACGCGCGCGTTGCGATATTTCAATACTATCTTGCCGTGGATCGGCGGGTCAAACGCGGCCCGCAATGATAACGTCTGCCTGCGGATGATGACTGTTCCGGACGTTGGCCCGATTGCGGCCCTTACTTTCAAAGCTGCCATCGATGATCCTGCGCGCTTCAAAAGCTCCCGAGGCGCATGACCTTTTGGCGGTCACCAGTTTTGACACGGTAGTCTTTCCAAAGGAACGCCACACTATCGACATCCGCACGGACCAGTCGGTGGTTCGAGATCACGACCCGATGTGTGTATCGGACAATTCGTCTCCGAAGATTTCGAAGTCTGTCACGTCGAAGTCGCCGGATCGCTCTTCGTCGCCGATGAGATCAGCCGCGACTTTGTCCTTTCGCATATTCTTCTAAAATGTGGTCAGGTGTTCAACGATCACTTTCGGATCGGTTTCATAATGGGGGGATGTCGATAGTCTTGATAAGTTTCATGGTCAGTTTCCATATCCGGCAAGGAAAGATGGGAAACAACAGCACGCGACAAGAGGCGGGGAAGATGAAGTCGCATGTCTTTGATACCGCTCCCGACGGGGAGGCAGATCAGGAAACCCGTATGGCGCGGGTATGGCGGTGCGTTTTCATATCCTGAACAAACACCGTTTTTCGCGGTGGGGGCAAGGTGTGCCACCGGACTTGGCGGCGTCAAAAAGAAAGCGCCGACCCATTCGGATCAGCGCTTTCAGCATTCAGCAATTTCAATGACTTAGCGGGGAGTGGAAGAAATAGTCCTGAAAAGTGGCAGACAATTCAGCCAAAGTGGCACTGAATTGCCAGCCGTTTCAAACAACAACGCGCCTTTTGCAGGCCTAGCCACATTTGGAATAGCCGCACGACCCGCAAGTCATGCAGCCCTCAACCATTCTCAAATCATACGCTCCGCAAGAACTGCATGCTTTACCGCGCTGGCCATGATTGATGGCCACTACATCAGCCGTTGGGTCAGCCTTCAAGCCCATCCCTTCGCCCGCCAGAAACCCGATGGAGATCATGTGCTTTTCGATCACCCCCCCAATCGCGGCCAGAATGGATGGAACGTATTTCCCCCCCATCCAGGCCCCGCCGCGGGGGTCAAAGACCGCTTTCAGTTCTTCGACGACAAAAGATACATCGCCGCCTCTACGGAATACCGCACTGATCATGCGGGTCAGGGCGACTGTCCAGGCGAAATGCTCCATGTTCTTTGAGTTGATGAACACTTCGAATGGGCGCCTGTGGCCAGCAATGACCAGGTCATTCACCGTGATATAGATCGCATGTTCGCTGTCCGGCCATTTCAATTTGTAGGTGGCGCCTTCCAGTTCCTGCGGACGATCAAGCGGCTCTGACATATAGACGACCTCTGCGCCGTCGCCGCTATTGCGGACCTGCTCGGGCGCTTCAGAGGGGGCGCTTTCGTCAGACACAGACAAGACCGATCCTGTCACATCGTTGGGCCGGTATGTCGTGCAGCCCTTGCAGCCCTGATCCCATGCGGCCATGTACACCTCTTTGAACGCATCGAAGCTGATGTCCTCGGGGCAATTGATCGTTTTGGAAATGCTACTGTCGATCCATTTCTGGGCCGCTGCCTGCATCCGCACGTGATCCAGCGGTGCAAGCGTTTGGGCATTCACAAAATAGTCAGGCAGGGGTGCGTCGCCTTTCAGGTCACGCCACATCTGCACAGCATAGTCGACGACCTCCTCTTCGGTTCGGGACCCATCCTTTTGAAGGACCTTGCGGGTGTAGCTGTAGGCAAACACAGGTTCGATACCCGACGATACATTGCCCGCATAAAGGCTGATTGTCCCGGTTGGTGCAATCGAGGTCAAAAGCGCATTACGTATGCCATTTTGACGTATTTTGTCTTTTACATCATCATCCATATCCTGCATTGCTCCGCTCGCAAGAAAAGCATCCGCATCAAACAATGGGAACGACCCTTTTTCGCGTGCCAAATCGACCGACGCCAGATAAGCGGCGCGGGCGATGGCGTGCATCCAGCGGTCGGTCTGACGCGCCGCCTCTGCCGAGCCATAGCGCAGCCCGACCATCAACAGCGCATCGGCCAGCCCGGTGACCCCAAGGCCGATGCGCCGTTTGGCCTTTGCTTCGGCTTTCTGGGCTTCAAGCGGGAAGCGCGATGCATCGACCACGTTGTCCATCATGCGGACAGCCGTCGCGACCAGATCGACAAGTGCATCTTCGTCCAGCGATGCGCCCTGATCAAATGGATTGGCCACAAGCCGTGCCATATTGATCGACCCCAGCAGGCATGCCCCATACGGTGGCAGCGGCTGTTCGCCACAAGGATTGGTGGCCGCAATCGTCTCGCAATAGCTCAGGTTGTTCATCTGGTTGATCCGGTCGATGAAAATCACCCCCGGTTCAGCATAATCATAGGTGGATTGCATAATGCCGTCCCACAGGTCGCGGGCGCGCACGGTCCGGTAGATATCGCCGTCAAAGACCAGATCCCACGGGCCATCCGCCTTGACCGCTTCCATGAAAGGATCAGTGATCAAAACCGACATGTTGAACATCCGCAAGCGGGCAGGGTCCGACTTGGCGGTGATGAAGTCCTCAACATCGGGGTGATCGCAGCGCATGGTTGCCATCATGGCGCCCCGGCGCGACCCTGCTGACATGATTGTGCGGCACATCGCGTCCCACACATCCATGAATGACAGCGGGCCGGATGCATCCGCCGCCACACCTTTAACGCCCGCGCCCCTTGGTCGGATTGTGCTGAAATCATAGCCGATGCCACCACCTTGCTGCATCGTGAGGGCCGCCTCTTTGAGCATCTCAAAAATGCCCCCCATGCTGTCGGGTATCGTGCCCATTACAAAGCAATTGAACAGCGTGACCGACCGGGCCGTCCCAGCGCCCGCTGTAATGCGGCCAGCAGGCAGGAATTTGAAATCCGATAGCGCGTCGTAGAATTTCGGCTCCCACGCGCTTGGGTCTTTTTCCACCGCTGCCAGTGCTTTCGCGATCCGGTGCCATGTGTCTTCGACAGTGTCGTCAATCGGTGTGCCGTCGGCCTCCTTGAACCGATACTTCATATCCCAGATTTGTTCGGCAATTGGGGCAGAGAAACGGGTCATTGCGGGTACTTTCATGCTTGGCTTGGGAACGGCAGAAGCCCACCATAAAGGGGTGAGCAGGATTCGAAAAGGAGAACTCGCATACCACATATTGTGATTGAAATCCATACTTATACCAAATAAACCTTTTGCATTCTGGCTATTGATTGGCCACCCAATGGCTTTACATCTAGGGTTCATCCCGGGGGGGACGAATGACGAAAACTGTGCATCTTCTCAAGCTCTCTGTCGGCACCGAAGACGTGGCGGGCTTGAGCGCATGGCAAAACACCAAGCGCGCCCAGACTGACGATGGCTTGCCGCGCCACATCACACGCATGTGGCCGAAACGGGCTGATGAAATCCTCAATGGCGGCTCCATCTTCTGGGTCATCAAAGGTGTAATCCTGTGTCGCCAGCCGATACTGCGCCTTGATGAATATATCGGCGCCGATGGGATCCGGCGTTGTGCGATTTGCTGCAAACCCGGTCTGATCCGGGTTGAGGCGACGCCAAAGCGCGCTTTTCAGGGCTGGCGGTACTTGCCGGTTGATGATGCGCCCGACGACTTGCCCGATGGGCGACAGGCCGAAGAGGCGCTTCCACCCGAATTGTCAAAGGCACTCGCGGCTATCGGTGTGCGCTAGGGTCAGGACCTATTCATCCCGCACTTCAGCGCCTTTGGCGCGCGCGGCCATTGCGGGTTTGCTGCAGCGCAACTTCCGCGCAAAAGTGTCTCGCCCCATCCGCGCTCCTGTGCCATGATTGAAAGCGGAGGAGAACGCACATGACAATATTTACCAGCCCTTTCGCCGACGTGGCGCTTAACGATCAATCCATTACAGAGCGGGTCTTTGCAGGTCTTGTCGACCGTCCGGACGAAGTCGTGCTGATAGATGGTCCAAGCGGGCGCACGATGACGGCGGCCGCGTTCATGGATCAGGTAAAGCGGCTGGCAGGTGGGTTGACTGCGGCAGGTCTGGGTGCTGGCCATACCGTTGCCCTGATGGCCCCCAATATCCCCGAATATTGCGTCATCTTTCATGCTGTCGCTTGGGCGGGCGGCACCATCACGACGCTAAACCCGACCTACACCGCAAACGAGGTCAAACATCAGCTGTCGGATTCGCAGGCCGAGATTTTGCTCACCATTCCGGATTTCATGGACACGGCCCGCGCAGGGGCGGGTGATCTGGATGTCATTGCCATCGGCACGCCGGAATTTGCGGCCCTGATGGGTGATCCGCTGGCCGCGCAGGTCCCCGTTGATCTGGATCATCATACTGTCGTTCTGCCCTATTCTTCGGGTACGACGGGCCTGCCCAAGGGGGTGATGCTGTCGCACCGCAATCTGGTGGTGAATGTCGATCAGATTATTGCTGGCGGCGGCTTCTATAAGGGCGAAGTAGCGGCGGGTTTCCTGCCATTCTTCCATATCTATGGCATGACGGTCATCATGAATGTCCACCTTGCGGGTGGCGGCGCCGTGGTCACGTTGCCGCGCTTTGATCTGCCTTTGTTCTTGCAGATATGTCAGGATTACAAATCGCGCCGCATGTGGATCGTCCCGCCCGTCGCGCTGGCGCTGGCAAAACATCCACTGATCGATAATTATGATCTGTCGTCGATCGAACAGGTGTTTTCAGGTGCCGCCCCCTTGGGCGCAGAACTGTCCAACGCCGTTGGCAACCGGCTGAATTGCGTGTCGTTGCAGGGCTATGGGATGACAGAACTCTCGCCCGTGTCACATCTGACAGAAGTGGCGGCCAACCGTCCCGGTGCCGCCGGGCAAGCATGTCCGAACACGCTGTGCCGCATCGTTGACCCCGAAAGCGGCGCAGACCTTGGCGTCGGCCAAGAGGGCGAGTTGTGGATCAAAGGCCCGCAAGTCATGCAAGGCTACCTGAACAATCCCAAAGCCACAGCAGACACCATTGTCGAAGATGGCTGGCTGCGCACCGGCGACATCGCGATGATTGACGCGGATGGCTATATGTTCATCGTTGACCGTCTCAAGGAACTGATCAAATTCAAGGGGTTCCAGGTGGCCCCCGCCGAACTTGAGGCAACGCTGGTCGCAATGGACGGGATCACCGATGCCGCCGTCATTGGGTTGCCTGACCCCGAATGTGGGGAAAAACCAATCGCCTTTGTGGTGAAGGGTGAAAATGCCCCGGATGAGGCTGCCATCAACAAGATTTTCGACGAAACGCTCGCCCATTACAAGCAGTTGCACCAGATACGCTGGGTCGATGAAATCCCGAAATCAGCGTCAGGAAAAATCCTGCGCCGGTTTTTGCGCGATCAGGTCGCGGCAGAGGGCTGAGCCGATCACGATGAAGCCAACCTCTGCCCGTGCTGCCCGAAGACTTGCGAACAAGGCCGCGAAAGCTGGCCCTGTGACGATTGCCGATCTGATATCGCGGGTCGAGCGCGCGCACATGAAAGGGGTCAGCGCCAGCTTTGAGAGTCGCACCAAGCGCATCCTGTTGTCCTATCTTCAGACCGCATTTGCCCATGGTTTGCCGCCAAAGGACGTCATCGGGGAAATGGCCAACGGCCAGGCTGCGTGGCGTTTGGGCATGGCTGTGCGCGATGAATTGCTCAAGGCGCCACCAGATGCGGTGCGCAATGCCGCGTGCCAGAAGGGCTGCGCCTTTTGCTGTATCCTGACCGGCGGCGAAGGTGGTTTGATCACCGAAGTCGAGGCAGAGCGCCTGCACGCCGCACTTGCCCCCTTGCAGGGCCAACCTGACGGACGGGAGTGGCACGAAAATGCCTGTCCCGCGCTTGACCCGGCGACCCGCACTTGCCGTGCCTATGATGCGCGGCCGATGATTTGCCGGTCGTTCCTGTCAACGGATGCCAGCGCCTGTGAACAGAATGCAGCAGGTGAAGAAGCCGCAGGTGCGGGATTGCTGGCCAGTCATCTTGACTATCTTGGTGTGCAGGCGCTGTCCCGGCAGGTATTGAAAGGGACGGCGCAGGTTGCGACTTATAGTCTGGCCAGAACTGCCGGTTCTGCTGTGGAAGGAAAAGACCTCGCACAGTCTCTTTCCACGGCTCGCCACGCGCCAAGTTCGCTCGACCGGGCCTGCCGCGATGGGGTACAGGCAGCCGGGATGTAGGTCAGGAAATACGCAAACGCTCTTGCAGGGTTTTCAGGCTCGACCTTTGGGCATTCGTCCAACCTTCGCGACGTCCTCGGAAAAGTGTCGCCTGACTGGCGTGGATCATTCCGTCAGACAAGATCTTCAAACCGTTTGCCCGCAGGGTTTCTCCGGTTGATGTGATGTCTGCAATCGCCTCTGCCGTCTCGTTCTTGACCGTGCCTTCGGTTGCGCCCTGACTGTCGACCAGCTGATAATCGGCCACCCCGTTTTCGCGCAGGAACTCACGCACAAGCCGGTGATATTTCGTGGCGATCCGCAGCCTGAAGCCGTGGGTCTTGCGAAAGGCCGCCGCCGCCGCATCCAGATCGTCAAGCGTATCCACATCGACCCACGCCTGCGGCACAGCAATAATCAGGTCAGCCCCGCCAAACCCCATAGGGGCCAGTTCTGCCACGCGACTATTCCAATTGGCCAGTTTTTCGCGCACCAAATCTGACCCTGTGACCCCAAGGTGGATGTTGCCAGCGGCCAGTTCGCGGGGGATTTCACCTGCTGACAGCAGCACCAGTTCAACCCCGTCGATTCCGTCCACCGCGCCCGCATATTCGCGCTCGGAGCCGGACTTGCGCAGCGTGATCCCGCGCGCACCGAACCAGTCAAAGGTTTTTTCCATCAAGCGCCCCTTGGAGGGCACGCCAAATTTCAGCATTGCGCCACCTCCAGCACCAGATCAGGGCGAATGACACCGCCAACGGCGGGCACGGCACGGCCTCGCCCTAGCTGCGCCGTAAGCGCGTCGTAGCGGCCACCCGTGGCAATCGGCGGCATGTCGGGCCTGTCCACGGCGGTGAAACCAAAGACAAACCCGTCATAATATTCAAGCGACGTGCGGCCATAGCTGCCCTCGAACGACAGACCGTTCACATCAACACCGCGTGCGGCAAGCGCATCCGTGCGGGCACTCATCCGGTCCACTGCTGCCTGAATGGATGGCATATCGACGGCGATGTCACCCAGTTCAACCAGAACATTCGGCGTTGTCTCATGCAGCCTGAGGATTGCATCAATCAGGCCCAACTCTTCGCCAGAAATATGCGGCGCGGCCGCATCCGCACGCAAAGCGTCAATGCGCGCTTCCACTTCTGCCCGGCTGCGCAGACCGATTTCCGGCCCTGCATCCGCAAACGGGTCGGGATTGCCCAGCAAGGCAACCCGCGTGGCAGGGGGCGGCAGCTTTCCCGCATAGCGGTTCAGCAGGTTGCGAAAACGGCGTGGCCGCCAGATGTGCCGCACCAGCGCACTTTTGCGCGCATCGGTTGTCTGCAAGCCTTCGACAGCGGCCTTCAGCAGGCCGATATCGCCCGTGGCGGCCTGTACTGGAAGGCTGCCCAGCGCGTCCGCGATACTGGCAAACACTTCGGCATCTGCACGGGCCGGGTCGCGACCGTCAAAGACTTCAAAGCCCACCTGCACATATTCGTTTGCGCGGCTCTCGTCGGTTTCCTGCTTGCGGAAAACCTTGCCTGAATAGGTATAGCGCGCGGGGTCCGCCTGACTTTCCATATGCATCTGCACGACAGGCACAGTGAAATCAGGGCGCAGCACCATTTCACCGCGCAACGGGTCAGAGGTCAGATAGGCACGCGCGCGAATGTCTTCGCCATAAAGGTCAAGCAGCGTGTCAGCAGATTGCAGCACATCCGCCTTGACCACCTGCGCGCCCATCGCGGCAAACAGATCACGCAGCCGCCGCGCCTCGGTCCGTGTTTCGGGACTGTTTGGCATTAGCCCTGCCCATTCAGAATTTCGCGCAGCTTGGCGACCATCTGGTCGCGCGGCACTTCATACTGGCTGGGGCGGTCTTTCCATTCCTCAAGCGTCGCGTTCTTGGCGATTTCTGCCCCGAGGATCAGGTCCTTGATCTGCACGACGCCTTTTTCCATCTCGTCACTGCCGACGATGACAGCGGCAGGGGAATTGCGCTTATCGGCATATTTCAACTGGTTGCCAAAGCTCTTGGGATTGCCCAGATAGACCTCGGCCCGAATACCGGCGTTGCGCAGTTCGGCCACCATCGCCTGATAGTCGGCCATCCGGTCACGGTCCATCACGGTGACAACAACGGGGCCGACTTCGGTGCTCTTGATCCGCCCCTTGGCGCGCAAGGCGGCCAGCAAGCGGTCAACGCCTATCGACACACCCGTCGCAGGCACTTGTTGTCCGGTAAAGCGCTTGACCAGATCGTCATAACGGCCGCCACCGGCAACAGAGCCAAAGCGCTGCGGACGGCCCTTTTCATCCTCGATTTCGAAGGTGAGTTCGGCTTCGTATACTGGGCCGGTATAATAGCCAAGGCCGCGCACGACGGAGGGGTCAATTTCGATCCGGTCTGACGTGTATCCTTGGGCATCGAGCAGACCAGCAATCATCTCAAGCTCGGCAACACCATCGGCCCCAATCGTCGAACCGCCAACCAATTCGCGCAAACGTGCGACCGTCGCAACGCCCGTATCGCGCTTGGCATCCATAAAGCCCATCACAACCTCAGCTTGTTCGTCATTCAAGCCAGCCCCTTTGGTAAAGTCGCCGCTGTCATCCTTACGACCATCACCTAGCAAAGCGCGCACGCCGTCCGTGCCAAGTCTGTCCAACTTGTCGATCGCGCGCAGAACGATCCCACGCTCGGCTTCCTTGTCGTCGCCGGACAACCCCGCAACTTCCATTACTCCGTTCAGAACCTTGCGGTTATTCACACGGATCACATAGTCACCACGGGGAATCCCCACAGCCTCAAGCGTATCCGCCAGCATCGCGCAAATCTCGGCGTCTGCGGCGACTGATCCAGACCCAACCGTATCGGCATCACATTGATAAAACTGGCGAAACCGGCCCGGTCCGGGCTTTTCATTGCGCCAGACAGGGCCCATCGCATAGCGGCGATAGGGCGTTGGCAGGTCGTTGCGATACTGCGCATAAACGCGGGCCAAAGGGGCCGTCAGGTCATAGCGCAGCGCCAGCCAGTCCTTGTCTTCTTCCCATGCAAACACGCCTTCGTTGGGGCGGTCCACGTCGGGCAGGAACTTGCCCAGCGCCTCGACCGTTTCGACAGCGGATGTTTCCAGCGCATCAAACCCATAGCGATGATAAACCTCGGCAATCTTGCGCAGCATCGCTGTGCGATCCTCTACCTCGGCACCGAAATAATCGCGAAAGCCCTTGGGCGGCAGCGCCTTGGGGCGGGGTTGTTTCTTTTGCTTGGCCATGAGTTGTCCTGCCGGTTGCATCTTCTGGGGCCGTTTAGCGCGCCTGTGGCACAGGGGCAATGCGTCCGGTCGATCAACGTGGCCTGCACGGACCTCTGCCCTTTTCGAAGCCCCTCAATCCATATAAAGAACCGCCATGGCAAGCATGATTGATCTGGAAGAACAAATCGCCCATCTGACACGCACGGTCGACGAATTGTCGGATATCGTCGCGCGGCAGGAAACCGAACTTGCATTGGTCACCCGCAGGCTGGCCATTCTGATGGAACGCGAAGCATCGCGTGAACTGGACGCAGGGGGTACAGTCCCTCTGTCGGACCAGCGACCCCCGCACTGGTAAGGCGGAACAGCGCAAGGCCGTAAGATGGATTTCAATCCATCCCCTGGCTTGTATACAACGATTTACCTTGCATTCTTAAGCCAGAGGCCCCAAGTGGGAGTTGCAGACGTTATCCAACTCGACCCACTGTTTTCCCTTACGGCTACAGTCTCTCGATTTTGATCTGACTACGCCAGGCTGCCGCATTCACGCGGGTAGCATCTAAAACAAAGGAAAACACGATGGCTAATGGCACCGTGAAATGGTTCAACGCAACTAAAGGCTTCGGCTTCATCGCCCCTGAAGGCGGCAGCAAGGACGTATTCGTTCATATCTCAGCTGTTGAGCGTTCCGGCCTGACAGGTCTGGCCGATGATCAAAAGGTCACTTTTGACGTCGAAGCTGGCCGTGATGGTCGCGAATCAGCAGTGAATATCGCACTCGCCTAAGGGCAATTCTTAATCGAAGCGGTGCGCATTTTTATGCACACCGCGTTCAAGCGGCGCTTTGGCGCCGTTTTTTATCACAATTCTGCAATTTTCTTGATTTTGTTGCCATTCTTGGCATGCTGACGACGCGACGTTAATCTATCGACCACTGTTTACCTTTTCAGGCCCAGTCAATCGATCCAAGTTTGACGAGCCACCCCGCTGCACTCCCGCGAGCGGACACTAAAAAAGGAAGACAAGGACATGGCTTCAGGCACTGTCAAATGGTTCAACACCACAAAAGGCTACGGCTTTATCGCACCTGATGGCGGATCAAAGGACGTTTTCGTTCATATTTCTGCCGTTGAGCGGTCAGGCATGACGGGTCTCAAGGACGATCAGAAAGTCAATTTCGATATTGAAGCAGGACGCGACGGTCGCGAAAGCGCGATCAACCTGACTTTGGCCGACTGAAGGTTTCGCAAAGCCCGGTATTCTGGATTTGCACAAACCGCGATCAGCGCCGCAATAGGCGGCCCTGTTTTCATGGTTGATACGGAGTTTTGCGAAAAGGGCGCCTGCCAAGGCGCCCTTTTGCGTTTCAATTCAATTTCAAGCCAGCTGTTATTTGGCGTTCCAGCGCACGCCAGACGATTTTGCGTCAGCCCCTGATCAGGGAAAGAACCGCTGGCCCGAGATCCTGCACGATTTGTGCAACGCCAGCCTTGTTCGGGTGAATCCCATCCGCTTGCATGTATGCCGAAATCCCGTCCAGCGATCCGGCCGCAGCACGCAGCCCGTCAAAGAAACCCGGGTAGAGCGGCACATCATATTCCGCGGCTAGTTCTTCGTACATCGCTTCGAAAGCGACCTGATAATCCGGCCCATAGTTTGACCCGGCGTTCACGCCGACCAGCAGCATGTCGACCCCGGCTGCTTGGCCCTTGGCCAGGATCCCGTCCAGATTGGCCCTGCTCACCGCCGGGTCAATTCCGCGCAAATAGTCGTTGCCGCCAAGCGTCACGATCATCGCATCAACGTCCGGCGTGAGCGTCCAGTCAACCCGCGACAAACCGCCCGCTGTCGTATCACCAGAGACGCCTGCATTGATGATGCGCACCTGCGCGCCCTGTGCGTCCAGCCACTCTTGAAGCTGGGGTACCAGCCCTTCGCCCTGTGGCAGACCATACCCTGCCGTCAGACTGTCACCCAGTGCTGCAATCGTGAGGGAATCCGCCTGTGCCGCACCAGTTGTTAGCAAAACCGCCGTTGTCAGGTTGCGCAGGGCGCGAATTGCCCCATATCCAGTTGAACCGACCCCGAAAAAGGCACGCTTCATGACCGACCCCGTTTTGACAATCACTGATGCCAGCCTGTCGCTTGATGGCAATGCGGGCCGTGTCGACATCCTGCATGACATCTCGCTGACCGTTGCGGCGGGGGAAACATTGGGCCTCATCGGGCCAAGTGGGTCGGGCAAGTCGTCGCTCCTTATGCTGATGGGCGGGCTGGAACAGGCATCGTCGGGCAGTATTCTGGCCTTGGACCAGGAACTGACCGCAATGAACGAGGACCAGCTGGCCCGCTTTCGCAGGGACAATATGGGGGTGGTGTTCCAATCTTTCCACCTTATCCCGACAATGACTGCGTTGGAAAATGTCGCAACCCCGCTGGAACTGGCCGGCGCAAAGGACGCATTTGACCGGGCAGAGGCGGAATTACGTGCTGTCGGCCTTGGCGACCGCATTGACCATTATCCCAGCCAGATGTCCGGTGGCGAACAACAGCGGGTCGCCCTTGCGCGCGCATCGGCACCGCGCCCGCGTTTGCTGTTGGCGGATGAACCGACGGGGAATCTGGATGAAACCAACGGCAAGGCCATCATGGATTTGCTGTTCGATTTGCGCGGCAGGCACGGTGCCACATTGGTCATGGTGACACACTCGGCGGAACTCGCCGCGCGTTGCGACCGGATTGTGCGCCTGCGTGACGGGCATGTCGACACCGGCATGGCGCAGGCTGCAGAATGAGTTTGCGCATCGCATCACGGTTCGCCCTACGCGAATTGCGCGGCGGTTTGCGCGGTTTTCGCGTTTTTCTGGCTTGTCTTGCCCTTGGTGTCGCCGCGATTGCCGCTGTCGGCACCGTACGCGCAGGAATCGAGGCTGGGTTGAAACGTGATGGTGCTGCCCTTCTGGGTGGCGACGCAGAGGTGGAATTCACCTACCGTTTTGCCCGCGACGCCGAATTGGCGTGGATCGAAGGCATTTCGGACGAATATTCTGAAACGGTCGATTTTCGGTCCATGGCCGTCGTTGAGCGAAACGGCGAGGCCGAGCGCGGCTTGACCCAGATCAGGGCGGTGGATGATGCGTACCCGCTGATTGGCGCCGTGCAGCTTTCCCCCGATATGTCGATGGCAGATGCATTGGCCGACAAGGGCGCCGTGATGGAAAGGGTGCTGGTCGACCGGCTGGGCCTGACCCCCGGCGACAGTTTCAGGCTTGGCACGCAGGATTTTACCCTGCGCGCAGTGCTTGACCGCTATCCCGACAATTCGGCCGGTGGTTTCGGCCTCGGGCCACGGACAATTGTGCTGACGGATGATCTGGCGAATTCCGGACTGATCAGTGAGGGCACGCTTTTCTCGACCGAATACAGGCTTGACCTGCCGCCCGGCGCTGATCTGCAGGCGCTTGAAGCCAGCGCAGAGGCGCAATTTCGGGACACTGGGATGCGCTGGCGCGATAGCCGTCGCGGGGCCGGTGGTGCCGCGCGATTCGTGGAACGTATCGGTGCGTTTCTGATTCTGGTTGGCCTGTCCGGGTTGGCTGTCGGCGGGGTGGGGGTGTCTGCCGCTGTGCGGTCATATCTGGCAGGCAAGACCGGCGTGATTGCGACATTGAAAACGCTTGGCGCAACCCGCCAGACGATCTTTTTGACCTACTTCTTGCAGGTCGGTGTGCTGACCCTTGTGGGGATCATGATCGGTTTGGTCGTTGGGGCCGGACTGCCAGTGCTTTTCGCTCCGGTGATCGAGGCGCAATTGCCCATCCCGGCGGCCTTTGCCATCTACCCCATGCCGCTGGTCGAGGCCGCGATTTACGGGCTGCTGGCGGCGCTTGTATTTACGCTCTGGCCTTTGGCCAAGACCGAGGAGATTCGCGCAGCCACGCTGTTTCGCGACGCGTTCGCCGGGTCCAGCAGCCTGCCTGCCCCCAAGTACCTCGTGGCGATTGCGGTGCTCATTGCGGCGCTCATCGGTGCGGCGATTTGGTTTTCCGGCACGGTTTTCCTGACATTGTGGACGGCGGGCGGGATTGCGGGATCACTTGCAATTCTCGTGGTCGCTGCAGTCATTATCCGCTGGATCGCACGGCGATTTCGCAAACCTGCGCGTGGTCGTCCTGCGCTCCGGCTGGCGCTAGGGTCGATTGGTGCGCGCGGCGGCGAAGCGACATCCGTGGTCCTGTCGCTGGGTCTCGGGCTGACTGTGCTGGCTGCGGTTGGACAGATTGACGGAAACCTGCGCAGCTCTTTTGCCGATGACTTGCCAGAGGTCGCACCAAGTTATTTCTTTGTTGATATCCAGCCAGACCAAATCGACGGTTTCATGGATCGGCTGAACGGCGATGAGGCCGTCAGCCGGGTCGATACCGCCCCGATGCTGCGCGGCATCATCACCCAGATCAACGGCCAATCCGCAACCGAGGTGGCGGGCGGCCATTGGGTTATTCGCGGCGACAGGGGCATCACCTATGCCGATGCGATGCCGAAGGGGACAGAGGTCACACGCGGGGCATGGTGGCCAGAAGGCTACACCGGCCCACCCCAAATCAGCTTTGCCGAGGAAGAGGCGCGAGAGATCGGTCTGGAATTGGGCGACACGCTCACGATCAATGTGTTGGGGCGCGACATCACGGGTAAAGTCACCAGCTTTCGCAACGTCAGCTGGGAAGACGCAGGCATTGGTTTTGTTCTGGCAATGAACGAAGCGGCCCTTGCAGGCGCGCCGCATAGCTGGATTTCAACTGTCTACGCAGAAGAACAAGCCGAGGCGCAGATTCTGCGTGACCTGGCCACCTCCTATCCCAACATCACGGCCATTCGGATCAGGGATGCAATTGATCAGGTGATCGAACTTGTGGGCGGTATTTCTGCTGCGACCCGGTATGGCGCGCTGATCACTCTGGTCACGGGTTTCCTTGTCCTTATCGGGGCCGCAGCAGCAGGCGAGCGGGCGCGCACTTTTGAATCGGCTGTGCTGAAAACGCTGGGGGCATCACGCGGGCGGATCATGACCAGTTTTGCGTTACGTGCCGGGCTATTGGGGCTGGCTGCGGGCGTCGTGGCGCTGGGCGCGGGCATTCTGGGTGGGTGGGCTGTGTCGACCTTTATCATGGAAAGCGACTACAGTGTCATCTGGTCCAATGCCTTGCTGATTATCTTTGGCGGGGTTATGGCATCACTGCTGGCAGGGCTTGCCTTTGCATGGCGGCCATTGGCGGCAAAACCGGCACAAGTACTCAGGGCACGCGAATGAACGATCCTGCATTTTTCGGCTATGGCAGTCTGGTCAATCTGGCCACCCATAATTACGCGGCATCGCGCCCTGTTCGCTTGGGCGGATGGCATCGGATCTGGCGTACATCCACACACTATGACGCGGCCTTTCTGTCAGTCGAGCGGTCCGAGGACTACGCGATTGACGGTATTCTGGCCCATGTACCGGGTGCCGACTGGGCGGCCCTTGATGAAAGGGAGGCGGCCTATGACCGCCACGACATTACCGGCACGCTTGATCATGCTGGACCGGTCGCAATTTATCAGGTCAGCCCGAAAAATCTGGCTGAAGAAGGGCAGAAAAAGCCGATCCTGCGAAGCTACCTGGACGTTGTTGCACAAGGTTTCCTGCAACAGTTCGGGGAACAGGGTGTAGAGGACTTCTTTTCCACCACGACAGGCTGGGAAACCGGGGTTGTGGATGATCGGGACGCGCCCCGCTATCCAAGGCATCAAAGCCTGACGGCTGTGGAAACGGCTTTGGTTGATCATCACCTCAAGCGGCTTGGATGAAAGCTGACGGGGGTGTTTCTGCTAACGCCTAGTGGCGGCGGTTAAAGAGACTGAACAGGCGTGCCTGCCGCGCGAACGGTTCGACAGTATCGCGTGGACCTTGTTCGGCCAGAACGCGGCGGGCCAATACCAGCGCGAGAACAGCAAAGACGGCACCTCCGACATATTGCCCAATCAACACGCCCGGTGCCCCGTACCACGCCGCGCCAACCATGACGAAGGGGATCGTTCCCAATGTGTGCCGGCCCCAATTCAGGATTGTTGAATAGAGGGGACGGCCAAGGTTGTTGAACGCGGCATTGGCAACGAACAAAACCCCATTGAAGAAGAACATCAATGACAATGGACCCGCGAACAAGAACACCAGCGACAGCGCGATGCCATCCAGTTCGAACACCGACGCCAGCAGCGGTCGGGCAAGAAAGAACAATGTTGACGCGATGATCACGACCAAAGCGGTAAAGATGATCCCGTCGCGAAATGCACGGCTGACCCGGTCTGTCAGGCCCGCGCCGGCGTTCTGGCCAATGACCGGGCCGATCGCACCTGACAGCGCAAAGATAATGCCAAAGCCAACGGGTGTAATGCGCGCGATGATCGCCATGCCTGCGACGGCCTCTTCCCCGTATTCGGCCATTGCCCGTGTGACATAGGCCTGCCCGATTGGGGTTGCCAATTGGGTCAGGATCGCTGGAAGGGCGATGGCAAGGATCGGTCGCAGATCAAGATGCAGACTGCCAATGCTTGGCTTGTCCAGGCCGCCGTGGTTGCGGACCAGTGGCAACAGCGCCACGCCGGCGATGGTCAGCCGCGCGGCAACGCTTGCCAAAGCGGCTCCGGTCAGTTCCAAGTCAAGCCCGAAGATCAGGATCGGATCAAGCACGGCATTGACGGTGCCGCCCCAGATTGTTGCCATCATGGCCCTGCGGGCATCGCCATGTGCCCGCAAGATGGCACCGCCGATCATGCCGATCATCAGAAATGGCAGCGAGGGCACGATAATCTGCAAGTAATGGACCGCGAGACCGCGCGTTTCGCCTGTCGCCCCTAAAAGACTGACAAGGAAATCCAGATTGTACCAGACGACAGCCGCAAAGACGGCACCAAATACCACGCCGTAAACCAAAGAGTTGGTCGCGCGACGGCGGGCTTCATCGGTGTCATTTGCGCCCAATGCGCGGGCCACGAGCGCGCCTGCGGCAATCGCCATGCCGATGCCGAAAGATGTGGTGAAGAACAGAACCGCGCCTGCGTACCCCACGGCGGCGGCCAATTCGGCCTTGCCCAGCATGGAGATGAAAATCATGTCCACCAGATCCACAAAGAAAATCGCCATCAAACCGACCGATGAGGTCACGGACATCACCGTGATATGGCGAAACAGGTTTCCTTGGGTAAAGACGGCTTTCTGTTCAACCATTCAGCTCTGCTCAATCCTGATCCCGAAGGGGATCGATTTACTTTTGCGCATGTCCTGAAAGCTTTGCGGTATGATATAAATCACGAGCTGCTCCCGCTCTTTCACCTGATCAAGGTCAAAAGGTTCAGATCGCTGTCCGCCCAAACGCATCCAAAGTCGAGACGCATTTGAGGGCAGGCAGGTTGCATGTTCCTCGCCGGCCTTGATTTTCAGGACAGGCGTGCCGTCAACATCGATAATCAGCTTGCGAAAGATCGCAAAAAAGCCGCGCTCGCGGCGAATGGTTATTTGTTTGCCAGACTCAGACACGCGGCTTTGTTTGCAGCAGCGGCATCACGTCTGCCATTTCCGGGCCACGTTCCAACCCGGTGACAGCCTTGCGCAGCGGCATGAACAGGGCTTTGCCCTTGCGCCCGGTTTCTTCTTTTACCAGTTGCGTCCAGTGCGCCCATGTGTCCGGGTTGTAGGGCGGATTATCAAGCAGGAACAACGCTTTGGCAATAAAGTCCTTGTCTTCCTCAGCGACCAGAGGCGTTGCACCGTCGCGGAAGAGAGCCCACCAGCCTGCAACATCGTCAAGTGTCCCGATATTGTCGCGCACGACTTCCCAGAAGGGTTCATGCAAAGCATCCGGCACCCCAGCCGACGTTAAAACGTCGGCCACGTCCTGGTGGCTGAGCGTCCCCAGGTATCGGGCGGTGAGGGGTTTGAGGTCTTCGGCGTCAAACTTTGTTGGTGCCGACCCGAACTTTGATATGTCGAAGTTATCGACAACGTCCCGGATGTCTGTCCGTAGTTCTACCGGGTCTGACGACCCTAATCTGGCCATCAACGACAGGATCGCCTGTGGTGCGATTCCGCTTTTGCGCAGATCCCGCAGCGCCAATGTCCCCAGCCGTTTTGACAGCGCCTCGCCCTGCGGGCCGGTGAGCAACGAATGGTGTGCGAAGCGGGGCACAGTGCCGCCCAGTGCCATGATCATCTGGATTTGCGTGGCCGTGTTTGTGACATGGTCGGACCCGCGCACAACATCGGTGATACCCATTTCGGTGTCATCCACCACAGACGCCAGTGTATACAAGATTTGCCCATCGTTCTTGAACAGGACCGGGTCGCTGACCGAGGCCGCATCAATGGAGATGTCGCCGATGATCCCGTCTGTCCATTCGATCCGTTCCTGATCAAGCTTGAATCGCCAATGCGATCCGCGTTCTGCGCGCAGTTTGTCTTTTTCCTCGTCCGACAGCGACAGCGCCGCCCGGTCATAGACCGGCGGTTTGCCCATGTTGAGCTGCTTTTTGCGCTTCAGGTCCAGTTCAACGGGGGTTTCGAAACACTCATATAGTCGCCCCATGTCGATTAGCCGCTGTTTGGCGGCCTGATAACGGTCGAAACGTTTTGACTGATGTTCGACCCGGTCCCAATCCATACCCAGCCAGGTCAGATCATCCTTGATCCCCTGAATATATTCGTCTTTCGACCGTTCCTGATCGGTGTCGTCGATCCGCAGGATAAAGGTGCCCCCATTCTGGCGGGCGATGGCATAGTTGAACAAGGCCGCACGCAGGTTGCCGATATGCAACCAGCCTGTCGGGGAAGGGGCGAATCTGGTGGTCGTCATGGCGTGTCTCCTGATTAGGGGTGCTTTGTCACGACTGCATGCGATTGTCCATCTTTGGTGGCTGGACTCACCAAGGTCAGTGCCCATTCATCCTGAACTCATGTCGGTTCCACGAGCCAGCGCTTGCCAAGGTCCGCCAATCCGGCTGCCACCAACTCTTCGAGCACGGCCATCTCCACATCAGCGAGCTTGTTGATGTAGAGGCAGGATTTGCCCAGCTTGTGCTTGCCCAGACGCTTCAGGATGTGACTGAAATCCTGATAGCCGGGCATGATATAGATAACCTGATGCGCCTTTCTGGGGCTGAACCCCGTGGCCTGACAGGTGCCTGAGTAGCCCGAACCGTAGGTGTAGGCATAGCGGCCGTATCCCACGATTGTGGGGCCAAACATCCTGGGTTCAAACCCGGACACGCGCCGGAACATGGCGTCCAGCGCCAAGGCATCTGCCCGTCGCACAGGGTGTGCGACCGCTTGCAGGAAGCCAGCAACCGATGCGTCATTGAAATGGGTCTTATTCTCAGCCATTGCCGCGCCCCGCTTTGCACTATTCAAGGCAAAAGGAACGCTAGCATGAAATCACGCTATTTGCGATCTGCCTTAGCTGCTGTCGCGCCAACGGTTTACGATCGGATATCTACGGTCCAGCCAGAAAGCGCGGTTGGACAAGCGCGGGCCGGGGGCGGATTGAAAGCGCTTGTATTCGCTGATGTAGATCAGATGTTCGATTTTTTTTACCACTTCCCGGTCATAACCGGCGGCGACGCATTCCGCGACGGATGCTTCATCATCGACCAGCATCTTAAGAATGCCGTCAAGGATGTCATAGGGCGGCAGGCTGTCCTCGTCTTTCTGGTCGGGCCGCAATTCCGCTGACGGGGGCTTGTTGATGATCGCTACAGGGATCACTTCTCCCGCGGGTCCTTTCATCCAGTCGCGATGATTTTCGTTTCGCCAGCGACATGATGCGAAAACCCGCGTCTTATACATGTCTTTAATGGGGTTATATCCGCCCGCCATATCACCATAGATTGTGGCATAGCCGACCGCGACCTCTGACTTGTTGCCTGTGGTCAGCAACATTTCTCCGAACTTGTTGGATTGTGCCATCAGCAACAACCCCCTGATCCGGGACTGGATGTTCTCTTCGGTCAGGTCGGCGGGCATGTCGCCAAAGAGCGGGGCGAGCGCCTCTGTTACGGCGGCGCGGGGGCCAGCAATGCTGACCGTATCATACTTGACGCCAAGCGCCTTGGCCGCTGCGGCAGCATCGTCCAGCGACCCTTGGCTGGTGTATTCCGAAGGCAGCATGACGCAGCGCACATTTTCGGGCCCAAGCGCATCTGTCGCGATGGCGGCCACAATGGCGCTATCTATGCCGCCGGAAAGCCCCAGCAGGACCTTTGTGAACCCTGTCTTGCGCATGTAGTCGCGCAAGGTCTCGACCATGACATGGTAGTCTTGCTCAAGATTGTCAGGAAGTGTGGCTTTTTCACCCGCGTCCGCTTCCCAACCCTGATCGGTCAGTGTGAAATCAACATGGGCGATTGTGCTGCGAAAGACAGGTAATTGCATGGCCAATCTGCCGCCACGGTTCAACACAAATGAACCGCCGTCAAACATTTGGTCATCCTGACCGCCCACCATATTCAGATAGACAAGGGGCCTGTCATTCTCGACCACACGGGCGACCATGTTGTTCATCCGGATCGCGAACTTGTCCCGGAAATATGGCGACCCGTTGGGGACAACAAGGATCTCCGCGCCGCTTTCGACCATCGTTTCGCAAACGTCGGGATACCATGCGTCTTCGCAAATCGGGCTGCCGATGCGGGGGCCGTCCTCGATGGTATAGGGCCCTGCAATGGCATCGCTTTTGAATAGACGGACTTCATCGAAAACATTGAAATTCGGCAAGAAGTGCTTGCGCATAATGGCGCTGATCTTGCCGCCCTGCAGAATGAAATAGCAGTTATAGAGCCGGTCCTCTTCTTGCATAGGGCCGCCGATCGCCAAGGCGGGACCGTCCGCACAATCCAGCGCAAGGCTGCGAATACGCACCATCGATTCTGCGACGAATGCCGGACGTGCCACCAAATCCTGCGTCTGATAGCCGGTCACGAACATCTCGGGCAGGGCGACCATATCGGCCCCTGCGGCCTTGGCCTGCTCCCATGCGTCGCGCGCCTGTGCTGTATTTCCTGCCAAATCACCGACAGTCGGGTTCAGTTGCGCAAGCGTTAACCGGAATTTTTTTGTCATAGTTTTGTCCCAATAGGCTGCAATGCATGTATCAGAATGTCACCCGGTGAAAAGCCGGAAGGTCAGAGTTGCGCAGCTCAACACAGGTTAGGCGTTGTCAGACTGTTAGCGCTCAACTAGGATTTTGCGGGCAGGGAGCGGATCGGAGAATATTGATGCATAGGGTTGGATTATCAAAGGCACTCGTCGTCGGGTTGCTGACATCCGGGTTGGCAGTGGGCGCGCACGCACAAGAAGTCCAAACAAAGCAGTATGACGATGGCGGCGTCTACGAGGGCACCTTTGTCGATGGTAAGCAGGACGGCACCGGCACTTACCGCCTGCCCAACGGTTTCGAATACACCGGCGAATGGGTCGCAGGCGAAATCAGGGGCCAAGGTACGGCGCGATTCCCCAACGGGTCGGTTTACGAGGGCAAATTTGCCGCAGGCAAGCCCGAGGGGCAGGGCCGAATCACCTTCACCGATGGCAGCGTCTATGAAGGCGACTGGGTCGATGGTAACATGACCGGTGATGGAAAAATGACCTATGCCAATGGTGTTATCTACGAGGGCGAGTTCCGGAACGCCATGCACAATGGCGTTGGCACCATGACCAGCCCCGATGGCTATATCTACGAAGGCAACTGGATCAACGGCATCAAGGAAGGCGAAGGCACCGTCACTTATGCGGACGGCTCTGTCTACCAAGGTACGCTTGTCGCCGGTGAACGTGACGGCATCGGCACGATGACCATGGCCGACGGCGTCGTTTACAGCGGCCAGTGGGTTGATGGAAAAATCCAGGGCGCAGGGACGCTGACCCACGCAAACGGTGATATCTACGAAGGCACGCTGGTTGACAGCCGCCGCGAAGGCGAAGGCAAAGTCACCTATGTCAACGGCGACACCTACGAAGGCTCTTTCGTCAACGACAGGCGTAATGGCACTGGCACATTCAGGGGCAGCGATGGATATGTTTACGTCGGTCAATGGGTCGACGGCCAGATCGAAGGCGAGGGCGAAGTCACCTATCCTGACGGGTCCGTCTACGTGGGCACCTTTGCGAACGATGTGGCGGATGGCAGCGGCAAGATCACCTATCCTGACGGCTCCGTCTACGAAGGATCGTGGAAAGACGGCGTGATCAACGGTGAAGGTGTCGCCACCTACGTCAATGGCCTGGTCTACGAGGGCGCGTTCCTTGACGGAAAAACACACGGGCAAGGCAAGATGACCTATGCCAACGGGTACGTCTACGAAGGCGAATGGGCCGAAGGGCAGCGTAACGGGACAGGCACCGCTACTTATGCCGACGGCACGGTCTATGTTGGCGAATTCCGCAACGGACAACGCGACGGTCAGGGCGAAATCACCATGCTTGACGGTTTCACATATACGGGCGAATGGGCCGACGGTGAAATCAACGGCAAAGGTGTGGCCACCTATTCCAACGGTGACGTCTACGAAGGTACATTCGTGCGCAGCCGCCGCGAAGGCGAGGGCACAATGACATTCGCCAACGGTCAGGAAAGCACCGGCATCTGGTCCGACGGTGCGCTGGTGTCAGAGACGAACGGCGATAATTAATCGACCTTTGCTTTGTCGGTTATCAAGAAGTCTGCAACAAAAGGTTGCGGCCTTCTTGAATTAAGCGGTGTGAACCCCGCACAAATAGTCTTGCAGGTCTGTATTGATGCAGATTTTCTGATGCGGGTCAGGAAGCGGGATTTCAGGGTGTCGTGCGTATGGCCTGCGAAGGGCAGTGGGACGGGCTCATTATCACCTCTGTCATGAACCTGATGATTGACGATTGATAGGTACCGATCATCAAACGGATTCGACAGATAGCAAAACGAGTTGTCTTATGGCTAAAGCACAACATCCGGCAAACGTGCCGTTGCCGCTCCAGCGGCTTCGTCCCTGGGCCGTTCAAACCGCAAGCCGGCATGACATTTAACAAAGCCTTTGTCGGCCTTTATCTATCTAGCTGCGTGTCGTCAGACCTGGCCAACCCGGCAAAATCAAACAGCTTGGGGTCAAGCAGGTGCGACGGGCGCGCATTCATCAAGGCGCGGAACATGACCTGACGGCGCCCCGGCGAATTTGCTTCCCACCCGTCAAGAATCTGTTTGACCTGCTGGCGCTGCAGCCCGTCTTGCGAACCACACAGGTCGCAGGGAATAATCGGGTAATTCATTGCCGTTGCGAACTTTTCACAGTCTGCCTCGGCCACATGTGCCAATGGCCGGTAGACGAACAGATCGCCTTCTTCATTGACCAGTTTGGGCGGCATTGTTGCCAACCGGCCGCCGTGAAACAGGTTCATCATGAAGGTTTCCAGAATGTCATCGCGGTGATGCCCCAGCACAACGGCGCTACAGCCCTCTTCGCGTGCGATCCGGTACAGGTTGCCGCGCCGCAACCGTGAACACAGCGCGCAATAGGTGCGTCCCTGCGGTACCTTGTCCATCACAATCGAATAGGTGTCCTGATATTCAATCCTGTGCGGCACGCCCATCTTTTCCAGAAACGCAGGCAAGACGGTGGCCGGAAAACCCGGCTGCCCCTGATCAAGGTTGCAGGCCAGAATATCGACAGGCAGGATGCCGCGCCATTTCAGCTCATACAGCACGGCCAGCAGGGTATAGCTGTCCTTGCCGCCAGAGAGGCAGACAAGCCAGCGCGCGTCGCGCTCGATCATTCCGTATTGTTCAACTGCTTCACGCACGTATTTGACGATACGTTTGCGTAGCTTCTTGAACTCGGTGGTCTTGGGCGCGCCGTGGAACAGCGGGTGGATATCATCAGCATCGTCTAGCATAGCACCGGCGTAATCCCGTGGCGCGGTGCGGGCAAGGGGCAATCTGCGCGCGGTCCGTTTACCCGGCGAACCGAACTCACCCGATAGACTGGCCCGCATTCCCAAAATGCGAAAGACCTGCCATGAAATGCTTTGATTGCGCCTATGACCCGCAGAACCCATACCCCGTCACAGACACCCCGGTCACGGATGCATGTCTGACCAAAAGTCTTGTCCTGTTTCGCCCCAGCGAAGGGATCATTGCCCGCGACGGCAGCGCCTCGCGTGCGGGCGAGGACCTTTATCTGACTGGCGCGCCCCTTGGTCTGCGCTGGCTTTGCGCGGATGGGCAGGCCCATGAAATCACGGTGCCGCCGGGATTTGTCACCGACCTGACCAGCGTCCCCGCGCTGTTTCGAAGCTTGGTCAGCCGTGCTGGCCTGTGACTGGAGGCCGCGATTGTCCATGATTTCCTCTATGTTGCGTGGCAGGGGATACCGGGCGGGACGGCAAACGGATGCGATAGGAGGTTTGCCGACAGGGTGATGCTGGCCACGATGAAATCATCTGGTGTTGGCTTGTTACGCAGATGGTGCATCTTTGCGGCCGTTCGCTTTGGCGGTGGCCGGACTTTTCGCAAGCCAGACCATCTCCGCTTTGGCGATGCGACCGACCCCCGCCTGATCTATCTTGCCGCTGTTTCTGATCTGATGGCACCGACCTGACGTAGAAAGGGCAACTTTGAAGGAAATGCCATGCGCTGTTTAATCGTTCTCGCCCTTGTTGTTTTGACGGCCTGCACGGGCAAACCGTCATTCGACGACCCCAGTCTCAGTGACCGAAAGCTGAACCTTGAGGAATTCTTTGATGGCGAGCTTGTGGCCTATGGGCAATTTCAGGACATCTTTGGCACAGTGCGCCGCAGCTTTGTGGTGACAATCACGGGCGATTGGGACGGGTCCCGCCTCCGGCTGGTCGAGGATTTCGACTACGAGGATGGCGCCACGGAACAACGCATATGGACACTGACAAAAACCGGCCCGGACAGTTGGCAAGGCACAGCACCCGGTGTCATTGGAGCCGCCACAGGTACGGAACAGGACAATCGGTTCAACTGGAAATACGAGATCGACCTGCCCATTCCATCCGCAGATGGCACAGTGGAGACGATGCGTGTGACCTTTGACGACTGGATGTGGCTGCTGTCCGAGGACCGGCTATTCAATCGCGCCTACGTTAAGCGGTACGGCATCGACATTGGTGATGTCGCCATTTCCTTTGAAAAAGTCCGGTAGGTAGAAGCGACTCGCGCCCTTCATGATGCTGCGTTTACCTTTTGGTGATAATAATTAAATACGCGTTGCGACCTCCGAACTGATGATGACTGCAAATATTCTGAACGCCACGGCGTTGGTCAGCCTTGAGCTCCATGTCGGGACACTGACAAATCTGACTCTTGTTTGGGCCGGTATCGTCATTTGTTTTGCAGTTTTTGGATGGCGCATTGCACGTCGCTTTCGTCGCGGTCCCAGGCGCGAGGCAGCGAGTCCGCGCGCGCCCGACAGAACACCGACAAATTTGCGCGGTATTCTTGAGCTTTCAGGTGCGGCAACGCTGAATGCAAACTTTGAAAAGATGATGAGTGCGCTGCAACCTTCGACGGGCAAGATTTCCAGAACATCTGAAATCATTTGAAAACAAAGGGCGCACGGGTGATCCGGCTGGCCGGCAAGCCTGACGCGGGTAGGTCAAGGATGTCACCGCAGAGGCAACGGCCGACGCCAAGATTCTGCATCTGGCAACCCATGACACCATGAGGGGACTGTTAAACACTAACGAGTTGAACAAGCGCGCGCTGGCCCGTTTGGCCGAAACGGACTTTGTCGTAAACCGTGCGGTTATGATCTTTGCGGACGCCGACAACCTGAAGACAATCAATGATCATCTCGGTCATGCCGCCGGTGATGCATTGATCCGGGAACTTGCCCGGAAAATCGCGGAAAACCTTGGCAAAGACGCGTTGGTGGCCCGCGAACTGCTTCCTGACCGTCAACATGAGCTCTGCGGATTTACAGGTGGATTCGTTGGAAAAGCGCGTTGCCGATACCTTGCGCCGGACGGGTTTTGCCCCGAACCGGCTGTATCTTGAGGTCACGGAAACCAAATTGCTGTTGGACAGTCCAACAGTCCATTGGAACCTGTCTGCGTTGCGAAAACAGGGGATCAGAATAGCGACCGATGATTTCGCCAGCGGATATTCACCACTGGCCTACATCACCCGCTACCCGAGCGAGATGATCAAGATCGATAAGTCACTGGTGGAAAACATCGAAACCGCGCCCAGTAACAGGATCATCATTGACCGCTGCAAAAACTGGCCCGAACGAATGGCTTTCTGCTGCTCGCCGAAGGGGTTGAAACCGAATCCAATGTCGCATGCTTGCAAAAGGCGGGTGTCGACCTCGTGCAGGGCTATGCACTGCATCGTCCCATGTCTCCGGTTGATCTGATGCAATTGCCGGTGGGTCAGGCGCGTAGCGCGCCAGAACGAGCCAGCGCAACGCCCTCATTCGCAAACAGGGCAACCGGCTCATCCTGAAACAAAAAAAGCCTCGATCGGAGGCGTGGCGGTTGGAAAAGGTGGCCTAGCTCACCAAAGCAAGCGCGGCGCCACCTAAACGCCGCGGCATCATTTGTCTGTCAGGTTGTGGGTCGGGCCAGAGAAACGCGCACCCATGGCCCTTGACCACCCAGCTTAGCCCGAACGCCCAGATTGCCAGCGCTTCCAGCCAGAAAGTCAGATTATGCTGGTTCCACCAATCCGGATCAATCGTCGGCTGGGGAGGAAAGAGAATGGCGCGCACTGCCAAACCGACCATGCCGATCAGAATCAGAACGCCAAAAAGACGATAGGCCCGGTTCCGCGCGGCCTTGGCAGGCGTCAGCCTGCCGTCTTTTTCCAAATGCCGCTCTGGCACCACCCGCGTAAAGACAAAGAATGCGTAGTAGGCCATGAATAGAAACAGCCCGATTGCGCTGAGGGAATGCAGCATATGGGCATACTGAAACATGGCAAATGTCATCGGGGTGCCTTGCGCGGGCACAAACTGCATCAGTTCCGCGTCCCACGACAGGATGACAGAGGTGCGCAGATGCAATTCGGTCATTGCGCACCCGGGCCCGTTTGCAGGTATGACCGCGACACCAATTGCGCCGATCCCGGCTATTGACGCGAGCCATTTCTCGGTGCTGTTTTCGCCTTGGTAGGCCAACAGAAAGGCGCCAATCAATATCAGCCCCCCGACAAAGACGCTTCCCAGAACAGGCGCGTAATAAAAGTGGCTCATCGAGTCGTGGAAACAGGCTGCGCTAATCAGCGCACCAGCGGCCAGCAGCACGGGCAACCCCATGGCAACCAGCCCCACGCGGGTCGCCATCCGCCTTTGACTGTCAAGATAGTCCGCGTGCTGCCTGCGTCCGAGCGCGGGATCAGGATGGTACTGGCGGCTCCGGGTGTGGTCATATGCAGTCAAATTCATCATCTCAATCGTCCTCACAGGTTGCCTGTGCAACGCAAGGGTTAACCGTCAAAACACACTGTGAATGCAGTGCGGCTGGCCCCGATATTGGCCTGCAAAGACAGTTAATCAGGTGCGGGTGAACCCCGCGTCAAATCCACGTTAATAAATTTGAAATTCTTATAGGTATCTGTTTTTGCGTGATTTTTCGGCGCAAATATGGATTTGAACCGCTTTATCAAATTTCGTGGGGTCTGTCGTTTTAACGATTTAGTAGCGTTTGGCTGACCCAGCGTTAACGGGCGTGCTTTTTGATGATGTTAACTTTGATCCCGGGGCTTTCGACCTTCGGGGCACCAACAGAACCTAACGGCAAAGGCAAATAGGCATGTACTGCATGACCCCACACGAAAGGGCCCCTCATCATGATCATGACACCGACGACTGCACCGGTTTCGATTATATGTTTCCGGATGCCGATGGCGCAGCTTACGATCACACTACGTTGGGCGGCCTTGACGCGCTTTGCGCGGAACTGACACCGGCACGCCCACGGCAGATGCCTGCGGCAATGGCCCATATCGGCCGGTTTATCCTCAACGATATTGCGCAACAGACAGCAACTGACCCCGAATATCTGCGCGTGACAGGCTCGCAGGTCACGCCGCGCGCCCGCAATCGGATCAGACATGTACTGGTCAATGAAAAGTCGGGTCGTCTGGCGCTGGACAGTATATATGGTAATCCGCGTGTCACCCATCCCGCGTTGCGCAGGTTCAGCGCGCTGTTGCGCGACAGCAATGACCCTGCAAAAATGCGGATTGGCCGGTTCACGCCGACGGAAGTGACTGCGACTGCCACAGCCACAGCGTTGCGCCAGAAAGGGCCGCACGATCTGGTGCGCCTGCATCAGGTGATGAAGCAGGGCGCAGACGAGGCAATCACACGCAAAGACCTTCTGGATTTGCCGCAAGATGCCCGTGAATTGTTCATCCGGCGTGATGGCGCACTGAACCTGCACCGCGCTGTCATCGGCGACAGCCGCAATGACAGGTCGCCAGACCTATCGGCCCTGCATCTGGCGCTGCTGAGTCTGCACAACGCATTCGTGGATTGCTATCCACTGCCCCGTGCCGACAACGATTATGCGCAGGTACATGCCTGGGCACGTCGCGAGGTGCGGCTGCATTATCATTGGCTCATCTTGCACGATTATCTGCCGCAAATTTGTGACCGCGATGTGTTAAAGCGCGTTCTGGACGGCCGTGCCACCCTCTACCGCGCCTTTCGGGCAGGCTGCCGGTTGGCGGCGCCAGAGCACCAGCCGATCCCGTTGGAGTTCAAGCTTGGGATTCCCCCCGCTTTGGCGCATCTGACCAACACAGACAGCCAAGCGACATCCCGCAAACTGGACAGCCGCACATTGTACCAGAACCAGCGGTTGAATCTGCCATCCGCGCAGGCCTGCATAGCACAATTGAACAAGACACAGGGTACAGAGATTCCTGTCATCGCACCAACAGATCTGACGGCTGTGCGCACTTTTGCCCGCCAGACCCCACTTTGTGTCTACATCCTGAAAGAGGCTGAAATCCTCGGACAGGGCAAACGATTAGGTCCACTTGGCTCAACCCTCGTGGCAGAGACGTTAGTTGGTATTTTGAGTAACGATCATGCTTCCGCCCTCCTTCAGCGTGGTGCGACGACCGGGCTGTGGCACCCCACAGACAGTACAGCCATTTCCGGCGTAACGATTGAAAGTTTTGAAAGTTTGATGCGCGTTCTTGACCTCCCCTAGACTTGCGCGTCACCTGCGTTGGCCGCCATGTTTGTCCCCCATGGTGTGCCAACGCAGCTTTTTTTGTGATCGACAAACCTTGGCCATGGTTTGCGCATTGAATGGCTTAGGTGAGAGAAAAATGCATGAATCAAATTGAACAGCTCTTGGATGATCCTACGCTTTATGCCCCTGCGGAAAGTGCGGATTGCGGGCTGCTTGTCCCCCGCAAGGGCCGCTACGAGTTGGTGGTAACGCTCCAGAGTGGTGCGCACCAGAAGCAATGCCTCATGATTTTGCGCGTCGATCCTGACAACGCCATGATCAGCGGTGACTTGTTTGATGGCACCACGCCAGAGGATGAACGCGCCGACAAATGGATGATGTCCTGGCGCAGTGAGGCGCTGTATCTGCCAAGGGATACTTTGGGTTGGGACGTGGCCGCTGTCTGCGCCGTGACCCGATCAAAGGGGCGCACACGCCGCCGTGAAAAGCTGGTACTCACATGCCGGTTTGATGAGACTGCCCCAACAGCCACGCTTCGTGACTGCCAGTTTTCCCTGATAAACGGGGACAAAAAAGCGCTGGATGGTGCGCTGTCGAAACAGGTTGGTCATTCCCCCACCTTCCGCCGTATCTTTCTGCGCGCTGCCTTGGACGAGACACTTTATAAGGACCTGTTCATGCAGCATGTCCTTGATTTCGCGTTGGGGAAATATCTGCCGGAGACTGAGAATTTTGATGTTCTGGACAGCTTTAGCCAGACGGGAGTGTCAGTCGAAATCGCAAAGGTCGAGAAAATCAAAGGTGGCAAGGTCTTTGGTAAACCTGTTCTGGGCAGCCTTGATGGCTATTTGCGGGCGTTGGACGCCCCGCCAGAGCATCCGTTCACCTTCGATATTTTTTATTCGGCACTGAACGATGATGACGATGAAAACAATATCCCGCAGGGCCGTGTGCCGGGCCTTTCAAACCCTGTTCAGACCCATCAAAACCGCACGGTTGCCGCGATCTTTCCGTATGAAATCCTGTCGAGCTATATCACAGCCTATAATGCGCAAAACGACGTGCCCTTTGATCACGCAACAGCCAGCGAAGCGGATATCAAGGCCATTGGATACCGTATCCGCTTTGCGGTCTTGCATGAACTGACACATTTGCTGAACCTGCCGCACCCATGGCAGCGTAATCTTTTTGGGCCTGCCTTGGGCCGCAGCGAACCGCACGCAAGGTCTTGGACCAACTATGGGGCCTTTTACCCGCTGGGCAGCGTCATGGACTATTACTTTGCGTCGATCAATGATGCGCCGGCGCGCAGTCGTGCGCGCAGCGTCCGCTCTGACCGCGCCTTCAAGGCGTCCCTTGCGCCCGATGCCGGTGTTGATTTTACAGCCCGCGAAAAAATGCAGTTGTTTCATGCCCCGTTTGACCAGATTGCCGCCGGTCAGCGCGCTTTTTCCGATAGTCGCCGGGCCAAGCTAAAGATCAAATCAAACCCGAGCATGGGTGATTTTCTGATGAAAATGGAACTGGATGTAGACCCAGACCGGTTCGACAGATCAAACGACCGCAAGGTTTTTCTGGCCAAATATTACGCGAACGGGTCGCTCAAGACCTGTTACGAGCCGCTGACGGGCACCGTCGTGATGCGCGGCGCTGCTGACATGGTGACGGGCATGGGCCATGATCTGGATTTTCGGTTCGGGTCGGGGCGGTTGTTCCTGTTGGTCAGGCGCGAATCCCGCGACCCTTGGTCGGATGTCGGACGCGGCAGGTCATACGAATACAAACTCAGGCCGATCCGGCTAGGCGGTCGCGGCGGGATGAATCAGTTGCAAAGGGCCAGCGTTACAACGCTGCCCAACGGGCAGGTCGAGTTCCGGACGCCAATACCCTTTGTGCGCCCCGGCTGGCTGCATGACCATCCCGGCGGCGGGCATGATTTCACCTTTCAGACCGTCTATTTGCCCAAAGTCGGGCGGCCTGTTTATGCGTGGCCCGTTTTTGTGAGTTACCAGTCAGACGACGCAAGCCCGATTTTTGGTCCGGCCACGGAGAAAGTTTCGTCAATCCTCAAGCACAGTGAACTGGCTGAACTGATGCAGGCCATCCGCTATACCGACGATTTCGACGGGCACACGGCAGATCGGGGCACGCGGGAGCTGCTTGCCCTGCTGAGGGATCCCGGGCTGAAGCTTGGCATCGCAGATCGCCCGGACCTGCGCTGGCTGATCAATCTGCAACAGGAGGTCATTCAGCATATGATCCCGCATGATGCCGCAGCGGCCGCCCGAGGCGCAGATGTCATCAGCTATGGGTCCGATGTTCAATTCGACGAGAATGTGGTCCGGATCAGTGCGGCACTTCATGCCAGCCTGCCCGACAGCCAGGCAAAGGCGCGGTTTCTTGAACAACTGCCCCAGATAGCCGACAAAATAAGGGCGCAAGGCGCCCAGCAAGAAATGTGAACCAAGGGAAGAGTAATGTCAGAAATATTTGCAGTTGTTTACACACAGAACGGAAAAGCCGCCATCGCGACAAAGGAATGGATCAATCAGGTGACCGGCACGGGCGTCACCCCGCTTGGTGATGATGTGATTCCCGGCTTGGCGGGCAACATTACAAACGTCGAGGATTTCACGGAAAAGCGCCACGAGCGGTTCGGAGAGGTGAATTTGGCAAGTGGCGGCGGATTGAGGAACCCGCATCTGGTTGTTTTCCGGCAGCCCGATGATCCGGTGGGCACCTATTTTGTGGCGCGCGGCTTTGTCCCACTAGGGCTTGCGGCGGATGACAAGCGCTGTTGCTATGTTCTGCGGACCTCGGCCGAAAACGCCAGTGCACTTGCCGCATTGCGCCGTACCCGCGACAATGACGAAGGGATCACCAAAGACCAGCTTGCTGATTTCGCGCTGGAAGAGGTCGCCTTTTCCGCCGTGTTCGCGGGGCGTGAGGACGCGAATATCAAGGGTTCGGGGGATGCAGCCGACTTTGGTGACGCGGCCGACTTTGGCGATGCGGCAGATTTCGGCGACGCGGCCGACTTCGGCGATGCAGCAGACTCTGATGACTAAGACGCGCTCTTCCGATGTGTCGGGCGGGGTACAGACTGCCCTGACCGACACCCGCCAGAAATGCTGGCAACATCGGATTTGTCCGCCACAGGACACGCTGGAAAAAATCACGCCCTATCTGCCCAGAATGGGGATAACACGGCTTGCCGATATCACCGGGCTTGACCGCATCGGCATTCCGGTGGCACAGGCTATTCGGCCTTTGGGGCGGTCCTTGTCTGTGGCGCAGGGCAAGGGCATGACGCTGCCCGCTGCCCGTGTTTCTGCCGCGATGGAGGCGGCTGAGGGTTGGCACGCCGAAAACCTTGATGGTCCATTCCAGCAAATCAGCGGCTTGGACCTGATGGAGGCAACCGATCTGGAGAGTCTGCCGATGTCAGACCCGCCCGTCTGGGATCAGGAGTTAACTATTCTGGAGGGGCGCGACATCATAGCAGACCGCGTAGTCGCGCTGCCGATTGATCTGATCGGCAAGGATTACACTCAAGCGCCGCAACACAAGGGTTTTCATCGGACAACGAATGGTCTGGCGTCTGGCAACAGCCTGACTGAGGCGATCGTGTCCGGCCTGCACGAATTGATCGAGCGTGACTGCATCGCCGATTTCGCCCACATGACCCCACAGGATCGCGCCGCGCGTCTGTGCCATCCCCACATGCTGGATGCGTGCACCGGGGATGCAAAGACCCTGTTGGATTTGATCGCAAGTGCCGGTTTCCACGTCTTTATCCACGATCTGACCAACGACATTGGCGTGCCTGCCATGCGTGCGACCCTGTTTTCGGTCGACCAGTCCGTGCCTGGTCATGGGCGGCCGAGGGCGCAACCGGGCTTGGGCTGTGGCTGTCACCTTGACCCGCAGACTGCCCTTGTGCGCGCGATCACCGAAGCCGCGCAAAGTCGGCTGACCTGCATCGCGGGTGCCCGCGATGACCTGACGGATCGCCGCTATGACACAATCGCTGACGGTAATCTGGGCCGTCTTCTGGAAATGGCCGCAGACCTGCAAACCGCTGACAAGACAAGATGTTTTGATGCGTGCGCGGCAGGCACATCGCCAATGGGTGATCTCGATATTCTGACCCGGAAACTGACCGCAGCCGGATTGGAAAAAATCTATGTGGTCGATCTGAGTAAAGCGGATCTACCGATCCACGTTGTGCGCGTCTTTGTTCCCGGTCTTGGGTATCTCACCAGCAAAGGTCCAACGCGCGGTAATCGTTACAGGAGCGCGGACCATGAATAACTCTGCCATCATCTTTGCCGGACCAAGCCTGACCAGAAGGGACCGCGAAACATTCCCGCAGATGCAATTCATGCCCCCCGTGGGGCGTGGCGATGTCCTGCGGTTACTGAAGAACAATCGCCCGCCGCGGTTTATCGGAATTGTCGATGGGTTTTTCGGGTCTCGTCCGGGGGTATTGCACAAGGAAATCCTTGAGGCGCTGTCGGCTGGTTGCCACGTCTATGGCGCGGCTTCCATGGGGGCCTTGCGCGCGAGCGAACTGTCAACCTACGGAATGATCGGTATTGGCGAAGTGTTTGAGGCCTACCATGACGGCAGGCTGGAGTCCGATGCCGAGGTGGCCGTCAACCATGGTCCGGCAGAGTTGGGATACCCTGCGCTGAACGTGGCACAGGTCGACGTTGATGCGACATTGGACGCTTTGCGCAACAGGGGTATGCTGACCGCATTCGAGGTCCAACGGCTGAGCGAGAAATCTCGCAAGATCTATTACCCCAAACGCACATGGTCGAAGGTTGCTGCCGAAGGGTCCACGGACCAAAGCGCTGCCGAGAAGCTGCAAACACTGCTTGCGCAGGCGCATGTGCAACGAAAGCGCCTTGATGCGATTGCGATGCTTAACCGTATCTCCAAGGACAAGACCCGCGAACTGCCCGCAATCTCCCAAAGTTTTGCACCGCCGCTGACCCCGTCCTACAAAAGAATGCGCCGCGCGGTGTTCGAGCCATAGGGTCAGAATGAACGGGGTTGCCCCTAGAACTTCACGTTGCCAAGACCGATCTTGCTGAGCCCTTCGCGCAGAACATCGCGGTCGGTTTCGCGGCGCAGGGGGACTGTTTGCAACAGCCACTCTGCAACGCTCGCGGCATTACAGGGCGTGGTGCCGACCCATCGTTTTTCGACCAATGACGTCATTGCCTCGACCTCGGCCATTGCGCCGCTCAGGTGGCCCAATTGGGCCAGCGTCAGGGCGGTCCAGAAATGGGTGCGGTAGGGTGCGCGCCGTTCGCCGAAGTTCAGCCAGCTCAGCGCAAGTTCATAATCCCGCTTGAAATAATAAAGCTCTCCGTAATCGGTACGCTGGTAGTCCAGTTCGTGCAGCATCCGGCTTTGTGCCTGATGATACCAATGTTCGGCATCTTCCAGACGGCCAAGATAGACAAGCGCGGTGCCGATGGCGTTCAGCCTGTGCGCCTCATAGGGGGCCAATGCGATGGCGCGTTCGATATGGCGTTCGGCGGAGACGAAATTTTGCGTCCACATCTGACACCACGACATCGCGATATGCGCGTTTGGATGCATCGAATTGATCGTGAGTAACCTTTCGGCCAAGGCGCGCGCCTTGACCCGCCCGGGCTGCATATCAAGCCCCGGTTCGCTCATGAATGCACCGGTGTTCCAGATCTGTATCAGCTGGGCGCAGGCTGGCTCGAACTCTGGGTCGATCTCAAGCGCCGTTACAAGATCGGCCTCGACCGACTTCACGTAGCCCGGATCAGCGGCCTTAAAGAACGTATCCTTGGAGCGCAGGTAATAGGCGTAGGGTGTTTGCGGCGGCAGGTTTTGAGCGTGCATCTGTCGGGTTTCGAACCGCTCGATGGCTGCGATGACGGCCGATGTGGTCAGATCTGCGACCACATCCAGCTGCTCATGAAACTTGTCCGCGTCAATCGACTGCCGCGAACTCCAGACGATTTGCCGTGTGTTTCGCTCGATCAGGCGCAACGTACATAGACAGATGTTGTCCTTCTGGCGAATACCGCATTCGAACACAAAGCTGACTTCCGCAGACAGATCATCGCCGCTTTGGGCGACAATGCGCAACTCTGGCACGCTGGACATGCGCATCAGACATTCGTCAAGCAAGGGCTGTGCGTAGATCTGGACAACGCTGTCATCGCCGGGCGTGTTTGTCAGTTGCAATGCAATGGCGGGTATCTGGTTGATCGGGTGTGCGGCGACTGTCTGACTGGTCGGGCTGTCCGGGCTGGCCTGCAATGACCGAAACAAAAGGTTGGTTGTTTCGGTGATAGTGAACCCGTCTGCTTTCAGCGCGCGCTCCAACCGGTCGAATTCAGCGCGCACAGCCGACAATTTGCCTTGTGCGGCAAGGGCGGTCATCAGGCTGCGGCTGGCAGGTTCGTTGGTGGGGTCAAGTGTGGTCATCGCTTGTGCGATCAATTCCGCCTGCTCGGAGTCGCGCGTAACATCAAGTGCATCAAGGTCCTTTTCGGCCTCGCGCATCTGCCCGGCCAGAACAACCCGCCTGCATTCAAACAACCAGTCGTCGAACACAGGTGCGACGGGGTCGAGATCATCCAGAAGGGGTTCGCACAATGTATAGTCAAGCTGCCCGTCACGGTCCCACAGGTCGAAATTGATCCCGTCTGAGCGCAAAAGCACCGTATTGCGCGACACCTCAAGCGCATCCAGATGGTCCGGACCCAGACATTTGCGCAATTCATGCAGGCACTGTCGCAGGCTGCCGCGCCCCTGCTCGGGGTCACGGTCATGCCAGAACAGGTCAATCAGGCGAGACCGCGATATTGGCTTGTCGTAGTTGAAGGCCAGAAACGCCAAAAGCCCCAACGATTTGCGGGATTTTGGCAGAACGGACTGCGCATCGGGACCTGTCATGGAAAACAGGCCAATCAGCTTTACGTCAAGTTTGTGGTCTAGTGTGCCAAGCACAGTTTCCTCCAATACCCAATGCGCGACGGTAGTTAGCTACCTGCGGTCATGCAATGGTTCATGTTGCCAACAAACTTGAAAGGGGTGAAAACGACACGTGATCGGGTCAATAGATGTGACCCGCGCCTATAACAACTAGGGGATTTGCCCATTATTCGGCCAAAACCGCTTGACCTTTGCGCCCTGCGCGGGTTGAACGGCCCCCAGACTTTGACGCGGAAAAATGGGCGGTTATCGCATGGACGACCAGAACAAGAACCTTATCCTTGCCACGGTGCTGAGCTTTGCCGTTATTCTGGCTTGGACCTTGATTTTTCCGCCACCAGAGGCACCCGTCGATGTGCCCGCCGAAGTCGCGGGCGAAACGGCAACTGGGTCAACCGTGCCAATTGTGGAAAGTGGTACCGGTGACGGTGCAGTGTCCGGCGGTGCCGCAGACCCGACAGCGCCCGCAGACCGTGCCGACGCGGCGCGTGTCGTAATTGAAACTGCACAGTTTTCGGGGTCCTTGTCACTGCGGGGCGGTCGCATAGATGATCTGGCGCTGACCAACTACCGCGAAACGCTTGATCCGGGTGCCGACACCGTACGCCTGATGCGGCCTGTGGGCGAAACAGATGCCTATCTGGCGCTGTTTGGCTGGACAGGTGACGCGGAAAGCGCCCCCAACGACGAAACGATCTGGTCATTGATCGAAGGTGACACGCTGACCCCTGACACGCCTGTTACGCTGGGTTGGGACAACGGGCAGGGGCAGCAGTTCCAGACCCGTATCTCTGTTGACGATGAGTTCATGTTCACTTTTGATCAGTCGGTCATCAACAATGGATCAGGTGATTTCACGTCACGGCCCTATGGCCTGATCCGGCGTTATTCCGAACCTGACGACATGAAGAACTTCTTCATCCTGCACGAAGGTCTGGTGCAGATGACAGACGGTGAGTTGACCGAAACAGACTATGACGACATCGTTGATTTCGAGCCAGATGGGCCCGACGCGCGCAAGGAAGTGACGCAAAACGGCTGGATCGGCTGGACCGACCACTATTGGATGACAAACCTGATCCCTGCTGCCGAAGCGCCGTTCCGGGCCAGCGTGCGTTATTTCGACAATCGCGACATTTATCAGGCCGAAGCAATCATGGCCCCTCAGGTGGTGTCTGCAGGCGGTACGGCGACTGTTTCGACCCGCTTTTTTGCGGGCGCAAAGGAATGGGAATCGATCCGCAACTACCAAGATGACTCCGAAGCGCCGGTTCCAGGATTTCTGGACAGCATTGACTGGGGTTGGTTCTTTTTCCTGACCAAGCCGATTTTTGCGCTGCTGCACTACCTCAATGCCTTTATCGGCAACATGGGTTGGTCGATCATTGCGCTGACCTTTATCCTCAAGGCGCTGGTGCTGCCGCTGACCTATAAATCATCCGTTTCCATGGCCCGCATGAAGGAATTGCAGCCCGAAATGGAAGCCCTGAAAGAAAAGGCCGGCGACGACCGCGCGGCCATGCAGCAGGGCATGATGAAGCTGTACAAGGAAAAGAAAGTAAACCCGGCTGCCGGTTGTTTGCCTATTCTTCTGCAAATTCCGATCTTCTTTTCGCTCTACAAGGTGATCTTTGTCACGATCGAATTGCGTCACGCCCCGTGGTTTGGCTGGATCAAGGACCTAAGCGCGCCTGACCCGTCATCGCTGATGAACCTGTTTGGGCTGCTGCCATGGGCCGCGCCAGAGCCGGGGTCGTTCCTTGCGCTGATTATGATTGGTATCCTGCCGATCCTGCTTGGTGTTTCGATGTGGTTGCAGCAAAAACTGAACCCCGCCCCAACTGATCCGACGCAACAGATGATCTTTGCGTGGATGCCGTGGGTCTTTATGTTCATGCTTGGGTCGTTTGCCTCCGGTCTGGTGGTTTACTGGATTACCAACAACATCATCACCTTTGGCCAGCAGTATGTGATCCTGCGGAGCCTCGGGAACAAACCTGATGTGTTTGGAAACATCAAATCCGGGTTCAAGCGGGGCAAATCTGCGACCACAGGCAAGTCCGAGGACAAGTAAATGGTCACTGTCGCCGCGCTTTGGCGGCATCCGATCAAAAGTCACGGCCGCGAGGCGCTTGAAACGGTGACGCTTGCCCAAGGGCAGACAATGCCTTGGGACAGGCGTTGGGCCGTGACCCATGACGCCAGCAAGTGGAATGCCGACGATCCGCAATGGGCCATGTGCCGGAATTTTATGATTACAACGGGCACGCCCACGCTCGCGGGCATTTGGGCGACAGTTGATGAAACCACAGGCACCGTTACCTTGCGGCATGACCAACTGGGCAGCCACAGCTTTCGGCCCGATGACCCTGCGGAACACGCAGGGTTCCTGTCATGGGTCGCGCCCCTGTGCCCTGCAGACCGGGCGCAGCCACAGGCTGTGGTCGCCGCCCCGCAAAGAGGCATGACAGATACTGACTTTCCCTCAATTTCGATCATGACGCGCGCGTCCCACAAAGCAGTTGCGGCGCAATTGAGCCAACCGCTGGAAACCGAACGCTGGCGGGGCAACATCTGGCTTGATGGCACTGACGCATGGGAAGAAGAAAATTGGGTCGGCAAGACCCTGCGGATCGGCAGCGCAGAATTACATGTGCAATCCCCCATCCAACGCTGCAAGGCGACGATGGCCAATCCGCGCACCGGTAAGCGCGATGCCGACACACTGGATGCATTGCGGAGAGGCTGGAACCACCAGAATTTTGGCATCTATGCCACTGTGACCAAGTCCGGTACGATCGCGATAAATGACAGGGCAGAGGTGCTGAATTAATGGAAATGCGTTTCCCGGAGGCAAAGCAGCCTGACGATGCCATGATGGAAAAGGGACGTCTGCTGTTCGCAGGCGAAACTGAATTCGTCAAAGGTGTCGTGGCGATGGATGGTCTGCCCCCCGCGGACCGGGTCGAGATTTGCTTTGCAGGCCGCTCCAACGTCGGTAAATCCTCGCTGATCAACGCGCTGACTGGCCGCAAGGGGCTGGCGCGCGCCTCCAACACGCCGGGCCGCACGCAGGAGATCAACTTTTTCACGGCGGGTGACATCTATGTGGTCGATCTGCCCGGCTATGGCTTTGCCAATGCGCCGCTGCCTGTCGTCGAAAAGTGGCAGCGTTTGCTGAAACAATATCTGTCCGGGCGCCAGACCCTGCGCCGTGTTTTCGTGCTGATTGATGCGCGTCACGGTGCAAAGGCCGTGGACGAAGAAATCATGTCGCTGCTCGACAGCTCTGCGGTGACATTTCAGGTGGTCATGACGAAGGTGGACAAGCTCAAGGGCAAGGCGCTTGAGGACAGTCTGGCCAAGACTCGCGCCGCACTGGCCAAACACCCCGCCGCATACCCTGAACTGATCCTGACCTCTTCGGAGAAGGGCGACGGGATCAAGACACTGCGCGCCATCATCGCAGGTATCGCATGAAGACAAGGACCCAAGATATGAACCGTGACTGGATCGCAACCGCAAGAACGCTTTCCGAGGCGCTTCCTTATTTGCAGCGCTATTCTGGGGCAATCGTGGTAGTGAAGTTCGGCGGGAATGCCATGGGGGACGCCACTGCGATGGCGGAATTTGCCCGCGACATCGTGTTGATGAAGCAGGTCGGCATGAACCCGGTGGTCGTGCATGGTGGCGGGCCCATGATCAACGAAATGCTGGACAAGCTGGGGATCAAATCCGAATTCATCCGGGGCAAGCGGGTCACTGACAAAAATACCGTCGAAGTGGTGGAAATGGTCCTTACCGGGCTGGTCAACAAACGCATCGTGCAGGCGATCATGGATGAAGGCGGTCGCGCCGTTGGGTTGTCTGGCAAAGACGATGACCTGATGGTGGCCGAAGCGGACGGCCCGGAACTGGGGTTTGTAGGCAAGCCGGTCGAGATGAATGTGCAGGTGCTGCGCGATTTGTTCAGTGCGGGCATCATTCCCGTTGTGGCGCCCGTGGCGACGGGCATGGACATGCTTGAGACATTCAACGTCAATGGGGATACGGCCGCCGGGGCCATCGCGGGCGCGCTGCGGGCTGACCGGCTTTTGCTGCTGACGGATGTGCCGGGCGTCAAAGACGCCAGCGGCGAAGTGGTGACACAACTGTCGCCAGATCAGGTGCGCGCCATGATCGCGGATGGATCAATCGCGGGCGGGATGATCCCCAAGACCGAAACAGCGCTTGAGGCACTGGAAAAGGGCGTGCGGGCCGTCGTGATTCTGGATGGGCGTCTGCCAAACGCCAGCCTGCTTGAACTTTTCACCGAACATGGTGCGGGATCGATCATCCGCGAACCGCGCTGATTTTATGACATTTCATAATTTGCTGCGCATGTTATCGTTTGCTGACGTCTCGCAAAGGAAAAGCGCATCATGCGTATCTTGCCAACGGCTGCCGCCCTGTGCCTGTCTGCCACCGCCGGTTTCGCCATTGATGATTGCCTGCTTGGCACATGGCAGGTTGATACGGACAGTTTTGCGGGCGGGGCAGGGGCGTGGGCGGTTGAGACAGCGACATATGATCTTGTCGGGTCGGCTGGCGTGATGGGGCAGACCATTGACAGCCCCTTTCCTTCGGACACAGGCATGTTTGGTGGTGGCAGCGGCATCTACCAGTGCAGTAGCAACGCAGTTATCGTTGGCAGTGATGGCCCGACCCCACGTATACCGCCACGCTGGACGCATTTATGAAGAAAACCACTACTGAATTGGACGACAGTCTTGGTGACATCGGCCTGCGAAATCTGGGTAGCTTTGCTGTAACGCCCACCGATGGTCTGCCCGCGGAAACAGGCAGCTTGCTGCTGATCGGGCCGGACGAGCCCAATTTCTGGGTCTCTTTCTGCCAAAGCTCTGAATACGCAGGTGGCGGGCCGGATGCGCTGGATCGTTGGTCAAGAAGGCATCTGGACCGGATTGCCAGCGAATATCAGGGGCACGCGCTTTACCCGTTTGGCGGGCCGCCCTATCAGCCATTCCACACATGGGCCTTGCGGACCGGGCAGTTCTGGGCCTCGCCCATCGGGTTTCTGGTTCATGCGCAAGTGGGCTTGTTTGTGTCTTTTCGCGGGGCCCTACTGGTGCAGGCAGAGATGCCGGCAGCCCGCGGCACCAAACCCTGCGACAGCTGTTCCGACATGCCGTGCCTGTCTGCCTGCCCGGTTGACGCATTTGCTGATGGGTATGACGTCGCGGCCTGCAAGTCGCACCTGCGGGTGCCAGAAAACAGCTGCATGACAGCGGGCTGCCTTGCCCGGCATGCCTGCCCGGTCGGCAAAGGGCGACGCCTGCCGGAACAAGCCGCCTTCCACATGAAAGCCTTTCTATGACAAAGCGTCTGATACTTATCCGGCATGCAAAATCAAGCTGGGACGACATTGATGCGGACGACCACGCGCGGGTCTTGAACGATCGCGGGGTGAAATCTGCAACGGCTATCGGTGACTGGATGGCAGGTCAGGGTTTGTGCCCTGATCTGGTATTATGTTCAGATTCCGCCCGGACGCTGGAAACTGCAAAGCTGGCCCTTGCGCAACTGTCACATGCGCCGGAATTGCTTTTGGATCCAAACCTCTATCATGCGGCACCCGGTACGCTGCTTGATCTGCTCAGAAAGCAAACGGTGCAGACTGTTGGGTTGATTGGACATAACCCGGGGATTGGCATTGCGGCAAACCTGTTGGTCGCAACACCACCGGATCATGACCGATTCCCGGCCTATCCGACCGGCGCTGTGACCGTCATTGACTTTGACATCAATGACTGGGCCCAATTGCATTGGGGAACCGGGACCTGTGCGGCATTCATTGTACCCCGCGACCTGATTTGAATCAGGGGCCAGGGTTCGGCTGCCCTTGGGCTCTGACCCTACAGATTCAGAGCACATCACGCCTGCCGCACGACGGGCCTTTCGCGTGACGTTTTAATATTCAACCCCAATCTGCGCCTTGATTCCCGATCGGAAGGGATGCTTGACCAGTTCCATTTCCGTGACCAAATCGGCCAGTTCAATCAGGTCCTCGTGCGCATTTCGCCCGGTCAGGACCACATGGGTCATGTGAGGCTTGTGGTCACGCAGGAATGTGACGACATCGGCAATATCAACATAGCCATATCGCAAGGCAATGTTGATTTCGTCCAGCAGCACCATGTGGTTGCTTTCGTCCAAAATCAGTTCCTTGGCCTTGGCCCAGGCGGCTTGCGCCATTTCGGTATCGCGGGATTTGTCCTGTGTTTCCCAGGTAAAGCCTTCGCCCATGGTGTGGAATGCGCAGATGTCGGTGAACTTCGACAGGATCAGATCCCGCTCGCCTGTGGACATGCCGCCCTTGATGAACTGGACCACGGCACATTTCATGTCATGGGCAATGCAACGAAAGATCATGCCAAAGGCGGCAGATGATTTGCCTTTACCTTTGCCCGTATGTACGATGATCAGTCCCTTCTGGTCGGTCTTTGTCGCCATGATCTTGTCGCGGGCGGCCTTTTTCTTGGCCATTTTCATTGCGTGGCGGTCGGTATCTTCGGTCATCGGGGGCTCCTTTGCGGTGTAAGCGTAACGGGGGGCGATCAATTGGCCTATGGTACAACAGCCAAAGGTGGCCAGATCGCCATTTTTGTCAGTTCCGGGCCGACCTTTGAAGGGGCGTAAGATGGGTCATGACCCATCCTTCTACAGCAGCCCCGCGATGCGGGCACGGGCCGAGTTTGATTTGGGCTGCCACAGATTGCGGTCAATGGCTTCTTGCAGGCGCTGGGCGATCTCTTTCAGGGCTGGGGCGTTTGCATCAGCGATGAAGTCGCGGGTTGTGTCGTCTTGGATAAAGGCCTCTTCGACCAGATCGAAATGATGATTCCTGACGGTCCCTGTCGTGGCAGCAAAGGCAAAGAGGTAATCGACAGTGGCCACGATCTCAAACGCGCCCTTGTAGCCATGACGCTTGACTCCATCGATCCACTTGGGGTTCACGACGCGGCTGCGCACAACGCGACCGATCTCGTCTTCCAAGGTGCGAATGACAGGGCGTTCCGGACGGGAATGGTCATTGTGATAGATCGGCCGGTCGCGGCCCTGCAATGTGCTTACGGCAGCCGCCGCACCGCCCTCGAACTGATAATAGTCGTCGCTGTCAAGAATATCATGCTCGCGATTGTCCTGATTCTGGACGAGGGCCTCGGCCTGTGACAGCCGTGTTTCAAACGCAGTCCTGTCCTGACGTCCGGCGGCACCGGCCCCATAGGCATAGCTGCCCCATTCAAGATAGGCGTCGGCAAAGTCGGATTTGTCGGTCCAGATACGTTCATCAATCAGTGCTTGCAGGCCAGCACCGTAGGCACCGGGTTTGGACCCAAAGACGCGCGTTGCATTTTCACCTTGCCGGGTGCGGGCTGCCGCAGGGTTCAGATCGGCGGGTTCATCCAGCGATTGCACAGCGCGCGCAGCACTGTCCACCAGATCGATGAGTTGCGGAAATGCATCCCGGAAAAAGCCCGAGATGCGCAAGGTCACATCCACCCGAGGGCGACCGAGAACCGATTGTGGCAGCACTTCAAAGCCGGTGACCCGCCTGTTGGCGGCATCCCACTTTGGCTTGACCCCCATCAGGGCCAGTGCCTGGGCAATGTCATCGCCGCCGGTGCGCATATTTGCTGTGCCCCACGCCGTGACAAGCATTGTGCGTGGCCAATCGCCATGGTCCTGAAGATGTTTTTCAATCAAAAGATTTGCTGACTTCCATCCAAGAGCCCAAGCTGTTGGAGTGGGGACGGCCCGGCTGTCCACGCTAAAGAAGTTTCGTCCCGTTGGCAGCACATCGAGCCGCCCGCGGGTCGGTGCGCCGGACGGGCCGGGGGCGACGAAGTGTCCTTTGAGGGCGCTGAGGAGCCCCGCCCCCTCAAGCTGCCCGCAGGCTTTGATCCTTTGCAGAATGTCGCTGTTGATGGCGTCAAGGACGGGTTGTGTCGCTCGTGGGGCAAACCCCACATGGCCCCACCCCCCATCCCGCAGGAGTTGCTGGCAAAGATTTTCGAGTTTTTCCACTGTGTCGCCATTTGTGCGCCAGGTCGTGCCATCGTCCAGCAAAGGCGGTTTTTCAGCAGCAATGCCTGCAAGGTCGCAATCAAGGGGATCAAAGCCAAGTCCAAGATCATGGGCCAATGCCCTAAGCAACGACGCATTGCCCGCTTTGCCGTCGCCGCGTGGGACACGCGCAAGTGCGATGGCCAGATCGATCTCTTGCCGCCCTTCTGGCGACTGTCCAAAGATATGCAGCCCGTCGCGGATTTGCGCCTCTTTCAACTCGCACAAATACGCATCGAGCTTGCCAAGGTCGCTTTCGCCGTCCCCCGTAAAGCCCGCATCCTTTGCCAACCCTGTTACGTCGGACAAAGACAGGATTTCGCGCCGTAAATGGTCGATCCTGCGCGGATCTACCCCGGCGGCCTCGTAATATTCATCAACCAGCGCCTCAAGATCGCGCAGGGGACCGTAGCTTTCAGCCCGTGTCAGTGGTGGCGTCAGGTGGTCGATGATGACCGCAGCGGTGCGCCGCTTGGCCTGCGTGCCTTCGCCCGGATCATTGACGATGAAAGGGTAGATGTGTGGTGTGGGGCCAAAGACGGCCTCTGGCCAGCAATCTTGCGACAGGGCCACCGCCTTTCCCGGCAGCCATTCGAGGTTCCCGTGTTTGCCCATGTGCACAACTGCATTGGCCCCCCAATGGTGGCGCAGCCAGAAATAGAAGGCCAGATAGTTGTGCGGCGGCACAAGGTCAGGCGAATGGTAGGTATCGGTCGGGTCGATGTTATAGCCGCGTGCTGGTTGCAGCCCGACAACCGCATTGCCAAAACGGTGGATCGACAGCGCAAACCCCGCGCTTTGCGTATCTGTCGCGGGCCGGACGAACGGATCATCCGCCGGTGCGCCCCAGCGCGACGTGATCTGTTCTTTGATCGTCCATGGTAGTGCCGCGAAATACGACTGGTAGAGGTCGAGGGTCAGAAATTCCCCGCCTTCCTTGTCCGCGCGATCGGTCAGCCAATTGGTCGGTCCTGTCATCAATTGGTCCATCAGGGCGCGGCTATCATCGGGCGGCGTCACCGCATAACCCTGTGATTGCAGCAGGTTGAGCACATGCACCGTGGCCGCGGGCGTATCAAGCCCGACTCCGTTGGCAAGACGCCCGTCTTTGTTGGGATAATTGGCGAGAATCAGTGCGACCTTCTTATCGGCTGGGCGCGTCTGGCGTAGTTGCGCCCAGCCTTTCGCCAGTTGGCTGACAAAGTCGATTCTGTCCCCTTGCGCCTGATATGTCGCAATCGGGCATTCTGTCGCCTCGTCAAAGAACGCTTCGCCCTTGAAGCTGACCGCACGCGACAGGATGCGCCCGTCCACTTCGGGCAGGGCCACGTTCATGGCGATATCGCGCCCGGTCAGCCCGTGCAGGCCGTCGGCCCACGTGCTTTCGGTGCTGCCGGACAGGATCACCTGAAAGATAGGCGCATTGTTGGCGAGCAGGGGATTGAGCGGACTGTTGTCACCATCATGCGCAGAGCCGACGGCAAAAGCGGTGCAATTCAAGATCACATCGGGTGGCACTGCGGTAAAAAGACTGTTCAGCGTAGCCGTGCTGACCGGATCCTTGAGGCTGGCCACGAATATGGGTAGCGGATTCAGCCCCGCCCGGCTGAGGCTGCGCGTGAGCCGGTTAATCGGGTTCAACCCGCCCCCTTGCACCAAGGCCCTGTAAAAGATGATGGGCACGATGGGTGCGCCATTGGTCCATGCTGCCCGGGCCGTGTCCAGCCCTGCCAGTCCGGCACCGGGCCAATAGACACCGGCCCGCAGCAGTGGCGCAGGCCCAAGCGGTTTATCGCTGCCGTCAAGCATCGCCTTGGCATAGCGCAGCAGGTTGGTGCTGTTTTCCGGCCCGCCTTCGACGAAATAGGACCAGAGATTGTCGTAGTCTTCTGCCGCAACGGTCGAGAGGTCGCGCAATTCCTGATCAGGCTTGTCGTCACCGGGCAGGGCGGCAAAAGGGATACCTGCTTCGAACAGGCGCGCGGCATATTGCGTCAGCCCGTATTTCCAGTAGCCCGCGCCGCCAAGGATGCGTGCAATCACCAGTCGCGATTTTGTGGCGCAATCGTCCAGATGCAGATCAACCGACATCGGGTGCGTCAGATGCATCATGTTGGCCAGACGCAGGCCGGGGGGCGCGTCCATTTGCGCGCGTGCTTCTGACAGGGCGGCAAGTTCGGTATCCGCAGCCGAGATGATCACAACATCTGCAGGGGTCTGTCCCAGATCAACCGGCTCTGTCCCGTCAGAGATAGCGCCGGGGGTGGCCGCAAGCAGATGCATCAGATGTGTCCTTGCAAGATCAAGCTAAGCACGCAGGCAAAGAAAGAAGATTGGTGCCTATCAAAGTCGCCCACGCTGACAGTGAGGGCTTTCACAGTTTCAATTCCATGAAGAGCGATGACTTCACATCCAGATACTGCCCAAAGGTGCCGCATTCCACAAAACCATGGCGCGCATACAGCCTGTGGGCCGCATGCAAGACATCGCCCGTTTCCAGTTTGACGACCGGCAGCCCTTCTGCGCGGGCCTGATCGATGATCTGGCGCAGGATGGCGTCGGCGATGCCCTTGCCGCGCGCGGCCTCGGAGACGAACATTGATTTGACTTCGCCGTAGTGGGGAGTGATGCGCAATGCCCCGGTGCCGAGGATGTCATCGCCGATCCGGCCGGTATAGAAGTGGATATCAGGGGCAACCAGATCGTCAATTTCCAGATAGAAATTATCCTCTGGCGGAAACAGCGCCTGCATCAGGGCGTGGCTTTGCTTGAGCAAAGCCTTGGCTTGCGGGTGATGCGGGTCGCTGCGTTCGACGATAATCATGGCGGGTTTCAGGCTTGGAGGGCGGCGGTGATGGCTGTCTGATCAAGGCCGGCTTCGCCAATGACAACCAGCCGGGTTTCGCGCGGTGCGTCGCCAAAGGGCTGATCGAAATAGGTATCGACCCGTGGCCCGACCGCCTGCAATGTTTGGCGCATTGGCTTGCCTGTGACCGCCACAAATCCCTTGAGGCGCAGGATATTGTGGCTGCGGATCACCTCAGCCACTTGACCTGCAAATGCGGTTGCATCGGTAATTTCGCCGCGGCTGACAATGAAACTCTCGAACTCGTCATGGCCGTGTTCATGGGCGTGATCGTGGTCATCTTCGTCATCATCGTGATGATGGTGGTGATGGATTTCGTGGCGGGCGGCCAGATCGTCCTCTGCGCCGATTCCCTGCCCCAGCAACACATCAACGGGCAGGGCACCCATGGAGGCCTTGACCACCTGCACGCCCGCGCGGCTTTGGGATTGCAAACGGGACGTCAACGCGTCGGCCTCGGGTGGGTCCAGCAGGTCTGTCTTGTTGACGACGATCATATCGGCGCAGGCAATCTGATCTTCGAATAATTCGGAAAGCGGCGTGTCATGGTCAAGGTTGTCGTCCTGCGCGCGCTGGGCATCTACTGCCGCGACGTTATGGGCAAACTGGCCGTCGTGGACGGCGCGGCCATCCACAACGGTCACGACCCCATCAACGGTGACGCGGGTGGAGATGCCCGGCCAGTTGAAAGCGCGCACCAGCGGTTGCGGCAGGGCGAGACCGGAGGTTTCGATCACGATATGGTCGGGCTTGTCCGTGCGGTTGAGCAGTTTTTCCATCGTCGGGATGAAATCATCAGCCACCGTGCAGCAGATACAGCCGTTGGACAGTTCCACAACATCGTCGGGCGTGCAGACGTCATCGCCACAGCCCTTGAGGATGTCGCCGTCCACCCCGAGATCGCCAAATTCATTGATAATCAGAGCGATTTTCTTGCCATTCGCGTTTTGCAGCATGTGGCGGATCAGTGTGGTTTTTCCGGCCCCAAGAAAGCCTGTGACCACAGTGGCGGGGATTTTGGCGGGCATTTGGTGTTTCCTGACAGGGTAGACAAAGCCAAATGACGGCCCCCGCAGGGGACCGCCACAAGGTCGATTTGCGAGCGTCTTAGGCTGCGATCAACGCGACCAGCGGGCCTTCGACGATTTCGAGGGCAAGGAACAGGCCGACGCCTGCAACCATCGCTCCGCCTAGGCGTGCGTTCATCGCCCGTGCATCGGATGCGCCCAGTTTCCGGATCGCCCAGCCAGCGCCGACGGCGATCAGATACTGGATCGCACCCAGCCCGATCAGGTAGCCAAGCAGAACCGCGCCGCCGATGCCGCCTTCCTGGCCTGCGATGGAAGCCCCAAAGGCCGACCCGTGAAACAGACCAAAGCCTGCAAAGACCAGCATCGCAACCGGCGTTGACAGCGCCTTGCCGGACAGCACAATGCCCCCTACCACGATCAGTGACAGCACAATCATGGTTTCAGCGATGGGCATGGCGATGCCCGCATACATCAGGGCGCAACCCGCCAGCATCGCGCCAATATAGGCGGCAGGCGTTGCCAGACGGTTGGCGGTGAAGAGTGCGGCGATACCCATGGCGACCACAAAGAACAGGTGGTCAAACCCGAGCACAGGGTGGCCCACACCGGACGCAAGCCCATGGGTAAAGGTCTCCATCGGCAGGCCGCCCAGCGGGTGGTGTGCAAGAGCGGGTGTCGCGGCCAAAATCAAGCCCGCTGTTGTCAAAATCTTTTTCATGTCTGTCCCCTTTAGGATCGTGAATAAAGGGGGGATTTCATGGAGTGGCCACCTGTCCGGCGACCTTACCCCCACGGAACACCCCGTCCGTTGTTGTCGTCCGAAGCAACTGCTCCGGTGCATGGCTGGTCTCCTGGCTTGCGGGTCGATGCACCTTGCTGCCTTCCCGGTTGCCCAGTGGCTCTTTAGCAAGGCACTCTCCGCATACAGTCGCGGGGGCGGCTGTGGCGTGTGGTCTCCTGTACGGATCGACCATTCCACATTCCCATTTGATCCCCTGGCGCTTGGCGCTGTCGGGGAACCGTGCGCTTATGTTGTGCGCCCTTGGAAGGGCAGGCGTCAAGGTGGAAACCGACATTTACAGGGTTGATGGCGGCGCAGGTTGACAGATCAGATGCCTCCGGCGGGGATATTTTCGGCCTTATGTATCAAATGCACCAACTTTTGTGAATCCCCCAGTGGGGGAATGCGATAAGCTGCCCCCATGCAGGACAGGACAATCAACAACGCGCTATTGGCGCTGGCAAAGCAGGGCGGACCACAAGGCAAGGTGGCAGAAGGCTTACTGCTAATGCGTGGCGTTGAATGGTCGGGGATCGCCCATAATGCGCCACTAAAGCGGGGTATGGCCAAGCGGATCGTGATGGACGGTCTCAGGATCGGTCCGCAAAGCACGTGGCAGCTTTCGCACCTTGTCATGGACCACAGGCCAGAGATATCGCTCAGAGCGGCCAGAAATCGCGCGTATCAGGCGCTTTTGAGGCTAGAGGACAATGGCAAGGTTGTGCGCGAGGGTGGGCCGGATGGGTGTTTGTGGAAGCTGGCCCAGTAAGAGGCCAGCCCCGAGTCATTTTGTCGCCTTACTTTAGGCTGCTTCAATTGCTTTCTTGAGGGCAGCATCATTAATCAGGAGATTGTGCCATGCGGCGACCTTACACTCACACACCATTAGAGAATCCTCTTTCCGGAGAGTGGTGCGAAGCCGGTCACGAAGCTGCATTGCAGTCCCCGAGTACTCAACCCACCATACTGTTTCGAGAACGCGGCCATATGTTGCCGCGATCTTCGGAATCAGATCATCCATCTGCTTGTGAGACGGATTCGGCCCGTTGAGGTCGTAAGAAATAAGAAAGCTTGCCATAGGATAAATCTCCTTTTTTGGCGTTACGGTAACGCCATCTGGAGACTTGACGATGCGACTCCCCCATGCGAAAAGATGGAGTGATCACACAAACTAGCCCCCAAATGGCTGGTTCGAAACAGAGGCGGCAGGTGTAGTGACCTGACCGCCTCAATTTTTTGTTTACCATATCCATAATCGCGTCGTCTAGTATCGTTCACAAATGTTCTCACAACATCTGTCACTATGCTGCCCGCTGCCAGTAACCCTTCCAGTTACGGCTTACGGGCGCGTCCATGGCATTAGACACAACGATATGCGCCAGTGTGCCGTTGTCGGTGCGGCGGTTGTCTTCCAACCATGCAGAGTGGTTTGCATACTGGTGCAGGTACTTGGGGCTAACACCGTGGTGCTGGCCTTCGATCATGTTGCGCAGGCGGCTAAAGAAGCTTTCCACCATGTTGGTGTGCTTGCCGTGGTCGCTGTAAATATCGGAGTGGTTCACGCGGTCAACGTGCCATCCCATGTGCAATTCATCCCAGTGACTTGCTTCATCCGCTGACATGGTGGACATGCGCGAGACGTTCTCGTTCGCCAGCGCGACACCTTCGGCCTCAGACTGGCCCACGAATGGCAGGGTACGTCCCTCACGCTCACGCATGGCAATTACAACGCGGCGCTTGCCTGTCTGGTGACGCTTCAAGCGACGGTCCTTGCGGTCCTTCTTGGCGTTCTCAGGGCGGATGTGACCGCCAAAGTATGCACCATCAATCTCAACGTGACCTTCAAGAACTTCGCCCGTGTGGACCTCTGTCGCCATCGCCTCACGGATTTTGTGGGCCAGAACAAAAGCCGTTTTGTACTGGCAGTCCAGATCACGGGAAAGCTGAACCATGCTCACGCCCTTGGAAGCGTTCACAAGAATGCAGATCGCCGCCAGCAGGTCCACAAAGTCCATTTTGCGGCTGGCAAAGATTGTGCCGCTGGTCACGCTGAACTGGTGGTGGCACGCCTTACACTTGAACTTGCGGCGCGTGGTGATCTTGTAGGCTTCATCAAAGCCGCAGCATGGGCATACGGCTTCACCGCCTGTCTCAGGCCAGCGCATCTGACAGAACGTCTCATAGGCCGCATCCTCACCAGCCTTGTAAATCGAACGCAAAGAAAGCGTCCGAGATGCTGCTGAAAGGAGGAAGTGTTGGGCCATTGTATCCATATCCGATGATGTTGTGCATCATATATGGATACTTGTATCGGCAATTACAAGGGTGTATGTCATTAAATACGATGATATTTTGAGGTGATAAATGACGCTGCGTAAGTCAGACCCTGTAAATGTTGAGTTTGAGGCTAAGGCAAAAAACCTGCTTAAGGGTGAGTTAAAGAGGCGGGGTGTAACATATGCACAACTGGCCGCACTACTTTCTGAAAAGGGAGTTCAGGAAAATGAGCGGAACCTAAACAATAAGATCAGTAGGGGTGGATTTTCAGCCGCGTTTATGATTCTATGTTTAGAGTCAATAGGTTGCTTAGAAATCCGCTTATAGGAAAAGGCGCACATGAATGGCGAAGATTACAACCACGGATCGCGACCCTGGCAAGCCAGAAGATGCGGACTTCGCTGTCATTGTGGACTTCAAAAAGGGCGAGGAATCGCCAACTAGAGTGTTCACAGCCGCCACTGAACTAATTCGATCTTTTGAGGCTTTGGACCGGATACTTGCTAAATCGGTAGATTCCAGCATCACACCTGTAATGGTCCTAGAAGACGTCGAAATTGGTAGCTTGAAAGTCTGGCTAAAGAACGCACTCAGATCAACAGATGACCAAGCCCTAAAGGACCTCGATTGGCGACCTGCCGTTGGGAAGTATTTAGTTCGCGCCAAATACGTTGTATTGCGGTGGGTAGATCAGGACGATGCGCCTAGAAGTCTTCAAGAACTGAGAAAAGAGATACGCGATCTAGCGGCTGAAACAGATGTACGGCGATTGCCAGACTACGCGCCACCTGACCCGTCTGGGCTAGTGGAAATCGCGAAGCAGCTTCAAGATGCAAAGAAAATGCTTGGCCCTAACGACAGAATTTTCTTTGAGGGAGATGAAGGTCGCGTCGAGGTTGATCTGACTGTGGATATTAACCCAGAAGAATTGGCAGAACTGGCGACGAAAGAAACAATCAAGATGCCGCCTGCGGAAATGATACTTGCTGTTAAAAAGCCTGACTACCTTGGAAATTCCAAATGGGAACTTCGTCACGGGAAGAGGTCCATTTCTGTGCGCATGGAGGACAGCGAGTTCGTTGATTCTTTCCAAAGCAGAAAACAAGATGTAAGGCCCGGAGACGCACTTCGCTGCATGGTGGCGGTTGAAATGCGCTATGGCTATGACAATGAACTTATTTCAGAAACCTATGCGGTTGAATCCGTAAAGGAGGTTCTGGAAGACTTGAACGACCAAGATGATTTGTTCGACTGAACTTGGTGCATTTGATACATAAGGCCGGATATTTTCGGCCATAAGAAGCGGAGAACCGCAATATCTTGGGGATAAGTCGCTACTTTTGACCAGATGCTGCGGGGCTGCGTTGACAGTGGTGCCGCAGATGGGTCAACTTTTCCTACCTCGTGGAATCAGAAGGCGGAATACCGTTGCGGTTTAGTAAGCTCAGGTTGAATGGCTTCAAAAGCTTTGTTGACCCCACCGATTTGATTATCGCGGATGGGCTGACAGGTGTTGTCGGTCCCAATGGTTGCGGCAAGTCCAATCTGTTGGAGGCCTTGCGCTGGGTCATGGGGGAAAACCGCCCCAAGGCGATGCGCGGCGGTGGCATGGAGGATGTCATTTTCGCCGGGGCCTCGACCCGGCCTGCGAGGAATTTCGCAGAAGTTTCGTTGATCATCGATAATAGCGAACGTCTTGCGCCTGCCAGCTTCAACGATTCCGACCAGCTTGAGATTGTGCGCCGGATCACCCGTGACGCAGGCTCTGCCTATAAGGTAGGCGTCAAGGATGTCCGCGCCCGAGATGTGCAGATGCTGTTTGCCGATGCCTCGACCGGGGCCCATTCGCCGGCACTTGTCCGGCAGGGCCAGATTTCGGAACTGATCAACGCCAAACCCAAGGCCCGTCGTCGGATTCTGGAAGAGGCTGCAGGTATCTCGGGCCTTTATCAGCGGCGCCACGAAGCCGAACTGAAGCTGAAAGGTGCGGAAACAAACCTGACCCGTGTCGACGACGTGATCGAGCAGTTGGCTACGCAACTGGGGCAGTTGGCCCGGCAGGCCCGACAGGCGGCCCGATACCGCGATATCGGTGAAAAGCTGCGCAAAGCGGAAGGTATGCTGCTGTACCGCCGCTGGAAGGAAGCGGATGAAGCTCTGTTTGCCGCGACAGAACAGCTGCGTGCCCGCACCACAGCCGCAGCGCAAGCCGAAAAAACAGCCCGCGAGACATCGAAAAGCCGGCAGACCGCCGAGGACGCCTTGCCTGCGTTGCGTGAAGAGGAAGCGATTGCTGCCGCTGTCTTGCAGCGGCTGCAGGTCCAGCGTGATACGCTGAAGGATCAGGAGGAACGTGCGCTCGAGATGATCGAGACCTTGCGCGCCCGGATTGACCAGTTGGGCCGCGATATGGACCGTGAAAGCGGGTTGAACAAGGATGCTGGCGAAACCATTGAGCGGCTTGAATGGGAAGCGCGCGAGATTGCCAAGGCAGGTCAGGGCCACGAGGAACGTCTGGAAGAAGCCCATGCAGCCGCCCGCGAAGCCGCAGGCATTCTGCAACAGCGTGAAGCTGACTCAGCCCAGTTGACGGAGGATGTTGCCCGCCTGGCCGCGCGCCACCAATCGGCGCAGCGTCTGTTGGATGATAACCGGACCACTCTTGAGAAGAGTGAAGCCGAAGCCGCCCGCGCCAAAGACGCCATGGCACAAGCACAGACCGCCCTTGCTACGGCCGAAGCCGATTTTGCTGCGGCCAGTGAGGCAGAAGCACAGGCTGTCGCCGCCGCAGAGGCCGCCGAGGATGCGCTGACCGAAGCAGAGGCAGCCCGCGCCGATACACAGGCCCGCGAAAGTGACGCGCGCGGCTTGCGCTCCGAGGCGGAAGGCGAGGCAAACGCGCTGCGTGCCGAGGTCAATGCATTGGCCAAAATGGTCGAGCGTGACACCGCCGAGGGTGGGCAGGTCCTTGATCTGTTGGGGGTCGATAGCGGCTACGAGAAAGCGCTGGGCGCGGCCTTGGCCGATGATTTGCGCGCGCCTGCCGTGGGGGGCGATGCGCCGTCGGGCTGGGCTTTGCTGCCTGCCTATTCTGCCGCGCAACCCTTGCCCGATAATGTCACCGTGCTGACGGACCATGTCACCGTGCCCGACGTGCTGGCGCGCCGCATGTCGCAAGTTGGTCTGGTCGAACAGGCCGACGGCCCCCGCCTGCAAGCCGATCTGAAGCCCGGCCAGCGGCTTGTGTCATTGCAAGGCGATTTGTGGCGCTGGGACGGTTTCCGCGCCGGTGCCGAAGATGCACCATCGGCGGCGGCGCTGCGCTTGCAGCAACTGAACCGCTTGTCGGAGCTACGGGGCGATCTGGAAACCGCGACCGCCAAAGCCGAGGCCGCAGCCGAGGCCCATGAGGGGCTGACGGATCTGTTGAAAGATCTGACCGAAGCCGACCATGCCGCCCGTGTGGCTCGCCGCAATGCTGACCGCGAAGTGGGCGAGGCAAACCGCGCCGCCAGCCGCGCCGAGGCCGACCGCAACCTGAGCCAAGGCAAGCTGGAAAGCTTTGGCCTTGCGATGAAACGTCACGAAGAGGAAGCGATTGCGGCGCGCAGGGCGTTGGCAGAGGCGGAAAAAGCCGCCCGTGATCTGGGTGATCTGGATGCCGCCCGCGCCTCTGTCGAAGATGTCAAAATGACTGTAGAGGCGGCGCGCATCACGATGATGTCCCGCCGCTCTGCCCATGACGAGGTGCGTCGCGAAGGTGAAGCGCGCCTCAAGCGCAGTCAGGAAATCACGAAGGAAATCTCTGGCTGGAAGCACCGCCTTGAGACAGCAAACAAGCGCACGGCGGAACTGGCCGAACGCAAAGCCGCGTCCGAGGCTGAACTGGCCGAAGCCACCGAAGCGCCGGAGCTGATTGCTGCCAAACGGTCGGAACTGGCCGACGCGATTGATGAAGCGGAAGAGCGGCGCAGACAGTCTGCCGACGTTCTGGCCGAAGCCGAAACCGTGCTGCGCGATATCAGCCATCACGAGCGAGACGCAGAACGGCTGGCGTCAGAGGCCCGCGAGGCCCGCGCACGGTCCGAAGCTCGCGCAGATGCAGCCCGCGAAACCGTCGCCTATGCAGCACAGCGTATTGTTGAGGCACAGGATGTGACGCCGGACAAGCTGTTGGAAACACTGGATGTTGCGGTCGATGACATGCCCGCATCTGATGTGGTCGAAGGGCAGGTCAATGCGCTGAAACGCCAGCGTGACGCGTTGGGCGCCGTCAACCTGCGCGCCGAAGAAGACGCCAAGGAAGTGCAGGTCGAACATGACGCGCTGGTGTCCGAAAAGACAGACCTTGAAGCGGCCATTGCGGCTTTGCGCTCTGGCATTGCCAGTCTGAACAAGGAAGGTCGCGAGCGGTTGCTGACAGCGTTTGAGCAGGTGAACGAAAATTTCGGACTGCTCTTTACCCATCTGTTCGGCGGCGGTGAGGCCAAGCTGGTCTTGGTGGAATCCGATGATCCGCTTGAGGCGGGGCTGGAAATCATGTGCCAACCGCCGGGCAAGAAACTCAGCACCCTGTCGCTGCTGTCAGGGGGCGAACAGACGCTGACGGCGCTGGCGCTGATATTTGCGGTGTTCCTTGCCAACCCCGCCCCGATTTGTGTGCTGGATGAGGTCGACGCGCCCTTGGACGACGCCAACGTCACCCGTTTCTGCGACCTGCTGGACGAAATGACCCGCCGCACCGACACACGTTTCCTGATCATCACGCACCACGCTGTCACGATGAGCAGGATGGATCGTCTGTTCGGCGTGACAATGGGCGAACAGGGCGTGTCGCAACTGGTGTCCGTCGATCTGAAAAAGGCGTCAGCGATGGTGGCTTAGCCGCACCAAGGCTACACCGCCACGACAAGAGACGCTGTGGCGGCGACTCCATCTTAATTCCGCGCCAATGAGGTCTTTGTGCAAATGTCTGCTTGCAGCCCGGAGCGGTCCCATCTCATAGGCGATGTCACTTCTTCCGGAGAAAGCATGACGATTATCCGGCAACAGGCAAAGGATGACCATCGTGCGGTCAAAGCTACAATCGGAAAAAATGTGATCCGAAAATTACATCACGGCGTACAAGTCTATGTTAACCAAATGGGAGAAGGCAAGATGAAACTTATCACAATTTCCGCTGTGACCGCCGTCGCGTTGTGTACCGCTGCATTCGCGGACGGGCATACTCAGAAAGACAAGGCTCAAAATATGAGAGACGCATTGCAATCTGGGGATAATGCAAGCGTTCCAGCAAAAAATTTCACGGGCGGTTGGGGTAACATTGCCGGACCAGCAAATGATAAGGGCAAGAAGAACGTCGCGGAGAAAGATTGACGTTTGAAGGCACTATTCTGAGGGGGCCAAGCGCCCCCTTTTTAATCAACAAGCTGACTTGAGCATACAAGTCCGCGCCATTTTCCGTTAAAGATTTATATATCGCAGTGACCTTTCTGAGTGGTCTCGAATGGATAAAACCTGCGTCAGCATCCGGCTGCTTTGTCCTGCAGAGCAGACAAACGAGATGTGCAGGAGCTAGGCAATCATCGGGAAATCAAAGCGCATTCAGCAACTGGACAGTTGGCCATGCGTCGGCGGGCAATCCCAACCTGATCTGTACAGCCTGCACGGCTTCGCGTGTCTTTGCCCCAAGAATTCCGTCGATCCCTCCGACGTCATATCCAAGTGTTGTCAGCTTTTGTTGCAACTGCTGCATCTGTGGCCCGCTAAGCGGGGCGGACGGGTTGCCTGCGTTATAGACAGGCGCGCCTTGCAGCCTTGTGCCGAAATAGGCGGCGGTGGTGACGTAGACAAAGCTTTTGTTCCAGTCGAAATAGACCTCAAAATTCGGATAGGCGATAAATGCAGGCCCGTTGCGCCCCATTGGCAGCAAGATGGAAGCGGGCAGGTTCGCAGGGCCCAGCGACCCTTGACGTGCCTGCACGCCACGTGCGGCCCAGTCGGACACGCGCGCCTTGTGGTTCAGTCCGGTTTGCGACCAGTCCAATCCGGCGGGCACGATGATTTCCTGGAGCCATGGTTCATTCGGGCGCCATCCAAGCGACGACAGTACATTGGCCCCTGTCATCAGCGCGTCTGCGGATGAGGTCTTGAGGTTCACCACACCGTCGCCATCGCCGTCCAGTCCCTTTTCGACGATCTCGCGGGGCAATTTCTGCAACTGCCCGATTTCTCCGGCCCACGCACCCGTTGTACTTGCCGGGTCCATCCCGCCGCGCCGATAAAGCTCAATCGCCGCGATCAGTTGCGGGCGGAACAGGTCGGGCCTGCGGCAATCATGCGCCAGCGTCAGCAGCGCGTTGCGGGTGTTGAAGCTGCCCTGGACTTGGCCATAGTCGGTTTCAAACGCCCAGAAGGCCAGAAGCACGCCGCGCGGGATGCCAAAGCGCCGCTCGATCTCGCGAAAGGTTGCATCGTTGCGCTGTCCGTAGATGCGCCCGTTATCAATCCGGTTCTGGCTGATCAGGGCGCGGGAAAAACTGATGAAATCCTTTTGAAATACCCCCTGAGCGCGGTCTGCTTTCAACACGCCTTGATCAATTTGCGCGCCTTGGAAAAATGCATCTATCGTGGCGGCGGGAATGCCTTTGGACTGCGCCTCGGCCTTGATGCCTGCGATAAAGGCGGGCACCGGACCGCCGCAAGTCTGGGCGGACGCAGCGCCGGTGAGCAATGAAAAAGCAAGGGCAGTGACAAGGCGCATGACGATACTCCGTTCGGTTCACGCAACCCTAGCAGGCGTTTGCAAGGGCGCAAACTACAGCAGCGCAATTGCGCCAAAGCCCAGTAGCGCCAGCGCCCATGTGCGCCACAGCACTTGCACGGCTTGGTCAATATGGTCAGGCTCAAGGGTGCGCTCACCTTCATCATTCACAAAGGGATAGTCCATGATCTGTCCCGCATAGCAGCGCGGTCCACTCAGGGCGACATTCAGACCGTGGGCCATCGCAGCCTCGGGCCAGCCTGCATTGGGGGACCGATGCAGGGGCGCTTCGGCAATAATGGCGCGGGCATCGGGCCGGTTTGTGACGAGCCAGATCAGTAGGGCCGTCAGCCGTGCGGGAATCAGGTTCAACAGATCATCCAGCCGTGCGGCCGCCCAGCCAAAGGCCTTGTGGCGGGGGGTTTTGTAGCCAATCATGCTGTCGGCAGTGTTTGTGATCTTGTAGATCAGCAATCCGGGCAGCCCCGCGACGGCAAACCAGAAGATCGGGGCAATAACGCCATCGGACATATTCTCGGCCGCGCTTTCGATCGCTGCGCGCGCCACAGCAGGGGCATCTTGGTCGCGGGTGTCGCGCCCAACGATCATGGCCACGGCGCGCCTGCCATCACCCAGTGACAGGCGCAAGGCATCACTCACGGCCTGAACATGTTGCACAAGCGATTTCTGGGCCAGCAGAATGGCGAGGATCACGATGTCGACAATTTGCCCGGGCAGCATGTGCAGGACCCAGCCTGATGCACCTGCAAGGGCACATAGGACCAACATTGCCAACACACCAGACAGCCGCCGGTGTTGGCCGCTGTTATAATGCCGGTCAAACCAGCCAACGAGCTGGCCCATCAGGATCGCCGGGTGCGGCAGACGCGACCAAAGCCAGCGTGGCTCACCCAAAACCGCATCCAGCAACATGCCAAGGATCAGTGTCAAAGGGCACTTTCCAGTTGCGCCCAGCGGCCATGGCCGGGCAGGCCAAGACGCAGCCAGTCACCGGCATAAGGGAATATGCGTGACCAGACGTGGCTTTTGGCCAGATGGGCCTGGGCTGCGGCGGCATCCTGCACCTTGTAGAGCCTGAACAGGGTCGTGCCGCCGACGAGTTCTGCGCCTTTGCTGGTCATCAGATTATCAAGGCGTGCGGAATCGGTGGACAGGCGGGCGCGGGTTTCATCGGCCCACTGCGGGTCAGCCAGTGCCTCGGCACCGATGGCAATCGCTGGTCCGGACACCTGCCAGGGGCCGATGATCTCTGCCAGTTGCGCAATAAGATCAGGGTCGCCAATGGCAAACCCCAGCCGCAGTCCGGCAAACCCCCAGAACTTGCCGAAACTCTTCAGGATGATCGTGCCGGGACGGTCAGCCAGATGGATGAGGGATCCGGCAGGATCAACATCGGCAAAGCTTTCGTCGATGATGGTATAGGGGGCGGTCAGTTGATCCGCGTGCCAAAGGTATCCGTCGGGATTGTTGGGGTGCACCGCAACAAGCACGTGGCTTGGGTCTTGACCCAAGTCCCAGCCAGCCGCCTGAAAGGCCGCGCCATGCTCATTATAGGTCGGACCCGAGATGCTGACTTCGCCCTTGGGAAGTATGCGCGGCAGGGCTGCAATAATGGGAGAAGCGCCACTCGCGCCCAGAATAGCGGCCCTCTGGGGGACCTGCCAAAACCCGCGTGCCAGCCCATAAAGCCTGTCAAACGCGGCAGCGTCAGGCAGCGCCGTCCACGCATCGGCAGGCAGGCGTGGCATTGGGTAGGGCATGGGATTAATTCCCGTGGAAAGGTCCAGCCAGTCCGCGCGCGTTCCCCCATATCTGGCAATCGCCGCATCCAGCCCGCCACCGTGATCGCGTTTCAGGTTCATGAATCGTCCGGCAGTGGTGGGTGGCGCGTCACAAAATGGCCTTTGATCGCTTGGGGCCATTCGCGAAAAGGCATCCGACCTGTGTCACTTTCGGCATGGGCTAAGGCATAGGCCACAATGCCTTCGGCGGCCTCATGCGAGGGGACAAAAGCCCCTAAAGTGTAGTTCAGCTTGCCTTTTCCCTGAATGGCGACGTTGCAGGCATTCTTGCATCCCATCAGGCAAGACACGCGGCGGGTGCGGACGGCGACCTGCCCTGCGGCCGCAGTTTCGATCAATTCCGCAAAAGACTCACCATCGGTCTTGGCCGTATCGCGACCTTCCCAACCGTCCAATTTGCATGTGTCGCACGTCGTGATCCATGTCGTCATTTCTATTCGCCCATTCTGCGTGCGGTCTTTCAAGCGGATTCCAGCCGGAATCACAAGGTTTGCTATCCATCCCTGTCTTTTGGTAAAGGATCTTAATGCGTGTTAACACTTCGTTAGGGATTTCAGCACACACCTGAATTCATAGATTTTAGTGCGAATTTGGGATTTATTTTTTGAGTGAATCCCGTTCTTATGTGAAGAAATCATAGGCTGCTGGAGTAAAAATGCACGTCCTGATTGTACAGAGCAACGCCGAACTCGGCAAGATATGGAAGCGACACCTAGAGCGTTTGAACGCCCGGGTCGTTCATGTCGAAACGGGACAGCACGCGCTGGCTCTGGTCCAAAGCGACTCCTTCGACGTGGTCGTCATTGATCTTGTGTTGAAAGAGGGCAGCCCACTGACTGTCGCCGATTTTGTTCAGTTCCGACAGCCGCGCGCCAACGTGGTCTTTGTCACCGATACGACGTTCTTTTCTGATGGGTCGATCTTTTCACACAGCGCGAATGCCCGCGCCCTGATTGAAACCGCGACCCCGCCAGCTGACCTGGCCGCGATTGTCCATCATTATGGGTGCCCTAGCCACGCTGGTGTGGAGCGTGCCAGTTGATTATCGGATTGGTCGGAATGATCCGGTTGGGGTTAATCGTATCGTGACTGTAGTGATAATGCCGGACGATATGGTCCATGTTCACTGTTTCTTCCACGCCGTCCCACTGATATAATTCGCGCGCAAATCCCATGATATTGGGATAATCCATGATCCGCTTGCGATTACATTTGAAATGCAGGTGGTAGACCATGTCGAACCGCACCAATGTTGTCCAAAGCCGCCAGTCTGCTTCGGTGATCCTGTCACCCATCAGATAGCGATTCTTCCCCAGATGGTCTTCAAGCCAGTCAAGCGTGTCAAACAGGGGGCCTACAGCCGCGTCATAGGCCTCTTGGGTGGTCGCAAAGCCGCTTTTGTAGACCCCGTTGTTCAACGTGTCATAGATCCGTGCATTGATTGGCTCGATCTCGGCGCGCAGGTCTTGTGGCCAGTAGTCGTCGGTGTTGCCGGTTATCTCGTCAAATGCGCTGTTGAACATGCGAATAATCTCGGAGCTTTCATTCGACACGATGGTGTTCTGCTGTTTGTCCCACAGAATAGGCACGGTAACGCGCCCTGAAATCTTGGGGTCGGCCCGCAGATAGATGTCGCGCGCAAACGGCAGGCCAAACAGGGTGTCGCCCGTGGCACCATGATCGTCTGTCTCGAATGTCCATCCGTCTGACAACATGTCCGGGTGCACGACAGAAACGCTGATGTGCTCGGTCAGCCCTTTGAGGGAACGAAAGATCAACGTGCGGTGGGCCCACGGACAGGCATAGGACACGTAAAGATGATAGCGTCCGCTTTCTGCCTTGAACCCGGCATCTCCTGATGGCCCGGCAGAGCCATCTGCCGTGATCCAGTTGCGGAATTTCGCGGTCGACCGGACAAAGGCCCCGCCGGATTTCTTGGTGTCGTACCAAACATCGTGCCAGATGCCGTCTACAAGTTGGCCCATTTCTGTGTTCCTTTCAAAGTTCGTTTGCCGTCAGATAGGCGATGAGCCTTGATGAACAAAGACCGCTCAGGGCGCAGGAACGGTGCGCATATGCACAATAGCACCCTGACGGGACCGTTGCCCGGATTGTCGTTTATGGGTTTGCCCCGCCTGTACTGTGTGGCTATACCGACGAATGACGAAGCCCGACGTGGGCCAGAGCGGTTGGAGGTGTCGCGGTCGACCCAGAACGGGGGCCAAAGCACCACGTCGTCCGAACACCGGTTTACCGGTCCTCTGGTCACGCGAAAACAGAGGAATGCGACATGCGATTTGGACTGTCCATGATCATGATCTTTGCGGCCACTGCGGCGGCGGCACACCCCGGCCACTGGGCTGATGTTGCGGGTCATGACCATTGGGTTGCCGGCGCGGCCATCGGACTGGCTGGCCTTGCCGCGATCTGGGGCGCCCTGAAGGGCAAGAAGGCCGAATCTGACGCTGAGGCCGAAGAAGAGATGGAAGAGGAAGCCGCATGAAAACCGGTGTCATGATCTGTGGGCATGGGTCGCGCAGCCAGTCAGCCGTGGATGAATTTGCCACGCTGGCCGAAAAGTTGCCCGCCTATCTACCTGACGATTGGGTCACGGATTATGGCTATCTGGAATTTGCCAATCCGGTCATCCGTGACGGTCTGGACCGTTTGCGCGACGCCGGTTGCGACCGTATTCTTGCCGTCCCCGGTATGCTTTTCGCGGCGATGCACGCCAAGAACGACATCCCCACGGTCCTCAATACCTATGCCGCCAAGCATGATATTGCCGTATCCTACGGGCGTGAGCTGGGCGTCGATCCCAAGATGATCGCCGCCGCCGCCGGGCGGGTGCAAGAGGCTGTGGACAAAGCGAATGCCGATTTGGGCGAACTGCCGTTGGCCGAAACCTGTCTGGTCGTGATTGGTCGTGGTGCCTCTGACCCGGATGCGAATGGCAATGTCGCCAAGATCGCCCGTATGGTCCAGGAAGGCATGGGTTTTGGCTGGTGCGAGGTCGGCTATTCGGGGGTGACGTTCCCGCTTGTCGAACCCTGCCTGCAACATGTGGCGCGCCTGCCTTACAAGCGCGTCATTGTCTTTCCCTATTTTCTGTTTTCGGGCATCCTGATTGACCGGATTTACGGCTTTACCGATCAGGTCGCTGCAGAACACTCCGATATTGATTTCGTCAAGGCGGGTTATCTGGGCGATCATCCAAAGGTTCTGGAAACCTTTGCCGAACGGATCAAGGAACAGAACAGTGACAATCCGCCGCCCAACTGTGGCCTGTGCGGCTATCGCAGTCAGGTGTTGGCACTTGAAAACGGCACGACGCGGACAATCAGCGCAGCAGACCGCACCCATCCGGCCTTTGGAGAAGTGCCGCCGCCCACCTGTGTCCTTTGCAAATACCGCACACAGGTTGTTGGCTTTGAAAGCGAGGTCGGCGCGGTGCAGGAAAGTCACCATCACCACGTTGAAGGGCAGGGTGCCAATGCACCGGGGTCAAACGTGGCCGATTGCGCCCTGTGTGACACGTTCTGCACAGGGCTTTGCCGACTTGAGGCGCAGCACGACCATCACCACCACCATGATCACGGGCATAGCCACGATCACGATCATGACCACCACCATCATCACCACGCCGTCTATCCCCATGCGCACCATCCGCACGGTCCGGAAAGCGCACGTAAAACGAAAAAGGCGTAACGCTCTTTTTGTCGCTCATCATTCTGCCGGTTGCCCCGGCACAAACCCTTCTTTGCCAAGGACCGCCCGTGCGTCCCTACGAAACAAACCCCGCAGCAATCTATGCGCAAAGCTTTGCGACAGTCCGGGCCGAGGCCCGGCTGGACCGTTTTCCGCCTGATCTGCATCCGCTACTGACGCGGCTCATTCACGCCTGCGGTATGGTTGAAGTGGCTGACCGTCTTGCCTATTCCGCTGACGTTGCAGCCGCCGGTCGCGCCGCACTTGAAGCGGGCGCGCCTGTGCTGTGTGACTGTGAAATGGTCGGCGCGGGGATCATCCGGCGCTATTTGCCTGCCGAAAATGATGTGATCGTCACCCTGAATGATCCCGCCGTGCCGGACTTGGCTGCCAGCATTGGCAATACGCGCTCTGCTGCAGCGGTTGAGCTTTGGCGCGATCACATTGACGGGGCTGTCGTCGCCATCGGAAATGCGCCGACTTCCCTGTTTCATCTGCTGGAGTTGCTTGACGCAGGCTGGCCCCGCCCTGCGGTGATCCTTGGCTTTCCCGTGGGGTTTGTGGGGGCTGCCGAAAGCAAGGCCGAACTGGCTGCAAACCCGCGCGGCTGTGCCTTTGCGGCCCTGCGCGGCAGACGCGGGGGGTCTGCGATGGCGTCTGCGGCTGTGAATGCCTTGGCTGTGGGGGTGCCCGAAGATGGCTGACCCTTGGCTGCATATTGTCGGGATCGGCGAAGATGGCATGGACGGTCTGACCCCCGCCAGCCGTGCCGTTGTAGAAGCGGCAGAGGTCATTGTGGGGGGGGAGCGTCACCATTCACTGGCCGATAATCTGACTGCCAGGCGCGTTGCTTGGCCGCATCCGTTTGATGCGCTGATTGCCACGATCGAGAAGATGCGCGGCCAGCGCGTTGTCGTGTTGGCCACAGGTGATCCGCTTTGGTATTCGGTCGGCGCCCGCATTGGCCGGTCAATTCCGCCTGCCGAGATTGTCTATCATCCGCAATTGTCGGCCTTTCAACTGGCAGCGGCCCGCATGGGCTGGTCCTTGCCTGATGTGGAGACGCTGACCGTGCATGGTCGCCCGGTCGAGCAGATGATCGCCTTTATCCAGCCGGATGTGCGTCTGTTGATCCTCACCACAGGGGCCGAGACACCATCACAAATTGCGCAGTTTTTGACTGCGCGGGGATTTGGTGCGTCGCGGATGACCGTGCTTGCAGCGATGGGTGGCAAGGATGAGGCGCGCTTTGACGGGGTGGCAGAAAGCTGGGACCATACCGTGCCGGCCTTCAACACGCTGGCGGTGGAATGTGTTGCCGCCCCTGATGCGGCCTTGCTGCCACGTGTGCCGGGGCTGGCCGATGATTTGTTTCAGTCTGACGGCACGATGACCAAGCAAGAGGTGCGCGCAGCAACGGTTGCCAAGCTGATGCCAATGCGCGGGGCGTTACTGTGGGACATTGGCAGCGGCTGCGGATCGGTTGCCATCGAATGGATGCGCGCCGCCCGCTATGCACGTGCAGTAGGGATTGAGCCGCGCGCGGACCGGCGCGCCATGGCCGCGGCCAATGCACTGGCCCTGGGTGTCCCAAAGCTGGAGTTGATTGACGGCACTGTGCCTGAGGCGCTGGACGGATTGGCGCCGCCGGATGCGATTTTCATTGGCGGCGGTTTGAGTGTGCAGACCTTTGACGCTGCATGGGCGGCCCTGCGTCCTTTGGGCCGTTTGGTGGCCAATGCCGTGACGCTGGAAAGCGAAGCTGTGTTGATTGCGCTGCAAAAGGAATATGGCGGTGATTTGGTGAAGCTGTCGGTCCATCGCGCAGAACCTGTTGGCAGCATGACCGGCTGGCGCCCGTCGATGCCTGTCACCCAATGGAGTTTGGTGAAGCGATGACGGACGGTGACACTCGGCTGGCGTCATCGTCCCACCCGCCGTCCCGCAAGGGGACGCTGTATGGTGTGGGCCTTGGCCCCGGTGCCCCGGATCTGATCACATTGCGCGCCGCCCGATTGATCGCGGCGGCCCGCGTTGTGGCTTACCCGACCTTGGCGGGTGCGCAAAGTTTTGCCCGCGCGATTGCGGCTGACCTGATTGCGGATGATGCGCAAGAGATTGCGATGGATGTCCCGATGTCTGTTGAACGTGCGCCGGCACAGGCGGCTTATGATACTGGCGCCGCATCGATTGCGCTGGCGCTGGATGCAGGAGAGGACGTGATTTGCCTGTGCGAGGGTGACCCGTTTTTCTACGGCTCTTTCATGTATCTGTTCGCCCGTTTGAGCGACCGATATCATGTTGAGGTCGTGCCGGGTGTCACGTCGGTGACAGCCTGTGCCGCGCGGGCAGGCATGCCGTTGGTGGCCCGCAATGAACGTCTGACGATCCTGCCGGGCCCATTGCCCGAGGCTGAACTGCGGACCCGCATTGAAGGGGCAGAGAGCGTGGTGATCATGAAAGTTGGCCGCCATTTGCCCAAGATACGCGCTGTCATCGCTGATTTGGGCCTGACGGCTAAGGCCCGTTATGCCGCGCGCGCGACATTGCCTGATGAGGTTATATTGCCTTTGGCGGATGCCCCCGACAAAGCGCCTTATTTTTCGATGATACTTCTGACCAAGGGGGCCGATCCATGGCTTTGAAACCGGTTGTTTTGGCCCTGTCACGCGCGGGCGAGGCTGTGGCCCACCGCGTCGCAGCCACCTTGGGTGCGCAGGTGCATGGCCGTGCGGGACGTGTTGACAGGGCCGATGCATTTTTTGCGAATGCACTAGATCATATGCGCGATCTTTTTGCAGCGGGTGTGCCGGTTATCGGCGTGTGTGCATCAGGCATTCTAATCCGCGCGGTTGCGCCTTTGCTGTCCGATAAAGTGACAGAGCCGCCGGTTATTTCGGTGTCTGATGATGGCGCGGTCGTGGTGCCGCTTTTGGGCGGGCATCGCGGTGCCAACCGTTTGGCGCGCGAGGTATCGCATGCGCTGGGTGCCGTTGCGGCCGTGACGACGGCAGGCGATGTGGCCCTTGGCGTGGCGCTGGATGAGCCGCCTGCGGGCTGGCGATTGGTCAACCCGCAGCACGCCAAAGAGGCGATGGCGATTTTGCTGTCGGGTGCGGGCGCACAGTTGGAAGGGCCCGAGGCAGGAGAGGCCACGTGGTTGCAGGGCCTGCCACAGGGGGATGGCTTGCGCATTACCTGTTCTGTTGCACCTGTGCCGGACTTGGGCACCGGTCATATCCAGTTTGCGCCGCAGCGGTTCGCGCTGGGCGTCGGATGTGCCCGTAATTGTCCTGTGGAGGAACTGGCCGATCTGGTAGCCAATGGGCTGGCAGAAGCGGGTGTTGCCCCTGCCGCTATCCACTCTGTCAATACGCTGTCGCTGAAAGCGGATGAGCCAGGTGTGATCGCACTGGCCACTGCATTTGACGTGCCATTGCGTGTCTTTGAGCCTGCCGAGCTGGAAGCATTGACTGACCGTCTGATGCATCCGTCAGACGTTGTCTTTGCCGAAGTGGGCACACATGGCGTGTCTGAAGCGGCGGCGCTGGCGCAGGCCGGTACGGCCGGGACGCTGCGTCTGCCAAAACGTAAATCGGGAAATGCGACCTGTGCGCTTGCGCAGACTGACGCGCCGATTAGTGGGTTGGGTGGCCGGTCGCGCGGGCGCTTGTCTGTTGTCGGCATCGGTCCCGGACAGGCGGCATGGCGGACGCCGGAAGTATCAAGGCTGGTGTCCGAGGCGGAAGAGCTGGTGGGCTACGGGCTATATATTGATCTGTTGGGGCCGCTAGCCGTCGGGAAAGAGCGGTCGGACTTTCCGCTGGGCGGAGAAGAGGACCGCTGCCGCTATGCATTGGAACAAGCGGGGAAAGGCAAGAATGTCGCACTTGTATGCTCTGGCGATGCGGGGATTTACGCGATGGGTGCGCTGGTGTTTGAATTGCTGGACCGCGCACAGGATCAGATGGGTGTCTCTGACGCTGCCCGCAGGGTTGAGGTGATTTGTTCGCCCGGTGTTAGTGCGTTGCAAGGGGCGGCTGCCCGTGCAGGTGCCCCGCTGGGCCATGATTTCTGCGCCATTTCATTGTCGGATTTGCTGACCCCGCGAGATGATATTCTCAAGCGTCTGAAGGCCGCCGCCGCAGGCGATTTTGTCATTGCCTTCTATAATCCGGTGTCGAAGCGCCGCCGGACCTTGCTGGCCGAGGCGCGTGATATTTTGTTACAGCATCGCCCGGCAGATACGCCGGTGATGCTTGCATCGTCATTGGGGCGCCCCGAGGAAGAAATCCGCTATCGCCGTCTTGATGCGCTTGAGGTGGATGAGGTTGATATGCTGACCGTGGTTCTGGTGGGGTCGTCCCATTCGCGGTTGGCGGCATTGGGTGAGGGGCCGCGCATGTACACGCCGCGCGGCTATGCCCGCAAGATTGATGGGGATCTGGCAGGGTGACGCTGTGTCGCTATGCGACATGCGCCCCACCCGCCATCCCGTTGGAGGTGATGATATGACCGTTTTCTTTATTGGTGCCGGACCTGGCGACCCGGAGTTGCTGACACTCAAGGCAGCGCGGATTATCGGGGAATGTCCTGTGTGCCTATATGCAGGGTCGCTTGTGCCGTCAGAGGTTGTGGCCTGCGCCCCATCGGGTGCCCGTATCATGGATACGGCCCCCATGACGCTGGATCAAACCCATGCGGCAATATTGGAGGCCCATAGGCAGGGGCAAAATGTGGCCCGTGTGCATTCGGGTGATCCGTCACTTTATGGCGCCATTGCCGAGCAGATACGGCGCCTGAAGGCGGATGGCATCGATTACCAGATCATTCCCGGCGTGCCCGCCTATGCTGCTGCTGCCGCCGCTTTGGGTACCGAACTGACGATCCCGGAGGTGGCCCAATCCATCATCCTGACCCGCATGTCGATGAAATCGACCGCGATGCCTGCGGGTGAAACGCTTGAGAATTTTGCCCGCACCGGTGCGACATTGGCTATTCATCTGGGCGTGCGCGCCTTGCGCGAGATCGAGCGGCAGTTAATCCCGTTTTATGGTGCGGACTGCCCTGTGGCCATCATCTATCGGGTCGGCTGGCCGGATCAGCAGATCATCAGAGGCACTCTGACCGATGTCCGCGAAAAAGTGCGCGCGGCCAAGATCACACGCACTGCCTTGATCCTTGTTGGCCCAGCCCTCAGCGATTCGCACGGATTCCCTGATAGCGCGCTCTATGATGCGGCCCGTCCGCATGTTTTGCGCCCAAAGGTTAACGCAAGTTAATAAGGTATTTCCAACGTTTATGCCGCGATGCGGCGGATTTTGTCACTTGATATTTACCTTTTGGAGTCCATGATTGGTGGAGTGTGGAAAGGGTTTGTGATGTTTAGTTTTTTACCGGAGGCCGTACGCCTTGGTCTGGAAGAGGCGCGAAAGTCAGCGCGGCGAGCGAAAGGTCGTCTTTCTGTACATGATGGTGATCAGACGTACCGTATCCGTCGGTTCTGGGACAGTGGCTTTGCGCTTGATCTTGATGGATCTGACCGGCTGCGCGGCTATGTTGATATTTATGATGGTCCCCAGCATTTGTATAAGTGCCTTGTCGTGTCGTCTGCGGATGATGGTGATGAGCGCGTTTTTGAATTCAAGTGGGCGACCCCGGTCGTCACCCAGCCTGCTGCTGATTTTGTCCGGCCTGATTTTGTGCCAGCCGGGTTGCTGGAAAATTAGCGACTAACTGGTCATGCAAGGGGCTGTTTGCAGCCGCGCGGTAAGCAATTGAGGGTAGGGGTGTTTCTGCCCCGTGCCTGAACTACTGCAAGTCACCAAATGCGCTTTGCAGCCGTGTCACGGCCTCTGAAATCTGGGCCCGTGGCGCGCCAAGGTTGAACCGCAGGAAGCTGTCGCCGCCCTTCCCGAAGGTTGGTCCGCGGTTTGCAGCGATCTTCGCCTGATTTTCGACGCGGGCGGTAAATTCGTCACTGCTCATGCCGGTCCCCGAAAAATCGACCCACGCCAGATAGGTCGCCTCAAGGGGCATTGATGCCAGTCCGGGGATGGCGTTGACCCCGGCGTCGAACAGCTTGCGGTTGCCATCCAGATAGGCCTGTAAATCATCAACCCAGGCCGCACCTTCGGGGCTGTAGGCTGCTGTCGTCATGAATAAGCCAAAGCTGTTGGGTGATATTCCCAACGCGGCCATGCGGCCCGCGAATCGCGCGCGCAGATCAGGGTCTTCGATAATCACGTTGCCAGTGTGGCAGCCCGCGATGTTAAAGGTCTTTGTGGGGGCCGTCATCATGACCAGACGGTCGGTAATTCCATCTATAAGAGCCATGGGGGTATGGCGCTGACCGGGCATCGTCAGGTCATGGTGAATCTCATCTGACACCAACATAAGGCCATGGCGCTGCGCGAAGGCAGCTACATCTTCCAGTTCGGCCCGCGACCAGACCCGCCCGCCGGGGTTATGCGGCGAACAGAGGATCAGCATGCTTTCTTTGCCTGTCATCTGTGCGTCATAGGCGGCAAAATCCATTTCGTAGCGGCCATTGTTGTTGACCAGCTCGCACGAGACGACCTCGCGGCCAGCCGCTTTGATGACCCGCTCAAACGCGTGATAGACCGGTGTGAAAAGCACGATCCCGTCGCCGGGTTTGGTGAAGGTATCGACGCACATTGCGGTGCCGTTCACCAGCCCATGCGTGGTAAAGATCCACGCAGGGTCGATTTTCCAGCCATGGCGCGTGTCCATCCACCAGCCGATCGCATCCAGATACGCGCTGTTATCGCCAAAATAGCCATAGACCCCATGATCAACCATGCCCTGGACGGCCTTTTGTATGCAATCGGGCGCCTGAAACTCAGTATCGGCCACCCACATGGCAATGCCTTCATCGGGGCTGACACCATAAATCGCCTCCATGCCGTCCCATTTTTCACAATGGGTGTTACGGCGGTCAGGGGCGTTATCGAATGACATGGGCTTTCTCCGGTTTGGTCACGCGGCAAGCTACGCACGCAGCCGTCAGGTGCAAGGCGAATTTGCACTGCTTCTTGCGGTGAGCGGATTGAAAGACTAAATCACGCGCATGGCTTTACGAAATATCCTTATCCATCCCGACCCGCGCCTGAAAAAGATGGCTGACCCTGTGGCAAATGTCAGCGATGACTTGCGCCAGTTGGCTGATGATATGCTTGAAACGATGTATAATGCACCGGGCATTGGTCTGGCCGCGCCGCAGGTTGCCGTCATGTCGCGGCTGGTCGTTGCAGATTGTGAAAAGGACGAGGATGCGAGCCCGAACCCGTTGGTTCTGATCAACCCAACCGTCGTTTGGACGTCGCCCGACAAATCTGTCTACGAGGAAGGGTGCCTGTCGATCCCTGACCAATATGCCGAAGTGGAACGGCCCAAAGAGGTCGAGATCGAATGGATGCGACTTGATGGCAAAACCCAGCGCGAGAAGTTTGACGGGCTGTGGGCCACCTGTTTGCAGCACGAGATCGACCATCTCGATGGCAAGTTGTTCATTGATTACCTCAAGCCGCTCAAGCGCCAGATGATCACCCGCAAAATGCAAAAGCTGAAGCGCGAAATGGCAAGGGGTTAGCCGTGGCTGTCCTAGCGCTGCGCTATATTGGTGATCCGGTTTTGGCGCAGGTTTGCACCCCGGTGCGTCATTTTGATGCCGGTCTGGATGGCCTCGTCGCGGATATGTTTGAAACGATGTACGCCGCCCCGGGCCGTGGGTTGGCCGCCCCGCAGATTGGCGTGACCGACCGTCTCTTTGTTATTGATACAACGTGGAAAGAGGGGCCAAAGACACCCCGCGCTTTTGTCAATCCACGGATCACCGACATGTCGGCTGACTTGGCCGTCGGCACCGAAGGGTGTCTTTCGATCCCGGATCGCACGTTTGCTGTGCCCCGCCCCCATTGGATTGACCTGACGTGGCAGGACTTGGATGGCCAGCAAAAGACTGGGCGTTTTGAAGATGTTGAAGCGGTCTGCATTTGCCACGAACTTGACCATCTGGACGGCAAACTGATTACCCAGACAGGGACAGAACAATGACCCATCGTCCCTATGTGATGTGGCCGCATCCATCCCTGAAAACGCCTGCAGTGCCCGTGTCCGAGATCACCGATGACGTGCGCGCCCTGTGGGACGAGATGATCATCGCCATGGACACCATGCCCGGTGTCGGACTGGCGGCCCCACAATTGGGCGTTGGGCTGGCCTTGGCCGTTGTCGATGCATCTGACACGCGCGGGCAGGCAGTGCGCATGGCAAACCCCCGCATTTTGCACGCCAGCACACAACTGCGCGACCACGAGGAAGGGTCACCAAATCTGCCCGGTGTCTGGGCGAAACTCAGCCGCCCGCGCGCTGTGACGGTCAGTTTTCTGAATGCCGAGGGCGTCACCGAGGAAAAGGATTTCGTCGGGCTTTGGGCGACGTCTGTTCAGCACCAGATCGATCATCTGGCCGGAAAGATGATCTTTGACAGGCTCACACGGGTCAAGCGCGATATGCTGATCAAGAAGGCCCGCAAGCTACGCGCAGGGTAGATACTGCGCGGGCGGTATTTGCGAAGCCAGCGGTTTTGCCCTACTGCGCCCGTAGCACCGCAAGCAAAGGGGTAAACCAAGTGCGCATCGTCTTTATGGGAACCCCGGAATTTTCTGTCCCGGTGCTTGATGCGCTGGTCGGGGCGGGGCACGAGATTGTGGCCGTCTATTGCCAACCGCCGCGCCCGGCAGGGCGTGGCAAGAAAGACAGGCCCAGCCCGGTGCAAAAACGGGCCGAGGCGCTGGGGTTGCCCGTGCGTTGCCCCGCATCATTGAAAGATGCACAATCGCAGGATGATTTTGCCGCGCTGGGCGCCGATATTGCCGTTGTGGTTGCCTATGGGTTGATCCTGCCCCAAGCGGTTCTGGATGCGCCGCGATTGGGGTGCCTCAATATCCACGCATCTTTGTTGCCGCGCTGGCGCGGGGCTGCCCCCATTCACCGTGCGATCATGGCGGGGGATGCCAAAACGGGCGTTTGCATCATGCAGATGGAGGCGGGATTGGATACAGGACCCGTTTTGTTGCGCGAAGAAACCGACATTGGCCTCGAAGAAACAACCGGTGAACTGCATGACAGGTTGTCGGCCATGGGTGCTGCTGCGATTGTTCGCGCTTTGGATCAATTGCCTAACCTGACTCCTGCGCCGCAGCCTGAGGAAGGCGTCACCTACGCGGCCAAGATCGACAAGGCCGAGGCCCGTATCGACTGGCACCAGTCTGCCAAACGGATAGACCGGATGATCCGGGGGCTCTCGCCTTTTCCGGGCGCTTGGTGTGACATATCGGGCGAGCGGGTCAAACTGCTTGGGTCGCGGCTTGCGATGGGTGGCGGTGCGCCCGGTGACCTATTGGGCGACTTTACCGTGGCCTGCGGCGAGGGGGCGGTTGAAATCACATATCTGCAACGTCCCGGCAAGCGGGCAATGCCAACGGCAGAGGCTTTGCGCGGGCTAAATCTGGGCAAAAGGCTGGGTTTCGCTGAATAATCCGGCGGTCAATATGTGCGAGACAGCGCAAAAGCGCGCGTTTTGCAACAGAATCAAAGCGTAATGCGTCCGCGGCTATCGCCTTTGAGTGCCGTGATGCTATCTGATGATTCGCGCAAGACAGGTGTTTGACGAATGATAACGACAGGTGAACTGACCAGACGGTCCTTTGGTGCAATGATGTTGGGCACGGTCGCCGCCTGCTCGCAGCCGCCTGTGGTCTCCGGGCCGGCTGGTTCAACCAATTTCATCGATGGCTACGGACCAATCGAAGACTCAGGCTATAATCTGCCGGGCATTCCCAGCCGATACCTGCAAGGCGTGAACCGCCGGATGTCCGGCATTTACAATGGAGAACAGGGGCCGAATACGCTCGATGTCGATCCCTATGCCAAATTCCTGTATCATGTGCGGGCCGATGGCACGACGACCCGCTATCCTGTCGGCGTCGGGCGCGCGGGGCGGTCCATTCGCGGGATGGCCACGATCAAGCTCAAGCGGAAGTGGCCGGGCTGGACACCGACGCAGAACATGCTGCGTACCGAGCCAGAGGTCTACGGCGACTTTCGTGGCGGTATCCCGGGGGGCTTGCGCAGCCCGCTGGGGGCACGCGCGCTTTATCTGTTCCGGGGCAATCGCGACACATTCTACCGGATCCATGGCACGAACGATCTGGATTCCATTGGGAATTCCGGTTCGGCCGGATGCATTCGCATGTTCAATCAGGATGTGATCCACCTGTTTGACCAGATCGAGGTGCCGATGCAGGTCAACATCCGCTCGCGCGAGGAATCGCTGCGCGTTGATCCTGAAAATTATGAGCGCGGGGTCGAACTTCCACCCAAGATTATCTCGGCCGAGGAATTGCTGGGGCCAGAGGCCGAAGCGCTGGATCGCCCACCCGTCTTTGACGAAAGCTAGGGGCCTTTTCTTTGCCATTTTGTCGGGTCACACTCGCCCCAAACGGGAGCGTGCGAGGCACGTGATTTCATTGAATACCTGTGACCCGGTGCATAAGTATCTGGGAGCGAATAAAAAAGAGGGATTGTGAATGGCAAATTTTGAGACCCAGATTCAGGAATCGCAAAAGCAGGTCGCCGAGGCCCAGTCAAAGATTTCTGCGATGACCAGCCGGATAGAAGCCGCGCGCCAGAAAATGGCCGAGGGCACGGATATTTCCGTCGATATCGAAAATGCCACGCTGGACGAGGTGCACGCGCATACCGCCGCAATGGATGCCAATATCGCCGAGCTGATCATGGGTCTGGATGATGTCACATCCGCCTTTTCCAAAGACTTCGATGAAATGCGCTCAAAAACCGGGATGGAAACCTTCATCGGGATTTTCAGCAAGGGCAAAGCCGACAGCATGCGGCAGGAGCGGATGCGCACGGCATCCATTGATGACAAGTTGCAGGACCTGATCAGCAAATCAGACGTGATCATGCAACTGCTCGAAGGGCAGTTGGCAGTCCTGAATGAACAAAAAGAGACGGTGAACAAGAACCTTGGCGCCACATTGGAAGAGCGCGAGGCAACGGTCGCCGATCTTGAAAAAATCCGTGCCGATATCATGGCTGCCGATCCGGAGATTATCACGCTGGAGGGCAAGATTGCCGTCGAACAGGATGCTGCCGCTCGCACAGCCCTTGAAACCGAATTGCAGGCGCTGAATGGTAAATATAACGAGATGGTCCAGCAAGAGCAGGTCTATCTTGCCAAATCGCAGACGCTGGAACGCTATATCGAAAAGGGCAAAACCTGGATTGATTCACTGCAAAATCAGGCAGCGACGCAGATGGTTCTGATTAACAAGTTGCAAACAGATACCAAGCAGCGGGTTGTGCTTTATGACGCCTTGCTCAAGTCGCTCAAGACGGCCCAGCAGCAGGACGTGGCGCACAAGATAAACGAAATCGGCGTGCAGACGGACCAAGAGGCACAGACAGCCATGGCCGCTATCGGGTCGGCGACCAACGCACGCATGGCCGACATGCTGGAAGCCCACGAAGACCATATGGTCTTTGCCCGCGATGTGCTGGAACAGAAAGCAAAGGCCGACGAACGCTTTATCCGCCGGTTCCAGAAGATCGTGGAGAAGCACGATAGCAACCAGTACGGGGCAGAGAGCTGACTTGTTGTCTTGGCCCGGCATCGCCGGCAGTGCACGAACCTTGGTTTTGAGTTGGATTAGGACATGACCCAAGCCGACCTCCAATCCGACCACATGAAGCTGGAAGATACCCGCGTCACCCGCCGCTATTTCGGTAAGTTCGCCAAGATCACCCAGCATCTGACCAAAGTGGCCGCGACGATGCAGGCCGAAGGGCGTTTTGACCGGCGCGAGATCGAAATTCTGGCCCGTTACCTGACGGGGTTGAACTGGACCTTTCGGGCGATGGCACACAAATACCATTTTGCGGGCCGCTATGCCCATGCGGGTGCGCTGACGTTTGACCGGGTCGAAAGTGGCTTTCCTGTCTATCAGGAACTGCTTGAGATGGCCAATGATGCCCAGCAGGCCGACAGGCATCTGGCGACGCAACCATCTGTCGCAGCGCTGAAGGATGAAATGGTCCGTGTGATCCTTGGCGAACAGGAGATTCCAACCAAACTGCAATATGCCCTGTCCCAACGGCTTTATTACGAAGAATTGGCGAAGGGCGATTTATTCTGGGCGCGCAATGACCCGCAAGCAGTCTGGCTTCGGAATGCCGATGACAGACGGATGTTTCAGGTCCATTGGGCGGTCTATGACAGTCAGGTCAACCTGCCGACGATCTATCTGATGGATGTCGCGGACACAGGTCGCACAGGCCTGCCCAAGGACGAAGCCCGCTGGCCTCAAGCGCAGGCGCATTTGATGGCGCAATCTGTGGCCGGGCTGAAACTGCTGACCATCGCGCGCGGTTTTGACGAGGATTTTGACGACCTGCACCCAACGCGGCTGCGTCGTTTTCACATCGGGCCGATGTACTCCAACGCCTTTACGCGGCAGTCGGGCCCGTTACGCGATGTGCTGCGCGCCGCCAACGCGCCTGCAGGCGACGACTGGGCGCTGGTCTGGACCGAAGAGGATTTGGTGTCAGAGCGGGTCGAGAATGTGAAATCCGGCTGGTTCGGGTCGGTCGAGCGTCAGATTTTTGCGCTTGATCCGTTTGCGGGTGGTGGTGGCGACACCGGGGCCAGCCGCATGGAGCGCGCCCTGATTATGCCGGAACGCCCCTATCAGGCGCTGGCCGAACGCAACCCGCCGGGGTTTCATGATGTGCGCAAGTTTGTCGTCAATGATGGCGGACGCGTGCTGAGTTATCGCTAAAAGGGAGGTCATAATGCTGATCCGACTCTGCTTTCTTGGTGTCTGGCTTGCGGCCTGCACCCCGGCACCCGACCGGGCCCCGGTGTTCCAGATTGATGGACCTGCTGCCGACACGTCATTTTCGTCCGGTGCCCAAGACGTCATCGCACGGGTCGCCCTGTCCGAACACCGCGATATTTTGAAGTAGAAAACTCCGGAGACATCATGAGCCAATCAAGTGATCAAATGGAACTGCGCGAGGATGATATTCGTGCGCATTACATTCCGGCGTCAGAAATGTTGATGCAACTGGACCATAGTCCGCGCATTGCCAAACCCCGCCTGACCGTCACGACCCCTGAAAAGTCCCCCGATGTTGCCGCGACGCGCCGTCGCTTTCGATCCACGACGCCCGGCATGTTGTCCCGTACATCCGCACCGGCCAGTGGCGTGCGCCTGTTGGACCGGATTGCCGAAACTGATGATGATGATCCGCTGACTTCGCCTGCGCAGGCGGCGGTAGGCCATGCTTTGCGCCGCGCCCTGTCGATAGCGCTTACTGTCGCGGATAATTTCTCGGACATGACTGCGCTGACCGAAATGAAGCGCCAGAACCTCGAAGGCCGCCTGCCAGAGGCGCAGTCGGTTGCCTTCACCGAGTTTCTGGCCGCCGAATCGCTTGTCGCCCTTTATACATTTGCCAATGCGACCTCTTTCCTGCTGGCCACCTATGCCACCGAATCCAGCGTTGACGTGGGCAGCGTCGATGAGGTGCTGACCGACAATGCGCCGTTGGCCTTGCACGGTGCGCTGTGGGAATTAGACCAGAAACTGGGCCAGTTCGCCAAGGATGAACCGACATTCATCGCCACGACGCTGACCTATTGCGAGCAACTGATGGAAAAGGCCGCTGCCCGTGCCAGCACAGCGGGACGGTTGGAAAGCTTCAACAACGCCTCATGGCGGGTCGAGGCGGATGATCTGACGATCAACGGCTTTTCGCCCGCCCGTCAGGCCAAGGGTTCTACCCTGACCATGACGTTCAAGAAGCCGAACGAAGTGGTGGGCAATCACATCGCCAAATATCAGGCGATGAAGCTGGCCAAGATGGTCATGGCCTATGATTTTGACCGCAAACTGAACCCCTTCGCCGAACTGGGCGGTTTCATCTTTACCTTTATGGGTGACGGCAAGCCGGGGACGGGGAAAACGACCCTGATCCAGATGATGGCGGGTCTGATCAACGACTATTGTCAGGTCGCGGGCTATCCGTTCCGCTATCAGAACCTGAGCACTGACAATATCGACAGTTATCAGGGCAAGTCGGGCCAGAATGCCAAGGCCTTTATCAACAATGTGCTTGATCCCCGTGTCATCGGCTTTGGCACCATTGACGATATTGACCAACTTGCGGGCAAGCGCGGTGACAGGCAATCATCGGCTGGCCAGTTGGAAATTACCGCTGTCCTGATGGAAAGCTTTGCGGGGGCCAACACGGTGGTGCGGGGCAACTGCACCTTCGGGATGTTTTCGAACTATCCCGAAAACGTCGATGATGCGCTACGCCAACGCGCCGGTGCCCGCTTTCTTGTCGATGGGCCGCAAACCCGCGAAGATTACATCGACATCCTGTATCTGCTGATGGGCAAGAACCATGACATCCCCGTTGGCGCACATGAGGTTTTCAGCGCGCAAGAGATCAAGAAAGCGGTCGCGGCTTCCTTTGCAGGCCACGCCCGCCCCAAAGAGCAGGGGTTGCTGAACGTCTATGACCGCGTGTCGGCCGAGATTGGTACGTTGGATACCATCGCCAAGATGGGGACCTATCTGAAGGCTATTCAGGAGGCTGACGAACGTTTCACCGGTCGCGCGATCAAGAACATCACGGATGCCGTGAAGGTGCGGGCGATGGACTTTGAGCTGCCCGATGAATGGATGGAAGACCCCGAGTTGTTCCTGTTCAAAGACTACGACACCAAAAAGGCGATGATCGAAGAGTTGCGCCAGCCAATTACGGTGGACATGGTGATACAGGAAATCAACCGCTACGCCGACAGCGAATTCCGCTATGCTGACAAGTCCGACGAGGTCGCGATCGCAAATATGGTGCGCGATTTCGGACGGCAGGAAGAAGCGAAAAGGCGGTATCTGGAGGGGCAAGACTGATGCAAGGCGCACGGCAGGTGGCCGGCCAGAGTAAGGCGCGCTGATGGAGCAGCTTTTGTCAGATAGTCTGTTCTTGCCTGCGCTTGTTTTGGCCGCGTTGGGGTTTGCCGTGCCGCGCATTCTGGCGCGATTTCTACCGGAAGGAGTCAAGCCGCTGTTCCTCAATGCGTTCCTGTCCAGCATCCTGCTTTTCGCTGCCAGCGCTGCGTTCTTTTTCTGTCTGTATCTGTGGCAGGGCGCCCCGATGGCGGAAATTATGGCTGCGGGCGCGCTTGCCAATATCGTCTTTTTCGGACGACTTGGGTTGATTGCCGCGATGATCTGGGCACCGATCATGATCCTGTCGGTCGCGGGGTTGCCGCGCAAATGGGTGAAGGAAACGTGGTAGCATGATACACATGGGTTGGGCCGCGGGGTTGATGCCCTCTGGGTCTTGGGGAATATGAATGCACCGTTTGATTGAAAAAGGCCTGATGTTTGGCAATCTGGTCCGCGTGGACAGTCCGGTGCTGGTTGAACGGTACAATCGGGCATTGATGCATCTGTGCGGCAAACAAACCGCGCTGGATGTGTTTCATATCGATATTTCGGGCTATTCGCCGGAAGTCGGGGACGAGCTTGGCGATGATCTGTACCTGAACCATCAGGGCGTGAACCGGCAGTTCATTTTGTTGACGACCGATCAGGTGACAGCCCCTTTGCTGAATGCGAAATTCTCCACGTCGCGCAGCATCCTGCGGCAGTTCATTATGGAAAACCAAGCACAACTGTTCGCCCTGACAACCCGTGACGCGGTCGCGGGCGAGTTGGTAAATTCGGTCTACCTGTCGGATACGCCCGCGCGCCTGTTTGATATCCGCAAGGTCAGGGTCGAAGCCGACACCACCAGCGGCACTGTGGCCGATGCCGAAAAACTGGGCCAGATGATCAACCGCTTCAAGACCGAGGATGACGCATGGCATAATGATGTGCTGATCGCCCAGATGATCGGCATGGCCAAAAAGACGGGCGATGTGATGCGCAATCCGGTCCGGCTCAAGCGGATGGAATTTTCGCAGGACAACTTCTGGACCGATCATTTTGGCGGGATTTATGTCTTTCGGTCAGTCCCGCACCCGGCGGCGATTGTGGGAGGTGACAGATTGGATGATCTGCCCATTCCCTATACCTTCACCCTTGATGATCGGTCTGCCATCGCCAAGTTCCTGAAATTGAACGACCTGACGGAAAGCGTGATCAAGGCCCGAGGGATCGACGCCTCGGCCATTCTGCGCCAGAAGATGGATTTTATCGTCATGTCCGTTGCAGCCGACATGGGCGCGGATTTGACCCGCGCGACCCGCCGCGACCTGCGCCGTCTGGGGCAACAATATGCGCGTGACCTTCCTCAGGAGTGGCAGGGTCTGGCCGCACTTGTGCGCTGGGCAGAAGATGACGGGCCATGGCCCAAGATCACATCAGAGCATCCGGCCTATTTCTACACTTTGCGCGCCAAACCCCATGCGGACGCCGATTTGGTCAACAGGCTGTTGGCGGAGTTGTCGCCGCTGGACATCAGGCAGTTGTTCATCTGCCACAAAGAACTGTTTTATCGGTCATACGCGCACTGGCCGGATGAAAAGAAGGACTATGTCGTTGATTTTCTTGCCCGCGAGTACCAAGTCGATAAGGCAGGGGCCCGTGCGGAATTGTTCGGTCACGAGGCCGCGATGGAAGAGCCAGAGGCGCGGCCACGGGCTGACTTGATCACCCGAGTGGGCCCATGGGGTGCCGTCGGAAGGAGACGTTGATGCAATTCATCAAGTTGGTTGTGTTTGGTGCAATCGCCCTGACGATCATCTATTTTTCAATTTCGCTCTATTCAAAGTCGGTCCGGCGCGAACGGTTGGAAGACCAGTTTGACGAAGACCCCCCCGAAGGCGCAGGCCCTGAGGACAGGGATGCGTTCGTCGCCAAGGGTATGACTGAATATGAAAACTCCATCCGCCCCAAACTGATTGGTTTGGTTTTTGTTGTTCCCGTGATCGCGATTTCGGTGATCATCTATATCGTCAACTAACGAGAAGGCAGACCCATGCAAAAGTTCAAGATGATCATTCGCATTGTGGTGTTCGTGCTGCTTGGCAGCCTGCTGCATTATGTGCTGCCCGGTCAGGATGTGGGCCGCATCACCGGCACCGATACAATTCGGCAGGATTTCGGGCGGTTCAACCGCATCTTTTTTGCGCAGGCCGACAGCGGCAGTGCCGAGGCCGCCAACCGCGATGTGCTGTTCATTGATGCGGTGCGGCGCCCGACCTACCTGTTTGGCCTGATCCGTGGCAGCGAAGTCAACGATGTGATGATCTATCGCAACGAGGATACGGGGTTTATCTGGCCGCCCTATTTCAAGTTCGATACCCGTGATTTGCAGGGTGAGGCCAAGCAACTGGTCTCGACCGCTGAGGCGCCCAAATGGGTTGTGATTACCCATTATGGCTGGCGCAACCGGTTCCTGACGATCTTCCCCAACGCGATTTCGATCCGTGAGATCGACAGTCCTGACTACCGTCCCATCCCTTGGGTCAATATCGCGTTCTTCATCTTTCTGATGGTGGCGTTGATGTTTGTGCGTGCAGCCTGGGCGCAGTTCCGTGAACGTTCGGTTGATCCGTTGATGGATGCGGCGGGCGATCAGCTGGACGAAGTGCAGGCTGGCGTGGCCGAGCAGCGCGGGCGTTTGCGCCGCTGGCTGGACACGTGGCGTTCAAAGAAATGACGGCTGCGCCGACATGATTTTTGGGATGGGGGCGTTGCCCCCGGCCTTGCGGCCTCCCCCAGGATATTTTTGGCCATAAGAAGCCGGGGCTATTCGCCGTAGGGGATCCAGATGTTTTTGACCTCGGTGCTGGCGGCAAGGTAATCTTGCGCGCTTGGTGTGATGGCCTGTTGGTTGTTGACCCACGTGCGTTTGAGGTTTCCGGCACTTGCCCTTTCGATCACACCGCTCAGGTCGCTGCTCGAAAAGGACCAGACGGCATCAATGTCCAGATGGCTGGCCAGCGTTGGTGCCAATTCGGAATGGCTACCGGTGATGATGTTGACAACACCGCCGGGCACATCAGACGTTTCAAGGATTTGGATGAAGTCAGTCGCGGCAAGCGGGAAGGGTTCGCTGGCAGCGAGCACCACGCGGTTGCCCATGGCGATGGCTGGCGCCATTGCGTTGATCAGTCCGGCGAGCGGTTGTCCGTCGTCGCACAGGATACCGATGTTCCCGACCGGTTCTTTCATGGCCAGTGCCACGCCGCGAATTGGCACTCCATGCACCTGCCCGTCATATTTATCGGCCCATGCAGCATATGTGAAGAGCGTCCGGATGCCGGTTTCAACTTCATCCGCGCCGGTTTTGTTGCCGGTCATATTGTTGATCCGGGTTGCGAATTCGTCGCTGCGGGCCGAGAGGTTTTCAGCGATGTAATAGAGAATTTGCGCCCGCAGGTGGCCGGTGGTCTTTGACCAGCCTTTGGCCGCATTGCAGGCCTCGACCGCGTTGCGGATATCTTTGCGGTTGGCTGTGGATGCATGCCCCAGAAGCTTGCCTTTCGGGCTGTAGACCGGCTTGGAATAGCCACCATCGGGTCGTGCCTGTTTGCCGCCGATGTAGAGTTTGGCGGTCCGGTCAAGCGGGTCGGCGGGGGTGCCGTCTTCGGTCGTGAAGGCCGCGATTTTCCTGAGCGGTTTACTGTCGCGCTTGGGTCTGGTGTAGCCAGACAATCCCTCCCAGCCGCCTTCGCGCCCGAAGCCGCTTTCGCGGACCCCGCCAAAGCCAGCAGCGGCATCCATCATGTTGGTGCCGTTGACCCAGACGATCCCGGCGGCAAGTTTGGGGGCGACATCAAGCGCCAGATTGATGTTTTCCGACCAGACCGATGCAGCCAGCCCATAGCGCGTGTTGTTGGCGATTTGCACCGCCTCGGACGGTGTCCGGAAGGTCGTTGCGGCAAGCACCGGGCCAAAGATTTCCTCTTGCATCAGCGTTGATGCTGGGGACAGGCCGGTGATAAGCGTGGGCGGATAGAAGCAGCCGGCGGGTGCTTTGGTCTGGTATGTTTCGCCTTCGGTATTGTCGCCGACCATTCTTGTGATCTGGTCCAGCTGCACCGGGTCCACGATGGCACCCACGTCGATGCATTTGTCCAGCGGGTCGCCGATGCGCAGCCCGTCCATCCGCGATTTCAGCTTGGCATAGAAGCGGCCGGCGATGCCTTCCTGCACCAGAAGGCGCGACCCTGCACAGCAGACTTGCCCCTGATTGAACCAGATGGCGTCGACCAGCCCTTCGACCGCTGAATCCATGTCGGCGTCGTCAAAGACGATGTAGGGCGACTTGCCGCCCAGTTCTAAGGACAGGGCCTTGCCTGACCCGGCTGTGGCCTCGCGGATTTTGCGCCCGACTTCGGTAGAGCCTGTGAAAGCGATCTTGTCGACATCGGCGTTGACCAGCGCCGCACCGGTTTCGCCGTCGCCGGTCACGATGTTGACCACGCCGGGGGGCACGCCTGCTTCTGTGCAGATCTCCGCAAAGATCATCGCAGTGAGCGAGGTGTATTCAGCCGGTTTCAGGACGACCGTATTGCCCATCGCGAGGGCGGGTGCGATTTTCCATGCCAACATCAGCAAGGGAAAGTTCCACGGGATGATTTGGCCGCAAACACCCAAAGCCGCGCGGTCAGGCAGTTCGTCTTTCATCAGTTGGGCAAAGCCTGCGTGATGGTAGAAGTGCCTGATCGCAAGGGGCACGTCGATGTCGCGGGACTCCCGGATCGGTTTGCCGTTGTCGAGCGTTTCCATGACGGCCAGCAAACGCGCATGTTTCTGCATCAGCCGCGCGATGGCATAGAGGACGCGCGCGCGTTTATGGCCCGACTTGGCCCACGCGGGTTGCGCCTTGCGCGCGGCCTTGACCGCCTCGGCGACCTCCTCTGCCGTGCCTTTGGTGACGCCTGCCAGCTTTTCACCCGTGGCCGGGTTGTTGGAGGGGAAGTCGTCGCGCAACGTGCCCCATTTGCCGTTGATGTAATGGCCGGCGATGCCGCCATGGTCAGCCAGCCATTGCAGGGCTTCGGCGCTGCTTTCGGGGGCGGGGCCGTAGTCCATAGTGTCGAAGATTTCTTTGATAGTCATGATGCTGCTGCCCAAGTGCTGAGGGCGGCTCCCGGCCGCGGGTGGTGGTGAAGCCCCCGCCGACGTCTTCCCAGCACAGTTTCAATGTGACGGGGCCGGTCGGGGGTTGCCCAGCGTACCGCCGGGCGGATTGCGTGAGATTGGTGCGCGCTCATCCGATTGCGTGCCGCCACTGGGCGCTGTAGGCGCCAGTGACATGATGTTCGAGTTGGCGTTCGATATCGCCCAGCAGGCTGGATGCGCCGAAACGGAACAGGTCAGGTTGCAGCCAGCGGTCGCCCAGTTCGTCCTTGATCATCGACAGATAGACCAACGCGTCCTTGGCTTTGCTGATGCCGCCTGCGGGTTTGTATCCGACCTTGATGCCTGTGCGGTCCTGATAGTCGCGGATTGCGCGGATCATTGTCAGGGTCACAGGCAGGGTGGCGTTAACGGGCTCTTTGCCGGTAGACGTCTTGATGAAATCAGCGCCCGCCATCATGCAGACCAGGCTGGCGCGGGCGACGTTGCGCAGCGTGCCAAGCTCGCCCGTGGCAAGGATCGCCTTGACGTGGGCATCACCGCAAGCGGCGCGCATTTCGCGCATTTCATCGTAGAGCGCCTGCCAGTTGCCCGTCAGCACATGGCGGCGGCTGATCACGATGTCGATTTCGGCCGCTCCGGCGGCAACGCTTTCGCCAATTTCAGCGATGCGCAGGTGGAACGGCGACAGACCTGCGGGAAACCCGGTGGAGACAGCCGCAACAGGAATGCCCGACCCTTGCAAAGCATCAACGGCGGTGGCGACCATCTCGTGATAGACGCAGATTGCCCCGGTCGTCAGGTCCGGCATGCCCAAGGCCTCTAGAATGTCGGCGCGCACAGGTTGGCGGGCCTTGGCGCACAGGCGGCGCACGCGGCCCTCGCTATCGTCGCCGGAAAGGGTTGTCAGGTCCATCAGGCTGATGGCCTTGCACAGCCATGCGGCCTGATAATCCTTCTTGACGCTGCGCCTTCCAGGCAGGGTCTTTGCGCGCCGCTCAATGGCCGATGTGTTGGCTTGCGCCGACATCACCCAATCAAGATCAAGCGGGATGCCGTCATTGCGGGGTTCGTGGACCTGCGGCAACTGCGATGTTGTCAAGGTCGGGGATTGGGTTGTTTGCAAGTCGGCCTCCCTCGCATTGCCATCACAGCGTTACACTTTGGCAGTGTCTTGGCAAGTTTTGACCGGACGGTCAAATGTTTAGACCGGCTGGATAATCTGCCGCTGGTATTTTTGTCGATATTGCAGTGGCGTGTGCCCATAGGCGGCCCTGAACAGCTTGTGAAAATGCGACATATTGGGCAGTCCGCAGTCTGCCGCGATCTGTCCGACGGGTTCAGCGTCTGTGATGAGTGCGCGGGCGGCAAACGCCATGCGCTGCTGGTTCACGTAATCCGATGGGGTGATGCCAAGATGCTTGCGCATCATCCGGCTGACGTGAGGATGTGCCTTGCCGGTCAGGGCCACCAGTCCGGCGGCGCCGTCCCTGAAGGTCGCGGGGTCTTTGGCCGCGCGGCAGGCCTCGGTCAGCCAGCCTGGCATGTCCGGGGGGAAGTTGTCGGCGGTCAATTCGGCGCAAAGTGGCAAAAGAAACCCTTCGGCGGCCAGCGATCCGCAGTCGCTTTGCTCCAATTGCACGGCCGCATGGTTCAGCGCGGCCAGTTGCCGGATGTTCCGGTGTGTCTGCGCAATGGGCCCCTTGGCCCAGAAAAGGTGGCCGCATAGACCGGGGTGGCGTTTGACAAGCGCCTTGATCGTCCCCGGATGGATCGAGATAGACACGATCAGCGCATGTTCCCCCCGCCCTTGCAGTGCATGTGGCTGTCCGGGACGCATAAAGATCAAGTCGCCTTCGGTCAGCGTTTCCGCCCGATCTTGCAGATGATGCCGGACCTTGCCGTTCTGCACCCAAAACAGTTCGAAAAAATCGTGATCATGCAGCGCCTTGGGCCGGGTTGGCGTCAATGTCGCCCGCGCCAGATGCACCTGCGCATTCCCGTTCAAGATATCGCTGTGTTTCAATGTAAATAACATAGGGACAAACTAGCAGATGGGTTGCTGCGGCGCAGCATAAATCGTCTGCGTGGACGAAATGCGCGAATTTCAGGCAATCGGATGGCGTTGGGGTATTCCAGACTCTGCCTTGTGCATGCTATGGCCCACCCAACTGAATATGAGGTTCCACATGTCCTTTGATCGCACCGTTAAAATCGCCCCGTCGATCCTTGCGTCTGACTTTGCAAATTTCGGTGCCGAATGTGCGGCTGTCGAAGCGCAAGGCGCGGACTGGATTCATGTGGATGTGATGGATGGCCATTTTGTGCCCAACATCACTTTTGGGGCCGCCACCTGCGCGGCCATCCGCCCCCATATCAAGGGTGTGATGGATGTGCATCTGATGATTGCGCCGGTGGACCCCTATATCGACGATTTCGCGAAAGCCGGGGCCGATGTATTGACCGCCCATGTGGAGGCAGGCCCGCATATTCACCGCACCCTGCAAGCTATCCGTGGTGCGGGTATGAAGGCAGGCGTTGCCCTGAACCCCGGCACCCCTGCCGAAGCCGTATCGGAACTGCTGGACATGGTTGATCTGGTTTGCGTGATGACGGTCAACCCCGGATTCGGTGGCCAGAAGTTCATTGATATGACGTCGAAAATTCGTGCCTTGCGCGCGATGATCGGTGATCGCCCGGTCCATATCGAGATTGATGGCGGTGTCGATCCGACGACTACACCGCTGGTTGTCGATGCAGGAGCCGATGTACTGGTTGCCGGTTCAGCCGTGTTTCGGGGTGGCTCCGTCGCCAATCCCGCGCCCTATGGCGACAACATCCGTGCGATCCGTGTAGCGGCGCAGCAATAAGGTGTCCTGACAAGCGGCATGCACCAATCCGACGGCAGCCCCTGACCCCGGGTGGGGTTAAGCCCCCTCCCGTCATGCCGAAGGCATGCCGCATTCAATTGGCGTGCCTCTGGCGCGACGGGAGGGGCGGGGGCTGCCCGGCCCAAAAGCCGGGCGGGAACGGATTCGTCGAGCGGCTGGAATACAATCAACGCGCTCTAAGCATTTTCTGCACATTTGTCTGACCTGACATGCACGTTTGATCCTTAACACATCGCTCAACAAGAGCAGTGAAGGATTAGAAAAATGGTTGTGCGAGGCGTGCCCCGAGGTTTGGCAAAAGACGGTTGGTGGTTGGACGATGATGGCCAAGGCAAGTGGCGTGCGCCTGCAGTCGTGATGTTGGTGATTGTCGCGCTGGCTGATGTCTTGTTGTGGCACGCTGATGCGGGACTTGGGCTTGTTGGCTGGATTATCGCAATTGCAGCGGCGATCCACATGACGCTGAGTGGCAAGACTGGCTGGTCGCATCTGGCCATTGGCTGGGGCGCGCTGACAGTTTGTCTGATCCCCGCATTTATACAGGTTCAATTTCTGTCAGTATGTTTGGCCATTGCGGGGCTTTTGGGATTTGCCGCGCATGCAGCGCTTGGAAAGCCCCCGATGGTGGCAATCCTCTCCGCCATGTTTCGTCTGCCAGGGCGCGGAGCCGTGCAGGTATGGCGTGACGCGATGGGCATTCGCTTTGCGGTCCCGACAGGCGGCACAGTGAAATCCGCCCTGTTCGATTGGTTGCTGCCTGTCGGGGTCGGCGGCGTGTTCCTGCTGCTGCTTGTGGCGGCCAACCCGATTGTCGAAGGTTGGATGCGATCCATGGCGCTATTGAACCGGGTTTCACTTGATCTGCCACGTCACCTGTTCTGGCTGGGCGTCGCCCTGATGGTCTGGCCGTTCCTGCGGTTGTCCGTGCTTGGACTTCAGCACCCGTCAAAGCGGCAGTTCAGGGCTTTTGAACTTGGCTTGTTCAACGCCCGGTCTGTGCTGCGCGCACTTGTGGTCTTCAACCTGATCTTTGCGGTGCAGACCTTCATGGATATTGGGGTCATCTGGGGCGGCGTCAGCTTGCCCGGTGGAATGACATATGCCCGGTACACGCACCAAGGTGCCTATCCGCTGCTGGTAACGGCGCTGCTGGCGGGGGTTTTTGCGTTGATTGCACAGCCATTCCTGACAGATCGGCCGTGGGTGCGTGGGTTGATGTACCTTTGGGTTGGGCAAACAGTCTTGCTGGTTGTCTCCTCGCTCTTGCGGCTCGACCTTTATATCGACGCTTACGGGTTGACGCGGCTGCGGGTGGCGGCGCTGGTCTGGATGTGTGTCGTTGCTGTTGGGTTGCTGTTGATGCTGGTGCAGATGATAGGCCGCAAGACAGTCGGTTGGTTTGGTCTGCGGGCAGGCGGGCTGGGGGTGTTGGCGCTTTATATGATGTCGCTGGTCAGCATCGACGGGATCATCGCGCGGCATAATCTGGCCGACGACAGACCGCGTGACCACTATGTTTGCACGCTCAGCGAAGGGGCGCTGCCTGCGATTGTCGCATTCGAGCTTGCGCAGGGCACGTCACCATGCCACCGCAGCCGCCCGCGCTTGCATATCCCGCAGGATTGGCGCGAATGGGGCTACCGCAATGCGATGCTGCGCCGTAGTTTGGCGCAATTGGAGGTGTCGCAATGATTTTGGTGGCCGATGATGATATGCAAATCCGCGATGTGGTGCGGATTGCGCTGACGCAAGCCGGGTTCGCGGTGGCCGAGGCTGTCGATGGGCGCGAGGCATTGGAAAAGGCGCAAAGCCTGACCCCCGATCTGATTGTGCTGGATATCGGGATGCCCGAAATGGACGGGCTGAGCGTCTGCCGCGAATTGCGCAAGGATTCGGACGTGCCTGTCTTGTTCCTGACGGCCCAGGCGGACGAGATTGACCGCGTGGTGGGGTTTGAACTGGGGGCCGATGACTACGTGCCAAAACCGTTTTCGCCACGTGAACTGGTGGCACGGGTCCGCGCGATCATGAAGCGTACAGCACCTGCCGCACCGGGTCAGGTTGTGATGCGGCGCGGCGTGCTCAGCATCGATCCTGACAGGCACCTTTGCCATATCAATGATGCGCCGGTGACGCTGACGGCCCGCGAGATGGAGCTGATTGCGCAACTCATGCGCTATCCTGACAATGTCTTGTCGCGGCCGCAACTGGTGGATGCGATCTATGGCACAAACGTCCATGTCAGTGACCGCACCATGGACAGTCACCTACGTAATCTGCGCAATAAACTCGGGGCGGCAGGTTGCGCGGATGCGATCGAAACAGTGCATGGCGTCGGCATTCGGATGGGCACATGCCGCGGCGGATAACCACCAAATGGCGGCCTCCTTTGGCCTTTGTGCTGGGGGGCACGCTGGCGGCGGTGTTTTTTCTGCCGCTGGTCGGCATTGGATATTTCCGGGTCGCGGGCAGTGTATTGGGCTGGGGCGAAACGGCATGGATGATCGGCTGGATGGCATTTGTGGCGACAGCCGTGCTGGGCTATTTTCTGTGGCGTCTTGTCTTGCAGCCGATGCGCAGCCTGACCGCTTTTGCGCGCAGCGAAGGGCAGATTGACCCGCCCGCGCACTTTGGCACGCCAGAGTTTTCGGAACTGGGCGAGGCTGTTCTGCGGATGACAGCAACCCTGCGAGGGCGCGAGGCTGTATTGCGGTCCTACGCGGATCACGTAACCCACGAGTTGAAATCGCCCCTTAGCGCGATCCGCGGGGCGGCAGAACTCTTGGATAGTGACGGGCTGACGGCGCAGGATCGCACTAAACTACTGGGAAACATAGCAACCGCGTCGGCCCGTATGGAAGGGCTGTTGGAAAAGCAAAAAGCCTTTGCGCGGGCGCATGAGCCGATGCAGTCAGGCAGGTGCAGATTGTCTGAGTTGGTATCGGACTGGCCCATCGTCAGCGTGGCGCAGGACGGGGTGATCCCGCTCAGCTATGATATGATGCATGTGGTCTGCACGCATCTGATCGGGAACGCGCAAACCTATGGCGCCGCAAGTGTAACCATGTCGTGTTATCTTGACCGGCTACTTGTGTCTGACGATGGTCCGGGGATTTCACCGGGTAATCAGGCGCGCATTTTTGAACCGTTTTTCACCACCAACCGCGATGGTGGGGGCACCGGGATGGGGCTGGCAATCGTGCAGCGGATGCTGGCGGCGCATGGGGCGGAAATACGGCTGGTCAAAGGGTCAGGGGCGACTTTCGAAATCAGCTTTTGAAGCAGCGTAAGATGGGTCTTGACCCATCTGCGTGACAAAGATCACCGGTAGAGCCTGACGCCCGCCACAGCTACGTCGGCGGTGAATATACGACCGACGGCAAGCACGCCCATGCGCCGCAAACCGGTCGGATCAAAGTCTGCATCAATCCTGTGCGGCTTGAATGTGGCAAAGGGCACGCGCAAGGCTGTCCAGACATTCGGGGCCTCAAAAGTAGCGCGAAAAGATTGCCACGGACGGGCCAACTGGGTTGTCCGCAACCGCAGGTCATAGGTTTCGTCATTGCCAAAAACGTCCATTTCGATGCCTGACCACGCGCTGACATCAACGGCACCGCCATCAGGGCGCAGATCAAATGCCATCTGAAGGAACCCGCCGTTGTTCTCTAATGACACTTGGCCATGCAGTCGTGTCGCCGTCCTGCCCTGAACACGTCCGGACGTCAGTTCGCCCTGTGATACGCCACCCATCACGCTATCCGCGACATACTCCCATTCGGGTACCAAGGCGACCTGCTCACGCTTACCCATGCTCTGCCCTTTTCCTGCCTTGCTGCGGATCTTTTTACCATGAATTAGGCTTGCTGGCGCAAAAGAACAGCCAACCGGGGCCAAATGCAGCGCTCGCTTGACCGTCTTGTCCTTGTCTCTTACGACTTTTGCGTGCCACAATCGGTGCAATGTCTGAAATTCAATGTAAAGGTCCCCTGTCATGCGAACACGTGCCGCCGTTGCTGTTGAAGCTGGAAAGCCGCTTGAGATCATGGAGGTCAACCTTGACGGCCCGCGTGCCGGTGAGGTGCTGGTC
>NZ_QBUD01000005.1 GCF_003058085.1 Yoonia sediminilitoris | reverse complement strand
ACCGCCAGCACGCCGCATAATCAAACCAAACAGATGAGCCAAACTCTCTCTTAGGTTCGGACGCTCTTGGTCCCAAAAACCCTGACGACGGACAGGCCCGAATATCGACGCATCCGATGCGGTTGTGATCGACGCCGCGGGCAAGATTGTCATGCCCGGCTTTGTTGATACGCACCACCACCAATTTGAGACTGCGCTGCGCAGTCAGTTGGCCAACGGCATTTTGATCAACGACGGACGCCCCGCCAATACATCGAACTACTATGACACAATCCTGCAAGGCTTCTCGATGGTCTACCGCCCCGAGGATGTCTATATAAACGAACTATACGGCGGCATTGCCCAGCTTGATGCCGGTGTCACGACCGTCATGGACGTCAGCCAAATCCACCACTCACCCGAACACTCCGATGCCGCCATCGAGGGCCTGCGCGATGCAGGCCGTCGTGGCGTTTTTGGCTACTTCGAAGGCTGGGGCGACCGTGCCAAATATCCTGCCGATGCAGCCCGCATCAAAGAGCAGTATTTTTCTTCTGATGACCAGCTGACAACCATGGTCATGGGCGGCGAGATTTACTTGCCGGGCTACGAAGAAGCATGGAAAATCGGGCGCGAACTCGGCCTGCCCATAGCACTTCACGTGGTTGGCACCTTCGGGATGCAGCCAACCTTTGACGAATTGGGCGCCGCAGGCATGTTTGGCGACGACAATATCTTTATCCACATGACCGGCATGTCTGACGACGGCTGGAAGTATGCCGCCGATGCAGGCGCGCATATCTCATTGGCTGTGCCGATTGAAATGCACATGCGCCATGGGACCCCGCCCATCCAGAAGGCGATTGATATGGGCATTTCGACGTCGCTTTCCACCGACGTCGAATGCACGATGACTGCCGACTTCTTTACCCAGATGCGCGGGCTCATCACCTTGCAGCGCATGTTCGCAAACGAAAAGGCGCTGTCGGCTCAGGAATACCCCGAATTGATGCAATGTATGCAGGCGCTGCGCCACGCCACAATGGGCGGGGCCGAGGGGCTGAAGCTGGATCGCAAGATCGGATCGCTGACACCGGGCAAAGAGGCTGACATTCTGTTGCTTGACGCAGAAGCCATGAACGTCGCCCCGCTCAACAACGTGCCCGGCGCCGTCGTGACCCTGATGGAGCGCAACAACGTCGACACGGTCATGGTGGCCGGTCAGGTCAAGAAATGGAAAGGCCAGATGCTGGGCTTTGACCTTGACCGCCTGCGCACCGAACTGGAAGGCAGCCGCGATTACCTGTTCGAAGCCGCAGGCATCGAGCGCGATCTATTTGCATAATCACCCACCCACCCACCCACTCACTCACGCCCCGCAGCCCGTTGCTGCGGGGCACCTCGACTGAACGAAAAGGAGTAAGACTTTGGCTCAGCTTGTCGCCACTCTGGCCTCTACCCACCACCCGTTTTACCTCAAAGCCACCACCATGCCGCCCGAGCAGCAGATGCCGCAGGCACCAGAGTGGAAACGCAAGATCGAAAGCTACCGCGAGACGCTGGAACGGACCAAGCCTGACATTCTGGTGATGATCGGGTCGGACCACTTCCACCAGATATTTCTGGATAACTGCCCGCAGTTCCTGATCGGTAAGGCACCGCGTTACGACGCGACCTTTTATAATGAGGAACGCGAATTCGGTATTCCGAAATATGTGCTTGAAGGCGACGAGGACATGTCGAGTTTTATGCACAAGAACCTGATGGATCAGGATTTCGATTTTGCCTTTTCCAACGAGTTGAAGATCGACCACTCGATCATCTGTCCGATTATCACGGTGCGGCCCGATGCGGACCTGCCCGTTGTGCCGATCTATACCAACATCTTTGCGCCGCCGCTGCCGTCGCCGCGCCGGTTTTACAACCTTGGCCGTGCGATCCGTAAGGCCATTGATGCCTATCCGTCCGACAAGCGTATCGCGGCTATCGGCACCGGGCATTTGTCGCTTGAACTTGGCGGCCCGCGCCAATTCATGGAAACCGGCCCCGACCCTGAATTCGACCACAAAGCCATCGAATGGCTGCGCAATGGCGACATTGACGCGATCCTCGATAACGTCGACCACGAAAGCATGGCAAAAAGCGGCAACGCCACGCACGGGTTCCTCAACTTCATTCTGATGTTGGGCGTCGCCGGGCCGGAAGCGGCCGATTATGTTGATAACCTCGATCTGTTTCACACGATGGAGGCCTATTTCACATGGTATCCAAAGGAGGACGCAGCATGAGCAAATACTACGTCAACAAGTTCCTTTTCACGGTGGACAGGGACCCCGAATACCTCAAGCGCTACACCGAAGATCCGCGCAATTTCGTCGCCACGTGGGAACAGTCCATCGGTCCGCGCCTGAATGACGCCGAGATGTCGACCGTCAACTTCTTCACGCAGGAAGAACGGGAAGCGCTGATCAATCACGACTATGTGGCCCTGTTCGAGATGGGCGCGCATTTCTTTTTGAACCTGACGATCTTTATCGGCATCTACGACGAACCCTACATGGAAAAAAGCGGCCCGCTTGCTTTCCAGAAAGAGTTTGCCGCCAAGTTGCAGCATTGGGTTGGCAAGGATTATCCTTCGGTCGAGACCTGAACAAAGGCAAAGATCAATTTGCCATTCAGACCGTCACGCACCGCGTGGCGGTCTTTTTTGCTGGTGCGGTCAATCCAGAAAGCGTGGTTGGATCGTGCCCGGTTGCCGTGCCTCGATACAGGTCAGAATATCGCTGATCGGCAGGCCGGCCGCCTGCCTGAGTGCGGCCTTGTAGGGCGGCAGGTTGGTGCACTCCAACAGGATATGTTTGTGACAGGTGCGCTGCACCGATCTGATGAAACCTGTCATTTCGGCGGCGACGCGCTCCACATCCAGCGCGGTGCGGTTCTGGCTGATGACTTGATATAATTCCATTTGCTTTGGAAGGCCGACAACGCTTTCCAGATAGTCGGGGTGGGTGCCTAGGTGCTGCCGCATCAGGCTGTTTGCGTCAAAGGTCAGTATCAGCAACTCTTGCGGAGCAAAATGCTGGCTGAGTGCGTCAAGGGCGGTCAGCGCCGAACTGATAAACGGCTTTTGTGACCGGGCGCTTAAGTGTTCCTGCCATGTGGACAGAAACCCGCAAGAGGTGACGACAAGATCGCCGCGCGCTTTGTGCAAAGCCTTTTCGAACGGGGTTATGTTAATCAGGTCGGGGCGATCAATAACAATGCTGCCGACGGTCGCGTTGGGGATGCGGATGACCTCGACCGTGCCGCAATATGTGGCGGGGCAGCCCACATCGCCCGGCACCCGTGGGAAGTCGGTATCAAGTTGAAGAACGCTCACGGCGGGGGACACGGCGATCTATTGTCTGATATTTTCGGGCAACCAGGTCGCAAGCGCGGGGAAGGCCACGAGGATCACCACCATCAGCAACATCAGCCCGACCATAGGAATGGCGGTTTTCGAGATATAACCGATTTCGTGCCGCGTCATCCCTTGCAGCACGAACAGGTTGAACCCAATAGGCGGCGTGACCTGCGCCATTTCCACGACAACGACGATGAAAATCCCGAACCAGATGACATCAATGCCGGCCTGCCGGATCATCGGTTCGACGATGGCCATTGTCAGCACAACCGATGAAATGCCGTCAAGGAACATGCCCAGAATGATGTAGAAAACTGTCAGTGCCGCGATCAACGTAATCGGCGACAGTTGCATTTCGTCAATCCATGCGGCCAGCGCGCGGGGCAGACCGGTAAAGCCCATCGACAGCGACAGGAACGCCGCCCCCATCAAAATAAGGGCGATCATCGCAGATGTGCGTGTCGCCCCCATCAGGCTTTCCATGAATGTGCCGAACGAAAGTGATCGTTGCAGCAATGCAAGCGTCAGCGCACCCAGCACGCCGACGGCCGCCGCTTCGGTTGCGGTGGCCCAGCCAAAATACATCGACCCGATGACCGCAAAGACCAGCATGAGCACAGGGATCAAAAAGCGGCTTTCGGCCAGCATTTCGCCAAAGCTCATGGCGGGTTCAGGGGGTGGGCGCTGGCCGGGGCGTAAAAAGTGCCAGCCGACGATGTAGGACATGAATAATGCGGCAAGTACCAGGCCAGGAATGATGCCTGCCATGAACAGCTTAATGATGCTTTCGTTGATCGACACGCCGTAAACAATCAGCGTTAGCGATGGCGGGATCATCAGGCCAAGCGTTGCGGCCCCCGCCAAGGTCCCTACGATCATATATTCAGGATAGCCACGCTTGCGCAGTTCGGGGATCGACATTTTGCCTACCGTCGTCAGGGTCGCTGCAGACGACCCGGACACGGCCGCAAAGATGGTGCAGCCTGCAATATTGGTGTGCAGCAAGCCACCGGGCAGCCAGCGCATCCAGGGGGCCAACCCGCGGAACATGTCTTGGGATAATCGGGTGCGATACAGGATTTCACCCATCCAGATGAACAGGGGCAGGGCGGTCAGGGTCCAACTGCTGGCCCCGGTCCAGATGGTTGTGATCATTGCGTCGCCTGCGGGGCGGGTGGTGAACAGCTCCATCCCGACCCACGCGACCCCCATCAGGGCAAGGCCGATCCAGATGGATGATCCCAGCAAGGCGAACAGCACAAAGAGGAATACGATTGTGGCGTAGGCTTCAGTCATTCGACGGCCTCCGATACGATTGGATTCACGCCAGTGACCAACATCCGGTAGAGCGTGTCCCAAAGTGCCAGCGCCAGCAATATAGTGCCCGCTGACATGGCCAACTGCGGAATCCAGACCGGCGTATAGATCAGCGTATCACCACTGTCTGCCATCGCCTGCCCCCACTCGGATGCGGGCCGGGCGGGCAGGGTAAAGAGCGTCACGACCCATTCAGGTATCTGGTCCTGCCCTTGGGTCCGGTCATTCAGCATCTCGGAAAAGACATTGGCCTTGACCGCGTAGCGCGCAAAATAGGTCGCTATAACGGCTGCCCCGAAAACGGCAAACACATCCAGCCATCGTTTGAGAAAATCATTGGCATTCAGGATAAGTGACACCCGGATATGGGCGCCCCGCGTCATTGCGTGACTGAGTGCAAAAAACGATGTGGCCGCCATTGCATAACCCGCAAATTCGGTCGTGCCGGGCAGTGCAAAGCCCGTCCAGCGGGCAATCATCTGCGCTACAATCAGGCAAAGGATCGTCACCATGAAAAAGGCGGCAATCGCGCCGCTGGCGAAATAGATGCCATCAAGGACGCGCCACAAAGGAGTAAGCAGGCGTTTCAACCTTGGCCCCAGCAACAGACAGGCCACGCCAATCAGGCTGGGGACGATGAAAAGCCAGACCCAAAGGGGCAGGCCCATGACTGGCGACCAATCGCGCATGGTGGGGACTCAATTCATGGAGGAGGGCCAGCCCCGATTTCCGGGACTGGCGGCACCAGATTAGTTGGCGTTGTAAGCGTCAAGGATTTTCTGGCCATCCGCGCCTGCTGTCTCCAGCCATTCGGCGGTCATCTTTGCGCCGATTTCTTCCAGTTCGGCGAGGAATGCAGGGCTTGCGTCCTGCACGGTCATGCCGTTCTTTTCCAGCTCACTGAAGTAGAAATCGGACAACTCGGCCGACTTGGCAGCACAGGAGATCGCAGTTTCGTCCGCAGCTTGCTGGATGGCGTCCTGTGTATCGGCGTCAAGCCCTTCCCAGACCTGCGTGTTGACCATCACATAGTTGCGCGGCAGCCATGCGTTGACCTTGTAATAGTGGCTGAGGTTTTCCCAGACCTTGCTGTCATAACCGGTGGACCCTGACGAAATGAAAGACGATGCGACGCCAGTTGCGAGCGCTTGGCTCAGTTCGGCTGCTTCGATCTGAACTGGGATCATGCCCAATTCTTCGGCGAACGTCGCTGTTGCGGAATTGTAGGACCGGAACTTGATGCCCTGCGTGTCGGCAGAGGAGTTCACTTCCTGATTGAAATAGAAACCCTGACCGGGCCACGGGCATGTGTATAGCGCCACCAGATTCAGGTCGGCCAGTTGGTCATTCACTGTATCGCGGGCTGCACTCCAGAGTGCGGCGTTGTCTTCATAGCTTGTGGCGACAAAGGGCAGGTTGTCCCATCCCAAAAGGGGCGCCTCGTTTGCGTGGGCAGACATGAACCGCTCTCCTATCGGGACTTGCCCCGTCTGGATCGCACGTTTGATATCGCCGCCGCCAAACAGTGAGCCACCCGCATGCACTGTGATGTCGATAGCACCGTCGGTGTATTCGCGTACTTTGTCGGCAAAGTTAACACCCTGTTCGGAATGGAAATTCGTGGCCGGATAGGCCATTGGCATGTCCCATGATTGGGCGTGTCCATCGGCATGGACCGTGCTGGCCAGCAGCGCACCGGCAATGGTGGCGCATGTTGTCTTGAAAATAGCTTTCATCTGTCGTCTCCCTGGCGTCTGCATCATTTTGCAGCGTGTTTCATTGGATTGAATGGTGCCAAATCTATGTTCGGCTTACGCTCTGAAATCATATCCGCGATGATCCGACCCGTTTTGGGTCCGCCTGTCAAGCCGACGTGCTGGTGGCCAAATGCGCTGTAGCTGCGCCCCTGCGCATCGTTCGCACCGATCAGCGGCAAACTGTCGGCAGGGGCAGGGCGGTGCCCCATCCATTCGACGATGCTGTCATAGGTCACGTCGGGCAGGATGTCGGCCACCTGACGTTTGAGTAACTCAAACGGCGCGCGACTTGGTCCGTTTTCAAGTCCACCGAATTCGACCACGCCCGCAGCGCGTATCCTGCCATCCATCGGTGTGATGACAAACTTGCCGCTGGCCACCATCATCGGTGACTTTGGCATATGCGAGGGATTGATCAACTCAATATGATACCCTCGCTCGCTTTCAAACGGGACTTTGACGCCCAGCTTGTGCGCAATCTCTTTTGACCATGGACCCAGCGCAAAAACGATGTGATCTGCTGTGACATCGCCGTCGGCCGTCTTGAGCGCGGTGATCACCCCGTCACGGGTTTCAATATCGTTGATCTGCGCAATTTGCAGTATGCCCCCCTGCGTCACGAAATGGTCGGCCAGTGCTTTGACGTATGCGCCAGGGTCCGAGATACGCCCGTGGTTTTTGCAGCGCACGATGACCTCGAATGCGTCACCATAGATCGGGTCGTATTGGGCGTAGTCTGCGCGATCCAGCACCTCGAACGCGAATCCGGCGGTCTTGCGTTTTGTCCAGCTATAGGCGTCCGCCTCAAGGGCGGCCTTGGTGGCGTAGCCAAAGCAGTAATCCTCGGCCCCGATGAACTTTTCGGCAGCTGTGCCCGCAGCCAAGGCGCGATGTTGGTCAAGGCTGTCATGCAGCAATGTCGTCATCGCGGTCGCGTAGTGGTCCACGTGTTTATCGGTGGCATAGCCCAGATATTTCACCAGATATGGCAAGAGCTTAGGCAGGTAGGACCATCTGAGGAAAAGTGGCGCATCGGGGTTCAGCAACATCCCCGGCGCGCGCGCAAGCAATCCCGGCGTCGTGACGGGAACGATGGCCCCTGCGGCAAGCACGCCCGCGTTTCCGTGACTGGTGCCGCTTGCGGGGCCTGCGCGGTCGATTATGGTCACATCATGGCCGGCGCGCTGCAACCAGATCGCACAAGACACGCCGACAATACCCGCACCTGCAACGATAATCTTCATGTCTGCTCCGCCTGTATCCACGCAATTTGAGATCATAGCGGTAAGTCAAAGTCACGGTGTTGGCAAAGCAATTCACCTTGCTGCATTTTTCAGCTTGTCAGGCACGACGACTTTGCGCAAATTATGCTGTGTGGGTTGGCGATGGCGTCGCCAAAGCAGTTTTGCGCCCACTTTCTGTCTATCCTGAACGCCGGGATCTTGCTTTGCCATCGTGACGCAGAGGGGGTCTTCTGCGGTGCACCTTGGTTATTGGAACGAAGGAGTGAATTCATGGATCGTCCACAATACTACCGCTTTCATCAGGGGGACCGCGTGCTTCCCTTTTCGGCTCAAGAATATGATGCGCGCCTGTCCAAGCTGCGGGCGATCATGGCCGCAGAGGGCGTTGAGGCCTGCGTTTTCACCTCGATGCATAATGTCGCCTATTATTCGGGCTTTCTTTATTGCTCTTTCGGGCGGCCCTATGCGTTGGTTGTCACGGCAACCGACAGTGTGACCTTCAGCGCGGGGATTGATGCGGCCCAGCCATGGCGGCGCTGCCATGGCGATAACATCACATACACCGACTGGCAGCGGAACAATTACTGGCGCGCAATTGAAACTGTGACAGGCACGGGCAAGACCATTGGCTTTGAGGGTGACCATATCAGCATCGCCCAAAAGGTGCTGCTGGATGAATTCCTGCGCCCTGCCGCGACCAAGGACATCGCCCCCGCCACTATGCGCCAACGGATGCACAAATCGGTGGCAGAGCTTGATCTGATCCGCGCTGGTGCGCAAGTCGCTGACGTGGGCGGCTATGCGATCAAGGACGCGATCAGGGCTGGCACACGTGAAATTGATGTGGCCATGGCAGGCCGCGACGCGATGGAGCTGGAAATCGCAAAACGCTTTCCGGATGCGGAGTATCGCGACACGTGGGTCTGGTTTCAGTCAGGGATCAACACCGACGGCGCGCACAACCCTGTCACATCGCGGCAATTGGCACATGGCGATATCCTTAGCCTAAACTGCTTTCCGATGATCTCGGGTTATTACACCGCGCTTGAGCGGACCCTTTTTGTCGGAGAAGTTGACCCGGCCAGCCTGAAGATCTGGGAAGCCAACGTCGCCGCACATGAATATGGGATCAGCCTGCTGCAACCCGGCGCAAGCTGCGCGGAGGTAACGGAGAAGGTGAACGCCTTCTTTGCAGAGCGTGATCTGCTGCAATACCGCACCTTTGGGTATGGTCATTCCTTTGGCGTCTTGTCCCATTACTACGGGCGCGAAGCGGGGCTGGAGCTGCGCGAAGATATCGACACTGTACTTGAACCCGGCATGGTGATCTCGATGGAGCCGATGCTGACCATCCCTAACGATCAACCCGGTGCGGGGGGGTATCGCGAACATGATATCCTGATCATCACTGATGACGGAAACGAGAATATCACAGGGTATCCGTATGGCCCAGAGTTTAACGTAAAAGGGTAGTGATGGTGAAAAAACAGGCAGGCGAGGTGCGTTTTTGACCCGCGCCTGCCAGACTGTCCAAAAAACTTGGTTGCGTTTCTGTTCACAAGCTAACACCCTAAGGAAAATATGTGTCGGCAAAACAAATGCCGGTCTTAAGGGGAAGTGTTCGCAATGTTAGATGCACAAAATGCATTCGTAGCCTTTGACAGGGTTCAAAAAAGCTACGATGGGGAAAATCTGGTTGTTAAAGATTTGAACCTGTCCATGCCAAAGGGCGAGTTCCTGACCATGCTGGGGCCGTCGGGGTCTGGCAAGACGACCTGCCTGATGATGCTGGCCGGGTTTGAAACGGCAACCCATGGAGACATCACGCTTGATGGTGTCTCGATCAACAACATCCCCCCGCACAAGCGCGGCATTGGTATGGTGTTTCAGAATTACGCGCTCTTTCCACATATGACGGTCGCTGAAAACCTGTCGTTCCCGCTGGAAGTTCGCAAGATGGGCAAGTCCACACGCGAGGAAAAGGTCAAGCGCGCGCTTGATATGGTCCAGATGGGCGATTTTGCCGGACGACGTCCGGCACAATTGTCTGGCGGACAGCAACAGCGGATCGCACTGGCGCGTGCGCTGGTGTTTGAACCCGAACTGGTTTTGATGGATGAACCGCTTGGCGCGCTCGACAAGCAGTTGCGCGAAACCTTGCAGTTTGAAATCACCAATCTGGCCCATGAACTTGGAATTACCACGGTTTATGTGACCCACGATCAGACCGAAGCTCTGACGATGTCAGACCGAGTTGCCGTTTTTGACGATGGCCGTATTCAGCAGCTTGCACCGCCCGATGAACTGTACGAAAAACCGCAGAATAGCTTTGTCGCCCAGTTTATTGGCGAAAATAACACGCTGGAAGGCGTTATTCAGGAAATCAAAGGTGATACCTGTATCGTCAAGCTGGACAGCGGCGATACCATCGACGCGTTGCCGGTCAATGTGGCCGAAGTCGGTGAGCGGACAAAAGTTTCGATTCGTCCCGAACGTGTCGAATTCAATCGCGACCGCCTGCATGCGGATGCGCACACGCTGAAAGCCGAAGTGCTCGAATTCATCTATATGGGCGACATCTTCCGCACGCGCTTGCGCGTCGCGGGCACTGACGAGTTCGTAATCAAGACCCGCAATGCCCCCGATCAGGCGCGGCTTGTGCCGGGGGAGATGATCGAAATAGGCTGGATGCCTCAGGATTGCCGGGCGCTCGACGCCTGAACAATAAGCCACAGCGTGCGCCCGGGCCGCTGTGCTGAAAAGCCAAGCCGGGAAAATCTATGGGAGATTTGAATGAAAACCTCGATGAAACTGATGGCAACAACCTGCCTGACGCTGACAGCCACGATGGCCGTTTCGGATGGCCACATGGCCGACGAAATGACAATCGTAAGCTGGGGCGGTGCCTATTCTTCGTCACAGCAGAACGCCTACCACACACCTTACATGGAAATGACTGGCGTCAACATCATCAACGACGAAAGCTCGGCGGAAGCTGTGGCGAAATTGCGTGCGATGAACGAAGCTGGCAACGTGACCTGGGACGTGGTCGACGTGGTTGCCTCTGATGCGATTCGCCTGTGCGACGAAGGTCTCGCACTGGAAATCGACGCGGATGAACAGCTGGCACCGGGCGATGACGGGTCAACCGCGTCAGAAGACTTCGGCGACCTGCTCGTGTCTGACTGCTTTATCCCGCAGATTGTCTACTCGACAACTGTTGGCTACCGCACCGACCTTGTTGGTGACACGGCGCCAACTGACATTTGCGCGCTGTTCGACACCGAAACTTATCCCGGCCAGCGTTCGCTGGAGAAGCGCCCCATCAACAACATGGAATGGGCACTGCTTTGCGACGGCGTCGCCAAGGATGACGTCTATGACGTGCTGGAAACCGAAGAAGGTCAGGCGCAGGCATTTGCCAAGCTCGACACGATTAAAGACAGTGTTGTCTGGTGGTCTGCCGGTGCTGACACGCCGCAGCTGCTCGCTGATGGCGAAGTCATCATGGGCTCAACCTACAACGGTCGTCTGTTCAGCCTGATCGAAGAGCAAAAGCAACCCGTTGCTATGCTTTGGGACGCGCAGGTATTTGACCTTGACGGTTGGATCATTCCCACCGGCCTTACACCAGAGCGTGAAGCCCGCGCATTGGATTATGTCCGCTTTGCAACCGACACGCAGCGTCTGGCAGATCAGTCCAAGTATATTGCTTATGGCCCTGCACGTCAGTCATCTGCGCCGTTGGTCAGCACCCACGCTGAACTGGGTATCGAAATGGCACCACACATGCCAACAGACCCTGCAAACGCAACGAACACCTTCCTCTACAACTACGAGTGGTGGGCAGATTATCGTGACGATCTGGACGCAAAATTCCAGGCGTGGTTGTCGCAATAAACGAACGGTCAGGGGTGCGGCGCAGCTGCGCCCCTTTTCCAGACAAGACAGGGGTATAGACAGTGACAGAAGTTTTGGCAGCAGACGGACGCCCGCTTAAGGCGTCCCTGAACCGGGCCTTGCGCCGCCAGAAACTGCGGGCACTGGCGTTAATCGCGCCCCTGCTGATATTCATTCTGGTGTCATTCGTGATGCCCATCGCGGATATGCTATTCCGCTCGGTCGAAAATGAAATCGTCGCTGACACGCTGCCGCGCACTGTCATGGCGCTTGAGGAATGGGACGCTGACAGTGGCGACGTTCCCGGTGAAGCCGTGTTCGATGCGCTCTATACCGATATGGCGCTTGCGAACGAGTACAAGACACACACCCGGCTGGGCAGTCGCTTGAACTACGAGTTGACCGGCATTTCTTCACTGTTCCGCAAATCCGGCCGTCGCGTTGGGCGATTTGACACCGATGTCTACACCGACGCATTCCAGGACGCCGACCCCGCCTATTCTGATCCGGCGCAGTGGGCCACCTGGATGGCCGATGACACGATCCGCGCCAATCTGCCAATTACAGCCGATACATATGATGCATGGGCACAAATGATCGTTGAGGCCGAAGGCGATGTGCCCGCCGAAGAAGAGCCTTGGGATTTCGTTTATACCGCGCTTTACCAAGACGCGACTGCTGGTGCAGACTTACCTATCGGCGTGGATCTTTCGGGAATTGAGCCGGTTTCACTTAGCGCGCAATTCGCGGACGTTGACGAAGACTGGCTGGACCCTGAAGTCTGGCAAACGATCAAGATATATTCGCCCGAATACACCAACGGCTATTTCCTCAATTCGGTTGACCTGCTCAAAGGGTCGGACGGGATCGAGGCGCGCCCGGAAAGCGAACAGATTTACGTGACGCTGTTCATCCGCACGATGATCATGTCGCTGTCGATCATGGGCATGTGTGTCTTGCTGGGCTATCCGATTGCGTGGCTGCTTGCCAACCTCAAGGATAGCACCGCCAACCTGTTGATGATCCTTGTGCTGCTGCCGTTCTGGACATCGCTTCTGGTGCGCACGTCCGCTTGGAAAGTGCTGTTGCAGCAGCAGGGCGTCATCAATGACGTTCTGGTCTGGATCGGTCTTGTTGCCGATGACGGCCGATTACAGCTGATCAACAACCAGACCGGGACAATCATCGCGATGACGCATATTCTGCTGCCATTCATGATTCTGCCGCTTTATTCGGTGATGAAGACGATCCCGCCAAGCTATCTGCGGGCCGCCAAGTCGCTGGGAGCCACGGACTGGACAGCCTTTTGGCGGGTCTATTTCCCGCAGTCGATACCGGGAATCGGCGCGGGCTGTATCCTCGTGTTTATCCTGTCGATCGGCTACTACATCACGCCGGAACTTGTGGGCGGCACCAAGGGTGTCTTTATCTCGAACCGGATTGCCTACCATATCTCGTCCTCGCTCAATTGGGGTCTGGCTGCGGCCTTGGGCACCATACTGTTGGCAGTCGTGCTGCTGCTTTATTGGGTCTACGACAGGATCGTCGGTATCGATAACGTAAAGCTGGGGGGCTAAGAAATGTCCGGATTGCCACCATATGCCACCACCGGCCAGCGCGCCTGGTACTATAGTTTCCGCGTGATCTGTGGGCTGATCTTCTTCTTTCTGATCGCGCCGATTCTGGTCATCATCCCCTTGTCGTTCAACGCAGAGGATTTCTTTACCTTCACGCCAGAGATGCTGAGCTTTGACCCGGCAGGCTATTCTACCAAACACTACGAGGACTTTTTCACAAATTCCGACTGGCAGTTGGCCTTGCGCAACTCGCTGAAAATTGCGCCGGTGGCCACGTTGCTGTCGGTGTCCTTGGGCACGTTGGCTGCCATCGGCCTGTCACAAAGTCACGTGCCGTTCCGGCGCGCAATCATGGCGATCCTGATTTCGCCGATGATCGTGCCGCTGATCATCTCGGCGACGGGGATGTATTTCTTTTACTCAAACCCCTACATCCCGATCCCGTTCCTGGGAAAGATCGAATTGCCTTTCACTCTGACAGGCACCTATCTGGGCGTGGTTCTGGCCCATGCGGCACTTGGCATTCCCTTTGTCATTATCACGGTGACAGCCACGCTTGTGGGCTTTGACCAGTCGCTGACCCGTGCTGCGGCGAACATGGGGGCGAACCCGGTGACGACGTTCTTCCGGGTGCAGATGCCGCTGATTTTGCCGGGCGTTGTGTCGGGTGGCTTGTTTGCCTTTATCACGTCTTTTGACGAAGTGGTTGTTGTCCTTTTCGTCGGCTCGGCAGGTCAGAAAACGCTGCCTTGGCAAATGTTCACCGGCCTGCGCGAACAGATCAGCCCCACGATCCTTGCGGTTGCCACGATCCTGATTGCCATATCGATCCTGCTTTTGTTTGTGGTCGAACTTCTGCGTCGGCGGTCAGAGCGGCTACGGGGCATGTCACCAAGCTAGCTTTTTCGCCAAAGGGGAAACCGCGCGGGCGAGACCAAAGGGATGCGGCATCTATGTTGAGCTTTGTATGGGCTGATAGGTGGCGATCTCTTGCAGGATGCTCAGCACAGTCGTGACGGATGTGCGGGCGTTGCCCGGTGACCCTGTTGCTTCGATCGTCATGGTATATTTGCAAAAGGGCGAATGGACTTGATAGCTATGTTGGTTCCCCTGTGCTGCTGGATCAGCCACAAGTTCGACCCGCATCTGCTCAAACCCTGCACCCGCCAGTGCGAGGGCCGCAACAACATTTGCATTCTTGGGATAGGCAAGGGCCGCATCGCGCCCGTTGCCTGAAAAGAAAGTCACGGGCCTCGACAGTGCGTTCAGATCAACGACCTGTTCTGCGGGTGACCCTTGCCATGCCTTGGGCGGTTTGATCCCACGATAGGCCACGTCAACATCGCCCGCCGCCGCCAATGCGCGCATCAGGTCCAACCCGCCAATGGCACCGCTTGGCAGGATGAAGCGTGATTTTCCTGCTCCTGCTGCACGCTCGACCTGTTTCTGCAAAGCGGCGTCGGCCAGCGCGCCGACAGAGGCGATAATGACATCATGACCGCTCTGCAAAAGGGGCGGGGCGTAGGCGGCGACTGCAGCGTGGCCAGCACATTCGACAACGATATCAGGCCGGGCCGCGATGAGCTCGTCCAGACTGCTCACAAACGCAACAGGTACCGGCCCGGCGCTATGCCGCTGCGGTGCATCAGAGGCGGGCCTGACCAGCGCGGTCACTTGTGTGACCTGCGTTTGCCCCAACATGCCAACCAAAGCGCTGCCGATGCTGCCAAATCCGATCAGGCCCAGATGCATCGCTAACCACCCGCCCGCACATCACGCACCCAAGCCACAATAGTCGCGCGCGATTCATCATCCATCTGGATGGCATTGGGCGGTGGCATCGCGTAGCTGACCCCGGCTTGAAGATATATCTGCCCCGCGTGCCGCGCCACATCGGCTGGCGTTTCCAGATAAACACCTTTGGGCGCCCATTGCATGTTGCCCCAGACAGGTTCGCGGGCGTGGCACATGGAGCAGTTGCCAATGACCGTGTCATAGGCCGCCTCAAAACCCGCGGCAGAGGCGAATTTCTGTTCGTAGTGCGTCAGCGCGCGGGCTTCGGATTGTTCGTAAGTCTCGCCCGTGCGCACAGTCGATAACCACGCAATAACGATCATCAGCAAAACGGTCACGGCCCATGTCCAGTGCGGGCCCGCGCCGGTGGCATGCATCGTGTTGAAGTAGTGGCGGATCGTGACGCCTGTCAGAAAGATCAAGCTGGCGATGATCCACGCATATTCCGTCCCGAAGGACAGCGGATAATGGTTCGACAACATCAAAAACACGACAGGCAGCGTCAGATAGTTGTTATGGGTCGACCGCAGCTTGGCAATCTTGCCGTATTTCGCATCAGGGGTCCGCCCGGCCTTTAGATCGGCCACCACGATGCGCTGGTTCGGCATGATCTGGAAAAATACATTTGCGGTCATGATCGTGGCGGTAAAGGCCCCAAGATGCAGCAGTGCCGCCCGCCCGGTAAAAATCTGGTTATAGCCCCACGACATCGCCACAAGGATCGCGAACAGCAGCAGCATCAGCAGGGTCGGCTGTTCGCCCAGCTTCGATTTGCACATCCAGTCATAGGCAAGCCAGCCGATGGTCAGCGACCCGCCCGAAATCACGATGCCCTGCCACAGCTGCAATTCCGCCTTGGTCGGGTCGAGCAGGAACAACTCGCCGCCCACCCAATATACGATCATCAGCAGGGCCGCACCTGATACCCATGTGATATAGCTTTGCCATTTGTGCCAGATCAGATGTTCGGGCATGTTTTCAGGGGCCACGAGGTATTTCTGGATGTGATAGAAGCCGCCACCGTGGACCTGCCATTCTTCGCCATGCACACCTGCAGGCATGTCAGGAGCCTTTTTCAGCCCCAGATCAAGCGCAATAAAAAAGAATGACGCCCCAATCCAGGCCATCGCCGTGATGACATGCAACCAGCGCACAGAAAACGCAATCCAGTCCCACAAAATTGCCAGATCGTACATGAGTGTCTCCTTGGGTTGCCTGTCTAAACCGAGACTAGGCGAAATTGAATTGCTCTGGTATTGTCGTTAATCATCAAGCAGCATCAAATAAATCGAAACAATGTCCTATCTTGATAACATCCGTACGTTTGTGCGTGTCTATGAATTAGGCAGTATGTCGGCGGCTGGTCGGGATTTGCGCATTTCGCCGGCCGTGACATCTTCGCGGATTTCGCAGCTTGAAAAGCATCTGAGTGTGCGACTGTTCCAGCGCACAACCCGCAGCCTGACGCCGACCGAACAGGGGCAGGCGTTTTATGGCGGGGCGTGCGGCATCCTTGAAGCGGTTGAAAATGCCGAAGCCGAGGTGGTCAATATCACCGACAATCCCAAAGGGTCGCTGTACGTCGCAGCCCCGCTTGGCGTGGGTCGCCGGTTGATTGCGCCGCTGGTACGCGGGTTTCTGGAGACCTATCCAGAGGTGAGGGTCCGCTTGCGCATGACGGATCGCAAGGTTGACCTGACGACTGAGGGGCTTGATCTGGCCTTTTTCCTCGGCCAACCCGAGGACAGCAACCTGCGGATGCGCAAGATTGCCGATGTCAGCCGTGTGTTGTGTGCCTCACCCGATTATATCGCGGCGCGCGGCAACCCGGTGGATGGTGACGCCTTGCTGGCGGACAGGCATGAATGTCTGAACCTGCGTTTTCCGGGCGCGCCTGAATTTCAATGGCGGTTGATGACGCCCGAAGGCCCAAAACGGTTTCGGGTTACTGGCCGTTTTGAGTCCGATGACGGCGACGTCCTGACCGACTGGGCGCTTGAGGGTAATGGCATCGCACTCAAACCGCTCTTTGAAGTGGCCGAACATATCAAGGCGGGGCGTCTGGTGCCCGTTGCCCAGAAAACCCCGCCGGAGCCGATCCAGATGGCGTGCCTGTTCACGCATCGCAAGATGCAGGACCCCAAGACACGGTTGTTCATGGATTATGTGATCGCCCGGATTGGCGAGACCGTGCGCGATAGTGTCTAGGGTCCTGTCCCTAGAAGTCGACTTCGATCGCGATGCCCTTTTGCACGGCCAGATCAACGACCGCAGCCGCAACCGCCAAATCCTGCAATCCGACGCCGGTGCCATCAAACAGCGTGATCTGATCATCCGACGTGCGGCCTGCATGGGTGCCGTTTATGACCGCACCAAGTTGGTTGATGTCAGTTTCAGCAATCAAGCCAGCGCCAATCGCATGCTGGGCCTCACCGATGGAAATCGACTGCGCCACCTCGTCGGTAAAGACGGCGGCGCGTGCCAGCAATGCGGCCTCGACCTCTTGCTTGCCTTTGGTGTCGGTGCCCATGCAGGCGATGTGCGTGCCGGGCGACACGTGGTCCGCCATCAGCGACGGGGCAAAGGCCGACGTGATCGAGATGATGACATCTGCGTCAACCATGCCTTCCAATTCCACCGCCTCGAACGGCAAGCCTGCCTCTGTTGCGACTTTTTCGATGTTGGGCAGCATGTCGGGGTGATAGTTCCAGCCGATCACCTTTTCGAATTGCCGCTGCTCAAGTGCGGCGCGCAACTGGAATGTTGCCTGATGGCCTGCGCCGATCATGCCAATGACTGATGCGTCGTCACGTGCCAGATGTTTGATTGACACAGAAGAGGCCGCAGCCGTGCGCAGTGCCGTCAACAGGTTGCCGCCGACCATCGCCTTGGCCTTGCCGGTGTCTGGGTCGAACAGAAAAACCGTCGACTGGTGATTGATGATCCCGCGCTTTTCCAGATTATGGGGCCAGTAGCCGCCTGCTTTCAGACCAAGGGTCAAACCGGCCTGATCAAACCCACCCTTGAAGCCGTAAAGCGCATCTTCATGCCCGATCGCCTCGCGCACAACCGGGAAATTGTAAGCATCCCCTGCAGCCATGGCGGCAAAGACCTTTTCCACCGCATCAAAGGCGGCGTCGCGTGTCATCAGGTCGGCAATCTCGCGTTCGGGGACGATCAACATGGGAATTCTTCCTTGGTCTTTGATGTTTGAAACGCCCGCACAGCGACCAGTTGGGTCCATCATGCGGGCGTCTTTTCGTTTCGGTCAGAGCGACCTAGTAGGCTTTGCCGCGTGCGGACACGGGCCAAAGCGTTTCCACCTTGCCATTGCGCACACCCACATACCAGTCATGGACATTGCAGGTCGGGTCGCAGTGGCCGGGGACAAGTTTCAGCTTGTCATTGACCTTCAGCACGCGATCTGGGTCGCTGACCACGCCATGTTCATCGGAACATTTGACATACTCAACATCATCGCGACCATAGATCGTGGGCAGCCCGCTATCGACAGATTGCGCTTTGAGGCCTGCATCAACGATGGCTTTTTCGGGTTTCGCATGGCTCATCACTGTCGTCAGGATGAATAGCGCATTTTCCCATTCCCCCTGATCGATACGATTGCCGTCCTTGTCGAGGATACGGCCGTAGTCCGCATCCATGAACGCGTAGGAGCCGCATTGCAATTCGTTGTAAATACCTGAATTGCTTTCGAAGTAGTAGGAACCGGTGCCACCGCCACCGACAATGTCGCACTCAAGGCCCTGTGCCTTCAGCCCATTGACCGCATCGGCCACCTGCGCGATTGCCAGATCGACCTTGGCTTTGCGGTCGGCATAGCTGTCCATGTGCTGCATGGCGCCTTGATAGGCCTGAATACCCGCAAACTTCAGCCCCTCGGCGGCATCAATCAGCTTGGCAATGTTCACGACGTCCTGCGTGGTTGTCACTCCGCAACGACCTGCACCGCAGTCGATTTCAACCAGACATTCGATCTGTGTGCCATGCTTGACCGCAGCGGCAGAAAGGTCAGCCACATTGGCGGGGTCATCGACACAGCACAGCACACGCGCGCCCAGCTTGGGCATCCGGGCAAGACGGTCAATTTTCGCAAGGTCTGTGACCTGGTTGGAAACCATGACATCCTTGATGCCGCCGCGGGCGAAAACTTCCGCCTCAGACACCTTCTGGCAGCAGACGCCAACAGCGCCACCCAGTTTTTCCTGCAGCTTGGCCACATCAACTGATTTGTGCATCTTGCCGTGGACGCGGTGACGCATCCCGTGGGACTTGGCATAGTCGCCCATCTTCTTGATGTTGCGCTCAAGCGCATCAAGGTCCAGCACAAGGCAAGGCGTTTGAATATCAGCTTCGTCCATGCCGGGCAGGGCGGGAACATCATAGCCGACTTCGAGGTCGTCAAAATTTACGTGCGTGTTCATGAGGTATCCCCTTCATTTGATCCAAGGCAGCTTGTCAAGATCGACATTCCCGCCAGTGATAATTACGCCGACCCGCTTGCCTGCGAACCGGTCCTTGTTCTTGATGATGGTGGCCAGCGGCACCGCGCAGCTTGCCTCGATCACGATCTTCATGCGTTGCCATGTCAGCTTCATCGCGTCGATAATTTCCTGCTCGGAGGCGGTCAGAATGTCGGTGACATGGTTTGACACGAAATGCCACGTCAGGTCCTTGAGCGGCACTTTCAGCCCGTCCGCGACCGTGTTGGGCGCGTCGTCCGCGATGATATGCCCCGCCTTGAAGCTGCGATAGGCATCGTCGGCCTGTTCGGGTTCGGCGGCGATGATCTGTACTTCGGGCGCCATATGCGACAAGGTCAGACAGGTGCCTGAAATCATGCCACCGCCTCCGATCGGGGCGATTACCATATCAAGCCCATCGGTCTGTTCCATCAACTCGCGCGAACAAGTCCCCTGACCAGCGATGACCCTTGGGTCATTATAAGGATGCACGAAGTTCCCACCCGTCCGAGCCTGAACAGAAGCAAAGACTTCTTCCCGGCTGGTCGTGGACGGTTCGCATTCAGTGATTGTGCCGCCATAACCCCTTACCGCATCCTTTTTTGCCTGCGGCGCGGTGCGCGGCATGACAACATTACATGGAATACCCCGTCGCCCCGCTGCATAGCTGAGCGAGAGGGCATGGTTGCCCGATGAGTGCGTGCATACGCCGTTCTTGGCTTCTTCTTCGCTCAGTCCGAAAACAGCATTTGATGCACCGCGAACCTTGAAAGCACCGGCTTTCTGGAAGTTTTCGCATTTGAAGAACAACTCAGCGCCTGTCAAGCTGTTCAGATAGGACGACGTCAGTACCGGCGTGCGATGAATATACGGTTTGATCCGTTCATGCGCCGCCAACATGTCGTCGTAGGTCGGAATATACATGCCAGCGTCCTTCATTATGCTGCAGCTTTTTGGGCAAAGGCTGTGTGCGCGCGGTAGTATTCCTGCGCGGCAGCAACGCCTGCCCCCAGTTTGATATCCAGCCCAAGGTCAACCATGCACATTTCAGCGGTTGCAAGGCCGGAAAGCGTCATCACGTCTGTCAGGCTGCCCAAGTGACCGATGCGGAACACCTTGCCAGCCACGTCGCCCAAACCGACCCCAAATGCGACGCCGTAGGTTTCGGCAGCATGGGTCACAATATCGGTGGCGTTGAAGCCTTCGGGCGTGCGGATGGCGCTGACCGTATCGGAATAGACATCCGGCGTTTCAGCGCAAAGCTCCAGCCCCCATGCGTCAACAGCGGCGCGGACCCCTTCAGCGATGCGTGTGTGGCGGGCAAAGACATTCTCCAGCCCTTCTGCCATCAGCATCCCGCAGGCTTCGGTCAGGCCGTTCAGCAAACCGACCGCCGGGGTGTAGGGATAGGCGTTGTTGGCGTATCCTTTGGCCATGTCATGCACGTCAAAAAACGTGCGCGGCAGGGTGCCGGTCTTTGTCGCGGCCATCGCCTTTTCACTAAAGCCGACAATTGCCAGACCGGGAGGCAACATAAAGCCCTTTTGGGATCCGGTCACAGCAACATCGATCGCCCATTCATCAAACCGGAAGTCCATTGACCCGATCGAGGACACGCCGTCGACAAAAAGTAAGGCAGGGTGGCCTGCCGCATCCAGTGCCTTGCGGACCGCCGCAATGTCGGATTTGACGCCTGTTGCGGTCTCATTATGCGTGGCCAGAACGGCCTTGATCTGGTGGGATGTGTCTGCGGTCAAAATCTCTTCGTAGCGATCAACCGGGATACCCGCGCCCCAAGATGCTTCAACGATCTCGACGTCAAGCCCGTGCCGCTGACACAGGTCGATCCAACGATGCGAGAACATGCCGTTACGTGCCGCCAGAACCTTGTCACCACTGCTCAGGCAGTTGGTGACTGCGGTTTCCCAGCCGCCCGTGCCGGTGGACGGAAAGATAAATACCTCGGCCTTGTCGCTTTTCAGCACCTTTCGAACGCCATCGCGGGCCGGATGCAGGATTGTGCCAAACAATGGCGATCTGTGGTCAATCGTCGGCATGTCGCAGGCTTTGCGCAAATTCTCGGGGATGTTCGTTGGCCCCGGAATGAAAACTGGGTTTTGAAAGCTCATGTCCGTCTCCTCCTAATGTTGCGCCGAACATAGGGTATGACAATCTGTCGCGATAGTTTTTTGAAATTGTTTTTCAAAACGGGATCGTATCAAAAATCTGTTTCTTGTCAGTGCTTTAAATTTTTCATATCGTGAATACGAATTTCGCAAAGAAAAAGGGCTCTGGATGGAATCGCACGAAAACGAGAATCCGGGCGCACGTCGGGCGCGTGGCCGACCGCGCGGGTGGGACGACAAGACAGCGCAAAACACGATCAAATCGCTTGATCGCGCGATGGAGGTTTACGAGTTCCTGAGCGAGGCGCAAGGCAAGGCGCTGACGACAATTTCAACCGAGATGGGCCAATCTCCGGCGACTGTCTATCGGGTATTGGTCACGCTTGAAGGCCGCGGACTGGTGGAGTTCGACCCCGTTGAACAGGTCTGGCACATTGGACCGCAGGCCTTTGTCATCGGCGCAAGATTTCTGCGCCGCACCAGTCTTGTGGATCGGGCAAGGCCGATACTGCGCAAGCTGATGGAACAAACCGGCGAGACTGCCAACCTTGGCATCGAAAAAGAAGGGGCGGTTCTGTTCCTTAGTCAGGTCGAAACCCATGCCAGCATTCGCGCGTTCTTTCCGCCCGGCACGCTGTCGCCGATGTATGCATCGGGCATTGGCAAGGCGCTACTGGCGGAAATGGACGATGATCGTCTGGCCCGTGCGATGGCCTTTCAGGAGTTAAGCGCATTCACCCCATTCACGATCACAGATGCGGATGCATTACGGGCCGATCTTGCGCAGGTGCGTGCGAATGGCTTTTCCGTGGATGGCGAGGAAAAGAACCTTGGGATGCGTTGTATTGCCGCCCCGGTGTTTGACGTGAATGCCGAAGCGATTGCAGGCATTTCCGTCTCCGGCCCCACCAGCAGGGTTAGCCCCGATGACATCGACCGGCTGAGTGCCTTCGTCAAAGACGCGGCCCATGCCCTGTCGCTGGCAATTGGTGGGCAGGCTGACGGGCGGTCATGAAGGCGGGCGCAGTTTCATATGCCGATTGACATCCTTGTAAAGCAGATAGCGGAACTTGCCCGGGCCCCCAGCATAACAGGCCTGCGGACAAAAGGCGCGCAACCACATGAAGTCGCCTGCCTCTACCTCGACCCAGTCATTGTTGAGCCGGTAGACGGCCTTGCCTTCCAGCACGTAAAGCCCGTGTTCCATCACATGGGTTTCAAGAAACGGGATGACACCGCCAGGTTCAAAGGTGACGATCGTCACATGCATGTCATGGCGTAAGTCGGTCGGGTCAACGAATCGGGTTGTCGCCCATTTGCCGTCCGTGTCGGGCATGACGGTCGGGGCGATGTCCTTTTCGTTTGCAATTACAACATCCGGATGAGGGAGGCCCGGAACGGCCTCATAGGCTTTTCTGATCCAGTGAAACCGCAACATGTCGTCGCTGCGATTGCGCAAGCTCCAGTCGCTGCCGGGTGGAATGAAGGCATAGCCGCCGGGCGCAAGCTGATGCGTGTCCCCCGCAATCGTCAGCGTGGCTGTCCCTTCGACAATGAACAGGACGCCTTCGGCGCCGGGGTCTGCTTCGGGCTGGTCAGAGCCGCCGCCGGGGGCCACTTCCATGATGTACTGCGAAAAGGTTTCCGCAAAACCGCTAAGCGGGCGCGCGATTACCCACAGCCGCGTTTCATCCCAAAAGGGCAGAAAGCTGGTCACGATATCGCGCATTGTGCCTTTGGGAATGACGGCATAGGCATCGGTGAAAATGGCGCGGTCGGTCAAGAGCTGGTCTTGGCCTGGGTGCCCGCCTGTAGGCGCAAAATACGTCGCTGACATGAAAATTCCTATGGCTGGGCGATCTTTTTAAAATATGTGCCGCGCGCATTCCGTATGCCACCCACATTTATGCGACAGCACCTTTCGGAACTATTTGATAATCATGGGGGATTGACCAGATTTTGCTGCTGATCGGTGCGAAAGCCCTATCGAAACATATGCCAATGCCCGCGTTCTTTTTGCGAGACCTTGTAGAGTTGCCGCCATAAAGTTCCCGTCAGCAAAAGGGAGCAAATCAGTGAAAACCAACGCGCAAGCCGTTGTGATCGGCGGCGGCCTTGTCGGCTGTTCAATTCTGTACCATCTCGCCAAACTTGGCTGGACCGATGTTGTTCTGCTGGAGCGTGATGAACTGACGTCGGGGTCCACCTGGCATGCGGCGGCCAACATTCACGGTTTGCACGACAGCACGAATATCAGCCGCATTCAGCACTATACGATGAACCTTTACAAGGAACTGGAGGCCGAAACCGGGCAAGGCTGCGGTGTGTTCCAGCCGGGCTCGCTTTATCTTGCGCAAACGCAAGAGCGCGAACATCAATTGCGTCTGCAAGAGGCGAAAGCCAGATACTACGGGATGAACTTTCACGAAGTGACGCTGGACGAGGCGCGCGCCCTGCACCCGCTTGCCAATTTCGACGATATTCGCTGCATCATGTTCGAACCCGACGGCGGCAATGTGGATCCCTCCGGCGTGACACAGGCCTATGCCGCAGGCGCCCGCCAGTTGGGCGCACAGATCGAACGGTTCTGCCCGGTCACGGCAACAACCCAGCAACCTGACGGATCCTGGATTGTCGCGACGCCCAAAGGCGACATTCATACCCAATGGGTCGTCAATGCGGCGGGTCTGTGGGGTCGCGAGGTCGCGGCGCTGGCGGGGATCACACTGCCGCTGCAACCCACTGAACATCAGTATTTCGTGACGGAAACCATGCCAGAGGTCGCGGACCTCGGTTGGCGTTTGCCTTCTATCGCGGACCGTGACGGCGAATATTACCTGCGTCAGGAAGGCAATGGATTGCTGATCGGCGCTTACGAGAAAGACGTGCGTTTCTGGGCCGAAGACGGCACGCCGCCGGATTTCGGGCACGAGCTGTTCGCCGATGATCTGGAACGGATCATGGACAACGTCATGCGTGCGATGGACCGGGTTCCTGCGGCGGCAGAGGCAGGCGTCAAACGGGTCATCAATGGCCCGATGATCTGGTCGCCTGACAGCAATGCGCTTTATGGTCCGGTGCCGGAATTGCGCAACTATTTCTGCTGTACAGGGATTATTCCGGGATTTTCGCAGTCCGGCGGGCTTGGGCTTTTGTCGGCGCAATGGATCATTGATGGTGAGCCGCAATACGACATGTTCGCGTGGGACCTTGCCCGTTTTGGCGATTGGGCTGACAAGCGCTTCACCAAGGCGCGGGTAGCGGACCAGTATGCGCACCGCTTCTCTATCCACTTCCCGAACGAGGAACGCAGCGCCGGTCGCCCCGTGCGCGTGCGCCCTGCCTATGAAATGCAAAAGGACATGGGTGGGGTCTTTGGGTTGAACTGCGGCTGGGAACATCCTTTGTGGTTTGCGGACGCGCCGGGTGCTGTCGAGACCAACGGTTTCACCCGTCAAAACTGGTTTGAGCCGGTGGCGCGCGAGGTGCAGATGCTGCGCGACCGCGCCGGTGTGATCGACATCTCGAACTTTGCCAATTACGAGGTCAGCGGCCCCGGCGCTGCGGCGTGGTTGGATCAGGTGTTGGCAAACCATATGCCAACCCAAGTGGGCCGGTCCTGTCTGACGCCCCTGATCGGGGTGCGTGGGGGGATCGCAGGAGATTTCACCGTCACAAAAACTGCCGAAGATCGCTTTATGATGATCGGTTCCGGCATGGCAGAACGCTATCACCAGCGTTTCTTCAATGCAGTACCGCTGCCCGAAGGCACGCAGTTTGTGAACAAGACCGATGAGATTTGCGGGTTCAATGTTGCGGGCCCACAGTCGCGTGCGCTGTTGCAAAGGCTGACCAATGCAGACCTGAGCACGCAGGCATTCCGTTTCATGCGTAGCCAGACGATCAAGGTCGCAGGCGTGACCTGCCATGCCATCCGGGTCAGTTTTACCGGCGATCTTGGTTGGGAATTGCATTGTGCCGCTGATGATCAGGTCAGGCTTTACACAGCCTTGCTGGATGCCGCACGGGCGGTTGATGGTGGGCCCGTTGGTAGCCGTGCGCTTGGCGCACTACGGATCGAAAAGGGCTACGGCAGTTGGGGCCGTGAATATAGCCCTGAATACTGGCCGCAAGAGGTCGCCCTTGAGCGGTTGGTCAAGACGGACAAGGATTTCCTGAACAAGGCTGCCTTTATAGCGATCAAGGACAATGCCCCACGCGAGCGGCTTTCGATTTTCGAAGTAGATGCGGTGCATCGTGCGGATGCATCCGGCGGAGAGCCCATTTTTTTGCCGAATGGTACACCCGTCGGGCGGGTCACGTCCGGGGCATATGGTGCATCGGTCGGCAAATCGCTGGCGTTGGGGTTTGTGAAAGACGGAACAGCCAAGGCAGGCGATACAGTGGATATTTTCATTCTTGGCAAGCCGCATCGGGCGACCCTGCTGGCCGCACCCCCGTTTGACCCTGATGGCGAAAGGTTACGCGCCTAAGCTGGGTCAGGGACCAGCCTTGGCAAAATCGATCAGAAACGCCCTGAATATCTGGGCCGGTTTGTTGCCCGCCCCTTTCGGCTTGGAGATGTAACAGGACCACGGGCTGTCGATGTCCGTGGCAAACGGTTCGACCAGCAGCCCCCGGTCCAGATAGTTGCCAAGGTGTGATCGGGGAAAAATGGCGCAGCCCTGCCCACAGGCGGCCAGTTCAAGTGCGACATTCAGGGAATTTGTCTTGGCACCGCTGGCAAGGTTCCAGTTGGTCAAGCCGTGATGCGCTGCAAAGATTTGCCAATAGGCGGTCCGCCCCAACATATGAATCAGCTGCGCATCGCGCATCTGCGCGGGTTCTGTCAGCGGCGCGCCATTGACCTGATAGTCAGGCGCACAAACAACCGCCAGTTTTTCACGCCACAAGACGTCGGCACCATCGGGGGCCTCTTCTGGACGGGCCGATGACAATGACACATCGGCAATCCCTTCATATTCATCCCCCCAAATCCTGCCGTGAATCGTCACGGCAATGTCGGAATGCGCGCCATTGAAGCTGGCCACGACACGGGTCAGCCAATTTTGCGCCAATGAAATGGGGCAAGACACCACGACCTTCTTTTCGTGCAGCGACGTCATGATCGCTTCGGTTGCTTCGTCAATCTCTGTCAGGGCGTGGCGGACGGCGGGCAGATAGGCCTCGCCCAGTGTTGTCAGCGCAAGGCTGCGAGGGTGACGGATGAAAAGGGGACGCCCGATGAATTCTTCAAGCGATCTGACGTGATGACTGATCGCGGACTGGGTATAGCCCAGTTCTTCGGCGGCGGCGGTAAAGCTTAGGTGCCGTGCGGCGGCCTCAAAGGACCTGACATAATTCAGGTGGGGGGCATTGTTCACATCAGAATCCTTCCGCCGCTATGACATCACTATTCCCACCCCAAAAGCAAGCTTTGCGCCAAAAAAAGGAGGGCATCGGAGTGCCTGCTTGACCTTCCCTGCCAGTCAGTGATCACTTGAAGTCGGGTAGGGCGGTCTTTGCGAAGGAAACGGGCAAGATGACAACTTTTGACAGTGTAGTCAGTGGCGGGCAGGTGGTCACGCCAGAGGGTGTCATCACCGCTGACGTCGGTATCAAGGATGGCAAGATAGCCGCGATTGGTACCGGACTGATAGCCGAAAAGCAGATAGACGCCCATGGCAAATGGGTGATGCCGGGCGGCGTGGATGCGCATGCTCATATCGAACAGATGTCCGGCATGGGCGTGATTAACGCGGACACGTTTGAAACTGCCACAAAGTCGGCGGCGATGGGCGGCACGACAAGCGTGATTTCCTTTGCCGCACAGGCCAAGGGCCAACCGCTGGCCCAAACGGTGGCCGACTACAGCGCACGGGCGCAACGCGGCGCGATGATTGATTATGCTTTTCATCTGACGCTGACTGATCTTGCGGTGCCTGACTTCGAGGCTGATCTGGCGGCATTGATTGCCAGCGGGCACCGGTCGCTGAAGGTATTTACCACCTACAATATCAAGCTGGACGACCACGAAATACTGTCTGTCATGGCGCAGGCGCGCGCGCATGGTGCGCTGGTGTGCGTTCATCCTGAAACCGATGCGATACTGGGCCATGCGAAGGCAGCTCTGATCGCTGCGAGTCAGACCCGCCCCAAGGATCATGCCGCATCGCACCCGCGCTTCGCCGAAATTGATGCAATTGGTCGGATGTGCCGCTTTGCCGATTATCTGGACCAACCTGTGATGTTGTTCCATGTGTCGACCGCCGAAGGGGCCGCCGAGGTGGCAATGGCACGTGCTGCGGGCGTGCCTGTCTGGGCCGAAACATGCCCGCATTATCTGTTCATGACCGAAGACGTGCTGGACCGACCGGGGCTGGAAGGGGCCAAGTGGATGTGTTCGCCGCCGCAACGACAGGCGGCAGACCAGCAGGCCCTGTGGCAAGCGCTCGCCGCTGGTGATCTGGATCTGGTGTCATCGGACCATGCGCCCTATCGCTACGATGAAAGCGGGAAGCTTTCTGCCGGGCCTGATGCGGGATTTCACCAGATTGCCAATGGTCTGCCGGGTCTGGAAACGCGGTTGCCGCTGATGTTTGATGCCATGATGCAACCGGGCGGGCAGGGGCCAGAAATGTTTGCGCAAATCACCGCCACTGCGCCAGCGCAGATCTACGGGCTGCCGGGCAAGGGAGTTATCGGCGAAGGGATGGACGCTGATCTGGTGATCTGGGACCCTGACAAGACCGTCACTTACGGACCCAACGATCTGCATGACAATGTGGGCTATAATCCGTGGGAGGGCCGCACAATCACCGGTTGGCCGGCCCAAGTGATGTTGCGCGGCACGGTGATCTGCCGGAACGGCACATTTGATGGCACTCCCGGAACTGGTCAGTGGATCAACAGGCCTGTTTTGGCGACCCGCCCGCGCCATTTGCAGGAGGCAAAATGACCCGACCGGAGGCGCCGCACGCCCTTGCAATCACATTCTTTTACTATCGCGACCTGCCCCGCGCGATGCAGTTCTACGAGGACATCATCGGCTTGCCGCTGGCCATCGATCAGGGCTGGTGCAAGATCTACCAGATTTGTCCCGGCGCCCATGTTGGGCTGGTCGACGAAACGCGGGGCATGAACAAATGGTCGGCGCAAAAGCCGGTGCAACTGTGTATCAGGGTGGTGGATGTGAATGCATGGTATGCCTATGCCCGTGAGCACGCCCTTGATGGACTTTCTGAGCTGTTCGAAAATGACCAACTCGGCATCCGCGCCTTTGTCTTTCACGATCCAGAGGGCTACCAGATCGAAATTCAGTCAGCGACGCGGGCAGGCGCATGAGTGCGCTGATCATCATAAACCCCAATTCATCGCAAACGGTGACCGACGGGATAGATGCGGCCGTAGCGCCTTTGCGGAGCTTTGGCACCCCGATCAGGTGCTTGACATTAGCCGAAGGACCGCCGGGCATCGAAAGCCAGAAGCAGGCGGATCTGACCGTGGCGCCGATGCTGAAACTGGCCGCAGAACAGGCGGACGCGGCAGGCTATGTCATTGCCTGTTTCGGTGATCCGGGGCTGCACGCATTGCGTGACCAGACCCATTTGCCCGTTGTGGGCATTCAAGAGGCTGCCGTCATGACCGCCCTTACCCTTGGCCAACGCTTTGGGGTGATCGCGATCATGCCCGGCTCAATCCCGCGTCATCTGCGCGCCTTTGGTGCAATGAGCGTGCTGGACAGGCTCGCGGGGGATCGTGCGCTGGGGCTTGGCGTGGCCGATCTGGCCGATCCGGACAGAAGCCTTGCCGCGATGATTGCGACGGGCAAACGGCTGCGGGATGAAGATGGTGCGCATGTGCTGATTATGGGGTGCGCAGGCATGGCGCATTACCGCCCCACCCTGGAAACAGAAACCGGATTGCCCGTGGTCGAACCTTGCCAAGCGGCCACAGCCATGGTGCTTGGGCATATTGCGCTAGGCCAAAGTCATCGAAGGGACCAGAATTAGATGATCAATGAACAAACCAAAGGCGTCTATACGATTGCCGTAACCCCGTTTCTGCCTGACGGGTCCATCGACTGGGACAGCGTAGATCGGATGGTCGATTTCTACATTGAAAAGGGGGCTAGCGGGCTGACTATCCTTGGGATGATGGGCGAGGCGGGCAAGCTGACAGCGGCTGAATCGGAACAGATGGTCGCCCGGGTTGTCGCCCGCAGTACGGTGCCGGTGATTGTCGGCGTCTCTGCACCCGGGTTTGCTGCGATCAAGACGCTGGCCGATGGGTCGATGGACAAGGGTGCAGCCGGTGTGATGGTCGCACCGCCCGGCAGCTTGCGGACGGATGATCAAATAAGGACATACTATCGCGGAATTGCAGATATTTTGGGCGATATACCATTTGTTTTGCAGGATTTTCCGCTGGTCACGGGGGTTGTCATTTCACCGTCGGTCATTTTGCAGATCATCGCGGATTGCCCGACTTGCATGATGCTCAAACATGAAGATTGGCCGGGCTTGGAGAAAATCAGCGCACTGCGTGCGGCCTCCGACGCAGGTGCGCGCCGGATTTCAATCCTGTGTGGAAATGGCGGGCTTTATCTTTTGGAAGAAATGTTGCGGGGTGCGGATGGGGCGATGACCGGCTTTGCCTATCCTGAAATGATGGCGCAGGTCATCGCCGCCGCAGCCACCGACATTGAGCGTGCCCGCGATATTTTTGACGCCTACATGCCAATGGTCCGTTACGAGGCGCAACCGGGGATGGGGCTGGCCATCAGGAAATATACGCTGGCGCAACGCGGCGTGATTGCCCATCCGACCTTGCGCAAACCGGGGGCGGTGCTGAGCGATGCGGCCTGTCAGGAAGTCAATGCGCTTGCCAGCCGGCAGGTTGCGAGACTGCGGGTTTTGGGCCTATGACAAAACCGACTATCATTCTTGATCCTCATTGGCGCCAGATGGATGAATTGTTTTCGGCCCCGGCACAAGCGCAGCTTTTTGACCAGTACAACGTGGTCTGGGGCAAGGACGACCCGATGCCGCCAGAGCTTTTGGCGGCGTCATTGCCCGATACATCGGTTCTGATTGCTGCGACACCGCATGTGCAAGCTGATGCATTGGCCGCAGCCCCACAATTGCGAGCCGTGATCGAGGTATCGGGCGCGTTTCCCGACACCATCGACTATGCGGCTTGTGACGCGGCGGGGGTCGAGGTGTTAAGTTGTGCGCCGGGCTTCCGACGGGCTGTGGCTGAAATGGGGCTGGGCATGGCTATTGCCGGTGCGCGGGGGCTGGTCACTGAACACGAGCAGTTTCGTGCGGGTGGGGAAAACTGGCTGAACGACAATACCCACACTGACTTTTCGCTGTTTGGTGCTGAGATCGGCTTTATCGGGTTTGGTCAGATTGCACAGGAATTAAGCCGCCTTCTGGCTCCGTTTTCCGCTCAAATCAAGGCATATGATCCGTGGCTGCCCACGGATGTTGCAGACCGGTTCGGGGTGACCTTGATGGATTTGGATGCGCTTTTGCGCAATGTGCGATGCCTGTTCGTGACTGCTGTGCCGACCGTTGAAAACCTGCATCTTCTGAATGCGTCCAATCTGGCCAAACTGCCGGATCAGGCCCTTGTTGTCTTGCTGAGCCGGGCGCATCTGGTGGATTTCGACGCGCTGACGGATGCGGTGACATCAGGGCGCATCCGGGCTGCCATTGATGTGTTCCCGCATGAGCCCATTGCTGCGGATGACCCACTGCGCCGGGTTGAAAATGTGATCCTTTCGCCGCACCGGGCGGCAGCGGTGAAGGGGGGACGCCAGTTGATCGGTGATATGATTGTGGCCGACCTGAGCGCGATCTTTTCGGGCGGGCCTGCGCGACAATTGGGGCGGGCTGACACAGCCAAAATTGGTTCATTGGCCGGGGTTGGGGATGCCGCGCAGGTTGCCGATATGGCAAAGGAACGCAAGTAAACCGACCCGCCGGATACAGAGCAGCCAGCAGAATTCAAAGCGGGGTTCAGCGCCAATGACATTTTGGTGGCAATGCGTTTCGCACACGACGTCCCCTGGAAGTTGATGACCTGAGCCAGTTTCAGGATGGGGGACGAAGGGTTCTGCGTTATTCTGCGCGACGCGATGCACGAGGCTGCGATCGCAAAAGCCCGCGTGATCCGCAATGGAGTCATCGGCGTACCGTTTGTTTTTGATGGCGTGCCACTGCCGATTGCCGCGAACTTTGGCATTTCAGAACCCACACTGAATTATCTGAAATTTGACGTCGTTCTGCGACGGGCTGATGCTGCTCTCTCTCAGGCAAAGTCAACAGGGCGTGACCCTAAGCTGCATGTTTCGTGCGTTTCGGCGTGTGCAGCTATTGCGTTGTTCAGTGGCTCATCAAGACCGGAATTTTGGCGCGCAGTGCAATATCGTGGGTGACGCCGCCGATCAGACCTTCGCGCAGGGGCGAGTGTTCGTAGGCCCCCATGACAAGCAGGCTTGCGCCGACGGTATCGCAATGGTTCACCAGCGTGTCCGCGATAGATTTTTTGCTGCGCGGAAGTTCGGTCAGCGTCACGTTCACATCATGGCGATCCAGAATGGTGCGCACGTCGATCCCGGGCAGTGAATCCGCGAGGGGGGAACGCCCGACCGATACGATTTCGACCTCATCCTCGGCCTTGAGAATCTGCATCGCGTCAGCGAGGGCCCGCGCTGCGGCGCGCCCGCCGTCCCAAGCCAGAACGGCGCGTTTTCCAAATAGGCTGCCCTCGAAATTGGCCGGAAAGATGATGACCGGACGCCCACTGTCAAAGGTGACGCGGTCTGGATAAATGTCGATATGGCTCAGGTTTTGTTCAAGCGTACTTTCGTGCATCCCCAAAACGGTGATGTCAAAAAGCCGGGCATAGCGCGCGACGGTCCGCTGTACCGAACCGCCACTGTCGATCCAATGCAGCTTTTCAGGCGGTACGTTTGCGCAGGTCTCGCTGAATTTGTCTTGCATGTCGCTGTTGGGGCTGTCGGCGACGGACATGATCGCCTCTTGAATTTTCTTCGGCATCCAGGGTTTCATCTGGCGCGACAAGACCGGGTTGCCATGCGCAAAAAGCCCGGTCAGATGCGCGTCGTAATATTGCTGCATCAGGACGGCCCCCCGCAGGGCGGTGTTTGAGCCGGGTAACCCGTTATAGGCCACAAGAATATTCTTGATCGTCATCGTCTGAACCTTTTACCCGTAAAGTCCCGCAGTGCGGCCACGTAATTGAATGAGTGCCAGCACCGTGTCGATTGTCGGGGTTGGCGTTTCTGTCACGCGCCCCAGTTCCTGCACCGAACCAACAAGCGCGTCGATTTCCATCGGGCGCCCCTGATCAAGGTCCTGCAACATTGAAGTGCGGTGCGCACCCACAGCGGCACCGCCGTCAATCCGCCGCTCTACATCGATGGGGAATTTCACGCCCAGTTTTTCGGCGATTTCCTGTGCCTCCAGCATCATTCCCTTGGCGACCGCCCGCGTGCCGGGGTCGGTGCAAAGGACATCCAGCGTGGCATGTGTCAACGCCGAGATCGGGTTGAATGACAGGTTGCCCCAGAGCTTGACCCAGATTTCATCGCGCAGGCGCGGGCGCACGGGTGCTTTCAATCCGGCAGCCGACAGCGCCTTGGACAGGGCCAACGCACGGTCGGATTTGCTGCCGTCGGGTTCGCCCAGCGAAAAGCGGTTGCCTTCGATATGTTTGATTGTGCCCGGTTCGGTCACTTCGGCTGCGGGGTAGACGACACAGCCCAACACCCGGTCCGGTCCAAAGCCATCCCATTGGGCATTGCCGGGGTCAACCGTGGCCAGCCGTGTGCCTTCAAGGTCGGTGCCGATCTTGTGGAAATACCACCATGGCACGCCATTCACGCCGCTCACGATTGTTGTGTTATCCCCGATCAGCGGTTGCATTTTGGGCACGACGGGAGGCACTGAATGCGCCTTGAGCGTGACGATCACATAGTCCTGCGGCCCCAGATCGGCGGGGTTGTCGCTGGCGGTGACGGGAACTGTGACAGGGTCCTTGTCTTCCTCGATCAGGGTCAGGCCCTTTTCGTTCATGGCGGCCAGATGTGGCCCGCGGGCCACAAGGCTGACATCGGCCCCGGCCTGCGCCAGCTTGACGCCCATATAGCCGCCGATTGCGCCTGCTCCAAAAATACAGATTTTCATGGTGTTCAGGCCTTTTCTACCAAGCCCAGCTTTTCGGCCAAGCCGATCCGCTGCATTTTGCCGGTGGCGCCTTTGGGGATTTCATCAAGGATGATCACTTTGCGCGGCACTTTGAAATCGGCCATTCGTTCGGAGGCAAAGGCGCGGATGTCCTTTTCGGTGGCGGTGGACCCTTCCTTTAGCACAAGGGCTGCGGCGACTTCTTCGCCGAGCTTTGGGTGGGGCAGGGCAAATGTCACGACTTGTGCCACATCGGGGTGGTCCAGCAACACGCCATCGACTTCCAGCGGGCTGATCTTTTCGCCCCCACGGTTGATGATTTCCTTCAGGCGGCCGGTCAGATGCAGGTAGCCTTCGTCGTCAAAAGCCCCCTGATCGCCGGTGCGGAACCAACGCTTTCCTTCTGCTTCAAAAAAGTTCTTGGCGTTTGCTTCGGGGTTGCTTTCATATCCCGGCGTGACGTTGGGCCCAGAGATTGCAACTTCGCCGGTTCCATCAATAAGACGGTCCTCGGTTTCGTGGGCGATGCGCATTTCGGGGCCTGCGGGGATGCCAACCGCACCCGGTTTCTGGGTGCCGGATTCAAGCGGGTTGCAGGCCATCTGGTGTGCTGCTTCGGTCATGCCGTAAGCCTCGACCACGGGGGCGTTGAAGGTCTCGTTCAGGGCTACCATCACCTGTGCCGGCAACGACGCCGAGGATGACCGCAAGAACCGCAGCGGATTTGCGGCGATCACGTCTGCATTCCGGCTTGCCCGGCTCAGGATTGCCTGATGCATGGTTGGTACGGCGGTGTACCATGTCGGCTTTGCCTCTTTCATGAAGCTGAAGAAGCGCAGCGCGTCAAAGCCCGGTGCGCACCAGATGGATGCACCGGCAGCCAGTGATGCGGTTACAGCGGCAATCAGGCCGTGGATGTGAAACAGGGGCATCACGTTCAGGCAGCGGTCAGCGGGGGTCAGGTCAAGTGACACTTTGATATGCTCGGCTGAAGCCGCCACGTTGGATTGCAGCAGAGGCACGATCTTGGGGCGCGATGTGGTGCCGGACGTGTGCAGGATCAATGCCACATCATCGGCCGCCGGATCAGAGGAGTCGGCAGTGCCTGTGGCATCGGATTCCAATTCAAATAATCCGGCAGGGGCGCCATCTGGCACGCAAACCCGCACAATCGCCATGCCTGCCTTGGTTGCCGCTGCAACGGCAGGGCCATCATAGCCATCCATCACCACAAGGGCCTTGGCCTTGAGATCGGAAAGGTAGAAGTCATACTCTTCTTCGCGGTAGGCGGGGTTAAGCGGCGCGGTCGTGGCCACCTGCGCAATTGTGACAAAAGCCGTCGCCATTTCCGGTCCGTTGGGCAGGACAATCGCGACCCGGTCGCCCTTACCGATTCCCATACCATGCAATGCAGCTTTGACGGTGTCCGTCAGATTGCGCAGCCCGTCATAAGTCAGCCACGCGCGATCAGGCGCGCCGATGGCAGGGGCTGACCCGTCATGACCACTCAAAAGGGCGCTCATCGTTGTATGCATGGGGATAGTCCTTCGTTCAAAGTTAGGCAGTTGCTTTGCTACGCGTCAGGCCGCGCGCATATTTCAAAAGTGGCAGCAGGAAGAAGATCGCGCTGATCGCGATGAAGGTAGCAGATAGCGGCCGCTCGATGAAAGCAAGTATGTTACCCTGTTCCGCAATTAGCGTCTGGCGGAAGCTTTTTTCCATCAAGGGGCCGAGCACCAGTGCAAGGACCAAGGGTGCCATCGGATAGTCGGCCTTGCGCAGCAGATATCCACCAACGCCAAAGCCTACGATCAACCAGACATCGTGCATCTTCTGGCTGGGCGCGTAGCCCCCTACGATACACAGGATCAAGACCAGCGCGCAAAGCACGGTAAATGGCATCCGCAGCGCCCAGACAAACACAGGGATAAGCGCGAGGTTCACTAGAACGGCCGCGAAATTGGCCGTGTAAAGCGATGAAATCAGCCCCCAGACAAAGTCAGGCTGTTCGATAAACAGCATCGGTCCGGGCACAAGCCCCCACATTACCATGCCACCCAGCAAAAGCGCCGTGGTCGGTGATCCGGGGATGCCCAGCGTCAGCATCGGCAACAGCGAGCCGGTCGATGCGGCGTTGTTGGCGGTTTCGGGTGCGGCGACCCCTTCGATCGCACCTTTGCCGAATTGGTCAGAGTTCTTTGATGTGACTTTTGCCAAACCGTAAGCCATGAGGGCGGCGGGTGTGGCGCCTGCGGCGGGTAGCATCCCCACGAAAAAGCCGATGAGTGATCCAAAGCTCATGGTTTTCCAAAGCCGGTTCATTTCTTTCAGGCCATGCCCGAGTTCACGGAATGTCAGCCGCGCGGGCGTGACTTGCGGTGCCGATTTCGAGGTCTCGATGGTGTACAGGATTTCGCCCACACCGTAGGCCCCGATGGCGAGCACCAGAAAACTGATGCCGGAATAGAAACCCGGTTGGTCAAAAAAGATCAGGCGCGGCTGGCCGGAAATCAGGTCAAGCCCGACGGTGGACAGCGCCAGACCCAGACAAATCATGATGATTGTCTTCAGCACGTCATCACCGCCAAGGCCGACAAACGTCGTGAAGGCCAGCAGCACAAGTGCGAATTCTTCCGGCGGGCCGAACTGCAACGCAATATCGGCCAATGGTGCCGCGAAAAGCGTGAACAGTATGACCGAAATCGTGCCGCCAACAAAGGACGCGACGGCCGCGGCAATCAGCGCAAGCCCCGCCTTGCCCTGTTGGGCCATCGGTCGCCCGTCAAAGGTGGTCGCCACCGCCGTTGACGCGCCCGGAATCCCCAACAGGATCGAACTGACCGCCCCGCCATACATCGCGCCATAGTAGATGGCCGCAAGCAGGATGATGGCCGACGAGGGGGGCACGATAAAGGTCAGGGGCAGCACAATCGCCACGCCATTGACTGACCCCAATCCGGGCATCGCGCCGATAAACAGGCCCGCTGTGACCCCAAGCACAACAATCATCAGGTTGAGCGGCGACAGCGACGTCGCAAACCCGTCCATCATGTGTCCGATTAGTTCCATCAGTCAGACTTCCTAGAAAAACATCGCGTAAAGCGGGACGAAGAAAGGTTCGGTCAGCCCTTTGGGCAGCAGAATTTTCAGCGTGACCTCGAAGAAAAAGAACAGGAAAAGCGGGGTTCCGATGATGATCGAAAGGGTCAGCGCCCAACTGTGCTTGCCAAAGATCTTGAGGTACCAGAACAAGAAAAGCGGCAAGGCGATGTAAGAGCCGACCCACGGGATCAGGGCGATTGTCACAACCAGTGCGATGACCACCGTGACGACAGCGCGCAGCGTGTCAGGATCAAAAAAGTCGCCGGCATAGTCCGATTTTCCGCGCAGCGACCTGACCAGAATTGCGCCGGCACAGACAAACATGATCGCTGACAGCCAGAAAGGAAAGGCACCGCCGCCAGGTCCCCCGGTCATGCCGTTCCATCCAATCGGCAGCACCATCGCGTGCCACATAAAATACGCGGACATCGCCATGATGGCTGCCGCGATAAGCCTGTCAGCTATCAGCATTGGGTATTCTCATATTTGCGGATTGGTCAGGCGGGGCAACGTACTGCCCCACCTGATGATAGGTCAACGTGCTGTTCAGGAGCCTTCTTCCATGCTGCTGAGCAAATCAGCATGCTTGCCACGCTCTTCAAGGAAGTAGGCTTGCAGATCATCACCGGTCAGGAATTCGGACATCAGCGCCTTTTCGGCCGTGTAGGTCTGCCATTCCTCTGACTCGCTCAGCTTTTGGAACATGTCGGTGTAATAGGCGACAGCCTCTGGTGCCATGTCTTTTGGCGCTACGAACGACCGCTGCATCCAGTAAACAAGGTCATGGCCCAACTCGCCCATTGTTGGTGTGTCGGGGAAGACAGAGATCCGGTCAGGTGTGAAGGCTGCGATTGGGCGCAATTTGCCGGCTTCATAGAAACCCAGCGCTTCGGACGGGTTGTTCACAGACGAATCAATATGTCCGCCGACAAGGTTGCGCGCGACATCACCGCCACCCGAGAAGGGCACGTAAGTGACGTCAATGCCGAATTCCTTTTCCAGCATCGCAGTCACCAGGCTGTCCTCCTGCCCTGTACCAGTGCCCCCCATCTTCCATGAGCCACCTGATGCTTTGACGGCAGCAACATAATCGTCAAGTGTCTGGATGTCGCTGTCAGCGTTGACCCACAATACGAATGTATCCAAAGCCATCCGAGCGATAGGCGTGAATTCTTCGATGTTGACGCCAATATCGGTGCGCAAGGGCGTAGTGTAATAGCTGTTCAAAGTCGCCATGATCACATGGTTGTCACCCGGCTTGTCAGACAGATAGCGCAGCGCCTCAGCGCCGGAGCCGCCACCCTTGTTCACTGGCAGGATCGGCATGTTCGACAGCTTTTCTTTCTGGATGATGGACTGGAACAGACGGGCCAGACGATCAGCGCCGCCACCCTGACCTGCCATGATGACCATCTCGACGGGCTTCTCAGGCTGCCAGTCCTGCGCGACGGTTGTTGTCGCGGCAAAAACCAGCGCCGCGGTGGCCGATGTAAAGCGGCGTAGGAATGTGTAACTCATGTAATGTCCTCCCAAGGGTCTAACAGTGAGCGATTTGTGCGATGTACAACCTCAGGTTTCCCATCGTCCTCGCTGTGGTACCCTATTAGCTAGACGTGTGAAATAAAATTTCACGAAAATTGTGGTTGATGTGTTATTTGTTGCGTAGACAAATCTCGAATCTGTAAAGTTGTAATCATGACGAAGACACTAGTTGGCCCACAATTGCGGCAATTGCGCCGTGCACACAATCAAACACAGGCAGATATGGCGCGGCGACTGGGCGTCAGCGCCTCTTATGTAAACCTGTTGGAAAACAACCAGCGCAGCCTGTCGGTCAAGATTCTGTTGGCGTTGACCGATTCGTATGGTGTCGCGTGGCAGGAGCTGATCAACGACAATGATGTGACCCAACTGGCGGACTTGCGGGCAACTTTCCGCGATCCGATTTTCACCGGAGATCGCCCTGATCTGCAAGAATTGCGCGCGGCCCTCGATCATGCGCCGCGACTGGTGGCGCAGTTCATGCAACTGCACCAGAATTACCGGGCCATGCTGGGCCGGTTGACGCATCTTGACACGCAAGCCGCGGTGCCCGACATGCTGGCGACCTCGGCCGAGGCCGCGATCTACGAATTTTTCCGTCAGCATTCCAATCATTTTGCGCAGCTTGAGCAGGCTGCAGATCAGGCGCGTGATGCAGTAGGGGGGCAGCCCGATGATATCTATGCCAACCTTAAAAGGCATTTGGTCAACGCCTACGGCATCGAGGTCGAGCTTGTCACCATCACTAGCGAATCCGACACTCTCAGAGTATTTGATGAGGCTCGCGGACGCGTGCTGCTCTCGGAAGCCTTGGATCAGGTCAATCGCAACTTCCAGCTGGCCTATGTGCTGGCGATGGTCACTTGCAGCCACTTGATCGAAACACTGATCGATGCGGCCGAAGCATTGCCGGAAGCCGCGCGCGCCCGGTGCCGGGTCGAGTTGAGTAACTATTTTGCGGCCGCTTTCCTGATGCCCTATACCCCGTTTCTGTCACTGGCGGAAACGTCAGGCTATGACATTGACCGGATTGCGGCGACGTTTGGCGTGTCGTTTGAAATGGTGTGCCACCGGCTGACGACCCTGCAACGCAAGGGTGCCCTTGGGGTGCCATTCTTTTTCCTGCGCATTGATCGGGCGGGAAATGTGACAAAACGGTTCAACGCCACCACGTTTTCACTGGCCGACAAGGGCGGGTCCTGTCCTGTCTGGAACATCCATAGCGCATTTGCGGCGCCCGGAAATATCATCCCGCAATTTGTCGAGTTGCCTGATGCGGGACAGTTTTTTACGATCAGCCGCACAACTGACAGGCCGGTCGTCAGCCGACATACCCAAGGCCGTCGCCTTGTGGTGACATTGGGCTGCGAAAGGGCCCATGCAGAGCAGATCGGATATGCCCGCGACCTGCGCGTGACCGATGATGCGAATGTCGCCAAGATCGGGATCAATTGCCATATCTGCCCGCGTCAGGCTTGTTCGCAACGTGCGCACGAGCCGATGCACTTGAACCTGTCCGTCGATGCCAATCGGCGTGGATCAACGCGCTATGAGAGCTAGACCGGTGTGCCCTGTCAGGAACCCGCGGCAGCGGCCAGCGTATCCCGAAAGATTGGTGCCGCGTGGAGTTTGACTGGTTTAATGGGCGTTCCGTCCTTGAGCAGCCCCACCAGAGCCATTGCCGCGCGCCGCCCCATTTCGCGGTGCGGGACATGGACGGTCGTCAGTGCCGGGTATGCAATCTGGGCAAGCTCGATATCGTCGAACCCAAGAATAGATACCTCCTGCGGGACCTTGATCCCCAATTCTCTTGCGCGACGCAGGGCACCCACGGCCAGAACATCGTTGCCGCAAAACACTGCTGTTGGGCGGACCGGCGCTTGCATGACTTTCTCGAACTCTTCCGCGCCGTGTTCGATACTATAGGTCGTCTCGGCAAACAAAAGGTCATCAGGATTCAACCCGGCTTCGGTCATAGCGCTTTTTATCCCGTGATAGCGGGCTGTTGCGCGGTCATTCATCCGTGTCTTTGCCGAGATGAAAGCCAGATTGCGATGCCCAAGAGCGATGACCTCTGAGGCCATCTCATGCATTGCCGCCTTGTTGTCAAAACCCACAGACGGACGCTGCGACCCGGCATCAAAGGCCCATGTCACAAGGGCAGGCACGCCTTGGGCCTCAAGAAACTCATAGACAGCAGGGTCACGGTCATGACCGATCAACAGCAGGGCGTCCGCGCCGCGTGCGACGAGGGCACGAACCTGTTCTTCCTCGACATCGGGGCGGTAAGATGTGCTTGCCACCAGCATCGTAAAGCCATGGTCTCGCAGTTCCTCCTGAAAGGCCTGCAATCCGCGTGCGAAGACCGCGTTTTCCATCGTCGGAATGATGGCCCCGATCGTATTGGTGCGGCGTGCGGCCATCACCTTGGCTCCGAAGTTGGGCGAATAGCCAAGATCATCAATTGCTTTCATGACCTTTTTGCGGGTCCGCTCTGCGACCTGATCGGGGAAATTCAGGCAACGTGACACTGTCGCGGTTGAGACACCGCTGCGTGTTGCAACATCGTGAAGTGTTGGCGTTGGACGTTTCACATTCATTCCCGGACCTGCATTTCTTGAGCCAACATACGCATCAAGGCGAGGCGCACCCAATAAAAAAAACAGTCAGAAATGTAAACGCTTGCATTTGGCTTATGTAAGCGTTTACATTTGGGTGAGAATCAGGTGAGCGACGGGGAGGAGAGATGAAATGCCATTGATCGCAGCGATCATACTTTTCATCGTGTTTGTCGTGAACGTTGGGTTGGGGGCGGCATCAAATGCAGCATTCCTCAGTGACGTAGGCGAGATGCTGGTCCTGAGCGGCGTCGCCATATTCTTTGTCATAGCAATTCTGAAGAAAGAGGCCGACGCGAACCAATAGCGCGGCTCAGCTTGTCTGGGGAGGACAAATCTTGGAAAAAGAAACTGCAAGGATCAAGTCGGCGGAACGCCGCAATTTCTTGAAACTGGCTGGCATGGGCAGTTTCACTGCGGCCATGGTTGCCGGTGCGGCGGGTACGCTCTGGTCGACCGAAGCGACTGCGCAGACCGCCAATGAAGAGCGCGACCGCGAAGCTGCCGCCGAACATACGATGACCATCGCCACGGCCTATGTGCTGGGTGCGACGCGCAGCTATCCGATCATGCAGCTCGACCTGAAGGAAAACATCCAGAACGCCACAAATGGCAAAGTCTATGTCAAGCTGGCCCCCGGTGGCCAGTTGGGCGCAGGTGGTGCGCTGGCACAATCCGTACAGGGTGGCACCATTCAGGCCGCGCAACACTCGCTGTCAAACTTCGCACCTTTCGCGTCGGTCGTTGACCTGATCAACATGCCGTATCTGTGCGGCTCCAATCAGCGATTTACCAACCTTGTGCATTCCGATGTCTGGGCGCAGGAAGTGAACCCCAAGGTCGAAGCCGCAGGTTTCAAGGCACTGTTCTACGTCAATATCGATCCGCGCGTCGTTGCTGTGCGCGCTGGCGGCTCAGGCCCTGTGCTGACACCTGGCGATCTGTCTGGCGTCAAATTCCGCGTGCCCGGGTCGGCAATGTTGCAGCAGTATTACCGCATGGTCGGGGCGAACCCGACTCCTGTGGCATGGGGCGAAACACCATCTGCGATCAAACAGGGTGTGGCTGACGCGCTTGATCCGTCCGTGGGTGCTTTGTACGTCTTCGGCTTCAAGGATATCCTGTCTCATGTGACCTTTACGCAGGCCGTGCCTGACAGCCAAGTCTATTCGTGCAACCTTGAATGGTTCAACTCCATGCCTGCCGACGTGCAGGACGGGATCATGGAAGCCGCTGAAATCACCCGTCACCAGAACCTTGCCAAAGTGCCATCGGCGCGTAACTACGCCATGGCCGAACTGCGCAAGGCTGGCGTTGAATTCCACTCGCTGTCCGACGATCAGTTGGCCGAATGGCAGGCAACAGGCGGTTATCAGCTTTCTGAGTGGGACAGCTTCAAGGTCGAGCTGGCCGGGTCCATGGACACATTCGCCAAGCTGGAAGAAGCGGCTGGCACGATGGGCCGCTACTACGTCCACGACGCTTAAAAAGGGGCGCGGGCACCCAACCGGGTGCCCCGAACTACTGATACTCACCGCGCACACACCAAGGTTTGTCGCGCCGTCATCGCCGGCGCGACAACACGAGGGGTCCGTCATGAATACAATGCAACGCTTGAACAGGGACGCCGAAAAATGGGCGCTTCTGGTATTTTACGTCATGCTTGTCATGACGATGGCGGTCGAGGTGCTGCGCCGCGAGATTTTCGCCTATTCGTCGATTTGGGGCGAGGAAATCGTGCGCTATTCCTTTATCTATCTGGCATGGATAGGGGCCGCAGCGGCTGTCAAGGACCGCGCCCACATCCGAATTGATGTGGTCATGCACTACCTTGGACCGCGCATGAAAGCGCTGCTTTATATTTTTGGCGATCTGGTGATGTTCGGCGTCGCCCTGATTGCGCTTTATTATTCATGGGAAGCGGTCCACGTGTCGTGGAAGTTCGGATCGGTTAGCCATGGGTTGCGCATATCCATGGTCTGGTTCCTTCTTGCGGTGCCCATCGGCTTTGCTTTGATGATCCTGCGCCTTGTCCAGTCATTCATGCGCGACCTGCGCAGCCTCCGCGACGGCACCCCCGTCTACGAGGGCGACAAACTGTTCGATTGAGGGGATAGGTCATGCTTTGGAATACCCTTAATCAAGCGGTCGAGCTGGGCTGGGACTTTTATCTGCCCGTCATCATCTTTGTCGTCCTGTGCGCGCTGGCCGTGCCCGTCTGGGCCTCAATCGGTGTCGCCGCCATCACGATGCTGCTGATGTCAGGTGATCTACCTTTGGGGCTGGTGGGTGAAAGCCTGTTTCACGGAATTGACGCTTTTGCCCTGACGGCTGTGCCCCTGTTCATTCTGACTGGTGACGTTCTGGTGCGCACGGGTCTTTCCCGCAAATTTCTTGATGTGGCAGAGGCGCTGACCCAGTTCGCCAAGGGCGGGTTCGGGTCCGCAACAGTGCTGGTCTGCGGGATGTTCGCCGCGATCTCGGGCTCTGACGCGGCGGGGGCTGCGGCTGTGGGCCGGATGACAATCGACCGTCTGGTCGAAAGCGGCTATCCGCGCCCCTATGCCTGCGCGCTTGTGGCAGCGGGGGCCTGTACCGGCATCCTGATCCCGCCGTCCATTGCCTATATCATTATCGGTCTGGTGTTGGGGATATCGGCCTCGACCCTGTTTCTTGCCGCGTTGATCCCCGGCATTCTGATCCTGACCTCGATCCTGATCACAAATATCGTTGTGAACCGGATTTATGGCTATGAAGGCGGCGGCAACCTGTCGGCATCCGAGTATTTCGGCAACCTTGGCCGCTCGCTTGCCTCTGGCTGGTATGCGTTCATCGTGCCGGGCATCATCTTTTACGGTATCTTTTCGGGGCGGCTGACCCCGACAGAGGCGGGCGCGACCGCGGTGATCGTCACGATCATTATCGGGTTCATTCTGGGCACGCTCAAGCTTGCAGACTTTCCGGCAATGCTGATTTCATCAGCTAAGGTGAACGGGATCATCCTGCCGATTATCGCCTTTTCGCTGCCACTGGCGCAGGCGTTGGCGATCATGGGGGTCCCGCAGGGGTTCGTCTATTCCGTCACTGCGCTGACCGATAACCCGACCTATCTGATCCTGATGATGATCGGCATTCTGATCGCGGCGGGCTGCGTCATGGAGACCACGCCCAATATCGTAATCCTCGCCCCGATCCTCAAGCCGCTGGCGGATGATATCGGCATGAACGAAATTCAGTTCTGCATCATGATGATCACGGCGCTGGGCGTTGGATTCATCACGCCGCCGCTGGGGCTGAACCTGTTTGTTGTTTCCGGCATTACCGGCGAGTCCATTCTGCGCATTGCATGGCGCGCCGTTCCTTTCGTTTTCTTCATGCTGATTGTCGTCTTGCTCATTGCTTTCGTACCGGCAATTTCGACAACCATGCTTCCTGACATCTATAAATAAGGTGATCCTCAAATGGCACGACACTACCTCAAGAAAGCAACGCTGACCGCGCAATCGGGCGCATCGGATGTGCACGACACAGTGCGCAAGATTCTGGACGATATCGAGCAGGGCGGTGATGCCGCTGCGCGCGAATATGCGGCGAAGTTCGACAAATACGACGGCAATATCATTCTTACGCCCGAAGAAATTGCCGCAGCCGCCGATTTGGTGCCGCAGAAGCTCAAGGACGATATCCAGTTCGCCCATGACAATGTGCGCCGCTTTGCCGAAGCGCAGAAAGCGACGGTGAGCGATATCACCTATGAAATTGCGCCCGGTTTCACGGCAGGTCAAAAAGCGATCCCCGTGGATGCGGCGGGCTGTTATGTGCCCGGCGGACGCTATAGCCACATCGCCAGCGCGATCATGACCGTAACGACGGCCAAGGTGGCTGGCTGCAATCATATCGTGGCGACTTCGCCACCGCGTCCCGGTGTTGGTGTTGCGCCTGCGATTATCTATGCGGCCCACATCAGCGGTGCTGACACGATAATGGCACTTGGCGGCGTGCAGGGTGTGGCGGCAATGACCTTTGGTCTGTTTGGCTTGCCCAAGGCCAACATCCTTGTCGGCCCCGGCAACCAGTTTGTGGCCGAAGCCAAGCGCATCCTGTTCGGCCGCGTGGGTATTGATATGATTGCAGGACCAACCGACAGCCTTATTCTGGCTGACAAGACCGCGGACCCGCATATCGTGGCGACTGACCTCGTGTCGCAGGCGGAGCATGGGTATAACTCTCCTGTTTGGCTGGTTACGGACAATGAAGATCTGGCGCAGGACGTGATGAATCGCATCCCGGCCCTGATTGACGATCTGCCGGAAACCAACCGCGACAACGCCGCCGCTGCATGGCGCGACTATGCAGAAGTCATCGTCTGCGCAGACCGTGAAGAAATGGCCGCCACATCCGATGATTACGCTCCCGAGCATTTGACCGTGCAGGCAGAGGACCTTGATTGGTGGCTGAACAGGCTCAGCTGCTACGGCTCGCTGTTCCTGGGCGAAGAAACAACCGTGTCCTACGGTGACAAGGCATCGGGCACCAACCATGTGCTGCCAACATCGCGCGCGGCGTCCTACACCGGCGGCCTTTCGGTGCATAAATATATGAAGATCGTCACATGGCAGCAGGCCACTCGTGAAGGATCAAAGCGCGTGGCCGAAGCCACCGCGCGTATTTCGCGGCTGGAAGGGATGGAAGGACACGCCCGCGCGGCAGATGTGCGCCTTGCCAAATATTTCCCCGGCGAAAACTTCGATCTGAGCGCCGATGGCTGATCTTCCCGCCATGTTTGACCTCACTGGCCGTGTCGCCTGTGTGACCGGGGCCAGTGCTGGCCTTGGTCAACGGGCCGCAATTGCGCTTGCCGCGGCAGGCGCAAAAGTGGTGGGCGTCGCCCGCCGTGCGGAAGCCTTGGCCGACTGGGCCGAACAGACCGGAGAAAGTGCTGCAACGGTGGCCGCTGATCTGTCGCAGCGCGACCAGATCACGGATATCGCCGACCGGATCGCCACCCCCTTTGGCGCACCTGACATCATCGTACATGCCGCTGGTATCAACACCCGTGAAGCGGCCGATGATGTGACCCCGGAAGGATGGGATGTCACGCTGAACCTGAACCTTGCGGCCCCGTTTTTTCTGACGCAGGCCTTTGTGCCCGCGATGAAGGCCAAAGGCTGGGGCAGGGTGGTGAACTTCGCATCGCTGCAAACCACACGCGCCTTTCCGGGCGGGGTCAGCTATGGTGCATCAAAGGCCGGCATTGGCCAGTTGACCCGCGCCATGGCCGAAGCATGGTCCACCAGTGGTATTAACGCCAACGCCATCGGGCCGGGTTTTTTCCCGACCGAACTGACCGGGCCGGTGTTCGCCGACCCCGAACGCGCAGCCCGTAATGCCGCCCAAACCTGCATCGGGCGTAATGGCGCGCTGGAAGACATCGACGGGCCTTTGCTTTTCCTTTGTTCGGATGCGTCTGCTTATGTGACTGGGCAAATCCTCATGGTAGATGGAGGTTTTACTGCAAAATGAAAGCACTTATTTACGACGGTCCCGAAAAGCTGGGCTACCGCGATGCAGCTGATCCGGTGCCCGAGGCGGGCCAGCAACTGATCAAAGTCCTTTCGGTGGGCATCTGCGGCTCTGACATGCATGCCTATCTGGGGCATGATGACCGCAGACCCGCCCCGCTTATTCTGGGGCACGAGGCTGCGGGCGAAATTGTTGGCGGCCCGCGCGCGGGCGAGCGCGTCACGATCAACCCGCTAGTGGGCTGCGGCACATGCAAGGCCTGCCAGACAGGGCATGACAACCTTTGCCCCGAACGCAAGATCATTTCGATGCCGCCGCGCGAAGGGGCCTTTGCGCAATATGTTGCAATGCGTGACGAAAATCTGGTCACGGTCCCGCAAGGCACGTCGTTGAACGCTGCCGCCCTTGCAGAACCAATCGCCTGCGGTTGGCATGCGGTCAAACTTGCCAAAAGGGCGCTGGATGGCGCGGCGGCAAATGCCCTGGTCATTGGTGGCGGCGCCATCGGGTTGGGTGCGGCCTTGTCGCTGACGGCGCAGGGCGTCCCGAATGTGACAATCGTTGAACCCAACGCCTTGCGCCGTGAGGTGCTGAACGGGCAATGCGGTCAAAACGCCGTTGCGCCTGATGACCTGCCCAATGATGCGCTGTTTGATCTAGTGATCGACGGTGTGGGCTATGCGGCAACGCGCGCCACAGCATCGGCCCATGCCCGCCCGGGTGGAGTTATTGGCCATATCGGGCTTGGTGAAGGGACCGGCGGGCTGGATGTGAGGCGCATGACCTTGCAGGAAATCACTTTCATCGGCACCTATACCTACACCGCACAGGATTTCCGCGATACCGCAGCCGCGATTTTCGACGGGCGCCTTGGGCCTCTTGACTGGACTGAACAACGCCCCCTTGCTGAAGGGGCCACCGCCTTTGCCGACATCAGGGCCGGTTTAACCGCCGCCCCTAAAATTATCCTCAACCCGCACGCATAAACCCGCAAACATCACCAGATGCGCAAAACAGGAGCTTTCAAAGCCGTGAGTATATCCAAGAAAATCGTCGATGATTTCGTCGCCAATGACGTGTCCTTCATCACGACCGTGCCATGCAAACAGCTGGCCGGTGTGATTGACGAAGTCGAAGCCCGCGAAGAGATTTTTCACATTCCCGCCAACAAGGAAGATGAAGGCATGGGGCTGTGTGCCGGTGCCTTTATGGGGGGCAAACGCCCTGCCATCATCATGCAAAACACCGCCATTGGTGTGACCATCAACACACTGGCCACCCTGACGCAGTTCTACCGCATGCCCCTGCCGATGCTGATTTCATATCGCGGCGAATTGCGTGAACCTGTGGCCTGTCAGGTGGAAATGGCGGTGCATACCAAGGCGCTGCTGAACCAGCTCAACATACCAACCTACCACTTCCACAAGGAAAGCGACGCAGATGAACTCGACGCGATCCTGAAATATACATTCATGTGCAACAAACCTGTGGCGATCCTGACGGATGCGTCCTTCTGGGGAGGCTACGGCGACCAATGATCCGTTCTGAAATCCTGCGCGAGATCGCGCCAATCCTGCGTGACCAACTGGTCGTTTGTAACATCGGTCTGCCCAGCCAAGAGCTGCATATGATCGACGATCAGCCCACCAATTTCTACATGCTGGGCACCATGGGCCTGTCATCCTCGATCGGCTTGGGGCTGGCACTTGCGCAACCCAAGACAGTCATTGCTATTGACGGTGATGGCTCGGTTCTGACGAACCTTGGTACTTTGCCCACAATCGCAAACAATGTGGCCGACAACTACATCCTGTTGATCATCGACAATGGCTCTTATGGATCAACCGGCGACCAGCCCACATATGCAGGCAAGAAAACCCGGCTGGAAGCCGTTGCTGCCGCCTGCGGTTGCGAAAATGTTGTGACCTGTCAGGCCGAAGAAACCGGCAAGGTGGTGCAAGCAGCCATCGACAGCAAAAAGATGACGATCATCGTGTCGAAGTGTGAAAGCGGCAACATCAAATTGCCCGTCATCACCAAAGACCCTGTGGTCATCCGCGACCGCTTCATGACAGCCGTCGCAAGCTAGGATGGCGTCGAATATCCATTCCAGCGATGATGCCCGCCGCATTGCGCGGCGCCGTCTGCCTTGGATGGTGTTTGACTATATCGACGGGGCCGCAGGGCGCGAAACAGGCGCGGCACGCAATCGTGCCGCCTTTGACGCGCTCACCCTGCGGCCCCGTATCCTGCGCGACGTCAGCGCGCGGGACCTTTCATCGTCCGTGTTCGGGCAGAAAACCAAATCCCCCTTTGGCATAAGCCCGATGGGCATGTGCAACCTGTCCGGGCCGGGGGCCGACCTGATGCTGGCACGGCTGGCTGCGCGCGAAAATGTGCCGCTGGGCGTATCAACCGTGGCATCCACCGCGATGGAGCCATTGATCGAGGCCGCCGAAGGCAACGCCTGGTTCCAGCTCTATTTCAGCGGCGACGGGACAGGCACGTTCAAACTGGTCGAACGGGCCAAGGCGGCAGGTTACAAGACCATCGTGCTGACAGTTGACGTCCCCGAAGTGGGCCGCCGTCCGCGCGAGTTGCGTCATGGATTTACCATGCCATTCCGCATCGGCCCCAAGCAATTCATCGACTTTGCCTTGCATCCGCAATGGTCCCTCTCAGCCCTGTTCAAAGGGCGGCCGGAGATGGCGAATTTCCAGATGCCCGGCTACGAATTTGACCGGACAGAAAGCCGCGCGCGCGCCGATTGGGACACCTTGGCGCGGCTGCGTGATATGTGGCCGGGCAACCTTGTCGTCAAGGGTGTGCTTGATGCTGAAGACGCTGTCTTGCTGCGCGATGCGGGGGTGGATGCCATACAGGTCTCGAGCCATGGTGCGCGCCAGTTGGAAAGCGCGCCGGCACCGATCAGCGTCCTGCCCGCGATACGTGCGGCCGTCGGGCCTGATATGCCCCTGTTTTTCGACACCGGATTGCGCAGCGGCGAAGACGTGTTGAAAGCCTATGCTTTGGGCGCGCAGTTCACCTTTTTCGGCCGCGTCCTGCAATTTGCCATTGCGGCGGGTGGCGAAGAAGGGCTGCATCGACTCTGGAGAATCCTGTGCGACGAGGCCAGCATCGCCATGGCGCAGATTGGCGCAACGCGCCTTGATGAGGTCCGCCCGACCGAATAGCAAAAGCTGCTGTTGTCTTTGCGAAACTCCCGCTAACCTGTCCCCTGAGCAAATCGGAGGCTGGACATGGAATTTCTTGCGAAGGTGGCATCAATTGTCGGTGGAACAGTGGCGCTTGCGCGGCGGGTGGGATCACCAGCACACGAGGCTGTGGGTGCAACACCGCAAATCCCCGAGGCCAAAAAGCAAGGCATTATGACCCTGAAAATGCCGATTGCGAAAGGGTGGGAAGACGGTCATGTGCCGACCTGCGCACCGGGGCTTAAGGTTAATGCCTTTGCCTCGGGTTTGGACCATCCACGCTGGATCGAGGTGCTGCCGAATGGCGATGTGCTGGTCGCTGAATCGAAAGAACAGGCAGGCCCGCCCAAGACTTTAATGGATCAGGCCGCGCAGGCCACCATGCGCCGGGTCAAGGCGATTGGGGAAAGTGCCAACCGTGTGACCCTTTGGCGGGATGCCGACGGCGATGGCGTAGCCGAAACCCGTGAGGTGTTCGTCGAAAACCAGAACCAGCCTTTTGGGATGGCCCTGATCGGAGACGATTTTTACCTTGGTAATACCGACGGAGTCGTGCGGTTTGGCTACGAAGCCGGGGCCACCTCCCTGTCGGGCGATGGCGAACGGCTGTTGGAGTTTCAGGGCCACGGCCATTGGACTCGCAGCCTGATCGTGTCGCCGGATCAGAGCAAAATCTATGTGGGTGTCGGGTCGCTGACCAACATCGCGGATCAGGGGATGGAGGTCGAAGAAGGCCGCGCCGCAATCTGGGAGTTGGATGTGGCCACTGGCGAAGGGCGCATCTTTGCGTCTGGTTTGCGCAATGCGGTTGGCATGGCGTGGGAACCTGTGACCGGTAAGCTCTGGACCGTTGTGAATGAACGCGACGGCCTGGGTGATGAAACGCCGCCCGATTACCTGACATCCGTGCAAGACGGCGGCTTTTACGGCTGGCCCTATTCCTATTGGGACCGTGTGGTTGATGATCGTGTGCCGCAGGATGCTGAAAAAGTGGCCAATTCCATCAAGCCTGATTACGCGCTGGGCGGGCACACCGCATCGCTTGGCTTATGCTGGATGCCCGCAGGCACCTTGCCCGGTTTCGGCGACGGAATGGTCATCGGGCAGCACGGGTCGTGGAACCGCTCAAAGCTGAGCGGCTACAAACTGATCTTTGTGCCATTCGAAAATGGCGCGCCCAGTGGCCCATCCCGCGATATTCTGAGCGGGTTCCTGTCGGTGGATGAAAAGCTGGCCTACGGGCGTCCCGTCGGCGTGACGCTTGGGGCAGACAAGAAATCACTGCTGATGGCGGATGACGTGGGCGATATCATCTGGCGGGTGACAGGGGCCTAGCAACTGCTCGCTAGGCAAGTGGCTGGCTACGATAGTGCAGTTCGGCCCCGTCATCTGCTGCAAACTGATTTGCACGGGTCTGCATTTCCGCATGGAACGGGGATTTGACGCAAACCGGGTCTGTTGCCGCCGGATCACCTGCAAGGGCCATGGCCTGACAGCGGCAGCCGCCAAAATCCTTTTTCTTGCGGTCGCAGGACCGACAGGGTTCTTGCATCCAGCTGTCGCCGCGGTAGGCGTTGAATGCCGCCCCGCGGTACCAGATATCGGCCAGGTCCTTGTCGCGCACGTTGTCGAAAGTCAGCGATTTGATTGTCTGTGCCGCGTGGCAGGGCAACACTTCGCCGTCGGGTGCAATGTTCAGCCCAGTTGTCCCCCAGCCACCCATGCAGGGTTTGGGGTAGTCTGAATGATAGTCTGCCGGCACATAATCCAACACCAATGTGCCCTTCAGTCTTGTGCGGGCGTCTGCCACGATGCGGCTGGCCTCTGCGGCCTGTTCCTTTGTTGGCATCAGGCTGCTGCGGTTGCCTAAGGCCCAGCCATGAAACTGGACAATCGCCACTTCGATCCGTCGCGCGTCCATCTCGACGGCCATATCAATCGCATCGGGCAATTGGTGCAGGTTCTGCCGATGCAAGACTGTGTTCAGGGTCAGCGGAAAGCCGATATCCTTGATCCAGCTGGCGACCTTCATCTTGCGATCAAAACCGCCTTTGTAGCCGCCAATTCTGTCGGCCATCGCCGCGTCCGTGCCTTGCAGGGACAGTTGGATATGATCCAGACCCGCCGCGTCAAGTTCGTGCAGCCGCTTTTCGGTTAAGCCTATGCCAGAGGTGATCAGGTTGGTGTAGAGCCCCGCATCACGCGCCGCCGTAACCAGCGCGATCAAGTCGCGGCGCGACGCAGGTTCACCCCCTGACATGTGCAATTGCAGCACACCCAGATCAGCGGCTTGTTGAAAAGCGCGAACCCAGTCGGTGGTGTCCAGCTCTAACGATTTGCGGGCCAGCTCAACAGGGTTGGAACAATAGGGGCACGACAGCGGGCAGCGGTGGGTCAGTTCGGCCAGCATTGCAATCGGGGCCGGAATGCCCCGCGCCTTGCCTTCTGCCCGCCAATCCTGAGGGGTGGCACCATCCATCAGCAGACCTCCAGAAAGCGGCGGTTCATCAGGCCGCGCAAAAATTCGCCCGCGTCCTCGGCGATCTGTTCGCGCGGCGCGCCATATTTTTCGGCCAAGGCAAATGTGATTGCCTCGAAACTTGCCGCACCGTCAACTTCGGACAGGATCGCATGGCCGATCTGGTCAAGTGCGACTGCCCGTTCGGGGGCGAGAAGTACCCATTTTTCGCGGACGCGGTCCCAGTGCAAACGCACCCCGCGGGGCAACGTGGGAACCGCGTCAGAGGTGAGCATTCGGGTCATGAGGCGTGCGCCATGCCGGGCGCCAGATAGGTGCCGGGCTGCCACGCACCGGGGGGAATCCGTGCAGGATCAACATAGGCGGAATGCAATGCATCCAGTTGTGACCACAACACATCGGTTTTGAAAATCAGGGCCTTGGCCGCTGCATCTTGCTTTTCAAGCGTGTCAGCGCGGTCCAAGACCGAAGACAGGCCGAATGCCACATCCTTGGGGGCCTCCGTCAGCCGCTTTTTGAAATAAGACAGGCTGCTGTCGTCGGCAAAGGCGTAATTCGCCAACAGTCCTTCGATCCTTTGCGCGTGGATCTTGGGGGCGAAAAGTTCAGTCAGGGATGCGGCGACGGCTTCCAGCAATGTTTCATCGCGCACAAAGCGCACGTAGGCATCAACCGCAAAGCGGGTGGCGGGTAGCACGCCTTCGGCGCTGGCCACATAGTCTCGGTCCAGTCCAACCGCATCGGCCAGACGCAGCCAGCGCGCTATGCCACCTTCGTTTTCAGTCGTGCCGTCATGATCTTCGATGCGGGATCGCCACGCGCGGCGCAGGGCGGGGTCCTCGACCCTGCTCATGAAAGCCGCGTCCTTCATGGGAATACGTGACTGATAATAATAGCGATTGATGACCCATGCGCGGACCTGATCAGGGGTGCAGCCCCCTGAGTGGAGCAGATGATGAAACGGATGTTTGTCATGATAGCGTTCAGCTCCGATCTGGCGCAGCCGGGCTTCGAATTCTGCTTTGGTTTGTGTCATAGGGCGATCTCCATCCCGTCTTGCGCGATTGTCCATCCGGTGGCCTCGGCCTGTGCGCGTTCATCAGAGGCAGGGCGCAACACCGGGTTAGAGTTGTTCATATGCACATATACCTTACGGCCAATGTTCAGTCCGTCAAAGGCGGCCATTGATCCATCAGGCCCCGACATGGACATATGGCCCATGCGATTGCCGGTTTTCTGGCTCAGACCGGCGGCGAGCATTTCGTCATCCTGCCAGAGTGTGCCGTCAAACATCACCATATCAGCGCCATCAAGCCTGCCCCGCAGGTCGGGTTTCAGCGCAGAACATCCGGGGATGTAGAACACATCATGCGCGTCCGTTTTCAGATGCACGCCGACGGTCTGTTCGCCTTCAAGGTCGGTCTGTACCTCGTCGCCTTCCAGATACAGCGGCACTTTCCCCGGCACGGCAAACAGCGTGGCCTCAACCCCGGTGACAAGTTCAAATGGTTGATTCAGGGCGATGGTGCGGCGGATCACGATATCGGGCTTGAGCGCCGAAAAAATCGGATTGGCGGCAATAACCTCGTGGATGTCGTGCGTGGCGAACAGGTTGAAAGGTTGCTGTTCGCGCAGGGTCAATAAACCTGCCACATGGTCAATATCACCATTGGTCAGCAGCACGGACTTCAAGGGGCTGACCCGCAGGTCAGTTGGATGCAAGGGGGGAGTTCTTGCCATCTGGTCGCGAATGTCGGGGGACGCATTCAAAATGGCCCAGTCCGCACCATTTGCGCTGACGGCGACCGAAGATTGACTTTGAGCAGGGATTTCGCCGCGTCTTGCCAGATTGCAATTCTGGCAGCCGCAATTCCATTGCGGCAGGCCACCTCCGGCAGCAGCCCCAAGAATAGATGCGCGGAATACCATCAGGGTCCCCCGCGCAGTCGTTCTTAAAACAGGTCTTCGTTTGTGCGGTCGTCGTTCTCGGGACCGTACATGTTGATTTCCATGCCGCATTCGATTTCGCGGATCACTGGTTTTGTCCAAGCCATGATATTCTCCTCCATCTGACGCTCTGAAGATGCATATTAATGCGTGATTCAGTCAAACTTTATGTTCTAAGAAAAAATAAGAAACAGCCCGTCAGGGCAGGTATTCAAGCACAAAGCCACGATTGCGTATCGTCTTGATTGTCATGCGAAAATCTTCGGCCGGATCGAGTTTTTTGCGCAGATAGCCAATGTAGACATCAACCACATTTTCCGATGATGTCCCTTCGTTCGCCCAAAGCTGGTCAAAAATCTCGCCGCGCGAAATGGGTGTGCCTGCTTTCTCATGCAGCATCGCCAACAGGTCGAACTCCCGTTCGGTCAGTTGCGCAGTTTGCGTTGGGCCCTGCACAGTGCGTGACACCGGGTCAAGCTGGCAGGGCTGTGAAATGGATTTGGCGGCACGCTGAAGCTGGACCTTCAGACGGGCAACCAATTCGTCAAATGCAAAGGGTTTGACCACATAGTCATCGGCCCCGGCCTGTAGCCCGGCAGTGCGGTCGTCAACTTCGGACAAGGCGGATAGCATCAGAATTGGTTTATGATGCCCCGCACCGCGCAACCGTTTGACCAGATCAATGCCGCTGTCCTGCCCTATCATCACGTCAATGATCGCGGCAGCAATCATAGGGTCCGCAAAGCGGCGTTCGGCACCTTCCGCGGTGCTTTCCGTTGCTGTGTCATAGCCGTGCATCTGCAAACCACGGGCCAGGGCACTTGTGATTTCGGGGTCGTCATCGACGATCAAGATTGCAGTCTGGGTCATATAGCCATGCTAGACCTGCGCCAAAGGCAGTGAAAGCGTCACCTTAGTTCCGGTTGCAGCGCCCAGACGGAACGGTTCAGGCGTGGGGCTTTCGATGTTGAGTTGCCCCCCTTGCTGCGTCATCACCCAGTTGGCCAGCGACAGCCCAATACCGAACCCTTCCGATTTTGTGGCCCCGTTCGCGGCCTGGGCAAAACGCTCTGTCATCCGCGGCAGTTCACTGGCCGCTATGCCCGGGCCATTGTCAACGACGTGAACGCGGGCGGTATCGTCTGTCGTGTCGACCGTCAGGCGGATCAGGCCGCCCTTGGCCGCGTGGCGGAGCGCGTTTTCGATCAACCCGGTGATCACTTGCCGGGTCCAGTTGGGGTCGCCCTGAACCATGGTATCGGCGGCAAAGGCGGTTTCAATTGCAACGCCGGCATTTTGCCCAAGACTGCGCATGTCAGACACGGCAGCTAGCGCGGCAGCGTCCAATGCAAAGGCAGTGTCTTCCAACGTCAGCTTGCCTGCCTCTGACCGTGCGATCCGAAGCAAGTCGTCGATGCGTTGGTTCAGACGGCGTGCGCGTTCGTGAATAATGCCCAGCGGGCTGTCGGCAGCGGCTCCGGACTTGAGCGCCAACTCGCTTTCCATAAGAATCACCGTCAGGGGCGTGCGCAATTCATGGCTGACATCAGCGAAGAACCGGCGACGGTCCTCATCTCTTTGGGACAAGGCTTGGTTTGCGGTGCGCAATGCTTCGGTTCTCTCGGCAATTGTCTGATTCAGGCGGTCCCATTCGCGGTTCACAGCGGCGCGCCGGTCAGCCAGAGAGGCGGCCATCTGGTTGGTCGCCGCAAAAAGCTGCCCGATTTCGTCGCGTTGTGCGTCCGGCAGGGCAACCGCAAAGTTTTCACGACCGATCTCAGCAGAGGCATTGCGCAATTGATCCAGCCGCGACAGTTGGGGCCGTACCAGAAAAAAGTAGAACCCCGAGACAAGAAAAATCGCCAATAACGCCACCGCAAAGGCAGCTTGCGTCAGGCTGTCGCGCAATTCCGCAACGCGTGCAATCGCCGCCTCGCGGGTGCGGCGTTCGTAGGTGATTGCACTGTTCAGGAGCGGGTCAAACCCCATCGAAAAGGCATTGATCTGGCCTTGCAGCCGGGCGGCACGCTGGTTGGGCGGCGTTTCTTCGACGGCGGTTTCAAACTGTTCCAAAGTGGTTTCGAACAGCGCTTCCATACGGGCTATGCCGATGCTTTGGGTGGCGCGGCGTGACTGTTCATCCAGATCAGATTGATCGGCCGCGCCAACATCGGCATCCAGCTCCTTTCTGATCTCTGCAAAGTTGCGGCGGATGTTGTCTTTCAACCCCTCCAGTCTTGCTTCGCGCAAATCGGCCGTGACACCGCGCTGCGCGACTTCATAAAGAACGACAATCAGAGAACTGATCTGGCTGGCCAAACCTGAAAATCGCGCGATCCGTTTTTCAGTGGTCACGGCAACCTGCACCTGCGCCGACATCTGGGTCATGCCCCGAACGGTCAGACCACTGGCCAGCACGGCAATCAATCCAATCATCGCTGCCCCGACTGCCAGCCGTGCCCGCAAACTGCGCATCATCTTATTACCCTCTGGACGCTGATCGAGCATGAACCATGGTTTACGCGTTGGCCAGAGTTGATCCGCAGAGAGTGCGCGAGCGTTATGCATATTTCCATGTCTTGACGTCAAATGTCAGCCATGAACGCCGATCATTTGAAGCGACTGTTGCCAGGCCCGACCGGAAAAACAAAAACGAAACGCCGGGCAGATAAACATCGCCCGGCGTTTCCAATTAGATACTATAGCTTTCTTACCTTGGCCTTTTGAAGCAAAAGAAAAGCCGCACTTATGGAGCCTGCCGTCATAGCGCGTCGATAAACGCACTGACCTCTTGCTTGGCTTCTTCTTTTGACTTGCCGTATTTGGCCTGAATCTTGCCTTCCAGGGCATCACGGTCGCCGTCAATCTCGGCGATTTCATCGTCCGTCAGGTCGCCCCATTTGGATTTGATGTTGCCTGAAAGTTGTTTCCATTTGCCTTCGATCTGGTCCCAATTCATCTGCATATCCTTTCGGTCGTTGGCCGCGCCCATCGAGAATTTCGCAGTGCGCCAGCCTGTTTTCATTTGACGTGCCGCTGTTGCGACCCGTGACACAGACCCAACACACAGATCACCAGATGGTTCCAAAATTTTCTCGGTTTCCGCTGCGGTCGGCGTTGCGGGACACTATCGATGAGGCCCCCGCACCAAGCCGGATGGCAAGACGAGAGACAGAGAGCTAACCGGAAATGTGAAAGACAGCGCGGTGAGTTCCTACGCGCCAAGTTGACCGACATAGAACCTATCAGCCAGCCGCATCAGATTGAGCTGGGCGGGACTTGGTGTCAGGTTTTGGGCGCTGCTGATCGGGTTTAGCTTTTGATGTGGAGCTAGATGAACCGTTTCATCGCTCCGTCGCTCCATCATAACTGGAAAGCTGCTCTATTTCGGCAGATATGACCGATTTGTCCGAAGTGCGGGCGACAGCAGCAAGCTGCTCGAGCAGTCCAAGCGCGTGTTTTCGCGTCAGATCATCGGGTTTTATATATTGCGCACACTGGGGAAATGTGACTGAGAATAACCTTTCAAAATCAAGTACTTGATGGCGCACACGTCCGGTGTTCATCCCGTCAAGGCCCCCGTCATAGACCGATGCAACTGTCAGGGCTGCGGAAAGCCGGTTCAGGCAGTCCAGCGCTGTGTAAGGGTCATTGACCCCCGGCGACAGCGCGCGTGCAATCATCTCGACCAGTTGATGTGCCAGAAATGATGGGTTCTGGTTTTCTGTCCTCTCCATCCCGACGGCAAAGCAGTCTTGCAGGTCAGTGATTTGCGCATCTGTCAACGCATCGCCGGCCCAGACCGCAAAGACATGAGTTTCAGTGTTGATGAAATCACCGATGGCTGGCTCCATCTCTATGTACCAGTTGTGCGTGTCGGCCAAATCATGCAACCGCTCGAAATTGCAGGTCTGGATATAGCCCGAACGCACCGAATTGACGTGGACGGATGCCGCGCGGGTTGGCCAATCAACCGGTTCATGCGGGTCGGATCGTGCATCAATCAAGCCGCGCAGTTGCGCCTCCAACCGGGTGCCCAAACTGGCGGAAATCCTGCTGACGTTGATTGTTTCGGGCACATGGTGGACGAAATAGATCATGGTAAAGACGCAAAGCAAAGTCAGCCCCAGCGCGACCAACAGCGAATATTGCGGCACAAATTCTGTGACTCCGCCGGTGACCCCGTCCAGAACCGAACTCAGCACGACGATAGCGTAGACAAAGGTGGCAATCAGAATGCCAAGGCTCCATTGATTGCCTTGGTCCCGCATGAAGTTCTCGATCAGGCGCGGGCCGAAGTTGCCGGAGGCAAACGAAACCGCGACAATCGTCATCGAGAACATAACCCCGGTCACACCAATGATTGACTGGGCGATCACGGCAAGCAGGGATCGTGCGCCTTCGGCTTGTGTCGCAATGACGTCGGCTGGCAGGCCGACGGGCAACATCGCGATGTTACGATCGACCCACTGCATCGCACTTGCCAAAACCAGCCCAAGCAGAACAAGGATCGATGGCAAGAACCAATAGCTTGCCCTGACATCCTGTAGCAGCTTCAAAAGTAGTGCGCCCTTGCCCATTCAGTTGTCCGTCCGAACTTGCCGCGTCGCGGTATGCATCTTGTTGTCCTTTCACTGTGTCCCGCTGTCGTGAACCCCGTCACGCGTTTGCATGTCGATCACACACTCCCAACAAGAGACATCGCGGTTCTTGTTCAAATCCTTGTGGAACCTTTTCGCGGACTATGGGTTGGGACTGAATAAACCAACCCATGTGGAGGATTGTAAGATGGAATATGCTGGCATAGGCGGAATTATTGTCTTGGCCCTGAATCTTTGGGCGATCATTTCGATTATCAGCGCAAGGGTTTCTGTCGGAGCAAAGGTTATCTGGACTCTTCTTGTTCTTGTTCTGCCCATCATCGGTTTTATTATCTGGTTTCTGGCAGGTCCACGCTCAAATCAAAGCCCCGCTTGAACTGGAAGAGTAGTGTCAGGCGGCGTTATTTAATTGAAGATGAGCCCGGTTAAATGCATGGCGACCCGCGACGCGAAATCACGCGTCGCGGGTCGATCCGTTATTGAGTGGCTTGCGTCGCTGGCGCAGGTGCCTGCGCATCGTCCGCATTATAGGCGGTCCACGTCAACAGGGCGATAAAGAGCAAACCCGCCAAAATCACGACGCCGCCCATCCCAAGCAGCGGAAACCTGTGCCTTTTGGCTTGTTTTTCGACATTTGTTTGCGGTGCTGACATTGTCATTCTCCTTTTCCTGGGTTCGTGGACTAACGCACAGCATCGAAAAGCGTTCCGAAAAATAGTGGAACGCTTTTGAGGGCGGCACGTTAACTGGCGAAAGAAAATTTCATGCCGCAGCGGACCGTCCCGACTATTTGCCTGACCATTCTCACGATTTTCGTGGTCTTTGCCGTACATCATCAGGCAAAGGATATTTTCGCGCCCATCGTCGCGTCGTTGTTACTAGGTATTGTGCCGACGCCATTGTCCGACTTCTGGGACCGGCTGCGTGTGCCGCCCGCTTTGGCTGCCTTTATTTCTGTTGCGCTGGCGATCCTGACCATCCTGATTTTTGTACTCGCGATCGAGCCCTACGTGACACAGGTGTTTAGTCAGGCACCTGTTATCCGGGACGAGCTGCGATCCTCGATTTTCGAGTTGAAACGTATGCTGCGCGGGGTCGAACAGATGACCGATGATGTGGCGCAAGCGATAGAGCCTGCGGGCAGTGACAGTGAACGGGGGGCCGTGGCGATGCCCTCTGTCACGGATGCGCTGTTCGTGGCACCGCAATTTGCAGCGCAGTTCCTGATTTTCACCGGTACGCTGTACTTCTTTTTGATGTCGCGCAACGCCATCTACGAATGGACAAGCAAGACATTCAAACGGTTTGGCGAAGATGAACTGCGCGATGCTGGCAAACAAGTCTCGCGCTATGTGCTTACGATCACGGCTATCAACCTGTGCTTTGGGGTGTCCTGGCCCTTGCTTTGAACTTTGTGCTCTATGTTGGGCCGATAGCGATGATCGCCATGTTGCTCGTGACGGGTATCGTCTTGTTTGATGGTGCTGTCAGCTTTTTGCCAGCGGCCACCTATCTGGCCATGAACGGCACAGAATTGCAGATTGTGACGCCCACGCTTGTGGGCAAAAGACTATCGGTCAATCCACTGTTGATCTTTTTGTCGCTTGTTTTCTGGCTATGGTTCTGGGGGCCGATAGGCGGGATTATTGCAATCCCGATCCTGATCTGGGGGCTGACGATATATAAGGGCTTGTCGGGCCAGACCATTTCGTCGGGCACGCCGGGGATGCCATACACCGCCCCGTCAGCAACCTCGGCGAAGGCGGCTGACGGGGGCAACATAGCAAACCACAGATACAGAAGGCTCAGGAACCGTTAATCCTGTACAGTCTCGCGCGGCATCACCGCCGAGGTCTGCGTCGAAAGCGATTTCTTCCGGTGCGGCTGGCAGGATCAGGATAAGCGACAATTGCAGATTTTCGCGTGCCCCTTTGGCAAGCTGACGGGCAAGGTTGCGGCTGCGGAAACAGATGCGGCACAAGCAGATCGGTCTGCTATTTCAGCAGGTCCTTGCGGTCGGGCCAAAGATACTGAAACCGGTATGAATTTCAGCTGTTGCCCTCTTGAAGGCGCGCTCGAACTCAAGGAAACTTCTCTTGCCGCCAGTAGAAAGTCGAATCCTGGGCCATGCGCTGTCATGATCAGAAATCGCGTGCTTCAGGTTCAAAGTCCGCAACCTTGAAGGTGACCGTCAGTGTATAGCTTTCTGCGGTTTCATCGGTGTCGATCCTGCCCCCCAGTTGGATACCGAACGCGCTGATCAACTGCGCGCCAAGCCCGGTGCTTTCAGCCGTTTTCACATCACCGACCGAGTTTGCCAGCGTCAAGACACAAGTATCGCCACTTTGCTTCAGGGTTGCTTTCAGCCATGGCCTTTCGGTGCTCTGCGCGCCCAGATATTTCATTGCGTTGGTCATGCCTTCAGCTGTTAGTAGCGACAGTGGCAAGGCCTGGTCGGGAAAAAGCAGCACGGGGTCGATGTCGGTGGAAAGTGCGACATCGGCATCGGAGGTGACTGCGACCTCAAGTGACTTTTGCACGATTTCCGCAACCAACGTGCCAACATTCACCATTCCGCCATGCTGCGACTGATAAAGGTCGCGGTGAATCATGGCGAGGCTGAGGATTCGGTCTTGCAGACGTCCAAGGACGTTCTTTGTTTCATCATGCTGTGCTGTGCGGATTTTCATGTTCATGATCGAGGAAATCAGTTGCAAATTGTTTTTGACCCGATGATGCACTTCTTTGACCAGAACGTTCTTTTCGCGCAGCGAATTTTCAAGCTCTGCCTCGTCCAGGACAATATCATGCGACATGCGTGCAAAATTGGCTTTGAGGGATTGAAACTCACTTGGTTCCGAGTGCGCGCGGGCAGGGGGCGCGATGGCGCGGGTTTCGGCGAACGCGTCCATGTCTTTACGCAATCGCGAAATCGGGCGCAGAACCAGCTGGTAGATTGACAGCAAGGCAACGGACATACTTGCGACCCACATCAATACCGGAAACAACGTAGGGCGCACAAAGACGGTGGCATTGCTTGCCACACCGTCGCTGCCGCGCCAAACTGCAAGCACGTTGGCGGAGCTGTCAGAAATAGGCACAACGGTGTAGGTGCGCCTTTCCCCAAGCGCATTCTGGCCCCGGAAGGCAAAGCCGGCGGACGATCCGAGGTCCTGTAATAACCGATCGGCGGGCAGTTCAGCAACAGCTTCCTGCATGTCGCCCCGCGCTGTCAGAAGATTGCCATCGGCATTGAAAGTAAATAGTTCCTGAAGCCCCAAATCGGTCAGATCCTGCGACGTGTCCGGCACACCGTTGTGCGGGATTGAAATCGTCACAAAGCCCGCAAATCGACCCGCGATCCGATAGGGCTCCAATACCACAAAAACAGATGTGCCGCTGAGCGGTGCATCCTGAACAACCACGATGTTGCGCTTTTGGGCCGCAATAGCATCCATGAGAATTGGTATCTGCGTGACGTCATATGCCCCACCGGATGACGAACAGGCCAATATGCCAGACTTTGGCAGAACCCCGATGACGCTGTAAGACTCGACGCCATCCGCAAACTGTTCAAGATAAGAGGTGCAGAGTGCGGGGTTGGCAATTAGTTGCCCGGCGATGGTCGCAAGAAACCGTCCAACACCAAATGCCCGTTCGATTGTCGCTTCCTCGCCTTGGGCGGCCTGCTCTGTCAGTGCCAGCAGGGCAAGTTCGGCATTATGTTCGGATTCTTTCGCGACCCTGTCGGTCTGATAGATCGCGACCGCGCCCAACGGCAAAAGCGCCAGTGTAAGAAGCAGCACGATCTGTACACGCAGGCTGTTGTACCAGTGATTTTGTATCAAGAGGGTAGTCCGGGCGTGCCGACAACCGCCATTGTCGCATTGTCGGTCAATTCCAGCGCGTCATCATCATCTAGGTGCAGCAGTTCAATCAGGCGTGCGCGGGCCCTGTTGACGCGGCTCTTGACTGTTCCGGTGGCGACGCCGCACATCTCTCCGGCGTCTTCGTAGGAAAAGCCTGACGCGCCGACGAGGATGAGTGCTTCGCGTTGTTCATCGGGCAATTGGTCAAAGGCCACCTTGAAGTCCTGCATCTGTAAGCGCCCGTCATGGTCGGGCTTGACGGACATCTGGTCAGAAAATGCATTGTCGATATCGGCGACTTCGCGTTTGAATTTGCGGCGGCTTGTTTAGAAATTGTTGCGCAGGATGGTGAAAAGCCACGCTCGCATGTTTGTGCCGGGCGTAAATTTATCCATGTTGGACCATGCTTTCAGGACTGTATCCTGCATCATATCATCGGCTGTCGCACGGTTGCGCGTCAGGCTGAGCGCAAAGGCGCGCAGTGCTGGCAGATGCGTGACCAGTTCGTCTTTGGGGTCAGGTTCGCTCATTTTTTGCCCTTGATTTCAGCATCCTGCACACGCAGAACGTTCAGCAGATCAACGATCTGATCAGGCATTTCGTCGCGTTCCAATTCTAAAAAGACTTGCTTGAGATTTTCATCGATCAGACGCGCAATTCTTTGCTGTTTGGGATCTATGTCGCTTGCCATGTCGCCTTGAGCCTCATCTTTCACCGTAAATATTACACAATCACGGGAACCAACTGCGATCCCTTGCGTTCGGTTCCAAGGATAACTGAAAAAAGGACAGAAGATGAACGATACTGAAGCGGAGGCGAACCTGTCCGATCTGATCGCGGCTGAATTGCCATACCTCAGGCGCTACACCCGCGCCCTGACGGGGTCGCAGGCACGCGGTGATCAATATACCATCGCCACTCTGGAAGCCATTCTGAAGGATCGCACGGCTTTTGAAAATGGTGACCCGACAAAGGTAAACCTATTCAAGTGTTTCCATGCGATCTGGGTTACATCGGGTCAACAGTTGGCAGACTCGGACGATGCTTTGCGGAGCCGTGCCCAAGGCCTGTTGGCAAAGTTGACAGCGAACTCGCGCGAAGCGTTGTTGCTGCGTACAATAGAAGACTTCAGCATCGACCATATCTCGAAGATTATCCAAATCGATGTGGAAGAGGTCAGGCGCCTGATCAGTGTTGCCAACGCAGAGCTGGCCACCAGCGTGCAGGGCCGCGTTCTGATAATCGAAGACGAGCCGATCATCGCAGCCGACCTGACGGCCATCGTTGCAGGGCTGGGGCACGAGGTCATCGGTGTTGCACGCACCCACAAGGAAGCTGTCGAAATGGGCGGCGATGGCAATGCCGACCTGATTTTGTCGGACATCCAATTGGCGGACAATTCGTCAGGGATTGATGCTGTTCATGATCTGCTGGGCATTATGGACGTGCCGGTCATTTTCATTACGGCCTTCCCGGAACGCCTGCTGACGGGCGACAAGCCAGAGCCTGCGTTTCTGATCTCCAAGCCTTTTCACGAGGCACAGGTGCAATCCGCTGTCAGTCAGGCCATGTTTTTTGCGTCAACGGCCACATTGAAATGACAGATGTCCCCGCGCAGCTATATGCGCGGGGCTCATTGCAATCACGCCACAAGAGCTTTGAGCATCCCGGCTGCCTTTTGGTGAAATGCTGACCGCGCGGTGGCAAGACCCTCTGTCACCGGGTTGTTCTGTTTAGCGTCAATCCAAACCAATGCATGCAACTGTTGTGCAACGCGCTCGTGTTCTTCGAGTGCGCACAAACCGGTCGAGATGTCTCTGGGTCGTGCCGCGATGTTCAGTGCATGTGTCATGATTGTTCCTTTCCTTGCTGGGGGCGGGACAGTGATCAATTGCGCAGCGCTCGCATGATCAGGGTTGCCACGAACAACACAAGGAAGATCACAAACAGGATTTGGGCGATCCCGGCGGAGGCCGAGGCGATCCCGCCAAATCCAAACAAAGCGGCGATCAGTGCCGTAACAAGAAAAATAAGAGCATAACCCAGCATTTCGTTCATCCTTTAGTTTTTTGTGCGCGGCAAGAATGCGGCACTTGCTGCACAATTAACCGACGACGCGGGCTGGGGTTCCGCAATTTTGCCTTGGTTTGGTTTTCAAAAGCCGCAGGCTGTTAAAACGACCTGGCAATTACAGAAAAGTCTGCAGTCCGTACGTCATCCTTCTCGTCCCGTTCGTAGGTATCGCCCGCGCGGAAGGGCACTTTCACCAATAATGCATCGCACTGCGGCGCACGCTGCCAGAACGACCTGGATCGAGCGCATACAACTGACTGCACGTGAGCAACAGTGTCAACGTCGCCAGAACCGTGCGCTTGTCGCTCGATCATGTGTTGCCATCGGCATTTTTCTTTTTGGGTCCCTTATGACATGGGATGCTTCATTCACAGCACCAACCCCCACATTTGCGGTTGTCGACCAGCCATTGGTAGAATTGCGAATTCCCGCTGCGATTAACGCCATCTCGGTAAGCGTGCCAGACGCCGAAGCAAGTGTAACGGTCACCCGATTATCGAATGTAGCACCGCCCAGACCGGTTTTGCCGGCAGGTCCGTCAAAGCCTTTCATGACGTTGCCTGCGCGAATTGAACCATCAATGATGGATCGCGCGCCGACGTTAACTGTACCGAAAACGCCCCGCAATTCTCTGGCCGTCTCTCAGGTGATGACAGACGCATATGTTCCGATGACGCGACCAAGCATGCTGCAACAAGCCGCACCATCTATGCCCTTCATTTGCAAGGACTGTAGGCCGACATTTCCTTCTTTTGGACAAGTTACATTCGCCGTTCAATCAAGCAGTGAGGGATCATATGTCGTCGCAGATATGATGAGGAACGTGCGCCCCGACAGTTTTGAACTTAGGCCCTCAGAAATTGCCATCACGTCAAACCAAGTGCGGTTCTATCGTGCCCGGGATGCTGTTGCTGCCGGTCAACTTGCTGACCGCTATGGCGCCTCCCTGGTCGATCTTACATGGTTTGCACCCAAAGACGAAATCGCACGTATCGACGTGTTGGTTGCCGATGCAGCAATGACCCCGGCAACACAAGGCAGCCCCTAACTACCTCCACCCAAACTCTCAATCGAAGGAACAAAATCGATGAATATCCAGAAAGCTAAATCACTGATGGTTGCTCTCAGCCTTATCGCTACCCCCGGACTTGTTTTGGCGCAGCAGACCGCCACTGAGGCAACACCAGCTGTTGCGCAAACGCAAGAAACACCATGGCTAAAGGTCTATTTCGAATCTGGCAGCGCCGCAATCAGTGCAGATCAGGCGGAAACGCTTGATCGTGCGGTGCGTACGTTCCGCGAGGGTGATCCATTTGTGATGATTGTCGCAGGCGGCGCAGACAAAGTGGGCGACCCAAGTCAAAATCTGAACCTGTCATTGCAACGCGCGACAGCAGTAGCGACTGCTTTGAACAATCGTGGAATACCAATTGAACGGCTACAGGTTCTGGGTCGCGGAAACAGCGAACTGCAGGTCGCAACGCCGGATGGTGTTGCCGAAGAAGAGAACCGCGTCGTCGAGATTAGCTGGCGCTAATGAGACATTTCACGCTCCCATTGGCTGCTTTGGTTGCCTTGTGCCCGCTTTTGACCCGGGCGCAAGGCACCGGCGCAGATGCATTTGAAAACCGTGACTTCATAACGGCGCAGGAACGCTGGCTTGAAGAGGCGCGCGAAGGCTCCGCTGAAGCGATGTTGGGCTTGGGTTTGCTCGCAGATCGTGGGTACGGCCAAGGACGCGACCAAGATATGGCGCTTGACTGGTATCTTCAGGCGGCGACACTCGGGCTGGCCGAGGCGCAGTTTAATGTGGCGATCATGTATGACGCCGGACTTGGGAGACCAAGGGATGCGCAGCAAGCGCAGCTTTGGTACACGCGTGCTGCGCTCCGCGGGCACACACGGGCGCAATATAACCTGGGATTGTTGTTCGAGACCGGCGATGGGATCCCTCAGAATTTGAGGCAAGCAGCTTATTGGTTTGCCGAAGCCACGCCAGAACTGCCTGCCGCAGCCGAAAAGACGATATCAATTGAGTTGGCACCGGATCTACTTACAGCGCCTGCGATTACGTTCGCCGAGGTTGGATCAACTGGAATTGAGTTGATCTGGAATACCTCGGCACCCGAAGTCTTGGTCGAAGTCGCGAATCTACCAGAGCTTGGTGAAACCGACACAGATGACGAGTACGTTGCCGTTGCGAACGGTTCAGGGCTTCTAACAGTCGACATGTTCCAAAGTGACGGTGCTGTTTGGCGGGTCAGCAGCATTGCAGCAGATGGAAGTGACTACATGTCGACCGATTGGCAGTCATCTGCCGGCGAAGTGCCGCAGGCGGGCAGGATTACGTTTGTGGTGGACCCCGACATCAGTGGCATGGAAGCGGCGGCAAACATATTTGCCTCACAACTTCGAGATGACGGCTTCCGGGTGCATGTTGAAAGGGATGCAAGGCCAGAAGCAGAGAATTATTACATTAGCTATGGGTTTGCCTCTGATCTGGAAACTGCGAGCAAAATTGCCAGCTATCTACCGGCTGCCGGGCCAGTCGTCCCGATCAAGCAAGTGGTAGGTGGTACGCTTCCCGGAGAAATTGTGGTACATTTCAATGCATACCGGTAGCGGAATGGTTAGATTTTTTCGGGCGTTATGAAACATACCAGACACCAACTGAGATGCCCCCAGACTTGGTCTCCCAGCGATGCCCAGTCTCAACGCCAACGGATGGCATCTTTTGTGTCGGTTTTTCCGACTCCGAAAAACCCGCTTTTCTGTGCAACGCCCTGACCCTAGGGCGTATGACCCATACCGACATTCATTCCTGTGAAGCATACTTCTTTCATGTTTCGTCATTTTCGCTGCCTTGGCCTCGTTTCACTCGCAACGCTTATCGCCAGCGCCGCCACCGCGGCGCCTCTCGAGTTGAGCATCTCGGTTCTTGACGCTGAAAGCTTTGAACTTGGCCCACCCGCAGGTGATACGCGTTGGGTGATAGAGGGTGATGGCGATTTTCTGTTGGCCGAGCAGCATGGTGCGATGTCGTCAATGCGCTTTGATTTACCTGCTGGACAGTACCGCGTGACCGTTTGGGAGTTGGACAGCAATGCAGCAGCGGAACAGCGGTTGACACTGCCCGAGGGGGGAACGGCGCAAGCCGCATTGACGTTGTCACCTTCAAACAAAAGCCTGATAGCTGCTGTCCTGGCGCGCACGCGAGAACCTGAGGCAAAGTCCGATGTTGCATCGAATGACCAGCAACCTGACACCCAAGGCACGTTGGCGCCCTTGACATTGGGTCTGGCCGCGCGACCGGGGACGGTTTTTGCCGTTACACTGCCTCAGGTGCCCGACGCCGCGAATGACAGGGTTGCCCTGTCCGACGGTGGGGATGGTTGGATCTGGTCATCCGAACGGGGCAGTCTTGATGAAATGGCCATCACGGCCCCACAGACGCCGGGCGACTACACAGTCCAGTACGTACAGGTTCCCGAGATGGCCGTGTTGCAGGAAATGAAGGTGCGGATCAGATGAAAGCTTGCTACATTGCCTTGCTCGCTGGCGTCCTGCATGTGGGCAGCGCGGCCCTTGCACAGGATACAACCGAGGATGGGCTGCGCGACACTGGGTTTACAGTGGCCAACGATGCGTTCGCCGTGAAATGCAATTCGGCCACGATCGGCTGTGTGTCAGGCGAACTTGGCGGGTTCGAGGCACGGGCATTGGAAGGCTATGCCCTACTGGTGTCGGATATGGCAAAGGATGCGGATGCTTGGCTGTCGTCGCTGGGATTTCCGACGTCCGACCTCGAGCGGCTGGACGGTCGCCGCCTGATCCGACTGGATGAAAGCGCGGTTCCCGGCGCAGCCGGATATGTAGAATACTTCGGCGGCACCGCTGAAATGACCCTGCCTACGTCAAATGCAACCGACGTCTTTTCGGCGTCCGGGCCAGAACCGACGCAAGAAAATGCCGCGCTTGGTTTGAGTCCCGGGACAATTGCGCAACTGGGCGACCTCGCGTTTCAGATCGACAGGGATGTCTACGGTTCTTTGTCCGGTGGTGTCGTCGCGCATGAGCTTCTGCACACGCGACTGAATGGATTGGATCAGGTCCACTGGCTGGAAGAGGCGGTGGCCCGTGCCGTGGGCAATGCGTGGAATATCAGGCGGGGTTTTTCGCCGCGTAGACCTTCAGCCATGCGGCTTGACAAACCCTTTGACGACAAGAGCGAAACCCTCGACGGCTTTTCCTATGGCTATGGCAAAAGCGCCTTCCTGCGGTTTGTCGGACGTGAAACGGGATCGCCTGATCGTGTCGGTTATCTTGCAGATTTTGGCAAGCTGAACGACCCCAAAATGCACGGCATCGACTATCTCTACGAAAGGATGCCCCAAGGTTGGTCCTTTCCAGAGGCATTCCCACGATTTATCGCCCAAATGAATTTTCGCGCACCGCGCGATTTTGGACCAGCGGGAACCTGGCGCGCCTTTGATAGTGAGCAGGACCTGTTGTACACGGAGATCGCCTCTCCGATCATTCGCCAATCGGCGAGCGTCTCTGACCATGAGGACATTTTGCGGCGCCTTTCGACATTTGCCGCCGACCCCGTTTTGCTGGAATATGTCACGCTGGACTATGACAAGAGACTGCCGGAACACGACCGTTTGATGCTTGCGCGCATTTCAGTCGAGCTGGCACCTGAGCCAGAGAAACTGCGACTTGTGTTCGAACATAAGGTGATTGACGGGCTTGAACATAGCTACCTGACACTTGCAGACGGCGAATTCGACGCCGGTTACGTCAGGGTCGTCAACGTGCCACCCTCGCCCGATGAGGCAGCCACTTATAGCTATACGCTGCGTGTCGGGTTCGAACCGGTCGATATCGAAGTGCCCGCCTGTCTGGAGGTCGGAGAAGAAGCCCAAATCGACCTTGTCGGATTTACCGAAGCCGAAGCCGACAATCTCTATTTCGTGACCTCTGCGAATGCCGAACTCGACGGGCAAAAGATCGTCGCTCTGGCCCCCGGCCCGCTGACGGTCACGGCTGTCATCGAATCGCACAGGACCCGTGCCCCTGACACCGCCCCAAGCCCGGAACCCTATCTCTGGCCTGACCGCGAGGTGGAACTTGCGCCCTCGCGCATCGCGCCCGCTGGTGGATGTAGCTGCAATCAAGAAGACATATTGGCAATCGCCAACCCACGGATGTGGGGCGCGCTGGACCAGATCGGACAGGCTTTTGGCACGGAAGACATGCCATCAGATACCATGGCCGCCCTGCTACCCTCGCTGATGGGAGGCGAACTGCCTGCGGACCATTCAACGGGCTATATGTCATTGCAGGCCGGTCCGCGTACGATGCGTGGTGAAGTCTGTGTTGACCCTCTGACCACCGGAAACGACCGTGATACAACGATCCTGTCCCTCTACACGCCATCAATTCCGACACTGACGGGCAGTTTTGACGGGTTTGCCGTGGCCCATACGGGATGGGGTGGCTGGCCTGCCAATGGCACCGCAACCCTTCACCTTGAGGTCCCTGTCGCCCCGCAAGACCTCGAGGCCGGGCGCACCTATCCTGTGCAGCTTGCCGGCTTACAGCGTGCGGGATTTTTCCCATTGTTTTCGGCATACAGCGGTACCTTTTACAATTTCATCCCCTGGCAGGAAGCCTTCACCGGGGACAGCGAAACGGTGTTCCCGCAGGCTGTCGCGGGGACTGTCACGGTAACGGAAATCGCGGATGGTCTGATCAAGGGACATTTCCTGTTGGCCGGCACGGGACTGCACCACGAAATTCGTCATTGGCTGCGTGCAGGCACCGAAGATACCTTCGAATTCAAGGGCACCGAGACCGCAATCCCGGTCCGGGCGACCGGGCGGTTTGCCGTTGCGATTCCTGATCGGTCAACCACCCTGATGCGCGCCGGCAATTTCTTTCGCACAGCGACGATCAACGAAAAGCAAGAGTGATCACAAGCGTGGCTTCCGCGCCGGGCTTCGCCTTTTCTTCACGGCTCATGTCCCCTAGGCTTTGGGTATGTCGACCGTCGTAACCCTGTCTGATCATCAGTTGAATGTACTGCACGAACAGCAGACTGCCCTGCTGACCGAGCGCTTGGATCAAGAAGAGCCGGTGCGCGGTATCCTTTTGTCTCTTGCCAAAATCATCGGTGCAAGCCGCGGATTTGCGTCAACCACTCTTGGTGGGCAGCTGTCCTTTGTCAAAGAAGGCGTAGGGCCCGAAATCGAGACTTACCTCGCACAGGTTTTCAAGGGCTTTGATGCGGTTGGCAATGTGGTCCTGTCGGATCCCGAGTTGGAAGAGATTAACCGTCGCCGCCGCGAGATGGGCGCAGGAATCCGCCATGAATCACGCCTGCAAATGCGCCAGCTGATTGAACAGACAGACTATTTCAAGAATGCTTTTGCACCGGCTGGCATGCATCACGTGATCGGCATGAGCGTTCCTTTGCGGCTTGGGGAAGCGATCTTTGCGTTTGGATTCGAGGGCGATGAGGATCCCGGGTTCACTGGCGAGCGCACGATCGGGCTATTGCGTCTGGTCCTGCCCGCATTTTCGGCAGGATTTAAGGAGGCGGATCGACGGGCCGAGGCGCAAAAGGCGCTTACGGACGCTCTCGGGCAGATGCCTGATGCGCAGGTTTTGCATCAGGCCGCACAGCCAGCTGCGAAGGAAACAATGCTTTGGCCCGGTCCTGCGGTCCCCGGCCAAGACCAGACCTGGATTGCGACCAATGGTCAGATTGCAGAGCACGCGAACGATCTCAAACAGACCGCAAAAAGCTATGGCCTCACGGAGCGCCAGATTGAGGTGATGGAATTGATGATGCAGGGGGTCCCGTCCCCGCAGATCGCGGAGCGGCTGAATATCTCACCACATACGGCGCGGCGTCATGGAGAGGCTATAATGAAACGGCTTGGGATTCAGTCACGATCCGCAATCTGGTCGATGCTGAGCAAGACTGGCTCCGGATAGGGCATTTACACTATTGCGGTTGGGTTTGATAGCGCGTGCAGTGGTTGGGCATTTGCATGGAGAGATTACCAATGTCCCGCAGTTCGATTTTCTTGTCTGGCCTCGTTTTGTCGTTTGTTTCGGGCGTAGCTTGCGCCCAGGACAGCCCTGTACCGGGCGAGGCGCGCGGGACAATCGATGGCCTGCCGTTTTCGGTGGCGCTTGATTGCCGTTCCTGGGATGCTGAACAGCGCATGGTCTACAGCGCCGGAGACAATCGCAGTAGCACGGATGCCAACGGCGACGGTGTCGTGTTCACGTTCAACCATTTTGCGCCCGCTGCAATGACCGATGGCACACTGACGATTGACGGACGCACTATTGCGATCAACGCGGGTTTCCGCCCCGGTCCCGATGATCCCCGGTGGGAGGTGAGCGATACACAGGCGATCTTTTCCGGCCCCAGTTTTGGTCAGGAAAGCGCGCAGGTCGATATTACGGTTGATTGCGCACCCCGTTCGGCAGTGACCAGAGGGTTCACAGGTCGGGTGACCGGCACGATTGACGATCAAACCGTTGATGAACCCCTGTTCTGCGGTAATTGGAACCAGCCCGACGCAATTGAAGCGCGCACCGAAGAGAATGTGGGCGATGCGCAAGCCTCTGTTTTCGTGATGCGGTCCTCAGGCAATGGCACGGTCGAAGTCACCACGGACAAAGGTGAATATCAGATCGTTGCCGCGCCAATTGCGGGAACGGCCTTTGACCTGGGTGACGATACAGTGTCGTTGCAGGCTGACCTTACCAATCGGCAGACCGGCAACAGTTACAGCGTCGATCTGACTTTTGCCTGCAAGGAGGACTAAATGCTTTTGTCTTTTTTCACCCGACTGACGGCAGTAACGACATTGATTGCCGCCTTCGCCACACCGGTTCTGGCGCAGGAGTCACGGACCACCATCGTTCTGGATGGGTCTGGTTCGATGTGGGGCCAGATCGACGGTGAGGCCAAGATTACCATCGCGCAGCGCGCACTGACCGGGCTGATTGGTGAACTTGAAGGAACCACCCAGCTTGGGCTTGTGGCCTACGGGCACCGCGAACGTGGTCAGTGTGGCGATATCGAAACCTTGGTCGCACCGGGACCCGATAACGCCGATGCCGTGCTGGATGCGCTGGCCGGCATTTCGCCGAAGGGCAAGACGCCGCTCTCTGACGCTGTAATCTTTGCAGCCGAAGGACTGCGCTACACCGAGGACAAGGCGACGGTCATCCTGATCTCTGATGGCATTGAAACATGTGAAGCCGACCCTTGCGCTGTTGGTCAGCAACTGGAGCAAACAGGCATCGATTTTACGGCACATGTGATCGGGTTTGATGTCGACGATGCAGCGGCAGATCAGCTTGCATGTCTGGCCGATGCAACCGGAGGGCAATTCATTGCCGCCGCAGATGCAGTGGGGCTGGCCGATGCACTTGAACAGGTCACAGTCGCCGCCCCGCCTGCGCCGACAACCGTGACCTTCCTTGCCGAAACAGAAGGTACAGGCGAAAGGATCGAGAGTGGTCTGGTATGGACGGTGCGCCCTGTGGGCGGCGAGGACCCATTGATCGAGAACAGCAATATCGCCGCGCCGGAGCTGGAGCTTGCCGCTGGCCGTTACGAGGCCCTTGTCCTCTCGACCGGGACTGAAGCGACAACAACAGCAGATGTCGTTGTGGTGTCAGGTGACGCTCCGTTCACGGTAACGCTCTTGCTGCCCGCGCCCGCGCCCATTGTTGCGCTTGACGTGCCCGCGACAGCCGTCGCCGGAACAACGATCGATATCGGCTGGACCGGACCGGGAAAGCAAGGAAGCTATCTGGGGATTCATGAACTTGACGCCCCGGCCGGACGATATATCAACTACGCCTATGTCGACGGGGGATCGCCGACCTCGCTTTTGATGCCGATTACGCCCGGCACCTACGAAGTGCGGTACCTGACAGAGAGCGCCAGACAGGTGCTGGCGACACAAGCAATCGAGATCACGCCCGTCACGGCGACGTTGGACATCCCCGAGAGTGCTGCGGTCGGGGCCACGATCCCGGTCGCATGGACCGGGCCTAATTTTGAGCGCGATTACATCACGGTCGCGGTCGTGGATGCCCCGGGCGGACAGTATGAGAACTACACATACACCCGTGAGGGTGCTCCGCTTGACCTTGTGATGCCAGGGGTGCCTGGAACTTACGAGATTCGTTATGTCGCAAGTCAGGACAACACGATACTGGCCGGGCAGACAATTACCGTGACAGACCAGGTCGCGTCCCTTGATGCGCCCGAGACTGCCGATATCGGCAGCACACTGTCGGTGAACTGGACCGGTCCTGGTTATGACGGTGATTTCATTTCGGTCGCCCGCGAAGATCAGGCGCCTGGCGCTTACGAGAATTGGGCCGACCCGGAAAAGGGTAGCCCGCTTGATCTGGTGATGCCCGAAACACCGGGTTTCTATGAACTGCGCTATATCCTTGGCGAAGATAAACGTGTGTTGGCAACACGACCGATTACAGTGTTGGCGGTGACCGCAACAGTCACCGGGCCCGATACGGCGATGGCTGGCAGCCTCGCCGAGATTGGTTGGGCCGGGCCGGGCTATCCCGATGACTACCTGACCGTCGCCGGCCCAGACGCACCGCCAAAGTCCTACGAACATTGGGCTGAACTTGGAGATGGGCCTTCCGCGCTGAAAATGCCCGACGATCCCGGCACTTATGAGCTACGCTATGTTCTGCCGGAAGGAGACGGTAATATCCTTGCCGCACAGCCCATCACAGTGCTGCCCGCCGAAGCGACCTTAACCGCCCCGGAAGAGGTTGTGCGTGGCAGGCAGATCACCGTTGAATGGTCGGGGCCGAATGGACCCGGGGATTATCTGTCGCTGGCGAGACCGGACGCCGCAGATACCAAATACGAAGACTACATCTATACCCGCGCCGGCCAATCGGTTCAGCTACCTGCCCCACAGGAGCCGGGGCGATACGAACTGCGCTATGTCATGGGCGGTGCAAAACGCGTAATTGCGCGGGTCTCTCTCGAAGTCACACAGCCGACCGCCAGACTGGCGGCTCCTACAACGTCAAATGCCGGTGGAGTGCTGCAAGTGGCTTGGCAGGGACCGGGCGGTGAGGATGACACTATTGCGATCATTCCGCGCGATGGCACCGCCGAAGAGGTCTTGGCGTCTGGCTCGGTCTCGGTCGGTAATCCGGTTTCCCTGACGCTGCCGGCTGATCCGGGTGACTTTGATCTTGTTTATCTTTCAAACGATACAATCCTGTCCCGCCAAGAGATAACACTGCAATGAGCGCAAACATTCCCTGTGATAGGCTTTAGACTATCACAGGGAATGTTGCATCAGTGATTTGATTTGGCCAGTTTTGGACTTTTGAGGTTCAGCATGCCGCGTCAGTTCCCATTCAAGCACCACTGTTTTCCGCGTGACACCATCCTTTGTGCCGTTCGCTGGTACTTGCGCTATCCTCTGAGTTACCTCCCATCTGTTGGACAGGATCTGGCGTAAATCAAGCAGCTCTTTGCACCTGCTGATCGGGGGGGGCGTCTTTTCCCGGCCGATAGATCACGGCTGGTGACCCACCGCCGAGGGCTGAATGTGGGCGTTGGTTATTGTAGAAAGTCATCCACTTGCGGATGCCCGCCTTACTCTCCGGTCCGATCTCCCGGGCGTGCAGGTATATGCATTCGTCTTTCAGTGTTCGCTACAGCCGCTGGAAGAAGATGTTGTCAAGGAAGCGGCCCTTTCCATCCATCGAGATGCGCGAGGCCCGGACCTTGCCGGTATGCCAATCCATGATGGCGACCAGATACAAGAACCCGCGTCGCATGGGCTGATAGCGATAGGTTTTGTCCCCCTTTGCTGGCCTGCTGTTGTCGGGCTTGTGGCAAATCGGCCTGAGCCCCGTAGGGCGCATCAGTCGCCGGATAAGCGTCTCGTTAACAGCCTCGCCATTGTTGCGCAGGCACCCATCAGACGATGCCCCTGTCCAATCTGCAAAACCGCTGGCCCGGCCTGTGGCCGGAGCTGTGCACCATTTCCGATCACTTGGGACTGCAAAGCTGCGACATGTTGGATCCGGAGTGTACCATCGAAAATGGCCAGTTTCGGTTGCTGCAAACCCGCGCCCAATGATGTACTTGGCCTGGTGGCCTTTGTCGGGATTCAACGCACGATATATGCCGGGCGGTGAACGCGGTGCGCTCCATCCTTTGAACAGGTGGCCTTTGCAGCGCGGATGGCGCGCGACAAGCGCTGCGAGGGGGATTAAAGATAAGGCCCTGATAGCGCGGTAGAGTGACTGCAACAAGCGATGGGCGGCGTTTCGACCTTTTGTCGCATCATCGTCATCTGCTACAATTGTACCTTGCGAACCGGGGGCCAGACACGCCACATAGTGTAGCGTCAGCAACTGTCGCAACCCGACTTCTTTAGCAGGATCTTCGCGTGTCAGACCAAAATTCCCACAGGCGACCTATTCGTCACGTCGTATTCTTCAGTTGCAAGAAAAGTGAAGACATTGACCATGTCGTCGAGAGCCTGTCGATGCTCAAGGATATCCCGTCAGTCAGCCATTTCGAGGTGTCCCGCAATCGCAATCAGGACCGCTTTGCCAATGATGTGGATGTGATCGTCTACGCCGAGTTCGCGGATGATGCGGCCTTGGCCGCCTATCGGGCGCACCCGATTTACGACGACTGCATCAAGATCGTCCGCCCCTTGCGCGACATGCGCATCGCGGCTGATTTCTGAATGGCAACGGTGCCGCCCTGCGGGTCCGTCTTGTTCGATACAGGGCCACTTGGCACGGGCTCTTGCTTTCAACAGCCCGAACGGATCATCGAAGCCTGGCAACCGCAGGACGTCCCCGGCGCCTTTGAGGCGATGGAGGAGGCACGCGCTAATGGCCTTTGGCTGGCGGGCAGCATGTCATACGAACTTGGGTATGTGCTGATCCCTAAACTCACCCCGCGCCTGCCCAGCGAGCGGCATGAACCCCTGTTGCGTTTCGGGGTCTTTACGCAGGTCGCCCCCCCCGAACCAATCAGCCAACATGGGCCAGCCAGCCTTGGTCCATTGGACCCCGCATGGGATCTTGATACCTATGAAAAAGCCTTCGACGCGGTGCGGAAGTATCTGCAAAACGGTGACATCTATCAGGCCAATCTGACATTCCCGATTTCCCTGCCCGTCAAGGGCAGCCTGCACGCACTCTACGACATCCTCAGGCAGCGGCAGCCGGTGCCCTACGGCGCGCTTGTCGATCTGGGCGAAACAACACTTCTGTCCCGCTCGCCAGAGCTTTTCTTTTCACTCTCCTCAACCGGCGCACTGCGCGCGCGCCCGATGAAAGGCACGAGCAAGCGCAGTGATGACCCCGCAGAAGACACCGCACTTAAGGTGCAACTGGAAGGATCAGTCAAAAACCGTGCTGAAAACCTGATGATCACCGACCTGTTGCGCAATGATTTTGGGCGCATTGCCAAGATCGGCAGCGTCAGGGTGCCAAAGCTGTTTGCGGTGGAAAGCTATGCGACCGTCCACCAGATGACATCGGATGTGACGGCGCAAATCCTGCCGGAGTACAATCTGACCGACATCTTCACAGCATTATTCCCCTGCGGGTCAATCACCGGAGCCCCCAAAATCCGCGCCATGGAAATCATAGAAGAATTGGAGGACACACCACGGGGGTCCTACTGTGGCGCTATTGGCTGGATCGCCCCGAACGGGGCCATGGCCTTCAACGTGGCAATCCGCACATTGATCTGCACTGCATCGGACAAGGTCACGCTGAACGTCGGTGGCGGCATCGTTTATGACAGTACCGCCAGCAGCGAATATGAAGAGGCCTTGCTGAAAGCCCAGTTCACCCAGCAGTTGAGCTGACCCAGTCGCTTTCTGTGCGGAATCTCTGTGGCGTCCTGATGGGGGAAAAGACGAGTCAGGCCTGCATCGCAAGTCAGGCCGATCTCGGTGCCGGGCCGGATCACCCTGTCTTCGGAGATTGTGGCGATGCTACCGCTGCCAAAGGACCGCCCATCAGTCGGCACGCGGCTGACGGTCATGAACGAGACGCCGACAGATTTCGCCACATCGTAGATCGTCGCTATGGTCCCCCCCGGAATCGAATCATGACATCCATGTCATGGGCTGCCCGCTGAGCCCATTCCGGTGCCAGCGCAGGCCGGGGGGTCTTATTCTGCCGGGTGCAGGTTTCCTGCTGGCACGTGCCGTTTGCGTTCCCCCAGCATCAGCATGGCGGGTGTGACCACAAGGGTCAGCACGGTGGCCACAACCAATCCGCCCGCAATGGCAGAGGACAGTTCTGTCCACCATTGCGTTGACGGCGCACCATATACGATTTCGCGGGTGAAAAAGTTGAGGTTCAGCCCGATTACCATCGGCATAAGGCCAAGGGCTGTCGTGACGGAGGTCAGAACAACAGGGCGCAGACGTTGCGCCCCTGTGCGCAGGGCGGCTTCCAATGGCGATTGGCCGGATTTCTTCAAGTCGTTGTAGGTATCGATCAGAACGATGTTGTTGTTCACCACGATGCCCGCAAGTGCAATGACACCGATGCCGCCCATAACGATGCCAAAGGGGCGGCCCGTCACGATAAGCCCCAACAGGACGCCCGCGATGGAAAAGATGATAGCACTCATCACCACAAAGGCCTGAAAGAAGCTGTTGAATTGCAGGACGAGGATCACGAACATCAAGAGGATCGCAGCGACAAAGGCGCTCAACAAAAAGATCATGCTTTCCTGCTGGTCCTCAGCTTCGCCCGCGAAGCTGAATGCGACACCTTCGGGCAGGTCGGCGTCCTCCAGCGCTTGTGTCAGGGAGATGACCTGATCGTTGACAAGGAACCCCGGTGCGACGTTCGCTTCGATTGTTGTGACCCGCTTTTCGTCGATGCGGCGAATGACACCGGTGCGTTCTGACGGGGCGAAGGTGACAAAGTTGGAGATCGGCACAAGCCCAGAGGACGTGGGAACGCGCAGGCTGCCCAGTTCGGCCAGTGACCGTTCTTCACGGGGGAACCTGACCCGAATGTCGAGTGAGCCATCCACATCGGCGGGCCGGTAGTCGGCAACCGTGATCCCTTGGGTCAGCAGTTGTACGGCTTGCCCCAGCAGGCTGACATCAGCGCCAAAGCGCGCGGCCTCTGCCCGGTTCACAAGGATCGACACTTCAACCCCCGGTACGGGCCGCGTGTCTGTTACATCGGTAAAGCCGCCGACCCGGTCCATGATGTCGCGGACCTGCGCCACAGCTGTGGTCTGCACATCGGGATTGCGCGCCGTGATCTGCAGGTTGACGGGTTTGCCCGCCGTGGGCCCGCCACTTTCGGTTTGCACCTGTACGTCGATTCCGGCGATGTCGGATACGCTTTCGCGCAGATCCTCACCGATTTCGGCAGCCGTGCGCCGGGTATCCCACGGGGTGAGTTCAAGCTGCAGCGTGCCGATGGTTTCTTCGTCGCCCTGACCAGCCGACATCATTGACCGTGCGTAGATGCTGGCGATCTCGTCGTAGTCCAGCAGGCGGTCTTCGACGGCGCGCACCAGTGCGTCCCGCTCAAAAATCGAAAAGTTGTCGCGGGCGCGGACCTGCACCTGCATGAAGTCCGGTTCAACGGACGGAAAGAAGGTGACGCCCTTGCCGAATTGGCCGTAAGCGCTGAAGCACCCCAGCAGCAGGGCGATGGCCAAGAACAAGGTCGTAGCGGGGCGCAGGATTGCCCATTCCAGCACGCGCACGTAAGCCCCCGTAAAGCCACCCATGTCGCGCGGGTCGCCGACTTCGGCGGCGTACAGCGCGGCCTTTTGCCGTGCGGTCTGTGGTTGTCGTTTGCCGATCAGCCCGCCGACGACGGGAATAAATATCAGTGCCATGAACAGTGACGCAAAGAGAGTCAGGATAACGGTGATCGGCAGGAACTTCATGAATTCGCCCACCAGCCCCTGCCAGAACAGAAGCGGAAAGAACACGCTGAGCGTTGTGGCCGTTGATGCAATGATTGGCCATGACATGCGTTTGGCCGCATAGGCGTAGGCTTCTTTCGCGGGTGCGCCGTCCTGCAGTTTGCGGTCAGCCAGTTCGGTGGTGACGATGGCCCCGTCGACCAGCATCCCCACAACAAGGATCAGTGAGAACAGCACGACGATATTCATGGTGTAGCCCATCGACCACAGCGCGATAACACCTGCGAGAAACGCCCCCGGGATCGCAAGCCCAACCAGAATGGCCGACCGGAACCCGAGTGCGAGGACAATCACGATCATCACCAGAATGACGGCGGCAATGACGTTGGCTTCAAGATCGCTGAGCATGTCCTTGACCTGTTTTGACTGGTCTTGCAGGTACGTGATTTCGATATTGTCGGGCCAATCGACGCGCAGTTCCTCGACCAGTGCGCGCACCTCCTCCACAGTTTCAATAATATTAGCGCCAGAGCGTTTTGTGACCTCAAGCGCCAGCGCCGGTTGTCCGTTGATCCGGGCAAAGGAACTGGGGTCCTCGAATGTGCGGCGAATGGTGGCGACGTCGCCAAAGGTGACAACTGCATTGCCGCGCACCTTCACGGGCATCGCCATCACGTCGTCAAGGTCTTCGATCAGGCCGGGCACCTTGAGCACGATGCGCCCGGACCCGGTTTCGATGGCCCCTGCGGCTATCAGGCGGTTGTTGCGCTGGATTTGTCCGATCAGTTCGTCGAACGACAGGTTGTAGGTCTGGAATACCGTGGGGTCGATCAGCACCTCGAGGAATTCAAACCGCTGCCCGCCGATTTCGGCCTCAAGCACACCTTCGAGGCCCTCGATTTCCTCCTGCATCTGTTCAGCAAGATTGTTCAGCGTCCGCTCCGGCACGGGGCCGGACAGGATCGCCGTAATGATCGGGAACAGGGCGGTGTTGATTTCGGTGATGGTGATATCGCGGGCGTCTTCGGGCAGGTCGCCTTGCGCACGGTCAGCGGCTTCGCGGACCTTGTCGAGCGCTTCATCATTGTCGCCGCCGGGGGTGAATTCCAACTGGATGCTGGCAAACCCCTCGGACGCATCCGATTTCATGCTGTCGAGCCCTTCAATCGCGCCGAACTCTGTTTCCATCGGTTCAAGCAGCAGGCGTTCGGCATCTTCAGGGCTGATCCCGTCAAGCCCGGTTGAAACATAGAACAGCGGTAGCGGCACCTCTGGGTTGGATTCCTTTGGGATGGCGGTGTAGGCGAACGCGCCAACGGCAAGGATCGTGACGAGGGCCATGACCATAACGCGCGCGCGCGAAAATGCGGCGTTGATAATGCTATTCATCGGGCATCACCCCCGCGCTGGGCGTGACGGTTTCATCTGCGCTCACGAAACCCTGCCCGACGGTGATGACATCGACGGTTTCCGGCAGTCCGGTCACCCAGATGCCATCGATTTGCGCCTTTACAATTTCGATCGGGTAGAAGGCGACCACATCGTCGTCGTTGACGGTTTTGACCCCCAATGACCCTTCGGTGTCCAATGACACGATGGATGGCGACAGGAAGTGCGCCGTGACCTCGCCCGTGGGGATGATCACTTCGGCAGAGATGCCAGCGGGGATGGCGCGGTCTTCGTTTGCGACTTCTATTTCGGCTAGAAATGTCCGTGTTTCAGAGGCTGCAGCAGTGCCCACAAAGGTGACAGTGCCTTCCCGTTCCTCGCCGGTTATGAAACGGACGGTGGCAGGCTGACCCGCTTTCAGGCGCGTCAGGGATTGTTGTGGCACCTGAATGGCCACGGTCAGCGGCGTGATATCGACCAGCCGCCCGACTTCGCTGCCCGCAGAGACGTATTCACCCGCGTCAAGGTCGAGCGTTTCAATCCGCCCGTCGAACGGTGCAGTAATGGTCAGCGCCTGGGCCGCTTGTTCGAACGCGATGACCTGTGCCTGCGCAGAGGCGAGGTCTGCCCGTGCCTCGGTCACCCGGTCCTGCGTTGCGACGCCACGGTCAAGAAGCTGTTGCGCATTGTCGAGTTCGCGCTGCGCGCGGATCAACTCTTCTGCGGCGCGGTTGGCGTCGGCATCGTTTTTGGACGGGTCCAGACGGGCGATAAGGTCACCCGCAGACACGTCCTGACCTTTGGCGACCAGAACTTCGGCTACATCGCCCGAGGTCTCGGCACGCAACGCTGTGTCGCGGTCGGGCAGGGCCTGTCCCTCGGCCTGAAAGAACTGTGTCACGGTTTTCGCGCCAGAGGTCGTAACGGCCACGGTGACGGGCTTTGGCGCTTCGCGGGTGGTTGCGGGTGCGTTATCTTCCGAAGGGAAGACAAAGCCGCTGCCCATCCAGCCAACGATCAAAAGTACCAGAGCCGCGGCGATCCATGTGGAGCGCGACGCCCCCATATCGGATGAAAATGTCAGCCGTTCGGGCGCATCTGCCGCGTCGGCATTCACGGCATCAGGCGGTTGCTGCGGGTCGTCCTGTGTCGCAGCCTCTGACGGTGTGTTTTCAGTTTTCATGGTCGTCATCCTTCGGGGCTGCGGGGGCCTGCCCCGTGTCGCACGCCTTTGACGTGTGGAGTGCATTGATCACCGTGCCAATGGCGGCGGCCGTCTTTGCGTAGAAGTTCGCATATTCCTGCAAACGGTTGATGGCATCGCTTCCTGCGGGAAGCGCATTGATGGTATGCGTGATTTCATCCCGTGTGGAGCGCGCGCGTTTTTGTACACCCTCCAGCATGGAGACGTAGGGATTCGGTGCCAATTGGAAATAGTCCTGCCGATCTCCGGGTTTGGCAATGCGCTTGACCAGACCGCGTTCCTCCAACAATCTGATACTGCTACTGATGCTGCCACGACTAACCTGCAACCGGGTCGCCAGATCACCGAATGACGCAGCTTCCCCGTCAAAGATCAGCATGCCAAAGACCCGCCCGGCGATGCGCGGCATCCCTTCGGCCTGCGTGATCAGGCCGATTTTCTCGATGAATTCTGCGCGCGTGTCGCTGACAGGGGCACCGTCTGTCATTGGAGAGTCCTGTTATCGTCTGCTGCCGATATGGCGACTGTTGCGGAAACATCAAGTTTGTTCAGTCAATACTGAACAGGACGTTGCGTGACATTGGGTAATTGCATAATCGCTGGGCGTTTTTCGTCATTGAATACGCCAATGGCACCGCTCAGGTCGATCTCACACCGCTGGAGATGTCCGAATGGGCACCCAGATGCGCGGCTGTTATTCAGCCTTTTGTGGGCCCGCTTTTGTTGGTTCAGCGTCCTACGACAGGCAGGCCGCTGGGCACGGTTTTGGGGATGCCGAGCTGCTCTGCCGGGTCTTCGAGTGTTTGCAGGAAGGCAATCAGCGCCGCAATTTCCGTATCGCGCAGGGATTGCGGGCCAAGGTCGCTGGCGGCTGCGATGGCGTTCATTTCGCCGGGATCAGTGAGGATGCGTGTGTCATTAACATGGGGAAGGGCGGGCAGAATAGCCTGTTGCACATCATAGGCCCGCAGCGCCGCAACCGGGTCAAGGTGATGTCGCACGATGCCCTCCAACGTGGGGTATGCCCCGTTGTGTCCGTAGGGCGCGGTGAGGGTCACGTTGCGCAGGGACGGCGTGCGAAAGGCGAAGGCGTCTGCCGGGTCGCCGGTGACGCGCAGGCGGCCTTCATCCCGCGCATGGCTTTCAAACCGCGCGGCTTTGCCGGGGCCAAACTGCGGCAGGGCAATGGCGTGAAAACCGTGGTCGGTTTGCAGCCAGCCCGCATGGCAGTCCGCGCATCCCGCCCTGCCGTAGAACAGGTCCATGCCCTGCGCTGCCTGCTGTGGCAGGCTGGCGGTTCCCGCCATGGCCCGGTCAAAAAGCGCGTTGTCAGCACGCCACTCGAAGGCGATGAAATCTGCGATGACGTTGGCGATAGCCGCAAAAGTGATGTCGTCGCCCGGCAGTGCTGCTGCGAACCGCTGTTCATATTCCGGTATTGACGCCACCCGCCCGGCGATCTTTTCCCACGCCCCGCCGGGTTGGGCCAGCAGGCCCTGACGCACGGCGCGGCTGATATCATTTTCGGAATAGTGCCCGGCCATTTCGTCGCCTGAAAGGACGGGAAACATCGCCTGTGCGGCAAGCGGGGAGTCAAAACCCGTTGTCATATCCGCACCAAGCGGGGTGCGGATGCCGTTTGGTTCAGATGGGTCAAGCTCTAGCCTGCCGTCATGAAAAAAGCGGGTAAATTCCGTCGCACCGAGATTCCACAAGCCCGGCGCGTTGCGCGGAATCCGCGCTTCGGGCGCGTTGTCGGGATCAATCCTACGGTCCGGGCCAAGGCCCAGTCCGCCGTCGCCGATGGCCAGTGAAACGCCATCACTTGTGCCGAAATCGGGATGGTGACAGGTCGCGCAACTGACAGATTTATTGCCCGACAGGATCGGGTCGTAGAACAAAAGCTGGCCCAGTTCGACGCGCGCCATGTCTGGCTCGGGATAGACCGGGCGTGGGCCGAGGTCTTGCGCCGCGCCGGGCGTGCCGAGCGCGAGAAAGAGCAGGACCCCTGCGATACGGCTGCTGTTGGCCTGAGCGAAGTACATGGCCCGCCCCTTCCTGCGTCGGTCAGACGAAGCGATTAACGTAGTTTTCGAGAATTTCCTGACGCCCTGAACGCGGCTCTGGGTTGATCCCTTCGTCGAGGACCCGTTGGGTGATAGCGTCAAGGCTGCTGGTCAGCATGGCCCGCGCTGCTGGCGTGTCCCAACCGGCGTAGCGCTTGGTCAGGGCCGTTTCCAGTCCGCCATCTTCGATCATGGCGGCGGCGGCTTTCAGGCCGCGCGCGCAAATATCCATACCGCCGATGTGGGCAGCGATCAGGTCTTCTGCGGCGAGCGATTGGCGGCGCAGCTTGGCGTCAAAGTTGGTGCCGCCCTGCGTGAATCCACCGGACTTGAGCACATGGTAGTATGCCAGTGCAACCTCGGGCGTGTTGTTGGGGAACTGGTCGGTATCCCAGCCCGACTGGTAATCGTTGCGGTTCATGTCGATCGACCCCAGCATACCTTCGGACGCGGCCAATGCCAGTTCATGTTCGAACGAATGCCCGGCAAGAATCGCGTGGCCTTGTTCGATGTTGAGCTTCACCTCATCCTCGAGTCCATACTTGCGCAGGAACCCGATGCAGGTGGCTACGTCGAAATCATACTGGTGCTTCGATGGCTCTTGCGGTTTTGGCTCGACCAGAATTTGCCCTTTGAAGCCGATCTTGTGTTTGTATTCGACCACCATATTCAGAAAGCGGCCCATATGGTCCAGTTCCTGCGTCAGATCGGTGTTGAGCAGGGTTTCGTAGCCTTCGCGCCCGCCCCACAGTACGTAGTTTGCGCCGCCCAGTTTGTGGGTGGCATCCATGCAGGATTTCACCGTTGCCGCGGCAAAGGCAAAGACATCAGGGTCAGGGTTGGTTGACGCGCCGGACATCCAGCGACGGTGACTGAACATGTTGGCGGTGCCCCAAAGCAGCTTGGTTCCGGAGCTTTCCATCTTTTCGCCGATATAATCGGTCATCTCATTCAGTGTTGCGAGGTTACCCGCGAAACTGCCCTGTTCGGGGCGGATATCGGCATCATGCCAGCAAAAGAACGGGGCGTTCAGGATATCAAACATCTCGAACGCCACATCTGCCTTCAGCTTGGCGCGGCCCATGTCATCCTGAGGGTGCCACGGGCGGATAAACGTCTGACCGCCAAAGGGGTCGCCCCCTTCCCACGCAAAGGAATGCCAGTAGGCAACGGCAAAGCGCAGATGGTCTTCCATCCGCTTACCCATGACCATTTCGTCGGGGTTGTAATGGTGGAAAGCCAGCGGGTTCGTGCTGTCTGCCCCTTCATAGGCAATGTCGGGGATACCGTCGAAAAAACCTGTGCTCATTGTCTTGGTCCTTGGCGCGCCGGTCAGGCGGTCGCGGGCGCGGGGTTTTTGCCCAGAATGATCATCGACAAGATGTCCTCGTCTGTGACCTCATCCACGTTGACTGTGCCCACGAGTTGACCGTTCTTCATGACCGATGCCCTGTCACACAGGTCCATGACGCTGTGGACGTCATGTTCGATGAGGAAAATGCCGATGCCCTGCGCTTTGAGTTGTTGAATCAACTCGGCAACCATGCGGGTTTCTTGCGGTCCAAGTGCGGCTGTTGGTTCGTCCATGATCAGGATGCGTGCGTTGAAATAGACCGCTCGCGCAATGGCCACAGATTGCCGCTGGCCACCAGAGAGTGCTTTTACCGGGTCCGCGAACTTGCGGAAGTTGGGGTTAAGCCGTCCCATGATCTTGCGGGTCTCGGCCTCCATCTGGGCATCATCGACGAACCCCATCGGTGTGACCAATTCGCGCCCCAAAAACAGATTTGATGCGGAATCCAGATTATCGGCCAGCGCCAGCGTCTGGTAGATCGTTTCGATGTTATATTTGCGCGCGTCCCGCGGGTTTTGAATATCGACGGGTTTTCCGTCGATAAGGATTTCGCCCGAGTCCATCGAATAGGCCCCCGACAGGCATTTGATCAGCGTCGATTTGCCTGCGCCGTTGTGGCCAAGCAGGCCGACGACCTCACCGGGGTAAAGATCCACGGTGACATGATCGACCGCCTTGATCCCGCCGAACGAGACAGAGACATCGCGCATCTCGACAAGTGGTGTTCCCGTTCTGTCAACCATCACGTGTCTCCTGTTCTTCTACGGTAGAGGATGTCGATCAACACAGCGAGCACAAGGACGCTGCCCACGACGATGTTCTGGAATGGTGCATCAACACCGACCATCGCCATACCTGATTGCAGTGACTGCATGATCAGCGCGCCAAGAATGGCGCCGTATATTGTGCCAAGGCCGCCCGCGAGTGCCGTGCCGCCAATCACCGCCGCCGCGATCACGCGCAGTTCGTCCAGCGTGCCGATATCATTGGAGTGAAACGACAGGCGCGCAGAAGCAACCAGTGCGGCCAGTGCGCAAAGAACACCCATGATGGTAAATACCTTGACGGTCAAAAGCCGTGTATTGATGCCTGAAAGTTCAGCCGCGTCCGGGTTGCCGCCGGTGGCAAAGATATATCGGCCAAGCCGGGTGCGTTGCGCAACCAGTGTCATCACGACAGCGACTGCAATCAGCAGCAAGACCGACAAGGGAATACCGTAGCCTTGGGTAAAGCCTTCAGGCATGACTTCGCCACGCTCTTCGAATGAGCGGGCAAGCACGCGGGTCGGGACCTGATAGGCGTTGAGCGTCGCGACGAAACCAAGGATTAGCACGCCGGCAATCGCCATCAGCATACCCTCGGCCCAGACCGGTTTGACCGGGAACTCATGTGCGATGCGGGCGCGGCGGGCCTGAATGATGGCAAGACAGGTGGCTGCGACGGCCAGCAGCCCGACGATCCAGCTGGCTGTTTCGCCCATGGTGCCGCCAATGCCGCCAAGCATCTGGAAGTTGTCATCAAGCGGGCCAATCGTCTGTCCGCTGGTCAGATACCATGCCACGTTACGCCAGACGAGAAAGCCGCCAAGCGTGACGATAAAGGCAGGGATCGTCAGATAACCGACGAGCCAGCCGTGAAATGCGCCGATCAGGCCGCCGGTCAGAAGCCCCACAAGGATCGCGACCGGCGCCATAAGGGCGCTGCCGTAGTCCAGCCCGAGTGAAGGCAAAATCTGTGTTTGGGTCATCGCCATCACGGCTGAACAGGTGGCAAGCAGCGCACCGACGCTCAAGTCGATATGGCGGGTCACGATCACAAAGACCATGCCGGTCGCCATGATGGCCACACTGACGGTTTGAATCGTCAGATTGAAGATGTTGCGCGGGGTTAGGAAGCGGCCATCAGTCAGCACGTTGAACACGATGCAGACCAGAACGAACGCGCCGATCATGCCAAGAAGGCGCGTGTCAAATTCCAGAGTCTTGAAAATGTTCTTACGTGCGCCCGACGGGCCAGTCTCGTTGGCGTTTGCCATGATGACCTCTGTGTCTGGAGGATAAGGAGCGATCTCCGCCAAGCCGGGCGGAGATCGCGACGATCCGGGAGGTTGGATCAGTTACAGGGGGCAGGGCCGTCGGTGACACCTTGGCACAGCGCGTCCTGTTCGATCCAGCCAGCGTCAACGACGACTGTCAGGTTGTCGGCTGTCACAGGGATCGGCTCAAGGAAACGCGCTGTCATGGTCGTGCCAGCCGGCGATGTCCATTCCTGTGCACCTTCAATGTCGGACATTGCCGTGCCGCCAGCAAGTGCGACGGCGATTTCACCAGCCGCTTTGCCCAAGTCACGCGCATCTTTCCAGACGGAAACAGTCTGGGTGCCGCGGGCCACGCGATTAAGTGCGGCATGGTCGCCATCCTGACCAGAGACAGGGATGCCATCCATGCCCTGTGCTGTCAGCGCGGCCACAACACCACCGGCGGTGCCGTCGTTGGAGGCCACAACCGCATCGACGTTATTGTCGTTGGCAGTCAGAATCTGTTCCATGTTGCGCTGTGCGTTCGCAGGCAACCAGCCGTCGGTGTAGGCTTCGTCAACGATGGTGATATCGCCTGCGTCAATGGCTGCTTGCAGCACTTCCTGCTGGCCGCCACGCAGGAAGTCCGCGTTCGGATCAGTAGGTGAGCCCTTGATCATGACGTAGTTGCCCGATGGCTGAGCCGCAAGCACGGCGCGGGCCTGCATCCGGCCGACTTCGACGTTGTCGAATGTCAGGTAGAACGCACGTGCGTCTTCGATCAGACGGTCATAGGCAATGACAGCGATACCCTCGTTTGCGGCAGCGTCCACGGCCGGAATGATCGCCTGTGTGTCCTGTGCAAGGATCACGAGCACATCAGCGCCCTGTGCCACGAGGCTTTCGACATCGGCAAGCTGCTTGGACGATGATGACTGCGCGTCCGAAGAGATGTACTCCCCGCCCGCAGCTTCGATGGCAGCAACGATCGCGGCTTCATCTGTCTTCCAGCGCTCTTCCTGAAAATTGGACCAGCTTACGCCGACAGTTTGCGCAAAGGCGCCGGTGCCAAGCACCATGGCAAGCGCAGTTGTAGCGAATAGTTTCATTAGAGACCTCCCGTTATATCTTTTGTCTCGGCGCCACGGATTTTCACTCGAATCGGCGCTGACCCCTTTATCTTGCATATTTATTTCACTGAGCAAAATAATATTTTTCGGTCGCTGAAAAAAATGTTAGAACTCCGCAAGATCAGGGAGGAATCAGCGCGTCATGTTGATGGATTTGGCGGCTTTGAGCGGGTTGGACGCACGTGATGCGACGCGTCTGCGCGTGCTGCAATGCATCCGTTCGCAGGAAGAAATTTCCCGCACCGATATCGCGCAGGCGCTGGATAGCAGCCCGGCCACGGTGACGTCCGCCTGTGGTGCGTTGCTGGAAGCGGGCCTTATCCGCGAGGTGGAACGCGCCCCGTCCGGTGCTGTCCAACGTGGCCGACCGCGCGTCATGCTGCAAATCAATGGCGCGGCTTTTTTGCTGGCAGGAATCAAGATTGCGCGGCACGCGTTTCTGGTCGTGATCGTTGACTTCAAGGGTGATGAGATCGGCACCTATGCCCTGCCGCTGGCCGAATCGCGCATGCAAGCTGATGCATTGGTGCGCAGGGTCCGCACCGCGCTGGACGCCGCCTGTGATCATCTTGGTGTCGACGTGGCACAGATCGCCGGGATCGCGCTGGGGATGCCGGGTTTTATCAACGGACAGACGGGGTTCATGCATTGGTCGTCCTCAGTCATTGAGCGCAATGTGGATTTTGTCCCCTTGTTTCAAGTGCATCTGCCGTGCCCCACATTCCTTGACAACGATGCCAATCTGGTGGCCAAGGCAGAGCATCTGTTTGGTGCCGGGCGCGGGCTGCGCAACTTTCTTGTCGTCACGGTCGAGCATGGCGTGGGCATGGGGATTGTGCTGGATGGCAAGCTTTATCGCGGTGAGCGCGGTTGCGGCGCGGAATTAGGTCATTCCAAGGTGCACATCGACGGGGCCGTGTGCCAATGCGGGCAGCGTGGTTGTCTGGAAGCCTATGTCGGTGATTACGCCATGGTGCGCGACGCATCTACTGGCCGCCAGACAGACGCACCAACGTCAATCGCCGAGATTTTGGCCATGGCGCGGGCGGGCGACGCCTTGGCTCATCAGGTGCTGGAGCGGGCGTCGGAGATTTTGGGCGTCGCGCTGGCAAATCTGGTCAATCTGTTTGATCCCGAACATATCGTTCTGGCCCGCTCGCGCCCTGAACTGGACCCGCCGTATCCCGATATCATGCTTGATGCGCTGCGCCGGAACACCGTGCAGGTGGACGCGCCGCTGCCCGGTTTGACTGTGCGCAATCTTGACAAAAGCATGTGGGCCAAGGGGGCGGCTGCGCACGGGATCGAGATGCTGTCGATCCTGAAAGTCCGTGAACGGGGGGCTGTCGATGCCGCATAGGATTGGTGCCTTGACGCTGGCGGTGTCAGCGCTTGCCTGCACGGCACAGGCGGAGCCTGCGCAACCTGTCTTTGCCCGCGTGGATATCACACCGCACGTCTATGACGGCGGGTGGGAGCATTTCGTGGGGGGCGGCGTGGCGGCGTTTGACTGCGATGGGGACCAACTGCCCGAGCTTTTCGCGGCGGGTGGTGCGAACCCCGCAACGCTTTTTCGCAACCGTTCAAAGGACGGCGTTGTTTTTGACGCGCAAACGCCCGAAGTGCTTGCCCTGCGGGGCGTCGTGGGGGCATATCCGCTTGATATTGATAGCGACGGTCATTTGGACCTTGCCGTGCTTCGGGTTGGCGTCGATGTCCTGTTGCAAGGGCAGGGCGACTGCAATTTTCAGCCTTTTGGCGCAGATTTCGGCTTTATGACGGGCGACCACTGGAGCACCGCCTTTTCCGCCACTTGGGAGGCAGGCAATGCCCTGCCCACGCTGGCATTTGGCACATACGTTGACCGCGCAAACCCCGATGGCCCGTTCGAGGCATGTGACGCCACGCTGCTGTATCGGCCCGAGGGCGGGCGCTATGGCCCACCGGACGCGCTGCGCCCCGGCTATTGCGCCCTGTCGATGCTGTTTTCGGACTGGGCGCGCACCGGCCGCGCCGATTTGCGCGTGTCCAACGACAGGCACTATTATGTGCGCGGCGGGCAGGAACAGATGTGGGCGATGGAGGCCACGCCCCGGCTTTACACCGCCGAAGAAGGATGGAAACCCTATGCGCTATGGGGCATGGGGATTGCCTCTCGCGATGTCACGGGGGACGGGTTTTCAGATGTCTATCTGACATCAATGGGTGATCAGAAATTCCAGATTTTTGATCCCGGCCCGGGTGGCCCCACGTGGCAGGATGCGACCTATGATCGGGGCACGACCGCACACAGGCCCCATGCGGGTGGCGACGGTCGCCCGTCAACCGGCTGGCATGCGGCCTTTGGTGACGTGAATGCCGACGGACTGGATGATATTTTTGTGTCCAAGGGTAATGTCGAACAGATGCCCGATGCGGCGATGCAGGACCCCAACACGCTTTTGATGCAGCAGGCGGATGGCCGGTTTGTCGAAAGTTCTGTTGCGGCCGGGATCGCGTCAATGGCCCGGTCGCGCGGCGCGGCGCTGGTTGATTTCAACAATGACGGGCGGCTTGATCTGGCGGTTGTCAACCGTCGCGGACCGATGGAGGTTTTCGAGAATATCACAAATGGCGGAAACTGGCTGCTCGTTGATGTGCAAAGGGCGGGGTCGAACAGGCATGCTATTGGCGGCTTTATGGAATTGCGCGTGGACGGCCGGGTGCAAACACGCGAGATCACGCGCGGCGGCGGCCACGCGGGCGGTCACGCGGGGCTTGAGCATTTCGGCCTTGGGCAGGCTGCGGCAGCTGAGTTGCGCATGATCTGGCCCGACCGGACGCAGACCGCCTGGATGCCTTTGAAAGCAAACCAGATTGTGACCTTGGGCCAGTGACCGCGCATTATCCTTCCCTGCCAGATTGCCGTTTTGAACCATAAAGCGATGCCGGGCGTGGCCTCCAGAGACCTGTCATCTTCGCCCTATAGGTTACCCGCATCAAACAGGTAATCGACGATGTTGGCGACCTCTGTGCCGTCGATCAGCCGGACAGGCTCCCCGCGGCCTTGCAGATAAGCCGTGTAAGTCGAGCCGCATGCAGGCCATCATCAGCAAATGGACGCACTGAAATCGCACTAACCCTGCGCTGAATGTCTTGCCCCGGTGCCAAGGACAGTTCCTGTCTGAACGTCACTGCAGTAGGGCAGACCCAAACCCATCAGTCTCGTGGATGAGAGCACTTTGGGTACTGGCTTGCCCGGCTTCCCTCAATTTCCCAAGCCCAGAGCCTAACTACATCTAAACTCTTTCAGTGTTACATCTTCTGAACCAAGGAAGAGAGGCCGTGCATTGACATCTACACGTATACCATGGGTACTGATGGCATTTGCATTGATGCTGACAGTATCGACGGCGATTTCCTTTATTGGTTACAGATACTTGAATGTGGCAAGCGAATTTCGTGAACGCAACTTCAACCATCTGGTTGCCTCGCAAAACATCCTCGACGTTGCGAGGAAAAACCCGATCATGCGCAGCAGCCAGGCAGCGGAACTGGAAAGCCTGCTGCAAACTGCGCAGGCTGAGGCCGTGTGGTGCCGGGACACGCTCTCTCCCTTTGAGAAGCGGCTGTTCGCATGGCTTGGTGCAGGTCCCGCACTGCAAATCTGTGATGACAACATCTTACATGTGGCCGCTGCCCAAGCGCTGATTGATCAGATTATTGCCCCGGAAACGATTAGCGCTGTCGGACCGGATTCCGCCTTTGCTTTGGGGCTCAGGTTTGCTGATGCTGCAGAGGTAATCATTGAAGACAGCGAAGCCTTTCAGCCCTACGTATCAATCATTGAGGATCGGATCACCCGCTATGTCCGCGTTGGCACCGCTTCGGGCGGCATCGCACTGGCACTCATCTTTCTATTCCTTGCGCGACAAACGATTCTGAGCCTTCGCGCCCAGAACCGCACCAAGGCGGTCTTGATTGAGAAAGCGGCCGTTGCCGAAAGTGTAAACGATTCAATCGCTGTAACGGGGCCCGATGGCGTAATTACCTGGGTTAATCCCGCTTTCGAGAGGTTAACCGGATCAACACTTGATGAGGTCGTAGGCAAAACGCCAATCGAGCTGTTGGGCAGCGATCAGATGAACCCCAAAGACTTCGATGATCTGAAAGAAGCGATCGCGGCACGGCGCACAATCCGACGTGACATCCCAAGTCAAAATAAGTCGGGCGATGATTATTGGATCAGGATGTCAATTTCACCCTACTTCGGGATCGCGGGGGAATATCGTGGCTATATCAGCGTATCGACTGACATCTCTAATCTTGTCAAACAACAGCAGGAGTTGGAGTCAACCAAGAACGAGGTCGAGCATCAGGCGTTGCACGATCCGTTAACAGGTCTGCCGAACCGCCGGGCACTTGACCAGGAACTGCATCGACGTGGCACAGATAAGAAAGACAGCGGGGCGGGCGCAACTCTGGTCCGCATTGACCTGGACCAATTCAAATATGTCAACGACACACTTGGGCACGCTGCGGGTGATTTTGTCTTGGTAGATGTGGCAAAGACGCTGTCAAAGTTGAGCCGTGCCCAGGATTTGCCGGCCCGTATCGGGGGTGATGAATTTGTCGTATTGCTGGCGCCCGGGACATCGCTGCAAGAAGGGGAGGAGTTTGCGCTGCGCGCCTTGAGGCACATCCAGGAACCAATTGACTATCTTGGCAAGCAGCTTCGGGTCGGTGCAAGTTTCGGCGTTGCCAGTACACTGGATGGTCTTCTGGATGACAGTACCCTGAATGTAGGCGCTGATGCTGCACTCTATGAGGCGAAAGAGTCCGGGCGCAACCAGGTCCAGTTATACAGCCCGCTTCTACACGAGAACCTGCAAACCAGGCGATCTATGCCCGAGGGTCTGAAAGAGGCACTGGAACAGGACGATTTCGAGCCGCACTACCAAATTCAGGTGGATGCGCAGACACATGAGGTCGTCGGCGTTGAAATGCTCGGAAGGTGGCATTCACCCCGGCAAGGAGTTGTCATGCCGGACAAGTTTCTGCCTGTTGCCCAACGCCTTGCAATTGTAGACAATATTGATGTGGCCCTTTTCAAGCGCGCCATGCGTGAGTTGGAACAACTCCTTGATGAAGGTTTCGGGCTTCACCGGGCGTCTTTCAACGTAACGGCAGCACGTATAGAGGATGTAAAAACTGCACAGACAGTCGTTGAAAATCGGCCGCCCGGTCTGAAGGTTGCTTTCGAGATACTGGAATCTGTTTTGATTGAAGATCAGGGAGACCATTTTCGGTTTGGTCTTGACGCGCTGCGTGAAGCTGGCGTTGCGATTGAGATTGATGATTTTGGGTCAGGGCATGCGTCCATTGTCGGGCTTATGCAGCTTCGGCCTGACGCAATGAAGATTGACCGGCGCCTGATATCATCCGTTGTAGATGACGCCATTTGCCGCGAAGTGGTACAAAGCATTATGAACATCGCGCATGCCACCCAATTGACCGTTGTCGCCGAAGGCGTCGAAACGATGGAGCATGCAGATCTGCTGCGGGACATGGGCTGCCATACCCTTCAGGGCTACGCTTTCTCAAAGCCAGTTCCTCTTGACGGCTTGCGAGACCTCCTGTCTCGACGTGCAGGATCGGCCATGAAGAGCGCCTGAGTTTAACATCTGTTTCCCTTGCCGGTATTCACCGCAAATTATTTGTAAGTCGGTTTTGGCGGACATCAAATGCGATGCCGCATCATTTGGCAGGATTAATGGGTCCTGCCCCTAAGTGTTTGGATGTTTCTATGCGCGTATTGCAGTGGCGTTTTCATTCAGCATACGCGCTTGGATTTGCGCCTTTTTTGCTGCGCTGATCCCGCTTTTGCCCAAACAAAACTCCATGAGCCCTACCTGTGTCGACGCGAACGTATTGGCCGCAGATGGTATTCGAACTGCCCCATGCAACACGCAAAGACGCCATTCAAGAGTGGCGGTTCGCCAGCCTGGTCATTCACGATCAGTCAATCGCGCTGCTTGACTTGCCTGCATACCTATTGTCAGGTTTCGCGAATTGACGGGGCCTTTATCCGAACCGTTAGCACATCGCAGATCAGGGGGACATCGTATGAAACTGGCCTTGTTCGGAGCAGGTGGGAAAATGGGGGTCCGTTTGTCCCGCAATCTGGCCGCCACAGATTTTGAGACAGCGCATGTTGAAGTCTCGCCCGAAGGGCGCGAACGTCTGAAGACGGAGCTGGGGTTTGACTGTCAATCGCCTGACAGTGCGTTGGACGGGGCGGACGTGGTCGTTCTTGCCGTGCCTGACACGGTTATTGGGCGCGTCGCGGCATCAATTATCGACAAGGTCCCATCGGGGGCGATGATTGTCTGTCTGGATGCAGCGGCCCCTTTTGCCGGACATCTGCCCGAGCGGAAAGATGTGACATATTTCGTAAGCCATCCTTGTCATCCTCCAATTTTCAACGACGAAACGACAGCGGAAGGGCGCAAGGACTATTTTGGCGGCATTGCTGCCCAGCAAGGGATCGTCAATGCACTGATGCAGGGTCCTGAAGCGGACTATGCCTTGGGTGAGAAAGTCGGCAAAGCGATCTTTGCCCCTGTCGCGCGGTCCCACCGCGTCACGGTTGAACAAATGGCGTTATTGGAGCCCGGCTTGTCGGAAACCGTCTGCGCATCGCTGCTGGACGTCATGCGTGAAGCGATGGATGAAGTTGTTGCGCGGGGTGTTCCGCGAGAGGCCGCGCGTGACTTCCTGCTGGGCCATATGAATATCCTGGGTGCTGTCATCTTTGGTGAGGTAGATGGCGTCTTTTCCGATGCCTGCAACAAGGCCATTGAATTCGGCAAGCCGGTCTTAATGCGCGATGACTGGAAGCGCGTCTTTGAACCCGAAGAGATCGCGCAGAGTATCAAACGGATTACCTAGCCGCCTGTCGTCCTAGCGCGTTGATCCGCTTGATGCACAAGGTACCGAGAGTGGGGTCATCGCTGCCGGACCAACTTTGCGGCGGACAATCCGCCGATAGTGACAAAGCTGGGCCGGCTGACTGGGCATGGTTCTGCATTGCGACATCATGCGCCATCGCTGCGATAACGGATGCTTTTTAGCCAAGTGTCTCTTTGACGGCGGCGTGGGTGGCGGCGACGATCTGGTCTGCCTGCGCGGTCGTCAGTGAAAACGGCGGCGCAAACCCGATGATGTCACCCTGCGGCATGGCCCGTGCGATTACCCCATGTTCAAGCATGGCAGCGGCAATGCGTGGCCCGACCTTGTCGGCGGCATCGAAAAAGACGTGATCGTCGCGATCCTTGACCAATTCAATGGCACACAACATGCCCTCGCCACGAATATCCCCCACGTTGGCATGATCGCCCAGCGCGTCGGCCATCGCGGTGTTTAGATACTGCCCCACCGTGCCCGCATTTGATACAAGGTCAAGACTGTCGAGCAGTTTCAGGTTTGCCACACCCGCGGCAGCCCCGATCGGATGGGCCGAGTATGTCCAGCCATGCCCGATTGGCCCGAATTCATCGGTACCCTGTTCCAATACCTGCCATATCTTGTCTGACACGATAGACCCCGACAGCGGCGCATAGGCCGATGTCAGCCCCTTGGCGATGGTGACCAAGTCAGGTTTCAGCCCGTAATGGTCCGACCCCATCATCGTGCCAAGACGGCCAAAGCCGGTCACGACCTCATCCGCGATCAGCAGAATGTCATGCTTGGCCAAGACTTTCTGGATCGCCTCCCAATAGCCCGCAGGTGGGGGGACAATGCCGCCGGTGCCCAGCACAGGCTCACCGATGAATGCCGCGATGGTGTCGGCGCCTTCGCGTTCAATCAGGGCCTCAAGCTTTTGTGCGCAATCGGCGGAAAAGGCTTCCTCGGTCATCGACCGGTCGGCGCGGCGGAAATAATACGGCGCTTCCGTGTGCACCACCTGATTGAGTGGCAGGTCGAACTTCTTGTGGAACAATTCAAGTCCGGTCAGCGACCCGGTCATCAGACCAGAGCCATGATAGCCACGCCAGCGCGAGATGATCTTTTTCTTTTCCGGGCGGCCCAGCACATTGTTGTAGTACCAGACCAGCTTGATGTTTGTCTCGTTCGCGTCGGATCCGGACATCCCATAATATACGTGGTTCAAACCCTCGGGCGCCCGCTCTGCCACCATGCGCGACAAAGTGATGGAGGCTTCGGTCCCATGCCCGACATAGGAGTGATAATAGGCCAATTCATGCGCTTGCGCAGCAATCGCATCGGCAATCTCGGTCCGGCCATAGCCCACATTCACGCAATAGAGCCCCGCAAACGCGTCAAGCGACGATTTCCCCTCGCGGTCAGTAATATGTACCCCGTTCGCCCCGGTGATGATGCGGTTGCCCATCTCGCGGCGTGCAAACTGGCCAAGATGCGTCGATGGGTGAAAAAAGTGGTCATGATCCCATTGCGATAGCTGGTCGTTTGTCTGGGTCGTTGTCATCTGTTGCTCCGGTCTTGAGGGGGTAGGCGGCGCGCCCATTCTGGTCGAGACCTAATCGAAATTCGCACTGATCACTAGGGGGGCAGCATCGTTTGTTGTCTTGTCAATTTCGATAAAACAAACGACGGTTTCCCCGCGATATCCCGCAGGCGGGATCAGGGAACAGGATTGCCACATGACAACACACGAAGCAAACTTTACCACCGAAGAATATCGACAGCGGATTGCCAAAACCCGGCGGGCCATGGCCGCGAGGGGGCTGGGCGCAATCGTCGTGAGTGACCCGTCGAATATGTCATGGCTCAGCGGGTATGACGGGTGGTCGTTCTATGTGCATCAGGGGGTCATTCTGACGCTTGAGGGCGACCCGGTCTGGTGGGGCCGCGCAATGGATTCGGTCGGCGCGCGCCGGACGGTGTTCATGGAAAGCGACGATAATCTGCGCGGCTATGACGACACGTTTGTGCAGAACCCTGACAAGCACCCGATGCAGGAATTGGCGCTGCTGTTGACCGAACTGGGGCTTGAGACGGCCCGCATCGGTGTCGAAATGGATAACTACTACTATTCTGCTGCCGCCCATGCCGCCCTGATCGCGGGGTTGCCCGGCGCGCAGATCGTGGACAGCACCGCGCTGGTCAACTGGCAACGCGCTGTCAAATCCCCGCAGGAACTGACCTATATGCGTCGCGCTGCCCGGATTGTTGAAGCGATGCACAGCCGAATTCTGGACCTTGCAGAACCGGGCCTGCGCAAGAATGACCTGATCGCAGAGATCTACGCAACCGGAATCAGGGGTGCCGACGGATATTGGGGCGACTACCCCGCGATTGTGCCGATGGCCCCATCCGGCCTTGATGCGACCGCCCCGCATCTGACATGGGACGACCGCCCGATGAAGACCGGCGAGGCGACATTCTTTGAAATCGCTGGCGCGCATCGGCGCTATCAATGCCCGCAGTCACGCACGCTTTTCCTGGGCAATGTTCCACAAAAATACCGTGACGCGGAAGCAGCCGTACTGGACGCGATTGAAGCTGGTCTGGAACAGGCCAAACCCGGCAATCAGGCACAGGACATCGCCAATGCCTTCAACGCGACGCTCAACAAGGCCGGGTTCGAGAAAGACAGCCGCTGCGGCTATGCCATCGGCATCAGTTATCCCCCCGATTGGGGCGAGCGGACGATTTCATTCCGGCGGGGTGACACGACAGTGCTGGAACCCGGCATGACATTTCACTTCATGCCTGCCCTGTGGCTAGACGATGGCGGGTTAGAGATAACAGAGCCGATCCTGATTACAGAGACCGGATGCGAATGTTTCTGCACAACCCCGCGCGAATTGTGGGTCAAGGCATGATTGCCAATCCGATCAGCCCTACAATTCCGCTGGATGCCCAGGGCGTTCATCACGGGTTTCTGAAATTACCCTACAGCCGCGATGACAGCGCATGGGGGGCGGTGATGATCCCGATCACCGTGATTGCCAATGGCGACGGGCCGACGGCACTGCTGACCGGGGCGAACCATGGCGACGAATACGAAGGGCCGATTGCCCTGCAAGAATTGGCCGTTTCGCTGACACCTGACCAGATCGCCGGGCGCGTCATTATCCTGCCAATGATGAACCTGCCCGCTTTTGCCGCCGGTGCGCGCTGCTCCCCAATCGATGGGGGCAACATGAACCGCAGTTTTCCTGGCCGTCCGGACGGAACTGTCACGCAAAAGATAAGCCACTTCATCGCCACCCAGCTGGTGCCGCAGGCTGACATCGTGCTCGACTTTCATTCCGGTGGGCGCACGCTGGATTTTCTGCCCTTTGCCGCCGCACATATTTTAGATGACAAGGCACAAGAAGCCGCCTGCATGGCCGCGATGCAGGCCTTTAACGCGCCCTTTTCGGTGCGGATGCTGGAGATCGACAATGTTGGTATGTTCGACACCGAGGTCGAAAATCAGGGCAAGGTCTTTGTCACGACCGAACTTGGCGGGGCAGGAACAGCCAGCCCGCGGACGGTTGGGATCGCGCGCAGAGGCATCCGCAATCTGTTGATTCACGCGGGCATAATGGCAGGTCAGATCGACCTGCAAGAAACCGTGCAACTGGACATGCCTGACGAGCTATGTTTTGTGATTTCCCAAGTTGCGGGCCTGATCGAATATCTGGTCGAAATGGGTGACACCGTGGCCGAAGATCAACCCATCGCGCGGGTCTGGCCAGCCAATCGCACGGGCGCAGAACCGACTGTCTGTTGCGCGCGCAGGGCAGGCATACTGACGGCGCGCCACGTGCCGGGACTGGTCAAGATGGGCGATTTTGTAGGTTTGGTCGCGACACGGGCCTGAGGCTTGCGCGCTTTGCGTAGATTGACGAAGGATAAGACTCTAAGGATCGCCCCAATACTGCTGCCGGTCCCGCCATATCTTTTCACCGATCTGACAATCGCTGGGGTCGCGTGATGTGGACTGGACTTGCACCAGTATGTCCGGCTGCGGAGTGGCGACCATTTCAAGGATCAGCTTGCGCCGCACCGCCTCTGCAAAATCCGCCCAATCCAGCACAGGGATCACAAAAGACCCTGGCCCGCCAATGACACAGTTCCGGTAATATACATCCAGGTCGTCCAGATGCCAGCTGTTGCCCATTCCCTCGCGGGTCATCAGGGGCAGTCCGTTGATGATAATGCCCTGCGCCAGCGCCTCGTCGCGGGCCTGCACGACGTAGCGGCCCTGATTGTTGGGGCCATCGCCCGATATATCAATCACCCGCCGCAGGCCCTTGTAAATATTGTTATTCAACTGGGCGGTCCCATAACTCAGCGCGCCCGAAATGGAGGTGCGGCGCAGTGCGGGGTTGAATTTCGACGTCAGACTGCGGGCGAAGGCATCAAGGTCGGCACGGGTCTGCACGACGCGCCAGCCGACGACCACCTCTTGGGTGCCGGCCCATTCGATATAGGTGATCGCCACCCGTTGCAGCAGGCCCGATTGAACCGCCGAAAACACACTGTCGGATTGCAAGGCCTCTGCATAACCGCGGCGCTGGATTTCGAGTTCGCGTTCGGTCATCGACCGCGACACATCGACCATCAAGACCAGTTCAAGGTCCACTTCGATTTCATCAGCAATCGCAGGGCGCGCAACGCTCAGACTGAGCAGGGCCAGCAGGATCAGGGCGATTTTCATGAGATCAAGATGCCCAAGCAACCCTGAAGGGTCCAATCAATTCTGCTGTGATTGACCCACAAATGCGCCGGCTATCTCGTATGGACGAAAGGGTCAGCCGCGCTATGCTGACTCTCAGACCAAAACTGGAGCCAGACAATGCACCTTGATATCCGCGCAAGCCTTATTTGTGTCACGCTCGCCACGCCGGTTTGCGCCGATGTGACTGTCAGTCACGGCTTTTCGACTTTTGGCGATCTGAAATACGGCCCGGATTTTCCCCATTTCGACTACGCCAACCCCGATGCGCCCCAAGGCGGCACGATGAGTCAGCGCCAACTTTACGGCACGCCGACCTTCAACAGCCTCAACGCCTTCATCATCAAGGGCGACAGTGCCCCGGAGGTGACACATCACATCTACGACAGCCTGATGGTGCGCGCCTACGATGAGCCCGACGCGCTTTATGGTTTGATCGCGGAAACCATCACCTACCCCGATGATCTGTCTTACGTTACCTTTGACATGCGGCCCGAGGCGCGTTTTCACGATGGTGAACCGGTCACCGCCGCCGATGTCGTCTTTACGATCAATGCGCTCAAGACAGACGGGCACCCGTATTATCGCAACTTGTTGTCCGATGTTCAGAACATCACTGCCGAAACCGACCACCGCGTCCGGTTCGACCTTGCCCCGGAAGCCGGCAGCGGCGTGCTTGGTGCCATTGCCGAACTGCCCGTGCTGCCCGCGCATTTCTATGATGATGTGCCCTTTGACGAAAGCTGGATGACGATCCCGGTCGGGTCCGGTCCTTATGTTGTCGATACGGCAGACGCCCCGCGCACGATCACATTCTGCAAAGACCCCGACTATTGGGCCAGCGACTTGCCTGTGAATGCGGGCAAGAACAATTTTGACTGTTTCAACTATGAATATTTTGTGGATGACACTGTCGGTTTAGAAGCATTTGCCGCTGGCGAATATCTGATGCGGGTTGAATATCGGTCTGCCTCATGGGCAACGGGGTACGATTTTCCGGCGGCGCAGAATGGCTGGGTCAAACAGATGATGCTGCCTGACGGCCGCCCGCCAAGCGCGCAGGGCATCTGGTTCAACATGCGACAACCCGCGTTGCAAGACATCCGCGTGCGCGAGGCGCTGGAATATGCGTTCAATTTTGAGTGGACCAACGAGACCCTGTTTTACGGGACCTACAACCGGACCGACAGTTTCTTTGAAAATACAGAGATGGAAGCATCGGGCATCCCCGAAGGCGCAGAGCTTGCCTTGCTTGAACCGTTTCGCGACGACCTTCCGGCAGACGTGTTTACCGAACCGCCCCACAGCCCCTATGCTGGTGCCGCGTCACCACGGGACCGTGCGGCATTGCGTGCCGCGTCCCGATTGCTGGACGATGCGGGCTGGATTGCGGGAGATGACGGGATGCGCCGAAATGCAGCAGGAGAGCTCTTGTCGCTGTCCTTTCCCGACGATAGTCGCAGCCTAGAAAGGGTCATTGTGCCGTTTACCGAGAATCTCAAGAGCCTCGGCATCGACATCAACTTCGAGATCATCGACCCCAGTTCCTGGAGCGAGCGACGCCAGACCTATGATTTTGACCTGTCACTGACCGCTTGGGGGGTCGAGGTCACGCCCGGCGCGGAATTGCGGGCTTTCTACGGCTCTGCCTCAGCGGCAGCAGAGGGCGGCAATAACCTCAGCGGTGTGGCTGACCCGGTGGTTGATGCGCTGATCGAAAAGGTGGTTGCTGCCCCGACGCGCGATGATCTGGTTGCGGCGGCCCGCGCACTCGACCGGGTGCTGCGGTCCAAGCACCTGTGGATTGGCAACTGGCATCTTGGCGCGCACCGGGTGGCGGTCTGGGATGTGTTCGATATGCCCGAACAGCGCGCGATTTATGATTTCAATCGGGGCGTTGAATTTTGGTGGTTCGATCGGGACAAATACGATGCCCTCGTCGCGGCCGGTGCGCTGACCGACAGGTTCTGAAAACCTATTGCAGGAGTATGCATGAACCACCTCAACCGACGTCTTTTTCTGGCAGGTGCCACGGCCCTGACCACTCTGCCTGCCCGAGCACAGGCTGCGGATTGGGGCACAGTTGCCATGCAGGCGCGATCCCTTGACCAATGTCATGCGCTTCTGGTGCAATTGAATGGCCGCTCCGTCCTGTCAGAGGTGTTTCGCGGCCCCGGCATAACGCGTGCGGTCCCGATTAAATCGGTGTCCAAGACAATCGTGGCGGCCCTGACTGGCGCGGCGCTGGATCGTGGTGATATCCCTGCGCTGGATGCAACACTGGCCGATCTTGCGCCGCAACTCATTCCTGCGGGGGCCGATCCACGGGTTGGCCGGATCACTGTTGAAAACCTCGTCACGATGCAGGCAGGGCTGGAACGCACGTCGGGCAGCAACTACGGCGGATGGGTCAGCAGCAGCGATTGGGTCGCGAATGCCCTGTCGCGCCCCTTTGTGGCCGAGCCGGGCGAAAGAATGCTTTATTCGACGGGGTCGTTTCATGTGTTGGGCGCGGTCCTGTCAGAGATTTCTGGTCAAAGCTTGCTGGCGCTTGCGCGCGCCCGCCTGGGCGACCCCCTCGGGATAGAGATCCCAGCATGGACCCGTGACCCGCAGGGCCGTTATCTCGGGGGTAATGAAATGGCCCTGCGATTGCCTGCGATGGCCCGTTTTGGCGAGCTTTATCGCAATGGCGGGCGCTGGGGTGGGGTCCAGGTGCTCAGCAAGGATTGGGTCGACCGGTCATTGCGGCCTGTGACCCGCTCGCCCTATTCGGGGCTCAGCTATGGCTATGGCTGGTTTCTGGGGCGGGCAGGCGGTGATGACTATGCCTTGGCGCGGGGCTATGGCGGGCAGATTATTTGCATTTCGCCAAAGCTGGGGCTGACTGTTGCCATTACCTCTGACCCGACGCGGCCCGCGCGCAGTGGCGGCTATTTCGGCCAACTCAAGCAACTGATCGAAGCGGCGATCATGCCTGCGGCGCGCGCGCAGATGGGTTAGTCCGGTTTGCTGTCGGGCAAACCGGAAACTTTTGCCAGAGCGGGATTTAAACGCGGCTTGCCCGCCTCTAGTCGTGCCCCATCGCTGAATGGTCCATGCCGCCGCTTGGATCGACCATGAATTCAACGACCACTTCGCCGGCGTTTTGGAAGATCAGCGTCGCGGGGATCATGTCGCCTTCGTCGGCGGTGCTGGTCAGGCCCATGAACATCACATGCATCCCCCCCGGCTCCAGTACCAGCATGTCGTTTGGCGCGATGACCAGATCGACTACGGGCTGCATCCGCGCGACGCCAGCATCATCGATAACCGTTTCATGGATGGTGGAGACTTTGGCAAAGGGCGTGCGCACCTCCAGCAGTCGTTCGGGTGTGTCGCCGTCGTTCGAAATGACCATATAGCCCGCCGCTGATTTTGCGGTTGGCAACGGGTCAGGTATGGACGGGTGGATGATGTGCAGATCGCCCGCGACCATGTCATGGGCAAAAAGGGGTGTTGCAGCGGTCAACGACAGTGCGGCGGTCAGAAGTAGTTTTTTCATGGGATGTGTTCCTTTTGTGAGTGAGCAGCCAAGATTAGGGGTCCGCCCGGTTGACACGGGCCGGGTGGTTTGCCGGCCATGGGTCTGAATGAGCGGGGTTGGTGAGGAATGCGTCGTCTGTCAGGCTTTCCAGAAAAGCGACAAGATCATCCATTTCCTGCGATGTGACATCAAAGCCGACGATCATGCCGTCTTGCATCGCGTGCCCTTCGCGCCCGCCCTTTGCATAATGATCGAGCACGCCACGCAAATCCGGGATTGACCCGTCATGCATGTAGGGGGCGGTCACCGCGATATTGCGCAGGCTTGGCGTGCGAAAGCGCCCGGCATCTTCGGCCTGTCCGGTAAATTCGATCAGGCCGGGAAGTTCTGCCGGATAGGTGCTATACAATCCCGTGTTATGAAACCCAGTCTCTGACCAAGGGCTGCCTTCGGTCTGGAAGTTGTCCGAAAACATCACCCCTTGATGGCAGTGATAACACTCGAAGCGGTGATCAAAGAAAAGCTGCTCTCCGCGCTGGGCCGCAGGGCTGAGCGCGTCCAGATCGCTGCCGTATTTGAAGCGGTCATAGGGTGCATCAAATGACATCAGGCTGCGTTGAAAAGCAGCCAGCGCCCGCGTTACCGTAAAAAGATCAGGGTCGGGTGTGTTGGGGAATGCCTTGGCAAAAGCGCTTGCATAGTAGGGATCACCGCGCAGACGTGCGAATATCGCGGTCTCTTGACCGCCGCCGCCCATCTCTTGGGGGTTTTCGCAAAACAGTGGCACCAGCGCTTGAAACTCAAGCGTTGTCATATGCGGGTTGGCCCACGTGAGCACGGGGAAATAGGCGACATTCATCAAGGGCGGTGCGTTTTTGCCAGCCGAGGTGCCATCGATCCCGATGGCGGTTTCACGGCCGTCGGTGAATGCGCGGGTCTGGTCGTGACAGGACGAACAGGCAACGGTGCCATCCGCAGACAAGCGGGCATCATAAAACAAATGCCGCCCCAGCGCGACCTTTTCGGCGGTCATCGGGTTATCTTCGGGGATTGCGGGGCGGGGCATCCAGTCAGGCAAATCCCAATCGTACCCTTCTGCCGGGGCGGTTGTCGCCCCTGACAAAAGGATTGCCGCCGCCCATAGAACAGCAGTGCGCATCTGCTCAGCGCTTCACAAATAACGCTTGCGATGACGCGGGGATATCACCGTAAGGCAGCCCGAGCCGGGTCATGACCGTGGTGCAATCCGCATCACCGGGAAACGACATGCAGCCCGGCGATGTTTCGGGTGTGTTGTGTCGCAAATCTGCCTCGGCAACCACGGCGGCGGGGTCGATGATGATCGTGTTTGCAGCCGGATCGAAGCTGTCGAATGCAACCTCTATCAAGTTGGGATTGCCACAGACCGCGGTCGGTGCCTCGGTTTTGGAGCCCGCCTTGCACATGGTTGAGCCAAGATGCAGGAACCATCCTTTGGGCCCGTTTTCCGCAGGGTTAGTAGGCACCATGTCGATCCGCACGAACTTGTAACCGCCGCGCCAGTTCCAGAACATAGAGGTCAGGTTGAGTGGTGAGGGTGCGACCGTCGGGTCGCCATGGTTCATTTCAAAAGGCACGCCAACAGAAAACGCTACCCCTGTGTAGGTGCCGTTTGGCACAGTGCCGCGTACTGTTGTGTTGGTCTGCGATGTGCCGTTGGTGCAGGCCCCTGTCGCATCCTCAAAGTCAAGCAACGCCACGTTTTCGTATTGCCAGATATCCTGATCCAGTGTGACGGGCACGCGGGTGCCATCGGTTGCGACCAAGGCCAAATCGCTGACATATGTGCGAAAGTCGGTGCCTTTGATATCAGCGCCCGTTGCGCCAATACCGCTATAGGTCTGCGCGCAGTCAAAGGGCGCGCCCCCGATCTCGGCGGCAAAGTTGATTGTGACCGGTTGGTCGGCGAGGGCAGGGGATGCAGCGACGGCTGCAAGCAAAGCAAGCTTTTTCATCTGTCGTTTCCATTTGTGTTTTGCCAGCGGGATGCGCCGGAGAAGGTTTCGCTTAGTTCAGAAACGCTTCAGACAAATGGGGGTGCGCGCACGGGATGGGCCGTATTGTCGGCGCAGCTGCGAACAGTCGACGTACGCAGGTCGGAAAGCCCGCCAATCGTTGTGGTATCCAGCGCACGCAAAGCAAATGACACAGGTGGTAGACCGCTCGCCGCAGTCAGAAGACAGACCTCACAGGTGCTGCTGGTCGCATGTTCATCACCGGAATCGCCGCAGATATCACTGACGCTCAGGCCCAGTTCAGCGGCGGCCAGTGCAAGCTGTGCGTCCTGTGGTGATGCCAGACGATGTGCAAAACCGGACGTTGCAAAGGCAAGCGTCAGCAGCAAGACCAGAACTCTGGCGGTCAGGTTGCGCAACCAAATCTTCATGACGTCGGCTGATAGCACCTGACTCTGAGTTGGAAAAGAAGAACTTTGCGTGATCAGTTTCCTTGCGGTCAGTTTTTTTTCCGGCAAAGATGGTGGCCTCAAGAACCGCAAAGACCACAATCACAGGTTTTTGTGCGACACAAACACTGACCAAGACGGGATGTCCCCATGCCTATCGAAATTGACCTTACCCGTTTTCAGAACCTCGACATAAAAGCCCACGACGATGGTGTCTGGGTGGTCACGCTGAATCGCCCTGCAAAGCGCAACGCCTTGGACATCGATACGATCGATGAACTTGTTGACTTTTTTTCTGTGGCACCGCGCGCGGGTGTGCGGGCCGTCGTTCTGGCCGGGGCGGGGGACCATTTTTGTGCGGGCCTTGATCTGATCGAACATCATGATGCCGACCGCAGCCCGGCGGATTTCATGCATGTCTGCCTGCGCTGGCACGAGGCGTTCAACAAGATGGAATATGGTGGTGTGCCGATCATCGCGGCCTTGCAGGGGGCCGTCGTCGGAGGTGGGCTGGAATTGGCCAGCTCTGCCCATATACGCGTCATGGATCAGACCGCATATTTTGCATTGCCTGAGGGGCAGCGCGGACTTTTCACTGGCGGTGGCGCCACGATCCGGGTGACAGATCTGGTGGGCAAAGCCCGCATGGTCGACATGATGCTGACGGGCCGGGTCTATCAGGGGCAAGACGCCGTGGATCTTGGGTTGGCGCAATATATGGTGGATGGGTCCAGCCTTGATGCTGCACTCGATTTGGCCCGTAAGGCTGCACAGAACCTGCCGCTGTCAAATTTTGCGATCTGTTCGGCGGTCAGCCATTTGCAGAATATGTCTGCCATGGATGCCGCCTATGCCGAAGCCGTCGTGGCGGGGGTGGTGAACACCCAGCCAGACGCGCGCGCGCGGCTTGCCGCCTTCGCGGACAAAAGTGCGGCACGCGTGCGTCCCGGTGGTCAGGATGTTTCGGGGAGGTGATGCAGCGGTCTCGCGATTTCAGACCGCGTGCGGGGAGATATCCAACAACGATAACAGGAAATGGGACAGGCCAAGCAACGCAGCATTGCTGGCAGGTTCGAAGTGAATTGGGCGCTTGAGGCCTTGATTGTGGCATTCGTGCAGCTGATACCCAAGCTGATTGAACTCTTGCGGCTGCCCTTTGCGATGCTGTTGTGTAACCTGTTCTTTAAAAAAGGCGGTTCCGCTCACCTCTTGGATCGGTGGAACAGCAATCACTGCCGCAATTTTTGCTGACCGTCCGTAGCGCAAGGCTTTGATCCTTGAGCATGCTACTTTCGCAAGCGCTTTGAGGATGATGTCCCGCGCCGTCTGGTTCAGGGACAATTCTGGTCCGCGCTGAATTCATATTGAGCATCGAAGGGTGCGCACCTGCCCTTGGCCAAGGCTGCGGTCGTTTTGCTTAAGGGCATACGTGAAACGCAAAGCAATGAATCAATGTTTGTTTTCCCCGGCAGGTCGAAGACTAAGCATATTGTCGATCTTAAGAAGTTCTGGAAGTCTGTTCTCACTGATGCAGAAATCCACGACTATCGGATACATGACAACCGCCACACACATGCATCGCAACTTGTTTCGAGCGGCATGAGCCTCACGATCGTTGGACGGCTTCTCGGTCACACAAATCCGCTCACGACACAGCGTTATGCTCATCTTGCTGATGAACCACTCCGGGCTGCAGCAGAAGTCATGGCTGGGAAGTTGAGCAAAGGCGGATAGCCATAGACGCTCGCCCCATCGACCAGCCCGAGCGGGTCCGCTTGGATTTACCGCCCCAGAGTTGGGTCGTAGTCGCGCATCCAGTTCTGGGGCAGCCCAGTCTCGGATTGGAACCATTGGCCGGGGACCCGACTGCTTCGCTGACGTTCCAATGGCGGGTGCGGAGCCCCGAGACGATGATGTGCCTACCACCGAGAAGGGGCCTAACTTCTATGACTGCCCTTTATGCCACACCGAGACCGCGCCACTCGGCCAGAGCGACGGCACGGTTGAGTTTGAAATTGGATCGTGAGTGAAGGCTTCTTTCCGAATTGAGCAGGTTGTAAACCGAGGCGTGAAGGGAGGCGAATTTCTGCAAACTTCGCATGCGCCTGAAACGAAGCATGGCCCTCTCAAGTCGTCGAAATGGCAAGTGAGAATTCTCAGCGCGATTGTTGGTCCAGCGGCCAGTTTCCTGTCTGTGTGCTGCGCCAATCTCCTTCAGCGCAGCACCATATGACCGCAGCCGATCCGTAACGATCACCTCGGTGCGACCATGCTTACGCATTGCTTTCTTTAGGAATTTCAAGGCGGCCTTCTTATCACGGGTCTTCGTAACGAAGCTTTCCAGGACTTCGCCTTCGTGATCCACGGCCCGCCAAAGGTAGTGCCGCTCGCCGTTGATCTTCACGAACATCTCGTCCAGGTGCCGACGCCACTTGCTCGACTTCATGCCCGAGATTCGACGCCTTCGGATCTCGGCTGCAAACATTGGACCGAACCGATGCCATCAATGTGTCACGGCTTCGTGGCTGACATCGATGCCCCGTTCATGAAGAAGATCTGCCACGTTGCGAAGGGACAGAGGGAAGCGAACATACAGCATCACCGCCAAGCGAATAATCTCGCGGCTCGTTTTGAAGTAGCGGAATGGATCAGATCCGGACATGGCCGAATGCTATACATGGCTCCTGCCCGCCTCAAGCTGGCTTCTTCTGACAGTGCCCATCCAAAAGATCCACAACGAAACTGTCGTCTGGATGCGTCCTGCTGTAGCAAGTCAGGCCCAAGTACAGTCTGCGCTCACTTTCAGTTCCTTGGATGGATGCGGAAACGTCAAAGCTTCTGTAAACGGCGAGACGCTCTGTGGGAACTCCGGCAAGCTGCCCGCCTTGTTCAAGAGCATAGTAGTCTTCTACAGCCAAACGCATAGGAATTACGCTGCACGTCGTCGGCACATAAGCACCAATCCTGAACAACATATCTGCCAATGTGCAATTCTCCAAAGATGCACTGAATTCCTCAGGCCAGTCGTGGACCAGATAGCGTTGTCCGATCAGACCCGCAAAATGCTGCGCCAGAAAACTGTCATAATCACCGGTTTGAGCCAACGGCGTCATCGGCTGTTCCGCAAGATAGTGCTCGAATGCAGCATCAAACCCTGGAACCGATCCCAGCCGAAGTGTTTCGATCCGTGCCTGCGTCTCCTGCACATCGACCAGCTTAAACGCCGCAGGAAAACTCGCGGTGGACGGCACAGCCACATTCACCAGCCAATCATTTCCTACAGTCTGCAAACCGGTGCGGTTTATGTTCCAATGCCCACTGAAATGTAGCCCCATACGCGTATGTGCAAGCGCACGCGCCACGTCCAAAGTTGGCATGACGCGCTCGGCCAGTCCGCGAGGAACCCCATCAAGGACATCACACACAGGAAAGTGCGACATGCACATAAGCTGAATTCCTGACTCCCGTGCGCGACGAGACACATCGCGGATCCAGTCGAGCAGCCAAGCCTTGTGACGCAATACGGCAATCCAGCCCTCTGCTGCGAAGTCGCGCCATCCGTTTGCATCCGGTAAATAGACGTTGGCATCAATCGCCAGGATCCAAAGTCCTTCAACCGGCTCAACAAGATAAGACAGGTCCGGCGCCTCAATAGGATCCAACCCGGTCCGGTAGAGCAATCCAATACGGTTTTCCAACGCATCCGAAGTGCCGAAAGGAGATTCCCAGTGGAGGTCGTCCCTGTGGCGGCAAAGCCCGAACCCCGAGGCATAATTCAGCACATCCGCCTGCCCTATCTGGAACATTTCTGGAGCGAAGTGTGCAGTCTCGTGCGATCTATCGCCCGACACCACAAAGGTCGTTCCATCGGAACGCACCATCTCCTGTCGAAGGGGCTTGCCGTCGCCGAACCACTGGTCGTGGTTGCCCGGCGTCAAGAAGAACCGCATGTCATGCCGTTGAGAATAGCTATCCAATAAATCCGATGAAGCACGCCAATTTGGAGCCTGACCATCGTCGGTCAGATCTCCCGCAATCATCACTAGGCGCACACCTCGCTCGACCAGAATATCCAGAGCGCGAACCAAAGCCGCACCGCCTTCGTTGAACACCCTGGTGGAAGCGGTCGACTCTGCAAGGCTGCGAAAGCAATCCCTCTCTCCAAGCCCATACGCATGCCCAGCGCCTGTATCATGAAAATGTGGATCCGCGAGAACTGCGACCTTGCCAGACCAACTATCAGCCATAGTGTATGATCACCCTTCGCAATACGGCTGGTTTCTCGGTCAACTCACCTTTGCGACCGACACCGGTTTCCTATGACATCGCTGACAGGCGTCACGCAAATTCAGCGGAATCAACAATGGTCGTCAAACCGGGGAAACCGCGATTGCGCGCCAGAACATTAGATGGCCTTTCAAGGAAGTCTGAGAATGGATCGTGCCGTACGACTCCACCTGCCTCTTCAACTATCAACAGACCGGCCGCCACGTCCCAGATATTCAGCGCGGGTTCGAAAAAAGCATCGAACCATCCCGCAAGAACGCCTAAAAAGCCAATCGTAGCGGCCCCGTGCCGCCGGTGCTCAATACCAGCGTCCAACAACGTCTCGATGCGCGCGAAATAGTCGGTCAAAGCGCCTCGCGGTGAATAACCCAATGCGACGATAGGACTCTCTGGCACCGTGTCTCCGAAAACAATCTGACGACCATTCAAGAAACTGCCATGCCCCCGCTTTGCCCAAGCGGTAATACCTAGATCAGGCGCATGAATGACGCCATGTGTGATTTGCGTTCCGTCAAAAAAGGCGATCGAAATCGCCCAATCTGGCAGCCCCCGCGAGAAATTCATCGTGCCGTCAATAGGATCAAGGATCCAGACTGCTTTGCCGGTCCCTTCCATGCCACCTTCTTCGCCCAAAATGGCAACATCCGGCTCGAACTTCAAAATCCGCTCACGTAACAAGGCCTCGACCGCATGATCTGCGGCTGTGACCAGATCCATACGCCCCTTGGAACTCGTTTCCAACGCACTTGGGCTCTCGCGCATCGTTTTCGCCAGTTCTCCGGCCTCGTGCGCCATATTAAGCGCTGCCTTAAGGCGGTCATCCATCATGACGTGTTGTCCCGCGCAGAACCGCATTCAACGGTTGCCGCTCTACCCTGTTGGTCAAGGAACTATCAGCAATCCGCTCTCTCAAGAGGCGCACGACCGTTTTGGTTTGCGCGTCGACATCCTGGCGAATGGTAGACAGATTGAAAGACCCCCAACTGGCCTGCTCGATATCATCGAAACCCAATACCTGTATCTGGTCAGGTACCGCAATTCCGAGATCAATCCGCAGCGCATCAAGCGCACCAAGTGCCATCAGGTCCGTCGAGCAAAACAAGCCGTCAATGCGGTCGAATACGGCGCGGTCCGTTTCATTTATTCCAAGCCGCGCATCCGCGTATCCCTGATCCTGCGTGTAAAGAATTTCAGTCGACAGGCCACGCTCGGCGGCTGCGCCGAGAAACGCCTCGGCACGGCCCGAAACCGAGTAGGTCTTCTTTCTGGGAACAAGACAACCAAGGCATTTAGCACCGCTGTCTACAAGAATCCGCGCCGCAAGCTGTCCCGCTTGGGCGTTGTCAGCAACGACGCGATCACCCCAATTCGACGCGCCGGCGCGGTTCACAAGCACCACGGGAAGACCAAGTCGCCCGCAATCTTCAATCAAAGCACGAGGTGGCGTATCTGATGTGAAAATCATCCCGGCGACACTATAGCCAAGAAGTGACTCGATCAGGCTACCGACCTCATCCGGGCTTTCTGCCGTGATCAACATCGGCTTAAGTCCTTCACGGATCAGGGCCTCGCTCAGTTGCCTGACCTGTCGCGACCGCAGCGGCGTGTCCAGTCGCGAAGCCACAAGGCCAACAAGGCCGGAGTGATCTTTCTGCAAACCACGCGCCAAAGAGTTCACGCGATAGCCAAGCTCCAACGCCGCTTTGGTCACTTTTTCTTTCGTTTCAGGTGCAATATTGGCGCCGGGCGTGAACGCCCGAGAGACGGCAGACCGCGAAACGCCCGCAAGACGGGCCACGTCGAATGAAGTGGCTTTGCGTTGCACGTTCTTAGCCATCACGTCGTCCCCGATCGACGAAACGCGAAAAAGCGAACGGCTGATTGAGGTTGAAAAGATCCGGGCGCACCTGAAGCATCTGTGCAAAGACCGCGGTGTCGCCTCCCATATAGGCCAACATCGATTTCACCTGGCTCCCTCGAAGCGGCGCTATTTCCAACGCCTCCTCTGTAGGAATGAATTCGACGATATTTGCATCGAAATCCGAAATCGTTTCTTCCAACGACGCATAATCCTGACGGCGTGCCATTATTCTGGCATCCCGGCTGAGGCGACGAAGCTCGACAAGGAAATCTCTGTTGAATGACCAGAAAAACACCCGGTCCAGCAATCCAGCGCGTTCGACCTGCTCCAGAACAGGTTTGGGCGGCGCGGACTTGAACTCTAGATAAGCGCGTCCGTCATACCGCTTCAACAAATCCAGAACTTCACCAAGCGTCGGGACTTTGATGCCGACAAAAAATGGATCAAACCAACCACCCGCGTCCAGTTCCCGGATTTCGGCCAGAGAATGCTGTGTCACCGGCCCAGAGCCATTTGTCGTACGATCAAGAAAATCATCGTGTATCGTCACGATCTCGCCATCCGATGTGACATGCAAATCGACTTCAATGAAGCCGAACCCTGCCGCCAAGGCACACTCCAACGCAGGCAGCGTGTTTTCAGGGGCGATTAGATTGGCGCCCCGGTGACAGACAATATCGAAAGGATAGTCCGAAGGGGCGCAAAACGGGTTTACGAGTTCAGGCATATCAGAGCAGATGCCAGTCACAGGTTTCGTCCGGATCGCGGCCATCCGCTCGGGGTCCTCTTCGTGCCACAAGACCACTTCCTTGCCTTCGCGAAACGCGCGGCCAAACAACTCCCGGGTCAGTGTGTCTTGCGGCCTGGGCATACGCTCCCAGCACAAGTGAATAATGTCTGCGTCCTTTGCGTGCAGATGGGGATCGGCCCCCAGCGGCACAAGACCGGCAACAAGATAGGTGCTCCCAGCCTCCTTCAAAGTTTGAACAATTTCCGGCCTGAAAGCTCCGATGATCACAGGCGAAATCTCGGCTTCCTGCAACAGATGCATGGTGGCCAGCGCGGCGTCTGCATCCTTGATGTCCGCATAAATGCCCGCGCCAAGCTTGGCTGCCAGCGCGACAACTTCGCTCAGATCAGGACAATCCGGCATGATGTCCCGCAAAGCCGCGCGCGACAATGCATTCACAGCCTCTCCGCTTGCCAAAGCCGCATCATGATGGACAATGGGAACACCGTCCGCAGACACCCGGATGTCCACCTCCCACATATCGGCGCCCAACTCCGCCGCTTTGCGAAATGCCGCCAGCGTATTTGCGGGCGCGTAGGCCGACGCCCCACGGTGCGCAATGGAATAGGGACGCGGTGGAATGCCGGGGAACGTCACAATCGGTCCCCGTTTTTCCCAAACGCAAGGATGCTTTCCGTTGCAACCCCCCAATCAATGCGTTGCCCGACCCGCACTGGCTCGCCCGCAGGCAAGATCGAACGGATCTCACCGCCACCATCCAGCCGAACGTCAATCAATTCTTCGCGGCCCTGCGGTTCAACAAAAGTCACCTCGCCCCTTAATCCCGTACCGTGTTGCGGCCCAAAATGCTCGGGCCGAATGCCCACGATGACGTCGCCCGAAGCCTCCAACGCTGGCGGGCGCGCAAGCGTCTGCCCTTGCCCAAACGACAGAACGTCGCCCGCCATCGCAGGGAGAAAAGAAATTGGTGGATTGCCAAGAAAGCCCGCGACGAATTGCGAGCGTGGATTGTTATACATCTGTTCCGGTGTGTCGAGCTGAACGATCTTGCCGTCTCTCATCAGCGCGATCCGGTCACACATCGACATCGCCTCAACCTGGTCATGCGTCACAAGAATAGCGGTGATTCCGGTCTCGCGCTGGATCCGACGGATCTCGGATCGCATTTCCAACCGCAACTTCGCATCGAGGTTGGCAAGCGGCTCGTCAAGCAACAACACATCCGGCTTGCGGATCATCGCGCGCGCCAAAGCGACCCGCTGCTGCTGCCCGCCAGACAATTGCGCGGGACGGCGGTCCAGCAGTTCGCCAATTTGAACCAAGTCCGCAAGCCGCTCGACCTCGGCTCGGATATTGGACTTGGACATTCGCTGCACCTTCAGCGGAAAGCCGATGTTTTGCTCAACCGTCATATGCGGGTAGAGCGCGTAGTTCTGAAACACGACCCCCACCGAACGTTCTTGCGCTGGCAAGGTCGTCACGTCGCTGTCGCCGAAGTAAAGCTTGCCGCCACTCATCTTATGAATTCCGCAAACCGCAAAAAGCGTGGTGGACTTGCCGCACCCCGAAGGACCGAGAAGGGCCATCATCTCGCCGCTCTCAACCGTCAGGTCCATTTCTTCGATGACGGTCAGGGCGCCAAAGCGTTTTGTGAAGTTTTCGAGCCTGAGTTTCATCAGCCTTTGGTGCCTCCGCCGTAGATGTTCATCAACTGCTTCTGGAACACCAGATAGATAATGATGACTGGGATTGAGTAGAACATGCCGATCGCCTTGAAGAGGCCGAAATCAGCCGTTGCGTCGTCTTGAATGACTGCATTCATATAAGTCGCAAGAACCTGTGTGCCTGATCCGGGTGCCAGAACCAACGGCAACACAAACTCTGACCAACCGGACAAGAACGATATGATCAGAAGCGCAGCAAGCCCCGGCTTGACCTGTGGCAATACAAGCTCCCACCAGACGCGCAGCCGGCTTGCCCCATCCTGAACACCGGCCATTTCAATTTCCCAAGGCACAGTGTCGTAAAACCCTTTCATGATCCAGACACCAAACGGCAGTTCCAGCGCCGCCTTCACGAGAATGATGCCAAGCAGCGTGTCGAACAGGCCGAGAAACTGAAGAATGATGAAGATCGCGATGATCAGAGTGATCGTCGGGAACGCATGAAGAATGATCAGCCCGCCAAGAAAATAGGGCCTTCCCGGCATATTTAGCCGCGACAGGGCATACCCCGCCGTCGTCGAAAGGGCGGTTACCAAAAATGCCGTGGTGCTGGCAAAAAGGAAGGTATTAAAGGTCACAACCCATATGGACGGACGCCCTGTGTCGATCCTCTCCCAGAGAAAACGCCAGTTCGAAACGTCTATGGCCCCGGGTACCAACGAGCCAGGCTCCGGCTGCGCGATACTGTCGACAACCTGATAGAAGTACATGATGACAAGCGGCGCCGAAAAGATTGTCAGGATCAAGACAAGTGGCCAGATACGTGCATTAGCGGTCATTGTTCGATCCTCGGTTTGGCAAGCAGTTCCTTGAAGTTGAAGAATCTGAGGTAAAGGACGGACAGCGCAATTCCGATAAAGACCAGCGCAAGAGCATACGCGGCACCCAACCCGTATTGCAGGTTCCCGCCATAATTGTTCAGCGCGGTATGATAGGCTGCCAGCGCCCAGACTTCCGTCGTTCTCCCTGGCCCTCCGTCTGTCGCAAGAAGGATATATTCAAATGACGTCAGAAGGCTAAGTGTCTGATACGACGTCATGAACAAGATCGGCCAGCGCATCTGCGGCAAAATTATATACCGGACCTGTTGCCAACGGTTCGCACCGTCTACCTCCGACGCATAAAGCATCGAAGACGGAATGGCCTTGATGGCGGATGAGAACAAAATCATTCCCAATGACGCGCCGACGAACCCGTTGATCAGTATTATCACCGTCCAGGCTCGGGGTGCCGTCTGCATCATCCAGTTTTGTGGCGGGACCCCAAACCAGCCCGTCACGGTGGCGATGAACCCGTTATCCCAGGTGAACCAGTTCCACATCAGAACATATAGAACGGGCGGAAGAATGCGCGGCAGAAACCAGATGGCACGGAATGTATTGGCGTATTTGCCCGGCAGATAGAACGTCGAGATCGCCAAAAACAGGCCAAAGATAATATTGAACGTCAGCGTGCAGACCACATAAAATGCTGTGTTGGTTGCAAAGCGAACCGTCGATGGCAACTCCATCAACAGCTTGAAATTGTCCGTGGTCCAGGTCCAACCAGTATAGGCGAATTCTGCCAATACGTCATGGTCAGCGGGGTTGATCCCGGTATCGCTCAGGGCCGCTCTGAACTGCTCTTCGGTATCAAAGCGCTCGCCGACGATCGTTACCGCAAAAAGATCGGCCGCGGCCTTGCGATCCCGCGTTTTGCGGATGGGGTCATCAAGTTGGCGCAATACGCGTTCAAGATCTCGCCGTGCCGCAAAGGACTCTCCCAGAAAATCTTCGCGCAACTCGTCCGCTACCTTCTCGTCGAATTGATCGGCCAGTGCAGCCAAGCCGGTTTCCGTTATCTGAAATCCTGCTGTCTCCAGCTTTTCCACGGACTCGGCACTGATGCCGGTTTCGCCGACGCTGCGCAGTTGTTCGGTGTTGATCCGGTAATCTCCACCCATGATCCCCGTCGAAGTCGACATGTTCGTGAAAGCAAACATAACCGTCAGCAGAACAGGGAGCAGGAAGAAGATCGAGGCTGCAATGATCGCGGGCGAAAGAAAACCTATGCCCAGCATTCGGGACGTCATCGGCGTTATGTCCTTGGTGAAGGTGGCCGAGGCGCGAAAATTCGCACCCCGCCAGTTTACTGATTTAGCGTACGATCAGGTCGTCGCCGATTGTGGCCCGCATCTGAGCCTCGACCTCTGCGACTGCTTCAGCAGGTGTCTGGACCCCGGACCATGCCGACTCCAGACCTCGGAACATGGCTTCGGAAAAAGCGCCGTACTGAAGGTGGTTCGGTTGTGACGACGCCGAACTCAGAAGAACCTCGGTCGCCTCAGACGCCCAGCGATCGCCTCTGTAAAGATCGATATTGCTCTGAGCTTTCGCAACTGCGAGGTGGTTGGACTGGATCGCATGAAGCGAATTCAGACGTGGCTCTGTTGCGATTGCGATAAGCTGTGCTGCGATCTCTTCGACCCGGTCGTCTTCCTGGTTCATCACCAGATACACCAGCGGATGCGTGATTGTGTTGGGACGTCCGGCATCATTACCCGCAGGGATCAGGGAAAACTGGATCGTGTTCCAGAAATCGTCATTGCCCTCGCGTGCATAACGGCCGAAATGCCAGGTTCCCCCGTGCCAGAATGCAGCACGACCATTTGCGACTTCGTTGTACCACTGGTTCCAGTCAGTCCCGATATGGTTCTGGCGGGTCGCGCCAGCGGCCACGAGATCGACAAAGAACTGATAGAACTCAGTCATCGATGCCTTGTCGAGCACCAGCTTGCCAGTGTCGGCATCCACCAGCTCTCCGCCGAACGACAGGTAGAACTGTGCGTAATCCGGTCCGTTGGAGGGGCGTGGATAGAAACCGTAACCTTCCTCAACGATCCCCATTTCGACGGCCTTTTTGGCGTCTTCAAGAACATTGCGAAGCGTATACTCACCACTGGCGACTCTTGCAGGAAGCGCATCAATATCGTCTTCGCTATAGCCCAATTGCGTCATGGTTTCGCGCCAGAAGAAGAACGGACGCGACTCGGAATCCTGCGGGATACCCCACTGCGTGCCCGCATAAGAGGCGATTTCCATAAGGTTGGGATAAACGTTGTTCAGCGGCCAGGAATCGAGATCAACGTAGTCTTCGACCGCGACAATGTATCCTGCCTGACTCCATGGCGCGATATCGAGGTGTGACGTTACAACAATGCTTGGGGCCGTACCGGCTTCAGCGCCCAACGTGATACCCTGCTTGAATTCATCCCATCCGGTGAAGTCGCGACGGCCCTCAACTGTGATATTCAGTTCTTCGCCCTGGATAGCAGCTTCACGCTCCAATATGTCAGCCGCAATCTCAATCGCTTCAATCCGGTAACTATCGCTGTCGTTCGAGCCACCAGCCCAAACGGTAATGTTGATGTCTTCGGCGAATGTCGGGCCTGCTAGTACAGCAATGGCACCGGCAAGGGCAGAAGTCCGAATTTCGTTAGTCATTTATTTACCTCCCAATGGTTAATATAAGCATGTCGTTGCACACGTGTGCAAACAAGATTGCAGACTTCTTTCAATCTGAAAAGAAAATTCCGGTGAAGCGTGCGCCCATGCCGGAGAAATCTCCTTCAAGCCTGTACAAATATTGTAAAATTTATTTGACGCCGGATGCCTGTTTTAGCGCCCAGCTTGTGTTTTCGCACGACTACTCACGCCAAAACTGATGCTCATGCCAGAATCTTTATTCGGTCCCGGTGAACCGCTCGTAAGCATCCGGAATGGTCAAACCAAACCTCTCGCACAGCAATCGGACGTCATGCCAGTCAGTCTCGTCAACCTCGTACCCGGTATGGAACTGGACAAGCCAATGCGGCGGGACACACCGAACGCGACACCCCAGAATGTGCCCCTCGCCGTTTAGATGATCCTCGATATAGGCGACGCCATCCTGGTTGCTCCCATCAGCATGCAACTCGTAAGAATGCACGTCGATGGTATCTCCGCTGTCTGTCTGAAGGATGAAGTTGTGCTCCCAACTATCAGGCTGCGCAACCTCGCGAAAACCGCGTTCCCCAAGCAGCGATGTCAGAGCCAGGACCTCGGAAGCGGGCAGCGCAATATCAAGATCACCATGCGGGCGCGTCTGCACTCCCAAGACCGCATCCACAGCCCAGCCGCCATCTATACAGATATTCAAACCGTGGGCTTGCGCGATTTCCCAGAACTGAACGACCGAAGATGCCTGCATTCAACTCCAACCAATCAAGCGCTCGCACCAGACACCGTCGCAAACTCTTTGCCTATGCACGCGCACCGATTACTCCACAGAAACATGGAACCGGAACACGAAGTCCCCTTCGCTCCACATCGGAAAATTCGTGCCCCACTTGTTGTTGTGCAAGCAAAAACGAATGCCGTCCTTCATCGAAATATCGTCCCGATGAAACACAAGAAATTGTGCCTCTGCGGGACCAACCAACGGACTATCAAGCGGAGTAATAACAATATGCTCACCTTGCATATCTTTGCATTCAATTGCCTCAACCGCATGCAATTGCCTGTTTCCATTATGGACAACAGAAGTCGGATCGACCTTGTAACCAAGTTTCTGAAAGCGCCAGCTTTCCGGATCAACCGCAGGAGCAAAGGTCAGGAATGACGCCTCCGGCATACGGTTTGCAGGCTTGTCAAAAAAGCACACCATTATCTCCAAGGTCTGGTGATCGACGAAGCGATAGCGCACCTCGGCAACTGAGGGCGCCCCAAGGTCACCCGCCGCAACCCCGTCAAAGCGAAACTTGCTGATGGCGTGGCCCGTGTCGTCGATGCCGACGCCAAGCCACTTCGGTTGACAGATAGCTGATTGCGACGTCCCCGCCTTCTCCAAGCCGGGTTTCCCGTGATCCTGCTCTCCCCAATGTGTACGAAGCGTCAGGTAGCTATTCTTGTAGTCGGCGTAGTCTTTTGCGTCGTAGCTTTCATAACTAATTGCACCCAAAAGCCCGCCGTCAGTTCTCAATTCGCGACCGTTCGGAAACCGCACACCATCCAAACTCCCGCTCGCCATGTCGAAAGTTAGTTCACCGTCGTCCAGGGGCGCAGCGCTCTGCCTCGCTACAGCGATCTCAGCCGGCGAGACTGCCGGCAACGACGCCGCCTCGATTGCTTCAGCCAAGTCGTCCGGCGGCAACTCTGCGATCGCAACCTCAATCAATTCGTCCTGCTCTTGCCAAGAACGTTCCGCCAACGCGAACCGTGGGTCGGACAGCCTAGCCGCCTGAAAATCCGGTCGATCCCAAGCACTCTCATCCCGCAGGAAAGTCTTGATATCAACGCCCCAAGTGTGCTCCGCAACCATACAGAGCCCACGACCCATTTTTTCACGCTGTTCGGTCAGGCTTGTCGCAGCCCATTGGCCATACAACCGGCGTAACCCCATGTACCTGGATACCTTGGCCGGCGCGGTCCCAACACCGTGGATCCAACTATCTGCAATTTCGTCCGTGACGACTGGAAACTCCTCCCTCCTGGCCCAAAGCAGGTCGCCATAGTCGGTCAGCGTAGACGCAACGATCCTTGTGCCGGGGTTATCCAGCGCCATCAAACGATGCGCATCGACGGCCTGAGCAATGCTTTGCGGCCCCATATTGTCCATCGTATGCGCGAACCCGATGCCATCGCCGATTCCCTTTGGAAAATACGTAGTCCCATATTCGTTTTGATACATGACAAGGATTTCGTCACCGTCTAGCGTGCGCCATCGAAAAACGGGGGGCACGTCCGGCGGCGTACTCGCTGAGTTGACACCAATGTGCAAAAACCGGACACCCGCGCGCGCCAGAAGCGGTACGATGCCGATCGTATGCCCCGGAACGTCGGTCATTTTCGCAACTGTCGTCTTTCGTCCGAATGTCCGATCCAGATCGCGGGCGTAACCCAAACCCGCGTCGAAAAGCTCAACAGAAAGAAGCTCGGTATGTGTCGTGAAAGGCAGAGCGTGCCAGGCAATAAGGCCTTTCTCAATCGCGGCCTCTAGTCTTCGCCGGCCCTCGGGCGAGCCCTGTTCAAGATGTTGGTGGATCAGCCAAGCGCCGGTTGTCCAGATAAACTTGGGCTCATCTGGATTCTCCTCCCAAAGGTGCTCGGCCGTGCGAAGCGCCATTGGAATGAAATGATCATGATATTGGCGACACACTTCGGACGCGTAATCAGTAAAGCCGATGTCGAGATGCGTCTTGAATATCAGATGAATTCGCTTGCTCGACATGGCCTTGCACTCACTGTGATCTCAGCGTCCAGCAATTATTAGTCGGAAGATCGTCCAAGATACAAGTAGCTCTGGTCCAACCTGAACTGCACTATCGCGATGTGGGTGCTGTCAGACGAATTCGAGCCCATCTCGGTTTCGGGCAATCAGCCTGAACTTGCCCGGAACAAAGTTGGCGCCATTCGGACAGAGCGGCGGCGCGGTTGAGCTTGAAGTTTGATCGTGCGTAGAGGTGGCGTTCCTGTGAACGGCGGAGCAATACTCGGCCAAGGTAGCGGCGGCACAGTGCCGTCTTCTGGCGCCGAAAGCTGACCAATCCGATGCCGTCACCCGCGCAGGCCTCGCAAACTCAGCTTGGGCTGATACTCCAGACCTTCGAGTGTCTGAGGGACAATCGCCCAGTTCAGAATGTCCGAAATGACGCGCTAAGCCTGATCATCAATGGTTCAGTATCTTCGAGAGGAAGTCTTTTGCACGTTCACTCTTGGGGTTGTCGAAGAATTCGGTTGTTGGCCGGTCTTCGATAATGGCGCCTTCGTCCATAAAGATCACCCTGTCGGCAACCTTGCGTGCAAAACCCATTTCGTGGGTCACGACCATCATTGTCATCCCCTCTTGGGCAAGTTCCACCATCACGTCGAGCACTTCTTTGATCATCTCGGGATCAAGCGCGGAGGTCGGTTCGTCGAAGAGCATCGCAATCGGGTCCATGGCAAGTGATCTTGCGATTGCGATCCGTTGCTGCTGGCCCCCCGAAAGTTGGCTGGGGTACTTTTTCGCGTGATCGGCCATGCCAACCCGCGCAAGCAGCTTTTCTGATCGTGCGACGGCCTCGGCCCGCGGCCGGCTCAGAACCTTTTCCTGCGCCAGACAAAGGTTTTCCAGAACCGACATATGCGGATAAAGTTCAAAATGCTGAAAAACCATGCCGATGCGTGATCGCAGCGCGGTCAGGTCGGCGCGCTTGGCTGTCACCTCGTCTCCGTCGACGGTGATCTTGCCCTCTTGCACCGGTTCCAGCCCGTTGACGCATTTGATGAGCGTCGATTTGCCCGAACCTGACGGGCCGCACACGACGACCACTTCGCCTTTTTCAACACGCGTTGTGCAATCGGTCAGGACGCGGAAATCACCGTACCATTTGCTGATGTTCTCAATGCTGATCATGTGCTCATCCGGGATTTAAGGCTTCGGACCAGCATTGAGCCGGAGAAGCAGATTACGAAATAGACGATGGCGGCGAAGATATACATTTCAACCAGCCTGCCTTCGGTGCGTGCAACAATCGAAGAGACCGTCATGAAGTCGCGCAACGACACCACAAACACAAGCGACGTATCCTGAAACAGGATAATGCCCTGCGTTACAAGGATAGGGATCATGTTCCGGAATGCCTGCGGAAGCACGATGTAACGCTGGATTTGCCAGTAGTTCAGGCCAGTCGACTGCCCTGCATGCACTTGTCCGCGTTTCACACTTTGAATGCCGGCGCGCATGATTTCCGAATAATAGGCCGCCTCGAAAAGCACGAAAGCAATGAGTGCAGAGTAAAAGCTGCCGATTGGCCGCCCGATCACCAGCGGCACAAGGAAGAAGAACCAGAAGATCACAAGGATCAACGGCACCGACCTGATAAGGTTCACATATGTGGCCGCAGCAATTGACAGCGGGGCAATGCCCGACAAGCGCGCCAGCGCCAGCAGCGTGCCCAGAACGATCCCGCCGATAATGGAAAGGAACGTCAGCCATAGGCTAAGTTGCAGCCCCTCCCACAGGAACGGCAGCGAGGACCAGATAACACTGAAATCAAAGTCTCCCATGGTTCAGCCCTCCTTTCCAACATAGCCCGGGATGCGGGTGTACTTTTCAATCACCTGCATCAGGACCGTCGCCACGAGTGCGATGCAGACGTAAATGACAGTCGCGGCGGTGAAGGCTTCAAAACCCTGAAAGGTATATTCGGCGATCTGCTGGCTTTGGGCGGTCAATTCCAGCAGGCCGATGGTCAAGGCCAGTGAGGAGTTCTTGAATACCGTCAAGAATTCCGATGTGAGCGGCGGAACAATCATCCGGAAGGAAATCGGCAGCAGCACATAGCGGTAGGTCTGACCGACGCTCAGGCCATGGGCCGTAGCCGCCGCTGTCAGTCCGGGTGGGACAGTTTCGATGCCTGCGCGCACCTGCTCGGCGATCCGCGATGCGGTGTACAGACCCAAGGCGACGACGGCTGTCACAAACTCTGGGTTTGGCATGTCCCTTTTCATCCACCTGCCCCAGTCTTCGGGGAGCATTTCGGGAACCGCAAAGTACCAGATGAACATCTGCACCAAGAGCGGGACGTTGCGGAAAATTTCGACATAGGTGGCGCAGATGGCGCGAACGAAGCGATTGGGAATCGTCTTCCCGACACCAACCAAAACACCGATCACGATCGCAATGCACCATGCACTTAGCGCAACCGAGACGGTCCAGCCGAACCCACTGATCAGCCAACTAAGGTATTGTTCCTCGAACAGGACGGCCCAATTCCAATTATAGTCCATATGTCACGCCCCGTTGGGAAAAGAACCGGCAGGGAAATCCTGCCGGTTCTTGATTAGTTTTTTATTCTGGCAATGCGCCAAGCCGGAATGCGGCGGTCAGGAGCGGATCAGCGGGCACGCCTAGCGGATCAAACCACTGCGCATAGATCGCGTCGATCTCGCCCGACCGGAATACCTCGGCCAAAGCTTTCTTTCCGACCAGCTCGAACGCGCTGTCATCACGCCGCACCATCAGGGCATAAGGATCAAATGACAGGAAATCGCCGACGACCGCAAAGTCTTCCGGGGTCTTGGATTTTGAAATCAGGCCATGAAGCAGGATGTGGTCTGTCGCATAGGCATCGACACGGTCCGTTTCCAGCGACAGCATACCTTCTGCATGGTCGCGCACTGGCAAGATCTTGACATCCATGCCGGCAGCCTCGACAGCGGCCATGACGGCGCGTTCGTTTGTTGTTCCTTGGGCAAGCGCGATTGCCTTGCCATCGAGATCCGCAACAGAATTGATGCCGGAATCGACGCGCGTCAGAATTTTGGTGCCCGTCACAAAGGTCACAGGCAGGTATTCGACCTGCTGTTGCCGTGTAAGGTTGTTTGTCGTCGAACCGCATTCCAGATCAATTGTGCCATTCGCCATAAGCGCGATGCGCGTCTTTGGGTTGACTGGCACATATCTGACCGTCAGTTCCTGCTCTAGTTCGGTCGCGACGGCCTCAACGATCTTCATGCAAAGATCAATGGAGTACCCAACCGGCTGCTGGTTTTCATCTAGATAGGAAAACGGGACCGAGCTTTCGCGGTGCCCAATCACAATTTCACCGCTGGCAGCAATCTTGTCCAAAGTTCCGCCATGACCTTCGGCAAACGCGACCGGAGCCGAAAGGCCCAGTGCGACAACCGCAGTCAAAACTGTGTTTTTGAATAGCATTCGTAGTCTCCTTGTTGGTTCTAAGCACCGGCATTTATTTTTTATTGCCGTTTTTATCATGAAAGCGCCGTACACCTGCGTCTATGAAAATCACGGCTTTTGCGCATTTTTCTGACGTTACCGCCACATTTTGCGCAGGTCTAATGCAAAATTGCGCCTATAAAATGCGAAAAATGCAAGTTTTCTAGGATCTCCCAAAATTTGAAAGTCGGGCGTTCGACTGCGGAAGACTGGAGGGCTGTCGCGACAAACAGTCTTGCCCCGGCGTGGGGGCTGAAAACATAAGACCTGAAAATGCAACCTGCTTCGGTTCATGGCCGAACAAGCGTTGGCCGGTCGTAAGTATGATTTTTTAACTGGATGGCGCGTTGTCCGCAGTCAGATGAGTGAGAGGTTTCAGGTGTTCGGGCAAAGCAATCTGAGACAGCGTGTCCCGCCATGCGGATTGCGATTGCAGCCCAGTGTGACCGGACAGTCGAAATGCCTTGATGTCGAGTGGTTGAACCGGAAGTTCCCCTTCCAGCGAGATTAATGCCCCTTCTGCTATGGCCGCGAGGACCAGTGAACGCGGTAACCATGCCACTCCGATGCCGCCGACGGCGAATTCATATGCCGCAAGTGTCAGTGCAGTTTCGGCCTTGGTCGCGACTTGTATCTCATAGTTCAGACGCGGCACGATATGCCGGTCAAAGACCTGACCCAAAAATACATTTGACGGATAGCTAATGGTGGTCAGAAGGTTCGATTGCAGGGCGTCCCGCAGTTCGGGTGCACAAACAGGAATCAAAATATCGCCCCCGAGTGTTAATGTCTCGAACGCACTTTCTGAAAAGGGTGTTGGCATGTCGGGCACCGTGTACATGACGACAAAGTCAACCTCATCTGAAAGCAGAAGCATCAGGCATTCTTCCTGATTGCTGGACCGCACTCTGACGGGGCCGTCGCCTTGTGTGGTCAGAGCGCGCACGATCCAGGGCGATACGGTTGTGGTTATCGCGTGCTGGCATGCAAAGCTAAGCGCGCTGCCGGCCTCGCTGTTTGCTGTATGAAGCTTATGTCTGATTTGTCTTAGCCGGATGCTCAGGTCGCGCAACTCCGGCGCAAGGGCCTCGACCCCGGCCAAGAGCGTGACAGGTTTACGCCGCCGATCAAATAATTCTGCGCCGATGCTTTCCTCGATTAAGCGCACACGCCTTGTGAAGGCCGATTGCGTGACCAGCCGTTTCTCGGCCGCGCGCGCCAGCGACCCAGTATCAAGCACAGCCAAAATATCGTCGATCCATTCCATCCGCATTTTTTGTTCTCAAGTTAATGTTGCAGAAACTGCAATTTACATGGGCTAATTTGCATTATCAATTGCAGTCTTAAACGGCTAAACCTCGGATAAAGCAAACTAAGGAACTTTCAGAATGCATCTTGCCCGTTTTCCTCGCCGATTTCTTGCTCATCTGCCGACGCCACTTGAGCGTCTTGACCGCCTGACCAAAGAATTGGGTGGGCCGGAAATATGGATTAAACGCGATGACTGCACAGGCATGTCCACCGGCGGCAACAAGACCCGCAAGCTGGAATTCCTGATGGCAGAAGCAGAGTTGCAAGGCGCTGAAATGGTCATCACGCAAGGCGCCACTCAATCCAACCATGCACGTCAGACCGCAGCCTTCGCCGCAAAGATGGGCATGCAGTGCCACATCGTGCTTGAAGACCGGACCGGATCAAACAACGCCAACTACAACAACAATGGCAACATTTTGCTGGATCACCTGCACGGAGCCACAACCGAAAAACGCGCGACTGGGCCTGACTTCAATGCCCTGATAGAGGACATGGCCGACCAGATGCGGGCCGATGGCAAGAAAGTTTATGCAATCCCGGGCGGTGGCTCGAACCCAACGGGTGCATTGGGCTATGTGAACTGCGCCTTTGAGATTCTGAGCCAAGTGAACGGCAGTGGCATGAAAATTGATCACATCGTGACGGCAACAGGCAGTGCTGGAACACAGGCGGGTCTCATCGTCGGACTGAAGGCAATGAACGCGCAGATTCCTCTTCTGGGAATCGGCGTGCGCGCGCCGAAGGCCAAACAGGAAGAGAATGTTTTTGGCCTTGCATGCAAAACTGCGGAAAAGCTGGGCTGTCCCGGCGTCGTCGAGCGGCATGATGTCGTGGCCAACTCCGATTATGTCGGCGACGGGTATGGCATTCCCACCGAGAGCGGGCTTGAGGCGATCAAGATGTTTGCCGAGCTTGAAGCCATCCTGCTGGATCCCGTCTACTCGGCCAAGGGCGCTGCCGGATTCATCGATCTGATCCGAAAGGGCCATTTCAAGAAGGGCGAGCGCGTTGTCTTCCTGCATACAGGCGGATCTGTGGCACTTTTCGGGTACGACGCAGCCTTCGACTTTTCCGACCGCTGGTCCTGATTGGGGGAGACAAATGACCGGCGCTTCGGGTGGATTTCGCAGGATAGGCATTCTCGGCGGTATGGGTGTCGAAGCAACGCTTGAGCTGCTGAAACGGGTGCACGCGGCGACAGAGGCCGACGATGATCAGGACCATGTTCCGATTCTTGCGGACATAAACCCACAGGTCCCCTCCCGTATCCGTCATGTCATTGAAAAGAATGGGCCCGATCCGGGCCCAGTTCTGGCTCAAATGGCTGCAAGGCTGGAAAAGGCTGGGGCCGAGGTCCTCGCGATGCCCTGCAACACGGCCCATTTATACGCGTTGCAGATCGAAGAAAACGTCGGGATTGCCTTGCTGAACATGCCAAAGCTTGCCTGTGCGCGCGCCGCGCAAGGCATGCAACGCGGCGAGATCGTGGGCGTTCTTGCCTCACCCGCCACGAACAGCAGCGGTCTTTTCGACGGATTTCTGGCTGAGTACGGCGTCACGTCAGCCTACCCTGAAAATGAGGCTGGCATCCTTGCCGCGATCCGCAGGATCAAGAAGTCCGGTCCAACGCAGGATGACATCATCCTGTTGGAGAATGAAGCTGCAGCCCTCGTCAAACGCGGAGCGGAAAAGGTGATTGTTGGGTGCTCTGAGTTTTCGCTGGTTAGTAACCGTATTCGCACCTCTGTCCCCATTATCGACTCGCTTGACGTCCTCGTATCAGAGATCGTCAAATTTTCTGGCGTCCGCGTCAAACCACCAACCTGATTAACAAGTCGTGTACGGGTAACGGTCGCGATCAACATCGCGCAAATGCAAATTGGGATGGAGCTTCAGGTTGAAGGGATCAAAGGTCAGAAGTCGATCGATGACCTTAAGCCAGTATCGTCGCGCCTAAGGGATGGTCGGAATGTGTGCTGAGACAGATCTTGTCACGCCTTTTTGAGTTGCAACCACAAATCAGTTCGTTGGTCCATTATAAAACAGCTAGTTAGGCAGTCTCAATGTCACATCTTCTGGGCCTCTGACCGCAGGTTTTTCTGCGCCCGAACTGCACCTTTCTAAGCACAAACCGGTCGTATGTACTCGACTGGTGATGAAGCTGAGAGAGGTCTCATGAGCAAGATTACACAGGAAGAACTGCCGGCGCGGTGGCATTTGTCGCCCAGAACGCTTGAGCACTGATCCTCCCCCTTTGAATTGGTCCGGCCCTATAGTTGGGAAACGGAGGATCAAAGATGGGAATCAAACGACACAAGCCAGAAGAGATAGTCACGAAATTTACGGCAGGTTGAGGTTCTATGCGGCCAAGGAATGCCGCGTGTTGATGCTATCCGCCAGGTTCAGATAACCGAGCAGACGTCCTATCGCTGGCGAAAGCAATACGGCGGTATGGGAACCGACCAGCTACGAGAACTCAAACGGCTCCAGAAGCAGATTGACCGATTGCGCCGAGCGGTGTCTGACCTGACATTGGACAAGCTGATTCTGTCGGAAGCTGCACGGGGAAACTACTAAACCCCTCGCGCCGTCGTGCCTGCATCGACCACATCCGCAGTCACATCAGGTTGTCGGAACGGCGGGTTTGTCGTGTCTTGGGGCAGCACCGATCCACACAGAGGCGTTTGCCTGTTGGTCGAGGTGATGAGGATCGACTGGTCGCCGACATGATCGAGTTGAACCGCCACTTTGGTCGCTATGGCTATCGTCGGATTGCGGCGCTGCTGAGGGAAGCAGGCTGGTTGGTCAACGATAAGCGTGTTGAACGGATCTGGCGGCGAGAGGGGCTTAAAGTGCCAATGAAGCAACCGAAGAAGGGACGGCTCTGGATGTTCCATCAATGCTCACAACCTCTTGGCCGCCTGCAGAGCTTTCCTCGCCGTTCACAAGTTCGGGCTCGGGATCGTCATCCTTCAAGAGTTTAAAGAGCGCGGCGCCAACTAGGCCGATACAAATAAAAGGCCCGAGCGCGGGGGACAGCGCTGACGGTGCTAGTGCTACTATTCCTGCCTTTTGCATATGTTTATTCCTACTAATTTCGTTTTGGCAAACTTCAGAACATATTGCTGATCACGCAGCGGCTTGAGAGCCGCTGGAACCGTTCAGCTGAACTGTTCCCGACCGAGAATAACACGTTGATTCTTGAGCACGTCAGGGCAAACCTAACCGCCAGAGCATTTCTGGTCAGTCAGCGCAGTGCAGCGTTGCAGCACTTAGAATCTGGGTCACGTTGCTTCCGTATAGCTTCCGGCAGACGATGCGGTAAGAACCAAGGCTGCTGCAAGCAGCACAAGCATATGTTATTAAATGATAAAATGGTGAGCCGTGATGGGTTCGAACCATCGACCTACTGATTAAAAGTCAGTTGCTCTACCAACTGAGCTAACGGCCCACAATGGGCGCTAATTAGGAAGCTACTGGGCCGGGGTCAACCCCCAAATAGACCAGCGTGCTGGATAAGTACGCAAGCATTGTCTATATGCGCGCCATGACTGATCCAAAGCACCCTTTTATCCCGTTCATGAAGATGCATGGTCTGGGAAATGATTTTGTCGTTGTGGATGAACGCCATACTGGCGCCGTAGTTGATTCGGCGCTTGCTGTTGCATTGGCGGACCGCCATCGCGGGGTCGGCTTTGACCAGCTGGCGGTGCTGTCATTAACGGAAAAAGCCGACGTCTTTCTGACATTTTGGAACAGTGACGGGTCAATGTCGGCGGCCTGCGGGAATGCGACCCGCTGCGTGGCGCGTTACCTGATGGATGAAACCGGTCAGCGTGCCCTCAATTTGGAAACAACGCATGGCGTACTGCATGCAGTGGATGCGGGCAGCGGTCTGACATCGGTGAACATGGGTCATCCGCAACTGGATTGGTCGGATATTCCCTTGTCTCAGGAATTGGACACGTTGAAACTCCCGGTTGAAGGGGCGCCAACCGCAACCGGCATGGGTAACCCGCACTGCACTTTTTTTGTAGATGATGCGGAGTCCATTGCGCTCGCTGACGAGGGGCCGAAGTTTGAACATCATCCGCTCTTTCCGAAGCGGACCAACGTCCAGTTCGCGACAGTCACTGGGCCGGACCAGATCAGGATGCGGGTCTGGGAACGTGGTGCCGGGGTCACGCTGGCGTCAGGGTCGTCGTCTTGTGCGACTGCGGTTGCGGCTGCGCGGCGTGGCCTGACGAGCCGCACTGTGCAGATCACGCTTGACGGCGGCGTTCTGGACATCAACTGGGCAGACGATGGGGTATGGATGACCGGACCGACGGCACATGTTTTTGACGGGAAATGGTGGCTACGATGAGTGCAAAACCCCCTGTTTTTTCCAATCATGGCTGTCGGCTGAATGCCTATGAAACGGCTGCCATGAAAGAACTGGCAGCCGCATCGGGTGTAGCGGACGCCGTTGTCGTGAATACCTGCGCCGTCACCGCAGAGGCGGTCCGCAAGGCCCGCCAGGACATTCGTAAATTGCGCAGGGATCATCCGAACGCAAAACTGATCGTGACGGGCTGCGCCGCCCAGACGGAGCCTGAAACTTTCTCCGTCATGTCCGAGGTCGATGTCGTTTTGGGAAACAGCGAAAAGATGAACCCGGCGACATGGGCGAAGATGGCACCGGACCTGATTGGCCAGACAGAGCCCGTGCAGGTCGACGACATCATGTCCGTCACCGAAACGGCGGGGCATCTGATTGATGGTTTCGGAACGCGTAGCCGTGCCTATGTACAGGTGCAGAACGGTTGCGACCACCGGTGTACATTCTGCATCATTCCCTTTGGCCGCGGCAACTCACGGTCGGTGCCGGCGGGGGTCGTTGTCGAACAGATCAAGCGGCTGGCAGATCGCGGCTTCAACGAGGTCGTTCTGACCGGGGTCGATCTGACAAGCTGGGGGGCTGACCTGCCAGCGACGCCAAAGCTTGGCGATCTGGTGATGCGGATATTACGGCTGGTACCTGATCTCCCGCGGCTGCGCATCAGCTCGATCGACAGTATCGAAGTCGATGAAAACCTGATGCAGGCGATTGCGAACGAACCACGGCTGATGCCGCATTTGCATCTTTCGCTGCAACATGGGGATGATCTGATCCTGAAAAGGATGAAACGGCGACACTTGCGCGACGATGCGATTCGCTTTTGCGAGGATGCCCGCAAACTGCGGCCTGACATGACCTTTGGGGCGGACATCATCGCCGGGTTCCCGACCGAGACGGATGCGATGTTCGCCAACTCACGCGCGCTTGTGAATGACTGCGATCTGACTTGGCTTCATGTTTTTCCCTATTCAGCACGCGCGGGCACCCCGGCTGCACGGATGCCGCAGTTAGATGGGGCTATGGTCAAGGAACGGGCTGCCATTTTGCGGGCTGAGGGAAAGGCAAAAGTTGATGCGCATCTGCGTGCCCAGCAGGGGCGGACGCATCAGATATTGATGGAAAACCCGCGCATGGGGCGGACCGAACAATTCGCCGAAGTGCGTTTTGCGACCGATCAACCCGAAAGCCAGATCGTGCGTGCCAAGATCACTGGCGTTGCCGGTCATCAACTGGTCGCCTAGGCTTCTTATGGCCCAAAATATCCCCGCCGGAGGCATCCGCCCAATGACACCAATGCCGATCCTCTGGTCGTTTCGGCGCTGCCCCTATGCGATGCGCGCCCGGCTGGCGATCAGGTCAAGTGGCGTGCGGGTTGCCCTGCGCGAAATCCTCTTGCGTGACAAGCCCGCGGCCTTCCTGTCCACTTCTCCCAAAGGAACTGTGCCGGTCATTGACACGGGCACGCAGGTCATCGCCGAAAGCCGGGACATCATGCTGTGGGCGCTTGCGCAATCCGATCCGGGAGGGTGGTGCGACATGCCTGATGAAGGACATGAGTTGATTGACCAAAACGACGGTCCTTTCAAGCAGGCGCTTGACCGCACGAAATATGCGGTAAGATATCCCGATGTCGATGTGTCAGAGGAACGCGCCAAAGCGCTTGTGTTTCTGCACGATCTGAACAGTCGGCTTAACAGTCAACAATTCCTGATGGGGTCACGACGCACTCTGGCGGACATGGCGATCCTGCCTTTTGTCCGGCAGTTCGCAAACACGGACCGTGCGTGGTTCGATGCGCAAAAAATGATGCCGCTGTCCGGGTGGCTGGACCGTTTTCTTGTATCTGACGAATTTGCTGCGATCATGACAAAATACACGCCTTGGGAACCGGGTCAGGACGGGATCTTGTTTCCCTGAGCACCGAAAAGGAGTTGACCTTGAAACTGTTGATGTCACCTGCATCACCTTTTGTACGCAAAGTGCGGGTGTTGTTGCGCGAAACCGACCAGCTCGATCAGGTTGAAGAACTTGAAGTCACGACAACCGCTTTTGCGACCGATCCGCAAATCATTGCAGTGAACCCCTTGGGCAAGATCCCTGCCCTTGTGCGCGATGATGGCCCTGCGATCTATGACAGCCGGGTGATCACGCGGTTTCTTGATGATCTTGCCAACGCGAATTTTTATCCGCGGCACCACATCTGGGAAGTCCTGACACTGGAGGCCACCGCCGACGCAATCATGGAGGCTGCTGTTTCCATGGCCTACGAAGTTCGCCTGCGTCCGCAACAAGAGCAGTCGCCTGCATGGATCGAAGCGCAATGGGAAAAGGTCACGCGCGCTGTCGCGGCGATTGATTCACGATGGATGAGCCACCTGAGCGGCCCGATGGATATCTCGCACATCGCGGTTGCCTGCGCACTTTCCTATCTGGATTTGCGCCATGATGCGCGTAACTGGCGTGCTGGAAATGTGCCACTCGCAGCTTGGCACGCGGACTTTGTTGAGAGGGAAAGCATGAAAGCCACGGCACCGCCAGCCTAGGTCAGAACCCTAGAAATTGAAGCTTAGACCGAGGTTCAGTGCATTTGTCGTAACATCGGTTTCCAACGTTTCGCCGGTGCTCAGGTCGGCCACGTTGGCAGAGTAGGTGCCCCGATATTCGCCAAAGACTGACACCTGTTCGTTGATCGGATACCGCGCGCCGGCAACCCATGTGGCGGCTGGCCCGGTCAGCTGATAGCCAAATGTTTCAGATGCGACGTTGGTCACTTCAACATGCGGGGCGGCCAGTCCGACCCCGCCGCCGATATAGGGTGTTACCTCGCCAAATCGATTCAACCACCGTCTGTATGCGTTGACGGTCATTGTGTTCACACCATCCGTAGATTCGATCAGGTCATAACCGGCAGGCAGATCGTCATCCTTGGGGGAAAGCTTGCTATGCGCAAGATCGACCCCAAGACCGAACGTTGGCGACCACCATGAGGTCGCGCGAATACCGTAATACAGCGGCGCCGACGATGACTGCCCTTGCCAATCCTCGGAAAAATCAGCGTCGGCAATGACATCGGCGTCACGAATCACGATGTTGGACTCTGGTACGGACTGGAAGCCGCCATAAATGGTCACTTCAACCTCCGCTAAAGCGGCGGATGTCAAAAGCAGCAGGCAAATGCAGGCAGCAAAGGCGCGGTTCATGGCAGTGGTCCCGTGCGAGCAGAGGTTCTATGCAGAGGGTTAAATTCCGCGTCCAGAATGACAAACAAACATTAACCGATGGATAACCAAGTCGCCTCTTCTGTGTCGGATCAGTCACAAACGCCTTGAATTTAAGGGTTTTTGGCGGAAATCCGCCAAGCGGCACATGGGGCGATGTGCCGGCGGAAGAGCACAGGAAGAGGGGATAGATGACGGATCGCCAGTCTTCGGAATAGAAGATGACCCATCTTTACAAACTGTTGCGAAATTTCAGCCATCTGGGACGTATAGTACGAACTGCGCCCTAATGTCCGCTGGACCTCCTGACGATTGATGGATAAACAGCGGCGGAATGGACCGCAAAGTGGGCGGTTCACCTCGTTGTGAGGGCAAAAAAGCCCAAAAATATCGGAGAAGTACCCCGTGTCACACACAGACGAACCGCAAGGCACACGCCGCGACTTTCTTTATTATGCAACCGCAGGGTCCGGTGTCGTTGTCACAGGGGCGGCCGTTTGGCCTCTGGTCAACCAAATGAACCCTTCAGCTGACGTTCTGGCGCTCGCTTCGATTCGCGTAGACGTCAGCGCGATTGATCCTGGCACCCAGTTGACTGTTTTGTGGCAGGGAAAGCCTGTTTTCATCCGCGCAAGGACAGAAGACGAAATCGCACAAGCCCGCGCGGTCGATCTTGCAGACCTGCCCGACCAGAATGCCGAGAACGAAAACCTCGGCCCTGAAGCGGACGCGACCGATGAAAATCGCGCCTTGTCCGAAGATGGTGTTTGGCTGGTCCAAATGGGCGTCTGTACGCACCTTGGCTGTGTGCCGCTTGGCGAACAAGGCGATTTTGGCGGTTGGTTCTGCCCCTGCCATGGTTCGCACTACGATACATCAGGCCGGATCCGCAAAGGTCCTGCCCCCCGCAATTTGCCTGTTCCCGTCGCGCAATTTGTCGACGAAACAACAATCGAACTCGGTTAAGGAGAGCGCGCCATGGGTGGTATTCCCCACGACCATTACGAACCAAATACCAACGGCGAAAAGTGGCTGCACAAACGCCTGCCGATTGTTGGATTACTATACGACACGTTGATGATCCCCACGCCCAAGAACCTGAACTGGATGTGGATCTGGGGGATTGTTCTTGTCTTTACGCTGGTCTTGCAGATTGCAACCGGCGTCGTGCTCGTGATGCACTACATCCCGCATGTCGACATGGCCTTCTCGTCTGTTGAACATATCATGCGTGATGTGAACGGCGGCCATATGATCCGCTATTTCCATATGAACGGCGCGTCGCTTTTCTTTGTTGCCGTTTATGCCCACATGTTCCGCTCACTCTATTACGGGTCCTACAAGGCCCCGCGCGAAGTGACATGGATCATCGGGATGCTGATGTACCTGATCATGATGGGGACAGCGTTCATGGGCTATGTTTTGCCTTGGGGGCAGATGTCGTTCCACGGAACTGCAGTTATCACTGGTTTGTTTGGCGCAATTCCGTTCGTCGGTGATAGTGTTCAGACGTGGCTCCTGGGTGCATCGGCCGTCGGTCAGCCTGCGCTGAACCGGTTCTTCTCGCTGCACTATCTGCTGCCATTCGTTCTGCTGGGCCTGACAATTGTTCACGTCTGGGCGTTCCACACCACCGGCAACAATAACCCGACCGGGGTCGAAGTGCGCCGCACAAGCAAGGAAGACGCGCAGAAAGATACGCTACCGTTCTGGCCATATTTCGTGATCAAAGACCTGTTCGCGCTGGCCATTATTCTGGCCGTGTTCATGGCAGTTGTAGGCTTCATGCCTAACTATCTGGGCCACCCGGATAACTACATCCCTGCAAATGCGCTTGTAACACCGTCGCACATTGTGCCCGAATGGTATTTCCTGCCGTTCTACGCGATCCTGCGCGCCTTCACTGCAGATGTTTGGGTTGTGCAGATCGTGAACTTCCTCAGCTTCGGGATCATTGACGCGAAATTCTTCGGTGTTCTGGCGATGTTTGGCGCGATCGCAGTGATGGCGCTGGCACCTTGGCTTGACACCTCAACTGTGCGCTCCGGCCGCTATCGCCCAATGTTCAAGTGGTGGTTCTGGCTCTTGGTGGTCGACTTCATCGTGTTGATGTGGGTCGGTGCGCGTCCAGCTGAATTCCCTTACGACTGGATTTCACTGATAGCTTCGGCCTACTGGTTTGCCTACTTCCTGGTCATCTTGCCATTGCTTGGTGTCATCGAAAAACCGCTGACACCGCCTGCGACCATCGAAGAGGACTTCAATGCGCACTACGCGCCGAAAGATGGTGGCGCTGCCGCTGTCAATCCGGCCGAGTGAGAAAGGACAAAAGAAACATGTTCCGCAAACTTACACTGACCGCAGTTACAACGTTGGCAATGGCAACTGCGCCTGCGATCGCCGCTGAGGTCGAGACGGAAATCGAAGACTACGCGTTTTCTTTCGAAGGACCTTTTGGCAGCTTTGACCAGATGCAATTGCAGCGCGGTCTTCAGGTCTACACCGAAATCTGTTCTGCCTGTCACGGGTTGGAACTGGTCGCATTCCGCAATTTGCATGATGAAGGTGGGCCCGGCCTGCCGGAAGATCAGATGCGGGCTTACGCCGAGTTCTATGAGGTGTTCGATCAAAGCTTGTTTGATGGCGAAGGAGATTTTCGTCCGGCGACACCGGCTGACAAATTTCCATCATCCAGCCTGTCAAACGCACCTGACCTGAGCCTGATGGCCAAGGCGCGGGCTGGCTTTCACGGTCCTGCGGGCACCGGGATTAACCAGTTGGTCAAAGGGATGGGGGGTGCTGAATATATCGCATCGCTTATGACTGGGTACCACGAGGAACCCGAATGTGCTGCCGACGCGAATATGGATGGCCAATACAATGTTGCCTTTGCAGCGGGCGGGTTTCCTGCCAGTTGCATCGACGAACACGGGCACCACATGGTTCCCGGCAGCTGGATCTCAATGAGCCAGCCGCTTTACGGTGATGATGTCGAATATGCAGACGGTCATTCAACTGATCTTGAGCATGTTGCGCAGGATGTGGCGGCCTTCCTGATGTGGACGGCAGAGCCAAAGATGATGGCACGCAAGCAGGCAGGTCTGACCGGCGTACTCTTTCTGACGGTGCTGACAGTGCTCTTGTACCTCACAAACAAGCGTCTGTGGGCACCGCACAAGAAAAAGCACTAGGCCAGACAGACACGTATTAAAGAGCGGGCTCGCCGATATGGCGGGCCCCTTTTGCATTCGTAAGATGGATTTTAATCCATCCCCGTACCAAGATACCGGGCCAATACGGCGGGCGGCGATGCAAAGATTGATGATGTAGGTTCGGGTTTATTGGCCGTGTGCTCTGCCACCAGAACAACATGCTGCGCTGCCCGTTTTGCATCATCGGGGTCATGCGTGACCATGACAATCGTCCGGTCAGGCGTGAGCAGCGTCCGTTTCACCAGATCAAGCATCTCATGCTTCAGGCCGGGGCCAAGTGCTGCAAAGGGTTCGTCCAATAGGACGACGGGTCGTTCCGCCAAGAGAACACGCGCCAACGCCGCCCTGCTTTGTTGGCCCCCGGATAAATCACCGGGCAAACGTGCGTCAAACCCGGCCAGACCGACCTGTTCCAACACCTCTGCAACGCGGGCCAATTCGTCCGATTTCAGGCGCAGGACTGGCCGCACCCCCAAGCCTGCGTTCTGTGCAATTGTAAGGTGCGGGAACAGATTGTTATCCTGAAACAGGATGCTGATTGGACGGTCTCCGGGTGGGATATGGGTCAGATCGGCAGAATCATACAGAATCCGCCCAGAGACGGGTTGCAGAAATCCAGCCAATGCTGCCAGCAGGGTGGATTTCCCGGCGCCTGACGGCCCCATCAAGGCCGTCACAGCCCCTTTTGGAAAGTTGAGATCCGCTTGCAGGGTGAAATCGCCCTGTTTCAGGAACAGGTTTTCACATTTGAGCATGGGCGCGCCCCCCTTTGTCAAAAATCCAGAACAGCGACAGGCTCAACCCCAATAACAAAAGCCCTGCACCCGCAGCCGATTGCATTTGGTAGGCGCCCATCAGTCGGTACATCGCAAGCGGCAGCGTTTCCTGTGCGTCGCCCGCGAAAAGTGCGATGACCCCCAAATCGCCCATCGACAAAGCTGCTGCCAGCCCGGCGCCAAACCCCAACGGCCTCCGCACGCGCGGCAGGATGATCATTCTGGCAAATCGCCACGGGCCGAACCCAAGAGATGCGGCCAGTCGGTCAAAATCACGCTTGGCGGTATCAATGCCGGGTTCAAGCGCACGTAAGGCAAAGGGTAGGGCCAGCGTTGCATTCACCAATGCGGTGACGACAAGTGCTGCCTTTGCGGGGTTCATCACCGGATAGATCAAAAGAAATGCCCCGGTTCCGATGACCAGCCCCGATGCGGCAAGGGGCAATACCCCCACAACCGCCACGAACCGCCCGCCCCACAGGGCAAGTGCGACAGCCATGCCACTGCACAGCAGGGCGGAAACAAGTGCGACGCTGATGGATCGTGCCGCAGCCCACCAGACTGATACCGGCAAATCGACAAGGCCGGGCAGACCGCGAAACACAATCATTGCCAGCGGCAGGGAGAGGAAAATCGCCGCGGCAGAAATGACCAGCATATCCAACCATGCGGCACCGCTATCCCAACGTTGTACGCGTCTGTCCATGCCGCCGCTTAGCATATCTGCCGTTGATAGGCGCCACACGACAAGAGCAGCACATGCGCAAAGCAGAAACTGGATCCCGGCCAGCAATGCCGCTCTGCCGAGATCAAAGTCAAACCGAAGAGCCTGATAGATCGCAAGTTCGACCGTTGTTGCGCGTGGTCCGCCGCCAAGGGTCAGTGCGACGGCAAAGCTGGTCAGGCAAATCAGGAAGATAACAAGAAACGCACCGGGGGCTACTGCACGCAGCATCGGTCGTTCAAGCAGTTGCCAGACTGACGCGTTGAGGCTGGCTGTCAGTCGAAACCGCTCTGCCGGGATTGCGAGCCACCCTTGAAGGATCAAACGTGTTGCCAGCGGCAGGTTGAAAAACACATGCGCCATGACGACGCCGTGGAACCCGTAAATAGAAAATCCGGGCAGCCCCAGCCACGCCAGCCCGCCATTCAGCAGACCGCTGCGCCCGAAGATCATCAGCAAACCAAGCACGGCGACGATCACAGGCAGCAGAAATGGCGCGCCGAGAAGCGTGATGAGGATGGATCGCCCGCGAAACTGCCGCCGGGCCAATGCCCGTGCAACAGGAATTGCCAGCATGGTGCTGATAGCCGCGGATGCCAATGCTTGCAGCACAGTAAACCGGATCGCCGCATAGTCGGCAGGCGACAGCCCGCCAACCCATTCAGCCTGCCATGCAACGGCGCCCAACGTGCCAAGCGTCAAAAGCAGCACCAGCGCCCCTGCAAGGGCGCCGGGCCAGCGGAGTTTTATTGTGAAAGGGCTGTGCGCCATTCGTCCAGCGCCGCATCGCGTACTGCTGCCGCATCATCCGCAGAGAGCAAAAGCGCCTTTGACGGGGTAAGCAATGTTTCAAACCCGGCTGGCAATCCTTCAGCGGGTGTCGCTGCGGGATACATCCAGTTGGTTGTCGGGATGATGCTTTGGAAGGCATCAGTTACCATGAATGCCAGAAACTGATCGGCCAGTGCGCTCTGGTCGCTGCCAGCCAGCTTTCCAGCCACTTCGACTTGCAGATAATGCCCCTCTTCAAAGCCCCATGCGACTTTGCTCGCATCTTCTTCGGCAATCAGGTGATAGGCTGGCGATGTGGTGTAGGACAAGACCGCGTCTGCCTCGCCTTCAAGGAACAAGCCATAGGCCTCGCTCCAGCCCGGTGTGACTGTTACGATATTGTCGGCCAATCCGGCCCAGATGTCGTCGGCCTCATCGCCATAGGCTGCCTTGACCCACATCAGGAGCCCCAGCCCGGGGGTCGAGGATCTTGGGTCCTGAATAACAATCTGGATATCGCTGTCGGCAAGTTCTTGCAGTGAAGCGGGGGCCGCTTCGCCCTTGTTCCCGACAAAGGCGAAATAGCCCCAGTCGAATGGCAGGAAATCGGGATCGTCCCACGCAATCGGCAATGACAGGTCGGCGTTGACACCGTGTGGTGCGAACAACCCCGTCGCGTTTGCGGCGGCCGTCAGGTTCGTATCAAGGCCCAGCACGATGTCCGCATCGGTGCTTGGCCCTTCCAGCTGCAAGCGGGCCAATAGAGCGGCTCCATCCCCTGCACCGACAAATTGCAGATCACAGGCGCAGGTTTCCTCGAACGCCGCTTCGACAGCGGGTCCGGGGCCCCATTCGCTGGTGAAGCTGTCATAGGTGTAAACTTGCAGTACGGGGGTCTCGGCCCATGCGCCTGCGGCACAAAGGGCAAGTCCCGCGACAACTGGTAGAAAGGTGGCTTTTGTCATCTTATCCTCCAAATGCGACGGGCGGATTGGGGGCTAAGCGGAATTGCCTGACCTTCCCTCCGCCGGTCTTAACCGGTTCAGGTTCAACGGGTCAGCTTGCGCAATCTCAGCCAGTTTTGGCCCCCCGAGGTACGGCTTAGGTAGGACGGAACGGCGCGCTTGGCAAGGGAAACCGCTTGAGCCTGATTGCCACCCCCGCTAGACCCCTCTGCAAAAGGGGGCGCGCATGTCTATCAATAGTTTTGGCCATCTCTTCAGGTTCACCACATGGGGTGAAAGCCACGGGCCGGCCTTGGGCGCGACCGTTGATGGCTGCCCTCCCGGTGTGGCGTTGGAGGCCCCGATGATTCAGCAGTGGATGGACAAGCGCCGTCCGGGGCTGAACAAAAACACGACCCAACGGCAAGAAGCTGATGCCGTGGAAATCCTGTCGGGCGTGTTCGAGGGGCATACAACCGGCACGCCCATTCAGTTGATGATCCGCAACACCGACCAGCGGTCAAAGGATTACGGCGATATCGCCAATACATTCCGCCCCGGTCATGCTGACATTACCTATCATCAGAAATATGGCCTGCGCGACTATCGCGGTGGCGGGCGGTCCTCGGCTCGCGAAACGGCGGCCCGTGTTGCGGCGGGCGGCGTGGCGCGCGAGGCGATCAAGACCATCGCGCCCAATGTCCAGATCAGGGGCTACATGACCCAGATGGGTGCCAAGCAGATTGACCGATCCAAGATGGACTGGTCGCAGATCGACAAGAATGATTTTTTCTGTCCCGATGCGGGTGCCGCTGCCGAATGGAATGACTATCTGGCGTGGCTGCGCAAGGACGATCACAACTCTGTCGGCGCAATTATCGAAGTTGTGGCGCGCGGCGTCCCGGCAGGGATCGGTGCGCCGGTCTACGCCAAGTTGGATACTGATCTTGCGGCGGCCATGATGTCGATCAATGCGGTCAAAGGTGTGGAAATTGGCGAAGGCATGGCGGCGGCTGCCCTGACCGGTCGCGACAACGCGGACGAAATTTTCATGGGGCAGGGCGGCCCTGAATATTCATCCAACCACGCGGGTGGCATCCTTGGCGGCATCAGCACAGGGCAGGATATCGTCGTGCGTTTTGCGGTAAAGCCAACGTCCTCCATCCTGTCACCGCGCAAGTCGATTCGCATGGACGGGTCCGCGACCGAGGTGATTACCAAGGGACGACATGACCCTTGCGTCGGGATTCGTGCGGTGCCTGTGGGCGAAGCGATGATGGCCTGCGTGATCCTTGACCATCTGTTGCTGGATCGGGGCCAGACAGGTGGCGTGCGCGGCCAAATCGGATAGCACGACTGCGTCTTGCCACATGTCGCTCTGCGCCACGGGGAAACAGGTTGTTGCTGCCCGCAACTCCTTGATAGTGTGCGACATCTCTTGAAAGGGGAATCATGCTGCCGCTATTCCGTAATCTTCTGGCATTTGCCTGTGTTTCAAGTTTGGCCAGTTGCGGGATACCACGCGGTGCCGGTTTCCAGTCGGAAGTGCTGGCTGCGTCGTCGGTCCGTCAGGATGACGGCAGCGTTGAACAGGTCTATGACTTCGCAGTTTTTGAAGTGACAAAGGCAACATTGCCGCAATTGCAGTCATGGCCGGACAAGGACAAGCAGCGTTATCGGTGGGTCAGTGACACCCAACCCGAAACGGCGCTGTTGATTTCGCCCGGTGACAAGCTGCAATTGACGGTTTGGGACGCGGAAGAGAATTCATTGCTGGCGGGTGCCGGCCAGCGCGTGACGCAATTGCAGGAGATCGAGGTCAGCTCTGCCGGTCGCATTTTTGTGCCCTACATTGGCGAATTGAAAGTGTCTGGCATGTCCAGCAACACGGCGCGCGCGCGCATCGAAGAACAGTTGAACCTGACGATTCCGTCTGCGCAAGTCCAACTGAACTTGCTGCCGGGCCGGGTGAATACGGTCAATGTCGTGACCGGGGTCGCGGCACCGGGGATATATCCGCTGGGTTCGCGCAACACCAAGTTGTTGGATCTGTTGTCCGAGGCAGGCAGTGTGCCCTCTACCTTGGTCAATCCGATGGTGCGGCTGTCGCGTGGCAAAGACGTCTACGGCATTGCCTACAGCCGCCTGTTGGAAAACCCGTCGCTTGATACGACTGTCCGTGGGGGCGACCGCATTTTTGTCGAAGAAGACAAGCGGACCTTTTTGTCGCTCGGCACGACCGGCAGTCAGGCGATCCATCCGTTCCCAACAGAGGAAGTGACCGCGCTTGATGCGATGGCGATTGTGGGCGGGGTCAATCCGGGCCGCGCCAACCCCGAAGGCATTTTGATTCTGCGCGAATATGACAGCTTGACCGTGCGCGAGGATGGGGCAGGGCCGCCGCAGGAACGTGTGGTGTTCACGCTTGACCTGACCTCTGCTGACGGGCTGTTCTCGGCGGCACAATTCCGCATTCAGCCCGACGATCTGGTCTATGGCACCGAAAGCGTGCTTGGGCCTGCGTTCACGCTGTTGAATGTGTTCAACACTATTTCCACGGTGACACAGTAGCGTTGCTAAAACAGGGCGATGTCCTGCGCAAAGGTCGCGTAGTCTGTCACGCCTTCCACTTGCAGGATATTGCCGTCGCCCAGATCAATTGTTGCGCGCGTGCCGCCGTATGATCCGTACAGAAACAACACATCCTCGACCGAGGTCAGGCCGGTCCAGATTTCCCTGCCAAGAGTGATCGAATCCAACCCTTGCACGTAATCAACAAAGACATCGCTGCCACCACTGAAGATAAACTCGTCCGCGCCTCCTTCACCCCACAGCATGTCATCACCACGTCCGCCATCCAGTTGGTCATCGTCTTCGCCGCCGTAAAGTTGGTCACGGCCTGAACCACCGATCAGCACGTCTTCGTCGTTGCCGCCGATCATCAGATCACCATCGTTCCCGCCGTTGAGTGTGTCACGCCCACTGCCACCCATGATGACGTCGGCACCGTTTCCGCCGGCTACGATATCATGACCCGCACCCCCCACCAGAATATCAGCCCCATCGCCGCCGCTGATCATATCATTTCCAACGGTTCCGGTGATCTGGTCTCCCCGATCAGTGCCGTCAAGCGATGTGATGTCGGTCCAGCGCCCTTTCAGTGGGCTGCCACCCGCCGCATTCCGCAAGTGGCTGAAATTGCTCCCGCTTGCGACGCCAATGATCGCCAGAATGTCGAACAACTCTCCCGGTTCCGGAGGGATCGGCGTGTTTGCGGCGGGGTTCAGGTCAGGGGGCGGGGTGTCCGGGCCGGGGTAGCCCGGTTCAATCGTTGTGCCAATCCTGCCGCCGACACCAATCACATCAATATCATCAAGCAACCGGTAGTCGATGAATTCCCCATCAGAACTGTAAACGATCAGTCGTTCATCCCCGTAGGCCACATCCATCCCATAGGACCGCAGCGAAAAAGTCAGTTGGCTGATATCGCGCAAAAAGGGCCATAATGCGAGATCAAGCACATCCTCACCCGCCGTGAAATCGGAAATCACATCCGTCGTCCCATCGCGGGACAAAATGAAAATGTCCTTTCCCGCACCGCCGGTCAGCGTGTCATTGCCGCCGCCGTCACGGATAATATCGTCACCTGCACTGCCAGTGATCACGTCCTCACCATCGTGGCCCTGTAAGATGTCATTGCCTGTCGTGCCGGCCAGTAACCCGCCCGCGAGGATGGCCGTTCGCGTGGCGCCAAGCGGTCCGGTTTCCAGCCGCAGCTGGGTGAGCCCCGGTTCGCTGCTGCTGGCTGCAAAAATATCCAACCCCTCACCACGTCCGCGCATCGCGATGGCGCTGATATTGTCCAGACCGATACTGGTCGTGTCGGCGATGCTGGCCTGCGGGATAAGGCGGCCCCCTTCCAGCAGCATAAAGACAGACAGCCCATCGTCGGAACCGGCGGCGACCACATAGGTGCGGCCATCATGGGTCATAACCTCAAGCGACAGGACACTGGCAAAACGTGTGTCAAGACCGTCAAGGACGTGGTCGCGTGTGGTCAGGCTGCCATCGGGGGCAACTTCGATCACGCTGATGCTGTTGCTGCCGCTCGCCCCGAGGATCAGATAGGTCGCCCCACCAAGCACCACGGTCTGCATCACGCTGGGGCTTGCAATATAAAGCCCATCGGCGCCATCAAGCTGGTCGGCGACCAAAATCCCGCCGCTGGCATCAACTTCCCAACTAATGACGGCATTCAGGTCGGGATTTGCGCTGAACAGGAATTGCTGCCCATCAACGACTGCGGCACCAAGGGCGGATACGGCACTTGTCGGTGCCGTCAGGAACGTCTGGGTGTTGGTCAGGATGCCTGCTGCACTGAATGTCAGGCGGGTTATGCCGGCCTCCTCTGCCAGACTGCCAAAAATGGCTTGAGACCCATCAGGCAACGCAACCGTGATACCAGATTGAAAACTGGCCATGGCGTGGGGCAGGCTGGTCAGCAGCGTGACAGCGCCAAAAGTCCCATTGGCATTCAGCCGTAGCGTTTGCAGATCACCGCCCACCCCACCGCCACTGAACAGGCCCGGATTTCCCGCAATTTCGAGATCGGTTGGTGATGGTGTGACCCCGGCCTGCCCGACGCCGCCAAAGGCGAAACTGTCAATCCTGGCCAGTGTGCCTGTTGCAATATCCCAGCTTTCCAACAGGCCGTCATAACGCGTTGAACTGATCAATAACGGCGTGCCGTTATTGTCGAGAATATCCAGATCTGTAATGCGCGAATGGCCTAGTTCCACCCCGTCGGTGATATAGTCCACTGCAATCAATGACGGCATAATTGCCCCTCCACCCGCAACCTAGGACAGAGAAGTTAACCAAGTATGGTCGTGGTTAACGTTGTATCTATCGGGGCGGCTTTGCTAGGAATGATCTGACAACCGGGGAAAGGGTGAAGATGGCACCGAAGTTTGGCACAAGTGGTTTGCGTGGTTTGGTGACAGAGCTGACGGCCGATTGCATCACCGACTATATCAACGCTTTTGTGGCATCCTGCGATATGGGCACCGGCCTGTTCGTGGGGCATGATTTGCGGGCCTCGTCGCCGGATATTGCAAATATGGTGGCACAGGCCGCAAAGATCCAAGGCGTTGACGTGACCGCCTGTGGTCCGGTGCCAACACCAGCACTTGCGCTTGCGGCGATGTCTTCCGGGGCTGCGGCCTTGATGGTGACAGGCAGTCACATTCCGGCAGATCGCAACGGATTAAAGTTTTACACGCCCTCGGGCGAAATCACCAAAGATGATGAAGCGGCTATTGTCGCTGCAAAAGGGGCGGTGAGTGCGACCGCCCGGCATGGCCAGTTTGCGCAGAACGAACATGTCGCGCAGCACTATATTGACCGCTATCAAGCTGCTTTCGCGGGTGCCCTGACTGGCACGCGCATCGGTCTTTATGCTCATAGCGCCGTGGGCCGTGAGTTGATGCAGAGCTTGCTGGAACGGCTGGGTGCCAAGGTGATCGTTCTGGGCTGGTCCGATACATTCATTCCCGTCGACACAGAGGCAGTGGACCCCACCATTCGACAGCAGATGATGGAGTGGGCGCGCGTACATCAAACCGACGCGATCATTTCGACCGATGCTGACGGTGATCGCCCGCTTGTCGCTGACGAGGATGGGCGCATCGTGGTTGGCGATGTGTTGGGTCAGATCACGGCGGCGATGTTGGGGGCAACGACAGTTGTGACTCCAATTTCATCCAACAGCGGGGTTGAGAAGTCAGGAGCTTTCACGACTGTCATGCGGACCAAAATCGGGTCGCCCTATGTGATAGCCGAGATGCAAGCGGCGGATGATGACACCGTCGGTTACGAGGCAAATGGCGGATTTCTTTTGGGTTTTGATGCCGCAGGCCCGACCGGGCCAATCGCCAAGCTGATGACAAGGGATGCGGTCTTGCCCATCTTGTGCTGTCTGGCATCCGCGCGCGGGCGCACCGTCAGCGCATTGGTCAAGGATCAGCCTCCCCGGTTTACCGCCGCAGACCGACTGCAAGGGATTGCGAGCGAAAGTTCGGGCGCTTATGTGAACGCGTTGGCCAAGGATGCTGAAAAACGCGCGGCCTTCTTGCAGACATTCAGTGCCGCAGAGGCGGGGCTGGATAGCTTGGACGGGTTACGCATGACGCTGGAAAATGACCGCATTGTTCATCTGCGGCCCTCTGGCAATGCGCCCGAATTCCGGCTTTACATAGAGGCTGAAAGTGAGGCGATTGCAGATGAAATGCTGCAAAAGGGATTGGCCGCATTGCGCAATGTTTTTGCGGCGCCTTAGAGGATGAAATCTTCGCTGGTCAGGCCGGTGATGCCCGTAATCAAAACCTCCATGTCGGCGAAGCCGTCGCCGTCGCGGTCAAGCTGTACGATGGTGTCACCGGCCTGTTCGTCCAGCCGCAGTTGGCCTGCGGCATCAAATGCATCAGTGCCGACGAAGACGAAAAGCTGATCCCCAACGGCGGAGCGATCGGCGTCAATAGCAGATAGGTCGATCTTGTCCTGACCCTGCGCAAAGTCGCTGATTGCATCGCGCAGGGCACTATTGGGTGCGCTGTCAGTCACGAAATCAAAGACGAACCTGTCAGCACCCAGACCGCCAATAAGCAAGTCCGCACCCATGCCTCCCTTGATCACGTCGTCGCCGTCGCCGCCATCGATCGTGTCATCTCCACGACCACCAATCACGGTGTCGTCCGCACCTTGTCCGTCAATCACATCGGCACCGCTGCCGCCCTCGATCCTGTCCTGACCGGTTCCACCTGTCAGCCTATCTGCCCCGCCTCTGCCAAGAATGGTATTCGCCCCGCTCGCGGCAGAAATAACATCATCGCCCGAATTACCGGTCAGTTGATCGTTGCCAGCGCCGCCGATGATCAGATCGTCTTGGGCTCCGCCGCTGGCCACATCGTTGCCTGATCCTGCATCAATCGTGTCGCGACCGGTACCGCCCGACAAGCGATCATTGTCCGCACCTCCGTTCAACGTGTCATTGCCCGCGCCACCGCGCAGGTCGTCATCGCCAGCGCCGCCGGACAGGGTGTTCGCAGCGCTATTGCCGATCAATCGGTCATCACCGATGCCGCCAACCGCATTTTCGATTGTGACGCCATTTGCAATTGTGAACCCGCCGGTGATCCCGCCGGCATGAGACACAAACCCGCCGCCTCCGATGTCATAGGTCAGGCTGGCAGCGCGCAGATCAATGATACTGTCGCGCGCGCCGTCATAGCGCATGGTGTCATTCCCGCCTGCATCCCAGATCGCCTGCCAGCGATAGGTATCGCCAAGATCGGGCAAGACATAGGTGTTATTGCCTGTCGCCGTGCTGGTGTTTGCACCGTACAAATCTTGCAGCGCCGCAATATCCAGCGCCATCGGCCCGGATTCGTAGCCGCTGCGGTTGCTATAGGTTGGCTGGTCGGCATAGCCGCTGTTATAGGTCATGGCAGTAAAAATGCCTTGATTCAGGCCATTTGCACCCAAGTCCCGAAATGGTGTGTCTACACCAGGAATCGCAGCATCGGAATCGTGGGGATGCGTCAGGCCAAGCCCATGCAGGACCTCGTGCACGATTGTTGAAAAGCCCAAACCACCTGCTTCCAGCCCGCCGCCGGCATAGTCATCCCAGCCCAGTCCGTTACCGTTAAATACCCCGACACTCGCGCGGGTCCCTGACGGCAGATAGAAATACCCGAGCAGACCAGAATTGTTCAGTTCGTTCGTGTCCAGAACCACCTGAAAATCTGCGTTCTTGTCCGTAGTTTGCGTAAAGGTCAGGTTGGTCACGGCCGTGATCGTATCAAGGGCGGACATAAAGCGGGATTTTTCGTAACTGCTCCAGCCTTCCGAGCGAATGTCGTCTTGGGTGTCGCCGGTCAGATATCCGAATTTAGCGCGCTGCCCACCAGTGACGAAGTGAACAGTGATGTTGCTGTCGCTGCGCTGTGTGCCGCTATCAAGGGCCTCGACCGGGTTGCCGCTTGGCGCATTGACAAGATCGGCGCTCAATTTGTAGTCGCCGCTGTAATAGTTTCTGTATGACGCGGCCTCGATGAAATATGTGCCGCCGGCGCCACCGCCAAAAGTGACTGCGCCATCGGTGTTTGAGGTGGATGTGTTCAACTCGTCATCTGCGGTAATCAGACGCCCATCGGCGTCATAGACCCTGATCATCGAATCCTCGAGAGGGTCACTGCCCGCAGCGCGTTGGGTCACTTTCACCCAGTCCCCCGCGGCGACATCGATGCGAAACCAGTCGCGGTCGCCAGAGTAATCCAGACGACCGGAAACGGCCCTGTCAAAGCCAAGTGTTGCAGTTGTTGCGGCGTTCGCCGGAATATCAGACATTGGATGACCCCCATCAAAAACACAATCCGTGTGTTGATTGGGGTAGGGCGACATTATGGCCCCAGAGCGCCAAATTTACTGCAGGCTGGCGGTCAAATCTGTTCTATTCCGGCTGATTTTCCTAAGTTTCTATTCTCTTGAGTAAACATCTTCATAACGAATGATGTCATCTTCACCGAGGTAACTGCCGGTCTGGACCTCGATCAAAACCATCGGCACCTTGCCGGGGTTTTCCATTCTGTGTGTGGCACCAAGCGGGATATAGACAGACTGGTTTTCCGTGACCAGTTTCACGTCCTCGTCTACAGTCACCTTGGCGGTACCCTCGACCACGATCCAATGTTCGGACCGGTGATGGTGTGATTGCAATGACAATGCTGCACCGGGGTTCACGACAATGCGTTTCACCTGAAACCGGTTGCCGATCACAAGGCTTTCAAACCACCCCCACGGACGGTGATCCTTGGGAAAGCTTTCGGCCTGTGGGGCCTGTTTCGTCTTGAGAACCTGCACCGCTTGTTTCACGTCTTGCGCCCGGTCCTTGTGACTGATGAGTACGGCGTCAGGCATTGCGATTGCAACGATATTGTCCAATCCGATGCCGACGACCGTTTGTTCGGCAACCTCGGACCGCAGCAACGTGTTGGTGCAGTCAATCGCAGTGGCCGGACCAGAGAGTGACATCCCGTCCTGCGCCGTTTCCCGCCAGACAGCCGCCCAATCACCAAGGTCTGACCATTTGCCGCGATAAGGCACAACACTGAGATTTTTGGCCTTTTCCATGACCGCATAGTCGATAGAAATCGCTTCTGCCTTTGCCCATGGTTCAGGAGCGAGGCGCAGAAAGCCCAGATCGGCCCGCGCTTCATCGACGGCGGCCTTTACGGCCGTCAACAAGTCGGGCGTTTTTTCCTGAAACGCAGCAATGATGGTATCGGCTCTGAACAAAAAGATGCCCGCGTTCCACAAATGGCGGCCAGTGGCGATAAGCTTTGCCGCTTGCGCGGCATCGGGTTTCTCGACGAATGATCGCAGGGGCGTTGGTGCAATATCGTCCGTCAAAGCGGCGTCAAGTTCCAGATAGCCGTAGCCGGTTTCGGGCCTGTCGGGGGCAATGCCAAATGTCACCAACTGGCCTGCCTGTGCAGCAGGTACAGCCGCTGCCACGCTTTGCGCAAATGCGTCCGTGTCGGGGATAACATGGTCAGAAGGGGCCACCAGCATCAGTCCATCAGGTGCGGTCCTGGCCACATGCAGCGCCGCTGACAGGATCGCGGGTGCGGTGTCGCGCCCTTCTGGCTCGATCAGGACGGCATCGGGGGTGATCCCTGTGGCCGCCAATTGCTGGACGACAATAAAGCGAAAGGGATCAGCGGTCACGACCACGGGATCATCATAACCTTCACCATTCAAGCGCCGTGCGCTGGCCTGAAACAGGCTTTCCTCGCCGGTGAGCGGGGAGAATTGTTTTGGATAGCTTTTGCGTGACAGCGGCCAAAGTCGCGTTCCGGAACCGCCACAAAGCAAAACAGGCGTAATCATCACTTATAATTCCTATTTCTGTCGTATCTCGCCAGAAAAAAGCTGGCGCTTGTACCAGTCATAAGTTGAAACGATCCCGTCACGCAACGGTATTCCCGCGACCCAACCCAGGTCGGTCAGGCGCGTAACATCCAATAGTTTGCGGGGTGTGCCATCGGGCCTTGCGGGATCAAAAGTGATGCACCCCGTATAGCCAGTTACCTCTGCAGTAAGTTCGGCAAGTGCTACAATGCTGATTTCTTGTCCGGAGCCAACGTTGAGATGGCTGCGGGTGGGTGATGTCGCACTGCCATATATATCGGGCGTGAGGTCTAAAACGAACAGACAGGCCGTGGCCATATCGTCAACATGCAAGAATTCCCGCAGTGGCCTGCCAGACCCCCAGATCTTGACCTCCGGTGCGTGTGTTCTGGTCGCATCATGGAACCGTGCGATAAGTGCCGGCAAGACATGGGCGTTCTCTGGGTGGAAGTTGTCTCCGGGACCATAAAGATTGGTCGGCATCACAGACCGATAGTCCGTACCGTGCTGCCGGTTGAAGCTTTCGCACAGTTTGATGCCTGCGATCTTTGCCAGCGCATAGGGCGCATTCGTCGGCTCAAGCGGGCCTGTCAAAAGGTACTCTTCGTTGATGGGTTGCGGGGCGTCACGCGGATAGATGCATGATGACCCAAGCTGCAAAAGACGTCCGACGCCGGTTTCAAATGCGGCCCGAATGACGTTCGCCTCAATCATCAGATTGTCGTACAGAAAATCCGCTGGATAAGCGCTATTTGCCGCGATGCCGCCAACCTTTGCGGCAGCAAGGATAACAGAATCCGGTCGCTCTGCCTTGAAAAATGCCTGTACTGCGGCCTGATCGCGCAAATCAAGCTGTTCGCGATCTGCGGTAATCAGGTCGTGCTGGCCATGCGCGATCAGGGCACGACAAATGGCCTGACCAACCATTCCGTTGTGTCCGGCAACGTAGATACGCATCGTCAAGCATCAATCCGCATGGGCAGGGCCAGCCCGTGACGTTTCAGGAGCGCATGACGTTCCGCTTCCTGAAGGTCGGCTGCGACCATTTCACGGCACATTTCATGGGCCGTCGTTTTCGGGTACCAGTTCAGCTTTTCTTTGGCTTTGGATGCGTCGCCCAACAGTGTTTCAACTTCGGCTGGCCGGTAGTACCGCGGGTCGATGCGCATAATAACGTCACCAACCTTTACATGGCCTGCCCGGTCACTTGTGATCGCCTTGACCGTTGCGATTTCATGTGGGCCCTGTCCTGAAAACCTGAGTGAGACACCTAATTCGGCGGCGGCCCACATAACGAATTCGCGTACGGAGTGCTGCACACCTGTCGCTATGACGTAATCCTCCGGTATGTCCTGTTGGAGCATCAGCCATTGCATTTCGACATAGTCTTTGGCGTGGCCCCAGTCGCGTTTGGCGTCGATATTGCCCAAATACAGGCAATCGCTGAGGCCCATGGCGATGTTTGCCAGACCACGGGTTATCTTGCGCGTAACAAAGGTTTCACCCCGGCGTGGGCTTTCGTGGTTGAACAGAATTCCGTTGCAGGCAAACATACCGTAGGCTTCGCGATAGTTTACACATGTCCAATAGGCGAACATCTTGGCAACTGCGTAAGGGCTGCGCGGATGGAACGGAGTCATCTCCGACTGCGGGCTTTGTTGTACCTGACCATAAAGCTCGGACGTCGACGCTTGATAGAATCGCGTCTTTTTTTCGAGCCCCAGAAAACGGATCGCCTCAAGCAGGCGTAATGTGCCTAATGCATCCACATCGGCGGTATATTCGGGGGCTTCAAAACTGACAGCAACATGGGACTGTGCCCCCAGATTGTAGATTTCATCAGGCGCAATTTGCGCGATGATCCGGGTAAGGTTGGAGCTATCAGTCAAATCGCCGTAGTGCAGCCTGAAACGGGCGTGTTCGGTTTGCGTACCTTGGTAGATATGATCAATCCGGTCTGTGTTCAGTTGTGATGCGCGACGCTTGATGCCATGGACCTGATAGCCTTTTTCCAGCAAGAACTCTGCCAGATACGATCCGTCTTGCCCCGTTACACCGGTAATCAGTGCTGTCTTCATCCGTCATTTCCTTTTCGCTACGCACGTTAAGCTGCCCTTAACCCTGTTGGTGGCTCAGTTGGATTAAGTTTGGGTTAACCACCGTACGGTGCGGCAGTGTTTCATTGATGAATCTGGCGCAATACTGCGAGCGATGTTCATTTACGCCCCGGAAGGTGAAACGCCATGCCAGATCAGACGCCCAACTTGTCTTTGCCCTTCATTTTGCCCGCACAGGCGCAAAAGCACGTCACCCACAATGAAGCGATTGAGTTGCTGGATATGATCGTGCAACTCACTCTGGAAAACATTGATGTGACAGCGCCACCGGTTGGTGCAACCGAAGGGCAGGCGTGGGGGGTGGGGGCCGCGGCCACAGGGCAATGGTCGGGACAGGATGATAGGGTCGCCACATGGCGTGGCGGTGGCTGGTTGTTTGTGACGCCTCGCGATGGCTGGCTGGCTTGGGTCCGTGCCAGCAACGGGCTGCATGTTTTTACAGATGGTCAATGGGCAGCACAGTACCAGAATGATCTGAACAATCTGGCCGGTGTGGGTGTCAATACAACCGCGGATTCGACAAACCGGCTGAGCGTTGCCAGCGATGCAACACTGCTTAGTCATGAGGGGACGGGTCATCAGCTTAAGGTCAACAAGGCCACCTTGGCAGATACGGCATCACTTGTTTATCAAAGCGGGTTTTCCGGACGCGCTGAAATGGGGCTTGCCGGAAGTGATGATTTCAGCATCAAAGTCTCGGGCGACGGAACCACATTTGCGACTGCGTTGCTTATCGATGCTGCAACGGCCAAGGTACAGATCGGTGATTTGTTGGGTGTAACACCAAGTGCAACACCGCCCAACGCTGCGGCGGGTGACATCTATTTTGACAACACGACGAACAAACTGCGCTGCTTTGATGGCACGATCTGGCAGGACCTGTTCTAGGCTTCTGTCATGGCGCGGTCGGATATGACGTGAACGGATTTGAGAAGGAACGACAGGACCGTCCGGCGTTCGGACTTGATGTCTGCAACAACCGTCATGCCCGGAGAGGTGGGATGGGCGTTCTGCATGGGCATACCTTCCGGGTCCATACTGTCATCAGACAATGACAGTCGCACGCGAAACACGGTGTCGCCGTTATCCTTGACAAAACTGGTGGGCGAAATCCGCTCGACTATTACAGTGATGTCGCCGAAGCGGGTGAAGTCGTAGGTGAGCAGCGGAAACGAAACAGCTGATCCAGGCGGGTTTGAAAGCCCTCGGGTAGCCGGGAAATGGTCTCCATAAGGCCGACCTCGTCACAAATGGCTTCAATTTCTGTTTGTGTCGCTTCGGGGCGTGTCAGCAGCAGGTTTTGTGCAATCGTCCCGTGGATTTGCAGCGCACGGTGCCCAAGGTAGCCGATGACGTCTGTTTTGCGTTGTGAACTGAATTGTTCGATGTTGTCGTTGCCGACAAGCACGATCCCGTTTTGGGGCCGGTAGTGCCCCATAATGACCCGCAGCAGGGACGATTTGCCTGCGCCTGACGGACCGGTGATACATGTCAGGCTGCCCCCTTTGAAGCGAAGGCTGACACCCTTGAAGGCAGGTGTGACAGCGCGTGGTTAACGCAAGACAAGACTATCAAGCGTGATATCGGGGGCCGTGACGGTGCTGTCTTCAAGATGAGGCGCATTTTGCGGCTTGGGTGAATCTCCCGAAGTGATTTGCGTCGTTGTGCCGACTTGCCTGAACATATTGGTCAGCTCAGGTGCGCGAACGGCAAGAACAAGTGCTTGTTGTACAGGACCGAGCAGCCGGGTTGAGACAACCATGCAAACAATCAGGAAACCCCCCTGACATTTTATCAGCCACCACCCGCGTCGCCCCGACGACAATCACGCCACCGATGGCAAGGGGCGACATCACGGTGATCAGACTGTTAAGTGTTCGCCAGACCTGCTCTAGACTGCCGCGTGCTCTGCACAATTCCTGCATACTGGGGGCAATCCTTGCCGCCCAAACCCGACCGAGATCCCGTTGCACAATCTGATCGCGCTGGCTGATAGTTTCCTTCTGGAGGCGTAAGCATTCCGGACGCAGGCCAGCCAAATCCTGCGAGGCCCGCGTGATCTTGGGATAGCTGATGAGCCCGACAACCAGATGGATGCCGACAACAGCCACAAGTAGCAGGGCATCCGCATCGGTGGCGGTGAGTGCGGCCACTACCGTGCCATCGGCGGCATTTTCCGCAACGGCCCCGCCGCTGGCAACACTGGCCTGTCTGGGCGTAGTGTTTTGCGGCTCCGGGTTGTCCTGCGGCGTTTCAGTTGGCGCAATCGGGGCGGATTGCTCTGTCGGAAGTTCGGACGCAATGGTCGGGTCATTTTCTGTCGGGGTGTCAGAACTCCGGATATTTTCTTTTGTTTCATTACCCTGAGCGACCGCTTCTTTTGGCGTCACGGTCAAGGTCTGCGGTGCGGTGGCTTCATCAATGTCTGGCACTGCCACTTCAGGGCTTTTGATGGCAGTTTCAGCGGCGTCTGTGGTACCAGCGATAAGACGCTCGGTAAATTTCGGTAGGTTGTCCGGTGCCGGACGAAGGGCATCGTTGTCCGACTGCGGTTGGATCGCATTTTGCTGCCGTGTTGCACGCACGGCGCTGGCTGGCGGGGTTGATCCGTTGGAGCGGGCAGTTGTCGAAGGCGGTGTGACTGCACTTTCGACCGGGCCTGCTTGTGTCTCGTCAGCTTTTATCAGCCCTGACAGAACGGCGAGCGCCACCAACAGTGTCCCTTCGCCAGAGATGCTTGATGAATCGACCGGATCTGCCTGATCGGCCTTGTATTTGCCTTGACCGTGGTCGGCGGCTTGTTTGTTCGAGGCTGACGCCTGCGTGTCTCGCGCAGAATCTGAGCGCGTCAAAGACGCCTTCAGATTGCCCAAAAAGGATTTCACAGGACACTTCACACTTTAAAAACATCGCCTGACCCGAATGTGGGTGCGTCAATCGCAGATTAACAAAAGGTAACTCCCGCCCGGTAATGCGTGAGTTGCAGCGGCGCCGGGGCGAAGAAATACATCATTTATCGGTGTTTTGGTGCACCAGATCATAGCAATTGTAATGACTTAGGCATCGCGATGCCGACTTTCGTCGTGTCAAACGACCGTGTCTCAAGAGAATTGGGACGATTTGACTCAAGGTACTGCACCAAACATCAGCTTCACAACTTAAGGATTATCCGTTGCCCCAGTGGTAGTATTTTTGATTGTGGGTGAAGATGTGGGGAAGTGTCCCGCGCAGTTGGGGCAAACATGGGACACGAGAACAAACCTACTAGTGCGGATTTTGCAGCGGCGCTGGCGACCTGCGAAAGCGAACAGGTTCATCTGGCTGGTTGTATCCAGCCGATTGGATATCTTCTGGCCTTTGACCAGAACACCGGATTGATCCGTTACGCCAGTGAAAATCTGTCAGAGCTGTTACCCCATATCAAAGGCGGCTTTTTTGGAAAGAAACTGCGAGATATTTTTGGACCGCAAGTCTGGCACGGGGTGACAAACTCGCTTTCCATGCTGGGGGCGCAGTCAAAGCGCGACTTGGTCGGTGTATTTGATATTGCGGGCACCCGATATGCATTCAATGCTTTGCCCAGTCAGACCGACGTGATTGTCGAAATCGAGCGAGAAGAAGGCGAAAGCGGGTTGTCCGCAAACTTCACGTCGAACCTCGCCGTCATGATGGATCATATTCAGAACGCCAAGAGCGAAACCGCACTGTTCCAACAGGCCGTTGAACTGTTGCGGCATATGACCCAGTACGACAGGGTCATGGCCTACAAATTTGATTCCGACTTTAATGGCGAAGTGCTTGCAGAAGCCCGGCGCAGCAGACTTGAGCCCTTTTTGGGTCTGCGTTTCCCCAGTTGGGATATTCCAAAGCAAGTGCGCGAAATAATGAAGGTTGCCCCGATAAGATTCATAGCAGATGTTGATCAGGAAATTGTGCTGATCAAGGCCGCCAGCGATGATCTGCCGCCCCTGGATATCACCTATGCGCAACTGCGTGGTGTGTCGCCTGTACACCTCGAATACCTTAGAAATATGGGAACCCAGGCGACGATGACTCTGTCGATTGTGATCGAAGACAGGCTTTGGGGCATCATTTCATTTCACCACTATAGTCCCAAGATACCTGACGTGGACCACCGTACAATTCTGCGGACGTTTCAGCCAATCATAGCCACCCGCACGGTTACTTTGCTGCAAGAAGCCCAATTGGCATTCGGGCGAGAGCTGGAACAGGTCAAAGCCGACCTTGAAAATGCGATCGACCTTGGCAACTCGCTTGACGAGAGCCTGACGCGCTTTGCACCGCACATCCTGACAGCGTTTGACGCTGACGGCACTGTCTTGATGTCGCCGGATTTCACGTCCAGTTATGGGGACGTTCCCAATGAGGTTGCCCAAAGGCATTTGCTGGAGATTGCATATGCCGCGCGCGGCAAGATGCGTACCTATGACAACTTGGGCGAAACATTCCCTGCGCTGAAGGCCGATCTGAATGGATTGGCCGGGTGCCTGATCACGCCTTTCCTTGATGACCGGGCGATCCTTGTCTTTCGGCGGCCAACAACCAAGCAGATCTCATGGGCGGGCGAGCCGCAAAAGGGAATCGACCTTGTCGGTGATAAAGCTATTCTGCATCCGCGCAATTCATTCGCGCTGTATCTGCAAACTGTTGAAGACAGATCGGCCCCATGGACTGTCCGCGACATGCGCATTGCTGAGCAGCTTTGGGGCCTGCTGGCGACGGCGGATCGCCATTCTTTGATGAATGCGATGAATCGCAAGCAGGCATTAATGATTGATGAACTCAACCACAGGGTCCGGAATATCCTTTCACTTGTGCGCTCAGTCTCTCGTCAGGCGCGGTTTCATTACGGTTCGCTCGAAAGCTATTCGTCAGCATTGGAGGCCCGGATTCAGGCATTGGCTGCCGCTCATGACATCGGGTCGGGTGCTGCTGTCTCTGCTGTGCCAATTTCACGGCTCTTGCAGGTCGAGGCGGCGCCATACCTTTCCGACGATTTCAAGAACAATGTCCGGATTACAGGTGCTGATCTGGAAATCTCTGCCGAAGCGGCCCCCCTTTTTGCGCTGGTTGTACATGAGTTGCTGACCAACTCTGCCAAATATGGCGCGCTAACTTTCGCCAAAGGCGTTGTTGAGATCAACCTTGAACCTGTTGATTCCGGTCTTGACATCACTTGGAAAGAATCCGGTGGTCCGCCAGTACAGTTGCCCACAAATCAGGGCTTTGGTACGACATTGATCAAACAGGCTGTGCCCTACGAACTTGGTGGCGAGTCCGAGCTTGATTTCCGTCCCGAAGGTGTTTTTGCACGCTTATTCCTGCCCAACAGGATATTGAAACCGCTGGGAACCAAGCTGCCGTCAGTGTCTGACCCCGATCCAACCCGGTTGCCTCAGGCGAAATTAGACAGAGTGACCGCGCCAATTTCCCAAAAACAGATTTTGATTGTTGAGGACAATTTCATGATTGCCATCGATATGAAATCAGTCCTGCGCAATCTTGGATTTGCGAATATTGAAATCGCGGCCGACGTCAAACAAGCCAAATCAATGATGGAGTGGGACACGCCGGATGCTGTCTTGCTCGACATCTACCTCGGGCCAGAGGTAACATCGCTTCCCTTTGCGCAAGAGCTTCAGGAAAGTGACATCCCGTTCGCTTTCGTCACGGGTTATGGGGATCAAGTCAACTTGCCTGCGTCGCTGGCCCAGCGGGAGGTCTTTAGCAAGCCGGTGAGTACGTGGGAATTGCGCCGGGCGGTCATGGGCTTGCTTGCACCGGCAGAGGATTAACCCCGTTTGCGGTTGGAAATATGGTCGGCGGGTTCAGGCCGAGCGCGGAATCGTAGTTTAGCGATTGTTAACGGGGAGGCCATAGACAGAGTAGGAACCGACCTCTTTGGGGCCTGACAGTGACGCGCTTTTCAATTGCCACGCGTGTAAACCTTGCTTTTCTGGCGATGACCCTGCTCGTTTTGGTGTTGGGTCTGCTGGCCTATTGCGCGGTTGCAGCCGTGGGCCAAAACTACCAAAGTTATCGCGAAGCGTCCAAACAAACGCTTGCGATCAATGGTTTGGCGGATGGTCTGTTACAGGCACGCACCGCTGCATTTGCATATCGTGACGTCCCCACAGACGCGGCAAAGGACGTGGGAAACAGCCGGTTTGCCGCCCTGCGACGCGCGGCCGAAAACTATCGTGACACACAGTCAGATGCGGCCGGTATTGCTGTGGCGGACCGGATTGTGCAGCTAGCAGCGGCCTACGGCCATGATTTTCAGACGATCAGTGAAGCGCGCGCAGATGCGGCGCTGGCGCATGATGCATTGTCGCATTTGAGCGAGGATACGCGCGCCAGCTTGACGGCCCTTGGCCAGTTGGCCGCCGGAAACGGCAGCGTCTCGGTCCTGCGCCGCCAGTCACAAGCGACCGAGGCGCTGTTGCTTGCCCATATGCATGTTGATGCATATTTCAGCGCAGCCGATGAGGCGCAATATCAGGCCGCCGCAAGTGCTTTTCAAAGTGCTGCCACATCCTTGACCATGGCAAAGTCTGGCTTGGCAAGGGGCGGCATATACGGCTGGGAAAATGAGGCGATTGCGCTGGTTGATACAGCATTTGCCGAAATTGATGCGCTGCAAGGCGCGGCGGCTGATATGCGCGGCGCGCTTTTGCAGTATGTGACCCTGCGTGACCGATCACGCATCTGGACCGCCGCGCAGATGCGCGACATTCCGGACAACCCGGCCCATGATATTGTGGACCAACAGAATGAACTTGGCCTTCGAGGGCGTGCGTTGGCCCGCCAGATGCTCTTCGCCATACCCGCCTTGGGGGTGGTGGCGCTGCTCCTGTCCGGTGCAATCAGCATCGCGGTCGGGCGATGGATCAAACGCCCGCTGCACGGCGGGGCAACTGCGCCGACAGCAGGGCAGGCCACTCCGCTTGAACAGACCGTGGCTGCGCTGGAAGACCTGACAGCAAGCGTGAAACTTTCGGCAGAGCGCGCAAAAATGGGCGCCAACACGATCAACACAATTGACGCGGGCGAGGATTCGTTAAAAATGATTACGAAAATCACCGAAGCTATGTCCGACATTTCACGCCAGACAAATCTGTTGGTTCTGAATGCAGGGGGCGGGGCCGCGGGCACAGGGTCGGTTGCCTCCAAAATCGCGCCTGTCAAAAGCACGCTCGGCACGTTGCCCAAGCCGCCCAAACCCGCCCCGCAACTGCCGCTGCTAGTCTTGCGTAAGAAGGTGTTTGCCAGACATGAGGCGTGGGCAGATTTCTGACACCAGTATTTGCTAATTTGCATGGGCCTGTACGGAAACTTTGCGACTGTGAGCCGATTGGTGCCTCCCAAACGGTAGCAAAGATGCGTGCATGGCGTGACCAAGCGGGGAAAACGGAGATCTTGGAAATTTGGTTCTATCCGGGGGCAGGGCCCCAACCCGCCGTGCTTTGGGTGTGAGATTGGCCGAGATAATGCTGTCGTGCTGCGGCGGAAGAGCGCAGCACGGACAGGCACCTGTCGGGCGACAAGCATCTTACTTCGGCAATTGCCTTTTCAGGCGGGTTAGCCTCGCATCAGCGACGGCAGTTCGCCGGACAGCCCGGCGGCCTGCCGTATGAACCCCCGTTTCAGCTGGGGCGCTGCATTGATCACGCCCATCCCGATGTCACGTGCTGCACGCAACAGGGGATTATCGTTTGAAAACAGTATGTTGAAAGTATCTGTGGCTATGGCCAGCGTCGCGATCTCGATCCTGCGCCATTGTTGGTAACGTTCAAGGGTCTGGCGGCTGCCGATATCTTCGCCGCGCGCACGTGCTTGCGTCAGAACATCAATCAATGCGGCCACATCGCGCAGCCCGGCGTTCAATCCCTGGCCCGCAATCGGGTGCAGCCCGTGCGCCGCATCACCCACCAACGCCACGCGGTCCGCGATCAGATCAGTGGTCAATGACAGGCCCAGCGGATAGGTAAAGCGCGCGCCGACAAGGCCAATCTGCCCAAGGAAGCTGCCAAAGGCGGGCCTCAGGGCACTTAAGAAATCGGCATCTGACATCGCGGCCAGTTCAGCGGCACGGGCGCTGCTTTCGCTCCATACGATGGAACAGCGGTTGCCGGTCAGTGGCAGGATCGCAAGCGGACCATGCGGCATAAAGAATTGATGCGCGATGCCGTGATGGGGCTGCTCGTGTTCCAGCGCGCAGACCACGGCGGTCTGCCCGTAGTCCCACCCGGTCCGCTTGATGCCCGCACGCGCGGCGGTTTCGCTGTTGCGCCCGTCAGAGCCAACGACCAATTGCCCGCTGACTGTCCCGCCCGAACCAAGCGTTACAGTCACGCCAGCGGCGGTAACGGATTGACTGACAACAGTTTCGCCCGCCAGATGGGTGATCCGATCATCTGCGGCGACAGCATCCAGCATGGCGCGGCGCAAGTGCCTGTCTTCGACCATGAAGCCCATCGGGCCCTCTTCGATTTCGGCATGGTCGAAATGCATCATCCACGGGCTTGGCCCCTGACCTGCACGGCCATCGGTGACTTTGATTTCCAGCATCGGCTGCGCCTGCGCGGCGACTTGATCCCAAACCGCAATGCCTTGCAGCAGGCGCTTGGAGGCCAGCGCCAAAGCATAGCTGCGCCCGTCAAACGCGGGGTCGGTCCGGGTGTCGATCGGCAAACGATCAATGAGTGTCACATGAAATCCGGCCTGAGCTGCGGCCAAAGCAAGGGCAGGGCCATTCAGGCCGCCGCCAACAATGATGATTTGAGTCTCCATGCGCCAAATATGCGTAGCAAGATGGGATTGTCCATGCGCCTCTTGGCCGCTACCGTTTCGCCAAACGATGGAGAATAATCACATGCAAGACTGGCGATGGATGACGGCGGCGGATCTGGGCAGCGCGATTGCTGCGGGCACGATTGACCCTGTTGCGCTGACGGATACCTATTTGGACGCCATCGATGCGCACGAATTCCGCGACCGCATTTATGCGCGCGTGACCCATGAGCGCGCCCGCGCCGAGGCCGCCGCCGCCGCAACACGAGCGCAGTCTGGTTTTCGTCGCGGGCCGTTGGACGGGGTCCCGATTTCATGGAAAGACCTTTTTGACACAGCCGGGATCGCGACTGAGGCAGGCACAGCACTGATGGCGGGCCGCATCCCCGACCGCGATGCAAAGGTTCTGGAAAACGCAACCGCTGCCGGGCTGGTTTGTCTGGGCAAAACCCACTTGTCGGAAATCGCCTTTTCCGGTTTGGGATTGAACCCGATCACGGCGACCCCGCCTTGTGTCAATGACACCGATGCTGTTGCGGGCGGCTCATCGTCTGGCGCTGCGGCGTCGGTCGCGTTTGGGTTGGCGGCAGCCGGAATAGGTTCTGATACGGGCGGGTCGGTGCGCATTCCGGCGGCGTGGAACGACCTTGTCGGCCTCAAAACCACCCATGGCCGCGTTTCGCTTGAAGGGGTCGTGCCGCTATGTCTGACCTTTGATACGGTTGGGCCGCTGTGCCGCTCGGTTGAGGATGCATCGCTGTTGTTGGGCGCGCTGGAAGGGAACAAGCCAACCGATCTTGCTGGCGGTAGCTTGGCGGGGCTGCGGTTTATGATCCTCGAAACCATCGTGTCGGATGAGGTCCGCGATGCGCCCGGCTCCGCTTTTGAAAAGGCCGTGGCCAAGCTGGAGGCCGCAGGCGCCACGACCCATCGCCGTGAATTCCCGCGTATGCACGACGCTTTTAACGTCGCAGGTGCCCTTTATGCTGCCGACAGTTATGGCTGGTGGCGCGAACTGGTTGAAGCACATCCAGAAAAGATGTTTCCGCAGATCCTTGAGCGGGTGCGCGGGGGCAAAGAGGTGTCAGGGCCGGATTTTGTTGCCGCCTGGCAACTGCTGCATGATGTGCGCGCCCAATATGCGAAAGAAACTGCGGGTTTTGACGCGGTTATCATGGCCACGGCCCCGATTTTACCCCCCCATGCGCAGCGGCTTCTGGATGATGACGCATATTATAAGACGGAAAACCTGCTGGCCCTGCGCAATACCCGCGTGGCCAACATGATGGGCACCTGCAGCGTCACGCTGCCCACAGACACGCCGTCATGCGGGATCATGTTCAACGGGAAGGCGGGCGGAGAGGCGGCGTTGCTGCGGATTTGTGCAGCCGCCGCGGATGCGTTGCGCGCGTAAACCGGCAGCCCCATAGCCGCCTGACCAAAAAGCCACAAAATGCGCCCCCTGTGTCCCTTCTTCTGGACAGGGCGGCGGTGCTCGGGCTAGTTTGGACAAAAGCGGGGCGAAATGATCCCGCGTATTGAGGCAGTTATGGATTTTCCCGAGCGGTTTTCGAACCTCCCGGTTGCGACGTGGCCGCGCTTGCGTGCGTTATTGGACGTGCCAAGTCAGGCGTCGGACGTGATCAATATGACGATTGGCGAGCCGCGCCATGCGTTTCCCGCTTTTGTGGGCGATATCCTTGCGGACAATCTGGCGGGCTTCAACAGCTACCCCAGTAACGAAGGGCAGGCTGATCTGCTGTCGGCGATGGGTGGGTTTCTCAAGCGTCGGTACGGTTTGGATGTGCCAAACGATCAAATTCTGGCGCTCAACGGCACCCGCGAAGGGCTGTATAATGCGGCGATGGCCCTGTGCCCCGAGACAAAGAATGGCGAGCAACCCGTCGTGCTGACCCCCAATCCGTTTTATCCGGTCTACGGCGTTGCCGCTTTGTCCGTCGGGGCCGAACCTATCTATGTGCCTGCTACCGAAGCCTCCGGCCATCTTCCTGATTTTGAAGCGCTGCCGCCCGAGACGCTGGCGCGCACGGCCTGTGCCTATGTCTGTTCGCCGGCCAATCCGCAGGGTGCAGTGGCCGATGAAGACTACTGGCGCCGGACGATCACTCTGGCTGAAACCCATGATTTCAAGATATTCGCCGACGAATGCTATTCAGAAATCTACCGTGACACGCCGCCCCCCGGTGCCTTGCAGGTTGCAACGGACATGGGGGCCGATCCGGACAGGGTTGTGATTTTCCAGTCGCTTTCCAAACGGTCAAACCTTCCGGGCCTGCGCTGCGGCTTTGCGGCGGGAGGCGCAAAATCTATCATGCGGATGCGGCAGTTGCGCGCCTTTGCCGGTGCGCCCTTGCCCGGCCCGTTGCAGGCGGTAGCGACAAAGGTGTGGGCCGACGAAGGGCATGTCGTCGAAAACCGCGCGCTCTACAATCGCAAGTATCAGATCGCCGACGACATTTTGGGCCACATCAATGGCTATCAATCCCCGCAGGCGGGGTTCTTTTTGTGGCTGCCGGTCGATGATGGTGAAGCTGCCGCACTGAAGCTGTGGCAGGAAACTGGTGTGCGGACCTTGCCCGGTGCTTATCTGAGTCAAGAGGTGAACGGGGAAAACCCCGGAGCCAAATATATCCGGGTCGCTCTGGTGGCCCCAACACAAGAAATGCAGCGCGGTCTGACCCTGATCCGTGACTGTTTGTACGGCTGAGGAACGGTATCATGGCATCTTATCAGACACGGCAACGCGACCCCCTATTGGACAGCACGACGCAGGCGGCAATCGAAAAACGCGGGCGCGAATTGCTCGGAATCGCCCTGATTGTCGTGGGCCTGCTGGTGGCAGCGTTGGTGGGCAGCTATTCGCCAGATGATCCCAGTTGGATTTCCGCAACTGACGCGCCAGTGCAAAACTGGCTGGGCCACGTTGGGGCCTCTATTGCCGCACCCTTGATGATGATTATCGGCCTTGGGATTTGGGTTCTGCCCCTTGTGCTGCTGGTCTGGGGAGGGCGATTTGTATTACATTACGGTCAGGAACGCGCAATCGGGCGGCTGGTTTTTGCGCCTGTCGCGATCATTCTTGCCGCGATTTATACGGCCACGCTGACACCGGGCGCGGACTGGCCGGTCAACTTTGGGTTGGGCGGTTTGTTTGGTGACACTGTGCTGGGTGTGATCCTGACAATTGTGCCATTTGGCACCAGTTTTGGGGTCAAGTTTTTGTCCCTGCTCTCTTTTCTGGCGCTGATCGGCTGTCTGGCCTTTGTGCTTGGCTTCACCAAGCCAGAGGTCAAAGCAACCGGACGGTTTCTGTTTCTGGGGACGGTCTTGCTTTATGCCACGCTCTTGAAGCTGGTTGGTCGTGGGGCAGTGCTGTCGGCAAAGGCGACCCAAGGGATGACGGCCACCCTTCAAAAGCGCCGGTCACGCAGCCATTCAGATGATTTTATCCTTGATGGACCAGCAGAAGGCTCTGTGCAGGTGCCCGACTACAAAGCCCGCGCTGCCGCTGTTGTGCGCTCCCAGCCGGTGCTGCAAACGCAAGAGCCACCACTGACGGCGCGCAAGATGCCGCCTGCGCCACCACTCACCGCCACGCGCGAGGTGCCGCAAGCCGCACCCGCGCCTGCACCAACAGGGTTTCTGTCGAGTCTGCTGAAGCGCAATGACCCGATGCCGGAACCGGAGTTGGTGGCGCCAGAGCTGGCAGCCGACGCTGAGCCGGGAAATCCCGACCGCGTCAGCGCGCGCATTGCAGATGCGATCAAGAACCGGTCAAAGCCGCCGTCGCCCACCGGCGTGCGGATAGAGCCGTCATTGACCGCAGGCCGAGGCCCCAAACCGCTGGTCTTTGGGCGCGAGAGTGAGTCAGACCAACAGGCTGACCCGGTTCTGGAAGACTTCGACCCGATGAAGGATGCGCCGGACTCCCCGCGCATGGCGGCCCCGCATTCGCCAATCCCGGCGGTGAATATCCCCCCTGCGCCCAGCTTTGCACCAGAGCCGCGCAGCGTCGTGCAACATCCGCCCAGAAAGCCGCAGCAGCCTTCCAAACAGGCCAAGGCAGAGGCACAGCCAGCCCTCAAATTCGACGATCAATATGCTGACTACGCACATCCACCATTGGGTTTGCTGATGAACCCGATTGAAATCCAGCGCCATCATCTGAGTGATGAAGCACTGGAGCAAAACGCGCGCATGCTGGAAAGCGTCTTGGATGATTACGGCGTCAGAGGTGATATCGTGTCGGTCCGCCCCGGCCCGGTTGTGACCATGTACGAACTTGAACCTGCGCCGGGTCTGAAAGCATCCCGCGTGATTGGTCTGTCGGACGATATTGCGCGCTCCATGTCGGCGCTATCAGCGCGCGTGTCCACGGTGCCGGGCCGGTCGGTTATCGGGATCGAACTGCCCAACGAAAACCGCGAAAAGGTTGTCCTGCGCGAAATCCTGTCGCACCGCGATTTTGGCGATGGCAATCACAAGCTGCCGCTGGCCTTGGGCAAGGATATCGGGGGTGAGCCGATTATCGCGAACCTTGCCAAGATGCCGCACCTCTTGATTGCAGGGACCACCGGTTCAGGTAAATCGGTTGCGATCAACACCATGATCCTCAGCCTGCTTTACAAGCTGACGCCCGAAGAATGCCGGATGATCATGATTGACCCCAAGATGCTGGAACTCAGCGTCTATGATGGCATCCCGCATCTGCTGTCCCCCGTTGTGACCGACCCCAAAAAGGCGGTTGTCGCCTTGAAATGGGTCGTGGGCGAGATGGAAGAACGCTATCGTAAGATGTCCAAAATGGGCGTGCGCAACATTGACGGCTATAATGGCCGGGTGAAGGACGCGCTGGCCAAGGATGAAATGTTCAGCCGCACGGTGCAAACCGGATTTGACGATGAAACCGGTGATCCGGTGTTCGAAACCGAGGAGTTCCAGCCCGAAATCCTGCCCTATATCGTTGTTATTGTGGATGAGATGGCCGACCTGATGATGGTCGCCGGCAAGGAAATCGAAGCCTGTATCCAGCGCCTTGCGCAGATGGCGCGTGCATCAGGTATCCACCTAATTATGGCCACACAACGCCCGTCGGTGGACGTGATCACCGGCACGATCAAGGCCAACTTCCCGACCCGGATTTCATTTCAGGTCACGTCGAAAATCGACAGTCGCACGATCCTTGGTGAAATGGGCGCCGAGCAACTCTTGGGCATGGGTGACATGCTCTATATGGCGGGCGGTTCCAAAATCACGCGTGTGCATGGACCCTTTGTGAGCGATGAAGAGGTCGAGGAAATCGTCAACCACCTCAAGGGCTTCGGCCCGCCGGAGTATATGTCCGGCGTGGTTGAAGGCCCGTCAGACGATCAGGAAAGCAGCATCGACATGGTGCTGGGGCTTGGCGACGGATCCGACTCCGAGAACGCGCTTTATGACACCGCCGTGGCGATTGTGATCAAGGACCGCAAATGCTCAACCTCTTACATCCAGCGCAAACTTGCGATCGGCTATAACAAGGCCGCGCGTCTGGTCGAGCAGATGGAAGATGAAGGTGTGGTCAGTGCTGCCAACCATGTGGGCAAGCGCGAAATTCTGGTGCCGGAACAGCAATAGAGCGGGCTCGAAAGGAGTTCGCCTTTGAATTATTGGCCAGTCGAAGGCGCATGGCGCGGTGCCTGATCATTTCTGCAGCCAGGCGAAGTTTTCGCCATGATCGCGCATTTCAGGATGCTTACCTTCAAAAAATCTGGCTACTGGCAGTTCCAAACTGACGTATCCTGTGCACACCCAATTCCCAAGCAAAGCTTGGACAGCGCCCGAACCGCCCCTACGGGGCGGGCGCTTCTCGTGCTTCCCTCGGTCCGGGCGCGACGTTTCGCAAACGGCAACGGCCAGAATTGAGCCAAGCAGGACCACAGCCTGCTTCTGCGGCAAATCTACAGAGCTATGTTCACGTTGTGACATCTGATTTTTCCGATGTGTGCATGAATAAGACCGACAATGCGGCGCTTTGCTGGGCTTTGGTGTGTCCGGCTGACTTACTTGCCGGAACGCTGACCGTCCGACCGTACCACGCGCCCGATGTGCGTGGGCGGCAGGGGTTTCAGGGCACGGCCCTTGCTGCCGAACAGGAATTCAAACATGGCAGCCCCCTCCCGCTGATCAAGGCACCAGTGATATGCACGCATCGGAAAAATCAGGCGATGAACTGCACTGGACAACCGCGTTCAATCAGTTGGACATCTTCGCGACCGGGACCGAATTATCGGCGCAGTACCTCAAGGCTGCGCATGGGTTGCCATGCGTCGCAGATGCATATGTCAATCGCGGCATAGCCATTTTCCGGATAAGAATCCGCTATCAGATGCTTGCCAAGATGCGTGTGGCGCATGTCGTGCGGTGTCAGCTTGTTCAAAATCGCTGATTTCTGAAAATTCTACTCAATTTGACGTTGTCAGCGGGTAGAGGCGAAACCCTGACGGGTGTTGTTCCCGTTACGTTGCCAATAGGTCGAAAACTCATCTATTGTACCATAAAAAAACCCCCGCCTGATTTCTCAGCCGGAGGTTATTATTTCGTTCTGTCAGGTTGCTTTACAGCAAACCTTCACGCTGAAGCTTCTTGCGCGCCAGCTTGCGCTGACGGCGGATAGCTTCTGCTTTTTCGCGCGCCTTGCGCACAGACGGCTTTTCGAAATGCTGCTTGAGCTTCATTTCACGAAAAACGCCCTCACGCTGAAGTTTTTTCTTCAGAGCACGCAACGCCTGATCGACGTTGTTATCACGAACACTAACCTGCATGTGGTTTTCACCACCTCTCTAAGTTAAATTTGCAAAATTTGCAGGAACTGGGCACATAGCAATGACGGGCTACATTGTCGAGTCTTATCACGCAGGAGACCAAGCCATGCTGAATACACCTATCGACCCGGCCAAGATGCAATTACTGGATGCCATCCTGCCTCATGTTGCCTTTGATGGCTGGGCCCCGTCTGCGTTCAATGCGGCTGTGGCCGAAGTCGACATTGACCCGGCCCACGCCAAGACCCTGTGCCCGCGTGGTGCCGTCGATCTGGCGGTGGCCTATCACCAGCGTGGCGATGCGGAGATGCGCGCCGCATTGGCAACGGCGGATATGTCCGACATGCGCTTTCGTGACAAAGTGGCCTATGCCATTCGCCTGCGCTTGGCCGCGATCGACGACAAAGAGGCCGTGCGCCGGGGTACTGCCCTGTTTGCCCTGCCGCACATGGCGCCCGACGGGGCAAAACTGATTTGGGGCACCGCCGATGCGATCTGGGATGCGCTGGGCGATACCTCGCAGGATGGTAACTGGTACAGCAAACGCCTGATCCTGTCGGGTGTCTATAGTGCGACCGTTCTGTTCTGGCTGGGTGATGACAGTTTTGACCAGCAAGCCACCGATGCCTTTATCGACCGGCGCATAGACGACGTGATGCAGTTCGAAAAGGTCAAGGCCAGCGTGAACAAGAACCCGTTGCTCAAGCCCCTGACTGGCCCGCTTGGCCGTCTGATGGGTAGCATCAAAGCCCCGTCACAAACACCACGGGCTGATTTGCCCGGAACCTGGAGTGAACCGCAGTAATGCAAGCAATTGAAATTACCAAACCCGGCGGGCCAGAGGTTCTGCAACTGTGTGACCGCCCCATGCCAGAGCCTGCCCATGATCAGGTGGTGATCAAGGTCGCCTATGCCGGGGTCAATCGACCCGATGCGCTGCAACGCGCGGGCCTTTACAATCCGCCGCCGAACGCCAGCAACCTGCCGGGGCTTGAGGCCGCAGGCGAAGTCGTTGCCGTTGGCGCGGGCGTGACGACCCCAAAGGTTGGCGATCAGGTCTGCGCCCTGTTGCCCGGTGGCGGCTATGCGGAATATGTCGCAACATCTGCTGCGCATTGTCTGCCCGTGCCTGACGGTCTGACCCTGAAACAAGCGGCCTGCCTGCCAGAGACATTCTTTACCGTCTGGTCCAATGTCTTTATGCGCGGGGGCCTGCAAGCGGGCGAGCGTTTTCTGGTACATGGCGGCAGTTCGGGGATTGGTACAACCGCCATTCAACTGGCCAAGGCAAAGGGCGCGCGCGTTTTTACGACCGCTGGATCGGACGAAAAATGCGCGGCTTGCATGGCACTTGGTGCCGAAATGGCGATCAACTACCGTGATGTGGATTTTGTTGAGGCGGTCCGTGCTGAAGGTGGTGCCGACCTGATCCTTGATATGGTCGGCGGTCCGTATATGCAGCGTAACCTCAAGACATTGGCCGATGACGGCAGGCTGGTGCAGATTGCGTTTTTGCAGGGGATGAAGGCCGAACTGAACATGGTGCAACTCATGACCCGCCGATTGACCATGACCGGATCGACCCTGCGCCCGCAATCCGATTTGGCCAAGGCGCGAATTGCCGATGAATTGCGGACCCATGTCTGGCCGCTTTTGGCTGCGGGCAAGGTCGCGCCTGTCATGGATCAGGAATTTGCGTTGGTTGATGCCGCTGACGCCCATGCACGGATGGAAAGCAGTGCGCATATCGGAAAGATCGTCCTGAAGGTGGGTTAGGTGACATCCAATTGCTGGCAGCATGCCAACAAGAAGTGAAGGGCGGCCGGGCGGGACGCATTCTTGAAGCTATTCAGTTTACGCCTTGAACGGAGCCATGCCCGCGCGCGCCAATTCATCGGCGCGTTCGTTTTCGGGGTGGCCTGCGTGGCCCTTGACCCACTCCCACGTCACGTCATGGCGGGCGGTGGCGGCGTCAAGCCGTTGCCAAAGGTCCACGTTCTTCAAGCCGCCCTTCTTTTTCCAGCCGTTGCGTTTCCAGCTGTGAATCCACTTGGTGATCCCGTCTTTGACATAAGCGCTATCGGTCACAAGGGTCAGGGCGGTCCCGCGCTCAAGCGTTTCCAGCGCGTTGATCGCAGCCAACAGTTCCATGCGGTTGTTGGTCGTCTCGGGCTCGCCACCGCTGAGTTCGCGTTCTTTCACAACAGTGTCGCCCTCGCGGGCGATCAGCAAGGCACCCCAGCCACCGGGGCCGGGATTGCCCGAGCAGGCACCGTCCGTATAGGCAAAATACTCAGGCATTTTGGTCCTTCCGCGCACGCATGATCACAAATGGGGCAACGGTGCCGTCCAAACCGGGGGCTGCGCCTTCGCGTTCGGCAATGACGGTCAGTCCGGCATCTTGCAGAAGTCCGCGCAGTTCCGGCACCGTCACATATGTGTAGTAACGGTCGATCCTATCGCGTGCCGATCCGTCACCCGTTTTCATCCCGATATGAAAAATACCGCCGGGCTTAAGGGCCGCGGCAAGTGCTGCTAGATGGTGCGGAAGTTCCGTGCGCTTGGCGTGCAACAAACTGAAGTTGGCCCAGATCCCGTCATATATCGCATTGCCCGAAATCTCGTCAAAAGTGGCCAGACGCGCACCAATGGCGTGGCGGTCGTTCGCCAGCGTCACCATACCTTGTGAAGCATCCACCGGATCAGGCCGCAGCCCTGCGGCGCGCATATAGGCCGACGCAGACGCAGGCCCGCAGCCAAGGTCAAGCACATGCGCGTCCCGCTGCATGAGGTCAATAAAGGCCTGCAAGTCCGTGTCAGGGGCATCGCCTTTTGCAAGTTCGGCATAGGCGCTGGCTTTGATGTCGTAGACCGCGATTGTCTTGGGGTCCGGCATCAGAAAATCACCGGCAGAAATGAAAGGCAAACGATTGTCGTCAGAAGGACCCTCAGGTGCATCCACCATGGCGGCGCGAGTTTTAGCCGCCAGAAATGCCAATCCAGCAGCAGCAGGGCCAGAAAGCCCACGATCAGGTTGGTTGCCGCCGTCACCGGGCCGCCACCTGTCATGAAGAACGCCCAAAGTGCGGGAATGACGGACAGCACATAGCCTGCTGTCGCGATGCGACCGGTCGCTTTGGTCGCAAATCCCCACAGAACACCTGACATGAACGACAGGATGACAGCCCCATAGAACAACTGGACATAAGGGCCGATGAAACGGCCCCCCAAATTAATCTGGCCCCATGCGCCGAGCGACGGCACCAGAACAGTCAGCGCCCCCCACAGAAACGGCAGCAGGCCCGCAAGGCCGAGAATGAGCGCGGATCTTGGAATTGCCGTCATGCTTTTTCAAATGCCAGTCGCAAGGCCCATGCCGCAAAAATGCCAACCGTCAGGATGACACGCGGCAAGAACAGAATGGTCTCTATCCGCATCATGCGGGCTCTCTCAAGACGCGGGGGACTTTGAATTCCACGTTTTCCTCGGCGGTCACGACCATTTCGACCGTGACGTCAAAGCGGGCGCGGAAGGCGTCGATGACCTCGTTGATCAGCACTTCGGGGGCAGAGGCCCCTGCGGTGATCCCCATGGATGTGATCCCCTCAAGCGCACGCCAGTCGATATCGGCGGCGCGTTGGACCAGTTGGGCATAGTCGCATCCTGCACGTGCGCCGACCTCGACCAGCCGTTTGGAGTTTGACGAATTGGGAGCGCCGACGACCAGCATGGCATCGCATTTGGGTGCCATGGCTTTGACGGCTTCCTGACGGTTTGTCGTGGCGTAGCAGATATCTTCTTTGTGGGGGCCTACGATGCCGGGAAACCGGGCATGCAGGGCCGCGACGATATCAGCAGTGTCATCGACCGAAAGGGTGGTCTGGGTCACGAAAGCCAGCTTGGCCGGGTCGCGCACCTCAACTGTGGCCACATCATCCACGGTTTCGACCAGCAAAACCTCTCCAGAGGGCAACTGGCCCATGGTGCCGACTGTTTCTGGGTGGCCCTCGTGCCCGATCATGATCATTTGCAGGCCGTTGTCTGCATGGCGCTGGGCTTCGATATGGACCTTGCTGACAAGCGGGCAGGTGGCATCAACATAGATCATTTCGCGCTTGGCTGCGGCGGCAGGCACGGCCTTGGGCACACCGTGCGCGGAAAAGATTACGGGCCTGTCGTCGGGGCACTCATCCAGTTCTTCGACAAAGACGGCGCCCTTGTCCCGCAGGCCATCCACGACAAATTTGTTGTGGACGATTTCGTGGCGGACATAGACCGGTGCGCCCCATTTTTCCAAGGCCATTTCGACGATCTTGATGGCCCGGTCAACGCCAGCGCAAAAGCCACGCGGCGCGGCCAGATAAAGCGTGAGAGGGGATTTGGTCATTTGAGCCTCCGATACTTATGCCAGAGGTAAGGGTTTGGGCGCGCAAGGTCCAGCGCCCAAACCTGTGACGAAAGGTTTCAGCAAGTGCTAGGGCTCGACCCTAGGTTTCCTCAGCGACTTCCTCGGTCTGTTCAACGCGCGGCTCGCGGCTTGGTCGGCCAACGACGTCGCGCAATTCGTCCAACTCGATGAAGTTATCGGCCTGTCGGCGCAGTTCATCGGCAATCATCGGGGGCTGGCTGCGAATGGTCGAAACGACAGACACGCGCACGCCCTTGCGCTGCAAAGCTTCGATCAGCGGGCGGAAATCGCCATCGCCTGAGAACAGCACAACGTGGTCGACATGCGGAGCAAGCTCCATCGCATCGACAGCAAGTTCGATGTCCATGTTGCCCTTGACCTTACGGCGGCCCATGCTGTCGGTGTATTCCTTGGCTGGCTTTGTCACCATCGTGAAGCCGTTGTAGTGCAGCCAGTCGACCAGCGGACGAATGGGGGAATACTCGTCACTTTCCAGCAAAGCGGTGTAATAAAATGCCCGCAGCATCTTGCCGCGTCGCATGAATTCCTGCCGCAACAGTTTATAGTCGATGTCAAAGCCCAGCGACTTTGCCGCCGCATAGAGGTTTGATCCATCGATAAAGAGCGCCAATCGCTCATCACGATAAAACATAATTTTTCCTTCCAAAATCCATCGCCAATGAGCCTTTGGTGAGTGGTTATGCCCGGCGAGGATATGTTAATGTACGTTTTTGGTGCAGAGAGACAAGGTGCAATCATGACGGCTCATCAATCAATTGCCCTTATCGCATTGGGAAGTAATGAAAATTCAATTTGGGGTGACGCAAGGGAAACTGCCCAAAAAGCAATGTTGCTCGCAGCGCAACTTTCACCGGCCCCGGCGAATTGCAGCAAACTCTATGCAACCCCTGCATTTCCGGACCCGACGGACCCGCCATTCGTCAATGCGGCCATGGCTATTACGGTGGCTGGTGATGCGACGTCACTTTTTGATGCCTTGCAGGATATTGAACGGCAGGCGGGTAGGACACGGCACAAACGCTGGGGGCAGCGGACGCTGGATGTGGACCTGATCGCATTCGGCGATCAGGTCTTGCCCGATGCCGCGACCCAAACAGCATGGCGGGCCCTTTCGCCGCAGGCGCAAATGGAACAAACGCCTGATCGGCTGATCCTGCCGCATCCCCGTGTGCAGGATCGGTCATTCGTGCTGGTCCCGCTGGCCGATGTCGCGCCGGACTGGCGCCATCCGTTGCTGGGGCAGACGGTCACTGACATGCTGGCCGCGCGGCCCGCCGCCGAACGCGACACGGTGCAGCCATTGTGACGATTCGGGGCATCTTGGCCCGAGACCTGTGCCGCAATGAAGGCACTGCTGGCAAAAACCCAGTTTTCAAGGGGATCGCGCCCATCATTGCCCTTGTCATTGGCTTCTCTTGCTACTAAATACAGGCCTTCTAAGTCCTTTTTGCTTACTGGAGTACGCTATGGCCCGCGTCACCGTTGAAGATTGCGTCGACAAAGTTCCTAACCGGTTTGACCTTGTCATGCTTGCGGCACACCGTGCGCGCGAAATTTCGGCCGGCGCTCCGCTGACTGTCAAGCGTGACAACGACAAGAACCCCGTTGTGTCCCTGCGCGAGATTGCAGAAGAAACACAGCAGGCCGACGATCTGCGCGAGCGTATGATCGAAGCAAACCAGACCCAGATCGAGGTTGACGAACCTGAAGAGGACAGCATGTCCTTGTTGATGGGGGCCGAAAATGACAAGCCGGTCGAAGATGATATGTCAGAAGAAAAGCTGCTGCGCGCGCTTATGGATGCGCAAGGACAGCGTTAGGGTCACGCAAGGGGCCTTTCATGAACTAGGTGTTAGGCCCTGATGTCGACTGCCGATAATCTGATTGGGGCGGTCCGCGCCTACAATCCCCGCGCAAACGAAGTGCTTATTCAGGATGCGTTTGCCTTTGGTGCGCAAATGCATGAAGGGCAATTCCGCCATTCCGGTGAACCCTACTTCACCCATCCTGTTGCCGTTGCCAGCATTCTGGCTGAACAGCAAATGGATGATGCCACGCTGATCACGGCGTTGTTGCACGACACGATCGAAGATACCCCTGCCTCTTTTGCAGAGGTTGAAAAACGGTTTGGCCGCGAGATTGCCGAACTGGTCGATGGCGTGACAAAACTGACCAATCTCCAGCTTAATTCGACCGAGACAAAGCAGGCCGAGAATTTCCGCAAGCTGTTCATGGCCACCAGCCGCGATTTGCGGGTGACGTTGGTCAAACTCGCGGACCGTTTGCATAATATGCGCACGATCAAATCCATGCGCCCTGAAAAACAGGCGCAAAAAGCCCGCGAAACCATGGATATCTTTGCCCCCCTTGCAGGGCGCATGGGCATGCAATGGATGCGTGAAGAGCTTGAGGATCTGTCGTTTCGGGTCCTGAACCCCGAGGGGCGCAACTCCATCATTCGCCGTTTCATCACGCTGCAACGTGAAACCGGCGATGTGGTGCAAAAGATCACTGCGGACATGCGCACAGAGCTTGAAAAGGCCAATATCGTTGCTGACGTGCATGGCCGGGCGAAAAAGCCCTATTCAATCTGGCGCAAGATGCAGGAAAAGGATCAAGGGTTCAGCCGCCTGTCCGACATCTACGGCTTTCGGATTATTGTCGCTAACGAAAGCGACTGTTACCGGGCGCTGGGTGCCATCCATCAGCGATGGCGCGCTGTGCCTGGTCGTTTCAAGGATTACATCAGTCAGCCGAAAAGCAACGGCTACCGTTCAATCCACACGACCGTGTCGGGTCGTGATGGCAAACGGGTCGAGGTACAGATCCGCACCCGCGAAATGCATGAGGTGGCCGAAACCGGGGTTGCTGCCCATTGGTCCTACAAGAACGGGGAGCGGGTAGAAAACCGGTTTGCCGTTGATCCTGTGCAGTGGATTTCGTCGCTGACCGAAAGGTTCGAGGACGATCAGGACCACGATGAATTCCTCGAGGCTGTCAAGCTGGAAATGTACACCGATCAGGTGTTTTGTTTCACGCCAAAGGGGGATGTGATCAAATTGCCCCGTGGGGCGACACCGATTGATTTTGCCTATGCCATCCACACGCGCATTGGCGCGGCATGTGTGGGGGCCAAGGTGGATGGCTTGCGCGTCCCGCTTTGGACCCGGCTAAAGAATGGCCAGTCGGTCGAGGTGATCACCGCCGAAGGCCAGACGCCGCAGGCAACCTGGATCGACATTGCCGTGACGGGCCGTGCAAAGACAGCCATTCGCCGCAGCCTGCGCGAAGAAGACCGCGAACGTTTCGTCCGTCTGGGCCGCGAGTTGGCTCGCGTTGCCTTTGAAAACATGGGCAAGAAAGCCACCGAAAAGGCGCTGCGTACTGCCGCAAGATCCCTTGCAATCGACAGCGTTGATGAACTGCTTGCCCAGCTTGGCAGTGCCGAAATTACCGGCCGTGAAGTGGTGCGTGCCATCTATCCTGAACTGCACGACAACGAAGGCGAGGTCATTGACCAGAAGCGCGCTGTCGTGGGGCTGGGGCCAGAGCAATCGCAGCAGCGTGCGAACTGCTGCCAGCCCGTTCCAGGCGAACGGATCGTGGGCATCACGTTTCGCGGTCAGGGCGTGGTGGTCCATGCCATTGATTGCGCAGCCCTTGCGGATTACGAAGACCAGACCGAGCGTTGGATTGACCTGCGCTGGCAGGAAGGCACCCACAGTGCGGTCAACACCGTGACCCTTGATATCACGATTTCAAACGATGCGGGGGTCTTGGGGCGGATTTGTACATTGGTCGGCGAACAGGATGCAAATATCTCTGATTTGCGATTCATCGACCGGAAACCTGACTACTATAGACTGTTGATCGATATTGATTTGCGGGATGCCGAACATCTGCACCGTGTGATGACGGCGCTTGAAGCGGAAAGCAACGTATCGTCTATTGCGCGGCACAGGGACCCTGCGCTGAATACAATGGGACTTCGCTAGGTTTGGCGCAAAGGATAGCTTTCATTGGTGTTTAAGCGCAGGGATAGGCGACCGATCTGGAAGATTGCGGTCGGTGTTCTCTACCCGCGCGGCGGGTGGGGGCGTGCTGCGCAATATGTAAAACACCGTTTGCGCAGATTGCCGGATACGCCCGAAAAGATTTCGCGCGGCATTGCCGCTGGCGTTTTCACGAGTTTCACTCCCTTTTATGGTCTGCATTTCATCATTGCTGCGATTATCGCACGACTGATGCGTGGGAATATTCTGGCGTCATTACTGGGCACCTTCTTCGGTAATCCGCTGACTTACATCCCCATCGGCGTCGCATCGCTGGGTACCGGCTATTTGATGATCGGGCGACCATTCAACGCGGCTCTGTTCGGGATTGGCGAAAGAACCGACGACAACTTTTGTGGGCTGGGGTGCCGGTTTGGCAATGCCTTCAACGATATCTGGCACAATCTGCGGGCGATCTTTACGCCTGAAAAGGCAGACTGGCACGGGCTTATCGATTTCTATGTGGAGGTGTTCTACCCCTACATGATTGGCGGCATCCTGCCGGGCGCCATATGTGCGCTGGCCTCTTACTATATGTCCGTCCCGCTGATTGCAGCCTATCAGAAACGGCGCCGGTCGGCCCTGCGCGCAAAGCTTGACCAACTCAAGAAAAAAACCACATCATCGCGAGACTGAAAATAGTCGCTGTCAAAGGAAATCTGCATGACCAACAAGCTGCGTCTTGGTGTGAACATCGATCATGTCGCGACCGTGCGCAATGCGCGCGGGGGCAATGTGCCTGACCCTATTCGTGCGGCGGTCATCGCCCAAGAGGCTGGTGCCGATGGGATCACGGCGCATTTGCGCGAAGACCGCCGCCATATTGTCGATGCCGATATCGACGGCTTGATGCAGGCATTGACGGTTCCGCTCAATTTCGAGATGGCGGCGACAGAGGAAATGCAGGCGATTGCCCTGCGCCACAAACCCCATGCGGTCTGTCTTGTCCCCGAAAAACGCGAAGAGCGCACGACCGAAGGCGGGCTGGAGGTGGCAAAGCAGGACAATGCGCTCGCTCAATATATCAAACCCTTCACCGACGCGGGGTCGCGTGTTTCGCTGTTTATCGCCGCCGACAAGGCGCAGGTAGAAGCGGCAGCACGGATTGGCGCACCTGTCATCGAATTGCACGCAGGCGCCTATGCCGATGCATGGGCCGAAGAACGCTGGGACGAACGTGACAGCGAATTGTCCAAGATCACCGATATGGCCGCCTATGCCCAGGAACTGGGGCTTGAGGTCCATGTGGGCCATGGCCTGACCTATGACAGCGTTGGTCCGATTGCGGCGCTGCCGGGCGTGGCCGAGCTGAACATCGGCCATTTCATCATCGGCGAGGCGATCTTTCGCGGGCTGGGGCCGGCGATTGCCGAAATGCGCCGCTGCATGGACGTGGCCCGCGCGTGATGCAAGGGCAGCTTGAGCCGACCCGGTTGGAGCGCGCCACAATGCGCGAGGTCACAGACCATGCCTGCGCTCTGGCTGCCGAGGGTAAGGATATTGTCTTTACCGCCGCTATTGTGATGGATGGCAAGGTTGTCGCGCGCGCCAGAAACGAAGCGGCGGACACAAACGATGTCAGCCGCCATGCGGAAGTGGTGGCAATTGCAAAAGCGACCGACGCCTTGGGTAAACGCGATCTGACCGGGGCGACGCTGGTTTCGTCCTGTCAGCCCTGTGAAATGTGCTTGTCCACGATGCGTTGGGCGCGGATCGCAAGGGTGGTCTTTGCCGCCCAGCAGGCCAACACCGCCCCGGCCTTTTTCAGGTTTCCCAAACTGACAATTCTGGATTTTCATGCCGCTTGTGAAGGCGCATTTGACTGGTACGGTGGGTTGGACGAAGATCGCGTTCACCATATTTACGGACAAAAGAAACGGTCATGATAAAGCATATTGTTACGTTGGATTTATTGCCCGACCACGACACCGCTGAATTACAGGCGGTCATGACCGGGCTGGATGAACTTCGGTCCCAGCTGGACGGTTTTGTCGGTTTTGACCACGGGCCAAACCGCGACTTTGAAGGGATGTCACCCGGATGCGACTATGGATTCATCTGCGAGTTCGCGAATGAAGATACGTCTCGGGCCTATATCGTCCATCCGGTACATGCCGCATTGGGCCGTCGATTGGTAGCACTATGCAATGGCGGGGTGACGGGGATTACCGTCGTTGATCTGGATGCGGGTGCATGATCCTCGGCGTCGGTACTGATCTGGCCAACATTGACAGGATCGCAGGCACATTAGAACGCTTTGGCGACCGGTTCCGCAATCGGGTGTTCACCGACGTTGAACAGGCCAAGGCAGAGCGGCGCAAAGACGTGGCAGGCACCTACGCCAAACGATGGGCCGCCAAGGAGGCCTGTTCAAAGGCGCTGGGTACCGGGCTTGCCATGGGGATCGCCTGGAAAGACATGTCAGTCAGCAACCTGTACACTGGACAGCCCGTTATGCATGTCACCGGCTGGGCCAAAGAACGACTGGACAGCATGACGCCAGATGGGCACGAGGCCATTATCCACGTCACGCTGACTGACGATCACCCGTGGGCACAGGCTTTTGTCGTGATCGAAGCGAGGGCCATCGCTTGACAGGGCACGCCCATCCGCCCATGTAGCGAGAAACCGTTACAAAGGATCAGACTATGGCCGAAAAAACAGGCTTTATCGGCAGCATTATCGAAACGCTCAAAACAATCTTTTGGGCGCTGCTGATTGCGGGCATCTTTCGGACGATCTTTTTCCAGCCATTCTGGATTCCGTCAGGGTCGATGAAAGACACGTTGCTGATCGGAGATTTCCTGTTCGTAAACAAGATGGCCTATGGCTATTCCTATGCGTCCTGCCCGTCTGTGCGGATTCCGCAGCTTGGACTTGATGTGGGTGCAGATGATTTCTGTGGCTGGTTCGAAGGAAAAGATGGCCGGCTGCTCGGATCGGACCCTGAAAGAGGTGATATCGTGGTGTTCCGCCACCCTGTCACAGGGGTCGATTTCATCAAACGGCTGATCGGTTTGCCCGGTGACCGGATTCAGATGAAAGCAGGTCGCCTTTACATCAATGACGTGGCCACCGAGGTCGCAGATGGCGGTGTATTCACCGAAGTGAAGGAACCACAAGGTCCCCTACGTAATACGCCACGGTGCGAAAATGCACCGGTGGGGCCGGGGGCGGACTGCACCAAAAGCCGCCAGATCGAGACGCTGCCCAACGGGGTGCAGCACAGCATCCTCAACATTATTGATCAGGCGTCGACTGATGACACGGGCGTTTTCACGGTGCCGGACAACCAGTTCTTCTTCATGGGTGACAACCGCGATAATTCAACCGATAGCCGGGTGCCGCAAAACCGCAGCGGGGTCGGTTTTGTTGATCGCAAAGATATCGTTGGCCGCGCCGACCGCGTGATCTTTTCATCTGCGGGCCGGTCCATGCTGGCGTTCTGGACATGGCGCAGCGACCGTTTTTTCAAAGCGCTTGACTAGGGGCCTTGGCATGATTGCAGACGGCAAGAATGGGGTAAGTGCATGAAGCTTTCCGCAGACCTGTCCGCCTTGTCTGTCCGGCTTGGTCACAGCTTCACCAAACCGGAACTCTTGGTGCGGTCGGTCACACATGCGTCGATGCTGAGTCCGCACCGCGATGACAATCAGCGTCTGGAATTTCTGGGGGACCGGGTGCTGGGTCTGGTGATGGCCGAAGCCTTGCTGCAAGCGGACCCGTCCGCGCCCGAAGGGTTGCTTGCGCCTCGCTACAACGCGCTTGTGCGCCGCGAAGCCTGTGCCGATGTGGCCCGACAGATTGATCTTGGCGCCGTGCTGAAGCTTGGCCGGTCAGAGATGAAATCAGGTGGCCGCCGCAAGGAAGCCTTGCTGGCCGATGCGATGGAAGCTGTCATTGCTGCGGTCTATCTGGATGGCGGATACGAGGCTGCGCGCCGGGTCGTTCTTGCCCAATGGGGCGACCGCATTCGCAATGTTGCGGCAGATGCGCGTGACGCAAAGACCGCGCTGCAAGAATGGGCACAGGCACGCGGCGAAGTCCCCCCGCAATATGTGGAAGTGGGCCGCAGTGGCCCTGACCACCAGCCCATATTCACGATAGAGGTGCGGCTTGCCTCTGGCCCGTCCCAGCAGGCAACAGCCGGATCAAAAAGACAGGCTGAACAGGCTGCGGCGACGGCCCTTTTGAAGAAAGTAAGCGCATGACCAAAGCTGGATTCGTTGCCTTGATCGGAGAACCGAACGCAGGGAAATCGACCCTTCTCAACCACATGGTCGGCGCGAAAGTGTCGATTGTGACGCATAAGGTGCAAACCACGCGGGCGCGCATTCGCGGCGTGGCGATGGCCGGCGATGCGCAACTGATCTTTGTCGATACACCGGGCCTGTTCAAACCCCGTAGGCGGTTGGATCGCGCCATGGTCGCCGCCGCATGGGGCGGGGCCGCTGATGCAGATGTGGTCGTCTTGATGATAGAGGCGCACCGCGGCATGACAGATGGGGTGAAGGCCATTCTGGAGGCGCTTGCCGAACGGGCAGGACAAGCGCCGATAGCGTTGGCGATCAACAAGATCGACAAAGTGAAATCCGAAGTGCTTTTGGCGCTGACCAAGGACATGAATGATGCTTATCCATTCGCCGAAACCTTTATGATCTCGGCCGAACGTGGGCATGGCTGCGACGTTTTGCGCGACTGGCTGGTCGCACAAGTCCCCGAAGGGCCGTATCTGTACCCCGAGGATCAGATTGCGGATTTGCCGCTGCGCATGATTGCGGCCGAAATGACCCGCGAAAAGCTGACGCTGCGCCTGCATCAGGAATTGCCGTATGAGTTGACCGTCGAGACCGAGAATTGGGAAGACCGCCCAGATGGATCGGTGCGCATTGATCAATTGATCTATGTCGCCCGCGACGGGCACAAAGGCATCGTGCTGGGCAAAGGTGGAGAGACCGTCAAGGGCGTCAGCACAGCGGCACGGCTTGAATTGGAAGAATTCCTTGGCCGCCGCGTGCATTTGTTTCTCAAGGTGAAAGTCAGGCCAAACTGGCTGGAGGAATCAGAGCGGTACTCTGAAATGGGCCTTGATTTCAAAGACGGCAATTCGTGAAACTGACCGCCGACATATGGGTGTCGGCCTATTTGACCCGGCTGAGGCTTCAGAATATCCCGGCCTTTGTCGTCAGCCGCGGTGACGCAACGGCAGGGGCCGTTCTGGTGAAACTGAACACCCTGGACGGGATGGCGCGATGTTTTCAGCGCAGTTTTGATCTGAGCACAGGCGAACGCCAGTGGATGGTGCTGACCGAAGGGCCAGAACCGGATATCGATGCGTCGATCAGCAAACAACGCAGCTTTGACCCCGACCTTTGGGTGATCGAGGTCGAGGACAAACAAGGGCGGCACCTTTTGAACGAACCGGGGCTTGAATGAGGTTTTTTTGCCTCCGGCGGGGATATTTCTGGCCATAAGAAGCGATGGGCACAGCGACGATGAGCGACCGACAATGCTTGATCTTTTTACCGACAATGCTTGATCTTTTTAGCGCATCCCCCCTCTTCTTATGGCCGAAAAATATCCCCGCCGGAGGCATCCGCAAACTGATGTACGTTGCACAGATGGCTATTTTGCGATGATATTGAGCCCATGATCGATTGGACCGACGAAGGTGCTATTCTGGCCAGCCGCCCGTTTGGTGAAACTTCGGTGATTATCGAAGTCTTTTGCGCGCAACATGGTCGCCATGCGGGGGTAGTTCGCGGCGGGAATAGCCGCAAACGCAGCCCTGCGTTGCAGCCAGGTGCGCAGGTCTCGCTGACATGGAAGGCACGGCTGGAAAGCCATCTGGGGACCTTTGCAGTTGAACCGCTGCGCAGTCGCACCGCAGTGGCAATGCGGGACCGGCTGTCGCTTGCCGGTCTCAATGCCGTTTGTGCCATCCTTGCGCATGTGCTGCCAGAGCGCGAGGCGCATGTACCGCTTTATCAACGCACAATCAGTCTGCTGGATTTGCTGGGGCAAGGCGACGTTTGGCCGTTGGCCTATTTGCGGTGGGAGCAGGCCTTGCTGGATGAAATGGGGTTCGGGATGGATCTGTCGCGCTGTGCGGTGCGGGGCGTCAACCAAGACCTGATCTATGTCTCACCCAAGTCAGGGCGGGCTGTCAGCCGGGAGGCGGCAGGCGAATGGGTAGAGCGCATGTTGCCCCTGCCGCCTGTTTTGGCGGGCAAGGGTGATGCCAACACAGCAGATATTCTAACTGCCTTGAAAACGACAGGCTATTTCATTGAACACAGGCTCATGCGCAGTCTGGGCGACCGTCCCATGCCCGCAGCGCGGGGGCGGCTCTTGGATGCCATCAGTCGAGCAGGCGACGCGCAATGACCTGCGCCTGAATTTCAGCAGCCCCTTCAAAGATGTTCAGGATCCGCGCGTCACACAATATCCGGCTGATCTTGTATTCCAGCGCGAACCCGTTCCCGCCGTGGATTTGCAGCGCGTTATCGGCGCAGGCCCAAGCCACGCGCGCGGCGTGCAGTTTGGCCATCCCGGCCTCCAGATCACAACGCCGGTCGTTGTCTTTCTCGTGGGCGCTGAAATAGGTCAGTTGACGTGCGACCATGATTTCAACCGCCATCATTGCCAGTTTGCCAGAGACCCGCGGAAAGTCGATCAGGGCCTTGCCAAACTGCTTGCGGTCTTGCGCGTAGCGCATCCCTTCGTCCAGCGCTGATTGCGCCACCCCGACGGCGCGGGCGGCAGTCTGGATGCGGGCGGATTCAAAGGTCTGCATCAATTGCTTGAAGCCCTGACCTTCGGTTGCGCCCAGCAGGTTTTCGCCTTTCACTTTGAAATCGTCAAAGTTCAGCGTGTATTCCTTCATGCCGCGATAGCCCAGCACTTCAATCTCGCCGCCGGAAATACCGGGGTCGACAAAGGGCTGTTCGTCTGTGCCTGGCGTCTTTTCTGCAAGGAACATGGACAGCCCCTTGTAATTGTCTGTGTCTGCCACGGTGCGGGCCAAAACCGTCATGACATGGGTACGGGCCGCATGGGTGATCCAAGTTTTGTTGCCTGTGATGATCCAGTCTTCACCATCCTTGCGCGCGCGGGTCCGCAAGGCCCCCAGATCGGACCCGGTGTTTGGTTCGGTAAACACGGCGGTGGGCAGGATTTCGGCGCTGGCCAGGCCGGGCAGCCATTTTTCTTTTTGTGCGTCCGTGCCGCCGCAAAGAATGAGTTCGGCTGCGATTTCCGATCGCGTCCCCAGCGAGCCGACCCCGATATACCCGCGGGACAATTCCTCTGACACGACGCACATGGAGGCTTTCGACAGCCCGAATCCACCGTATTCTTCGGGAATGGTCAAGCCGAAGACGCCCAATTCGGCCATTTCATCGATGACCTCCATGGGGATCAGTTCGTCTTTGAGGTGCCATTCATGTGCGTAGGGTTCAACCTTTTCGACACTGAAACGGCGGAACTGTTCGCGGATCATTTCAAGCTCATCATCCAGCCCGGACGCGCCTACCGTGACATTTGCGGATTGTTCCTGCATCAGTTCAACCAGTCGTGTACGCGCGGCCTGCGTATTACCGTTCTGGGTGAGGGTTGTGACAGTTGAGGTCAGGAAGGCGGACTGATCACCTGCGGGCACGCCAATGTCCTGTAGGCGAATGATTTCGCCTTGGTTCATCTGGATGCCGCCATGGATTTGCCAAAGATATTCGCCGAACGTGATTTGAAGGATGAGTTTTTCGACCTCTCCGAATCGGCCCATGCTGTTCAGTTTGCGAGCCCAATTATGCATCTGCTCAAGTGCCTGCGCATAGGTCGCAAGCCACGCAAACCCGTGCGCAGCGGTCTGGTTTGCCTCGATCAACTGTCCTGAAATGCGGTTTTCGTCGCTGACAATGGACTTCACCGCAGATTTCGCTGCCGCAAGAACAGCATTCACCGCTGGCAGTGCATCTGCAGTCAGGCCCAGAAGATCATCCAGAATTGGATTCTGTTGCATGCTCATGTCCTGTCCGTCGTGTGCCATGTCGATTCCTCTTTTATGCAGATGCAGAGATATCTGCTTTGCAGGTGCAGCGCAATAATAATGCCGTAAAAGGTTTTTTTATGAACAAAAGTGTCGCGAAGATATTTCGAGTGCAAGGCATCAATATGCGCTGAAAGGGATCAGGCAATGGACCAGCTTTTTCAGCTAATATCGCCCGGGTTTCTTTGCGCCCCTGCAGCTTTAGCCTTCCTTGGGGGTGTCGTGAAGGGGACCGTCGGTTTTGCCATGCCGATGATCCTGATTTCGGGGCTGAGCATGTTTTTGTCCCCGGAGATCGCCTTGGCCGATTTGATCCTGCCAACACTTTCAAGCAACATTTGGCAGGTGATGCGGCAAGGTGTGGTCGCAGCTGGCGTTCCGTGATGGAGTAACGGGTCTATCTTGTGACTTGTTTGTTTGTCCTGATTCTGAGCGCACAATTGGTGCGCACCATTCCCCAGTCGCTGCTATATTTGTTTCCAGGCGTTATTTTAACACTATTTACGGTGATGCAAATCGCCGGGAGGCGCCCCCCCGCTCAGCAAAAAAGCCACTGCGGCTTGAAGCCGCGGTGGGCAGTCTTGCGAGTTTCATGGGGGGTATCGGGCGTGTGGGGTCCGCCCACCGTGGCCTACCTGATGGCTGTGAATACTTCCAAAAGCGGATCAGATGCGGGTACAGGGAGCGATTTACGGGCTTGGGACGGTTGCCCTGTTTGGTGCGCATTCGCATTCGGGCGTGATGCGGGCAGAGACCTGGCTGCTTTCTGCCGGTATGGTTGTGCCTGCGTCGGCGGGAATGGCGGTAGGGTTTCGCGTGCAGGACCGCATAAATCAACAGGTCTTTCGTCAGGTCACATTGATCGTCCTTTTGATTGCGGGTTTGAATCTTCTGCGGCGGGGGATGATGGGTTAAAGCCCATCTTACGGTTTGGCCGCTGCTCCGCTACGACAGCAAGGCCTCAAAGCCACAGACGCTGGCCAGTTCCAGCACTTGACTGGCCGGGACGACTTCGAAGTCGGCGCTGTAAATTTGTTCTCCATTTTTTATCGCCGTCATGTTCCATGTCCCGTAGACCCTTTCGTAGGGTGCATCGAATTGGTAAAATGTCACTGAAGGGGCGCTCCCGCTGATTTTGCTCCCGAAATTTTGCTCTTCAACCCGGTCCTTGCCCATCGGGGGATGTGTCACCAATATTGTCACCCCCTGAAGTCCTGCGGGATCACGTGCCATTGCCTTGACCCCGAAGCCGATGCCGATAACGGCAGGGACCCTGCGGTTTGTTGAGACAAAAGGAGGGTCCACATCTATCACATGGGTCGTGCCCGCGACGGTGCCGGGGGCCGGTGTGCTGCCGACAGGTTCCGGGGCGCAGATGATCCCGGCCTCGAAACTGGCAATCTGGTCACTTATTCTATCTTCAGAAAGCGTTTCGGACAACAGCACTGAGGGCAGGCAGACAAGCAGGGCAATGATAGGTTTCATGTGCCCCAAGCTAAAGCCTGCAAGCACAATGTCGAGTGCAACCGGCCCTCATCAGACGCATTGCGCGAAAGCAAGCCTTCCGCGCGACAGCCTTGTGGTCGTAAGGTGGATCTTGATCCACCCCACTTTGAAGCCCTATCAACCGATGGCTGCGGCTTTGACATCTTCGTCAATATAGGGGACGTATTTCTCGAAATTGTCACTGAACATCGTGACCAGCTTTTTGGCTTGCGCGTCGTAGGCAGCCTTGTCAGCCCATGTGTCGCGCGGGTTCAGCAAGGTCTTGTCGACGCCGGCAACCTCGACCGGCACATCAAAGCCGAAGTAAGGGTCCTTGCGGAAACTGCTTTCGCTCAGTGATCCGTCAAGTGCGGCACTCAGCAGGGCGCGTGTTGCTTTAATCGGCATCCGGCTACCTGTCCCGTATGCGCCACCGGTCCAGCCGGTGTTCACCAGCCAGCATGAGGCCCCGTGGTTTGCGATCTTGCTGCGCAGCAGATCGCCATACACCTCGGGACGGCGTGGCATGAAGGGGGCGCCGAAGCAGGTCGAGAATGTGGGCTCTGGTTCCGTCACGCCCCGTTCGGTGCCAGCCACCTTGGAGGTAAAGCCGGACAGGAAGTGATACATCGCCTGGGCCGGTGTCAGACGCGAGATTGGAGGCAGAACCCCGAATGCGTCACAGGTCAGCATGATGATATTCTTGGGGTGTCCGCCAAGTGCCGTATCAGACGCGTTGGAGATGTAATTCAGCGGATAGGCGCAGCGCATATTCGCTGTCAGGCTGTCATCTTCGAAGTCCAGTTCCATCGTATCGGGATCAAAGACCATGTTTTCGATGACCGTATTGGGCATGGAGCAGGTCGCAAAGATTTCCGGTTCGGCCTCGGCGCTCAGGTTGATTGTTTTCGCATAACAGCCACCTTCAAAGTTGAAGATGCCGCGATCAGACCAGCCATGTTCATCGTCGCCGATCAGCACGCGCTCTGGATCAGCGGACAATGTCGTTTTGCCCGTCCCGGACAAGCCGAAGAACACAGCCGTATCGACGGGGTTGCCTGGTGCGTGGTTGGCTGAACAATGCATCGGCATGATGCCTTTTTCGGGCAGCAGGTAATTCAACAGGGTGAAGACAGATTTCTTGTTTTCACCGGCATATTCGGTGCCGCCGATCAGGATCAGCTTGGCATCCATGTTCAGGGCGATCACTGTTTCCGAGCGGCAGCCGTGCTTTTCAGGGTCGGCCTTGAAGGTCGGGCAGTTGATGATCGTGAAGTCCGGGTTGAATGTTTCCAGTTCTGCCGCCTCGGGACGACGCAGCAAATGCCGTATGAAAAGGCCGTGCCATGCAAGTTCGGTCACGACCCGCACGTCCAGGCGGTGCGCCGGGTCCGCGCCGCCGAAAAGATCCTGCACATTGTAGGTTCCGCCCTTCATGTGCGCGAGCATGTCGGCATACAAAGAGTCGAACTTTTCCGGGTCCATCGGCGGGTTGTTTTCCCACCAGATCGTATTCTCGACCGAAGGGGTGCGCACCACAAACTTGTCTTTCGGGGACCTGCCGGTATGTTTTCCCGTGGTCACAAGAAACGTGCCGCCTTTGCCCGTGACACCTTCACCTGCTTCAACGGCGGCGGCGTGCAATTCATCCTCCGAACGGTTGTAATACACATAACCCAGCCCTGTGATGCCTTGATCTTCAAGTTTCATCGTGGGGTTGACCTTACCTTGGTCCATGGGTTCGCTCCTTTGAATGACTGGCCGGAACGGCCTAGCAACATATTATCATTAGCATCATGTTTCGAAGGGCGGATAGTGTTGTTTGCATAGTTAGCGCAACCAATTTGGTGTTAGCGCAACCATTTCCTTGCCCAGGTCCGTCCAACCGCTTTTGATGTCCTGGACTGGCAAAATTGAAGCATTTTAGGCGGGAATGCCTCTCGGTTAGAGTTAGGCATTGATTCGGCATGATAAACAGTCGAATAGTTAAAGAAGTAAAAAGACTCTAATAAGATGAGGGGGGCAACCCATGTCGAGAATAGCATTGGTCGATGATGACCGGAATATCCTGACGTCAGTGGCAATGACACTTGAAGCCGAAGGTTTCGAGGTCGAAACCTACAACGATGGTCAGGCGGCGTTGGATGCGTTCAACAAGCGGATGCCCGACATGGCGGTATTCGACATCAAGATGCCACGCATGGACGGTATGGACCTGCTCCAGCGGGTGCGGCAGAAATCAGCGATGCCGGTGATCTTTCTGACCTCGAAGGACGACGAGATCGACGAAGTGCTGGGACTGCGCATGGGGGCCGATGATTACGTCAAAAAACCATTCTCGCAGCGGTTACTGGTTGAACGGATCCGCGCACTCTTGCGCCGTCAGGACGCCCTTGCTGGTGAAGAGATCGAAGAGACCGAAGAGACCAAGGTCATGATCCGCGGAGAGCTTGTCATGGATCCGCTGCGCCACGCGGTGAAATGGAAAGGGCAGGACGTTTCCTTGACCGTGACCGAGTTTTTGCTGTTGCAGGCCTTGGCACAGCGTCCGGGATTTGTAAAAAGCCGGGATCAGTTGATGGATGTGGCCTACGATGATCAGGTTTATGTGGATGACCGGACAATCGACAGCCATATTAAACGTTTGCGCAAGAAGATGCGTAATACTGATAACGAGTTTTCTGCGATCGAGACACTTTATGGAATCGGGTACCGCTACAACGAAGAGTAAGGCATGAATGCCGCCCCCAAGGTTGACGTACGCGATCTGAAGTCAGTGCGTGCGGCTGCGCGCGAGCCCGATGTTTCACTGGGCGACGACTGGCTCTCTTCCGATCAGCAATCCAACGACGATGACTCTGCGCCGGTTGCGTCCCGCGGGATATTTTCTCTGAGCGGGTCGCCGATTGCACGCAAGATCGTAATTTTCAACTTGATTGCCCTGATCCTGCTGATTGCCGGTGTGCTTTATCTGAACCCGTCCCGCGACAACCTTGCTTTTCAGCGCGCCAAGGGCGTCGTGAACGAAGCCCAACTCATCGCCAACGTGTTCGAAGCGCAACTGCCCAAACTTGCGCCGGTCAATCTGGTGACAGCGGATGGCATAAACCCCACCGAAACGCTTGGCGGTCTGAACCTGCGCGGCGGTGTCGAAGTTTCGGTCTTTTCGCCCGATGCCACGCTTGTGGCCAAGGCTACCGGCAGTCTGGGTGCCAATGAAATTGCCGCACTGGTGCAATCGACCGGCGGCACGTTTGTCACGGATTTCTTCGGCAGTATATGGAACAGCTTTTTCACGCTCTTCATGGGCAATGAAGACGCGATCACCGCCGAACAGCGGCTGATTGAACTGGCCCAGCGTAACGTTGCGCGGTCGGTCGAAAAGGGCACTTTGCTGGAAGCGACTTCAATCGGCGGGATAACGAGTTTCATCGTCACAACCCCCATCACGCGCGCTGATGAAACCATTGGTGTGATTGCTGTCATCACTGCTGCGGGCGAGGTGGACAGCCTGACCCGCAAAGAGCGCGAACTTGTCCTGCGTCTGTTCCTGGTGGGTATCATGGTCAGCATCGGCCTGAGCCTTGTTCTGGCTTCGACGATCGCGAACCCGCTGGCGGATCTGGCGGCCGCCGCCGAGACAAGCCACGAAAAGAATGCGCGCCGCATGTCGCCGGTGCGTGTCCGCATCCCTGATCTGACACATCGCCCAGATGAAATTGGCCGTCTGTCGGGCGCGTTGCGCGGCATGGTCTCGGCTCTTTACGAACGGATCGAAGGCAACGAACAGTTTGCCGCCGATGTGGCGCACGAGATTAAGAACCCGCTTGCGTCGCTACGCTCTGCTGTGGGGACGATGCGTGTGGCCAAGCGTGATGACCAGCGCGAAAAGCTGCTTGTGGTGATTGAACATGATGTCAAACGGCTGGACCGGCTGGTCAGCGATATCTCGAACGCCTCGCGGCTTGATAGCGAATTGGTCAAGGAAGAAGAGGAAACCTTCGATCTGCTGCAAATGCTGCGCAATATCATCGAGTTCCTCAGCAAGGACGCGACAGACAGGGGCATTGATTTCATTGCCGACATGCCGGATGAGCCAATGTATGTGCAGGGGCTTGAAGGGCGTCTGGCGCAGGTCTTTGTCAACCTGATATCCAACGCAGTGTCTTTTTGCCAAGAAGGCGATGCGATCAGGGTCTGGACCCGCCGCCGTCAGGACCGTGTGTTGGTCGTGGTCGAGGACACAGGCCCCGGGATCCCTGATGAGGCACTGACCAAGATTTTCCAGCGGTTCTATTCCGAGCGCCCCGAAGGACAGTTTGGTAACAACTCGGGACTTGGCCTTGCGATTTCCAAGCAGATTGTGGAAGCGCATGGGGGTGTTATCTGGGCAGAAAACATCCGTCCAACCGATGCCGATGCCACGTCTGAACCGCTTGGCGCGCGGTTCGTGGTCGGCCTGCCGGTCTAAGGTGACAAATTGACGAAAAATCAACCTATTCATGCCACCTGTGTTGCGTGGAATGATCGGGCCGTTTTGATAATTGGTGCGTCTGGTACGGGCAAATCCACTCTTGGTTTGACCCTGATCGGTATGCAATGCCAATTGGTCGCTGATGACCGGGTTGCACTCTTTGTCCAAGAGGGCAGGCTATGGGCGCGCGCGCCGCAGACCATTCTTGGGCTTATCGAAGCGCGCGGCATCGGCATCCTGAATTGTGATCCGCTGGAAAAGGCTGCGGTTACATTGGTCGTTGATCTTGATCGGGAGGAAAAAGACAGATTGCCCGACCGGCGGTCTATCACGTTATTGGGACTGGATGTCCCCTTGATAGATCGTGTTGAGGGGCCACATTTTGCACCGGCAATCCTGCAACTCCTCAAGGCAGGGTGGAGTAATCGATGACAGAGTGGACAAATCCTGCGGACCGTATCGCCCCGACTATCGTATTGGTCACGGGGCCGTCGGGGGCTGGGCGGTCTACAGCCATCAATGCGCTCGAAGACCTTGGGTTCGAAGTAATCGACAATTTACCACTATCCCTGCTGCCACGCCTGCTTGAGGGACCGCCGCCTAGCCGCCCCTTGGCGTTGGGTGTTGATGTGCGCAATCGGGATTTCAGCACAAACGCTCTTATCGAAATTATCGATGCATTGGCGGCGCGTTCGGATCAGGCGGCACAGGTCCTGTACCTTGATGCAGAAGAGGAAGTGCTGGTGCGCCGTTATTCCGAAACGCGGCGCAGGCATCCTTTGGCCCCTGCGGGGCCACCGCTGGCGGGTATCATGCGCGAGAAAGACCTGCTGGTGCCGATCCGCGCCCGCGCCGACGTATTGATCGATACATCAGATTTGTCGCCACACAATCTGCGTGCGGAAATCGACCGCTGGTTCGCGACCGGGGACGGGCGCCAGTTGGGCGTCACAGTACATTCCTTTTCCTACAAACGCGGGTTGCCGCGGGGGATGGATATTGTGTTTGACTGCCGGTTCCTGCGCAACCCGCATTGGGATGAAGACCTGCGTGCTCTGGACGGGCGCGACCCGGCGGTTGCGGCTTATGTGGCGGCTGACGCGCGTTTTGACGAGTTCTTTGACCGGGTTAAAGGCTTGATTGATATGCTGCTGCCCGCCCATACCGATGAAGGCAAGGCGCATCTTTCCATTGGCTTTGGATGTACCGGAGGGCAACACCGGTCAGTTGTTGTTGCGGAGCAGCTTGCCTCTGCTCTTGCGAAAGATGGATGGCCGGTATCTAAACGACATCGGGAAATGGAGCGGCGCCGCGGGGATGCGCCTGCGGGTAAGGGACAAGTGACGTGATTGGTATCGTGATTGTGGCACATGGCGGGCTGGCGCGTGAATATCTTGCTGCGGTCGAACATGTGGTGGGTCCGCAGGACGGTATGGTCAGTATCGCGATTGGTGCGGAAGATGATCGTGCCGCCAAGCAGGCCGAAATCTGTGCCGCCGCCGATGCAGTAGACGAGGGGGACGGCGTCGTTATTGTGACCGATATGTTTGGCGGGTCGCCATCCAACCTGTCGATGCGCGCCTGCAATCCCGAAAACCGGCGGATCCTTTACGGGGCAAACCTGCCTATGCTGATAAAACTGGCGAAATCGCGCAAACGCTCGGTGCCCGACGCTGTCGAGGCCGCAATTGCCGCCGCACATAAATATATCAATAGCCACGCAGGCGGGACCCCGCAATGACAACACACCGCTTGAAAATCGTGAATATCAAGGGACTTCATGCCCGCGCCTCTGCCCGGTTGGTTGAGCTTGTGGAAAGCTTTGACGCAGATGCAACCGTCAGCAAGGACGGCGAAAGCGCAAGTGGTGACAGCATCATGGGACTTTTGATGTTGGCAGCTTCATGTGGAAGCTTTATTGATGTGGAAACCTCCGGCCCGCAGGCGGATGCTTTGGCCGAGGCCATAACACAGCTTGTCGCAGACAAGTTCGGGGAAGAAGACTGAAAGTCTGAGCGACCAAACGGGGCAAATCATTGACCGACACCAGCCGCCAAGTCTCAGTTGAGCCGATCATTACAGAGGATGCGCCACGCGTTTACGACCGGAGCAGCCTGACCTATTCGAACACTTTCGACAATCCCGTCAAACGCAACATCATCCGCACCATCGAATGGCTGACCGGCAAGGTCCGGGCAATGCGGCTGACCCGCAAATTCGAGCGGCTCGGCAAGTTCCACGGGCAGGCATTCTGGCGCGGGACGCTGGATGTGATGGAGATTGAACTACAAACGCCGCAGGCCCAGCTGGATAATATCCCTGCTGAGGGTCCGGTCGTGTTCGTGGCCAATCATCCACATGGTCTGGTGGATGGCATGATATTGGCCGATATGATAGGCCGCGTCCGCTCTGACTACCGCATCCTGACCCGGTCCATCCTCACTGGCATTGATGAAGACGCTGCCAACTTCATGATCCCGGTGCCCTTCCCGCATGAACCTGACGCCCAAAAGAAGATGGTCGCGATGCGCACTGCCGCAATGGATCACTTGAATAATGGTGGTCTTGTGGCGCTTTTCCCGTCCGGTGTCGTCGCATCGTCCGAGACAATGTTTGGCCCGGCGGTAGAGGCCGAGTGGAACGTGTTCACGGCAAAGATGATCCGCAAGTCAGGGGCACAGGTCGTGCCCTGCTTTTTCCCCGGTTCGAATTCGCGTTGGTACCAGATTGCAAATCGGGTGTCCGCAACATGGCGGCAGGGGCTCTTGCTTTCAGAAGTCCTCAAGGCCTGTGGCAAGCCGCAGAAACCGGTTATCGGCAAAGTGATCGCTGCGGAGGACGTGGCAAAGCGAATCGGCGAGCCGCGCGCCTTTATGGCGTGGCTCCGCGAACGGACCATGGCTTTGGGCAAGTCAGAGTAGCGTCCCGATCCTAGCGCGTGGGAACAGGCGTTTCGCCCCGGTAGTCATAGAAGCCGCGTTTTGATTTCCGGCCCAGCCAGCCTGCTTCGACATATTTGGTCAGCAAAGGGCAGGGCCGGTATTTGGTGTCCGCCAGACCGTCATGAAGTACGTTCATGATTGCAAGGCAAGTATCAAGCCCGATGAAATCCGCCAGTTCCAATGGCCCCATCGGATGATTTGCCCCCAGCTTGAGCGACGTATCAATGGACTGCACGGACCCGACACCTTCGTACAACGTATAGATCGCTTCGTTGATCATAGGCATCAGGATACGGTTGACGATGAAAGCCGGGAAATCTTCGGCGGTGGCAGAGGTCTTGCCCAGCCGCTCGACTACGCCGTGGCAGGCTTTGAATGTCTCTTCATCAGTAGCAATCCCGCGGATCAGTTCGACCAGCTGCATGATCGGGACTGGGTTCATAAAGTGAAACCCCATGAATTTTTCCGGGCGGTCCGTCCGGGACGCAAGCCGCGTGATCGAAATCGAAGAGGTGTTTGACGTCAGGATCGTATTGGGTTTCAGGTGCGGCACAAGATCCTCAAAAATGGCGGTCTTGATTGTTTCACGCTCTGTTGCGGCCTCGATGATCAGGTCGGTTTGCCCAAGTTCGGTCAGCGTCACGGTCGTGTCGATCCGCGCCATTGCGGCGGCTTTGGCATCCGCGCTGATCAGGTCGCGAGTGACCTGCCGGTCAAGGTTGCGGTCAATGAGCGCGACAGCCGCGTTCAACGCATCTTCGCTGATGTCCGTCATCAACACGTCGTATTCCGCCAATGCAAAAACATGTGCAATCCCGTTGCCCATCTGCCCTGCACCTACGATGCCCACACGTTCGATTGTCATGCTAATCCCCTGACTGACCTGTCAGCACCATAGGCCTGTGAATGGGGGGGCTTCAAGCAGAGAGCGTGCGTAAAACTTTAGTTGAATTGTACCATTAGCGAATTCGAAACCGAAATCATCGAATCTCTGTTCGGGTAGTCAGAAGGCGGGAATCATGAAGCAAGAAGTCATCGAGACAGAAGAACTGTCATACTCCCCATGTCGCTATGGGGCGTCCCGGATGTTGTTTCGCGGGCCAAGGCGGCGTTTGGATCGTCCCTACATCGCCTTTATCGGTGGGACTGAAACCTATGGCAAATTCATTTCAAAGCCGTTTCCCGCGCAGGTCGAAAAAATCATGCGCCAGACATGTGTTAATCTTGGCTGTGTGAACGGGGGCATTGATGCCTTTGTGAACGACCCGACAATCATGGAAATCTGTCAGGGTGCCGACATGACCGTGGTGCAGATCATGGGCGCCAACCTGTTGTCGAACAGATTCTATTCGGTCCACCCGCGCCGCAATGACCGTTTCCTGCGCGCCTCGACCGTGTTGCAGGCGATCTATCAGGACGTGGATTTTTCCGACTTTTCCTTTATCCGTCATATGCTGGGCGCTCTGCATGCCAAATCGCCGGATCGATTTGAAACCGTCGTCAAGGAATTGCGCGAGGCGTGGACCGCCCGCATGACAAACATGCTGCGGCAGACAGGTCGGCGTACGATTCTGCTGTGGTTTTCCGAAGATGATTTAAACGATGAGCATTGGTCGGATCGCAGCAATCAGTTGCAGGCTGACCCCCTCTTTGTCACGCGCGCGATGCTTGAAGACCTGCGGCCGCTTGTGCAGGATATTGTCGTGGTGAACCCCTCATCAGAGGCGCTTTCCCAAGGCACCTGCGGCATGATCTACCCCGAAAGTCAGGAAAGTGCGGCATCTGAAATGATGGGCGTTGACTGCCACACGGAAGCCTGTGCCGCCCTGATCCCGTCGCTGCGCGAAAATCTTTACAAACCCGTCTGAAGCGTTCTGCGGAAGAGCTTTCTGACAGATTTTCGCGCAACGCCGTGCATCGTTTATATGGTGTGGGCGGCTCAACGCTATCTGAAGTCTCAGATTAAATGCGAAAGGCTGTGGAATCCAAAAGGTCCGCAATATTTTGCGGACCTTTTGTGTTGTCTGAAAGTCAGGCTTTGCCTATGGCTAGACTTTCTCGGTCAGTTCCGGCACCGCCGCAAACAGGTCTGCAACCAGACCATAATCAGCAACCTGGAAGATTGGCGCTTCTTCGTCCTTGTTGATCGCGACGATGATCTTGCTGTCTTTCATCCCGGCAAGGTGCTGGATCGCGCCGGAAATTCCGACGGCGACATACAAATCAGGGGCGACAACTTTGCCCGTCTGGCCGACCTGCCAATCATTGGGGGCATAGCCGCTATCGACTGCTGCGCGGGACGCGCCCACCGCCGCATTCAGCTTGTCCGCCAGCTTTTCAATGATAGCAAAATCTTCTTCTGACCCGACGCCGCGACCGCCGGATACAACCACCCCGGCCGACGTCAACTCGGGCCGGTCAGAGGCGGCGACCTTGTCCTCGACCCATTCGGACAGGCCCGGATTTCCAGCGCCTCCAATGGCCTCGACTGACGCAGAACCACCCAGGCCTGCCGCGTCAAAACCAGCTGTACGGATCGTCATGACTTTCGTGGCATCCGATGATTTGACGGTCTGAATCGCGTTCCCGGCGTAAATCGGGCGCTCGAACGTGTCGCCATCAACGATGCCAGTGACTTCGGAAATCACCATTGCGTCCAAAAGTGCCGCGACGCGTGGCATGACATTTTTGGCATCGGTCGTGCCGGGCGCTACGATATGTGAATAGTCGCCAGCCAAAGATACAATCAGGTCCGCAGTCGGTTCGGCCAGACGATGGCCCAATGCGGGGTCTTCTGCACATAACACCTTGGCGACGCCGTCAATCTTGGCGGCCTCATCAGCGGCGGCCTGCGCATTGGCTCCGGCGCATAGAACAGTCACATCGCCAAGCGCGGTTGCAGCCGTCACCGCCTTTGCGGTTGCATCAACAGCCAGAGCGCCGTCGGTGACTTCACCAATCAAAAGAACAGCCATTACACAGCCCCCGCTTCTTTGAGTTTTTCGACGAGTTCATCCACAGAACCCACAATGATACCCGCCTTGCGTGTTTCTGGTTCGGTCGTACTGACCACATTCAGCCGTGGCGTGACATCAACGCCATAATCGGCTGGTGTCTTTTCATCCAAAGGCTTCTTTTTTGCCTTCATGATGTTGGGGAGCGATGCATAGCGCGGCTCATTGAGGCGCAAATCCACGCTGATGATTGTGGGCATCTTCACCTTGATGGTCTGCAGACCGCCATCGACCTCGCGGGTAACAAAGGCGCTGTCGCCGTCAATATTGATGTCAGAGGCAAACGTGGCCTGTGACCAGCCCAACAATGCAGACAGCATTTGGCCGGTGGCGTTCATATCGTTGTCAATGGCCTGCTTGCCGCAAATAACAAGACCCGGCTCTTCTTCCTTCACAACGGCGGCCAACAGTTTGGCAACGGCCAAAGGCTCTATATCGGTGTGTACATCGTCCGTGGCGACAATCAGGATAGCCCGGTCAGCACCCATCGCAAGTGCGGTGCGCAATGTCTCCTGGGCTTGCTTGACGCCGATAGAGACAGCGACCACTTCCTCGACCTTGCCTGCCTCGCGCAGACGGATCGCTTCTTCCACGGCGATTTCGTCGAATGGGTTCATCGACATTTTGACGTTTGCCAGATCGACACCTGAACCATCCGCCTTGACACGAACTTTCACGTTGTAATCGATCACGCGCTTGACGGGTACAATGACCTTCATCTGCGTTACACTCCCAAAGAATCTAATCTGATTTGTTCTCGGGACGTTACTATCGTGCGCGGGCAGGCAAAAACAGTGCAAAATCGACGCGGCGCAGGTCAGGGACGCCACGTTTCTCAAGCGGGTTAAGCGATGGTCCTTTTCGCACAGGCGATTGCGCCATTGCCACGCAGATACAGCATGCGGCAGGCACCCGACCGTAAGATGGGTTTTAACCCATCCCCTTTAACGGTTCGCCCCCGGCACCCAAAGCACATCATCACGACCATTGTTGTTGGCGATCCGGCCTGCCTGAAAAAACCAGTCCGACAAGCGGTTAAGATAGGTCACCGCGGCCGGGTTGACTGATTCAAGGGATGCCAGTTCGACCGCCAGACGTTCGGCCCGACGCGACACCGTCCGGCAAAGGTGAAGTTGTGCAGCCAGTGCCGACCCGCCGGGCAGGATGAAGCTGCGCAGCGGCTCAACCAGTTTGGTCATGGCGTCAATTTCTGTTTCCAGCCGACTGACCTGTCCGTCTGTCATTCGCAACACGGGGTATTCGGATTCGGCGTCTTTTTCCATGTCCGGGCGGCATAAATCGGCACCCAGATCAAACAGATCGTTTTGGATCATCGCAAGTTGCGCGTCCAACTCGCCTGATGCATGCAACCGGGCCAGCCCGACTGTGGCGTTCGTTTCATCCACTGTGCCATAGGCATTGACCCGCATCGCGTATTTGGCCACGCGGCTGCCATTGCCCAGTGCGGTTTCGCCCGCGTCTCCGGTTTTTGTGTAGATCTTGTTCAAGACAACCATATTCAGGCTCCACGACGTAAATAGACATAAAGGACAATGAGGATCACGGCCACAAATTGAGCTCCAATCCGCCAGCGCATGATCTTGTTGGCATGTTTGCGATTAAAGTCGCCGCCTCTGCCGAATCCGCCGATCCCAAGTAAAAGAATGCCCAGCACGATCAGAACAGCAACGGCGACCAGCCAGAAAAATGGATCATCTGCCATCTGTGAAGTCCTTCAATAAGTTGACTCGCTATGTAGCAGGCGCCGCGGACAAGAAAACCCTCAGACTCTCAATATTACAGCATCCAGCAACCGCGTCGGTAAAATCCGCCGCAAGAAACCCATCAGATAGGTCGGCGTGGTGACATAGTAACGTGGTTTCGGGCGCGATGATGTCAGCGCCTGTAGCAGTTTGGCGGTAACGGCGCTTGCGGGCAATTCAAACCGGTCGGGTCCGGTTTTCTCTTTGAACCGGTCGCGCAATTCCTTGTATTGCCCGCGCCGCGCCGAATTTTGCCAGTCAATCCACTTTTCAAAATGCGGGATCGTATTTTCCCGAAATTTGGATGTGATCGGCCCCGGTTCGATCAGGATCACCTTGATTGGCGTGTCCGCCATTTCCACCCGCAAGACATCTGTCAGCCCCTCCAGCGCGAATTTCGTTGCCACATAGGCCCCGCGCCAGCGCATCCCAACAAAGCCAAGAACAGATGAATTATTGATAATCCGCCCATGCCCCTGCGCCCGCATCACCTGGATCGCAAGGCGCGTCAGTTCGTGCCAGCCAAACAGATTGGTCTCGAATATCTCGCGAAGCGCGCCCAGTGGTAAATCCTCGACAGCGCCGGGACAGGCATAGGCCCCATTATTGAATAAGGCATCAAGCGTACCGCCCGTGGCCTCGAGCGTTTCGGTCAACCCGGCAAAGATGCTTGATGTATCGGCATAGTCGATCAGCGGGCTTTCAAAGCCTTCTGCCCGCAATCGGGCGCAATCCTCGGGTTTGCGGCAACTGGCAAAAACGCGCCACCCCGCATCGCGCAAGCCGCGTGCTGCATCCAGTCCAATACCAGAGGAACAGCCGGTGATCAGTATTGATTTCTGTGTCATGCCAGCCTGTTTGCCCGCATCGGGTCAGGCTGGCAAGCGCCTAGGGTCAGGCCCGATAAAGACTGACGATGCAGGATTAATCGGCCCTGACCTTAACTGTCAGAGAGCAAACGCGTGGCCATCCAACCGATTTGCCCGTTGTCTGCCAGACGTATCTGTGCCCAGCCATCGGGATTGACGGCAATGACTTCGGCTTGTGTGCCGCGCGGGAGGGTGTCCAGTACAATGTCATGCGTGCTTGGCCCGCCGCGCATATTGACCCAGTCCCCGGCGACGACACGAATATCAGCGAAGGACGGTTCAGGCGCCGTCACGACGTTTTCCCTTACCAGAGCAACCTGTGCGATAACAGGTTCTGCGTCCGGCGCCGGGATCACCCGATAGGCAACGGGCGTTACGCCCGCAGTGGGTTGCTGCGGTGCTGCAACGGGCAAAGCCGCTTGTATGACGGGTACTTCGGTTTTTGCAGAAGATGTTGATGCGGCGATAATCACCCGCTCGCGCGGTTGAAAATCAGCGCCCCCGGACAATTCGTAAAATGCCCAGAAGGTAAAAAGACAGGTCGAAATAATAAACTTGGACATGGCAGTGCCCCCAACTCATTGAAAAGAATCACATTCACAAATATTAACACAACCTATACCTGAATTATTACAAAAACGCTGGACTTTTCTCGGCTTTACGCGGGAATCCGGCCCCGCTAAACCCAATCCTATGAATGATGATACCGACAGCGGCCTTGGCCCCAACGATGTAACCGAAACGCTGCGCCGCGCGATCGGCGACCGCTATTTGACCTATGCGCTGTCTACGATCATGCACCGGGCGTTGCCGGACGCGCGCGACGGGCTGAAACCGGTGCATCGCCGTATCCTTTACGCGATGAGCCGCCTGCGCCTGTCACCGACGGGCGGATTTCTGAAATCGGCCAAGATCAGTGGCGACACGATGGGCGACTTTCACCCCCATGGTGACGCGGCGATTTATGATGCGATGGCGCGTCTGGCACAGGATTTCAATGTTCGCTATCCTTTGGTGGACGGGCAGGGGAACTTTGGCAATATCGACGGCGATAACCCCGCAGCGTCACGTTATACAGAAGCCCGGATGACGACCGCCGCCGAGGCCTTGCTAGAGGGGCTTTCAGAGGATGCCGTTGATTTTCGCGACAATTATGATGGCCGCCTGACCGAGCCATCGGTGCTGCCCGCGACCTTTCCAAACCTGCTGGCCAATGGGTCCAGCGGGATTGCCGTGGGCATGGCCACGAACATCCCGCCGCACAACCTGCATGAATTGATCGACGCCTGCCTGCATCTGATCAAGGCGCCCAATGCCCGCGACGAGACTTTGATCGACATCATTCCCGGCCCTGACTTCCCGACGGGTGGTACAATTGTCGAGCCGCGCGAAAACATCATCGAAGCCTACCGCACCGGGCGCGGCGCCTTCCGCCTGCGCGCGAAGTGGGAGGTTGAGGATCTGGGCCGTGGTCAATGGCAGGTCGTTGTCACTGAAATCCCCTATCAGGTCCAGAAATCCAAGCTTATCGAAAAACTGGCCGAGGTTATTCAGACCAAAAAGGTCCCGCTGCTGGCTGATGTGCGAGACGAATCTGCGGATGACATCCGCGTGGTGCTGGAACCTCGCGCCAAGACCGTCGATCCCGAGGTCATGATGGGGATGCTGTTCCGCAATTCCGACCTAGAGACCCGCTTCAGCCTGAACATGAACGTGCTGATTGATGGGCTGACGCCCAAGGTTTGCTCGCTCAAGGAAGTGTTGCGCGCGTTCCTTGACCATCGCCGCGATGTACTGGTCCGGCGTAGCAGATACCGGTTGGAAAAGATCGATCACCGTCTTGAAGTGCTGGAAGGGTTCATCATTGCCTTCCTGCATCTGGACCGTGTGATCGACATCATCCGCTATGACGACGACCCCAAGCAGGCGCTGATGAGGGAGGATTGGTCCAAGGATCATGTCCGCGCCACGTCCGAGGCCGACTATCGCCCGCCATTGGATACCGACGGCGAAGTCACCCTGTCAGAGGTGCAGGCCGAGGCGATTCTGAACATGCGTCTGCGCAGCCTGCGCCGGCTTGAGGAAATGGAACTAATCGCCGAGCGTGATGCGCTGATGGAAGAACGCGCCGGGATCGAGGATTTGCTCGACAGCGATGACCTGCAATGGTCCAAAATCGCGGAACAGCTACGCGAAACCCGCAAGATATTCGGTAAAAGCAGCGCGGGCGGTGCACGTCGCACACAATTTGCCGAAGCCGCAGAGGTTGTTGAGGTCCCGCTAGAGGCGATGATCGAGCGCGAGCCGATCACGGTCGTCTGTTCGAAAATGGGCTGGGTCCGGGCCATGACCGGCCATATCGACCTGACACGGGAACTGAAGTTCAAGGACGGCGATGGGCCGCGCTTTATCTTCCATGCGGAAACCACGGATCGTTTGCTGGTCTTCGGGGCGAATGGGCGATTCTATACCGTAGGCGCATCGAACCTTCCCGGCGGACGGGGCATGGGCGAACCGTTGCGTCTGATGATCGACTTGCCGAACGAGGCAGAGATCATCGATATTCTGATTCACAAGCCAGGGTCAAAAATCCTCGTGGCCTCTGCCGAGGGCAACGGTTTTGTCGTGCCCGAGGATGATATTGTCGCCCAGACCCGAAGCGGCAAACAGGTCTTGAATGTGGGCAGCGGTGCAGCACGGGTTTGCCAGCGGATCAAAGGGGATCATGTGGCCGTTGTGGGTGAAAACCGCAAAGTGCTGGTGTTCCCGCTGGATGAATTGCCCGAGATGGGGCGCGGCAAGGGCGTTCGGCTGCAAAAATATAAAGACGGTGGCATGTCCGATGTGACGACCTTTGTGTTGGAGGCAGGGCTAAGCTGGCTCGACCCCGCAGGGCGCACCCGCACCCAGACCGATCTGGACGAATGGAAAGGCAAGCGCGCCAGCGCTGGCCGGATGGCGCCGCGCGGCTTCCCGCGCGACAACAAATTCAATTAGATAGGCGGGCGCGCCAACCTGCGGCTGTTTCAGTAAGTTATGGCCAAACATGTTGCCCTCGGCGTTCTGGCGCTCGGTGATGCGTGCGCTGATTTGGTCAGCGCGCATACCGCAACGTAGGTGCCTATAGCGGCTTGCTGGATTAGCCGGAAATGAGGTTGTGCATCTGATCGTGCGGCCATGGCGCTTTACCAATGGTTGAATTTGTCGCAGAATGGACATGCTGTGGTTTTGAATGCCGTTTTTCGGTGTTTGGTTTTGCTAAGCGGTTGATATGCCGCCCGGCAAGATCAGGGGGGTGATGCCCGCAGCGCCAGTGGTTTGAGTGCTTGCATGAACGCAACTGTCTGGAAAAGCGTTTGGTTGTTTCTGTCTTCTGGCGGGGGTGCCCCAATGTTTCTTGGTATGCAGCGGGTTTAATGTACGCAGCCGAAGGTGGCGCAAGGCCACCGGGCGACCTGATGTGCCAGGCGATGAGGGATTTCCTTGTCGTTGGGGCAGGGAAATTGACGCAGCAACCCTGTTGTCACAAACCTGTTAATTGCCACGCCTATGGGTCGCAAAGTGTCGTAACGCAAGCGGAGGGCTAGCAACATGAAAGATATTGATACAACTGACCTGTCATGGGACGACTGGGACGAATTGCAACGACCAGCGGCGGAATCTGTCGCATTTGATGACGTCGTTGAAGCCGCAATTTCGCGGCGCGGATTTCTGAGCGGTATTGTGGCCTATGGCTCTGGCGCGGCTGTCATGGGGTCGGGGCTATTGTCCGGCACCTCGGCCGAGGCACAGACCGTCAGCCGTTTCGGGTTCACGCCGATTCCGATCCAGACCGATGGCACCGTGCACGTGCCTGACGGTTATAGCTGGCAGGCGCTGATCAGCTGGGGCGATCCGCTGTTTTCCGATGCTGAACCGCTGAGCCAGGAAAATGGTGTCAGCGTTGGCAGCTCTGACCGTGTGTTTGGTGAAAACACCGACGGGATGGAACTGTTCGTTGTCGGCGCCCGTCAGGTGATTGCGGTGAACCATGAGTATGTGAACACCAAGGTAAACCTGCCCGCAAGCGGTGGCGAAACAACCAGCGCAGACGACGTGCTGACCCTGCAAAACATGCAGGGTGTGACGGTCATGGAAGTCGCCGAAGGGCCGGATGGCTGGGGCGTTGTGGTAGATAGCGACCTCAACCGCCGTATCACCCACAACACGCCGATGACCATTGCAGGTCCCGCCGCCGGGCATCCGCTGATGCAGACCGCTGCCGATCCTGCGGGCACAACAGCGCTGGGCACCATGAACAACTGTGGTGCAGGCAAGACCCCTTGGGGCACCTATCTGACCTGCGAAGAGAACTTTAACGGCTATTTCGGATCGTCTGATCCGGACTTTGAATTGCCCGCCGACTACGCCCGGTACGGGATCGGCAAAGAGGGGCGTTATGGCTATGAAAAGTTCGATGCGCGGTTTGATGTTTCTCAAAACCCGAACGAGCCGCACCGCTTTGGCTATATCGTCGAAATCGACCCTTCGGACCCGACATCCACGCCAATCAAGCACACCGCTTTGGGCCGCTTCAAACACGAGAATGCCGCCGCTGTTATTGCTCCCGATGGCCGCGTTGTCGTCTATATGGGCGATGATGAACGGGGCGAATTTATGTATAAATACGTTTCGAACGGGGTCTATACCCCCGGCGGTCCCACATCGGCCCTGCTCGATGACGGTCAGCTATATGTGGCCAAATTCAACAATGATCTGACCGGTCAATGGGTGGCGCTCACACCAGAAGCCACTGGCATGGACGCAGCAGAAATCGCGATCTTCAGCCGTGATGCGGCCTCTGCCGTTGGGGCCACGACGATGGATCGGCCCGAATGGGTTGCGGTCAATCCGGTTGCGGCTGAAGGGTACTGCTGCCTGACCAACAACCGAAATCGCGGGGTCAAGCCCAACGCGGGCGGTGATGACACATCGGCCAACGGTCCGAACCCGCGCAATGAAAACAACTATGGCCAGATCGTGCGCTGGTATCCCAGCAATGATGACCATGGAACGGACACCCTTACATGGGACCTTTATGTCATGGCGGGCAACCCCACGGTGCATGATGACGCATATGGCGGATCGTCCAATGTGAATGCGGGCAATCTGTTCAACTCGCCCGACGGGATGCAGTTTGACAGTACCGGTTTGCTGTGGATTCAAACCGACGGGAACGACAGCAACGAAGAAGGGTTTGCCGGAATGGGCAACAACCAGATGCTTGCGGGCGATCCGGCCACCGGCCAGATCGAGCGGTTCCTGACAGGACCCAAAGGGTCTGAAGTGACGGGTCTGACGTGGTCCGCGGATCGCCGGACAATGTTTGTTGGTATCCAGCATCCGGGCGCACCCTTCCCTGATGGTGAAGGCATGTTGCCACGTTCAACCATCGTTGCGGTCAAGCGCGACGACAACGCGATGGTTGGCTGAAACTAAGGCATAGTGGGGGCAGGTCTAAGACCCTGCCCCTTACATCTTGGGAATTTGGGCCAGACGATCAGCCATGATCGTCCAGGCTTGTCGGTCTTCGGCAGATCCTGCCTGCTGCACCAAGCGCTGACGCAAGCTCGTCTCGTGGTGTTTGAGCGTTCGGATCGCCGCGATCAGCCCATTGATGAAGGTGATCTGCCAAGTGGCCAGCCCGGTTGGCCCCAACTCATCCGCGACCGCACCAAAAAGGTCGACCGATTTGAGAATGTCACCCTGAATGCGTTTTGCGTAGACGTTAATTTTGCTGGTGTCGGTGACAATCGACCCACCCGGCCAAGGCAACGTTACCACCCCGGCCCCCTGATTGCCGGGGTCAATGCCCCGGATGGCGCCGTAGGGGTTAAGGTTGTCCAATCCCAATGCCTGATTGCCAAATACCTCAAGGTTCTGAATATTGATCGTTCCGTCGTGGCTGAAGCGGTCAAAGTTGCCAACGATCAAATCAAAGGCGGCCATCTTTCCCAGGCTGGTCGCGACCGGCAATTGCAGGATGTTTCTGGCAACCGCGTTGACGCCCGCTGCGGTGTTGCCAACAGATTTGACCTTGCCGCCCTTTGACAGATTGGCTTGCATTTGCTGTTTGGCCTCAAAAATCTGATCCCCCACCGACTTGGGGATATTGGCAACTTTGGCGACCTTGATGACCACAGTTTGCGCCGCATTCTGGCCATTCAACTCAGCCTTTAATTCGGCCAGTTCGTTTTGCGCTTGTACGTTCAGGCAGTTTGCATTGTCCAGTGTCCCGATGACGGCCAGATCATTGGCGCTGGCGGGGTTCGCGCCGGGTACACCGTCCAAAACCATTGCGCCCATCTCGCGGGTGATGCCCTCGCGCGCGCGAAAATCAGTCATTGCTTCGCCTTGGCTGACCCTGAGTTCCAGCTTGATCACGACCGACGGTGCATTCCCCTGTACTTGCGGACCTTCCAGCAGCCATACTTTGTGCGCGAGTTTGGAAACATTGGCGACGTCGGCCTTTGCGATGGCCTGATTATAACCCAATACACGCTGGATCGGCCCGCCCTCACTAGCGGATTGCTGAAGCGACCGGAGCCGCTGCACCGGTCCGCTGTCATTGGCAAGCCTTTGGAAATGGGCCAGCGCACGGGGCATTTCAGAAGAATGCGGGGCGCTGTCGGTTCGCCGGGGTGCGGGCCGATGTGGGACGTGTTGCGGCGGCTTGGTCGCTACGGAACGGCGTCTGCTCATCACAAGACCTCTTTTGTCACAAATGGATTACAGTACAGCTGGGCATGTTAAAAACGGAATGGCTTTAGGCTATTGCATGGCAACGCACCGTGTAAATCCTGATTTTTGGATATGGTCTGGCGGGACATGCTTGCCCGGTTTCAGCGATGTTGATCCACCAAGATCGGGTTCCCGTCAGGATCGATGACCACAAAACTGGCGGGCCCGCTGGTCGTTTCGTCAGCCTCGGTAAAGAACGCGACCCCTTGCGCCTTGAGGCGTTTCTGGATGTCGCGCACGTCTTCGAATTCCTCGAGGTTCTGCGCATTCTGATCCCAGCCGGGGTTGAACGTCAGTGTATTGGCTTGCAGAAATCCGCCAAACAAGCCGATGACCGTTTCACCATTGCGCAGCATCAGCCATCCTTGAGCTGCGTCACCGCCAAATGGCTCAAACCCCAGTTTTCCATAGAAGTCACGGGATACTGCAATGTCCTTGACGTTCAGGCTGATTGAAAATGCGCCCAGTTTCATAATGTACTCCTTTCAAATTGGCTTTGCGGTCATCATATGTCAGCAGACGCATCTTGTCTTGCAGGCCGCCGGACCATATGCATCCACTGCTCTCTCCGAAGGAAATAACAGGCGGTACACTCTTGTTTCGATCGCGTCCCACACTGCATCTTTTTACGGCGGTTGCCTTGGTTTGCCTGCTGCACCTGCTGGCGTTTCAAGGGCCGCTTTTACGATATGCCAATTCAGTGAGTGCGCCGGGCTTTGGCGGGTTCATCCAGATCACGTCGCTGCAAATGCTGCAGTTTTGCCTGCTGGCGAGCTTTCTGATGCTCATCGGCACACTGTCGCAGTTGCTGTTCAAGCTGATCAGCACCTTGCTGATGCTGACAAACGCCGCCGCCCTTTATTTCATGAACACCTACGGGATCGAGATCGATCTCTCGATGATTGCCAATATCCTCAACACAGACAGCCGCGAGACGTCGAACTTGCTGCATTGGTCGATCTTTGTGTACCTTGGCGGCCTTGGTCTGCTGCCGGGCCTTCTGCTGTTCTGGGTCAAGCTGGTCAAGCCGCGTTGGGTGGTTGGATTGGTATCTTCGGTTGGGGTATTTGCGCTGCTTCTGGCGTTTCTGGTGGCCACTTCTTTTACGTGGCTGTGGTATGATGCCCACGCCACACGCATGGGCGCGCGGATCTTGCCGTGGTCCTATGTTGTGAACAGCGGGCGGTATCTGAACAGATATGCCCTGCGTAACCGTGAGGTGATCCGGCTGCCGGACGCCACCTTTGCCGAAAATAAAAATGGCCGGAAACAGGCGGTGATTTTGGTGCTTGGTGAAGCCGCCCGCGCCGATAATTTCGCCCTTTACGGTTATGACCGTGACACCAACCCCTTTACCATGCAGACCGATCTGGTAGCTTTGCCTGCGGGCTTGTCCTGCGCCACCTATACCATCGGATCGGCTGCCTGCATCCTGACCCATGAAGGGCGCGATGCCTCTGCCCGGACCGTGCAAGAGCCCTTGCCGACCTATCTGACCCGCCACGGTGTTGAAACGGTCTGGCGCAGCAACAACAGTGGCCCGCCACCTCTTGAGGTCACGCAGTACCAGCGTGCCCGTGAAATTGTTGCCGATTGTGCGGGCGACGATTGCCCCGATGGTGCCTATGATGCGGCGCTGAATTGGGGGGTCGCTGACCTGATTGCCAAGTCAGATGCGGAGCGCATATTCATTGGTCTGCACCAAACCGGCAGCCACGGACCCAGCTACTTCAAGAAGTACCCGCCGGAATTTGCCCATTTCCAGCCCATTTGTGAAACCGTGCAAGTGAGTGATTGCAGCCAGGAGGCGCTTTATAACGCCTATGACAATACACTGCGTTACAGTGATTTTCTGATTGCGGATTTGATCGCCCAGCTCGAATCCCTACCCGATACCGACAGCGTGCTGATCTATGTGTCCGATCATGGCCAGTCGCTGGGCGAAGGCGGGCTGTATCTGCATGGCACACCGCCTGCCATCGCGCCCGATCAGCAGCGGCGGGTGCCATTCCTCGTCTGGATGTCAAAGGGGTTTACGCAAAGCCACGGGGTGACAAAAGAAACGATCATGCGCGATGTCAGCTTCCCCCATGATTTTCCGTTTCACAGCGTGATGGGGGCCTTTGGCATGCGCAGCAATATCTACAAACCGCAGTATGATATTTTTTCCGGGATTGCAGACGGATAGGCGCGCAATTCCCTTGATTTCCCGGCAGTTTGCAAATACATCGCCCGCGATGTTGAAACGGGCCATTATGGCCCCGCAAAAGTAAGGGCCCTTTTGATATGGCTAAGGCAAAGTTTGAACGTAACAAACCGCACGTGAACATCGGCACAATCGGCCACGTTGACCACGGCAAGACGACATTGACAGCAGCGAT